>NZ_QKWH01000010.1 GCF_003244315.1 Xylanimonas oleitrophica
GGTCTCCTGTCGTGAGGCGGGCACGGACCGTCACCCTAGGGGCAACGCCCAGCCGGCTGCCAGGAGCCCTGTGGACGGAGCACTCAGCGCCGGGGCCGCCGGCCGACCGCCGGGGCCAGCACGGCCAGCGCGACGGCCGCCAGCAGGTGCCACAGGGCGTGGCCTGACGCGGGGGTTCCCCACCAGCCGCCTGCGGCGCACCACGGCATGCCCGGTTCTGACAGGCGACCCACGGCCGCGCCGACGGCGAGCAGGGTCAGCGCCATCAGGCTGCGGCGTCGGACCTCGGGCCGGGCGCGGACCCGCAGCAGGGTGACGACGACGGCCACCACCGCCGTGACCGCCTGCGCGGCGGCCGACGCCGGTACGGAGACGGCGGCGAGCCCGACGTCGGCGAGGGTGGGGGCGAGCCACCACCAGGTGCGCAGCGGCCGCCCGGTGAGGTCGGCGACGCCGTCCGCGGCGACGAGGGCGAGCGCGCCGAGCAGCGGCGGGTCGTGCACGAGCGGGTTCCACGCCGGGGCGGGGCCGTGCTGCACGACGGAGCCGGCGCCGATGAGCACGGTGAGCACACCGAGGGCGACGCGGGGCGCGCGACCGTCGTCGTCGGCGCGGGCCGCCCTGAGCAGCACCCATGCTCCCGCGAGCACGAACGCGAGGCTGGTGACGGTGCTGGCCGGCTCGGTCCACGGCCAGTCGCCGGCCGGTTCGCAGCCGGTGGTCGTGGGCGCGTTCGGGAGCACCGTTCCAGTCTCGCCGCGTCCAGAGGTTGACGCCGCCCGGTGTCCAGTGGTTCATTAGTCGAGTAACGAACCACTGAACCACTCAGGAGTCCCCGTGTTCGACGGCCCCGAGCCCATCTACCTCCAGATCGCGCAGATGATCCGGGGGCAGGTTCTCGCGGGCGATCTCGCGGAGGAGGAGCAGGTCATGTCCACCACCCAGCTCGCCACCACCTTCCGCATCAACCCCGCCACGGCGCAGAAGGCGTTCGGGCAGCTCGTCGACGAGGGCGTGCTCTACAAGAGGCGCGGCCTGGGCATGTTCGTCGCCCCCGGGGCCCGTACCCGCCTCCTCGACCAGCACCGCGCCGCGTTCTTCGACGACGTCCTCCGCCCCGCCCTGGCGCAGGCAGACGTCCTCGGCATCTCCGCGGACGAGATCGTCGCCTACGTCCGTGGAGACAGCGGAGACAGCGGAGGCAGCACCCCCCATCCCAGGAAGGACGGCTGAGATGCCCACCCCCGAACCCTTCGGCGCCCGCCTCGACGACGTGGTGGTGCGTTACGGCCGCGCGACGCCCGCGCAGGAACCGGCGCACGATCCCGGGCAGCGCGACGCGGCGACCGCCCTCGCCGGCGCCACCGTGGCCTTCCGCCCCGGCGTCATCACCGGCGTGCTCGGCCGCAACGGCGCCGGCAAGACGACGATGCTGCAGCTCCTGGCAGGGCTCACGCGCCCCACCAGCGGCACCGTCGTCGTCGGCCCCGAGGGCGCCCTGGGCGACCCGTGGGAGGACGCGCGGCTCACCAGCGGCACGCAGCTCGTCCGCGAGAGCGGCGACCTCATGGAGGACGAGAGGGTGCGCACCAGCCTCGGGTACTACGCCGCCGTGCGGCCGTGCTGGGACGAGGAGCTCGCAGGCCGGCTCCTCGACCGGTTCGAGGTGGACGTGCGAAAGAAGCCCACGGCCCTCTCGCGGGGGAAGCTCTCGGCCGTCGGCGCCACCGTCGCGCTCGCGTCCCGCGCACCGCTGACCATCTTCGACGAGGTGTACCTCGGCATGGACGCCCCCACGAGGTACGCGTTCTACGACGAGATCCTCGCCGACTACGCCGCCCACCCCCGCACGATCCTGCTGTCCAGCCATCTGGTCGAGGAGGCCGAGCGCCTCTTCGAGGACGTCGTCGTGATCGACCGCGGCCGGGTGCTGCTCGCCGAGAGCGCCGACGAGATGCGCTCGCGCGGGTTCTCGCTGACCGGCCCGGCCAGCGCGGTGGAGCGCGCCGCCGCCGGACGGCGCGTGCTGCACCGCCAACAGCTCGGCGGCACCGTCCAGCTCACGCTCGAGGGCACGCCCGACGACGGCGAGCTCGCCGCCGCACGCGCCGCGGGCGTGGAGGTCGGCGGGGTAGGGCTCCAGGATCTCTTCGTCCGTCTCACCGAGCCCCGCGCCGAGCACGTCGCCCCCAACTCGAAGGAGACGGTCCGATGACGGACACCGCCGCCCGCCAGATCGACCGCCGCGCGACCCGCGCCGCCCTCGACCACCTCTTCGGTGCCCAGCTCCTGTTCGGCGGTGCCTTCTGGCTCGTCTTCGCCCTCGTCATGGTCACGGTGCCAGTCCTCGTCAGCCGCTCCGGCGGCCAGATGGACACCGGCGTGCTCCACGCCACGGGCTACGCCGCCCGCTGGTTCGCCTTCGCGCTCGGCACCGCCGGTGTCGCCGCCGTGCTGACCATCCACCTGGCAGCCGGCGGCACCCGCCGTGCCCTGCACCGCGCGGCCGTGCTGTCCGCCCTCCTCGTGGTCGTGCTCTACGGCGCCCTGTTCGCCGTCGCACAGCTTGGCGAGCGCGCTCTGTGGGGAGGGCTCGGCTGGACGTGGGTCCGCCCGGGCGGGATCCCCGGCGACGGCGGCACCGGCATCGTGCTCGGTGCCGTGGGGGAGGGCCTGGCCTGCGCCACCTACGCTCTCGTGGGCTCCGCCGTCGCCGTGGCGTACCACCGGCTGCGGGCGCTGCGCGGCACGCTCGCCCTCCTCCCGTCCCTGGTGGTCCTCGCCCTGGCCGACATGGTCACCGGCACCGGGACCGGCGGAGAGACGCTCGGGAACCTCGTCGCCACCGGCGCCGACACCGCACCCGCGCTCGTGACCGGGCTGGCCGGCGGCACCGCCGTCGCCGTGCTCGCCGCCGCCTGGCTCCACCTCTTCCTGCGCCGCGCCCAGCTGCGACCCCGCACCTGAGCGCACCGCACTCACCTGACCGCACCCACCGGACACCGGCCTGACACCCGCCCGGCCGCACCCGCACCGACCGCACCAGAAGGAGCACACCGTGAGCACCTCACCGGTCGTGGAGGTCCACCACCTCCGCAAGCTGTACGGGGACCGGCCCGCCGCCCCGCCCGAGACGTCCCGCCCAGGCGCGGGGACGCGCGAGGGCCCCGGCGTGCACGACGTCTCGTTCACCGTGGCCGAGGGCGAGATCTTCGGCATCCTCGGCCCCAACGGAGCCGGCAAGACCACCACGGTAGAGCTCGTCGCCGGCATGCGCACCGCCGACGGCGGCACCGTCCGGGTGCTGGGCAACGACCCCCAGGCCCACCCGGAGGCTGTCCGCGAGGCCCTCGGCGTGCAGCTCCAGGAGTCCCAGCTCCACGCGAAGATCACCGTGGCCGAGGCGCTGCGCCTCTTCGCCTCGTTCTACCCCGCCCCGGCCGACACCGAGGAGCTGCTGCACGTCCTCGACCTCGCGGACCAGCGCGACACCCGGTTCGACCACCTCTCCGGCGGGCAGAAGCAGCGGCTGTCCATCGCGCTGGCGCTCGTGGGCAACCCCAAGGTCGCGATCCTCGACGAGCTGACCACCGGGCTCGACCCCGCCGCCCGCCGAGCCACCTGGGACTTCGTCGAACGGGTCCGCGACCGCGGCGTCACGATCCTGCTCGTCACCCACTTCATGGACGAGGCCGAGCGGCTGTGCGACCGTCTCGTCGTCATCGACGGCGGCCGGGTCGTCGCCGAGGGCACCCCCGCCGAGCTCGTGGACACCGGTGAGCGCACCGTCCGGCTCCGCGTCGCCGACCGCGACCACGACCGCGCGCTCGCCCTCCTCGTGCGCCTCGCCGACACCGACGACCACGTCTTCACCGTCACCGACGTGCGCACCGACCAGGGGCGCGCCGAGATCGAGGTGCTCGGCTCCCGGCGGGTCCTGTTCTCCGTCGTGCCGGCGCTCGCCGCCGCCGACCTCGTTCCCGACGACGTGCGCACCGTCCCCCGCACGCTCGAGGACGTCTTCGTCGACCTCACGGGGCGCACCTACGAGGAGGTCGGGTCATGACCGCGTCCACCACCACCGCCAGCACCCGCACCGCGCCGTCCCGGGCGCCCCGGGTCGTCGGCCTGCGCGGCTTCCCCACCCTGCTCGCCGTGGAGGCGCGCGTGTGGCTGAGGGAGGTCGGCACCGTGTTCTTCGCCCTCGCGTTCCCCACGGTGCTGCTCGTGGGCGTCGGGTTCGCCATCCCCGGCATGCGGGACGTGCTGCCCGCCGAGGCGTTCGGGCCGGAGTGGGAGGGCCGGCGCATGCTCGACGCGTACGTGCCCGCCGTGCTCGCGGTGGCGGTCGCCACCCCGGCCCTGACCACCATGCCCGTCGGCTTCGCGACGTTCCGCGAGCGCGGGGTGCTGCGCCGCCTGTCGACGACGCCGATGCGGCCGCAGGGCATCGTTCTCGCCCACCTGGTGATCAACCTGGCCGCGACCGTCGTGGCCACGCTGCTGGCGCTCGCCGTCGCGATCCCGCTGCTGGGCGTGGTCGCGCCCGCGAACGTGGCGGTGGTGCTGCTCGGGTTCCTCCTGGCCGTGGTGGCGATGTACGCGATCGGCACTCTCGTGGCCGCCCGTGCACCTCGGGCGGGCACGGCGTCGGCGATCGGCTCGCTCGTCTACTTCCCGATGATGTTCTTCGCGGGGCTGTGGACGCCGGGGCCGATCATGCCGGACACCGTGGAGCGGGTCGCCCAGCTCACGCCTCTCGGGGCGGCGGCGCAGATGATGGGGGCCGGCTGGCAGGGGGAGCCGTTCCCCGCCCTGCAGCTCGTCGTGCTGCTGCTGTGGACGGCCGTGTGCCTGCCGCTCGGCGTCCGGCTGTTCCGCTGGACCTGAGCCGACGCCGTGCTCCTGCCCGTCTCCTGTCCCTGGCGCTCACGGCCCGGGGGCGTCCGGGACAGCACGAGGCGCCCCGGCCCAGCACCGGCCCGGGGCGCTCCGTACGCTGACCGGATGAAGCCGTTCCTGCTGCTGGCCACGCGTGCCGAGGACGTCGCCGCCGACGGCGAGTACGAGGCGTTCTGCCGGTACGGCGGGCTGGTGCCCCAGCAGCTGCACCGGGTGCGGCTCGAGCGGGAGGCCATGCCGTCGGTGGACCTGGACGACTACGCGGGGATCATGGTGGGCGGCAGCCCTTTCAACGCGGCCGACCCGGAGGACACCAAGTCCGACGTGCAGCGGCGCGTGGAGAAGGAGATCGGTGCGCTGCTCGACGAGGTGGTCGAGCGGGACTTCCCGTTCCTGGGCGCCTGCTACGGGGTCGGCACGCTCGGCCGGCACCAGGGGGCCGTCGTCGACGACACCTACGCCGAGCCGATCGGTCCGGTCACCGTGGAGCTGACGCCCGACGGCGCGGCGGACCCGCTGCTGCACGGCCTGCCGTCGCGGTTCGAGGCGTACGTGGGGCACAAGGAGGCGGTGCGCGTGCTGCCGCCGGGTGCGGTGCTGCTGGCGACGTCGTCGGCCGCGCCGGTGCAGATGTTCCGGCTGAAGCAGAACCTGTACGCCACCCAGTTCCACCCGGAGCTGGATCTGGCGGGCATCACCGAGCGCATCGACGTGTACCGCACGTACGGGTACTTCCCGCCCGAGGACGCCGGCGCGGTGCTGGAGCGTGTCCGGTCCCGCGCCGTCACGGAGCCGATGCGGGTGCTGCGCAACTTCGTGCAGCGTTACGCCCGCTGACGCGGCTCGCCCCGGGACGACGACGGCCGGCCGCCCTCCGGGGAGGACGACCGGCCGCCGGGGCCGGTGGTCGCGACAGGCGCGACCGGACGGGTCAGCCCACGACCCGCCAGGGGCCGTACGCGTCACCGGGGGCCTGGTTGCGGGTCCACCACTGGGCCACGTACTTCGTGCCCGCGTGCTTGACGGTCTCGCCGCCGGTGTAGATCCGCGAGGGAGCCCACTCGGAGACGCCCTCGGCATCGGCCGGCTTGAGCTCCTGCCACGGGCCGTAGGGGTCACCGGGCGTCTGGCCCTGGGTCCACCAGGAGGCGAGCCAGGTGGCGCCCGCGTGGGTCACCGTG
Organism: Xylanimonas oleitrophica; assembly: GCF_003244315.1. GTDB lineage: Bacteria > Actinomycetota > Actinomycetes > Actinomycetales > Cellulomonadaceae > Xylanimonas_A > Xylanimonas_A oleitrophica. The sequence goes on from NZ_QKWH01000010.1 coordinate 6,084, forward strand.
TCGCCGTTGGTGTAGACCTTCGAGGCGTCCCAGGCCGCGGCGGCCGGGGGCTCGGGAGCGGAGCCCCCGTTGACCTTGATGGTCATGGTGCCCTTGTTGACGTTCTGCTTGACGACCTCGACGCGGGTGCCCGTGCCGGCCACGATCACGGAGTTCTGCGGGTTGGCCGTGTCGTAGTAGGCGTAGGGGTCGGTGTCGTCGAACACGGAGACGGGGTCCTGCTTGCCCACCTTGAGGGTGGTCATGCCGGCCGCCGTCTCGCGGTGCAGGTTGAGCTTGTCGGCCTTCTTGAGGCCGAACGTCGCGTCGAAGGACTGGATGCGGTTGCGGGCCACGGTGCCGTCCGACCAGCGCAGCGCGCCGGGGCGGGCGTCGACAGGCAGGGCCTGACCGGCGCCCGGGTGCTGCGACACGTTGTTGTCTCCGTACAACGAGTTCACGTACCAGATCAGCAGCCCGTCCTGGTACGGGAAGTGCTCGACGGTGTCGGGCTTGCTGAGCGGCCAGCCGAAGTTGTACGGGCCGGTGGCCAGCGTGGAGTCGTACCCGCCGTACACCCGGTTCTCCACCAGGTAGTAGTGCTCGTACTCCTGGTCGTAGGCGCCGTCGGTCACCAGGACGAACCCGTTGCTCGCCCAGTCGCCCGTGCCCTGCTCGAAGTCCTCCACGAGGGCCTCGCCCACGGCGACGTCGTCGACCAGGAAGCCGAGCTCGTTGACACCGCCGTCGGACACGTAGCGGAAGCGGAGCTGCGCGGTGGCCCCGGCGTACGCCGAGAGGTCCGCCGTCAGGTCCACCCACTGCCCGTCGGTGGTGCCGTCGATGCCGTAGCCGGTGTTGCCGCTGCCGGGCGTGGCCGGGCCGGAGCGGTTGGTCTCCACCGCCGTCCACGTCTCGCCGCCGTCGGTCGAGACCTCGACGTAGGCGTAGTCGTAGCCGACCTCGATGGCGTAGTTGGCCTTCGCCGTCAGGGTGGCGGCGTCGGGCACCACGAAGGCGGGCGACGCGATGGTCGAGTCGAGGTTGTTCGCGGTGCCGGAGTACACGTACTTGCCGTCGTGCGGCGCGGCCACCTCGATGCTCTGGACGCCGGGCGGCAGGTTCACGACGGCGGCCTGCGCGCCGAGCGTGGAGGCGTGGAACGCCGGGCCCAGGTCCACCGTGGCGGACTCGCCCGCGTCGACGGTCTCGTAGTCGAGCCAGCCGAGGTACAGCTTCTCGTGGGCACCCATGTGGTTGGGCGTGGTACCGATGGTGCCCTCCCCGTGGCCGAGCCAGGAGCCGGAGCTCATGAGCGTCCAGTAGGCGGTGCCGTTCTCCCCGCCCCGGGTGTCGTAGTAGTCGGGCAGGCCGAGGTCGTGGCCGAACTCGTGCGCGAACACGCCGAGGCCGCCGTTCTCGGGCTCGGTGGTGTAGTCGCGGATCCAGATGTCGGTGTCACCGATCTGCACGCCGCCGAGCTTCTCGTAGCCGGACGGGCCGTCGACGCCGAGGCCGCCCTGGTTGACCGCCCAGCGGTGCGACCAGATGGCCCACGGCGGGGCGCCGGCCTCCTCGCCCTCGCCGGCGTGGATCGCCTGGAAGTGGTCGATGTAGCCGTCGGGCTCGTTGATGATGCCGTCGCCGTCGAGGTCGTAGCGGTCCCAGACGTCGAACGACTGGAGGTAGGCGACGATCTCGTCCTTGGTCTTGCCCTGGGCGAGCTGCTGCTCGTACCAGGCGTTGGCCGTGTCCTGGATGAACGCGGTCATGGAGGCCTGCGTCTCGTCGCCCGCGGCGGAGGCGCCGCCGTAGGTGGCCTGGTTGTAGGGCACCTGGACCCAGTCGGAGACGTCGCCCTGCAGGTCGAAGCGGCCCGAGGACATCTCCTTGTAGACACCCTTGAAGGACTCGCCGCCCTGGTCCTCCAGCCCGGTGAAGAACATCTCCATGTAGTGCTCGCGGGAGAAGTCCTCCTCCCAGTAGGTGGAGTTGTCCTCCGCGGAGGGCTCGGGGATCTCGTTGTGGAGCGGGCCGACGGGCGCGTCGGGGAAGTACGGGGAGGCGTTCTCGTCACCGAACTCCACGAGGATGCTGAAGAGCTGGGCCGTCTCCTGGACGCCGTACTCGACGAACTTGTCCGGGGCGATCTCGACGACCTTGGAGGCGTTCTTGCCGGTGCCCTTGGTCTGGACCTCGGCCTTGCCGGTCGCCACCATCTCGGCGGCCTGCATCTTGGCCTCGCGCTGCTTCGCGGCGAGGGTGTCGGGGCGGTCGTCCTCCTTGTGCGGCGCCGTCTGCGCCGGCGGGACGTCCTGGGTCGGCGCTGCGAACGCCGCACCCGGCGCGACGACGGCGCCCGCGAGCAGCACGGCCGCGGCACCGAAGGCGCATGTCATGCGTGACTTCACTGTTCCTCCGAGGGTTCGATCCCCGTCTCTCGGTGGGCGGGGCCCGGATGGACACCGGTGTGTCCGGCGTCACCGTAAGGTCACGAACTTTTCACCCGCGTTACGAAAGGGCAGCCGTTACCGATACGTAAGGGAAAGGCGGAAAGCCGCCACGACATGTCGCTATCGCGACATCAACCCTCGATCGGCTGCTCTCGGACGAAGACCGCTGCGCCCGAGCCGGCCTCCTCGAAGCGCCGCAGCAGTCCCAGACGCTCCACGGTGGACGGGCTCACGTCGTCGGGCAGTGCGTCCGGGGAGAACCAGCCGACGGCGAGGCTCTCGTCGTCGGCCACGTGCGCCGCCGCCGCGGCGTCCGGTGAGGTGGGCCGGGCCGTGAACAGCAGGTCCAGGTAGGTGGACCGGTCACCGTTCGGGTAGACGACCTCTCCGGTGGTGGAGACTGCGGCCAGCGCCTCGACGACGACGGTCACGCCCGTCTCCTCCAGCACCTCCCGGGCCGCCGCGAGGCCAGGCTCCTCACCCGGGTCCACGATCCCGCTCACCAGCGCCCACCGGTGGTTGTCCGCACGCTGCGTGAGCAGGATGCGGCCCGCGTCGTCGCGCACCACCACGGTCACCCCCGGCAGCCACAGCAGGTCGGTGCCGACGTGGCGGCGCAGGTCACGGACGAACGGAGGGATCGGCATGAGGCCGACGCTATCGCCACCCCTCTGCGCGCCGAGGGCGAAGAAGGAACCCACATCGTGGACTCGGCTGGACGCGTGCCGCGGCGCGACGTACCTTCGTCGTCGTGAACACCCGTTGGTATTGGCGCTTTACGCCGGCTCCGTGCGCGATGCGTGCGGCTCGGCGGGCCAGCGCCTGACCGACCCAGCATCCACCGGAGCCAGCACAGGGCCTTCGACGCCGAGCGTCGGGGCCCTTCGTCGTCGGACGAGGCGCTCCGGTCGCCGCTCGGGAGGTGTCCCGGGGTCATGGAGCCGTCGGTGCGGCGACGGCCGTCGCCCCGCCCGAGCCCGCAGAACCCAGGAGCCACGAGATCATGACCACGACGCGCACCGCCGTCGAGCGCCCCGGCACACCTGCCGAGGGTCCCACCGAGAACGAACGGGCCGAGCTGTTGGCTGAGACCTCCGACCTGCGCATCCGCGCCCTCGACCCGCTGCCCGCACCGCGGGACCTGCGCACCGAGATGCCGCTGGGCACCGCCCGCAGCGACCTCGTGACGACGTCGCGCCGCGAGGTGCGCGACGTGCTCCGCGGCGAGGACGACCGGCTGCTGGTCATCGTGGGCCCCTGCTCCGTGCACGACCCGAAGGCCGCCCTCGACTACGCGCGGCGGCTGGCCGGCGTCGCCCAGGACCTGGCGGACGACCTCGTCGTGGTGATGCGCGTGTACTTCGAGAAGCCGCGCACCACGGTGGGCTGGAAGGGCCTGATCAACGACCCGCACCTGGACGGCACCCACGACGTGCACCACGGGCTGCGTCTGGCGCGGGAGGTGCTGCTCGGCGTGCTCGACGCCGGCGTGCCGGCCGCGACCGAGTTCCTCGAGCCGACCAGCCCGCAGTACATCGCCGACGCCGTCACGTGGGGCGCGATCGGTGCGCGCAACGTCGAGTCGCAGGTGCACCGCCAGCTCGCCTCGGGTCTGTCGATGCCGGTCGGCATGAAGAACGCCACCGACGGCGACGTGCAGATCGCCGTCGACGCGTGCATCACCGCGGCGAGCGAGCACACGTTCTTCGGCGCCGACGCCGAGGGGCGCGCGGCCGCCGTCGAGACCGCCGGCAACCCGGACTGCCACGTGATCCTGCGCGGCGGCCGCAGCGGCCCGAACTACTCGCGGGAGGACGTGGAGGCGGCGCTGACAGTCGCCGCCGGCTCCGGGCTGGGCGGGGCGGTCGAGGCCGGCGTCGTGGTGGACGCCTCGCACGGCAACTCCGGCAAGGACCACGTGCGCCAGGCCGCCGTCGTGCAGGAGATCGCCGCACGGCTGGCCGCGGGGGAGCGCGGCATCACCGGCCTCATGCTGGAGAGCTTCATCGAGGCGGGCGCGCAGGCGCCCGCGCCGCTGGACCAGCTCGTGTACGGCCGGTCCGTCACCGACAAGTGCATGGACTGGGGCACGACGGCGCAGCTCCTGCAGGAGCTCGCCGCGGCCGTGCGGGAGCGGCGCACCGCCTGAGACGACGGCGCCGGCCGCGGCTCGACCCGCGGCCGGCGCGTCAGCCGGCGACGAACGCCTGGAGCTCGCCCCGCGGCACCTGGCGCCCGGAGCGCACCAGACGCTCGACGTCGGCGGTGCGCTCCGGGACGTTGAATGCCATCCCGGCCTGGACCCGTCCGTCACGCACCCAGAAGGCGTACGCCTCCCTGTCGTCGATCGAGCCGCTGACCACCACCTCGTCGTACCCGTCCGGCGCGTCGAACCAGCCCGTGTGCTCCATGCCGACGTCGTACTGGTCGGAGAAGAAGTACGGGAGCGCGTCGTACGGGTCGGTGGCACCCAGCATGGCGCGTGCGGCGTGCGGTCCCGAGTCGTTCGCCCTGCCCCAGTGGGTGACCCGCAGCGGGCGCCCGTACGTGGCCGACGGGATCGAGGCGATGTCACCGGCAGCCCACACGTCCGGGTGGGAGGTGCGCAGCGTCGCGTCCACGGCGACCCCGCCGCCCAGCTCCGCAGGCCGCAGCTCGAGGCCGGCGGCGCGCGCCAGGCCCACGTTGGGGCTGGCCCCCACGCCCACGATGACGATCGCGCCGTCCACGTGCGTGCCGTCGGCCATGTCGACCCCGTCCACCTGGCCGTCCGAGCCGGTGAACCGGACGACGGTGGCACGCCGGTGCAGCCGCACCTCGTGCTGCTCGTGCAGCTGCGCGTACACCTCGCCGATCTCGGGGCCCAGCTCGCCGAGCGGGTGCGCGCCACGGCCGATCAGGGTGACCTCCAGCCCCAGCTCGCGGGCGGAGGCCGCCGTCTCCAGGCCCACCCAGCCGTCGCCCACCACGATCACGCGGGCTGCGCCCTCCAGCCGCTCGGCGCCCTCCAGCGACGCCTGGAGCAGCACGCCCGAGAGCCGGTCCGCGTCGTCGAGGGTGCGCAGCAGGTGCACGCCCCGAAGGTCGTGACCCGGGACCTCCAGCGGCACCGCCGTCGAACCTGTCGCGAGCAACAGTTTGCCGAACGGGATGGCGGTGCCGTCCGCCAGGACGATCTCGTGGTCGTCGAGGGACAGACCCACCGCGGTGGCGTGCGTGCGCAGCTCTACCGACTGCTCGGTGAACCACTCCTCGCTCAGCGGGAAGACGGCGTCGCGGTACGCCTGCCCACGCAGGTAGTCCTTGGACAGCGGCGGCCGCTCGTACGGACGGTGCGGCTCGGTGGTCACCACCAGCAGGTCGCCGTCGAAGCCCTCCTCGCGCAAGGTGGACACGGCGCGGGCAGCAGCGAGGCCACCGCCCACGACGACGAACGGGCCGTTGGCCACGGCAACTCCTCGCTCTTGGCGGCGCTCTCGATCCGGCTACGCAAGGGCAGCGAACCGGGTGCAGGGAGATCACCGAGAGACTTGCCAGTCTGACGCATCAAAGCAAGCTGTGCATCCGCTGCCGGTTCCACCTGGGGAAGCACCGGGCCGGGAACCGGACAGATGGGCTGGCGAAGTTGTGCCAATGACACAAAAGCGCCACCGCACGGCTGCCCATGCCCGCTAGGGTCGGTCCAACGAGCCGGTTCGATCACCCACACCCCGGGTATGTCCAGTGCCGCACTCCCACGCCGTAGCGGATCGTGCGATTCGGGGTATTTTCGTCCAAAGTACTCGCTGAGGAGTAAGGGAGCCCCGCTTTGGTGACAGGCGCCATTGGGCAAGCTGCTGACGTCGTCATCATTGGCGGTGGCATGGCGGGGCTAGAGGTTGCTGGCCTCCTTGCCGAGACAGGTGTTGAGGATGTGCTCGTCCTCGAGTCCGGACCCCAGGCAGATTCACGCCACAACAACATGGCGCTCACCAACCCCGACGCGCTGCGCCGGTGGCTCGCGCCGGAGACCGATCCGTACTTCGAGCGCCGCTGGGTCTCGAGGACGCCCCCGCACTACACCGGTCCTTCCGGGCTCCGCCGTCGGCTCGGCGGCCGGTCGCTCTACTGGTACGGCGTCTGCCTGCCGGTCGATGACTGGGCACGTGCCGATTGGCCCCAGGACGTAATGGCCGATCTAGCCGTCTCCTGGCAGGGCGGACCTTCCCTCTACGACCGGACGCGCGCGATGCTCCGCCGCTGGTCCGGCGGCGACGACACCCCTTCGCGTCCCGACCTGCACCTCGGTGATCTCGCCTTCGCGCCGACCCCCGTCGCGGTACGGGCCGACGGGGACCGCTGGCGCGCCTACTCGCCGCTAGACCGGTGGCGTGACCCCGAGGTTGGCGGGGCGCCGACGCTACCGCCCGGCGTGCGGGTCGCCCTGGGCGCCGACGTCCGCGACGTGCTGCTCGACGCCGGCGGGCGCGCCATGGGGGTCCGGTTCGCCTCGGCCGACGGCGAGACTGAGGTCCGCGCGACGTCGGTCGTGCTCGCGGCGGGCACGCTCGAAAACACGCGCCTCGCGCTACAGGCCGTCGCCGCCGTGGACGCCGGGCGCAGACCGGTCATCGGAACCCTCAACGACCACGTCGTGCAGGGCTTCTTCCTCCGCGTCGACGAGCCCGCCCTCGCCGCCGTCCAGGACCGGCTGCCGCGGGGTGGCCGGTGCTCGCTCGGCGACGGCAGGTCGCGCAGCAACGTCTTCGTGGATGTCTCTGCGGGGAACGACGGCACCGGCCTGGTCGACGTGCGCGCGACCGGCGAGCAGCTGCCCGACGACGCCTGCCGTGTCACCCTCGAGCACACGGCGGAGGGTCGGCGGCTGGAGGTCTTCGCGACGCCGTCGGCCCGCGACCGGGAGTTGATCGCCGCACAGCGGCGGACCCTGGCCGCCGTGTGGGCAGACCTTGCGGCGATCCTACGGCTCCCCGAGGGCCGCCTCGACTTCGGCGACTTCGACTCGCCCGCAAGGGTCAACGCGTTCGTGCTGCCCGAGACGATCGACTCCGCCCCGACCGGGACACCGCTGACCTGGTCGAGCTACTTGGGCGTCGAGGACCACGAGGCGGGCACGCTTCCCCTCGGGTCGTTCCTCGATCTGGACCACGAGGTCCGGCAGGTGCCCGGGTTGTTCGTCGCAGGGCCGTCCTCGTTCCCGCGGATGGGCGCTGCGAACCCGTCGCTCACCACCCTCTCGCTCGCCCGCAGGCTGGCGGGCGTCCTCGCCGAGCGACGCGGTGCGGGCGTCCCGGCCGTGTCCGCGGAGGCCCGAGCGTGACGGCTGCGCCGTCCCGGGGTGTCTCGGCGCTCCAGCGGCGGCTCTCGCATGCCGAGGAGAGGCCGGGCCGGGACTGGACCGTCCTCGTGGAGAACGTCCCCGAGTGGCCGGAGGGGACCGCGCCGCTGCCGAGCGCGGACGTCGTCCGCGCTGCCGCGCTCACGTACCAGCCGTCGCAGGGGCTAGTCGAGCTGCGGGCAGCGTTGGTCAACCGGGAGCAGCTCGTCAACGGCGAGTCCGGCCTCACGGTCGAGCACTTCTTGGTGACGAACGGCGCCATGCATGCGATCGGCCTAGTGCTGCGGACGCTCGCAGCGCGTGGTTTCCGGACCGTCCTCGCGGAGGAGCCGGTGTTCCGGGGGGTCTACGACGCCGTCACGGATGCCGGGCTCAGTCTGCACACCGTCGGACCGGACGGCTGGGACGAGGACTGGCCGCAGGACGATCTCACGGCACTGTACGTCAACCTGCCGGCGAACCCCACGGGCCGCGTCCTGACACCGGACGCCCTGCGCCGCGTGGAGCGTGCTGCGAGTCAGGGCGTCCCGATCGTATTCGATGCCGTGTACGACGCGTTCTCGTTTGCGCCCGACCGGCTGCCGTCCCCTGTCGCTCTCGCTGTGGCGTCGCCAGACGTGTTCGTCGTGAACTCGATGTCGAAGAACTACGGGCGACCCGGCGACCGGGTCGGCTGGATCGTCGCCCACGAGGCGTCCGTCGCTCAGATCGTGCCCCGCCTGGAGTGGGAGACCGTCTCCATCAACAGCGTCGTGCAGTACGCGGCGCTCGACGTGGTCGAGCACGGCAACGACGCACTCGTCGGGGCGGTCCGGCAGGGGCGCGAGCACTACGCGCAACTCGTCGCGGGCCATCCTGTCCTCGACGTGCCCATCCCACCAGGCGGGACCCAGCTGTGGTTGCCGCTGGGCGTCGACGACGTCGAGGCGTTCGCGGACCACGCCCTGGACATGGGTCTGGTACTCACGACGTCGGCGAACTACTTCCCGAGCCCTGAGGGGTACATCCGGTTCCCGACGGGCATCTCACCCCGGACCATGCGGCGCGCGGTGGACGCGCTGGACCTGGCGCTGCGCCGTTGGGGGGGACGATGAGCTCGGGTACGCCACTCGTCCTCGACCTCTTCGCGGACACCGCCGGTCGGCACCCCGAGCGAGTGGCGGTGGACGCGGTAGACGGCACGTTGACGTTTGCCCGCCTCGACGAGCGGGCGCACACGGTGGCCGCCGCGCTCGGCGACCGTGGTGTCCGGCCCGGGGACACGGTTGCGGTACGCGTGCGACGCCGCACCGCCCTTGTCGTGCTCATGATCGGTGTCTGGCGCGCCGGCGCCGCGTTCGTTCTGATCGACCCTGAGGAGCCGGTCGACGTCGCCCAGTACAAGGCCGACCTCGTCGGTGCCCGGCTGACGGTTCGTGATGAGGACGTCCCCGCGTTGCTTGCGGGTCCACCGCGCCGGGCTGCTGTGCCCGAACCCGGGCCGGGCGACCTCGCCTACACGATCTTCACGTCAGGCTCCACGGGTCGCCCGAAGGGCGTCGAGACGGAGCACGGTGGCCTCGCTCACCACGTCGCCACACAACTGACCGAAATCTACTCGGTGCTCCCCGACCCGGACCGGCCACGGCGCGTCGGCGGGGCAGCCCCGGTGACCTTCGACTCGTTCCTCGACCAGGTCCTGCCCACCGTCGCGTTCGGGCACACGTTCGTCCTCTTCGACGAGGCAGGGCGGTTCGACCCCGCCAACTTCCTCGACCTCGGCGAGCGCAGCCTCGACGTGGTCGACTGCGCGCCGTCCCAGCTCTCCGTGCTCGTGCGGCATGGCTTGCTGGAGCGCCGCCGACCGGTCGAGCTGGTCGTGTTCGGCGGTGATAAGCCGAGCGCCGATCTGTGGACGCGTCTGCGCAGCGCCGGGACGCCCGCGTTCAGCATCTACGGGGCGACGGAGTGCTCCATCGGGTCGATGACTGCGGACGTCCGTGACTTCGACGCGGTGACGCTGGGCCGTCCCGCAGAGCACTCGCCGGTCTACGTGCTCGACGACGCGCTGCTCCCCGTAGGCCCAGGTGCTGTCGGGGAGATCTTCCTCGGCGGCCCTGGCGTTGGCCGGGGGTACGTCGCCGCCGCCGAAGAGACGGCTCGCTCGTTCCTGCCAGACCCCTTCGCCGCGGTGACCCGGTCGGACGCGCGGATGTACCGGACGGGCGACCTCGGGCGGCTCGGCGACGACGGCGTGATCGAGTTCGTCGGCCGCATCGACTACCAGGTCAAGGTGCGCGGCTTCCGGATCGAGCCCGCCGAGGTGGAGCACGCCCTCGAGTCGATCGGCTCCGTCACCCATGCGGCGGTGGTCCCGGACGTGCTCGACGGCCCGGCGAGCCAGCTCGTTGCTTTCGTGACCCCGCTCGACGGACCCGGCTGGGCGAGTCTGCGAGAGACGCTCAGCGAGCGCGTCGCGAGCCACATGGTCCCGGCGTCGGGCTACCGGCTCGACGCCCTCCCGCTCACCCCGTCCGGAAAGGTGGACCGCCGGGCGCTGCTCGCGCGGTACCACGAGGAGCTCGCGGCGTCTTCGGCGCTGGAACCCCCCGCCACCGAGGCCGAGGCCGCCGTGCTCTCAGCCTGGAAAGAGGTGCTCGGCCGCGACGAGGTGGGCGTCACCGACCGGTTCGCCGAGATCGGCGGGCACAGCCTCGCCGCGATCGAGATCATCTCCCGGCTGCAGGAGTCGTGGCCGGCCACCTTCAAGGTCGCGGACGCGCTTCTGGCGCCGACGGTCCGTGACATGGCGCGAGTCCTGGAGTCGGCGCGGGCCGGCTCCCTCCCGAGGAGGGTCTGATGAGCACAACCCGCGTAGCAACCCTGACGCGAGCAGTCTGGACAGAGGCCCTCGGGATCGAGGTCGACGAGTCGACCGACTTCTTCCTGGGTGGGGGGCACTCGTTCCTCGCCATCGACATCGTGGCGCGGCTCGGCGACGAGCTCGGAGTGGAGATTCCTCTGCGGGCGTTGTTCGACCAGCCGGTCCTCGGTGAGTTCACCGCGGTCGTCGAGCAGATCGTTCAGAGCGGACCCGCGGCATGACGGTTCTTCTTCCGACTGACCTCAGGACCACCCGCACCATCCCCCTCGGTGACACCGGGTGGCAGCTCTGGCCGGTCGGCGTGCTGCGCAGCGCGGGATTCCCGGCCTCGTTGGCGACGCTCGGGTCGGACCCTGCGCTGCTGGACGCTGCGCTCGCCGCGACGTCGCCCGGTGACCCTACGTACCGGGAGGCATACGGCCAGGCCACGCGGCGCCATCTCGAAGCGCTCCAGCGGGTGGCGCAGCTCCCCCTCCTGCGTGAGGCCGTCACATGGCAGAACCCGGCGCTCGTCGCCTCTTGCCTGGACCCGCTCTCTCGGGCCACGCGCCGCAACTCGCCCGTGAAGGCCAAGGGCCGGACGGTCACGTCATACCTGCAGCGCTACTGCCTGAAGAACGACTCGATCTCATTCTTCGGCCCGATCGCTTGGTTCGGCATTGACCCTGCCGGGTCGGCGCTCGAGGCAGTCCCGGGTGACCACGTCGTCCGCTGCCGCACTACCCACTTCGAGTTGTGGGCGGTCGACGCGGTCGCGGACGCACTCGCCGCCCAGGTCCCCGACCGCGGCATGCTGCCCGTGTGGCGGTCGCTCGGCTCGGTGCTCGACGGCGACGTCCTGCGGCGCCCGAACGGAACGACGGTGCTGCTGTCGGAGGACGAACGCCAGGTCTGGGCGGCGGCGGACGGGACATGTTCCTCTGCTGGGGCCGGTGTCCCTGCCGCCGTCGAGCGGCTCGAACGGCTGCGCGTGGTGCGGGTCGGCTTCTCCGTCCAGGTGGGTGCCTGGCCCGAGCGAGAGCTGCGCGCCCAGGTCCAGGCGCTAGGGGACGCTGACGTACGTGACCGGCTTACCGGCCAGCTTGACGCGCTGTGCCAGCTGAAAGACGCCGTGGGGATGGCGCGCGACAGCGCCACGCTCCAGGCGGCGAACGCCGCACTCGAGGCCGCTTTTGTCGCCCTGACCGGGCGCGCGGCGTCACGCCGTGCTGGGCAGACCTACGCGGGCAGGACCCTCGTTTACCAGGAGGCGACGCGCGACGTTGACGTCCAAGTCGGAGCACGGGTGCTGGACGCGCTGGCCGGCCCCCTGGAGGTGCTGCTGCAGGCCGCCGACTGGCTGGTCGTCGAGATCGCGCAGCGGTATCGGACCTTCGTCGCGGAGTGGGTCGAGCGCGAGTGCGCCCGCGCCGGGCGTGACTACCTGCCGTTCTCCTACGTCATCGCGCGGCTCACCCCTGAGCTGACGGAGACCGCGGGTGGCCTGCCGCGAATCATCACCGAGGTGACGGCGGAGCTGCAGCAGCGCTGGTCCCGGGTCCTGCCTGTCGACCCCGTCGAGCGCCGCAAGACCGTGCGCGCGGCTGACCTCGTGGCGGCGTGCCGCCGGGAGTTCCCGGCGCGAGACTTCCCTGCAGGATTCGGAACGTGCCACTCGCCGGATTTCATCATCGACGCCCCGTCTGTGAAGGCGGTAGCCGACGGCGCGTTCCGGATCGTTCTAGGCGAGCTGCACGTCGGCATCAACTCGATCGAGTCGCGGGCGTTCGTCGAGCAACATCCCTCGCCGCAGTCACTTGTGGCGCTCGCGGAGCGGACCGCGGCCGGGACGCGGACCGTGTCAATCCCGCCGAAGAGCTCGCCGTTCGTCACCTCGCGAGCGGCGCCTCCCACGGCCATGACCAGCCCGCAGTTCCGGTACTTCGCCTGGTACGACGAGGAGGCGCCCCTTCGCCCGGCAGGCGAACACCTGCCGGGCGGCGAGCTGGTCGTTCGCGCGGCAGATGGCGTTCCGGTGGTTGAGTCGGTCGTCGACGGGGCGACATACGACGTCGTGGACCTGCTCAGCGACGCGCTCACCGCGATCACTGTCAACGCCTTCCAGCCCGTGCCGTTGCTGCCGCACTCGCCGCGCATCACGGTCGACGACGTCGTCATCGCCCGCGAGCGGTGGAGCGTCGACGTCGCCGATGCGACCTGGGCCGCCATCGACGACGAGGCGGAGCGCTTCTGGGCGGCGCAGCAGTGGCGCCGCGCCCACGACCTGCCGGTGCGCGTGTTCGTCAAGTCGCCGCTCGAGACGAAGCCGTTCGCCGTCGACCTGGCGAACCTGTCCAGCGTGGCCTCCTTCGCCAGCGCGCTCGGCGCTCTCGCGCGGGCCGGGCGCAGGACGGTGACGCTCACCGAGCAGTTGCCGGAATTGGGGAAGTACTGGCTGACCGACCGGCACGGCGAGGGGTATACGTCCGAGATGCGCGTCGTGGCCCTCCGTTCCCGCCCGGAGGACGAGGCATGACAGTGCAAGAAGGCGTCGGGTCCGTCGTCGACGTTGCGGCCGCGGAGCTGGGACTCGATCCGGCCGCGTTGCGCGGCTCGAGCCTGGCCCAACTCGGCCGGAGCTCGCTCGACGCGGCGCGGCTCGCCGTGGCGCTGTTCCGTGCCACGCGGGTCCGCCTTGCGCCGGTCGAGCTGCTCGGCTCGGAGGACCTGGCCGCGACTCTCGAGCACGCCCAGGCGGCCCCCGAGCCGGAATCTAGGAGCGTCGCGTCGCCCGCCGACGGCGACCTTCTGCCGCTGACCTGGCAGCAGCGGCTGATCTGGTTCCAACAGGAGCTAGAACCTGGCGCTCCGACCTACCTGTTCCACGCCCTGCTCCGGTTCGACGCCCCGCCCGTGGTCGGACGGCTGCGCCGAGCCCTCGCCCGTGCTCTGGAACGGCACCCGGTGATGCGGACCCACCTCGTACGTAGCCCCGGTGACGTCCGCCAGCGGGTGGTCCGCGGACCAGTCGACCCCGCAGGACTACCGTGGACCGAGGTCGAGCTGCCGGTGGTCCCACCTGACAGCCGTGCGCTCGTCGAGGCTGCAGCGGCCAACCGGCCCTTCGACGTCGAGTCCGACCTGCTCGTACGTTGGACGCTGCTGTACCTGCCGGACGGGTCCGCCGTCCTCGTCCACACCGAGCATCACCTGGTGCACGACGGCATGTCGTTCACCTCCTTCCTCCGGTCGGTCGCCGAAGCCGACGCTGGTGAACCTGCCCCGGAGGAGCTTGGGTACTTCGACCACGCCCGGAGCGCGCGGCCACCGGCGCCGGAGGCGCTGGAGGCCGCGGTGGCCGAGCTGGCGGGCGCGGGCCTGGCTCCGTTCACCGGCCGCGGCTGCACGGAGCAGTCCGCAGACCTCGGACTGCGGATCCCCGTGCCGGCCCCGCTGTTCCAGGCGGTGGAGCGCCGCGCACGCGAGATCGGCGTCTCGACGTTCACAGCCTTTTTCGCCGCCTTCACTGCCGCGATGGCAGCGCACCGGAGAGGTGACCGGTTCGTCGTGGGCACCGGAATGGCGAACCGCCCGCTGGAGCACCTCGACACGGTGGGCATGTTCGTGTCGATGGTTCCCGTCGTCGTCGATCGTCCACGGGACGACGCCGTCGCCCACGTCATGGCCACCCGTGCCGCACTCGAGCGCGCAGAGGCACGCTCCGACGTCCCGTTACAGGAGCTCGTCCGCGCACTGGGACCGGCCGTACGCGGCGGGAACGCGCTCCTGTCGACCGGCTTCAGCCTGTTCGAGCAGACGGTCACCACCCTGGACATCGCGGGGTCACGCGCGCGCTTGGAAGTCGGTCCTTTCACGGGGTCCGCAAAGTTCCCGCTCGACTGCGTTCTCGTTGTCCGCCGTGCGGAAGACGATACCGACGCGGAGCTGCTCGTCGAGGGCTCAGCCGCGGCTGTCGGCGCGGACGACATGTGGGCGCTGTGGACGGCGATGCTCCGGTGGCTGACCGCGTTCGCCGGTCTGGAACCTGCCGCCGCGCCGCCGGCGGCTGTTAGCGCTGTGGTCACGGCTGCCGAGTCCGTGGCGTGCGCCCACCCCGATCGAGTCGCGTTCGCTGACGACACGGAGGCAGTCCAGTACGGCCGGCTACCGCACCTCGGCATGGCGCTCGCGGAGCTGATCGGCGAACGACGCCGGATCGGCCTTCTCGGCGGCGGGTCAGCCGCGTTCTTCGCGGCCGCGTACGCGGTCGCGCGCACGGGTGGCACATACGTGCCCCTGCCACACGACCAACCCGTGGCGCGCCTCGCAGCCATGGTTGCAGCGGCGGGGTGTGACGTTGTTGTGGCCTTGCCGGGGTGCCTGCCGGAGGCGTCGGCCGCCATGGCAGGCGTGCCCGTCTACGGGTGGGATCAAATAACGGCGCTTGCGGACTCGGGCGTGCCGGCGGGCGAGCCGGTGCCGTCCGCCTTGCCCGCGTATGTCATGTTCACGTCGGGGAGCACCGGTGTGCCGCGCGGAGTGGAGGTGCCACGTCACGCGCTCGACGCGCGCGCTGGCGTCTACGCCGGCTGGTGCTCACTCGGTCCCGACGACGTCGTCGCGCAGTGGTCCAGCGTGGGGTTCGACGCGTCGGTGCTAGAGCTGTGGCCAGCGCTCCTGGCGGGAGCGGAGCTGCGGGTGGTGCCGACGTCGATAAGGACAGACCCGTTCGCGCTCGTCGGCTGGCTGGCGAGCACGGCGGACGTAGCCTTCGTCTCCGCGAGCGTGGCCGACCTGCTCGGGTCCTTGCAGTGGCCGGACACGTGCCGTCTGCGGGTATTGACCACTGGGGCCGAGCCGCTCCACCCGCTCGTGCGCGAACTGCCGTTCGAGGTGCGGAACATGTATGGGCCGACGGAGGTCACGATCGTGGCGACGTCCTGCCTGGTGGACGTCGGATCGACGAGGGTCCCGCCGATCGGCGCAGCACTGCCCGGCGTGGTTCTGCGGATCGTCGGGGAAGACGGCCGCGAGGTGCCCGACGGCGAGCCGGGGGAACTGTGGGTCGGCGGACCGGACATCGCGGCGGGGTACGCCGGTGACACGGCCGGTACGGACGCCCGGTTCGTGCCTGACCCGTATGGCGACGGGCTGGCAGTCGTGTACCGGACAGGTGACGTCGTGCGCCGTCGCCCAGGCGGCGACCTGGAGTTCCTCGGCCGCCGCGACCGGCAGACGAAGGTTAACGGTGTCCGGATCGAGCCAGTCGAGGTCGAGGCCTCCGTGCTTGCCGTCCCTGGTGTGCGCGCGGTCGCCCTCGCCGCTGGACCTGAGGGTACGGCGCCGGTGATCGTCGTCGTGCCGGACACGTCAGCGGAGCGCGAGCAGCTCGTCGCCGCGGTGCGCGCGGTGCTGGTCCCGCAGCTGCGCCACCTGCCCGTCCGGTTCACCAACGCGCTCCCCGTCACCCCGAGCGGCAAGGTGAGCCACGCCGCGCTGGCGGACCTGCTGCGGGTGGAGGACATGGATGGTTGAGGTCACCGCACCGCTGTCGATGCAGCAGATCGACATGCTGGGGCAGATCTCCCTGGTGCCCGAGACCGCGCGGTACTTCGACGGCTTCGTCGCGCTCGAGCTCTCCGGCGACATCGACCACCAGGCGCTCGTCGCGGCCCTTGACCGGCTCGTAGCTCGGCACGGAGCGCTCCGGACGACGATCGTTCACGGGACGGATGGTCTTGCGCAGCGGGTCCACTCAGGGCCGCCCAACGGTCCGCATCGGGTGTCGGAACGGGCTGGTTGCGCCGCGGCCGATGTGGCGGCGGACCTACGCGCGGGCGCCCTCACACAGAACGATGTCATCGCGGGCGCACCCCTGGCGCGCGCTCACGTCGTTCGCCTAGGGGGGACGACGCTCCTGGTCCTGCAGGTGCATCATCTGGTCACCGACGGGTGGTCCGACGGCGTCCTGCTCCGTGACTTGGCGGAGCTCTACTCCGCGCGAGTCGAGGGCCGGGAGCCGCGCCTGCCGGAGCTGACGCTGACCTACGCCGACCTTGCTCGGGAGCAGCATGCGGCATGGCCCGTACTGCGGGAGCTGGTCGTGCCGTATTGGGAGCGTCGGCTGGTGGGCCTGCCAGCGGCGCTGTGGTGGCCACCTTCGGGCGACGCGGTCGCGCACGAGCACGACTGCGGTTTCGTCACCGGCGAGGTCGAGGTCTGGCGCGCCGACGTTCTCGCGGCGGAGGCGCGAAGGCTTCGCACGTCGCCGCTCGCTCTGTTGGTCACTCTCACGGCGCGCAGTGTCGCAAGAGTCGTCGAAGGGCGGCCCGACCTTCTCGTGGGTTCGAACACTGCCAACCGCGAGCGGCGCGACAGGCGCGACGTAGTCGGATACCTCACGAACACGCGCCTCGCGCGGGTCCCCTGTGACCCGGCGTTGCCGGTCGACGAGGCGGTGCTCGGGGTGCGGGAGCAGTGGCTGGACGGTGACGAAATGCGCGAGGCGTACGCGGACCAGGTACTGGCGGCGGTGGGGAGACCACCTGTGGTGAAGGTCGACTCGACGGACCTGCCACTGGGCCTGGGCTCGGCGCGGTTCGCACTTCCGGGGATTGCGGTTCGAGCGGTTGCGCTCCCCCGTTCCGGTGACCCGGTGCGGCACTGGCGCGACCTGAACGTGACCTGGTCACGGACGCAGGACGCGCTGACGGTCGAGATCCGGCACCGGCGGGCGGCAGTCGACAAGGTGGCCGCCGAGCGTGTGATGAGCCTGATGGTCGAAGCGGTGCGTGAGTACACCGGCGGTGCCGCATGACGGTGCTGCGAGTGAACGTCGCGGCGGACGACGTTGCGGACTCGCTGGCTCTGGCGGCGGCCGCTGTTGGGGACAGTCTGGTCGACCACGGCGCGGTTGTGCTGCGTGGAATCCCACCGACGGTTCCGCTCGTGCGGGTGCGCGCCGCCCTGGGCCTGGAGCCTCACACGCCGGGCGAGCGGTTCGGCATCCGTCCCGGGCGGAACGGCGTGCTCGGTCCCTTGGCATGGCCCGCGTCCGAGCAGCTGTGTCCGACCCAGGAGGAGACGTTCGGGGTCGCGGCGCCGCACGTGCTGATCACCCGGTGCACGGCGGTCCCGGCTGTAGGCGGCCGGACGCTCGTCGCGCCGGTCGCGGCACTGCGCGGCGTGCTGGCGCCGGAACTGTACGAACGGGTGGTCACGGACGGTTGGCGGCTGCGCCGGGTGTTCCGGGAGCGGTTCGGGATCACGTGGCGGGAGGCGTTCGGCGTCGACGACGAGGTGGCCCTCGAGCGGCGGCTTGCGGCGGCCGGGATCGACTGGACGTGGACGGCGGACGGCACCTTGACGACCGTGCGCCGCCTGCCGGGCGCGGTCACGCACCCGCTGACACAGGAACTGACATGGTTCAACCAGTTGACGTTCCTCAACGCCCTTAGCGTGGACGAGCGGCGCCGCGCGGTCCTCGCGGCAGCGTTCGGCGACGAGCTACCGACGGACACTACGCACGGGTCGGGCGAGCCGGTCTCGCCACACGAGATCGTCGCCCTCCAGGACGCGCACGACGCGATCGCCGAACCAGTGGCCACCGCCGTGGGCGACATAGTTGTCGCCGACAACTACCTCGTCGCACTCGGCCGGGAGGCGTACGAGGGCCTGGCCGGGTCAGAGACCGTCCTGGCGACGCGTGAACCCGAGAGCCCAGTCGAACCGAGGAACTAGGAGCATCTGTGGAAGACATCGAGCTGCGTCTGGTCGAGGCTCTGCAACCCGTGCGAGGGATGTTCCTCGCACAGGTTGTCGAGTTCAGCCTGCGCTCCGGGTTGCTGGAGCGGGTCGACGGGCCCGGCGTGCCGGTCGACGAGCTTGCCAGCGCCCTCGGCTGGTCCGGGGAGCGACTGCGCGGCCTGCTACGGTACCTCGCGGTTGAGGGCGTCGTCACCGACCCCGAGGGTAGCCCGGCGCTCACAGCCCGCGGCCGGGAGCTGCTGATGTTCCGCGCCTGGTACGAGTTGCTGGTCGGAGGGTACGGGTCGAGCCTCTCGGACCTGGACACGCTGATGCGCAGCGACCAGGAGTTCGCCAGCCGTGACAGCGCGATGGTCGGCAAGGGCAGCTGCGGCATCAGCCGGTACGACGCAATTCCGATGGTGCGCCGCCTCCTCGCCGGTGCAGATGCGGAGCGGCCGAGCGTGCTGGTGGACCTCGGCTGCGGGGACGGGACGTTCCTGCTCGACCTGTGCGCGGAGCTCGGTCTCCCCGGCGTCGGGGTGGACCCGCACGAGCCATCCGTCGTGACCGGGCGGGAAGAGGCGGTGCGGCGCGGTCTCGCGGACCGGGTGCGGTTCGAGGCCGCCACCGCGGAGAACTTCGTGAAGTCCTCTGTCGAGGACCGTGATCCGACATTTGTCGCTGCGTTCTCGCTGCAGGAGGTGCTGGAGCAGCAGGGCCGCGGTGCGGTGGTGAGCACCGTTCGGACGATCCTCGCCGTTCCCGGCTCCCAGCTCGTGGTGGTCGAGGTCGACCACCGCCCCACGGACCCGTCGGTCATGCACCACGGGCTGGGCATCGCGTACTACAACCCGTACTACCTGCTGCACCAGGTGACGGAGCAGCGGCTGGAGACGCGCGCGTTCTGGGCGGACGTATTCGCGGAGGCGGGCGCGACCGTCGTCGCCGAGGCGACGCCCGACCCGCGTGTGGACTCCACGGGGCTCGAGCTGGGGTACCTCCTCAGGGGGACGGGCCAGTGACGCGGTACGTGCGGCGGGCCGTGCGGCTGCTGCGGACGCTCTCCGACCTGGGGCCGGGCCCGACGGCGGCAGTGGTGGCACTGCTGGTCGTCGCGGCGTTGATGCCGTCAGGCCTCGCGGTCGCCCTCGGGCTGTTGGTCAACGCGGTCGAGTCGTCCGCGGGCACGCAGGGCAGCGGGCCGGCCGGCGTGTCCGCGGCCGCGATGCTCCCTCTCGTCGGGTTCGCGGCCGTGTACCTGCTGGGCTACTTCGCAGAGTCGCTCGTCGGCCCGCTGGAGTACCTGGCTGTGAGCCGGGTGGACCGCGCCCACCGGGCCCGGGTCGCCCAGATGGTGGCTGAGGCGCCGACCCTCGACCTGGTCGAGGACGCCGACACGCAGCGGATGATCCGGGAGGTGGAGGCGGACCCGCGCATGGGGTTCGACCGGACGCCCGGTCAGGGCGCGCTTGGCCAGGTGCGAGCGCTCGCCGGCCTGGTCGGTGTGCTCTGCGCGGCCGCGGTGCTCGCCGTCCACGCCTGGTGGCTGCCTCTGGTAGTGCTCGCGCCCGCGACGCTCAACCGGTTCCTGCGCAACCAGCAGGCAGTCGTCATCACCCGGCACTGGCAGGCCGCCATGTCTGGCGAGATGCACGCCGACGTCTGGCGCCGCGCGACCGTCGACGCCGGCGCGGGCAAGGAGACGCGGGTCCTCGGGCTCGCGCAGTGGATGACCGACCGGATGCAGCGCCACATCCGGGAGGCGAACACGCCGCTGTGGCGGTACGTGAACCGCCTCGTCCTCGACGAGTGGAGCCAGTTGCTCCTCGTCGTCGTCGGGCTCGCGCCCGCACTCCTGCTCGTCACCCTCGCGGCGGCCGACGGCAGCGGCTCGCTCGCCGTGCAAGCCACTGTCCTCTCGGCGGGGACCGCGGTGTTCCAGCTGCTCGGCTCGAGCGGCGCGGCCCACCGCATCGCCGGAGGAGACGCAGTCCTGACGACGACGGCGAAGCTCGCCGAGCGCCTGCGCCCGACCGACGGCGGGGGTCACGGCCCACGGGTGCCGGGTCGGGGCCTCACCGCCTCGGCCCTGTCGGGCGCGATGCCCGTGGTCACGTTCGAGCGGGTGAGCTTCCGTTACCCGGGTACGGAACGACTGGTCCTGGACAGTCTGGACCTGACCGTCGGCGGCGGGGAGAACCTCGCTCTCGTGGGCCTCAACGGTTCTGGGAAGTCCACGCTGGTCAAACTGCTCTGCGGCCTCTACCGGCCGACGGCGGGCCGGATCTTGGTGGACGGGACCGACCTCGCCGACCTCGACCCGGGAGCGTGGCGGTCCCGCCTCGCCGTGATTTTTCAGGACTTCGTCCACTACCCGCTCTCCCTGGCCGACAACGTGACGCTCGGGCACGGCACCCCCGACGAGGCCCTGGGACGGGCGGTGAGCCAGACGGGGATCGCCCGGGTCGTGGACCGGCTCCCTGACGGCTGGCGAACCCCACTTTCCCGGTCGCGTGACGGCGGGGTGGACCTGTCGGGCGGGCAGTGGCAGCAGGTGGCGCTCACCCGGGCCTGGCTGGCTGTCGAGCGTGGCGCGCGGCTCCTCGTGCTCGACGAGCCGACCGCGCACCTCGACGTCCGCACCGAGGCGGAGACTTACGAGCGCCTCGCAGGCCTGCGCGGAACGACGGGAAGTCTGCTCATTACGCACCGGCTCGCGACCGTCCGCAGCGCCGACCGGATAGTGCTGTTGGAGCACGGCGCGATCGTCGAGTCCGGGGACCACGACGCCCTGATGAGGCTGGACGGCCGCTACGCCGAGATGTTCCGGGCACAGGCGCAGCGCTTCGAGAACGACCTGAGTGGCTCGCGTGGAGGTACCGAGTGATGCGATACATTCGGCTCTGGCTGAGCCTCATGCGTCTGTCTTTCCGGGGCGCCCCGGTTCTGACTGCAGTCACCCTGGCCGTCAGCGTGCTGGACGTCTTCGTCGTGGCCGGGTACGCGATCGCCGCCCGGCACCTCGTCGACACGACCGTAACGGGACCAGCGAGCGTCGCCGGTCTGGTCGCCCTCGGCGTCGCCGTGGCGTTCGCGCTGACGATGGTGACCCGCGACATGCTGTTCAACCTGGTCGGCACGGTGGCGGACCGCGTAGGTCGGCTGGAGCTAAACCCGCGCCTACACGTGGCCATCGCCGGCATCGACGGCCTGGAGCACCTTGAGCGCCAGGAGTACCTGGACCGGGTGACGGTCTTGCGCGGCGCGGCCGGATCCCTGATGCGGGGCTGCTGGGGCGTCGTCGCGACCGTGTGCGGCATCGGCAAGCTCGTCGTGACCGTGTCGCTGCTCGGTTCGGTGAGCCCGTGGATGCTCGCGCTGCTCGCGTTCGCCTTCGCCCCGATCTTGGCCGACGCGCGGGGCCAGGCCGCCGTCGCGCGCGCCGAGGTGCGCAGCGCGGAGGACTACCGCCTCCAGCAGGACCTGTTCGACCTGCAGGTCCGCCCGGCCAGCGGCAAGGAACTGCGCCTGTACGGCAACGGCGACCGGGTGGCCCGGGCGCAGGCCGAGGCGTGGGACCATGCCGTGTCCCAACGCGTGAGGGCGCGGCTCGCCGCAGGTGCCTGGCGGTTCGCCGGCTGGGCGGTCTTCACCCTCGCGTTCACCGGCGCGCTCGCGCTCGTCGTGCGGCAGGTCGAGGCCGGAGCCGGGACCATCGGCCAGCTCGTGCTCACGGTAACGATCGCCGCGACCCTCCAGCAGAGCGCCCAGGCTGTCGTCACGACCGCGACGGACACGGCCGGGGTGCGCCGCTACGTCGAGCCGTATCTCTGGCTGCAGGACTACGTCGCCGAGCAGCGGCAGGAACCGGCCGGGACGACGCCGATGCCGTCCCGCCTCGACGCCGGCGTCGCGGTGGAGGGCGTCACCTACACCTACCCGGGGACGACGACGCCGGCGGTGCGCCACGTCGACGCGACCTTTCCTGCCGGGACAGTCACGGCGATCGTGGGGGAGTACGGGTCGGGCAAGTCCACCCTCGTCAAACTGCTGTGCCGCTTCTACCGGCCCGGCGCGGGGCGCGTCACGGTCGACGGCCAGGACATCGCCGGCATCGCCATGGCCGGGTACCGGCAGGGCATCGCGGCGACGTTCCAGGACTTCGGCCGGTTCGCGGTGGACTACCGCACCGGTGTCGCAGTCGGCGACCTCCCCGCCTTCGACGACGACGACCGGGTCGGCTCGGCAATCGAGGCGGCGGACGCTGCCGGGGTCGTCGCGGCCCTCCCCGACGGCGTCCGCACCCAGCTCGGCAAGGACCTCGGCGGCGTGGAGCTCTCCGAGGGCCAGTGGCAACGGACCGCGCTCGCCCGGTCCTCGATGCGTGACGCGCCCGTCATCCTGGTCCTGGACGAGCCGACCGCCTCCCTCGACGCGCTGAGCGAGCAGGTGGTCTTCGAGCGGTACGCGAGCCGCAGCAGGCGGCTCGCGAGCCAGAACGGGGCGGTCACCGTGATCGTGTCGCACCGGTTTTCCACCGTGTCCACCGCCGACCAGATCCTCGTCATGCACGACGGCGAGATCGTCGAGCGGGGCACGCACACGGAGCTGATCAGGCTCGGTGGCCGCTACGCCGAGATGTTCGAGCTGCAAGCTCGGGGCTACGAGAACAAGGAGAAGAAGAAGTGAACGCCGTCGTCAACGCGCACAACGAGTGGGACCCCCTGGAAGAGGTGATTATCGGCCGGATCGATGACGCCCAGATCCCGGCCCCCGGCCCGGATCTGTTCGCCATCGAATACGCGGACCACGGATCGCCCGAGAACATCCCGTCGGGCCGCCTGCCCGCCGACGTGATCGAGCAGACCGCCGTCGAGCTGGACCTTCTCAGCGACACCCTGCGTGACCTGGGGGTCACGGTGCGCCGCCCGGCAGCCACCCCGCACGCAAGCCGCTTCGGCACCATGAACTGGCAGACTGATGGCTTCTACAACTACTGCCCCCGCGACGTGCTGCTCGCGATCGGCGACTTGCTGGTCGAGACGCCTATGGCGCTGCGCTCTCGGTTCCTCGAACCGTTCGCCTACAAGGACCTCCTCCTGGAGTACTTCGATGCCGGTGCGCGCTGGATATCGGCCCCCAAGCCGCGCCTGCTCGACGAGCTGTTCGATGCTGACGCCGCGGCGGGCAGCCGGCTGCGCGACCTAGAACCAGTGTTCGACGCTGCGAACGTGCTCAAGCTCGGGCGCGACATCCTCTACCTGGTGTCGGACAGCGGCAATGAGATGGGCGCCCGCTGGCTTCAGCGGGCGCTCGGCGACGAGTACACGGTCCACCCCGCACGCGGCGTGTATGCGTCGACGCACGTGGACTCGACGATCGTGCCACTCGGTCCCGGCCGCGTGCTGCTCAACCCTGAGCGCGTGAACGATCGCAACATGCCGGAGTTCTTGCGGTCCTGGGACGTGATCTGGGCGCCGGAGATGGTCGACACCGGCTTCGTCGGCGAACGCCCTTACTGCTCGACGTGGATTGGGATGAACTTGCTGGTCGTCCGGCCAGGTCTCGTCATCGCAGACGACCGGCAGAAGCCGCTCATCGCGACCCTGGAGGCACACGGGATCGACGTCGTGCCCCTGCGACTGACGCACTCGCGGACGTTGGGCGGCTCCTTCCACTGCGTTTCCCTCGACGTGCGCCGCAACGGGACGCTCGAGCGCTACTGATGGATACGACGACGGCGGCCAGGGTCGACGACTCCGATCTGGCCCTTGCCCTTGAGGTCGCGCTGATCGCTGACCGGGTGTCCACCGGGATGCTCGCCGACGGGCTCACCGCCCGACGCAAGAGCGATGGGACGGACGTTACCGACGTCGACCTGCGTGTCGAGCGCGTCCTCGTCGACCTCTTGCGCGAACGCCGGCCCGGCGACGCCATCCTCTCCGAAGAGTGCGGTCTCGTCGGAGAGGATGGCGCCGCCCGCCGATGGGTGATCGACCCGGTCGACGGCACCGCAGACCTCCTCGCAGGGCGCGTCAGCTGGGGCACCCACATCGCTCTCCAGCGGGACGGGCGGGTCGTCGCAGCCGTCGTTACCCGGCCGGTCCTGGGCCTGCGGTACTGGGCGGGACTTGGCAGAGGGGCGTACCAGGACAGAACTACCGCCGACGGCGTAGTGCGCACGTCCCTGCGGATGTCCGGTCGCTCATACCTCGACGGTGCCCGGGTGGCAACGTTCGTCGATCCAGAGTCGGCCGGCGAGGCAGTCCTCCGTGACCGAGGGCTTCTCGCCGACGAGCGGCCGGACGTCATAGGGGACCTTCTGCGGGGCGATCTCGACGCTCTGCTCGACGAGGGCGGACACACATGGGACATCGCCCCTCTCAGCCTGCTCGTCCCTGAAGCGGGCGGAGTCTTCGCCGGGCCGGATGGCGGACCCTCGTGCGACATGGAGTGGGCGCTCTCGGCTGCGGCGGGGATCGCCGCCGAACTGTATGGACTCCTGCGGCCAAGGGCGGAGACCCGAACGTGCTGATGCCCCACCCCACGATCGGCCCGGCGGACCTCCGCGACCTCCTGCGTTGCCGGTACGGACGCGACGTCGGCCAGGTGACGTTCGTCCCCGCGGGCGAGGACAGCTGGGCCTTCCGCAGCGACGACCTGTGGATCAGCGTCCGCCGCGACGTACGTGGCCACATCGCGGCCGCGTACGAGGGGGCCCGCCGCCTTGCGGACGACGGGCTCGACTTTGTGCTCGCCCCGCTTCGGGGCGAGACGGGCGAGGTCGTGTACGAGGTGCGCGGGACGCCCGTCGTGGTCTTCCCGTTCGTCCCGTCCGAGCCGCTCAGCGCCAGGCCGCCCGACCGGCGTGAGGCGGACGAGGTCCGGGTCGCTCTGACGAGGCTCCACGAGGCTGTCGTACTGCCCGGTCTCGACCTTCCGCGCGAGCGCTTCAGCTTCTCGTTCGACCGTGATCTGGACGCCGCGGCCCTCCGCGCGGAGGAAGACCAGCCGCCATCGGGCCCGTTCGACCTCCCGTTCCGGGCGCTGTACCGGAGGCACCGGGCGCTCGTCGCCAGCCTGCGCGCTGAGGCCGCAGACCTCGGCGCTCGCCTCGTCGTCCGGGGCAACCCGCCGGTGCTGACCCACGGTGACCCGAGCGCGCAGAACTGGATCCGCACCCACGACGGCATCCGGCTCGTCGACTGGGGTGGCCTTGCCCTCGGCCCGGCCGCCCGCGACCACTTCCACCTGGCCCGCACCATGGGGGCAGCGGGTGGCGACGACCCCGAGGCTCTCGCGTTCTACGAGATCCGCTGGAGACTCAGCGAGATCGCCGAGTACGGTTCGGTGTTCGCCGCGCCGCACGAGGACGACGACGAGTCCCGTGCGATGTGGCACAGGCTGCTGCGCTATCTGCCCGGCGACGTACCGGCCGGCGGGAAGGCCGGCCGATGAGGACGATAACCCCGACGACGCGGCAGGACATCCGGACCCGCACCTCACAGGCCACGTGCTGGCTCGCGTCCGGACCCGGCGTGCCGCCGGACGAGGCGAGGGACGTCCTCGACCACGAGGAGCTGCTCCGCGCAGCCGCGTTCACCACCACGAGCGCGCGAGAACGCTTCGTCAACGCCCACGTGGTGCTCCGCCGGGTGCTGAGCGAGGTCACGGGACGTGACCCCGCCGCCCTCCGGATGACCAGAGACCGGTGCCCCCGCTGTCTGGGCCCGCACGGTCGTCCGCGGCTCGCGGGTGTCGGCATGCCGGAGTTCTCGCTGTCGTACTCCGGGAGCGTGGTTGCGGTGGCGGTGAGCGTCGACCCCGTCGGCGTCGACGTCGAGCGGCTCCCGGACGGGCCGACCGTGCATGCGGTGGCCTGCCTCCTCGACCCGCGGGAGGCGGGCGAGCTCGCCGCCTTCGCGGACCCGGACGAGCGTCGCCGCCGCTTCGCGCGGCTATGGGTCATGAAGGAGGCCTACCTGAAGGCCACGGGGACCGGGATCACTGACGGCGTCGCCCAGCCGTACTTCGGGACATCGATCGGCACGCGCTGCACCAGTGGCTGGCTTCTCGCGCCCCTCGACGCGCCCGCCGGGTACGCGGCGGCGGTAGCGGTCCGATCTGGTGACGTGGGGGAGGTAGAGGAGTGACGATGCGGCTCGCGGCTGACGGACAGGGCGTCGCCACGATGCGGGCGCGGCTTGCAGGGCTGGGCGTGGGGATTACGGGAGAACCCGAGGTGGTGCGCCGCTGGGCGTTGTCGCTGGTCGTGCGTGTTGCGACCACCGACGGCGTGCTGTGGTACAAGGCTGTCCCCGGAATCTTCGAGCAGGAGGGCGCCACCACGGGCTGGCTCCACGGCCGCGTGCGTGGGCTCGTGCCTGAGGTCGTCGGGTGGGGAGACGGATGGCTCGTCACGCGCGACCTCACCCCCGGCGCGGGGAGGGCGTCCGCACACCCTCTCGGCGCGCTCGCGCGTCTTCAGCGCGAGGTGGCGGACATCAACCCTAACGACGTGCCGGGCCTGGCACGTCGGTCGCCGAGCAGCATGGCTGCGGAGGTGCAGGCTCTGCTGGCGAGGTCGGACGCGTTCGACGCACGGCGTGCCGACCGCCTGGCGGCGGCCCTGCCGGTGCTGGACGCGATCTGCCGGGCCGTGGAGGAGTGTGGTTTGCCCGACACGGTGGTGCACGGCGACTTCCAGCTCGGCAACGCCCTGTGGACCGATAACGGCTGGCGGCTCATCGACTGGACCGACGCGTTTGTCGGGTTCCCGCTCGTGGACCTGGCGCAGCCTGTCGCCGACGGCGAACCGGGCGCCCTGAGCGCCTGCGCAGAGCAGTGGCTCCCGGTCCTGGAGGCCGACCGCCTGAGACGAGCCGTCCGGCTCGCCCCCGCCATCGGCGCGGGATTCCACCTGCTGATGCACCGGCGGATTCTCGACGAGGTCTCCCGCGACCAGCACTTCATCGAGTCATACCACATGTGGCATGCCCGCCTTCTGGGCGCCCTGTCGGAGGAGCACTTCAGATGACGACATACCTCGCAACGGCCATGCCGTCCCCGGAGGCGGGCACACTCGTCGAGGTCGACTTCCCCTTCGGACACGAGACCACCCCACTCGCCTACGGCGTCGACTGCGAGGATCGCTTGGTCGACCGCGTCGCTGAGGTCGTTCCTCCGGGGCTTGTGGTCGTCGTCGCCGACCGGAACGTCGCCGGCGTCGCCAACCGGGTACGGAACCTGCTCGCGGCCCGGGGCCGTCGATCGGCGCTGCTCACGGTGGACGCGACCGAGTCCGCGAAGAGCCTTGCAACTGTCGACGAGCTCGCCCGTCGGGCGCTCGCCGCGGGCATGTCCCGGTCCTCGTCGGTGGTCTCGGTCGGGGGCGGCCTGGTCGAGAATCTCGCGGGGATGCTTGCGGGACTCGCCTTTCGCGGTGTGCCGATCGTGCACCTGCCGACCACGCCCGTAGGCGCATTCGACGCCGTCCTGTCGCGCAAGCAGGCAGTCAGCCTCGACGGCGTGAAGAACGCGCTGGGCCTGTTCCGAACCCCGACGTTCGTCGGCGTGGACCTGCGATGGCTGGAGACGGTGGACCGCACGCTGCTCATGACGGGTCTCGCCGAAATGGCGAAGAACGTCGTCGCCGTCGTGCCGGAGGACGCAGGCAGGTTCGTCGCGGCCGTCGAGGGCCTCGACGCCGACCCATCCGGCTCCCTGATGACCCTGCTCGACATCGGCATCCGGGCAAAGGCGCCGTTCCTCGCGGCCGACCCGGATGAGAAGGGCGTCGCCCTCGTGTTCGAGTACGGCCACACGGTCGGGCACGCCATCGAGACATCGGCCGTGACGCCCCGGCCGCACGGGGAGAGCGTCGGCTGGGGGATGCTCGTGGCCGCCGACGTCGCCCGGGTAATGACCGGCCTCAATGTCGACGCATACGCACTGCACGACGAGCTGCTGCGGCCCCTCGGCGTCGTCCGGAACGCGCCGCCCGACCTCGACGTCGCCGTCGTTGTCGAGCGTGCGCTGCGCGACAACAAGCGCGGCTACCGCCCCCTCGCCGAAGACGAGGTCGGCATGGTGCTCCTCGCCGACGCTGGTCGCGTCGCGGGCGAGACGTCCGTGCCGATCGTCCCGGTGCCCGCCGACCTAGTGCGGCGGTGCCTGGCCCAACTCATGGAGGAACGTTGAACGATCTCGACACCGTGCGGGAGGCCTGGGGCGCATGGCCGATCGTTCCGCCGAACGCGGACCGCTACGTCATCCAGGCGCTGCACAGCAGACGGTGGGCGATTAGTAGCATCGTCACACAGGACGCGCCGGAGCTGTTCGAGCAGCGGTTCGCGCGGGAGTTCGCCGCGTACTTAGAGGTTCCGACGGTCGTGCCGACGGACCACGGGTCGAGCGCGCTGGTAATGGCATTGACGGCGCTCGGGCTCCCGTCGGGGTCGCACGTCGTCGTGCCCGCGCTGACCTGGGTCGCAACTGCGACAGCGGTCTTCCGGGCGGGATACGTCCCGGTGGTGTGCGACGTCGACTCCCGCACCGGCACCATGACTGCGGAGGCCCTGCGTGCCGCGCTGACGCCGCGGACCCGTGCGGTGATCGTCGTGCACTGGGCCTGCACGATGGCTGACATGGACGCCCTCCTCGCCGTCGCCGCGGAGGCCGGCCTGCCGGTAGTCGAGGACGCCGCCCAGGCGCATGGCGCCCTCTGGCGCGACCGTGCCGCGGGGGCGCTCGGCGACCTGGGCTGCTTCAGCCTTCAGCAGGCCAAGGTGCTCAGCGTCGGCGAGGGCGGCGCGGTCGTCTCGCGCCACGCGTCGTGGCGGACGCGGCTGGAGGAGCTGCGCGCGGACTCCCGCAGTTGGCGGCCGGCCGGAGAGGTGCGGGTCGGCGACATGGCCCTCGCCGAGACGGCCGGGATCATGGGCTCTAACTTCGGCATGAACGACCTCGCCGCGGCGCTGGCCTGCGCCCAGCTTGAGCTCTTGGATGCGCAGCACGACATCCGCAACGGCAATTATCTCCGCCTCGTCGAGGAGTGCGAGCGCATACCGGGTGTGTCGGTCCCAGTGCCGCCCGAGCAACAGACCCGGCTGTCCCTGTACGAGATCCCCATCCGATTCGCCGACGCCGCACCGGGCGAGGCTGCGCGGCTTGCTGGGCGGCTGCGCGAGACGACCGGGCTCCGCTCCTACCTGCCTAGGCACCCGCTCGTCGGCAGCAGCCTGCTCAACGTCGGTTCCGTGCCCGCGATCGCGGACAAGGCGGCCGAGTTCGACGAGCTGCACCGTGACCGCAATTACCCTGCGGCGGAGGCGATCGCCGCGTCGAGCGTGGTGCTGCACCACAGCGCGTTCCTCGCGACGGACGAGGAGATGGACACGCTGGTCAGCGCGCTCGCCGCACTCGCGGGAGAGCGGCGGCGATGACGCTCGACCTGCGCATCTTCACCGAGCCCCAGCAGGGGGCGACGTACGACGACCAGCTGCGTGCCGCGAAGGCCGCGGAGGCGCTAGGGTTCGGTGCGTTCTTCAGGTCCGACCACTACCTGGCCATGGGCGGGGAGGGCCTGCCCGGTCCGACCGACGCGTGGACGACCTTGGCGGGCCTGGCCCGTGAGACGTCGACGATCCGGCTCGGCACGCTGGTCTCCGCTGCGACGTTCCGCCACCCGGGGGTGCTGGCGATCCAGGTGGCGCAAGTGGACCAGATGTCCGGCGGCCGGGTTGAGCTCGGCCTGGGTGCCGGTTGGTTCGAGGCCGAGCACCGGGCGTACGGCATCCCGTTCCCCGCCCGCCGGTTCGGGCTGCTCGAGGAACAGCTCGAGATCCTCACGGGCCTGTGGGGTACGCCCGTGGGCGAGACGTTCTCGTTCTCCGGGACTCACTACACCCTCGTGGATTCGCCCGCGTTGCCCAAGCCCGTCCAGCCGCACGTCCCTCTCGTCATGGGCGGCCAGGGCCGACCGCGCTCCGTGGCCCTCGCGGCCAGGTTCGCGGACGAGTTCAACCAGGACTTTCCGGACCCCAGTACGATCGCGACCCGGGTCCGGTCGGTTGACGACGGCGTGCGAGCCACCGGACGGGAGCGGGGGCGGCTGGTCCACTCGGTGGTACTCCCGGCCGTGGTGGGAGCGACTGAGGCGGACGCCGCGAGGCGTGCGGCCCGGACCGGGCAGGACCTCACTGACGTACGACGTCTCGGCATCGGTGGAACCGTCACGGAGGCTGTGGACCGGCTGCACGAGATCGCGGCCGCGGGGGTGTCGCGCGTCTACCTGCAGATGCTCGACATCCACGACCTGGACCACCTGGACCTTGTCGCCCGGGATGTCCGAGATCGGCTCTGACTCGAACTTGGGCCGGCGAGCGACCCGGCTCGCAAGCTCCTGACTTGGCCAAACGCGCCGGATGGCGCAGCGGCGAAGCGGTCGCGTGCTCTCGATAGGCCCCCAGTCAAGCCAGCAGCGGCCACGAAGAGGTCTCCCGGGCCAAACCGCAAAGACCGCTGACCCGAGCAAATACCTAGGTCAGCGGCCCTGACTGGCTGGTCGGGGTGACAGGGTTTGAACCTGCGACCTCTTCGTCCCGAATGAAGACTGACCTGCGAAAATACAGGTAGATCCGCGATTCTCCGGCTGTCGCAGTACGCAGAAGTCCGCCCACGGTCGAGCCGGTAAGCCGGCAGCGGGTCGCGGAGCGGGCGGGCGAACAAGGCTCGGGACCTGCCGGTCCGGACTGTTCTTGCTCCGCTCCGTCGTGGGTGGACTAGGTCTCGACACTGTCGTGGTCCAGGCGGGCACGCCGGTGCCGAAGGGAGTCGTTGTCCGCGGTCCCGCTGTCGGTCGCGCTTCTCGACTCGCGTCAGGGACGTCCCTCCGCCTGGAGGCGTCCATCTGCTCTGTGACGTGCACCGCCAGTCCGAGTGCGGCGGCGCCTTGGTTGACGGTTAGTTGTCGCCCTCCTGGCCGGTCGAGGCATCGATGTGCCGGTGTTAGTGGAGCATCACGAGGCGGGCGACTGGCTGGACTGGCAGGGCCTCGAGGAAGAACGCGATCGTGAAGTTGCCCGGCCACAGGTGCGTGAAGTAAGTCACCACGCCACGCGGCGAGGCAGCGGGACGGCTACGTTATGCCGCGGGCCCCGGCACACCGAGAGTTCTCGACCGGCGGGGCTGTCTCGCATGCGATTTTCGAGCAACGGCGGAACCGTCGGCCGCCACGGGAGTGGCGGCCGACGACCGAGGCCCGAACGTCAGCCGTTCGACGGAGGGGTGCCACCGCGGCCGCCTCCGCGGCCACCTCCGGGGCCGCCTCCGGGGCCGCGCATCCCGCCTGACGCGGCCTGCTGGGTGACGCTGCCGGCGTAGTCGTTGGTGGGGTCGCGGTAGATGGTGTGGACGTGTCCCCAGCCAGAGGTGGTCACGCCGTCGACGTCTGCGCCGGCGGAGCCCTGCTGGGCCTGGAACGCGATGTACACGTTCGGGCCCGAGATGGAGAACGAGATGCCGTCGCCGGTGCTCATGTCGTACGTGGTCTCGCCGGACCATGCGATGACCGTCTCGTCGAGGGTCGCCTCGATCTCGTCGAGAGCGGCCGCGGTGGTCTCCTCGTCGGCCATGCCGGCCCAGTTCGCGACGAGTTGGAGGAGCAACTGCTTCTGCTCGTCGGTGAGGTCGGCGCCCGTGAGCCCGGAGCCGGTGGCGAAGTCGCAGGTGTCGCTCGGCGAGCACATGCTCACGTCTCCTGACGTCAAGGTGGCCTGCTGCTCGGCGGTGAGGCTGTCGAAGAACGCGAACGCATCGGTGTAGATGCCGTCGAACGGCTGCACCTCTTCGCCGTCCTCGGCGGTGTAGATCGCAGGCTGGACGCCGAGGTGGGTCGGCGCGAAGGTGACCTCGCCGACGGAACCGTCGAGGCTCGCGTTGATGCCGAGGTGGTGGCCGCCGAACTGCACCTCCCACGCGCTGGTGTCGGAGGGGTCGCCGAAGAACGCGATGTAGTACTGCCCGAGCGAGTCCTCGGTGCTCGAGCTGTTTTCGAGCAGGTACTCGTCGCCGCCCATGATGCCCGTCACTGTCGCGTAGGCCTCGTCACTGAGCAGCGACTCCAGCACGGCGAGAGCGGCGGTCCTCTGCTCCTCGGTGAGGTCGGCGAGGTTCAGGCCGGCGCGCTCGACGAACGTGACCGGGAAGTTGGACCACGAGGTGGTCTTGGTCTCGTCGTCGTAGGCGTAGAGCACCTGCTCGCGCTGTTCCTCGCTCAGCGTGGCGAGGAGTGCTTCGGCGGCGGCCGTGGTGCCGGTGATGGTGTCGGCGGTGGTCGTCGCCGAACCCGTGCCGGTGGTCGTCGCGGAGGTTGCACCGGTGGTGGTCTCCTCCTGCGACGTGGAGGTGCTGCTGCTCGTCGTGACCGACGTGCTGGTCTGTGATCCGACCGCGCAGCCGGTGAGGGCGATCGACATTAGGGAGATGCCGGCGACGAGGGTCGTGACGGGACCGGCGCGGCGGGTCGTCGAGGAGGGGCGGATGCGGCGGGGGCGGGAGAGTGGGTTCGTCGTGTGCATGTCCACTATGGTGGTCGGCTCCGCCAAGCGGACCCTTGCACGAACCTTGGACGTTCCTATGAAACCCGGGGCGGTTCCTGTGCCGCCGTCGTCGGGCTGGATGAAGCCTCCCGTAGTGGTAGACGGACGGTGAAGACGGTGTGACCGGGTGCGCTGTCGACGGTGATGGTTCCGTTGTGCGCGGCCGTGATCGCGTGCGCGATCGAGAGACCGAGCCCCGTACTGCCCGTCTCGCGGTTTCGTGCGCGGTCGCCGCGCGCGAAGCGGTCGAACAGGCGGTCCGTCACGGCCGGATCGACGCCCGGTCCGGTGTCGGTCACTCGCAGGATCGCGTGGTTGGTGTCGTGGCCGAGCGATGTCGTCACCGTCGTCCCCTGCGGGGTATGGACAGCAGCGTTGCGCAGGAGGTTAGCCAGCACCTGTCGGATGCGGTTCGCGTCCCCGGGCACGGAGATGAGGTCTTCCGACACGTCGAGCCTCCAGTCGTGAGTCGGGTTGGCGGCGTGGGCGTCGCTGACCGCGTCGACGGCGAGCAAGGTGAGCTCCACGTCCTCGACGCTTAGCGGCTGACCGGCGTCCAGCCGTGCGAGGAGCAGCAGATCGTCCACGAGGGCGGCCATCCGTTCGGCCTCGGACTCTATCCGGTCGAACGATCGCCGCTGGGTGAGAGTCATCGGTGCGTCCTCGCGCAGCGACAGCTGCGCATACCCGCGGATGCTGGCCAGCGGCGTGCGAAGCTCATGGCTGGCGTCGGCGATGAACCGCCGAAGCTGATCCTCGCTGTGCTGACGCGAGGTGAGGCTCGCCTGGACGTGGCCGAGCAGGTCGTTGAGCGAGGTCCCGACCCGACCGACCTCGGTGTCGGGGTCGGTGTCTCTCGGGTCCACCCGGTCGGGGATGTCGACGTTGCCGTCGTCGAGCTGCCGGGTGGTGACGCGCTGCGCGACGTCGGCGACACGGTCCAGGGGGCGAAGGTTCCGCCGGACGAGCAGCGACAGCCCGACGACGGCAAGGAGCAGGGTGAGGCCGGCGACACAGGCGAGGATCGCGATGAGCGCGTTGGTCGTCGCGGTGACGTCGTCGAGTGAGCTCCCTGCGATGACCGTCTGGTCGTCCACGGTCTGCGCCGCCACGCGAAACGAGCCGATGCGTGCGCCCAGGTCCACGGTCGCCGGGATGCGGTCGCCCTTGACGCCGGCGGAGAGGATCGCGACCTCACCCTCGGTGAGCGCGATCTCGACGCCGTCGGCGCGCGTGTAGCTTGAGCTGACGGCGACATCGTCCGGGCCGAGCACGGCCTGCAAGGAACCCACTCGCGGCGCCGGCCCCTCGTCCGGCAGGCTCCCGCCGGTCTGGCCTGGCGCTCCCTCGCCGGGCGGCTCGGTGTCGTCCGGGACACCGTCGGCGCCACCGGGGCCGATGGCCAGGTCGACGGACTCGAGCACCTGCTCGTCCAGCCGATCGAGCATGAACGACCGCAGGGCGAGGATCGTGGCGAAGCTCGTGACCAGGAACCCGGCAGCGACGAGTGCGCTCGTGCCCACGAGGAGCTTGCGGCGCAGCGTCCACCTGCGGCCCGTCATGGCACCTTGATGGTGTATCCGACGCCTCGCACCGTGTGGATCAGCGGATCGCCCAGGGTGTCGATCTTCTTACGCAGGTAGGAGATGTAGATCTCGACGACGCTGCCGTTCCCGCCGAAGTCGTAGCTCCACACCTGGTCGAGGATCTGCGTCTTGCTCAGCACCCGGCGCGGGTTCTGCATGAGGTATCGGAGGAGCTCGAACTCCTTCGCGGTCAGCCTGATGGGCGTTCCCCGTCGCTCGACTTCGTACGCCTCCTCGTCCAGGGTGAGGTCCCCGACGCGCAGGCGACGGTCACTGTCCGCGATCGCGGCTATGTGACGGCGCGCCATCCCCCTGAGCCGGGCGATGACCTCCTCCAGGTTGAACGGTTTGGTGACGTAGTCGTCGCCACCGGCGGAGATCCCGGCGATCCGGTCTTCCACGGCGTCCTTGGCGGTAAGGAACAGCACCGGGACGTTGTTGCCTGCGGCGCGCACCCTCGTGAGCACCTCCATGCCGTCCAGGCCGGGCATCATGATGTCCAGCACGAGGAGGTCCGGGCCGAACTCCCTGATGACGTTCAACGCCTCCTGCCCGTTGCCGGCGGTCCGCGCGTCCCACCCCTCGTTGCTCATGGCCATGCGCAGCAGCTCGCTGAGGTTGGCCTCGTCGTCGACGACGAGCGCACGGATCGGCGATCCATCCGGTCGGGTCAGCGGTGTCGGGCGCGAGGATGGTGACGTCATGAGCAGGCTTTCCGATCTCCTTGGATTTGCCACCAATCTGCGGCACGCCACGAGGCATCTGCACGGTCATGAGAAGCCTAGTGACGCCCGCGTCGGGAGCACTGCATCCCTGACGCACGATGTCGAGGAGCAGCCGAGCGTCGTTCTCGAGACTGCCGCCCCACCAGTCCCGAGGTCCGCGCGAAGAAGTCGTATGCCGCTTCGCAAGCCTCTGACCTTGGTTGATGCACCTTACACGGGGACGCGCAAGAAGGCTACGCCTCAGAACTAGATACCCAGATATGTGCCCAGCGAGCGCGAAGAGGTCGCTCCGCGGCAACGCGAATGGGATCCAAGTCGCCAACCACCACTGCGCCGCCCACCTGGCCGCCACCGAACCAGGCCCGCTCGCCGGCGTCATCAACGCAGTCGCCGCCAGGACCGAGATCTTCCGCACCATGCCCGGCTACGTCCGCGTGATGTCCACGCTGCTCGCCCCGCTGATGGCCGCGGCTCTCGGACGCGTGCGAAGGGGTGGTTGCCTGCCGCTGAGCGATCTCCTGGCCGACGTCATCGATGTTCCTCCAGGGCCCCTTGTTGCGCACGAGTTCGGCCTTGAACAGTGAGTTCAACGCCTCTGCGCCGGCATTGTCATACGAGTCGCCCGTGGATCCGACCGAGGCGACGACGCCGGCCTCGGCGAGACGCTGGGTGTAGCGAATGGTGACGTATTGAACGCCCTTATCGCTGTGGTGCGTCAGACCGGTCACGTCCTGCCCGTCGCGGGTGCGGGTCCAGATCGCCATCTTCAGGGCGTCCAAGGCGAGGTCGGTCCGCAGGGACCTCGACAGCTGCCAGCCGACCACCCGGCGGGAGAAGACGTCCGTGACAAAGGCGGCGTAGACCCAGCCGGAGAACCTGCGGCAGTACGTAATGGCTCGACCCCGAGGGGCGCCCCTCGATCACCTCGCGGCGGCGGGCGTCGATGTAAGCGACTACTTGCTGGACGGGCGGTCGAGCTCCGCCGCGAAGAAAGCCGACGCGGTCCGCAGGATGCGGTTCGCCCGCCGCAGCTCACGGTTCTCCCGCTCCAACTCCGCCAGCCGCTGCGCACCACTCGTCGTCGTTCCCGGCCGGTACCCCTCGTCGACCTCGGCCTGCGTCACCCAGTTGCGCAGCGTCTCTGGATTGATCCCGAGCTGCTCACCTACCCGTGCCAGCGCGCCCTTGCGGGTCGCCGGGTCACGTCGCAGATCGATAGCCATCCGGATCGCACGCTCGCGCAGCTCGTCCGGGTACTTCCTCGGTGCAGCCATGACTCTCATCCTTCCGTGGAATGAGAGGCTCCATAAGACCCGGGGGGCGACACCTTTCGGCTGGTCGGGGTGACAGGATTTGAACCTGCGACCGCTTCGTCCCGAATCAAGTCTGACGTGCGAGAACGCTCGTCGAATGGCGCAACGGCGCGCGTGGGCGTTCGTCGGTGTGCGCCCGCGGTCAGAGTGGTAAGCCCCCAGTTGCGCCCCCAGCGGGACGAGCCGTCGCGGTTCATGATCGCTAGCAGTCGAACTGATCGGGCAGTTTTGGCGGACGGGAGACGTCGGCCAGGTATTGCCCGGCTTCAGTCCTCCGCGAGCCGCTCGGCCAGCTCTGCCAGGAAGGCCTCGGCCTCGGCCTGCGCAGGGTCGTCCTCGGGCGCGCGGCGGAGTGCACCCTGGAGGATGCGGGAGGCCTGGGGCACGTCGCCTTTGCTGTCCGCGAGAACGACGGCGTTCTGGACGGCCTCACCCAGCCTGCTCATTGCGGCGGTCGCGTCCTCGGCGTTGCCGTCGCGGAAGAAGCGGATCCAGTTGCCGGCCGGGTCGACGAGGCTGAACCCGCTCAGCCCGCCGACGTTCTTCCGGGCCCTGGGCCGCGTGATGCGCGGGAAGCCTTTGACCGGCAGGCGGCCGTAGGCCTCGCGCAGCCCGGTGGCCAGCTCATCCCAGATCGGCCCGGTGTCCTCGACGATGACGATACAAGAGCTGTGCGAGGCCTCGGGCGTGTGACCCTCCAGGCCGTAGTACTGCAGGTCGATGCCGTGACCGGCTACGGCGAGCGCTTGGTAGGGGCGCACCTGACGGTAGGTGGTGCGGAACCCCATGGCGGCGAAGAACGGCTCGATCTCGTCGATGTGGGAGCAGGGCAGCAGCGGGATCGTGCGGGGAAGCGTCATCGCGCCACATTACGTCCCGCACAGATAGGACCACCCGGCGCACACGGTCCTGACCGCTGCAGCCATCCGCGCGATCTCTAGGCCTAGTAGTCCGGGCCTCGTTGTCCGCGATCGTGAGTCCGTCAGCTCACCGGTGAGCCAGGATGCGTCAGACCGGGGGGAGACCACGCGGCGACGGAGGACGCCCGTCACGACTGCCCGGAGTGCGATCGCTGCGACGGTCCCGCCGAGGATCCAGATGGTGGGCGAGGCGGTCGTCCGTCCTGGACGACGTCGGATCCTGCGGAAGCACCTGCTGATCTGTTGCGGAGGTTCCCGGCTCTTGCGGGCCCGCCGCCATCTCCGCCGGCGAAGGCGGGGCAGGAGACGAGGGCGGCGCCTGCGCAGCGGACCGTTCTGGCGCGTCGTAGGTGAAGGAGTATCTGCCGTCGATCGGTGCCGGTCGAAGGACACGACGCGCCAGGTGACGGTCTGCGTCCCATCGGTCAGCTCTCCGGTGACGGTCTTCGATGCACCGTCAGCGGTCGGAGCCCCGGTCTCGACGACGGCGCCGCAACTGCCCGCCCTGCTGGCCGTCACCCTGGCCGCCGTCGCGGCGTTCATGAAGGAAGGTCGTGGTGGGAAGAGGTCGACGCCCTGGGTGGCCCCTCGGTCTCCTGCGCTCTTTCCGAAGGGTTGCTGGATGCTTCCGATGTGGCCTGCCGCGTCCTACTCGAACCACCGGGCGGCGAGCAGGGCGAGTTGGGTGCGGTTCTCGCGTTCGAAGCGGCGCATGAGCCTGGAGACGTACTGCTTGACGGTCGCTTCGCTGAGGTAGAGGTTGCGGGCGATGGCCGCGTTGGAGGCGCCGGTCGATACCAGGCGGAGGATCTCTCGCTCCCGGTCAGGGAGGTCTGGCATAGCCGGACGGTCGTGCGGGTCGTCGCGGGGCATGTGCGCGGCCGTGGCGGCAAGCTCCTCGAGCCGTCGGGTAAGGGTGTCGATGGCTCGTTGCGCTGCCTCGGGCGCCCCCGGACCGGGGTGGGGGCGGTGCGTGGCGGGTGTCGCGACGGTGGCGGCGGGGCCGTGCTGGCGGCCCACCCGGTCGGTACGAGCGTCGTGCAGGTGCAGCTGCATCGCGATGAGCATGCCGAGTAAGAACGGCACGCTGCCGGCGAGGACTGCCTGGGTCGGCGGGGTGCCTTCGCGGATGCTCACTGCGACGATGCTGACTGAGCCGAGCACCAGGGCGCACGTTCCCATGCTGATTGCGAGCCAGTCGTCGGCGCGGCGGTACAGGTTCAGGGCGGCCATGGCGATGGCGAGGGCGATCCAGGGGACCGCGCCGCTGTATACGAGCTCGGACACACGCGGGTCGAGGAGCGTCGAGGCAAGCGACACGACCGCGACGACCACCGCCCACAGCACTGGGCGGTGAGGCGTCAGGTATCCGAGCGTCGTGACGGCCAGGTGCACCACCGTCATCGCGATGAGGATGGGTGCTGCCGTGGGGAAAGCGACGAGGCCTATGACCAGGCTTAGGAGGGCGGCGACGGTCAGGCCGAGTGCCGGCCAGGTCCTCTCCCGGTCGACGCGAGTGCCGACGTCGGCGTCCTTGGCCGTCGAGGTCGTGTGACTTTCTCTCACGCGTTCAGGCTGCCAGACCGGCGGCGGCGAGGTCCTCGCGCGTCGCCTTGACCATCTTGCGGAATCGCTGCCCGAGGCGGACGAAGAAGAAGCCGCCGCCGGGCGTGCCGGCCGCGTATGCGGCGCCGAGGGTCTCGCGGGTCAGGTGGAGCGTGTCGGAGCCGGGGTCGAGCTGCACGGCCACGCGCAGGCGCTGCGAGACCGGAATCGCGGACGTCTTGACGGGCCTACCGCCCTCGCTCGCGGTCGCGCGCCCCGGCTCGACCTCCTGCCAGTGGTAGTCGCGCGCCTCGAATGTCTCACGTACGCGATCGATCACCTGCTCGTGGTCCGCGGCGGGGTTGAGCTTGATACTGGCCATGGGGAGTTTCGTCCTGTCGTTTCGTGGTGGGCGGGTCAGCGGATGTCGGTGCGGGGTAGGCGCCATCCGGCGGCCGTCGACGCCATGGCGAGCCAGGCGAGCACGCACAGTGCGGCGAGGGGCATGGCGAGGTAGCCGTACGAGCCTGGTTCGGCGACGCCGGCCAGGGACTCCACAGCCGCGCCCGGCAGCCAGCGCGGGACCGTCGCGGAGTACGTCTCCCCGAGGATGGGTGCGATCCGCACCGGCAGGATCGAGATCAGACCGGTGACGACGACGGCGAGCGCCGCCGAGCGCACCAGCACCGCGAAGGATGCGGCGAGAAGCCCTTGGACGGCCATCGAGACCGGAACCAGGACGAGTAGGGCGCGGATGACGGCGGGGTCGCTCAGGTCGAGCGTCTGCAGCCCTCGCGCTGTGAGCACGCTCTGGATGGAGGCGAGCGACAGCGCGGAGGTCAGCAGGCCCACGACCAGCCCACCGATGCCGATCAGGACGAGCTTGGAGACCAGGACGCGTCCTCGACGGGCCGTGGCGACGAACGTGGACTCGCCCGCCCCCTGGAACTCGATCGCCAGGAACGTCGCGGCGAGGAACGCGTACGCCCAGATGGTCAGGCCCGAGCTGAAGAACACTGCGGAGTACTGGCTCTGCCCGTCTGCGACCTCGACGTCGGCCGGGTCACTGACGGTCGCCATGAACAACCCCACCACCACCGCGACGGCCAAGATCGCCCCGACCCCGAGCAGCACGCCCCGCAGAGCCACGAGCTTGCGCCACTCCGAGCGCAGGGTCACCGGCCACCCCGGTGAGGGCACCCGCTCGGCCGGCATCTTCCGGGCGTTCACCGGGCCATACCCGCTGTGAGACGGACGTAGGCATCCTCGAGCGACGTGCCCTCGTCCAGATCCGCGATGTCGAGCTCGCCCAGCAGTCGCCCGGCGCCGATGAAGACGACCCGGTCGGCCGTCAGCTGCATCTCGGCCATCAGGTGGCTGGAGACCAGGACGCTGCGCCCCTCGGCGGCCAGGCTGCGCACCAGGTGCCGCACCCAGCGCACGCCGTCCGGGTCGAGCCCGTTGACCGGCTCATCCAGCAGGAGCGTGCCGGGGTCACCGAGCAGGGCCGCTGCGATCCCCAGTCGCTGCCGCATGCCCAGGGACAAAGCACCTACCCGGCGCCGTGCGGCGTGCGCGAGACCGACCGCCTGCAGCACGGTGTCCACCCGCCGGTCGTCGAGGCCTCCGGCCGCAGCCAGCCATCGCAGGTGCGCGCGTGCCGTCATGCTCGCCGGGATGCGACTCGCGTCGAGCAGCACGCCGAGCGTGCGCTGTGGCACCGGGTGCTCACGCAACGGTGCGCCGTCGACCGTGGCGTTTCCGGCCGTGGGTCGGTCCAGCCCGGCGACGGCCCGCATCGTCGAGGACTTGCCTGACCCGTTCGGTCCGATGAAGCCGGTCACCTGGCCGTCGGGAGCCTGGAACGACAGGCCATCGACCGCCGTCACCGCCCCATACCGTTTCGTGAGGCGGTGGACCTCGATCATGGTCACCCTCTCCGTTCGTGCGTCGCGTCTGAGCTTTGTCGCTGCCGTTCATGGAGACCTCCACACGGGTCTGGCCTGAACGTCCGTCGCAGCCCAGTCCAGCCGGACCCAGGTCCTGCCGCTAGAAACGTTGGTAGGTGCGGGGATCACGAAGGTCGAAAGCGCACGCACGACACACGTGGTGCACGAGCGTTCGAGCCAGCTCGTCGAGGTATGCGACGCCAGAGCCGTCGGGCTCCCGGACACGGCCTACGCCCGCGGGCGTAGGCCGGAAGATTCCCTGCGGCGGATGATGGCGACGCGGCGACCCCGGAGGCTGGCAGCACCATCTGTCACGGGAGGAGCGCACTATGCCGGGATCGTCCCGCTACCGGCTCTCGCCTCGCCTACGCAAGGTCGCACTCGTCGCCCACAACCAGGATCTGGTGCGCATCGGCTTGCGCACGCTGCTCGAGCTCGTCATCAACGGCTGACCCGCGCGATCTTGCCCGGCAGGCGTGGTCAGCCGATGATCATCCGGGCCTCGGGCATGCGGTAGAGCCGTTGCCGCTCGCGCAGCGCCAGGCTCGAACCGAGGGTGATGGGGCCGAGGCGGCCGAGGAACATCAGGGCGACGAGCACGAGCTGGTGCCAGCCGGGCAGGTCCGCGGTGATGCCGGTCGACAGTCCGGTGGTGCTGAACGCGGAGGTGACCTCGAAGAGCATCTGGTCGAGCGTGAACGTCGTGGTCGTGGCGGTCATGATCATCGTCGGGACGACCACGGCGGCCACCCCGACCAACGCCACGGTGAGCGCCTGCCGGATGGTGGCCGACGCGACGCGCCGGTCGAGGACGGTGACGTCCGGGTCGCCGCGCAGCTCGGCCCAGATGGCGAACGCCAGCAGGGCGAACGTGCCGACCTTGATGCCGCCCGCAGTGCCGGCGCTGCCGGCGCCGATGAACATCAGGGCGTCGGTGACGAACCAGGTCCCGTTGTTCATCTGCGAGACGTCCACGGAGTTGAACCCCGCCGTGCGGGGCATCACGGCCTGGGTGAACGCGGCCAGGAGCTTGCCACCGGCGTCGAGCGGGCCGAGGGTCCCCGGGTTGCCCCATTCGGCCGCGAGCACGAACAGGGAGCCGAGGACGAGCAGTGCCGCCGTCGTGCCCATCGTCAGGCGGGCGTGGATGCTCCACCGGTGCCAGTGCAGCACGCGGCGTCGTCCGGACCGGTGCAGGCGCCACAGCTCGAGCAGGACCGGGAACCCGAGCCCGCCGACGATCACGGCCGCGCAGATCGGAAGGCACACCCAGGGGTCGGCGACGAAGCGGACCAGGGAGTCGGAGTAGAGGGAGAAGCCTGCGTTGTTGAACGCGGAGACGGCGTGGAAGAACCCGGACCACAGGGCGTGCCCGGGGCTCTCGCCGTAGGCCGTGGCCAGCCGGCCGGCGACGCACAGGCCGACCAGCACCTCGGCGACGATCGTGAACTGCAGGGCGCCGAGCATGACGGTTCGGACCTCGCCCAGGCCTGCGCCGTGCGTCGACTCCGCCGCGACCATGCGGGTGTTCAGCCCCAGGCGCCGGGAGACCAGCAGGCCGAGGAGCGAGGCCACGGTCATCACGCCGAAGCCGCCGACCTGGATCAGCACCAGGATCACCGCCTGGCCGAAGGGGGTCCAGAACGTCTCGGTGTCGACGACGGCGAGTCCCGTCACGCACGCCGCCGAGGTCGCGGTGAACAGCGCCTCCAGCAGGGATGCGGATCGGCCGGCGGCCGAGACGGGGAGCGTCAGCAGCAGCGTTCCGACGGCGATCGTGGCGAGGAAGCCCACCGTGACGGCCTGCGCGGGTCGTCGTCGGATCCCGGGGGTGGAGGAGGGCAGACCTCGTCGCCTCCGGGGGCGGACGGGTTCTTCGGACACGAAGGATCAGTCTCCACGCAGACCAGCCGTGCGGAGGGGCCCCGGCGCCCGTGGACCCCGTCAAGGTTCCGTCAAAGTTGCGCGGCGGGCCGTGGGGGCCGCCCCGGCGGGGGACCGCGCGCCGCCCACCCGCAAGGCTTCCGTCAAGGCCGCCCGGGCCGGCGTCAGGGAACCGTCAGTGCGACCCGGCAGCGGACGCGGGCGGGCATAGACCTGGGGCCATGACAGCCATGACAGACCTCGTCTACGCCCTGCTCACGGTGACGTTCTTCGTCACCGTGGCTCTGGTCGCCCGCCGGGCCGACGCCACCACCGCCGTCTCCCGGGGCACCGCCTCCCGTGAGAACGGGAGCGAACGATGACGGCGCTGGACTGGGTGAGCCTGGCCGTCACGTGCGGCCTCCTCGGCTACCTGTTCGTCGCTCTCCTGCGCGGCGACAGGGTGAGGTGAGCCGGTCATGACGTCGACCGTCTGGATCACCCTGGGCCAGGTCGGGCTGCTCCTGGCCGCTCTCGCGCTCGTGCACGCGCCGTTCGGGGCGTACATGGCGCGCGTCTACGCCTCGCCCCGCCACACCCGTGCCGAGCGTGCCTGGTACCGCCTCGTGCGCGTGGACCCCGACGCCGAGCAGCGGTGGAGCACCTACCTGTTCTCGCTCCTGGGCTTCTCGCTGGCCTCCGTCCTCCTGCTGTACGGCCTCGGGCGGCTGCAGGAGCACCTGCCCGGGAGCCTCGGCCTCCCGGGCCTGGACCCGGACGGGGCCTGGAACACCGCGGTCAGCTTCACCACCAACACCAACTGGCAGTGGTACTCGGGCGAGGCCGCCGCGGGCCACCTGCTGCAGATGGCCGGCCTGGCCGTGCAGAATTTCGTCTCGGCCGCCGTGGGGATGGCCGTGGCGATCGCGCTGGTGCGCGGGTTCGCCCGCTCGGGCACCGACGCCCGCGTCGGCAACTTCTGGGCCGACCTCACTCGTGGGGTGGTGCGCATCCTGCTGCCGATCGCCGCGGTGGCGGCCCTGGTCCTCGTGGCGAACGGCGTCGTGCAGAGCCTCGACCCGCACACCGCGATCACCACGGTCGAGGGCGGGACCCAGCACGCGCTCGGCGGGCCGGTCGCCTCGCAGGAGGCGATCAAGGAGCTGGGCACCAACGGCGGCGGGTTCTTCAACGCGAACTCGGCCCACCCGCTGGAGAACCCGAACCCGCTGACCAACCTGCTCGAGATCTTCCTGCTGCTCGTCATCCCGTTCTCGCTGCCGCGCACCTTCGGCCTGATGGTCGGCGACCGCCGCCAGGGCTGGGCGGTCCTCGGCGTGATGGCAGGGCTGTGGGCCGTCGCCGTCGGACTGACGACGTGGGCCGAGCTCGCCGGCCCCGGCGCGGCGCCGGCCGCGGCCGGGGCAGCGATGGAGGGCAAGGAGACGCGGTTCGGCCTGGCGGCGTCGGCCCTGTTCGCGGCCTCGACCACCGGCACCTCGACCGGGGCGGTCAACGCGATGCACGACTCGCTGACGGCACCGGGAGGCGGCGTCGTGCTCTTCACCATGCTGCTGGGCGAGGTCGCACCGGGCGGAGTCGGCGCCGGCCTGTACGGGATGCTCGTGCTCGCGATCGTCGCGGTGTTCGTCGCCGGGCTCATGGTGGGCCGCACGCCCGAGTACCTGGGCAAGAAGATCGGCCGCGGCGAGATCACCCTCGTGGCGCTCTACGTCCTGACGACCCCCGCCGTCGTGCTAGTGGGCAGCGCCCTCGCGGCGGTGCTCCCGGCCGGCCTCGACGGCATCCAGGACGCCGGCCCGCACGGTCTGTCGGAGGTGCTGTACGCCTTCGCCTCGGCCGGCAACAACAACGGCTCGGCTTTCGCCGGCCTGACCGTGAGCACCCCCTTCTACAACACGCTGCTCGGCCTGGCGATGCTGATCGGCCGGTTCGTCCCGATCGCGCTCGTGCTCGCCCTGGCCGGGCGGCTAGCGGCCCAGAGGGCCGTCCCCGCCTCCGCCGGCACCCTGCCGACCCACCGCCCTTTGTTCGTGGGCCTGGTCGG
This sequence comes from Xylanimonas oleitrophica, assembly GCF_003244315.1. Lineage (GTDB taxonomy): Bacteria > Actinomycetota > Actinomycetes > Actinomycetales > Cellulomonadaceae > Xylanimonas_A > Xylanimonas_A oleitrophica. The sequence continues at coordinate 51,014 of NZ_QKWH01000010.1, forward strand.
GGCGGTCGCCCTCGTCGTGGTCGGCCTGACCTTCGTGCCCGTCCTGTCCCTAGGTCCCGTCGTGGAGTCCCTGTCATGAGCATCCTGACCAGCACCGTACCCACCGCGCCCGCGGGCGGTGGCGGCCCGCACCACCCGACGCGGGTGCCCTCCGGCCGCGGGCTGAGTTGGGCGCAGGTCCGTGCGGCCCTCCCGGGCGCGCTGCGCAAGCTGGACCCGCGCTCGCTGGTCCACCAGCCGGTGATGTTCGTGGTCGAGGTCGGCGCGGTGCTGACGACCGTGCTCGCGATCCTCGAGCCCACCGTGTTCGCCTGGTGGGTCGCGGTCTGGCTCTGGTTCACCGCCGGCTTCGCCACCCTGGCCGAGTCGGTGGCCGAGGCGCGCGGGAAGGCGCAGGCCTCGACGCTGCGCGCCACGCAGCACGCGACGACGGCGCGCAAGGTCGTCGCTTCGCAAGACACCCTCGACACCGGCACCCGCCTCGACCTGCTCGAGACCACGGTCGTCCCGTCGTCGACGCTGGGCGTGGGCGACGTCGTCGTGGTCGAGGCGGGGGAGACGATCCCCGGCGACGGCGACGTCGTCGAGGGCGTCGCATCGGTGGACGAGTCCGCGGTGACCGGCGAGTCGGCGCCGGTGATCCGCGAGTCCGGCGGTGACCGGTCCGCTGTGACCGGCGGCACCGTGGTGCTGTCCGACCGGATCGTGGTGCGCATCACCGCCCCGGCCGGGTCCACGTTCGTGGACCGGATGATCGCCCTGGTCGAGGGCAGCGAGCGGCAGAAGACCCCGAACGAGATCGCCCTGAACATCCTGCTGACCTCGCTGACGATCGTGTTCCTCCTGGCCGTGGCCACGCTGCAGCCGTTCGCGGCCTACTCCGGGCACAAGCAGCCGGTGCTCGTGCTCGTGGCCCTGCTGGTGTGTCTCATCCCGACGACGATCGGTGCCCTGCTGAGCGCGATCGGCATCGCGGGCATGGACCGGCTCGTGCAGCGCAACGTGCTGGCGATGTCCGGCCGCGCCGTCGAGGCCGCGGGCGACGTCGACGTCCTGCTGCTGGACAAGACCGGCACCGTCACCTACGGCAACCGCCGGGCCGTGCGCCTCCTGCCGGTCGGCACGGTGCGCCACGACGAGCTCGCCGCCGCCGCGCGCCTCGCGTCGCTGGCCGACGAGACCCCCGAGGGTCGCTCGATCGTCGAGCTGGTCGACGACGCCCTGGAGCCGGGACAGGCGCTGCCCGCCGGCGCCGAGCTCGTCCCGTTCACCGCGCACACCCGCATGTCCGGCGTCGACCTCGACCTCGGCACCGACGACCAGCCGGAGGCCTACCGGCTGCGCAAGGGCGCCGGCTCCGCGGTCCGCCAGTGGCTGCACTCGACCGGCGCGCACGTCACGGAGGCCGACGCCGCCCAGCTCGCCGGGTACGTCGACGACGTCTCCCGCTCCGGGGGCACCCCGTTGGTGGTCGCCGAGCAGACCGGCCAGGCTCCGGCGCGGGTGCTGGGCGTGGTGCACCTCAAGGACGTCGTCAAGGAGGGCATGCGCGAGCGGTTCGACGCGCTGCGCGCCATGGGGATCCGCACCGTCATGGTCACCGGCGACAACCGGCTCACGGCGCAGGCGATCGCGGCCGAGGCCGGGGTCGACGACTTCCTGGCCGAGGCGACCCCGGAGGACAAGCTGGCCTACATCCGGCGCGAGCAGCACGGCGGACGGCTGGTCGCGATGGCCGGCGACGGCACCAACGACGCCCCGGCCCTGGCGCAGTCGGACGTGGGGGTCGCGATGAACACCGGGACGTCGGCCGCGAAAGAGGCCGGCAACATGGTCGACCTCGACTCCGACCCGACCAAGCTCATCGAGATCGTCGAGATCGGCAAGCAGCTGCTCATCACCCGCGGCGCGCTGACCACGTTCTCGGTGGCGAACGACGTCGCCAAGTACTTCGCGATCCTGCCCGCCATGTTCGCCGGCGTGTTCCCCCAGCTCGAGGTGCTCGACGTGATGCGGCTGTCGTCGCCCGAGTCGGCCATCCTCTCGGCCGTCGTCTTCAACGCGCTGATCATCGTGACGCTCATCCCGCTGTCCCTGCGCGGCGTGCGCTACCAGCCCGCGGCGGCCGACGCCCTGCTGCGCCGCAACCTGCTGGTCTACGGCCTCGGCGGCCTGGTGGCCCCCTTCGTCGGGATCAAGCTCCTCGACCTCCTCGTCTCGCTGATCCCCGGAGTCTGACCATGACCACCACCTCCGTCCCGGCCCCGACCGTCGCCTCCGGGCTGGCCGCCCTCTGGCGGCACTCGCTGGCCGGCCTGCGCGTGCTGCTCGCCTTCACCGTCCTGCTCGGCCTGGCCTACCCCCTGGCGGTCACCGGCATCGCCCAGGCGGTGTTCCCCTGGCAGGCGAACGGGTCGCTGCTCGACGCTGCTGGGGAACGCACGACGACGCCCGCCGACGCCGCCGGCTCCGCCCGCCTCGCCCAGGCGTTCACCGGGCCCGAATGGTTCCACCCGCGGCCCTCGGCCGCGGGCGACGGGTACGACTCCCTCACCTCGGGCGGGTCCAACCTCGGACCGAACAACCCCGACCTCGTGGGGGCGATCACCGAGCGCCGAGCCGCCGTCGCCGCCGCGGAGGGCGTCGACCCCGCCGCGGTGCCCGCCGACGCCGTCACGGCGTCCGCCTCCGGGCTCGACCCGGACATCAGTCCCGCCTACGCCGCGCTGCAGGTCGAGCGCGTCGCCGCTGCGCGCGGGCTGACCTCGCACGACGTGCGGGAGCTGGTCGCCGAGCACACCGTGGGCCGCACGCTCGGCGTCCTGGGCGAGCCGCACGTGAACGTGCTGCGGCTCAACCTCGCGCTGCAGGGCCTCGGGTGAGGCACGATCACCCCATGACCAGCGATGTGCCGGGCGCGACGCCGAGGAAGGGCCGGCTGACGGTCTACCTCGGCGCCGCGCCCGGCGTCGGCAAGACCTACGCCATGCTCGACGAGGCCGAGCGTCGCCGCGCCCGCGGCACCGACGTCGTCGTCGGCCTCGTCGAGACGCACGGCCGGGAGGCCACGGCGGCCAAGCTCGGCGACCTCGAGGTGGTCCCGCGCCGCACCGTGACCTACCGCGGCACCGCCCTGACCGAGCTGGACACCGACGCCGTCCTGCGGCGCGCACCCCAGGTGGCGCTCGTCGACGAGCTCGCGCACACCAACGCACCGGGCTCTCGGCACGCCAAGCGCTGGCAGGACGTGCACGACCTGCTCGAGGGCGGGATCGACGTCGTCACCACCGTCAACGTGCAGCACCTGGCGTCCCTGACCGACGACGTCGAGGCCATCACCGGGGTGCGGCAGCGCGAGACCGTACCGGACCAGGTGGTGCGCGAGGCGGACCAGATCCAGCTCGTCGACCTGTCCCCGCAACAGCTGCGCCGCCGCCTGGCGCACGGCAACGTCTACCGGCCGGAGCAGATCGACGCGTCCCTGCGCTCCTACTTCCGCGAGGGCAACCTCACAGCGCTGCGCGAGCTCGCCCTGCTGTGGCTGGCCGACCGGGTCGACGACGCCCTGACCCGCTACCGCTCCGACCACGCCATCACCGGCACCTGGCCGGCGCGGGAGCGGGTGGTCGTCGCCGTCACCGGCGGGGCCGAGGGGGAGACGCTGCTGCGCCGCGGCGCCCGCATCGCGCAGCGGGCCGCGGGCTCCGAGCTGCTCGCCGTCTACGTCCTGCCCACCGACGGGCTGCCCTCGGCCACGCCCGCCGCGATCGCCCGTCAGCGGGAGATCGCTGAGTCCCTCGACGGCACGTTCCACACCGTCGTGGGGGAGGACGTTGCGACCGCCGTCGTCGACTTCGCCCGCGGAGTCAACGCCACGATGGTCGTCGTCGGCGTCTCGCGGCACTCGCGCTGGCGGCAGGCGTTCCTCGGGTCCACCAGCGCCGAGATCGCGCGGCTGTCGGACGGCATCGACGTGCACCTGGTCGACCACGAGGGCGCCGGCGCCGGGCGACGGTCGCGGGCGCGGTGGTCCACGCTGTCGCCGGTGCGGCGCGTGCTCGGCTGGGCCGGCGCAGCGCTCGGGCCCATCGGTCTTACCGCGCTCCTCCTCGCGGCCGACCGGGCGCCGCACGACCTGTCCAGCCCGCTGATGTTCTTCCTCGCGCTCGTCGTCGGCGTCGCGCTCCTGGGCGGGCTGTGGCCCGCGCTGGCCGCCTCGCTGGTCTCGTTCGGGTGCCTCAACTGGTTCTTCACCGAGCCCACCGGCCGCTTCACCGTGGCCCGCCCGAGCGAGCTGCTCGCGCTGGCGGTCTTCGTCGTCGTCGGCATGGCCGTCGCCTCCGTCGTCGGCCTCGCCGCCCGGCGCACGGTCGAGGCCTACCGCGCCCGCGCCGAGGCCTCGACGCTGGCCGCGCTGTCGCGCTCGGTCCTGTCCGGCGACGACACCGCGCAGGCCATCGTGCAACGGCTCGCCGAGACGTTCGGGCTCGACGCCGTCCGGCTCCAGGAGCGCTCCGGCGAGCGGCGCGCGTGGGACACGGTCGCCGCCGCGCACCGCACCGCCGGTGCGGCCGGGCACCACGACGCCGACACCGAGATCCGCATCGACGACGACCACCGGCTCGTGCTGCAGGGTCGGGCCCTGCCGGCCAGCGACCGGCAGGCCGTCGAGGCGTTCGGCGCCCAGGCGGGCATCGTGCTCGAGCACCGGCGGCTGCGCGAGACGGCCGCCCACGCCGCCGCGCTCGAGCAGGCTGAGGCCACCCGCACCGCCCTGCTGGCCGCGGTCTCCCACGACCTGCGCACCCCGCTGGCCGCCATCCGCGCCGCCGTCGACGGCCTCACCGCCCCCGACGTCACCCTCGACCCCCAGGACACCGCCGCCCTGGAGCGGACCCTCGCCGAGTCCACCCGCCGGCTCGAGCGGCTCATCGACAACCTGCTCGATCTGTCCCGCCTGCAGACCGGAGCCGTGCGCCCCGTGCTGCGCGCGACGTCCCTGGAAGAGGTGGTGCCGGTCGCGGTCGAACCCTGGCTGGCGCACGTCCACCTCGACGTGCCCGAGGACCTGCCGCTCGTGCGCACCGACGCCGGGCTGCTCGAACGGGTCGTCGCCAACCTGGTGTCCAACGCCGTCCGGCACGCACCGGCCGGCACCCGCGTCCGGGTCGCGGCGGCGCAGGGCCCCGACGACGTCGAGCTGCGCGTCGTCGACACCGGCCCCGGCGTACCCGACGAGCGCAAGGAGACCATGTTCGTGCCGTTCCAGCGCCTCGGCGACACCACCGGCGGCGGCCTCGGCCTCGGCCTGGCCGTCGCCGACGGGCTCGCCCGCGCGGTCGGCGCCACCGTCGCCGCCGAAGACACCCCCGGCGGCGGGCTGACGATGGTCGTCACCGTCCCGCGTGCGAACGTGCGCACGCCGGCGCCGCTCGGGAGCGCCCCATGAGCAGCCACCGGGTCCTCGTCGTCGACGACGATGCCGGCCTCGCTCGCGCGCTCGCCATCAACCTGCGCGCCCACGGCTGGGACGTCACCACCGCGGCCACCGGCACCGCGGCGCTCGACGCCGCCGCGACGACGCAGCCCGACGTCGTCGTCCTCGACCTCGGCCTGCCCGACCTGGCCGGCCTCGACGTCATCGCCGGGATCCGCGGCTGGAGCCGCGTGCCGATCGTCGTGCTGTCGGCGCGCCAGCTCGGCGAGGACAAGGTCGACGCGCTCGACGCCGGCGCCGACGACTACGTGACCAAGCCGTTCGCGATGAACGAGCTCTTCGCGCGCCTGCGCGCAGCCGTGCGGCGGGCCGCACCCGTCACCGAGGACGACGAGCCCGTAGTCGAGGCCGGAGACCTGCACATCGACCTGGCCCGCCGCGTGGTCGAGCGCGCCGGCACCGAGGTGCGGCTCAGCCCCACCGAGTGGGCGATGCTCGAGGTCCTGGTCCGCCACCGCGGCCGGATGGTCGGGCGCACCCAGCTGCTCCAGGAGGTCTGGGGGCCCGCGTACGAGACCGAGACCCACTACCTGCGGGTCTACTCCGCCCAGCTGCGCCGCAAGCTCGAGAAGGACCCCGCCCACCCGCGGCACATCATCACCCACCCCGGGGCCGGGTACCGATTCGAGGTGTAGCCGAAGCGGCCGAGTCGCCGGGCGACAACCCCAGACAGCGGCCGGACCGAACGGCCTCGACGTCACCGCGAAGAAGTCGACGGCGCCTCGCGGGCCTTCGACCTCGCCCGATGTGGCCACCGGCAGAGTCTGCGAAGAGGTCTCACACCAGAGTTCGTCACCCAGCTAGTCACCCAGACCTCTTCGCGAGGCCTGTTGGCACGACGGAAGGACCGCTGAGCCCGAGCGTTTGCCCAGGTCAGCGGCCCTCTTTTGCTGGTCGGGGTGACAGGAATTGAACTGCGCCCTCTTCGCCCCGAATCAAGATCGACCTGCAAGAACGCTGCCGAAACCGCGTGATTCCGGGCGCCGTCGTTCGTCGTTGTCCGTCGGCGGTCAGGGCGGTATGCCCCCAGTGGTCCACGCGATCCGCTGTGCAAGATCGGGTTGACGGCCCCTGTTAGTCTTGGCGTTGCGAGGGAGCATTACCTCCTGAGAAGTGAGCCCGATACCCGGCCGGACGACCGTGGTGTCGGGCTTCGCGCTTGCTAGAGGTCGACGACGGTGACGACTGAGTCGACAGCGGCGCGGAGCTTTCCTCCGCGCGCCCAGGCCCAGCCGACGGCGTCAGCGATCCACAGCAGCGGTTCCTCGTGGCGCTTCTGGTGGTGGTAGGCAAACGGTGGAGCCGGGCGCCCCGCCTCGCGGGCACCCTGGATGAGCCAGGAGCGGTCGCGGTCGACGACCGAGTCGATCGGATCGAGCACGACTCGGGCGATGTCCATGGCGATGGCGTCCTGCGCCAGGCGGCGCACGCACCGGCCGCGGGCCTGCATCGCGGTCCGAGCGCGGTTGACGTCCTTGACTGCGACGACGGCGCACATCAGCAGGTAGTCGCCCGAGGTCGACTCGTCGACGAACATCTGCCCACCGCGCATCATCGAGGGCGCGCTCGACGGCGTCGGGTTGGTAGGCATGGCGACGATTGTGCCCGACCGTGGCGGGGAGGTCGGACGGCGGCACGTCCGAGCGGGCTACCGGAGGTGGAGGACGGCTCGTGCGGTGGCGCCGATGCCCGGGGCGAGCTCGTCGGTGTCGCGCCACCCTGCGCGAGCCTGGCCGCCCAGGAAGCCGAGGACCTCGAGGGTGGGGTTGTCGGCGCGCGGATCGGCGTTCGGGCGATGTGTACTGCGCCATCCGCGAAGGCCGAGCAGGACGCTCGTCTCGGCGCGCCATTCCGATGGGGGTGCGTCGCTGGCGACGACCGCGAGGGTCAGCCAGCCGGCGTCGATCTCCCGCTCCTTGGAACCCAGGGGGAGCCGGGTGACGATGTGCCGCCACAATGCGACCGGGTCGCATTTGGCCTTCCTGACGGCCGACGTCAGGGCGATCCGTCCCTTGCGTACCGAGAGCAGTCCGAGTGCTCGGGCCGAGTCGCGGAGCATCGCTACGGGGTAGGTCTGGTCCTCGCGGCTGTTCTTCCCGATGTGCCACCCGGCGATACCGGTGGCCTCGGCGACCTGGGCGACGATGCGCGGCGGGAGCCAGCCAGCGGCGGTGAGATCGACTCCGTCACCGAGCGCGTCGAGGAGGATCCGATACGCCTCGGTGAGGCGCGCCGCCTCGTCGGGCGCAACCTCGGAGGTGCCGTGCGAGCCGGGCCGCGCCAGGACCTCCCGCAGGAGTGTGATTCCGTGGCGGTCGAACTCCTCGGCGATCTCAACGAGGTGACCCGAGACGGCGACCGGCTCGGCCGTGATGAGCGCGAGCTCGTCGTTGACGTCCTCGGGACCGAACCGGTCGGGGTCCCAGCCGTCGGGAAGCCACCGGTGGGCGTCTGCCGCGGTGTCGAAAAGGCAAGGGAGCAGGGCGTCGTCGTGACCGCTGCGGACCCAGGCCGCGAGGTCGGCATACCCGCCCACCCCGCCGCAGTCCTCCGGCGGACAGGCGAGTCGGACGCCGATGCAGCGCACGAAGTCGGGGGCGGTGTCGAGCACCTTCTCGACCTTGAGCGAGTGCCGCCAGCCATCGCCAAAGTCGTACTCGTACCGCAGCGCATCGCCCTTGGTCGCGACGACCTGGTCGAGGCGAACATCATCCTCGAGCACGCCGTCCTCGCCCTCCATCTCGACGTCGTACCGGGTGACGAAGCACGGCGAGTCGTACCCGGGGCCGACTTGGAAGCGGTGCAGGTGGGAGTTGGTCCAACCCATCGAGCGCTGCACGACCTCGTGGAGCTCGTTCAACGTCAGATCCCCAGGAACCTCGATCCGCCGCCACACCGGTGGCTGGGTGTCGCGCAGATCGATCCGGAGTTGGGAACCGCGCGTCACCTCGGGAACCGGAGTGACCTCAGGGTGGGCGGGCTTGTCGAGTCGGTCGAAGATGCTCGTGACCTTGCCGCTCGCCAGCCCTTCGACTAGCGCAAGTGCCTCGGCTGGGCTCGCCGTGGCGAGCAATTGTTCGACCAGGGCGTTGATGTCCGGCGCATCAAGCGAGGCGACGAGGACGGGTTGCGAGGCACGGCCACAAGTCTTCCACGGGGGCTGGCCGCGCCGACGGCCCGACTGACCCACGGGCGAGTGCGAAGGAGTCGCCGCGGCGCGGTTCAGGCGATGACCTGCGGGAATGGTCGCCCAGGGGCTCTCTGCCGACTCTGCTGGGGGTTTGTGTTCCGCCCCCGGATAAACCCCCAGGCGAGCAAGAGGTCGCTCAGCGCACGAGCAAAAGGCCCTCCGACTTCAGCGTTTCCGCTGGTCAGAGGGCCTTTCAGCTGGTCGGGGTGACAGGATTTGAACCTGCGACCTCTTCGTCCCGAAGGGCTGTAACGGGTTCTTCGACCTGGGGAAACGCGCGAGATTCCGCGCTTCGTCGTCGTTGGCTGTCGGTCGCTGTCGGGACCGTGGGGATGCCGTAGATGCCCATTTAGATGCCCAGGCCGCCAGACGGCCCTCGCCACGCGAAAGCGTCGCTCGCGGCCGGGGGCGCCACTGATTCGGCATCGTCATTGGGGTGCCGCCGAGAATATCGTCGCCAACGGCGCAACGGCGCCAGGTAGCCGCCGTGCGTCCCCGACGAGCAGGACGACGATGCGCTGCCTCGCTCGGGAGAAGACGACGTACAAGAGTCTGCTTGTGTTCGGGTAGGGCTCTCGCTCGCTGCCCATGAAGTCGCTGTCGCGCAGGACGACGACCGTCGCGTCGGCTTCGCGTCCCTTGGTCTGGTAAAGGTTCATGAGTTCGACGGCGTGCGGCTCGCCGGCCAAGTCTGTGAGCGCGGACACGGTGGCTTCTCGGGCACTCGCCGCGATTGCGGCGACAAGCGCACGCTCGTCCCCGAGGCGGGTGTTGCGTCGCACAGCCCTCGCGCGTATCGAACCGAGCAGTTGCGCGGCGTGCTCCCACGCGCTCGACTTGGCCGGCAGGCCGAGTGCGGCGTGGGCCCTCGCCGCGGTAGCCAGCGCAGTCTCGACGTCCGGCGCCTCGTCGAGCTCGCTCCAGACATCCAGTAGGCGCGCCTGCAGAGTCGTGGCGCCATTCCCCGCCATGATGTCTTTCGCCAGTGGAGGGATCGCTGTTCCACGGACCGAACTGGTTACGAAGACGGCCAGTTCCTGCAGAACATCACGCCACTCGGCCTCGTTGAAGGCGAACCTCAGCATCGCGACCTGGGCGTCGAGCGCAGCGGCGAGGGCATCGCTCAGGCCGGCGATCTCGTGGTTGATGCCGGCCTCGTCCAGTCCATCGGACAGCGCGGCGAGCATGTCGTTGTGGTGTGTAAACACAGCGACCCCCAATCCATCGGCTCGCAGTGCCTGTACGGTCGCCGAGACGGCCTCTACCTCGTCTGCGAGCGGAATCCCTAGCCGGACCTCGAAGCGCCTCTGATTGATAGCCTCGGTGATCGCGTCCGAGTAGAAGTCCCTCCTTTGGATTGCGCGTGCGACGCCCGGGATCACGCCGGATGGGTCGCGGTGCGAAACGTCCGGCAGGACTAGCGTGTTCTCTGCGCCGGCCGCCGCAGCGGCATCCGTGATGCGCTCGACACGCACTCCGTCTCGTACGCGGAAGGTGTAGATGCATTGGTCGGCGTCGCCCAGAAGGATTTTGCGGGCTGTACATCCGACCAGGACGAGGCGCGAGGTCCACGCGAAGGCCGCAGTTTCGAGGTACTCCTCCCCATCGCGCTCCCACACGAGCCGGGCGCGGACGTCGATCCAGCCCGAGGCCTGTGTGCGGCGCGGCGGGATCTCGTGGGCGTTGAGGATCGCCTGCCAGGCCGTGACGTCGTAGGCGGCGGCGAGGTTTGCCGTCGCGGCGTCGTGCACGGACACGGTGCCGCGCGCCGAGCAGAGAGCGGAGCGCGGTCGGGCGAGGGGGGGTCACGGCGGAAATGTTCACGCTCGCCACTGACATCACCCCTGGCCGCTAGAGCTAGAATCCGAGGCCGGGTCCCGGCGGCTCAGAAGGCCGATTGAGCGGTTCGACGTCGGCAGGCTCGGGTTGCCAGTCGGTGTCGATGCCGGCGGTGCGGGCGAGCGCGCCGTAGTAGGCGTGGTGCTCGCTGTCCGGGCCGGTGGAGCCGAACGGCGGCAGGCCAGCGTCGAGTGCCGCGCGCTGGATCGGGCCGGCGAGGGCCTCGACGGTCTCTGAGTCCCACTCGCTATGCGCGCCGAGGTAGACGATCGCTTCCATGAGGTCGGTGGCGTGGCGGGGCATCTGCGCCATGAGAGCGTCGGCGGCGGCCTCGATCGTCGCGGGCGGCGGGGGTTCATTGTCGGGCTCGGGCGGGCGCGCCGACGCCGACGCGGGCACGTCGGCCATCGCGGTCACGGCGTCGGGCCGGGAGATGCTCGCCGCAGCAACCACTTGCGGGGCGGGGGCCGAGGTCGGGAGTTCGGTTCCTTTCGCCTCCGTGGTCGGGCGTTCGACGTCGATCCGCGCTGTGTGCGCCGCACCGTCGGTAGCGTCAGGCTCCGTCGTTGTGAGCGCGTCGGCGAGGTCGCGCGAGCAGCGCAGCACACGCTCGGCGGTGTCCTTGATGATCTGCGGGTCGCAGTCGGACCAGCTTGCGACGTAGCCGAACGAGTACTCGGCCGTACTGAGTCCGAGCAAGCCGGCGGTGACGTACGCGACCGACTCCGCCTCGGTTTCCTTGACGCCGCGGTGGACGACGTACTCCCCAGGCGCGTCGGAGGCGTGTAGGAGCGCGTGAGCAGCCTCGTGCAGCGCCGTCTTCGCCATTTGCGCTGGTGAGAGCCTTGAGTCGATGACGATGCGCTTGGTGTCGTCCAAGGTCGTGTAGCCGTTGGCCTCGCCGGGGATCGGCTCGCGGGTCACCGTCCAGCCTTGCGCGGTGAGGTAGTCGACGGTGGCGTCGTAGATCCCAGCCGGGTCGTCGCCGGTGAGACGGTTGACGACGATCGGGATGACGGCGGCGTCGGGGTCGATGGGATCACATTGACTGATGTCGAACACCGGGACTGCGAAGTAGAGCATCCGCCGCTTGTCGGCCTCCTCACCGGTGGCCGGGTCTTCGACGGCCTCGGTGACGGACCGGCCGCCGAAGATGCGGATGGCCTTCTCGCCCTTGCGGACCTGGTAGCCGCGTCCCTGCCAGGTCTGGTAGCCGGCCACCGCGGTCGCCTCGGGGTTGGCCGCGAGGATCAGCAGCAGGTTGTTCAGCGAATAGCGGTTCATGTGGCGGGAGAAGTCGAGGAAGCGGGTCCAGTTCGTCTCCGTGCGCAGGTTCTCGACCTCGGCGGCGATGGTCGCGTGGAGCCCTTCGGCCTCGGCCTTGCGCTGCTCGGGGGTCTTGCTGGTGCGGACCTTGCGGGCCATCGTCGCCTCACCACCCGAGCTCGGGACTGGGCACCGCGACGCCGGCCGGGCCGCCGTCAGGCACCACGTACGACGGCGGCGCTTGGCTGGTCGGCGCGGGAGACGGTGCGTCAGTGAGCTCGAACGTCCAGCCGAGGATGCTGAGGTCGTAGGTGCCATCGGCGCTCGGGGCGAGGGAGTCGCGGTCGGTGACCAAGCCGTTCTCGAGGTGGGCGAGGTGGAGGACGTCGTCGCCGTTGACCCAGCCGCGCAGCCATTGCGGGTCCAGGCGGCTCAGGAGGGCTTCGAGGGTGGACCGGTCGACGACGGGGGTCGCCCAGCCGTTCCACGGCTGGCGGTAGGCGACGGCGTCGAAGACGGCGCCGTCGAACGCCGGATGCGTGAACTTCGTCAGGTCTGACGGCGTGACGGCCGCTCGCGTGCGGTGCTCGGGAACCTCGGGGAAGACCGCGGCGATCGCGTCGGTCAGGTCGAGCTCGGCGGCAGTGCGCAGGTCCAGGCGGTTGATGCGCTCGGCGTCCCCGGATGTGGAGGTCAGCAGCCACGGGTATGGCGGGGTCGTCTGCCGGGTCTCGTAGTCGTAGGTGAAGTCGTCGGGCAGGTCGGTCAGCGGCCCGTTGTGCGATCCCATGACGGCGTCCCACCTTTCGGCGAGGTCTGCCGGGGTGCCGAAAGAGTCGTCGGCGATCACGGCGCCGTTGGCGTCGAGGATCGCACCGGGGGAGGAGTTCGAGCCTTCCTGGTCGGAGGGGTTGAGCTCGATGTTTGCGGCGGTGGGGAACTCCGCGAGGATCGCCAGCGCCGCGGCCTTCGCGGTCGCCTGGTGGTACAGGGCCTCGCCGACGGTCGTCGTGTGCCGCAGTCGGTGCTGCGCGACGTCGCGCAGTGTCCGGACGTCTCCGGCCGCGGCTGCGGCATAGGGATCGAACACGCTCACGGGGACCTCCAGCGTGACGGGGAGCCGCACCGTCTGCCCGGCTCCGTTCACCCGTGACATCGCCGCCCGCCTGGCAAGTGCGCCCTCGATATCGGGGCCGCGGTTGACCTCCGCCCGGTGATGTACCGGGCGAAAGGAGGTCGCGATGACCGACATCGAACGCGGCCCAGACCCCGGCTCGCGGCCCACTGGCCCGCCGAGCGACCAGCAGCCGACTGGTGCGCGGCTCGCCGCCGCGCGAGAGCGCAACGCCGGGGTCTACACCCTCGGTGAGCAGGACCATCTGCGGACCTTGGCCGACGACTCCTCGGCGCGCGTGATCGAAGGTCGCGACTCGTTGACCGGCGCTGGCACCGGCTACCGGGTCGCCACACAAGACGCCGCCCGTCCCAACACCAAGCTGACGCACGCCGAAGCGCGCCTGGTCGGCGCCTTGGCCGCTTCCGACGGCACGCTGCGCGAACTGGCCGACGCCGCGGGCCTGGCCGTCGATGACGTCGCCCAGGTGCTTGGCCGCGACAAGGTCACCGTCCTGTCCAAGCCCGGATGCGTCCAGTGCGACGCCACCGCCCGCGCGCTGACGACGAAGGGCATCGACTTCGTCAAGGTCGACGTCACAGACGACGACCAGGCCCTCGACCTCGCGCGTGGGCTGGGCTACCTGTCCGTGCCGGTCGTCGTCATGCCCGACGGCGAGCACTGGGCAGGATTCCGACCCGACCGCATCGCAGACCTCGACGGTCCTGGCCCGGAGCCGCCGGCCGCACCCGCGCTCGTGGGGCCGCGATTATGAGCGCCCACCGCGACACCGGTCCACGCGAAGACCGGCGCCGGGAGGCCTACCGGACCGCCCGGTCGACCCTCGCCGCGTTGCAGGCGACGCTGCCGGAGTTCTCGACGCTGTCGTACACCGAGGTGCTCCTGGCCCTCGAAGCAGCGACTGACCTCGCGGTTCCCGCGGTCGTGCCGGTCGAGACCTATGACCACGGCTCGCTGTACGTGCAGGCCCGGACCGCCGTCGAGCGGCTCGCCGAGCACGGCAACCGGCTGGGGCTCGAACTCGTGCTCGCCGACCTCGACGCCGTCTGGTTGGACGACGTCCGCACCGGCGGGGCAGGGGACCTGCCGTGACGTACGGGCAGAGCGCCGCGGCCCTGCGCGACGCGCTGGGCCGGCTGCTCGCGGCCCAGCGGGTGCGCGCAGCCCTGGACGGGCGTGACCCGCGCCGCGAGCTGGCAGGCAAGCTGTTCACCGCGGGCTACTCGTGGGACGAGATCCAACGGGCACTCGGCATTGGTCGGGAGCTGCTGCGCGAGTACCACGCCGCCTTCCGCGACGACGGACGCCTGTCGGAGGGGCCACGCCGCACCGCGAGCGAGGCACTGGAAGACGGCGGCTTCGACGTCCGTCCCTTCGCCGACCGCGAGGCGAACCGGCAACGCGCGATGCGTGACGCTGTCGCGCTCCTGGTCGAGCGAGGCTACGAGCACCAGCAGATCGCCAGAGCCATCGGCGCCAACGACCACACCGTCCTGCGCTACCGCCGGCTACTGGAGGCCGACGGCTGGAGGCCGACCGTTGTCACCGCCGCCCACGCGCTGGAAGAGGCGGGACTCGAGGTGCCCGATCGGGCCACGACACCACGCGGGGCCGAGCGCTCATCCGCCTACCGGCGCCTGATCGCGTTCCTGCGAGGCCGTGGCCACGAGCAGCAGGAGATCGCCGACACCCTGGGCCTGAACGTCGCCACGGTCCGCACCTACCAGCGGCGCCTCGAAGTCGCCGGCTGGACACCCGACCCTCGACCCGACCCGCGCGAGGCGCTCGCCGCCCACGGCATTGAGATCGGCCCCGACCCCGGCGAGCTCGGCGATGAGAACCGCGAGATGGTCACGTTCCTCACCACACGCGGCTACACCCAAGACGAGATCGCCGGAGCCATCAGCCTGGACCGCTCCTCGGTCGCCTACCACCAGTCCGTGCTGCGCTCGGGTGGCGAGCTCCCCCCGCGCGACGCCGCTCCCCGGGTGCCGATCGAGCAGGCCATCGCGAACCTGGCGATCGAGACCCCCGACCGCGCGACGCCCACCCAGCGCGTCGCCACCGCCGAGCTGATCATGCGCTACCGCGCCGAGGTGATCGCCTACCTCGCCGCAGTCGTCGACCACAGTGTCGAGCACCGCTTCGCGAGCCTTGCGGCCGGTGCGACAGACCCCACCTACCGGCTCCGTGCCGCGTTGCTCGAACTGCGCGACACCGGTCCTCGCGCTACGGCCGCGGACCTTGGCACCGTGCAACCGATCCGCGCCGTCGACCTGTGGCGACAAGCCGCCGTCGCAGCACTGGCCGGGCGCGAGCGTGACCTGCCGACGACCCTGACCGCCGACCAGCAGGCCGCGGCGCTGGGCGACGCGGTCGCCGTCTTGCGCGCCCTGGTCGGCCTCGACGAGCGGTACGCCGCCGCCCGCGGCTGGCAACGCCTGCCCTTGACCGTCAGCCCGGGGACCGAGACCTGGGCGCTGCCCGCCGTCGTCCTTGACGCGGCCGCGTGGGTGACCGACCACGAAGGGGCGGACTTCTCGATCGACCGGCACGGACCGCTGGCCGACGACCGGCGTCCGGGCCCGCCACCGGCCACCCTCGCGGCAGCCGCGGGCGCGATGACCCAGGCCGCCGCCTACCTGGCCGGTGAGTCGGAACCGGTCAAGGCCTCCGTGATGCGCTGGCTCGTGGATGCCCAACGCCGCATCGCCGCCTACGCCTGCCACCACGCCCGCACCCTCGGCCTCGACGATGCCGTCGCCGTCCACGAGGAGCGCTACGGCCGGTACGCCGACATCGACGCCGCGCTCACCGACGTCGCCGGCACCGCTGGACGCGAGACGATGGCCGTCGTAGAGATTGCCGGCGCCGTCCGCATCCTGCATCACGCTCGCCGGGCGAGCGAACCCGCGCTAGCCGACCTCACGACTGCCTGTCAGGACCTCGACCGCACCATCGCGCAGATGCTGCGTGTCGGGGCGGCCGGCTACTACTTCCAGCGCACCGAACGCCTCGCCCTCGACAACCTCACCGGCACCGTGACCAGGCGGACCGTCCCCGTCCACGACCCCATCAGCGGTGAGAACAACCCCGGATACGCGCCGGGTTGGATCGAGCTCGAACGGCTGGCCGCGCCCCGCGAGGTGGCGCGGTCGCCCGAGCGCGAAGCGTTCACCGCACGCGTGCACGCCCTGGCGGCGGACTCCCTGGCTGTGGCCCAAGCACGGAACCTTGCCCTCTATCCAAGCGACGAGAACCGGCGCGTGCTCGCCGACCACACCTCGGCGAAGGTGATCGCTGGACTCGACGAGTTGGACGTCGCCGGTACGGCGTTCGCCGAGGCCCGCGCACGGCTGGTTGGCGCATTGGCCGCGACCAACGGCACCCTCGCCGAGCTCGGTCAGCGCTGTGGCCTGGAGCCCGGGGAGATCGCTTGGCTCATTGAGCCCGCATGCGGCATCGACGCCGAAGCCCTGACCACTGTCGGGGTTGACCGCGACGGCGGTGAACTCGCGTCCGACGGCGGCGTCAGTGGCTCGGAGCGGACCGACGGAGTCGACGTCCCGGTGTTCGCCGTGAGGTCGGCCGACGGCGGGTTCGACGGACTCGAGGCCGGATGGGACGACCTGGCAGAGCCGCCGGCTTTCGTCGGCGGCAGTGTGGCAGATGTGGAAGGACCAGGACTATGAGCGATCGCCGACGATGGACCACGGCTGCCGACGTCGTGCTAGCGACCTGCGGCCCGGTCTGGCTGCTCGGCATGGGCGCCGACGAGCCATCAGGCGACGTGGTCTCGCTGGTGGCCGCGTGGGTGTTCCTCCTGGTCGGGGCGCCGTGGGCCGTCGTGCGAATCGGCCGCTTGCACCGCCGGTGGCTCAACGACAGCCGCCCGTTCGCCCAATCGCCCCGCACGATCGTCCTGGCGGTGTGCCTCGCCGTCGCCCTCGTCCTGGCCGGCAAGACGATCGAGGGCCCTATCGGCGGATCCGTCGTCAACCTCGCGGGCCTCGCGTTGCTCGCCTTCGGCGTCCTCGCCGTGCTCATGGCGTTCACGCCGCTTGGCGGAGCGCTTGCCGCGCGCAGGCGGACCCGGTCGCGGTGAGTCTCAACATCCCCGTGACAGGTGGAGGGGTTCCCGGGTAGTCGGGGACCCAGACGACGGGAAGTCCCGGTCGAGTTCTACTCGGTCGGGACTTTCGTCGTTCCAGGTCTGACGGCGGCCTGCCGAGCTGCTCGTGTCGATCTGCTCGGACAGCGACCGCATGGCGACGTCGCGGCGCTCCAGCTCGTCGACGATGCGCACCAGGCGGACACGCTTGGCCCGAGGCGGTCGAGCTTCGTCACGACGACGGAGTCGCCCTCGTCGGGCTCGGAGCGAGGACCGGCCGTTATCGCGGCGGCCAGACGCAGTCTCGACCCGCAGGCACCGCGCATCGACGCCGGCAGCGAGGAGCGCGTCGCGCTGCCCGTCGAGGTCTTGTGTTCGACGTCGAAACGCGCGCGTAGCCGAAGGTGATCGCCATGCCGCGACCGTCGCGAAAACCCCTGCAGGGGGTTCTGAACCGGCACAGGTTGTGAACCAGGTTTTTGTGTGGCCTTGGCCGTTATGTGGCGGGGTTCTGTCGCCGCTTCGTGAGTTCCCTGATGATCGGGCGAATCGTCCCGTGGGTCGATCCCCAACTGACACAGCCTCGTTCGCACGCTTAGCGACTCCGGGTTGCGTAAAACCACTTCAGTCCTCGCTGTATAGTTCAGCGCATGCTGACCATTGCTTCTCGCCTGGACGTGATGAACCGGTTGGGCCGCGCGCTGGCCGACCCGACCAGGTCCCGGATCATCCTGACGCTGCTCGACCGGCCGGCCTACCCGGCAGAGCTGGCCCGCGATCTGGACCTCACACGCTCCAACGTGTCCAATCATCTGGCGTGCCTGCGCGACTGCGGCATCGTTGCTGCCGAACCCGAGGGCCGCAAGACGCGCTACGAGATCGCCGATCCCCACCTGACGCAGGCGCTGACCGCCCTGGTTGACGTCACCCTCGCGGTTGACGAGAACGCCCCGTGCATCGATCCTGCCTGCTCGGTGCACGGATGCGACGCAGCAGAGGCGGGCGCGTGATCCTGGCTGCGGTCCTGCAGGCAATCGGCCTGTTCATCGCGACCAACATCGACGACATCATCGTGCTCTCCTTGTTCTTCGCCCGCGGCGCGGGCCAACGCGGGACGACCACCCGCATCTTGGTCGGCCAGTACGTGGGGTTCGCCTGCATCCTCGGTGCCGCTGTGCTGGTGACTATCGGAGCCGGAGCATTCCTGCCCTCAGCAGCTATCCCGTACTTCGGGCTCATCCCCCTGGCCCTCGGTCTCTGGGCTGCATGGCAAGCCTGGCGCGGAGACGATGACGACGATGACGCCAAGGTCACGGGCACGAAGGTCAGCGCGTGGACCGTCGCAGGAGTCACCTTCGCCAACGGCGGAGACAACATCGGCGTCTATGTCCCCGTCTTCCTCAGCGTGGAACCCATCGCAGTGGTCGCCTACTGCCTCGTCTTCCTCGCGCTCGTCGCGGTCCTGGTCGTAGTCGCCAAGTTCGTTGCCACCCGGCCGCCGATCGCTGAAGTCCTCGAGCGCTGGGAACACATCCTGTTCCCCATCGTCCTGATCGGCCTCGGCATCGTCATCCTCGTCAGCGGAGGAGCGTTCGGTCTCTGACGGAGCCAAAGCGAACGAGAGAGGTCGCCAGGCTCGACGCTCCGGTATAGGGATCCCTGTGCGGGTTCATGCTGCGCAGCAGGAGAGTTTGGTGATGTCGGTGGTGAAGGTTTGGGCGGTGAGTTTGAGGCCTTCGGCCATGGTCAGGTAGGGGCTCCAGAGGTTGGCGACCTGGTCGGTGGTCATGCCGGCCTCGAGGATGTAGACGCTGGCGGCGGCGAGGTCACCGGCGTCCTGGGCGAGGGCGGTGATGCCGATGATGCGGCCGGTGTCGGCGTCGGTGACGATCTTGATGAGCCCGCGGGTGTCACGGTTGACGATGGCGCGCGGGACGTGCGCCAGGGGCAGGACGCGGCTGTCGCAGCGGATCCCGGCAGTGCGGGCCTGCTGGTCGGTCATTCCGACGGAGGCCAGGGCGGGGCTGGTGAACACGACCCGGGGCAGGTGGCGGTAGTCGACCTCCCGGCCGGCTCCGGTGAGGGCGTTGTCGGCGACCAGGGCGCCGTGGGCCGCGGCGACGTACACGAACTGCGGGTGGGCGGTGACGTCACCCGCGGCCCAGATCCGCGGGTTCGTGGTGCGCAGGTGGCTGTCGATGATGACCTCGCCGCGCTTGCCGGCGCGCACGCCGATGGTGTCGAGGCCGAGCGTGCCGGTGACCGGGCGGCGGCCGGTGGCAACGAGGAGCTCGGCCGCGCGGAGCTCGTGTGAGCCGTCGGCGGTGGTGGCGGTGACCGTGACCTCGCCGGTGGCCGGGTCGCGGCGCACCGCGGTGGGCACCGCGCCGCGGATGATCTCGATGCCTTCGTCGGCGAGGATTTCTTCCAGGGCGGTGGCGGCCTCGGGTTCCTCGTGGGAGGCCAGCCGTGAGCGGACGAGCATGGTGACCTGGGCACCGAGGCGGGAGAAGAGCTGGGCCTGCTCCATGGCGACGTAGCCGCCGCCGATGACCAGCAGCGACTCCGGGACGTGGTCCAGCTCCATCGCGGTCGTCGAGGTCAGATAACCGGCCTCCTGCAGGCCGGGGACCGGCGGCGCCCAGGGCGTGGAGCCGGTAGCGATGAGGTGGTGCGCGGCCCGGACGGTTTCCGCCGTGCCGTCCGGGCCGGTCACGCGGAGTGCCGGCTCAGTCGGTGTGCCGACGAAGGTGGCCTCGCCGGGGTGGAGGGCCCACCCGTACTCGGCGGCCAGGGCCGCGTACTTCTCGCTGCGCAGCGATCCGACGAGCTTGTCCTTGCCGGCGACCATGGCGGGCATGTCGACCGGTGGGGCGTCGGGGAGTGGCAGACCGGGGAACCGGGCGGCGTCGAGTGTGACGTGGCGGGCCTCGGCGGCCGCGAGCAGGGCTTTGGAGGGCACACACCCGGTGTTCACGCAGGTACCGCCGATGGTGCCGCGCTCGATCATCACCACCCGCTTGCCCAGGGTGGTGGCGCGGATCGCGGCCGCGAACGCCGCCCCACCGGACCCGATCACTGCCAGGTCATACGACCTGCCCTTGTCCGTTGCCGTCATAAGTCCTCCCTTGTTGCCGCGCCTCAGGACCAGGATCGACCTTCCAGTGCACTGGAAGGTCAAGGCAGAATGAGTGGCATGCGGATCGGTGAGGTGGCTCAGGCGTCGGGCACGACAGCTAAGACCCTGCGGTACTACGAGGACGTCGGACTCCTCCCCGACCCCGACCGCAGCCCGGCGGGGTACCGGGACTACGGCCCCGAGGTGCTCGACCGGCTGCACTTCATCCGCCGGGGCCAAGCCGCCGGGCTGACCCTGGCCCAGATCGGCCAGGTGCTGGCCATCCGAGACCGGGGCCAGGCCCCCTGCCAGCACGTCACCGACCTGCTCGGCACCCGCCTCGCGGTCATCGACCGGCAGCTCGCCGAGCTCGCGCAGCTACGCACCACGATCGCCATCCTGCGCGAGCACGCCACCACCGGCGACCCGGCCACATGCTCCCCCGAGGACGTCTGCCGCTACCTGTGACCCGCGAAGGTCACCGGCCCGTGGCACCATCGCGACATGGCCGATGACACCCAGCAACGATGCTCGTGCTGCGGCCGCCAGCGGCCACGAAGGTCGCTCCACGCACTCGGGAGCGAACCGGCCTACATCTGCCGAAGGTGCGCGCTCTGGGTCGCCCTTCGCATCGCTCGCGACTGAACGACTCCGCCCGCAACGCGGGCACGCCGCCGGCCGCGGCGAACATCGTCGGATGGTGCGCGAAGGAACCAAAGGGCGCGAATGACGACCAATCATCACGCCGCCAGCGCGATCGCGGGCGCCCGTTGCCGCACTCCTCATCCGACGGTCTGAGCTCCACCGCCTGGCAGTGGTCCGAAGCCTGGAGAGGGCATCGGAGCCGGACGGGACCCCCTAACGCTCAGTGGTCCGCCCTCGCAGCGGTTGCGGTCGGTCCAGTTGTCAACGACGGCTGAAAATGGACCCCCTGGCGGCGGGTGAATGTGGACCCCTTCCTGGTGGTGTTCAGTCGGTGGTGGCCGCGGGTGGGCGGCCGAGGTCTCGGTTCTTGAGTCGGTAGGAGTCGCCCTTGAGCGCGATGACGTCGGCGTGGTGGACGAGGCGGTCGATCATCGCGGCGGCGACGGTGTCGTCGCCGAAGACTTCGCCCCAGCGGCCGAAGGGCTTGTTCGAGGTCACGATCAGTGAGGCGCGTTCATAGCGGGCCGAGACCAGTTGGAAGAACAGGTTCGCTGCTTCGGGTTCGAACGGGATGTAGCCGACCTCGTCGATGACGATCAGGGGGTAGCGGCCCAGGCGGCGTAGCTCGTCTTGCAGGCGCCCGTCGTGGTGGGCGGTCGCGAGCCGGTCGACCCACTGGGAGGCGGTCGCGAACAAGACCCGGTGGCCGGCCTGGCAGGCGCGGATCGCGATCCCGGTCGCGAGGTGGGTCTTGCCGGTGCCGGGTGGCCCGAGGAAGACGACGTTCTCGCGGGCGGTCACGAAGTCGAGGGTGCCCAGGTGTGCGATCTGCTCGCGTTTGAGCCCGCGGGCGTGGTCGAAGTCGAAGTCCTCGAGGGACTTGCGGCCCGGGAACCGGGCGGCGCGGATGCGTCCCTCGCCGCCGTGGGTCTCACGGGCTGCGACCTCGCGTTGCAGGCAAGCGGTCAGGAACTCCTCGAAGGTCCAGGACTCGGCTCGTGCCCGTTCGGCGAGGCGGCCCGCGGCCTCGCGCAGGCTCGGGGCCTTGAGCGCGCGGGTGAGGAACGCGAGCTCCGCGGTGACGTCTCTGCTGGCGTCCCTGCTGACAGTCTTCGTCTTGGCGGGTGCCATCAGGCCACGTCCGTCAGGCCGAGCATGGTGTCGTAGTCGGCCAGGTCACGCTGCTCGACCTCCTGCTGCTCGTCACTGGGTGCCTGGACGGGCCGGTGGGCTGCCGCCGCGGCCATCGCCAACGCCGCCTTGCGGTGGCCGGGGGCGGTGATGGTCTGTGCGCGTGCCCAGCACCGCTCGTGGGTGGCCACGACCTTGTCACCAAGCCGGACGGTGACGCGTTCGAGATCGGCGACCACGTCGACGAACCGGCCGACCGCGACCGGGTCGACGGAGTAGTCGTTGGACCCCAGCCGCACGTAGTGATCACGCGGCAGCCGGACCCTGGTGCGCCACCCCAGCTGCGGGGCCACCGGCGGCAGGGGCAACATCGCGGCCCGGTCCGCCTCCCATCGCTCGATCGGACGGCACCCCAGCCGGCGATGATGCCGCCCGTTAGCCAGGACGAGCCAGCCGGCGAGCTGGGCGTTGAAGTCGTCCGGGCCGGTGAACGCACGCCCTGGCAGGAACGAGGTCTCCAGATACCCGTTCGCGCGTTCGACCAGACCCTTGGCCTCCGGGTCACGTGGGCGGCATTGGTGCACCCCGATCCCGAGGATCCCGCGGAACGCCTCGAAGTCGTCCGTCAGGCGCGGCCGCCCGGCCCGCCAGGACCCGACCGCCGCCTCGTTGTCCCAGACCAGCTCACGCGCCACGGCGCCCATGCGCCCCAGCAGCGCCCAGTGTCCCGCGATCAGATCCGGCGCCTGACGCGAGGGCAGCATCATCGCGAAGATCATCCGCGAGTACCCGGCGACCATCACCAACACCGGCGGAGAACCGACCTGCCCGGCCCCGAGCGGGATCTCGACCGGCGGGAACCACAGATCGCATTGCACCCGGGCGCCCGGGTCATACGTCGTGCGCGTCGCAGGGTCCGGCGGCAGATAGAACGGGCGCAGCACCCGCACCCTGTCCTTGAGGATCGTCAACGAGTGCGACCAGCCGATCCGCTCCGCGATCACCGTCGCCGGCATCGTCGGACAGCCCCCGAGGAGCTCACGAACCCGCGGCTCGACCGCGTCGACCAGCGACCCGCGCGCCGGCCGCTCGTACTTCGGCGGTGAATCTCGCGCCAACGCCCGCCGCACCGCGTTCCGCGAGATCCCCAACCGGCGAACGATCGCCTTGATCGGCATCCGCTCGACCCGATGCAACCGCCGGATCTCCGCCCAGTCCTCCACGGTCATCACCCTCCTCAGCGTCGCGGAGGGGGTCCGTTTCCACCCGTCGCCACGGGGTCAGTTTTCACGCGTCGTCGACACCAGTTGTCCGTCCCGTAGGAGGAACCCGTTGCGGAGGCGGTGCAGGTCATCGGCGGAAACCCACGCCCGAATGTTCGCAAGACCGCCCGAGGAGGGTTGTCCGGTGACGGTGCGTCATATGGGACGGCCTGTCGTCCCGTAAACGAACGATTCCGCTACAGCGATGACGAGGGTGCGTTGCCCTGTCCAGGATGCTTGACGCTTCGCGGCTCTCAACCCACGGCGTTTGTAGCGGAACTCAGTGCCGGATTCTATGGCTCGATACTTCCAGTGCTGGATGAGTATCGCTACAGTCAGTACCGTGGGGCATCTGCTGGGTTATGCGCGTGTGTCGACGACTGATCAGGACGCTGCGCTGCAGGTCGATGCGCTGACTGCCGCGGGGTGTTACCGGGTCTTCGTCGACACGATCTCTGGCTCCCTGGATCACCGTCCCGAGCTGACGAAGCTGATGGACCAGTTGCGCCCGGGGGACACGCTGGTGGTGTGGCGGCTGGACCGGTTGGGTCGCTCGATCCGGCATCTTATCGACCAGCTGCAGATCTTGTCCGAGCAGGGCGTGGGGTTCCGCTCCTTGCAGGAGACGATCGACACGACCTCCTCGGGCGGGCGGCTGGTGTTCCACGTCTTCGCCGCGCTGGCCGAGTTCGAACGTGACCTGATCCGTGAGCGCACCAACGCAGGACTGGCCGCCGCCCGGGCCCGTGGCCGCAAAGGCGGGCGACCGCCCGCACTGTCGCCGGACCAGGTCAAGGCGGCCCGTCGGATGTATGAGCAGAATGAGATGACGGTGGCGAAGATCGGTGCGGTCCTGGGCGTCAGCCGCGCCACCATCTACCGCGCGCTCAACCGCCAAAGTGTCCCAGTGGTCGAACCACGACAGTCGAGAAGCGCCGTGTAGGTCATGGACGCGGCCGGGCGCTGGCAGATCCTCAGGCTTCACGTCGAGGACCAGATCCCGCTCGCCGCCCTGGCCCGGGACACCGGTGTCGGGCTGCGCACCCTGGAGCGCTGGCACGCCCGCTACCGCACCGAGGGGTACACGGGCCTCGGTACGCGAAGACGCGCTGATGCCGGCAGCCATCACCTGCCCTCCGAGCTCGTGTCCTTGATCGAGGGGCTGGCATTGAGCAAGCCCCGCCCGACGATCATCACCATCCACCGCAAGATCAGCGCCATCTGCGAGGAGGGGGGATGGCCGGCGCCCTCCTATGGCGTGGTGCGCGCGATCATCGCCGACCTCGACCCGGGCATGGTCACCCTTGCCCTGGAAGGGCCGACGTCGTATCGCGACAAGTACGAACTGGCGCTGCGACGGCAGGCCGAGCACCCCAATGCGATGTGGCAGGCCGACCACACGATGCTCGACATCCTCGTGGTGGGCACCGACGGCAAGCCTGCCCGGCCATGGCTGACCACGATCATCGATGACCACTCCCGGGCGATCTGCGGTTACGCCGTCTTCCTCGGCGCGCCCTCGGCGATGAACACCGCCTTGGCGCTGCGCCAGGCGATCTGGCACAAGGCCGTCCTCTCCTGGCCGATGTGCGGCCTGCCCGATGTGCTCTACGTCGATCACGGCAGTGACTTCATCAGCAACCAACTCACCGGCACAGCCGTGGACCTGCATATCCGGCTCATCCACTCTGCTGTCGCTCGTCCTCAGGGTCGCGGCAAGGTGGAGAGGATCTTCGGGACCGTGAACACCGAGCTGCTGGCTGGTCTGCCTGGGTACATCGCCGAGGGCCACCCCTGGCCAACGCCAAAGCTGTCCCTGGCTGAGCTCGACGCTGCGCTGGAGGAGTTCGTGATCACCTACAACGACCGGACTCACAGCGAGCTCGGCACCTCCCCGCGCGCTGCCTGGATCGCCGATGGCTGGCTACCGCGCATGCCGGAGAGCCTGGAGGACCTCGACGGGCTGCTGCTCACCGTCGCCCAGACCAGGGTGGTGCGCCGCGATGGCATCCACTTCCAGGGCCTGCGCTACATCTCCCCGACCCTGGCTGGCTATGTCGGCCGGGCGGTCGTGATCCGTTACGACCCCAGGGACATCACCGAGATCCGCGTGTTCGACCACGAGGAGTTCGTCTGTAAGGCCATCAACCAGGACCACCACGACCAGAAGGTCAGCCTCAAGGAGGTCCAGGCCTCCCGCAACGCCCGGCGCCGGGCGTTGCGGGAGGGCATCAACGAGCGGATCGCCGTCGTGGCCACCCACACCACCGAAACGCCACCAGCGACCGAGGCGCCGCCACCGGCGCCACGGCGGAAGTTGAAGGTTTACAGAGAGGACCTAAGGTGAGTCAGCGCTTCATCGTGACCAAAGAACACCGCCGCTTCACCGAGTTCGCCGACGCCGTGCGGCGCGGGCACACCATCGGCCTGTGCTTTGGCCCAGCCGGCGTGGGCAAGACGCTCTCCGCGCGCCGCTACGCCCGCTGGGACAAGGTCCACGACCTGCTGACCTACTGGGGACCGCGCTCCGACAGTGACGCGCAGGTCTACGCTGCGCTGGCCAAGAGCCGCACCGTGCTCTACAC
Source organism: Xylanimonas oleitrophica (assembly GCF_003244315.1). GTDB lineage: Bacteria > Actinomycetota > Actinomycetes > Actinomycetales > Cellulomonadaceae > Xylanimonas_A > Xylanimonas_A oleitrophica. The sequence continues at coordinate 76,793 of NZ_QKWH01000010.1, forward strand.
CCCCAGCGTGCTGACCACGCCACGAGCCTTGAAGGACGAACTCGACCAGGTCATCACCCGCACCAACATCTGCATCGAGCAGCACCTCGCGCCGGCCGGGCAGGTCACGCCAGAGACGCGCGGATGGCGCCACAGCAGGAACTACGTGGAGCTGGTCATCGTCGATGAGTCCGAACGCCTCCGCCCCACCGCACTGGAACTGCTGCGCGATCGCTACGACCGAGAAAACCTTGCCCTCATCCTGATCGGCATGCCCGGTCTGGAGAAGCAGTTCAGCCACTATCCCCAGTTCTACAGCCGCGTCGGCTTCGCCCACCAGTACCGGCCCCTGGGCAAGGAGGAACTGCTCTTCGTCCTGCAACGGCATTGGCGCGCCCTCGGTAAGATCCTCGACCCAGAGGACTTCACCGACGCCCAAGCCATCGCCGCCATCGCCCGGATCACCCGAGGTAACTTCCGGCTTCTGGAACGACTCTTCCCCCAGATCGAGCGCGTCCTGAAGATCAACGAACTCGACACCATCACCAACGACGTCATCGAAGCCGCCGCCAGCACTCTCGTCATCGGCGTCAGTTGACCGGGCCCGCCACATATCACCTACAGAACCCCGCCATTTAACGGCGCAAGCCACAAGGGGTTTTTGAGCGGCGTGTCGCCGGCGCGCCGAAGGGGCGGCGCTGCTGCGTCAAAAACGGTCGGTTCTGACACGTGATTGCTGCCCGCTGAGCGGCATGGTTACTATCTGCGCATGAGTGAAGATGCGAAGGCGTGTTCCTTCGGTGTCGAGTCGCAGTACGTCGACCTGGCTGTCGAGGTGTTCTCCCTGCTTGCCGACCCCACCCGGGTGCGGATCATCTTGGCGCTGCGCGACGAGGAGATGTCGGTCAACCACCTGGCCGACGTCGTCGACAAGTCTCCGACCGCCGTGTCTCAGCACCTGGCCAAGCTGCGCTGGGGCCGCATCGTGCGAGCACGCCAGGACGGCAACCGCGTCTTCTACTCGCTCATGGACGAGCACGCGCGCAAGCTCGTCACGCAAGCGGTGTTCCAGGCCCAGCACGCCGTCGACGAACAGCCCGCCCATCACGGCGGCCACCCCGACGAGCACGGAACCCTGTCGTGACCACCCACAGACCGCCCGCCGAGCTCCACGACCACCCGCACGACCACGATCACGGTCATGAGCACGAGCACGGCCACGAGCACCCGACCGGCTTCAAGGGCTGGCTGCACGAGGTGTTCGTGCCGCACTCGCACGACGCGGCCGACTCCATCGACGACGCGCTCGAGGCCAGTGGGCAGGGCATCCGCGCGGTCAAGATCAGCCTCGTCGTCCTCGGCCTCACCGCGGTCGCGCAACTCGCGATCGTCGCCATCAGCGGCTCGGTCGCCCTGCTCGCCGACACGATCCACAACTTCTCCGACGCGCTGACCGCCGTCCCGCTATGGATCGCTTTTCTGCTCGGGCGCCGTGTCGCGAACGACCGCTACACCCACGGGTACGGACGCGCCGAGGACCTCGCCGGCCTGTTCATCGTCGCGATGATCGCCCTGTCCGCCGTTGTCGCCGGCGTCGAGTCCGTCCGCCGCCTGGCCGAACCCCAGCCGCTGGACAACCTCGGCTGGGTCCTGGCCGCCGGCATCATCGGGTTCGCCGGCAACGAGGCCGTCGCGATCTACCGCATCCGGGTCGGACGGCGCATCGGCTCGGCCGCCCTCGTCGCCGACGGCGTGCATGCCCGCACCGACGGCTTCACCTCCCTCGCCGTCGTCCTCGGCGTCATCGGAGTCTGGGCCGGCTTCCCGCTGGCCGACCCGATCGTCGGCCTGCTCATCACCGCCGCGATCCTCGTCCTGCTGTGGGGCACCGCCCGCGACGTCGGCCGCAGGCTCCTCGACGGCGTCGACCCCGACCTGACACGGCAGGCCCGCCACGCGCTCGAGCACCTCGACGGGACCAGCCAAGCCTCCGACGTCCGCCTGCGCTGGTCCGGGCATCGGCTCGCCGTCCAGGCCCGGCTGCACCTGGCACCTGGTACCACGGTCGCGGCCGCGGACCAGGAGGCCGCGGCCGCGGAGCATGCCATCCGCCACGCACTGCCTGCGGTCGGGACCGTCGACCTCACCATGACAGCGGACGCACCCGCCACCGCCGGCCAGGAGCGCACGTGACGAGCGCCGGGCCCACCCTCACCCAGCTCGCCGATCCCAGCGACGTCACCACTGACGTACGCCAAGCGCTCACCGCATGCTGGGTCGAAGTGACCAACGCCGGCGGCGCGGCAGGGTTCCCCTTCCCACCGGTGGAGATCGCCGACGTGATGCCGTTCCTCGACGCCATCATCAAGACCCTGAACCCGGCGACCAGTCGCCTGCTGGTCGCCGAGTACGACGGGCAGCTCGCCGGCTGGCTCAACCTGCGGCGTGACCCCGGACCTCTCACCTCCCACTGGGGCACGATCCACCACCTCCAGGCCCGGACAACCTTGCAAGGACGAGGCCTCGGCACCGCACTGATGAACGAGGCCCGCCGGGTCGCCCGAGACGAGATGGACCTCGAACAGCTCCACCTCGCCGCCCGTGGTGGTACCGGGCTGGAAGCCTTCTACACCGGCCTTGGCTGGAAAGAAGTCGGGCGTTGGCCCAACGCCCTCCGTCTTGCCGGCGGGCAGGACCGGGACGAGGTACTCATGCTCCTCATGCCGCTCTGAGCAGAGCGCTACGCAAGCCAGACGAACCAGGTTTCGAAGCGTCTGATGCCCTTCAGAATCGGTTGGTCCTGACGCGGGTGCGACAGGCTGCATCGGTCTATGTCAATATAGAGGCATGTCGATACAGCAGGTCCACGAGGTTGTCATCGTCGGGTCCGGCCCGGCCGGCTACACCGCGGCCGTCTACGCCGCGCGGGCTGGTCTGGCGCCCGTCGTGATCGCGGGCTCCGTCACCGCGGGCGGCGCGCTCATGAACACCACGGAGGTCGAGAACTTCCCTGGCTTCCCCACCGGCATCCAGGGCCCGGACCTCATGGAGGCCATGCGCGAGCAGGCCGAGAAGTTCGGCGCCCGCGTGCTGTGGGACGACGCCGAGCAGGTCGAGCTCACCGACGACGTCAAGACCGTCGTCACCGGCGGCGGCGAGACGTTCAAGGCCCGTGCCGTGATCCTCGCGACCGGCTCCGCGTACCGCGAGCTGGGCCTGCCTGAGGAGAAGCAGCTGTCGGGGCGCGGGGTCTCGTGGTGCGCCACCTGCGACGGGTTCTTCTTCCGCGACCAGCACATCGCGGTCGTCGGCGGCGGCGACTCGGCGATGGAGGAGGCCACCTTCCTCACGCGCTTCGCCTCCAAGGTGACGATCGTGCACCGTCGCGACTCCCTGCGTGCCTCGAAGATCATGGCCGACCGCGCCCAGGCTGACCCGAAGATCGAGTTCGCCTGGAACAGCGAGGTCGCCGGCATCTCCGGCGACGACAAGGTCGCCGGCGTCACGCTGCGCGACACCGTCACCGGTGAGGAGCGCGAGCTCGACACCACCGGGCTGTTCGTCGCCATCGGGCACGACCCGCGCACCGACCTGATCAAGGGCCAGGTCGACCTGGACGACGAGGGCTACATCCTCGTCCAGGGGCGGACCACCCGCACCAACCTCCCCGGCGTCTTCGCCTGCGGCGACGCCGTCGACCACACCTACCGCCAGGCGATCACCGCCGCCGGCTCGGGGTGCTCCGCCGCGCTCGACGCCCAGTCGTACCTCACCGAGGTCGCCGACGCGGAGGGCGAGAAGGCCCTGGCCGGCACCCCGGCGGCGCCCAACCCTGACGGGCTCCCCGCCGCCCTCGCTGACGCCGACGCGCGGGAGGTGGCTCGGTGAGCGACGCCACGACGACCGCCCGCGCGGACGCGACCCGCCGCCTGTCCACTCTGGACCGCTGGCTCCCGGCGTGGATCGGCCTGGCCATGATCGGTGGCCTGCTGGTGGGCCGGTTCGTCCCGGGCCTGTCGGACGTGCTGGCCTCGATGGAGGTCGGCGGCATCTCGGTCCCGATCGCCCTCGGGCTGCTGGTGATGATGTACCCGGTGCTGGCCAAGGTGCGCTACGACAAGGTCGCCGCCGTCACCGGTGACAAGAAGCTGCTGGTCAGCTCGTTGCTGCTGAACTGGATCGTCGGCCCGGCGCTGATGTTCGCCCTGGCCTGGACGTTCCTGCCCGACCTGCCCGAGTACCGCACCGGGCTGATCATCGTGGGCCTGGCCCGCTGCATCGCCATGGTCGTGATCTGGAACGATCTCGCCTGCGGGGACCGGGAGGCCGCCGCCGTCCTGGTGGCGATCAACTCCGTGTTCCAGGTGGTCGCGTTCTCGCTGCTCGGCTACTTCTACCTGACCGTGCTGCCCGGCTGGCTCGGCCTGGACACCCAGGGCCTGGACGTCTCGATCGGGCAGATCGCGCTCAACGTGCTGGTCTTCCTCGGCATCCCGCTGGTGGCCGGGTTCGCGTCCCGCTGGATCGGCGAGCGGACCAAGGGTCGCGACTGGTACGAGGAGCGGTTCGTCCCTCGCATCGGTCCGTGGGCGCTGTACGGGTTGCTGTTCACGATCGTGCTGCTGTTCGCCCTCCAGGGCGACGCCGTGACCTCGAACCCGCTCGACGTCGTGCGCATCGCGCTGCCGCTGCTGGTGTACTTCGCCGTCATGTGGGGCCTGGGCATGGTGCTCGGCAAGCTGCTGGGTCTCGGCTACGCCCGCACCACCACGCTGGCGTTCACCGCGGCGGGCAACAACTTCGAGCTCGCCATCGCCGTGGCCATCGGCACCTTCGGCGCCACCTCCGGCGAGGCGCTGGCCGGGGTCGTCGGGCCGCTCATCGAGGTCCCCGTCCTGGTGGGCCTCGTCTACGTGTCCCTGTGGGCCGCCCGGCGCTGGTTCGCCGTCGACCCCTACTCCATCGAGCCGCCCGCACGAGAGCTGGACGAGGTGAGGTCATGACCACCACCGACACGACCGAGGCGAGCCTGCCGCTGACGGTGCGTGACCCGGACTGCGGGCCCCGCATCGAGGCGCACGCGATCGGCACCGAGGCTGCCGGCGTGGTCGCGGCCACGCTCAAGGCGCTGGCCGAGCCGCTGCGGCTGCGGATGCTGTCCTTCATCGCCACCGCGCCCGCCGGGGAGGCGTGCGTGTGCGACCTGGCCGAGCTGACCGATGTCTCCCAGCCCACGGTGAGCCACCACCTCAAGGTGCTGCGCGACGTCGGCGTCCTCGCGTCCGAACGGCGCGGCACCTGGGTCTGGTACCGCATCACCCCCGGCTACAAGTCCGCGATCAGCACCCTGCTCGAGTCGTTCGCGCCGGCGGCCCTGGACGCCTTGGGCCCCCACCCGCACCTGACGGGGCTCGAGGACGCCGACGCCGCGCTCGACCGGCTCGCCGCTGACCTCGCGGCCACGCATCCCGACCTGGCCCGCGAGGTCGTGCTGCGCACCGTGCGCGAGTCGTACACGGCACTGGCCCGCTCGGCGAAGGTCTCGGCGCACCTGCTCACCCTCACCGACCGGTTCGCCCGCCAGCGCCTGGCGGACCTGTCGCACGACGCGTCCAGGAGCGCCGACGCCGCGGACGCCGCCGACGCCGGCGCGCCGACGGCGCCCCGGGTGCTGTTCGTGTGCGTCGCGAACGCCGGCCGCTCCCAGCTCGCCGCCGCGCTCGTGCGCCACTACGCGGGCGACCGGGTCGTGGTCCGGTCCGCAGGGTCCACCCCGGCCGCGGACGTGCACCCTGCCGTGCGTCCCGAGCTCGCCGCCCTGGGCACCGACGAGCCATTCCCGAAGCCGCTGACCGACGACGCCGTCCGCGCCGCCGACGTCGTGATCACCATGGGCTGCGGCGACGTGTGCCCCGTCCTGCCCGGCAAGCGGTACGAGGACTGGCTCGTCGGCGACCCCGCACTGGCCTCCCCGGCCGGAGTCGCGGCCATCCGCGACGAGCTCGACACCCGCGTGCGCGCCCTCCTGGCCGACCTGCTGCCCGACCTCGACTTGCCCACCCCGTGAACGACCGAACCCCGGAGACCACCGTGACCGACACCCCCGCCACCACGAAGCCGTCCGCCCTGTTCGTCTGCGTGCACAACGCCGGCCGCTCCCAGATGGCGGCGGGCTTCCTGCGCGCCCTGTCGGGCGGCGCCGTCGAGGTCCGCTCGGCCGGGTCGATGCCCGCCGAGCGGATCAACCCCGTCGCCGTCGAGGCCATGGCCGAGGTGGGTGTCGACATCACCGCCGAGCAGCCCAAGGTGCTCACCACCGACGCCGTGCAGGCGTCCGACGTCGTGATCACCATGGGCTGCGGCGACGCCTGCCCGATCTTCCCCGGCAAGCGCTACGAGGACTGGCAGCTCGACGACCCCGCCGGCCAGGGCCTCGGGGCCGTGCGGCCCATCCGCGACGAGATCGAGCGCCGCGTGCGCGACCTGCTCACCTCGCTCAACGTCGAGCCCGTCGCCATGCCCACCGCGTGAGCCGCTAGCTCGTCGGGCGAGGATGCCGGCCACACCGCGATGGTGTGGCCGGCATCAGTGCACATGCCCCGGGTAGTGCCGCGCGGATCCGTTCAGTGAGTGTCGTCCTCTTCGGCCAGTTCCTCGAGAACTTCGAACGGCGACTCGACGTCGCCCCGCCAGGCTTCGACTCCCTCACGGATCGCCAGAACCGCAACGACCAACGCAGCGACCGAGTCGGCCCACATCCAGCCGAACAGCGAGTTCGCGAGCAGTCCGATCAGGACGGTGCCGGACAGGTAGATGCACAGCAGGAGCTGCTTGGCGTCGGCCTGGACGCTGCGCGATCCGAGCTCGCGGCCGGTGCGGAACTCGAACCAGGCCAGGACCGGCATGATGATCAGGCTCGCCACGGCGATACCGATGCCGAGCGGGCTGTGGTCGACGTCGGCCTGGCCGGTGAGGCTCAGCACGGCGTCGATGGTGACGTAGGCGGCCAGGGCGAAGAACGCGATCGCGATGGCGCGGACGGTCGCCTTCTCCCACCGCTCGGGGTCCTTGCGGGTGAACTGCCAGGCGACCGCTGCGGCCGAGGCGACCTCGATGACCGAGTCCAGGCCGAACCCGATCAGCGCCGCCGAGGACGCCTGCGCGCCGGCGGTGATCGCGACGACGGCCTCGATCACGTTGTAGGTGATCGTGAACCCGACGATGAACCGCACCCGCCGATGCAGGCGGACGCGCCGCTCTTCGGTGAGGGTCGAGTTCATCGCACGCACGCTCCTGCGCACTCGGGTGTCGGGCAGCCGCCGTCGATGCATGGCGCGTCCTCGTCCACAGCGAGGGTCACGTCGATCAGCATCACCAGCGCCCGCGCCAGGCGCGGCTCGGCGATCTCATACCGCGTCTGACGGCCCTCGGGCTCGGCGACGACGATGCCGCAGTCCCGCAGGCACGTCAGGTGGTTCGAGACGTTGGAGCGCGTGAGCTCCAGCTCACGCGCGAGCACAGCCGGGTAGCTCGGCCCGTGCAGCAGGGACATCAGGATGCGTGAGCGTGTCGGGTCGGCCATGGCGCGCCCGAGGCGGTTCATCACGTCGAGCCGTGAGGCTATGGTCAGCATGCGCTGACCATACAGCGCATGCTGACCTATTGTCACGGCTGTGAGTCAGGCGTCCTCGCGGTCGCCCGAGCGGCCGTGCACGATGCCTGACGCGAAACCGACGCCCGCCGGGGCGCCGGCGCCGAGCGTGACGAGTTGCGGCTCGGCCGGTGCACTCCCGCAGCACGACCCGGCCGCGGACTCTCCGTCCGCATCCAGCGCCAGGTCCGTGGAGCACACCCCCGTGGCCGGCAGGTTCAGCTCGACGGCGTCCGCGGCCGCGCGGTCGCCGGCCAGCGCGGCCGCGACGGAGCGCACCTGCTCGTACCCGGTGGCCAGCAGGAACGTCGGCGCACGGCCGTAGGACTTCATGCCCACGAGGTAGAAGCCGTCGTCCGGGTGGGACAGCACCTGCTCGCCGTGCGGCGGCACGGTGCCGCAGGAGTGCTGGTTGGGGTCGATGAGCGGCGCGAGCGCGCTCGGGGCCTCGACGACCGGGTCGAGGTCGAGGCGCACCTCGCGCAGCATGTCGAGGTCGGGGCGGAAACCAGTCGCGTTCACGATCGCGTGCACGTCCAGGGTCAGCGGCTCGTCCTTGGCCGTACCGAGCACCTGGACCGACCCGGCCCTCGGGACGAGCTGCTCGATCGAGACGCGCGTCAGCAGGCGAAGGCGGCCGGCGTCCACGGCCTCGCGCAGCCGAGTGCCGAGCAGGCCGCGCGCGGGCAGCTCGTCGTCGGTGCCGCCGCCGAACAAGCGCCGGGCCGAGCCGCCGCGGATCGCCCACGTGATCGTCGTGCCCGGCGCCGTCTCGGACAGCTCCACGAGGCTCAGCAGCGTGTTCGCGGCCGAGTGTCCCATGCCGACCACGAGCGTGTGCTTCCCCGCGAACCGGTCGCGCGCCGCACCGAGGACGTCGGGTAGTGGACCGGTCACGAACCCGGCTGCCTCGACCTCGCCCGCGGCGGGAAGGCCGGAGACGCCGAGCGGGTTCGAGGTGTCGTACGTCCCGGAGGCGTCGATCACCGCGCGGGCGAGGACGTCGGCGACACGACCGTAGGCGTCGACCGTGCGGACCCGGTACCCCCGACGCTCACGACCGAGCGAACGCGTCTTATCCGCACCGTCGCGCGCCACCGCGAGCACCCGGGTGCCCGTGCGCAGCCGAGAGGAGATCTCCGGCGTGGCCGCCAGCGGGGCGAGGTACCCGTCCACGAGCTCGTGGCCCGTCGGCAACGTATCCAGGTCCGGTTCGGTCCAGCCCGTGGGCTCCAGCAGACGGCGAGCCGCGGCGTCGATGTCGTACCGCCAGGGCGAGAACAGCCGGACGTGGCCCCACGACGCGATCGCCGCACCGGCCTGCTCGCCGGCCTCCAGCACCAGCGGCTCCAGGCCACGCTCAAGCAGGTGCGCCGCGGCCGCCAGCCCCACCGGGCCGCCGCCGATCACGACCACCGGCAGCTCGTTTCGAGCAACCTCGCTCATCACCACTCCTCACATCGAGAATCATCGATACGGCGATCCTGGACCACCTATCGATGGATGTCAATCTATGGGAGGATGGGGCCATGACCACGACCGCGCCAGCACCCCTGCCTCTCGCCGCGCCCGCGGACGGCGGCTGCTGCGCGCCCGCGCTGACCCAGGCTGTCGAGCCTGAGGTCGCCCAGGGGCTTGCCCGGTCGTTCAAGGCACTCGCCGACCCCGCCCGCGTCCAGCTGCTCGCGATCGTGGCCACCCAGCCCGGCGCCGAGGCGTGCGTCTGCGACCTCACCGAGCCTGTCGGCCTCTCACAGCCCACCGTCAGCCACCACCTCAAGATCCTCGTCGAGGCAGGCCTGCTCGAGCGCGAACAGCGCGGCCGCTGGGCCTACTTCTCCCTCGCACCCGGAGCCCTCGCCGGACTCGTGGCATCACTGTCGGCCGCAACGCAGGTCAGCGCGTAGTCCCCGAACCTTGAGGTTTTGAAACCTCCAGAACCCGTTTCTGGCGCGCCTCAGAATCGGTCAGTTTTGAAAGCATCCCGGTGGTTTGTCGAGAACCGACAGAACCTCGTGTTCGCGGCTACGCAATTGCGCGGCGCACCTTCGCCGAGGACGACCAGCGCAGCTATCGGGTAGTTCGGCTGCCGTTCGGCTTCTTCTTCCCGTGGTACATGAGCGTGAAGCCCCAACCGGCCCACTCCATGGGCCAGGCCCAGGCGCGGGCCCACGCCGGCCCGAGATACTTCTCCAGGCCCCGCCGGATCCACCAAGCGGTGGGGATGTGGCGGTAGCCCTTGTGGGCGAGCGGGGTCGCGGAGTGCAGGCGGACGGTGGAGAAGTACTCGCCGGTGAGATCGGTCAGTTCGTCGCGGGAGAACCAGCGGCGACGCTGGTCCGGGTGCGGCGGGGCGATGATGCAGTGGTTCTGCAGCACGGGCCGGTTCTGGGTAGCGAGCATCAGGTGACCGCCATCAGCCAGGAGGTCGTGCACGCGGGCGATGAATGCCTGGTGGTCCTCGACATGGGACAGGACTTCGAGTCCCACGATGACGTCGAAGGATCCGAGGGGAAGGTCGACGTCGAGGACGTCGCCGGTGAAGAACGTCGCCTGCGGGACGCGCTCACGCGCACGTTCGAGGACGGTCGGACTGAGGTCGACTCCGGTAACGGTTCCGTACTCGACGAGTTGGTCGACGAACCAACCTGCGCCGCACCCGACCTCGAGGATTCGCAGGTCGCGGCGGCTGCTCTGGTCGAGCCACTTCCTGACGAAGTAGGCCTGCCGGTGAGAGACCTCCGACTGGCCGCGCTCCCGGTTCTCCGCGTTCCACTGGTCCCAGTAGGCGGCTTCGCGCGACTCTGATGTCTGCACCATGCTTGAGCATCCCAGGCCGGGCCCAATGCAGTCACGGGTGAACCTGAGCCTGAGCCCAGCGATGCGCCCCCACGTGATCTCTCCGGCCGGATCGCCGAAGGTCTCGGCCAGGGCGAGGCCCTTGGTCATCTCCGTGGGGGCGACCCAGGCATAGGTCTCCACGGCGCGCTGGGCCACGTGGGCCAGGACGGCGCAGGCGCCACGGATGAGGGGCGTGGGCCGTCGTCGGTGGTGGGAGCTCGGCGCACGGCGATGAGGTGGGGTGCGTACCGGGTGCACGAGCCAGCCGAGGATCACGGCGCCGAGGATCACGAGCGGGAAGGGGGGCGGCGAGCACGATCCGCGGCTGCCTGCCGAGCCGGCGCGCGATCCTTACTACTCGGCGCCGGAGCCCGGCGGCGAGCAAACCGCGGGGTGTCTACCGTCGGGAAGCCGAAGCCATGGATGAAGGGACGGTGCCGGATGTCTGCCCAGGAGCACAAGGAGGGCGGCCGCGGAAGAGGGCGGACGTACGCGCGGTTCGCCGCCATGATCGCGACTTCCACCGTCGTGATGTTCGGGCTCACCTACACGAACGTCTTCGCGCTCGACCACGTTCGGTTCAGTGAGGAACGGGTCTACATGGCCGTCCTGATGGGCTCGGCGATGGCGCTCATCATGCTCGGATTCATGTGGGGACACATGTACCGCGACGTACGCGCGAACGTCGCGGTCGTCCTGGTCGCGGTAGTTGTCGGCACGGGTGCGCTCGCCTTGTCACGGTCGCAGGCACTCGTCGATGACCGCGCCTACATGAAGGGGATGATCCCGCACCACTCGATCGCGATCCTCACGAGCGAACGTGCCGACATCGACGACGTCCGGGTCCGTCAGCTCGCTGACGAGATCAGCGCCACCCAGCATCGCGAGATCGTGGAGATGGAGTGGCTGATCGAGGACATCGCACGCAATGGCACCGCGTCCACGGCTGAGGAGGCTGCCGCCAGGCCGGTGCCGAGCTTCTCTCCTTCGGACGACTGAGGCGAGGCCCGCACCGCGCACGGCCGAGAGTCACACCGCCTGCTCGCCGGCGTCTACCCGATCTCACACGTTGCGAACTCCCCGCGCTTGAACACCTCACATGGTTGCCTCATGAGATCTCCGCCATCGAGATCCACGTGATTCCGAGATCGGTGCTGATCATGAGGCGCTGATCGGTGGCGACGACGAGGTGCGATGTGGCATCGGGGCCGACCGCCACGGTCATCGCCTCAAGGGGTTCCCCGTCGGCGGTGCCGTGGGCCTCCCAGTTGGTCGCGGACGCTGTGGCTGTCCACACGAGGCCGCTGGTGTCGATCCCGACGATATCTCCGGTTGTCGTCGCTTCCACGAAGACCAGCAGCGGGGCGTTCGCGAGTACCGAGAAGCTCTGCCCGAAGTCCTGGCTGATCTGGACGCCGTCGGGCGTCGTGGCAATGATCTGGTTGGGGTCGTCAGGAAGGAACGCCAGGTCGTGGGCTGCGACCGTGGCGCCGTGCTTCCAGGTGCGGCCGGCGTCGTTGCTGGTCAGGAGAGTAGAGCTGGCCGAATCCAGGCCGACGATTCGTTCGGCGCCGGCGTTGTCCGTCGCGGCGAGGGCATGGAAGTCGACTTCGCCCGCAAGGGACACGGGTTCCCACGTCTGTGCCCGGTCGGTGGAGCGGATCAGGCCGAGGTTTGGTGCGGCAAGGTCGGTGGCCTCGCCGGGCCCAGGGTGCCCGGAGGCCAGCAGCGAGCCATCCGGGGCGAGGGTCATGCCCATCGTGTCTTGAGTGCCCGAGCCGAGGCGCTGCGCAGTGGCCCGGTCGGCCTCGGCGGGTGCTGTGGGATCTGGTAGGGCCCACACCCCGGCGTGTGTGGCTGCGTACAAGGCACGGTCTTGCTCGTCGAAGACGAGGGAGTGCAGGTGGGAGAACTCGGCCCGGTTCAGCGTGGCGCCGGACGGGTTTGCGGATCCCTCGCTGGGTGACTCGCCGGGCGGCTCGGGGGATGCGGAGCACGCGGTCAGGATGAGCATCAGCGCGGCGGCCGTGGGGATGCGGAGGCGTGCGAGGGCAGGGGGGATCATGGAATGTCCTAGGGCGGGAAGGTGAGGCGGGCGGGCAGGGCGAGCCGGTGGTGCGCCGGGCTCGGATGGCCGGCGCACCACCGTCGGGTCACTGCTGGGCGAGCAGGTCTGTCATCGTCGAGATCTCTGCCTGCTGGGTGTCAACGATGCTCTCCGCCATGGCGATCGCGTCCGGGTTCTGCCCTTCGTCGACCTCGGTCTGTGCCATCGCGATGGCGCCCTGGTGGTGGGAGATCATCTGCGACAGGAACAGGCGTCCGGCCTCGGCTCCGCTAGCGTCCTCGAGGGCCTCCATATCGTCTGCACTCATCATCCCGTTCATGGACCCGTGGTCCATCGATCCCATCGAGTCCATCGACCCGGACTCAGGGACGGGTGCTCCCCACTGCTCGAGCCACTGGGTGAGCTGCTCGATCTCCGGGGCCTGCGCCTCCTTGATCTGGGCAGCGAGGTCCAAGACCCGCGGGTCGATCCCCGATTTGTCGGTGATCAGGTCCGACATCTCAACCGCCTGCTGGTGGTGCGGGATCATCATCTGCGCGAACTCGACGTCCGCGTCGTTGAACTGGGTCGATGCGTCCGGCGATTGCTCGGCCGCCGGACTCGACATCGTGGACATGTCGTGGGCGGGCTCCTGCGTGTTCGAGCAGGCGCCAAGCACCGCCACGCCGACGATCAGGAGAGCGGGCACAAGGGTGCGCTTCATCAGGATGGGGCCTTTCTTGGGTAGATCCACTGGCGGACGGGAACGTCCTGGCACTAGAAGCCGGCGACGCGTCAAGGCTCGACGCGTCGCCTCAGGGATCTACGTCCGAGAAATGCTCAACGCATGCAGTGATGGGGCGCGGGCGACGAGTGCCCGCGCGAGCTGCGCGGGCCGTGGCCCTGCCCGCGTCTCACTGACCATGAAGAAGAGGCGCCGCACCGGCACCGCAAGGGTCAGCAGCACGACGAGCACCATCAGACACATCGCGGTCATCAGCTCGCTTCCGCCACAACTGTGGTCACAGGATGGCGAGCCGTCGTCCTCGTGGTCGATGGCATCCACGACCGTTCCCGCCGCGTGAGGAGACACAGCAGTCTGCGCCGCCTCAGCCATCACGGATGGGGCTGCGTGAGCGCTCGAGGAGCCACTCATCGCGTGCATCGTCACGACGCCAAGGATCAGCAGGACGACCATGAGCGCAGCACCGAGCCGCCGACGAGGATCGGCCAACAGTAGGCGAAGGGTGCGCAGCGCGAGCATGACTCGCACGAGCGTAACGAATCCCGCGCTCGTGCGAGCGACGCCCTGTTGGTCCCGCCCCGAACTCGGCATTGCAGCGGCGATGCCCGTGGCCTGATTGCCAGCCGACGACCATCGCGCGCGCCGACCGGGCGGGGGCCGAGGGGCCTTGCTCGCGTGGGGGCTACGCGCAGGGGTGTCATGGCGTCGTTATCTTTTCGTGACTTTCGGCGAGGCCTCGGGTACATTCGGCCCACCTCACATCGTGGGGTGCACGGGCGGGCGCCGAGCCCTGCCGCCGCCGCGTGCACGTCAACACCCGGCAGGGACGGGGGAACCACTTTCGGGCGCCGCTGTTCGGCGTCCTCGGGGTGAAGCCATGCGAGCAACGCTCGCTGGCCGGGTCAGTCTCCGACCCGAATCCGACAGCTAACCTCGCAGGCGCCAGGAGATACCGATGCTCGTTCACCTGCGCTCTACCCGCCTGTGCCACACTGCGGCACCCGCGAGCCGCCTCCGTTTCGGGGGCCTCGCATGAAGCACGGCACCACCGATCCAGCCCGCCGGCCCCGCCCGAACCGCAACCGCGCCACAGGCGGCCGCCACGCCCAGGACCGCCGGCCGGGCCCACGGTCGGGCGCCCGTGTTCTCGGCGGAAGCATCGGCCTTGCCGCCATGGTCGCCACGACGGCGGCCTTCGCGATCACCTCGAGCGAGAGCCAGGACGCCCACGCCGAGCCGCTCAGACAACCCGCGGATGTCCGAGCACAGGAGGCGAGCGAAGCCTCACGGGCGGTGACTGCCGCCCCGCCCATCGTGGTCGACCGGTCCGCCAAGATTTCCAGGGCCGAGGAGCGGCTAAAGATCGAGATCGAGCCGGCACCCCCCGAGCCGAAGCCGACCCCGCCGCCGGAAACACGGCCGGAATCAGAGTCGGAAGCGGGGGCGGACGCACCGCGGGAAGATGCGGCCGGCAGCGCACCCGCAGGCTCACTGCCCGGCTGCGCCGTCGCGGTCGAGCAGGGGTGGGAGAACGGCCAGGTCCCGGACGACCAGCTGTGCTCACCCTGGGACGGGGCACAGCAGGTCCGTGCGGATGCCGCCCAGGCGTTGGCGGAGCTGAACGAGGCCTACACGGTCCGGTTCGGTGAGTCGATGTGCCTCACGGACGGCTACCGCTCCTACGACCAGCAGGTCGCGACAAAGGCAGCCAAGGGATACCTCGCCGCCACTCCAGGCACGTCGAACCATGGTTGGGGCCTCGCGGTCGACCTGTGCGCGGAGTCCTACTCCGGGGAGCGATGGGACTGGCTTGCTGACCAGGCACAGACCTCCGGCTGGGACAACCCCGACTGGGCACGGCCCGGCGGCTCCAAGTACGAGCCGTGGCACTGGGAGTACGTCGACGCCGTCGCCGCTCAGTCATCTTGAGCTTCACCCGCGCAGTGACCGCGCGAGGCGGGAGCTGCACGCGATGCGTCCGGCCCTGCGACCAGCGTGATCCGTGCCAGGGCGTCCTGCTGGCGTGCGTGGTCGCGCCCAGGATCGGTGAGCGTGCACCGGATCAATCCCGCGCCGTGAGGCCGGGGTGCTCGGATGTGTCGGGCGTGCGGTCGGCGCGGTTCGTACGGTGGGATCGGTGCTCACCGTCGGGGGTCGGGCAGGTCGGCCGCGGTGGGTCGAGGAGGTCGTCGTGAGCGTGACGCGAGAGATGGTCGAGACGTTTCCGGGCGAGGGGTTCGCGCCCTCGTCGGAGCTGGTGGCCTGTATCGAAGCGTGCCTCGGGTGTGCTCAGTCATGCACGGCGTGCGCGGACGCGTGCTTGAGCGAGGAGCACGTGGGCGAGCTGCGCCGGTGCATCCGGCTCAACGCCGACTGCGCCGACGTGTGCTCGACCACCGCGGCGGTGCTGAGCCGGCAGACGTCGCCGGACCTGGAACTCGTGCGTGCGGTGTTGCAGGCGTGCATGACGGCTTGCGCTGCGTGCGGGACCGAGTGCGAGCAGCACGCACAGATGCACGAGCACTGCGCGGTGTGCGCGCGAGCGTGCAGGGCGTGCGAGCAGGCATGCCGGGCACTGCTGGCTGAGCTGGGCTGAGCTGGGCTGAGCCGCGTAGAGCTCAGCTCGGGGAGCTGTTTCTGGACAGTGGTTGGGTCGACGGGGATGCCACCCGATGACTGCCCGCCGTCACTTCGCTGTTCGCCGGTCGCCGGTCAGACTTCGAGGGCCTGCTCATCGCGGCGCTGCTGCTGGCATTCGGGACGAGGCGCGCGGTGAGCGCATCGGCCACGGCACGCGGGCCTCGCCGACGAAATACCCTGCCGGGGTATTCTGTTGTGCTGGTCGCGCCGTCGCATCTCGAGAGGAAGTTCGGTCATGAAGCCTCACGGTCATGAAGAGCACGAACCGAACCTGGCCGGCCAGCTCCATCGGAGGCAGGCTGGGGTCGAGACGACAAGCGGCGAGAGCGACACGCCGCACGGCTCGCCCGAGCATGTCCACCACGAGGAGTCCCACACCGGGCACCACGGGGCGCAGGGCACCGTCTCTGAACAACCTTCGAACCATGCCGATCACCAGGATCACGCTGGACACGACCAGCATTCAGAACATGGCGGTCACGGCGGTCATGGCGGTCACGGGAACCACGGGGACCACGTCGGGCAGTTCCGCCGGCTGTTCTGGATCATGTTGGTTCTCGCGGTCCCGGTCGTTGCGACCTCGAGCATGTTCGCGATGGTTCTCGGGTACGAGCTGCCCGACGTGCCGGGGCTGGGGCTGATCTCTCCGGTGCTCGGCACCGTCATGTATGTGTGGGGTGGGCGGCCCTTCTTGACGGGCGCGGTGTCGGAGATCCGGGCGGGTAAGCCCGGGATGATGCTGCTCATCGGCCTGGCGATCACCGTCGCGTTCGTCGCGTCGTGGGGCGCGAGCCTGGGCCTGCTCGACCACCAGCTCGACTTCTGGTGGGAGCTGGCGCTGCTGATCGTGATCATGCTGCTGGGGCACTGGATCGAGATGCGGTCCCTCGCGCAGACGACCTCGGCCCTGGATTCCCTGGCCGCGTTGCTGCCGGACGAGGCCGAGCGGGTCGAAGGCGACGAGGTCGTCACCGTGGCGCCAGCGGACCTTCGCGTGGGTGACGTCGTCGTGGTCCGCCCTGGCGGAAGGGTCTCGGCGGACGGCAGGATCGTGGACGGCGCCGCGAGTATGGACGAGTCGATGATCACCGGAGAGTCGCGCACCGTGCGGCGTGGCAGCGGTGACGTCGTCGTGGCCGGCACCGTCGCGACGGACTCGGGTCTGCGGGTGGAGGTCACTGCGGTCGGGCAGGACACTGCCCTGGCGGGCATCCAGCGCCTGGTCACCGAGGCGCAGAGCTCCAGCTCACGCGCCCAGCGCCTGGCCGACACCGCAGCCGGGTGGTTGTTCTGGTTCGCCCTCGGCGCCGCGGTGCTCACAGCCGCGGCGTGGACCGTCCTCGGCATGCCTGACGCCGCGGTGATCCGGACGGTGACCGTCCTCGTCATCGCATGCCCGCACGCCCTGGGCCTGGCCATCCCGCTCGTGGTGTCCATCGCGACCGAACGTGCCGCGCGCGGTGGCGTCCTGATCAAGGACCGGCTCGCACTGGAGAGCATGCGCACCGTCGACGCAGTGCTGTTCGACAAGACCGGCACCCTGACCAAGGGCGAGCCCACCGTGACCGCGATCGAGGCCACCGGCGACCACGACGAGGACACCGTCCTCACCCTGGCCGCGGCCGCGGAGTCCGACTCCGAGCACCCGCTCGCCCGGGCCATCGTCCGCGCAGCACGCGAGAAGAAGCTGTCTGTCCCGCCCGCTCGAGACTTCGAGTCGTCGCCGGCGGTCGGGGTCCGGGCCACCGTCGAGGGCCGGCAGGTCGAGGTCGGGGGGCCCAATCTGCTGCACGAGCGATCGGCGCAGGAGCTGACGGTCACCGACCGGTGGCGCGAGTCGGGCGCCATCATCCTGCACGTCCTGATCGACGGACACGTCGCCGGGGCCCTTCGCCTGGCTGACGAGATCCGCCCTGAGTCCCGCGAGGCGGTTACCGCGCTGCACCGGCGCGGTGTGCAGGTCGTGATGATCACCGGCGACGCCGAAGCGGTGGCCGCGTCCGTGGCCCGCGAGCTCGGCGTCGAACGCTACTTCGCCGGTGTGCGGCCCGAGGACAAGTCCGCCAAGGTCCAGCAGCTGCAGCACGAAGGTCGCAAGGTCGCCATGGTCGGGGACGGCGTGAACGATGCGCCCGCGCTCGCCCAGGCGGACGTCGGCATCGCGATCGGCGCCGGCACCGACGTCGCCATCGCGTCCGCCGGGGTCATCCTGGCCAGCGACGACCCCCGATCGGTGCTGTCCGTGATCGAGCTGTCACGGGCGAGCTACCGCAAGATGAAGCAGAACCTGTGGTGGGCCGCGGGCTACAACCTCATCTCCGTCCCGCTCGCCGCCGGCGTGCTAGCTCCCATCGGGTTCGTCATGCCGATGTCCGTCGGAGCCCTACTCATGTCCGCCTCGACCGTCGTCGTCGCCCTCAACGCCCAGCTCCTACGCCGCCTGGACCTGCACCCTGAGACCAGCACCCAGGCCATCCTCGGAGAACCAAGCCACGACGCCGAACGAAAGGACGTGCACGCATGACCACCCCGCCTTCTGGCGCCCGTGCACAGCGTCTCCAGCCCTGAACGGCCTGCTGACGAACCCGCCGCCGTCGACGTCAGCATCAGGACGTAGCGCAGCCGGTTGCACGGTGGAAGGCTGCTGGCGTGATGGAACCCGCATGGGACGAGATCGACCTGGTAGGGGCGCGCGAATGCGCCCGCACCGCCGCCGACGGCGCACCGCCGGACGGGAGGGTCATCGCGCTCCGCCATCACGGCCGGGCTTCAGTAGTTCTCGTTCGAGCCGACCCTCACGGTGACTGGGCCCTGGTCTATGTGTGCACCGACCGTGCGGGTGTACGGGTGGAGGACTCGAGCGCTCTGCTGGACCTGACCGCCGAGCACACGTTTCAGGTCGGCAGCGCGGCCGCACGATACGGTCAGCCGCCGCGGCTGCATTTCGCCGCGATCCGCTCTCCGGGCGTCACCACCGCGCGAACCCGGTGGCCCGGGAAACCCTGGCGCATCCTCACCGCCGACCCTGACAGGTGGATCCTCGACGTTCTCGCGACCGACGACTTCGAGGCGCCCGCGTACGAGTTCGAGGCTCCCGACGGGACCTGGCACCGCATCGGATGATCACCCGCGGTCCGCCGGGAAGCATGGAAGGAAGGTGCACAGCCGGAGGACGGCTCTTGGAGGCGCGCTTCGGCGGCCGCGGCCATCGCGTCGAGATGTCGTGGCCGTAATCCGCCCAGCAGAAACACAAGGCGGGGGAGTCTCCCCGAACCCCTAAGGGGTATCACTCGAAGAGTGGGGCGCCGGTGATGCCTGCCGTGCACGCCCGGGGATCGCGATGCTGGCGATGATGGTGGCCGCGACCGCGCCGATGGCGACGGCGAGGAACGCCCGCTGGAAGCCGGCGTCGCCGCCTGCGGTGAGGCTGACGACCGCGATGCTGGAGACGGTGGCAACGCCCACGGATGCGCCGATCTCGTGGAAGGTGCTCAGCAGACCCGAGGCGATACCGGCCTCCTCAGGGGCAACCTGGCCGAGGGCGGTCACCGAAGCGACGACGAACAGCATGCCGATGCCGAGCGCGCCGAAGCTGATCCCGACGGTCGTGGTGAGGGTGGTCGACCACAGGGCGGGGACCAGGAGTCCGATGGCGCCCACGATCATTCCGATCGCGCCGAGCTTGCGGGCACCGAGCTTGCCGACGAGCTTTCCCGCCATCTGGGCGCCGGCCATCGTGGCCAGGGCGATGGGCAGGAACAGCAGGCCGGTGACCAGTGGCCCGTAGCCGGCGTACTGCTGGAAGTAGAACGTGCCGAGGAAGAACACCGCGACCATCAGGGCGGTGGCGGTCGCGAGGACGAACGCTCCGGCGAACACCGGCCGCCGGCCGAGCAGGGAAAGGTTCATCAGCGGAGAGCGGGTGGTGTTCTGCCACCAGCCGAACAGCAGGTAGAGCACGACCGCGATCCCGGCGAACACGAGCGTGCGCGGAGCGGTCCAGCCGGTCTCGCCGGCGATCGTCAGCGCGTAGATTGTCAGTCCTGTCGCACCGGTGACCAGGATGGCCCCGAGCACGTCCAGGCGAGGGCGGGCACCGGGCTGGGGTGGCAGCGGCGGCAGCACGCGCAGCAGGCCAATCAGGACGATCACGCCGACGGGCACGTTGACGAAGAACACCCACGGCCAGCCAGGACCGGCGGAGATCAGGCCACCGAGCAGCACCCCGACGGCGGCTCCGCCACCGCCGAGGGCGGACCAGATGCCCAGTGCGCGGTTGCGCTCGTCACCGTCGAACAAGCGAACGACCACCGACAGCGCTGCCGGGGAGAGCATGGCTGCGCCTATACCTTGAGCGATGCGCCCGGCGAGCAGCACGGTCCCGCTGTCGGCGAAGCCCGCGGCCAGAGAACCGGCGACGAAGACGGTCAGGCCGGTGTAGACGATGGGCTTTGCACCGAACAGGTCCGCGCTCCTGCCGCCAAGGAGCATGAGGCCACCGAAGGCGACGGTGTATGCGGTAACGACCCAGGTCAGCGCCTCGCGCGAGAGCGACAAGTCGGCTTCCATCTGGGGCAGGGCGATCGCCACGACGGTGACATCGAGGATCAGCATGAACTGGGCCGCGCCCAGCAGGCCGAGCGCCAGCCAGCGCTTCGGGTAGGCGCCCACGGTGCCGGGTGGTGAAGGGGTAGTCATCACGAATCTCCTAACTAGAACAGCGATGTACGAGATACAACGGGTACGCTATCTCATACATTCCCGTACGACTTGTGAGGTGACGCGTGCCGACGAAGAAGGGGACAGCGTCCGGCGGCACCCGGCGCACCCCCGCGACGGGCAGCCGCGCGGCCAACCAACGGGCGGACGCCCAGCGCAACCGGGCGAAGATTCTGGCGGGCACCGTGACAGCGATCAGCAGGAACCCTGACGCCTCCGTCGCGGACATCGCCGCCGAAGCAGGAGTCGGCCGCGTGACCCTGTACGGGCACTTTCAGAACCGCGCCGAACTCATCGAAGCCGCTCTCATGGACAGCCTCGAACGCGGCGAAGATGTCCTCAGCGAAGTGCCCCTGGACGGGGAGGCAGCTGCGGCGTTCCAGCGACTGGTGGCCTCCAGCTGGGTACTCGTCGACCAATCCCGTGCCCTGCTGGCTGCAGCACAGAAGGAGCTGCCCGCCGCGCGTATCCGCGAACTCCACGAGAACGCCGAAGCCCGCATGCGCGGCCTGCTGCTGCGAGGCCAGCGCGAGGGCGCCTTCCGCGTCGACCTGCCGGTGTCCTGGCTGCTGACCACCACGCACGTGGTGATGAACGGAGCCAGCGAGGAAGTGCGCATCGGCCGGCTCGATCCCGAAGACGCGCCACGGTTCATCGACGCGATCCTGCTGCCCGCCTTCACACAGAAGCGAGATCGATGAGCGCCGCGAAGACCCTGCACACCTCCCATGCTGACGTCGACGTCGAGCTCTTCACCCTCACGCGCGAACTGGCCTGCAACCGGATGTTTTGGTCAACAAGAGCGCGGCCACCGGCCTCTTTTCCCCGATCAAGCTGAGACACTCGTCCACACAAGCGCCGATACCACCCCTGGCACCGACCCGCGCCAGCACCAGCGCGTCCGTCGCGGTCGCTGACTACAAGGGCTTGCCCGAAGACGCTTATCGTGTGCTGCCCAGCGCAGCCGAGCTCGAAGCCGTCATCGAGGATGAGCTCACCCGCTGCTCCTGAGCAAGACCACTTCTGACCAGCGCAAACACCACGCCGATAGCCCGGATTGTGACATAGATGGCCCGACGCCAGAGAGACCGCCAAGGAACCGCATGGGCGGCATTTCGACACGACCGGAGAAGCCCTAGGGCGGGCGTGCCTGGTGGGACTCCCGAGCTGTGCCCAGCGCACCTTGGTTCCGCCCGTAGGTGCAGGCCAGCGGATTCCCGGAATCACCCGTGGAGCAGCCGTAGCTGCCGGGCGTTGAGTCGTCTACCCCAGCTCTATCAGCGCAGAGGGGGCCGAGGGTGTCCCTGCTTCGGAAGCGGGGTGCTCGCTGTCGATGCGGGCGAGCGCGTCGGTGAACTCGTAGGCGATCGTGTCGGAATGGGTCCGCGGGTCCGGGTCGAAGGCGGCGATCAGGGCTTCCTGGGCCGCGGCGATGGACTCGGCGTCGAGGGTCGGGACGATTGCCCTCGCCACCCGCCGTGTGACGCCAACCTGGCCCTCGATCGTGTCCAGGGCGAACGCCGTCGCGATCTCGTGATCGACGAGCGCGGCAGCGAGCGGGCGCGGATGGGCAAGAGGTTGGGCAAGAGTCTCTGTCTTGCCCGATTGGACGAGCTCGCCGGGGTCCTTCGCTCCTGACCAGGTCGCTTGCCGCACGCGGCCAGCATCGGCGGGCCCGAGCAGCGACCACAGGCGGACGGCCGCCGCGCGCCCTGCGGGGTCGGCGTCGAACGCGAGAACGAGGCCGTCGAGGCTTCCGGCGTCGCGGGCGATGGCCGAGAGGTGGTTCGCAGTGACGGCCGTGCCACAGGTAGCCAGGGGCACGAGGTCGTCGCGGCCGATGGCGTCGATGGCCGCGGCGTCCATAGGGCCTTCGACGAGGACGGGCGTGGCGCCATCCGCCAGGCGCTGCCGGGCTTCGGGAGTGAGCCCGTAGAGCAATCGGCGCTTGTCGTATGCCGCGGTGGCGGCGGTATTGAGGTACTTCGGGGTATCCGGCCGGGTGATGGTCTCGGCGGGGTTGGCTCGGGCGGTGAAGCCAGCGATGTGCCCGGCGTCGTCGTAGACGGGCATGGGGACACGGTCGCGGAACCGGTCGACAAGCCGGCCTGTGCGCGCGAGGGTCGCAAGCCCGGCGTCGAGGATGTCGTCGTCGGTGAAGCCCGTGCTGCGCAGGTGGTCGATGGTCGTGGTCCAGCCCGCGGGAGCGTGCGCGGCCGGGACGACGCTGGCGAGGCCGCGCTCGGTCAGGTAGGCGGGCACCCATGACGACGGGTGGGCGGCGCAGGTCTGCCAGTAGTCCCAGGCGGCGGCGTTGGCCTCGGCGATCCGGTCGAGGACCGAGGGTTCCGCGGTGTGGGGTTCGCGGACGTCGTCGCGCCAGGAGGGCGTGCTCGGCGGAGGTGAGTAGTCGGCGTCGTCCGGCCAGCCGTCGGAGTCTGACCACGGCTCGCCATCCGCGCCGAGGAACCGTGCGTCCGCGGGAACGTCGGCGTCGTAGTCGCCGGGGTCGAGCGCGTCCCAGTCGATGTCGGCGTAGGGGTCGACCTCGATAGGTCGGGACAGGTCGGGGTAGTGGCGTGTGCCGCCGTCGTGCCAGTGCTCGAATTCATCCCGCACCTGCTCGTAGTGCCGCAGGCGACGGCGGTCGCCGACGGGCTCGGGGCCGAGCGGGGTCGGTGCGGTGATGTGCCAGGTGTCGCGGTAGATCGCGACGGCGAGCATTGCCTGCCGCCACGCGTCGGCCAGCTCCGGTGCGGAGTCTGGGTCGGGTGCGGGCGGGGCGTCGAGCACCCAGGAGGGCGGGTCATGGTCGAGTTGCCGGGCGAGGTCGGCGACGAGCCGGGCGATGAGCGCTTCGGACTGGCGGGCCAGGTCCGCCAGCGGCGCGTCGTCGGTATCGATGCGAACGACGAGGCCGGCGACGTAGGTGGGGTTGTCGGCGGTGACGGGTGCGGGGTCGACGAGGGCTGCGGCCAGACGCCACTGCATGATCGCCGTCGGGTCGACGTGGCTGGTGGCCTCGTTGTTGGCCCCGCCGTCACCGGCGAGTGGCACTTCCTCGGGGTCGGCGTCCCATAGCCCGAGCGTCCCCTGAGAAGCGCCGCGTGCTTCGCGAGTGGGCGGGATGCGCAGGAGCCGCTGGGCGCGGTCGGGGTTGACGGCGTAGGCGTGGCGGAAGGTGGACACGAGCGCGTCCCATGCCGGGGAGCCAGTGAAGTCGATGTCGGGGTGGAGCCGGGCGAGGTGCGCCGCGAGGCGGGGTGCTTCGGCGTGGGAGGCGAGCACGTCGTGCTCGGCGACCAGGCGCCCGATGTTGGTGTGCGCGGCGACCTCGGCGTCGCGCTGCTCGTGGGCGGTCTGTTCGGCGCCGACGGCGGCCAGGGCGCGGGCGAGGATCGACGTGCCGGTGGTCATCACCAGGCGCCGTGTGCCGTCGTTGTCGGTCTCCCACGGGGAGCGGTTCTCGTGGGCGAGATCCGCGGCGTCGGGCAGCCCGACCCAGGCGGTGTTGTTGGCTCGGCCGCGGGTCATCGCGACGTAGAGCAGCTCGCGGGTCATGCGTGCGCCGTACGGGATGAACAGGTGCGCTTCGTCGACCGTGATGCCTTGGGCGCGGTGGGCCGTCAGCGCGTACCCGAGGTCGCAATGGGCTGCGAGGTAGCCGGGCGGGAGAGTGGTGCGTGCGCCGGTGGCGACGCGCCGACAGGTCGCGGAACCCTGGTCGTCGATGGCGGTGATGCGCAGCAGGTCGCCGTTGTGAATGGCCACGCCGGTGTTGTCGTGCAGGGTGCGGTAGTCGTTGAGCCGGGCGTAGATGAGGTCCCCGACGCCGGCGTCTTGCCCGGCGCGCAGCGTGGCGAGTCGGGTGGTGTCGACTTCGCCGGCCTGGCGGCGGTCGAGGGTGGTGCGCAGGTTGAGGTCGGCGACGTGGTCGTTGGTCGCGGCGACCAGGACGGCGGTGCGCCCGGCGCGTTGGGCGGTGCGGACGGCGTCGTAGGCGCTGTCGAGCATGACGTCGGTCTCGCCGTCGCGGATGCGTCCGGCGTCGGCGTACGAGGGCGGCTCGTCGCCGTCGGTGGTCAGCAGGACGGTGGCGTCACCGTCGCGCAGCCGGAGCGACGCGGCGGCCTCCCAGGCGGCGTCGAACCGGAACAGCGAGGTCAGGTGGGCGGCCTTGCCTTGCCGGTCGAGCCAGCCCAGGACGCCGCCGGCGTCGACGGAGTCGAGCTGGGCCGGGTCGCCGACGAGCGCGACCTTCGCCCCTGCCGCCACTGCAAGGTGCCCGAGCGCGGCCAAGTCGTGGGTCGAGCACATCGAGGCTTCATCGACGACGACGAGGGTGCCGGGCTTGAGGGTGAACGAGGCTTCCTCGGCGTCCAGGGCGGCCAGGCCGCGTGCGGCGGCCGCCCTCCTGCGAGGGCTCGGTGCGTGGAGTGCGGCGGCGAGGTCGCCCCGGCGCGCGGCGCGCTGGCCACGAGCGTCGGGGGAGTTGCGGGCGAGCAGCATCGCGAGGGTGTGGGCGTCGATGCCGACCGAGGCTGACAGCTCGTGCGCCGCACGCGCTGAGGGGGCGACGCCGAGCACCGAACCCGGCCCGTGAGTTGCGGTCCACACGTCGTGGAGCGCGCGCATCGTCGTCGTCTTGCCCGACCCGGCCGGGCCGACCAGCGCGGTGAGCGCGTGCGGGTCCCCGGCAAGGTGCCGGACGCCGTCGGCCTGGTCCTCGGCCAAGGGCGGTTCGGACCAGTGGGCAAGAATCTGGGCGAGACGCTCCGGCTCAACGAATACGGCGTGATGTTTGGGGAGGGAGGCGAGGAACGCTTCGGCGTCGAGCACCTCTTGGGCGGTGAACAGCCGCAGGTTGGGGTTGTCGAACACCGTGTGGCCGGCGAACGCCAGGCGCGGGTCGGCGGCTGCGTCAGTGGGTAGCTCGTAGCGGTGCGGGGTGATCGGCACGCACAACGCGAGGGCCGCCTCGGTGATCGCGTCGATCACCTGCTGGCGGTCGGCGGGCCGGAAGCGGACCAGGCGGGTGAGGCGCTCGACCTCTGCGCGGGCGTTGAATCGCGACCACGTCGCCCGACGGCGAGCGAGGGTGTCGTGGACGGCGTGCGCGAGCGAGTCGTGAACCTCGTCGTCGTGGTGATCGGCGAGCCACGTCTCGACGTCGGCGTCGGTCACACGGGCCAGGTGCTCGCGGTCGACACCCGGGCCGTCGGTCAGGTGGTGAGCGATCGCCAGGCGGGCGAGCTGCTCGACGACGTCGCCACGGACTTGCCCGGCGGCGGCCGGCGCCGGCTCATGGCCGAGGACCCGACCCAGGAGGTTCTTGATGTCGACGCCGAGCTGGCGGAGCTGCTCCCGCCAAGTGCGCGACAGGTCGGTCAGCGAGGCCGCGATCGCGTCCTTGGGCTTACGGGTCTCGCGCCACGCCTGAGCGTCGAGCGCGACGCCGACCGCTTGCGGCACGACGTCGGCCTTGGGGTGATCGGCGAGCCACACTCGCTCGAGCGCCTCGCGGCGCTGCCGTAGCGCGAACCTGCGCGAGGAGAACCGGTCGACGAGATCCGGCGGGAAGCCGGCGACGTCGGCCACGACCGAACGCCCTGAGCGCGCATCGGGCCGGTCACGTTCGACGAACACCATGCCCAAACGTTCATGGAGCAGGTCGAGCAGCGCGTTCTCGTGCAGTTCGCTCATCGCGACCGCCGACCGGTAGACGGTCCGCCCGTCGAGGGTGAGCCACTTGCCGTCGAAATCGCGCCGCACCCGGTTGGCCAGGGCCACGTGCGTGTGCAGGTGCGGGTCGCCGTCGCGCGTCTCGAAGTGGTCGTACGCGATCGCGATCACTCCGCGCACGCTCGCCGCGGCCACGCCCGCGCGTCCTGAGCGCGTGGACGCGACATCGGCCTCGAACCAGTCGAGCGCTCGCGTGATCGCGTCGTGGTGAGCGCTCATGATCGCCGCCCGCGTCTCGGGGTCGGCCACACCCCAGATGACGCTCACCGACTTCGGGATGGAGAACGTCAGATCGAACCCCGAGACCTGTTCGGGTGACTCCTGCGCACGGGCCTCGTGAAGTTGGCGTGGCGGGATGCCGAGGGGTGTGGCGGTCAAAGGGTGCGCGAAGCGGGAGAACAAGCGCTCGGCCTGCTCGCGCGTCGCCTCATCGCCGATGGTCAGACCCAGGCTCCGGACGGCCGATCCCATCCATCGGCCCGGTGGCGTGCCCGGGTGCGTGTAGTACGCGACCGCGCCGGACGCCACGGGCTCGGTGCCGTCGGCCTGGACGACCGACTTGAGCAGGTAGGCGACGCCAGCGGTCGCGGAGATCTTCGTGAGGTTCATCGTCATCGCGATCACGCTCCGTGCCCGCGAATCTCGGGCAGGTAGTGGGTCAGGATCATGCGCACGCGCTCATGGGCGACGATCTGATCGCCGTACGCGCACGCGAGCTGCCACAGCCAGCCGGCGAGATCGCGTGCGGCAGCCTCGTGACCGAGCGCGATCTCCTCGAGCTCGGCCTTCTCCCGGGCGATCGCGGCGGTGCCCGCTTCGAGCTGCTTGATGCGCGCGGTCGCATCTGCGCTGAGCGCCTCGAGCCGCGAGGCGAGCGCGCGATCACGGCGAGCGGCCGAACGCTGCCGGGCGAGCGCGCGTGATCGCTTCGAGTGCGCGGTCGAGCGCTCACGGCGAGCGAGTCGCGCGCACTGATCGGAGCAGTACCGTCCACCGTGTCGGGCGCGCTCGACGGGGACCGCGACGCCGCAGCCAACGCGTGCGCACGCATGGACTGGTGCCGGCCGCGAGTGGGCCATTCGCTCGCACTCCGACGAGCAGAATTTCGCCCGGCGGCGCAGCCGCTCCCCGTCGACCAGACGGTCACACCCAGGTCGTTCACAAGAGTGTGGGCACGGGGGTGCCCAAGCCCGGCGGCCACGCGCCCGCGACCGGTGGGAGCGTGCGGCCGCACGGTTCGTACACGTCCGCGAGCAGTACTTCGCGCGCGGGCCGCGCGCTGGTGAGACGGCCTTCTCGCAGTCGGGGTTTGCGCACCGACGAACGGCGTCAACGCTCGGCGACTCGGCAGGTATCTCCATGCCTCTCTCCATGCCCGACACTTCGCTGACCGCGTCCGAACCGGCCTGCCGGTATCGGCTGACGGCTGACGCGGCCCGCGAGGGCTGATCTACACGGGTGCAAGAGGCGCGTCGTGAAGTTTGGTGACGTAGGTCTTGGCGTTTTGGGGAGGCCGCTCGAAGGAGCTGCTTGCCGTCGTCCTGCTGTCCTGGGTCGGCGTCGTGGCGGGTCGGTGTGCCTGGGGGATTGAGGACTTTCCGAGAGGTCAGTCGCGAGCCACTTCTGCGGGTCTTGTTGTCGGATAGTCGCCGCGCTGAACGGATTGAACGGCAGCCCGGTGTTCAGGGCCGCGAACACGTCCGCGAACTGGGTGGCCAGCTCGGCCGACGGGCGGCCTCGTTCCAGAACAATGTGAGCAGCCCGCCGGGTCGCAGCACCGATGCTGCCTTCGCGGCGCCTGCCTCGGCGTCGACCCAGTGCCACGTCTGGCCGGCGATCACGCCGTCGAGGGTACGCCCGGCAGGATCCCAGTCTTCGATGCGGCCGTTCTCGACGTCGAACCCCTTGGCGCGGGCGACCGCTGCCATGTTCGGGTCCGGCTCGAGGCCGAGCACGGTGAAGCCCCGATCGGCGAACGGCTCCGCGGAGACCCCCGTGCCGATGCCGACGTCGAGCAGCGACGTGCCGGGCAACCGCTCGGCGATCGCGTCGATCAGTTCGCCTGGGTAATGGGGGCGGGTCCGGCGTAGCGTTCGGCGACGTTGCCGAACGACTGGGCGATCTCGCGGTGGCGGTGGGCGTCAGAGACCTGTGACGCGGTGGGGGCCGGGGGACACGCCAGCGAGAGTAGGCGCGCTGCCTTCACCTGGTTCGGCACTTCACCGAGGGCGTATCCGAATCCGGCTGTTACTCCGAGGCCACTTCGTGGGCATTCCCCTGGTGTACGTATCCGCCAGCGCCTAGGGAACCTCGATGGACTCGACTGATCTGCGCGAACAGATCCGCGCCTTGCTCGCCGCTGGACTCAAGCAGCGGCAGATCGCCGTCTACTTGGGTATCGGCCAGGCGACCGTATCGGACCACAAGCGCGCCCTGGTCGCCGCCGGTCGACTGCCCGCGAGCCGTCCCGCGACCGCTCGGGTGGCGAGCGGCGACGTTGTCGCGCTCGTGCCCGTACCGCGCCCGGCCGGGCGCACGCGAGCCGAGGTCCTCATCGAGCATGCAGAACTCAAGGCCGCCACGCTGCGTGCCACGGCGCGCACGTTCGCCGAGCACATCGTCGGCGCTGACGAGTGGGTCACCGACTCCAACTTCCGCGAGCAGGTCCATGCCGTCGCCGCCGAGGGGGTCGCCGAGGCGATCGAGCACCTCGAGCGCGTCGCGGCCGACCTTGGTCTTCTCAAGCGACGGCAGGGTTCGGCCGACGCGGGCCTGAAGAGGCCGCGGTGAGCCGGCGTCACCCGCTCGCAGGAGCGCTGTGGCCGGGCGTGCTGCTGTGCACCGTCGCGGCCGTCATGGCGTTCACGCTGTCGTTCACCGCGCTCCGGGCTGTCGGCATCGCCTCGGGAATCGCCCCGCGGCTGGCGTGGATGTTCCCACTGACGATCGACTCCGTCATCCTCTTTGGCACGTGGGCCGCGTTCCGGTTTCGCGCCCGGGGCGCGGCCGGCACCTGGTACGCCTGGGTGCTGCTCATCGTCTTCGCGGTGGCGTCCTGGACCGGGAACTTCCTGCACGCCGAGCCCGTGCCCGTCGGGCACATGGAACTCTCCCGGCCGGTCGCGTCCCTGTTCTCCTCGGTCCCGTCGCTGTCGTTGCTGCTGACGACCCACATGCTCGTCCTCATCGCTGTGCGCCGCGGCGAGGAACACGACCAGGACCGAGCCGTCGAACCGGTCGCCGTCGCCGTTGTCACCTCCGACGACGAGGCGACGTCGAACACGAGGGCGCAGATCGCGGCCGCCGACGTCGGCGGGCCGGCGTCTGGCGCGATCGTCGCGTCCATCGCGCCGACGCCAGATCTCGACGGCGACCGGTTCGCTGACGGAAAGGTCGACGGGTTCGGTGCGTGGGTGGCCGCTCAGAACAAGGCCGGGGTTCGCCCGACAGGACGGATGGTCGTCGAGGCCGGGTTCGCAGGCTCAGAAGCGACCGGCCGCCGATGGCTACGAGACCTACGCGGGCAGACGGGAACGGAGGAGGCGCAAGCATGACCACGGTGACCGAAGCGCCGACGCCCGGTGTAGAGGACGTCAAGACGTGCGACGAGACCGGAGCACTCATCATCACACTGGCCGCCGACGTCGAGGGCTACGTGCGCCGCCGTCTCCGTACCGCTGGCACCACGGCCGTCATGCGTGACGAGCTCGGCGACCTTGCCAGCGCGACAGGGGAACTTGTCGGTGACGTCACCGAGATCCTGTGGACGAAGCGCGCTCAGTGGGCGCCGCTGTGCGCAGAGGACCAGCGGCGCTGGACGTTCGCCGTCGCCCGCAACCTCATCGCCCAGCGCATCAAGGCCGCTCGCACCACACACGTCCGCAGAAGCGAGGTCGCTCCGATGCTGGATGGCCTCGCGGAGCCGGGCGTCGTTGACCCGCGGTTGGATGCGCTCGCCGGGCTGCGGCTTCTCGTGGAGTCCAAGCTCGGGGACGCGGCCTGGGCCACGATCAGCGCCGCCATCGAACGCAACCACTCGCCAGCTCTGCGCGCCGACGTCGCAGCCGCACTTGAAGCACGTGCCGCAGGGCGCACGCCGGTGATCCGCGCGATCGTGCGCCGCTGCCGAGTCGACTGGCGGCCGTGGGCCCTTGCCCGCATCGACGCGGGCCACCCCTTGCAGCCGAGCGTCGCCGTCTCCCTCGGCCTGTTCGCCACCCTGGTAAAAGCGACCTCGACTCTGACGACGTGGTGGGTGGAGCAGCGCACGGCGTTCGACCAGCCGCTCGATGCTGAAGCGCTAGTGTGCGCCGGCCTTGTCGAGCACCTCGGCCGAACGCAGTCGGCCCGCCGAGAGGCCGCGGCCGGCCTGCTCGTGTGGGTCTCAGCAAGCCGTGGGGCCGAGGTTGCCCGAGCTGCATAGTCCTCGTTTCGTCAAGGCAGCCCACGAGATCGGGACCGTCGCACTCAGACGTGGCCGGACGTTGCTACAGCGGTTCATGAATACAGAGCACCATGTACTGTTGGACCATGACCGTTGAGGTGCCGCGCGAGACCGTGACGTTGACCCACATAGCGGCCCTGGCGCGGCTGGGGCATGCGCTGTCGGATGAGACCCGTACTCGGATTCTGCTGACGTTGCGTGAGGCACCTGCCTATCCGTCGGACCTGGCTGATGCGCTGGGCGTGTCGCGACAGGTGATGTCGAACCAGCTGGCGTGCCTGCGCGGGTGCGGTTTGGTCGAGTCCGTCCCGGACGGTCGGCGCGTCTGGTACCGGCTCGCCGACCAGCGCCTGGCCCCCGCACTGGGCGACCTTCTCGGGTTAGTGCTCGCGGTGGACCCGGGCTGCTGCGGACCGGAGTGCACCTGCGCATGACCGTCATCGGTTTTCCTGCACCGCCTCCGATGTCGGATGCACGCCGCGCCGTCCTGGCCCGCCGCGTCCGCTGGATCGTCGCCGCGACGATCACCTACAACGTGCTCGAGGCCGTCGTGGCCATCACCGCCGGGCGCGTCGCCTCCTCCAGCGCCCTGGTCGGGTTCAGTCTGGACTCAGTCGTGGAGGTGCTGTCCGCTGCGGCGGTCGCATGGCAGTTCGCCGGACGCGACCCGCAGGCCCGGGAGAAGACCGCGATGCGGCTGATCGCGATCTCGTTCTTCGGCCTGGCAACGTTCGTGACAGTCGACGCCGCGCGGGCGCTGCTGAGCGCGAGCGCACCGGAGCACTCCACGGCGGGGATCGTGTTGGCCGCGGCCAGCCTGGCGGTCATGCCCGGGCTGTCCTGGTTCGAACGGCGCACCGGTCGCGAGCTCGGTTCGGCGTCCGCCGTCGCGGACTCCAAGCAGACCCTGATCTGCTCCTACCTGTCGGGCGTGCTACTGGTCGGGCTGCTGCTCAACTCGACCCTGGGTTGGTGGTGGACCGACCCCGTTGCCGCCATCGTCATCGCCGCCTTCGCCGTCCGGGAAGGCGGGGAAGCCTGGCACGGGGACACCTGCTGCACCCCAGTCGCCCAACTCGTCGGCCAGACCGACGACAACTGCTGCGGACCCGGCTGTGACTGCTGCTAGTTGTCCCGCCATCCGCGGACCACACACGGCCGATCACCTGGACTTCGCCAACTCGCCCCGCTGCACAACGCGGACAGAGGACTGCTCCAGTTTCGCGCGAGCTCGCACGATCGCCCGTGGAAGCGATTAGGGATTCGCGACTTCAGCCTTTGAACACCCAGTGCCACGGCTCGCGTGGGGTGTCCTCCACGAAGCCGTAGCTCCCCGCATTGACGCGCATCCACGCTTGTGCCCGCGCGTCGAGCCTCAAGTCGACGGCGACTCCCCAGCCGTGCGGACTCGTCCCTGGCGCGGCTGCAAGCCCGCCCTGGGAGTACAGACCCTTACGTGCCGCGACGTCGACTTGGGACTCATACGACCGGTAGGAGTCGGTGATTCCTATCGTGACCCCGTCGGTGCCAGCAGCCTCAATGAGCTGTTCGAGGCTTCCCGCGGCAGGCGCCCACAGCCTGTGCGCGGTGCCGTCGACCGTTTCTAGCGCGGACGCGGGGATGCGCCCGTTCCCATATCGCGCGAGGTCCGCTGGCACGCCGTCCGCCGTGCGCACCGACGCTGAGGCGGCGCCCTGCGCCATGACGGCGTCGAGCACCTGGCCGAAGCCGGCACCGTCGCTCGTCTCAGTGGGTTGCGGCCGGGAGATCGTCGACGCGCCGAGCAGGGCGCGGATCTCGCTCACGCGCTGCGAGATGGCTGTGATCCCGTCCATGCCTTCCCTTACTCCAGTCCCTGCGCCCGGAGTGCGTCAACCGCCTCGGTGTACTCCCAGTGCCAGGGCTCGTATGGGCCTTCCCCGCCACGACGGGCCCAGGGCGGGTTGTCCCACCCAAATTCCGGGCCGTGCTCCTTGAGCCAGTCCCATCGCTCGCCGGCGTAGGAGTAGTCGCAGATGTCCACCGCCAGTCCCCACCCGTGGTTGGATCTTCCCGGCGTCGCGGCGAGCGTTGGCTTCTGGCTCTTGAGCCTCACCTGCTCCTCGTACGACCTGTATCCGCCAGTAAGGCACAGCGGCTCGCCGAAGGTCTTCTCGTACGCATCGTTGAGCGGCTCTAGCCGCACGGCCGCATCGGCACGGACATGGAACGGGTCCTGCCAGATGTCACACAACTCGCTGGCCGGCACACGCCCGTTCGTGCCCGGCTCGGTGACGACGCCGTCGCAGCCCGGATAGGGCGGGAACGGGTTGGCGGGGGTGGGTTCGGGGGCCGGGGCGACCTCGACCGGCTCGGGGCTCGGATTCACAGGCTCTGGAGTGGGCTCTGGTGCCAACGACGGCGACGGCTCGGAGGCACCGCTTCCTGCGGGGTAGCGCTCCTGGGATCGTGAGGCGGTCAGCTCGGCGCGATCGGCAGCCGACGGGGCGTCTGCAGGCTCGCTTGCGCCGGGGGTCGTCGAACCGGGGACCGTGACAGCTCGTGCCTGTTCGGTGTCGGCTGCCTCAGAAGGGACCGCGAAGCCTGAAGCGGTCGCCGAGACCGTCGCAGTCCCACCCACCAGGAGGACGGCGATCGTGGCCGCTGCGGGCCACTGCCGGGTCCGCGTGGCGGAGTGTCTACCCTTGCGCTTCTGTGACGTTTCCGGCTTCGTGGCGGCCTGGATGTGCCGTGCACTGTGTCGCATCGCTCGTCAGCCGACTCGGATAAAAGTCGGATCGTCCTGCCAGATCGACCGGTACGTCACGGACTTGCCAGGAGAGGGCGCTTCGACCTGCATGCCGTCACCGGCGTAGATGCCGATGTGGCCCGGGCTCCAGATGAGGTCGCCGGGCTGCGCCTCGGCACGGGAGACGACGGTCCCCGCGTAGCGCTGAGCCGAGGAGCTACGGGGGAGGGTGATGCCGGCCTGCGCGAACACATACGACGTGAAGCCCGAGCAGTCGAACCCCGCCGGAGTGCTTCCGCCCCACTGGTAGGGCACACCGAGATAGCGCATCGCGATCGCGACGATCGCCGACCCGCTCGCGGACGGCGCTGAGGCGGGAGCGGGAGCATCGTCCTCGTCCTCGTCGATGGCCGCCGGTTCAGGAGCGAGGTGGCGCGGCGCGGCCTGAGGCTTCGGCTTCGGCGCCGGGGTCACCTCGACAGGCACGACGCCCTCGGCGGTGACCGACTCGACCGAGACCTTGGCCTCCGGGGCGACGGCCACCACGGGTGCCGCCTGCAGCGCGTCGCGCGCCACCTTCGACAGTTGATCCACAGTCGATGTGCTCAGCGCCTTCGCGTCGGCCGTACGCACCGCGGCGTCAGCCGGGGCGGCGACGATCGACAGCAGGACACCGGAGCCGGCGACTGCGACGGCACCCTTGCGGGCGATCGCGCCCACCTGGGCGGCGGCTTCCCGCGTGATCGGCGTCAGCGGTGTGACGGGCCGACGGGCAGCCCGGTGGCGCCCAGCAGCGTGCATGCTCAACGTCATCTCCTAGGCGCCTGCGAGGTTAGCTGTCGGGTTCGGGTCGGAGACTGACCCGGCCGCCAAGATGCTGCGCGGCTTCACCCCCGAGGGCATCTCGCGATGCCCAGAAGTGGGTCCCCCGTCCCTGTCATCGGATCCGTTGTGCAACCCGTGGCGGTGACAGGGTTCGGCGCCCGCCGGGTCGTCCCGCACCGGGGACCGGAGCGGGATGCGTGGACGCTATCCCGAAGCGCGGCGCGTGTCACGGAGCGATAACGGCGGCTGAGTGAGGGAACGGGTGTCCCAGAGCTGCGGCTGCCAGTGGACGGCGACCCGCCGGCACGTGCCGTGAAGTCGGGTCGGGCAGTCCCCGTGACGTGCGGATTCACCCATGGAGGCGTGTCGTTAGGGGGAGGGGCCGAGCGGCTATGCGCACGCCGCCTGACCATCCGGGCCCGTCGATCGGGTCTCGGTTGGGCCAGAACGGCTTCATCGAACCTTCATCGATGGCGTCGGTCACCGGGATGCGACTGGAACCGTCACGACTACGTTCGAAGGGGTCCGGACGGCCAGGCACCGTGGGTTGCTCGCTGCCGTCGCCACCGACCAAGGACCTGGAGCACGCCATGCAGACGACCGCAATGCTGGAGACCTACCCCGCCGAGATCAATCTCGACCGCAGGATGCTCGCCGCAGTCATCGAGGCGGCGCTCGAGTGTTCACAAACGTGTACAGCGTGCGCGGACGCATGCCTGAGCGAGGACATGATCGACCAGTTGCGTCGGTGTATCCGCACCAACCTCGACTGCGCCGACATCTGCGACACCACCGCTCGGGTCCTGTCCCGACACACCGGCTATGACGCCAACATCACTCGCGCCCAACTGCAGGCCTGCGCACAAGCGTGCCGATCGTGTGGCGACGAGTGCGAGGCGCACGCCTCAATGCACGAGCACTGCAGGATCTGCGCCGACGTTTGCCGACGCTGCGAGGCAGCGTGCCACGAGCTTCTCGCGGTCATCGGGTGAGAGCCACAGGGGCGCTTCAGCCCTCCCCGGCGCGAGTCCGGGACGCAGTTGCGACAGGGGCGGCGTGATCGCCGCGGCGTAACGCATGTCAGGCACCGATCGGCTCGCCCCGCTTTCCCCACGGGAGGTGAACGTCGGCGGCCAGAACGCTCAGCGGCCCAGGAGGCGGGCGAAGAATCCCTTCGGCGCGGGATTCTCGTGACCGCCGCACCACTGGGTGGTGGGGACGGTGCGCTTAACGTCGGCGACGTGCTGGCCGCAGCCGGCCCAGGTCGTCTTGCCGCAGGTCTTGCAGGTCACGGGGTAGCACATGGGTGTCTGGGCCCTTCGCTGGTTGGTTGGTGCGGGGGAGTGGTGGGCTCAGGCGAGCATGAGGAAGAGCTTTTGGAGTTCCTCGGTGGTGAGACCGTCTTCGGCCTCGGCGGCTTGGTCAGGATCTGCGATGCAGTCGCGCATGGCGGTGGAGACGATGGCGAAGCCGGCCTTGTCGAGCGCGCTGGAGACGGCGGCCAGCTGGGTGACGACGTCGCGGCAGCGGCCCCCGGTCTCGACGGCGGTGATGACGGCGTCGAGCTGACCGCGGGCGCGGCGCAGCCGGTTGACGATCTTCCGCTGTGCGTCGGCATCGGGCGTCATGGGACGAGAACCTCCTCGGTGACGAGCCGGTCGGCGGCCTGCTGCGGGCCGAGCGTGGCTCTGAGCGTGAGCATGCCGCCGGACAGCGATGCGGAGTCGAAGCCGGCCTGGGTGAGTACGCGGTGGGCTATGTGGGAGCGGACGCCGGAACCGCACAGCACGCGCACGGCCCGCCCGGCGGCGGCGTCGCGCACCTCGCCGAGGCGCTCGCGCAGCTCGGTGTGCGGGATGTTGAGCGCTCCGGGCACGTGGCCGGAGGCGAACTCCGCACGACTGCGCACGTCCACCACCAGGGCGGATGCCACGACGTCGTCCAGGTCTGCCGCGTGCCACACTCGCAGCGTCCCGTCCAACACGTTCGCTCCCGCCATGCCGGCGAGGTTGACCGGGTCCTTAGCCGCGCCGAACGGTGGTGCGTAGGCCAGGTCGAGATCGATGAGATCGTCCACTGTCAGCCCGCCGCGGATCGCGGTGGCCAGCACGTCGATCCGCTTGTCCACGCCGTCGGCCCCGACGGCCTGGGCGCCCAGGAGGCATCCGTCGAGGCCAAAGTGCACGACGAGGTGCACAGGGCTCGCGCCCGGGTACCAGCCGGCGTGCTGGCTGGCGTGGAGGTGCAGGGTGTGGTGCGCGATGCCCGCGTGCGCCAGCGCGGCGCGGTTGGCGCCGGTCATGGCGGTGGCCAGGGCCCCGACGCGCACGATCGCCGTCCCGAGCGAGGTCGGGATCGGCCGCGCGGTGTCGTGGCGCAGGATCGCGTCGGCGACTTGCCGCCCCGCCCGGTTGGCCGCTCCGGCCAGCGGGACGGGTCGTCGCACCCCGGTGACGGCGTCGGTGGAGACGACGGCGTCACCGGCGGCCCACACGTCCGGCAGGTTGGTGCGCCCGTGCTCGTCGACGCGGATCGCGCCACGTTCGCACTCGAGACCCGCGGCCTCGAAGATGGCGGTGTCGGGGCGCGCCCCCACCGACAGCACGACCAGGTCCGCGGGCAGCCGCGTACCGTCGCCGAGCACGACGACGTCTTCGCCCGTACCGGGTTCGACGGCCGTGGCAGCCGTACCGTTGTGGAGGGCGACACCGATCCGCTCCAGCTCCGCGGCGGCGACTGCGGCCAGCTCGGGCTCGAGCGGCGGCAGCACGTGCGGTGAGAGCTCGACGACGGTCACCTCCAGCCGCGCCTGCGCGAGCTGCTCGGCCGCCTCAAGGCCGATGAAGCCGGCGCCCAGCACGACGGCACGACGCGCGCCGTCGTCGACCCGGCCACGCAGCGCGACGGCGTCGGCCACCGTGCGCAGCGTCCGGACGCGCGGAGAGTCGATACCTGGCAGCGGCGGACGCACCGCCCGCGCCCCCGGCGCCAGCACGAGTGCGTCGTAGCCGACCGTCTCCTCGCCGCCAGCGGTGCGCACCCGCACCGTCCGCGCCTGAGGGTCCATCCCGACGACGTCGTGGCCGGTCCGGACGTCCAGGTTCAGCGCTGCCCGGAGCGACGTCGGTGTCTGGACGAGGAGCTGCTCAGACGACCCGATCTCCCCGCCGACGTGATACGGCAGCCCGCACCCGGCGAACGAGACGTGTTCACCCCTCTCGAGCACGACGATCTCCGCACTCGCGTCCAGACGCCGAGCGCGCGCGGCACAGCTCATGCCCGCGGCGACGCCTCCAACGATCACGATCTTCATCGCACGAGCGTATACCCCCGGGGGTTTGCGCGCGAATTGCGATGTCGCCGGTTGCGCGTCGGGCCCGAGGTTGCTCGGGCTCGTGACTACGTGAGGCGCATCGTCGTCAGGCACGTCGGGTCGTCGGCGCGTGTGGAAATGGGCCCTGTCGCGGTCTTGTCGTCGTACGTGACGGTGAGCGTGGCGTCGATGTCGCGAGGGAGCCATAGGCCGAGGAAGCCGTTGTCGAAGGTCCTGCCCGTCCGCTCCACGAGTACCTCTCCGTCGGCGGAAGCGACTGTGAGCTCGACGTCCTTGCCACCGAGCTCTCCTCGGCACGTGGTCAGCGAGTGGTAGTAGCAGTCGTGGGTCGCGCTGACATACGGCGCCACTGAGAGGTAGAACTCGTCCCCGACTAGCGGCAGCGTGGTGGACCGCCCCTCCTCGTCGGTGAGCTGCAGCTCGTCGGCCCGGACCGAAGCCATCAACCCGGGATCCCGGTCGTCGACTGGGACGCGGTCCAGACGGTCGATCATCTCCCGTCCATCCAGTCCCGACAGTCCGTGGTCGACGAGGATCTCACTGGCGACTGTCGCCTGCTGGTCGTCGGCCGCGTCGGCCGCAGGGGCCTCGTGAGAGGCGCATCCGGCCAAGAGCAGGACGATGGCAATGCTGGCACCGGGAGCGAGTCTTCTCATGCCGACAGGCTATGAGACAAGGAGGAAGGCGCCGCCGCGCCAACCGATCCGCTTGATTCCGCGAGGAGATCGGTCTGCCTTCACGGGGAACAAGTTGTGTTCAGCGCTGTTGTGGCAGGGTACCCCTAGGGGGTATGCACGACCTGGATCGGAAGGAGTTCACATGGCTGCGCCGAGGATGCCCCAGGAGCACGGTGCCCGCGTGGAACAGCACGTGGTGCACCACCACGAGCACGAGGCCGCACCCGACCACGAGGCGAACGGACTTCGGGACAACACCAGTTGCGACGCTCACGTACGAACACCGGCTCACGAGGCCAGGACCGGCCACGAAGGTCACGGCGGTCATGGCGGTCATGGCGGTCATGGCGGTCATGGCGGAGATCACGTTGCGATGTTCCGACGCCTGTTCTGGCTGATGCTGGCTGTTTCCGTGCCGACCGTCCTGTTCAGCGGGATGTTCGCCGACCTGTTGGGCTATGTCGTGCCGGCCTTCCCGGGCGCAGCGGCCGTCTCGCCGCTCCTGGGCACCGTCGTTTATCTGTGGGGCGGGTGGCCCTTCCTGACCGGAGCGGTCGCAGAGGTGCGCAGCGGCAAGCCCGGGATGATGCTCCTGATCGGCATGGCGATCACCGTTGCCTTCCTCTCGTCCTGGGGCGCCACCCTGGGGCTG
Organism: Xylanimonas oleitrophica; assembly: GCF_003244315.1. GTDB lineage: Bacteria > Actinomycetota > Actinomycetes > Actinomycetales > Cellulomonadaceae > Xylanimonas_A > Xylanimonas_A oleitrophica. The sequence continues at coordinate 115,817 of NZ_QKWH01000010.1, forward strand.
CTCTCCCACGACCTCGACTTCTGGTGGGAGCTCGCTCTGCTGGTCGTCATCATGCTCCTCGGGCATTGGCTCGAGATGCGCTCGCTCGCCCAGACGTCCTCGGCGCTCGACTCGCTCGCGGCCTTGCTTCCGGACGAGGCGGAGAAGGTCGTGGGCGACGAGGTGATCAAGGTCGCGCCGTCTGATCTCACGGTGGGCGACGTCGTCGCGGTGCGTCCGGGCGGACGTGTGCCCGCCGACGGAGACGTCGTCGAGGGCGGCACAGACGTGGACGAGTCGATGATCACCGGCGAGTCGCGACCTGTGCCTCGGCAGTCGGGCGACCATGTGGTGGCCGGCACCGTCGCGACGGACAACGCGATCCGGATCAGGGTCACCGCGGTCGGCGCGGAGACCGCCTTGGCCGGCATCCAGCGCCTGGTGTCCGAGGCGCAGTCCTCGACCACGCGCGCGCAGCTCCTAGCTGACCGGGCGGCTGCGTGGCTCTTCTGGTTCGCTTTGGGCGCCGCCGTCATCACCGTCGCCGTCTGGAGCGCCGTCGGTAGCCCGAGTGCTGCCGTCATCCGGGCGATCACCGTGCTGGTGATCGCGTGCCCCCACGCGCTGGGCTTGGCCATCCCCCTGGTGGTCTCGATCTCCACCGAGCGCGCCGCTCGGGCCGGCGTCCTCGTCAAGGACCGCGGCTCCCTGGAGCGGATGCGCACCGTGGACACGGTGCTATTCGACAAGACGGGGACCCTGACCAAGGGCGAGCCGGTGCTGCGAGACGTCGTCGCGGTCGAACGGGACGAGGACCAGCTCATCGCTCTTGCAGCCGCCGCTGAGACAGACAGCCAGCACCCTCTGGCCCGTGCCATCCTCCGGGCCGCACATGAACGCGGTCTTGACGTGCCGCACGCTGCGGACTTCCAGGCCTCGACCGCGGTCGGTGTCGGCGCGACCGTCGATGGCCATGATGTCGCGGTGGGCGGCCCGAACCTGCTGGACGAGCGAGGCCTTGACCCTCTGGAGAGATCGGCTGCCTGGGCACGGGACGGTGCGATCGTGCTGCACGTTCTGGTCGATGGTGAGGTCGCCGGGGCGATCGCGCTAGCCGACGAGGTGCGGCAAGAGTCGCGCGAGGCGGTCGAGGCGCTCCACCGATCGGATGTTCGCGTCGTCATGATCACCGGCGACGCAGAGGCGGTTGCTCGCAGCGTGGCGGCCGACCTCGGCATCGACCAGGTCTTCGCGGGCGTGCGACCCGAGAACAAGAGCGAGAAGGTCGTCCAGTTGCAGCAGCAGGGGCGCACCGTGGCGATGGTGGGCGACGGCGTCAACGACGCACCCGCGCTGGCCCAGGCTGACGTCGGTGTGGCCCTCGGTGCAGGCACCGACGTCGCGATCGCCTCGGCCGGCGTCATTCTCGCCTCCGACGACCCGCGCTCGGTTCTGTCGGTTATGGAGCTGTCTCGAGTGGGCTACCGCAAGATGAAGCAGAACCTGTGGTGGGCCGCCGGCTACAACATCGCCGCCGTGCCGCTCGCGGCTGGTGTGCTCGCACCGGTCGGTTTCGTCCTCCCCATGGAGATCGGTGCCTTGCTCATGTCGGCCTCGACGATCGTCGTGGCAGCCAACGCCCAGTTGCTGCGTCGCATGGATCTCAGCCCGCAGGCCGCTGTTGGGGCCCCCCGGTTAGTGCGTCCGAGGCCCGCGTGCTGCGTGGCCGTGGGCCCATGATGCCGCAGCGTGGCGATGGCCCGGACCGCCGCGAGCGAGGGCGGTCCGGCCCATCGTCGTGATCAGACGGTATGGGGGTCTGGGGCGTAGCCCTGGGTCGCTGGGACGGGGCCTCGCTATGAAAGTCGTGGGTTACCGA
>NZ_QKWH01000011.1 GCF_003244315.1 Xylanimonas oleitrophica
GGTCTCCTGTCGTGAGGCGGGCACGGACCGTCACCCTAGGGGCAACGCCCAGCCGGCTGCCAGGAGCCCTGTGGACGACGGGCAGGGAGCGAGCCGGGCGCCGCCGCGCCACGATGGGGCCGTGACCGCACCGCAGACCGTCACCGTCGAGGGGCACCGGATCCAGCTGACCAACCTGGACAAGGTGCTGTACCCCGCCACGGGCACCACGAAGGGCGAGGTGCTGGACTACCTCGCCCGGATCGCGCCGGTGCTGATCCCGCACGCCCGGCGCCGCCCCGCGACGCGCAAACGGTGGCCGAACGGCGTCCAGGGGCAGGTCTTCTTCCAGAAGAACGCCGACGCCTCCACGCCGTCGTGGGTGCGCACCCGCCGCATCGAGCACAAGCACTCCACCAACGACTACGTGCTGGTCGACGACCTGGCCACGCTGACGTGGCTGGGTCAGACGGCGACGCTGGAGATCCACGTGCCCCAGTGGCAGTTCGGCCGCACGGGCGACCACCTGCCCCCGGACCGGCTGGTGCTGGACCTCGACCCGGGCGAGGGAGCGGGCCTGGCGGAGTGTGCGGAGGTCGCGCGCCTGGCCCGCCCGATCCTGCAGGGCATGGGCCTGGAGCCGGTGCCGGTCACGAGCGGCTCGAAGGGCATCCACCTGTACGCGGCGATCGACGCCGGAGGGTCGGACCAGGGCGCGCGTCCGTCGTCGGCGGAGCAGGTATCCGCCGTCGCGCACGAGCTGGCTCGGTACCTGGAGGCCGAGCACCCCGACCTGGTGGTGAGCGACATGAAGAAGTCGTTGCGGGGCGGCAAGGTGCTGGTGGACTGGTCGCAGAACAACGGGAACAAGACCACGATCGCGCCCTACTCCTTGCGCGGGCGCGACCACCCCACGGTGGCGGCGCCGCGGACGTGGGACGAGCTGGACGACCCGGACCTGCGGCACCTGTCGTACACGGAGGTGCTGGAGCGGGTGGAGCGCGACGGCGACCTGCTCGCCGGCCTGGCGGCCGGTCACCTGTCCCAGCTCGAGCCGACGCCGGAGCACATGGCCCGGTTCGAGCGCCTGGAGACGTACAACGCCAAGCGCGACCCGGGGAAGACGCCGGAGCCGTTCGACTCCCCCGAGGTGGCCGCGAGCGCCGATGAGCCCTCCTTCGTGATCCAGGAGCACCATGCTCGCCGGCTGCACTGGGACTTCCGGCTGGAGCACGAGGGGGTGCTGGTGAGCTGGGCACTGCCGAAGGGCGAGCCGACGGACCCGAGGCAGAACCACCTGGCGGTACAGACGGAGGATCATCCGCTGGCGTACGGGAGCTTCGAGGGGACGATCCCGAAGGGCGAGTACGGGGCGGGCGAGGTGACGATCTGGGACTCGGGCACGTACGAGAAGGAGAAGTGGCGGGAGGGCAAGGAGGTCATCGTCACGCTGCACAGCGAGCGGCGCGGCTCGCGCCGTCTGGCGCTGATCCGTACGGGGCGGGGTGAGGACGAGAGCTCGTGGCTGATCCACCGCACCAAGGACCAGCCGCAGGGTGGGCAGCCGGTGGGCGAGGAGCCCCAGGAGGGTTCGACGGCGCCGCCGGAGGAGGCGCAGGTCTCCGCACCGGGGGTGACGGTGCGCCTGTCCCCGATGCTGGCGTCGCTGGCGGACCGGGGCGAGCAGCGCCAGCTCGCCGCGGACGGCACAGGCTCCGACGCCGAGTGGGCGTTCGAGATGAAGTGGGACGGTTACCGGGCGCTGGCTGTCGTCGAGCCGGGGCCTGACGGCGCTCCGGCGGTCCGGCTGCTGTCGCGCACCGGTCAGGACATGACGGCGACGTACCCGGAGCTCCAGGCTCTGGCGGGACAGGTCGGCGACGACCTCCCGGTGGTGCTGGACGGCGAGATCGTGGCCCTGGACGCGCAGGGCCGCCCGGACTTCCGGCGTCTGCAACGCCGCACCGGCGCCGTCGACCTCATGGTGTTCGACGTGCTGCAGGTGGGCTCGCGCTCGCTGGTACGGGTCCCGTGGGAGGAGCGCCGGCAGGTGCTGGAGAAGGTGGTGGAGGCGGCGGCGCCCGTGCACGTGCCGCCCGTGTTCGACGGCGACCTGGACGCGGCGATGTCGACGTCGCGGCGCCTGGGGCTCGAGGGCGTGGTGGCCAAGCGGCGCGAGTCCACCTACTCGACGGCGCGACGCTCCCGGCAGTGGCTGAAGATCAAGCACACCCGCATGCAGGAGGTGGTCGTCGTGGGCTGGCGGCCGCTGCACGCGGGCGAGCCGCGCGAGGACGAGCGCCGCGTGGGGTCCCTGCTGCTGGCGGTTCCGGGGCCGGACGGCGAGCTCCGTTACGCGGGCAAGGTGGGCACGGGGTTCAGCGACGCCGACCGGAAGGCGGTGGCGAGCCGCCTGACCGCCGCGGCGCGCAAGACGCCGCCGCTGGACGGTGTGCCCCGGGTCGAGGCGCGGTACGCCCGCTGGGTGACGCCCAAGCACGTGGGCGAGGTGGAGGCGGCGGAGTGGACCGCGGACCCGACGACGGACCCGGACGCCCGGCTGCGCGCGCCGTCGTGGCGGGGCTGGCGCGAGGACAAGGCCGCGGAGGACGTCGTGGTCGAGTGAGCGCCGGGTACCGATGAGTCCGGGGCCGAGGCGCCGTCGTACCGGTGACAGCACGTCCGCCCCGCCCGAGGAGCCCGCGATGACCAGCGAGACCACCACCCCGACCTTCCCTGACACGCCGGTGCCGCCGCGCCCGGCGACGCAGATCTTCGTCAACCTCCCGGTCGCCGATCTGGACGCCGCGAAGGCGTTCTACGAGGCGCTCGGCTTCGCACCCCACCCCGCGTTCACCGACGAGAACGCGGCAGGGATCGTGCTCGGCGAGAACCTGTTCGTGATGCTGCTGCGCCCCGAGTTCTTCACCACGTTCACGCACCGACCGGTCGCCACCGACGGCATCGAGGCGATCAACGCGCTCAGCTATGCCAGCCGTGAGGAGGTCGACGCCGTCGTCGACGCCGCCCTCGCGGCGGGCGGCACGGAGACCCGCGAGCCGCAGGACCTGGGCTTCATGTACTCCCGCGGCTTCGCCGACCTCGACGGCCACCACTGGGAGGCCGGGCACATGGACATGACCGCCGCGGCCGAGGCGCTCGCCGCCGCCGGCTGACCCGCCGGCCGGCCGCGGAACAATCGCGGCCGGCCGCCACGTTGCCGTGGACATGCGAGCCATCACCTACTCCCGTTACGGAAGCGCCGACGTCCTGGAGCTCACGGAGGAGCCTGACCCGCACATCGGACCGGACAGCGTCGTGGTCCGCGTCAGGGCGGCCTCCGTCAACCCCGTCGACTGGAAGATCCGCGAGGGCTACCTGGAAGGTCTCGTCGACGTCACGTTCCCGGCGATCCCGGGCTGGGACGTCGCCGGGGTGGTCGAGCAGGTCGGCCTGGACACCCCCGAGCTGCAGGTGGGCGACGAGGTGTACGGGTACGTGCGCAAGGACTGGGTGCAGCAGGGCACGTTCGCCGAGCTGGTCGCCGCGCCGGTGCGCACCCTCGCCCGCAAGCCCCGCAGCCTGAGCTTCGAAGAGGCCGCCGCGGTGCCGCTGGCCGGGCTCACGGCCTACCAGTCCGTCGTGCGGTCGAACGTCACCGAGGGCCAGACGGTGCTGGTCCACGCCGCGGCCGGCGGCGTCGGCTCCTTCGCCGTGCAGGTGGCGCGCAGCCTCGGCGCCCGCGTGATCGGCACCGCCAGCGAGCGCAACCACGAGTGGCTGCGAAGCCTCGGCGTCGAGCCGGTGACGTACGGGGACGGGCTGGTCGAGCAGGTGCGCGCCCTGGCCCCCGGCGGTGTCGACGTCGCGCTCGACTACGTGGGTGGCGACGCCGTCGCGCAGAGCGCCGCGCTCCTGGCGCCAGGCGGGGTCATCACCTCCATCACGGACGCCGCCGCGCGCGACGAGCACGGTGGCGGCTACGTGTGGGTGCGTCCGTCGACCACCGATCTGGAGGCGCTCGGCCGCCTGATCGACGACGGCAAGGTCAAGGTCGAGGTCGCCCAGGTGTTCGACCTCGTCGACGCCGCCGGCGCGCACCGCGCCAGCGAGGACGGCCACGTGCGCGGCAAGGTCGTCGTCCGGGTCTGAGCCGCCACGACGGCGGGGCGCCTGCCCGGCGCGGGCGCCCTGCCGTCTGGGACGGTGCCCCGCCGTCTGGGACAGTGGAGGCATGACGCCGTTCGCCCCGCACGTCTACGCCGACCGCCGCCGTCGCGCCGCCGCACAAGCGGCTCACGCCGGCCTCGACGGCCTGCTGGTCACCCCCGGCCCCGACATGACGTACTTCCTCGGCCACACTCCCGTGACCACCGAGCGGCTCACCCTCATGGTCGTCCCCGCCGCCGCCGGGACCGGTCAGGCCGTGGGCACGCCCGACGGCGGACCGGACGGCATCGTGCAGGCGCTCGCCGTCGTGCCGCGCCTGGAGGAGCACGACCTGCGGCTGCGCGCCGTCGGGCCGGTCGAGACGGTCGCGTGGGCCGACGGGGACGACGAGCACTCGGCGGCGGCCCGGCTGCTGCGCGCCGGGGGGCGCTACGCCGTCAGCGACTCCGCGTGGGCGCTGCACGTGCTGGGCCTCCAGCGCGCGCTGCCGGGCGCCACCTTCGAACCGTTCACGCGTGCGCTGCCGATGCTGCGTGCCGTGAAGTCGCCGGAGGAGGTGGCCCGCATGGCCGCAGCCGGCGCCGCGGCCGACGCCGTCTTCGCCGAGATCCTGCGCCGCCCGTTCGCCGGGCGCCGCGAGGCCGAGGTCGCCGCCGACCTCGAGGCGCTGCTGCGCGAGCACGGCCACGAGCAGGTCGACTTCACGCTCGTGTGCGCCGGACCGAACGGCGCCGACCCGCACCACGAGCCCGGTCAGACGGTGATCCGCGAGGGCGACACGGTGGTGCTCGACTTCGGTGGTCTCGCCGACGGCTACGGCTCCGACACCAGCCGCACCGTGCACGTGGGAGAGCCCACCGCGCTGGAGCGGGAGGTGCACGACGTCGTGCGGGCGGCGCAGCAGGCCGGTGTCGACGCGGTGCGCCCGGGCGCCACCTGCCAGGACGTCGACCGGGCCGCTCGCCGGGTGATCGAGGACGCCGGGTTCGGCGAGCACTTCATCCACCGCAGCGGCCACGGCATCGGGCTCACCACCCACGAGCCGCCGTACATGGTCGAGGGCGAGGAACGCCCGGTCGAGCCCGGCATGTGCTTCTCCGTCGAGCCCGGCGTCTACCTGCCCGAGCGGTTCGGAGTGCGCATCGAGGACATCGTGGTCGCGTTCCCGCAGGACCTGCCGGGCGAGGCCCGCCGCCTGAACGTGTCCTCGCACGAGCTGCAGATCGTCGGATGAGCGGCCGCTCACGACGCCGCCTGGTCCCGTCGGCAGTGCTGGCGAGCGCGCTGGCTGCCCTGATGGCCGGCGGGTGCGGGCTCGGGTCGGGGTCGGACGGCGCCGTGCAGGCTTCGCCACCGGTCACCGCGGCCCCGGAGACGGCCCCGGACGCACCGAGCGAGCCCACGGCACCCGCGGATCAGGCCCGCGTGCCCGTCGCCGCCGGCCCGGTGCTGCTCGAGCTCGCCGTCCCGCCCTCGGCCGTGCCCGGTGTGACGGTCTCCCCCGAGGACGACGGCGTGACCACCGTGACGATCGACCCGTCCGGGATCCCGCCCGGTCAGCCGGTCCTCATGGCGCTCGGCACGCCCGGGTCGCTCGCCGAGCAGGCCGACGGCAGCGTGACCGTGCGCGACGTCGACGGGACGGTCGTGGCCGGGCTGACCGCTCCCACCGGCGAGGCGAGCATCAGCGTCGTCGACGACGTGCACGCGCAGCTGCACCTGCCGGCCGCGGCGGGCCCGGTGGAGACCACGCTCGGCACCCGAGCCCTCGCCTCCACCGACTGGGGTCAGCGCGAGGGTGGCCGCTCGGTCGCCGTCGTCCCGACCGACTGGGCCCGCACGGCGGGTGCCGCGGGGTGGGAGCTCGTGTGGGCGCAGCTCGTGTCCGCCGAGCCCGAGGTGGACTCGACGACGATGCACGACCAGCTCGTGTGCCACGCCGTCGGCGCACCTGACAAGGCCGCCTGGAACCTGGAGCCGTGGCGTCCCGCCGTCGGGCTGCTGGAGACGATGGCGGCCCGCTGCAACCCCACCTGACCGGCCGCCCGGGACGGGGTCACGCGCCGCGGACCGCGGCGAGCACCTGTGCCTCCTCGGCGGCGGTCAGCCCCGTGACGGCGGCGTCCGGAGTCGCCCGCAGCCACGCGAGGGTGTCCCGGGCGGTCTCGGCGACGGAGCGGGTCACGAGCCCCGCAGCGGCGGCGGGGGCCGGGTCGTGCGCGAGCATCCCGTCGAGGTCGGGCCGCGGCAGCCACAGCGGCACCGAGCGCTCCCCCGCCCACGGCCGCACGTCGGCGGCCTCGAGCGCCGCCCGTGGCGTCCACCACCAGGTCGGTTCGGCGCCGACGCCGGCGGCGACCTCCCCGAGAAGGTCACCGACCGGCGTCACCGGTCCGACGCCGTCGAACGTGCCGGCCGTGCGCCGCTCGGCCAGCGTGACGATCCAGGCGGCCAGGTCGCGCACGTCGATCACCTGCACGGCGTCGCCCGGGGCGCCCGGGGCGAGCACGTCCGCCTCACCCTCCCGTACCCGGGCCATCCGCGCCGGCCAGTAGGCGAACCGACCGCTCGGGTCCTCGGGGCCCACGACCAGCCCGGGCCGCACGACCGCGGCCCCGGCCGCTGCGTCGCGCACGATCTGCTCGCACGCCACCTTCATCGGCCCGTACGCCTCCGGCGAGACGGCCAGGTCGACGTCCTCGGCGGCGGGCTCGTGGACGGGCCCGGTCTGCGGCGTCTGGCCTGGCGTCGCGCCGTCGGCGTACACGCTCACCGTCGAGACGAAGACCCAGTGCGCGCCGGGCCACGCCGCCACCGCGCGGCGCACGTGCGAGGGCGTGCCCGAGACGTCGACGACGGCGTCGAACGTCTCCTCGATGAGGGCCGCGGGGAGCGCCTGCGCCCGGTCGGCCACGACATGTCGCACGCCGTCGGGCACCGTGCCGGAGACGCCACGGCTCACGGCGACGACGTCGTGACCCCGCGCCACCGCCTCCACGGTCACGGCGCGGGAGAGGAACACGGTGCCACCCAGCACGAGGAGCTTCACGAGCACCACCCTGGCCGCTCCCTGGGTCCCGGGCGAGCGCTTCCGCTCAGGGCGGAGACGCCCGCCCGGGAACCGTCAGGGGTGGCCGTCGGTCGCGGCGATGAGGCGGTCCAGCCGTTCGACGACGGACCGGAGCTCCTCCAGCCGGGCGCGCAGCCGCTCGCGCTGCTCGTGGAGCATCCGCCTCTGCTCAGCGTCGGTGTGCCCGGAGTCGATGCACGGCATCAGCTGGGCCACGTTGCTGCTCGTGAGGCCGGCGGCGAAGAACGCCCGGTAGACCCGGACCCGCTCGACGTCGGCCTCCTGGTACACCCGTTGACCGCCGGGGGTGCGCTCGGCCCGCAGCAGGCCCTGCTCCTCGTAGTAGCGCAGGGCGCGCACGCTGACGTCGGCACGTTCGGCGACCTGGCCGATCTTGAGGGTCACACCTGGCCTCAACCGCGCGCCCGGTGCGCCGATTCCGTGGCAGCCCACGCGCGTCACCGGCTCAGTCCTGAGGAGCGGCCGGCCGCAGAGCCTGGGGGTACAGGGACTCTGCCGGCTCCCCGAGCCTGGCGTGCCACTCGCGCGTCATCTCGTCGCCGTACACCTCGAAGGCGCCGGCCTCGACCCCGTCGAGCGCCGTACGGGCCATGACCGCCGGGTCGGTGAGCGACCAGCCGTCCTCCGGCTTGGCCCAGGCCGCCATGTCGGTGTCCACGAGCCCCATGGCCAGCCCCGTGACCTGCGTGCCCTGGGCCGCGAGCTCCAGGCGCACCCCGTTCGTCAGGTGCCATGCCGCAGCCTTGGAGGCCCCGTACGCGTCGGCGAGCCCGAAGGCGCGGAACGCGGTCTGCGACAGCACGTTGAGGATCGCGCCGCCGCCGTTCGCCCCGAGGATCGGGGCGAACGCCCGCACCGTGCGGAGCGTGCCCCAGTAGTTCACCTCCATCTCGTGCCGGATGGCCTCGATGTCGCCACCGGTGTAGGAGCCGAGCGACGAGAACCCGGCGTTGTTGACCAGCAGGGTGACGTCCGACGCCTCGGCGGCGGCCTGCTCCACGGAGGCGTCGTCCGTGACGTCGAGACGCAGGGGCACGGCGCCCGGGACGTCGACCGACTCGGGCCGCCGGGCCGCGGCGTAGACCTTCGACGCCCCGCGGGCCAGCAGCTCGGTGACGAGGTGCCGACCGAGCCCACGGTTTCCCCCGGTGACCAGGGCGATCTGGTTCGTGATCTCCATGTCGGCGACGCTAGGACCTGACGCCAGCGTGAGCTTCAAGGGTGATCCCCGTCACGCCGGCGCCGGGTCGGCGACCTCGTTCCCCACGCCGTTGACCTGGGGGCTCACCCGCCTCTCCAGGGCCAGCGCGAGGCCAGTCAGCGCCAGGCACCCGGCCACGATCACCGCGACGAACACCCACGAGAGACCGTGCTCCAGGAGGAACCCGGCCACCACCGGTCCCGCGACGGTGCCGGCCTGGAAGGCTCCGGAGGAGACGGCGTTGTACCGGCCGCGCAGGTGGTCGGGCGCCATGTCGTTGGTGATGGCGGGCAGCGCGGACTGCAGCAGGGTCTCGCCCAGGCCGAAGACCGCGTGGAAGACCAGCACCCCGGCCGCCGCGGCGAGACCGCCGGGCACGAGGCCCGTGGCGCCGAGCACCAGCCACGCCACGGCCCAGATGCCGCCCATCGCGGCGAGCACGCGGGTGCGGCGGCGCCCCTGGGCCCGGTTCATCACCCAGAACTGGAGCCCCACGATCACGGCGGTGTTGACCACGAACGCGAACCCGATGACGCGGGTGGAGACCTCCGCGGCCTGGCGGGCGAAGGCCGGGAAGCCGCCCTCCATCTGCCCGTACCCGACGAAGGACGCGAGCAGCGCCAGCACCGTCAGCCACAGCACCTCAGGGCGGCGCAGGATCTGCAGGTAGCCGGCCCCCGGCCCTTCGCCGGGGACGACGTCGGGCCGTGCCGCCCGGCCGTGCAGGCGCCGCAGCGGGCCGAGCAGCACCACGACCGGCACCGCGAACGTGGCGGCGTTGGTGAGGAAGGCCGCCATGAACGTGCCCGGGCGGTCGACGTCGACGAGGAAGCCGCCGACGATCCCGCCCACGCCGATGCCGAGGTTGAGCAGCGCGAAGTTCACCCCGTAGTACCGCTGGCGCAGAGGGCCGTGCACCACGGTGGCGACGAGCGCGTTGATGGCGGGCCAGGCCACGCCGAGCTGGACGCCGAACAGCGCGAGGGCGACGCCGGCCACCACCGGCGTCGTCGCGAAGGCGAGCAGAGCCAGGCCGCTGATCCCGCACGCCAGGCCGGCGAGGATCACGCGGCGAGCACCGTACCGGTCCACCAGGGCGCCGGCCGGGCCGGTCACCGCCAGCCCCACCACGGCGATGAGCCCCATCAGCGTGCCGGAGAGCCCCAGGGGGATCCCGCGCACCTCGTGCAGGTAGATGATCGTGAACGGCAGGGTCAGGCCGCGGCCGAAGAACTGGACGACGACGGTGGACAGCAGCCATCGCCCGTCGCGGGGCAGCTCGTCCCAGAACGCGAGGGCGCCGGAGCGCGAGAGGGTGGGCACGGCAGGATCCTGCGCCTCGGCACCCACACGGCGCTAGCGGATACCGGACGCTACGGTGCGCGGGTGAGCAGCACCGTGACCTTCCGTACCGCCACCTGGGACGACCTCGGGCGCGTCGTCGAGCTCATCGCCGACGACGCCGTCGCCGCCTCTCGCACCGGCGCGTACGGCGCGGCGCACGAGGCCGGGTTCGCGGCGATCGAGGCGAGCCCCAACGACGAGCTGGTCGTCGCCGAGCTCGACGGGCAGGTGGTGGGCTGCATGCAGCTCACCTTCGTCCCCGGCATCTCGCGGAACGGGGCCACCCGCCTGCTGGTCGAGGCGGTGCGTGTGGACGCGCGGCTGCGGGGGCAGGGCGTCGGGCGGGCGATGATGGAGCATGCCCACGCCCGAGGCCGGGAGCGGGGCTGCGCCCTCGCCCAGCTGACGAGCGACAAGCAGCGGCCCGACGCCCACCGCTTCTACCGGTCCCTCGGGTACGCCCAGTCCCACGAGGGGTTCAAGCTCGCGCTGTGACAGCCGGCGCGCGTACGGTGCGGCGCGTGAGCTCCTCTACGACGGTCCGGGACGCCCGGCTCGACCCCGCCGGGCTGGCGGCGGACGCGGCGGCCTGCGCTGCCGTCTACTTCCCGTACGTCACCGGTACCGCTGCGACGTTCGAGGAGGTGCCGCCCTCGGGCGCACAGATGGCCCAGCGCGTGGAGGCGTACGCCGCGAGCCACGCGTGGCTCCTGGCGGAAGCAGACGGCATGGTGCTCGGCTACGCGTACGGGTCCTCCTACCGGCCGCGGCCCGCCTACCGGTGGACCGCCGAGGTCAGCGTGTACCTCGCCGTCGACGCCCCCCGACGTACCGGCGCAGGGCGCGCGCTGTACGCGGCACTCCTCGAACGGCTGGCGCAGCGCGGCTACCGCACGGCGATCGCTGGCATCACGCTGCCCAACGATGCCAGCGTGGGGCTTCATCAGGCGTTCGGGTTCACCGAGGTGGGCGTCGAGCGGCACGTCGGCTGGAAGCTCGGTGCCTGGCACGACCTGCTGCGGATGCAGCGCACGCTCGCCCCCGACACCGAGCCGCCCGGCAGTGCCCCGGCGGAACCGGCCTGACATCGACGGTCAGACGAGCGCGACCTCTGCGTGGCCGGCGACGTCGAAGCTGCCGCCCGGGTAGCGCAGACCGGCGAAGTAGTGGTTGGTGTGCGCGACGATCTGCTCGCCGGTCATCGACACGCCGCCCCACGAGGATCCGGTAGTGGTGTGCGCGTCCGCCACGAGCGTGACGTCGTACCCGAGGGCTGCCGCGGCCTGGGCCGTGGTGCGCACGCAGTAGTCGGACTGCGCGCCCGCGACCACGATGCGCTGGACGCGGCGCGTGTCGAGCACCTCCTGGAGGTCGGTCGCGGCGAAGGCGTCGCGGTAGGCCTTGCGGACCACCGGCTCGTCGCCCGACGCCTCCAGGCCGCCGGCGAGCCGCCAGGCGTCGGTGCCCTCCTCCAGCCCCGGCTCCGAGTGCTGCACCCACACGACGTCGGTGCCCGCCGCCCGGGCGCGCTCGACGAGCGTGCGGGTGCGTCGCAGCACGCCGTCGGCGTCGTGGCAGCCGGCCACCACTCCTTCCTGGAGGTCGATCACGAGCAGGGCGGAGCGCGGCACGACGGGCATGGCCTCCATCCTGCTCGACGGCGGTGTGCCGCCACCAGGGACCACCGGCCCGTTAACCTCGGGACCGTGAGCCTGCCCACACCGGCGGTCGTCCGCCGTGCCACGTTCGACGACGCCGAGGCGGCGCGCCGCCTGGGTCACGAGGGGTTCGGCGTCCCGGCCTCGCCCCTGCCGGGCCCGACGGCGGACGCCTTCCCCGGCCCGCACACCCGCCCGTGGGTCGCCACGGACGGTGACGAGGTGGTGGCCACGCTGCGGGTGCGGTCCCACACCACGTGGTTCCACGGCGCACGCCTGCCCACGGCGGGCATCGCCGGGGTCACGGTCGCCGCCGAGCACCGCGGCCGGGGGCTCCTGCGGCCCCTGTTCGAGGCGGTGGTGGGCGAGGCGCTGGAGCAGGGCGAGGTGGTCTCGACGCTGTTCCCCAGCTCGGCCGGCATCTACACCGGCCTCGGGTACGCGGGCATCGCCTCGCACGACACCGTGCGCATCCCCCTGGCGGCGCTGGACCGCGTGCCCCGCCCAGGGACGACCACCCGGGCTCGCCGGGCCACCGTCGAGGACCTGCCGGCGATCGTCGCGGTGTACGACGCGTGGGCCTCGGCGCAGAACGGCACGCTGACACGCCAGGAGGACCCGTTCCGCCTCACCGCCGAGGAGCTGTTCGGGCCCGACGCGGAGAGCACCGCGGTGACGGTGGCGGTGCAAGGCCCGGCGGACGGTCCAGAGGCCGGCCAGGTGGTGGGTTTCTGCACGTGGGCGCGCGGCACGGGTGGCTACCGTCACGAGGCTCCGCCGCTGCAGGTCTCGGACCTGGTGGCGCTGACGCCCGACGCCGCCCGCGCCCTGTGGCGCGTCCTGGGGTCCAGCGCGTCGGTGGTGCGCGAGGTGGACCTCCAGACCTCCGGCTCCTGGACGCACCCGGACCCGGCGAGCCTGGTGCTGCCCGACCGGACCGCCGCCCTCGTGGACGCCAACCCGTACATGCTGCGCGTCCTCGACGTCCCGGCGGCGCTGGGCGCCGCCCGGGTCGCGCCGGTGGAGGCCCGGGTCCGGTTCGCCGTCGCCGGGCCGGGCGACGACCTCGGGCCGGGAGGGGCGCGGCTGCGCGGTGCCTGGCTGCTCGAGACCTCAGGCGGGGCCGTGCAGGTGGTCCGTGACGGCGACGACCTGGACGGCCGCCCGGTGCTCACGCCCGCGGGTCTCGCGGCCTCGTACGCGGGGGCGACGTCGACGGCGAACCTGCGCGTCGCCGGGCACCTGAGCGGCCCGGACACCCACGACCTGCTCTGGGACGCCCTCTGGGGCGGCCGTGACGTCCATGTCCGCGACGCCTTCTGAGCCTGCGAGGAGAACCATGAGCCTGCGCGACCGCCTGCGCTCCCTGCCCGCCTTCCCGCCCGGGCTGCCGGCCCTCGACCCCGCGACCACGCCGCCCGAGCCGCTCGCCCTGTTCACCACGTGGTTCGACGAGGCGGTCGCGGCAGGTGCGAGCGCCCCGCACGCCACCACGCTGTCGACGGCGGACGCCGCCGGGCGGGTGCACGCGCGCACGCTCCTGCTCAAGGACGTCACCGCCGACGGGTTCTGGTTCGCCTCGCACGCCCGCTCCCCCAAGGGCCGGGACCTCGTGGAGAACCCGAACGCGTCGATGACGTTCTTCTGGCCGGTGCTGGGCCGGCAGGTACGGGTCACGGGGGCGGCCCGCCGTGGGTGCGCGCAGGACAGCGCGGCCGACTTCCTGGCTCGCCCCGAGGCGTCCCGGGCGTCGGGGCTCGTGGGCCGTCAGAGCGAGCCGCTCCCCCACCTGGACGACCACGCGGCCGCGTTCGCCGGCGCCCTCGACCGGGTGCGGCAGGACCCAGGGCTGGTGGCACCGGACTGGACGGCCTACGTGCTGGCCCCGCGCAGCGTGGAGTTCTGGCAGGCGCGGGAGGCCGCGGGGCCGGTGCGGCTGCGGTACCGCGCCGGGCGCGGCGGGGGTGGTGCCACCACGTGGGAGCGTGGCCTCCTCTGGCCATGAGCAGGGCCGACGTCGCTGAGCAGGTGACGTTGGTCCCGCGGAACGAGGGCCTCGGCCTCTGTGATGTGCGCCATAGATGGGCCCGTGGCTTCGTGAGGGTTTTCACGCAGTCCTAGACTCGGGGCTCATGACTGCCGTTTCGAACAGCGCCTCGGACCAGGTCGACGTCGTCCTGATCGGCGGCGGCATCATGAGCGCGACCCTCGGCACGCTGCTCCAGCAGCTCGAGCCGAGCTGGAGCATCCGCCTCTACGAGCGCCTGGACGACGTCGCGCTGGAGTCCACCAACGCGTGGAACAACGCCGGCACGGGGCACGCCGCGCTCTGCGAGCTCAACTACACGCCGGAGCGCAAGGACGGCACGATCGACATCACCAAGGCGGTGAAGATCAACGAGCAGTTCGAGGTGTCCCGCCAGCTCTGGCAGCACCTGCAGGCCAAGGGTGAGCTGAAGGACACCTCGTTCATCAACCGCACCCCGCACATGACGTTCGTGCGTGGGGCCGAGAACGTCGACTACCTGCGCCGCCGCTTCGAGACGCTCTCGGCGCACCCGCTGTTCAAGGGCATGGAGTTCTCCACCGACCCGGCGACGATCGCGCGCTGGTCGCCCCTCCTGGTCGAGGGCCGTGACCCCTCCGAGCCGGTCGCCGCCACCCGCGCCGCCGCCGGGACGGACGTCGACTTCGGCGCCCTCACCCGCCAGCTGGTCGACGCGATGGTCGAGCGCGGCGCCCAGGTGCGCCTGCAGCACGAGGTCAAGAGCCTCAAGCGCACCAAGGACGGCCGCTGGCGCCTCAAGGTCAAGGACCGCTCGTGGAACGCCGAGCAGCGCACCCACCACGTCTCGGCCCGGTTCGTGTTCGTGGGCGCGGGCGGCGGCGCCCTGCCGCTCCTGCAGTCGGCCGGCATCCCGGAGATCAAGGGGTTCGGCGGCTTCCCCATCTCGGGCGAGTTCCTGCGCACCTCCAACCCGGAGATCGTGGCCCGCCACCAGGCCAAGGTGTACGGCAAGGCCGACGTCGGCGCCCCGCCCATGTCGGTGCCGCACCTGGACACCCGCGTGGTGGACGGCAAGACGTACCTGCTCTTCGGCCCCTACGCCGGGTTCAGCCCCAAGTACCTCAAGAAGGGCAAGTACCTGGGCCTGATCACCTCGCTGCGCCTCGACAACCTCACGTCGATGCTCGGCGCGGGCCTGAAGAACATCGACCTCACCCAGTACCTGGTGGGCGAGCTCGTGGCCCGGCCGGAGACCAAGTTCCGCACCCTGCAGGCGTTCTTCCCCGACGCGATGCCGCACGACTGGGAGAAGATCGTGGCCGGCCAGCGCGTGCAGGTCATCAAGCGGGACAAGGACGGCAAGGGCGTGCTCGAGTTCGGCACCGAGGTGGTCGCCGCCGCGGACGGCTCCATCGCCGGCCTGCTCGGCGCCTCGCCCGGCGCCTCGACGGCGGCGTCCGCGATGGTGGACGTGCTCAACCGCTGCTTCCCCGACCGCGCCGCCCAGTGGCAGCCCCGGCTCGCGCAGATGATGCCCAGCCTGGCCGACAGCGACTCCGCCGCCCCCGGCACCATCTCCGGCGAGCGGCACGCCGACGCGCACGGCATGGTGCGCGACGGCGAGGCGTACGCGGCGGTCGACGCCGACGTCCGCGCCTGACCGACGCCACCAGCACCACAGAGGGCGGGGCACGTCACCTGACGTGCCCCGCCCTCTGGTGTCCCCAGGTCGCTACGCCGCGGCAGGCAGGCGCCGCCGCCAGTCGGCGACATGGACGACGACGCCCGCGCCCTCGACGTCGGCGCGCAGACCGTGCTCCGCCAGCGCGGCCACCACCTGCTCGACGACGCGCGAGACGTCGGCGTCGTGGGGAGCCCCCACGGCCAGCCGCAGCCGCCCCCCGGTCAGCCCCTCGACCGCGTCCTCCGGGAAGAAGACCCACCCGGCGCCCGGCCGTGCCAGCGCCCGGGCCTCGCGCTCCCCGCACTCCTCGCAGTCCCCCAGGCTCGCCCGGGCCAGCAGGCCCTGCCGCTGGAGGGTGGCGAACGCCGCGTCGAGCCGCGCGTCGTCCGACGCGCCGTCGCCGCCGTGGGCCGCGAGGGCCGCCGCCCGGGCGTCCCACTCGTGGCGCACGACCCGCTCGACGGTGCCCGCCCGCGGCGCGTCGTCGGCCAGGGCCGCGAGCTCCAGGCAGCGCGCGAGCACGTCGTCGTACGCCAGGAACCCGCCGCGCACCAGGGCGCGGGCCGCCGAGCGAACCTCGTGCAGCACGTCGTCGGCGGAGAGGCGCTCCAGCGCGTCGGTACCGTCCCCGCCCGTGAAGGTCGTCTGCGTGCTCATGGTCCCCACGCTAGGCCGACCCACCGACACCGGCCGGGCGAACGGACCGGCGTGCCCGGCCGCACCAGGAGGTCCACCCACGTGACCAGGGGGCGTGCCCCGCGGCGCTCAGCGTCCACCCGCGTCGTAGCGGGCCCGCGCCGCCACGATGTCCTCCTGGTGCCGCTGCGCCCACGCGATGAGCGCCTCCACGGGCTCCAGCACGGCACGTCCCAGGTCGGTCAGCGCGTACTCCACGCGTGGCGGCACCTCGGCGTAGGCGGCACGGCTCACCAGCCCGTCGCGCTGGAGCTGGCGCAGCGTCACGGTCAGCACACGGTGGGAGATGCCCGGGAGGCGCTCCTGGAGCCGGCCGAACCGGGAGGGGCCGTCGGCCAGCCGGTCGATCGTCAGGAGGGACCACCGGTCTCCCACCCGGCTCAGCACGTCGCGCACCACGGCCTGGGTGTCCGGGGCGTCGCAGGCCCGCCTCGCGTCGGGCGTGGCGGCGGTCTCCAGGCTGGTCTGCGTCATCGCGCAAGTCGTCCCTTCAGGTGCGTCACGCACCTGAAGGTGCGTGTGCCAGACCCGGAATCACCGGGCATGCGACGGCCTTGAGGCTGTCGTCAACTGGGAGAACAGGGGCGCGCCGCCGTCCTCTTCCCGCCGCACGAGAGACCTCTGGAGCACCTCCATGACGAAGATCGGCATCATCCTCGGCAGCACCCGTCCGGGCCGCAACGGCGAGGCCGTGGCCCGCTGGGTCCTGGAGCTCGCCTCCCAGCGCGGCGACGCGCAGTTCGAGCTGGTCGACCTGGCCGACTTCCCCCTGCCTCACCTCGACGAGGCGATCCCGCCGTCGCTCGGCCAGTACACCAACGAGCACACCAAGGCCTGGGCGGCCAAGGTGGCCGAGTTCGACGGGTACGTCTTCGTCACCCCGGAGTACAACCACTCGACGTCGGGCGTGCTGAAGAACGCGCTCGACTTCGTGTACGCCGAGTGGAACAACAAGGCGGCCGGCATCGTGTCCTACGGGTCGGTGGGCGGCGCGCGCGCCGCCGAGCACCTGCGCCTGATCCTCGCCGAGCTGCAGATCGCGACCGTGCGCCAGCAGGTGGCCCTCTCGCTCGCCACGGAGTTCGAGAACTACTCGGTGTTCAAGCCCGGCGACTACAACGAGCCCGCGCTGACCACGCTGCTCGACCAGCTCGTGGCCTGGGCCGGCGCCCTGGCCCCGCTGCGGCAGCCGGCCGGCGTCACCGCCTGACGCGCGCGCACGCACGGCGGGGGTGCGCCGCCGTCGGGCAGACTGGCCACGGCGGCGCACCGCCGCTCCCCTCCCCGCGACCCCCGGAGACTCCCGCATGACCCTCGAGCTCGGCATCGACACCTTCGGTGACGTCACCTTCGACGACGACGGCGCCCCGAAGCCGCAGGCGCAGGTGCTGCGCGACCTGGTGGAGCAGGGGGTGCTGGCCGACCAGGTGGGGCTCGACGTCATCGGGGTGGGCGAGCACCACCGGGAGGACTTCGCCGTCTCGGCACCCGACGTCGTGCTGGCGGCGATCGCCGCGAAGACCGAGCGCATCCACCTGGCCTCGGCGGTCACGGTGCTCAGCTCGGACGACCCGGTGCGCGTGCACCAGCGGTTCGCCACCCTGGACGGGCTCTCGGGCGGCCGCGCCGAGGTGGTGCTGGGCCGCGGCTCGTTCATCGAGTCGTTCCCGCTGTTCGGGTACGACCTGGCGCGGTACGAGGACCTGTTCGAGGAGAAGCTCGAGCTGTTCGCCCGCCTGCTGCCGCAGGAGCCGGTGCGCTGGGAGGGGCGGCTGCGCCCGTCGATCGACGGGCTGAGCGTCTACCCGCGCGTCGAGGGCGGCTCGCTGCGCACCTGGGTGGGCGTGGGCGGCAACCCCGAGTCCGTGGTGCGCGCGGCCCGGTACGGGCTGCCCCTGCAGGTGGCGATCATCGGTGGCAGCCCTGCGCAGTTCGTCCCGCTGGTGGACCTGTACCGGCGGGCGCTGGACCAGCTCGGCAAGGAGCCGCAGCCCGTCGCCGTGCACTCGCCGGGGCACGTGGCCCCCACCGACGAGGAGGCCAAGGAGCAGCTGTGGCCGCACTACGAAGTGGTGATGAGCCGCATCGGCCGCGAGCGCGGCTGGGGTCCCACGAACCGTTCGCAGTTCGAGGCGGCGGCGTCGCGGGAGGGGTCGCTCTACGTGGGCTCCCCGGAGACGGTGGCGCGCAAGATCGCGGCGACGGTCCAGCGTCTGGGCATCCAGCGGTTCGACCTCAAGTACTCCAACGGGACGCTGCCGCACTCGGCGATGATGCGGTCGCTGGAGCTGTACGGCACACAGGTGGCCCCGATGGTGCGGGAGCTGCTCGCACGGTGAGCCCCTTCCGGGCCCTCGTCACGGGAGCAGCGCCTCGCGGGCGGCCTCCCGCACGGCCTGGGCGACGGCGTCGAGCACCGGGGTGCGCAACGACCACTGCTGCCAGTGCAGCTCGACGTCGACGTGGCTGCCGGGGGCGAGGTCGACCAGCTCGCCGGCAGCCTCCGCGGCCTCGGAGTGCTCGGCGGGCAGCAGGCCCCAGCCGATCCCGAGGCGGATGGCGCGGGCGTAGTCGGCCGAGGACGGCACGTAGTGGCGTGGTGGCTCGACGGCGGCACCGGCCTGCTCGCGCAGGTAGCGGTCCTGCAGGTCGTCCTTGCGGTCGAACATCATGACCGGCGCCTGGGCGAGCGCCTCGGTGGTGAGCCCGGCGGAGAACCACCGCTCGGCGAACGCCGGCGTGGCGAACGGGCGGTAGCGCATCACGCCGAGGCGCACCGCAGCGCAGCCCTGGACCGGCGTCGCCTGCGTGGTGACAGCGGCCATCACCTCGCCCTGGCGCAGCAGCTCGGCGGAGTGGTCCTGGTCCTCCCGGTGGACGTCGAACACCGCCAGGTGACCCACGGTGGCGAGGGCACGCAGCGCCCACGTGTTGAGCGAGTCGCCGTTGATCGCGAGCGGCACCCGGGGCAGGTCGCTCGCCTCGGACCGCACACGCGGGAGCCCTGACTCCCGGACGACGGCGAGCACCTGCCGGGCCGAGCGCACGACGTCGACGCCCGCCGCCGTGGCCGCGACGGGGCGGGTACGGCGCAGCAGCACGGTGCCCGCCGCCGTCTCGAGAGCCTTGATGCGCTGGCTCACCGCCGACGGCGTCACGTGCAGCAGGCGGGCGGCGGCGTCGAACGACCCCTCGTCGACCACGGCGACGAGGGCCTCGAGCTGGGCGAGCTCCATGCCTCGATCTTAAGCGTCGCTGTTCGAGGCTGAGAAACATTCGTTGGACTGCATCGCAGCGCGTGCCTAGCGTCGTCGCCGTGAACCTCTCCCCCGCCGCCTCGGCCGCAGCGCTCGACGCGCTCACCGGCCTCGGCTTCGGCCTCTCCCTCATCGTCGCCATCGGCGCGCAGAACACCTTCGTGCTGCGCCAGGGGCTGCGCCGTGAGCACGTCGGTGCCGTGGTGGCGGTGTGCATGCTCTCCGACGTCGTCCTCATCTCGGCAGGCGTCGCCGGCGCCGGGGCCCTGCTCGGTGCGGTGCCGTGGCTCGCCACCGTCATGCGGTGGGGCGGGGCGGCGTTCCTCCTCGTGTACGCGGCGCTCGCCGCACGCCGGGCCCTGCGCCCCACCGGCGCCGCGCTCGACGCTGACACCGGGCGGGTCCCCGCCGGGCTCGGGTCCGCCGTCGGCACCGCCATGGCCCTGACCTGGCTCAACCCGCACGTGTACCTCGACACGCTCGTGCTGCTCGGCTCGGTGGCCGGCGGGCACGGCGACGGACGCTGGTGGTTCGGCGCCGGGGCGATCCTCGGCAGCGTCGTGTGGTTCACCGCCCTCGGGTACGGCGCCCGCCTCCTGCGGCCGCTCTTCGCCCGGCCCCGGGCGTGGCGGGTGCTCGACGGCGCCATCGCCGTCGTCATGACCGCCATCGCCGTGGGGCTCGTCGCCGGGGCGTGAGGTCGCGGCGACCGGTCCGCTCGCCGGGCGCGCGTTCCCCGCAGGTGACCGTCAGCGGGTGACCGTCGGCGGGCCGGCGTAGCGTCGCCCGTATGAGCGACGAAGCCATCCCTCCCCGCCCGAGGCTCGACCTCGTGATCCTGGACTGCCCCGACGCCCTGGAGCTGGCCCGGTTCTACGGGCAGGTGCTCGGCTGGGAGCTCGAGGACGGCTCCACGCGCGACTGGGCCACCCTCCAGCCGCCGCGCGGCGGGCTCAGCCCCGAGAACCCCGACGGCGGCCCGTCCCTCGCCTTCCAGCGGATCGATGACTACGCCACCCCCACCTGGCCCGGCGGCGCCCACCCGCAGCAGATGCATCTCGACCTGTGGGCCGGGGACATCGACGCCGCCGAACCCGCCGTGCTGGCCGCCGGAGCACGGGTGCACGAGCACCAGCCCTCCGAGAACGGGTCGTTCCGCGTCTACACCGACCCCGCCGGGCACCCTTTCTGCCTCATCGGGCGCCCTAGCGCCTGACCGGCTCCACCGGCGTCAGAGCGCCTGGACGATCTTCTCGACCTGCTCCTTGGCGTCTCCGAAGAGCATCGCGGTGTTCTCGCGGAAGAACAGCGGGTTCTGCACGCCCGCGTACCCGGTGGCCATGGACCGCTTGAACACGACGACCTGCTTGGCCTCCCACACCGTGAGCACGGGCATGCCCGCGATCGGCGAGGCCGGGTCCTCCAGCGCCGCGGGGTTGACGGTGTCGTTGGCCCCGATGACGAGGACGACGTCGGTGTCGGCGAGATCGTCGTTGATCTCGTCCATCTCGAGCACGATGTCGTAGGGCACCTTGGCCTCGGCGAGGAGCACGTTCATGTGGCCGGGCAGCCGGCCGGCCACGGGGTGCACGCCGAACCGGACCTGGACGCCCCGGCCGCGCAGGCGGGAGACGAGCTCGGCCACGGGGTACTGCGCCTTGGCGACGGCCATGCCGTAACCGGGGGTGATGACCACTGTCTTGGCGGTGCGCAGGAGGTCGGCGACCTGCTCGGCGAGCATCTCGCGGTGCTCGCCCTGCTCGCCGCTGCTGGCCGTGGCCGCGGGGCTGCCGTCGGACCCGAACCCGCCGAGGATGACGGAGACGAACGAGCGGTTCATGGCCTTGCACATGATGTAGCTGAGGATCGCGCCGGAGGATCCCACGAGCGCCCCGGTGACGATGAGCAGGTCGTTGCCGAGCATGAACCCGGCGGCAGCGGCGGCCCACCCGGAGTAGGAGTTGAGCATCGACACGACGACGGGCATGTCGCCGCCGCCGATCGCCGCGACGAGGTGGAGGCCGAGGGCGAGCGCGATCACCGTCATGAGCAGGAGCGGCACGATCCCGGTGGCGGGGTCGGCGAGGAACCATGCCAGGAGGGCAAAGGACGCCACGAGCGCCCCGAGGTTGAGCCGGTTGCGTCCGGGCAGCGTGAGCGGTGCGGACTTCATGCGGCCGCTGAGCTTGAGGAAGGCGACGACGGAACCGGTGAACGTGACGGCACCGATGAGCACGCCGAGGAACACCTCGACCAGGTGCACGGCGCCGCCGGCGCCCTCGTGGGCCCGCTCGGTGAGGTAGGAGTTGTAGCCGACGGCCACGGCGGCCAGGCCCACGAACGAGTGCAGGATGGCGATGAGCTCGGGCATCTGCGTCATCTCGACGCTGCGCGCCCGCCAGGAGCCGACGAGCGCCCCCACGAGCAGCACGGCCACGATCAGAGCGAGCGTCACGCCCACGGGCCGCTGCGACTGCTCGACGGCGAGCAAGACGGTGGCACCGAGGGCGAGCGCCATGCCGATCATGCCGAGGGTGACTCCGCGGCGGGCGGAGGTCTGCTTGGCGAGCCCGGCCAGGGAGAGCACGAACAGCACGGCGGCGACGACGTAGACGGCCTGGGCGAGGGAGGTGAGCACGTCAGACGTCCTTCCGGAACATGGCGATCATCCGCCGCGAGACGAGGAACCCGCCGAAGATGTTGATGCTCGCCACGCTGGCCGCGAGGAGTGCCAGCACCGTCACCACGAGGTTCTCGTTCCCGAGCTGGAGCAGCGCGCCGACCAGGATGATCCCGGAGATGGCGTTGGTCTGGGCCATCAGCGGCGTGTGCAGGGAGTGGCTCACGTTCGAGATGACGTAGAAGCCCACGATCACCGCGAGGGTGAACACGGTGAAGTGCCCCACGAACGACGCGGGGCTGAGGGTGAGCGCGAGGACGACGAGCACGGCGCCGAGCGCCCCGCCCACCGCGAGCCGCTGGCGGCGCAGCCGAGCCCTGGCGGCCTCGTCACGGGAGGCGGTGCGCGCCGCAGCCTCCTGCTGGGCCGGCGTCGGCCCGGCGGGAGCCGCCCCGGCAGGGGTCGCGGAGACGTGGACGGGCGGCGGGGGCCACAGCACCTCGCCGCGCCGCGCCGCACCGCCGCCATCACCGCCGTGCCGGCCGTCGCCTGCGGGTGCGGGTGCCAGGGTCACGGTCATGCCGCGCTGCACCGGGTCGTCGAGGTCGAGGGCGAGCACGCCGTCCTCGCCCGGGGTGAGCAGGGCGAGGAGGTTGGCGATGTTGGTGCCGTAGAGCTGGGAGGTCTGGGCGGGCATGCGGCCGGGCAGGTCGGTGTAGCCGAGGACGACGACGCCGCCGTCGGTGACGACCCGCTCCCCCGGCACGGTGGGCTCGGCGTTGCCGCCGCCCGAGGCGGCGAGGTCGACGATCACGGAGCCGGGCCGCATGGCGGCGACCATCTCGGCGGTGACGGTGCGCGGCGCACGCCCTCGCACCAGGGCGGTGGTGATGACGATGTCGGCGCGGGCCGTCTCCTGCGCGTAGGTGCGCATGGTGGCGGCCTCCTGCTCGCCGGTGAGCTCGCGGGCGTACCCGTCGGTGCTGACCTCCTGCTGGGCGCCCTGGGCCTGGACGAACGTGGCACCCATCGACTCGATCTGCTCTCCCGCCTCGGGGCGCACGTCGAACGCCCGCACGTCGGCGCCGAGGCTGACGGCGGTGCCGATCGCGGCGAGCCCGGCGACGCCGCCGCCGATGACGAACACCTTGGCGGGCGGCGTCTTGCCGGCGGCGGTGACCTGGCCGGCGAACATGCCCTGGTACTCCGCCGCCGCCTCGATCACGGCACGGTAGCCGGCCACGTTGGACATGGTGGAGAGGGTGTCGAGCGCCTGGGCGCGCGAGATGCGTGGCACGGCGTCGAGGGCCAGGGCGGTCACGCCACGGTCCGCGAGCGCCTCGAGGAGGTCGGGGCGGGTGGCGGGGGCGAGCTGGGCGACGAGGACGGCACCGGGGCGCAGGAGGTCGAGCTGCCCGGGTCCGGGGGCGTCGACGGCGACGACGACGTCGCTGGTCCACACCTGGGTGGCGTCACCGAGGGTGGCGCCGGCCTCGGTGTAGGCGGTGTCGGTGAGGTGGGCGGCGGTACCGGCGTCGTGCTCGACGACGACGTCGTAGCCGAGCCTGCAGAGCCGGGTCACGGTGGCAGGGGTGGCGGCGACGAGGCGCTGGCCCTCCCGGGACTCGCGGGGCACGCCGATGCGCATGGGACCTCCACTGTCGGTGGGACGGTCGCAACCTATCGGCTCTGATGCCTGACCACACGGTCTCGGGACCTGGCGCGTGCCAGGTCGGGACCTAGGTCCCGCGACGAAGGGGCCGCTCCACCGTGGGAGCGGCCCCTTCGTCGCGTCTTGTGGTCTCGGACCTCCTGCCCCCTGCGCAGCAGGTCCGACGCGTTACAGTGTGACACAAGATGTCACGTCGTCACGCCGTCTCGGCGCCCCTCGACGCCTCCCCCGACGCCGGTCCGGAGGCGTCGTCGCGCGCGCTCGAGGACCCGTCGGCAGGCGCGCTCACTGCCCGTGCGACACCCGAGGAGCCGGGCGACGGAGGGCCGGTGGCGGCGTCCGACCCGGCGTCTGACGTGGTCAGCGCGCTGGAACGGGTCAACGCCCTGCTGCACGAGGACGACGAGACGGCACAGCGCGTCCTGGAGCTGGCGGAGGCGCGGGTGGCCGCGCACGGCACCGCGGGTCTCAACATCGCGGAGCTCGCCCGTGCCGCGGGCGTGAGCAGGCCCACGCTCTACCGTCGCTGGGAGGACGCCGACGCGATCCTCCAGACCATCCTGCTGCGGCGGCTCATCGGGTGCGTGGACGCCGTGGGCGGCCCGGTCGCCGAGTCCCGGGCCGAGCTGACCAGCAAGCTGGTCGCCTACGCCGACGCGTTCTTCGCCGACCCCGTGCTCAGCCGGCTCGGCGAGACGGAGCCGGAGGTGTTCAGCCGGTTCCTGCTCGAACGGTTCAGCCCGATCCAGCTCCTGCTGGTGGGCTGGATCGCCGCCGCCGTGGCCGGTGCGCAGGCGGACGGCAGCGTGCGCGCGGCAGACCCGCACCGCACCGCGGTGATGCTGCTGCTGGTGATGCAGTCGACGATCCTGTCGTACCGCACCGTGGCCCCGCTCATCGACCCCGAGCACTGGAGCACCGAGCTGCGGTTCCTGGTGGACGGCTACCTGCGCCCCTGAGCCGTGGGGCCTGGCACGAGGCGCCGCCGAGGCGCGCGCGGTCACGGGGTCCCGTGACCTGCGAGAAGGGGGCGCCCGTGGCAGCGTGGTCGCCGTGCACCCCCACCTGCCGCACGCCGGCCGCCGTCTGCCGCTGAGCACGTACCGGCTCCAGCTCGGGCCTGGCTTCGGCTTCGCCGACGCCGAGGCCGCGCTGCCCTATCTCGACGCCCTGGGCGTGACCGACCTGTACCTGTCCCCCGTGCTCCAGGCGGCGCCAGGATCCACGCACGGCTACGACGTCGTTGACCACGCGCGCGTCAGCGACGTCATGGGCGGCAGGGAGGGCCTGGAGCGCCTGGCTGCGGCGGCGCACGCCCGAGGCATGGGCGTGGTGGTCGACGTCGTGCCCAACCACATGGCTGTGCCCACCCCGGCCTGGCACAACCGGGCGCTGTGGTCGGTGCTCAAGCACGGCCCCCGGTCGCCGTACGCGCGCTGGTTCGACGTCGACCTGGACGAGGACCCGGACGCCGACCCGGCGGGCGGGCTGCTCATGCCGGTGCTGGGCGCGCGGATCGGCACGGTGCTGGCCTCGGGCGAGCTGACCCTGGACCACGTGGTGGTGCCCGGCGAGGAGACCGAGGGCGAGCAGCCGGTGCTGCGCTACTACGACCACGTGCTGCCGGTGCGCCCGGAGACGGAGCACCTGCCGCTGGCCGAGCTGGTGGGCCGCCAGCACTACCGCCTGGCGTACTGGCGGGTGGCGGACGAGGAGCTCAACTACCGCCGGTTCTTCGACGTCGGCACCCTGGCCGCGGTCCGGGTGGAGGACCCGGAGGTCTTCGACGCCACGCACGCCCTGCTGCTCGAGCTGTTCGAGGCCGGCGTGGTGGACGCGTTCCGCATCGACCATCCGGACGGCCTGGCCGACCCGCGCGGCTACCTGCGCCGCCTGCACGAGGCGACCGGCGGTGCGTGGGTGGCGGCGGAGAAGATCCTCGAGGGCGACGAGGACCTTCCCGACGACTGGCCCGTGGCCGGTACCACGGGGTACGACGCCGCGTGGCGCCTGCACGCGCTCCAGGTGGACCCGGCCGGGTCGGCGGCCCTCGCCCGGCTGCAGGCCGAGCTCACCGACGAGCCTGCCGCGTTGTCCGCCGTCGTCGACGCCGCCAAGCGGCAGGTGGTCTCGACGTCGCTGTACGCGGAGATCCACCGCCTGACCACGCTCCTCGCGGAGATCTGCCACGACGACGTGCGGCTGCGCGACCACACGTTCCGGTCCCTCGAGGACTGCGTGGTCGAGCTGGTGGTGGCGTTCCACCGGTACCGCGCGTACGTGGTGCCGGGCGAGCCGGTGACGGCCGAGGCCGAGCGCACGCTGCGCGAGGCCGCCGCCGTGGCACGCGCCCGGCTGGAGCCCGACCGGCACGACACCCTCGACGTGGTGCTCGACCTGCTGCTCGGCGCCGAGGTGGGCAGCGCGGGCCGCCGCGGCGAGGAGCGGCGCGCCGAGCTGGTGGTCCGGTTCCAGCAGACGTGCGGGGCCGTGACGGCCAAGGGTGTCGAGGACACCGCCTACTACCGCTGGACGCACCTGGTGAGTCTGACGGAGGTGGGCGGCGACCCGGGCCGGTTCGGGGTGGGGCCGGACGAGCTGCACGCGTTCGCGCAGCGCACCGCGCTCTCCTGGCCGGCCACGATGACGGCGGGGACGACGCACGACACCAAGCGTGGTGAGGACGTCCGCTCACGCATCGGTGCCCTGAGCGTCCATGCCGAGGAGTGGGTGGCCCTGGTGCACCGCCTGCGCGAGGCGACAGCGGACCTGCGCCCCGCGGACCTGGACGGCACCACGGAGAACCGCGTCTGGCAGACGCTCGCGGGCACGTGGACCCCTGCCGGGCCGATCGAGCCGGAGCGGCTGAGCGAGTACCTGCTCAAGGCAGCCCGGGAGCAGAAGTCGTGGACCACGTGGACGGCCTCGGACACGGCACGCGAGGAGGCCATGACCGCCTACGCCGTCGCGCTGACCAGCCACCCCGCCGTCGTCGAGGGCTTCACCGCCTGGGTGGCCCACGTGACGCCGACGGTACGGCGCTCGGTGCTGGCCACCAAGGCGCTGCAGCTGACGGTGCCGGGCGTCGCGGACGTCTACCAGGGCACGGAGGTCACGGGCACCTCGCTCGTCGACCCGGACAACCGCCGCCCGGTCGACCTCCCGGGGCTGGCGGAGCGGCTCGCGCGGCTCGACGGCGGTCGCGCACCCGCCGACCTCGCCGAGGAGAAGCTCGCGCTGACCGCGGCCGCGCTGCGCCTGCGGCGCCGTCACCCGGGTGCGTTCGTGGGTCCGGACGCCAGGTACGAGCCGCTGCCCACGACGACGGGTCACGCGGTGGCGTTCGTGCGGTCCGAGGGTGACGCGCCGCGGGCGGTCACGGTCGCCGCCCGCCTGGCCGAGGCCGCCACGCGGGGCACGCACGAGGCCACGGTGGTGCTCCCCGACCCGGGCGAGGGCCACGTGTGGCGCTCGGTGCTCACAGGGACGACGCACGCCGGCGGTGCCCGGACGCTCGGCGAGCTGCTGGGCTCGTGGCCCGTGGCGCTCCTGGAGGCTGCCACCGCGCCCCAGGTCAGGACGGAGGAGGAACCGTGACGCAAGAGCACGTGCGGGTGTGGGCACCGGTGGCGCAGAGCGTGGAGCTGGTGCTCCCGGCGGTGGGCTCGATCGACGTCCGCAGCGTGATGCGCGCCGAGGCCGGCGGCTGGTGGCGTTCGGACGAGACACTGCCGGCCGGCACCGACTACCTGTTCTCGATCGACGGCGGGCCCGGGCTCCCGGACCCGCGCAGCCCGTGGCAGCCGGCCGGCGTGCACGGCCCCTCGCGCACCTTCGACACCGGTGCGCACGCGTGGTCGGACGCCGGCTGGGCCGGCCGCGACGTGCGCGGCGCCGTCGTCTACGAGCTGCACGTGGGGACCTTCACCGCGGAGGGCACGCTCGACGCCGCGACCGGCCGCCTCGACCACCTGGCCGCGCTCGGCGTCGACGTCGTCGAGCTCATGCCCGTCAACGCCTTCCCGGGCCGGCACGGCTGGGGGTACGACGGCGTGGCCCTGTGGGCCGTGCACGACCCGTACGGCGGCCCCGCCGCCCTGCAACGCTTCGTGGACGCAGCCCACGCCCGCGGCCTGGCCGTGTGCCTCGACGTCGTCTACAACCATCTGGGACCGTCGGGGAACTACCTCGGTGCGTTCGGCCCGTACTTCACCGACCGGCACCACACCCCCTGGGGCCAGGCGGTCAACCTCGACGGCGCCGACGCGCGCGAGGTGCGGGCGTTCGTGGTGCAGAACGCGCTGCGCTGGCTGCGCGACTTCCACGTGGACGCCTTGCGGCTGGACGCGGTGCACGCCCTCGTGGACGACTCGCCCCGGCACCTGCTCGCCGAGCTCGCCGACGCCGTCGCGGACCTCTCCGCCGAGGTGGGGCGGCCGCTGTCGCTGATCGCAGAGTCCGATCTCAACGACGCCCGCATGGTCACGCCCACGTCCGCCGAGCTCGACGGGCGCTCGGGCTGGGGCATGACCGCCCAGTGGGCCGACGACGTGCACCACGCCCTGCACGCGCTGCTCACCGGCGAGCGCCAGGGCTACTACGGCGACTTCGGCTCCCCCGAGACGATGGCCAAGGCGTTGCGGCACGTGTTCGTGCACGACGGCGGCTACTCCTCGTTCCGCGAGCGGGAGTGGGGCGCCCCGGTGCCGGACGGCGTGGACGGGCGGCGGTTCGTCGTGTTCTCCCAGGATCACGACCAGGTGGGCAACCGTGCGCTGGGCGACCGCCCGTCCCGGGTACTCTCCCCCGGGCAGCTCGCCGTGGCCGCCGCCGTCGTGCTGCTCGGTCCCGGCACGCCGATGCTGTTCATGGGCGAGGAGTGGGGAGCCACCACCCCGTTCCAGTACTTCACCGACCACGCCGAGCCCGACCTCGCCGAGGCGGTGCGCCAGGGCCGCGCGGAGGAGTTCGGCACGCACGGCTGGGCCGAGCTGTACGGGCACGACGTCGAGGTGCCGGACCCGCAGTCGCCCGGCACCGTGGAGGCGTCCCGTCTCGACTGGGACGAGCACGAGAGCGGGCACCACGCCCGGCTCCTCGCCTTCTACCGCGAGCTGGCCGCCCTGCGGCACGCCGAGCCCGCCGTCGCGTCCGGGGACCGCACGCTGCTGGAGGTGCGCACCGGGGACGGGTGGCTCGTGATGTCGCGGCGTGCGCCCGAGGGCGACGAGGTGCTCGACGTCGTCGTCGCCTGGGCCGAGACCGGCGCGTCCGTGCCGCTCCCCGGCGCGGGCGACGGTGGCAAGGGTGGCGGCGGCGCCGCACCACGGGTGGTGCTCTCCTGGGACGACGTCGCCCCCGAGGGCGGTGCCGTCGCGCTCCCGGGGCCGGGCGTCGTCGTGCTGCGGCGCTGAGCGCGGCCGTGGCGGCAGGTCGACCGGTGGCAGGCCGCCGGTGAGGCTGTGGTCCCTGGACCCCGCGTACCTGGACCGGCAGGGCCTGACCGCGTGCTGGCGGGAGGCGCTCCTGGCGCAGGCCGTGCTCGCCGAGCGCACGCGCGGCTACCGGCACCACCCCCAGCTCGAGCGCTTCCGTGAGCAGCCCGACCCGCTCGCCTCCGTGGGCGCCTACCTGGCCGGCGTCGCGGACGAGGCCGGCCGGCGCGGCTACCGGTTCGACCGCAGCAGGATCGGCCGGCCGCCGGGTGGCTGGGGCCAGACGGGCGCGCCCGGCGACCCGAGCCGTGACCCGACCGGCACGCAGGCCAGGGAGGTGACCGGCCACGCACCGGGAGTGCCGCGGATCCCCGTGACCGACGGACAGCTCGACCTCGAGTGGCGCGTGCTGACCGACCGGATGCGGCGGCGCAGCCCGGGGCACGCCGCACGGGTGGTCGCCGAGACGCAGCAGCCACGGCCGCACCCGCTGTTCACCGTCGTGCCCGGACCCGTCGCCTCGTGGGAGCGGGCCGTCGCCCCGGGGCCGGCGTCCTCTCCGCCGGCCGTTGGGCGGCAGCGACCGGAGCCGGAGCCTCGTCAGCGGTGACGACGCCGGGGCGCAGGCGGCTCGACGGCCCGCGTCTGCAGGTGCTCGTACACCACCGACGTGCGGACGTCGGCCACCTCGCGCCGCTGCGTCAGCCCGTCGATGACGAACGAGTAGAGGGCGTCGTTGTCGGGCACGGCCACGTGGATGAGGAAGTCCTCGGTGCCGCTCGTGACGAACACGCCCAGCGTCTCCGGGAGTCCGGCCGCCCACGTGCGGAAGCCCTCGATGTTGGCGCGCGAGGGCGGCCGGATCCGTACGGCCACGAGAGCCTGCACCGGGCGGCCGATGGCGCCCAGGTCCACCTCCAGGCGTGCGCCCGTGATGACGCCGCGCTCGCGCAGCGCCCGGGTGCGGTCGAGCGCCGTGGTGGGCGCGACCCCCACCGCTGCGGCGACGTCGCGGTTGGTACGGCGGGCGTCCTTCTGCAGCTCCCGGAGGATCGCGAGGTCGAGCGAGTCGAGGTCCGGCATGATCCGAGCATAGGCGGACGCTGCACGGCATTGCCTCTCCTCTGCCGTACATCGTCCGCGCGAGCGGACGCTGGACGCCGGCCTGCCGTCGATCGCTCGGATCGGCCGCCGTCCGTCCGGTCCCGTGCCTACGCTCGCCGTCATGACCACTGCCACGCCCGCTGCGGCGGCCGCCGCCGAGACCACCCCCGTCGCCGAGCCCGTGGGCTTCGAGCCGCACGAGGTCCGCACCGACACCAGCACCCGCGACGCCCGCCTCAAGTGGGTGGTGGTCGTGGACGAGTCCCTGCCGCCCGGGCGGGCCGTCAACGCCGCCGTGTGCGTGGCCGCCGCCACCTCCGGCGAAGTGACCGGGCTCCGCGGCCCGTCCGTCACCGACGCCGACGGCACCCTGCACCCCGGGCTGCCCTGGATCGGCTGCACCGTGCTCGCCGCCCCTGCCTCCGAGATCGCGCGGCTGCGCGCCAAGGCCGTCGCCAGCCTCGGCGTCCACGTCGCCGACATGCCGGCCGTCGGCCAGCAGACCCGCGTCTACGACGAGTACCTCACCGCCGTCTCCACGACACCGGCCGACGAGCTCGCACCGCACGCGGTCTCGATCGTGGGGCCGCGCAACCGGGTCGCCAAGATCGTGGGCCGGCTGCCGCTCATGGCCTGACACCGGCGCCGGTCAGGCGGGCTAGTCCCGCGCCGGGGCCCAGGCGTCGCGCTCCCTGTCGTAGCGCCACCCGACCGCCGGGCCCTCCTCGACGACGTCCCGCAGCCACCAGGTGGTGTCCGGGGACCAGCCGGCGGGCACGCTGGTGACGCCGTCGGCCACCGGCACCGCCCGCCCGGCGGTGGCCAGGTACCCCGCCACCGACACGTGCACGCCGTCGGCCACCTCCGCCACCGCCGCCCAGTCGGGCAGCACCCACCGCCCTTCGCCCCGGCCCGTGGTGCGGAACCAGTCGTGGCGACGCGACGCCGTGACCTCCAGCGGGAAGCGGCGGCACAGGTCCGCCCACTCCTGGGGCCCGTCGACCTCGATCACGCGAGCCCCCTCGGGCAGCGTGACCGCAGCGACGAGCGCCGCGTCCGGCCCGTACGAGTCCTCCGCCAGCCAGAGGCTCGCGGGACCGAACCCGTCGACATGGCGCGTGGTGCGTGCGAGACCGTGCGGCGGCGAGGACCACCACTCACCGCTCGTGCCCTCTCCCAGGGGCACGCCCCGCTCGGCAGGCCACCGCTGCTCGGTGCGCCGGGTGGCCCGGCGCCACGCGTCCAGCACCCGCGCCGCCCCGTCCACCGGGGCCTGGACCACCCCCCGCTCCGGCCACGCCGCGTCGGCGTCGTACGGGGACACCCGCACGGCCGACTGCTCAGCGGTGGCGCACGGCGCCGACCACCACCGGGTGTGTGGCGAGGTGACGACGGCGTCCGCGACGGGCCGCAGCGCGGCGCAGACCTCCGGCGTCGCCGCGAGCACGTCCTCGCCGTCCGGTGGCTGCCAGTAGCGGGCGTGGTCGACGGCGGCCGCGAGCGCCAGGAGCAGCCGCCGGGCGTCCACGGCGGGCACGCCCGCGGCGTCGATCGCGCGGGCGACGTCGGTGGGCGAGACCCGTGGGGTCCGCGACGCGTGCCGGTGCCCGCCCGCCCCCAGCCTCATGACCGTCGTCCCACGGCCGGGGTCCAGCTCGTACGCGGCGTCGCGCA
Source organism: Xylanimonas oleitrophica (assembly GCF_003244315.1). Taxonomy (GTDB): domain Bacteria; phylum Actinomycetota; class Actinomycetes; order Actinomycetales; family Cellulomonadaceae; genus Xylanimonas_A; species Xylanimonas_A oleitrophica. Next base: position 31,594 of record NZ_QKWH01000011.1, read on the forward strand.
CCGCCTCCCGGACACCGTCGTCAGCGTCGACGACCAGCGCGAGGCAGAGCCGCCGCCCCCGCGGGCCGGCGAGCAGATCGTCGGCGTCGAAAGTCATGCGCCGACCCTAGGGGCCGGCGTCGTACCGGGTCACCGTCATTGAGAAGCAGGCCCCGAGGCCGACGTCGCCTCCCGGCGATGTTCCCGCACGCGCCGCACGACCAGCACCGCCACCGCCACGGCGACCGCCGTGTAGACGACGTAGTCGACGTACCCGAGGTACTGGTGGAGCCGCTCGTGCTGGGTACCGAGGGCGGCGCCCAGCGAGATGAGCACCGTGTTCCAGATCCCGCTGCCGAGCAGCGTGAAGGCGCTGAAGGAGAGCAGGTTCATCCGCGCCGCCCCAGCGGGCAGCGAGATCACGCTGCGCACGCCCGGGATGAGCCGCCCGACGAACACCGCCCCCCCACCGTGCCGCTCGAACCAGGCGGCGCCCCGCTCGAGGTCGGAGCGGCTCACGAGGCGGGTGGCGGCCAGCAGCCGCACGGCCCGCGCCATACCCACCGCCCGGCCGATCCCGTAGTAGACCAGCGAGCCCAGCCAGGCGCCGACGGTGCTCCACACGCACAGCCACGGCAGGCTCAGGTCACCTGCCTGCGACAGGTACCCGGCGAACGGGAGCACCACCTCGCTGGGGATCGGGGGGAAGACCATCTCCAGCAGCACCAGCAGGCCGACACCGACGTCGCCCATGCTCGTGAGCACGTCGGCGGCGAAGCCGCTCAGGCCCGTGAAACCGTGACCGGACTCGGTGAACAGGGTGACCTCCCGCTGGCGGTGGGGCCCGCACCGGGCCGGGCTCAGGCTACGACCCTCACCTGATGCTCACCTGATGCTCACCGCACCACGGTGCAGGCGCCGTCGTGCTGCGCGTCGCCTGGTCCGCGGGTCCCTCTGCGCCGGAGCGGGCGGGGCTTCAGTCCGCGTAGTGGATGGCCAGATCCGTGCGGCCGGGGTGGATGTCTGGGTCCAGGGTCCGGGTCTGCCGGCCGTAGTCCCCGTCCAGCAGACGGCGGTAGGGCCGGCCGCGCTCCTGGGGCAGGCCGGAGATCCTCGTGACGAGACGCTCGGTCTCGTGCTCCCGGCCCGCGCGGTCGATGCCGTCGGCGTCGTAGACCACGTGGAGGTCCAGCGCCTCGATCCCCACGTACCAGAGGGCACCGTGCGTCAGGGGGAAGAGCAGCGAGTCGAGGTCGCCGCTGACGCCACGCGGACCCAGCGTGCGCTGGTCGTCACCGGCGGTGACGACGATCAACGCCCTTCGGCCCGACAACCGACCGTCCCCGTACCGGCGCGGCAGCCCCGTCGCCGCATCGAGGTCACCCTGGGCGAACCCGGTCTGCAGCACGCGGTCGATCCAGCCCTTGAGCATCGCCGGCGGCCCGTACCACCACAGCGGAAACTGGAGCACCAGCAGCTCGGCAGCGGCGAGGTTCTCCTGCTCACGCCTCACCTCGGGCTCGACCTCTCCCCGCGCGTAGGCCTGCCCTGTCAGCTCGGCGAGGTTCCCGGGGTGCCCGGCGAGGCTGCCCAGGTCACGCTCGCCGAGCGCAGGGCTGAACCCCTGCGCGTAGAGGTCCGAGACCGTCACCTCGTACCGCTCCGCCAGCGCAGCCCGCCCGGCGTCGAAGAGGTGCCGGTTCAGCGAGTCGGGTCGAGGGTGGGTGTAGACCCAGTGGGCACGACCTGGTGTCGGTTCATGGAACGAGCTCATGCTCCCCATCCCACCCGAACCCGTCGAGACGATGAATCGCCGTCAGTCTCATCAAGATGCTCCACCGTCTAACCTGACGCCGTGGACGCTCTGACCGATGTGCTCAACCACATCCGATCCTCCGGGGCGCTGCTGGGGCGGACGCTGGCGAACCCTCCGTGGTCGGCCGCCTTCGAGGAGCAGGCCTCCCTCTCCCTGGTGGCGATGCTCCGCGGCGACGCCTGGATCATCGACGACGGCGCGGCCCACCACCTCGCACCCCGCACCGTCGCCGTCGTCGTGGGGCCCGCCCCCTTCAGCGTGACCAGCGACCCGGAGACGAGCCCGGAACCCCTGTATGTCCAGACGGAAGCAGGGGTCTGCCTCGACGCTGCGGGCAACCCGGCGGACAGCATCGCGCTGGGCACCCGGACCTGCGGCACACAGCTCGACGCCGACGACGTCATGCTGACCGGCTCCTTCACCGTGACGGGACGCGTCGCCGATCGCCTGCTGAGCGCGCTCCCGCGCGTGCTCGTGGTACCGCAGGCCGCCCAGCGCATGGCTGCACTGGAACTGCTCGAGGCTGAGACGCTCCGTGACGAACCCGGCCAGCAGGCCGTCCTGGACCGGCTGCTGGACCTGGTGCTGGTCGGCGCACTGCGTGACTGGTTCGCGCTCCCGGGGGCGAAGTCCCCCGGCTGGTACCGGGCCAGCTCGGACCCGATCGTGGGAGCCGCGCTCGCGGCGATCCACGAGGCGCCTCACGAACCGTGGACCATCGAGCTGTTGGCCCGGCAGGCGCACGTCTCGCGCGCCACGCTGGCGCGCCGCTTCACCGACCTGCTGGGAGAGCCACCGATGTCCTACCTGACCGGCTGGCGGCTGTGCGTGGCCGCCGACCTCCTCGAGCGTGGCGACGCCACGGTGCAAGAGGTCGCGCGCCAGGTCGGATACTCCAGCGCCTACGCCCTGAGCACCGCCTTCCAGCGCGAGTACGGCGTGCGCCCCAGCCGATACCGCAGGAGTTTGACGGCGGCCTGAGGGACGGAGTGCGCCGGCTGCTGGCCGTGCACTTCGCTGTCGCAGCGGGGCGAAGGCGGCTTCTGTTCAGCAAGTCGTGGCCGGTGATGCTCACTGCTGGATGCGAGCGGTGAGCATCACCGGCGTTGTCGCGGTCAGATCACGGTGGTGCCGCCGTCGGCGACCAGTTCCATGCCGTTGACGTAGCTCGAGTCGTCGGAGGCGAGGAACAGCGCGGCCGATGCGATCTCTTGTGGGTGTCCCATCTCTCGCCGTGGGATCACGGATTCGAACATCGCCTTCAGCTCTGGGCTGAGTACGTCACCCATCATCGGCGTGGCGACGGAGCCCGGCGTCAGCACGTTCACGCGGATCTTCCGGTCTCGCAGTTCGGCCACCCACACCCGGGCGTACGCGGCGAGCACGGCTTTGCTGCCGGCATACACGCTCCAGGCGGGGTACCCCCGGAGCGAGGCGTTCGAGCCGGTCATGAGGATCGAGCCGCCGTCGTTGAACAGCGGCAGCGCCTTCTGGACCGTGAACAGCGTTCCCTTCGCGTTGAGATCGAAAGCGGCATCGAACTGCTGCTCGGTGATCTCGCCCAGTCCGCTCTGCTCGCCGCCTCCTGCGCTCGCCCAGAGGACATCGATCGCGCCCTTCTCCTGCGCGACCCTCTCGAAGAGGCGGTCGAGATCATCGAGCTTGGACGCGTCGGCCTGTACGCCGGTCACGTTCCGGCCGATAGACTTCACGGCTTCGTCCAGGGCGCCCTTCCTCCTGCCCGTGATGAAGACGTGGGCCCCTTCCTCGACGAACAGTCTGGCGCCGGCGAGCGCCATCCCGCTCGTCGCGCCTGTAATGACCGCAACCTTGCCATCGAGCTTTCCCATGACTACTTTGCCCCTCCGAAGTCGATGCCGAGGGAGAGGGTGAACCCCAAGCCGTTGCGGGCAAGCCCCATCTCCAGCAGGCTCGCGCCCTCCAGCCAGTGCGCCATGCTCAGCGCACCGACGTCCCGCGGGCGATGCCCGAGGCTCGTGATGAACGCGGACAGGCTCGCCTTCGCCTGCGCGTCATCGCCGGCCATGAACACGTCCCGCGGGCCGCCCGACGCCAGGACGTCGCGGAAGAGGGTGTTGAACGCCTTGACGACGTGCGCGGACGCCGGAGCGACCTCCGCCACCATCTGCGCGATGGACGTGTCGTCAGGGATCGCCAGTCCGCTGCCGGTGGGGCTGAAGGGGTTCGTGATGTCGACGATGATCTTGTCGACCAGCGCGTCCCCGTACTCGCGGACGATCTCCACGGCACTCTCGAACAGCACGGCGAGGATGACGATGTCTCCGGTAGGGACGGCGCCCCAGGCGCCGATCGTGGCATCGCCACCGAGCGCTCGGGCCAGTGCGACCGCCTTCGCCCGGTCTCGGCCGATGACCTCGACTGTGTTGCCGCCCTTGATGGCCAGGGCTCCGATGGCGCTGGCCATGTTCCCCGTTCCGATGATGCTGATCCTGCGCATCCTGCGCTCCTTCGTGATGTGTATCGGTTGGCCGGGGGGCTCTCAGCGGGCTGGGTGACCGAAACATAAGCTGAGGCACCCCTCCGGTTGTTCGACTTAACCGGAGGGGTGCCTCACCTATTCCGAACGGCGATGACGGACTTGCGACAGGACCTTCCTCATCCTGCTGCTGCAGCGCTCCCGGACCAGAACCGGAGGACTCCCTCAGTTCCCGGGGTAAAATCGGCTACGTGAGTACCAGCGACGTCGAGCCGACGCGAGGGCCCTGGCGCCGCGACGCGCAAGACCGTCATGACCGGCTCCTTGCCGCGGCACGGCGAGAGTTCGCCGCACGAGGCGTGGAAGCTTCCCTGGAAGGGATCGCGCGCGACGCAGGCGTCGCCATCGGAACCCTGTACCGCCACTTTCCGACACGCCTGGATCTGCTCCTGGCCGCCCTCGAGCCTCGACTTCGGGAGTTCGCCGACGGATCGAAGAAGGCACTCGAGATCGACGACCCGTGGGACGGATTCGTCTCCTACCTGGAGAACCTGTTCCGCGTGCAGGCTGGAGACCGAGGCTTCAACGACTTCCTCTCTCGCCGCTTCCCGGGCAACGCTGACACCGAGCGCATCCACGACCAGATGTGCCAACAGATCGAAGACGTGCTCACCCGCGCCCAAGACGCCGGGCAGGTGCGTCCGGACATCACGCTGGCGGACATCGTCAACCTCATCTGGTCCAACGGCCGGATGATCGACGCCACCACCGCCACCGCGCCGACCGCCTGGAGACGCAGCCTCTACCTCATCCTCGACGCCTACCGGGCCGAGCGGGCACATCCGATCCCCGAGCCACCCATGACGGAAAAACAGCTCTACGACGCGATGGTCCACCTCAGCACGACGGCGTGAAAGACCGCCACGATGATCCTCACATACCTGCAGGTTCCCGGCGGAGATGGCATCGGGGCCTGCTGAAGGTTCTGACTCCGTTCCTCATGCCGCGCTCGAGCCGGATGACGCGGTCGGCCGCGGCGATCGCGTCGCCGTCGTGCGTGACGCACAGCACCGCCGCCCCCGGCCGATTCCTCGGCCAGCGCATACGTACGACATCGGCGACGCGTCGGGCACATCGGGGCGCTGCACGACGAAGGCGAGCGGTCCACCCCGCTCGATCACGCCCGCGAGCAGCCCGACGAGCGCCGACTCGCCCGATCCACTCGGGCCGCACAGCGCCGTGACGAAACCGCACGGCAGCTCGAGGGAGACGGCATGGACGACGTCGGCGCCCTCGTACGCGAAGCGCACCTCACACGCGCCCACAGCGGCGGGAAGGAGGCGCGGCGGAGCGGATCGGGACGCATGCCATGCTCGGACACGCCCACCACTCTACGTTTTTGATAATCGTTCTCATCTGGGTACCGTCGGGAACCATGTCGTGGATCACCGGGCCGTTCGCTGCCGACTTCATACAGCCGACGTCATGCAGCCGAAGCCGCGTACCGGGCCGCGGTCGCCGAGCTCGACCAGGAAGCCATCCGCCGTCAACACCCGGCCGCGTTCGCCCTGGGCCACACCAAGCGCAAAGAGACCGCCCCGGAGGGCGGTCTCTTTGATGACAATCCACGTGCGACAACGGGAGACACTCTTCAACGGCAGTTCCTCGGATGCCGTTCGAGTAAGCCTCTCATGGTGGAGCTGAGGGGACTCGAACCCCTGACCCCCTGCATGCCATGCAGGTGCGCTACCAGCTGCGCCACAGCCCCGAGGGCGGAATCCGCCCGTCGGATACATCTCGATCCGGTGGAGCTGAGGGGACTCGAACCCCTGACCCCCTGCATGCCATGCAGGTGCGCTACCAGCTGCGCCACAGCCCCGCGGAGCGCGACCGTCAGGTCCGTTCCGGGGTTCCCCGCGGGCCTCAGGCCCGAAGGAACGTCCGTGATCCTATGCGCTGGGCACCGCCACCACCAAATCGGCGGCCCCGGGAGTGGCCTGCGCCACCGCTGGTCAGTGCGTGCTCAGCCCGGCGGTGTCGGACTCCTGCTCCGCTCCCGTCTCAGGTCCTGCGTGCCAGGCCTCCGGCGTGTACGCGGCGCCCACGTTGTGGGCCACGACGCGCCACGCCGGCTCGGCGTCGCCCCCGGACCGCCGCAGCTGCGACCAGTGCGCGTTCGTCAGCCCCACGACGCCGCGCCACCGCTGCGGGTCCAGGCCCAGCATGGCGGTGACGCCCAGGGTGATGGCCGCCCCGTGCGAGACCACGACGAGCGTGCCGTCGTCCGGCACGGACGCCGCGTGCTCCTCGACGGCCGCGTGGAAGCGGGCCGCGGCCTCGCGCCGGGTCTCGCCGCCGGGCGGCACGCCGTCCTCGTCGTGCCCGGCCCGCCAGGCCGCATACTGTTCCGGCCACCGCGCGGAGATCTCCGCGCCGGTGAGCCCCTCCCACTCCCCGAAGGCGCGCTCGCGCAGACGAGCGTCGGTGACGACGTCCAGCCCGAGCAGGCTCGCGTAGGCCGCCGCCGTGTCCGCCGCTCGCGCGAGGTCGGAGGACACCACGAGCGACGCCCGGTGCGTGCGCACCAGGCACGCCGCCGCCTCGGCCGCCTGCCAGCGCCCCACCTCGTCGAGGTCGATGTCGGTCTGCCCCTGCAGACGCTCCCCCACGTTCCAGGAGGTGCGCCCGTGCCGGAGCATGACCACGGTGCCGGCAGCCACGGCGGGCCTCAGGAGGTGTGGGTCGGCTCGGCCGACGGGGCCTGCGTGACGTCCTCGGGCAGCGGCACCACGGGGCAGTCCTTCCAGAGCCGCTCGAGCGCGTAGTAGACGCGGTCCTCGGCGTGCTGCACGTGCACCACCACCTCGCCGAAGTCGAGCAACACCCAGCGCCCCTCGGCCTTGCCCTCGCGACGGATCGGCTTGGCACCGGCCTTGTGCATGGCCTCCTCGACGGCGTCGACGATCGCCACGACCTGGCGCTCGTTCGTGCCCGAGGCGATGAGGAACACGTCGGTCAGGACGAGCTGCTCGCTCACGTCGAGGGCGATGATCTCCTCGGCCTTGAGGTTCGAGGCCGCACGGGCGGCGACACCCGCCAGCTCGACGGCGCGCTCGGTAGCGGTCACAGAAGTCCTCCGGAGTGCTCGTGGACGGTCGTCGCGCTCACGGGGGCGCTCTGCGGCTCGAAGCTGGGGCTCTCGTTGTCGAGGAGCTTCCACAGCAGCAGGCCCAGCACGAAGGCGACGACGACCAGGATGATGTAGTGCAGCCAGGTGTAGGAGGCCGAGGGCTCGTCGTACTCGTCCTCGTCCGGTTGGGCCGCCTCCCGCGCGCGCACCGGCTGCTCGGGCGCCACGAACGAGTCGAACGGCGACCCCTGGGGCCGCGAGGGCGGCAGCGACCCCGGCCGGGGGGCCGTGGCGGGCGGCTGCGCGGGAGACGCGGCGGAAGGCTGGGCGGGCCCGGAGGCCGGGGCCCCGGTGATCGCCCCCCAGCTCGGCGTGGCGCCCCCCTGTCGCGATGGAGCGGCCGGGGCCGAGCCGGTCGTGGGCGGGAACGCCGTCGGCGCGGCCGCACGGGCGTCCGCCCCGCGCGAGGCCGCGGGTGCCGCACCCGTGGGCGGCTGGGTCCGCGTGGGAGCGGACGCCGGGGCCGCGGTGGACCACGGGGAGGCGGGACGCTGCGCGGGCTGCTGTCCGAACGAGGGCGCCGCCGGTGCTGCCTGCTGGCGGGACGGCATCCGCGTGGGAGCGCCAGGTGCCGGGGTCGACGGCACGTGCCCCTCGGGCGCGCTGCGCACGGGCGTCAGCCGGCCGGTCTCGTCCAGGCCGCGCATGCCACCCGACGCCGTCGGCGGGCGCACCACGGGAGCCTGCGGCGCCGACGGCTGGGAGGGCGCGTGCATGGTGCGGCGCGACGGCGGCTGCGCAGGGGCGGCGTACCCGGCGGCCTGGTGGCCCGCCGGGGCGGCACCCGCCGCGCGTGCTGCGGCGGCCGCCTCACGCTCCCGGATCTCACGGCGCGTCAGCGGGCGGCCCGTGCTGGGGTTGTTCTCACTCATCGCTTGTGTCGTCCCTGAGACCTCGATACAGACCGTGCTTGGCGATGTACTGGACCACACCGTCCGGCACGAGGTACCACACCGGCTGACCAGCCTCCGCGCGCCGACGGCAGTCGGTCGAGGAGATGGCCATGGCGGGCACCTCGAGCGTCGTCACGGCCCCCTCCGGGATGCCGTCGATCTGCATCCGGTGGCCCGGCCGTGTGACGGCGACGAAGTGTGCCATGTCCCACAGCTGCGCCGCATCCTTCCAGGCCAGGATCTGCGCGACGGCGTCCGCCCCGGTGATGAAGAACAGCTCCGCGTCGGGCCGTGCGGCCTGCAGGTCCCGCAGGGTGTCCACGGTGTACGTGAGGCCCGGACGGTCGATGTCGACCCGGCTGACCTTGAACCGCGGGTTGGACGCCGTCGCGATGACGGTCATCAGGTAGCGGTGCTCGGCCGGCGAGACCTTCTGGTGCTGCTTGAACCCCGGCTTCCCCGTGGGCACGAAGACGACCTCGTCGAGGTCGAAGCTCGAGGCGACCTCCGAGGCTGCCACGAGGTGGCCGTGGTGGATGGGGTCGAACGTCCCACCCATCACGCCGATCCGGGGACGGCGCATCGTCAGTGACGGTTCCAGACGTTGCGGAACGCGTACGTGACCACGAGGGCGAAGACGAGCCCGCCGAAGGCGATGAGGCCGAGGGCCACGGGGTGCACGCCACCCGCGTGCTCGACGGTCTCCTGCGCGGCCTGGACGGCGGTCTGCAGCACGGTTCTCCTCCTGTGGTCACTACCAGTCGTGGCGGCCGAGCGATCGGCACGCCCGCCCAGTCTCTCACGGCCGGACGTGCCCCTGGCCGCGCACCACCCACTTGGTGGTGGTGAGCTCGGCCAGGCCCATGGGACCGCGCGCGTGCAGCTTCTGCGTCGAGATGCCGATCTCCGCCCCGAGCCCCAGCTCGCCCCCGTCGGTGAAGCGGGTCGACGCGTTGACCATGACGGCGGCCGAGTCGATCTCGGCGACGAACCGGTCCGCGGCGGTGAGGTCGTTGGTGAGGATCGCCTCCGTGTGCCCGGACGACCAGGTGCGCACGTGCTCGATCGCCTCGTCGAGCGAGCCCACGACCCGGACGGCGAGCTCGAGCGCCAGGTACTCGGTGGCCCAGTCGTCGTCGGTGGCGGGGACCACCTCGACGGCCTCCGGAGCGAGGGCGACCGCCCGCTCGTCGCCGTGCAGCACCACGCCGGCCCCGTGCAGGGCAGCCAGGGCACGGGGCAGGAACGCCTCGGCCACGTCCGCGTGCACCAGCAGCGTCTCCGCGGCGTTGCAGGCCCCCACCCGCTGCGTCTTGGCGTTGAGGACGATGTCGACCGCCTGCGCGACGTCCGCGCTCGCGTCGACGTAGACGTGCACGTTGCCCACGCCGGTCTCGATGACCGGCACCGTGGACTGCTCCACGACGGTACGGATGAGGCTCGCGCCACCACGCGGGATCACCACGTCCACCAGCCCGCGCGCCCGCATGAGCGCGACCCCGCCCGGGCGGCCGTAGCGGTCCACGCTCTGCACCAGGTCCGCAGGCAGCCCCTGGGCCTCGAGCGCCTCGCGCAGCACCCGCAGGATCACCTCGTTCGACCGCGAGGCGGCCGAACCGCCTCGCAGGATCACCGCGTTGCCGCTCTTGAGCGCCAGCCCCGCGGCGTCGACCGTCACGTTGGGCCGCGCCTCGTAGATCATGCCGACCACGCCCATCGGCACCCGCAGCTGGGTCAGCCGCAGGCCGTTGGGCAGGGTCTGACCGCGCACCACCTCGCCGACCGGGTCGGGCAGCGCCGCGACGTCCCGCAGGGCCGCGGCGATCCCGGCGACCCGCTCGGTGGTCAGCGCCAGCCGGTCGAGCAGGCCCGAGCTCATCCCCCCGGCCCGCTCGCGCTCCAGGTCCTCCGCGTTCGCCGCCACCAGCTCGTCCCCGGCAGCCACCAGGGCGTCCGCCAGCGCGTGCAGGGCCGCGTCCTTGACGCCGCGCGGCGCCGTCGCGAGCGCCCGGGCCGCCACCTGGGCGCGGCGGGCGACGTCCTGGACGGCGGTCTCGACGTCGGGCTCGGCGGCGCCCGGCACGGCCGGTGTCGGCGCCGCCGCAGCGGCCGTCTCGGCGTCAGGGGTCACGGCAGGTCCGGTGGCGGCGGTCATGCCACCGAGCCTACGACCGCCTCCCCGGCGGCCGCAGCCGGCGTCCGGCACGCGGGCGGCGGTGCGCCGCGCCGCCGGCCAGCACCAGGAACGGGCACAATCCCCGCATGACCACGCCTCCGCCGGGCGCCCCGGCGCCCGCCCCGACGCGCACCGAGCGTCTGGACCGCCTCCCCTTCACCCGCGCCCACCGCCGGCTTCTGGTCGGCTCCGGGGTGGGCTGGGCCCTGGACGCCATGGACGTCGGCATCATGTCGTTCGTCCTGGTCGCCGTCGCCGAGCAGTGGGCCCTCACCACGGGCGAGCGGTCGCTGCTCGCCTCAATCGGGTTCGCGGGCATGGCCGTCGGGGCCGCGCTCGGCGGGCTGCTCGCCGACCGGGTCGGGCGGCGCCAGGTGTTCGCGCTGACCCTGCTGGTCTACGGCCTGGCCACGGGCGCCTCCGCGCTCGCCGGTGGCATCGCCGTCCTGCTCGTGCTGCGGTTCGTCGTCGGCCTCGGCCTCGGCGCCGAGCTGCCCGTCGCCTCCACCCTCGTCAGCGAGTACGCGCCCGCACGCATCCGCGGCCGTGTCGTGGTGATCCTCGAGTCGTTCTGGGCCGTCGGCTGGGTCGCCGCCGCCGTGGTCGGGCTCCTGCTCGTGCCGACGTCCGACGACGGCTGGCGGTGGGCGTTCGCCATCGGGCTCGCCCCCGCCGCGTGGGCCCTGTACGTGCGGGCACGCCTGCCCGAGTCCGTGCGGTTCCTCGAGCACCGGGGCCGGCACGCCGAGGCCGAGGCGGCCGTCCGTGCGTTCGAGGAGTCCGCCGGGGTGCCGGCACCCGCGACGCCCGACGGCGGACGGGAGCGCGCGCGGGGCGCCCTGCCCGACGCCGGCCCCGCCCGGCGCGTGCCCGTCCGTGCACTGTTCACCGCCGCGCTGCGCCGCCGCACCGTCGCGCTCTGGCTCACCTGGTTCGGCGTGAACTTCGCCTACTACGGCGCCTTCACGTGGATCCCCACCCTGCTGGTCGAGGACGGCTTCAGCATGGTGCGCTCCTTCGGGTACACCCTCGTCATCACCCTCGCCCAGCTCCCCGGGTACGCGGTGGCCGCCTGGCTCATCGAGGTGTGGGGCCGCCGCGCCGTGCTGGTCACGTTCCTCGCGGGCTCGGCCCTGTCCGCCGTCGGGTTCGGCCTCGCGTCCTCCGTGCCCGCCATCCTCACCGCCGGCATCGCCCTGTCGTTCTTCAACCTCGGCGCGTGGGGCGCGCTGTACGCGGTGACGCCGGAGAGCTATCCGACGTCGGTGCGCGCCACCGGCTCGGGCAGCGCCACGGCGTTCGGTCGGCTCGCCTCCATCCTGGCTCCGCTCCTGGTGCTGCCGCTGCGCGAGGTGATCGGCACGGCCGGGGTGTTCGCCGTGTTCGCCGCCGCGTTCGTGCTGGCGATGGTCGGCTCCGCGATGCTCGTGGAGCTCAAGGGGCGCCGTCTCGAGGAGGACGTCCCCGCCTCCGCCTGACCTCGCCCGGCGCTCACCGCGGGCCGGCGCTCAGCTCGACGTCCGGCGCGGACGGGCTGCCCGAGGCTCGAGCACCAGGTCGTCGCGGTGCACCACCTCGCGGTCGTAGCCCTCCCCCAGCTCCTCCCGCAGGTCCGCGGTGTGCCGCCCGAGCAGAGCCGGCAGCTCCTGGGAGTCGAACGCGACCAGGCCCCGCGCCACCACGGTGCCGTCCGGGGCCACCAGGTCCACCGGGTCGCCGGCGTCGAACTCGCCCTCGACCCGTGTGATCCCCGCGGGCAGCAGCGACGCCCGCCCGCCCAGCACCGCCCGGGCCGCGCCGTCGTCCACGTGCAGCTGGCCGCGGACGCCCGCGGCGTGCGCGATCCACAGGCGCCGCGCGGACGCCCGGCGGCCGGTCGCCGCGAAGAACGTCCCGACGTCGTCGCCCCCGAGCGCCCCCGCGGCGTTGCGCGCCGCGGTCAGCACCACCGGGATGCCCGACGCCGTCGCGATCCGCACCGACTCCAGCTTGGTCACCATGCCGCCGGTCCCGAGCGCGCTGCCCCGGGCCGTGACGGGGACGTCCGCCACCTCCGCCAGGTCACCGACGTACGGGATGCGCCGTGCGCCGGGGTGCGACGGCGGCGCGTCGTGCAGGCCGTCGACGTCGGTCAGCAGCACCAGCGCGTCAGCCCGCACCAGGTGGGACACGAGGGCCGCCAACCGGTCGTTGTCCCCGAACTTGAACCCGTCCGTGGTCACGGCGTCGTTCTCGTTCACCACGGGCACGACGCCGAGCGTCAGCAGCCGGGACAGCGCCCGCTCCGCGTTCTTGTAGCGCACCCGCCGCACCGTGTCCTCCGCGGTGAGCAGCACCTGCCCGACGCCGAGACCGTGGTGGGCGAACGCCTCGGTGTAGCGCGCCACGAGCAGCCCCTGCCCGACCGAGGCGGCCGCCTGCAGGGTCGCGAGGTCCCGCGGGCGCGTGCTCAGCCCCAGCGGCCCCACACCCGCCGAGACGGCCCCCGACGTCACGAGCACCACCTGGGTCCCCGCCGCACGGCGCGCAGCCAGCACGTCGACCAGGGAACGGAGCGCGTCGACGTCGAGACGCCCGTCCGGTCCTGTGAGGGACGAGGAGCCGATCTTGACGACCACCCTGCGGGCGACGGGGAGCGCGGAACGGGAGACGGGCAGGTTCACGCCCACATCATGGGCCAGCCGCGGGGCTGGCGTCGCCCCGTTTCGTCCCGTGGGCCCCGTCGGCTCGGTGGGTCTCATGGGCCTTGTGGCTCCCGGTGGCCCCTGCCTCGAAAGCCGGTGTCAGGCCGGCGGTGGCATCTGCCGCCTGCTCGCCCAGACGCCACCGGGGGCGGTCGTGCCGAGCCGCGGGGACGGCGAAGGCGCCGCACGCCAGAGCGTGCGGCGCCTCCCGGCGGCAGCCTCGACGGCGAGCTCAGTCGGCGTCGGGGTCCGTCCAGTGGCCGGCCTCGCGCTCGGTCCACAGCTCCCGGCGCGCCTCCGTCTTGGCGTCCATGCGCTCCTGGAACTCCCGGCGACGGTCGGCACGCGACGGCCGGGCGCTGGAGTCGAGCCGCAGGTCCGTGCCGCGCGCGCCCAGCAGCTCGGGGCCCGTCATGAGCGTGGGCTCCCAGTCGAAGACCACGGCGTTGCGCGGGTCACCGATGCGCACCTCGTCACCGGCCACGGCCCCGGCCTTGAACAGCTGCTCCTCGACACCCAGCTTGGCGAGCCGGTCGGCGAGGAAGCCCACGGCCTCGTCGTTGTTGAAGTCCGTCTGGCGCACCCACCGCTCGGGCTTGGCACCCCGGACCTCGAAGTAGAGGCCGTCGTGGTCGTTCTTGGGCGTGACGGTGAAGCCCGCCTCGTCCACGGCCTTGGGCCGCAGCACCACGCGCGTCGGCTCCGGCGCGGGCGCCTGGGCGCGGGCCTCGGCCACGATCTGCGCCAGCGCGAACGTCAGGGGGCGCAGGCCCTCGTGGCTCGCGGTCGAGATCTCGAACACGCGCAGCCCGCGGCCCTCCAGCTCAGGGCGCACCAGGTCGGCCAGCTCGCGCGCCTCGGGCACGTCGATCTTGTTCAGCACCACCAGGCGCGGACGCTCGGTGAGCGGCACACGGCCGCCCTCGATCCCGAGGTCCCCGGCGTACGCCGCCAGCTCGGCCTCGATGACGTCGAGGTCGGTGATCGGGTCGCGGCCGGGCTCGAGCGTGGCGCAGTCGAGCACGTGCACGATGACGGCGGTGCGCTCGATGTGGCGCAGGAACTCCAGCCCCAGGCCCTTGCCCTCGCTCGCCCCCGGGATGAGGCCCGGCACGTCGGCGACCGTGAACCGGGTGTCGCCGGCCTCGACCACCCCGAGGTTGGGCACCAGCGTCGTGAAGGGGTAGTCGGCGATCTTGGGCCGCGCGGCCGAGACGGCCGCGACGAGCGAGGACTTGCCGGCGCTCGGGAAGCCCACGAGGGCCACGTCGGCGATCGTCTTGAGCTCGAGCACGACGTCGGCGACCTCGCCGGGCTCGCCCAGGAGGGCGAAGCCGGGCGCCTTGCGCTTGGGCGAGGCCAGGGCGCGGTTGCCCAGACCGCCGCGGCCGCCCTGGGCGACGACGTACTCGGCACCGGCTCCCACGAGGTCGGCCAGGACGTTGCCGTCCATGTCCTTGACGACGGTGCCGTCCGGCACGCGCAGCACCAGGTCGGGACCGTTGGCGCCGTCCCGGTCGTCGCCCATGCCCTGGGTGCCGTTCGTGGCCCGCCGGTGCGGCGAGTGGTGGTACTCCAGCAGCGTGGTGGTCTGCGGGTCCACCACGAGACGCACGCTGCCGCCGTCACCGCCGTTGCCGCCGTCCGGGCCGGCGAGCGGCTTGAACTTCTCACGGCGGATCGACGCGACGCCGTGGCCACCGTCACCGCCGGCGGCGTGGAGGACGACTCGATCGACGAAGCTCGCCATGGTCAGATCCTTTCGAAGCAACGCGAGGGGCGCACCGTCGTGCGGTGCGCCCCTCGCGAGAGAGTGGTGAGGCTCAGGCCTCGGCCGACACGATGTCGACGACCTTGCGGCCACGACGCGTCGCGAACGCCACCGAGCCGGCGGTCAGCGCGAACAGGGTGTCGTCGCCGCCGCGGCCGACGTTCTGGCCAGGGTGGAAGTGGGTGCCGCGCTGGCGGACGATGATCTCGCCGGCCTTGACGACCTGGCCGCCGAAGCGCTTGACGCCGAGCGACTTGGCGTTCGAGTCACGACCGTTGCGCGAGGAGCTCGCGCCCTTCTTGTGTGCCATCTGGGGCTACCTGCTTTCGTACGGAAGAACGGGGATCAGACCTGGCGGAGCGGGGCGGGGCCGTCGCTCCGGCGGGAAGTCACTTGATGCCGGTGACCTTGAGGCGGGTCAGGCTCTGGCGGTGACCCTGGCGCTTGCGGTAGCCGGTCTTGTTCTTGTACTTGAGGATCGTGATCTTCGGGCCCTTCTCGTCCCGGACGACCTCGGCGGTGACCTTGACCTTCGCCAGCTTGGCGGCGTCGGTGGTCACCTTCTCCCCGTCCACCAGGAGCAGCGCGGGCAGCTCGACGGTGTCGCCGGCCTTGGCCTCGACACGGTCCATGACGACGATGTCCCCCACGGACACCTTCTCCTGACGGCCACCGGCCTTGACGATCGCGTAAACCACGTTGCATCTCTCCTGGTCTGGGCGTGCCGCACGGCGTCCTACACCGTCTTGGTCGGCAACTCGGTCCGCCGCGGCGGTCGAGTGCGGTGCGTCCGCGAGGCACACGGGACAGGCACGCCGATGGGCGCGCCGACGTCCAAGACTACACGAGACCTCGCGGACCCCGAACGTGAGGTGGCACACGGGCGCCGAGCGGGCCGCGCCGCGTTCCTCTTGCCGACAGCCAGACGCAGGCCGATCGTAGAGCGACAGCGCCGCGCGCGTGCGCGTGCACGCGCGATTCTTATGGTCCAGGGCGCGACCTGGTCAAGGATTCCACCTCCACGAAGGGACCTTCTGCTAGCCTCGTTGGTCGTTTCTTGACGGTTCAATGCTGTTCAGCTCTTCTCCACACCCTTTCGACGAGAGGACAGGCTCCATGGCGAGCACCCGCACCACGTCGTCCGGCGGCGAGGCCAGTCATACCGACGGCGCGCAGCGACACCGCATCAAGCAGGCGTTGCGCGAGGTCACCGACCCCTCGACCGCCGAGGGCGTGCACCCCGCGCTCCTGCCAGGGCTCGGTGTCGAGCGCGCCGGACGGTCCTTCGGGATCGACAAGATCGTCTTCAGCATCGCCGCCGTCCTGGTGGTCGGCGTCATCGCGTGGGGCGTGCTGAGCCCCACCTCCCTCTCGGCCGCGTCCGGGGCCGCGTTCACCATGGTCACCGTCGACTTCGGGTGGCTCTTCAGCCTCCTGACCGTGGTCGTCTTCCTCTTCATGATGTGGATCGGCTTCGGCCGGTACCGTTCCGTCCGCCTCGGCATGGACGACGAGGAGCCCGAGTTCTCGACCGTCTCGTGGGTCGCGATGCTCTTCTCCGCCGGCATCGGCATCGGGCTCCTGTTCTACGGGCCGCTGGAGCCCATGACGTTCTTCCAGACCCTGCCGCCGACGTACTCCGACGTCGAGGCCGGCAGCAACGAGGCGATGCACGTCGCCCTCGCCCAGACCCTCTTCCACTGGGGCCCCGTGGCGTGGGCCTACTACGCGCTGGTGGGTGGCGCCGTCGCCTACGGCGCGTACCGCAAGGGCCGCTCCCCCCTCATCTCTGCGCTGCTCGAGCCGATCTTCGGCAAGCGCACCGAGGGCGCGCTGGGTGCCGTCGTCGACGTGTTCGCCATCGTCGTCACCCTGTTCGGCACCGCCGTCTCGCTCGGCATCGGCGCGCTGCAGATCGGCCGCGGCGCCGAGATCGTCACCGGTGTGGGCCCGCTGGGCAACGGCGCGATCGTCGGCATCATCGCCGTGCTCGCCGTCGCCTTCGTGTTCTCGGCCGTCTCGGGCCTCAAGCGCGGCATCCGAGCCCTGTCGAACATCAACATGGCCGTGGCGGGCCTGCTCGGGATCTTCATCTTCGCCGTGGGCCCCACGGTGCTGCTGCTGAACCTGATGCCCGGCGTGATGATGACGTTCCTCGGCGATCTGCCGCAGCTCATGGCGCAGTCGGCCGCCACCACTCCGGACGCCCAGGGCTTCATGAGCTCGTGGACCACCTACTACTGGGCCTGGTGGGTGTCGTGGACGCCGTTCGTGGGCCTGTTCATCGCGAAGATCAGCCGTGGCCGCACGCTGCGCGAGTTCATGATGACGGTGATCGTCGTCCCGAGCGCCGTGTGCCTGATCTGGTTCACGATCGTGGGCGGCACCAGCATGTGGTTCGAGCAGACGGCCGGCGCGCTGAGCTCCGCGCAGTCCGGCGAGGACATGCTGTTCACGCTGCTGCACAACCTGCCGTTCGGCGCCGTCACCTCGGTGCTGGCGATGATCTCGATCGTCATCTTCTTCGTCACGAGCGCGGACTCCGCCTCCATCGTCATGGCCAGCCTGTCCGAGCGTGGCAACCCGGCGCCCCGGCGCTGGAACACCGTGGTGTGGGGCATCGCCCTCGCCACGATCGCCGCGGTGCTGCTGGTGGGCGGTGGCCAGGTGGCTCTCTCCGGGCTGCAGAGCCTCATGATCGTCTCGGCCCTGCCTTTCGCCGTCGTCGTCGTGCTGATCATGGTGGCCTGGGCGAAGGACCTGGCCCGCGACCCGCAGACCATCCGCCGCCGCTACGCCCGCGAGGCTCTCGTCCAGGGCGTGCGCACGGGCATCGAGGAGCACGGCGACGACTTCGTCATCGGCGTCGTGCCCGCCGAGCCCGACAAGGGCGCCGGTGCATGGCTCGACACGGAGGACCCCGCGCTCACCGACTGGTACACGCCCGAGGAGCCCGCCGACGGCGAGGAGGACGCACAGGATGCCGAGTCCGGGGAGCCCGGCGAGAAGGCCGCCCGCCGCGACGGTGCTGCTGACCAGCACGAGGCCGGTGACGGCGGCGAGGGAGCCGAGGGCGAGCTGACGGCCCCGCGCGCCTGAGCCCACGCACGCCCCGGTGCCGGCGACACGCGGGCCGGCACCGCACGCTGAGGCGCCCGCCCCTCAGGGCGGGCGCCTCAGCGCGTACGGGGCTGCGGCACCGGGCGAGCGCGCACCAGGGTGCGGCGTCGGGGCGAGCGCGTGTGAGCACGCGCCCGACGACGGACGATGACGGCATGGACGACGCCGAGGACGCGGTCGCCGCGGCCGTCCGGGCGGTCGACCGCCGCGGGTTCCTCCCCCGGGCGCGCCGCGCGTACGCCGACCAGGACCGGCCGCTGGAGATCGGGCACGGGCAGACGTGCTCGCAGCCCAGCACGGTGGTGGCGATGCTGCGCCTGCTCGACCCGCACCCCGGGCAGCGGGTGCTGGACGTCGGCTCCGGCTCGGGCTGGACGACGGCGCTCCTGGCGCACCTCGTGGGGCCCGAGGGTGAGGTGCTGGGCGTCGAGCGTCACGCCGACCTCGCCGCGTGGGGTGCGGAGAACGTCGCCCGCGCCCGCACGCCGTGGGCGCGGGTCGTGGCCGCGACACCTGGGGTGCTCGGCGCTCCGCGTGCCGGCGGCTGGGACCGCGTGCTGGTCTCGGCGGCCGCGGACGCGCTGCCCGGTGCGCTGGTCGACCAGCTCGCCCCGGGCGGCCGCCTCGTGGTTCCCGTGCGCCAGACGATGGTGCTCGCGACCAGGGCCGACGACGGCACGGTGGCCGTCACCGAGCACGGCACCTACTCCTTCGTGCCGCTCGTCGAAGACTGAGCGGTCCGGCCCGGACCGCCACAGACCTGTGCGGCCCTGGGAGGCGGTGCCGGCAGGCGGGCCGCCCGCACCTGCGCGAGAGATTCACATCGAGTGCTCGCGCCGCAACCTACGGTCCCGTAGGGTCGAGGCATCCGCACCAACGAGCGTCCGCTCATCTCCTCGGCTGGGAAGTCGGCCCGACCCCCTGCGAGGCACCGTGCCCCCTGTCGCACCCACCACCCTCCGCCCGAACCGGACCACCAGCACCTACACGGCGCTGTCCCAGACGGTCCGTGAGGCGGGTCTCCTGACCCGCGCCTACGGCTACTACGCCTGGACGGGTGCCGCTCTCGCGGTGGCCCTCGGCGGCCTGGTCACCGGGTTCGTGCTGCTGGGCCACTCGTGGTTCCAGCTGCTGATCGCCGCCGGGCTCGGCATCGTGCTCACGCAGCTCGCCTTCCTGGCGCACGAGGCCGCGCACCGGCAGGTGCTCGCCTCCGGCCCCGCCAACGACCGGCTCGGGCGGGCGCTGGCGAACGGTGCCGTGGGCATCAGCTACTCGTGGTGGATGACCAAGCACTCCCGGCACCACGCCAACCCGAACCGCGTGGGCAAGGACCCGGACATCGAGAACGACACCGTCGTGTTCACCCCGGAGGGTGCCCGTGCCCAGCACCGGCTGCTGCGACCGCTGACGCGGGTGCAGGGCTGGGCGTTCTTCCCCCTCCTGACGCTCGAGGGGCTGAACCTGCACGTCACCTCCGTGCGCTCCCTCCTCCAGGGCGACAGGTCCGACCGGCGCACGCGCATGACCGAGCTGGCCACGATCGCGTTGCGCCTGGGCCTGTACGTCGCGGTGGTGTGCTGGGCGCTCCCCCTCGGCATGGCCGCGGCGTTCCTGGGCGTCCAGCTCGCCGTCTTCGGCGTGTACATGGGGGCGTCGTTCGCCCCGAACCACAAGGGCATGGCCATCATCCCGGCCGAGAGCCGGATCGACTTCTTCTCCAAGCAGGTGCTCACGTCCCGCAACATCCGCGGCGGGCACCTGATGAGCGTGCTCATGGGCGGCCTCAACCACCAGATCGAGCACCACCTGTTCCCGAGCATGCCCCGCCCGCACCTGGCGCGGGCGAGGGAGCTGGTGCGCGCCCACTGCGCCCGCACGTCGACGCCGTACGTGGAGACCAGCCTGGTGCGCTCCTACCTGATCGTGGTGCGCTATCTCAACGAGGTTGGCCTGGCCGCCCGCGACCCGTTCGACTGCCCCGCGTACCACCGGCTCCGGGGCGTGTGAGCGTGCGGCGTACCGGCGTGCCGGCACGCCGGCCACGACTGCTGCGCACCACGGCGTGGGAGCCGGTCGTGGTGCCCGGGGACGCCGCGACGCAGGCGTTCCCGGACGCAGTGGCGGCCTCTCCGCTGTTCGACGCCGCCGAGCCGCCCGTGCTGACCGGCGCCCGCGTCGAGGGCGTAGGACCGCTGACGCTGCGCCCCTGGACGCCCGACGACGCCCCGGCCGTGCAGGCTGCGTACTCCGACGGGGCGATCCAGCGCTGGCATGCGCGCCGCCTCGGCACCGTGGCTGAGGCTCGTGGGCTGCTGGCGCAGTGGCGTGCGCGCTGGGACTCCCGCTCGGGAGCGTCGTGGGCGGTCGTCTCGGCGGACGGCACCCTGCTGGCCCGCACCGAGCTCAACGCGTTCGACCTGCGCGACGGCGTGGCCGGTGCCTCGTACTGGGCCGTGCCCGCAGCCCGCGGCCAGGGCGTGGTGCCCGCGGCCCTGCGGGTCGCCGTCAGCTGGGCCTTCGCAGCGGGGTTCCACCGTCTGGAGCTCGAGCACTCGACCCGCAACGCGGCCTCCTGCCGGGCCGCGGTGCGCGCGGGTCTCGACGCCGAAGGCGTGCGCCGCGGTGCGGTGCGGCACGACGACGGCTGGCACGACATGCACGTGCACGCGCTCGTGAACCCCTCGGGCACCGCGGAGAGCGCCCCCCAGCCCGTCTGGGCGTAGACCGCTGCAGGCCGGCAGGTCACGCGGGCCGGCAGGTCACCCGTGCCGGTGCCGGCGGCAGCGGGCCTGGTAGGTCTCGGCCCCGCCCACGTGCGCGGACGTCGGCACCAGCGCCCCTTCCCCGCCGTCTCCGCCGCTCTCCGGCCCGGGCAGGCGCACGTGGTAGGCGGCGTCGCGCCCGCAGACGGCGCACACCGCGGTCAGCTTGTCGACCCGTTCCGCCACGGCCATGAGCGTGGGCAACGGCTCGAACGGGCGCCCGTCGAAGGTGACGGACAGCCCTGCCACCACGACGACGAGCCCGGTGTCGGCGAGCCCCAGCACCACGTCCGCCAGGTCCGGCCCGAAGAACTGCGCCTCGTCGACCGCGACCAGCTCCGTACCGGGCACCACCAGGCCGGGCACGTCGCCCGCGCTGGCCACGGAGTGCGAGGCTGTGGTGAGTCCCGAGTGCGACGCGACCCGACCGCTGCCCGAGCGGGTGTCGAGCACGTGGTTGACGACCACGACCCCGCGCCCGGCGAGCCGTGAGCGGTGCACCCGGCGCACCAGCTCCTCGGACTTCCCGGCGAACATGGGGCCGGCGACCACCTCGATGCGCCCCGTAGCGACGTCCATGCCCCCAGTCAACAGCGCGGCGACCGTGACGGCCCGCAGGAGCTGACGGCACGGCAGCACCGCGACGACGGACGGCCCGGTCCCCCGCAGGGAACCGGGCCGTCCGTCGTCGCGACCGGTCAGGCGTCAGCGGGCTCCGTGGGAGCCTCGGCCGCAGGGTCCGCGGCGACGTCCGTCTCGTCGGCCGCAGAGCGGGGAGCCTCGGTGGCCTCCTCCGACGCGACCTCGTGCTCCGCGCCGACCGGGGCGGCGACGTCGTCGTCCTTGTGGTCGTGAGCGTGCGCCGCGGCGGCGGCGATCGTGGCCAGCGTGGCCTTGACGGCCTCGCGCGCCTCGGACCTGTCCTCGGGCAGCTTGGGCACGTCCGCGTGCGGCGTCGCCTCAGACTGCTTGGCGCGCTTGCGGCGCGAGCGCTTCGACTCGCCCTCGGCCTCGACGGGCTCACCGTGGTGGTGGTTGCCACCCTTCTCGACCGGCTCGGCGTGCACCACGAAGCCGCGGCCCTTGCAGTGCTCGCAGGTCTCGCTGAACGCCTCGACCAGGCCCTGCCCCACACGCTTGCGGGTCATCTGGACCAGGCCGAGCGACGTCACCTCGGCGACCTGGTGCTTGGTGCGGTCGCGGCCCAGGCACTCGACCAGGCGACGCAGCACCAGGTCGCGGTTGGACTCGAGCACCATGTCGATGAAGTCGATGACGATGATGCCGCCGATGTCGCGCAGGCGGAGCTGGCGGACGATCTCCTCGGCCGCCTCGAGGTTGTTGCGGGTGACGGTCTCCTCGAGCGTGCCGCCGGCGCCGGTGAACTTGCCGGTGTTGACGTCGATGACCGTCATGGCCTCGGTGCGGTCGATGACCAGCGAGCCCCCGGAGGGCAGCCAGACCTTGCGGTCCATGCCCTTGGCGAGCTGCTCGTCCACACGGTTCGCGGCGAAGACGTCGCCGTTCTCGACCCACTTGGACACACGCTCACGCAGGTCGGGCGCGAGCTCCTCGACGTAGGAGGAGATCTCCTGCCACGCGCCGTCGCCCTGGACGACGAGCGACGAGAAGTCGTCGTTGAAGATGTCGCGCACCACGCGGATCGCGAGGTCCGGCTCGCCCTGCAGCAGCGCCGGGGCGCTGGTCGAGGACTTCTCGGCCTTGGTGGTGATGGCGGTCCACTGCGACTCGAGCCGCTGGACGTCGGCGCGCAGCTCCTCCTCGCTCGCGCCCTCGGCGGCGGTGCGCACGATGACTCCGGCGCCCTCGGGGACGACGTCACGCAGGATCTTCTTGAGGCGGTTGCGCTCGACGTCCGGCAGCTTGCGGCTGATGCCGGTCATGCCACCGCCGGGCACGAACACCAGGTACCGGCCGGCGAGCGTGATCTGCGAGGTGAGCCGGGCGCCCTTGTGGCCGATCGGGTCCTTGGTGACCTGGACGAGCACGGAGTCACCCGACTTGAGGGCCTGCTCGATGCGGCGCGGCTGACCGCCGTCGAGGCCCGCGGCGTCCCAGTTGACCTCACCGGCGTACAGGACCGCGTTGCGGCCCTTGCCGACGTCGACGAACGCGGCCTCCATGGACGGCAGCACGTTCTGCACGCGGCCCAGGTAGACGTTGCCGACCATCGAGGACTGCGACTGCTGGGACACGTAGTGCTCCACGAGCACGCCGTCCTCGAGCACCGCGATCTGCGTGCGGCCGTTCTTCTCCCGCACGATCATCGAGCGGGAGACGGACTCGCGGCGAGCGAGGAACTCCGCCTCGGTGATGATCTGGCGGCGGCGCCCGGCGTCGCGACCCTCGCGGCGGCGCTGGCGCTTGGCCTCCAGGCGCGTCGACCCCTTGAGGGCGGTGACCTCGTCCCGCTCGCGCGGGCGGGAGGACTCGGCGCGCTCGGCGCGCGAGCCCCGACGACGGCGGCGACGACGGCGCGACGAGCCTGACTCGTCGTCGCCGTGCTCGTCGGTGCCGTCCTCGACCGCGTCCTCCTGCTGGTCGGCGTCCTCGGGCTCGTCCCCCTCGTCGTCCTGCTCGTCGGAGACCTCGTCGCCCTGCTCGTCCGAGCCGTCTCCACGACGTCCCCCGCGGCGGCCGCGGCCACCACGGCGACGACGACGGCGCGGGCGGTCGTCGGCCTGCTCGATCTCGGCGTCCGCGGCCTCCTCCAGGAGGTCCTCGGGGGCCAGGTCGACCAGCTCGACGCCGTCGGCCACGAGCTCGGCCTCGATGGCGGCGACCTCCTCGGCCGCGGCGACGTCGTCGTCCGTGAGAGCGGCGACGGCCGGCTGCTCCGCCGTCTCCTCGGTGCTCGTGCCGGGCTCGACGACCTTCTCCTGTGCGCGGGCGGGCGCCTCGCCGCTCTTGCCGCGGCCACGCCGCGAGGACCGGCGGCCGCCCTGGGCGGGGGCCTCGGCCGTCTCGGCGGCGGGCTCCGCCGCCTCCGTCTGCGTCTGCTGCGCCTCGGCGGCATCGTCATCGTGCGGGCGCGGGGGCCCGGCGGGCGCCTGCGCACGCCGCGGGCGGCGCGAGGCGGACAGGTCGGGGGCCTGGAACAGCATGGCCGTGGTGGCCAGGCGCGGGGTGGTGGATCCGGGGGCGGTGGCGGCGGGCGTCTCGGCCGGCTTCTCCGCCTGCTCGGCAGCAGCGGCGACAGCAGGCTCGGGCGCGACGGCAGCACCGGCGGTCTCGGGCTTCTTGCGGCGCGAGCGCGTCGCCTTCTTCGGCGCGGCGTCGGCCGCGGCGGGGGCAGGCTCGGCGTCGGCCGCGGCGGGCGCGACCGGCTCCGGGGTCTCCGCGGCAGCCGGCTCGGCAGCGACCGGCTCGGCCGGCTTCTCCGTGCGGGCGCGACGCGAGCGGCTGGCCTTCTTGGGCGCCTCCTCGGCCGGGGCGGCGGCCTGCTCGGCCGGCTGTGCGGCGTCGTCGTCGCCGCCCGGGAGCACGATGTCGTCGAGGGAGCGCACGGCCCGGCGGGAGCCGGTGCCGCTGGAGCGGCCGGCGGTCACCTTCACGGGCGGGGCCTCGGCGGCGGGCGCCGGGCGCTCGGGCAGGAGGATGTCGTCGAGGCTCAGGCCCTCGGCGGGCGCCGGGGTCGACGTCGGCCGCGAGGCGCGGCGGCTGCGACGCGCCGGGGCGGCGGGCGCCGGCTCCGCGACGGGCGCGGGGGCGACGGCGGCCGGGTCGGCCGTGCCGGAGACGGGAGCCTCGTCACGGCTCGGGAGGGTGATGCCCAGGTCGGGGGCGGGCGTCGCGACGGGTCCGCCGGCGGCGCGGGTGGCCCGGCGGCGGGCGGGCTTGCGCGAGGCGGTGCCCTCGGCGTCGGTCGCGTCGTGGGTGCTGTCAGAGGTCACGTGGCGTGCTCCTGCTGCCCTGCCGCCCACCCCACACCTGTGGACCGCCGGGCGGTCGTCGTCCGGACCGCGCTCCTGAGCGCGGCGCCGGACGGAAGTCTCGGTCGCGGCCGGCGGCTCCATCGTCTTCGCGGACGCCGGGCGGCCGGGGCTCCGTTCGAGTCCTGGCCGCGGCACCGCGTGCGGACGCGGGAGCTGCGGGCTCGTGGCTGCCTGGGTGATGTGGCCCCGGCGGCTGCGCCCCAGTATCGCACCCTCTGGGCCCTCCGGCGTCGCCTCGCCACGCCGCAGCCTCGCGCGCCCTGCTCTCCGACCGCAGATCGCCTGTCGGGGGATGCGGTCAGACCGCGCCGAGATGGAGGTCACATCGCGTCATATTGACTTGTGAAAGTCTTCACGAGCAGTCTGGTCCCGCGCCCCGACGTGCGGAGACTCACGTGCCGGCGCACCACTCGCCCGAGACCAGGAGAAGCACGTGGACGCTCTCGACCTCGCCCGGTGGCAGTTCGCCATCACGACGGTGTACCACTTCATCTTCGTCCCGCTCACGATCGGCCTGGCGCCCATCGTGGCCGGCATGCAGACGGCGTGGGTCGTGACAAAGAAGGAGAAGTGGCTCCGGCTGACGAAGTTCTTCGGCAAGCTGCTGCTCATCAACTTCGCGCTCGGTGTCGTCACCGGCATCGTCCAGGAGTTCCAGTTCGGGATGGCCTGGAGCGAGTACTCACGGTTCGTGGGCGACGTCTTCGGCGCACCGCTCGCCATGGAGGCGCTCGCCGCGTTCTTCGTCGAGTCGGTGTTCCTCGGCCTGTGGATCTTCGGCTGGGACCGGGTCTCCAAGAAGGTCCACCTGACGGCCATCTGGCTCTTCGCCGTGGCCGTGAACCTCTCCGCGTACTTCATCCTGGCGGCCAACTCCTGGATGCAGCACCCGGTCGGCGCCGTCTACAACCCCGAGACGGGGCGCGCCGAGATGGAGTCCATCGGGGCGGTGCTCACCAACAGCACGCTCCTGGCCGCGTTCCCGCACACCATCACGTCGGCGTTCCTCGTGGCCGGCACGTTCGTGTGCGGCATCGCCACGTGGTGGATGGTGCGGCTGGTCCGCACCCGCAAGCCCGAGCTGGTCGACCTCGCCCGCGCCACCTACCGCCCCGCCGTGGTGCTCGGCGCCGTGGTCACGATGGTCGCCGGCGTCGGCGTCATCGTCTCCGGCGACATCCAGGGCAAGATCATGTACCAGCAGCAGCCGGGCAAGATGTCCGCCGCCGAGGCGCTGTGCGAGGGCCAGGAGGGCGCCGCCTTCTCGATCCTGACCATCGGCCCCCTCGACGCCACGTGCGACGAGCTCGTCCACGTGCTCGAGGTCCCCGGCGTCGCGAGCTACCTCGGCACCGGGCACTTCTCCGGCCCCGAGTCCTACCTCCCGGGCGTCAACGACGTGCAGCGCGAGTACACCGAGCGGTTCGGCGACACCACCGCCTCGGGCGAGCCCGTGCGCTATACCCCGCCGCTCGCCATCTCCTACTGGGCCTTCCGCCTCATGATCGGGCTCGGCGTCTTCTCCGCCGCCCTGGGCACCTGGGCGCTGTGGGCCACCCGTCGTGGCCGCACCTCCGACAACCTGTGGCTCTCGCGCCTGGGCCTCCTCGCCATCCCCATGCCGTTCGCCGCCGCGTCCTTCGGCTGGATCTTCACCGAGGTGGGCCGCCAGCCCTGGGTCGTGGTCCCCAACCCCACGGGCATCGACGACATCCGCCTCCTCACCGAGCGCGGCGTGTCCACCGTGGTCTCCCCCGGCGTGCTGCTCGCCTCCATGGTGATCTTCACCCTCGTCTACGGCGTGCTCGCCGTCGTCTGGTACCGCCTCATGCACCGCTACGCGGTCGAGGGCGTGCCCGAGGTCCACGACGAGTCGCCCGAGGCCCGCGCCGAGCAGGGCTCCGACGACGACGCCGACCGCCCGCTGTCCTTCGCGTACTGACGGACCCACGAGACCTGGAGACCTGACATGGACCTTGCGATCCTCTGGTTCGTCATCATCGCCCTCCTGTGGACCGGCTACCTGGTGCTCGAGGGCTTCGACTTCGGCGTCGGCATGCTGATGTCCGTGCTGCCCCGCGGCAGCAAGGAGGAGCGGGAGACCGAGCGGCGCGTCCTCGTCAACACCATCGGCCCCGTCTGGGACGGCAACGAGGTGTGGCTCATCACCGCGGGCGGTGCCACCTTCGCCGCGTTCCCCGAGTGGTACGCCACCCTCTTCTCCGGCTTCTACGTGCCGCTCCTGCTCATCCTGCTCGCGCTCATCGTGCGCGGCGTCGCGTTCGAGTACCGCGGCAAGATCTCCGACCCCGGCTGGGCCCGCCGCTGCGACTGGGCCATCCAGGCCGGCTCCTGGCTGCCCGCGATCCTGTGGGGCGTCGCCTTCGGCAACCTGGTCCGCGGGGTCGCGCTCGACGCCGACCACCAGTACGTGGGCGGGTTCTGGGCGCTGCTCAACCCGTTCGCGCTCGCCGGCGGCCTCACCACGCTCGTGCTGTTCCTGCTGCACGGTGCGGTCTTCGTGGCGCTCAAGACGGACGGCGACATCCGCCACCGGGCCCGGCGCGTGGCCGGCGGCCTCTCGGTCGCTGCCCTCGTGGTCGCGGGCGGCTGGGCCGTGTGGGCGCAGGTCGCCTACTCGGTGACCTGGACGTGGGGCGCGGTGGCCGTGGCGGCGGCCTGCCTGGTCGGCGTCGTCGTCACCAACGCCCGCGGCCGCGAGGGCTGGGCGTTCACGCTCTCGGCCGGTGCGCTGGTCGCCGCCGTCGTGCTGATCTTCGGCTCGATGTTCCCCGACGTCATGCCCGGCCTCGACGGCGGCAGCTCGCTGAGCATCGCCGAGGCCGCCTCCACCCCGTACACCCTGACGGTGATGACGTGGGTGGCCGTGTTCCTCACCCCCGTGGTGCTCGCCTACCAGAGCTGGACGTACTGGGTGTTCCGCCGCCGCCTGAGCACCGCGCACATCCCCGCCCCCGCCGGCCTGACGTGGAAGAAGGTCAAGGACGCCGCGTTCGGCCACAGCGTCCCGGCGGTCAAGCCGTCCGACCTCGTCTGACGGCAGGGGTGACCCGCTCGTGAAGCCCCTCGACCCCCGCCTGCTGCGCCGGGCCCGCGCCGCGCGCCGCTACGTCGTCCTGACGGCCGTGCTCGGCGTGGCCTCGGCCGGGCTGATCGTCGCCCAGGCGGTGCTCGTGGCCGGGCTGCTCGCGACCCTCGTGCGCGACCGCACGGTGGACGGCACGGTCGCGACCACGACCCTGACCGCGCTCGTCGCCGTCGCGGCGGCGCGGGCCGTCGTCGCGTGGGCGCAGGAGCGGTGGGCGCAGCGGGCCGCGGCACGCACGGTGGCCGAGCTGCGCGAGCAGGTCGTCACCCACGCCGTCGCGCTCGGCCCCCGCTGGGCCACCGGCGCCCGGCGGGCCGAGGTCGCCACCCTCGCCACCCGCGGCCTCGACGACCTCGAGCCGTACCTGGTGCGCTACCTGCCCTCCCTGCTCCTGACCGCGCTCGTGACCCCCGCCGTCCTGCTGGTGGTGCTCGGGCTGGACTGGGTCTCGTTCCTCGTCTGCGTGGTCACCCTGCCGCTGGTGCCGCTGTTCATGTGGCTCGTCGGCGTCATGACCGCCGGCACCTCCGAACGACGCCTCGCCGTCGTGCAGCGGCTCGGTGCGCAGGTGCTCGACCTCCTCGCGGGGCTGCCCACCCTGCGCGCGTTCGGCCGCGAGTCCGGGCCCGGCGCACGCGTCCGCGCCCTCGGGGACGCCTCCCGGCGGGCCACGATGGGCACGCTGCGCGTCGCGTTCCTCTCCGGCATGGTGCTCGAGCTGCTCACCACCCTCTCCGTCGCGATCGTCGCCGTCGGGGTGGGGCTGCGGCTCGTCGAGGGGTACATGACCCTCCAGGCCGGGCTCACCGTGCTCATGCTCGCGCCCGAGGTGTACCTGCCGCTGCGGCAGGTGGGCGCCCAGTTCCACGCCTCCACGGACGGGCTCGCGGCGGCCGAGAAGGCGTTCGCCGTGCTGGAGACGCCGGTCGCCGCGGGTGGCGAGGGCGCGGTGGCCGGGCGGGTCGGGGCCGTCGTCCTGGAGGGCGTCACGGTGCGGGCCGGGGACCGTGCCGTCGAGGCGCCGTCCGGGCTCACCGCCCGGATCCCGCTCGCGCCGGACCAGGCCGGGCGGGGACGGGTGGTCGCGCTCCGGGGCCCCAGCGGCTCCGGGAAGTCGACGGCGGCTCTCGTGCTGCTGGGGCTGCTGCGTCCGGACGCCGGGCACGTGGCCGTCGAGCCCGCCGACGGCGGGCCGCCCGTCCGGCTGGACGACCTCGACCACGCGTGGTGGTGGTCGCAGGTCGTGTGGGTCCCCCAGCGGCCCGCCATCGCCCCAGGGCGGCTGCGCGATGTCGTCGGCGGGGGCCCGGTGAGCGACGAGGACCTGCGGGCCGCCGCGCGCACCACCGGTCTCGACACCGTCGCCGCCACGCTGCCGGCCGGGTGGGACACGCCCGTGGGCCTGGGCGGCGTCGGCCTGTCGGTCGGCCAGCGCCAGCGCGTCGCCCTCACCACCGCCCTCCTGGCCGGCGGGGACCGGCCGCTCGTCGTCCTCGACGAACCCACCGCGCACCTGGACACGGAGGGTGAGCGTGTCGTGCTGGACACCGTGCGGGCCTGGCGCGACACCGGCCGCACCGTCGTCGTGATCGCCCACCGCGCGTCCTTGCTCGCGCTGGCCGACCAGGTGGTCGACGTCGTCTCCCACGAGCTCACGGCCACCCCGGCGCCGCGCCCGGCGCTCGACGGCGCGGAGGTGCTGCGGTGAACGACCCCCTGCTGCGGGTGCTGCCGCTGCTCGAGGTCAGCCGTGCCCGCGTGGTCCGTGCCGTGCTGCTCGGGTCGCTCGCGCTCGGCTGCTCCGTCGGCCTGGCGGCCGTCTCGGCCTGGCTCATCGCCCGCGCGTCCCAGATGCCTCCCGTGCTGTCCCTGTCGGTCGCGGTGGTCACGGTCCGCGCCTGCGGCATCGGCCGCGGCGTCTTCCGGTACCTCGAGCGCCTCGCCTCGCACGACGTCGCCCTGCGCGGCATGGCGGCGCTGCGCGCCAACCTCTACGACGCGATGGCGCGGGGCCCGGTCACCGGTGTGGTGGCGCTGCGCCGCGGCGACCTGCTCGCCCGGGTCGGGTCCGACGTCGACGCCGTGGGCGACGTGGTGGTGCGGGCGCTCGTGCCCGCCGGCGTGGCGCTCGTGGTGGGGCTCGGCTCCGTCGCGCTCGTGGGGGCGTTCCTCCCGGCCGCGGGGCTCGCCCTGCTCTGCTGCCTGCTGCTCACCGGCGTGCTCGCCCCGTGGCTCGCCGCCCGCGCCGCGGCCACCACGGAGGTGCAGGGCACCGCCGCCCGCGCCGACGTCACCACGCGCGCCCTGGGCATCCTCGAGGAGGGCCAGCAGCTGCGCGTCGCCGGGCGCCTCGACGCCGAGCTCGCCGCGCTGCGCGAGGCCGACGCCCGTCTCACCACCGCGGGGGACGACGGCGCCCGCACCGCCGGCGTCTCCGCCGCGATCTCGGCGGGCGTGCAGACCCTCTCGGTCGTGGCCGCGCTCGCCCTGGGCATGGGGGCGGTGCAGGTGGGCGGCTCGCTCGCCCCGGTCGAGCTCGCCGTCGTCGTCCTGACCCCGCTGGCCGTGTTCGAGGTGACGAGCGTGCTGCCCGCCGCGGCGGTGCAGCTGCGCCGCTCACGCGAGGCCGCCCGGCGGCTGACCGACCTGCTCCCCGACGCGCTCCCCGAGGTGGCAGGACCAGAGCGAGGTGTGCCGGGCGCCGACTCTGGCACGCCGCCCGTGGTAGCCGAGACGGGTGGAGCGGTGCTCGGGCTCGACGGGGTGGCCGCCGGGTGGCCCGGGTCGCGGCCCGCCGTCGTCGGGGTGGACCTGGAGCTGCGGCCGGGCGGCGTCGTCGCCCTGGTCGGGCCCTCGGGCGTCGGCAAGACGACGCTCCTCATGACGGCAGCGGGGCTGCTGCCCGCCCGCGCGGGCGCCGTGCGCACCGCCACCGCCTCTCCCACCCTCTTCGTCGCCGAGGACGGCCACGTCTTCGACACCACCGTGCTGGAGAACCTGCGCGTCGCCCGCGGGGACGTGACCCCGGACGACGCCCGGGCCGCGCTCGAGGCCGTCGGCCTCGGCGGCTGGCTCGACGCCCTGCCCGCCGGCCTCGACACCGTGCTCGGCGGGGACGCCACCACCGTCTCGGGCGGGGAGCGCCGGCGCCTGCTCGTCGCCCGTGCGCTGCTCAGCCCGGCCCGCGTGCTCCTCGTGGACGAACCCGGCGAGCACCTCGACGCCACCACGGCCGACGCCGTCGTCGCCGCCCTCGCCCGTCACGCCCGCGCCACCGGCCGCGCCGTCGTCGTCGCCACCCACCGCCTCGCCTCGGCCCGCGACGCGGACGAGGTGCTCCTGCTCGAGCAGCCCGAGCACGACGACGGCGCCCCCGCCCGCCTCGCTGCCCGCGGGCGGCACGCCGACCTGCTGCGGGACGTGCCGGCCTACGCCTGGGCGGCGAGCCAGGAGGCCTAGCGCGGGGCGTCGCACCCGCCGGGCGTGGAGTAACGTGCCGACGCGTGAAGATCCTCGTGCCCGGCAACGTCCCGTTCGACAGCGCGCCTGTGCTCGACGACCCCGACGACGTCGTCGCCACCTACGTGATGCGCGACGAGATCCCCGCCGAGCACCTGGACGCCGAGGTGCTGGTCACGTGGGCGAGCCCCGGACGTGTGCTCGAGGACGCCGCCCGGCGGCTCACGCACCTGCGGTGGGTGCAGACGCTCTCGGCCGGCCCCGACGCCGCGCTCGCGGCAGGCTTCTCCCCCGACGTCGTCATCTCCTCGGGCCGCGGCCTGCACGACGCCACGGTGGCCGAGCACACCCTCGCCCTCGTGCTGGCCACGGTGCGGCGTCTCGACCGCTCGTTCGCCGCCCAGCGCGAGCACGTGTGGGACCGCGGGCTGGGCAAGGAGCAGGCGTCGGCCGAGGCCGGACCCACGTTCACGCTCGACGGCGCCCGCGTGACGGTGTGGGGGTTCGGGTCGATCGCCGCCCGGCTGGCCCCGCTCCTGGCCGCCCTGGGTGCCGAGGTCACCGGGGTGGCGAGCAGCCGGGGCGAACGGCACGGGTTCCCCGTGGTCACGCGCGACGACCTGCCGCAGGTGCTGCCGCGCACCGACGTACTGGTCTCGCTGCTGCCGTCGACCGAGGCCACCCACCACGCGCTCGACGCCGAGACCCTGGCCCTGCTGCCCCCGCACGCCCGGTTCGTCAACGTGGGGCGCGGCGCCACGGTGGACGAGGCCGCGCTGGTGGCCGCGCTGACCGAGGGCAGGCTCGCCGGGGCCGCGCTCGACGTCACCGAGACCGAGCCGTTGCCGCCGGGATCCCCCCTGTGGGACGCGCCGAACGTCATCATCACGCCGCACGTGGCCGGAGGCCGCCCCCAGCGGGCGCAGGAGTTCCTCACCGCGCAGGTGCGGGCGTGGAAGTCCGGCGGGGCCGGCGCGCTGCGCAACGTCGTCGAGCGCTGAGGCGACCTACCAGCGGCCGCTGCGCGGGCGCGGCTGGCACCGGGGGCACGTGAACGCCGAGCGGTTCATGAAGGCGTCGCGGCGCACGAGCGTGCCGCAGCGCGGGCACTGGCGCCCCTCCTGCCCGTAGACGGCGAGCGAGCGGTCGAAGTAGCCGGACTCGCCGTTGACGTTGACGTACAGGGCGTCGAAGCTCGTGCCGCCGTGCACCAGCGCCTCGCGCATGACCTCCTCCGCCGCGTCCAGCACACGGCGCACCTCCACGGGCCGGAGCCGGTCGGTGGCGCGCGCGAAGTGGAGCCCGGCACGCCACAGGGCCTCGTCCGCGTAGATGTTGCCGACGCCGGAGACGACCGTCTGGTCCAGCAGCGCCCGCTTGATGCCGGTGCGGCGGCGGCGCACCGCCGCGACCACGGCCTCCCGGGCGGCGCCGCCAGGCGCCATCACGGGGTCCAGGAGGTCGCGGGCGACGTGTGCCACCGGCTGGGGCACGGCGGCCTCCTGCGCCCCGAGGCCTCCGGGCTCGCCGTCGGGCGTGGGCACCAGGTCGACGACGGCGAGGTGGCCGAAGGTGCGCTGGTCCACGAAGTCGAGGGCCGTCGCCTGCGACGGCGCCCCCTCGAGGTGCATGCGGACCCGCAGGTGCGGATGCCGCCACGGGTCGTTCCCGTCCCGCACCAGGAGCTGGCCGGACATGCCGAGGTGCGCCAGGAGGGCGGCGTCCTGACCCAGCGGCATCCAGAGGAACTTGCCGCGCCGTGCGGCCGCGGCGAGCGTGCGCCCCCGCAGCTGGTCCGCGAAGGAGAGCGGCCCGCCGTCGTGCCGACGCACGCTGTAGTCGCGGAACACCTCGACGTCGCGCACGCGCGCACCGACCACCAAACGGTCGAGGCCGTCACGGACGGTCTCGACCTCGGGAAGCTCAGGCACCGGCGGCGGGGGCCTCGACGGGCGGCGCCGGCAGCTCCTGCAGACCCCGGTACGCCTGCTCGGCAGCCGCCTGCTCGGCGTGCTTCTTCGCGGTGCCCCGGCCGATGCCGACCACGGGGCCGACGATCACCTTGGCGTGGAACACGCGGGCGTGCTCGGGCCCCTCCCCCGCGACCTCGTACACCGGGGCGCCGTAGCCGTGCTCGGCCGACGCCTCCTGCAGGGAGGTCTTCCAGTCGAGGCCGGCGCCGAGGTCGGCGGCTGCCTCCAGGGTCGGGTCCACCAGGCGGTGCACCAGCTCGCGGGACGCCTCGAGCCCGTGGGAGAGGTACGTGGCCCCGATGAGCGCCTCGACGGTGTCCGAGAGGATCGAGTCCTTGTCGAACCCGCGGGTGCGCATCTCACCCTTGCCCAGCAGCACGTACGAGCCGAGGTCGAGCGTGCGGGCGATCGCGGCCAGCGACCGCTGGGAGACCGTGGCGGCGCGCATCTTCGCCAGCTCGCCCTCGGACTGGTCCGGGTGGCGGCGGTAGAGCGCCTCGGTGACGACCAGCCCCAGCACCGTGTCGCCCAGGAACTCCAGGCGCTCGTTGGTCGGCAGCCCGCCGGCCTCGTGCGCGAAGGAGCGGTGCGTCAGGGCAAGCACGAGAAGCTCGGGATCCAGATGGACCCCGAGCTTCTCGAGAAGAGCGGTCGGCGCCGGCATCGATGATGCAGCCGTGCCGTTCGCAGGCATGTCAGCCCGCGTGCTCGGTGCGCAGCGCCTCGGCGTACTGGCGGCCCTTGTAGGTACCGCAGGTCGGGCAGGCGGCGTGCGACAGCTTCTGACCCTTGCAAGCGGGGCAGGTGGTGAGGGTCGCCGCGGTGGTCTTCCACTGCGAGCGGCGCGCCCGGGTGTTGCTGCGCGACATCTTGCGCTTCGGAACAGCCACGGCTAGCTCTCTTTCGTCTCGTCGGTCACGCTCGAATCCTCGAGCATGGCTTGCAACGCCGACCAACGCGGGTCGACGACGTCATGATGGTGGTCCGGGTCGTCCGCCAGGCGTGCCCCGCACTCGGAGCACAGGCCCGGGCAGTCCGGACGGCACAGTGGTTGAAATGGTAGTGCAGTGACGACGGAATCCCGAACCGCGGGCTCGATGTCCGCCAGATCGCCGTCCAGCACCGACTCCTCGTCCTCCAGCTCGTCGTCCCCGGACTCGACGGCGGCCTGCTGGCGCTCGGGGTACGCGAACAGCTCCTGGACCCGCACGGTGACCTCTCGGGTCACCGGGTCCAGGCACCGCACGCACTCCCCGACCGCCGTGCCGCGCACGACGCCGGAGACCAGCACGCCCTCCATGACGGCCTCGAGGCGCAGGCCCACGGTGAGGTCCGCCCCCTCGGGGATGCCGATGACCGCCGTGCCCAGGTCGGCAGGCGCCGGGACGACGCGCGCGACCTCCCGCATGGTGCCGGGACGCCGCGTGAGCTCGTGCGTGTCGAGCACGAGCGGCGAGGTCGGTTCGGTGGCGATGACGATCTCCGAGGAGTGGGAGGAAGAAGGAAGTCGGCCCGTTGCCGGGCCAGCGGACAAGTCTATGCCATGCCCGCCGGGAGACCAACGGCCCCTCGCGTGACGCACGCCACCGTCAGGCGCCGCGCTCCTGCGCCCGTCCGCTCTCGTCCTCGCCCCACCCCGCACGCCCCTCGGCGTCCTCGAGCCGCTCGGCGAGCCGCGCGCGCCCGGCACGGACCTGGGCGGTCAGGGCCTCGAGGTCGTCCTCGAACGCGGCCAGCCGCCGGTCGCAGTACTCGTCGGCGTCGACCTTGAGCTTGTCCGCCTCGCGCTGCGCCTCGGCCACGATGTCGGCGGCGCGCGCCTTGGCCTGCGCCACCACCTGCTCGCGCTCGACGAGCTCCATGGCCCGCTGGCGCGCCGTGGCGATGATCTCCTCGCTCTGGCGCCGCGCGTCCTCCAGCTCGGCGCGCGCCTGCTCGAGGGTCTCGTCGGCGCGCTCGACGGCGCTGGGCAGCCCGTGCCGCAGCTCGTCGACCAGCCCCAGGACGGCGTCGCGCTCGACGCGCACGTCCGAGGACATGAACACCGGCCGCGCGTCCTCCACGAGCGCCGCCAGCTCCTCCAGCACGTCGATCAGCGCCGACGGCGAGAGCGTCCCCGTCTCCTGCTCGGCCTTGGTCATCGCTGCTCCTTCTCTCGCACTAGCTGCCCTGCCGGCCCGTCTGCGCGGCCAGGGCGGCACGCACCGCCTCCGCCACACCGCCGGGCACCAGGTCCTCGATGGGTCCGCCGTGCCGGGCGACGTCCTTGACCAGCGACGACGCCACGTGGCCGAGCGCCGGGTCG
This sequence comes from Xylanimonas oleitrophica, assembly GCF_003244315.1. Lineage (GTDB taxonomy): Bacteria > Actinomycetota > Actinomycetes > Actinomycetales > Cellulomonadaceae > Xylanimonas_A > Xylanimonas_A oleitrophica. The sequence goes on from NZ_QKWH01000011.1 coordinate 67,248, forward strand.
GCCGTGACGAAGACGGTCTCGACGCCGGTCAGGTGCCGGTTCATCAGCGCCATGGGCGCCTCGGCGTCGAGGTCGCCGCCGCCGCGGAGCCCCTTGACGATCGCCGTGGCCCCGACGTCACGGCAGAAGTCGACCACCAGGCCGGGCACCACCTCGGCACGCACGTCCGCGGTGGCCGGGTCCGCGGCGAGCGCCTCGCGCACGAGCCGGACGCGCTCGTCGAGCGACAGCAGCCCCGACTTGCCGGGGTTGCGGGCCACGCCCACCACGACGACGTCGAACAGGGTGCGGGCACGGCGCACCACGTCGAGGTGGCCGAGGGTGAACGGGTCGAACGACCCGGGGCAGACGGCGACTGTCACGCGGTCACGCTATTCCCGCGCCGGGCTCACCCGGCGCATTTGGCTCGGCGTAGTACACGGCGGTCTCGCCGTAGTCCTTGCGGGCGAGCAGCTCGAGACCGGCGGGCCAGACGGGCTCGGGGCTGCGGGTGGAGCGCTCGACGACGACGACGGCGTCGGCGGCGAGCACCCCTGGGGCCGCGAGGTCGGCCAGCACGCGCCCGAGCGCCTCCTCGGACAGGTCGTAGGGCGGGTCGAGGAGCACCAGGTCGAGGGGGTCACCCGGGGCCGCGGCGAGGCCGGCGGCGTACCGCCCGGCATCCTCGGCGACGACGCGGGCCGCGGCGCCCAGCCCGAGCGCGGCCACGTTGCGCCGGGCGACCTCGACGGCACCGCGCGCGGAGTCCACGAGGGTCACGTGGGTGGCGCCGCGCGAGACGGCCTCGAGCCCGAGGGCCCCCGAGCCGGCGTAGAGGTCGAGCACGCGCGCCCCGTCCACGACGCCGTAGTGCTCCAGGCGGGAGAACAGCGCCTCGCGGACGCGCTCGCTCGTGGGCCGGGTGCCCTTGGGAGGCACCTGCAGGGTGCGCCCGCCGTGGGTGCCGGCGACGATCCTGGTCATGGCCGCCGAGCCTACGTCAGGCACGCTCGAGGAACTCCTCCTGGTCCGGGGCGAGCTGGGCGGCGATCGCGTCGGCGAGCCGCGGGTGCTCCGCGAGCTCCGGGTCGGCGGCCACGACGGCGGCCGACTCCTCGCGCGCCTCCTCGATGAGGTCGGCGTCCTTGACGACGCGCAGCAGGCGCAGCGAGCTGGTGCGACCCGACTGCGCCGCCCCCAGCACGTCTCCCTCGTCACGCTGCTCCAGGTCGAGCTGCGCGAGGCGGAACCCGTCGGTGGTCTCGGCGAGCGCCTCGACGCGCGCGGCGGCCGGGGTGCCGGGCTCGGCGGTGGAGACCAGCAGGCACAGGCCGGGGGCGGAGCCGCGGCCCACGCGTCCGCGCAGCTGGTGGAGCTGCGAGAGACCGAAGCGGTCGGCGTCGAGCACCACCATGACGGTGGCCTCGGGCACGTCGACGCCCACCTCGATCACGGTGGTGGAGACGAGCACCTGGGTCTGCCCGGAGGCGAAGCGGGCCATCACGGCGTCCTTCTCCGCCGGGGGCATCTGCCCGTGCAGCACGCCCACGTCCAGGCCCGCGAGCGCCGGGGTGGCCCGCAGCTCGTCGGCAACCTCGAGGACGGCCCGCAGGGGCTGGCGGTCGGTGCCCTCGGAGGGGTCGAGGAGGTCCGGCAGGTCGTCGTCCCCGGCCTTGCCGCCCTTGCCGCCGGCGCTCGCGCCGTCGTCGTCGGGGTGGATTCGGGCGCAGACGACGTACGCGCGGTGGCCGGCGTCGACCTCCTCGCGCACGCGCTGCCAGGTGCGCTCGAGCCAGCGGGGGTTGGCGGCGGGCACCACGTGGGTGGTGATGCCGGAGCGGCCCGTGGGGACCTCGGTGAGGGAGGAGACCTCGAGGTCGCCGAACACGGTCATGGCCACGGTGCGCGGGATGGGCGTGGCGGTCATGACGAGCAGGTGGGGGGCGACGCGGCCCTTCGCGCGCAGGGCGTCCCGCTGCTCGACGCCGAAGCGGTGCTGCTCGTCGACGACGACGAGGCCGAGGTCGGCGAACTGGACGTGCTCGCCGAGGAGGGCGTGGGTGCCCACCACGATGCCGGCCTCCCCGGAGGCTGCCTGGAGCAGCGCCTCCTTGCGGGCGGCGGCCCCGAGCGACCCGGTGAGCAGGGCGACCCGCGTGCCGTCCTCCGCGCCGCCGAGGAGCCCGCCCTCCGCGAGGGGGCCCAGCATGGCGCGCAGGGTGCGGGCGTGCTGGGCGGCGAGCACCTCGGTGGGTGCCAGCAGGGCGGCCTGACCGCCGGCGTCGACCACCTGGAGCATCGCGCGCAGCGCCACGACGGTCTTGCCGGAGCCGACCTCGCCCTGCAGCAGCCGCTGCATGGGCTGGGGCCGGGCGAGGTCGGCGGCGACCTGCTCCCCCACCGTGCGCTGCCCCTCGGTGAGCGTGAAGGGCAGCCGCGCGTCGAAGCGGGCCAGCAGGCCGGGCTGGTCGGCCGGGCGCGGCGGGCGCGCCGTCGCGTCCTCCTGCGCGGCGCGGGCCCGGCGCTGGGCGAGGGCCGCCTGGAGCACGAACGCCTCCTCGAAGCGCAGGCGGTGGCGGCCGCGGCGGTAGTCGGCGTCGCGCTCGGGGCGGTGCACCAGGCGCAGGGCCTCGTACCGCGTGGGCAGGCCCTTGCGGGCGAGCACGGCGGCGGGCACCGGGTCGGGCACGTCGTCCTCGGTGAGGGTGTCGAGCACGGTCCGCACGGCCCGCTGGAGCTTCCAGGTGGGCATGCTGGCCGTGGCGGGGTAGATCGGGATGGGCAGGCTCGCCTCGTACATCGCCTCGTCGGCGTCGTCGACGTCGCTGCCCACCAGCACGTAGTCGGGGTGGGTGAGCTGCCGCTCCCCGCGGTAGGCGGAGACGACGCCGGAGAACACGCCCGTGGCGCCGGGGCGCAGCTTGTGCTCGTGGACGCGCAGCGCCCCGGCGTGCCTGGCGAAGAACGTGAGCGACAGGCGGTGGCGCCCGTCGGTCACGACGACCTGCATGAGCGCGCCACGGCGGTTGCGCATGGGCCGCACGGTGGCCTCGAGCACGCGCGCCAGCACCGAGACGTGCTCGCCGGGGGTGAGCAGCTCGATGTCGGTGAGCTGGCCCGGGTCGGCGTAGCGCCGCGGGTAGTGGCGCAGCAGGTCGTCGACGGTGACGAGCCCCATCTTGGTCAGGGCGGGGGCGGTGCGCCCGCCGATCGCCTTGCTCAGCGGCTCCTGCAGTCGCCCGGTCATGCGTCCCCTCCCGCGTCTGCCCCTGCGTCTGCCCCCGCACCCGTCCTGGCGCCCTCGGCAGCGGTTCGCCCGGCGGCCTCGACGCCGAGGGCCACGCCGGTGCCGGGCCGCCCCGTGGGCAGCGGCACCAGCTCCGCGCCGGCCGCGACCGCCACGGGCTCGAGCGCCTCGACCACCTCGGGGGGCACGTCGTCGTCGGTGAGCACGGTGACGACGGCGGCGCCCGGCCCTCCGTCCAGGAGCCTGGCCAGCGCGGCCGGCGCCCTCCCGGCGTCGGTGGAGGCGGTGCGCAGGCCGCGCAGCGCCCGGCGCACCGCGGCGGCGAGGTCGCCGCGCTCGCCTCGCTCGTCCCGCTCGTCAGTGGCCTCGGCGAGGGCCGCGAGGGCGACGGCGGTGTGCACGTCGCTGGGGACGTCGAGCACCTGCACCTGGGTGGCGGGCCCCTCGTCGGTGTCGAGCGCGAGGACGCCCAGCTCGGCGTCGACCCCGGCGGCGTCGGCCCCCGCGCCGGCCAGCACCAGCGCGCGGCGTGCCCCGGATGCCAGCGCGGCCTGCGCCAGGTCGCGCGGCCCGACGACGGCGCCGGCCGCCGGGACGAGCACGACGGCTCCCGCGCGGGCGAGCTCCGCGGCGAGCACCGGGGCGGTCGTCGCCGCCACCACCGCCTGGTCACCGTCCGGGACGGCCAGGTGCCGCACGTGGACCGCCTCGACCGTGCCCTGCTCGGCCCAGGCACGCGCGACGGCGAGGCCGGCCCCGAGGTCTGCGGTGTGCACGTGCGCCTGCCAGGCCGTGTCCTCCTCGCCGTCGGCGGGGGCGTCGTCCACCGCCCCGCCGACCACGACGACGGAGCCGCCGACGGCGTCCAGGTCGGCGCGCAGGGCGTCGGCGACCCCGCCGGCGGAGAAGCCCACCGCCGCGGCGGGCCGGCGCAGCACGAACATCAGCTCGAGCTCGTCGTCGTCGGAGTGCTCGTGGTGCCCGGCGGTGCCCGCGGCGGCGGGGTCGGCGTCGTGCCCCGTGAGGTCCAGGCCCAGGGTCACGGGAGCCTCGGGCACCACCGAGGCGACGTCGAGCACCGTCGGCCCCGCGGGGCCCGTGGCGGTGCCGCTCACGCTCCGGGCGACCCGGAGGGCGTCGAGGACCAGCACGAGCCCGCACGCCCCGGCGTCGAGCACCCCGGCGCGCGCGAGCTGGGCGAGGGTCGCCACCGAGGAGAGCGCCGCCTCCCGCGCCCCGCGGACGGCAGCCTCCAGCACGTCGTCGGCGGTGGCCCCGGGCCGCGCGGCGGTGTCGCGCGCCGCCGCGGCGGCGACGTCGGCGGCCGTGAGGATCGTGCCGGGCTCCGGGTGCGCGACCGCGGAGCGCGCCGAGCCGGCCGCGACGTCGAGCGCCCGGGCCAGCTCGTCGCCGCGCGTCGCCGCGACGGCCACGCCACGCAGCCACTCGCTCAGGATCACCCCGGAGTTGCCGCGCGCCCCGAGCAGCGCCCCGCGAGCGAGGCGGCGCAGCAGGGCTGCCGCGCCGGCGTCGGCCGGGGCGGCCCCCACGGCCCGGGCACCCTCGCGCACCGTCAGGTGCATGTTGGTGCCGGTGTCGCCGTCCGCCACGGGGAACACGTTGACGCTGTCGATGGCGGCGCGCTCGCGCCCCAGGGCGCCGACGGCGAGCAGCGCCCAGGTACGCACGCCACGGGCGTCGAGGACGTCGGTGACCTGCGCGGCTGCATCGTGCACGGCGACCACGGTAGCGTCGCCCCCGGGGCGCGCCCGGCCGCAGCGCCAGGTGACCGACCCCACGTTGGAACCCATCCCCACGGTCGGGTATCCTGTCGTGGTTGCCTGGCCAGTTCCGGGCCCCAGACCTTTCCATCCACCACGTCTGTGCTGCCCTGCGGCCGGACGTCACGACCCACAGGAGACACCGTGGCTGCCAACTGCGACGTCTGCGGCAAGGGCCCGGGCTTCGGGCACAGCATCTCGCACTCCCACATCCGCACGAAGCGCCGCTGGAACCCCAACATCCAGCGCGTGCGCGCCGTGGTCGCGGGCACGCCGAAGCGCGTGAACGTGTGCACCTCGTGCCTCAAGGCCGGCAAGGTCACGCGCGCCATCTGACGCAGCGCTGACCGGCCTCTCGGCCGCATCGAACGAGCCCGTCGGGTCCTGCCCGGCGGGCTCTTTCGTGCGCCCGGCGGCCCCTGCTCGCCCCTGCCCGGGCGCGAGGCACCCGGTGCCCACCCTGCGGCACGCTCTCGCCCTCGCCCGTGCCAAGAGTTCGTGAAGGGTTCACCAAAACCACTTGGTATCTGGGCCGAGCGGTGGCACCCTGGAGAGCATGACGGTGGATCTCGAGGGCGTGACCATCCGCCCGGCCACGGCGGCCGACGCGGCCGACATCGCACGCGTGCACGTCGCCTCCTGGCAGAGCGCCTACGGCGCCATCCTCCCCGAGGCGTTCCTCGCCGGGCTGGACCCCGCGGTCCGCGCCCAGCAGTGGGACTCGATCCTCTCCGGCGCCGACGGCGGCCTCGAGACCGGCACCCGCGTGCTGGTCGCCGAGGCGGAGGGCGACCCGCTCGGCTTCGCCGCGTTCGGCCCCTCCCGCGACGAGGACGGCGACGGCGGCACCTACGAGCTGTACGCCATGTACCTCGAGCCCGGATCCTGGGGCCGCGGCGTGGCCCGCGAGCTCATGCGCTCCGTGCTCGCCGAGCTGCCGCAGGGCACGCCCATGACTCTCTGGGTGCTGGCCGGCAACGAGCGCGCCCAGCACTTCTACCGCCGGCACGGGTTCGCGGCCGACGGCGTCGAGCGCATCGACGAGATCGGCGGCACCCCCGTCACCGAGCTGCGCTTCCGCCGCCCCTGACCCGACCACCCCGCGCAGACGGACCGGCCGCGGGCCAGCGGCCGGCCTGCGGGCAGAACGGGCCTCAGCGGGAGAAGTGGTCCCAGCCGGGCCCCACGGTGGGCTCCTGCCCGTCCACGGTGGCACGGGCAGGCTCGCCGTCCGCGACGGCGCGCACCCACCCGACCGGCACGAACGGCTCGGGCAGGGCGGCCCCCGCGGGGAACACCGCCAGGAGGCCGTGGTCCTCTCCCCCGGACAGCACCCACGCCTGCGCCCGACGGTCCGGGTCCGGCTCGCCCTCCCGGCGCCCGGCCGATCGTCCAGCCGGCACGTCTGGCGGCCTCGCCGCGTCCAGCACGCGGGCGGCGGGCAGCAGCTCCTCGACGTGCGGGCGCAGCGCCGTGGTGGCGAGGTCGACGACGACGCCGCTGGCGCGGGCGATCCGCCCGGCGTCGCGCAGCAGCCCGTCGGACACGTCGAGCATGGCGGTGGCCCCGGCGCAGGCCGCAGCGGGCCCGGCCAGGAGCGGCGGCTCCGGCCGGAGGAACCCGGTCACGAACGGCGCGAGCGGGCCGGTGGCCCCCGGGGCGCCGTCGTCGGGCGCGGCCACGCCCGCATCCAGCAGGGCGAAGCCGGCCGCGGACCGTCCGCGCACCCCCGCGTGCGCCACGACGTCACCCGGCCGAGCGCCCGAACGCACCACGGGAGCACGCCCCTCGAGGTCGCCGTGCACCGCGACGGAGACCACGATCGCCTCGCTGCCCGAGAGGTCCCCCCCGACCACTGCCGCCCCCGCGCCAGAGCACACCGCGGCGAGCCCGCGGGCGAAGCCCTCGACCCACGCCACCTCGAGGTCGCCCGGCACCCCGAGCGAGACCACGAGCGCGGTGGGCCGGGCGCCCATCGCGGCGACGTCGGCGAGGTTCTGCGCGGCAGCCCGCACCCCGACGTCGTACCCGGTCGACCAGCGCCGGCGGAAGTGCCTGTCCTCCACGAGCATGTCGGTCGAGACCACCACCCGGCCGTCGGGGGCCGCGACGACGGCGGCGTCGTCGCCCGGGCCGAGCAGCGTGGCCGCCCCCGGGGGCAGCAGCGGGAAGATGCGGGCCAGGAGGGCCGTCTCGTCGAGGTCACGCACCAGCTCGGTCACGGCCCCGACCCTAGCGGCGCCCGGGTACCGTGGGCGCGTGCTCCGCCGTTCCGTCCCTGCGCTCCTCGTGCTCGCCGTGCTCCCCGCCCTCGCGGCGTGCACGCCCACCATCGCCGTCGACGCGGCGCCCGACGCCGCCGACCCGGCCTGCGCCCCGGTGATGCTGGCACTGCCGGACGTCGTCGCTGGCGACCTGGAGAAGGCCAAGACCACCTCGCAGGCCACCGCCGCGTGGGGCGAGGGCGGTGCCGCGGTGACGCTGCGCTGCGGCGTGACCCCGCCCGGCCCTTCGCCGGACTGCCAGCGGGTCGAGTCGTCCGGGGGCACCGTCGACTGGATCGTCGAGTCCAACGACGAGGGCACCTGGCGCTTCACCACCTACGGCCGCGAGCCGGCGGTCGAGGTCGTCATCCCCGCGACGGTGCGCGAGACGCACTCGTCGTCGTTCGTGGCGGACCTGGCCCAGGCGGTCGGCCGGGTGGAGGCCACGAAGAGCTGCACCTGACGGCGCCGCGGCCCCCGGTCAGGGGATGAGCGTCGCGCCGATCGGCCCGGGGTTCCAGGCGATCTCCCAGCGGAAGCCGTCGAGGTCGCTGAAGTAGCCGGAGTACCCGCCCCACGCGCGGTCCTGCGCGTCGCTCACCACGGGGGCACCGGCGCGGGCGGCCAGCGCCAGCACCTCGTCCACCTCCTCGCGGGTGGCGAGGTTGTGGGCGAGCGTGACGGGCGGCGTGCCGCCCCGCGTCACGGTGCCGATCTCCTCGGCGGCGCGCTCCGCGTCCCAGAGCGAGAGCAGCGTGTGCTGGCCCACCCGGAACATGACCACCTCGGCCGGGTCGTCGAACTCGGGCCGCCACCCCAGCCCTTCGGCGTAGAAGCGGCGCGAGGCCGACAGGTCGTCGACGACGAGGGTCACCAGGCTCAGACGCTGTTCCATGGACCGACCCTCTCAGACCCCGCCGACAGCACGGCAGGGCGTCAGCGCAGACCGGTGGGGCGCTCGAGCGCCAGCTGCACGAGCTCGTCGACCAGCTCGGGGTAGCTCAGGCCTGACGCCGCCCACATGCGCGGGTACATCGACAGCGGCGTGAAGCCGGGCATCGTGTTGATCTCGTTGACCACCACGCGCTCGTCGGGGGTGACGAACACGTCCACGCGCGAGAGCCCCTCGGCGCCGACGGCGTCGAAGGTGCGGACGGCGAGCTCGCGCACCTCCTCGACGAGGTGGTCGGGCAGGTCGGCCGGGCAGCGCAGGTCCACGTGGGACTCGTCGAGGTACTTCGCCTCGAAGTCGTAGAAGACGTGGGAGCCGTGGTCCACGACGATCTCGCCGGGCAGGGAGGCGCGCGCCGGCCCGCCGTGGCGGCCGCCCAGCACGGCGCACTCGATCTCGCGACCCTCGATGCCCTGCTCCACGATCACCTTGGGGTCGTGCCGGCGGGCCTCCTCGACCGCGGCGGGCAGGTCGGCCAGGTCGTCCACGCGGGTGATGCCGAGCGAGGAGCCGGCGCGGGCAGGCTTGACGAACACCGGCAGCCCGAGGGCCTCGACGGCGGCGGTGCACGCCTCGCGTCGGGTGTCCCACTCCCCTGGGCGGATCACGGTGTACGGCCCCACGGGCAGGCCCTGGCCGGCGAGCACCAGCTTCATGAAGTGCTTGTCCATGCCGACGGCGGAGGCGAGCACCCCGGCGCCGACGTAGTGGACGTCAGCGAGCTCGAGCAGGCCCTGGACGGTGCCGTCCTCGCCGAACGGCCCGTGCAGCACGGGGAACACGACGTCGACCTCACCGAGCAGGCCCGGCACCTGGCCGGGCTCCAGCACGCGCAGGGTGCGCTCGCCGGCGGTGAGGGAGAGCACCACCTCGGCGCCCGACTCCGCCGTGACCTCGGGCAGCCTGCCGTCGGTGATCTCCCAGCGCTCCGGCTCGTCCGCGGCGACGACCCAGCGGCCCTCGCGCGTGATGCCGACGGGGACGACGTCGTACCTGCTGCGGTCGATCGCCCGCAGCACCCCGGCGGCGGTGGCCGCCGAGATGGCGTGCTCACCGGAGCGGCCGCCGAAGAGGACGGCGACGCGGGGCCGCCGCCCGGCCTCGGCGGGCGCGACGGCGGGCACCTGGGCGGTGGCGGGGCTGGTCTGCTCGGACATCGGCCCGACCCTACCGGAACGTCACCCGCCTGCCGACGGCCTCCGGCGCCGTCCGCACGGGCTGCCGCGCACCGCTCTGCGGCTGCCCGGCCAGGTGGTAGGAAGGGCTCATGCCCACGCAGATCCTGGACGACGACCTGCTCCTGACGATCCGCGGCCGGGCCGCGATCCTCGACCGTGACAACGGCTTCTTCGACGACGACCTGGCCGACCTGCGAGCCGCCGGTTACCTGGGTGCGATGGTGCCCCGGGAGATGGGCGGGGCGGGGCTGGGGCTGCGCGAGCTCGCGCACGAGCAGGCACGCCTGGCGGGTGCTGCGCCGGCCACCGCGCTGGCGGTGAACATGCACCACGTGTGGGTCGGTGTCGCGCGCTACCTGCACGACCGCGGGGACTCGTCGATGGACTGGCTGCTGGAGGAGGCCGCCGCCGGGGAGGTGTTCGCGTTCGGCTACTCCGAGGCCGGCAACGACCTGGTGCTGCTGGGCTCGCGCACGCAGGCCCGGCCGGACGGCGAGGGCGGGTACACGTTCCACGGCCGCAAGATCTTCACGTCGAACTCCCCCGGCTGGACCCGGCTGGGCGTGATGGGCCTGGACTCCACCACCGACCCGGAGAACCCGGTGATCGTCCACGCGTTCGTCACGCGCGACGGCGGCGGGTTCGAGATCCTCGACGACTGGGACACCATCGGGATGCGGGCCTCGCAGTCGCGCACCACGGTGCTCGACGGAGCCCACGCACCAGCCGACCGCGTGATGCGCACGATCGCGCCGGGTCCGAGCCTGGACCCGTACGTGATGGGCATCTTCACGTCGTTCGAGATGCTCCTGGCCAGCGTCTACGCCGGGATCGCGGACCGCGCGCTGGAGCTCGCCGTCGAGACGGTGCGCAAGCGCACGTCGATGAAGACGGGCAAGCCGTACTCCCAGGACCCGGACATCCGGTGGCGGGTGGCGTCCGCCGCGCTGGCGCAGGACGGGATCTGGCCGCAGATCGACCAGGTCGCGGGCGACATCGACGCGGGCGTGGACCGGGGCGCCGCCTACTTCCGGGCGACGGCGGGTCTCAAGGTGCGTGCCACGGAGACGGCCCGGTACGTGGTGGACGAGGCGATCCGCGTCTCGGGCGGCTCCACGTACTTCAACCGCTCGGAGCTGGGGCGTCTGTACCGGGACGTGCTGGCGGGCATCTTCCACCCGTCGGACGACGAGTCGGCGCACTCGACGGTGGCGCAGTCGCTGCTGGGCCCGCTCGAGTGACCGCTGCCAGGGCGCGCGCTCTGACGCTCGTGGGCGGCACCGTGGCCACAGGTCGAGGCTGCGCCGCCGGTACGAAGGCGTCCTGAGACACCCGGCTCACGTGCCCCGGTGCCGTCGTACCCTGCGGCCATGTCGCACGAGCACCTCGCCCCCGCCACCGTCGCCGTCACCGCTGGCCGTCCGGAGCGTGTCCAGGGCGGACCGGTCAACCCGCCGGTGGTGCTGAGCTCGACGTACGTCTCCCAGGGCGTGCCGGGCCCTGAGCTGCTGTACACGCGCTCGGGCACCGAGACGTGGCAGCCGTTCGAGGAGGCGCTGGGGCGACTCGAGGGCGCCGTGCTGCCGGGGATCGTCTTCGGTTCCGGCATGGCGGCGGTGGCCGCCGCGCTCTCCCTCGTCCCCGACCGGGGCGTGCTCGTGGTGCCCCGGCACGCCTACCAGGTCAGCCTCGGCTACGCCGACGACCTGACCGCCCGGCACGGGGTCGAGGTGCGCCGCGTCGACATCGCCGACACCGACCAGGTGGTCGCCGCGATGGACGGCGCCGACGTCGCGCTGCTGGAGTCGCCCACCAACCCCATGCTGGAGGTGGCCGACCTGCCCGTGCTGCTGGCCGCCGCTCGCGAGCGCGGTGTGCGCACGGTCGTCGACAACACCTTCGCCACCCCGCTGGGGCAGAACCCCCTGGCGCACGGCGCCGACGTCGTCCTGCACTCGGTGACCAAGTACCTCGCCGGCCACTCCGACGTCGTGCTCGGTGCCCTCGTGACGGACGACCCCGAGCTGGACGCCGCCCTCCGCGGCTACCGCACCCTGCACGGCGCCATCGCCGGCCCGCTCGAGGTGTGGCTCGCCCTGCGCGGCCTGCGCACCCTGCACCTGCGGGTCGAGCGCGCCCAGCAGAACGCCGTCGAGCTGGCCGGCCGGCTCGCCGACCACCCGGCGGTGGCCGAGGTGCGGCACCCCTCGCTCCCCTCCGACCCGGGCCACGAGCGGGCCACGCGGCTCATGAACGGCTACGGCGCCATCCTGGGGCTGCGGCCCCACGGCGGCGCGGCGGCCGCCGACGCGCTCGTCGCCGCGGTGGACCTGTGGGTGCCGGCCACCTCGCTGGGCGGGGTCGAGTCCTCGCTCGAGCGCCGCCGGCGGTTCGCCACCGAGTCGCCCACCGTCCCCGAGGACCTGCTGCGCCTGTCGGTGGGGGTCGAGGACGTCGAAGACCTGTGGGCCGATCTCGACCGAGCGCTCCGTTCCCTCTGACCAGCCGTGTCGCACCAGCCGTGTCGCACTGCGCCACGGCCCGTGGCCGTCTAGGGTTTCGAGCCAGACGACACGAAGGGGACGACATGCGACGCACGACCCGGATCGGCCAGGCAGGCACCACCGCGACCGCGGTCGCCGCCGTCCTCCTCCTCGCCGCGTGCGGCGGGGGCACGACGGCCGACGACCGCCAGGAGACCGCCGACACCAACCCGTCGGCCGGGAGCCCCTCGACGCCCGCTGCGTCGCCCTCGACCCCCGGTGTCACGCCGGGGTCCTCCCCCACGGCCGGCGCACCCGCCGACGACCCGACCGCCGAGACCCCGTTCGCAGGTTCCGACGCGGCGAGCGCGGACCCGAGCTCGGACGCCATGCTGACCGTCACCAACGTCCGCGTGGCCGAGCACGACGGGTTCGACCGCGTCGTCTTCGACCTCGACGGCACGGGAACGCCGGGCTGGGAGGTCGAGTACGTCGACCAGGCCACCGACGGCGCCTCCGGCCAGACGGTGGACGTCAACGGCGACGGCGTGCTCCAGGTGCGCATCTCCGGCACCGGCATGCCCACGGACACCGGCGTCGAGGAGTACTCGGGCGACACCGTGCGCTTCGACGGCGACGCCGTCGAGGAGGTCGTCTACCGGTTCGTCTACGAGGGATACACCACGGCGTTCATCGGCGTGGACGAGAGCGACCCCAAGCCGTTCCGCGTGTTCACCCTCGAGAACCCGACGCGCGTCGTCGTCGACGTCGAGGACTGACGAGCGGCCGGCGAACAGCCGCGAGCACCGAGACCCCCGGAGGCGGAGGGCGTCGCTAGACGCCCTCCGCCTTCTGCGGCCGGGCCAGGAGCGCGGGCGCGAGGTCCGCGATGGGCATCGAACCGTCGAGCACCGCCACCACGCCCGCCGTGATCGGCATCTCCACGCCGTGCTTGGCGGCCAGCTCCAGCACCGACTGCGACGACTTCACGCCCTCGGCGGTGCCGCCCGTCGCCGCCAGCGCCTCCTCCAGGCTCATGCCGCGGCCCAGGTGGCTGCCCAGCGTGTGGTTGCGGCTCAGCGGGGAGGCGCACGTCGCCACCAGGTCGCCCATGCCGGCCAGGCCCGCGAACGTCTCCGCCTGCGCGCCGAGCGCCAGACCCAGACGGGTGATCTCCACCAGGCCGCGCGTGATCAGCGTGGCCGTGGTGTTCCAGCCGTAGCCCATCCCCTGGCCCATACCCACGGCCAGCGCGATGACGTTCTTCACCGCACCGCACAGCTCCACGCCCACCACGTCGTCGTTGGTGTACGGGCGGAAGTACGACGTCGTGCAGGCCGCCGAGACCAGGCGTGCCGTCTCCTCGCTCGCGGAGGCGATGACCGTGGCGGTCGGCTGCCGGGCTGCGACCTCCTTGGCCAGGTTCGGCCCCGAGGCGACGGCCACGCGCTCGAGCGGGATGCCGAGGGACTCCGAGACCACCTCGCTCATCAACCGGTCGGTGGACAGCTCCACGCCCTTCATGAGCGAGACCACGACGGCGTCCGGCTCGACCAGGTGCGCCAGGGCACCGAGCGTGCGACGCGCCACCTGGGACGGGACGGCCGCGACGACGATGCCGGCGCCCTGGAGCGCCTGCGCCGCGTCCGTGGTGCCGGTGATGCCCGCGGGCAGCTCGACGTCCGGCAGGTACTTCTCGTTGCGGTGACGCTCGGTGACCGCGCGGGCCACGGCCGCGTCACGGCCCCACAGGCGCACCTCGCACCCGGCGTCCGCCATGACCATGGCGAACGTGGTGCCCCAGGAACCGGACCCGAGGACGGCGACGACGGGGGCGCTCACGGGCGCTCCACCGGCGGGTAGCTGCGGCGCTTGGCCTCGTACTCGGGGTGGCGGCGGAGGTCGAAGCGGTGCTCCGGCGCCTTCTCGCCGCGCAGCGTCTCGAGCTGGGCGGTGATGGCGTCCATGACGCGGGAGGTCGCCTCCCGCAGCGTGACGGAGTCGAGCGGCCGGTCGTACAGGTCGGACAGGTCGACGGCGGGGCCCGCGACCATCCGGACCCGCTTGCGCGGGAACGGGCGCACCATGCGGCCGTAGCGGGGCAGGATCTCGTGCGCGCCCCACTGCGCGATCGGCACCACGGGGAGCCGCGTGGTCAGTGCGATCCGGGCCAGGCCCGTCTTGCCCTCCATCGGCCACATGTCCGGGTCCCGCGTCAGGGTGCCCTCCGGGAAGATCGCCACGCAGGCACCGTCGCCGAGCTGCTCGCGCGCCGCCTCGAGCGACCGGCCCGCCCCGGCGCTGCCACGGTCCACGGGGATCATCCGGGTGGACCGCAGCACCCAGCCGACTCCGGGGGCCGTGAACAGGCTGCGCTTGGCCAGGATGCGCGGCTCGTACCCGTGGTCGAACAGGTAGTGCGCGAACGACAGCGCGTCGAGCTCGGTCACGTGGTTCGCGGCGGCGATGAACCCACCCTTCTTGGGGAAGTTCTCCGCCCCTGACCACTCGTACCTGGTCATGGCGAACATGAGGTGGCGCACGAGCCAGGCGATGGCTCGGAACGCGCGGGAGTCTGGTCGGGCGACTGGCACGGGCCAGAGCCTAGACCACCGCCACCGGCCGCCCGCAGGGGGCGTCAGTCGCGGGAGACGTCCGCGCCCAGCGCCACCAGCTTGTCCTGGAAGTTCTCGTACCCGCGGTCGATCAGGCTGATCCCGCGCACCGTCGAGGTGCCCTTGGCCGCCAGCGCCGCGATCAGGTGCGAGAACCCGCCGCGCAGGTCCGGCACCTCGATGTCGGCGGCAGCGAGCGGCGTGGGCCCGGAGACGACGGCGGAGTGGTGGAAGTTGCGCTGGCCGAACCGGCACGCGCCGCCGCCCAGGCACTCCTTGTAGACCTGGATGGTGGCACCCATGCTGCGCAGCGCGTCCGTGAAGCCGAAGCGGTTCTCGTACACCGTCTCGTGGACGATCGACAGGCCGGTGGCCTGCGTCAGCGCGACGACGAGCGGCTGCTGCCAGTCGGTCATGAAGCCGGGGTGCACGTCGGTCTCGAGCACGATCGAGCGCAGGTCGCCGCCCGGGTGCCAGAACCGGATGCCGTCCTCCTGGACGTCGAACTGGCCGCCGACCTTCCGGAAGGTGTTGAGGAACGTCATCATCTCGGGCTGCGAGGCGCCCTTGACCGTGATGTCGCCGCCGGTCGCCAGCGCCGCCGAGGCCCACGAGGCGGCCTCGATGCGGTCGCCCAGGGCGGTGTGCGTGTAGCCCTCGAGGCGGTCGACGCCCTCGATGCGGATGACGCGGTCGGTGTCGACCGAGATGATCGCGCCCATCTTCTGCAGCACCGCGATGAGGTCCATGATCTCGGGCTCGGTGGCCGCGTTGGTGAGCTCGGTGATGCCCTCGGCCCGCACGGCGGTCAGGAGGAGCTGCTCGGTGGCGCCCACCGACGGGTAGGGCAGCGAGATCTTGGTGCCCTGCAGGCGGCGCGGGGCGCGCAGGTGGATGCCGTTGGGGCGCTTGTCCACGACGGCGCCGAACTGGCGCAGGATGTCGAGGTGGTAGTTGATCGGCCGGTCGCCGATGCGGCAGCCACCCAGGTCGGGGATGAACGCCTCGCCGAGGCGGTGCAGCAGCGGGCCGCAGAACAGGATCGGGATGCGGCTGGAGCCGGCGTGCGCGTCGATGTCGGCCATGTGGGCGGACTCGACGTTGGACGGGTCCAGGTCGAGGATGCCGGCGTCGGTGTCGTACTTGACGTTGACCCCGTGGAGCTCGAGGAGCCCGGAGACGACCGCGACGTCACGGATCTGCGGCACGTTGCGGAGCGTGCTGGCCGTCTCGCCCAGCAGGGAGGCGACCATCGCCTTGGAGACGAAGTTCTTGGCGCCTCGCACCGTGATGGTGCCCTCGAGCGGGGTGCCGCCGTTCACGTACAGCAAGTCGTTCATCTGCTCGTCGTCGTCCTGTCGTCGGGAGTCGCCGTGGGACCGGCGCGGTCGATCCTCCCCCTGGGGATCCGGTGGTGCCAACACGCTGGCACCCGCCGTTGTTTCCGTTCACCACACCTTCACTCGCCCTCCGCCGCCCCGCGCGCCGACACGCCGCTCTCCGCCCGGCGACGTGGCGGCACGCACACCGGCACGCCGTCAAGGCTCCGACCACATGCCGAGACAGTTCTTCCACCATCCGGACGGCGTGCTTAACGTTCACTCCATGTCCACCACCGCTGCCCCGGGAGCCGACGCCCCCGCGAGCGCCGCCGGTCCCGCCGCCGAGAACTCGCGCGGCCGGGTCGTCGTCGCGAGCCTCGTCGGCACCTCCATCGAGTTCTACGACTTCTACGTCTACGCCACCGCGGCCGTGCTCGTGTTCCCCGCGCTGTTCTTCCCGAACGCGCAGGACCCGACCACCCAGCTGCTCTCGTCGTTCGCCGTGTTCGGTGTCGCGTTCGTCGCCCGCCCGCTCGGGTCGATCGTGTTCGGCCACTTCGGTGACCGCGTCGGCCGCAAGGCCACCCTCGTCGCCTCGCTGCTGACGATGGGTGTGGCCACCGTGCTCATCGGCCTCATCCCGCCGGCCGCCACACCGGGCTGGGCCGTGGCCGCCCCCGCCGCGCTGGTGCTGTGCCGGTTCGCACAGGGCCTGGGCCTGGGCGGCGAGTGGAGCGGTGCCGCCCTGCTGGCCACCGAGAACGCCCCCGAGGGCAAGCGCGCGATCTGGGGCACCTTCCCCCAGCTCGGCGCCCCGATCGGCTTCATCCTGGCCAACACCGCGTTCATCGGCCTGGCCGCAGCGCTCACCCCCGAGCAGTTCTCCTCCTGGGGCTGGCGCGTGCCGTTCCTCGCGTCCGCCGCGCTGGTCATCGTGGGCCTGTGGGTGCGCCTCAAGCTCATCGAGACCCCCGCGTTCCGCAAGGTGCAGGAGGCCGACGCCGTCGTGACCGTGCCGCTGGCCCGCGTGTTCCGCACCTCGTGGAAGCAGCTGATCTCCGGCACGTTCATCATGCTGGCGACCTACGTGCTCTTCTACCTGATGACCACGTTCACGCTGACCTACGGCACCAAGCCCGTGGCCCCGGAGGACGGCTCCCCCGGCGGCCTCGGCTACGAGCGGGTCGAGTTCCTGTGGATGCTGATCCTGGGCGTCGTGTTCTTCGGCATCTTCACCGTGGTCTCCGGCCCCCTCGCCGAGCGGTTCGGGCGCCGCAAGCACCTCATCGCGGTCACCCTGGCGATCATCGTGTTCGGCGGCCTGTTCGTGCCGCTGTTCTCCGCCGGCACCGTAGGCGTGCAGTCGCTGCTCATCCTCGGCTTCGTGCTCATGGGCCTGACGTTCGGCCCCATGGCCGCCGTGCTGCCCGAGCTGTTCGCCGCCAACGTGCGCTACACCGGCTCGGCCGTGGCCTACAACGTCTCGTCCATCCTCGGTGCGGCCGTGGCCCCGTTCGTCGCCGTGTGGCTGTGGGCGCAGGCCGACGGCTCCCCCGTGCTGGTCGGCGTCTACCTCTCGGTCATGTCGGTGCTGACGCTCGTCGCGCTGATCATCGAGAAGGAGACCAAGCACGTCGACTACACGGAGAACACCGGCGTCTGACGCCGTCGTCTCCGTACGAGAGGCCGGTCACCCTGCGGGGCGGCCGGCCTCGGCCGTGCTCCGGTCGCGCGCACCGTGGCACGGGACGAAGGCATCACGGGACGACGACGGCGCTGCGGACGGCGACGACCTGCCCCTGCGCCGTCGGGCACCTGGCAGCGCGCGATCCGAGCGACCGGACCGTCAGCCCTCGGCGTCCGGCACGTCCGGCGGCACCCGGTTCGGCCCGGCCGCCGCGGGCCGGGGACGGTCCTGCAGGTGCAACCGCACACCCACCAGCGCGACGTCGTCCTCCGCCGACTCCGCGGCGAGCTGCGCCAGCAGCACGTCGCACAGCGTGTCCAGGTCGGCGCCGCCGACGCGCCTCAGCAGCGCCTCCAGCTCCGCCAGCCCCTCGCGCAGCGGGCGCGTACGGCTCTCCACCAGCCCGTCCGTGTACAGCAGCACCGTGGCGCCACGTTCGAGCACCACCACGTCCTCGCCCCGCGGGGACTCCGGGAGGATGCCGACCAGCGGTGCCGGGCTGCTCGGCACCAGCGCCCGCACGCTGCCGTCGGCGTCGACCACCATCGGCGGCGGGTGCCCCGCGCTCGACCAGCGCAGGCGCGTCACCCCGCGCCCCCGCTCCTCCTCCGTCTGCTCCAGCCGCGCCACCAGCACCGTCGCCATCACAGGGATCTGCAACGTGCGCAGGGCGCTGTCCAGCTGGGCGAGAACCTGTGCCGGGCCCTCCTGCGTCACCACCGCGATCCCCCGCAGCATCGGCCGCACCTGCGCCATGAGCGCCGCCGCCTCGATGTCGTGCCCGACGACGTCACCGATCACCAGCACTGCGCTGCCGTCCGGCTGCATGAAGGCGTCGTACCAGTCCCCACCCACCTGGGCGGCCTCCGGTGCCGGCTGGTAGCGCACCACGATCTGCACGTGGTCCGGCTGCACCGGCTCCGTGAGCAACGACCGCTGGAACGTCTCGGCCACCACACGCTGACGCCGGTACAGGCGCGCGTTGTCGAGCACCACGGCCGCGTTCGCGACCGCGTCACGCACCGTCGCCAACGACTCGCTCGAGATGACCCCGCGCTCTGGACCGTTGAACAGGCTCAGCGCCCCCAGCGTCCGCCCGCGACTCACCAGCGGGATGATCGTGACCGACTCCGGGGCCAGCCGGGCGATCAGGTCCCGCGCCGCCCCCGGCGCCAGGACCCCCTGGATCGCCCCCGTCGCCCCTCGCGGCACCTGCAAGGGCTCCGTCGTCCGCAGCGCCCGGGCCAAGAACGACTCCTCCGAGAGAGCGGCGATGCGGTGGGCCGCGTACTCCTGCACCACAGGACGCTGGGCAGGGTCCGTGTGCCACCACCCCACGTCCCGCAGACGACGCCTCGACGGGCGCGACTCGTCGTCCTCCACCAGCGTGACCACGCACCAGTCCGCCATCGCCGGCACCAGCAGGCGAGCCAGCCGACCCACCGCGACGTCCGGGTCCATCGTCCGCGCCAGCTGCGCGGTCACGTCAGCGAGGAGCAGCGCACGAGCCAGGGAACCCCGGTCGGCCGCAACAGCTCCGGCGGGGGCGTCCGCCGACCCGTCCTCGTCCTGCACCATCGCCACAAGGGCAAAGTACGTCATAGTGCGCGACGACGGTCCGTCGACGCACCCGACCGCCCCCGATGCCCCGTCCGGGAGCGTCGGAGCAGACGCGCATGCCGAATCCGGCGGGCCGGGGTGGACGGCTCGCGGACGGGGCGGCGCACGGCCGGCGCCGTCTGAGCCTCCCATCAGCGCCGCCGGCACGCCCTCGGACGCAGAGAGGCCCGGACCTGCGCTACGCGGGTCCGGGCCTCTCGTCACACCTGCCGTCCTCTGACGACCGTGAGGCGGATCAGAAGTTGATCATGTGCCCGGCGATGCCGTGGATGGACTCCTGGATGGCCTCCGACAGCGTCGGGTGCGTGTGCACGTTGCGGGCGACCTCGTCGGCGGTGAGGTCCCACTTGGCGGCCAGCGTGAGCTCGGGCAGCATCTCGGAGACGTCCGGGCCGATCATGTGGGCACCGAGCAGCTCGTTGTACTTGGCGTCGGCCACGATCTTGACGAAGCCGGTCGGGTCGCCCAGGCCGTGGGCCTTGCCGTTGGCCATGAACGGGAAGGACGAGACCTTGACGTCGTAGCCGGCGTCCTTGGCCTGGGCCTCGGTGAGACCGAACGAGGCCACCTGCGGGGAGCAGAACGTGGCGCGCGGCATCATGCGGTAGTCACCGAGGGTCATGGTCTCGGCGCCGGCGATGGTCTCGGCGGCGACGACGCCCTGCGCCTCGGCCACGTGGGCGAGCATGAGCTTGGCGGTGACGTCGCCGATGGCGTAGACGCCGGGCACGTTGGTGCGCATGTGGTCGTCGATGGCGATGGCGCCGCGGTCGGTGAGCTCGACGCCGGTCTTCTCGAGGCCGTAGCCCTCGACGTTCGGGGCGAACCCGACGGCCATGAGCACCTTGTCGACGGTGATCTCGCCCGGCTTGTCGTCCTTGACGCCCTTGTAGGAGACGGTGACCGAGTCGCCGTTGTCCTTGACCGTCTGCACGGCGGTCGAGGTGAGGATGTTGACGCCGAGCTTCTTGTACTGCTTGGCGATCTCCTTGGAGACGTCGGCGTCCTCGTTCGGCAGAGCACGGTCGAGGAACTCGATGATCGTGACGTCCACGCCGTAGTTCTTCATGACGTAGCCGAACTCCATGCCGATGGCGCCGGCGCCCACGATGGCGATCGACTTCGGCAGCTCGCGCGTCATGATCTGCTTCTCGTAGGTCACGACGTTGTCGGAGAGCTCGACGCCCGGCAGCAGGCGCACCTTGGAGCCGGTGGCGATGATGACGTTGTCCGCGGTGACGGTCTCGGTGCCGCCCTTGCTGAGCGCGACCTCGATGGTCTTGGCGTCGACGAACGTGCCACGGCCCTCGTACTCCGTGATCTTGTTCTTCTTCATCAGGAAGTGGACGCCCTTGGTGCGACCGTCGGCCACGTCGCGCGAGCGGTCCCACGCCTTGCCGAAGTCGAACGTGACGTCGCCGGACATGCCGAAGAAGTCGGCCTGGTGCTGGAAGATGTGCGCCAGCTCCGCGTTGCGCAGGAGAGCCTTCGAGGGGATGCAGCCCACGTTGAGGCACACACCACCCCAGTACTTCTCCTCGATGATCGCGACCTTCTTGCCGAGCTGGGCGGCACGGATGGCGGCGACGTAGCCACCGGGGCCCGCGCCGAGGAGAACGACGTCGTAGTGGGAAGCCATGGCGCAAGCCTATTCGCCCCGGCAAACCCAGGGGACGTGAGGTGCGTCTCTGCGTGTCGGTGGCCGCTCGTACGGTGAGCGGGTCGGGACGACGACGGCGCGGACGGCGGTGCGCGCCAGGGTGGCGGCACCGCAGGAGGAGGTCGGACGATGCGGTTCGGGTTCGTGGGCAGCTACGGCACGCCCGCCGAGATGGTGCGGCTCGCCCAGGAGGCGGAGCGGCACGGCTGGGACGGGTTCTTCACGTGGGACGGGGTGAGCCTGGCCGAGGAGGGCTTCGACGCCGCACCCACGTGGGACCCGTTCGGGGTGCTGGCCGGGGCTGCGGTGGTGACGGAGCGGATCACGCTGGGCGCGATGGTCTTCGCGGTCCCCCGGCACCGGCCGTGGGAGCTGGCGCAGCGGGTGCTCACGGTGGACCACCTCTCGGGCGGCCGGCTGGTGCTGCCGGTGGGCGTCGGCGTGCCCACCGACCGTGCGTTCACCTCGGTGCCGGGGCAGCCGACCTCGCTCAAGGACCGTGCGGCGCTGCTGGACGAGGTGCTCGCGTGGCTGGAGCGCTCGTGGTCCGGCGAGGAGCTCGCGTTCGACGGCGAGCACCTGACCACGGGTCCGTTCCGGTTCCCGCAGCCGCCGGTCCGCGGCCGCGTGCCCGTGTGGCCGGTGGCGGTGTGGGACGCCGAGCGCCCGCCGCTCAAGAGCCTGCGGCGCGCGCTGCGGTGGGACGGCGTCGTGCCCCAGGTGCGGGGCGAGTCGCCGGAGGACGCCGAGGCGGGGCCGGAGCACGTGCGTGAGCTGACGGCGTGGCTGCGCGAGCAGCGCAGCGCGGACGCGGCGGGTGACGGCACGGCGTTCGACGTCGTCGTGCAGGGCCGCCTCGATCCCGACCCCTCACGCGCGGCGGAGCAGGCCCGGGCGGCCGCGGACGCCGGGGCCACGTGGTGGGTGGAGTCCTGGTGGGACCCGGCCACGGTGACGGCGGAGTCCCTGCTGGAGAAGGTGCGGCAGGGGCCGCCCGCGCTGTGAGCGCGAGCGGCCCCTGGGCCGTGCCGAGGTACGACGCCGGTCAGGCACGCACCGGACGCGCCGGCTCCACCGGCACGGTGGGCAGGTGCTTGGCCGGGAGGGTGCGCGGCCGCCACGGCTCACGCTGCGCCTCGAACGCCGCGATGTCCTCCTCGTGCGAGAGGGTCAGGCCGATGTCGTCCAGCCCCTCCATGAGGCGCCAGCGCGTGTAGTCGTCGATCTGGAACGGCACGGTGACGTCGTCGGCCTGCGCGGTGCGGTGCTCGAGGTCCACCGTCACCTCGGTGCCCGGCTTGGTCTCCAGCACCTTCCACAGGAGCTCGACGTCCTCCTGCGCCACGATGCCGGCCACCAGGCCCTGCTTGCCCGAGTTGCCGCGGAAGATGTCCGCGAACCGCGAGGCGAGCACCACCTTGAAGCCGTAGTCCTTGAGCGCCCAGACGGCGTGCTCGCGCGAGGAGCCGGTGCCGAAGTCGGGGCCCGCCACGAGCACGGAGCCCGTCTTGTAGGCGTCCTGGTTGAGCACGAACGAGGGGTCGCCGCGCCAGGCGGCGAACAGCGCGTCCTCGAACCCGGTGCGGGTGATCCGCTTGAGGTAGACGGCGGGGATGATCTGGTCGGTGTCGACGTTGCTGCGTCGCAGCGGCACCCCGACGCCCGTGTGGGTCGTGAACTTCTCCATGACGGTTCCTTCCGGGTGCTGCGGGTCAGACCAGCGAGGGCTCGGCCAGGGGGGCGAGCGGCGAGCCGTCGAACGTGGTCAGGTCCACGCCGTCAGGCAGGTCCAGGTCGGCCACCGAGGAGAGGGTGCCGCGCACCGCCGTGGCCGCCGCCACGAGCGGCGAGACCAGGTGGGTGCGCCCGCCCTTGCCCTGACGCCCCTCGAAGTTGCGGTTCGACGTCGACGCCGCCCGCTCCCCCGGTGCGAGCTGGTCGGGGTTCATGCCCAGGCACATGGAGCAGCCGGCGTTGCGCCACTCGGCGCCGAACTCCTTGAAGATGACGTCCAGGCCCTCGGCCTCGGCCTGCAGGCGCACGCGGGCCGACGACGGCACGACGAGCACGCGCACGCCGTCCGCCTTCGTGCGGCCCTGCAGCACCTTGGCGACCGAGCGCAGGTCCTCGATGCGCCCGTTGGTGCAGGAGCCGATGAACACGGTGTCGACGGCGATGTCCCGCAGGGGGGTGCCGGGCTCCAGCCCCATGTACTCCAGGGCGCGCTCGGCGGCGACGCGCTCGTTCTCGTCGGCGATCTGGGCCGGCACGGGGACGTTCGCGGACAGCGGCAGGCCCTGGCCGGGGTTCGTGCCCCAGGTGACGAACGGCTCGAGGTCGGCCGCCTCGAGCACCACCTCGGCGTCGAACGTGGCGTCGTCGTCGGTGCGCAGCGTGCGCCAGTACTCGACGGCGGCGTCCCAGTCGGCGCCCTCGGGGGCGTGCGGGCGGCCCTTGAGGTACTCGAACGTGGTCTCGTCCGGGGCGATCATGCCGGCGCGGGCCCCGGCCTCGATGGACATGTTGCAGATGGTCATCCGCGCCTCCATCGACAGGCTGCGGATGGCCTCGCCGCGGTACTCGAGCACGTAGCCCTGGCCGCCGCCGGTGCCGATCTTGGCGATGATCGCCAGGATGATGTCCTTGCTGGTGGCGCCGGGCGGCAGCTGGCCGTTGACGGTGATCGCCATGGTCTTGAAGGGGGCGAGCGGCAGGGTCTGGGTGGCCAGCACGTGCTCGACCTCGGACGTGCCGATGCCGAACGCGAGGGCGCCGAACGCGCCGTGCGTGGACGTGTGCGAGTCGCCGCAGACGACGGTCAGGCCCGGCATGGTGAGGCCGAGCTGGGGGCCCACCTGGTGCACGATGCCCTGGTCGGCGTCGCCGAGGGAGTGCAGGCGCACGCCGAACTCTCGCGCGTTGGCTCGCAGGGTCTCGATCTGCGTGCGGCTGGTGAGGTCCGCGATGGGCAGGTCGATGTCGAGCGTGGGGGTGTTGTGGTCCTCGGTGGCGATGGTGAGGTCGGGGCGGCGCACGGGGCGGCCGGCGAGGCGCAGGCCCTCGAACGCCTGGGGGCTGGTCACCTCGTGCACGAGGTGGAGGTCGATGTAGAGGAGGTCGGGCTCTCCGTTCGCGCCACGGCGCACCAGGTGCGCGTCCCAGACCTTCTCCGCCAGCGTGCCGGCCATCGTGATCCCTCCTCGGGTCCCTCTCACAGGGCTTCGGTGCGTCGACTTGCAATCTCACTAGCCGAGACGGCAATATCGCCTTATGGACGATACTAGCGGAGTCGGCGTTCTGGACAAGGCCGCGTCCGTGCTGGGCGCGCTCGAGGCCGGACCGGCCACCCTGGCCCAGCTCGTGGCCTCCACCGGGCTCGCACGCCCCACGGCCCATCGCCTCGCGGTCGCGCTCGAGCACCACCGCCTCGTGGCACGCGACATGCAGGGGCGGTTCATCCTCGGGCCGCGCCTCAACGAGCTCGCCACCGCGGCCGGCGAGGACCGGCTGCTGGCCGCCGCGAACCCGGTGCTCACGGCGCTGCGCGACCACACGGGCGAGAGCGCCCAGCTCTACCGCCGCCAGGGCGACCACCGCGTGTGCGTCGCCGCAGCCGAGCGTCCCGTCGGGCTGCGCGACTCCATCCCCGTGGGCGCCACCCTGACGATGCACGCCGGCTCGGCCGCGCAGATCCTGCTCGCCTGGGAGGAGCCGGACCGCCTGCACCGCGGACTGCGGGAGGCCGTCTTCACCGCCACGATCCTCTCGGGCGTGCGCCGCCGCGGCTGGGCCCAGTCCGTCTCCGAGCGCGAGCTCGGCGTCGCCAGCGTCTCCGCCCCGGTGCGCGGGCCGTCGGGCAAGGTCGTGGCCGCGGTGTCGGTGTCCGGCCCCGTCGAGCGCCTCACGCGCCAGCCGGGCCGCCTCCACTCCGCTGCCGTCGTGGCCGCCGCCAACCGCCTCACCGAGGTGCTGCGCCGCGCCGGCGAGTGACCTGCGGGCAGTGACGCGCCGGGGAATGAACCGGGCGAACCGCCCGGCCGTCACTACCCTGCTCCGAGGTGCGACTCCCCGCACCCCCGCCCCGACCTGCGTGAGGACCCGATGCCGGCGAAGGCCAAGACCCTGCTGATCTGGGTCGTCGTGATCTTCCTGATCTACGCGATCGTGCAGAGCCCCGACCGGGCGTCGGACATCGTCAAGGCGGTGTGGGACGTCGTGACCAACGCATTCTCGAGCTTCGGCCAGTTCTTCGCCGGCCTGACGGCCTGACCCGGAGCGCTCGTGCTCCCGGAGCCACGCGTCCCCGCCCTCGGGAACCCGGACCTGCGCCGCTACGTCCTCGACTCCGAGGAGGTGGTCCTGGCCACGCGCAAGCACTGGGCCTCCCTGCTGGAGCCGGTGGCGACGACCGTCGCGGCCTTCCTCGTGGTCGGCAGCATCGTGGCGGCGGTGCCGCCCGGCCTCCAGGAGGCGGCGGGCTGGCTGTGGGTCGCGTGGTTCGTGGCCCTGGGCCGCCTGGCCTTCAAGTGGCTCGAGTGGCGGCACGTGTGGTTCGTGGCCACCGACAAGCGGCTCCTGCTCCTCTACGGCCTCGTGATCCACAAGGTCGCGATGATGCCGCTGCGCAAGGTGACCGACATGGGCTACAGCCGCACGCCCGTCGGCCAGGTGCTCGGCTACGGGCGGTTCGTCATGGAGTCGGCCGGGCAGGACCAGGCGCTGCGCCAGGTCGACTACGTGCCCCGTCCCGACGCCACCTACCGCACCCTGTGCGCGGAGATCTTCCTCCCCAGCGGGAGCGACGTGCACGACGACGGCACCCCCGTGGAGCAGAGCGCTCCCCCGCCCCGGCAGCAGACACCGCGCTCCCGACCCCTGCAGCGGGCGGTCCAGGCGCCCGCCCGGCCCGCACCCGCCCCTCGGGACGGGGCGCGGTCGGTGGTCGTGGTGCCCGGCCGCGCACGCCGCGAGGGCCCGCGCCCGACGACGCAGCACATCGCGGTCCCCCCGCCTCCGCCGGCACCGCCGGGGCACGACGACGAAGCACCGATCGTCGGCCCCCGTCCTGCCGACGCACGCTCGGTCGACCCACGTCCCGCGAGCCCGCCAGCCGACCAGCACCTGGCCGACGAGCACCTGGCCGACGAGCACCCGTCGACGCCGCCGGAGCAGCCCGGCTGGACCACGCCGCCGCCGTGGGCTCCTCGCCCGCCCCGCGACTGACCAGTCCGCGTGCAGCCGACCCGCTCGGCCCGCCCGCATGGTTCACTGCCGTCATGTCGACGCCCACCATCGCGCTCCCCGCGGGGTACGCCTTCTCCGCCGACCCTGCCCGGCTCGACCACCCGCGGGTCCACGAGCTGCTCACCTCGTACGCCTTCTGGGCGGCGGACCGGACGCGTGCCGTGCAGGAGGCGGTGATCGCCGGCTCGCGCAACTACGGCGTGTACAGCGAGGCGGGCGAGCAGGTGGGATACGCCCGCGTGGTCACCGACGCCGTGACGTTCGCGTGGCTGGCCGACGTCGTCGTCGACCTGGCTCACCGCGGGCGGGGTCTCGGCCACGCCCTCGTGGCCGGGGTGGTGGCCGACCTGGAGCCGCTGGGACTCCGCAGGGTGGCGCTCAAAGCGTCGGACGAGGGCCGGCGCGTGTACGAGAAGCTGGGGTGGACACCGCTCGTCGAGGCGGAGACGTGGATGGAGCGCCGGGCGTCGACGTCCTGATGCTCCCGCGCCCCTCCGGCCTTCCACGCCCCAAAAGACGACGAAAGCCCGGTCCGTGTGGACCGGGCTTCTCGCGTGGTACCCCCAGCGGGATTTGAACCCGCGTTACCGCCGTGAGAGGGCGGCGTCCTAGGCCGCTAGACGATGGGGGCCAGGACATCCTGCTCCCGAAGGAACCGATGCGTACCCCCAGCGGGATTTGAACCCGCGTTACCGCCGTGAGAGGGCGGCGTCCTAGGCCGCTAGACGATGGGGGCCTATGACTCGTCGATCCTTGCGGATCGGCGTGCCGGAGAATCCTATCCGATCGCCATCAGTGCTGATGACCATCGGAGATGGATGCTGCGCTGGGGTACCAGGACTCGAACCTAGACTAAGTGAACCAGAATCACTCGTGCTGCCAATTACACCATACCCCATGGTGTCTGACCTTCAGGACAAATCCGACTTTCACCGGCGCGTCCCGTGGGGGCCAACGGCTGAGAACATTACCGGACGCAGGGCCGGGGACCAAAACGAGGCGCGACCTGCGGCGGGTGGTCTCCGTCACGCGGACGGCTCGGCCTCCCCGCTCCTCCCTCCGCTCACCTCCAGGGCACGGTCCAGACCATGTGGTGGGCCACGGCAGCGAGCACGACGAGCACCGCAGCGGACGCCCCGGTGACGACCGTGCGCCGCTGAGGGCGAGCGAACGCCCACGCTGCGGCCCCCAGGTAGACCGCCGCCAGGATCGCTGTCCAGGCGACGGCCAACGGGAGGCGCGCGCCGCCGTCGCACCCGGGCGGCGGCGGCAGGGGCAAGGAGCACACCGTGCCGGGCGGGTGCGGCACGATCAGGTTCCAGATCCTCACGAGCGCGACCGCGAGCGCCACGGTGGCCACCACCGCGGCCGCGGCCGTCCCCCAGCGTCCGAGGGACGAGCCCTCGCGCTCCTCGACCCGTTCCACGCCGCCGACCCTACCGAGCGCCCGGACGCACCAGGGCGCGCCGCGAGCACACCGCGAGCACGCCGGGAGCGCACCAGGACGGCACCAGGAGAGCGGCCACGGCCGCACCGCGGTGCGGCGGTCTCAGGCCAGGCCCAGCACCCCGTGCAGCTCGTGGAGCCCGGTGATGCGGTGCACCCCTGGCAGCGCGGCGTCGTCGGGCGATCCGGCGGAGGGGCCCTCGCGGCGGATCCCCGGCCGGTCCAGCCACACCCCTACGAGGCCGGCCTCCGCGGCGGCGCGAGCGTCGACGTCGGGCTCGTCTCCCACGTACGCCGTGCGCGCGGGGTCCGTGCCGAGCAGGCGGCACGCCTCGAGGAACACGCGCGGGTCCGGCTTGCCGAACCCGAGCGTGTCGACGCCCACGAGCACCGGCACGCCGTCGATCCCGGCGGTGGCCAGCTTGGACTCCTGGAGCGCCACACGGGCGTTGGTCACCGACCCGATGCTGACACCGGCCGCCACGAGGGCGCCGAGGGTCGCCGCGACGTCGTCGTGCGCCTCCCAGGAGCGTTCGAAGGCACCCCAGAACACCTCCACCCACCGCGGGTAGAGATCCACGTCCACGCGGGGGCCGCCCAACGCGACGTGCAGCTCGTCGGCGCGCAGGCGCCGCTGCTCGTCGAAGCCGAGCTCGCCGCGGGTGTAGGCGCGGTAGTGCCCGTGGACGTCGTCACGCCAGACGGCGAGCATCTCCGGCTCGCGCGCGGCGGGTACGTGCGGCAGGAACTCCCGCCGCACGGCCGCGACCGCCTCGCCGAACGCCGCACGCGTGTCGACCAGCGTGTCGTCGACGTCGAACAGGACGCCGTCCACCACCGGCGCGCCGGCCGCGCCGGTCACCGCAGCTTCTCGATCGCGGCGTCCACGCGTGCCAGGGTCTTCTCCCGCCCCAGCACCTGCAGCGACTCGAACAGCGGCAGGCCCACCGTCCGGCCGGTCACCGCCACGCGCACCGGCGCCTGGGCCTTGCCGAGCTTGAGGCCGTGCTTCTCCCCCACCGCGGTCACCGTCTCCTTGAGCGGCTCCGCCTCCCAGGGGTCGAGCGCCGCGAGCGCCTCGCGGGCGTCGGCCAGGAGCGCGGCAGCCGGCTCCTTCATGGCCTTGTTCCACGACTGCTCGTCGAAGACCGGCTCGTCGAGGAAGAGGAAGTCCACGTTGTTGGTGATCTCGCTCAGCAGGGCCACGCGCGTCTGGGCGAGCGGGGCGACGGCGGCGAACACCTCGGCGTCGAACTGTTCCTCGCTCCACGGGGCACGGGGCGCGTGCAGCCACGGGTCGCACGCCGCCACGAACTCCGCCTCCGACAGCGCACGCACGTACTCGCCGTTGAAGGCGGTCAGCTTCTTGATGTCGAAGAACGCCGAGGAGCTGTTGACGTCCGCGATGTCGAAGCGCGAGACGAGCTCCTCGAACGGAAGGATCTCCTCGTCGTTGCCCGGCGCCCAGCCCAGCAGCATGAGGTAGTTGACCATCGCCTGCGGCAGCACGCCGTCGGCCAGGTAGTCCTCGAGGGCCACCTTGTCACGACGCTTGGAGAGCTTCTGGCGCTTCTCGTTGACGATGACGGGCAGGTGGGCCCACACGGGCGGCGTGGCGCCCAGCGCCTCCCACAGCAGCTGCTGCTTGGGCGTGTTGGGCAGGTGCTCCTCGCCGCGGATCACGTGCGTGATGCGCTCGTCCATGTCGTCGACGACGTTGGCGAGCAGGAACACCGGCGAGCCGTCGCCGCGCGCCACCACGAAGTCCTCGATGGCGTCGTTCGGGAAGGACGGGTTGCCGCGGATCAGGTCGACCACCTGCGTCTCGCCCTCGTCCGGGGTGCGGAAGCGCAGGGCACGACCGGCCTCGTACGCCAGGCCGCGGTCGCGGCAGTAGCCGTCGTAGCCCAGGTGCTGCGACCCGGTGCGCGCCACGACGTCGTCGCGCGTGCAGTCGCAGTAGTAGGCGCGCCCCGCCTCGAAGAGCCGCGCCGCGGCCTCCTGGTGCAGGGCCACGTTCTGGGACTGGAAGTACGGGCCCTCGAAGGTCGGGTCCTGCTCGTGCATGCCGAGGGACGCCATCGCGGTGAGGATGCCCTCGACCCACTCGGGCTTGTTGCGGGCGGCGTCGGTGTCCTCGATGCGCAGCACGAACGTGCCGCCGGCACGCTTGGCCACCGCCCAGTTGAACAGCGCCGAGCGCGCACCGCCCACGTGGAACATGCCCGTGGGGGACGGGGCGAAGCGGACACGGACGTCGGAAGAACCAGCAGCGGGGATCACGGGCAAGAGCCTAGTTCGCCCGCGGGCCGGCCACCGTCAGGCGCGGACGGTCACCGGGGTGCCCTCGGGCAGCTCGGCGAGCCGGGCCAGCGCCTCCGCGCCGAGCCGGATGCAGCCGTTGGAGACCGGCCCCGTGCGCACGTCGTGGTAGTGGAACGCGGTGACCGCGACGTCGGCCCCGCTGAACCCGTCGAGCGTCGGCGACTGGACGCCCAGGTAGACGATGGGGTGGCCGCGGGTGAACGCGAACGACCGGTCGACGCGCGTGGTCATGACGAACGTGCGGCCCACCGGCGTCGGGGTGGCCGCGGTGCCCCACGCGAAGCCGTCGGACACGCGCTCGCGCTCGCCACCACGCACGACGTCGACCGTGCGGGCGGTGAGGTCCACCTCGACCTGCGCCACCGCGGGCGCCACCTCGACGTCCGCGGCCCGGACCCAGCCGGTGAGCTGACCGGGGTCGCCCGACGACGGCGGGGCCTGCCGCCCGGGCAGCAGCACCCGTAGCCAGTGCTCGTGCTGAACCACGACCGGCACGGTGGTCCCGCCGAACTGCAGCGTCCGCGGCAGCCGTGCCACGGGCGCGGTCCCGGGCTCCGCGAACACGGGGGCCGCGGCACCGCTCGGGTGCGCCACCAGACCGGTCAGGTCGCCGCCCGGGTCGTCGTCCACGGGCAGCTCCGGGCGCACCGCGAACACGTCGACCACGGGCAGGGCCGCGAGGTCGTAGCGCGTGCCGTCCACGGCGGGCTCGCGCGCCCCGGGCGCGGGCGGCGTTCCCTTGGCGACCGCGACGACCGGCGCGACCGTCACGGTGGCGGCCGGCACGGCTGCCGGTGGTGGCGAGCCCAGCGCCACCGGCCCTGCGGCGAACCCCGCGGCCATCGCCGCCACGGCGGCCAGCCCCGCTCCCACCGCCTGTCGCCCGTTCACGCGCCCATGCTCCCGGAGGGCGCCTCACCAGCGCAATCGTCTCGTGGCCGCCGGCGGCGCGTCAGGTGGCGGCGTGTCAGGCGGCAGCTTCCGCCTCGGCCCGCGCCAGGGCCCGCAGCCCGGCCGCCGTGAGCAGGGTGCCGAACACCGGCCCGCCGGCGTCGAGCAGCCGCCCGGCGGCGAGCGGTCCGAGCTCCACGGGGTCGAACCCGAGGGAGTCCACCAGCTCGGCCGCCACCGTCCGCGCACCGGCGTCGTCGGAGGCGACGCCCACGGCCAGGCGGTCGGGAGCGCCCGCCGGGCGCGCCGCCTCCTCGACGTCGTGGTACCCGAGGTGGTTGAGCGTGCGCACCCAGCGGGCACCGGGGCTGCGACCGGCCACGTGAGCGCTCGTGCCGGCGGCGTGGTCGGCGGCGGGCAGCACGGACTCGATCGGCCCGTCCACGGGCTCCCAGTGGTTCATGAGGTCCACCACGACCCGGCCCTCGAACGCGGCGTACGGCAGGTCCGCCGAGCGGGAGAGCGGCACCGCCAGCAGCACGACGTCGGCCCAGGCCGCGACGTCCGCGCCCGCGTCCGAGCCCACCGCGGTGGCTCCGGGCACCATCGACCCCACGATGAGCCCGAGCGTCAGCGGGTCCTGCCGCGGCGAGCCCACGACGCGGACCTCGTGCCCGGCGTCGACGGCGCGGCGCGCCAGCACGGTCCCGATCTTGCCTGCCCCGAAGAGTGCGATCCTCACGGCAGGCGCAACGCGCGACCCGGCGTCAGTAGTCCCGGCGCACCACGGGGTTGCGCAGCACGCCGATGCCCTCGACCTCGCACTCGACGACGTCGCCGGACTCGATGCGACCCACCCCGGCCGGGGTGCCGGTGAGCACCACGTCGCCGGGCAGCAGCGTCATCGCCTGGGACACGTAGGACACGATGTAGTCGACGTCGAAGATCATGTCGGCCGTGCGGCCGTCCTGCTTCGCCTCGCCGTTGACGCGCGAGCGCACGGCGACGTCCTCCGGGTCCAGGTCGGTGTCGATCCACGGCCCGATCGGGCACGAGGAGTCGAAGCCCTTGGCTCGGCCCCACTGGCCGTCGGTGCGCTGGGCGTCACGGGCCGTGACGTCGTTGGCCACGGTCCAGCCCAGCACGTAGGAGCGCGCCGACTCGGGCGTGACGTCCTTGCAGACCTTGGCGATCACGATGGCCAGCTCGGCCTCGTAGCTGACCTCCTGCGTCCAGTCGGGCAGCACGATCGGGTCGTCCGGGCCCACGACGGCCGTGTTCGGCTTGAGGAACAGCATCGGCTCGGTGGGCACCTCGTTGCCCATCTCGCGGATGTGGTCCATGTAGTTGCGGCCCACGGCCACGACCTTGGAGCGCGGGATGACGGGGGCGAGCAGCCGCACGCCGTCACCGAGCTCGATCCGCTCGCCCGTGGGCATGGCCGGCATGTACAGCGGGTCACCGCCCAGCACGGCGAGGTAGGTGCGGTCGCCCTCGTGCTGCACGAGGGCGAAACGGGGGTCGTCTCCGGTGGTGAACCTAGCGATGCGCACGGATGAAGGGTACGCGTCAGACGCGGGCCAGCACCTCGCCGTGCAGGATCGCGAACCAGCCGTCGGGCGCCTGCGCCCACGCCAGCCAGTCCTGCGCGAGCTGCTCGAGCGCGACGTCGTCGGCCAGGCCCGACTCCTGCGCCTGCACCGCGAAGTTGGACTCGACGCAGCGCTCGGCCCAGACCTGGCCCCACCACTGCCGGTCGGTGGGCGTGGCGTAGCACCAGGACGAGGCGCTGGGCACGATCTGGGCGACGTCGAACCCGGCCTGCTGGGCCCAGGAGAAGAGACGGCGCCCGGCGTCGGGCTCGAACCCGTAGGCGTGCGTGACCTCGTGGTAGAGGGTGTTCCACTCGTCGAGGCCGGGCGAGTCCGGGTACCAGGCCATGGCCGCGTAGTCCGCGTCCCGCACCGCCACGAGGCCGCCGGGCCTGGCGACGCGCTTCATCTCGCGCAGCGCCGCCACCGGGTCGGACAGGTGCTGCAGCAGCTGGTGGGCGTAGACGACGTCGAACGTGTCGTCCTCGAACGGCAGCTCGTAGGCGTTGGCCTCCTCGAACCGCACGTTGGGGAACCCGAGCGCGTCCGCGTGCTGCCGGGCGGCCTCGAGCACCTTCTCCGAGGCGTCGACGCCCACGACCTCACCACCGGCGAGGATGCGCGCAAGGTCCACCGTCACGGTACCGGGCCCGCAGCCGACGTCCAGCAGCGACATGTCGTCGCGCAGGTGCGGCAGCAGGAACCCCGCCGAGTTCTGCGCCGTGCGGGCGCGGTGGGCGCGCAGCACCGACTCGTGGTGGCCGTGCGTGTAGGACTCCGACTCCTTGCTCGGGACGGTGTGCTGCGAGCTGGGCGCCTCGATCGCGTCGGTGAGATCGGCGCCTGCGGGAGTCTCCGGAACGGTCATGGCGCACACGCTAGCCACGGTCGCCCGCCGTTTCACGCCCGGTCCCACGCAGCGGACCGGTGCGTGGAAGGATCGCGGACATGGTCCGTGAGCGCCGTCACCTCGCCGAGCGCCTCCTCGGCGGTCCCGGCCGCGTGGCCGGCGTGGACGTGGCGCGCGGCCTGGCGGTCCTGGGCATGTTCACGGCGCACGTGGGCGTCACCAGCGGTGACCTCGGCACGGTCGAGGGCTGGCTGTCGCTGGCGCACGGGCGTTCCTCGATCCTGTTCGCCACGGTGGCGGGCGTGTCGCTCGCGCTCGTGACGGGTGGCCGCACGCCGCTCGACGGCGAACCCCTGGTGCGCGCCCGGCTGCGCCTGCTGGTGCGTGCGCTGTGCCTCCTGGCCGTGGGGGCGGTGCTGGACGCCCTGGGCACACGCGTCTTCGTCATCCTCGGGTTCTACGCCGCCTACTTCGTGCTGGCGCTCCCGGCGCTGCGCCTGCCGGCGCGCCGGCTGGCGGCGATCGCCGTCGTGGTCGCCGTCGTCGGCCCCGTGCTGGCCTACTGGGGACCGGAGGCGATGGCCCGCGCGGGCCTGCGCCTGCCTCGTGACGGCGACGGCGCCGTCACGTACTTCCTCCTGACCGGCCACTACCCCGCCGTGGTGTGGATGGCGTTCGTGCTCGCGGGCCTGGCGGTCGGCCGCTGCGACCTGGGCTCGGACCGGTTGCGCACCGGCCTGGTGGTCGGCGGGTTCAGCGCCTGGTCGGCCTCGGCCCTCGCGTCCGCCGCGCTCACCGCGGCCGCCGGGGGCCGGGCGTCGATCGAGCAGCAGGTGACGGCGGCCTCGAGCCTCGAGCGCTCGCAGCCGTGGGCGTGGGACGCCCCGTGGCCTCCCGTGGCCGGGCTGCTGCTGGACGGCCCGCACGACGACACCACGCTCGAGGCGCTGGGCTCGGGCGGGTTCGCTCTCGCCGTGCTCGGCCTGTGCCTCCACGTGGGACGCCCTGCCGCGCGGGTGCTGGCCCCGCTCGCCGCGACCGGAGCCCTGGCCCTGACCGTGTACACCGCGCACATCGTGGCCGTGTGGGGGCTGCGGCTGCTCGGTCTCGACCTGCTGGTGCCCGAGAGCAACGTGCCGCTGGCGGTCATGGTGCTGGTCACGCTTGCCGCGGCCACCACCTGGCGGGCGCTGGTGGGGCGCGGTCCGCTCGAGCGGCTGGTGGGCTGGGTGGCGGCCCGTGCCGCGAGCGCCCGGCCTGCGCGCGGTGGTGCTACAGGGTCACCGAGCCCCTGACGGTGGTGAGCGTGGAGCCGCCGACCCACACACGGCCGTCGCGCTCCAGGTCCACGTGGACGCGGCCCCGCCGGCGCAGCGCCGTGCCCTGGGACGCGACGTAGCTCGCGGGCAGCACGCTGCCCGCCAGCCACCGGCCCAGGCCCGCGTTGAGGGAGCCGGTGACGGGGTCCTCGCGGTCGGGCAGGAACGCGCGCACCTCGACGTCGGCGTCGCCCGGGTTCGCGGGGTCCTCGTCCACCCAGGGGCCGACGACGCCGATCTCCAGGTCCTCCTCGCCGGGGGCGCGGAACCGCTCCAGGTCGGGCTCGAGCGCGAGCACGGCCGCGGCGTCGCGCAGGCGCACCGCCACCCACCGCGGGCCGTTGGACACCCACTCCGCGTCCACGACGTCGTCGGGCGCCACCCGCAGCGCCGCGGTGACACGCTGGAGCTGCGGCGGCGTCAGCGGGCCGGAGCGCGTGGGAGGCGGGGCGGCGAACGCCAGGCGCACCCCTCCCCCGCTCACCAGGGTCTGGCGCACGGTCACGAGCCCGACACCGCACTCTTGCACCACGTCGGTGCTGGTCGGTGCACCGAAGGGCTTGTTGCCGGCCTCGAGCCAGGCGTGGGCGCTGCCCAGCGTGGGGTGCCCGGCGAACGGCAGCTCGCCCGTGGGGGTGAAGATCCGCACCCGGTAGTCGGCGCCCGCCACGGTGGGCTGCAGGAGGAAGGTGGTCTCGGAGAGGTTGGTCCAGCGGGCGAACGCGGCCATCTGCTCCTCGGTGAGGCCGTCGGCGTCGTGGACGACGGCGAGCGGGTTGCCGAGCAGCGGGCCCGAGGCGAAGACGTCGACCTGTCGGAAGGGCAGGGTGCGGGTCACACGCCCACGGTAGCCTCCGGATATGGCGTCGACCACAGGATCACCAAATCCGCACCAAGCCTCGGACGGGACGGCCGTCGGCCTCCGCCGGGTCGGCAGCAGCGGGCTCGTCGTCTCCGCCGTCGGCCTCGGCTGCAACAACCTGGGCCGCCCCGGCAGCGCGAGCGAGTCGGCGCAGGGGGCTGCCGCCGTCGTCCACGCCGCGATCGACGCCGGGGTGACCTTCTTCGACACCGCCGACATCTACGGCGGCCGGCCCGGCCTCTCGGAGGAGCTGCTCGGTGGGGCGCTGCGCGGCCGCCGCGACGACGTCGTGGTGGCCACGAAGTTCGGCGGCGACATGCGCGGGGCCAACGGCGAGGACTTCGGCGCCCGCGGCTCGCGCCGCTACGTCGTACGGGCCGTCGAGGCCTCGCTGCGCCGCCTGGGCACCGACTGGATCGACCTGTACCAGCTGCACCGCCCCGACCCGCTCACCCCGGTCGAGGAGACGCTCGCCGCGCTCGACGACCTCGTCACCGCCGGCAAGGTGCGGTACGTCGGTCACTCCAACCTGGCCGGATGGCAGGTGGCGGACGCCGAGCACGCCGCACGTCGCCTGGGCACGACCCGGTTCGTCTCCGCCCAGGACCACTACAACCTGATCGAGCGCGGCATCGAGAAGGAGACGATCCCCGCCGCCCGCGCGTTCGGGCTCGGCGTGCTGCCCTACTTCCCCCTCGCCAGCGGGCTGCTCACCGGCAAGTACCTGGGAGGACGACGGCCTGCCGGCTCGCGCCTGGCCGAGCGCGACGCCCAGCTCGCCGCCGCACCGTGGGACGCCCTGCGAGCCCTCCACGCCTTCGCCGCCGAGCGCGGTGTGCAGGAGGTCGACGTCGCGTTCGGCTGGCTGCTCGCCCAGCCGCAGGTCGCCAGCGTCATCGCCGGGGCCACCACCCCGGAGCAGGTGCAGCGCAACGCCCGTGCCGGCACCTGGGAGCCCAGCGCGGCCGACCTCGCCGAGCTCGACACGATCTTCCCGCCGGGAGCCTGAGGTGCAGCACCTGCGGGTAGGCATCGTCGGCGCGGGGATCGCGGGGCTCGCGCTCGCGGCAGGGCTGCGGCGTGACGGGCACGACGTCGACCTGTTCGAGCAGGCCCCGAGCCTGCTGCCCGTCGGGGCCGGCATCTCGCTGTCCCCGGACGCGCTGCGAGCGCTGGGCGACCTGGGGCTGGACGACGTCGTCGCCGCCGTCACCGGCGGCGAGCGCGCCACGTCGGCGGCGCTGCTGCGGCCCGACGGCCGCCAGGTGCTCTCCGTGCCGGCCCGCCGCCTGGGCCTGACCACCTTGTCGCGCGCCGAGCTGCACCAGGCTCTGGCCGGCGCGGCCGGCGAGGTGCGTCTCGGCACCGAGGCCCGCGTGCCCACCGCGGGTGGCCCGCGCGTGCTCCTCGGCGACGAGGAGCACGCGTACGACGTCGTCGTCGCCGCGGACGGCGTGCGCTCGCGGGCCCGTGCCGCTCTGGGCCTCGACCCCGGCCTGCGCTACGCGGGCTGGACGAGCTGGCGGGGCGTGACGCGCGAGCCGTTCGACCTCGGAGGGCGTATGAGCGAGAGCTGGGGCCACGGCGCGATGGTCGGTCTCGTGCCCCTGCTGGACGGGCGGGCCTACTGGTTCGCCGCGGCCAAGGCCCCGGCCGACGGCCGTGTCCCCGAACCTCGTACCGAGGCGCTCGCCCGGTTCGGCACCTGGCACGCGCCGGTCCGTGCCGTGATCGAGGCCACCGGCGCCGTGGTGCGCACGGACGGCTATGACCTGGCTCGTCCCCTGCCCACGTTCGTGCGCGGCCGTGTCGCCCTGGTGGGCGACGCCGCCCACGCCATGACCCCGAACGTCGGGCAGGGCGCCACCCAGGCGCTCCTGGACGTCGCGGCCCTCGCACGGGGCCTGCGGGAGCTGCACGGCGTGGACGAGGTGCTGCGCACCTACGACCGCCGACGGCGGCGGCACGCCCAGTCGGTCGCACGCGCCTCGCGCCTGATGGGGCGCGTCGCGATGGCGGACGGTACCGCGGGGCGGGCGCGCGACGGCGCGCTGCGCCTCGTGCCCCGGCACCTCGCCCGGCGTGAGGCCCCCTGAGCGCCACCTACCCTGGAGGCGTGTCCCTCTCCGACCCTGCCGTGCGGCCCGACGCCCTCGGCGAGCCCTCGTGGCGTGCGGCGGCGGCCGCCCACGCCGAGCGGGCGGACGCGCTGACGGCCGTCTGGCGCCAGGCGCACGACGCCGGGCGCAAGCACGCGATCGAGGACTTCCTGTTCACCTACTACCCCACCCGGCCGGGACAGCTGCGACGCTGGCACCCCGGCCCCGGCGTGGTGCTCGAGGTGGCACCCGACGACGAGCGTCTCGGCTGGCGCTGGTACCGGCGGGTCGAGACGGCGGGCGGCGCTGGGGTCACGCTCGACGTCGAGGCCTTCGTGGCCGCCCGGGGCGAGACGGTGCGCTACGTGCGCTCCCTCGTGGGGGCGACGGCCTCGCGTCCCGGCACGTTCGGCTGCTTCGGCCTGCACGAGTGGGCGATGGTGTACCAGGACGCCGAGAAGGGCCGCGACCACCGCCACCCCCTGCCGCTGCGGCTGGGCGGGTCAGGCACGGACGCCGTCGTCGAGTCGCACCGCATCACCTGCTCCCACATCGACGCCTTCCGGTTCTTCACGCCCGAGGCCCGGGACCGCAACCAGCTCCGGCCCACCCGCGAGCGCCAGGTGGCGATGGAGCAGCCGGGCTGCCTGCACGCGAACATGGACCTGTACAAGTGGTGCCTCAAGCTGGGCCCTGCTGCCCCCGGCGACCTGCTGCTGGACGCGTTCGAGCTGGCACGGGACATCCGGTACACGGACATGCAGGCATCGCCCTACGACGTCACCTCGTACGGGCTGGAGTCGCTGGCGATCGAGACGCCGGAGGGCAAGGCAGAGTACGTGCGCCGGCAGCGGCAGTTCGCCGAGCGCGCCCAGACGCTGCGGCGGCGTCTCCTGGTGCTGTGCGAGGCGCTGCCGGCCTGACCGGTGCGCCGGTACCGCCAGCCGTCGCGGGTTCGCGCCGCGACCGTGCTCGGGGCGCCTAGGCCGCGGGCCGGGACAGCGCGTCGTCGAGGAACGCCAGCAGCCGCCGCCACGCGTCCGAGGCGGCGTCGGCGTGGTAGGCGCGGCTGTTGGTGTCGTTGAAGAACGCGTGCCCGGCGCCGTCGTACACCGTGGCCTCGAAGTCGACGCCGGCCTCGCGCATGCCCGCCTCGACCTGCGGCAGCCCCTCCATGAGGCCCGGGTCCTCACGTCCGTAGAAGGCCCGCACCGGGCAGGCGATGCCCGCGTAGTCGGTGGCTGCGGGCGGCGCCCCGTAGAACGGCGCCGCCGCGCGGACACGCTGGTCGGCCGCTGCCAGGGCGAACGTGTAGCTGCCACCGAAGCAGAACCCGGTCACACCCACCCGGCCGTCCACCCCGGGCTCGGTGAGCAGGTGGTCGACCACCCGGCGCAGGGCACCCACCGCCCACGCCCCGTACTCCGGCTGGTTCGCCACGGTCAGCGCCTCACGCATGCGCGGCTGCAGGCGCGTGCGCTCCTCCTCGTCGCCGGACTCCCGCAGCCGCTCCAGCTCGGCACCCACCTGCGGGGTGACCCCGCCGTGGCTGAGCACGTCCGGTGCGACGACGACGTAGCCCTGCGCCGCCAGGCGCGCGGCGACGTCCTTGATGTGCTCCACCAGGCCCCAGATCTCGTGCACCAGCACGAGCCCGCCCTTGATCGGCGCTCCCTCTGGCGGGACGGCACGGTAGGCGCTGAAGCCGTCGAGGTCGATGGTGCGGGCGCTGACGTCGGTCATGGCCGGAAGCCTCGCGGCCGTGTCAGCCGTCCGCAACCGCCCGGTCCAGCACGTCACGGTGCCGCTCCGGGATGCGGTTGCGCTCGAACGTGATGGTCGAGTATCCGTGCGGGGCCGGGCGCCCGTCCGGGCCCAGGTGCACGAACACCATCTTCTCGATCACGAGGATCTGCTCCCGGGTGAACAGGTTGCGCACCTCGGCACGCATCGTCAGCGACGTGCGCCCGAACCGCGTGGCCCGCAGGCCCATCTCCACGATGTCGCCCTGCCGGGCCGAGTTGACGAAGTTGATCTCCGAGACGTACTTGGTCACCACGCTCTCGCTGCCGAGCTGGATGATCGCGTAGATCGCGGCCTCCTCGTCGATCCAGCGCAGCAGGCTGCCGCCGAAGAGGGTCCCGTTGGCGTTGAGGTCCTCGGGCCGCACCCACTTGCGGGTGCGGAAGATGATGCCGTCGTCTTCCTCGCTCATGCTCCCCATGATCCGCGCCCCCTCCCCGGTTCGCCGCGCGGTCGGCACATGTCACAGCCGGCGCACGTCACGGTCGTGACCGTGCTCCACGGTTCCGCCACGCGCCGGGCGAAGGACCCGCACGGGGAGGCTGGAAGAATGGCCGGCGATGACCACCACCACGGCCTCCGCCGCTCCTCGCCCCGCGGGCACCCTGATCCCGTTCCTGCCCGCCCCCACGGGCAAGGACCCGGACCCGGACGCCCTCTTCGAGGCCTACTCGGCGTGGGCGGCCGAGGGCGGCAGGCCGCTGTACCCGCACCAGGAGGAGGCGCTCCTTGAGGTGATGACCGGGTCGCACGTGGTCCTGGCCACCCCCACCGGGTCGGGCAAGTCGATGGTGGCGATGGGGGCGCAGTTCGCGGCGCTGGCCGCCTACCGTTCCGGGCGCGGCGGGCGCACGTACTACACGGCCCCGCTCAAGGCGCTGGTGAGCGAGAAGTTCTTCGACCTGGTGGCGGCGTTCGGGTCCCGGAACGTGGGCATGATGACGGGCGACTCGGCGGTCAACGCGGACGCCCCGATCATCTGCTGCACCGCGGAGATCCTGGCGAACCTGGCGTTGCGGCGCGGCGGCGAGCCCGCGGACCCGCAGGACGCGATCGCCCAGGTGGTGATGGACGAGTTCCACTACTACGGCGACCCGCAGCGCGGCTGGGCGTGGCAGGTGCCGCTGCTGGAGCTGCCGCGCACCCAGCTCGTGCTCATGTCGGCGACCCTCGGTGACACCACCCGGCTGCGGGAGGACATCGAGGCGCGCACCGGCCGCCCCGTCGCGGAGGTGGCGGGGGCCGAGCGTCCGGTGCCGCTCACGTTCGACTACGTCGTCGAGCCGCTCACCGAGGTGATCGAGGAGCTGGTGACCACGCACCGCGCCCCGGTGTACGTGGTGCACTTCACTCAGAAGGACGCCGTCGAGCGGGCGCAGTCGCTGCTGAGCATGAACGTGGCCAGCAAGTCGGAGAAGGAGGCCATCGCGGCCGAGATCGGCGCGTTCCGCTTCGGCACGGGGTTCGGCAAGACCCTCAGCAAGTTCCTGCGGCACGGGGTGGGCGTGCACCACGCGGGCATGCTGCCCAAGTACCGCCGCCTGGTCGAGCGCCTCACCCAGCGGGGGCTGCTCAAGGTGGTGTGCGGCACCGACACCCTCGGCGTGGGCATCAACGTGCCGATCCGCACGGTGCTGATGACCAGCCTGGTGAAGTTCGACGGCGAGCGCATGCGGCACCTGACCGCGCGCGAGTTCCACCAGATCGCAGGCCGGGCCGGCCGGGCGGGGTACGACACGGTGGGCGAGGTCATCGTCATGGCCCCCGACCACGTGATCGAGAACCGCCGCGCCCTGCAGAAGGCGGGCGACGACCCGAAGAAGCTCAAGAAGATCGTGCGCAAGAAGGCGCCGGCCGGGTCGGTCAACTGGACGGACTCGACGTTCGAGCGGCTGCGGGACGCCGAGCCCGAGCAGCT
Source organism: Xylanimonas oleitrophica (assembly GCF_003244315.1). Classification (GTDB taxonomy): domain Bacteria; phylum Actinomycetota; class Actinomycetes; order Actinomycetales; family Cellulomonadaceae; genus Xylanimonas_A; species Xylanimonas_A oleitrophica. The sequence goes on from NZ_QKWH01000011.1 coordinate 108,385, forward strand.
CACGTCGCACTTCAAGATGTCGCACGCCATGGTGCTCAACGTGCTCGCCCGTACGCGCGGCGGCGAGAGCGGCACGGACCCGGTGGACGCGCTGCGGCACCTGCTGACCGCGAACCACGACCCCGACGGTGCCAAGGCCCAGCACGTGCGCCAGGCGTTCCGCATCTACCGCTCGCTGCGCCAGGCCGGTGTCGTCGAGAAGGTGCGGGTGCCGGACTCCTCGCGGCCGCAGGGCTGGCGTCCCAGCGTGCGGCTCACGGTGGACCTGCCGCGCGACTTCGCCCTCAACCAGACGCTGTCGCCGTTCGCGCTGGCGGCCATGGACCTGCTCGACGTCGAGAGCCCCACGCACGCCCTCGACGTCGTCTCGGTCATCGAGGCCACGCTCGACGACCCGCGGCAGATCCTGTACGGCCAGCAGAACGCCGCCCGCGGCGAGGCCGTCGCGGCGATGAAGGCCGAGGGCATCGAGTACGAGGAGCGCATGGCGCTGCTCGAGGACGTGACGTGGCCGCGCCCGCTGGCCGAGCTGCTCGAGCCGGCGTTCGCCACGTACAAGCAGAGCAACCCGTGGGTGGCCGACGCCGAGCTGGCCCCCAAGTCGGTGGTGCGGGACATGGTCGAGCACGGCATGACGTTCGCCGAGCTCGTCTCCCGCTACCAGCTCGAGCGCACCGAGGGCGTGGTGCTGCGGTATCTGGCCGACGCCTACCGGGCGCTGCGGCAGGTGGTGCCTGACGAGCACCGCACCGAGGAGGTGCAGGAGATCGTCGAGTGGCTGGGCGAGCTGGTGCGCGGCGTGGACTCCTCGCTGCTGGACGAGTGGGAGCGCCTCGCCAACCCGGTCGACGACGACGCGGACACGGTGGTGGACGGCGAGCTGGCCGAGGCCGGTGCCGAGGCTCCTGCCCGCCCCCTGACGGGCAACCCGCGCTCGTTCCGCCGTCTGGTGCGCAACGCGACGTTCCGCCTGGTGGAGCTCGCGGCGCGGGAGGACTACGCCGCGCTGGCTGTGGCGTCGAGCACGCCCGGCTGGGATGCCGAGGCGTGGGAGGACGCGCTGGACCCGCTGTTCGTGGCGCAGGGCGACGACGCGATCGGGGTGGACGCCGCGGCCCGGGCGGCGGGCCTGCTGACCATCCTGGAGCCGGGCGCCGCGGTCCCCGCCGCACCTGGCGGCTCCGACAGCCCCGCCGACGGCGGCACCGTCCCGCCCGGCACGTGGTGGGTGCGGCAGGTGCTGGACGACGCCGACGGCGACCACGACTGGGCGATCACCGTGCTGGTCGACCTCGCGGCGAGCGACGAGGCCGGAGCCGTGGCGCTCACGGTGCTCGGCGTCGGCCCGATCGGCTGACCGGTGCTCGCTCTGACCGGGCCGCGCCGCACGACGACGGCGCTGCTCGCCGTCGTGGTCGCGCTGGCCGGCCTCGCCGCCCGGGCCGCCCTGCCGCCTGCCGTCGGCGGCCCTGCCGGAGACGCCCTGTACGCCACCCTCGTGGTGCTGCTCGTGGTGCTGGTGCGGCCCCGGACGACGGTGGTGGTCGCGGCGGCGGCCGGGTTCGCCGTCAGCGCCGCGGTGGAGCTGGCCCAGCTCACGCCCGTGCCCTCCGCCGTGGTCGCGGCGTTCGAGCCCGCTCGCTACGTGCTCGGCACGACGTTCACCGCCACGGACCTGGCCTGGTACGCCGTCGGGGCGGCCGTGGGCGGCGGCGTCGTAGCGCTCGCGACGATCGGGAGCCTGGGCCGCGAAGACCGTGTGCGGCACGGCCGCCGGCTCACCGGGCGCCGCCCGGGGCGGGCAGCCGTGCTCGTGGGCGTCCCCGTGGCGGTGGTGGGGCTGGCCACAGGTGGCCTGGCGCTGACGATGCACACGGAGGCGCAACGGCTGGCCTCCGAGGTGGCCACGGCCCGTGCCGCGCTGGAGGACTCCGCGGGCAAGGTGGCGGACGACGCCGTGCGGGGCTCCCTCGCCGCCTCCGTGGACCGTGCGGAGGCCGTGCTGGCCCGCACGCCGCTGATCCAGCGGCGCCCCGGGGACGCGGACGCGGCACGGCAGCGGGTCGAGGCGGACGCCGCGGTGGTGCAGGCTGCCCGGCTGGAGCACGCCCGCGCCGAGGCCGGCGTCGCGCTCGACGCGCTCGGGCCGGCCACGGGCCGGGGCGAGCAGGTCTACGCCGCGACCGACGGCCTGGGCGCCGACGAGGTCGTCCGGGGGGCCGTGCGGGCCGCGCTCGACGAGGCGGGCAGGACTGCCGCCACGGTCGGTAGCGCCGCAGCCGGGCAGGTCTCCGACCCGGTGCGGGTCGAGCAGGCCACGAGCGAGCTCACCGCGCGCCACGCCGCCGTCGAGCGCGCCACGGCGGACCTGATGACGGCGCAGGACGCGATCACCTGCCCCGAGCCGGACCAGCTCTGGTTCCCGGAGGCGGGGCGGCTCGATCCCGCGCTGCTGGCACCGATCCCCTGGGCACCGCGCTTCTCGCTGCGTGCTGACGTGCTCGACGACCTGGTGGCGCTGAACGAGGCCTACCGCGCGCGGTTCGGCCAGGACCTGACCATCACCTCGGCGTACCGGACGTACGAGCAGCAGCTCGCGGTGTACAACCCGGCGAACCCCAACCCGCTGGCAGCTCCTCCGGGCTGCTCGAACCACGGGCTGGGCACCGCCGTGGACCTCGGCGGTGGCGTCGCCTCGTTCGACAGCCCGCAGTACGCCTGGCTCAAGGAGAACGCGGAGCAGCACGGCTGGACGCACCCGGACTGGGCCGAGCCGGGCGGGCGGCTGCCGGAGCCGTGGCACTGGGAGTCGGTGCTGACCCCGGTCTCCTACTGAGCACCCTGTCGTCTGCCTGCGTGCCGGCCTGCGCGTCAGCCTGGTCTCAGCTTGTGTCAGCCCGCTCTCAGACCCGGTCCGCCGGGACCACCCGCCAGGCGACGACGGCGGCGACGGCGGTGAGGGCAGCGGCCACCAGGCAGGTGGTCTGCAGCGCACCGACGAACGCCTCGCGCGCGGCCTCGGCCACCTCCGGGTGGTCGGGGGCCGCGACGAGCGCTGAGGCCAGCGAGTCCTCGATGCGGTCGCGGACACCCTCGGGCAGGTCGGCCGGGGCGGTCAGGCGCAGGCGGTAGCCGAGGGTCACGAGCGACCCGAGCAGCGCGACGCCGAGGGCGACGCCGAGCTCGTAGGCGGTCTCGGAGATGGCCGAGGCAGCACCGGCCTTGGCGGGCGGCACTGCCGAGACCACGGCATCGGTGGTGAGCGTCATGGCGAGCCCGACGCCGAGGCCCACGGGCACGAGCGCGAGGCCGAGCCACACGTACTGCTCGGCGCCCTCGGCGGCCGCGACGGCGACCATGCCCACCGCGGTGACGGCGAGCCCGGTGCCGATCGCGGGGCCGCGGCCCAGGCGCCGCACGGCGAGCCCCACCAGCGCCACCACCACGATGGAGGCCACGGTGGCGGGCAGCTCGGCGAGCCCGGCGCGCAGGGGCGCGTAGCCGCGCACGAGCTGCAGGTACTGGGAGAAGAAGAACAGCAGCCCGGTGAGGGCGAAGACGGAGATGAGGTTGGCGAGCACCGCCCCGCTGAAGGCGGGCACACGGAACAGGGCGACGTCGAGCAGGGGCGCCTGGGACCGTCGCTGGAGCAGGCGCTGGCGGCGCACGAACGCGGTGCCGGCGAGCACGGACAGGGCCACGGCGCCCGCCGTGACGAGGTCGAGGCCGTCCGCGACGGCGTGCTTGACGCCGTAGACGAACGGCATGACGGCGGCGAACGACATCGCGGCCGAGAGCAGGTCGAGCCGGCCCGGCCGTGGGTCGCGCGACTCGGGCAGCAGCACGGAGCCGGCGACGAGCAGCACGACCACCACGGGCACGTTCACCAGGAACACCGAGCCCCACCAGAAGTGCTCGAGCAGCGCACCGCCCACCAGCGGCCCGACGGCGGCGCCACCGCTGGCCGCGGCGGACCAGACGGCGATGGCGCGGGTGCGCTCGCGGGGGTCGGTGAACAGGGCGCGGATGAGGGAGAGCGTCGAGGGCATGATCGTCGCCCCTGCGACGCCGAGCAGGAGCCGTGCGGCGATCAGCACCTCGGGGGTGGGGGCGAACGCCGCGAGCGCGGAGGCTCCGCCGAAAGCCACGGACCCCACCAGGAGCAGGCGCTTGCGTCCTACGCGGTCGGCGAGGTTGCCCATGGTGACGAGCAGGCCCGCGATCGCGAGGGAGTACACGTCCCCGATCCACAGGATCTGGGTGGCCGTGGGCGCGAGGTCGCGCGTGAGGGAGGGCACCGCGAGGTAGAGCACGGTGGCGTCGATGGCGAGCAGGCCGACGGCGAGCACGAGGACCGCGAGCGCGGCCCAGCGGCGGCGGGGTGACAGCGGGGTGGGCACGAGGCAGAACTATACCGTCCAGTCGGTACAGTTTCGGGGTGGCGTGTGGCATCGTGAGGCCGCCAGACACCGACCGCCAGGCACCGACGAGCAGGAGGACGCATGGGCAGGACCGCGGGACGCGACCCTGACCGCACCCGCCGCGCCATCCTCGACGCCGCCGCGCAGGTGGTCCGCGAGCGCGGCACCTCCGCCCCGCTCGACGAGGTCGCGCGCCGCGCCGGGGTGTCCAAGGGCGGGCTGCTCTACCACTTCTCCGGCAAGGACGACCTGCTGCACGCCCTCGCCGCCGACTTCCTCGAGCGCTTCCGCGCCGCGGTGCTCGCCGCCGTCGACCCCGACGACGACGCCCCGGGACGGCTCGTGCGCGCCTACGTGCGCGCCAGCATCGAGGAGGCCCTGGACTCCGCCACGGCCCGCGAGTCGCTCGCTCTCCTCGCCCACCTGGCCGCCGTGCCCGCCGTGGCGCAGGTGGGCCGCGAGGACTCGCAGCGCTGGGACGCCGAGCTGCGGGCCGACGGCCTGCCCGACGACGTGCGGACCCTCGTCGTCGCCGCCGCGGACGGGGTCAGCGCCCAGCCGCTGTGGGGAGCCGACGCCTCGGCCGCCGAGCTGACGGCCCTGCGCGACCGGCTCCTGGCGATGACCCGCGTCGGCTGAACCGCTCCGGCGACCCACCGCGCCCGGTCTCGGTCCGGCTCGCCTCGGGCCGCACTCAGAGGGCCAGGATCCCGCGCACCATCGTGGCCAGGCCACCACCGTAGGCGAGCACCACCAGGACACGCCGCACCGCCGTGCGCGAGACCTTCTTCGCCACGGCGTCCCCCACCAGCACGGCCACCACCACGGACGCGGCCACCAGCAGCCACGCCCACCACTGCAGGTGCGGCAGGGTGGCGTCGGTCATGAGCAGCTTGGCGCTGGCGGCGCCCGTCGCGTTCACCACGAAGAAGGGCTGGAGCGTGGCGGCGAAGGCCCGCGGGTCCCAGCGGTCCAGCACCGAGTACACGGCCAGGGGCGGCCCACCGATCCCCGCCGCGACGCTCCCGGCACCGCTGAGCGAGCCCGCGACGACGGCCGGCAGACGCGCGCCGGGTGTCCACCAGCGCCGGCCGCTGCGCAGCCGGTCCGCCACCATCGCGACCGTCATGCCCACGAGGACGACACCACCCACGGCGACCTCCAGCGCGGCGTCCGAGGCGTCCCGCAGCAGCAGCGCCCCCGGCACCGTGGTGCACAGGGAGGCCACCGCCATCAGGGCGAACCGGCGCCACTCGACGTCGCGCACGACCCGGGTCAGGATCAGCAGCGCGCTGGCCGCGCCCACCAGGTTGATCATCACCACGCCCTGGCGCGCACCCAGCACCAGCACCATGAACGGCCCCGCCACCATCGCGAACCCGAGCCCCGTGACCCGCTGGAGGGAACCGCCCACCAGCACGGCGGCGAGGAGGGTGGCGAGCACCGTGCCACCCTACAGACGCCTGCCGCCCAGGAGCCGAGGAAGGGGCACAATGCGGGCGTGGCGAAGAAGACCAGCCGGGCGCACGGCTCCACCCCCGCCGTCACGGCGCTGGAGGAGGCCGGGGTGCCCCACACGCTGCACGCCTACGAGCACGACCCTGCCTCCGAGCTCGGCTACGCCGCCGAGGCGGCCGTCGCGATGGGCGTCGACCCGGCGCAGGTGTACAAGACCCTCGTGGCCGACGTCGACGGGCGCCTCGTGGTCGCCGTCGTCCCCGGCGACCGGCTGCTCGACCTCAAGGCGCTCGCCCGCGCCGCCGGCGGCAAGAAGGCCACCATGGCCCCGGCCCCGGCCGCGGAGCGCGCCACCGGCTACGTCGTCGGCGGGATCTCGCCGCTGGGCCAGCGCCAGCCGCACCGCACCTTCGTGGACTCCTCCGCCGAGCAGCACGACGTCGTCTACGTCTCCGGCGGCCGGCGCGGTCTCGACGTCGGACTCTCCCCCGCCGACCTGGTGCGCCTCACGGGCGCACGCCTCGCGCCGCTCGCGCGCTGAACCGGACCCTCAGCGCCGGTCAGCGCCGGTCAGGGCCAGTCAGTGCCGGTCAGCGCCGGTCAGTGCCGGTACGTCGGGTAGTAGGCGTCGCTCGGCACGACCACCTTGCCGAGCGGCAGCAACGAGACCGGGATGAGCTTGAGGTTCGCCCAGCCCAGCGGGATGCCGATGATCGACAGGAACAGCGGGATCGACGTGACCACGTGGCCCAGCGCCAGCCACCAGCCGGCCAGCAGCACCCACAGCACGTTGCCCACCGCCGAGCCCACCCCTGCGGTGGGCCGGTCGACGACGGTGCGGCCGAACGGCCACAGCGCGTAGCCCGCGATGCGGAACGACGCGATCGCGAACGGGATCGTGACGATGGGGATCAGCAGCAGGATCCCGGCCACGACGTAGGCGACCGCCAGGGCGAGGCCGGCGAAGACGAGCCAGATGATGTTCAGCAGAGTGCGCATGGTGCTCCCATGCTCTCGCGGCCGGGCGTGCGGCACATCCAGGGGAACCCTGACCGGCCCCTGAGCCGGCCAACCTAGACTGGTGCCGTGCCCACCACCTCCGGGATCGCCTCCCGCCTGGCCGGCGTGCGCTCGCGCGTCGACGCCGCGGCCCGCGCCGCCGGCCGCGAGCCGGGCGAGGTACGGCTGCTGCTCGCCACCAAGACGCAGGACGCCGCCACCGTGCTCCGGGCGGTCGCGGCCGCCGAGCGGATCGCCCGCGAGTCAGGAGACGACCGCCCCGTGCTGGTGGGCGAGAACCGCGTGCAGGAGCTGGTGGCCAAGGCACCCGACCTCGCTCCCCTCGTGGCCGCCGGGCGGGTCGAGGTGCACATGATCGGGCACCTGCAGCGCAACAAGGTCAACCAGGTGCTCGCCACCGCAGGCGCCCTGGAGACGGTCGACTCGCTCGAGCTGGCCCGCGCCCTGTCCACCCGCTGCGAGCGCGACGGCCGTGAGCTGGCCGTCATGGTGCAGGCCAACGTCTCCGGGGAGACCACCAAGGCGGGGGTGGCTCCGCAGGAGGCCGTGGCTCTGGCCCACGAGGTCGCTGCGCTGCCGGGCCTGCGGCTGACCGGGTTCATGACGATCGGCGCGCGCAGCGACGACGCCGAGGTGGTCCGCGCTGGCTTCGCGCGGCTGCGGGCGGTGCGGGACGACGTCGTGGCCAGCGGCGAGCCCGGCACGCGGGGCGCGCGCGAGCTGTCGATGGGCATGACGGGCGATCTCGAGCTGGCGGTCGCCGAGGGCGCCACCGTGGTGCGGGTGGGCACCGGCGTGTTCGGCGCCCGCCCCGCCTGCCGGGCTCGCCGCTGGCCACGAC
>NZ_QKWH01000012.1 GCF_003244315.1 Xylanimonas oleitrophica
CCCCCCCCCCCGACCGCCCCTGTCAGAGCCAGCCGTGCCGGCGTGCCACCCGGGCGGCCTCGTGCCGGTTGGCGGCGCCCAGCTTGGCGACGGCCGAGGACAGGTAGTTGCGCACCGTGCCGGGCGCGAGGGCGGCCCGCTGAGCGATCTCGTCCACCGGGGCGCCGTCCGCCGCGAGCTCCAGCACGTCCGTCTCGCGCGCCGTGAGCGGCGAGTCGCCCGCCGAGATGGCGTCGGCGGCCAGCTCGGGGTCCACGTACCGCCCGCCGGCAGCGACCTGCCGCACCGCCCCCGCGAGCGTCGACGCCGAGGCCGCCTTGGGCAGGAACGCCCGCACCCCCACCGCGAGCGCCCGCTTGAGGTAGCCGGGCCGCCCGTGGCTGGTGACCATGACGACGGCGGTGCCGGGGGCGCTGCGCGCGAGCTCCTCGGCCACCTCGATGCCGTCGAGACCGGGCATCTGCAGGTCGAGCACGGCGACGTCGGGCGTCACCTTGTGCACCAGCGCCACGGCCTCGGTGCCGCTGGCCGCCACACCGACCACCTCGATGTCGGCCTCGAGGCCCAGCAGGGCCGCGACGGCGTCGCGGATCAGCGCCTCGTCGTCGGCCAGGACCACCCGGATCACGGGGCCACCTCCGTCGTCTCGTCCACCTGTACGGGCACGCGTGCCTCGAGCACGAACCGGGGTCCGTCACGCCGGGTGCTCAGGGTGCCGTGCACGCCGGCGAGCCGTTCGCGCAGCCCGGCCAGCCCGGAGCCGTGCACGGTGCGCTCCGCGTCGTCCTCCCCGGGCGGGTCGGGGCGCACGCCGTCGTTGACCACCCGCAGCAGCACGCCGTCGCCGTCGTCGGCGATCTCGAGCAGGCACGTGGACGCCTCGGTGTGCCGCACCACGTTGGTGACCGCCTCGCGCACGGCCCAGGCGAGGGTGTCCTGGACGTGCGGCGGGAGCACGGCGGCGTCGCCGACCACGCGGGTGGCGATGCCGGCCGAGGTCAGCAGGGAGCGGGCGCCCACGAGCTCGGTGGCGAGGTCCGGGGCGCGGTAGCGGGCGACGAGCTCGCGGGTCTCGCTGAGGGAGTCCTGGGCGAGCACCCGCACGGCCAGCATCTCGGTCACGGCCCGCTCGTCGCCGCGGCGGGCGAGCTCGGCGGCCAGCTCGCTCTTGACCGCCACGGCGGACAGCGCCCGCCCGACGACGTCGTGCATGTCGCGGGAGATGCGCAGACGCTCCTCGGCGACGGCGAGGCGTGCCTCGGCGTCCCGAGCGGCGTCCAGAGCGCGGACGACGTCGAGGATCCAGACGGACAGGCGCACGGTGCCGGCGAGGGCGAAGGCGAAGAACAGCGCGCCGAGCACGATGCCGAGGGCGTCCTGCGCCGCGCCCGCCGCGACCTTGCCCGCGCCCGCCAGCAGCCCCGCCGCCAGCACGCACCACAGCAGGCGGCGGAAGGGCACGACGACGGCGAGGGTGCCCACCGTGAAGGTCCCCACCGTGATGAGCACCGCGCTGCGCGCGTCCTCCTGGAAGAACGGTTGCCCGCCCGAGGGCAGGGCGGCGAGCGCGAGCACCACCAGGGCCAGCGTCGTGCCGCCGAGCGCGACCAGGGCGGCCTGCCGGAAGCGATCGGTCAGCGGCCGGCGGTCCAGGTCGACGCGCAGCGTAGCCAGGCAGGCGAGGGTGTGCGCCACACCCAGCACCAGCACGGTGCGGGCCAGCCCCTGCTGAGAGCCGCCCGCGGTCTCCGGGTGGAGCAGCACGGACACCGCCGTCAGCACCAGCGGGAGCTCCACCAGCGCGACGCCGTAGAGCGACACGCGGGTGTAGGTCTCCACGCCGCGCACACCGCCCGGCAGGGACGGGGCCGCGGGCAGCAGGGATCGCACGCGGTTCATGGCGTCAGCCTCCCACGGGGTCGGGCGCGGGCCCGGCACCCGCGGGGACGCGGGGTGCCGGGCCGGCGAGGGGCGACGGGTGGTCGGGTGGGCGGGCGTAGGGCGGCGCTCAGCGGCGCGGCTGCCAGCGCATCCACCGGCGCATGGCCAGCACCCCGACCAGCACCCAGGCCACCAGCACCGCGAGCGGGCCGACGGCGGCGGCGAACGTCTCCGCGAAGGTCAGCACCGCGCCGTCGGCGTCCGTGCCGGAGAGACCGAGCCGCATCAGAGCCACCACCGGGTGCAGCGGGGTCAGCGCCGCCAGGCGCTGCACCAGGTCCGGCAGCATGCTCAGCGGCAGCGAGAGGCCCGAGAAGAGCAGGGTCACCAGCAGCACCGGCAACGTGGTGAGCTGCGCCGACTCCACCGTGCGGGTGAACCCCGTGCTGGCGGCAGCCAGCAGCACGAACACGACCGTGCCGCCCAGCAGCGCCACGAGCAGCAGCACCGGGTTGGTGAACGCGGGCGGCTCCATCAGGGCCACCACCGCGACGGTGCCGAGCACGGCCTGCCCCAGCATCACCGCGAGGGCCGGGGCCGCCGTGGCGGTGAGGATCTCGGCCGCGTTGCTCTCCCCCGTCAGCAGGCGCTTGAGCACCACCTCCTCACGGCGGGCCACGAGCGCCGTCGTGAGGTTGTAGTAGACGACGAACAGGAGCGAGAACGCCACGAGCATCGTCATGAGGCTCGCCCCGAACAGCGCCTGCGCGCCCGCGTCGTCGTCGGGCAGCCCGGTGACGGCCGCGAGGAACACCACCGTCAGCGGGGACAGCAGCAGCGCGTTGAACAGGGCGGTGCGGTTGCGCACCAGCAGGAGCAGCTCGGCGCGGGCGAGCGAGCCCACGCGGCGCGCGGACGCCGCGAGCGGGGAGCGCTGCGGGGCGGGCCGCTCGTCGCGGGCGGTGGTGGGCGTGGTCGCGGCGCTCATGCCGCCACCTCCTCGGAAGCGTCGGGGCTGGGGGTGTCGGGGCCGGCCGTGCCGGCGGTGGTGCCGGCCACGGAGAGGAACGCCTGCTCGAGCGAGGCGGACCGGGCGTCGAGGTCGGCCAGGCGCAGACCGCGGGCACGAGCCCAGGCGAGCACGGCCTCCAGGTCGTCCTGGAGGCGGTCGGTGCGCAGGCGCACCCGGGAGCGCTCAACCTCGGGCGCCCCGACGGCTCCTGAGAGCGCGGGCAGGTCGGCGGGCGCGACCTCGACGAGGCGACCCTCGGCGTCCTGCGGCACGAACTCGATGCGGGCGGGTTCTGCCGCGACGATCTCGGCGACAGTGCCCTCGGTGACGATGCGGCCTGCGTGCATGATCGCGATGCGGTCCGCCAGCTCCTCCGCCTCCTCGAGGTAGTGGGTGGTGAGCAGCACGGTGGTGCCCTCGGCCAGCAGGCCGCGCACCAGGTCCCAGGTGGCGCGGCGGCTCTCGGGGTCCAGACCCGTGGTGGGCTCGTCGAGGAACAGCACCTGCGGGCGCCCCATGACGGCGAGCGCCAGGTCGAGGCGGCGGCGTTCCCCGCCGGAGAGGCTGGCGACGCGCACGTCGGCGCGGTGGGCCAGGTTGACGACGTCGAGCGCCTCGGCCACGGGCCGGGGGCTGGTGAGGGTGCCGGCCCACATGCGGGCGGTCTCGACGACGGTGAGGTCCGGGGAGAACCCGGCCTCCTGCAGCATGACGCCGAGCTGCCCCACGATCTCGCGGCGCTGCGCGTACGGGTCCTTGCCGAGCACGCGCACCTCGCCGCCGTCGGCCGGGGCGAGGCCCTCGATGAGCTCGACGAGGGACGTCTTGCCGGCACCGTTGGTGCCGAGCAGGGCGACGAGCTCGCCGCGCCGCACGACGAGGTCTGCGCCGCGGACCGCCTCGAAGCTGCCGTAGCGGCGCCGTGCACCGCTGACCGAGATGAGTGCCTGGGATGTCATGCCTCCAGCCTCCCCGCGGTCCGGGGCCGGGGGCAGTGCGGGGGCTCACCGGTTCGCGTGCACGGCTCACGCCCCCGCCATGACAGATGTCACCCCGCCCCGCCTCCGCCCACAACGAGAAGGGGAGGTCAGATCCAGCGCCGGAAGCGGAACACCCCGTAGAGGCCGGCGCTGACCAGCAGCATCGCGAGCAGCGCGAAGGGGTAGCCGTACGCCCAGTGCAGCTCCGGCATGACGTCGAAGTTCATGCCGTACACCGTGCCCACCAGCGTGGGGGCGAACAGGATCGCCGCCCAGGCGGAGATCTTCTTGATCTCCTCGTTCTGGGCCTTGGCCTCCTCGTTCTGCCGCTGGGCCACGAGGGTGGCGTTCACGGTGAGGATGTCGCGCAGCGCGCCGCGGAAGGTCTCGATCCGCTCGGCCACCTCGGTCAGGTGGTCGACGACGTCGCGAAGCCACGCCTGCAGCTCGGCGTCGACGTCGTACTTGCCGAACCCCTGCGTGAGGGCGTGGCAGACCTGGCGCAGCGGCCGCACCGCCCGCTGGAAGTCGGCCACCTCGCGGGACAGGTCGTAGATGCGCCGCGACGCCTCGGCGTCGGCGTCGAACACCTGCGACTCGATCTCGTCGATGTCGTTCTCCAGGCCCGCCACCACCGGGGCGTAACCGTCCACGACGGCGTCGAGGATCGCGTACAGCACCGCCTCGGGTCCGCGGGCGAGCATCTGCGGGTCGGCCTCGAGGCGTCCGCGCACCGCCGGCAGGTCCGGGGAGACGCCGTGCCGCACCGTGACGACGAAGTCGGGACCCACGAACACGTGCAGCTCGCCGAACTCCACCTGCTCGGCCGCGTCGTCGTACCGGGCTGCGTGCAGCACCACGAACAGGGTGTCGCCGTACCGCTCCAGCTTGGGCCGCTGGTGCGCCTGGATGGCGTCCTCGACGGCCAGCGGGTGCAGGTCGAACTCGGCGGCGAGCGAGGCCAGCTCCTGGGCGTCGGGCCGATCGAGCCCGATCCACGCCATGCCGCCGGGCTGCGAGCGCAGCGCCCGGAACGTCTCGGCCAGCCGCGTGTGGCTCGAGGTCCGCACGCCGTCCACGTAGATCGCGGAGGCGACGACGGCGGAGCGGCGCGGACCGGGGGCGCGCGTCTCGGCCGGGAGGGTGTCGTCCTGCTTCTTGGGCGGGGCGGGGCGGCGCTGGCGCAGCACCCCGCTGAGCGGCCGCAGGGAGCGGGAGCCGGGACGGCGGGTGTCGCGGGCAGGGGTGGGCAGGGACGTGGGCATGAGAACCTCCGCGAGGGCGCGCACGGGCAGGGCAGGACGCTGCCGTCGTGCGAGGGAAGGGGGGCGCGGAAGGCCGCGGCGCGCCGTGCGGTGAGTGACCGCTGGGCGTCAGCCGCGGCGGGGACTACTGGGGGGCTCGCTGCGCTGCATGCGTGCCACCTCCCTTCGTCCCGGTCGCCGGCGGTGCCGGCTCAGTGCGAAGACCCACGTCGGGCCGTCGAGGATCCTACGCCCGCGGGACGCCACACGCCCATGTCTGCCGCGTCACTTCGCGGGGATGGCCGCCCGCAGTTCGCTGACGGCCGCGCAGCACGGTCGTCCGCGACGGCGCGGTGTCACCGGACGGCTGAGCGGCAGGCCCCGGAGGGCGACCCCCACGAGACGGGCCACGCCGTCTCCCGCGGTACCGCCCCGCCTCACCACCTGGCGAGATCCCCCGCCTGGCAGGATCGGCTCATGGGCGAGCTGGTGGCGCTGTACGACGACACGGGCAGGCCGAGCGGGCAGGTGGCGGACCGCGCCGAGGTCCGGGCACGCAACCTGCGGCACGCGGCCACCGCCGTCGTCGTGCGCAACGGGGCCGGGGAGATCTACGTGCACCGTCGCACGGCCTCCAAGGACGTGTACCCCGGGCTGCACGACTTCTGCGCCGGCGGCGTGCTGCAGGCCGGCGAGGACCCGCACGCGGCAGCGCTGCGGGAGGTGGCCGAGGAGCTGGGCGTGACAGGAGTGCCGCTGGAGCCGCTCGGGGAGGCCGACTACGCCGACGCCCGCACGCGGTACCGGGCCTTCTGCTTCACCTGCGCCTACGACGGCCCGGTCACCTGGCAGCCCGAGGAGGTGGCCTGGGGCGCGTGGGTGACCCCGCAGCGCCTGCTGGGGATGCTCGGCGAGGTGCCGTTCGTACCCGACTCGCCCGCCCTGCTCGGCGGCTGGCTGCGCACCCTGGCGGGCCCTGCGCCGTCCTGACCGCCCTGCCCTACCCGGTGATCTCCGCCCGCGTCGGAGGGTCGGCACCGGGCCGCGAGACCGTCACCGCCGCGGCCCGCGCGGCGAACGACGCCGCCTCCGCCAGCCGTTCCTCCTCCAGCCCGGTCAGCACCTCGCGCGCCCGCGGCCCGGCGGCGCCCTGACCCACGAGCGCGTCGAGCAGAGCGCCCATGAAGGTGTCCCCCGCGCCGATCGTGTCCACCACCTGGGCCCGGGCGCCGGGCACGCGCACCACGTCGTCGCCGCGCACCAGCACCGCGCCGTCCGCCCCGAGGGTGACGACCACGAGCACCGGCCCTCCCCCGCTCCCCCGGCACCACGCCCGTGCCACGTCCACCGGGTCCGCACCCGGGTGGTACCAGCCCAGGTCCTCCTCGGACACCTTGACGAGGTCGCTCAGGCCCACGAGCCGTTCGACCCGGGACCGCACCGCCTCGACGTCGGGCGTGATCTGGGGGCGGGCGTTCGGGTCGAACGAGACGAGCGCCCGCCCGCGCGCGGCACGCAGCACGGCCTCCACGGTGGCAGCGCCGGGGTCGAGCACGGTGGAGATCGACCCGGCGTGCACCACGTCGGCCTGCTCGGCCGCCGCCAGCGCCCCGGGCGGCAGGTCCCACGTGAGGTCGAACTCGTAGGTGGCACCGCCGTGCGCGTCGAGCACCACCGTGGCGGTCGAGGTGCGGCCGCTGGCCGGCACCGTCGCCACCACCTCCACGTGCGAGGCCGCGAGCCACTCGCGCAGCGCGGCACCCCGCCCGTCGGGCGCGAGGGTGGTGACCAGGGTCGGCTCCTGGCCGAGCCGCCCGAGCGTCACGGCCACGTTCGCGGGGCTGCCGCCCGGCAGGTCGCGGGGCGCGCCGTCGTCACCCGGCACGACGTCGACCAGCGCCTCGCCGACGACGACGACCCGCGGCGATGCGCTCACGCCAGCGCCCCGGACGGCACGTCACCGGCTCGCAGCCGGCCCTGGCGCAGCGCGCCGGCCAGCATGGGCGCCAGCGGGAGGCGGGGCACGAGGGTGGCCTGCAGCGCGTGGTAGACGTCGGGCTTGCCCGGCCACACGGTGTCGGCGGGGCGGTTGGCGGGGTCGAGCTCGTGGTGCCACGAGCCGTTGTCGCGGTCGATCAGGTACCGCTCCGCGTAGTCCCACCAGGTGGCGTACCACCCGGCGTAGCGCTCGTCACCGGTGCGGGCGTGCAGCGCCGCGGCGGCGGCGATCCCCTCCGCCACCACCCAGTGCATGCGGGTGGCCACCACCGGATCACCCTGCCAGTCCGTCGTGTAGACGAACCCGTCCGCTCCGTCCGGGGCCCAGCCGTCGGTCACCGCCCGCTCGAACAGCAGCGCCGCGGTCTCCGCCAGCGGGGTCGTGGCCGCCGTGGCACCACCGCGCTCGGCCGTCCCCGGCGTGGGCTCCGCGGGCACCGCGGGCGACGCCGCGGGCAGCGTGGTGGCCGCCTCGAGGTGCAGCAGCAGCCGCGCCCACTCCAGCCCGTGCCCCGGCGTGGCGCCGAACGGCTTGAACTGGTCGCCCGGCCGGTCGCGGTTGAGCTCCAGGTCGGGCACCCAGTCGGGGCCGAAGTGCTCCGGCAGCCGGCCCTCGTGCTGCGCCGCCAGGCCGGTCACGAACCGGCCGATCTGCGCGGCACGGCCCCGCCACTCGCGTGCCTGGCCCTCCGAGCTCAGCCCCACGGCGTCGGCCACGGCGAGCAGGGCCTCGAGCGAGTGCATGGTCGCGTTGAGGCCGCGGTAGTCGTCGAGCTCGGTGAACGTCACGTCCCACGTGTCCACCGGGCGGCCGGCGCCGTCGTCCCAGAACCGCTCCAGGTAGACGGCGGTGGCCTCGGCCAGCAGCTCAGGCCCGCCGGGCAGCCCCGCCATGGTGGCGCTCGCCCCGGCGAGCATCACGAACGCGTGGTCGTAGCAGCTCTTCCCCGACTCGCGGTCCGGGGCACCGTCCGGCCCGACGGCGTGGAACCAGCCACCGTGCTCGGCGTCACGCAGCGGTGCTCCCTCGCCCAGCAGCCCGCCGAGGGCTGCGCCGGCCACGGCGGCACTGCCGGGGACGCCCATGAGGTGCCCGAGGGCGTAGGAGTGCACGGTGCGGGCCGTGATCCACGCCTGGGTGCCGAACGCCGGGTCCGGGCGGCCCGCCGCGTCCAGGTAGGCGGCGCCACCCCCGCCGTGCGGGCCGGCCGGCAGCGCGGCGGCAGCGCCGAAGGCGAGCAGGCGCCGGGCCTCGGCGTCCAGCCACGCACGATGCGTGGGCAGGGAGGGCCACGGCACCGGGACGGTCAGGGGTGCGGAGATGGTGCTCACTCGCCGGTCCTTTCGCAGGTCGTCGGCGCCCGCACGGTGACGGCGGCGCCGCGGTCGACGTGACCATCCCACCATCCACCACGCGGTCGCACCCACCCGGGCAGCACTGCCACGGACGCACAGCCACGGGTGCACCGCCACGGGTGCGTGGTCAGCCCTCCGACAGGCTCGCGATCGTGAACAGCAGCACGGCCACGCCCACCAGTGCGAACACCGCTCCGACGACCGTCAGCACCCAGTGCTGCAGCCCCTCCCGCCAGTCACCCGTGACCACCGGTGCCGCGTCGTCGTCGAACGGGTCGTACCAGACGGTGACTTCCTTGCCCTCGAGCGGAGGCACGCTCGTGCCCACGTCGGAGCGGAACCGCCGCGCCCGGCCGCGCGAGTCGGTGAACTCGACCACCGGGAAGCCGATCCGGTTCTCGCCGCCGCGCCGCCAGGACACGTCGACGACGCTGCCCGTCACCTGCACGCCTCGTGCCGCCCGCATCTCGGCGTGGCGGCGACGCCGGGCCGCCATGCGTGCCCCTGTCACGGCGAGCAGCCCCCCGACCACGGTGAACCCGACGCCCAGGACCCACGGGACCACGACGAGCGTCACCGGACGCCACCCGCCCGGGCGATCAGGTCGAGCGACAGCGGTGCGATCGGGTACGGCGTCACCGGCGCGGCCGGGTCCACCCAGACCAGGTCCTCCAGCTCGGCCTGCGGCTGCGGGTCGGAGCCGGCCGGGAGGTCCACCTCGAAGGCGTGGGCGTCCACCACGTGCCCCGGCTCGTTCGCGGCCTCCGCCGTGAACCGCCCGAGCGGGCGCACCGTGGCCGGCACCGCCCCAGGGTCGAGCAGCACGCCGATCTCTTCCGCCACCTCGCGCACCAGGGCCGCCAGAGGCTCCTCGCCCGGCTCGATCTTCCCGCCGACCTGCATGAACGCCTGGGTCCCCCGCTTGCGGACGAGCAGGAAGCGTCCCTCGCGTACCACCACGGCCGCCACGATCCGCAGGACGGCGGGCGCCGCCCCCGTGCCGGTCACAGCCCCTGGTCCACGTGCTCGTCGATGATCTGCCCCTCGAGGACCTTGACGACGAGCGGCACACCCACCAGGCCGGTCTGCGCGATGTCCGGGTCGTCGGCCGAGGAGTCGTCGTACGGGTCCGGTCCCGAGGGAGCGACCGCCGTCGCAGGCGCGACCCGCCCCTGCCCGCGCGCCTGGAGGGCGTGCCGCTGGGCCGCCTCGACGGGGCTCTCCCGGCGCAGCGGACCGCCGGGGGACGGGGTCGCGGGGGCCGTGCCGGTGGGGGCAGGGCCGGAGGGCGCGGCAGCCGGAGCGGGTGCGGCGGACTGCACGGCCGCGGTCTCGGAGGTGGGGACGCCCGAGGCGTGGTTCGCCGAGAGCGGCCCTGGGGCCGACGGCGTAGCAGCTGCCGGCGCGCTCACGTGCCCCAGCCCGACGGCGGCTCGCGCGGGGCGGGGGTCCAGGTCGTCAGCGGGCGGCTCGGGCTCGTCGTCCGCCGGCGGTTCGTACATCGAGACTCCGGCCAGCCAGGCGGCGTCGGCATCGTCCACGGCCGGCGGCGAGGCGTGAGCGGGCGCGGGACCGGCCGACGGGGCGGCCGGGCGACCGGCCGACGGGGCGGCCGGGCGACCGGCCGCTGGCGCAGGAGCCCGCACGACGGCGGCCGCCTCGCGCAGGTGGCCCTGCGCCACGGGCGCACCCGCCGCCCCGCGGTGCACCTCCGGCGCAGGGTCGTCGCGGCGCGCCTCCGGCGCGGGGTCGTCCTGCTCAGGCGGCTCGTCGGCGGAACGGGCGGGCGCGGCGTCTCGCGGACGGGCACCGGTCGGGGACTCGACCTCGACGATCTCGACCCGCACTGCGACCCCGAGGGTCCCGTACACGGCGTCCGCGATGGTCTCGGGTCGGCCGCGGCGGGCGAAGGCGACCACGCTCGACGGGAAGCCCACGCGAAGCACGCCGTCCTCGAGGCTCAGCACCTCGGAGTTCTCGGTCAGGAACGCCACGGCCGCAGGGCTCTGAATGGTCTGCAGGGCCTCGTGCCAGCGACGGCGCACCATCTCGGTGGTCACGGCGGGCGGGGTCGCCGCGGGCGGGGCCGCCGCTGGCGCCTCCGGCCGGGCGTCACCCGTCTCGGGAGCAGCCGCACCGGAGCCGGAGCTGGGCGTCTGCAGGACGGCGTGCTCGCCGTCGGCGTCGACGAGCGCGGCCTCGGCAGGCTCGGCCACACCGGTCGAGCCCAGCTCGTCACCGTCCGCGTCGTCAGCACCGCGCACGTCCTCAGCGCCCGGCACGGCGCCAGCGTTCTGCACGGCCTCCTCGGCCCTGTCGTGCCCGAGCTGCGCCGGCTCTGCGACCTCGGGCTGGCTCGCCCCGTCCGCGTCGTCCGCACGGCCCTTCGCGAGAGGCTCGTCCGCCCCGCCCGTGGTCTCGTCCGCCGCGGCGACCGTCGCGGCAGGCTCCGGGGCCGCCGGCGCGGACGGCGCTGCAGGCGCGGAGGACGCCGCCGGTGCGACGTCCCCACCGGACCGCGCCGCAGCGGGCCCGCCCCCGAGGCTGGCCTGGAGCGCCGCCCGCGCCGCGGCGGCCCCGCTCAGCCCGCCGAGGGGCACGGCACCGGGAACGTCGTCGTCGGCCGAGACACGGCGCTCGGGCGCGGCCCCTGCGCCGGAGGGTGCCACCCCAGCGCCGGAGGAGGCGGCCGTCGACCCGGCCGTGATGACCCCACGCTCGAGACGCTCGACGCGGGCGGCCAGACCCGCCGTCCCCTCGTCCGCCCCGGGCAGCAGCAGGCGCGCGCACAGCAGCTCGAGGTGCAGGCGGGGCGACGTCGCCCCCGTCATCTCGGTCAGTGCCGCGTTGACGAGGTCGGCGGCGCGGGACAGCTCGGCCACCCCGAGCCTGGACGCCTGGGCCCGCATGCGCTCGAGCTGGTCGGCCGGGAGGCCGCGCAGCACGGCCTCGGCGGCGTCTCCCGAGACGGCGATGACGATGAGGTCGCGCAGCCGTTCGAGCACGTCCTCCACGAAGCGCCGCGGCTCGTGCCCGGAGGCGATCACGTGGTCCACCACGCGGAAGATCGACCCGCCGTCGCGCGCGGCGAGAGCGTCGACGACGTCGTCGAGCAGGCCGGCGTGCGTGAAGCCCAGCAGGCCGACGGCGAGGTCGTAGTCGACCTGGCCGTCGGTGGCGCCGGCGATGAGCTGGTCCATGACGGACAGGGAGTCACGCACGGACCCGCCGCCCGCGCGGGTCACGAGCGGCACCACTCCCCCGCCCAGGGTGATGCCCTCGGCGGCGCACAGCTCCTCGAGGTACGGCCCCAGGACGTCCGGCGGCACCAGGCGGAACGGGTAGTGGTGGGTGCGGGAGCGGATGGTGCCGATGACCTTGTCCGGCTCCGTGGTCGCGAAGATGAACTTGATGTGCGCCGGGGGCTCCTCGACGATCTTCAGCAGGGCGTTGAAGCCCTGCGGGGTGACCATGTGGGCCTCGTCGAGGATGAAGATCTTGTACCGGTCGCGGGCCGGGGCGAACGTGGCCCGCTCCCGCAGGTCGCGGGCGTCGTCGACACCGTTGTGGCTGGCGGCGTCGATCTCGACGACGTCGAGCGAGCCGGGGCCTCCGCGCGCCAGCTCGACGCACGAGGGGCACTCGCCGCACGGGGTGTCGAGCGGGTTCTCGGGGGTGTTGCGGGCGCAGTTGAGGGTGCGCGCCAGGATCCGGGCGCTCGTCGTCTTGCCGCAGCCGCGCGGGCCGGAGAACAGGTAGGCGTGGCTGACACGACCGCTGCGCAACGCCTGCATGAGCGGCCCCGTGACGTGCTCCTGGCCGATCACCTCGGCGAACGTCTCGGGCCGGTAGCGGCGGTACAGAGCGGTGGTCACCCCGGCAACTCTAGACGGACCCGCCCACGCTCTCGACTGCCTTCCGCGGCCGCGGGCGAGCCTGTGGACGACGTCGCCTCGAGCCCTGCCCTGCACCCCCCCCCGGGGACGACGTCGGGCGGGCGCCGGCGTCTGCCGGCACCCGCCCGACGGGTCTCATCGGACCGTCACCAGATGATGATGCCCCGCTCGGCGCCCTTCTCTGCGCCCCACAGCACGATGCCCTGGGTGGACACCGTGTCCTCGGAGGCCGGGGCGGCCGAGGCCGTCGCGGCCAGGCCGGGCACGACGGTCAGGGCCAGGGCTGCGGAGGTCGCCACGGCGGTCAGGCGGGCGCGGCGGACGAGAGCCTTGCGGTTCTTGGCGTTTGCGGGCACGGGATGCTCCTCGCTGTCACCGACCGGGAGCGAGCAGGGGGCCGCTCCGGACGGGGTCACGGACCCGGACCGCGGTGCACGGCCGGGCTTGGTACCTGTCTTGCTCGTCGGCGAGGCCTCCGGCCTCGCCCTGTGTCCCCCATCTCAGCAAGAGATGCCGTCACGTGTCAGTTGGAGAGAGCCGGATTCGTCACCCGCTGCGGGTGAAAAAGCCCCCGCCGCACCGGACCGGCATGACGGCGCTCAACGGTGCAGGGCACGACGGGCGAGGTAGTTGCCCAGGAGCTGCACCACCTGCACCACGGCCACGATGATCACCACGACGACGAAGGTCACGGCCCAGTCGTACTGGCGGTAGCCGTGCACGATGGCGAAGTCGCCCAGACCACCGGCGCCCAGGTAGCCCGCGATCGCCGACATGTCGAGCACGCCCACGAACAGGAACGTGTACCCGAGGATCAGCGGGGCCAGGGCCTCGGGCACCAGCACCGTGCGCACGATCCGCAGGGGCGAGGCGCCCATCGCGCGCGCCGCCTCGACCACGCCCGGGTCGATGGACACGAGGTTCTGCTCCACCAGGCGGGCGAACACGAAGGTCGCCATGAAGCACATGGCGAACGTGAACGCCTCGATGCCGATCGTGCGGCCCACCACGGCGCGGGTCAGCGGTCCGAGCGCCACGAGGAAGATCAGGAACGGCACCGGCCGCACCACGTTGATCGCGACGTTCAGCACCGCGAACACGGCCCGGTTCTGCAGCAGGTTGCCGGGGCGCGTCAGGTACAGCCCCAGCCCCAGGAGCAGCCCGAGGAACCCGCCCACCACCAGGGTGATGAGCACCATGTACGCCGTCTCTCCGCCGGCCTGCCACAGCAGGGGGCCGAGACGGTCCCAGTCGAGGTTCATCGCTTGCCTCCGTCGTCGATGATCCCGGTGGTCAGGTCGTTGCCGCCGGTCATGCCCGAGGGGCCGCCGAACGGACCGCCGCCGACCTGCCTCGCCGGCCCGCCGATGACGCGGGCCCGGCGCTCCTCGCCGCCGGGTCCGTCGTCGGGCGCCTGCCCGACGCCGCGCCGCACCACCGACGGGTCCTCGTGCGGGTCGGCGGCGGTGCCCAGGTCGACGACGTCGGTGACCCGGCGCAGCGCGGCCACGGCCGCGTCCACGCCGTCGGCGGGCGCCACGCCGTCGGGCAGCGGGCGCACACCGGGCGACGCGGCCACGAGCTCGAGCGTGAGGGACCCGTAGGGGCGCTCGGCCACCTCGGTGATGCCGCCGTAGACGACCGTGCCGTCCACTCCGTGCTCCCGCAGCGTGCGCGTGATGAGGGCCGAGGACCCAGCCACCTCGTCCACGCCCACGGTGACGATGCGTCCCGGGTGGCGCTCGCGCAGGCGCGCGAGCACCTCGGGCGAGGGACGGTCCTTCAGCGCGGTCGAGACGAACCGGCGCGTCACGTCGTGCTGCGGCGCGCTGAACACCTGGTAGGCGTCGCCCAGCTCCACCACCTTGCCGTGCTCCATGACGGCCACGCGGTCGCAGATGGCGCGCACCACGTCCATCTCGTGCGTGATGACGACGACGGTGATGCCCAGCTCGCGGTTGACGCGCCGCAGCAGGGCCAGCACGTCCTGCGTGGTCTCCGGGTCGAGGGCGCTGGTGGCCTCGTCGGCCAGCAGGATGCGCGGGTTGGTGGCCAGAGCGCGGGCGATGCCGACGCGCTGCTTCTGCCCGCCCGAGAGCTGGCGCGGGTGGACGTCGGCCTTGTCCGCGATGCCCACGAAGTCGAGCAGCTCGCGCACGCGTTCACGCCGCTTCTCGCGCGACCACCCGGCCACCTCGAGCGGGTAGGCCACGTTGCCGGCCACCGTGCGCGAGGACAGCAGGTTGAACTGCTGGAAGATCATGCCGATCCCGGCGCGCACGCCCCGCAGGCGGGCCTCGCTCAGGCCCGTCAGGTCCGTGCCGTCGACGACGACGGAGCCGCCGGTCACCTTCTCCAGGGCGTTGACCAGGCGCACGAGCGTGGACTTCCCGGCGCCGGAGTAGCCGATCACTCCGAAGATCTCGCCCTCGGCGACGTCGAGCGTGACGCCGTCGACGGCACGCACCTCGGCGCGGCGCCCGCGGCCCGGGAAGATCTTGGACGCGTCGCGGAAGCTGATGATGGGTTGGCTCACGGTGCTCCGTCCGGTAGACGTGTCAGAACCAGCGCACGCCGTGGCGTGCGCTGGTTCTGACAGTAGGGAGAAGGGCTCAGCCCTGCTGGTCCTGCAGGTTCTCCTCGATCTCGGCCAGGATGCGCTCGAGGTCGGCCGGGTCGTTGTCCTTGATGACGCCGGTGCCGCCGGATGCCTCCAGCACGCCCTCGGTGACCTCCGGGGAGTGGTAGATCTCGACGAGCTTCTTGAACGTCTCGTTGTCCTTGTCCTCGGCCCGCGAGACCCACACGTTGATGTACGGCTCGGCGGCCGACGCGTTCGGGTCGTCCGAGTAGATGGCGTCCTCGGCCGTCAGGTTGGCCTGGCCGACGTAGTCGTTGTTGATGATCGACGCGTCGACGTCCTGCAGCGCGATGGCGGTCTGGCCGGCGTCCACCGGCGTGACCGTCACGCGGGACTCCTCGGCCACGATGTCGGCCGGGGTGGAGAACGAGTTGCCGCCGTCGCGCAGCGTGAGCAGGCCGGCCTCCTGGAGCACCAGCAGGGCCCGGGCCTGGTTCGTGTCGTCGTTCGGGATGGCGATCTCGCCGCCGTCGGGGATGGCCTCGACCGAGTCGTGCTTGGTCGAGTACAGGCCCAGCGGGTAGACGGCCGTGGCGCCGATGGGCGTCAGGTCGCTGCCGGTGTTGACGTTGTAGCCGGCCAGGAACTGCAGGTGCTGGAACTGGTTGAGGTCCAGCTCGCCGTCCGACAGGCCCTGGTTGGGCAGCTGGTAGTCGGAGAAGTTCCGCAGCTCCACGTGGATGCCCTCGGCCTCGGCCAGGTCCGTGAAGGTCTGCCAGTACGGGTCGCCCGCACCGACGACGCCGACGACGATCGGGTCCTCGGCGCTGCCGGCCGACACCTCCGTGTCCCCGCTGCCGCACGCCGACAGGACCAGGGCCGTGGTGGCGACGGCCGCGAACGAGCGGGCGGCGAGGGTGAGGCGGTTGCGCATGGGTGGTTCCTTCCGGTGTCGGACGACGGCGGTGCCGGGTCCGGTGCTGCGGTGGGGTGCTGCGGTGGGTGGGACGAGGGCGCGCGGCTCGCAGAGCCGGTGCTGGAGAGCCGGTGCTGGAGGGCGGGCCCTGCGGGTGTGAGGCTGTGCACGCCGGGGTACCGGCGGACGTCGGGCGCCGTCCGTGACGGACGGCGGCTGCTCAAGGAGCGGGTCAGCAGGCCCGACAGGCCGCCGGGCGCGGCATTCGGCCGGTCGACGCGGCACGACAGCGCATGACGTCGCGCAGGCAGGAGCGCGAGGTCGTGGCGACGGGCGTCGAGGTGCGGGACATGGCTCCATCATGAGCAGGCGGCGTCGTCGAGGGCCAACCGGAGCACGGGAAATCCTGCGATGCGGACGCCGAGCCGCTCACATCTTGAGAAACCGCAGGTCAGAGCGTCGGGCGACGTCCACGCCTCGGAAGGCTCAGCAGCCCAGCCCGCCCCGCCGGCGCCGCTCCCGCACCACCGCCGGGCGCCTCCGGCCCTCCGTGCCGCCGCACCGCGACCTCACCGCAGCCGAGCACCCGGCCAGACCGCCCGAGCCCGGGCCCGCGGGGGTCTTCGGGCAAAGAAAAGGACCCCTCGCACACCCGCCAGAGCACACCTACCCTTGCTGCCTTCCGGCCCTGGGGGAGTTCGGTGCGATGACGCCGCACGAGGGGTCTGCCCCCAGACTAGCCGAGGCCGCCGCCCTGCCGAAATCCGCCCGCTCCCCGCCGCCGCCGCGAGCACGATGCCGAGGCACCCGCCGTCGTCCGGTATCCTTCTGGGGCTGCCCGAGCCCGGAGGCGTACGCCGACGGACGAGGGAGCACCACCAGGAGGATTCGCCTAGCGGCCTATGGCGCACGCTTGGAAAGCGTGTTGGGTTCACGCCCTCGGGGGTTCGAATCCCCCATCCTCCGCAGTGACGAAGGCCCCGGGACACGGTTCCGGGGCCTTCGTCGTCCCCGGTCACCCGTCGTTTGTGGCGAGGTCGTGACCGCCCGGTGTGCGTCGCCCCCGCTGCCCAGGAGAGGCGCCCGGGGCACCCCTACGATGGTCGCCATGATCTTCAAGGCCGTGGGGGAAGGACGCCCCTACCCGGACCACGGGCGCGTCAGCGCCAAGGACTGGGCTGACGTGCCTCCGCGGCAGGTCCGGCTCGACGAGCTCGTGACCACCAAGCGCACCCTGGACCTCGACCGCCTGCTGGCCGAGGACTCCACGTTCTTCGGCGACCTGTTCGCCCACGTCATCGAGTTCGAGGGCACCCTCTACCTGGAGGACGGCCTCCACCGTGCGGTGCGCGCCGCCCTCCAGCAGCGGCCGGTGCTCCACGCGCGCGTCCTGACGGTGCGGTGAGCGGCGCCGTGAGCACGGGCGCGAGCGCTGCCCCCAGCACCGGCGTGACACGCCTGACCCTGCGACCCACCGCGCCTGCCCGCCCCCGGGTCACGGCCTCCGGTAGTTTCGTCGCGTGACCTCTCCCGTCCAGGACCCGGCCCGCATCGCGCGCCGCCGCCGCGAGCACGAGCGGCAGGCGGTCGTGTTCGGGGTGCTCATCGTGCTGCTCGTCATGACGGGGCTCGGCGCGCTCGCCGTGTACACCGGCGCGATCGAGGCGCCGTTCGCGCGGGACTTCACGTCCGCCCAGGAGAAGCAGGCCCCCGTGACGCCGCCGTGCCTGCCGGCCGTGGAGGGGCAGCCCGACGGTGCCCTGCCGCTGCCCTACGACCAGGTGCACGTGCGGATCTTCAACGCCTCCCAGTTCAACGGCGTGGCCGGCGCCAACCAGACGGTGCTCTCGCGCCGCGGGTTCGCCGTCGAGGGCACCGCGAACTACTCGGTGACCATCCCCGAGAACGAGCTGCGGTTCGGTACCCAGGGCATCGTCGCGGCCTACACGCTGGCCGCGCACTACCCGCCGATGCGCATGGTGCTGGACACGCGCGAGGACGCGAGCGTCGACCTGCTGGTGGGCGACCACTACGTGCGCCCCTACGACGAGCAGGACGTCGAGGTGTCGGCCGAGACGCCGCTGACCAACGCTCCCGGGTGCGAGCCGGCCGACGAGATCGAGCCGTCGCCCGTGCCCACCCCGGCGGAGGAGTCGCAGCCGGAGGACGAGGAGCCGCAGGAGGCTCCGGCCGAGGGCTGATCCCCGGACCTGGCACGACCACGAGAGGGGCCCGTCCACCTCGACGGGCCCCTCTCGTCGTCAGCGCTCGAGCTCGGTCAGCCCAGCTCCGTCAGCGCTCGAGCTCGGTGCCCGCGGGTGCCGAGGCGGGCGTCGCGGGCTCCTGGTGAGCACCCGTGGCCTTCGAGACCCACCGCATCCCGTGGAAGATGATCAGCGCGGCGGCCGTGCCGAGAGCGATGCCCTCGAAGCGCAGGTCGCCGGCCACCCAGGTGTAGTTGGCGATGCCGATGATGAGCGGCACGGCGGCGGTGGTGAGGTTCACCGGGTTGGAGAAGTCCACCTTGTTCTGCACCCAGATGCGCGCACCGAGGATGCCGATCATGCCGTAGAGCATCGTGGCCGCACCGCCCAGCACGCCCGCGGGGATGGTGTTGATGAGGGCGCCGAACTTGGGCGAGAGCGACAGCACGAGCGCGCCGGCCGCCGCGACCCAGTAGGCAGCGGTGGAGTAGACGCGCGTGGCGGCCATGACCCCGATGTTCTCGGCGTACGTGGTGGTGCCGGAACCGCCGCCGAGACCGGCGAAGCTGGTGGCGACGCCGTCGGCGAGCAGCGCCCGGCCGGTGATCCGGTCGAGGTTGCGGCCGGTCATCGCGGCCACGGACTTCACGTGCCCCACGTTCTCGGCCACGAGCACGAGCACCACCGGCAGGAACAGGCCGAGCACGGCGACGTCGAACGACGGGGCGTGGAAGGTGGGCAGGCCCACCCAGGCGGCCTCGCGCACGGCGGTGAAGTCGACCTGCCCCTGGACCACGGCGGCGACGTAGCCGACCACGACGCCGACGAGGATGGACAGGCGGCCCACGATGCCCTTGAACAGCACCGACACGAGGATGATCGCGCCCAGGGTGATGACGGCGGTCAGGGGAGCGCCCTGGAAGCCCGAGCAGACGCCGTCGTCGTCGCAGGAGCCCCACGCGGCCGGGGCGAGGTTGAGACCGATGAGCGCCACGATCGTGCCGGTGACGATGGGCGGCATGACGGCGTCGATCCACCGCCCGCCGGTGAAGTGGACGACTGCGCCGACGGCGGCGAGCAGGAGCCCGGTGACGAGGATGCCGCCGATCGCGACGCCGAGGTCGCCGTCGGCGCCTGTGGCCGCGGCGATGGGGGCGATGAACGCGAAGCTGGAGCCGAGGTAGCTGGGCAGGCGGTTGCCGGTGATCAGCAGGAAGGCGACCGTGCCGATCGCGGAGAAGAACAGCGTGGTGGACGGCGGGAAGCCGGTCAGCAGCGGCACCAGGAACGTGGCGCCGAACATCGCGACGATGTGCTGCAGGCCGATGCCGACGGTGCGCGGCCAGCTGAGCCGCTCCTCGGGGGCGACGACGGCGCCGGGCGCCAGGGTGCGCCCGTCCCCGTGGAGCTTCCAGCCCAGGGTGGATGGGGATTCAGGGGTGCCGGCCATGGCGCTCCGTCCGTGGAGGTCGTGTGAATGTCAGGGAGGAGAGTAGTCCCCTGCTGTTTCCGGCAACCTTCCCTGGCGGTCACGGCTCGGTGACGGTGCCCACCCCGTCACGCTTGTGGGCGGGAGACTCGCCGCAATCCTGCGCGGATTGCGGCGAGTCTCCCGCCCACACGCGTGCGGCGACGGGGTCAGAGCCGGGTGGCGACCTCGCGCGCGATCAGCTCCAGGTGGTCCAGGTCGCCCAGGTCCAGCACCTGCAGGTAGACGCGCTCGACGCCGTCCGCCTTCACCTGGGCCAGGCGGTCGACGGCCTCGGAGACGGTGCCGGCGATGCCGTGCTCGCGCAGCTCGGCCGGCTCACGACCGATCGCCTCGGCACGGCGCGTGAACTCCGCCTCGTCACGGCCGACCGCCACCACGAGCGCGGCCGAGTGCGTGATCGACGACGCCTCGCGCCCGGCCTCGGCCAGCGCCTGGTTCACGACGTCGATGCGCGCCGCGATCGACGAGAACTCCGGGAACGCCTGGTTGTACTCGTCCGCGAAGCGGGCAGCCAGCGCCGGGGTGCGCTTCGGCCCGCCACCACCCACGATCACGGGGATCTTGGCCTGGGTCGGCTTGGGCAGCGCCGGCGAGTCCGACAGCGTGTAGTGCTCGCCCGCGAAGCTGAACCGCTCCCCCTCCGGCGTGCCCCACAGGCCCGTGATCACCGCGAGCTGTTCCTCGAGGATGCCGAACCGCTTCGCCGGGAACGGGATGCCGTACGCCGAGTGCTCCTCGGCGAACCAGCCCGCCCCCAGGCCCAGCTCGACGCGGCCGCCCGACATCTGGTCCACCTGGGCCACCTGGATCGCCAGAACACCCGGGTGGCGGAACGTCGCCGACGTCACGAGCGTGCCCAGCCGGATCGACGTCGTCTCACGGGCCAGGCCGGCCAGCGTGGTCCACGCGTCGGTGGGACCGGGCAGTCCGTCGCCACCCATCGCCAGGTAGTGGTCCGAACGGAAGAACGCGGAGAAGCCCAGCTCCTCGGCAGCCTTCGCCACCGCGAGCTGGTCGGTGTAGGTGGCGCCCTGCTGGGGCTCCGTGAAGATGCGCAGATCGAGGGTCATGCGGTCATCTTCTCAGGCGCCGTCGAAGCGATGCGATCCGACGGCGCCCGCCGACGGAGCCCCGCGCGTCAGCTGAAGTCCAGGTCGCCCGTGCGGCTGCGCTTGAGCTCGAAGAACTGCGGGAACGACGCGAGAGCCACCGCGCCGTCGAACACCCGCAGCGCCTCCTCGCCCCGCGGGATCCTGGTCAGCACCGGCCCGAAGAACGCCACCCCGTCGATGTGGATCGTCGGCGTGCCGACGTCCTCCCCGACCGGCTTCATCCCTGCCTCGTGCGAGGCCGCGAGCGCCTCGTCGTAGGCGTCCGACGTCGCGGCGTCCGCCAGCGACGCCGGCAGCCCGGCCTCGGCCAGGGCGCCCCGGGCGACGGCGTCGAAGTCCTTGTCCCCCTCGTTGTGGATGCGGGTGCCGGCAGCGGTGTAGAAGGCGGAGAACGCCTGCGGGCCGTGCTCCCTCTGGACGGCGGCCGCCACGCGCCCGATGCCGCGCGAGGCCTCGATGCGCTCGCGGTAGTCGGCGGGGATGTCCCGGTCCTTGTTCAGCAGGTACAGGCTCATCAGCCGGAACGTCAGGTTCACGGGCCGCTGCTCGGCCACCTCGATCGCCCAGCGGGAGGTGATCCAGGCGAACGGGCACAGGGGGTCGACGTAGACGTCCACGGTGGGGACGGGGGTCTCGGTGGTCACGTCGCTGACGCTACCCGCGCCGAGCCGCGCCCTCATCCCGTCCCGTACGCTGCCGGCCGTGGGCATCCGCTGGTCGAGCGTGTGGACGGTGCTGGGCGCGTCCGTCGTCGCGCTCGCGTTCCTCTCTGCGGCGCTCCGGGGCCGCGCGTGGGCGTGGGTGCCGTGCGTGCTGGCCGCGGGCATCGTCGTCCGCGAGGTGCGCTGGTCGCGCCGGCGGCGCCGGCCCGAGGCCGGCTTCGACGAGCCACGCCGCTGACCGCGTCGCGCGTCGGTCGCGACGACCGCGCTAGCCTGCCGGGCATGACCGCCGTCCGGACGTCGCACACCCACGCACAAGCCGTCGACGCCGCGATCGAGCTGTTCTCCCGCCAGGGGTACGAGCAGACCACGGTCGAGGAGATCGCGGACGCCGCCCAGGTCAGCCGGGCCACGTTCTTCCGGCGCTTCCGCTCCAAGGAGGACGTGGTCTTCGCCGACCACGAGCTCCTGCTCGAGGAGGTGGTGGTGATGCTCGCCGCCACCCGTCCCGACGCGCTCGACGACGCCGACCTGCCCGAGCGCTCGTGGGACCCCGCCACCGACCCCTACCTCGAGGTCTGCCGGGCCGCCCGGCTCGTGTTCGACCACCACGTGGGCCAGAAGGAGACGTCGCTGGCTCGATACCACCTGCTCCAGCAGGTGCCCGCCCTGCGCGACCGCGAGCTGGTGACCACCCACCGGTACGAGCGGGCCTTCACCAAGTACCTGCGCGACACGCTGCCGCCGGACCGTTCCTCCACGGTGCAGTCCATCGCGTTCGCGGCCGGCGTCGTCGCCGTGCACAACGCCATCCTGCGCAAGTGGTTGCGCAACCCGGACCTCGACCTGCGCCCCGACCTGGAGGAGGCGTTCGCCGAGCTGCGGCGCGGCGCCACCGCCGACCTCGTGCGCCGCCGCGAGGCGGCGGCCCAGGCCGGGTCCGGCCCTGCCGACGTCTCGACGTCGCGCGTGGTGGTCGCCGTCGTCGACCCCGGTGCGGGGCCCGACGACGTGGCGCACGCGGTGCGCGACGCCCTCACGGGCAGGAAGCGCTCGGCCGGCTGGGAATAGGACGGGCTGTGGCATCCTTGCCGCTGAGCAAGAACACGCACGACGTGCTCCGGGGTCGGTGAAATTCCGAGCCGGCGGTATAGCCCGCGACCCGCGCCTCCCTCCGTGGCGGCCGGTTGACCTGG
Source organism: Xylanimonas oleitrophica (assembly GCF_003244315.1). Taxonomy (GTDB): domain Bacteria; phylum Actinomycetota; class Actinomycetes; order Actinomycetales; family Cellulomonadaceae; genus Xylanimonas_A; species Xylanimonas_A oleitrophica. Next base: position 22,531 of record NZ_QKWH01000012.1, read on the forward strand.
TGGAACTCCAGGGCCGACGGTCAAAGTCCGGATGGGAGGCAGCACGGGCGTCGCCTGCGGGTGACGCCGGTCGTGGCGTGTCGCGGGCCGTCGGCGTGCTGTGCGCCGCCCCGTGACGCCGCCGACCCCTCCCCTCGTCCAGCCCCGGCGCACCGGGTGCACGACGAGAAGAGGACGAGGGATGAGCGTCATCGAGTGGCTGTTCTCGGCCACCTTCCACATCGGGGACCAGCAGCTGCTGTGGCGCGAGGTCATCGGCAACGTGTTCGGCCTGGCCTCGGCGCTGGGCGGCATGCGGCGCAAGGTGTGGGCCTGGCCGGTGGGGATCGTCGGCAACCTGCTGCTGTTCACCGTGTTCATGGGCTCCTACTTCGGCGGGTCGCCCCTGCCGGACATGCTGGGCCAGGCCGGCCGGCAGGTGATGTTCATCGCCGTCTCCGTGTACGGGTGGGTGCAGTGGCGTGCCACCAAGAGGCAGAACCTCGAGGTGCGCGCCGACGGCACCGTGCCCGCCGACGACGGCGCCGCGGTGCACCCGCGCTGGGCGTCCGGGCGGGCGCGCGCGGGCCTGGTCGTGGCGATGGTGGGCGGAACCCTTGCGCTGACGCCGCTCTTCCGCGCGCTCGGCTCGTACGAGCCCGTGTGGGCGGACGCGTGGATCTTCATGGGCTCCCTGCTGGCCACGTACGGCATGGCCAAGGGATGGGTGGAGTTCTGGCTGGTCTGGGTGGCCGTCGACGTGGTGGGTGTGCCGCTGCTGTTCAGCGCCGGCTACTGGGCGTCGGCCGCGATGTACGTGTTCTACGGAGCGTTCACGCTGGTCGGGTTCTTCGTGTGGTGGCGCATCCACCGGCGCGAGCAGTCCGAGACGGCGGTGCCGACGACCTCGGCCTGACCCCGGCCTGCCCGTCGGTGCGACCGTCGGAGGCGGTGGGAGGCGGTGGGAGGCCGCGCGCGGGCCGACAGCGGGCCACCGCCCTAGGCTCGCCGACGTGAGCGACCTGTTCCTGACGCCGGCCCCGCGCGACGACGCGCTGCCCCGGCCGGTCCGCATCGGCGTCGTCGGCTCGGGCTTCCGCGCCCGGACCATGCTGCGGGTGGCGGCGGCGCTGCCCGGGTGGTTCGACGTCGCGGGTGTGACCGCCCGCAGCTCCGCCGACCGTGATCTGCTGGCCTCGCACGGCTTCGCCGCCCATCCCGGGCTCGACGGGCTGCTGGCGGGCTCGGCCCAGCGCCCGGCGCCGGACCTCGTCGTCGTCACGCTGCCCGCCGACGCCGCACAGGACGTCGTCCGTGAGCTGGCTGCCGCCGGGGTGCCGGCGCTCCTGGAGACGCCGGCCGCGGGTACCGTGCCCGAGCTGGTCGAGCTCCAGGGGCTGGTGGAGTCGGGCGCGTGCGTGCACGTGGCGGAGCAGTACCACCTGGAGCCGCTGGTGTCGGCGCAGCTCGAGGTGGCGGCGTCGGGCCGCCTGGGCGCCGTGACGGACGCGCACGTCAACCTGGCGCACGACTACCACGGGCTCTCGGTGCTGCGGCGGGCGCTGGGCGTCACGTTCGAGGAGCCGCTGGTGACCGCCCGCCGTGACGTGCGGCAGGTGCTGCCCAGCCCGTCCCGCTACGCCGACCCGGTCTCGGTCGATCCTGTGGCCAGCGTCCACGCACTGGCCTGGCTCGACTACGGGGACCGGCTGGGCGTCTACGAGTTCGACGACGTCCAGTACCGCTCCTGGGTGCGCTCGCCGTCGCTGGTGGTGCGGGGGCCGTACGGCGAGCTGCGCGACGACGTCGTGCGCTCGGTGCGCGCATCCGACGACGGCGCGCCGCAGCCGCTGGTGTCCCGGCTGGAGCGGGTGGCGGCCGGGGGTGCGGGCAACCACGAGGGCCTGTTCCTGCGCGGGTACACGCTCGACGGCGGCTGGGTGTGGCGCAACCGGTTCCGGCCGGCACGGCTGGCGGACGAGGAGCTGGCGGTCGCCGAGCTGTTCGCCCGCGCGGGAGAGCACGTGCTGGCCGGCGCGCCGTCGCCCTACGAGGTGGCCGAGGCGGCGCAGGACCAGTACCTGCAGCTCGTGGCCCGCGAGGCGGCAGCGGCCGCGGTGCCCGTGCGGGCGGTGCGCCAGCCGTGGGCCGACGGCACCGGGTGCCGCCATGCCGCGCGTCCCACCGCCTGACCTCCACGGACCGCCGCCCGGCACGGAGCGAGGGCGGGTCGTTCCAGGCGGTGCCCTTGCCGCGAGCGCGGCGGGGCGGCAGCGTGGGCTCATGATCATCGCCGAGGACGTGCTGCTGCTCGCGTACGACGACGAGACGGGCGCCCCCGACGCCTGGGTGAACAACCTGGACTACCGGCTGGCCGGGGCTCTGCTCGTGGAGCTGGCGCTGGAGCACCGCGTCGACCTGGCGGGCCCGGGCGAGACCGCCGCGGACGGCGGCGCCGTGAAGGAGGGTCGCGTCGTCGTGCGCGACGCCTCCCCCACCGGGCACCCGGAGCTCGACGCGGCGCTGGGCCAGGTGGCAGAGCGGCCGCGCAAGCCGGCCGACCTGGTCGAGCCGCTGGCCGGGGGCCTCGAGGACCGTCTGCTGGAGCGCCTGGTGGACCGCGGGGTGCTGCGCCGTGAGGAGCGCACCGTGCTGCGGTTCTTCCGCACCACCCGGTGGCCGGCGGAGGACTCGGCGCACGAGGCGGCGCTGCGCGAGCACCTGCGGGCGGTGCTGCTCGACGGCGTGGCGCCCGCGCCGCGCGAGGCCGCGCTGCTGGCGGTGCTGCAGGGCTCCGGGCTCGTCTCCCGGCTGGTGCCCAGGGAGCGCCGCAAGGACGCGGAGCGTCGGGCGAGCGAGCTGGCGGAGTCGGGGTGGGCGAGCGCTGCGGCGGGCAAGGCGATCGACGAGCTCACCGCCACGATCGTGGCCGCGGTGATCGTGCCCGCGGTCATCATCCCGGCGGCGACCACCTGAGGGCCGCCGTGCCGACGACGAGCGCGGGGCTGCTGCTCTACCGGCGCGCCCCCGAGGGCTCGGGTCCCCGTGGTGAGACGGGCGTGGAGGTGCTGCTCGCTCACATGGGCGGCCCGTTCTGGGCGCGCAAGGACGCGGGCGCGTGGACGGTGCCCAAGGGCGAGCCGGAGCCCGGCGAGGAGCCGTACGCCGCTGCGCTGCGGGAGGCGGCGGAGGAGCTGGGGCTCCCGCTGCCGGCCCCGCGACGCCCCGACCTCGACCTGGGCGAGGTGCGTCAGCGAGCCGGCAAGCGGGTGCTGGTGTGGGCGCGCGAGGTGGCGCCGGACGCGGTCGACGTCGGCGCGGTGCGCAGCAACACCGTGGAGGTCGAGTGGCCGCCCCGGTCCGGGCGCCGCATCGAGGTGCCCGAGGTCGACCGGGCCGCGTGGTTCGCGCCCGACGCCGCCCGGGCGGTGGTGGTCAGCGCCCAGGCGGCGTTCGTCGACCGCCTGCTGGAGGCGCTGGACGGCTGAGCGGAGGCCGGGCGGGAAACCCGCCCGGCCTGGCTCGTGGGAGCGGGGCGCGTCAGACGAACGCGGAGACGCCCGTGATGTCGCGGCCCACGATGAGGGCGTTCATCGACTCGGTGCCCTCGTAGGTGTGCAGGGCCTCGATGTCGGCGAAGTGCCGGGCCACCCGGTTGCCGAGCAGGATGCCGTTGCCGCCGAGCATGTCGCGGGCGGTGGCGGCGATCTCGCGGGCCCCGCGGGTGCAGGTGAGCTTGGCGAGGGAGGCCTGCGGGCCGGTCAGCTCCCCGGCCTCGGCGAGCCGGGTGGTGCGGGCCACCAGGAGCTGCATCTGCGTGAGGGTCGAGAGCATCCGGGTCAGGCGCTCCTGGACGAGCTGGTTGGCGGCGAGCGGCCGGCCGAACTGGATGCGCTGGCCCACGTACTGCACGGCGGCCTCGTAGCAGGCGAGGGCGTGCCCGACGGCGGACCAGGCGACGCCGAGGCGGGTGGCGAACAGGACCTGCGAGGTCGCCTTGAAGGAGGTGGCGCCGGGCAGGGCGGCGTCGGCGGGCACGAACACGTCGTCGAGCACGATGTGCGCCTGCCAGATCGCGCGCAGGGACACCTTGCCCTCGATGGTGGTGGCGCGGTAGCCGGGGGCGTCCTGGGGCACGAGGAACCCGTGCACCTGGTTGTCGCCCGGGCCGCCGTCACCGTCCACGAGCCGCGCCCACACCACGGTGACGTGGCCGCAGGAGCCGAACCCGATCCACTTCTTCTCGCCGTCGATGACGTAGCCCTCGACGCCGTCGCGCACGGTGCGCCGGGCCGTGGTCTCCAGGGAGACCGAGTCGGAGCCGTGCGTGGGCTCGGTCAGGGCGAAGGCGCCGAGGATCTCGCCCCGGGCCATGGGCTCGGCGTAGCGCTCGACCTGCTCGGGCGAGCCGTGCATGACGATGGAGCGCAGGGCGAGACCGCCCTGGACGCCGCAGACGGTGGCCATGGAGCCGTCACCGCGGGACATCTCCATGCTGGCCAGGCCCTCGGCCATGAGGGTGACGTGAGGGCGGCCGGGCACGTCGACGCCGTCGCGCAGCAGGTCGAGCTCGCCCATGGCCTTGACGAGGTCGAAGGGCACCTCGGCGCGCTCCCAGTACCCGTCGATGACGGGGAGCACCTGGTCCTGCACGAACTGGCGCACCTTGAGCTGGTGCGCTCGCTCCTCGGCGGTGGCGTCGGCGAACGCGCCGACGTAGTCGACGTCCAGCGGCTGGGCGACGTCGTAGTGGGGCGCCGTCACGCCGGGCATGATCGGAGGCTTCGCTGCGCTCATGCCTCCATGCTCCGGCGTGACGGCGTCTCAGGTCAAGCGATACGGAGTCTCAGCCGACGCGGACCCAGGGGCCGTACGGGTCACCCGGCTCCTGGTTGCGCGTCCACCACTGCGCCTCGTAGACGACACCGGCGTGCGTCGCGCGGTCACCGCGGTCGTAGATCTCCGTGCGGTCCCAGGCAGCCGGGGCCTCGACAGGGGCGTCCGGGTCGGTGTCGAGGTCGCGCACCACCTTGGTGCCGTCCCAGCCCTCGCCCTGCTTGGTGATGACGTAGCCGTCGTAGAACGTGCCGTCCGCCAGGCGAGCCTGGTAGGTCAGCGCGTCACCGTCGACGTCCACGAGCTGGAAGAGCTGCTGGTTCTCGCCGGACACGCGCAGGTGCCCGCCGTTCTGCGTCCAGTTCCGGCCGTCGTTGAGGGCGTACATCTTGCCGCCGGAGACGGAGATCGAGTAGACCGGCCCGTTCGACAGCGCCGGGTCGTTCGCGTCGTCCGACACCGTGGCGTTGCCGCGGTTGTACACGTGGTCGTGGCCCTGGAGCACCAGGTCGACGCCGTACTCCTGGATCAGCGGGTTCCAGTGGTTGCGCACCTCGGCGTTGTTGCGGGTGCCCGTGCCGGCGTACACCGGGTGGTGGAACGTGACCACGGTCCACTTGGGGCGCTCCGGGTCCTCGAGGAGGGCACGGAACCACTCGGTCTGGGCGTCACGCACCGCCGTCTGGACCGGCCCGTTCTGCAGGGGCGAGGAGTCCAGCGAGATGAACCGCACGCCCTGGTAGTCCACGTGGTAGACGCTGTGCCGCGTCTTCTCCGCGATCGTGGGGTCGTTCTCGTCGCTCGGGCCGTTCTCCGGGAAGGGGAACTGCGGCTTCCAGAACGAGGAGATGTCCGTGGAGCTGTTGTACTCGTGGTTGCCCGGCGTGGCGATCACGTTGCGGGTCGCGTTGGACAGCTCACCGGCGGCGAACCACTCCGCCCACTCCTTGTCCTGGACCGCCAGCGCGGACGCCGAGGTGCCGGTCTGGTTCATCAGGTCGCCCGCGTGCAGCGTCAGGCGCGCCTCGGGTCGGGCGAGCAGCGCCTCGGTGAACACGCGCGGCACGGCCGAGTCGATGTAGTTCTGGGCGTCGCCGAAGTAGATGAAGGAGAACGGCTCGGCACCGTCGGCGGCGGTGGTGAAGTGCTGCCAGGCGGACCAGTTGGAGATCGAGCCGGCACCGGAGCCGCCCGTGTTGGGGTCCGTGCCGTCGCCCACGCGGTAGGCGTAGCGGGTGCCGGGCTTGAGGTCGGTGAACTCCACCGTGTGGTACGTGTTCGTGTACCCGGCGGACCCGGCCGGCGCCTCGGCGGTGCGGAAGGCGTCGACCGTGCGCAGCTCGTAGCCGCCCGGGTTGGCCCGGTACACGTCGCCGAACGCCTCGGGCGCCTCGACGATCTGCGCGCGGGGCGTGGTGGCGGTGGAGCGCCAGTTCACCCGCTGGCTCGTGGCCGGCGTGTCGGTGGGGATGAGCGCCAGGCGGTCGGGCAGCGCGGTGGGGCGGTAGCGCTCGGCCGCGGGGACTGCGACGTCGGCCGACGCCGCGGTGACCGCGGAGGCGGTCGCGGCGCCACCGGCGGCGAGGGCGGCGGCCACGACGAAGGTGACGGTCCGGCGCGAGCCGGTGCGCCACGAGGGGCGGGGGGCAGGTGCGGTGTGTGTGCTCACGCCGGCGACGCTAGGTCGACCGGGTGAATCCTGAGACTTGCGTGGGCGAAGTCTGGATGAACTCGCGGCGCACACGTGGCCGCCCGCTCAGCCCTGGGCTCCCCCGCTCATCCCGATCAGAGGCTCCGTCTCGAACGACTCCCCGGGGCGGTACACCACGCACATCACGTCGCGGTCGCCGCCGGCCCACGTGCCCGGGCTGGGCGGCACCCCGTAGACCCGGTACCCCGCCCCGTGCGCCGCGGGGAACGTCTCGTGGATCTCGGCGGCGCACCGGGCGTCGGCCTCCCGCTCGACGGCAGCCTGGTCCCACCCCGGGAGATCGTCGAGGGAGACGAACGTGATCACCTCGTTCTGCGCCCCGACGCACTCCACGGTGGCCAGCAGCTCTTCTCCGCGCGCCCGCGCGATCAGCGGGTCCTCGAAGCAGTCGCCGTTCTCGAAGCCGCGGACGCCGGGGTGCTCGGCGTCGAGGAACGTCGCGTCCTTGTGCTCGGCCGGCGACGGCGCCCCGCCCAGCAGCTGCCACGCCACCATGCCGACGGCCACCACCACCAGCACGCAGGCGGCGGGCACGAGCCACCGCCGCGGCGAGCGCGACGTCGGGCCGGCGACGGTGGGCTGCGGTGCGGGGGCGGACGGCGTCGGGCGCATGGCCGCGACCCTCCCACGGGCAGGGAACGTGCCCGTGAACTGCACCTGAACCCCAGGGGCCGGCCCCGGGAGCGCAGGCGGCGAGCCGGGGCATCGTCCGGGGCCGCCGGGCCTCCGGCCGGTGCCCAGGAGCGTCTGACACCATGAGGCGGTGCCCGCCGACCACGCCCCCGACGCCGCGCAGGACCGCACCGGCGAGCCGGCCCGCACCGACGACGCGGGCATCGCGCCCAGGACCGGGGCGGACCGTCCCGCCCGCAGCACCGTCACGGCCGTGCGCGCGGTGCTGCTCTCGCGCTGGGGGCTGCTGACCGGGTTCGTGCTGGCCCACACGTGGATCGTGCTCGACGCCGTCACGTGGCGCGGGCAGATCTTCGGCGACGTGACGCTCTACGAGTGGTGGGCGCGCGAGGGGCTGCGCTCCGGGCTGTGGCCCGTGCTCGACTACGACTGGGTGTACCCGGCCGCCGCGCTCGTCCCGGTGACGGCGCCGGCGCTGGTGACCGCGGGGACGGTGGCCTACCAGGCCGTGTGGACGGCCGGGGTGGTCGCGCTCGATGCGCTGGCCCTGTGGATGCTGGCGCGCACCGCGCCGCGCGGGCGGGTCGCCGCCTGGTGGTGGCTGCTGTTCCTGGTGGCGCTCGGCCCCATCTCGGTGGGCCGGCTCGACGGCGTGGTGGCCCCGCTGATCCTCGTCTCCCTGCTGCTGGCGGCCCGCCGCCCGGCGGTGGCCGTGGCGGTGGCCACGCTGGGCGCGTGGATCAAGGTGGCGCCCGGCGCCGTCGTCGTCGCCCTGGCCGCCACGGCCCGGCGGCGACGCCACCTGCTGCGGGACGTCGTGGCCCCGGGCGCCCTGGTGAGCGTCGTCGTCGTGGGCCTGGCGCTGGCCGGCGGCGCCGGCGAGCGGGCCTGGAGCGTGTTCGGCCAGCAGGAGGCGCGCACGCTGCAGGCGGAGTCGGTGGCCGCGACGGCGTTCAGCGTGGCCCGGCTGTGGGACCCGTCCGTGGTGATCGCCTACAACGACGAGATCTTCACCTACGAGGTGCAGGGTGACGCGGCCCGCGCCGTGGCGGGCGCCCTCGACGGCACGCTCGTGGCCGCGGTGCTGCTGCTGGGGCTGCTCGCCTGGGCGGCTGCACGGCGCCGGCCCGACGTCGTGCCCGACGTGCTGCTGCTGGCCGCAGCCGCCGCGCTGCTCGCCCTGATCGTGTTCAACAAGGTGGGCTCTCCGCAGTTCGTCGCGTGGATCGGGCCGCCGGTCGCAGCCGCCCTCGCCCTGGCCGGGCCCGGCGCGCGGCGTCTGTGGTCCCCGCCCGCCCTGGGGGTGCTGGCCGTGGCGCTGGCCACCCAGGTGCTCTACCCGCTGGCCTACGGGCCGTTCCTGGCCGGCGAGCCGTGGATGGTGGCGGTCGCCGCGCTGCGCAACGTCGGCCTGGTGGTGCTGCTCGTCGGAGCGGTGTGGCAGCTCGGCCGCCTGGCCCTGAGCGAGCGGCCCGCCGAGCCCGGCTCGCGCTGAGGCGCTCGCCCCCGCGCTCCCACGGTCCGCGGCGCCAGCCGTTTGCCTGACGTTCCGCCATCTTTCTCCGACACTTCCTCGACAGGACGCCGCGCAGGGGTCGTATGGTCACCACGCCCTGGTGACCTGCAAGCATGAAGGTCGCGATCGTCGCCGAGTCCTTCCTGCCCCACGTCAACGGGGTGACGGGCTCCGTCCTGCGCGTCCTCGAGCACCTGCAGCGGCAGGGGCACGAGGCGCTGGTCCTCGCGCCCGACGCCGACGACGGCGTCGTGCCCCCGTTCGTCTCCGGCGCCCCGGTGGTCGAGATGGGCGCCGTCGGCCTCCCGGGCTACCCCCAGGTGCGGCTCGTCGTCGGGCAGCGCGCCCGGCTGCAGCGCACGCTGGCCGCGTTCGGGCCCGACGTCGTCCACCTGGCGTCGCCGTTCGTGCTCGGCTGGCACGGCATCCGCGCCGCCGACGCCCTCGACCTGCCCACCGTGGCCGTCTACCAGACTGAGGTGCCGGGCTACGCCGCCCGATACGGCATGCGGCACCTGGAACCGCTGCTGTGGCGGCGGGTGCGCAACGTGCACGAGCGCGCCACGCTGACCCTCGCGCCGTCGTCGTCGGTGCTGGCGAGCCTCACCGAGCGAGGGCTGCCGCGACTGCGGCTGTGGGGCCGCGGCGTCGACACCGTGGCGTTCCGCCCCCAGGCGCGCGACGAGCGGTGGCGCACCGCGGTCGGCAGCGGCCGGCCGCTCCTGGTCGGCTACGTGGGCCGGCTCGCCCCCGAGAAGCAGGTCGAGGACCTGCGCGTCCTGGCCGACCTGCCGGGCGTGCGGCTCGTCGTCGTCGGCGACGGGCCGGAGCGCGAGGCGCTCGAGCGGATGCTGCCGGGCGCCGTCTTCACCGGCCTGCTGCGCGGCGAGCAGCTCTCCCGCGCCATGGCCAGCCTGGACGTGCTCGTCCACCCCGGCGAGCTCGAGACGTTCGGTCAGACGCTCCAGGAGGCGCACGCCAGCGGCGTGCCCGTCGTGGCCCCGGCCGCCGGGGGTCCGCTCGACGTCGTCGACCACTCCCGCACCGGCTGGCTCTACGAGCCCGGCGACCTGGACACCATGCGCGAGCGCGTCGTCGACCTCCTCGGCGACGACCGCAAGCGGCAGGCGTTCGGCGTCGCCGCGCGCGAGCGTGCCACCGGCCGCACCTGGGCCGCCGTCTGCGACGAGCTGCTGGGCCACTACCGGGACGCGATCGCCTCGCACGCACGTGCCCGGACGGCATCGGGGGTATGAGGTGCGGGTGGTCCACGTCGCCAACTTCTACGGGCCTCGCTCGGGCGGGATCCGTACCGCGATGCATGCGCTGGCGCACCAGTACGAGGTGCACGGCCACGAGCCGGTGCTCGTGGTCCCGGGACCGACGTCCTCGGTGACCCGGCGGGCCGGCGTGCCCGTGGTGACCGTGCCCGCACCGCAGGTGCCCGGGACCGGCGGCTACCGGATGGTGCTGCGCCCCGACCGCGTCCGCCGTCTCCTCGACACCCTCGCCCCCGACCTGCTCGAGGTCAGCGACCGCACCACCCTGACCGGGCTCGGTGAGTGGGCCCGCGAAGCCGGGGTGCCGTCCGTGCTGTGGCTGCACGAGCGGGTCGACGGCGTGCTCCGCGCCTTCGGCCCCGGCTGGGGAGCGGCCCGGGTGTCCCCGCCCGTGGGTGCCGGGCTGCGCACCGTCGCCGACCTGCACAACTCGCGCACCCTGCCCCGGTTCGACCGCCTCGTGGCCACCACGTCGTTCGCCGCCACCGAGGCCGAGCGGCTCGCGGGCCGCCTCGAAGGCATGCCGCCGCTGCACCGGGTACCGCTCGGCGTCGACCTCGAGACCTTCACCCCCGACCGGTACGACGCCGCCGAGCGCGCGCGCCTCGCCCCTGCCGAGGAGGCGGTGGTGCTCGTGGTCAGCAGGCTCTCGCGCGAGAAGCGCGTGGACCTCGCCGTCGACGCCGTGGCCCGCCTGCGCGCGGCCGGGCGCCCCGCCCGGCTCGTCGTCGCCGGCGCCGGGCCCCTCGCCGGGGCGCTCGAGCAGCGCGCCCGCGCCGCGCGCGTCCCCGCCACCTTCCTGTCGTTCGTGCCCGACCGCGCCCGCGTCGCCACGCTCCTCGCCTCCGCCGACGTGGTGCTCGCTCCCGGACCGGTCGAGACGTTCGGTCTCGCCGCCCTCGAAGCGCTCGCGTGCGGCACCCCCGTGGTGGCCAGCTCGACCAGCGCCGTGCCCGAGATCGTCGGTCCCGCCGGCGCCCTCGGGGCCCCCGTGCCCGCCGCCCTGGCCCTCGCCCTGCACGAGGTGCTGGAACGGCCGACGCCCGGGCGCCGCCACGCCGCCCGGGCCCGCGCCGAGCTGTTCCCCTGGTCCGCCGCCGGCGAGGCGATGCTCGCCCTCCACGGAGCACCCGTGCTCGCCGGGACACGACCGTGAGCGCCCTCGAGCCCGTCCTCCCCACCCCGGCGGGCACCCCGTTCCGCGCCGTCGACCCGCGCGGCCCCCGGTTCGTCGCCCTCGGCGACTCCATCAGCGCGGGCGTGGGCGACGCGTGCGGGCCCGACAGCCCCCACGGTCCCGGCTGGGCCGCCCATCTCGCCACCCTCGCCGGCGCCTCGTCCTTCACCAACCTGGCCCGCAACGGCGCCCGCGCTCGCCACGTCGTCGACGAGCAGCTCCCCCACGCCCTCGCCCTGCTGCCCGACGTCGCCACCCTCGTGGTGGGCGGCAACGACGTGCTGCGCTCGGACTTCTCCGCCTATGACGTCGCCCGCGACCTGTCCACCGCCGTGACCGCCCTGCGCGACTGCGGCTGCTCCGTGGTGCTCGCCCGGCTGCCCGCCATCGGCCTGTTCGAGCTCATGCCCACCTCCGTGCGCCGCGTCATGCGTGCCCGCGTCACCGCCGTCAACGAGGCGGTGGACGCCGTCGCGCTCGCCGCCCGGCCCCGCACCCTCGACCAGGTCACCGCCGCCCGCAGCGGCGAGAACGGGCGACCCCGCCAGGGCACCGTCACCGTGGTGGACATCGCCGCCGCCACCCGTGGCCCGGGGCCGACGCCGTGGCACTCCGACCGGGTGCACCCCTCCGCCCACGGCCACCGCAGCCTCGCCGTGCAGGCCGCCGTCACCCTCGGCCGCGCCGGCGTCATCGACGTGCCCGGTGTGCCCGCCGCGCGGCCCACCCCGCCCGGCACACCCCAGGCACCGCCGCCCGGCCCTGACACCTTCCGGGCCCTGGCGGCCCTCCTGCCCGCCTCGCCGCCACCCCCCGCGATGCGGCAGCGCGCCGCCTGGCTCGTGGTCGCGGGCGTGCCCTGGTGCCTGCGCCGCGGCCGGGACTTCGTGCCCGGCCTGTTGCGCGCCGTCGTGGACGACCTGCGCGGGCGGGCCGAGGCCCACCCGCTGCCCGTGCACCTGTCACCGGTCGACGCCGTGGGCGCCGAGGCCGCGCCCGCGACCCGTGTCGCCTAGCGGTGCCGTGCGGGCTCGCCCTGCACGTCCCCGTTGACGGCCTCCCGCCCGGGCGGCACGTCCGCCCGCTGGGCGACCAGGTCGCGCGGCGTCAGCGTGAACCCCTGCCAGTGCATCTCCATCGGGCTCTGGTCCTCGTCGCGCGGCACGTGGTGGAAGCCGACGGCGACCCAGGCGACCACGTCGTCGAGCGGCTGGGCGTCGGCCACGAAGTCCGGCACCCCGCGGCCGCAGCGGACGTCGTCGTTGGCCGAGGCGAACACCTGGCAGCCGGACGCCTCGCTGAACGCGACGTCGTAGCCCGCACCCTCGTGGCCGTGGTCGGCCGTCAGCTCGAACGTCGCCGTGGGGCCGAGGTCGATCTGGTACGAGACCGGGTGACCGTCGGCGTTGCGCAGCCCGGGCCGCGCCACGCGCCACCAGCGCCGGTCCGCCTTGGTGACCACCTGCTCCGTCTTGAGGCGCGCGAGCGTGCCGTCCAGCACCGGTGACCGCGGCCCGTGCTCCCCGGTCGGCACGGCGTCGTACTGCTCGACCACCTGCCCGCCCCGGCCGCCGAGCGCCCAGTGCAGCCGCCACACCGCGTTGTGCGCGTGGCTCGCCGCGCGGTCCGTCCCGCCGGGGCCGACGGGCCAGCCGCGCGCCGGGTCGTCCGTGTAGTCGTCAGGGGACAGATCGCCCGTGGCCCCCAGCTCGGGGCGGATCGAGCCGTCCGCGCCGAACGTGTACTGGGTGACGTACTCGTACCAGCCCACCTTCGACACCGTCGACAGGCGCAGCTCGTCCTTGCGGGCGACGAGGGCCGTGCCGCCCTCCTCGCTCCGGTACGCGATGCCGCCGTCCACCACCTCCTCGCACAGCACCGGGCGCGCCGCGCCGTCACCGACCGCGACGTCCCCGAAGTCCGGCACCACCACGGAGCGCAGGGTCCCGGGGCACTCGGTCGGCGTGAGCGAACGCAGGTTGCGCCCGCCGAACCCGTGCGTGGTGATGTCCTCCGTGGTGCGCAGCCCTGTGTCGTAAGGCACCTCGAGCTGGCCCATCGTCATCGAGGCGAGCACCGGCACGGCCTCGTGACCGGCGGGTGCGAACCGGACGTCGTCCAGCACCAGCCCCTGGTCCGGCTCGACCCGCCAGCACATCGACCAGGCCGCACCGCTGGACAGGGTCCGCACCAGAGGCTCCCCCCGGTCGCACGACGGCGCGGCCACGACGGGCGGCACCGGTGCCGCCCCGGGCTGAGGGCCCGCCCTTCCTGCGGCGAACCACGCGCTCCCGCCGACCGCCAGAGCGGCGACGACCGCCACGACCACGGCGGTGACCTTCCTCGGCACGGACTCTCCTCACGTCTGAGGAGGTGCCGGCCCGGCATCGCCTCCGGGCCGGCACCTCCTGGGGATCGGGTCTCTCAGCAGGTCAGCTCTCGCTCACCCCCGATCCGTCCCCGCGGGTCGTGGCGGCCCCGACCGCCACGACCCGGCGCCGACGGTCGGCCACGAGGAGCCCGCCGGCCGTCAGGAGCAGGAGCGCGGTGCCCAGCAGGGCCGGGACCGAGTCCGCGCCCGTCCGCGGCAACGCACCGTCGCCGTAGCCGGGGAACGCCGGACCGGACCCCGTCGGGCCACCGGCCCCGGCCGCCGTGACCACTGCGGCCCCGCCGCCGGTGCCCGCGAGGCGCACCTGGAAGGTCGCGCTCGTCTCGTCACCGCGGTCCAGGCTCGTGGCCGTCCCGGTGTGGGTGCCGGCCGAGAACCCGGCCGGGACCACGAACTCCCACGACACGGTGCCGGTGGCGTCGGCGACGGCGACGGGCAGCTGCAGCAGCGTGGAGCGGATCACCGCACCCACGAGCTCACCCGGCTCGAAGCCCCGGGCGTAGAACACCTGGGTGCCCCCGGCAGGCACGCTGCTCGCCGCGAACCACGAGACGAGCTCGCGGAGCTCCGGCGCGGAGCCGGTGGTCGGCGCCTGGACCAGGACGGGCGTCCGAGCCCCGGTGCCGCCGTCGGACGGCGTGGCGACGACGTCGTGCGCGCCCGGCTGCGTGTCGCTCGGGACGGTGACCACGACGGTGAAACCGCCGCACCCACCCTCTTCCGCGCCCGTCGCCGTCACCGTGACAGGAGCACCCACGGGGTTCCCGGCGGCGTCACGCAGCTGCACGACGACACCGGCCCCGGCGGGGAAGCCCGCCCCGGTCACGATGACCTGCTCACCCGCCTCCACGACCGACGGTGCCGCCACCAGCGTGGGAGCCGTGCAGTCGTCGGCCGCGACGGCGAAGACGACCAGATCGTCGCTCGCCGTGTCACCCGTGGCCTCGTCCGTGGCGATCACGTCGAGCTCGTCGGGGTCGACGCCGGCCGGCACCGTCACGACGGCCTCGAAGTCGCCCTCGGCGTCGGTCGGGACGTCGTCGAGCATGAAGACGGTGAGCCCGTCGTCGATCATCCGCAGCATGACGGTCGACCGTGGCGTGAAGCCGTCACCGCGGACCACGGCGGAGCCACCGGCCTGGAGACGCTCCGGGTTGACGGAGATCGACTCCCCCTCGACGTCGACCACGACCAGCGTGGCCTCGTCCGAGACGCCGGTCGCGTCGTCCGTGCCGACCGCCACGAGCTGCCCGGGCACGGCGGCCGCGGGCAGGGTCACCGGCACGGAGAACGCGCCGTCCTCGTCCGTGGTGACCACGACCGGCTCCCCGACCTGCTCACCGTCCGCGTCCGTGAGCTGCACCGTGACCGTCGACTCCGGGGTGTACGCCGTGCCCGAGACCGTCACGGTGCCGCCCTGGGCGACCTGGCCCGGGTCCACCGTCAGCTCGGGCTCGGCGGCCCCCACCACGGCCAGCCCAGCCTCCGCGGTGTCACCGGACTCGTCCTCCGCCACCACGGTGTAGTCACCCGGGGCGGCGTCGGTGGGCACGGTCACCGGCGTGGCGAACGCACCGTTCTCGTCGGTGGTCACGGTCACGGGGTCACCGACCGGCTCGCCCTCGGCGTCCGTCAGCTGCACCGTGACCGTCGAGTCCGGCGCGAACCCGGAACCCGACACCGTGGTCTCCCCGCCCGGAGCGACCTGGCTCGGGTCGAGGGTGATCACGGGCGCGTCGGCCGCGACCACGGTGAGCGGAGCCTCGGCCGGCGTGCCCGTCGTCAGGTCGGTGCCGACCACGGTGTGGTCGCCCGGCACCGCGCCCGCCGGCACCGTCAGCGGCGTCGTGAACGCACCGCTCGCGTCGGTCGTCACCGTCACCGGGGTACCCACCGGCTCACCGGCCGCGTCCGTGAGCTGCACCGACACCGTCGACTCCGGGGTGTACCCAGAACCCGAGACCGTCACCGTGCCGCCCTGGGCGACCTGGCCCGGGTCCACCGTGAGCTCGGGCGAGATCGCGGCGGCCACGACCGTCAGGACCTCCTGGGCGGTACCGCCGGCCTCGTCCTCCGCGACCACCGTGTACTGCCCGGGGGTCGTCCCGGCGGGGACGGTCACCCGTGTGGTGAGAGCACCGCTGGCGTCGGTGGTGACCGTGACCGGCTCGCCCACCGGCTCACCGGCCGCGTCGGTCAGCTGCACCGTCACCGTCGAGTCCGGCGCGAACCCGGAACCCGACACCGTGGTCTCCTCCCCCGGAGCGACCTGGCTCGGGTCGAGGGCGATCACCGGCTCGCCGGCGGCCGCGACCACGGTGAGCGGAGCCTCGGCGGGCGTGCCGGTCGCGTCGTCCGTGCCCACCACGGTCAGGTCACCCGGCGTGGTGTCCGCGGGGACCACCAGCGGCGTCGTGAACGCACCGTCGGCGTCGGTCGTCACCGTGACCGGCGCGCCGACGGGCTCGCCGGCCGCGTCGGTCAGCTGGACAGTGACCGTCGAGTCCGGGGTGTACCCCGAGCCCGATACGGTCACCGTGCCGCCCTGGGCGACCTGGCCCGGGTCCACCGTGAGCTCGGGCGAGATCGCGGCGGCCACCACCACGAGGTTCTCCTCCGCGGTGCTGCCCGACTCGTCCTCGGCCACCACCGTGTAGTCGCCAGGAGCGGCGTCCGCAGGCACGCACACCTCGACGCTGAAGGAGCCCGAGGCGTCGGCCGTGACCGTCACCGGCTCGCCCACCGGCTCACCGACGGCGTCCGTGAGCTGCACCGTGACCGCCTCGCCGGGACCGAAGCCGGAACCGGCCACCACGGTGCACTCGCCGGGTGCCACCTCGGCAGGGTCCACCGTGATCACCGGCTCGCCGGCGACCGCGACCACGGTGAGCGGAGCCTCGGCCGGCGTGCCGGTCGCCTCGTCCGTGCCCACGACGGTCAGGTCACCCGGGACCGTGTCCGCCGGGACCGTCAGCGGCGTCGTGAACGCACCGTCGGCGTCGGTCGTCACCGTCACCGGGGCACCCACCGGCTCACCGGCCGTGTCGGTCAGCTGGACCGTGACCGTCGACTCCGGGGTGTACCCCGAGCCCGACACGGTCACCGTGCCGCCCTGCTCCACCTGGCCCGGGTCCACCGCCAGCACAGGCGTCCCGGCGGCGAGGCACGCCCCGACGCGCACGGCGGCGTTGCCGAGGTTGATGCGTGCGCCGTCGGCCGCCTGGAGCAGCCCGAGGCTGAGCGCCGACAGGTCGAGCCCGCTCAGCACCTCACCCTCGGCCGTCGTGCACGTCTCCGTGACCTGGTGGTTCACCTGGAGGGACACGAGCTGGGTGAGCACGTCGAACAGCGGGGACAGCAGCGCCCGGATGGACGAGGTGACCGCGAACTTCAGGTCGTTGACCGCCAGCTCGAAGATCTGGTTGCCGGCGTCGCTGATGATGAGGTCGTAGAGCACGCTGAAGATCGGTGACGTCGCGTCGCCCAGGCCGTTGATCGTCGTGGCGAGCGTGCCACCGAGCACCGCGGAGACGCCGTCGCTGTCGTCCACGACGGGCGGGAGGTCACCGCTCAGCGCCTGTCCGAGGGAGAAGCTCCACCGGACGTCGAGCGTGCCGAGCGGGCTGTCGTCGTAGAAGGCGATCTCGAGGCTGACGGCGTCGAGGGACTCCTCGATCGCACCCACCAAGATGTTGGTGGCCTCCTGCATGAGCTCGTGCACCGTCTCCGCGATGAGCGGGTAGGTGGTGTCGTCGATGAGCTCCCAGTTGGCAGGCAGGTCGTTGATGCCGCCCTCGTTCGCGGCGTCCGCGATCTTGTCGAGGTGGATCTGCAGCTCGCCGGTCGACAGGTCGAGCGTGACGAGCTGGTTGGCGGAGGTCAGCGGCTGTTGCGTCAGACGCTGGAACAGCGTGTCCTGCATGTTGCTGTCCACCGTGAGGGTGGGCTCCGGGATCCCGGGGACCACCTCGAGCAGCGCGGTGAGCAGTCCCAGGTCGAGGTTCTCGTTGACGAGTTGCTCCATCGCGGTGTCGACGGCGCCGGCGGCGTCGTAGAGCGTGGCCGCCGCGTCCTCGACGACGGGCGACGCGACCAGCAGGTCGGCCTGGCCCACGACGTACTGGCCGGGGCCTCCGACACCGTTCTGGTCCTGGATGACGCCGTCCTGCGCGACGACCTCGGCGCCGAACGCGCCGAGGTGCAGCTCGAGCTGGTCGATCGCCAGGTCCGTGATGGCGGAGGCGCCGGTGGCGTCCGCGATCGACAGGACGTCGATCGACGCGGCCCCGAACCGGGCGGGGTCGTCGCTGAGGTCCACGGACCCGTCCGGGCCCACCAGGCCAGAGACGGCCCGGGCGTCGCGCGGCGAGGACGCCTCGCTCTGGCTGCCCACCAGGCCGAGCTGACCGAAGTCGATCAGCTCCGCCAGTGGCAGGGAGATGTCACCGAGCTGGACGACCTGGCCGCCGAGCACCTCGACGTCGAGGGCGGCGTCGTTCGGCCCGGGGTTCGAGAGCTGGCCGGCAGTGGTCTCGCCGGCACCGAGAAGCGCGGTGCCGAGGAGCGAGGAGGCGAGGATGCTCGCCGCCGCCTCCGACGGCTCGTCCGGGTAGTTCTCGACGGCTGCGGCAGGCGTCCACGCGCCTGTGGACACCACGGCGACGGCGGCGCACGTGCCGACGGCCCGGTGCCATCCGCGCCGGGCGCCCGTGGGCACCCGAGGCGGGGCTGACTTTCTCTGGCTCAATGAACTCACTCCTCGCGGTGATCGCCTGCATGAGGCGGGGCTTCTCCACGAATGCGTGGAGCGGACCCGGTGTCGCCTTAGGAGAAGGCGCGCGAGGCGCCTGAGTCACGCGATTCCGGAGAAGGTGCGTGCGCCTTTCCAGGAATGCACGCGAAGGAATTTCCGGGAATGGGAACGCAGCATTCCGGGCGGTCCGGTACGCCGGGACGCACCGGTGGGACGCGTCGGCGCAGGGGCCGCGCACGCCCGCGCACCCGGCGGGCAGCGAGCGAGCAACGGGAAGGCACCCGAGGGCACAGGAGGGCAACCGGTCTGCGTACGACGCAGGGCCCGACCCCCGGTGGGGGTCGGGCCCTGCAGTGCTGCCAGAGACGCTCAGCCGAGCCAGGCGGGCGGGTCCTCCTCGGCGATGCGCACCAGGTCGCGGCGGTCACGCACCCGCAGCGCGGCGTAGACGTGCCGCAGCCGGTTGACGACCGTCCGCTCCGAGAGGAACAGGCGCGCGGCCATCTGCGCGTTGGTGGTGCCCGCCAGGACGAGCGCGACGAGCTCCCGCTCGTCCCTGCTCAGCGCGTCCCAGCCGCGGGCGGGCTCCGTCGTCCCGACCAGCTCCCTGCTGGCCTCGATCCACGGCAGCCAACCGACCTTGCCGGAGAGACGGGTGAGCATCCTGGCCTCGTCCAGCATGACCTCGGCCGCACCCGCGTCGTGCGCGGCCCGAGATCTGGCTGCGGAGACGAGCGTCTGGATGCGCACGCGCGTCGGTGCCGGCGGGTGGCTGGCGTCGAGCGCCTTGTCGAACCAGCGCTCGGCGTCGGCCCCGTCGGCCAGCACCGCGAGCGTGCGGGCGTGCGACGCCACGGCTCCCGGCGTGGTGAGCTCGTCGCGGCTGATCTCGTCCGCCAGGAGCGGGAGCAGGTGCCGCATGCCGCTGCGCCGCCGCAGGTCTCCGGTCGCGCCCCTGCCCTCACCTCCTGGATCTCCACGCGTCGCCGTGACCGCCTCGACCAGGTCGGCGCGGACGTGGACGCGCCCCTGGTACGGCCACGAGCAGTGCTCCAGGGCGAGGGTGAGGAAGCCCGCGGCATCCTCCAGCCGGGCGAGCGCCAGGTGCGAGGCACCGAGGTCGACGGCGTACTCGGCGAGGGCACGCGGCGACCAGCTCCCCGACCGGGAGGGCACGGTCTCTGTGGGCACCTCGCCGCCGTAGATGGCGCGCTGCAGCACGCGCAGACCCCGCACGGTCAGCCAGTCCGCGGTGTCCGGCCGCAGCCGGGTCACCGTGTCGAGGTGGTCGCCGGCGTCGCTGCACCTGCCCTCGACCGTGGCCACCATCGCCGACGCGAGGCTGAGCGCCACCCGCTCGACGACCGTCGAGGCACCGGGTGCTGCGCACCGGGCCAGGAGGGCGCTGGCCTCGGTGGGGCGGCCGAGGGCCAGCAGCCCACGGACGAGGAGGTGGACCCCGACGCCGTCGAGGTCGCCGGTGGTGGCGACCGCGCCGATGTCGAGACGGAAGGCGGCTGCGTCGTCGAGCGCACCGGTCTGCTCGAGCGCCCGGAACCTCTCCGCCAGACGCCGGCCAGCCTGCCGGGCCGGGACGGGCACAGCAGCGGGATCGTGCCACCACACGAGGTCGGTCCACGAGCCGCCGTGAGCGTCGTCGGGCGTCACCGGGGCGGCGGCCCCGGGCTGCTCCACCTGGCCGCTGAGCAGCGCCACCTGGAAGCGGAGCGCCGTCAGCCGCGGGTCGCCCGCCGGCCCTCGGGCCAGGCCGCGGGCGACGGCGCGCAGGTGCAGGCCCGCGATCGCGGCCTCGAGAGACCAGCGCTCGGGTGCGGCGTCGAGCATGTCGAGCACGGCGGGTCCGCCGGGGAGCAGGTCCTGGGCGAGGAGGGCGACCAGGGGGTGCCGCAGCCTCCACCGCCCGCGGTCCGGGACGACGATGCCGAGGGACGCGAGGCCCTCGGCGCCGGGGGCGCCCACCTCGATCCACGCACGGCCGTCGCCGCGGGAGACGTCGCCGGCGACCGCCGCGAGGGTGGTGAGCTGCTCAGGGCTGAGCCTGGCGACGAGCGGACGGTAGGCGCGGCGCACGGCTGGTGGCACCGCCCAGCGGGCGGGCCACGCCTCGGCGCCGCGGATCTCGGCGTCGTCGAGGCTCTTGGCGATGTCGAGGGCGATGCCGGGGACGCCACCGCCGAGCCGGGCCACCCTGTCGGCGACGTCGGTCGCGACCATCGGTGCGGAGGAGCGCGCGAGGACTTCGCGCACGTCGAGACGATCGAGCGGCGCGAGCTCGAGGACGTCGAACGCCTCGTCCTCGTAGAGCCCGTCGGCCGTCACGAGGGTGATGGCCAGGCGCCAGCCGCGGGTGCGGACGGCCTCGGCGAGCTCGACGATCTCCTCGCGCTCTGCCGGGTGCACCTGGCAGACGTCGTCGACGAACAGCACGCGGGTGGAGGCGCCGTCGGCGGGCACGCGCTCGAGGAGGCGCAGCACCTTGTCGACGTAGGGGCCTGCGGGCTGCCCTGGCTCGGGACGCGGGACGCGCGGCTGCAGCCGCACGTCCTCCGTCACGCCGTCGTGGACCAGCTCAGCGTGCGGCTGGCCGGAGCGGACGCCGGAGATGCGCAGCGTCGCGACGTCACGGCCGAGCTGCGCGACGGCGCGGACGACCAGGGCCGTCTTGCCGCTGCCGCTCAGGCCGGTCACGGCCAGCGTGCGCCGGTCGTAGCCCTCGAAGAATGCTCTGATCGCCCTCAGCTCGCGGTCGCGCCCGACGAGCGCGTGGACGTCCGGCCCGTGTTGCGCCGTGTTCGTCGCGTGCAGCACTGCACTCTCTTGCTTCACCTCAGCAACCCCCTGGACTGCCGAGGTTAGGTGAGCCGGGCACGCACGGCACCGAGACAGGGGGTGAAAATCTGCCTCAGGCACTCAACCCCATGAAAGGTGTCACCAGAGCCGTGAGCAGGTGACACGAGTGAATGCACACCGGCGACGTCGACGCCCCGCCGGCGCTCGGCACACGTGAAAAGGGAGAGGGCGCGGCCGAGCACAGGGTCGGCCGCTCCGCTCCTAGGGACGCGGGTCGCGCCGCGACCAGGGCTTCTCGTCGCGGCGCGCCCCCAGGCCCGCCGCGCACCTGCGGCACAGACCCGTGACGCGGTCGGCGTACCCGCCGGTCGCCGGCTGGACGTCGGCCCAGGTGATGTGCGGGAAGCGCCGCAGCCCCGCACGCGCCAGCGGCAGACCGCACACCGTCTGGTTGGTGCCCGGGACCCAGGCGTGGACCTCTCCCGCCGGGGCGCGCACGTGGTCGTCCGGGTCCGTCCACTCGTCAGGCGCCGCGACAGAGGCGTTCTTCACGCGGTTCGGCACAGCACCTCCTCCACGTCGGCCGTGCCCGCCCAGCATCACCCGGTGCGGCCCCGTCCGCAGTCGTGGTGGCCAGGGCCGTTCAGCCCTCGGGATCCAGCATCGCTGCTGCCGCCGCCATGTCCGCCTCGGCGCGGGTGGTCAGGGCGTACAGCCCGTACCCGATCGGTGCGGCGTCCCACAGGTGCTTCGCCTGCGCCGCCAGGCCCGCGTGCACGCGCCCACCCGCAGCCTCGTACGCCTCCAGGGTCGCCTGCAGCATGTCCTCGCCCGCCGCCCCGTACTGCGCGGACAGGTCACGGGCCGGGTCGTCCACACGGGCGGTGGTCCAGTCCAGGACTCCCGTGAACGTGCCGTCCTCGCCGAGCAGGACGTGGGCGGGGTAGATCTCGCCGTGCGTCATGACGGTCTGGTCGGGCCAGCAGGAATCGTCGGACAACCACGACTCCCACGCCTCCGTGAGGGCCGGCGCCACGGCGAACCCCTCACAGACCCTCGCGACGTCGTCGCGCCACGACTGACGCACCTGCGCGGGCGTGCGGACCTCGACCCCGGCCGTCCCGGCCTGCTCCGGGGTGATCGAGTGCAGGCGAGCCAGGAGGCGGCCCAGCCGGGCCGCATAGTCCGGGCTGGCCGGGTCCATGTGCCACACCGGCTCGCCCGCCTCGGACAAGGTGAGGCCAGGAGCACCCGGCAGGGCCGGGTAGGCGATCAGCTCCGGGCTGCGGACCCGCCAGTCCGGGACCGCGACCCCCTCGGCGGCCAGGACCGGGCCGACCAGGTCGAGCGTGCGGGTCTCGGCGGCCATGCCCGCGGCGACGTCAGGGCGCCGCGGGCGGCGCAGCACCCAACGCGTCCCGTCATCGGTGCTGGTGGCCAGGACGACGCTGTAGTCCAGGCCCGCCTCGTTGAGCACCGCCCCCTCTCGGGCCAGGTGCAGGCCGTGGGCGGCGGCCAGGGAGATGACGTCGTCGATCGTGCTCATGAAGGAACGGTCCCATCGAGCGCGGCCCGGAACCACCCGTTTCCGGCTCCTGCGCCCCCAGACCCGGCCACCGCCTCTCGGCGGGCGAGGCCCCGGCACCGTGGCTAGCGTCGATCGCGTCGACCACGGAAGGAAGCACGATGACGCTGGAAGGCAAGGTCGCGCTGATCACCGGCGCGGGATCAGGCATCGGACGAGCGACGGCGGTGCGCCTCGCCCGCGAGGGCGCCACGGTGGTGCCGCTCGGCCACCGGCAGGAGAGCGCCGACGACGTCGCCGAGGAGATCCGCCGCGCAGGTGGCACGGCGCTGCCCGTCGCCGCGGACGTCGGCGACTCCGACGCCGTCCGCGATGTCATCGCCCAGGTGGAGCAGGAGCTCGGCCGGCTCGACGTCGTCGTCGCCAACGCCGGCGTCAACGGCGTCTGGGCCCCGCTCGAGGAGCTGAAGCCCGAGGAGTGGTCCAGCACCATCACCACCAACCTCACCGGCACCTTCCACACCGTCCACCACGCGCTGCCCCTGCTCCTGCGGCAGGGTGGGGCGGTGGTCGTCGTCTCGTCCATCAACGGCACCCGCACCTTCAGCAACTCCGGCGCGTCGGCCTACGCCACCAGCAAGGCAGGGCAGGTCGCGTTCGCGCGCATGGCCGCCGTCGAGCTCGGCCCCCGCGGCGTGCGCGTCAACGCCGTGTGCCCCGGCGCCATCGACACCGAGATCGACGACAACACCGAGCAGCGCAACACCGAGAACCTCGGCGTCAAGGCCGAGTACCCGGACGGGCAGATCCCCCTCACCGGCGACCAGCCCGGCGTGGCCGCGCAGGTCGCCGACGCCATCGCCTACCTCGTGTCCGACGCCGCGAGCCACGTCACCGGCACCGAGATCTTCGTCGACGGAGGCCAGTCGCTCATCGCGTGACAGGCCCTCGTCACGCGGGAAGGGCCGAGCGGTCGGCTCGTGCCGCCGCTCGGCCCTCCTGGCGTCAGCCCTTCGCCGCGCGCGGCCCGTACACCGTCACCTGGGCGTTGCCGCCGATCATCACGTCGAGCCGGGAGCAGTACGCCGCCTCGTCCACGATCGACGTCGTCGGGAACGGCTCGAGCTCCAGCTCGTCCAGCACGCCATCGGCCACGGCACGAGCGTCGGCCAGCGACAGGCACTGCTCGGTGATGCCCGTGCGCAGCCGGTCCACGAGACCAGCGTTCGCCTCGTCGAGCGCGACGGCGTCGCGCTCGGCCCCTGTCCGCGGGGGGCGATCCGACGCCGTTCTCCTCGGTGGAAGTTGCTCAGCACCCGGCGGGCGACGCCGAACAGCCAAGGCCGCGCGTCAGCGCCGACGGGTAGGTCGTCGAGGCGGTGCCACGCCACCAGGAACGTCTCCACCACGACGTCGGCTGCGTCGGCCGGGTCGGTGACACGGCGGACGGTGTAGGCGAGGAGTGCACGGTGCGTCGAGTCGAAGAGCGCGTGCCTGACGACTGTCCCATGTCCGGACGAGGGCGCGGCGTTACGAGCCAGGAGGCCTCGCAGCGCCGACCTCTCCGGCTCCGACGGTGACCGGCGGAGCGAGGTCGCAACGACGAAGGGCCCCATCCCGCAGGCTTCTGCGAGTGGGACCCTCCGGCTGGTGCGGTAGCGGTGGGATTTGAACCCACGGTGGACTTTCACCCACACACGCTTTCGAGGCGTGCTCCTTAGGCCGCTCGGACACGCTACCTCGCCGGTTCGCACCGGCCGTCCGAGGATACCGGCTCTCGCCGCCCGCCCCAAATCCCGCCACGGCAGGGGACGGTGTGAGCCGCGCCTCCCGCGAGCGCCTCGTGGGCGACCTAGGCTCAAGAGGTGCAGTCCGAGGCACGGCCGAGCCCGATCTTCAAGACCCCTTCGTACCAGCAGCGCACGTGGTCGCTGCCGGAGGGCGCCGTCGTGCACCGTGGCACGGTGGAGGACGCGGCGCAGGTGCTGCGGGGCCGCACGGTCACCGCTCTGACGGGTGCCGGCGTCTCCACGGACTCGGGCATCCCGGACTACCGCTCCCCGGACTCGCCGCCGCGCAACCCGATGACGTACCAGCAGTTCGTGGGTGACGAGGCGTTCCGCCGGCACTACTGGGCGCGCAACCACGTGGGCTGGCAGCACGTGGACCGCACGCAGCCGAACGCGGGGCACCGGGCGTTGGCCACCCTGGAGGAGCGTGGCGTCCTGCGGGGGCTGATCACGCAGAACGTGGACCTGCTGCACGAGGACGCGGGCTCACGCCGGGTGATCGACCTGCACGGGCGGTACGACCGGGTGATCTGCCTGCAGTGCGGGCGCGTGATCTCGCGCGCCCACCTGGCGCAGCGGCTGGACGAGCTGAACCCCCACTTCCTGGAAGAGGTGCTCTCCGGCGGTCTGACGGTGGCGGACATCGAGGTGGCCCCGGACGCCGACGCGGTGATCGAGCAGACGTCCCACTTCAACCCCGCCCCGTGCGAGTTCTGCGGCGGGGTGCTGAAGCCGGAGATCGTCTACTTCGGGGAGTCGGTGCCGCGGGAGCGGGTGGAGCGGGCGTACGCCATGGTGGACGATGCCGGTGCGCTGCTCGTGGCGGGCACGTCGCTGACGGTGATGAGCGGCCTGCGGTTCGTGCGGCACGCGGCGAAGACGGGCAAGCCGATCGTCATCGTTAACCGTGGTGAGACGCGCGGCGACCCGCTCGCGACCGTGAAGGTGGAGGCAGGGGTCACCGAGACGCTCACGGCGCTGGTGGACCTGCTGACCCGCTAGCCGTCGCACCGTCGCCGGACGGAGCGTGGCTCCGCCGCGCGCCGGGCAGGACCCGGTGCCGCCACCTGCAGGCCAGGCCCATCGGCAGCCCGGCCGGCACGGCCACGGCTGCGGCGGTGAGCACCCATGCGGAGTAGTCGAGCCCCAGGCACGCCCAGATGCTGGTGTGCATCGCGGCCACGGCGAGCGCGAACGGCACCCTGGTCCACCGCACCGCCAGGAGCACGGGTGCGGTGAGCTCGAGCAGCAGTGCTCCGCTCGCCAGGAGCTGTGGCAGCAGCGGGGCGTCTGCGATCGCGTGCGTCAGGCCGGGTCCGAACGGTGACGTGCCCTCTCGCAGGATCCACGACATGTTGTCGCTGAGCGCCCACTCGATGCCGCTGTGCCGCAGCTTCTGGGCGCCCGTGAGGAAGTAGACGACGCCGAGCACCGCGAGCGCGGCACGTGGCGGCCAGCCCCACCGCACGTCCCGGTCGCCGCCCGGCACGCTCCGCGCCGGCACCGCGGCGAACAGGAGCACGAACCCCACCGTGACCGTCAGGACGTCGTTGTGCAGCACCTTGCCCGAGCTGCCCCACAGCCCGGCCAGCACCAGGTAGCACGCCCACGCGACGGCGAAGGCAGCCCGGGGCCACACCCGCGCGACGGCCAGCACCGCGGCCACGATGCCGAGCACCTGCAGGGCCAGCAGCCCCCCGGCAGGCAGGTCCGGCACCCATCCGACGAGGTTGGCGTGCACGCGCAGACCGGCCGGCCGGTCGGCGATGGTGGTCCAGTCCCGCGTGGCGAGGCGGAGCCCGACGACGGCGGCCACCAGCGCGTGCACCCAGCGGGCCCGCCAGGCGGGCGCGGGCGCGACCAGGCGGGCGTCGAGCCGGTGCAGCCACAGCGCCGGCCCACCGGGAGGCACGAGCCTCCCCGCCCGGCCCCGGACCGCAGGGAGCGACGGTCCCGGCCCGACCACGGGGCCCGCACCGGTCACCGCTCCACCTCCACGAGCACCGTGACCGCCACCGTCCGGCGCTCGAGCGTCACCGGGTCCAGCTCCCACAGCTCCCGTTCCAGCCGTACGGTCCGCACGTCGGCAGGGTCCACGCCGGCGAGCTCGAGCCAGCCGTCGACCATCTCGCGCGCCGCCTCCGGCTCGGCCCCGGCCAGGTCCTTGAGCCGGTGGGCGGTCGAACCGCCCGAACGGGCACCCACGGGCACCGGCACCACCTGGCCGTCCGGCGCCGTCGCCACCAGGCGCAGCGTCTGCCCCTCTCCCGTGCGCACGTGGCTGAACAGCCGGAACGAGGTGAGCGGCCACAGCTCGACCTGCGCGACGGCGACCACGAGCAGCAGGGCCACGCTGCCGTAGGTGACACGGCGTGCACGGCGACGCTCGGCCGCGCCGCCGTCGTCGCGCACCGGAGCGGGCGCAGCGGGAACGGGGGTGGAGCTCTGCGACATGGTCGTCTCCTCGAGCCGCAGGTCACGGCGGCTGCGAGAACCTAGCAGCATCCGCCAGGCTGCCGCTGCCCCCTGACGAGTGGTTGGATGGAACTTCACCCGGGCACCCGAGCGGTCCCTGACCTGCGACGACGTACGGAGGACGCATGGAGGACGCGATCGTCGTCGGCTCCGGCCCCAACGGGCTGGCCGCGGCCGTCACCCTCGCGCGAGCGGGCCTGCGGGTCACCGTGCTCGAGGCGGAGGAGACCGTGGGCGGAGGCGCCCGCACCCAGGACCTCGGCCTCGCACCCGGCGTCGTGCACGACGTGTGCTCGGCCGTGCACCCGATGGCGTGGGCCTCCCCGTTCTTCCGGGCGTTCGACCTCGCCGCCCACGGCGTCGAGCTGCTCACCCCGGAGGTGTCGTTCGCGCAGCCGCTGGACGGGCGGCCCGCCGCCGTCGCCTACCGCTCCCTGGACCGCACTGTCGAGGCGCTGGGGCCCGACGGCCCGGCGTGGCGCTCGCTGCTCGGTGCCCCGGTACGGCACTGGGAGGCCGTGGCCGCCGCCGCGCTGGGCGACAAGCGCTCCCTGCCCCCGGGCCTCGGCTCCCCCGGCGCGCTGCTGGGGGCGGCGCGCTTCGGCCTCGGCGTCCTCGAGCAGGGCACCCCGGCGTGGGACCTGCGGTGGTCCGACGACGCCGCGCCCGCCCTGCTCACCGGTGTGGCCGCGCACACCATCACGCCGATGCCGTCCCTCGCGGCGGCGGGCACCGCTCTCCTGCTCGCGGGGCTGGCCCACGCCGGGCCGCAACCCCAGGGCGCCGGGCCGGCGTCGGGAGCCGACGGCGGCTGGCCGCTGCCGCGCGGCGGCACCGGCACCATCACCGCCGCGCTGCGGGCCGATCTCGAGGCGCGTGGCGGAGTCGTCCTCACCGGGCACCGGGTCCGCTCGCGCGCAGACCTGCCCGCCGCCCGCGCCTACCTCTTCGACACGACGCCGGCCACGCTGCTCGACGTCGTCGGCGACGCCGTGCCCGCGGCCACCCGCCAGGCGCTGGAGCGGTTCCGCCACGGCGACGGCGCGGCCAAGGTGGACTTCGTGCTCTCCGGTCCCGTGCCCTGGTCAGACCCTGACCACGACGGCACGGTGGCCCAGGCCGGCACCCTGCACCTGGGCGGCACACGGGCGCAGATGCGGCAGGCCGAGGCGCAGGTCCACGCCGGCCGGCACGCCGAGCGGCCCGTCGTCCTGGTCAGCGACCCCACCGTCGTCGACCCGGGGCGCGAGACAGAGGGGCTGCGGCCCCTGTGGACGTACGCGCACGTGCCCGCCGGGTCCGACGTCGACGTCACCGAGGCCGTCACCGCGCAGATCGAACGGTTCGCACCGGGGTTCCGCGACGTCGTCGTGGCCTCCCGCTGCGTGCCCGCCGCGCGCATGGCGGAGCACAACGCCAACTACGTGGGCGGGGACATCGCCGCCGGCGCCGTGACGATGTGGCAGATGATCGCCCGGCCTACGCCCCGGATCGACCCGTACGCCGCCGCGGGCGGGGTGTACCTGTGCTCGTCGTCGACCCCGCCCGGTCCCGGCGTGCACGGGATGGCCGGCTGGCACGCTGCCCGGCGGGCGCTGCGTGAGGTCTTCGGCGTCCGCGTCGCGGCCCTCTGAGCACGGGCGCCCCCTCGCCGTGCGCGGCTCCCCGGGGACCGCGTCACCAGGTCAGCGGTGCCCCTCGAAGAAGCCGCGCAGCAGGGCGCCGCACTCGTCCTCGCGGACACCGCCCACCACCTCGACCTCGTGGTTCGAACGACGGTCGCGCACCAGGTCCCACACCGACCCGGTCGCCCCCGCCTTGGGGTCCCACGCACCCAGCACCACCCGGCGAACGCGCGAGGCCAGCAGCGCCCCCGCGCACATGACGCACGGCTCCAGGGTCACCACGAGCGTGCAACCCTCGAGCCGCCACTCACCCCGGGTCGCCGCGGCCTGGCGCAGCGCGAGCACCTCGGCGTGCGCCGTCGGGTCGCCCGTCTCCTCGCGCCGGTTGCGGCCCAGGCCCACGAGCCGGCCGGCCGCGTCGACCACCAGCGCCCCCACCGGCACGTCGCCGGTGGCCAGGGCGTGGGTGGCCTCGTGGAGCGCCATGCCCATGAGGGCCTCCCACACCTGCTGACGCTCGGGCAGCGTGGCGGGCGGGAAGGCGCCGTCGGGCCACGGCAGCGCGAGGCCCCGCGGCTCGGCGTGGTTCGTCACAGCGCCAGGCTAACCGGCCCCCGCACGCACCCGGTCGCGGGCTAACTCACAGCGCCCGGGCGCCGGTTCCCCGCGTCCGGCCCATCGCCGACCGGTACCGTGATGGCATGCGCCTGCACGTCGCCGACCACCCCCTCGTGGCACACAAGCTCACCGTCCTGCGTGACAAGAACACGCCCTCCGCCACGTTCCGGCAGCTCGTCGACGAGCTCGTCACGCTCCTGGCGTACGAGGCGACGCGGGACGTGCGGATCGAGCCGCACGAGATCGAGACGCCGGTCACCACCACCACGGGCGTCAAGCTCTCGGACCCGAACCCCATCGTCATCCCGATCCTGCGCGCGGGCCTCGGCATGCTCGACGGCATGACGCGCCTGCTGCCCACGGCCGAGGTCGGGTTCCTGGGCCTCCAGCGCGACGAGACCACCTACGAGGCCGTCACGTACGCCAACCGCCTGCCCGACGACCTGACGGACCGCCAGGTGTTCCTCCTGGACCCGATGCTCGCCACCGGCGGCACCCTCGTGGCCGCGATCGACTACGTGCTGCAGCGCGGCGCCCGGGACGTCACGTGCGTGTGCCTGCTGGCCGCGCCGGAGGGTCTCGAGGTCGTCGAGCAGGCCGTGGGCGAGCGTGTCGACGTCCAGGTCGTCGTCGCCTCGGTGGACGAGCGCCTCAACGAGAAGAAGTACATCGTCCCGGGTCTGGGCGACGCGGGCGACCGCCTCTACGGCATCGTCTGACCGGTCCCCGCGCGGCAGCGCGGGAGAGCCCCGGACCGTGTGACGAAGGCCGACGACGGATCTCCGTCGTCGGCCTTCGTCATGCTCCGAGGCGCGGCGCCAGGCTGGGCCGCGCCTCGGCGCACCCTCAGCGGGGCTCGCACGCTCCGACGAGCTCCCACTCGGAGCTGCGGGGCGGCACGGCGAGCCAGGACCCGTACGGCGGGATCGCCCCGACGACGGCGCGTCCGGCACCACCACCGCTGCCGCCGAGCGAGCTGCCGAACCAGCCGTTGCCCCACCCGTGCGAGCGGCCCCAGCCGTCGTTGCCCGAGCCGCGGCTGCCGGCACCGCCTGCGCTGCCGCTGCTGTCGTGCGCGGCGTCGCCACCGCCACCCGCGGTGCGGGCGTCGTCGGACCTGCTGGACGACGACGGACGGTCGGCGGGGGTGCTCGGCGCGGCGGGTGCTGCCGGCGCCTCCGGCGCGGTGTCAGCGCCCTTGCCGTCGGCGTCCTTCTCTGCGGGGGCGAGCGTGCCGGCGGCGGGTGCCGCGGCCGGCGGACCCACGTACCGGTAGGTGCTCCAGCCCCAGCGCACCGTGTCCCCGACGGCGTACCCGTCGCGAGCCTCGGTGGCGGCGTCCCAGGCGGGCGAGCACCAGCCGGCGGCCGCACCCGTGAACGGCTCG
Organism: Xylanimonas oleitrophica; assembly: GCF_003244315.1. Lineage (GTDB taxonomy): Bacteria > Actinomycetota > Actinomycetes > Actinomycetales > Cellulomonadaceae > Xylanimonas_A > Xylanimonas_A oleitrophica. The sequence continues at coordinate 53,039 of NZ_QKWH01000012.1, forward strand.
ATCGTCAGGTCGGTGCTCCAGCCGTCGGCGCGGACGGTGTACTGGGCACCGTCACGGCCGCTGACGGACCCGAGGTCCACGGTGAACGCTCCGCCGGCGGGCACCAGACGCGACGTCTCGGTAGCGCCCTCCACGGTAAACCAGACGGCGACGTTCGACCGCGTGTTGTCGAGGACCAGCCCGGCGGGCCGCGAGGAGGACGACGCCCCCTTGCTCGTGGCCACGGCCACCTCGCCGAGCTCGACGCGGGCGTCAGGCGCGACGACGACACAGCTGACGGCGTTGTACTGCACCGTGGCGGTCCGCGTCAGGGTGCGCCCTTCGACGGCCCGGCTGAGCTCCACGGTGGCGGGGCCGCCACGGGCACGCAGCCAGTGACCGAGCCCGAGGGAGACGGTGCGCGACTCCCCGGCGGCGACGGTGACGCGCTCGCTCCAGGTCCGGTCGCGCAGAGCGACCCGGGCGTCGTAGGCACGGTCGCCGGTGTTGGTGATCGTGACGGTGGCCTGCGGGGTGCCCGTCGGGCTGCACTCGGCGAGCACGGAGACCTGCACGGCGTCCGGCCAGGTGAGGCTGGCGCAGCCGGCGAAGCTGACGTCGAGCGTGCCCACCTTGCGGCCGTCGGCGAGGACGTCGAGCGTGCGCGTCCCGAACTTCACCGGGACGGTGACCACGGTGCGCTCGCCGGCCGCCACCTCGGTGGTGGTGCCGGCCACGGTGAACCGTGCGGGCAGGGTCGAGGCGCGGTTGTCGAGCGGCACGCGGGCCGTCCGCGTGGAGACCTCGGTGGCCGGGTCGTAGACGCATCCCGCCAGGAACCGACCCTCGGGCCCGAACCGGTCGAGCGCCGGGGCGATGACGACGTCGTCGAACCGCGCGGTGGGTGACTGCTCCGGCCTGGCGCGGGCGGTGGGCTCGTCGCCGTCGGCGTCCACCACCCAGCGGGAGAGGTCGAACGTGAGCGACCCGGAGCCGACGCGGCGCTCACCGGTGTCGATGGCGACCGTGCCCGTCCCTCCGGCGGCCACGGTGGTGCGCTCGGTGGCGAACGCCCCGGTGCGCACGCTCACCTGCAGCGCCTCGTCGCCGTGGTTGACGAGGGTGCCGACGAGGCGGACCTGCCCGCCCACGTTCTCGGCGCGCACGGACGGCGTCACGTCCCACGACGGCGCGTAGCACTCCTGGGCGCCGAAGGTGCCGGCGGGGACGGTGGTCGTGTAGGGCGTCCCGGCGACGGTCGTGCCGACCACCCAGGTACCGCTGCCGCCGGGCACCCGCAGCCCGTCGTGCACACGGAAAGTGCGCGCCTCGCCCGGCTTGAGGGTCTGCGTGATCGAGCTGCTGCCCGCGGCGTCGAGACGCACGGTGACCACGCGCCCGGTGCCGTTGGTGTAGCGGCCCACCACCACGGCGTCCGCCTGGCCGACGCCACCGGTGGCCGCGCACCGGGCCTGCAGGGTGCTGCTCTCGGGCACGACGCCCTGCCACAGCGGCTCCACGGTCACGGCGCCGCTGCCGGAGACGACGTGCACGTCGTCGGCGGCACGCGGCACTGCCCGCAGGACCTGGCGGCCCACGGCCTCGGTCGCGGTGGCCACCACGCGCAGCTGCGTGCCGAGCGCCTCGCCGGGGGCGAGCTCGACGTCCTCGCGCGGGGCGCAGGTGATGCTGCCGGGAGTCTCGGCCGGGGCGCACCCGAGGTCGCCCTCGGCTCCGGCCAGGGCCAGGCCCTCGGGCAGGACGGTCTCGACGCTCCAGCCGGCGGTGGCGAGCCGGTCGCCGGTGTTGCTCACCGCCAGGGGCACGAGCGCGGCCCCCGGGTTCTGCAGCGCCTCGACGGCGCCCAGGCGCGCGGTGAGCTCGGCGCCGAAGAGGTCGACGGCGGCGGGCGGCACGTCGACCGGCGTCTTCTTCACGCCCTGGGCCCACACCTCGCCGTCGATGGCGTACTGCCCCCCGTTGTGGGCGACGACGTCGAACGCGGCGGTGCGCGTGCCGCCCACCGGGATGTCACCGAGCTCGCAGACCACCGAGCGCTGGTCGTCCGCCGGGACGGCGCAGCGCAGCGAGTCCGCCGAGAGCGGCAACGAGCCGGACGGCGAGGTCATCCCGCCCCGGGACGTCGGCAGCGCCGGGTCGAGGCCGTCCTCCAGCTCGAACCGCGCCTTGGCGCCCAGGGCCGGCCGGCCGCCGTCGTTGACCACGGTCAGCACCACCCGCTGGGGGACCCGCGGCTCGAGCACCTGGGTGGTGACGGGCTGCACGTAGAGCTTGGCGGGCGGCGTCACGTCCAGGACCGCGGGCGGGGCGAGCACGGTGTTGGCCGGGGAGGTCGGGTCGGCGAACTCCTCGGCCGGCTGTGCCAGCACCGCGCCCCGCCCGGGCGCCGCGGGAGCGGTGGCGGAGACGGGCTCACGCGCCGGCGGGGCGGAGGCGGCCGGGCCCATCGCCTGCAGCACGGTGACCACACCGACGGCGGCGACCGCCACCGCCCCCGCGGCGGCGACGACGCCGGTCCCGCCCACGACGGCGCCCGCACCGGCAGCGGTGGCCACGACCGAGGAGGCGACGGCGGAGCCTGCGGCAGCCGAGCCGGCGGCAGCGCTCGCCCCCGCGGCGGCACCGGCAGCACCGGCCGTCGTCCCGGCCGCGCCTGCCGCGCCGGCACCGGCCGCCGCACCGGCACCGGCCGCGCCCGCCGCCGTCGAGCCTGCCGCGGCTCCGACGGTCGCGGTGCCTGCCGTGGCACCCGCGCCCGCGGCACCGGTCGCTCCGGCGGTGGCGGCGGCCCCGGTGGTGCCGGCGCCCGCAGCGGCAGCCGCGGTCGTCGTCCCCGCAGCGGCAGCCGCCGTCGTCCCCGCACCGGCGGCCGCGACGAGCCCGACGGGCAGCGCGCCGAGCACGGCCATGCCGACGGCGCCGAGCACCAGCGGGGCGACGACGGCGCGCATGCCGTGCGCGACGTCAGACAGCTCGATCACGAGGGTGCGGCAGTCGCCGCACGTCTTCAGGTGGGCGTCGACCTTGCCGATCTCCCGCTTGGCGAGGCTGCCGCGCACGTACCCGCCGAGCAGCGGGTTGACGGTGCGGCACCCGTCGGCGGACGACTGCGTCAGGTGCTGCTGCAGGTAGCCGACCCGCAGGCCCTCGCGCGCACGGTAGGCGAGGGCGGAGACGCCGTTGGGCGACAACCCCAGGATGGGGGCGATCTGGGCGGGGGTGTACCCCTCGACCTCGGTGTACCAGAGCACGGCCTGCCACCGCTCGGGCAGGTCGCGGTAGGCGCGGGAGACCACGGTGCGCTCGAAGCCCTGGACGGCCGGGTCCTCGGACTGCGCACCGGCGCGCAGGGCCGCCTCGAACGTGGTCTGGTCGTCGGTGACCGTGGTGCGCTGGTGGCCCTTGGAGACCTCGACGGCCACGTTCTTGACCACGGTGAACAGGTAGGCGCGGAACATCTGGTCCGGGCCGCCGCCCTGCTGGAGCACGCGCAGCACGCGGGCGAAGGCGTCCGCCACGACGTCCTCGGCGTCGGCCGCACCCTGCACGTACTGGCGTGCGAGGCGACGTGCAGCGGCAGCGTGCCGCTCGTACAGAGCCCCGTAGGCGTCGAGGTCGCCGCTGCGCACCTCGAGGATGAGCTCCGCGTCACTCGGACCGGGGAGCTGGTCACCCGAGTCGATGTAGACGTCTGTCACGACCCCTGCCGTTCCTGGCGTGGCTGGCGCCCCCCGTTCCCCTGAGGCGCGCGTTCACTATACGCTGAAGTCACCCGGTCACCGGGGGTGAAAGCCGGTTTCGGAGCCCTTCTGGGGGTGCCTGGCGGCCCATTCCTGCGGAATGATGGACGTCCATGGGGGAGAACCTATCGTGAGCCGGTTCGCAGCCGGTGTGCCACACGCCGCTGACCTGCGCGAACAATGGCGCGCCACGAGCCTGGCCGAGGTGTGGCTGCGCCCTGGCGACTGGTACCACCCCGCCGTGGACGCTCTCGTCGAGGCCGTCAGCGAGGACCGCACGCCCGATGCGGCGGCGCAGCGGCTCGGTGCCGCGCGCGGTGCGGCCGGCGTCGGCATCGGGGAGTCCCTGGACGACCTGAGCTGCCTGTACCGGGCCCTCGGCCGCTCCGCCGACCCTCAGGCGCTGCGCGCTCTGTCCGTGGGCTGGGTCGAGGGGCACGAGTCCCTGCCCGTGCACTCGGCGGTGCGCGACCCCGCGACCGGCCTGCCCACGGCCGACTACCTGGGCGAGCGCCTGCGCGAGACGTACGGCGAGGCCCTGCGCTCGGGCGCCGACGTGCCGGAGACCCACTGCCTCGTGGTGCTCGACGTCGCGCTCGACGACCTGGACGCCTGGCGCCGCATGGCCCGCTCGGCCACCGTGGGCCGCACCCTGGACCAGGTGTTCGGCGACGGCCACCCGATGGGTGTGCTGACCGACGGCCTGTACGCGGTGCTGTGCCCGCGCGGCCAGGGAACCCCGCAGCTGGCGCAGACGCTGCGCCGCGTGATCGAGAAGAACGCCGAGATCCTGGGGCTCTCGGAGGTCATGCGCCGCCCCACCCGCGTGTGGGTGGAGAAGCTGCCGGCCTCCCACGCCGACGCCGTGGAGCTGCTCGCACAGCTGAGCCGCTGACCGAGCCTCCCGGACGCGAACGGCGGCCGCTCCCCTGCGGGGCGGCCGCCGTTGGTGCGTCCGGGGCTGCGACATCTCCGTCAGCGAGCTCATGGCCCCTCCTCGACGTGCCTCACGGACACGACGAGAATAGGCGCAGAAAAGCAGGCTCGCCAGAAAAGAGAAACCACGCGAGAAACTGAGGTCTGCCTTTCCAGATATAGGAAAGAATGCCGTCGCGGTAATTCAGTCGCGGCGTGACTGCCGGTGAGGCCGCCACAGCACGAGCGCTCCCCCTCCGGGCCGGCGCTCGACGTCGACCCGCAGCTCGGCGCTGCGCACGCGCCGCCCCCGCGGCACCACGACGACGTCACCCGCCGTGCCCGCCGCGAAGACGCGTCGCTCGGCCTCGACCCGCTCGGTCTGGAAGGCCAGCAGCTCGGCCAGCCGCTGCTCGAGCACGCTGACCTGGCGCTCGAGGTCCATGATCCGCTTGATGCCGGCCAGGTTGATGCCCTCGCCCTGCGCCAGGCGCTGCACCTCGAGCAGCCGCGCCACGTCGTTGCGCGAGTAGCGCCGGCCCCGCCCCACCGTGCGGCGGGGCGTGACCAGCCCGAGCCGGTCGTACTGGCGCAGCGTCTGAGGGTGCATGCCCGCCATCGCGGCGGCCTGCGACACGGTCAGCACCGGTGCGTCGTCGTTCATCGCAGCCTCCTCCCGCCTGCCGTCAGCAGCGCGTCAGCTCCTCGTCCCGTCAGGCCCGCAGAGCCGTCACCTCGAGCGTGTCAGCCCTGCGCCGCGCGGGCCACCAGGTCCGCGCGGACGTCCTCGCGGTCGCTCTCCGCCACGAAAGCCTCGAGCGCTTCCTTGGCCTTGCGGCTCAGCTTCTGCGGCACCACCACCTGCACGGTCACGAGCAGGTCGCCCGCGCCCTTGGAGGTGGCCACGCCACGGCCCTTGACGCGCAGCACGCGGCCCGACGGCGTCCCCGCCGGAACCTTGACCCGCACCGTATCGCCAGAGAGCGTCGGCACCTCGACCTGAGCCCCCAGGGCGGCCTCGCCGAACGTGACCGGCACCGTGACCCGCAGGTCGCGTCCCGACAACGAGAACACGGGGTGCTTCTCGACGTGCACCGTGAGCACGAGGTCGCCGGCGGCACCGCCGCCGACGCCGGGGCGCCCCTTGCCACGGATGCGCAGCTTCTGGCCGTCGTTGACGCCCGCGGGGATGCGCGTGGTGACCTTCTTGCCGTCCACCATCAGCTCGACGGTGGCTCCCTCGACCGCGGTACGGAACGACAGCGTGGTCTCCGCAGCGAGGTCGGCGCCCTGCTCCGGCGTGGCGAAGCCCGCACGGCGGCCGCCGAAGCCGCCGGCTCCCGCGCCGCCGAACATCGAGCCGAGGATGTCCTCGAACCCGCCGCCGGCCCCGGCGCCCGCACCACCGGTGGAGTAGCGCACGCGCGGACCGCCCTGCGCCCCGCCGGGCGCTCCCCCGCCGAACATGGCTCCGAAGATGTCCTCGAACCCGCCCGCGCCGCCACCGGTGCCCCCGGCGGTGAAGCGCGCCCCGCCACCGGCCATCGCCCGCAGCGCGTCGTACTGCTTGCGCTGCTCCGGGTCGGACAGCACGGCGTACGCCTCGCCGATCTCCTTGAACCGGGCCTCCGCCTTGGCGTCACCCTGGTTCTGGTCGGGGTGGTACTGGCGGGCCAGCTTCCGGTACGCCTTCTTGATGGCCGCGTCGTCCGCGTCCTTGGGGACGCCGAGCGCGGCGTAGAAGTCCTTCTCGATCCAGTCCTGACCGGTCACGACGCCTCCCTTCTCGATCCACTGGGCGTGCAGGGCGGGGCTTCAGGTCTCACTTGCTCGAACGATCCGCTCGCAAGCTCGATCGGCTCTCGCTCACGAGACCTGAAGCCCCACCTCGACCACGACTACTCCGGCCCGACGACCCCGACGCGGGCAGCCCGGACGACCTTCTCGCCGATGCGGTAGCCCGGCTCGACGACGAGCTCGACCGTCGCTGCGGTCGCCTCGGCGTCGGCGCGGTGCATGAGCGCCTCGTGGACGGTGGGGTCGAACTCCTCGCCCACCACACCGAACCGCTCCACCCCGAACCTGGCCAGGGAGGCGTCCAGCTTCTCCGCGATGGCGGCCATGGGCCCGCTCAGATCCCCGTGCTGCTTCGCGCGCTCGATGTCGTCCAGCACGGGCAGCAGGCTCGTCAGCACGTCCTGCACGCCCCGGGTACGCGCGGCCTCCTGGTCGCGCAGCGCCCGGTTGCGGTAGTTCGTGAACGACGCCCGCTCGCGCTGGAGCGCGTCGAGGTGCTCGGCGGCCTCGGCCTTGGCCTTGGCCAGCTCGGCAGTCTCGCCCTCGGGCTCGAAGTCGAGAGCGGCCAGCGGGTCGGCGGCGGCCTCCCCGCCCGGCTCGGCGGCCCCGCCCTCGGGCGCGCTCTCGCGAGCGGTGCCCGAGGTGGGGTCCACCTTGCGCTTGTCCGTGAACTGGAAGGGCTTGTCGGAGCCCTCCGGCTCCGGCGTGCCCTGCGGCTCGTCCGTCACTTGCGCTCGTCCTCGTCGTCGACGATCTCGGCGTCCACGACGTCGTCGTCCGACGTCGGGGTGTCGGTGCCCGCACCCGCGGTGCCGGCACCGGTGTCGCCCGCGGCGCCCTGCTCGCCCTGCGCGTACAGCGCCTGGCCGATCTTCTGGGACGAGACGCCCAGCTTCTCGTAGGCCGTCTTGACCGCCTCCGCGTCCTCGCCCTCGAGCGCGGACTTCACGGCGGCGATGTCGCCCTCGACCTCGGTCACGACGTCGGCGGGGAGCTTGTCGCGGTTGTCCGCGATCTGCTTCTCCATCGAGTACGCGAACGCCTCGGCCTGGTTGCGCGTGTCGGCCTCCTCGCGGCGGCGCTTGTCCTCGGCGGCGTGCGCCTCGGCGTCCTTGATCATCCGGTCGATGTCCTCCTTCGGGATGGCCGAGCCACCCGTGATGGTCATCGACTGCTCCTTGCCCGTGCCGCGGTCCTTGGCGGACACGTGCACGATGCCGTTCGCGTCGATGTCGAAGGTGACCTCGATCTGGGGGACGCCGCGCGGGGCGGGCGCGATGCCGGTCAGCTCGAACGTGCCCAGCGGCTTGTTGTCGCGCGTGAACTCGCGCTCGCCCTGGAACACCTGGATCGCCACCGAGGGCTGGTTGTCCTCCGCCGTGGAGAAGATCTCGGAGCGCTTGGTGGGGATGGCCGTGTTGCGCTCGATGAGCTTGGTCATCACGCCGCCCTTGGTCTCGATGCCGAGCGACAGCGGGGTGACGTCGATCAGCAGGACGTCCTTGCGGTCGCCGCGGATGACACCGGCCTGCAGCGCGGCACCGACGGCCACGACCTCGTCGGGGTTGACGCCCTTGTTGGGCTCCTTGCCCCCGGTGAGCTCGCGCACGACGTCGGCGACGGCGGGCATGCGGGTCGAGCCACCGACCAGCACGACGTGGTCGATGTCGGAGACCGAGATGCCGGCGTCGCGGATGACGTTGTGGAACGGCTCCTTGGTGCGGTCGAGCAGGTCCTGCGTCATCTGCTGGAACTGGGCGCGCGTGAGCTTCTCGTCCAGGTGGATGGGGCCGTTCTCGGACATCGACAGGTACTGCATCGAGATGTTCGTCGAGGTGGCCGAGGAGAGCTCCTTCTTGGCCTGCTCGGCGGCCTCGCGCAGACGCTGCAGCGCGATCTTGTCCTTGGACAGGTCCACGCCGGACTGGTTCTTCACCTGCTGGATGAGGTGCTCGACGATCCGGTGGTCCCAGTCGTCGCCGCCCAGGCGGTTGTCACCGGAGGTGGCGCGCACCTGGATGGTGGCGAAGCCGTCGGACTCGTCCTTGCCGACCTCGAGGAGCGAGACGTCGAACGTGCCGCCACCCAGGTCGAAGACGAGGATCAGCTCGTCCTCCTTGCCCTTGTCGAGGCCGTAGGCCAGGGCGGCTGCGGTGGGCTCGTTGACGATGCGCAGCACGTTGAGGCCGGCGATCTGGCCGGCGTCCTTCGTGGCCTGGCGCTCGGCGTCGTTGAAGTAGGCCGGGACGGTGATGACCGCGTCGGTGACGGGCTCGCCCAGGTACTCCTCGGCGTCGCGCTTGAGCTTGCCGAGGATGCGGGCGCTGATCTCCTGCGGCGTGTAGTTCTTGTCGTCGATCTCCTGCTTCCAGTCGGTGCCCATGTGGCGCTTGACCGAGGAGATGGTGCGGTCGACGTTGGTGACGGCCTGGCGCTTGGCGACCTCGCCGACCAGGACCTCGCCCGTCTTGGAGAACGCGACGACGGACGGCGTCGTGCGCGACCCCTCGGCGTTGGCGATGACGGTGGGCTCGCCACCCTCCAGGACGGCGACGACCGAGTTGGTGGTGCCGAGGTCGATACCGACTGCTCGAGCCATGGTTGCTTCCTCCGGTGGTGCGGGTTGAGTCTGCTCCGCTCAACCTAGGTCGGGCGCTGCGCTGCGGCAAGTCCGCGCGGCCAAAGTTGAGCCTGCCTGACTCAACTTGACCGACGGCCCACCTATTCCGGCCTCACAGCAGCTCGACGCTGTCCGCCTGCGGCCCTCGGTCGCTCTGCCGCACCTTGAAGCGGACCCGGTCGCCCTCCTCCAGGACCTCCTCGTCCCGGACCACCGACACGTGCACGAACAGGTCGGCGCCGCCGGCGTCAGGGGTGATGAACCCGAAACCGCGCTCCGCGTCGTAGCGGGCGACGGTGCCCTCCCCTCCGCGCACCGCCCCGCCGGACGCGCCGGGCCGGCTCGACCGGCCACGGTCCGCAGCGGCGCGCCCGCCCCCGGAGCCGCGCACGAGCCGCACGTCGCGAGCCGTCGGGCCCCTGTCGCCGTCGACGACCTCGTACGTCACACGGGCCCCCTCGGAGAGCTCCGTCAGCCCGGGGCCGAGCGCGCTGACGTGGACGAAGACGTCCTCGCCGCCCGAGTCGGGAGCGACGAACCCGAAGCCCTTGGTGCCGTCGTACCAGGACACCGTGCCGTCCGCGCCGTCCGACACCGGTCGCGCGGCCTGGGCCCCGAGAGGCAGCAGGTGGTCCGCCTGCGGCCCCTTCTCCCCGTCGACGACGAGGAACGCCACCCGCTGGCCCTCCGAGACCACACCGCCCCCGACGATGGCCGAGGAGTGCACGAAGACCTCGGCACGACCGCCGTCGGGCATGACGAAGCCGTACCCCTTGGCCGGCTCGTACCAGGAGACGGTGCCGAGCACACCCAGGGACGCGTCGGGCGCCCGGTCGCCCGTGACGCGGACGCGACGCGCCTGCGGGCCACGGTCACCCTCTCCGACCTCGAACTCGACGGCCTGCCCCTCCCGGAGCACCCTCGGCCCGTCGTCACCGACGATCTCGGACGCGTGCACGAAGAGGTCCTCGGCCTCGTTCCCGAGGTCGATGAAACCGAACCCTCGGTCGGCGTCGAACCATCGGACAGTTCCCTGGGGCACTTAGGACTCCTCGTCTCAGCAGACATTGCTGTGACCCAGTGTCCCCCCACCCAGCCGCGGACGGGCGCGTCCGGGCGCCACGGCCTTCGACCGCCGACCGGCCAGGGCGGGTCCTCCTCCGGTGGACGACGCGGCCACGGGCCGGCCGCCAGGACCCCGCGACCGACGCCGCGGCCGCCCTGGGCGACGGCCACGGCCGCTCTGGCAGGTAGCGTGAGCACCAGACGGGCCAGGAGGAGGTGGACCACGTGCCGAGCACGACGACGAGCGCGCGCCCCCGCCGACGGCTGACCGCCGTCGCCTCGGCCCGCGCCGTCGCGCTGGTCCCGACCCTCGGCGCGCTGGCGCTCGTCGTCCTGGCAGCCACGCCGCTGGGTTCTGCGCACGGCACCCTGGCCCTCCTGCTGGGAGCCGCCGCCTCGGCCGTGACCGCCACCGCCGTCGGGCTGCTCGCGTCGCTCGCCCTCGCCGTCCTGCTCGTGGCCACCGCGCCACGGGTGGCGCCCCAGGCCGTGGCCCCGCCGCCGTCGCGCCAGCACGACCCCACCACGCCAGGCCGCCCACGGCCGCGCGCACCGGGAGCGACGTCGCTCCCGTGCGCCCGCTGACCCCGGCCGCCCTCGGCGACCGGGCACCACGCCCAGGCTCCACGCCGCCACCACCGACGCCGCAGGCGCGGTCGGCGGCTGTGGCCGCGCACGGGAACACGCGTCCCGTCCCCTCGGCTCCCGGAGTCCCCCGTGCACATCGCCCCCCTGCTCTTCCCCGCCCCGTCCACCGCCCCGATCGCCGCCGACTCGTTCGTCTCCACCGTCGCGGCCCCGCTGCTGCCCCTGCGCCAGGCCGTCGCCTGGGTGCTCGTCCGCTGTCACGACCTCGCCACCTCCACCGGTCTCGACCCGGCGGGCGGGCCCGCGTGGGCGCTGGCGATCGTGGGGCTGGTCGTCGCCGTCCGCCTGCTGCTCGTGCCGCTCGTGGTGCGCCAGGTGCGCGCCGGGCACGCCATGAGCGCCCTCCAGCCGGAGCTCCAGCGGATCCGCCGCAAGTACCAGGGCCGCACCGACCGCGCGTCGCTCCTGGCCGCGCGCGAGGAGCAGCAGCAGGTGATGCGGTCCGCCGGCGCCCGCCCGCTCGCCGGCTGCCTGCCCGCGCTGCTCCAGGCGCCCGTGCTCTTCGCGCTCTACGCCACCCTCAGCGGCATCCCTCGCCACGAGTCGGTGGGGGCGCTCGACGCCGTCCTCGTGCGGCAGGCCGACGCCGCCCAGATCGCCGGGGCCCCGCTCTCCGGGACGCTGCTGACCGTCGACGGCGGGGCCGCCCTCGCGTTCTGCGTCGTGCTCGTGGTGGTCATGGCCGCAGCGCAGCGGCTCACCCAGCGGCTCGCGCTGCGCAACCGCCCCGCCACCACGCCGGACGGGCCCCTGGCGGAGTCGATGGAGTCGGCGATGCGCTCGATGACGTGGGTGCTGCCCGTGGTGCTCGCGGTGACCGCGGTGCACCTGCCGGTGGGCGTGGTCCTCTACTGGGCGGTGTCCGCGCTGTGGTCGGCCGGGCAGCAGGTGCTCGTCAACCGGTTCCTGCCGCACCCCGGCCTGCGAGACAGGCCCTAAGCTGCACCCGTCTGGCGCCGGGGCTCAGGCCAGGCCTGCCTCGCGCGCCACGATCGCCGCCTGCACCCGGGAGGTGACGCCCAGCTTGGCCAGCACCCGCGAGACGTGCGTCTTGGCCGTGGCCTCGGTGATGACGAGCTCCTCGGCCACGGCGGCGTTCGCCAGGCCCCGACCGAGGGCCGCCAGCACGTCCCGCTCGCGGGGCGTCAGCGCCTCGAGGCGGGGGTCGACGGCGGTGGTGCCCCGCTCGGGGACCTGCCCGGCGCCCGCGGCCGGCCCTCGGGCGAGCTGGCGGATGAGCCGCCGCGTCACCTCGGGAGCGAGGACGCCGTCGCCCGCGGCGACCCGCCGCACGGCGTCGACCAGCGCCGCGGGCTCGGCGGACTTGAGCAGGAACCCGGCCGCGCCCGCGCGCAGCGCCTCGTCCACGTGCTCGTCCAGGTCGAACGTGGTGAGCACCAGCACCTCGGCCAGCCCGTCCGCCACGATCGCGCGCGTCGCGGCGATGCCGTCCGTACCGGGCATCCGCACGTCCATGAGCACGACGTCGGGGCGCAGCGCCCGCGCGTTCGTGACGGCCGCCGCGCCGTCCGCGGCCTCACCGACCACGACGACGCCCTCCGCGCCGTCGAGCAGCAGGCGCAGGCCGGCCCGGATGGCCGCGTGGTCGTCCGCGACCAGCACGCGGACGGGCTGCTCGGGCGCCGGTGCACCGACACCGACCGGGACGGGAGCGTCAGGGACAGACCCCTGCGGTGGCGTGCTCACGACGCCGCCCGCCCGGCCGGGACCCGCAGCGGGATCCGGGCCCGCACGCTCCACCCGCCGTCGGCCGCGGGCCCGGCCACCAGCCCGCCGCCCAGCGCCTCGGCCCGTTCCCGCATACCCAGGAGCCCCGTGCCGCCGCTCAGCGCCGCCTCGCCCTGCGGCGGGGCGCCGTCGGGCGCGGCGTTGCGCACCTCCAGCTCGACGTCGGTGCCGGGGCGTGCCAGCCGCAGCACCGCGGGCGCACCGGGCGCGTGCTTGACGGCGTTGGTCAGCGCCTCGGCGGCGATGCGGTGCAGCGCCTGGTCGACGGCGACGGGCAGCGTGGCGGCGACGACGTCGTCGGCCCCCTCCACACGGACCGCCGTGCCGGCGGCCGTCGCCCGGCCGACCAGCGAATCGAGCGCGCCGGGCCCGGTCAGGCGCGGCGGGGCCGCGACGTCGTCCCCGGACGCCCCGGCGGCTCGCGGCTCCGAGCGCAGCAGCAGGATCATCGAACGCATCTCCTCCAGGGACGCCACCGAGGCGGCCCGCACCTGCTCGAGCGCCGCACGGTCGCGGGCAGCGTCGGGCGGGGACGCCAGGGCCGCCCCCGAGTGGATGGCGATGGTGGACAGGTGTGCGGCCACGACGTCGTGCAGGTCTCGCGCCATCGCCGCACGCTCGGCACGCACCGCCTCGTGCCGCTCCGCCTCCGCGAGCCGCTCCAGGTCCCGGGCACGCTGCCGCTCGAGCTCGGCCTGCTGCTCGGCCAGGTGCGCCCGCTCCCCCGCGAGGTCGGCGCGCTGCCGCTCCAGGCGCGCCATGTCGGACTTGCGGCGCACGTCGGTGGCCCACCACAGCGGCGTCAGCAGCACGGCGCCGAGCTGCAGGGCGGTGAACACGAGCTCGCGCGGGTCACCTGTCGCCACCACGGCCACCACCGCGGCGACGACGACGAGGCCGGTCGCCACCGTCCACAGCGCCCGGCGGGCGGCCTCGCCCGACCACAGCGCGGCGGCGTGCAGCAGGTCCCACAGCACCAGCACGAGCGCCACGCTGCCGCCCCACCACAGGTCGACCACCACGAGCACCACGCCACCCAGCAGGGCCCGCACCGGGCTGCGCCTCTTGACCACGACGAGCAGGCAGCCCGCGGCCAGCAGCACCGCGTGCCACCACAGGGGCACCTGGGGCGCGTCGCGGTACAGGCCCACGAGCCCCACCACGAGGGTCAGGACGCCGAGGAGGAAGGTCACCGCCGCCGTCACGACGTCTCCGCGCCGGTCGTCGGCGCGGGCCGCCCGGGCGACCGCAGCCCCGGCGCGGCGCCACCAGGGTTCCGTGCTCACCGGACCATCCCAGCACGAGGCCCGCGGCACGGGCATCCGGCGAACGATGTACCGGTCGCTGCGGCTCAGCCCCGGCGCAGGTGCAGGATCGGGAAGGGGCGCCCGTCGTCGTCCAGGGCAGAGCGGCCCACCTGGACGAACCCCTTGGCCGCGTAGAACCGCCGACCGCTCTCGTTGCCCTCGTTGACGTCGACGTGCACCTCTTCGTGGCCGGCGGCCAGGGCCTCGAGCAGGCGCGTGCCCACGCCCTGCCCGTGCACCTCGGGGTCGACGAACAGCATGTCGATCCGGCCGTCCGAGCCCCCGGCGAACCCGAGCGGCGTGCCGTCCGGGGCCCTGGCGACGAGGACGTCGTCGGCCTGGTCGAGGTGCGCCGCGACCCGCTCCTCGTACCAGTCGACGTCGGCCGGGGAGAGGAAGTGGTGCGTCGCCTCGACGGCACGGCGCCACACGGCGACGAGCAGGGCGTGCTCCGCGGGCACGGGCGGGGACACCTCGACGTTCACGTCCTGGGAGCCTAGCCGCGCACCGGCGTCCGACGAACGATGTACGGGCCGGGGCGAGGATCGGCCGCCCGGCCGACGCCGCGACCCCCGGCGCGCGGGGAGGCTCCTCTCATGGACCTCCCCTTCGACCTGCTCGACGTCGGCTCGCCCGAGGGCGTGCTGGGGCTCGCCGGCGTGCTCGTGGTGCTCGCCCTGATCGACTCCACGAGCTTCGGCACCCTCGCGATCCCCGTGTGGCTGCTGCTCGCCCCGGGCCGGCCCCGCCCGGCACGCCTGCTCGTGTACCTCGGCACCGTCGCCGGCTTCTACCTCGCCGTGGGGCTGGTGGTCATGGCCGGGGCCGGGGTGGTGCTCGACCGCTACCAGGACGCGCTCGGCTCTCCGCCTGCCTGGGTGGCCCAGCTCCTGCTCGGGGTGGGCCTGTTCGCGCTGAGCTTCCGGTTCGACGGCAAGCGTGCCGCCCGGCGGCGCGCCGAGCAGGAGTCCGCAGGTATCACGCCGCCGCCGAGCCGCCTGAGCCGGTGGCGGGACCGCGCGCTCGGCGTGGAGAGCGGGTCCCCGGGCGCCACCAGCACGGCCGGGGCGGGGACGACGCCGGGCGCGGCGCTCGTCCGCCGCCGGGCTTCGACCTTCTCCCTCGTGGGGCTGGCGCTGGCCGCGGCGGCGCTGGAGGTGGCCACGATGCTGCCGTACCTGGCCGCGATCGGGATCGTGACGTCGTCGGGCCTGGGCACGCCCGCGAGCGCCGCGGTGCTGGCCGGGTACTGCGTGGTGATGGTGCTGCCCGCGCTGCTGCTGCTCGGGGGCCGGCTGGTGGCGGCGCGGCTGGTGGAGCCGCTGCTGCGCCGGGTGGACGCCTGGTTCGCGCGCAACGGTGAGGAGATGACGGGCTGGGTGCTGGGGGTGGTGGGGGCGCTGCTGGCGCTGAACGCGGCGGGGAACCTGGGGATCATGGGCTGAGCCGGGCCTGCCGGCCGGGCGCGCCGCGCCGGGTCGTCGAGCGCGGCGGTCAGCGCCGGTCGGACGGTCCGGCGGTGCCCGCAGCGCCGGACCAGCGGCGGGCGGCGGCGTACGACGGCGCCCGCAGCGCGTCCTCCCAGCGGTAGGTGCCCAGGCCGCGGGGCGCGTTGGCGGTGGGATCGAACCGCAGGTGCTCCTCGTCGTGCGGTGCGGTGCCGGCGGGGCCGAGCAGCTCGAGGGCGCCCACGCGCTGCCAAGGTCCTCTCGGGGCGGCCTGCACCAGGTCGAGGGCCACGTGCCCGGGCGGCTGGACGGCGGCAGGGTGCAGGCCCAGCAGCACGGGCCCGGCCTCGGTGCGCAGCGGCATCACGGTGCTGAACCAGCCCAGGACGCGGCGGCGCGGGGTGGGCACGAACCTGCCGAGCGGCCCGGGGCGGGCCGAGCCCAGCAGGAGGTCCTGGGAGAGCCCGCCGGCGTGCCAGCGGATCGCGATCCCGGCGACGTCGGGCCACGTGCGGGGCATGCCTGCCCCGAGCGAGAGCCGGACGACGACGGGGGTGCGCCCGGCGGGCAGCGCGGCCACGACGGCAGCTCCCCGGGCCGCTGCCGCGCCGTCGCCGGCCACCGCCGCACCGTCCTCCGCCGCGCCCCCGTGGGGGCCGTCCACCACCAGCACCCCGTCGAGGACGACGCCGTCGGGGTGCAGCGGCCGGGTGCGCAGCACGGCTGCGGCCGCACCGACGGCACCAGCCAGCACCAGCCCGGCGGAGCGGGCGAGGGCACGGAGCGGCAGGGACGGCATGCGGCCACCGTGGCACCGCGTCGCAGCGCTCGCAGCACGGACAGAGCGACCACGGCCGAGCACAGCAGACGCGCCTACGCCCCGCGTGCGACGTCGGTGAGCAGCGCGATCGCCCGCTCGGTCGTCGCCACCAGCACCTGGGGCGGGTCGCCGTCGAACACCTCCTTGACGGTGTGCTCGCCCGCCGGGGAGACGACGGCGAACCACACGGTGCCGGGGGCGTGCCCCTCGTCGGGCTCGGGCCCGCCCACCCCGGTGACCGCGACGCACAGGTCGGCGTCGAGCAGCTCCACCGCGCGGCGCGCCAGGATGAGCGCGCACTCCTCGGTGACCACGGGCCCGCGGGGTACGCCGAGCCGGAACTTCACCTCCGGCGAGTACGCGACGAGCGAGCCGCGCAGCCACGTGCTGGCCGACGGCGCGGCCGCCAGCACGTTGGCGATGTTCCCTGCGGTGAGCGACTCGGCGGTGGCCACGTGCCAGCCGCGGGCGCCGACGGCGTCGGCCAGCCCGGTGGCCAGGTCCTGCGCGGCGTCAGCCGTCCTCTCGACGGCAACCTGGAGGTTGTGCATCGGCCTAGCGTGCCCCCGACCAGGGGTTCCCGCAGGGCCGGCGGTGCGAGGCGGCGCCTCAGCGAGGCACCACGGAGGCACCACGGAGGCCACCGCAGAGGCCACCGCGGGGGCGGGGCGTGCCGCACGGGACACGGGCCGCAGCGTCGGCGAGCACCCGGGGTGCCCGGTACGGTTTCGGGATGCCTTCCCTGCGCCGCACCGTCGCCCAGCTCTACTGGCGGTTGAGCCGTTGGACCCCGGTCGACGACGCCTTCCCCCGCGAGCCCGCCGTCATGCTGGGCGCCCCGCACACCTCGAACTGGGACTTCGTGCACATGCTGGGCCTGGCCTGGCGCAACGAGGCGGACGTGCGATGGCTGGGCAAGCACACGCTGTTCACGGGGTGGCGCGGGCCGATCATGCGCCGTCTGGGCGGCATCCCGGTGGACCGCACCAACCCCTCGGGCGTGGTGGACGAGGTGCTGGCAGAGTTGCGGGCGGGCCGCGTGTTCCAGCTCGTGGTGACGCCGGACGGCACGCGGTCGTCGCAGGGCTACTGGAAGTCGGGCTTCTACCGGATCGCCCGCGAGGCGGGGCTGCCCGTGACTCTGGGGTTCGTGGACCGCACCACGATGACCCTGGGCATCGGCCCCACGTTCCACCTCTCCGGTGACGTGCGCGCGGACATGGACCGCATCCGCGCCTTCTACGCGGACAAGGCGGGGAACAAGCCTGCGCTGCGTGCCGAGCCGCGCCTCGCGGCGGAGGAGCGCCCGGACGCCGGCTGAGCACGCCCCGGGCCCCCGGACGCGCCGGCGGCGGCGCCGGCCTGGGCGTCCGTAGGGTGTGGGGGTGCCCGAGCCTGCTGCCCGTCCGTCGCTGCCCGTCCGCCTGTCCGACGACGTCGAGCTGCGCCTGCTGCGAGAGGGCGACGGGGCCGCGCTCGCTGCCGCCTACGCGCGCAACCGCGAGCACCTGGCGCCGTGGGACCCGGAGCGACCCGACGACTTCTACGACCCCGCCTGGCAGGAGCAGCAGGTCGCCGGGGCCGTGGCGGAGCACGCGGCGGGCCGTCACGTGCCGCTGGTGCTCGCGGCGGACGACGGCAGCGTGGTGGGCCGGCTGAACGTGGCGACGATCGTCCGCGGCGCCTTCATGTCGGCGTCGTTGGGGTATTGGGTGGACGGCGGCCGCACGGGGCAGGGGCTGATGTCCGCGGCCGTGGCGGCCGCGGTGGTCCACGCCCGGGACGTGCTGGGGCTCCACCGCCTGGAGGCTGCGACCCTGCTGCACAACGGCGCCTCGCAGGCGGTGCTGGCGCGGAACGGCTTCGAGCGGGTCGGGCTCGCGCCGCGGTACCTGCGGATCGCAGGCCGCTGGCAGGACCACGTGCTGTTCCAGCGGATCCTCCACGACTGAGCCGGGAGAGGATCTTCACGACCGCCCAACCCTGTGACCAATCTCTCCGGGTGCGCGATGACGCCGCGTGCGGTAACCCTGGGACCACCAGCGCACCACGAGCGCACCACCGGGGGGTTCGACATGGGTGAGGTCGACGCAGGGTCGATGACCATCGCTCTACTGACCGCGTGCTCCGAGCCCGACGGCCCGGGCATCCGATCACGCGTGGTCCAGGAGATGCTCGACGAGGCCAGCGCGGACCCGGAGACCGCTCGCGCCGTGCTGACCACGATGCTCACCGCCTCGGTGGTGTCGCTGCGGGCGTTCACCGACGCCACCCAGCGCGACCGCGAGTCCGTGCTGCAGACGCTCGGCGTGGGCTGGACCCGGCGGCGCCTGGCTCTCTGAGCCCGAGGTCAGCCCTTCCGGCCGGGCCGGGCGTGGGAGACGATCACCGCGCACGGCGCCACGCGCAGCAGCCGGTCCGCCACCGAGCCGAGCATGCGCCCGGTGACCCGCAGGTGCGACCGGCCGCCCACGACGACGAGGTCGTCGGGGTGCAGGCAGCGCTGGAGCACGTCGGCCGGGCGCCCCTCGGCCACCGTCGTCGTGCACGCCACGCCGGGATGCTTCTGCGCCCACCGCTGCACGTCGTCGCGCACGGCGTCGGCGGCCGAGGCCCGCCACGCGTCCCCCCAGCCCTCGTAGAGCCGCAGCGCGCTGCCCAGAGGTCCGGGGTCCACGGCGTGCACCACCTCGAGCGGCACCCCCAGCAGCTCGGCCTCCTCGAACGCCGTCTCCAGCACGTGACCGGGGTAGTCGTCGGTGGCGACGCCCGCCACCACACGGCGCGGCAGCGTCACCGACGCCGACGCCGGCACCACCGCCACGGGCCCGTACGCCATCGCCGCGAGCGCCGACGACACCGACCCGGCCAGGGCACGGTCCACGGCCCCCAGCCCGCGCCGCCCGACGACGACGAGGTCGCTGGTGCGCGAGCGCTGGACGAGCACGTGGGCGGCCGCCCCAGGGACCACCTCCGTGCCGACCTCCCGCCCGGCCGTGCCACGTGCCTCCAGCCGTGCCAGCGCTCCCGCCACGGCCCGGCCGGTGGCAGCGTGCAGACCGCCGGCGGCGAGCAGCGGCCCCGCGGGCACCGGCGAGAGCGGCACCACATAGCTGCCGAGCACACCCAGCGCGGCGTCGTGCCGGTCCGCGGCCGCGGCGGCCCAGTCGAGAGCCCGGTACCCCTCCTCGGAGCCGTCGACCCCGACCACCACCCCGCGGCACCACCTGGCCATGGTGACCCCTCCTCCCCCGGCCTCGTCCGGCTGGACGTGGCGACCTCACCAGTCCACCGCCGCCCGGGCGCCGCACCCCAGGGCCCGGCGGACCGGCGTCGTGTGCCGAAGGTCCCGGCCGGCGCGGCCGGCGGGCGGATAGGTTGGGGGCGACGGACGGAGGCAGGCGTGCGGCACGACCAGCAGGGGGCAGACGCCCAGACCGGGCACGAGCAGGGCGCTGCGGTGCCCGTGCGTGCCAGCACGCCCGACGCCGTCCCGGCCGACCCCGCTCCGCCGCTGCGGCCGGACGGCAGCGAGGCGACCGACGGCGCCGGCCCCGCACCGAGCGAGGTCGACGTGCTGCTGGAGGCGGTGCTCGCCGTCGGGCGCGGCCTGGAGCTGGAGACCACGCTGCAGCGCCTGGTGCAGGCCGCGGCAGACCTGGCCGGGGCGCGCTACGCCGCGCTCGGCATCCTGGACGCCGCAGGCCGGATCGGCCAGTTCCTGACCGTCGGCATGTCGCCCCACGAGGTGCGGGCGATCGGGCACTACCCCACCGGGCACGGCATCCTCGGCGAGCTCATCCGCCACCCGGCACCGCTGCGCCTGAGCGACCTGGCACGCGACCCGCGCTCGGCGGGCATCCCTGCCGGCCACCCGCCCATGCACACGTTCCTCGGGGTGCCGCTGCGCGTCCACGGCACCCCGTTCGGCAACCTGTACCTCACCGAGAAGCGCGACGGCGGGGACTTCACCGCCGAGGACCAGCGGCGCATCGAGGCGCTCGCGGCGGCGGCGAGCGTCGCCGTCGAGAACGCGCGCCTGTACGACGACGCCCGGCTGCGGGAGCGGTGGGCCGTGGCGAGCGAGGAGATCTCGCGCCGCCTGCTGGCCGGGGACGCCCCCGACGAGGTGCTGGGGCTGGTCGCCGCCCACGCCACGCACGTGGCGGGGGCCGACGTCGCGACGATCGTGGTGCCGGACGGCGACGGCCTGGTGGTGCGCGCGGCGTTCGGCTCCGACGCCGGCGGCCTGGTCGGCGCGACGGTGCCCGACGAGAGCGCCTACGCCACCGAGGTGTACGAGTCGGGGCAGCCGATCGTCACCGTGGACGCCGCGAGAGACCCGCGCGGGGCGACGGCGTTCGGCGGGCGCCTGCGCGTGGGCCCGCTCGCCGCGCTGCCGCTGGGCGAGCCGGGCCGCACCCGTGGCGTGCTGTCCGTGGGCCGGCGCGACGGCGCCCTGGCGTTCCCGGAGGTGGTGGTCGACGCGCTGCGCGGCTTCGCCTCCCAGGCGGCCGTGGCGCTCGAGCTGGCGGAGCGGCGTCGTGACGCCGAGCGCCTCGCCGTCGTGCGCGACCGGGACCGCATCGCCCGCGACCTGCACGACCTCGCGATCCAGCGCCTCTACGCCACCGGTCTGGGCCTGCAGGGTGTGGCCCGGCGCCTGGAGCGCCGGGACGCCGCCGAGGAGGCGGGGCGCGTCGCCTCCGCCGTCGACGACGTCGACGAGACGATCAGCCTCATCCGCACCACCATCCGGGGCCTGCAGCCCCCGGCCGACGACGCCCGCCGTGTGGGCGTGCGCTCCCGTGTCATCGCGGAGGTGGAGGCCGCCACCCGCACGCTCGGCTTCCCACCGGCCCTGCGCTTCGAGGGCGCCGTGGACGCCCTGGTGCCGCCCGGCACGGCCGACCACCTGGTCGCCGTGGTGCGCGAGAGCCTGTCCAACGTGGCCCGCCACGCCCGCGCCCGCGGGGTCGACGTGGTGCTCACCGCCACGGACGACGTCGTCCTCTCCGTCGCCGACGACGGTGTGGGGATGCCGGGGGACGTCACCCTCAGCGGGCTGGCGAACCTGCGCCGCCGCGCCGACGAGCTCGGCGGGACCCTCACCGTGGGCCCGTGCCCTGGCGGCGTGGGCACGCTCGTGCGGTGGCAGGTGCCGCTCGTGAGCCCGGCCTAGCGCGAGGGGCGCGTCGAGGAGCCGTTCTGCTCCAGCCGGGTCGCCAGCACCGCGGCCTGCACCCGCCGCTCGAGCCCCAGCTTCGACAGCAGGCTCGAGACGTAGTTCTTCACCGTCTTCTCGGCGAGGAACAGCTCCGCGCCGATCTGCCGGTTCGTCATCCCCTGCCCGATCAGCGCCAGGATCTTCTGCTCCTGCTGCGTCAGCTCGGCCAGCGGGTCCTCCTGCTGGGCCTGCATCCGCATCCGGGCCATGACGTGCTCCGCGGCGCGCGGGTCCAGGGTCGAGCCGCCGGAGGCCACGGTACGGATCGCCTCGACCAGGTCGGTGCCGCGCACCTGCTTGAGCACGTAGCCCGCCGCCCCGGCCAGGATCGCGTCGAACAGCGCCTCGTCGTCGTCGAACGAGGTCAGCATCAGGCAGGCCACGTCCATGCGCGCCTTGAGGTCGCGGCAGACGCTCACGCCGTCGCCGTCGGGCAGGCGCACGTCCAGCACGACGACGTCGGGGGCCAGCGCGGGCACGCGGGCGAGGGCCTCGGTGGCGGTCCCCGCCTCGCCGACCACCTCGAGGTCGGGCTCGGCGTCCAGGAGGTCGGCGACCCCCCGCCGGACCACCTCGTGGTCGTCGACCAGGAACACGCGCACGGTGGTCGTCATGGTGCCCACGCTAGCCTCCGTCGTCGTCGTCACGCCGCAGCCGCCTCAGCGCAGCCAGCGGTTCTTGCGGACCAGCTCCGTGGAACCCCACCAGCGGCCCAGGCCCCACACGTCGCCCGCGCCGGCCCACGCGAGGCCGACGACGGCGGCGGCGCTGATCAGGTGGTCGTCCACGAAGGGGTTGGTGGCCACGGGCAGCGCGGCGCCCCACATCATCACCAGCAGCAGGGCGGCGCACACGCCCGCCACCCGCATCCCGATGCCGAGCGCGAGCGCCGTGCCGATGCCGAGCAGGCCGAGCATGAACAGCACGTCGACGAACCCGTTGCCGGCGAGCCCGTTGTAGAAGCCGCGCAGCGGGCCCTCGACACCGCCGAGGAACCCCGACGTCGGCGAGCCGCCGTTGATCCACGAGCGCTCGGACGGCGTGGACCGCCCGAGGCCGAACGTCTTGTCGAAGAACGCCCACAGGAACTGGAAGGCGAGGAGCAGCCGCAGCACCGTGAACGCGTACCGGGCCACGGGCGGCAGGGTGGTGGCGGTGGGGAGAGCGCCCCGCTGGCGCTCGGTCACTGCACTCATGGCGACCTCCGTCGGTCGGGCCGGGAACCTCCCGGCGTCACCACCAGCGTCACCGCCCACGCGGTAGGCGCGGCAGGGGGAAGGGTCCTCGACGAGGGGGCCTTTCGGCCCCCTCGTGACGGTGCGTCGGCGAGGGGCGTTCCCTCAGGCGTCCAGGTCCTCGATGCGCGCGGTGCTGGGGCCCCGCTCCGACCGCAGGCGGGCCGCCACGGCCTCCGCCTCGCGCAGCACCCGCAGCACGTTCCCGCTCGTCAGCCGGCCCAGGTCCTCGTCGGACCAGCCGCGCTCGGCGAGCGCCGCCAGCAGCGCCGGGTACCCGGAGACGTCGGCCAGCTCGGGCGCGAACCCGTCCGCGCCGTCGTAGTCCCCACCGAGGCCCACGTGCTCGACGCCGGCCACGTCCCGCACGTGCTCCACGTGCGCGACGACGTCGTCCAGCGTGGTGGGCGGCACCGGGTGCTCCTCGCGCCACTGCGCGCTGAACCGCGCGAACGCCGCGTAGCTCGCCGGGTCGATGCCCCGCGCCCGCGCCGCCTCGGCCGCGCCGGCCCGCCACGCAGCCACCTCGGGGGTCACGAAGCTCGGGACGAACGTCACCATGCACACCCCACCGTTGCCGGCCAGGCGGGTCAGGACGTCGTCCGGCACGTTCCGCGGCACGTCGCACACCGCCCGCGCCGAGCTGTGGGAGAAGATCACCGGGGCCTCGGTCACGTCCAGGGCCGCGTGCATGGTGCCCTGCGAGACGTGCGAGAGGTCCACCAGCATGCCGAGCCGGTTCATCTCCCGGACCACCTCGCCACCGAACCGTGACAGCCCGCCGTGCGCGGAGCGGGCGTCCGTGGCCGAGTCGGCCCACGGGTTGTCGTGGTTGTGGGTCAGGGTCATGTACCGCACGCCCAGCGCGTACAGCATCCGCAGCACACCCAGCGACGAGTCGATCGACTGACCGCCCTCCGCGCCCATCAGGCTCGCGACCCGACCGCCCGCCCAGGCTGCCTCCACGTCGTCCGCCGTCAGCGCCAGCGCGAACGTCTCGGGCCACGTCTCCACCATGCGGCGCACGGCGTCCACCTGCTCGAGCGTCTGCGTCACCGCCTCGCTGCCCGGCAGGTCCGAGGGCACGTAGACGGACCAGAACTGGGCGCCCACACCGCCGGCGCGCAGCCGCGGCACGTCGGTGTGGGTGCGGCCCGCCGTGCCCGCCGCGAGGTCCAGCGCGGACCAGTCGTAGCCCACCTGCTCGCGGGCCTCCCACGGCAGGTCGTTGTGCCCGTCCCAGACGGGGTGCCTCTCCAGGAGCTGGGCGATGCGTGCGGCGGTGTCCGGGGAGGTCATGCCGGCACCGTACCGCCCCGGGCCCGGCGGGCCGGCTCAGTCGCGCCGGGCCCCGCGCAGCCGGTCGATCTCGCGCCGCTCGCGCTTGGTGGGACGGCCCGCCCCCCGGTCGCGGATGCCGACGGCGAGCCGCTCCTCCCGGGGCGGCACCGGTGGGCTGTGGTCGACGTACGCCTTGACCGCCAACGGCGCGCCCACCCGCTTGGGCAGCAGCTCGACCACCTCGACGTCACGCTCGCGCAGCGGGTCCCGCCACGTCACCCGGTCCCCTGGCTTCACGCTCGCCGACGCCTTGGCCGGGTAGCCGTTGACGCGCACCCGCCCGGCGCGCAGCAACGTGGCAGCGGCGGACCTGCTCTTGAAGAGCCGCACCGCCCACAGCCACACGTCCACCCGCATCCCGTCACCCTAACGGCGACGAGGCCCGGCACCGGAGCGGTTCCGGTGCCGGGCCTCGTCGGCAGGTGTCAGGGCCGTGGCGTCAGGAGACGGTGACCTCGACCCAGCGGGCGTCCTCGCGGCTCACCTCGTGCACCGGGCCGGTGATCTCCAGCGCCGAGCGGTCCGTGGCCGTGCCGGGGATCTCGATCTTCTCGACGGCCTTCTCGTTGGTGATCGCGCCACCCGTGGTCTCCTCGGTCCGCGCAGCGGCCGACGAGGCGGTGGCGTGGGAGCCCACCCACACCTCGACGTCGCCCGGCTCCACGATCTTGACCATGCGACGGTCGCTGAACGCGAGGCGCGTGGTCGGCACCGTGAAGGCCACCTGCCGGGACTCACCCGGCTCGAGCGTGACACGGGCGTAGCCGAGCAGCTGGACCACCGGGCGGGCGACCGAGCCGTGCAGGTCGCGGCCGTAGAGCTGCACCACGTCCGTGCCGGCCACGTCACCCGTGTTGGTCACCGTGACGACGGCGGTGAAGGTGCCGCCAGCCCGCACGGCACCGTCCACCAGCAGGTCCGAGTACTCGAACGAGGTGTACGAGAGACCGAACCCGAAGGGCCGCAGCGGCGTCGAGTCCGTGCTCGTGACGTCGGACGGCCCACCCAGGATCGGGTGCAGGTAGGAGTACGGCTGCGACCCGGTCGAGCGGGGCAGCGACACGGGCAGGCGGCCCGACGGGTTGACCCGGCCCGTGATGACGTCGGCGAGCGCGAGGCCGCCGCCCTCACCGGGGAAGAACGCCTGGAGCACGGCGCCGGGCTTGGGGCCCTGCCCGTCCAGCGCCCAGTTGATCGCGTAGGGCCGGCCGGTGAGCAGCACCATGACCACGGGCTTGCCGGTGGCGAGCACCGCCTCCACGAGCTGGCGCTGGACGCCGGGCAGCTCGAGCGACTCGGAGTCGTTACCCTCGCCCACGGTGCCGCGACCGAACAGACCGGCCTGGTCGCCCACCACGACGACGGCGACGTCGGCCGACGCGGCAGCGGCCACCGCGGCGTCGAACCCGGAGGTGTCGCCGCCCTCGACGGCACAGCCCTCGGCGTAGACCAGCTCCGGCTGGGGCAGCCCTGCCTCGCCGAAGGCCGTGCCCAGGGCCTCGTGGAGGGTGGGGATGGCGAACCCGAGCTCGTGGTCCGGGTAGTGGGCCAGCACGTGGTTGGCGAACGAGTAGCAGCCCTGCAGCGCCTCGGCCCGGTGGGCGTTGGGGCCGATGACGGCGACCCGGCCCGGCTTGTCCTGCCAGGCACCGAGGGGCAGCACGCCGTCGTTGCTCAGCAGCACGACCGACTCCTCGGCCAGGCGGCGCGCGAGCTCCTGGTGGCGGGGGGAGTCGAGGTCGATCGTGGCGGGCGGCTCGTCCTCGAACGCGTCCGCGTCCAGCAGGCCGAGCTCTTCCTTCTGGCGCAGGGCGCGCAGCACGGCACGGTCCACGTAGGCCTCGTCGAGCTCGCCCGCACGCACCTTCTCCGCGAGCGGCGCGAGGTAGGCGTCACCGGTGGGCAGCTCGACGTCGATGCCCGCGGTCAGCGCGAGCGCCGCGGCCTCGCCGCGGTCCCTGGCGACGGCGTGCATCACCTCGAGGAACGCGACGGCGAAGTAGTCGGCGACGACCACGCCGTCGAACCCGAGCTTCTCGCGCAGGATCTCCGTCAGGTACTCGACGCTGGACGCCATGGGCACGCCGTCGAGGTCGGTGTAGGAGTTCATGACCGACTTCACGCCGCCGTCGAGGATGGCCATCTCGAACGGCGGCAGGAACACGTCGGCGATCTCGCGGGGGCCCGCGTACACCGGGGCGTGGTTGCGGCCGGCACGCGAGCCGGAGTAGCCGACGAAGTGCTTGAGCGTGGCGTGCACGCCGGCGTCCTGCAGGCCCCGCACGTACGAGGTGCCGACGGTGCCGACCAGGTACGGGTCCTCGCCGATGCACTCGTCGACACGGCCCCAGCGCGGGTCGCGGACGACGTCCATGACGGGGGCGAGGCCCTGGTGCACGCCCAGCGCCTTCATCGACTCGCCGATCACGTGGCCGGCCTCGTAGACCAGCTCGGGGTCGAACGAGGCACCCCAGGCCAGCGGCGTCGGGAAGGTCGCGGCCTTCCACGCGGCCAGGCCGGTGAGGCACTCCTCGTGCACCAGGGCGGGGATCCCCAGGCGGGTCTCGGTCTTCAGGCGGCGCTGCTCGGCCCACAGCCACGCGGCGCGCTCGGCCGGGTCCACCGGCCGGGTGCCGTACACGCGGGTGTAGTGGCCGATCCCGTCCTTGGTGATCTCGGCCAGGGGGGTCCCCGCGTTCTCCGCGGCCATCTCGCCCTGCATCGGGGCGACGACGTTGCCACCCTGGTCGAGCCAGTAGCCCACGATCTGGGCGAGCTTCTCCTCGAGCGTCATCTGCGCGTGCAGGGCTCGCACGCGCTCCGACACCTCGGGCATCGCCGGGACACCGGCGGGAGTGCCAGCAGAGGCGCTGGCGGGGGGCTGGGTGGCGACCTCGGTCACGGTCCATCTCCTTCGACGTACACGGGGGTCATGGGTGCGGCCCCGTAGCGCGTCCACGCTAGGGGCCGTCAGGGTGCGCGGGGCGCAGACCCGCGGGGGCGTGCCCGACGGCGGTGCGCAACCGCCGTCGGGCACCAGGGCGTCAGCCCTTCACGGCTCCCTGCAGGCCGTTGACGATGCGCTTCTGCATCGCGAGGAAGAACACCAGGGCGGGGATCATCGCCAGGGTGGTGAAGGCGAACACGCCCGCGGTGTCGGCGGAGTGCTCCGAGGAGAAGTCCGCCACCCCGAGGGGCAGCGTCTTCATGTCGCCCCGCAGCAGGAGCAGCGGGAGCAGGTACGCGTTCCACGACCCGACGAACGCCAGCACGCCGACCGTGACCATGCCGGGGCCCGACAGCGGCAGCAGGATCCGCCAGAAGAACCCGATGCGGCTCGTGCCGTCGAGCATCGAGGCCTCCTCCAGCTCCTTGGGCAGCGCCATGAGGAACGGCCGGAGGATGACCACCGTCATCGGCAGCGCGAACGCGGCCTGCGGCAGCGCCACGCCCCACCAGGTGTTGCCCATCCCGAAGTTCTGCGTGATCAGGATGAACAGCGGGACGATCGCCACGGTGGCCGGGAACAGCAGGCCGATGACGAACACCAGGAACAGCGCCTCGCGGCCCTTGAACTGGTACCGGGCCAGCGGGTAGGCCGCCATGATGCCGAACACGACCACGACGGCGGTGGTGAGCACCGCGATGATCGTGGAGTTGAGGAAGTACTGCCAGAAGCTCGGGTTCTGCAGCACGTTCGCGTAGTTGCTGAAGACCCACGGGCCCGGCAGACCCGCAGGGTCGGCAGCGATCTGCGCGTTGGTGCGGAAGCCGCCGAGGACGCCGTAGAGCACGGGGCCCATCGTGAGGGCGACCACGACGAGCGAGATCGCGTAGACGACGATCTTGCTGCCCGTGACCTTGCCGGCCGAGCGCCGGCGGGCGGGCGATGCGGTTGCGGTGCTCACGCGTCGGCCCCCTTCCGCTTCTTGCGCGCGCCACGGCCGTCGTCCGGCTGGGTGTCACGACGCAGGATGAAGTACTGGTACGCGAGGGCGAGCACGAGCGCGACGACGAACAGGATCACCGACGCGGCGCCGGCGATGCCGAAGTTCTGGCGCCTGGTGCCCTCGTTGACGAGGAACGTCGCCATGGTGGTGGTGGCGTTGGCGGGGCCGCCGCCGGTGAGGATCCACACCATGTCGAAGAGCTGGAGCGAGCCGATCATCGACAGGAAGCCCCAGGTGCGCATCGTGGGGCCGAGCAGCGGGATCGTGATCTTGCGCTGCACCTGCCACCAGGAGGCGCCGTCGAGGGCGGCGGCCTCGTAGAGGTCCTCCGAGACGCCCTGCAGGCCGGCCAGGAAGAGGATCACGGCCAGGCCGAGGTACTTCCAGGTGAGCACGACGAGCACGGTCCACAGCGCCAGGTCCGGGGTGCCCAGGAAGCCCTGCGGCGGACCCTGGATGCCGAGGGAGGCGAGGATCGTGTCGATCACGCCGTACTGCGGCTGCAGGAGCTGGAACCAGACGACACCCGCGATGACCTCGGCGAGCACGTACGGGACGAAGATGATGGTGCGCAGGAGGCCCTGGCCCCACATCTTGCGGTTGAGCAGCAGGGCGATCGCCAGGCCGAGCGGCAGCTGGAGCAGGATCGACCCGACCACGATGATCAGGTTGTGCGTGAGCGCGTCGGTGAAGACGTTGTTGTTCAGCACCGACACGTAGTTGCGCAGGCCGACGAAGTCGACCATCGGCCCGAATCCCTTCCACCGGTACACCGACATCTGCACGGCGGTGAGGATGGGCAGGATCACGAACAGGAACATCAGCACGAGGGCGGGCGCCACGAAGAACGCGATCTCCGCACGCTTGCGCCAGGCAGCGGCACCGGTCTTGCGGCGTCCTCCCGGGGCCGAGCCCGCCGGCCGCGCCTGAGAGGCGCGGGCGACGGGCTCTGCCACGGCGGTGGACGTCGCAGGCGAGGCGGCCGCAGGAGCGGTCACGTCGTCTGCCACGTCGATCACTGCTCCGCGTCAGCCGCGGACTGGACCGCGTTCACGACGTCCTCGGGGCTCGCCTGGCCGGCGAACAGGAGGGCGATCTCGTCGTTCATCGCACCACCGACGGAGGTGCCGAACAGGGTGTCGAGGTAGAGCTGGATCGACGGGGCGTTGTCACGCACGTCGAGCAGCTCGGCGAGCGCCGGGTCCGACACGTACTGCGAGGCGGTCGGGTTGGTCGGCAGGCCCATGTCGAGCTCGGCGAAGCGGCGCTGCACCTCGTCCGAGAGCAGGTACTGGGCGAACTCGACGGCGATGTCCGGCGCGTCCTGCGACACGGCCCAGGCGTCACCGCCACCCATCTGCGCCTCGGGGTCGCCCTGCTGGCCCTCGAACGAGGGGTACGGGAACCAGCCGGTGTCCTCGCCCAGGCCGCGCTCGTCCTCGGTCAGGCCCTGCATGACGCCGGGCTCCCAGTGGCCGGCGAGCTCCATGGCCACCTTGCGCGTGGCGAGCAGACCGGAGGCCGACGTCGGGCCGGCCTGGGCCTGCGTGGTGAGGAAGCCCGCGTTGAACGGCTCCTTGGCGATGAGACCCTCGAGGTTCTGGCCCGCCTTGACGAAGCACGGGTCGGAGTAGTCGACGTTGGCGATGGCCGACTCCAGCGTCTCCTGCGAGCACTCGCGGATGACGTTGTAGTACCAGTAGTGCGCGGCCGGCCACTTGTCCCCGGCGCCCACGGAGACCGGCGTGATGCCCGCGGCCTTGAGCTGGTCGATCACGGCGTAGAGCTCGTCCATCGTGGTGGGCGTCTGCGTGATGCCGGCCTGCTGGAAGAGCGCCTTGTTGTACCAGAACCCGACGACGCCGATGGAGTACGGCAGGGCGTACGAGCGGCCCTCGACCTGGAAGCCGGCCATGTACGGCTCGATGGTGCTGATCGTGTCCGCAGCGGAGTCCGACAGGTCCTTGAGGAGGCCCGCCTCGACGTGGTCCGCGAGCTCGCCGCCACCACGCTCCATGAAGACGTCGGGGGCGTCGCCGGCCTGGAAGGCGGCGTCGAGCTTGGTCAGCATGTCCTCGTGCTGCATGGCGCTGACCTGCACGGTCACACCGGGGTTGGCGGCCTCGAAGTCGGCGGCCACCTTGTCGTAGAACTCCTTGCCCTCACCGGTGTTCGAGTTGTGCCACCAGGTGATGGTGTTCTCGTCCCCACCGTTGGAGCCGGAGCTGCTGCTGGAACCGCCCTGGCCGGCACAGCCGGAGGCCAGGAGCGCGATGCTCGCGCCGAGCGCGACGATGGCCGCGCCCCGAATCTTCCTCGTCATCGTGGAACCCCTTGGTCGTCATCGACGGGTCGACAGGATCTGTCACCAGCGAGCCTGGCAGGGCACGAGGCAGGGTGTCAATCGATGTCGATAACGATTTCGTCACCCGATAGGCCCGGGATGTCAGCAAGTGCCGCCCGGGGTTACGGTGCGTCCGTGAGCACCGACGCCCACCCTGCCGACCTCGCCTCCGAGCCCGTCGGCCGCGTGACCATCTCCGACGTGGCCCGTGCTGCGGGCGTCTCGGTGGCGACCGTCTCGAAGGTGGTCAACGGCCGTCACGGCGTCGCCGCCGCCACCGCCGAGCGCGTCCTGGAGGTCGTCTCCCGTCTTGGTTACGAGACCTCGCTGGTGGCCAGCTCGTTGCGGCGGCGCAAGACGAACGTCATCGGCATCCTCGTGGCCGAGTTCGAGCCGTTCTCGACCGAGCTGCTCAAGGGCATCTCTGGCGCGGTGGGCGGCACCGGCTACGAGCTGCTCGCCTACTCCGGCGGCGTCACGGACAGCAACCGGGTGGGCTGGGAGCGGCGGTCGCTGTCCCGCCTGGCGGGAACGCTGATCGACGGGGCCGTGATCGTGACCCCGACGGTGCTGTTCCCGACGACGAGCATCCCCGTCGTCGCCATCGACCCGCACACCGGTCCCGCCGGCCCGTCGACGATCGACTCCGACAACGTGGGCGGCGCCCGGGCCGCCACCCGCCACCTGGTCGAGCTCGGCCACCGGCGGATCGCCCACGTCCGTGGTCGCAACGACCTGGAGTCGGCGCGGTTGCGCGAGCAGGGCTACCGCGAGTCCCTGGCCGAGGCGGGTATCGGGCTCGAGCCCGCGCTGGTCCGCGACGGCGGCTACCGGGCTGCGGACACCACCGAGCCCGCCCGCGAGCTGCTGTCGCGCCACGACCGCCCCACCGCCGTCTTCGCCGCCAACGACCTGTCCGCGCTGCGGGTGATCGAGGTGGCCCACGAGCTGGGGCTGCGGGTGCCGCAGGACCTGTCCGTCGTCGGGTTCGACGACATCCCCGAAGCCTCCTCAGGGACCCGGAGGCTGACCACCGTCGCCCAGCCCCTGCGGCAGATGGGCGCCCGCGCCGCACAGATGCTGCTCGCCATGCTCGACGGCGCAGGCACCGAGGAGCACGTCCACATGCCCGCCCGCCTGATCGTCCGCGAGACCACCGCACCCCCGCCCGCCTGACCGGTCCGGCGGGGCGGCGTCACCGGCGCACGAGAGCCGCGTCCAGAGCCGTGCGCGCGGCCGCCACGACCCCGGGGTCGGTGACGTCGTACCCGCCGTCCGCCCCACCCCCGGGCCCGCCGTCGTCCGCCACCGACCGGCGGGCCGACAGGTGCACCGCGTCGACGCCGGCCGCGACCAGGGCAGCGACGTCGTCGGGCCGCACTCCCCCGCCCGCCATGACCTGCAGCCCCAGCCCTCGACCGAGGCCGGCCAGCGCCGCGAGGGCGTCCACGCCCGCTCCGGCCCGTACCGCGCCGCCCGACGTGAGCACCCGGCGCACCCCTGCCGCAGCCAGGGCGCGGGCGGCAGCCGCACGGTCCGCGACGACGTCGAACGCCCGGTGGAACGTGACCTCGGCACCGCCCGCCGCGTCCACGAGAGCCGCGAGCGCCGCCGCGTGCACCCGACCCGCGTCGGTGAGGGCGCCGACGACGACGCCGTCGGCGCCGGCGTCGAGCACCGCGCGCACGTCACGCACCTGGACGGCGAGCTCCTCGGGCGCATAGACGAAACCACCGGGGCGCGGGCGCACCAGCACGTGCACGCCGACCCCGGTGCCCGCCAGCGCGTCCACGACGGCGGCGACCGTGCCCGCCGACGGCGTCAGGCCGCCCGTGGCTCCCAGGGCGGCGCACAGCTCGACCCTCGTGGCGCCGCCCTGCGCGGCGACGCCGGCACCCGCGACGTCCTGCACCGCGATCTCCAGCGCGACCTCGCTCGGGACGTGGCGCACGGCCTGGGACCCGGTGGCGGTGTCTGGCGCTGGCACGGCGGGCTCGTTCGTCATGCACAGAACCTAGCGACCGCCGCGGCCCCGCGGGCGGCGCGCGGCGTCCCGGCCCACCGCCGTCGGACCCCCGGGCTCGGGACCACCGTCACGCGGCACGGAGGGTCCGACCTCACTACGGTGGGACCCATGACGACGCCTGCACCCGTCGACCCGACCACCACCAGCGCCTGGGCCGATCTCACCACCCACTACCAGGGATTCCGCGGCGACCTGCGCGGCTGGTTCGACAACGACCCGGACCGTGCCGAGCGCCTGTCGTTCGAGGCTGGCGACCTGTTCGTGGACCTGTCCAAGAACCTCGTCACCGACGAGACGCTCGCGCTCCTGGTCCGCCTCGCCCACGAGGTGAACCTGCCCGAGCGCATCGAGGCGATGTTCACCGGCGAGCGGATCAACGTCACCGAGGACCGCGCGGTGCTGCACACGGCGCTGCGCCGCGCCCCCGGCACGCAGCCGCCGCTCGTGGTGGACGGGCAGGACGTCGACGCCGACGTCGCGGCCGAGCTCGACAAGATGAGCGCGTTCGCCGACAAGGTGCGCTCGGGCGAGTGGACCGGTGTGACGGGCAAGCGTGTCGAGACGGTGGTGAACATCGGCATCGGCGGCTCGGACCTCGGGCCGGTCATGGTCTACGAGGCGCTGGCCCCCTACCGGCAGGACGGGCTGTCGGTCCGGTTCGTCTCCAACATCGACCCCACCGACGTCGCGCAGAAGACGGCCGACCTCGACCCCGAGACCACGCTGTTCATCGTCGCGTCCAAGACGTTCGGCACGCTGGAGACGCTGACCAACGCCCGCCTCGCACGCGCCTGGCTGCTCAACGCGCTGGTGGCGCGCGGTGCGATCAAGGACACCGAGGAGGCCCGCCGCGGCGCCGTCGGGCAGCACTTCGTCGCCGTGTCCACCGCGCTCGACAAGGTGGCGGCGTTCGGCATCGACCCCGCCAACGCGTTCGGGTTCTGGGACTGGGTGGGCGGCCGCTACTCGGTGGACTCCGCCATCGGCACGTCGGTGGCCGTCGCGATCGGCCCCGACCGGTTCCGTGAGCTGCTGGCCGGCTTCCGCGCGGTGGACGAGCACTTCCGCACCACGCCGTTCGAGCGCAACGTGCCCGCTCTCATGGGCCTGCTCAACGTCTGGTACACCAACTTCCTGGGTGCCCAGACCCACGCCGTGCTGCCGTACGCCCAGCAGCTGCACCGCTTCGCCGCGTACCTGCAGCAGCTCACCATGGAGTCCAACGGCAAGTCGGTGCGCTGGGACGGCACGCCCGTCACCACCCAGACGGGCGAGGTGTTCTGGGGCGAGCCCGGCACCAACGGGCAGCACGCGTTCTACCAGCTCATCCACCAGGGCACGCGGCTCGTCCCGGCCGACTTCATCGCGGTGGCCAACCCGGCCTACCCGCTGGTCGACGCCGTGGGCGACGGTGGGGCCGTCCAGCCCGGCTCGGACGTGCACGAGCTGTTCCTGGCGAACTTCTTCGCCCAGACCAAGGCGCTGGCCTTCGGCAAGACGGCTGAGGAGGTCCGTGCCGAGGGCACCGCCGAGGAGATCGTCCCGGCGCGCGTGTTCAGCGGGAACCGCCCGACGACGTCGATCCTGGCCCCGGCGCTGACCCCGTCCGTGGTGGGCCAGCTCGTGGCCCTCTACGAGCACGTCACCTTCACCCAGGGCGTGGTGTGGGGCATCGACTCGTTCGACCAGTGGGGCGTGGAGCTCGGCAAGAAGCTCGCGCTGGAGATCGCCCCGGCCGTCTCGGGCGACGCCGACGCGCTGGCCGCGCAGGACCCGTCGACCCGCTCGCTCGTCTCGCGGTACCGGTCGCTGCGCCGCGGCTGACCGTCCCCTCCACGAAGGAGACGCCCATGCAATACCGCACCATCGGAGGCCGTCAGGTCAGCGCGATCGGCCTCGGCGGCATGCCCATGTCGATCGAGGGCCGCCCCGACGAGGCCCGCTCGATCGCGACGATCCACGCCGCGCTCGACGCCGGCGTCACGTTCATCGACACCGCCGACTCCTACCACCGCGACGCGGACGAGGTGGGCCACAACGAGGAGCTCATCGCCAAGGCGCTGCGCACCTACGGCCCGTCCACGGACGACGTGCTGGTGGCCACCAAGGGCGGGCACCTGCGCCCGGGCGACGGGTCGTGGACGCAGAACGGCGAACCGGCCTACCTCAAGGAGGCCGCCAAGGCGTCGGCCCGGCGCCTGGGGGTGGACGCCATCGGCCTCTACCAGTTCCACCGCCCCGACCCGGCCGTGCCCTACGCCGACTCGGTGGGCGCGATCCGGGACCTCCTCGACGAGGGCGTCATCCAGATGGCGGGCATCTCCAACGCCGACCCGGACCAGATCCGCGAGGCGGACGAGATCCTGGGCGGGCGCCTGGTCTCGGTGCAGAACCAGTTCTCGCCTCGGTTCCGCTCCTCCCTGCCCGAGCTCGAGCTGTGCGCCGAGCTGGGCATCGCGTTCCTGCCGTGGAGCCCTCTGGGCGGCATCGCGCTGGCCCGGTCGGGTGAGCTGGGGGCCGAGTTCCAGGCGTTCCTGGACGTGGCCGAGCAGCACGACGTCTCCCCGTTCCAGGTGACGCTCGCGTGGGAGCTGGCGCTGGCGCCCGTCGTCGTGCCCATCCCGGGCGCCTCGCGGCCGGAGTCGGTGCAGGACTCGGCCAAGGCGGCGGACCTGGTGCTGACGGACGACGAGGTGGCGCGCCTGAGCGCCGCCGTCTGACGCCTCCGGCGCGCACCGCGGGTCCCCGTGCCCGCGGTCCTGGCCTCTCAGGACCGCAGGCACGGGGACCCGTGACCGTCCGGGGAGCCGGCCTGAGCCGTAGCATCACCGCATGGCCCCTCTGGACCCGCGGGCGATCCTCGCGGGGCGCACGCACGGCCGGCCGCCGATCGGCGTCATCCTCACCATCGCCGTCTCCTCGGCGTGCCTGCTCGTGGCGCTGGGCTTCATGTCGCTCGAGGGGCCGTCCTTCGTGGTGGGGCTGCTGCTCGCCCTGCTGCCGCTGCCGCTCCTGCTCGCGGGCGTGCTCGCCCTCGACCGGCTGGAGCCGGAACCGCCCGACGCGCTCGTCCTGGCCTTCCTGTGGGGAGCCGGCATCTCCGTGCTGGTGGCGATGTTCGTCAACACCCTGACGATGACGCTGGTCACCGAGCCGCTGTTCGGCCCCGAGGGCGGCCGGTTCGTCAGCGCCACGTTCGGCGCCCCCGTGGTCGAGGAGACCCTCAAGGGCGCCGTCCTGTTCGGCATGCTGTGGTTCCGCCGCCACGAGATCAACGGCCCCACCGACGGCATCATCTACGCCTCGATGGTGGGCCTGGGCTTCGCCACCGTGGAGAACGTCAGCTACTACGCGGCCACCGCCCAGACGGGCGAGCTGTCCACCACGTTCGTGCTGCGGGGCGTGCTGACCCCGCTGCTGCACCCGCTGTGCACGTCGTTGACGGGCATCGGCATCGCGGCCGCCGCCCAGCGCCGCCCGGGGGCCGGGCGGCTCGGCCCGCCGCTGCTGGGCCTGCTCGGTGCCATGACGCTGCACGGCCTGTGGAACGGCTCGACGGCGTTCGGTCTCGGGGCGCTCGCCCTCGCCTACCTCGTGGGGGCCGTGGTGCTGGTCGCCCTGCTGTCCGTCGTGCTCGTGGAGCGCAGGCGCACGGTCGCGCTCATCGGCCGGCACCTGCCGCGCTACGCCCCGCTCGGCGTCGTCTCCGAGGCCGACCTGCGGATGCTCACCCACCTGCCCACCCGTCGGGCGGCCCGCACGTGGGCCCGCGCCGCGGGCGGCCGCGGGGCCGCCCGGGCGATGTCCGACTACCAGCAGGCCGCGACCGAGCTCGCGATGCTGCACCAGCGGGCCGAGCGCGGCGGCACCGACGCGTCCGAGGCGGGCCGCCGCCGCGAGGCGCTGCTCGGGCTCATGCACGCTGCCCGGCAGGCGTTCCTCCGTGCGGCGCAGCCGCCGCCGGGCGACCGAGCCTGACGCTCAGCACACCTCGCGAGGGTCAGCTGCCCGGCCACTCCCCGGTCATGCGCTGGAAGACGCGGGCTCCGCCACGGTCGATGAGGGCCTTGACCACCGAGAAGACGGCGCCCTGGAGCAGCGAGCCCAGGAGGACCTCGCGCATCGAGTACTCGGACTCCAGCGGCTTGGGCGCCTGCGTGCGGTGGCCGGGCACCACCCGCTTGTAGACCTGGCGGAACACCGCCCCCGCCACCAGACCGCCCACCATCGAGCTCACGAGGCCGAACGGCCGGTACAGGATCTTGGCCGACGTCGAGGACTTGGCCGGCTGCCTAGCGTCGTTCATGCCACGACGCTAGGCAGGGTCCCGGCCGCTCGCAGCGCGCACCGTCAGTCCGGCACGACGGCGCAGCCCGCCGGGTCGAGCGTCACCGCCACCTTGGTGCCCGGCGCCGGGGCGCTCACGCCGTCGGCGAGCGCGACCAGCCGTCGCCGACCTGAGCCCAGGTCGGCCTCCACGGTGATCTCCGTGCGACCGCGGCGGAACGCCGAGCCCACGACCTCGGCCCATGTGGCCGGCGCACCCGGCTCGCCTGGCTCCCCCGGCCCTCCGGGCGCGCCGGAGCCCTCGGGGGCCGCGCGCAGCCCCGTCGGGCCGACGGCGAGCAGCCCGCCGTCGGCGCGGGGCACGAACGCCTGGTACCCCAGGAACCGGGCCACGGCGCGGGAGGCCGGACGGCGCCACAGTTCCTCGGGGGGCGCCACCTGCAGCAGCCGCCCGGCCTGCATGACGCCGACGCGGTCCGCCACGGTGAACGCCTCGTCGTGGTCGTGCGTGACGAAGACGGCGGTGGTGCCGGTGGCCTTCAGCACCTCGCGGACCTCGACCGCCAGGCGCTCGCGCAGGCCGCGGTCCAAGGCGGAGAACGGCTCGTCGAGCAGCAGCAGCCGGGGCCGCGGGGCGAGCGCCCGGGCGAGGGCGACGCGCTGCCGCTCCCCGCCCGACAGGGTGGTGACCGGCCGGCGCTCGTACCCGGCCAGGCCCACGGCGTCGAGGAGCTCGCGCACGCGGGCCGTCCGCTCGGCCCGCGGCACGCGCGCCGTCTCGAGCCCGTAGGCGACGTTGCGCCCCACGTCCCGGTGGGCGAAGAGCTGACCCTCCTGGAAGAGCAGCCCGAACCCGCGGCGGTGCACGGGCACGCCCGCGAGGTCGGCGCCGTCGTACCGCACCTGCCCGCGTGCGAGCGGCTCGAGCCCCGCCACGGCCCGCAGCAGCGAGGACTTGCCGCACCCGCTGGGCCCCAGCAGCGCCAGGATCTCGCCGTCGGCGACGTCCAGGTCGACGCCGGCCACGGCGTCCGCCGTCGCACCCGCGTACCGCACGACGACGTCGCGCACCTCGAGGCCCATCAGAACTCCCCTCCGGCGGCACCGGAGGCGCGGTCCCCGCGCAGCCGCTCCGCGAGCATCATGACGGTGGCGGTGAGCAGCGCCAGCACCACGGAGGCGGCCAGCGCCATGCCGTAGTTCTCGGCGCCGGGCCGCCCGATCAGCCGGTAGATCACCACGGGCAGCGTGGCCGAGTCGGGGCGGGCCAGGAACGCCGTCGCGCCGAACTCCCCGAGGGAGACGGCGAACGCGAACCCGACCGCGAGGCCGAGCGAGCGCAGGGCGATCGGGAGGTCGACGTCGCGCAGCACACGCCCCGGGGAGGCGCCGAGCACCCCGGCAGCCTCGCGCAGGCGCGGGTCGATGGCGCGCAGCACCGGCAGCACGGTGCGCACCACCAGGGGCACCGCCACCACCGCCTGCGCGATCGGCACCAGCAGGCCCGAGGTGCGCAGGTCCACGTCGAGGCCCAGCGGCCGGTCGAGGGTGATGAGGAACCCGAAGCCCACGGTCACCGCCGAGACCCCGAGGGGCAGCATCACCACGGCGTCGAGCAGGCCCACCGCCCGGCGGGCCGCACGTGCCCGCGGGCGCCGCGAGACCACCAGCGCCACGAGCCCACCCACCACCACGGCCATCACCGTGGCCAGCGCAGCGGTGCGCAACGACGTGCCCAGCGCCTCCCACACCGTGACCACCAGGGCGTTGCGCCCCCCGGTGGTGCCCAGGGCCACGTAGTTGTCCAGGCCCCAGCCGCCCGTGGGCGTGCGGAACGAGCGCACCACCAGGCCGGCGAGCGGGAGCACCAGCAGCCCCACCACGGTCACCGCCGTCACGGCGAGGGCGGCGCCGTCGGCGAGGTCGCGCGGCCGCAGCCGGTGCGCCGCCGTCCGGTCGGACTCCAGGTGCAGGGCGTGCTCCCGCCGTGCCCGGGCCCGCCCCGCCACCCACAGCGCCAGCGTGATCACCAGGAGCTGCAGCACCGAGAGCACCGACGCGCTGCGCAGGTCCAGGAATTGCGTGGTGCGCTGGTAGATCTCCGTCTCGATGGTGCCGTAGCCGATACCGCCCAGCACCATGACGACGCCGAACGCCGTCGCGCAGAACAGGAACACCACCGCCGCGGCGGACGCGATCGCCGGCGCCAGCGCCGGCAGCGTCACCGTGCAGAACGCCCGCACCGGCGAGGCGCCCAGCGCCCGGGCAGCCTGCTCGGCACGCGGGTCCAGCCGCTCCCACAGGCCGCCCACGGTGCGCACCACCACCGAGTAGTTGAAGAAGACGAGCGCCACCACCACGGCGGCGAACGTCTCCTCCAGCTGCATCCACCCCAGCATCCCGCCCGGCTGGAACAACGACTTGAACGCGACACCCACCACGACCGTGGGCAGCACGAACGGGACCGTCACCAGGCCGCGCACCACGGACCTGCCCGGGAACGTGGTGCGGTAGAGCAGGTACGCACCCGGCAGCCCCAGCAGCACCGCCCCCACCGACCCGGCGACGGCCTGGCCCAGCGTCTGGCCCACGAGCCGCCAGGTGCGCGGCGCCGACAGCACCTCCTGCACCCCGCTCAGGTCGGGCGCGCCGACGTCGGACACGAAGCCGCGCGCCACCAGCGCGGCCACCGGCCACGCGAAGAACAGGCCGAGGAACCCGAGCGGGACGGCCACGGCCAGGCCCCAGCCGAGCGGGGCGGCCCACCGCCCGGCGGCACCTCGGGGCGCGGCGGACCGGGGAGCGGAGGCCACCGCTCCCCGGCCCTGCGCCGTCAGCCGACGACCGTCTGGGTCCACCGCTCGATCCACTCGTCGCGGTGCTCGGCCACGTCGGCCGGGTCCACCTCGAACGGCTCGGGCGCCAGCGGCGCGAACCGCTCCCACTCGGCCGGCAGCGGCACCGCGACGTCGGCCGGGTACATGTACATCTGCTCGGGCACGTCCGCCTGGAACTGCGCGGAGACCAGGAAGTCCACGAGCTGCTTCGCCCCCTCGGGGTTCTGCGCCCCCGCGAGCACGCCCGCGTACTCGACCTGGCGGAAGCACGTCCCGAGCAGGGCACGGGTGGTCGACGCCGAGCCGTCCTCGTTCAGCGTGTACGACGGCGACGTCGCGTAGGAGAGGACGACGGGCCGCTGGCCGCCCTCGCCGGAACCGGAGAAGTCGGCGTAGTAGGCGTCCTCCCACGAGTCGTCGACCTTGAGGCCGTTGTCGCGCAGGTCCGCCCAGTACTGCTCCCAGCCCTGACCGTCGTAGCCGGAGTCCCCGAACGCGCCGACGGTCGCCAGGAGGAACGCGAGGCCGGGCGACGACGACGCCGGGTTGGTCACCACCGTCAGGTCCCGGTACTCCGGCCTCGTCAGGTCCTCGAGCGTCTCGGGCTCGTCCAGCCCCCGCTCCTCGAACCAGGCGACGTCGGTGTTGAGGCACACGTCCCCGAAGTCGATCGCCGTGAGCGCCCCGTCGCCGATGCCGTACCGCGCCGCGGAGTCGCTGAGGGAGCCGGGCGTGTACGGCTCGAGCACGCCGGCGTCCGCCACGCGGGAGGCGAAGGTGTTGTCGATGCCGAACACCACGTCACCCAGCGGCGAGTCCTTGGTGAGCACGAGCTGGTTGGCCAGGGTGCCCGCGTCGCCCGCGGGCACGTGCCGCACCGTCAGGCCGCTCTCCTCCTCGAACGCCGCCAGCACCTCCTCCGACACGGCCCACGAGTCGTGGGTCACGAGGGTGACGGTGCTCGACGGTGTCGCCTCGCCCTCGGCTCCCGAGCCGCTGGCTCCCGACCCGCAGGCGGCCAGCGCGGGCAGCAGCCCGACGGCGAGCGCCGCAGCGGCGGCACGGCGCGGACGGATGGTGGTCATAGGTCCTCCTCGGACGTCGAGAAGGGGGCCCCGCGCCACCCGGCCCACCGGCCGTCGAGGGCCCGCGCACCGGACGACACGCGAGGATCGAGAAGCCCGACTTCCTCCACCGGTGCTAACCGGATCAGGTTCGAGGGTCTGCGGTACCCGCACTCTCAGCGCCCCGTGGCGCTCCCCTGTCGTTCGCCTCGAGCCTACCTCGTGGCGGCACGTGCCACGCACCGGTGGCGCGTCGCCGACCTGGGGATACGGTGGTCGGGCACGCACCGTCGAGAGGGGAAGACACGTGGCGAACCGGGACGAGACGCTCGCGGTCAAGGTCGGCACGCTGGTGCTGACGCTGGCGGCCGGCTGGGCCGCCCAGCGGCTCGTGGGCATGGTCTGGGAGAAGAGCACGGGCCACGTCGCCCCGCACGACCTGGACGACGACGAGATCTCGGGCGTCCAGGCGGTGACGTTCGCAGCGGTCTCGGGCGCCGTCGCGGTGCTCGCCCGCCGCCTGGCGCGTCAGGGCGCCCTGCGTGCCGCCGGGCGGTACGCCTCCAAGCAGCTGCACTGACGGCACTGACGGGCGCTGACCCAGGCCGGGCCGGACGCACGGGAGGGCGGGTCCCGCTGGGGACCCGCCCTCCCGTGCGTCCGGCCTGCGCTCGGTACGTCCGGTCTGCGCTCGGTCGCAGCCCGGCGCCGCGCCGTCAGCCGCGGGCGCGGCTGCGGCGGCGCGTGAGCTGGGCCTCGTGGCCGCGCGGGCGCTCCACCGGGTGCACGGCCGCGCACGCGGCCTCGAGCGTGGCCTCGGCGGTGGGGCCGGTGCCCTGCGCCTTCGCGAGGGCACCCATGATCTGGGCTGCGGCGGTGTGGACGGGGATGCCCACACGGCTGGCGATGTCCGCGAGCTCACGGGAGGCGGTGATGTCGTCGATGCCCTTGACGATCATGAACACGCCCTTGACCTGCTCGACGGCGGCGGCGTGGACGAACGCACGGTCCACGGCCTGCTGCGACTCGCGCTCGAGGGCCTCGCGCTGCACGGCGGTGACGTCGACGATGTAGCCGAGGACGTGCGTGACACGTCCCCGCTCCCGGCGGGCCTGGCCGGTGACGACGACCGAGCGCGCCTTGCCGGTGGCGTCGACGATGCGGTGGGTGGTGGCGAACGGCTTGCCGGACCGCAGAGCGCTGGCCGCCGTGCGCACCAGGCGCGTGCGGTCGTCGGGGTGCTTGCGCGAGCACAGAGCGTCGAGGTTGGGCTCGATCTCGCCCGGCGTGCGGCCGTGCATGAGGTAGACCTCGTCCGACCACCACCACTTGCCCGTCGCGAGCTCGACCCGGTACGAGCCGACGAGGACTGGCGTGCCGACGGCGAGCGCCTGGACGAGCCCTGCGACGTCGACGGGGGCGGACTGCTCCGTAGCGGCCTTCGGGGCAGCGAGCGTGGTTGCAGTCATTCGACTACCTCCCAGAACCGAGATTCACGGGGCCGCTTCCTGACCACCTGGAAAATCACCCTACAGAGTCCTCAACAGGTCGTCATCTGGAACGATGGATTCAGACTTCGACGAAACCGCTGGTCAGCGCGGTGCGCCGGCCGCCCCGGTGGCAGCGGCGCCCTCGGCGCCCCCCTCGCGGCAGCTTCGCAGGCCCCTCGTGGCACCCCTCGCGGTGCCCCTCACCGGGAGAAGCGGTTCGAAGTGCGAGCGACCGAAAGCCTGCGCACCGTCGAGGCACCGGCCGGTGCGGGCCGGTCCCGAACCCACGTGGAGGTCGCCCGCGATGCGAGTCCTCGGTGTCAACGCGCTGTTCCACGACCCGGCCGCTGCCCTGGTGGTGGACGGTCAGATCGTGGCGGCCGCGGAGGAGGAGCGGTTCTCCCGGCGCAAGCACGGCAAGCGGCCGGTGCCGTTCGCGGCGTGGGAGCTGCCGGAGCAGGCGATGCGGTGGTGCCTGGAGGCGGCCGGGCTGGAACCCGGCGACCTGGACGCGGTGGCGTACTCGTTCGACCCGGGGCTGGCGAAGCCCGCCGAGGAGATGGGCCTGCCGGACCCGTGGGACTGGTTGCGGCGGCAGTACGCGGAGCGTGCCCCGCAGTTCCTCGCGGCGGCGCTGCCCGGCCTGAACCCGGCGGCGGTGCGGTTCGTGCCGCACGAGGTGGCGCACGCCGCGTCGGCCGCCCTGGCCTCCCCGTTCCCCACGTGCAGCGTGATGTCGCTGGACGGGCGCGGCGAGCGCTCCTCGCACCTGTCGGGCCGCTACCACGAGGGGCGGCTGGAGGTGCTGGCCAGCCAGGAGCTGCCGCACTCCTTGGGGCTGCTCTACGAGTCGCTCACCGAGCACCTCGGGTTCCTGCGCTCGAGCGACGAGTACAAGGTGATGGCACTGGCCTCGTACGGGGAGCCGCGGTTCCTGGAGGACCTGCGGGACGTCTTCTACGCCACCCCCGAGGGCGGGTTCGTGGCCGAGGCTCCGGACTGGTCGCGGTGGGCCCCGCCGGCGTCACCGGGCTCGTTGCAGGACCCGGCGACCGCTGCCAGCCTGGCCCCGGACGACGCGCACGGCGGGCTGCCTCCCGCGCACGCGGACCTGGCGGCGTCGGTCCAGGCACGGCTGGAGGAGGTGCTGGTCGACCTCGCGACGTGGCTGCACGGACGCACGGGGGACACGGCACTGACGCTGGCGGGC
Source organism: Xylanimonas oleitrophica (assembly GCF_003244315.1). Lineage (GTDB taxonomy): Bacteria > Actinomycetota > Actinomycetes > Actinomycetales > Cellulomonadaceae > Xylanimonas_A > Xylanimonas_A oleitrophica. The sequence goes on from NZ_QKWH01000012.1 coordinate 96,159, forward strand.
GGCACGGCGCTCAACTGCGTGGCCAACTCCCGGGTGTGGCGCGAGACGCCGTTCGAGCACGTGTGGGTGCAGCCTGCCGCGGGCGACTCGGGCACGGCGCTGGGCGCGGCCCTGCAGCTGACGGCCGAGGCGGGCGTCACGGTGGAGCCGATGGGCTCGGCGGCGCTGGGCCGCGAGTGGCCGGACGACGAGCTGGCCGAGTGGTTGCGGGCGGCACGCGTGCCGTTCACCACGCCTGACGACCTGCCCGCGCAGGTCGCCGACGTCCTGGCGGCCGACGGCGTCGTGGCCTGGTTCCAGGGCAGGTCCGAGTTCGGCCCGCGTGCGCTGGGTCAGCGCTCGCTGCTCGCGAACCCGGGGCACGCCCACAACGTGCGGCGCCTCAACGACGTCAAGGGTCGGGAGCAGTTCCGCCCCGTCGCCCCGATGGTGCTGCTGGAGGACGCCGCGGAGATCTTCTCGGGCGGCCCGGTCCCGAGCCCGTACATGCTGTTCGTCCACGAGGTCGCCCCGGCGTGGCGCGAGCGCATCCCGGCCGTGGTGCACGTGGACGGCACGGCCCGCATCCAGACGGTGAGCACGGACCAGCCGCGGCTGCACGCCACCATCAGCGCCTTCAAGGAGCGCACGGGCCTGCCGGTGGTGGTCAACACGAGCCTCAACACCGCGGGGCGGCCGATGGTGGACGATCCGCGCGACGCCCTCGAGCTGTTCGGCTCCGCCCCGGTGGACCTGCTGGTGATGGGCCCGCACCTGGTGCGCCGCGGCGACCTGTTCGGGGTGGGCGCATGACGGCGGTCTCCTCCGACGTCCTGGGCTGGTCCGTCGTCGTCCCCACGGTGGGCCGCCCGCAGCTGCGGGCGATGCTCGACTCCCTGGCGGCGACGCTGCAGCGGTGCCCGGAGGTCGCTGCGCCTGCCGCGGTCGTCGTGGTGGACGACCGCCCGCTGGGCTCGGCGGCGGACGGCAGCCCCGCACGCCCGGGGCCGCTGCCCCTGCCCGCGGAGCACGGCCTGCCGCTGCACGTGGTCCGCTCCGGGGGGCGGGGGCCTGCCGCCGCCCGCAACGCGGGCTGGCGCACGGCGGCCGCCACCGCCTCCCCTCCGCGGTGGGTCGCCTTCCTGGACGACGACGTCGTGCTGCCGCCGGGCTGGGCCGGGCGGCTCGCCGAGGACCTGGCCAAGGCGGACGTCGACGACGTCGCTGCCGTGCAGGCACGGATCGTGGTGCCGCTGCCGGCCCACCGGCGCCCCACGGACTGGGAGCGCAGCACCGCCGGGCTGGAGCGCGCGGCGTGGGCCACCGCCGACATGGCGTACCGGCTCGACGTCCTGCGGCGCGTGGCGGGGTTCGACGAGCGGTTCCCCCGGGCCTACCGGGAGGACGCCGACCTGGCGCTGCGGGTCCGGCAGGCGGGCGGCACGCTGCGCCGCGGCAGCCGCACCGTCACGCACCCGGTGCGCCCGGCCGACGACCACGTGTCGCTGCGCGTGCAGCGCGGCAACCGGGACGACGCCCTCATGCGCGCCCTCCACGGGCCGCGCTGGCGCCAGGACGCCGAGGTCGGGCGCGGGCGGCTGCCGTGGCACACCGCCACTGTCGCCGCGGCGGGGGCCGCCGCCGGGCTCGCCGCCGCACACCGCCCGCGCCCCGCGGCCCTCGCGGCCGGCGTCTGGGCCGCGCTCACCGCCGACTTCCTGCGCCGCCGCGTGCTGCCTGGTCCGCGCCCGGGAGAGGAGGGGTTCGCCGCGGAGCTGCGCCGGATGGCGGTGACCAGCGTCGCGATCCCGTTCGCCGCCGTCGCCCACCGCGCCCGCGGCGCCTGGCAGCACCGACGGGCGCTGGGCGGCGTGGCCCCTGCCCCGTGGCCGGTGCCCGTGCGGGCCCTGCTGCTCGACCGGGACGGCACCCTGGTGCACGACGTCCCCTACAACGGCGACCCGGCCCTGGTCGTGCCGTTCGACGGCGCGCGCCGGGCGCTCGACGCGGCGCGGGCACGGGGCCTGCGTCTCGGTGTCGTCTCCAACCAGTCGGGCATCGGCCGGGGTCTCCTGACGCCCGCCCAGGTCGACGCCGTCCAGGCACGCGTCGAGTCTCTGCTGGGACCGTTCGGCACGTGGCAGCGCTGCCCCCACGTGCCGGAGGACGCCTGCGGGTGCCGCAAGCCGGAGCCGGGCATGGTGCTGCGCGCCGCCGCGGCGCTCGGCGTCGCCCCCGCGGAGTGCGCGGTGGTGGGCGACATCGGGGCCGACGTCGGAGCCGCCCTCGCGGCGGGCGCCCGCACCGTGCTGGTGCCGACGCCCGAGACGCGGCCGGAGGAGGTGGCTGCCGCCCCTCTCGTCGCGGTCTCGCTCGAGGAGGCGGTGAGGCTGCTGTGAGCGCGCGCGTGCTGGCGGTACGCCTCGACAACGACGGCGACGTGCTGCTGAGCGGGCCGGCGGTGCGGGCCCTGGCGGCCACGCACGGCCTGGTCGACGTGCTCGCCTCCACGGCCGGGGCCCAGGCCGCCCGGATGCTGCCCGGCGTGCAGGACGTGCTGACGTTCGACGCCCCCTGGAGCGGGTTCGCTCCCCCGCCCGTGGACACCGGCGCCGTCGAGGCGCTCGTGCGCACGCTCCGCGAGCGCCGCTACGACGAGGCGGTGGTGCTCACCTCGTTCCACCAGTCGCCGCTCCCGATGGCGCTCCTGCTGCGGCTCGCCGGCGTGCCGCGGGTGAGCGCGACCAGCGAGGACTACCCGGGCAGCCTGCTCGACGTGCGCCACCGCCGCCCGGAGCGGCCCGGCGGCGGTGACCTGCACGAGGCGGAGGCGATGCTCGACCTCGTCCGGGCGGCCGGCGCACGGCTGCCCGACGGCGACGACGGGCGTCTGGCGGTGCGCCGCCCGCTGCCCGCCGCGCCCGCCGACCTGCCCGAGCGCTACGTCGTCGTGCACCCGGGCGCCTCGGTGCCCGCGCGCGCCCCGCGACCGGACGACGCCCGGCGGTACGTGGCCGCGCTGACCGCCGCAGGCCGTGCCGTCGTCGTGACGGGCGGGCCTGGTGAGCGAGAGCTGGCGGCGCACGTGGCCGGGGGCGCGCCGGGTGCGGTGGACCTCGCGGGCCGCACGAGCCTGGAGGTTCTGGCCACGGTGCTCGAGGGCGCGGACTGCGTCGTCGTCGGCAACACCGGCCCGGCCCACCTCGCAGCGGCCGTGCGCACCCCCGTGGTGAGCCTCTTCGCCCCCGTGGTGCCGGCCACCCGCTGGGCCCCGTACGGGGTGCCTCGCGTGCTGCTGGGCGACCAGGACGCGCCGTGCCGGGCCAGCCGTGCCCGCGAGTGCCCTGTGGACGGCCACCCGTGCCTGGCCTCGGTGACGCCGCAGGACGTGGTGGCCGCCGTCGACCTCCTCGCCGGCCCCGCCGCCACGGGGGTGGCCGCATGAGCGCGCCGATGCGGGTCCTGCTGTGGCACGTGCACGGCTCCTGGACGACGGCGTTCGTCCAGGGCCAGCACGAGTACCTCGTCCCCGTGGTCCCCGGGCGAGGCCCCGAGGGACGCGGCCGGGCGCAGACGTGGGACTGGCCCGCGTCGGTGCGCGAGCTGTCCCCCACCGAGGTCCGGGCCGCGCTCGACGACGGCGCCGTCGACGTCGTGCTGCTCCAGCGGCCCGACGACGTACGGCTGCTGCAGGAGTGGACCGGGAGGCGGCCGGGGCGCGACGTGCCCGCGGTCTACGTCGAGCACAACGCCCCCACCGGCCACGCCGCCCGCAGCCGCCACCCTCTGGCCGACCTCGACACCGTCGCCGACGGCACCGTGCCCGTGGTGCACGTGACCGCGTTCAACCGGCTCATGTGGGACTGCGGCGACGCCCGCACCCTCGTGGTCGACCACGGCATCCCCGACCCCGGCCACCGCTGGACCGGCGAACGCCCCCACGTGGCCGCCGCCGTGAACGAGCCCGTGCGCCGGTGGCGGGTGGCGGGCACCGACGTGCTGCTGCGAGTCGCGCAGGACGTGCCGCTCGAGGTGTACGGCATGGGCACCGACCTGCTCGCCCCGCACCTGGAGTCCGGCTCGCCCGTCGCCGCCGCCTCGGCAGCCCGCCTGCACGACCTCCCGCAGCACGAGCTGCACGACGCGCTGGCCGGCGCCCGCGCCTACCTGCACCCCTACCGCTGGACCAGCCTGGGCCTGTCCCTGCTGGAGGCGATGGCGATCGGGCTGCCCGTGCTGGCCCTGCCGGTCACCGAGGCCCCCGTGGCCGTGCCGCCCGAGGCCGGGGTGCTCTCCGCCGACCCCGAGGTGCTGGTGGCCGCAGCCCGCCGCTGGGTCGACGAGCCCGAGGAGGCCGCCGCCCACGGCAAGGCGGCGCGCGAGCACGCCCTCACCCACTACCCGCTGGGACGGTTCCTGGACCGCTGGACCGCCCTGCTGACCGAGCTCGTCGACGACGCGCCGGCCGGCCGGCCCTCGAGCCGGCACTGAACCCGGGAGGAACGATGCGCATCGCCATGGTCTCGGAGCACGCCAGCCCGCTCGCCACGCTGGGCGGGGCGGACGCGGGCGGGCAGAACGTGCACGTCGCTGCGCTCGCCCGCCACCTCGGCGCCGCCGGCCACCACGTGGACGTCTACACGCGCCGTGACGACCCGGACCTGCCCGAGCGCGTGCCGCTCGCCCCTGGGGTGGACGTGGTCCACGTGACCGCGGGCCCCGCCCGCCCCCTGCCGAAGGACGACCTGCTGCCCTTCATGGACGCGCTCGGGGACGGCCTCGCCCGCGCGTGGTCCGACCCGCGCCACCGCCCCGACGTCGCCCACGCGCACTTCTGGATGTCCGGCCTGGCAGCCGTGCGTGCCCGCGCCCTGACCACCGGGCCGCGCGTGCCCGTGGTGCAGACGTTCCACGCCCTCGGCTCCGTCAAGCGCCGCCACCAGGGCGCCGCGGACACCAGCCCGCCCGGCCGCGTCGAGCTCGAGGCCGGCCTGTGCCACGAGGTCGACGTCGTGGTCGCGACCTGCCACGACGAGGTGGACGAGCTGTACCGCCTCGGCGCCCCGCGCGGGCGGCTGCGCGTGGTGCCGTGCGGCGTCGACCTGGACGAGTTCCAGCCCGACGACGAGCCCGCCGCCGCTCCCGGCGACGGCCGCCCTCCCGGGCGGCTGCGCCTGCTGACCGTCGGGCGGCTCGTGGAGCGCAAGGGCGTGGGCACCGTGGTCGAGGCGCTCGCCCTGCTCCGCAGCGCCCGGCACCGCGGCGGCCCGCTCGACGTCGAGCTCGCCGTGGCGGGCGGCCCTCCCGCCACGGGCCTCGGCACCGACCCCGAGGTGCGGCGCCTGCGCGCCCTGGCCGACCGGCTCGGCGTCGCCGACCGCGTACGGTTCCTCGGCGCCGTCGGGCACGACGACGTCCCGCCGCTGCTGCACGCCGCCGACGTCGTCGTGTGCGCCCCCTGGTACGAGCCGTTCGGCATCGTGCCGCTGGAGGCCGCGGCGTGCGGGCGCCCCGTGGTGGGGTCCGCGGTCGGCGGGCTGCTCGACACCGTCGTCGACGGCGAGACCGGCCTGCTGGTGCGCCCCCGCGACGCCGCCGCGCTGGCTCGCGCCGTGCAGCGCCTGGCCGACCCCGGGCTGCGCGCACGGCTCGGCGCCGGTGCCCGCACCCGCGCCGAGCGGCTCTACGGCTGGCCCACCGTGGCCGCCCGCACCGCCGACGTCTACGCCGATCTCCTCAGGGCGTCCCGGCCCGCCGTCGTGCGGCCCGCGCCCCTGACCGTGGGAGGACCGCGATGAGCACCGACCCCCAGCCCACCACCCTGCCCGGGCCCTCGGCCCTGCGGCGCCCGGCAGGGCGGTGGCTCCAGCGTCACCGGGGCGACCTCCAGGCCGGGCTGGACGCCCTCGTCGCGGACGCCGGGCGCATCGAGGCGTGGGGCGCCGAGCTGGCCGACCGGCTGCTCGACGGCGCCCGCCTCCTCGTGGCGGGCAACGGCGGGAGCGCTGCGGAGGCCCAGCACCTGACGGCCGAGCTCGTGGGCCGGTTCGAGGGCGAGCGGCGGCCCCTGTCCGCCATCGCCCTGCACGCCGAGACGTCCGCTCTCACCGCCGTGGTCAACGACTACGGCCCCGAGGAGATGTACGCCCGCGGCGTGGCCGCCCACGGGCGCGAGGGTGACGTGCTGGTCGCGATGTCGACTTCCGGGGCGAGCGCCAACGTGCTCGCCGCGGTGCGCCGGGCCCGCGAGCTGGGGCTCGTGACGTGGGCCCTGACCGGCCCCGTGCCGAACCCGCTCGCCGCCGCGTGCGACGACGCGGTGGCCGTGCCCGCCGGGTCGACGTCCGCCGTGCAGGAGGTGCACCTCGTGGCCGTCCACGCCCTGTGCGCCGCGCTCGACGAGCAGGTGGCGCGCCGCGAACGCGCCGCGCGCAGGGCACGCGCCCCACGCCGCGCCGCGCTGCGCGAGGCACGGCCATGAGCCGCCCGCAGGGCACGCCCCCGCGCCGCCCGCAGGGCGCGGCCCGCCCGCAGGGCACAGCCCGCCCGCTGGTCGGGGTGGTCGGCGACGTGCTGCTCGACCGCGACGTGGACGGCAGCGTCACCCGCCTCAGCCCTGACGCGCCCGTGCCCGTGGTGGACGTCGAGACCGTACGCCAGAGCCCCGGCGGCGCGGGCCTCGCGGCGCTGCTGTGCGCCGGCCGGGCCGACGTCGTGCTCGTGGCACCCGTCGCCGACGACGACGGTGGCGCCGTGCTGCGCGCGCGGCTCGCGGGGCTGCAGCTCGTGCCGCTCGGGCACGAGGGCGGTACCCGTACCAAGACGCGCGTGCGCAGCTCCGGGCAGAGCCTCGTGCGGGTGGACGACGGCGGCCCCGGCACCCCGCGCGACGTCGATCCCGCCGTCGTCGCCGCGCGGCTCGCCGCCTGCGACGTCGTCCTCGTCTCCGACTACGGCGGCGGCGTCACCCATGACGAGACGCTGCGGGCCGTGCTCGCCGACGTCGCCCGCGAGCGCCCCGTCGTCTGGGACCCTCACCCCCGGGGCGGGCGGCCGGTGCCCGGCTGCGCGCTGGTGACGCCCAACCGCAGCGAGGCGGTCGGCGCCGCCGAGGCGCTCGGCCTCGACGTGACGCCCGACGACGTGGCCGCCCTCGCCGCCGCGCTGCGGGAGGCGTGGGGTGCGCAGGCGGTCGCCGTCACCGCCGGGGCCCGAGGAGCCTGCGTGGCACAGCGGGGCGGTGGAGCAGGCGCGGTGCACGTGGCCGCCGTGCCCGTCTCGGGCGGGGACCCGTGCGGTGCCGGCGACCGGTTCGCCGCCACCGTCTCCGAGTGCCTGGCCCGGGGACGCGACGTCGTGGGCGCCGTGCGCGAAGCGGTCGCCGCCGCGGGCGCCTGGGTGGCGGCGGGCGGCGCGGAGGCGTTCCGGCGAGCCGACGGCGACGAGGGCGACGGTACGCCTCCGGACCCGGGCGTCCCGGCGAGCACCGACGCCCTCGAACGGCTCGGCGCCACCCTGCGCACCGGCGGCACGCTCGTGGCCACCGGCGGCTGCTTCGACCTCGTGCACGCCGGCCACGTCGCCACCCTGCAGGCGGCCCGCGCGCTGGGCGACCGCCTGGTGGTGCTGGTCAACTCGGACGCCTCGGTGCGCCGCCTCAAGGGCCCCGACCGCCCGCTCGTGCCGGCCGCCGAGCGCGTGCGCGTGCTCGAGGCGCTCGACGCGGTGGACGCCGCCGTCGTGTTCGACGAGGACGACCCCTCGGCCGCCCTCGACCTGCTCCGCCCCGACGTGTGGGCCAAGGGCGGCGACTACGCCGTCGAGGACCTGCCCGAGGCCGAGGTCGTGGCACGCCACGGCGGCCGCACCGTGGTGCTGCCCTACCTCGACGGCCGCTCCACCACGGCGCTCGTGGCCCGTGCCCGCGGCACCTCGCCGCTCGACCGCGCGCTCGCGCCGTCGTGACCCGCGGCGCCCCCGCACCTGCCGCCCCCTACGGAAGGAACCGACGCATGACCTCCGCCCCCATCCTCGACGGCCGCGCCGAGCCCGCGGCGCTCACCCCGCGCCGCGTCGGCACGGTCTTCATCACCGGCGGCGCCAGCGGGCTCGGCGCCGCGCTGGTCGACGCCGTCACGGCCGCCGGCGGCACGCCCGCGGTGCTCGACATCGCCGCACCGTCACAGCCCGACGTCGCCCACACCACCGTGGACCTGTCCGACTCGGCCGCCACCGCCCGCGCCGTCGAGGAGCTCGTCGCACAGGTGGGGCCGCCCGACGCCGTCGTGACCGCCGCCGGCACCGACGTGTGCGGCCCCCTCCTCGACATCGACCCCGCGACGTGGGAGCGGGTGGTGCGCGTCAACCTCTTCGGCACCGTCGCCGTGGTGCGCGCGGTGCTGCCCCACCTGGAGGAGCGCCGCGGCACCGTGGTCACCGTGGCCTCGACCCTCGCGCTGCGCGGGGCCGGCGACGCCACCGCCTACTGCGCCTCCAAGTGGGGCGTGCGGGGCTTCACCCAGGCGCTCGCCGCCGAGTACGCCGGGCGGGTGGGTGTCACCTGCCTCATCCCCGGTGGCATGCGCACCCCGTTCTTCGACGGCCGCACCGAGCAGTACAAGCCCGGCCCGGACGCCGACCTCAACGACCCCGCCGCCACCGCCGGCGCCGTCATCGCGGCCCTCACCCAGCCGGTGGGCAGCGAGATCCGCGAGATGCTCGTCATGGCGTCGGGCGAGGCGTCCTGGCCGTGACCGGCACCGTCCTCGTGCTGCGTGCCCTGGGGCTCGGGGACGCCCTCACCGGCGTCGCCGCGCTCCGGGGCGTGCGGCGCGCATGGCCCGGGCACCGGGTGGTGCTCGCCGCCCCTGCGGGCGTCGGAGCGTTCCTCGCCGCCCGCGGCGTGGTGGACGACGTCGTGCCCGCCCAGGCGCTCGCCCCCCACGCTCTCGCGGCGCTGGAGCTGCCGGCCCTCGCGGCGCTCGAGCCGCCGGTACCCGATGACGGCGAGGGAGCCGCAGCCGGTAGGCGCGGCCGGGCCCGTGCCGGCGGGGGCGTGCCCGGGCTGGCGCACGGGGGCGAGACCCTGCACGGGGGCGGCGTCTGGACCCTGCTGGGGGACGAGGTCGCGGCCGCGGGCCGAACCGCCCGCAGGCACGTCGCGGTGAACCTGCACGGGCGCGGTCCGGCGAGCCACCGGGCGCTCCAGGCGACCGCGCCGGGGACGCTCGTCGCGTTCGGGTGCGCCGAGGCCGGGCACGACGGGCCGGCCTGGGACCCGGGCGAGCACGAGGTGCGCCGCTGGTGCCGACTCGTGTCCGCGGCAGGCGGGCCCTGCGGCCCCGAGGACCTGCGGCTGACCGAGCCGCGCGCACCGCGCGGCAGCACCGTCGTCGTGCACCCCGGAGCGGCGTCCGGCGCGCGCCGCTGGCCGGTGGCGCGGTGGGCCGCCGTCGCGGCGGCCCTCGCCCACGACGGGCTGCGCGTCGTCCTCACCGGGTCGACGGCGGAGCGACCGCTGTGCCGCGCCGTCCTCGCCGCGGCGGCCGGCGCCGGCGCGGACGTGGAGGACGCCTCCGGCCGCCTCGACCTCGACGAGCTCGCCGACCTCGTCGGCGGAGCGCGCCTCCTCCTCAGCGGGGACACCGGGGTCGCGCACCTCGCCACCGCGCTGGGCACGCCCTCGGTCACGCTCTTCGGCCCGGTCCCGCCGTCCGCCTGGGGCCCGAGCATCGACCTCGACCGGCACACGGCCCTCTGGCACGGGCCCACCGCGGTGCCCGGCGACCCGCACGGCACCTACCTCGACCCCACGCTCGCCCGCATCACCACCGCTGAGGTGCTCGACGCGTGCGCCGCGCTCCTCGCCGTCGAGCAGGTCGCCTGAGGAGCGCGACCCGGCGACGCCGCATCGCCGGGCAGCGGGGCCCCACCGGCAGGCAGAGCACGACCGGGGTGGGGCCTGCCTCCCGACGTGACCTGACCTGACCTGACCTGAGCGGGGTGTCCTCGGCGCGTGTCGCAGGCGTCCGGCGCGACGAAGCCCGGCAGCGGCGTCCGGCGCGACGGCGTCCGGCGCGACGGCGTCCAGCATCGGGCATCACGACTTCCCGTCCACCGCGAAGCCCGGCTCGCCGCGAGGCCGGGCCGGGTCCCGCGGGACGCCCGTACGGCGGGTGGTCAGGCCGCGCCCTCGTCGGCGGCGCCACGGGCCTCCCGGAACCACGCGACCGTCCGCTGCAGCCCCTCCCGCCAGCGCACCTTCGGCTCCCAGCCGAGCAGCTCCCGCGCACGGCTGATGTCCGGGCACCGCACCTTCGGGTCGTCCGCTGGCAGATCGATCTGCTCCAGCGGAGACGTCGATCCGGTCGCTTCGATCACGTCCCGCGCGATCTGCCGCACCGTGAGCTCCTCCGGGTTGCCCAGGTTCACCGGCCCAGGATCGTCCGTGCTCGCGAAGCGCAGCAGCCCCTCCACCAGGTCGTCCACGTAGCAGAGCGAACGCGTCTGCGACCCGTCGCCCGCGACCGTCAGCGGCTCCCCGTCGAGCGCCTGCCGCACGAACGTGGGCACCACCCGTCCGTCGTGCCCACGCATCCGGGGCCCGTAGGTGTTGAAGATGCGCACGATGCCGGTATTCACGCCCTCGGCCCGGCGCACCGCCGCCGTCAGCGCCTCCGCGAACCTCTTGCCCTCGTCGTACACCGACCGTGGCCCGACCGGGTTCACGTTGCCCCAGTACTCCTCGCGCTGCGGGTGGACCAGCGGGTCGCCGTACACCTCCGACGTCGACGCGAGCACGAACCGGGCACCGCACGCACGGGCCACGTCGAGCGCCGACCGGGTGCCGCGCGAGGACACGTCCAACGTCTCCAGCGGGTGCGCCAGGTAGTCCGCCGGCGAGGCCGGGCAGGCCAGGTGCAGCACGAGGTCGACCTCACCCACCAGACTGGTGGACAACCCTGTGGACACGTCACGGCGCAGCAGCCGGAACCCCGGGTGGCGCGCGATGCCCGCCACGTTCGACGGCGTCCCGGAGATCATCGAGTCGACCGCGACCACCTCGTGACCGGCGGCCAGGAGCGCCTCGCACACGTGGCTGCCGACGAACCCCGCACCGCCGGTGACCAGCGCCCTCACCGGGACACCAGCTTCGCGAACGTGCTGTCGCCGCCGTCGGCCTTCTCCGCCTGGTACCGCAGCGCCAGCCCGCGGTCCTCGAACACCGAGAACCACTCGTCCCACGACACCGTCTCGATCCGGTCGCCGCCCACGCCGCCCGGGAAGTCGATCCGCAGCACGCCCCCGCCATCGTCACGTGCGTCCCGCACCACCGCGGGCGTCCCACCGCGGGCGTCCACCCAGCGGCGGACCTCCTCATGGTCCGTGGTCGTCTTCGTCTCGGACGTCATGGTCGCTTCCCTGTCGGTCTCGTCGGCCCTGGCTCGACCTGCCCTCTCACCGTGGCCCGTGCCCCGGCCACTCGCGCGCGGACCGGTCACGGCCACTCGGGCGCGGACCGGTCACGGCACCTGCCGCACGGCGAGCGCGTCCATGCGTACCGCCCCGTGCGCAGCACCTCGCCTTCGTTGTGGGCGGGGGACTTGCCGCAATCCCGAGGGGATTGCGGCAAGTCCCCCGCCCACAACCGGCGATGCTCCGGCGAGCCTCCGTCGCGGTGATGCCAGGGAGCACGACGGCGGCCGGGACACCGTCCGTGCCCCAGCCGCCGCGACGGCGTGCCTCGCGCTACTCCTTGTGGAGCGCGTCCTGCACCGCTCCAGCCGCCTTCTCGAGCGTGCCCGGCCGCTCGGTGGTGCCGTGGAACCGCACGTCCGGCTTGGTGGGCGGCGGCATCGGCACCCCCTGCGGCGGCTCGGCCACGTACTCGAACTGCCCCTTGCCGTCCGGGGTCGGGCCGCTGGCCCACTTGCCCTCCGACGCGTGCTGGCCGTCGGAGAAGTTGATGTACTGGTACGACACCTCGCGGTTCTCCTTGCTGACCGGGAAGGTGATCGGCACGGGCAGGTCCTCGATGCCCTCCTCGCGCAGCTCCTGAGCCGCCACGATCCACTGGTTCTGGTGCATGGTGTCCCGCGCCAGCAGGAAGGCGAGGAGATCCTTCACTCCCTTGTCGTCGGTCATGTGATAGAGCCGGGCGACCTGGAGCCGACCCTGCATCTCGGCGTTCGCGTTGGCCGTGAAGTCCGCCAGCATGTTGCCGCTCGCGGTCACGTAGCCCGCGCTCCACGGGTTGCCGTTCGAGTCGACCGGGCGAGCGCCCGCACCGGCCACGATCGCGTGCTGCGGATCAGTGCCACCCACGATGGCGGCCACCGCCGGGTCGTCCTGCGCGGCCCCCTCCACCACGCCGAGCGGGGCGTCCTCGAGGAGCTGCGCGATCATCGTGGCGAGCATCTCGACGTGCCCCATCTCCTCGGCACCAATCCCGAAGAGCAGGTCACGGTACTTGCCGGGGATGTGCGCGTTCCAGGACTGGAACCCGTACTGCATGGCCACGGTGATCTCGCCGTACTGGCCGCCCAGGACCTCCTGGAGCTTGCGGGCGAACACGGCGTCAGGCTTGTCGGGCTTGGCCTTGAACTGGAGCTCTTGCCGGTGGAAGAACATCTGCGATCCTCTCGGGCTGCAGCTGCACACGAGCCACTCCTCGACCCGTCGCTTGCCTCTCCACCGTGCGCGCTGCCGGAGGGGCTCGCACGATGTCGCGCGCGCGGGTGGCTTGCGCCCGGCGCACCGTGAGGAGATGAGCGGAACCGAACCCGACCACCACGTGCGCGTGCCGCTGAACCTCCAGCGGTGGGCCGACATCACGTTCCTCCACTGGCGCTACGAGCCAGCCGCGCTCGAACCGTTCATCCCCGCGGGCCTGAGGCTTCAGCTGCACGACGGCACCGCCTGGCTGGGCCTGACCCCGTTCACGCTCGCCGACCTGCGTCTGCCCGGCCTGCCGGCTGTACCGCGCTGGTCTACGTTCCCCGAGCTGAACCTGCGCACCTACGTGACCGACGGACGGCACGACGGCGTGCTGTTCCTCCGCATCCACTGTGCGCGGCGGTCGGTGACCCTCGGTCTCCGCGCCGGGCTCGGGCTCCCGTACGTGTACCGCAGCGGGCATGTCGAGCTCACTGGAGCGACAGTCCGGTACGCGATCGGGAACACCCGCGCAGAGGTCACCGTGGGTGCCCGCATCGGTGCCTCACCGCTTGCCGGGAGACTCACAGGCCGGTGGAACGCGTACAGCCGTCATCTCGGCACGCTGCTCCGGGTGCCGATATCCCATCCTCCGTGGCCGCTCCACGACGCACGGCTGCTCTCGCTGCACACCGACCTGTGGAACGCCACCGGGTTGCCCGAACCTCAGGACGAGCCGTGGGTCCACCACTCCCCCGGCGTACCTGTCCGGATAGGTGCGCCACGACGCGTGCGGAGTACCGCCACGGAACCGTAACGAGCCGTCGCCGTGGCGGGCGTTCTGGTTGTGTGGGGGTATGCCGAAGGCCCGCACCATGTGGTGCGGGCCTTCGGTGAAAGGGTGTCCGGCGGCGTCCTACTCTCCCACCCCGTCTCCAGGGCAGTACCATCGGCGCTGTAGGGCTGAGCTTCC
>NZ_QKWH01000013.1 GCF_003244315.1 Xylanimonas oleitrophica
ACCCGACGAGGGATAAAATTTGGCATTGACTATCAAGCACACTGTTGAGTTCTCAAACAACCGACGCACACCATCCGATTTGGAAGCTTTTCGCTTTCCTCTTCGCTCCGGGGCGATGTCTTCAACTTACCAGACCTTTTCCGCCCCGCCTAATCCGTGATCTCGAGGAATTCGAGAGCGGAAAAGGCGAGAGAAGCCGATCCTGCAAGCCCCCCACCAACCAGTCACCAGGGCGCACGAAGCACCCGATGTTTCCTTCGGTGTGAGTTCCAACCCCGGCGCGGCCACCCGCTCTGCCTGGCGTCGCCGCCTCGCTGAGCTGTTCGTGTCCGTCCGCCCGTCGGGCTGACGTCGTAGAACATTACACGCCCCGCAGAGGTCCAACAACCCCGGCAGCGGTGACGGCGACCACACCGCCACGCTTGCCCTGACGGAACGCCTGCGCACCACGGTCGGTAGGAGCATGTGCAGGCCCTTCCACCCCTGACAGCGCTCGCTGGCACGGTCTCGGCTCGGCGTCCCACCCGAGGACGAGAGCCACGGGGCTAGATTCGGGCTCGTGACCGCCCCCGCTCCGACGTCCGTCCGCCGCGCCCGCCCCGACGAGGCCGCCGAGGTCGCCTGGCTGGCCGCGACCACGTTCCCGCTCGCGTGCCCGCCCGGCACCGCGGCCGCGGACATGGCGCGCCACGTCGCGACCCGGCTCACCCCCGCGAGGTTCCGGGAGTGGGCCGCGAGCGAGGAGCACGTGCTCTTGATCGCGACCGACGACGAGACGTGCCTCGGCTACGCGCTGCTCCAGCGCGGCACGCCCGACGGCGAGCAGGAGGCGCGCGTGCTGCGAGAGGCCACCGGTTCCGCAGGACCGTACGTCGAGCTGTCGAAGATCTACGCGCACCCGCTCGCACAGGGCACCGGATCGTCGTCGGCCCTGATGCGTGCGACCCTCGAGGTGGCCGGCACCCTCGGACCTGGTCTGCCCCTCTGGCTTGGCACCAACGGCGACAACGCCCGCGCCCAGGCCTTCTACCGCAAGCACGGCTTCGCCGTCGTCGGCACCCGTACCTACGACGTCGGCGGACGGCTGCACGACGACGTCGTGATGCTGCACGGCGCCTGACCCGAGCAGGGCCAGACCCAGGTAGAGCACCGCACCCGCCCCGGCCGACGCCGCCGCACCGCCGACCACCGCCGACCACCCCGCACGCACCCCGCGGCCCGGTAGCCCTGGTGTCGCCAGGGTCCATCGCTGCGGTGACCTCGGCGGCCTCAGCGCCCCGGTGACACCCCCGACAGCTCCCCGGCGCACGACGGCCGCGGGCCGGCGCCGAACGCGTCCGCGCACAGCTGCGCCAGGTGTCGCACGCCGGGCAGCGAGAGCGCCCACCCCGCGAGCGCCCAACCGAGGTGCGCGTGCTCCACGGCCCGGGCGAACGCAGCCACGCCCTCGGTGCGGACGCCAGGTGCCTCGTACGTCATCCGGAAGAGGACCTCGGGGTGCTCGGCCGCCGGCCGGACGGTCAGCGCGACCGGCGATCGGGCGAGCAGCCAGGCCCCGACCCCGCTGCACAGGTCGCAGTCACCGGCGACGTACACCGTCGCACGGGGACGACCGGGCCACGGGCGCCAGCGCGGGAGCCAGGGCCGGACGGCGGTGCGGTAGCCGAGCCACGCCTCCCCGAACGCCCCGCGCAGCGCCCGGTCCTCGTGCCAGTCCGCCAGGCCGGCGGAGTAGACCACCGTGACCACGGCCCCCAGCAGCAGGCACGGCTCGGCCAGCGTCCCGGCGGCCACGACGTACGTCCCGGCCACCGCCGCCTGCATCGGGTTGCGCAGGTAGGCGTACGGTCCCGACGTCACCAGGCGCGACGGCGGGTCGAACGGCAGGGGCGTGCCCCGCCCGACGACGGCGAGCTCCCGCATCGCGGCCAGGCCAGGGAGCGCCGCGGCCAGCGCGAGCTGCGCGCCCGTCCCCAGGACCCCGCGCGGCGGCAGGGTGCCCGACGCCGCCACGAGGACCGCCACCGGGAGCCCCAGCATCAGCCCGCCCGCGGCCACCGCCTGCGCCCATCCGCGCAGGAGCGTCCGCCGGCGGCTCCGGGTCCAGCGGGCGAGGGCGAGGGCGGGAACCAGCGCGACCATCACCGCGACCGCCTCCCCGACGATCCAGTGCCGGCCGCCATCCCAGCGTGCACCGAGGAGCACCACCGGCTCGCCCAGCGGCATCAGGGCGAGATCGACCCACACCAGCAGCGCCCCGACGAGCAGCGGGGACAGGTGCCGCAGCGCCAGGGCCGGTACCGCTCCCCACAGCAAGGCCCAGGCCAGCCACAGGTCCAGCGGGAGGCCGAGCCACACGGCGCCGACGGCGTCGAACGCCCACCAGCCGAGCGACGGCGCCGCCAGGTTCAGCGGGAGCAGCGCGAGCGCGGCCCACGCGGTGGCCGTGAGCATGGCCGCGACCTCACGGGACGTGGGCCGCCGGTGCGCGCACAGGGCCACGAGGAGCACCAGCGGGACCGCGAGGCCCACGCCCCGCACCAGCGCGGGGTCGTTCACCGTGCGCCGTCGGGCGTGAAGGTCGCGGCCAGGTAGGCGGCGGCCTGGTCGGTGGCGTACCGCTGCACCGGGCCGAAGTACCAGGAGGGGTCGAACGTGCGCGTGTAGCGCAGCGTCCACGTCACGCGCACGCCCGTGCCCTCCGCCCACCAGATGACCTCGGCCTGGTGCAGGTCCATCCAGCGGGCGAGAGTCGTGTCGTCCGTGACGGCGAAGACGACCGCACCGCCGTCGTCCCGCGCCTCGCTCCGGACGACCTCGAGGGCCATCGCCCGCGGCGTCGGCTCGGCACCGATCCCGAGGCTGCGCCGCGGCGTGAACTCCACCTCTCGGACGGCCCCGACCTCGAGCCCCGCACCCGCGGCGTGCACCGGGTGCGGGAACGGCACCGCCCGCAGGAACGCCGAGCGGAACGGGCCGTAGTCCGGAGCGGACGCCAGCGCGGTGGCGACCTCGTCGACGCTCGCGTCGACGACGACGCTCGCGCTGCCGGCGTCCTCGCGCGGCAGCAGCGAGACGCCGCCGACCCCCTCCAGGAGCATGACGGCCAGCAGCGGAGCCGCGACCAGGGCGGGGGCGCGGCCGCCGGGGCCCCTCTCCCGCACCCGCTGGACGGCGACCCCGACGGCGGCGGCGACCCCGTAGAGCAGCGGGGCGGCGATCACGAGGCACACGACGCCCTCGTCCAGGAGCGGCCCGGCCAGCGCCAGCCCGATCGTGGTGGTCGCCAGCGCCACCCCGACGGCCGTGCGCGGGCGGGCCGTGAGCGTGACGGTCACCGCGACGAGCGCCGGGACCCCGACGTAGAAGAGCGCCGTCTGCTCGAGCCCCGCCTCGCCCAGCGCTCGGGCCAGGAGCATCGCGAGGAACAGGGAGAGCAGCACGCCCGCCAGCAGGAGCCGGGCGCGGCGGGTCGCCGGCAGCTCGGGGGCGCGGTGCTCGGGTGCGGTCAGCGGCCCCGGGTCGGCGTCCCCGACGGCATCGTCACGGTGCTCACGGTGCTCACGGTGGTCGCGGTGGTCGCGGTGGTCATGCCGGCCGTGCTGGGATCCGTGCGGTGCGGGCACGACGCCTCCTGCGGTTCGGTTGTTGATCGGTCGGTTAAACCACTCGATCAAACCATATGATGAAGCCATGACGGAGGACGCGGCGGGAGAGGCGAAGAGCAGACCAGGCCGGCGCAGCGCCGAGGAGACACGGCGGCGCCTGATCGACGCGGCCGAGACCGTGCTGCGGGAGAACGGCTACGCCGGGACGTCCGCGAGAACCATCGCCGCGGCAGCCGACGTGAACGCGGCGCTGGTCTTCTACCACTTCGGCGGCGTGGACCAGCTGCTCCTGGCCGCCCTCGATCGGTCGACCGCCGAGCGCATGGAGATGCATGCCGTCACCGCCGGCGCGGCACGCACCGTCGAAGAGCTCGTGGAGGCCGCGGTCACCATCTACCGCACCGACCTCGAGCGCGGCTACCTCGCCCAGTTCAGCGAGCTCGTGGCCGCGGCCGTGACCAAGCCCGCGCTGCGGGCGGAGATCAGCACCCGCGCCGAGCCGTGGGTCGCCTTCGTCGAGGAGCACTGGCAGCGCGTCGTCGGAGGCAGCCCGCTCGCCAAGATCCTCCCCGCACGCGACGTCGCGGACGCGGCGCTCACCTTCTACCTGGGGGTCAACCTCTTCAGCGTGATCGACCCCGACCGGCAGCGCACCGACGGCGTGCTCGACCTCGCCCGGCGGCTCGCCCCGCGCGCCAGACTGCTCACGATGCGACTGCCGGGCCGACGGGGCTGACAGGGCCCGCGACGCACGTCAGACCAACGCGTCCGGGCCGCCGTCCAGCAGGGTCACGAACTGCGCCTCGTCGAGGATCGGCAGGCCGAGCTCCTCCGCCTTGGCGGCCTTGGACCCGGCCCCCTCGCCCACCACGACGTAGTCCGTCTTCTTCGACACCGACCCGGCCGCCTTGCCACCCGCCGCGAGGATCGCCTCCTTGGCACCGTCCCGCGTGAAGCCCTCCAGCGACCCCGTCACGACGACGGTGAGACCGGCGAGCGGACCCGTCGGCTCCCTGCCCGCCGCGGCCTGCGCCGCCATCGCCTCCGGGCCCGGGTGGCCGGGGGTCGCGAACCGCACCCCGGCCCGCGCCCACGACTCCACGATCTCCACGTGCCAGTCGACCTCGAACCATGCCTTCAGCTCGGCCGCGATCACCGGGCCCACGCCCTCGACCGCCGCGAGCTCCTCGAGGCTCGCAGCCCGCACGGCGTCCAGCGAGCCGAACCAGTCCGCGAGCGCCCGGGCGGCCACCGGCCCCACGTGCCGGATGTTGAGCGAGACGATCTGGCGCCACAGGTCCTTGGTCTTGGCCTTCTCGAGCTCGTCGAGCAGCTTTGTGGCCTGCGAGGAGGGCTCCCACTCGGGCAGCGTCTCGCCGGCAGCATCAGCCTGGGCACGGCGGGCCTTGGTGTAGGTGAGCTTCTTGCGGAAGGGCGCACGACGGCGGGCGACGCCGTCGTCGTCGAGCCGGGGCAGGCCCGTCTCGGCGTCGCGCACCACCACCTCGATGGGCAGGAGCTGGTCCAGCGTGAGGTCGAACAGGCCGGCCTCGGTGCGCAGCGGCGGATCGGACGGCACGTCAGGCTGGGTGAGGGCGGCGGCGGTGACCTCGCCCAGCGCCTCGACGTCGAGACCGCCGCGCGAGCCGATGTGCTCCACGCGGCCGCGCACCTGCGCCGGGCAGGAGCGGGCGTTGGGGCAGCGCAGGTCGACGTCGCCCTCCTTCATCGGCCGCAGCGCGGTGCCGCACTCCGGGCACTGCGCGGGCATGACGAAGTCCTCGCGCGGGTGGCCGTCGTCCGCGAGCGCCGCGACCGGTCCCACGATCTCGGGGATGACGTCGCCCGCCTTGCGCAGCACGACGACGTCACCGATCCGCACGCCCTTGGCCTTGACGACGTCCTGGTTGTGCAAGGTGGCCTGGCGGACGGTGGAGCCCGCGACGAGCACGGGCTCCATCACGGCGTACGGCGTCGCCCGACCCGTACGGCCCACGCCGACCTGGATCGCCAGCAGGCGCGTGTTGACCTCCTCCGGCGGGTACTTGTAGGCGATGGCCCAGCGGGGGGCGCGGCTCGTCGAGCCCAGGCGCCGCTGGTCGGCCAGGGCGTCGACCTTGACGACGATGCCGTCCAGCTCGTGCTCGATGTCGTGCCGGTGGGCGCCGAAGTGCTCGATCATCTCGACCACGGCGTCGACGCCCTCGACCACGCGGTTGTGCGGCGAGACCGGCAGGCCCCACCGCTCGAACAGCTCGTAGGCGGCGGACTGGCGCTCGAGCTGCGCGTGCTCGCCCTCCTGCCACTGCAGGGCGCCGACGCCGTGCACGTACAGGCGCAGCGCCTCGACGCGGGCCAGGCCCGCCTCCAGCTCGAGCCCGTCCTTCTTGTCCAGGAGCTGGCGCAAGCCCCCGGCGGCCGCGTTGCGCGGGTTCGCGAACTGCGGGAAACGCCGCAGCGCCGCCACGCGGGCGCGCTCCTCGTCGAACGGCCGGCCGGCGCCACCCCGGGCGTCGTGGCGCGCCCGGGCCTCGGCCACCGCGCGGTCACGCAGCCGGCCCTGCAGGTCGTTGAGCTCCTCGAAGGCGGAGACCGGGATGAACACCTCGCCGCGGACCTCGACGACGTCGGGGTGGTCGTCGCCGGCCAGCTGCTGCGGGATGTCGGCGATGCGCAGGGCGTTCTGCGTGACGTCCTCCCCCGTGCGGCCGTCACCACGCGTGGCAGCCCGCACCAGCCGCCCCTTCTCGTACAGCAGGGCGATCGCCAGGCCGTCGATCTTCACCTCGGACAGGTAGCCGACGTCCCCGCCCTCGACCCCGAGGTCGCGCGCCACGCGGGCGTCCCAGGCACGCAGCTCCTCGATGCTGAAGACGTTGTCGAGCGACAGCATGCGCTCCAGGTGCTCCACCGTGGCGAACCCGGCCGCCGCCTGGCCGCCCACCCGCTGGGTGGGCGAGTCGGGCGTCTGCAGGCCCGGGTGGGCCGCCTCGAGCGCGGCGAGCTCGCGCATGCGCGCGTCGTACTCGGCGTCCGACACCAGCGGGGCGTCCTGCTCGTAGTAGGCCCGCTGGTCCGCCTCGACCAGGTCCCGCAGCTGCGTCCAGCGGCGCTGCGCCGCCTGCTCGTCCAGCTCGGCCGCGTGCAGGTTCTCGGGGGCCGCGCCGGGCGTCGTCGTCTCGCTCACGGGGCCATCTTCGCCGACGACGCCGACACGCGTGACACGGCGGCTCCGGCGCGCCGGGGCCACGCGAGCCCGCCGGGGGCGAGCAGGCAGGGCCGGGCCGGGGTGAGCGCCGGGCGGCCGCCTGCGGACGAGGACGGGCCCGGCGGCTGCTGCCGCCGGGCCCGTCGGGCGTCCGGGCCACGATCCGGACACCGGTGCCGACGTATCAGCACCCGTCGCGAGCGGGGCCACGAACCCGCTCGCGGAGGCCCGACCCCGGGGCCACGAACCCGGGATCGAGCGGCGCCCCGTGCGGGACGCGGGCACCCGGGCCACGAACCGGGTGCTGGCCGCTGGTGCGCCCGGAGGAGACGGGCGCGCCGCGGAGACGGGGCCGGGGCGCGCTGCCGCGCCCCGGCCGGGAGATCACCTCGTCGGCGTCGTGCGCGCCGGGTTCATGTCGAGGTAGGCGACGCCGGCCTTGCGCTGCTCGGCGACCTCCTCGCGAGACAGCCCGTAGTACGCCGCGACCATGATGTCCTTCATGTCCTGGAGCATCGGCAGCCGCGGGTTGGCCGGGGCGCACTGGTCCTCGTAGGCACGCATCGCCAGGGTGTCGAGCCCCCCGACGAAGTCCTTCTCGGACACCCCCTGGGCCGCGAACGAGCGCTCGATGCCGATCTTGTCGGCGAGCTCGCGCACCGCCCGGGCGTAGGACTCCACGCCCTCCTGCGGGGTCGAGGCCGGCAGGCCCAGGTGCTTGGCGATCTGCTGGAACCGCTCCGGCGCGACGTACTTCTCCGCCTTCGGCCAGCCCGTCACCTTGCCCGGGACGAGCCCGTTGTAGCGGACGGCGTAGGGCAGAAAGATCGCGTTGGTGCGGCCGTGCACCAGCTTGAACGTGGCACCCACGGTGTGGGACATCGCGTGCACGATCCCGAGGAACGCGTTGCCGAACGCCATGCCCGCGATGGTCGCGGCGTTGTGCATCTTCTCGCGGGCCTCGACGGCCTCGCCCCCCTCGGTCACCGACTTCTCGATGTTCTCGAAGACCAGCTTGATGGCGTGCAGCGCCAGGCCGTCCGTGAAGTCGTTCGCGTAGACGCTCACGTACGCCTCGGTGGCGTGCGTCAGGGCGTCCATGCCCGAGTCCGCCGCGAGCTTCGCCGGCATCGACGCCGTCAGCACCGGGTCCACGATCGCGACCGACGGGGTCAGCGCGTAGTCGGCCAGCGGGTACTTGAAGCCCGTCGAGTGGTCGGTGATGACCGCGAACGGCGTGACCTCCGCACCCGTGCCCGAGGACGTGGGGATGCAGACGAGCTGGGCGAGCTTGCCCAGCGTCGGGTACTGGAACGCGCGCTTGCGGACGTCGAAGAACTTCTCGCGCAGGTCCCCGAACTCCAGCTCCGGGTGCTCGTACTTGAGCCACATGACCTTGGCCGCGTCCATGGGCGAGCCGCCGCCGATCGCCACGATCGTGTCGGGGCGGTGGTCCTTCATCAGGCGGGCGCCGCGCTCGACCGTCTCGACGCTCGGCTCGGGCTCGACCGTGTCGATGATCTGGACGGCGATCTTGTTGTCCCGCCGGTGCAGGACGTCGAGCACCTTGTCGACGATGCCGATCTGGCTCATGACGCGGTCGGTCACGACCGTGACGCGCTCGACGCCGGGCATGTCCACCAGGTACTGGATGGCGTTGGGCTCGAAGTACGTCTTCGGCGGGACCTTGAACCACTGCATGTTGTTGTTCCGCCTCGCGACGCGCTTGACGTTGATGAGGTTGACGGCCGACACGTTGTTCGACACGGAGTTGTGGCCGTAGGAGCCGCAGCCCAGGGTCAGCGACGGGATCAGCGCGTTGTAGATGTCGCCGATGCCGCCGAGGGCGCTGGGCTGGTTCCACAGCACGCGCACCGCCTTGACCGCGTGGCCGAAGCGCTCGGCCAGGTCCTTGTCGGTGGTGTGGATCGCGGCGGAGTGGCCGAGCCCGTCGAACTCGACCATCTGCTCGGCGAGCTGGATGCCCTGCTCGGTGGAGGTGGCCTTGAGGACGGCCAGCACCGGGCTGAGCTTCTCGCGGCTGAGCGGCTCCTGCGGCCCCACCCCGGAGATCTCCGCGAGGATGATCGAGGTGTCGTCCGGCACCGAGAAGCCGGCCTGCTCGGCGATCCACTGGGCAGACTTGCCGACGACGTCAGCGTTGAGCCTCGCCCCCGCGCAGTTGGCGGACTGCGCGGTGACCCCGAAGACGAACTCCTCGAGCTTCGCCTTCTCCTCCGCCGTGACGACGTAGGCGTGCATCCTGCGGAACTCTGCCATCGCCTCGTCGTAGATCTCGGCGTCGAGGATGACGGCCTGCTCCGACGCGCAGACCACGCCGTTGTCGAAGCCCTTGGACAGCACGACGTCGTTGACGGCGCGGCCCAGCTTGGCGTCCTTGGCGATGTACGCCGGGACGTTGCCGGCGCCGACGCCGAGGGCGGGCTTGCCGGTGGAGTAGGCGGCCCGGACCATCGCGTTGCCGCCCGTGGCGAGCACGAGCGAGACGCCCGGGTGGTTCATCAGCTCCGAGGTGGCCTGGATCGAGGGGTGCTCGATCCACTGGATGCAGTCCTCGGGGGCGCCCGCGGCGATCGCGGCGTCACGCACCACGCGGGCGGCGGCGATCGACGACTGCTGGGCGCTCGGGTGGAAGCCGAAGACGATCGGGTTGCGGGTCTTGAGCGCGATGAGCGACTTGAAGATCGCCGTCGAGGTCGGGTTCGTGACCGGGGTGACGCCGGCGACGACGCCGACGGGCTCGGCGATCTCGACGATGCCACGCAGGTCGTCGCGGCCGATGACGCCGACGGTCTTGAGGCCGGCCATGGAGTGGGTGACGTGCTCGCAGGCGAAGATGTTCTTGGTCGCCTTGTCCTCGAAGATGCCGCGGCCGGTCTCCTCGACAGCGAGCTTGGCGAGGTTGCCGTGCTCGTGGAGGGCGGCGACGGACGCCTTCTTGACGATGTGGTCGACGTCCTCCTGCGTGAAGGACGCGTACGCCGCCAGGGCCTTGAGCCCGCGCTGGACGAGCGCGTCGACCTCGGCCGCCGCGTCGGGTGCGGTCACCGCAGCCGCGGCCTCGGGGGCCGCCTTCGCCTTCTTCGTGGTGCTCACCGGGGTCTCTCCTCCTGGGGACCTGTGAGGGCGGCCCCCGTGCTCCGTCTTGCATGTGAAGACTTTCACAAGTGTGGTCTGACCACAAGAGAAGAGGCTGTGACGTGGCTCTCAACGGCCCCACGCAGACCGGCCGAGGGGCTCCCCCGGCCCACGAGCAGCCCACGGAGCAGCCCGCCGAGGACGCCGCCCGAGCACGGCGATAGGGTGCAAGGCCATGAGCGTCGCCCCAGACCAGGACCCGGCCCCCCGCACGCCCCTCGACCCGGCCGCGGCGGACCCGTTCGCCTGGCTCGAGGAGGTCGAAGGGCCCGCTGCCCTCGCCTGGGTGCGCGAGCAGAACGCGCGCTCCCAGCACGCGATCGGCGCCAGCCCCCGCTTCGAGGCCACCCGCGAGGCGATCCGCGAGGTGCTCGACTCCGACGCCCGCATCCCCGAGGTCTCCCAGATCGGCGACCTCTACTACAACTTCTGGCGGGACGCCGACCACGAGCGCGGCGTCTGGCGCCGCACCACCCCCGAGTCCTACCGCTCGGCGGCCCCCGAGTGGGAGACGGTGCTCGACCTCGACGCCCTCGCCGAGGCCGAGGGCACCAGCTGGGTGTGGCACGGCGCCCAGGTGCTGCGCCCCACCCCCGAGCAGCTCGCCGCCGGGCAGCCCTGGCGCCGAGCCCTCGTGGACCTCTCTCCCGGCGGCTCCGACGCCGACGTGACCCGCGAGTTCGACCTCGTGGACAAGCGGTTCGTGCCCGCCCCCGAAGGATTCGAGCGCGCCCTGCGCACCGACGACGGCACGATCGGCCGCAAGGGCGGGCTCTCCTGGGTGGACGAGGACTCCGTCTACGTCTTCACCGACCTGGGCCCCGACGCCGAAGGACGGCCCACCACCACGACCGCGGGCTACCCCCGCGTGGTCAAGCTGTGGCGGCGCGGCACCCCCCTCGAGGACGCCGTGACCGTCTACGAGGGCACGGCCGAGGACATGTACATCTCGGCCCGCCGCTCCCGCACCCCCGGGTTCGAGCGCGACCTGGTGCACCGCTCCGTCGCGTTCTACCGGTCCGAGACCTTCCTCGTGCACGACGTCGGCACGCCCCGGCAGGAGCTCGTGCGCATCGACGTGCCGCTCTCCGCCGAGGTGGGCTTCCACCGGGAGTGGCTCCTCGTGGAGCTGCGCGACGACTGGCACGTGGCCGGCCGCACCTACCGGGCCGGGTCCCTCCTCGCAGCCCCCGCCGACGACTTCCTCGCCGGCTCCCGCGACCTGACCGTGCTGTTCGAGCCCACGGCCACCACCTCGCTGGCCGGAGCCACCTGGACCCGCCACCACCTGGTGGTCAACGTGCTCGACGACGTCAAGAACCGCCTGCACGTGCTCACCCCGCCCGCCGACCCGGTCGCGGGCGCCCCGTGGCAGCGGCAGGACTTCCCTGCCGCCGACCCCGTCGCCTCGGTGGGCACCCGCGCCGTCGACCCCGTCGACAGCGACGACGTGTGGGTGGTCACCACCGGGTACCTCACCCCTTCCACCCTCGGGATCACGACCGTCGGCGCCCAGCAGATCACCACGCTCAAGGCGGCGCCCGCGTTCTTCGACACCACGGGCCTCGTGGCCGAGCAGCACTTCGCGACCTCCGACGACGGCACCCGCGTGCCCTACTTCGTCGTCGGACGCGAGGAGACCCTGCGGCGCCCCCGGCACCGCGCCCAGCCCGGCACCGCCCCCACCCTGCTGTACGGCTACGGCGGCTTCGAGATCGCGCTCACGCCCTCCTACTCAGGCCCTGTGGGGCGCGCCTGGCTGGAGCGCGGCGGCGTCTACGCCGTCGCCAACATCCGCGGCGGCGGGGAGTACGGGCCCGCCTGGCACCAGGCCGCGCTCAAGGAGCACCGCCACCGCGCCTACGAGGACTTCGCCGCCGTCGCCCGCGACCTCGTCCAGCGGGGCATCACCACGCCCGCCCACCTGGGCATGGAGGGCCGGTCCAACGGCGGCCTCCTGGCCGGCAACATGCTCACCCAGCACCCGGAGCTGTTCGGCGCCGTCATCGTGGGCGTGCCGCTGCTGGACATGAAGCGGTACTCGCACCTGCTCGCGGGCGCGTCCTGGATGGCCGAGTACGGCGACCCCGACGACCCCGCACAGTGGGAGTTCGTCCGCCGGTTCTCCCCGTACCACCTGTTCGACGCGAGCCGCGACTACCCGCCCGTGCTGTTCACGACGTCGACCAAGGACGACCGGGTGCACCCCGGCCACGCCCGCAAGATGGCGGCGCTCATGCTGGCCTGCGGCAAGGACGTCTCCTACTACGAGAACGTCGAGGGCGGGCACGGCGGGGCCGCGAACAACGCACAGGCAGCGCACATGGCGGCGCTGCACTGGACGTTCCTGGCCCAGCGGCTCGGCCTGGAGGAGTGAGCCACCCCCGCCCGTGAGCGCTCGCCGCGCCTCGAGCGGGTGGCGGCCCTACGCCGCCGCCCGCTCGGCCAGCGCCTCGGCCACGCGGCCGAGGTTGGCGAGCTCGGCGCGGTGCTCGTCGGTGCTCGCCAGGGCGCGTCTCGAGGCGGCCAGCAGCGTGACGTCGTCCAGGGCCGAGGCCGGCAGCCCGACGCGCCGCCACGGGACGGCGACGAGGTTCACCAGCTCCCCCAGCATCGGCCCCGCACACTGCGAGACCTGCGCCGGCGGGAGCCCGGCCCACAACCCCACCCCCTTCTCGACGGCGCGAGCCACCAGTTCCCACGCCCGCTCGTTCCATCCGCCCGCGCCGAGCGAGCCCAGGTCCAGCCCCACGCCGTCGGCACCGGCCAGCACGACCGGGGGCACCCCGACCCACGTCTCCCCGAGGTGGACCACCGCCCGGGCACCGACGTCGTGCACCGCGTCGACCACGGGCCGCAGCCCCTCCACGACGTCGGGGCCGGGCACGGCCCGCAGCCGCGAGTAGCCGGAGAACGTGGGCAGCACGCCGGCATGCACGGCGCCGAGCTGCGGCTCGGCGAGCTGCACCACGACGTCGGACGGTGCGACGCCCGGCACCTGCTCGTGCACGGCCGCGACCTGCGCGCGGACCCCCTCGGCGAGCGCCAGGCCCAGGTCTCGGCGGGCTCCCTTGTCGGCCAGCACGCGGTCGCCGCGGGCAGACCACAGGGTGGCCGCCAGCGTCCACGGCCCGGTGACCTCGAGGGCGAACGGGCCGGCGTAGCCGTGGGCGGCGATCGCCAGCGCCCCGAGGTCCTCGCGCGCGAACGCCTCGGCGCGGCGCTGGTCCGTGCCGGGCCGGTCCGTCAGCTTCCAGCCGTGCGGCCCGAGCTCCACGGGCATCTCGGCCAGCAGCGCGGCGGTGCGGCCCACCGGGTCGGCGCCCGGCCCACGGCCCGTGAGCTGGACGAGGAACGGCACCGCACCCACGCCGGCGGGCAGCTCCGCCAGGTCGCCCGTCACCGTCAGCTGCGCCTCGAGGACGTCGCCCTCGCCGCCGGGCCAGGGCCCGTGCCCGCTCACCGTCACCATGCGTCATCCCCCACCTGTCGGAGCCCGGAGCCTCGTGGTCGTGGACCACCGGGCCAGCGCGCAGCGTACTGCGCCCTGCGGCGACCGCCCGGGCTGGTCCGGGCTGGTCACCGCACGTGGCCGCCTACGCAGCGACGGACGCCGCGCGCCACGCCCGGGAGACGGTGGCCTGGCCCAGCACCTGGGTACCCCGGTAGACGACGAGCGACTGGCCGGCCGCGACGCCGCGCAGGGGCCGCCCCGTGAGCTCGACCTCGAGAGCCGGCCCGCCGCCGGCAGCCTGGGCGGCCCGCACCCGCGCGGGCACCGGGGCGCCGTGGGCGCGCACCTGGACCTCGGCGTCGGCCCACGCGTCGGGCGCCGGGACGAGCCACACGGCCTTCTCCCCCGCCACCCGGTCGACGCTCAGCAGCTCGGCCGGCCCGACGACGACGGTGTTGCTGGCCGGCTGCACGTCCACCACGTACCGCGGCTGGCCGTCCGCAGCCGGCCGACCCAGGCCGAGACCGCGCCGCTGGCCGACCGTGAACGCGTAGGCGCCATCGTGCTCCCCGACCACGTTGCCCTCGACGTCGACAACCTCGCCCGGTCGCGAGCCGAGCCGCTCGCGCAGGAACCCGCGGGTGTCGCCGTCGGCCACGAAGCAGATGTCGTAGGAGTCCGGCTTGGCCGACACCGAGAGCCCGCGACGCTCGGCCTCGGCGCGCACCTGCGCCTTCGAGGCGAAGCCGCCCAGCGGGAACATGGCCCGCTGCAGCCTCTCGGGCCCCATGACGGCCAGCACGTACGACTGGTCCTTCTCGGCGTTGGGCGACCGGTGCAGCTCGCGCACCACCGCGCCGTCAGGTCCGGGCCGTTCGATGACCTGCGCGTAGTGCCCTGTCGCCACCGCGTCGAAACCCAGCGCCGTCGCCTTGTCGAGCAGCGCCTCGAACTTGATGTGCTCGTTGCAGCGGACGCACGGGTTCGGGGTGCGCCCCGCCTCGTACTCGGCGAGGAAGTCGGCCACCACGGTGTCCTCGAACCGCTCCGACAGGTCCCACACGTAGTACGGGATACCGAGCACGTCCGCCGCGCGCCGCGCGTCGCCCGCGTCCTCGATGGAGCAGCATCCGCGCGAGCCCGTGCGGAACTGGTCGCGGTTGCGGCTCAGGGCCATGTGCACGCCCACGACCTCGTGCCCCGCCTCCACCGCGAGCGCCGCGGCGACGGCGGAGTCGACCCCTCCGGACATGGCTGCGAGGACCTTCACGGCCGGCCTCTTTCGTTCGTGCGGGAGACGAGCCCCGCGGCCTGGGCGCGCGCGACCACCTGCGGCAGCGCGGCCACGAGCCGCTCGACGTCGTCGGGCGTGGACGTGGCGCCCAGGGAGAAGCGCAGGGCCCCGCGGGCCTCGGCCTCGGGGACGCCCATCGCGAGCAGCACGTGCGACGGCTGCGGCACCCCCGCCTGGCACGCGGACCCCGTGGAGGCCTGCACCCCGGCCGAGTCGAGCAGGTACAGCAGCGAGTCGCCCTCGGCGTCGGGAAACGTGAAGTGGGCGTTGCCGGGCAGCCGCTCCTCCGGGGCGAGCGCGGGATCGGGCCCGCGCAGGACGGCGTCGGGCGCCGCGGAGCGCACGCCGGCCACGAGGGCGTCGCGCAGCGTGGCCAGGTGCTTGGCGCGCACCTCCCGCTGCTCCACCGCCTCGGCCAGCGCGACGGCGAACGCGCGGATCGCGGGTACGTCCAGCGTGCCCGAGCGCACGCCCCGCTCCTGGCCGCCACCGTGCAGCACCGCCTCCAGCTCGAGCTCGCGCCGGGCCAGCAGGGCACCGACGCCGAGCGGGCCGCCGAGCTTGTGCCCCGTGACGGTCATGGCGTCCACGCCCGAGGCCGCGAAGTCGACCTCCACCTGCCCGACGGCCTGGACGGCGTCGGTGTGCACCGGGACGCCGTGCTGGTGGGCCAGGCGCACGACCTCGCGCACCGGCTGCACCGTGCCCACCTCGTTGTTGGCCCACATGACGCTCACCAGGGCCACCTCGTCGGCGTGCGCGGCCAGCTCGGCGCGCAAGGCCTCCAGGTCGAGGCGCCCCTCGGCGTCGACGGGCAGCAGGACGATCTCCGCGCCCGCGTGCCCGGCCAGCCAGAACGCCGGGTCCAGGACGGCGTGGTGCTCCACCGCCGACACCAGCACCCGGGTGCGGTGGGTGGCACCGCGGCGGCGCCCCCAGAACATCCCCTTGATCGCGAGGTTGTCGGCCTCCGTGCCACCCCCGGTGAACACCACCTCCGACGGCCGGGCGCCCAGCGACCGCGCCACCGACTCCCGCGCCTCCTCCACCGCGCGGCGCGCACCCCGCCCGGCGGAGTGCAGGCTCGACGCGTTGCCCACCCGCTGCGCCTCGGCGACGAACGCCTCGAGCGCCGCGGGCGACATCGGGGTGGTCGCCGCGTGGTCGAGATAGGCGCCGGAGGTCACGGTGCACCAGTCTACGAGCGGTCGGGACGACGACGGCGCGCGCCCCGGTCAGGGACGCGCGCCGTCGGGTCGTACCGGGCGCCGGGGTCACCGGCGCCGGGTCACCAGCCCCAGCGGCCCAGGTTGCGGTGCCCCGGGCCCCAGCCCTTGAACCCGCGCGGCCACGGGAACGGCCCCGGGCCGGCCCAGCCGTGGCCCGGCTTGCCCTTGCCCGGCTTGCCCGGGTGCTCGCCCGCGCCCGCCTTGTAGACCTGCACGGTGGCCGGGCGCGGACCACGCCACGCACCGGCGGGCGCCTGCTCCCCCTCCTCGACGTAGTCGGGGAAGAACGAGCGCTGCTGCGCCCACGAGCCGTTCTCGCCCGGGTGCTGCACGTTGACGTAGACCATGCCGTCGACCGAGTCCACCACCGGACCGCACGTCTCCGCCTCGCGCGGCACCGAGAGGAACTGCTGCACGTTGCCGCGCTCGCGGCCCGTCAGCGGCACCTTGAACAGGCCGTCGCACTTCTGGATCGACGACGGCTGGCCGTCGGTCGAGATCCACAGGTTGCCCTCGGCGTCGAACGCCACGTTGTCCGGGCACGAGATCGGCGAGACCTTGTCCGCCGGGAAGCCCGAGAAGTACGCGGAGCCGTTCACCGACGGGTCGCCCGCCACGATGAGCAGGTTCCACGTGAACGTCTCGGCGAGCTGGTCGCCGCGGTCCTCGGCGATCTCCACGACGTGCCCGTCACGGTTCGCGTTGCGCGGGTTGGGCTCCGTGGGGCCCTCGTCGCGCCCGGAACCGTTGCCCCGCGAGGAGTTGTTGGTGCAGGCCACGTAGATCTTGCCCGTGACCGGGTTCGGCTCCACGTCCTCGGGGCGGTCCATCTTCGTGGCGCCCACCTTGTCGGCGGCCAGGCGCGTGAACACCAGGACCTCCTCGACGCTCATGCCCTCCACCATCGAGCGGCCGCCCTTGACCAGCGGGATCCAGCGGCCGCGGCCGTCGAACGCGCCGTCCGAGGGCAGCGCACCCGAGCCGTCGATCTCCGCGGCCGGCGAGTCGCCCTCGAACCGCGCCACGTACAGGTCGCCCTCGCTCAGCAGCGTCTTGTTGTGCGCACGGGCCTTGGCGCTGCTGCCGTTCTGGAAGCGGTTCTTGGACACGAACTTGTAGACGTAGTCGAACGCCTCGTCGTCACCCATGTAGGCCACCGCGTGCCCCGACTTCGACAGGATGATGTTGGCGCCCTCGTGCTTGAAGCGGCCCAGCGCCGTGTGCTTGACCGGGGCGGCGTTCGGGTCGTACGGGTCGATCTCCACGATCCAGCCGAACCGGTGGCTCTCGTTCTCGTAGCCCGGGTTGTTGCCGTCGAAGCGCGGGTCGTCGTTCTCCCAGCCGTAGCCGGTGGCCGCGTCGCGCAGCCCGTAGCGGGCGTCGCGCGGGTCGGAGCCCTTGACGCGCAGGTAGCCGTGGAAGTTCTCCTCGCCGGAGACGACGGTGCCCCAGGGCGTGGTGCCGCCGGCGCAGTTGTTCAGGGTGCCCTTGACGCGGCGGCCCGTCGGGTCGGCGACCGTCTTCATCAGGTCGGTGCCCGCGGCCGGGCCGTCCACCACGAACTCGGTGTCCATGTGGATGCGGCGGTTGAGCGGGCTGATGCGCGAGTACGTCCACGGCGAGCCCGTGGTGCGGCGCGTCACCTCGACCACCGACATGCCGTGCGCGGCACGCTCGATCGCCCGGCGCGTGGCGGCGTCGTACGACTCGTCGAACATGATGCCGGGGTTGGTGTACTCGTGGTTGCTCACCAGCAGGCCGCGGGTGCCGCGCGAGCGGGTGTGCACCGGCTTCTGCAGCTCCTTGGGGTCCGCGGGGAGGATGTCGAGGTAGTCGCAGTTGTAGCCGAACTGCAGCGCCTGCTGCTGCGGCGACTGCGCGGCCGGGTCGAACGCCCGGGCGCCGGGCAGGATCGGGTCGCCCCAGCGGATGATCGGGCTCCACTCGTAACCGTCCGGCACCACGAACGCGTCGGTGGCGGCCGGCTGCGGCACGATCGGGCCGAACGCCAGTCCCTTGCCGTTGCCCTTGCCGGGCGTGGCAGGCAGGGCGGCGGCGGACGGGGCGCCGGCCACCTGCGAGCCGACGACGACCGCGGCGGCGGCGGCGAGACCGCCCAGCATCGTGCGGCGGCTCAGCGCCCGCGAGGCGATGTCGCGGAAGTACTCGTTCGCGGACGCGTTGGGCGCCGGGTGGGCGCACTGGTCCGCGCACTTGAGACGGCAGGTGACCGGGCTGCGCTTGCCGCGGGCGTGGCCGGGCGTGGGCTCCAGCGAGAGCAGCGGGCGCTGCTCGGGTGCGATCGTCATCGGGCGCTCCTCAGCGGGGTGGCTGTCGTGGTGACGCGCCGACGTTAAGAAGGCCCGGTGGCCTGCCCGCTTCACCCGGGTGAAGGGCGGGTGAACTCCCGGTGGCTACTGCTGCGCCCCGCGGGCACGGTGTGCCCGGATCGCCTCGGCCGCCTGCGGCAGCACGTCCGCGAGGTCGCCCACGACGGCGAAGTCGCTGATCTCGAAGATCGGGGCCTCCGGGTCGTTGTTGACGGCCACCACGACCTGGGACGCCTGCATGCCGCCGCGGTGGTGCGGCGCCCCGGAGATGCCGGCCCCGATGTAGACGCGTGGGGCGACTGTCACGCCCGTCTGGCCCACGTACCGGTCGAACCAGCCCTCGAAGACGGCGTCGCGGGTGGCGCCCACCGCCGCGCCGAGCGCGTCGGCCAGGTCCTCGACGGGGCCGAAGTCGCCGTTGGTACCACGCCCGCCGGCCACGACGACGGCGGCCTCCTCCAGGGTGGGGCGGCCGGTGGTGCGCGGCTTGGGCTCGCGCGCGACGACCGTCACGGCCGGCGCCTCGACGTCGATCGGCAGCGCCTCCACCTCGGGGTGCGTGGGGGTGGCGGCGGTCTCGGCCACGACGGCGTTGGCCCGCACGGTGACCACGGCGGGATCGGTGGCCACGGTGCTCGTGACGTCCCACGAGCCGGCGAACACGCGCTTGGTGGCGCGCAGCGCACCGCCGGGCTCGGCGTCCCACGAGACGGCGGCGGCGTCGGTGACCAGCCCGGCCCCGAGACGTGCGGCGGCCACCGCGGCCGCCTCCTTGGCGGAGAAGCCGGACGGGGCCAGGAGCACGTCGGCGTCGGTGCGGCGCACGGCGGCGACGAGCACGGCCGCGACCACGGACGTCAGGTGGCGGGCGTCGGCGGGCAGCGACGACGGCAGCTGCGCCTGGTGCACCCCCTCGACGCCGTGGGCGCCGAGGACGGCGAGCACCTCGAGGCTCGGGGCCTCGAGGGTGACGACGTCGACACGGCCCAGCGAGCGGGCGATCGTGACGAGCTCGAGCACGCTCGAGCGGACCTCGGTGGCGTCGCTGACGGGTCCGTCGAGCAGCACCAGGGCGGTGGGGCGGGTCATCAGGGCCTTCCGGAGGGTTCGGTTCAGACGAGGTCGTTGCGGATGAGGAAGTCGGCCAGGGCCTTGCCGCCCTCGCCCTTGTCGACCACCAGCTCGGTCTCGCCCCGCGGCGGGCGGGGGGCGCTGTCGACCACCACGGAGCGGGCGCCCGCGGCACCCACCGCGGCCGGGTCCAGGCCCAGGTCGGCCGCCGTCCACGTCTCGACGGCCTTGGTGCGCGCGGCCATGATGAGCTTGAAGTTGGGGTACCGGGGGCTGTTGGCCGCGTCGGTGACCGAGAGCACCGCGGGCAGCGGTGCCGCGAGCGTCTCGACGGCGTCGTCGCTCTCCCGCGTGACGGTCAGCGTGCGCCCCTCGAGCGCCACCGACTTCGCGAGGGTCAGCTGCGGCCGCCCCAGGGCCTCGGCGACCAGCGCAGGCACCACGGAGCCGAGCCCGTCCAGGGCAGCCATGCCGGTGACGACCAGGTCCACCGGGGCCTCGGCCTCGAGCCGGCGCACGGCGGCCGCGAGCGCCGCCGCGGTGCCGAAGTAGTCCGAGCCCGCCAGGGCGTCGTCCGTGACGCGCACGCCGCGGTGCACTCCCATCTGGTACGCCTTGCGCAGCGTGATGTCGGCGGTCTCGGGCGCGACGGTCACGGCGACGACCTCGCTGGCCTCGCGCTCGGCGTCGGGCAGGGCCTCGACGAGCCGCAGCGCCGCCTCGACGGCGTTCTCGTCGAGCTCGTTGAGCGAGCCCTCCGCCGGGTCGCGCACCACGCGGCCCTCCGCGAAGCGACGGTCGGAGGCGATGTCCGGGACGTACTTGAGCAGGACGACGATGCGCACGACGCCGAGCGTACCCGTGCCGGGCGGCCACCGGTTCGCCCACCCCCGTCGCGGTGGGACACGATGGGGGCATGGACGCCACGACCAGCCCGGAGGCCCCCCGGCCCGTCGTGCGGCCGCTGGTCCGGCCCACGGCGCGCCGCTCCCACGTGCCGCCGCTGGGCGTGCACGTCACGCCCGACGGCGTCGACGTCGCCGTGGTCGCCTCGCACGCCACGGCGGTGGACCTGTGCCTGGTCGACGTCGTGGACCCCGGCCTGCCCGAGACGGACCCCGCGCGCTACCGCGAGCGCCGCGTGCCGCTGCTGGGCCCCACCTACGGGGTGTGGCACGCGCACGTGCCCGGCGTGCGCCCCGGGCAGCGCTACGGCTTCCGCGCGCACGGCCCGTGGGACCCGCGGGCGGGCATGCGGCACAACCCGGCCAAGCTCCTCGTGGACCCCTACGCCCGCGGCCTGGTGGGCTCGGTCACCTACGGTCCCGAGGTCCTCGGGGCCGTGGGCCACCTGCGCGGGGACGACCCCACCACCCCGGACGGCCGGTGGTGGGTGGCCGAGCCCTACGGCGACCCGGACCCCACCGACTCGCTGCCGTTCGTGCCGCACTCGGTGGTCATGCCTCCCATGCCGCAGGCCCCGCCGCTGACCCGCCCGCGCGTCCCGTGGGCCGAGACGGTCGTGTACGAGGCCCACGTGCGCGGGTTCACGCTGCTCGACCCCGCGGTGCCGGAGCCGCTGCGCGGCACCTACGCCGGGATGGCCCACCCGGCCACGATCGCCTACCTGCGCGACCTCGGGATCACGACGCTCGAGCTGCTGCCGATCCACGCCTCGGTGTCGGAGCCGCGCCTGGTGGCGCACGGGCTGACCAACTACTGGGGGTACTCGACGCTCGGCTTCTTCGCCCCCGAGCCGCGCTACGCCACGCGCGCCGCCCAGGAGGCCGGGCCGGCCGCGGTGCTCGACGAGGTGCGCGGCATGGTGCACCTGCTGCACGAGGCGGGGATCGAGGTGGTGCTCGACGTCGTCTACAACCACACCTGCGAGGGCGGGGACGACCAGCTCCACCTGTCGTGGCGGGGCCTCGACAACCCCCTGTACTACCTGCACGACGGCGGCACCCCTGCCGCGCTGGCCGACGTGACCGGGACGGGCAACACCCTCGACTTCCGCCGGCCGCGCGTCATCCAGATGGCGCTGGACTCCCTGCGCTACTGGGCGCAGGAGGTGGGGGTGGACGGGTTCCGGTTCGACCTGGCGACGACGCTGGGGCGCGGCTCCTACGGGTTCACGGCCGAGCACCCGTTCCTCGTGGCGCTGCAGACCGACCCCGTGCTCAGCGGTCTCAAGCTGATCGCCGAGCCCTGGGACGTGGGGCCGGGCGGCTGGCAGACCGGCTCGTTCCCCCCACCCATGGCCGAGTGGAACGACCGGTTCCGCGACGCGGTGCGCGGGTTCTGGCTCGCCTCCGCCGCCGCCGGCGCGGCCGGGCGCCCCATGGAGGGCGTGCGAGAGCTCAGCACCCGGCTGGCCGGCTCGGCCGACCTGTTCGGCCACTCGGACCCGCCGCTCGTGCGCGGCCCGGTCGCATCCGTCAACTACGTCACGGCCCACGACGGCTTCACCCTCGCCGACCTCGTGGCCTACGACCGCAAGCACAACTGGGCCAACGGCGAGGACAACCGCGACGGCACCGGCAACAACCTCTCGTGGAACCACGGCGTCGAGGGCCACAGCGCCGGCGACGACACCGCCACCGAGCCGTGGTCCGCCGTCGTGCCCATGCGGCGGCGCTCCCAGCGCAACCTGCTCGCCATGCTGCTCCTCGCGGCGGGGACGCCCATGATCACCGCCGGCGACGAGGTCGGCCGCTCCCAGCAGGGCAACAACAACGCGTACGCGCAGGACTCCGAGATCTCGTGGGTGCGCCGAGACCACGACGACGCGGCGCGCGACCTGCTCGCCACCACCCGGTTCCTGCTGGGGCTGCGGCGCGAGCACCCGGCGCTGCGCGCCGACTCTTTCTTCCTCGGCGCGCCCCGCCGCGGCGAGACCCGCACGGACCTGCTCTGGTTCACCGAGACCGGGGAGCAGATGGACACCCGCGCCTGGGACGAGCCCGGCCGCCGGGTGGTGCAGATGCTGCGCCCGGGCCCCGGCGAGACCGACTGCGACGTGCTGCTCGTGCTCAACGGCCGCCTCGACGACCTCGACGTGAAGCTGCCGCCGCTGCTGGAGGGCGCCGGGCCGTGGGAGCGGGTGTGGAGCTCGACCTGGGACGCCCCGGAGGAGCCCGCCGGCGAGGAGCGGTGCTCCGGCAGCGCCACGATGGACGCCCTGAGCGTCCAGGTGTTCCTCGCCCGGCGGGGCTGAGCCGCGCAGGACCGAGCCACCCAGGGCTGAGCCCGGCGGCGCACCGACGGTGCGCGGGCAGCCCCGCGCCCCGCCTGCGCGCCACGGGCCGCGGGCCGCGGGGCCCGGGTACCGTGCCCGCATGAACGCCGACGTCGTCGTCATCGGTGCCGGGCTGTCCGGCCTCGTCACCGCCACCGAGCTCGCCGCGACGGGCCGCCGCGTCGTCGTGCTCGACCAGGAGCACCCCGACAGCCTGGGCGGGCAGGCCTGGTGGTCGTTCGGCGGCCTGTTCCTCGTGGGATCGCCCGAGCAGCGGCGCGTCGGTGTCCACGACTCCGCCGAGCTGGCGTGGGCGGACTGGCTGGGCTCGGCCGGGTTCGCCCCCGGCGCCGCACAGGGCCACGGCCCCGACCGGCACGGGTACGCGTGGGCGGAGCACTTCGTCGAGTTCGCCGCCGGCGGCATGCGCTCGTGGCTGCACGGCAAGGGCGTGCGGTGGTTCCCGCTCGTGCAGTGGGCCGAGCGCGGCGGCTACCCGTACGGCGCCGACGCCGCCCACGGCAACTCCGTC
This sequence comes from Xylanimonas oleitrophica, assembly GCF_003244315.1. GTDB lineage: Bacteria > Actinomycetota > Actinomycetes > Actinomycetales > Cellulomonadaceae > Xylanimonas_A > Xylanimonas_A oleitrophica. Next base: position 23,124 of record NZ_QKWH01000013.1, read on the forward strand.
CCGAGGTTCCACGTCACGTGGGGCACCGGGCCCGCGCTGCTCGCCCCGTTCGTCGCCGCCGCGAAGACGCTGCGTGACCAGGGCCTGCTCGAGATCCGGTTCCGACACCGCGTCACGTCGCTGGTGACGACCGACGGGCGCGTCACCGGCGTACGAGCCGAGCTGCTCGCCGACGACGGCCCCGCCCGCGCCGGCCTGGCGTTCGGCGGGCGGGCCGCCCCGTCGTCGCGCGACGTCGTCGGCGAGACGGAGATCACCGCAGGCGCCGTCGTCGTCGCCTCGGGCGGCATCGGCGGCAACCACGACCTGGCCCGCGAGCGCTGGAACCCCGGCTACGGCGCCCTGCCACTGCGCATGCTGCAGGGCGTGCCCGACTCCACCGACGGGCTCATGCTGGGCGTCGCCGCCGACGCCGGGGCCGCGCTGGTGCACACCGGACGCATGTGGCACTACCCCGAGGGCATCGCCAACCACTCCCCCGTCTGGACCGACCACGGCATCCGCATCCTGCCCGGCCCCTCGTCCCTGTGGCTCGACGCCGACGGGCAGCGCCTGCCCGCCCCGCTGTTCCCCGGGTTCGACGCCCTCGGAGCCCTGCAGCACATCACCAGCCGAGGGCACGACCACTCCTGGTTCGTGCTCAACCGGACCATCATGGAGACGGAGTTCGCGCTCTCCGGCTCCGAGCAGAACCCCGACCTGACCGGCAAGGACGTGCGACTGCTCGCCCAGCGGGTGCTGCCCCGCGCCGTCGGGCCGGTGGCGCGGTTCGCCGCCGAGTCCCCCGAGTTCCTGTGGGCCCCCACGCCCCACGAGCTCGCCGCACGGATGAACGCCCTCACCGAGGCCACGCCCGGGTCGTCCGGGCACGTCGACCCTGACGAGCTCGCGAGCACCGTGGCGCTGCGCGACGCCCAGGTGGCCGCCGGCCTCGGCAAGGACCCCCAGGTGGTGGCCACCGCCGCCGCCCGGCGGTTCTGGGTGGACCGACGCATCCGGGTGGCACCGCCGCGCCCGCTGACCGACCCGAAGGACGGCCCCCTCCTGGCCGTGCGCCTCTCGGTGCTGACCCGCAAGACCCTCGGTGGCGTGTGGTGCGACCCGTCCGGGCGGGCTCTGCGCGCCGACGGCACCGTGCTGCCCGGGCTGTGGGCCGTGGGCGAGGCCGCCGGGTTCGGCGGCGGCGGCTCGCACGGGCACCGCGCCCTGGAGGGCACGTTCCTCGGCGGGTGCCTGCACACCGGCCGCGTCACGGCCCGCGCGCTCGCGGACCACCTGTGAGCGCCCCGGGAGGCGGCCGGGCGGGCACCGGTCGCTACCACGTGCCCGCCGCGTACGCAGGCCGTTCACCAGGGCGGGACACCCCGGGGCCAGCGCGCGCGTGGCCCCGGCCCACCTGGATAGCGTGGGCCGCGTGACGACGAGCCCGCGCAAGCGAAACACCTCCGGGAACGCGAAGCCGAAGGCCGCAGTCCCGGCCCCGGCCCCGGCAGAGCCCGCCGCGCCCGCGGGCACGGCCCCGCACGACGCCGCACACCACGAGGTCGCACCGGGTGAGGCCGGCTCGCCGTCCGAGGCGGAGGCCCCCGGGGCGGGCTCGGGCAAGAGCCCTCGCAAGGCCGCGCCGAAGACCTCGACGAAGACGCCCGCAAAGGCGCCGAAGGCGGCACCGGCGAGCGCGACACCAGCGAAGGCTCCGGCACAGAGGGCCACGCGGGCCCGCGGCACCTCTCCGGCCAGGGCGGCGGCCGCTGCGGCGCGCGGGCCGCACGAGGCCGTGACCGCTGCGGCCGCCCCGACCCCCCCGACCGACGCGGCCCGTACCCGGTCGGGGTCGCGCGCCGCGGCCACCCCGGGCCGGGGCCAGGCCGAGCGCGCGGCTCCCGCCCCGACGTCGCACGAGGTGCCCGTCGCGGCACCGGGCACGCCCGTGCTGCCCGCACCGCCGGCCCCCGTCGGGCGCATCCCCGTGCTCGAGGTCTCCCCGGTGGTCGAGGGCGGCCGCTGGCCCGCCAAGGCCGTGGTGGGTGAGGTGGTGCCCGTCGAGGCCACCGTGTTCCGGGAGGGGCACGACGCCGTCGCCGCGACCGCGGTGCTGCTCGACCCGGCGGGCCAGGTGCACCAGACGGCGCCGATGCGCGACATCGCCCCCGGGCTCGACCGTTTCCAGGGGTTCCTCCAGCCGGACTCCGAGGGCGAGTGGTCCTTCCGCGTCGAGGCGTGGAGCGACCCCTACGGCACCTGGGCGCACGACGCGACCGTCAAGATCGAGGCCGGCGTCGACGTCGAGCTCATGCTCGCCGAGGGCGTGCTGCTCTTCGAGCGCATCGTCGCCCCGGAGGCCCAGGCCGCCCGCGTGCCGCAGGACGCGCGGGTGCTGGCCGACGCTGCCAGCGAGCTCGCGGACACCACCCGACCGGCCGAGGCGCGCCTGGCGATGGCCACCACCCAGGCCGTCAGGGACGCGCTGACGCGCAGCCCGCTGCGGGACCTCGTCACCGCGAGCGCCACGTACCCGCTGCGGGTGCACCGCCGTCGGGCCCTGTACGGCTCGTGGTACGAGATCTTCCCCCGGTCCGAGGGGGCGACCCGTGCCGAGGACGGCACCTGGCGGTCGGGCACGTTCGCGACCGCGGCCCGGCGGCTGCCCGCCATCGCCGGGATGGGGTTCGACGTCGTCTACCTCACCCCGGTGCACCCCATCGGGACCACGTTCCGCAAGGGCCGCAACAACACCCTGGACGCGCGGCCGGGCGACCCGGGCAGCCCGTACGCCATCGGCTCGCCCGACGGCGGGCACGAGGCGATCCACCCGGACCTGGGCACCGAGGAGGACTTCCGGGACTTCGTCGCCGCGGCGGCCGAGCACGGCCTCGAGGTGGCCCTCGACCTGGCCCTGCAGTGCTCCCCCGACCACCCGTGGGTCACCGAGCACCCCGAGTGGTTCCGGACCCGCGCCGACGGCACCATCGCCTACGCCGAGAACCCGCCGAAGAAGTACCAGGACATCTACCCGCTGTACTTCGACAACGACCCGGTGGGGCTGCGCGAGGAGATCCTGCGCGTGGTCGAGACGTGGATCGAGCGGGGCGTGACCCTGTTCCGCGTCGACAACCCGCACACCAAGCCCCTCGACTTCTGGGAGTGGCTGCTGGCGCAGGTGCACGCCAAGCACCCCGAGGTGATCTTCCTGTCGGAGGCGTTCACCAAGCCGGCCATGATGGCCACCCTGGCCCGGATCGGGTTCCACCAGTCGTACACGTACTTCACCTGGCGCAACACCAAGGAGGAGGTGCTCGAGTACCTCCAGGAGGTGTCCGGGCCCGCCGGCTCGGTGATGCGCCCGTCGTTCTGGCCCACCACCCACGACATCCTGCCGCCGTACCTGCAGCACGGCGGCGTCGCCGGGTTCGCGGTGCGCGCCGTGCTCGCCGCGACCGGTTCCCCCACCTGGGGCGTGTACTCCGGGTACGAGCTGGTGGAGAACGTGCCGCGCCCCGGCGTCGAGGAGCAGATCGACAACGAGAAGTACGAGTACAAGCCGCGCGACTGGTCCCACGCGGACGAGATCGGCGTCTCGCTCCTGCTGACCAGGCTCAACGAGATCCGGCGGCAGCACCCGGCGCTGCAGCAGCTGCGGAACCTCACGGTGCACCCGGCCGACAACGGCAGCATCGTGGCGTTCTCGCGTCGCGTGCGCGGCGAGCACCTCGCCCTGGCCTCGGGCCACCAGGACGCGGCTCCGGGCGCCCGCCCGGGCACCGTCGGCACGCCGTCCGACGACGTCGTCCTCGTGGTGGTCAACCTCGACCCCTGGGCCGCGCAGGAGACGCTCCTGCACCTGGACCTGGAGGCGCTCGGCCTGACCCCGCCGCCCGGCACCGACGGCAGCGCCCCGTTCTTCGTCGCGCACGACCTGCTCACCGGGGCCACCTACCCCTGGGGCGCGCACCCCTACGTGCGGCTCGACCCGCGCACCCAGGTGGCGCACGTGCTCCAGGTGGGCCTGGCATGAGCACCTCCACCCGGCCGGCGGACGTCCCCCGGCCCACCACCCAGGCGCTGCCCGTGCAGGCGCTGCCGCCGCGGCGCGAGCCGGACGTGCCCGGTCTGGGGCGCCCCGGGCTGACCGACGACCCCGACTGGTACCGCAAGGCGGTGTTCTACGAGGTCATCGTCCGTGCGTTCTCCGACTCCCAGGGCGCCGGCAGCGGCGACCTGCGCGGCATCATCCAGCGGCTCGACTACCTGCAGTGGCTGGGCATCGACTGCCTGTGGCTGCCGCCGTTCTACCCCTCGCCGCTGCGCGACGGCGGGTACGACGTCGCCGACTACACCGCCATCGCCCCGCAGTACGGCACCACCGCCGACTTCACCGAGCTGATCGAGGAGGCGCACGCCCGGGGCATCCGCGTCGTCGTCGACCTCGTGATGAACCACACCAGCGACCAGCACCCGTGGTTCCAGTCGTCGCGCGCCGACCCCGACGGGCCGTACGGCGACTTCTACGTGTGGAGCGACGACAGCACGCGCTACCAGGACGCGCGCATCATCTTCGTCGACACCGAGACGTCCAACTGGACGTTCGACCCCGTGCGCCGCCAGTACTACTGGCACCGGTTCTTCAGCCACCAGCCGGACCTCAACTTCGAGAACCCGCGCGTGGTCGACGCCATGCTCGACGTGGCCCGGTTCTGGCTCGGCATCGGCGTGGACGGGTTCCGCCTCGACGCCGTGCCGTACCTCTTCGAGGCCGAGGGCACCAACTGCGAGAACCTGCCCGAGACGCACGCGTTCCTGCGCAAGGTGCGCCGCATGATCGACGCCGAGTTCCCGGGGCGCATCATGCTGGCCGAGGCGAACCAGTGGCCCCAGGACGTGGTCGACTACTTCGGCACCGACGACGAGCCCGAGTGCCACATGTGCTTCCACTTCCCCGTGATGCCGCGGATCTTCTACGCCATGCGTGACCAGCGGGCCCGGCAGATCCTCGACATCATGGCCGACACCCCGCCCATCCCGGCCCGCGGCGGGCAGTGGTCCACGTTCCTGCGCAACCACGACGAGCTGACCCTCGAGATGGTCTCCACCGAGGAGCGCGCCTCCATGTACGGGTGGTACGCGCAGGACCCGCGCATGCGCGCCAACGTGGGCATCCGCCGTCGGCTGGCCCCCCTGCTCGACAACTCCCGCAAGGAGATCGAGCTCGCCCACGCCCTGCTGCTGTCCCTGCCCGGGTCGCCCTGCCTGTACTACGGCGACGAGATCGCCATGGGCGACAACATCTGGCTGCCCGACCGCGACGCCGTGCGCACCCCCATGCAGTGGACGCCGGACCGCAACGCCGGGTTCTCCACCGCCGACCCCGGCAAGCTGTACCTGCCGCTGGTCCAGTCGCTGGTGCACCACTACGAGCAGTACAACGTCGAGGCGCAGCTCGCCCAGCCCACCAGCCTGCTGCACTGGGTGCACGGCATGCTCGCCGTGCGCCGCCTGCACCCGACGTTCGGCACCGGCGACTTCGTGGCGCGCGACTGCGACGAGGAGGCCATCCTCGCCTTCACGCGCTCCTCGGAGGACGAGACCCTGCTCGTGGCCGCCAACATGGCCGCCACGGCCCACTCCGCCACCATCGAGCTGCCGGGGTACGAGGGCTGGACCCTGACCGACGTGTTCGGCGGCGGGCGCTTCCCCACCGTCGGCGCCGACGGCCGTGTGACCATGACGTGGGGCTCGCGGGACTTCTACTGGCTGCGCCTGGACCCGCCCGCCGGGAGCAGCGGCCGCGGCGGCCCCGCCCACGACGAGGCCGGCGAACCACGGTGACCGGGCAGGCCGCCGTCACGGTGCGCCCCGCGGGCACGTCGCTGCCCGCGGACGTCGCCGCGCTGGTGGCGGCCTGGGCGCCCGGGCGCCGGTGGTACCCCGGCACGGCCGAGGGCAGCACGCCCGAGCCGTGGCTGGAGGTGACCGTCGAGGGCGCCGACGGCGTCGTGCTCGCGCTGCTGCGGCTCGAGCAGCCCGGCGGCGACGCCGTCGTGCTCCACGTGCCGGTGGTGCTCGTGCCCGTGGCCGAGCCCGCGGCCGAGGAGCAGGTGGGACCCGGCCTCGTCGGCACCGTCCGCACGGCGTCGGGCACCGTGGCGGTGCACGACGGCGGTGCGCACCCCGCGTGCTGGCTCGCGCTGCTGCGGGCCACCGGCGGCACCGGTGCGGGCACCGAGGCCGACGCCGCCCGGGTGCTCGCGGGGGCGCGCACGATCAGCGGTGAGCAGTCCAACACCTCCGTCGTGCTGCCGGGCCTGCGCCTGCCCGAGGCCCCCGCCGGCGCCATGCTCAAGATCCTGCGGACGGTCGCCGCCGGGCCGCACCCCGACGTCACCGTGCCCCAGGCACTCACCCGGGCCGGCTACCCCGGCGTGCCGCGCTTCCTCGGCTCGCTCGAAGCCTCCCTGGACGGGGTCCCCTCCCACCTCGCGGTGCTCTCCGAGCTGGTCCCCGAGGCACGCGACGGCTTCGAGCTGGCCTGCGACCTGGCGGAGCGTGGCGAGCCGTTCGACGCGCTCGCCGCCGACCTCGGCACCGTCCTCGCCCGCCTCCACGCCACCATGCGCACCGCGCTGCCCGGCGGCGAGCCGCTCGACCCTGCCCGCTTCGTGAGCGGCCTGCGCCGACGCGCCGACGCAGCCGTCGCAGCCGCCGACGCCCTCGCCCCGCGCGCCCCCGAGATCGCCGCCGTGCTGGACGACCTCGAGCACCGGCTCACCGCGCAGCCCCGACCACCGAGGCTCCAGGCCGTCCACGGAGACCTGCACCTCGGCCAGGCCCTGCACGGCGCCGACGGGTGGAAGCTCCTCGACTTCGAGGGCGAGCCGCAGCGGCCCGTCGCCGAGCGCACCGCCCCGGACCTGCCGCTGCGCGACGTCGCCGGGATCCTGCGCTCCCTCGACTACGCCGCCGCCGTCGGAGGCGCTCGCGACCCGGGCTGGGCCGCGAGCGCCGAGCACGCCTTCCTCGACGCGTACCGCGCCGAGGCCGGGGCGCCGCCGGGCATGACCCCTGACGTCGCCCAGGCCGTGCTGGGCGCCCTGGTGCTCGACAAGGCCCTGTACGAGGTGGTCTACGAGTCCCGGCAGCGGCCCCGGTGGCTGCACATCCCGCTCGCCGCCGTCGACCGGGTGCTCGCCGCCGCCTAGGACGCAGCCCTCACGAGCGCGGTGGCTACTCCGGCAGCGTCAGCGCCAGCACGAAGAAGGCCGCGAGCAGCACCCAGACCGTCACTCCGACGCACGCCGCGACCAGCGGTGCCCGACGCCGGTACCACGGCTGCACGTCCACGACCGGGGCGGCCATCGCGGCGGTCACCCCCGGCGTCGACCTCGGCACGTCGAGCGCACGAGCCTTCCGCATCCGTGCACGGTTGCCCAGGAGGAAGGCCCACGCCATGAAGCCACCGACGCCCCACCACGCCCACGTCATGGTCCGTGCATCGGCGTCCGCGTGCACCGCCTCGGCGCAGTCCCGGCACGCCCAGCCCTTCCACGTCGACAGCCGGAAGAAGATCAGCAGGCTCGCCAGACCCTGCTGCGTCAGGAGGGTCGCGGGTGCCGAGCCGCAGAGCCCGCACTCTCCCTCGCCGGGCTCGCGCCCTGCCTCGGCGTCCTGGACATCGTTCTCGACGGTCATCGTCATCCTCGTCGTCATGGGGTGGGTGCACGGCAGAAGGGGGCCAGGCGCCGCGCGCGCGAACTCTATCGGTATCCCCGGGGGCCTGGACAAGACCCTGACCTGCACTTTTGTGCCTTGCCCGTGGTGCCTCCACGGTGCGCCAGGGTGGCGCCGCACGTCTGGCACGCGAGGCCCCTGCACCCGTGGAAGGGTGAGGCCATGACCACCGCGCCCGTCCCGCCCGCCGTCGACCCCGAGGCCTTCACCGCGGTCGCGCAGGGCCACACGCACGACCCGCACGCCGTCCTCGGGCCCCATCTGCTGGCGGCCCAGCCCGGAGACGCGGCGTGGGCCGTCGTGCGCGTGCTGCGTCCGCTGGCCGACGAGGTCGTGGTGACCACCGCCGAGGCCGAGCACCCTGCCGAGCACCGGGCTGCCGGGGTGTGGGAGGCGGTCGTGCCCGCCCTGCTGGACGACGACGGCACGGTCCACGCCCCCGACTACCGGGTGCGCAGCCGCTACGGCGACGACGTCCAGGTGACCGACGACCCGTACCGGTTCCTGCCCACCGTGGGCGAGATGGACCTGCACCTCATCGGCGAGGGCAGGCACGAGGAGCTGTGGCGCGTCCTCGGGGCGAACGCCCACCGCTACCCGAGCGTGCTCGGCGAGGTCGACGGCACGTCGTTCGCCGTCTGGGCGCCCAACGCGCGCGGTGTGCGCGTGGTGGGCGACCACAACCGGTGGACGCCCATCCACCCCATGCGCTCGCTCGGGTCCTCCGGGGTGTGGGAGCTGTTCGTGCCCGGTGCGGGGGCGGGCACCCGGTACAAGTACGAGATCCTCGGGCCCGACGGCGTCTGGCGGGCCAAGGCGGACCCGCTGGCGCAGGGCACCGAGGTGCCGCCCGCCACGGCCAGCGTCGTCGTGCGCTCGGAGCACGAGTGGGGCGACGGCGACTGGATGGCCGCCCGTGCGGCGAGCGACCCCCACAACCAGCCCGTGAGCGTCTACGAGGTGCACCTCGGGTCCTGGCGGCCGGGCCTCGGCTATCGCGAGCTGGCCGACCAGCTCGCGGCGTACGTGGTCGAGCAGGGCTTCACGCACGTCGAGCTGTTGCCGGTGGCCGAGCACCCCTTCGGCGGGTCCTGGGGGTACCAGGTCACGTCCTACTACGCGCCGACCTCACGCTTCGGCCACCCCGACGACTTCCGTCACCTGGTCGACCGTCTCCACCAGGCGGGCGTCGGCGTCATCATCGACTGGGTCCCCGCCCACTTCCCGCGCGACGAGTTCGCCCTCGCCCGGTTCGACGGCACCCCCCTGTACGAGCACGCCGACCCACGCCGGGGCGAGCAGCCCGACTGGGGCACCTACGTGTTCGACTTCGGCCGGCACGAGGTGCGCAACTTCCTCGTCGCCAACGCGACCTTCTGGTTCGAGGAGTTCCACGCCGACGCCCTGCGCGTGGACGCCGTCGCCTCGATGCTCTATCTCGACTACTCCCGCAAGGACGGTGAGTGGGAGCCCAACGTCCACGGCGGCCGGGAGAACCTCGAGGCGATCGCGTTCCTCCAGGAGGCCAACGCCACCGCCTACCGCCGCTCGCCCGGCGTCATGATGATCGCCGAGGAGTCCACCGCGTTCCCCGGCGTCACCCGGCCCACCTCGGCGGGCGGCCTCGGGTTCGGCCTCAAGTGGAACATGGGCTGGATGAACGACTCCCTGCGCTACATGGCGCAGAACCCCATGTACCGCAAGCACCACCACGGGGAGCTCACGTTCTCCCTCGTCTACGCGTTCTCCGAGCAGTACGTGCTGCCCGTCAGCCACGACGAGGTGGTGCACGGCAAGGGCTCCCTGCTGCGCAAGATGCCCGGCGACCGCTGGCAGCAGCTCGCGGGCGTGCGGGCCTTCCTCGCGTACATGTGGACCCACCCCGGCAAGCAGCTGCTGTTCATGGGCCAGGAGTTCGCCCAGGACGCCGAGTGGAACGAGGGCGCCGGGCTCGACTGGTGGCTGCTCGACAACCCCTCGCACGCCGGGGTGCAGCACCTGGTGCGCGACCTCAACGCGCTCTACCGCCGGACGCCCGCCCTGTGGGAGCTGGACTTCACGCCCGACGGCTTCGAGTGGATCGACGCCGACGACGCCGACCACAACGTGCTCGCCTACCTCCGCAAGGACCGCGAGGGCCGTCCCGTCGTCGTGGTCGTGAACTTCGCCGGCGTGCCCCACGAGGGCTACCGGCTCGCGCTGCCGGCCGGCGGCACCTGGCGCGAGGCGCTCAACACCGACGCCGAGGCGTACGGCGGCTCCGGCGTCGGCAACCTGGGCCAGGTCGCTGCCGAGCCCGTGCCCTGGAAGGGCCGGGACCACTCCGCGACGGTGCGGGTGCCGCCGCTGGGCGTCCTCGTCCTCGTGCCGGAGTGAGGCGCCCGGGGCCGGGGGCGCGGCCGTGCGCCGGCCGCGCCCCCACGCCCGTGGGCGCCCAGCGGCTCAGTAGAGGTAGAGGGCGAGCTTCTGGCGGGCCTTGACCACCCGCGGGTCGGTGGCGCCGACCATCTCGAAGTACTCCACCAGCCGGACGCGCAGGCGTTCCTTGGCGTCGGCGTCCGCGGCCGGCAGCAGCTCCAGGAGACGGTCGAAGGCGTCCTGCACCTTGCCGCCGAGCATGTCCGTGTCGGCCACAGCCAGCTGGGCGTCGAGGTCGGACGGCGCGTCCGCCGCCGCCGTGCGCACAGCCTGCAGGTCGACGTCACGCGTGCGCAGCAGCAGCCGCACCTGCGCCAGCCCGGCCGACGCCATCGCGTCCTTGGGGTCCTGGCGCAGCGCCTTCTCGTACGCGGCGACGGCGGCCTCGTAGTCGCCCGTCTCGATGGCGTCGTACGCCTCCTGGTGCAGCGGGGGCAGCTCGGGCTCGGGCTCCGCCTCGGGAGCGCCAGCCTCGGTGGCTCCGGCCGACCCGGCTCCCTGCACCGGTGCCCGCCCGGTGACGCCGTTCTGCTCCGCGGCGGCCAGCACCTGGTCCAGCACCGCCCGCACCTGCTCCTCCGACGCCGCACCGGCGAACAGCGGCAGCGGCTGGCCCTGCAGCACCGCCACCACCGTGGGCACGCCCTCGACCCGGAAGGCCGCGGCGATCTGCGGGTGCGCCTGTGCGTCGACGCGACCCAGCAGGAACCGCCCCGCGTACTCGTCCGCGAGCCGCCCCAGCAGCGTGCCCAGCTCGGAGTTGGCCTGGTCGGTGGGGATCCACAGGAGCACGACGACCGGGTACGTCGCCGAGTCCTGCACCACCTGCGGGAAGTTCTCGTCCGTCAGGTCCAGCACGTACCCGCCGGCGGCAGGCGCCCCGCCCGGCTCTCCCGGGGGCGGGGACTGCGGACGCTGGAGCGCGGACAGGTCCACCGCGCCGCGCGCGGCGAAGCTCGGCTGAGGATTCGGGTTGCTCATGCCCCCCATCCTAGGAAGCCCCGGAGCGCTCAGGCTCATCGCGGAGGCCGTGCGGGCTCACTGCGAGACGGACGTCTGCACGTGCGTCCAACCGAGCAGCTTCACCGTCTGGTCCGAGCCCTGCGGCGGCACGTACAGCGCCACCATGTCCGAGTAGCCGTTGACGAGCTTGTTGGTGGGAGCGGCGCCCTCGAGCAGCGCCTCACCGGAGCGTCCCTCGGGCGGGGCGACCTTGACGCCGGCGGGCGCCTCCATCGTCTCGACCATGTCGAGCGACACCATGACCATGCCGCCGCCGTCTGCCGTGCGCACCGCCTTGACGGGGGTGTCCGGGGTGAGCGCCACGCTGTAGGAGTACGACCCGTTCGCGCCGTCCTTCTGCAGCTCCTGGGTCTGCGCCTGCACGTTCTCCTTGAGGAACTTGCGGAACAGGTCCTCGTCGGAGGACTCGAACGTCGGCGCGAACGGCGACTCGTCGCCGGACGTGGCCAGCTCCGCGTACTGCCCCGCCACGTCCTGCGGCGAGACGAGCAGGGACGCGTCGTCGGGCGCGAGCTCCTCGCTGCCGAGCTCCGGCGCCGCGAACGACGGCAGGGTCACGCCCGGCCGCAGCTGCACCCAGCCCCAGAGCTTGTAGGGCTCGCGTGCGGAGGCCTGCTCGAGCGCCAGCAGCCGGGGCGCCTGCAGGTCCTCGCCCGCCTCCGTGACGGCGAAGGCGGTGCGCGGCCACGTGTCGCTCGCCGGGACGATCAGCGCCTGGTACTCGGTCTGCAGGTTGGTGACCAGGTCGGCGTTGCCGCGCAGCTGGGCGACCCTGAGCTGGCTCGTGCGGACCGCGAGCGCCGGGCCGGTCAGGCGCTGGTCGAGCACCCCCGCGTCTCCGCTCTCGGACGCCTGGGCGAGCGTCGTGTTCATCGCCTCCAGGACGCGGTTCTCCTGGTCCGCCGACAGCGCCGGTCCGGTGGCGGCGGCGTCGGGGTTGGGCGTAGGGACGTCTTCAGCGCAGCCGGCCAGAGCCAGCGCCGCCAAGACCCCCAGAGCGGCCGTGCGCGCGGCGGGGCGGGTGCGGCGGAACGGGTGGGCGGTCATCGCGCACCTCCTTCAGGATCGTGGTCGTTCTCGTTCTCGGTGACGGGCCACCGGCTGCCCGCGGACGGCGTCGACGGCGTGCTCTGCGAGCCCGCGCCGGCGTCGAAACCCCACGTCTCGCGCCACGCCGCCGCACGGCCGGCCCGGGTGGTGGGAGCGGGCGGGGCCTGGTCCGCGGCCGGGTCGCCGGACGGCCGCTGGCCCACCACCGGGATGGACCCGGTGAGGGCACGCAACCGGCCCGTGAGGCCCGTGGCCTGCTGCGGCTCGGAGGCACGGCGGGCCTCCTCCAGGGCGCGCAGCTCGCGCCGGGTCCGGACCGCGGGGACACCGCCCGGGGCCGTGGTGGTCTGCGGCGGCGCCGGTGGCGCCGACGGCTCAGCCGCCGGGGCCTCCCGGCGCAGCGCGGCACGACGGCGCGACGGCACCGGCGCTGCTCCGGCGTCCGGGCCGGCGGTCTCCGCGGAAGGCGTGGACGGCGTGGGCGCGAACCGGGCACCGCGGCGGCGAGCGCCCGGCGTCGGGACGGGCTCCGCGTGCCCGGCAGCGTGCTCGGGCGCAGGGTCCGACAGGCCGGTGCCTGCGCCGTCGCCGGCGCTCGTCTCGGCGGCCACCGGCACGGACGCGGACCGCGAGGCCCACGGCAGGGCCCCTGGACCGCCCGCCTCCGCGGACGGGCGGGTCTCGCCGGCGGGCGAGGCCCCCGAGTCGCCTGCCGAGGCGCCGCCGGTGCCGTTCGCGGTGTCGCCCGTGGGAGCGGCCGCGCCTCGGCCCTCACCGCGGCCGCGCCGTCCGTTGCGCGGGCCGTCGGAGTCACCGTGACCCGCGGCGCCCCCGCGGGTCCGGCGCCGGCGGTCGAGGAACAGCAGCACGAGTCCCGCCAGCACCAGCACGACGCCGGTCACGACGCCCGGCCACAGCCAGGGCGTGGAGGCGGCGCGCGGCCAGGTGAGCTCCACGGTGGGCGCCTGCGCGCCCTCGCCGACTCCCGCGGCCAGGAGGGACCAGCGACCGGGACGGTCGTCCCAGCGCAGCGTCGCCGAGCCCTCGCCGCTGACCTCCGCGACCCACATGTCGTTACCCGCCGGGTCGACGCCGACGACAGGTGCGGCCTCCGCCGGGGTCTCCCCCTCGGCCGGCTGCTCCTCCGCCGGAGCCTCCCCCTCGGCGGGCGCCTCGCCCTCGGCCGGCTGCTCGTCCGCGGGCGCCTCGCCCTCGGCGTCCTGGACGCCGCCCTGCGCGCGCGTGGCCAGGGTCTGCCAGTCGGCCAGCCCCGTCACGCGCGTCGCCGCGTCCTCGCCGACCCATCCGGCGACGTCGACGTCGCGCCCGACGGCGAGCGTCACGCGGCCGCCGTCAGGCACCCGCGCGGACACGGTCACGTCGGCCGCGACGAGCTCGAGCACGCCCGGGTCGGTGAGCACGAGCGTGCCGTCACCGGTGGGGGTGGCGGTCGCCACCACGGTGTCGGGCTCTCGCCAGACGGTGGCCGAGGCGACCCCGAGGCCGGCGGACACCAGACCCAGCACGATCAGGACGGCCCCGAGCAATCTACGCAGCACCGACTGTTTCCCTTCCGGTTGGCGCGCACGAACGACATCCCAGGATAGGGACGACACGCGGGTCCAGGCCCGCCGACGGCGCGGTCCGACCGCCCTCTCGCACCCTGCGGACCGGATCTGCACCATCCCTTCACCACGGCCGTCTCGCGGCGCGCTACCCGCCGAACCGGTCGCCACGGGCTCGCGAACCACCGCGGAAGGCCGTGTCCACCGGTGTCGGCACCGGGTGACGGCCACTATCCTGGCGCGAGCCGAACTCCCCTGCCGACCCCCGGAGGTCCCGCCGTGTCCGACGAGCGCACGCTCTTCCCGATCACCATGCGCGGGTACGACCGTGCCCAGGTGGAGAACCAGCTGGCCCGCCTGGAGCAGGCTCTCGACGAGGCGCGCCGCCACGTGGAGGCGTCCGACTCCCGGGCCATGCAGCTGCAGTCCGAGCTGGCCGAGGCGCAGCGCCTCCTGCGCGAGCAGGACCGCCCCACGTACTCGGGCCTGGGCTCGCGGATCGAGCAGCTGCTGCGCTCCGCAGAGGAGCAGTCCACCGACGTGCTCCAGCAGGCCAACCAGCAGTCGGCCGACGTCATGGCCCGCGCCAAGCTCTCCGCCGGTCAGGTCCGTGCGCGCGCCGAGGCCGAGGTGTCGGAGATGCTCGCGAGCGCCCGCCGCGAGGCCGAGGAGATCCGCACGACGACGGCGGCCGAGGCCGAGGGCACCCTCCTGGCGGCCCAGCGCCGGGCCGAGGAGCTGATCGGTTCCGCCGAGCGCGAGGCGGCCCTGATCACCAGCACCCTGCAGACCGAGGAGTCGGAGCGCCGCGCCAGCCTGGAGCGCGAGCTCGGCGTGCTGCGCTCGACGACGGAGCGCGAGGTCACCGAGCTGCGCCTGGCCACGGAGCGCGACACCGCCCAGCTGCGCGCCCAGGCGGCGGCCGAGGCCGCCACGCTGCGCCAGGAGGCCGAGCAGGAGGCCAACGACCTGCTGGAGTCGACGCGCCGCGAGGCCGCGCGGATCATCGCCGAGGCCAAGCACCAGGCGACCGAGGCGGCCCACACCGCTGCGACCGAGCTCGAGGAGCTGCGCGAGGCCGCGCGCCGCACGCTGGCCGACGCCGAGCTCGAGGTCGCGCAGCGCCGCGAGGAGGTCGAGCGCGAGGCCGCCGAGCGGCACGCCGCGGCCAAGGCCGAGACGGACCGGCTCGTGCGCACGGCCGAGGAGCACGCCGCCGAGGCCGAGAAGCGCGTGGCCGTGGCCCTGCAGCAGGCCGAGAAGGTGCGGGCGGAGTCCGACCAGTACGTCAAGGAGCTCGTGGCCGAGAGCCGCCGCTCCGCGGACCGCATCGTGGCCGAGGCCCGCGCCTTCGCCGAGCAGACCGTCAGCGACGCCCGCATCGAGGCGGAGCAGCAGCGCACCGCCGCCCAGCGTCAGTTCGAGGACCTCTCGCGCAAGCAGGAGTCCATCAACACCTACCTGGACGAGCTGCGCGGCCTGCTCGGTGCCGAGAAGTCGGCGGACGAGGTCGAGGCCACGGCGTCACAGCCCGTCGGAGCCGTCCAGGCCCCGGCGTCGGGCGAGACCGCGGCCGCCGAGCAGCCCTCGGCCCGCAAGCCGAAGCGCTCGTCGGGCACCAGCAGCACGCCGGCTCAGGCCGCGCGCGCCGCGGCGCCGCGCCGCACGCCGGCCGAGGAGGCCGACGAGACCGCTGAGACGCCGGCCGACCAGGTGGCAGGCGAGACGGTGGCAGGCGAGACGGGCGAGGCCGAGGAGCCGGCCAAGGCCTGACCGGCGACCGTCTGACTGCCGGCGCGCGCAGCCGGGGGTCATCCCCGACCGCGCGCCCAGGTCCGTCCCGCAGGGCGGTGCTGCCACGGCAGCACCGCCTGCGGCGTCTCGGAGGCCCCTTGACCGGGCGCCGGCCCGGTCCGCGCCTGGTGTCAGTGCACCTAGCCGCCGTGGACGACGTGCCGGTGCAGCAGGGCCAGGGAGCCCGCCACCGTCGCCGGGTCCTCCAGCGCGCTGAGGTGACCGGCACCGGGCACCACCGTCAGGGCACCGTCGGCCGCGGCGTGCGCCATGTGCTCCGCCTCGGCGAGCGGCGTCACCGTGTCCTCCGCACCGACGACGACGGCCACGGGCCCGTCGAACCGCTCCAGCACCGCGGTGCGGTCCGGCCGGTCCGCCATCGCCCGCTGTGCCCACGCGAGGGCAGCCGGGGACTGGCCTCGGACCCAGCCCTCCAGGACGGGCAGCAGGCCACGACGCTGCGCGAGGCTCGTCTCGCCGAGCAGCACCGCCGGCATGCCGAGCACCGGGTCGACGGTCTGGCTGGACTCGAGGTCGTGCGCCACGCGCAACCGGTTCGCCCGCGCCTCGGGCGTGTCCGCCGTCGACTTGGAGTCCACGAGACCCAGCCCCGCGACGAAGCCCGGGTGCCGCTCGGCGAGGGCCAGCGCCACGTAGCCGCCCATCGACATGCCGACGACGACGGCGGACGCGATGCCCTGCGCGCGCAGCGAGCGGTGCACCGCCTCCGCCGCCAGGCCGAGGTCCGGGGCGAGCCCGCCGAGGTCGCTGTGCCCCTGGCCCGGCAGGTCCACCGCGACGGCACGCAGCCGCGCCGGCAGCCGCTCGGCGAGCGGTCCCCACACCCGGTGGTCGACCGGGAACGCGTGCAGCAGCACCAGCGGCACACCGTCGCCGTCGTGCAGCTCGTGCAGGGCCAGGGTCGGCTGGGGGGTCATCGTCGTCCTCCGTGTCGGCTGGTCGTCCGGGGCTGGGCCCGTGGGGGTCTCCTCGTGCGGTGTCGTCCTTGGTGGTGTCGTCTTTGGTGGTGTCGCGCTGACCGCGGCAGGGCCTCAGCCCGCCGTGGGCGACGGCGCCGTGCCCACCTCGCCGTCCCACGTCGTCGGCAGCGGCGCGTGCCCGGGCAGCACGTGGCCGACGATCTCGTCGAGCACGCGCCGCACGGCCGGCTCCCCCACCCACAGGTGCTTGGCGCCGTCGACGCCGATCACCTCGGCCTGCGGCACGCGCGCGAACCGCCGGCGGGCCTCGTCGGGCTGCAGGTAGTCGTCGAGCTCCGGCACCAGCACCACGAGGGGCTTGCCGAGCTGCGCCCACCGGTCGAGGTCCTCGTCCGTGGCGCGGTGCAGCGGCGGGGAGAGCAGGATCGCGCCCTCGATCGACGGGTCCCCGCCGTGCTTGAGGATCAGCTCCGTGCCGAACGACCAGCCCACCAGCCAGGGCCGGGGCAGGCCGTGGAACTCGGCGAACTCGATGGCCGCGGCCACGTCGTAGCGCTCGGCCTCACCGCCGTCGAACTGCCCCTCCGAGGTGCCGCGGGGCGAGGAGGTGCCACGGGTGTTGAACCGGAGCACGGCCAGGTCGGCCAGGGCCGGCAGGCGCCAGGCTGCCTTGCGGTAGACGTGCGAGTCCATGAAGCCGCCGTGCGTGGGCAGCGGGTGGAACGTCACGAGCGTCGCGGCCGGGTCCTTCTCCGCCGGCAGGGCGAGCTCTCCGACGAGCGTCAGCCCGTCGGCGGTGTGCAGCTCGATCTCCTCGCGGCGGGCCGGGAGCACGGTGAGGGAACGGATCTGGTGCGTGGTCATCGCCTCCCACCCTAGAGCGCGGGGCCGCACCGTTCACCGCAGGCGCGAGCGACGCTCCCAGCAGCTGCTGTGCCAGTGCCGGCGCGCCTCCAGGCCCGCCGCCTCGCCACCCACGACGTCGCGGGGCCAGGCCACCACGTGCGGGGTGCCGGGCGGGATGTCCTGGCGGCACGCCGGGCACCGGTACGTCTTCTCCCCGCCGTGGACGCGCCGCACCGTCCACTCGCCGTCGTCGGCCGAGACGCGGCTCACCCCGCCGAGGGCGCGCTCGACGTCGACCGGCACGTGCTCGGTCCCGTAGGGGCGGCGAGAGGAACGGCGGCTCGACGGCATGGCACCCATTCTCGCCCCTGGCGCCGGGTGGCCCCAGCGCCCTCACAGACCCTCCGCAACCGGCGTGCTCCACCGCCGATAGAGTGGCACGCGACTCCGACCCGAAGGACTCTTCGTGAACATCCGCATCACCAGCGGTGCCGCCGCGCTCGTGCTCGGTGCCGCCCTGGCCCTGTCCGGCTGCTCCTCCGACGGCGACTCCGAGACCGCGCCCTCCCCCAGCGCCCCCGCCGAGACGGGCATCCCCGAGCCGAGCACCGAGGACGTCGCCGCGCTCGACGCCGTGACCGTCACGGGCGACCCCGGGGCCGAGCCCACCCTCGAGTTCAGCACGCCGTTCACGGTGTCGGCGCCCACCAGCCGCGTCATCGACGAGGGCACCGGCCCCGAGATCGCCGCCGGCAACCAGGTGACCATCAACTTCGTGCAGTTCATGGGTGACGGCACCAAGGCCGGCTCCACCTGGGAGCAGGGCCAGCCCGAGTCGTTCTACCTCGGCGACCCGAGCTACGAGGTGCTCAACGAGCCGCTCACCGGCGCCCAGGTGGGCCAGCGGCTCCTGATCGCCAACCCGGTGCAGGGCGCCGAGGGCGAGACGGCGACCGTGGTGAGCCTCCTGGAGGTCACCGGGACGGCGCCCGCCCGTGCCGAGGGCGAGGCCGTCGAGCCCGCCGAGGGCCTGCCGACGGTGACGCTCGGCGACGACGGGGCGCCCTCGATCGAGATCCCGGAGGGTTACGAGGCGCCGGCGGAGATGGTCGTCCAGCCGCTGATCAAGGGCACCGGCCCGGAGGTCACGGCCGAGTCCACCGTCACGGTGCACTACACCGGCGTCATGCTCGACGGCACCCAGTTCGACTCCTCCTGGGAGCGCGGCACGCCCGCCACGTTCCCCCTCACCGGTGATCTCATCTCCGGCTGGACCGAGGGCCTCCCCGGGCAGACGGTCGGCAGCCAGGTGCTGCTGGTCCTCCCTGCCGACAAGGCGTACGGCGAGGAGGGCAGCCAGGACGGGTCCATCCCGCCGAACACGCCGCTGGTCTTCGTCATCGACATCCTCGACGCCCAGTAGCCGCAGCACGCGCCACGACGGCCGCCTCCCCACGCCGGGGAGGCGGCCGTCGTCGTCTGCACACGCTGGTGCCACCGGACCTCAGGCTCTGGGCAGAGCCCCGCACCGGCGCGTACCGTCGGCGCCATGAGCGCAGCAGACGCCCCCGAGGCACCGGCCGCAGCGGGCGGGGCGCCCGCCGGCACGACGGCCACCACCCCGCCCACCGACGTCGAGCGGGAGGTGCTGACCTGGACCGAGTTCCCCGTCGCTGCCCGGGCCCTGGCCACCGCCGTGGTGGCCAGCGGGTTCCGGCCCGACGTCGTGGTCGCCGTCGCGCGCGGCGGGCTCGTCCCCGGCGGCGCCGTCGCCTACGCGCTGGGCACCAAGGGCGTGGGCACCATGAACGTCGAGTTCTACACCGACATCGGCCAGACCCTCGACGACCCGCGCGTGCTGCCGCCGTTCATGGACACCGCCGGGCTGCACGGTGCCCGGGTGCTCGTGGTCGACGACGTCGCCGACTCCGGCCGCACCCTCGAGCTCGTCGTCCAGCTCCTGGAGGGGCACGGCGCGACGGTGCGCTCTGCGGTGCTCTACACCAAGCCGCGGTCCGTCTTCACCCCCGACTACTCGTGGCGCGAGACGGACCGCTGGATCACGTTCCCCTGGTCCGCGGAACCACCCGTCGACGGCGCCGGGGACCACGTGGCCTGAGCCAGGTTCGCCCGACCCCGCCGCCGGCCTGGGGCGGCGCCGGCGGGGTCACTGCCTGGCGCGCGCCGCCCCCTGCGGGGCGCGGGCCGTGCTGCCACGAACCGTGAGCGACGTCGCGAGCTCGACGTGGCGGGACGCGGGCAGCGCGCCCTCGGACATCGCGACGACCGTCTGGACCGCCATCCGGCCCATGCCGTCGAGGGGCTGGTGGACGGTGGTCAGCGGCGGCGTCGTCCACGCCGCCTGCGGGGTGTCGTCGAAGCCGGTGACGCTCAGGTCTTCCGGGACGCGGATGCCGAGCTCGTGGGCGGTCGCGAGCACGCCGACCGCGAGCTCGTCGTCGGCGGCCATGACGGCCGTCGGCGGGTGGGGCAGCGTCAGCAGGTCGCGCGCGTGCCTGGCACCGGTGGCGACGTCGAACCGGTCGGCCCGCACGAGCGCCGGGTCGAGGGGCAGGCCGGCGGCGTCCAGCGCCGCGCTGAACCCGTAGAAGCGGTCCCGCGCCGCGTCGGAGCCCTCCGGCCCGCCGATCCAGCCGATGCGGCGGTGGCCGAGCGCGACGAGGTGGTCCGTGGCGGTGCGGGCGCCCGCCCAGTTGGACGAGCCCACGCTGACCATCCGCGGGTGGCTGGTGTCCACGGGGTCGACCATGACGAACGGGAGGTCCGCGTCGGCGGCCGCGTCGATGAGCGCGAGAGGCGCCGTGAGCGTCAGCCCGACGATGCCTGCCACGCCGCGGTCACGCTGCTCGGCCACCCACTCGCGCGCCGCTGCCCTCTGGGTCCGGACCGCACGGTCGGGCGCGAGCCTGGTGAGGAGGTCGAGCCGTTCCTCCGTGGCGGCGGCCAGCACGCCCTGGAGGACGTTGAGGATGTACGGCGAGGCAGGGATGTCGAACACGACGGTGAGAGCGCGGCGCTCCGGGGCGCCGCTGCGGGAGGTCGTGGGCCGGTAGTCGAGCGCGGTCACGGCCGCGAGCACGCGCTCGCGCGTCTCGGCGGCGACGTCGTCGCGCCCGTTGAGCGCCTTGGAGACCGTCGCCTTCGACACCCCCGCAGCCGCCGCGACGTCCGCCAGGGTCGCCCGGCGCGCACTCGCCTGATCAGTCACGCGACCTCCTCCGAAATCTTTTCGTGCGGCGCCCGAGCCGCTGCGGCCAAAATCCACCCCGCGCCCACCCTTGCGCCCGTTGTGAGCGCCTCTTACTCTAAACCCGCACCACGCAGTTGCGAAACTGTTTCGACGACGATGCCGTTTCGTGACCACCGGACCAAAGGAGCTCTCATGCGAGACGACGCGTCGACGTCGACCCTACTGATCGACGGGCGGACGCCGGCCGATGTCGCGCTGCGACACGTCTGGAACGAGTGCGTCGGCGCCGGCCGCGCCAACGAAGCCCTGCGCGCGGACTGGCAGGCACACTTCCGCGAGGCGGTCGAGGTGCTCGGTGCGCGCTACGTGCGCTTCCACGGGCTCTTCCACGACGACATGTTCGTGTACCGCACCGACAACGGCGGCGGCTTCGGCCCGGCTGCGCCGCTGCCCGAGCCCGTCTACACCTACGCGTACGTCGACAAGGTGTTCGACGCGATCCTCGAGACCGGAGCCCGCCCGTTCGTCGAGCTCGGGTTCATGCCCCGCCAGCTCGCCACCGAGACCGAGACCCTGTTCTGGTGGAAGGCGCACTGCAGCCCCCCGAAGGACATGGGCGCCTGGGTCGAGCTCGTCACCACGACCGTCGAGCACTGGATCGCCCGGTACGGCATCGACGAGGTCCTGCGGTGGCCCTTCGAGGTCTGGAACGAGCCCAACCTCGTCCCCAACTTCTGGACCGGGACGCGCACCCAGTACTTCGAGCTGTACGAGGCCACGGCCAGGGCGATCAAGGGGATCGACCCGCGCCTGAAGGTGGGCGGCCCCTCGACCAGCGTCTTCGTCCCCGACGCGCGCTACGCCGGCGAGTACCACGACCCGTCGCTCGAGGTCGAGACCGCGGTGGCCGCCGACCCGGACGCCCTGGACTGGCAGCCGGTGTGGATCCACGAGTTCATCGCGTACTGCGCCGAGCGGGACCTGCCCGTCGACTTCCTCTCCACGCACCTGTACCCCACCGACTACGCCGCCGACTCCCTCGGCAAGGTCAGCGCGATCACGCGGCACCGGGACGCCACCTACGACGACCTGCGGGCGATGCGCGCCATCATCGCCGACAGCCCCTACCCCGAGGCCGAGCTGCACATCACCGAGTGGTCGACCTCGCCCTCCAGCCGGGACGCGACCCACGACACGCTCTTCGCGGCGTCGTACATCGTGCGCGCGTTCCTCAAGGCCGCGCCGCTGGCCGACTCGGTCTCCTACTGGACGTTCACCGACGTGTTCGAGGAGGGCGGCGGCGGCATCGGCCCGTTCCACGGCGGCTTCGGCTTCGTCAACGAGCAGGGCCTGCACAAGCCCACCTTCCACGCCATGGCCATGCTCAACCGCCTCGGTGACCGGCTGCTCGCTGAGCTGCCCCACGGGGCCGTCACCCGGTCCTCGACCACCGGCGACGTGTCCGCGATCTTCTACAACTACCCGGCCGACATGGGGGCCACGGGGCTGACCGCGCACCGCACCTACGCCGACGCCCGCCCTCTGGCCGAGGTCGGTCCCGCACGACGCGTCCGTCACACCCTCGCAGGTCTCGTCCCGGGCTCGACGCTCGACCTCGAGATCCTCGACTGGGAGCACGGAAACGTCGCCGAGGCGTGGCACCGGATGGGCGCACCGCTCAACCCGTCCCGCGAGCAGACCGCCGAGCTGCGCGAGGCGGCCGACCGCCTGCGCCGCACCGTCCTGACCGTCGACGCCGACGGCGTCCTCGAGATCGACGTCGAGCTGCCCCCGTGGGCCGTCGCGTCGGTCGCACCCCGCACCACCCGCTGAGTACCGGCACGACCCACCCGAAAGGACCTCAACGATGAGGATCGACCGCAAGGCCCGCACCATCGCCGCGCTCGCCGCCACCACCGCCCTCGTGGCCACCGCCTGCAGCGGCGGCCAGGGCGGCTCCGGCGGGGGCGACGGCGGGAAGCCCGACGTCCTGACCGTCGCCGCCTGGATGGACTTCCCCCAGGAGCTCCTCGACCGGTTCGAGGAGGAGCACGGGATCAAGGTGGAGATCAACTCCTTCCCCGACGGCGCCTCCGCGCAGACCGTGCTGCGCAACGGGCTCGCCTCCAACGGCGCCGGCCTGTCCGACGTGCACCTGATCGAGCTCGACTGGTGGACCGAGATGATGGCCGTGCCGGAGGACTGGGCCACGCTGCCCGCGGTCGAGGACCGCTGGGTCGACTGGAAGGTCACCCAGGGCTCGGTCGACGGCGAGATCAAGGGGTATGGCACCGACATCGGCCCGCTCGCCCTCGCCTACGACTCGACCCTGATGGAGGAGGCCGGCCTGCCCTCCGACCCCGAGGGCTTCGCCGAGCTCGTCGGCGGGCAGGACGCCACCTGGGAGACCTTCCTGGAGGCCGGGCGCCAGTTCACCGCCAGGTCCGACGCCGCGTGGATCGACTCCAACGCCACCGCCATGCAGGCGGCGATCAACCAGCTCCCGGCCGCGTTCGAGGACCCGCAGTCCGGTGACACGCTGCCCCTGGCGGACAACGCCGCCGTCCACGAGCTGTTCGACACCTTCGCGCAGGCGGCGCAGGAGGGCGTCTCCGCGGGCGTCGGCATCGGCCACGCCGACTGGGGCGCGGGCTTCCAGGCGCGCCGCTGGGCCACCGTAATCACCCCGGCGTGGGCGACCGGCATCATCGCGGAGAACGCCGCCGGGCTCGAGGGCTGGCGGATCGCCGACGTCTTCCCCAACGGCGGGGGCAACTGGGGCGGGTCGTTCTTCTCCGTGCCGGCGACCGGCCCGAACGTCGAGTGGGCGACGACGCTCGCCGACTTCCTCACCACGCCCGAGGCCGCCGTGGAGATGTTCCTCCTCAACGGCCAGTTCCCCTCGCAGACCACCGCGATGGAGGACCCTGCCGTCTCCGAGACGCCCCACGAGTTCTTCGGCGGCCAGCAGGTCGGCGAGATCTACGGCGGCCTGGCGGCAGCCGCCGGTGACGCGGCCGCGGGTGGTTTCCGCGGCGTCAACTTCGCCGGCATCCAGACCCTCGTGATGGACGGCCTGCGCCGCGTCGAGAGCGGCAACCAGGACGCCTCGACGGCGTGGGACTCCACGGTCGCGGAGTTCGACGCCCTGGGCCTGACCGACTGAGCCCCCGCGCCGTGGCCTGGCGCGAGAGCGCCAGGCCACGGCGGCGCGCAGCAGTTCGACGACGAGCACGAAAGAGGAAGATCCATGGCTTCCCCCACTGCGGCCCCGCGGCGCATCGGGTTCACACGCAGGCTGTCCCGGTGGGACGTCAAGGTCTCGCCCTACCTGTACATCTCACCGTTCTTCATCAGCTTCGCGATCTTCGGCGTCTTCCCGATCGCCTTCAACGTCGTCGTCGCGCTCCACGACTGGCACCGCCGGCTCGGGCAGGGCGACTTCGTCGGCCTCGACAACTTCCGGTGGGTGCTGCGGCAGCCGGCGTTCTGGACGTCGCTGGAGAACACGTTCTCGATCTTCCTGCTCTCGATCGTGCCGCAGCTCGTCCTGTCGCTGCTCATCGCCGCGATCCTCGACCAGAACCTGCGCACCAAGACGTTCTGGCGCATGAGCGTGCTGGTGCCGTTCGTCGTCATGCCCGTGGCGACGGCGATGATCTTCTCCCAGATCTTCGGGCAGTTCGGCCTCGTGACCCCGCTCATCCACGAGCTCGGCTGGTTCTCCGACGTCGACTCCCCGTTCTTCCAGAACCGGTTCCTGTCCCACGTCGCGATCGCCACGATGATCAACTTCCGCTGGATCGGCTACAACGCCCTGATCTTCCTCGCGGCGATGCAGGCCGTGCCGCGCGAGCTCTACGAGGCCGCCACCATCGACGGCGGCGGCCGCCTGCGCCAGTTCTTCTCCGTGACGATCCCGAGCATCCGCCCGACGATGATCTTCGTCATCCTCACCATGACCATCGGCGGCCTGCAGGTGTTCGACGAGGCACGGATGTTCGACGGCGCCGGCACCGGCGGCACGGGGCAGGGCGGGTCCAGCAACCAGTGGCTGACCACCGTGCTGTACCTGTTCAACCTCGGCTTCGGCGACTGGCAGGACCGCATGGGCCAGGCGTCCGCGGTGGCCTGGCTCTTCGCGCTCGTGATCGTCGCGTTCACGCTCCTGAACTTCGTCCTGACCCGATCGATCTCCTCCAGCCGGTCGAAGGCCAAGAAGGTGCCCGCGTCGGTCACCCGGCGCCTCGTCGCCGAGGCGCGCGCCGCCGGCGAGGCCTCGGCCCGTGCCGCACGCGAGGCCGGCGTGCCCACGCTGCTCGGCGTCACGAGCACGACCGGCGACGACGCCACCCAGACCGTCAAGGAAGGCTCGAAGCGATGAGCACCGCCTACATCGAGAACGTCTCCGGCGCCGGGGCGAAGAAGTACGCGAAGAAGCGTGCGGCGAAGGGCAAGCCGATCACGCTGAACAGCCAGTCGCACAACCCGGCCAACCGCCGTCCGGGCTGGGTGACGTACGGCCTGCTGTCCGTGGTGCTGCTCGCCTCGGTCTTCCCGCTGTACTACACCGCGATCCTCGGGTCCGCGACGCGGGTCGAGATCGCGCAGTCCGCGCTGCCCCGGCTCGTGCCCGGCCCCAACCTGCTGCGCAACCTCGCCGACATCGTCGCCAACCACCAGATCGACTTCTGGGCGTCGTTCGCCAACTCCGTGATCGTCGCCGTCGTGGTCTCGGCGGCCACCGTGTTCTTCTCCACGCTCGCCGGCTTCTCGTTCGCGAAGCTCGACTTCCGCGGCAAGAACGGCCTGTACGTGTTCGTCATCGCCACGATGGCGATCCCGATGCAGCTCGGCACGGTGCCGATGTTCATCATGATGAACGAGTTCGGGTGGCTCGACACGCTCACCGCGCTCATCGTGCCCAGCCTCGTCGGGGCGTTCGGCGTGTTCTGGATGACCCAGTACCTCAGCGAGGCGCTCCCCTACGAGCTCGTCGAGGCAGCCCGCGTCGACGGCGCGACGGTGTTCCGCACCTTCTGGTCGATCGCCCTGCCCGCGGCCCGGCCGGCGGCCGCCACCCTCGCGCTGTTCACCTTCGTCGGGTCGTGGAACAACTTCTTCTGGCCGTCGGTCGTCATGCGCACCCAGATGACGCTCCCGCTCGTGATCCCCCAGCTCAGCGGCGCTTTCACCGCCGACCACGCCGTGGTCATGTCCGGGGTGTTCCTCATCGCCCTGCCCCTGCTGATCGTCTTCGTGTTCCTCGGCAAGCAGCTCGTCTCCGGCGTGATGGCCGGCGCGGTCAAGGGCTGAGCCCCACCGCCCGCACGGGCACGAGACACTGTCCCCACCCACGGCCACGTGGACGATCCCGACGAAAGGCGCTGTCGTGTCCATCCTGCACGTCACCACCACCGGCTCCGACCGGGCGGACGGCTCGGCCGACGCCCCGTTCCGGACCATCAACCGTGCCGCGCGAGCCGCCATGCCGGGCGACACCGTGCGCGTCCACGAGGGCACCTACCGCGAATGGGTGCGACCGGTGCGGGGCGGGGTCAGCGACACCCTGCGCATCACGTTCGAGGCGGCCCCGGGCGAGCACGTGGCGATCAAGGGCTCCGAGGTGGTCAAGGACTGGGTCCCCGAGGGTGAGGGCGTGTGGCGCGCGGAGGTGCCGAACACACTGTTCGGGGACTTCAACCCGTTCGACTCCCCCGTCGTGGGCGACTGGCTGCACCCGGGTCCGGGCGGGATCCTGGCCCACCGGGGCGACGTCTACCTGAACGGCCGCTCCTTCTACGAGGTGCACTCCCGCGAGGAGGTGCGTGCCCCCGAGCGCCGCACGCGCACGCGCTACCCGTGGACGGCGCTGGAGACCGATCTCTTGGACCCCGACCAGACCGTCCACGTGTGGTTCGCCGAGGTGTCCGACGACGTCACCACGATCTGGGCGAACTTCCAGGAGGCCGACCCGAACGCCGAGCTGGTCGAGATCAACGTCCGCCCGGCCGTGTTCTACCCCGAGCGCAGCCACCTGGACTACATCACCGTGCGCGGCTTCGAGCTGGCCCAGGCCGCGACCCCCTGGACCCCGCCCACCGCGGACCAGCCCGGGCTCGTCGGCCCCAACTGGGCCAAGGGCTGGATCATCGAGGACAACCTCGTCCGCGACGCCAAGTGCTCCGGCATCTCCCTGGGCAAGAACGCCGCCAGCGGCGACAACTTCGGCTACGAGCGCGGCGACAAGCCCGGCTACCAGTACCAGATCGAGTCCGTCTTCACGGCGCTCGGCCAGGGCTGGGACCGCGAGCACGTCGGCTCGCACGTGGTACGACGCAACGAGATCCGCGACTGCGGCCAGAACGGCATCGTCGGCCACCTGGGGTGCGTGTTCTCCACGATCGAGGACAACCACATCCACCACATCGGCACCAAGCACGAGTTCTACGGGTACGAGATCGGCGGCATCAAGCTGCACGCCCCCGTCGACGTCACCATCGCGCACAACCGCATCCACGACACGACGCTGGGCATCTGGCTCGACTGGCAGGTCCAGGGCACCCGCATCACCCGCAACGTGCTCTACCGCAACATCCGCGACCTGTTCGTCGAGGTGGCGCACGGCCCCACCACGCTGGACCACAACGTCCTCGCCTCCCCCATCGCGATCGAGCTGTTCAGCCAGGGCAACGCGTTCGTCAACAACCTGGTGCTGGGAGCCGTGCGCATGCAGGCCGTGCTGGACCGCGCGACGCCCTACCACCTGCCCCACTCCACCCAGCCGGCGGGGTACGCGTTCGTCTACGCCGGCGACGACCGGTACGTCGGCAACCTGTTCGTCGGCGCGCACCACGGCGTCTACGGCCCCGATGCACCGCTGGTCCTCGCGGAGTTCCCGCCCGAGTCGTTCGGCACGCACGCGTACGAGGGCGCCCCGGGCACGTGGCAGGAGTACCTGGACCGGATCCACTCGGCCGACGGCACCGGCGACCACTCCCGGTTCCACCTCGAGCGCCAGCCCGCCTACGTGCGGACGAACGCCTACGCCGACGGCGCACGGCCGGTCTCGCACGAGGAGTCGCCCCGCGTCGTGGCGAGCGAGGCCGCCGTCCGCGTCGTCGACGACGGCGGCGAGGTCTGGCTGGAGGCCGACCTGCCGGGCGAGCTCGTCGCACCGATCAGCGGCGTCGTCACCGGGGCCGACCTGGGCCGCGTGCGCATCGCCGGCGCCGGCTACGAGAACCCCGACGGCAGCCCCCTGGTGGCCGACGTCGACGTCGTCGGCACCCGCAAGGCCGCCGGCACCCTGTACCCGCCCGGGCCGCTCGCGGGCCTGACCGGCGGGAGCACACGCGTGCGCCTCTGGTGAGCCACAGGGGCTGACGCCGCGCGGGACGCACGGAGGCCCGGAACCGCAGTGCTGCGGTTCCGGGCCTCCGTGCTCCCCCGACGTCGGGGCCAGCCCTGCCGGGACGGGCTCAGAAGTCCCAGTCGTCGTCCGTGGTGTCGACGGCCTTGCCGATGACGTACGAGGAGCCCGAGCCGGAGAAGAAGTCGTGGTTCTCGTCCGCGTTCGGGGACAGCGCCGCCAGGATGGCCGGGTTGACGTCCGTCTCCTCCTTGGGGAACAGCGCCTCGTAGCCCAGGTTCATCAGGGCCTTGTTGGCGTTGTAGCGCAGGAACTTCTTGACGTCCTCGGTCAGCCTGAGCTCGCCGTAGAGCGCCTCGGTGTACTCGACCTCGTTCTCGTACAGCTCGAAGAGCAGCTCGAACGTGTACGCCTTGAGCTCGTCCTGCTCCGCCTGCGAGACCTGCTGCAGCCCCTTCTGGAACTTGTAGCCGATGTAGTACCCGTGCACCGCCTCGTCGCGGATGATCAGGCGGATCAGGTCGGCCGTGTTCGTCAGCTTGGCCCGGCTCGACCAGTACATCGGCGCGTAGAAGCCGGAGTAGAACAGGAACGACTCGAGCATGGTCGAGGCGACCTTGCGCTTGAGCGGGTCGTCGCCCCGGTAGTAGTCGAGGACGATCTCGGCCTTGCGCTGCAGGTTCGGGTTCTCCTCCGACCACGCGAACGCCTCGTCGATCTCCTTGGTCGAGATCAGCGTGGAGAAGATCGAGGAGTACGACTTGGCGTGCACCGACTCCATGAACGCGATGTTGGTGTACACCGCCTCCTCGTGAGGCGTCAGCGCGTCCGGGATGAGCGAGACCGCACCCACGGTGCCCTGGATGGTGTCCAGCAGCGTCAGGCCGGTGAACACGCGCGTGGTCATGACCTTCTCCGCCTCGGAGAGGGTCGCCCACGACTGGATGTCGTTGGAGACCGGCACCTTCTCCGGCAGCCAGAAGTTGCCGACCAGACGGTCCCAGACCTCGAGGTCCTTCTCGTCCTGGAGGCGGTTCCAGTTGATCGCGGTGACGCGGTCGATGAGCTTGAGCTTGCCCGTGGGAGACATGCGCGGTCCTTGTTCGGTGCGTACGGGAGGTAGACGTCGGGTGCCCGCGTGCGCGGACTGACGGCGGCGGGCCGCAGCCCGCCGCCGTCGTCAGGTCAGAGCATGCAGCTGACGCAGTTCTCGACCTCGGTGCCCTCGAGGGCCATCTGCCGCAGGCGGATGTAGTAGAGGGTCTTGATGCCCTTGCGCCAGGCGTAGATCTGCGCCTTGTTGACGTCGCGCGTGGTGACGGTGTCCGGGAAGAACAGGGTCAGCGACAGACCCTGGTCGACGTGCTGCGTCGCCGCGGCGTAGGTGTCGATGATCTTCTCGTAGCCGATCTCGTACGCGTCCTGGTAGTACTCCAGGTTGTCGTTCGTCATGTAGGGCGCCGGGTAGTACACGCGCCCGAGCTTGCCCTCCTTGCGGATCTCGATCTTGGCCGGCACCGGGTGGATCGACGACGTCGAGTTGTTGATGTAGCTGATCGAACCGGTCGGCGGCACGGCCTGGAGGTTCTGGTTGTAGATGCCGTGCTCCATGACCGAGGCCTTGAGCGCACGCCAGTCGTCCTGCGTCGGGATGGCGACGCCGGCCTCGGCGAACAGCCGGGCGACGCGGTCGGTGGCCGGCTTCCACTCCTGCTCGGTGTACTTGTCGAAGTACTCGCCCGTCGCGTACTTCGAGTCCTCGAAGCCGCCGAAGGCGCGGCCGCGCTCGATCGCCAGGCGGTTCGACGCCGCGATCGCGTGGTAGGCCACCGTGTAGAAGTAGATGTTCGTGAAGTCCACGCCCTCCTCGGACCCGTAGAAGATGCGCTCCCGGGCGAGGTAGCCGTGCAGGTTCATCTGGCCGAGACCGATCGCGTGACCCATCTCGTTGGCCAGCTTGATCGACGGCACCGACTCGATGCTGGTCTGGTCGGAGACGGCGGTCAGCGCGCGGATCGCGGTGTCGATGGTCTTGCCGAAGTCGGGCGAGTCCATCGCCTTGGCGATGTTGAGCGAGCCGAGGTTGCAGGAGATGTCCCGGCCGACGGTCTCGTAGGACAGGTCCTCGTTGAACGTCGACGGCGTCGAGACCTGCAGGATCTCCGAGCACAGGTTCGAGTGGGTGATGCGGCCCTTGATCGGGTTCGCCTCGTTCACCGTGTCCTCGAACATGATGTACGGGTAGCCCGACTCGAACTGCAGCTCCGCGAGCGTCTGGAAGAAGTCGCGCGCCGAGATCGTCGTCTTGCGGATGCGGTCGTCCGCGACCAGCTCGTCGTACTTCTCCGTGATCGAGATGTCCGCGAACGGCTTGCCGTACACCCGCTCGACGTCGTACGGCGAGAACAGGTGCATGTCCTTGTTCTGCTTCGCGAGCTCGAACGTGATGTCCGGGACCACGACGCCCAGCGAGAGCGTCTTGATGCGGATCTTCTCGTCGGCGTTCTCGCGCTTGGTGTCGAGGAACCGCAGGATGTCCGGGTGGTGGGCGTGCAGGTAGACCGCACCGGCACCCTGGCGGGCACCGAGCTGGTTGGCGTAGCTGAACGAGTCCTCGAGCAGCTTCATCACGGGGATGACGCCGGACGACTGGTTCTCGATGTGCTTGATCGGTGCACCGTGCTCACGGATGTTGCTGAGCAGCAGGGCCACGCCGCCGCCACGCTTCGAGAGCTGCAGGGCGGAGTTGATGCCGCGCGCGATGGACTCCATGTTGTCCTCGATGCGCAGCAGGAAGCAGGACACGGGCTCGCCGCGCTGCGCCTTGCCCACGTTGAGGAAGGTCGGCGTCGCGGGCTGGAAACGCCCTGCCACGACCTCCTCGACGATCTCGCGGGCGAGCTGCTCGTCGCCGTCGGCCAGGCCGAGCGCCACCATCGAGACGCGGTCCTCGAAGCGCTCGAGGTACTTCTTCCCGTCGAACGTCTTGAGCGTGTACGACGTGTAGTACTTGAAGGCGCCCAGGAACGTCTCGAAGCGGAAGTCCTTGGAGTACGCGAGGCGGAACAGGTCCTTGACGAACTCCGGCGAGTACTTCTCGAGCACGGCGCCCTCGTAGTACTCGTTGTCGACCAGGTAGCGGAGCTTGGCCTCGAGCGACTCGAACTCGATCGTGTTCGGGATGACGTGCTGCAGGAAGTACTGGCGGGCCGCCTCGCGGTCCTTCTCGAACTGGATCTTCCCGTCCGGCCCGTAGAGGTTCAGCATCGCGTTGAGCGCGTGGTAGTCCATCTGCAGGCTCTGCACGGGCACGGGGGCGTCGCCCGCCGGCGAGGTCGCGCTCACGCCGAGATCAGTGACTGTCGTTGCCAAAATCGTCCCAATCCGTCACGGACGCGCTGCGCGTCCTCGGCCGTTCCCAGGAGTTCGAAGGCGTACAGGTACGGGACCTGGCACTTCGCGGAGATGATGTCGCCGGCGATGCAGTAGGCAGCGCCGAAGTTGGTGTTGCCGGCGGCGATGACGCCGCGGATCAACGACCGGTTGTGCTCGTCGTTCAGGAAGCGGCGGACCTGCCGCGGTACCGCGCCGCCCTCGTTGCCCCCGCCGTAGGTCGGGGCCATGAGGACGTACGGCTCGTCGACGGTGAGGAACCCGTCCGTGGGGCGCAGGGGGATGCGGTGCACCGGCATCCCCAGATCCTCGAGACCGAGGCGCTGGACGAACCGGTGGGTGTTCTCCGAGACGCTGGAGAAGTAGACGAGCGACGCCATGTCACTCTCCCCCCGTCGCGTGCTGGTGGTGCAGGCGCTGCGGGCGCCCCCTGGCGCCCGCAGCACGAGGCGTCAGGCCGAGGCAGCCTGGCGGGCTGCGGCGAGCGCGCTGATCTGGTCGGGGCGGAAGCCGGACCAGTGCTTGTCGCCCGCGACGACGACGGGGGCCTGCAGGTAGCCGAGACCGCGCACCATCTCCAGCGCCTCCGCGTCCTGCGTGATGTCGACGACCGTGTACTCGATGCCCTTCTTGTCGAGGGCTCGGTAGGTCGCGTCGCACTGCACGCAGGCCGGCTTGCTGTAGACCGTGATGCTCATGTCCGTCTCCCCTGTCTTCGCCCCCGCCGGGGCCCGTCGTACCGCTGACCTGGAACGACACCGGTGAAGTTACGCCGGTGTGGTTTGCGAGAGGGCCTGTGGCGCCCTCAGGACTCAAACACTACACCTAGTGGCTGCCGGGCGCGGGACAACGAGATGTTGTGGTCACGGCGTGTCGTGGCCGGACGCTGGACACCGCGCGGGGACGCCATGGCTCATGTTTGCACGCGCTACCCACAGGCACCCACCGTGACGCGCGACGTCTCCGTCGAGTCACCCGCGACCCCCGCGACCGTCCACCGATCCGTGCACCGGCGCGCCGTTCTGCGGGTCCGGACAGGTGGCTCCGGCCCGCCGCCGACGGCTTCGCCACGGCGGTTGTCCACAACCCGTGGACGACGGAGATCCACAGGCTGTGCACCCCGGCGGGTGTCTCAGATCCTGAGAAACACGCCTCGGTCGACACGTCCTGTGGCGCTGACCACCCTCGCGCCACGACGACACGCCCCCGCACCGGGCGGAAGACTTCACCCTCCCGTCAGCCGACGCGCGACCCCGCACGCAGCACCAGGAGCGGACGCAGGTCGCCGTCGGTGACCAGCACGTCCGCGCGCCGACCGGCCACCAGCCCCCCGACGTCCGAGAGCCCCAGCACGCGCGCAGGCACCCACGACGCCGACCGCACGGCGTCCGCGAGCGGGACACCCGCCGTCACCGTCGCCCGCACGACGTCGACCAGCCGCGCGGTCCCGCCGGCGATCGCCCCGGCGTGCGGGTCCTGCGGGCGGGCCGGGTCCACCAGGCGCGCGACACCGCCGTGTACCGTCACCGCCATCGGCCCCAGCTCGTACGAACCGTCCGGCATCCCCGCGGCCGCCATCGCGTCCGTGACCAGGGCCAGGCGATCCGCCCCCAGGGCACCGAACATCGACCGGACCGTCGCCGGGGCCAGGTGCACGCCGTCCCCCACGAGCTCGGCCACCACCTCGCCACGACCCGCCGCGGCCATGCAGGCGGCCACCGGCCCGGGATCACGGTGGTGCAGCGGCGGCATCCCGTTGAACAGGTGCGTCACCGTCATCTCCCGCGCCGGGCCACCGTCCGCAGCCCGCGCGCGCAGCGCGGGCGCCACCTGAGCGACCAGCGCCTCGGCCTGCTCCGCCGAGCCCGCAGTGTGCCCGAGAGACGGCACGACCCCCGCCTCCACGAGCGCCTCGGCCACCCCGCCCGGGCCGACGACGCCCGGCACCTCCGGCGCCACCGTCATCGTCCGCAGGTGCCCCCCTGACGCTGCGACGAGCTCGCGCAAGAGGCCGACGTCGCCCGGCAGCAGGTGCTCAGGGCTCTGGGCCCCGCGTCGCTCGTGGGACAGGAACGGCCCCTCGGCATGGATGCCCGCCAGGAGCCCGCGCTCGACGAGCGAGCCCAGGAGGACGGCTCGCTCCAGGAGCGTCTCGCGGGAAGCGGTCACGAGCGAGCCGAGCATCGTCGTCGTCCCGGCCCCCAGGTGCGCCTCCACCGCGGTCCGCACCTCGTCCGGAGTCGTGGCGTCCGGGAAGCTGGCTCCCCCGCCACCGTGGTTGTGCAGGTCCACCAGCCCCGGCAGCACGGTCGTGCCGGGCGCCGCAGCCGGCGGCGCACCGGGCAGGAACCCCAGCGTCAGGGCGTCCTCCACCGGGCCCACGAACGCGAGCCGGTCCCCCGTCACGACGACGACGCCGTCGTCGAGCACGGTGTCCGGGAGGACCACCCGGCCCCGCAGCACCATCGGGACGTTCGGGTCTGGGACGCGGTCGGTCATGGCCGCATCCTCCCGCACCACGACATGCTCAGAACAGTCGTGAGTCCGCGTCGTCGACACCACGCATCGCGTCGTAGTCGAGCAGCAGGCACGCGATGCCGCGGTCCTTGGCCAGCACGCGGGCCTGCGGCTTGATCTCCTGCGCTGCGAAGATCCCCCGGACCGGCGCCAGCAGCGGGTCGCGGTTGAGCAGCTCCAGGTAACGGGTCAGCTGCTCCACGCCGTCGATGTCCCCGCGCCGCTTGATCTCCACGGCCACGTGCCCACCCTCGGGGGCACGGGCGAGGATGTCCACCGGGCCGATGGCGGTCATGTACTCGCGGCGCACGAGCGAGTGACCGTCGCCGAGGAGCGCGATCTGCGCGGCGAGGAGCTCCTGCAGGTGCGCCTCGACGCCGTCCTTGATCAGCCCGGGATCGACGCCGAGCTCGTGGCTCGAGTCGTGCGCCACCTCGTGCAGCTCGATCTCCAGGCGGTCGTCGGACTTCGTGTGCTGCACCGTCCACACCTGCGTGACGCCGCGCGCCGTCGCCTCCGCGTCGGGATCCGAGACCCGGAGCGTGCACGGCGGGCTCATCCAGTTCAACGGCTTGTACGAGCCACCGTCGGAGTGCAGCAGCACGCTGCCGTCGGCCTTGACGACCAGCAGACGCGTCGCGAGCGGGAGATGAGCGGTCAGCCGCCCCGAGTAGCGGGCGGAGCACTGGGCGACGACGAGGCGCAAGGAGTTCCTGTTCTTGCCGGAGTTTCTACAGCACGAGGTCGCGGCGCCCCGGGGGCGCCGCCTCGAGCCAGGAGGCGAGGCCGGCGTACGCCGCAGTGGACATCGACAGCTCGAAGTCCACGCCGTCGTACCGGCACCGCACGAGGTACTGGTCGTGCTGCCCGGCCTGGTCGAGCGGCACCCGGCCGGTGACCACCAGCCGTTCCCGGCTCCACGTCCGGGCCGGGCGGGGCGACAGCGACCAGCACCGGTACCAGTCGATGCGGCCCACCGCGTAGTGGGCGATGCCCAGAGCGAACGCCGCGCTCGGGTTGCCCGCCGAACGGGCGTGGCACGGGAAGGACCCGACCCGTCGCGACAGCGCCCGGAGCCGCGAGGCCGCCACGGCCACCACCAGCGCCGCGACGGCCACGACGGCGACGACGACCCAGGCAGCGGCAGGCACGACGATCCTCAGGCCAGGTGAGACTCGGTGCCCGAGAGGGGCGTGATGTCGTCGGCCACGATGGTCACGAGGTTGTCGTCGACGGAGACGAACCCGCCGCTGACGTGCACCTCGACCGCCGGACCGTCCGTGCCGGTCACCGACACGGTGCCAGCACGCAGCACGGCCAGGACCGGCGTGTGGTTCGCCAGGATGCCGATCTGGCCGTCGACCGAGGGGGCGCTCACCTGACGCGCCGTGCCCGACCAGACCTTGCGGTCGGTGGCCACGAGGTCCACGCTCAGCTCTGCCACGAAGTTGCTCCTATCGCTGGTGCGGTGAGGAAGGGAGGACGGCCCGCGCCCGGGGCCCGCGGGCGAGCCGGGCACGGGCCGTCACGGCGACGTCAGGCGCCGTACTCCTTCTGGATGCGGGCCCAGTTGCGCTCGAGGTCCTCGAGGCCACCGATGTTGTAGAAGGCCTGCTCGGCGACGTGGTCGAACTCGCCCTCGGCGATCTTCTTGAACGCCTCGATGGTCTCCGACAGCGGCACGGTCGAGCCGGCCACACCGGTGAACTTCTCCGCCATGTACGTGTTCTGGGAGAGGAACTGCTGGATACGACGCGCACGCGCGACGACCGTCTTGTCCTCCTCCGAGAGCTCGTCCACACCGAGGATCGCGATGATGTCCTGGAGCTCCTTGTTGCGCTGCAGGATCGACTTGACCTGCGTGGCCACCTCGTAGTGCTCCTTGCCCACGTAGCGCGGGTCGAGGATGCGCGAGGTCGACGTCAGCGGGTCCACCGCCGGGTAGAGACCCTTCGACGCGATCTCGCGGGAGAGCTCGGTCGTCGCGTCCAGGTGGGCGAACGTCGTCGCCGGCGCCGGGTCGGTGTAGTCGTCCGCCGGCACGTAGATCGCCTGCAGCGAGGTGATCGAGTGACCGCGGGTCGAGGTGATGCGCTCCTGCAGGATGCCCATCTCGTCCGCCAGGTTCGGCTGGTAGCCCACGGCCGACGGCATGCGGCCGAGCAGCGTGGAGACCTCGGAGCCGGCCTGCGTGAAGCGGAAGATGTTGTCGATGAACAGCAGCACGTCCTGCTTCTGCACGTCGCGGAAGTACTCCGCCATCGTCAGGCCCGTCAGGGCGATGCGCAGGCGGGTGCCCGGCGGCTCGTCCATCTGGCCGAAGACCAGGGCGGTCTTGTCGAAGACGCCGGCCTCCTCCATCTCGTGGATGAGGTCGTTGCCCTCACGGGTGCGCTCACCGACACCGGCGAACACCGACACACCGCCGTGGTCCTGGGCGACGCGCTGGATCATCTCCTGGATGAGGACGGTCTTGCCGACGCCCGCACCACCGAAGAGGCCGATCTTGCCACCCTGCACGTACGGGGTCAGCAGGTCGATGACCTTGATGCCCGTCTCGAACATCTGGGTCTTCGACTCGAGCTGGTCGAAGGCCGGAGCCTTGCGGTGGATCGGCCAGCGCTCGGTGACCTCGAACTGCTCGCCCTCCTTGAGGTTGAGCACGTTGCCGGTCACGTCGAACACGTGGCCCTTGGTGATGTCACCGACGGGCACCGAGATCGGCGCGCCGGTGTCGGTCACCGCGGCGCCGCGCACGAGGCCGTCGGTCGGCTTGAGCGCGATGGCGCGCACGAGCGAGTCACCCAGGTGCTGGGCGACCTCGAGCGTGAGCGTGAAGCTCTTCTCGCCCTCGCCCTGGGAGGACAGGTCGATCTCGACCGTGAGGGCGTTGTAGATGTCGGGGATCGCGTCCTCGGGGAACTCGATGTCCACGACGGGGCCGATCACCCGCGCGACGCGGCCCACGCCGGGCCCGCTGGTGTGCTCGACCGGGGAGTCCACGGTGGTGGCGGTCATTGCTTGCCTCGCTTCGAAAAGGTCGTCTTGGGTCAGTCTGGTCGTCGCCGTGGCGAGCGGTGGTCTCCGCTACGCCGAGGCGGCGAGGGCGTCCGCACCCGAGACGATCTCGCTGATCTCCTGGGTGATGTCCGCCTGGCGAGCCTGGTTCGCCAGGCGCGTGTAGGTCCGGATCAGGTCCTCGGCGTTGTCGGTCGCCGTGTGCATCGCCCGCTGGCGCGAGGCCAGCTCGGACGCTGCCGCCTCCAGCAGGAAGCTGAAGATGCGGCTGCGCACGTAGCGGGGCAGCAGGGCGTCGAGCACCTCCTCGGGGGAAGGCTCGAAGTCGTACAGCGGCTGCGTGCCCGCGGGCTCGGACACGCCCTCGACCACCTCGAGCGGCAGCATCCGCACCACGCGCGGGCGCTGGGTCACCATGTTGACGAACTGCGTGTAGACCACGTGCAGCTCGCCCACGCCGCCCTCCGCCGCCGGCGCCATGAAGGCGTCGAGGAGCGTCGTGGCGATCTCGTCGGCGACCTCGGGCGTCGGGTTGTCGGAGCCGTACGACCACTGACCCGCGATCTGACGGTTGCGGTACCGGTAGTACGTCACCGCACGACGGCCGGCCACGTACAGGTCGACCTGCTTGCCGTCAGCCGCGAGGCGCTCGAGCAGACGCTCGGCCTCACGGATGATCGCGGCCGAGTACGAGCCCGCCATGCCACGGTCCGAGGCGACGACGAGCACCGCCACCCGGTCGGTGTCGACACGCGGCCTGGTCAGCGGGTGCTCGACCGACGTGTGGGTCGCCACCGCGGACACGGCCCGCGTGATGGCCTGCGCGTAGGGGGTCGCGGCCGCGGTGCGGGCGCGAGCCTTGCCGATGCGGGAGGCCGCGATCAGCTCCTGCGCGCGGAACATCTTCTTCAGCGACTGCGTCGACTTGATCCGCTGCCTGTAGACGCGCTGGGATCCTCCGGCCATGCGTCAGGCCTTCTTGCCCGTGACGATCTGCTCCTGCTCGACCGTCACGTCGTCGTCCTCCGCAGCGCCGCCGATGAGCGGGGTGCCGTCGCCCTTCAGGAAGCCGGCACGGAACTGGTCCACGGCGGCGGCCAGCGCCTCCTCCGTGTCGCTCTCCAGCTTGCCCGACGAGGCGATCGTGGTCAGCACCTCGGAGTTGCGGCGCAGGTGCTCCAGCAGCTCGGCCTCGAAGCGCTTGATGTCCTCGACCGGGACGTCGTCGAGCTTGCCCTTGGTGCCGGCCCAGATGGACACGACCTGCTCCTCGACGGGGAACGGCGTGTACTGAGGCTGCTTGAGCAGCTCCATGAGCGCCGCGCCGCGGGCCAGCTGGCCGCGCGAGGCCGCGTCGAGGTCGGACGCGAACATCGCGAACGCCTCGAGCGAGCGGTACTGGGCCAGCTCGAGCTTCAGCGTGCCGGCGACCTTCTTCATGGCCTTGATCTGGGCGTCACCGCCGACGCGGGACACCGAGATGCCGACGTCCACGGCGGGACGCTGGTCGGCGTTGAAGAGGTCCGACTGCAGGAAGATCTGGCCGTCGGTGATGGAGATGACGTTGGTCGGGATGTACGCCGACACGTCGTTCGCCTTGGTCTCGATCATCGGCAGGCCGGTCATCGAGCCCGCGCCCAGCTCGTCGCTCAGCTTCGCGCAACGCTCGAGCAGGCGGGAGTGCAGGTAGAAGACGTCACCGGGGTACGCCTCGCGGCCCGGCGGGCGGCGCAGCAGCAGCGACACGGCACGGTAGGCCTCGGCCTGCTTCGACAGGTCGTCGAAGATGATCAGGACGTGCTTGCCGCCGTACATCCAGTGCTGGCCGATGGCCGAGCCGGTGTAGGGCGCCAGGTACTTGAAGCCCGCGGGGTCGGAGGCCGGAGCCGCGACGATCGTCGTGTACTCCAGCGCGCCGGCCTCCTCCAGGGCGCCGCGCACCGAGGCGATGGTCGAGCCCTTCTGGCCGATCGCCACGTAGATGCAGCGAACCTGCTTGGTGGGGTCGCCGCTCTCCCAGTTGGCCTTCTGGTTGATGATCGTGTCGATCGCGATCGCCGTCTTGCCCGTCTGGCGGTCACCGATGATCAGCTGACGCTGACCGCGGCCGATCGGGATCATCGAGTCGATCGCCTTGATGCCGGTCTGCAGCGGCTCGTGCACCGACTTGCGCTGCATGACGCCGGGCGCCTGCAGCTCCAGGGCACGGCGCCCCTCGGTGGCGATCTCGCCCAGGCCGTCGATGGGGTTGCCCAGCGGGTCGACCACGCGGCCGAGGTAGCCCTCGCCCACGGGGACCGAGAGCACCTCACCGGTGCGGCGGACCTCCTGGCCCTCCTCGATCCCGGTGAAGTCGCCGAGGACGACGACACCGATCTCGCGCACGTCCAGGTTGAGCGCGAGGCCGAGCGTGCCGTCCTCGAAGCGCAGCAGCTCGTTGGCCATCGCGCCGGGCAGACCCTCGACGTTGGCGATGCCGTCGGCGGCGAGGGTGACACGGCCGACCTCCTCGGTCACCGCCCCCTCGGGCTCGTAGGACTTCACGAAGCTGTCCAGCGCGGAGCGGATGTCCTCCGGCCGGATCGTCAGCTCAGCCATTGCTTGTCTCCTGTCGTAGCCGCGGTGTCGGCGGCCTCACGTTCGTTCTTCGTGCCGGCTGCGTCCGTCGACGCCGGC
The DNA here is from genome assembly GCF_003244315.1 of Xylanimonas oleitrophica. GTDB lineage: Bacteria > Actinomycetota > Actinomycetes > Actinomycetales > Cellulomonadaceae > Xylanimonas_A > Xylanimonas_A oleitrophica. The sequence continues at coordinate 62,673 of NZ_QKWH01000013.1, forward strand.
CGGCTGGGCCTAGTCGGTTCAGCCGGCCAGCCGACGGCGAGCACCGGCGAGGCGGGACAGCACGGTGGAGTCGACGACGTCCGCGCCGACCTGGATGCGCAGGCCGCCCACGACTGCCGGGTCGACAGTCACGTTGAGCTGGACGGCCCGACCGTAGGAGCGCTCCAGGAGAGCCCCGAGGCGGTCCGTCTGCTCCTGCGTGAGCACGGTGGCCGTGGTGACCACCGCGACGAGGCGCCGACGACGCTCCGCGATCGCGTCGCCGACGGCCAGGAGGGACGCCACGAACCGGCGGCCTCGCAGGGACGTCGTGGCACGGCGCGCGAGCACGAGCGTGACCGGGTCGGACTTGCCCGCCAGGAGCGCGTCCACCACGGCGGCGCGACGCTCGGCGGCGGTCGTCGGGTCGGACAGCACCTGCCGTGCCTCACGCTGCCCCTGGAGGGCCCGCGTGACGCGGAAGAGCTCGTCCTCGACCGTCGGCAGCGCGTCGCGGGCCTCGGCCGAGGCCAGCACCGCGTCGACGCCGAGGCGCTCGACCGCGTCGGTCAGGTCCTTGTCCGCGGACCAGCGCGAACGCACCAGCCCGGAGACGAGGTCGACCACGCGTCCGTCGAACCCGGCGAGCACCTGGCCGACGACGCCGGCCTTGGCCTCACCCGGCAGCGACGGGTCCGAGAGCGTACGGCGCAGGGCTCCGGACGAGTCCAGGGCACCGACGACGGCGAACAGCTGCTCGCCGAGCGCCAGAGCGCCCTCGCCCGCGTCGCGCAGCACCGGCTCGAAGCGCTCCTGCGCCGCGGCCAGCGATGCTCCGCTCGTCCCGCGCATCAGCCCTCCTTGCCGGTCGAGGCGCCGGCTCCCGCCGCCTGCGTCGCCTCGAGGTCGTCGAGGAAACGGTCCACGACGCGCGACTGGCGCGCGCTGTCGGCGAGGGACTCGCCGACGATCTTGGACGCGAGCTCGGTGGCGAGCGCACCGACCTCGGCACGAAGCGCCACGGCCGCAGCCTGGCGCTCGGCCTCGATCTGGCGGTGAGCCGTCTCGGTGATCCGAGCCGCCTCCTCGTTGGCCTTGGCACGGAGCTCGGCGACGATCGCCTTGCCCTCCTCGCGAGCCTCCTCGCGGGTGCGGGCGGCGTCGGACCGGGCCTCGGCGAGCAGCGCCTGCTGCTCCTCGAGGGCCTTGTCCGCAGCCTCCTGCGCGTGCTGCGCCTTGGCGATGCCGCCCTCGATCAGCTCGGACCTCTCGTCGAGGACCGCCTGGAACTTCGGCAGCACCACGCGGTAGAACACCACGGCGATGAGCACGAGCAGGATCGCCGACCAGAACCAGTCGTAGAACGGCGGCAGGAAGAGCTCGACCGGGTCTACCTCACCGCCCTCCGCGGCGAGGACCAGCAGGTGATCGGGGGCAGACATCAGTAGATGAAGCCCGCGACGAAGCCCAGCAGCGCGAGGATCTCGACGAACGCCAGACCGATGAGCATCGTGGTGCGCAGCTGACCGGCGACCTCAGGCTGGCGAGCCATGCCCTCGACGGTCTTGCCGATGAGGATGCCCAGACCGATGCCCGGACCCAGGGCCGCGATCCCGTAGCCGATGGTGTTGATGCTGCCGTCGATGGCCGCGAGGGTGGTCAGGTCCACTGTTTCTTTCCTTCCGTCGGGCACCGGGACCAGGCTGGCCCAGGTGTCTCTGTGGTGCGTCTGTGATGCGGTGGTACGGACGTGCTCGGAGGCCGACCCTCAGGTCAGTGCTCCTCCTCCAGCGACATGTTGATGTACGCGGAGGCGAGGATGGCGAAGATGTAGGCCTGCAGCCCTGCGACGAACACCTCGAAGAGCGTGATCGCGAGGCCGCCGGCGAGGGTCAGCGCGCTCAGGACCTTGAGCTCCGGGCCCGCCTCGAGCAGCAGGAAGTGCGTGGCGGCGAAGCACAGGACCAGCATGATGTGGCCCGCGACCATGTTGGCCGTGAGACGGATGACCAGCGAGGCCGGCCGGATGATCAGGATCTGCAGCAGCTCGATCGGCGCGAGGATCACGTAGATCGGCGCGGGGATCCCCGGCGGGAACATCGTGTTGCGCAGGTAGCCGAAGAACCCGTGCTTGCGGATGCCGGCGGCCCAGTAGGCGACGAACACCCACAGCGCCAGCAGGATCGCGACGCCGGCGACCGACGTGCCCGCCAGGTTGAGGCCCGGGATCACACCGGTGAGGTTGAAGGCCAGGATGGTCACGAAGATCGTCGTGATCATCGGCAGGTAGCGGCGCCCGCGCTCGACGCCCATCACCTCTTCGACGATGTTCTTGCGCACGAACCCGAGGACGAGCTCGATCGCCGCCTGGAAGCGCCCCGGCACGACCTTGGCCCGGCGCGCGGCGAGGACGAAGATCGTCAGCAGCGCGATCGTCGCGAGGATCCGGATCAGGTGGAGCCGGTTGAACTCGAACGGGGTCCCTCCGAAGAGGATCGCCGCCGGGAAGAACTCCGAGATCGACGGCACGTGGAAGCCGCCTTCACCCTCGGCGGCGAGCAGCAGAGGCGTCACTGAGGTGGACAGGAGGACTCCCGGATGTCGTGAGGCCGGACGCTCCACAGAAGGTGGGCACGCCGTCGGACCAGGCCGTCATGGATTCGCGCACAGCCTACCGGATGATGTGCGCTGCTCCGAAAGCCGGAACACCGCACACCCGCACGATTCAGCGGCTTGTGAAACAGGGCGCAAACCGTTGCCTCGGTCTCGCGACCTGCGGAGGGGCTGCGGGTCACGGCTGCACGTACGGGACCCGCCCGCGCGCGACAGCCCGGTAGTCCAGCAGCGCGGAACCCACCACGCCGACCAGCAGCACCACCATCAGCACCTCGCGCGAGTAGAAGTCCTGGCCGCGCAGCAACGCCAGCACCCCCACGAGCACCACGATCTTGACCAGCCAGGCGCCCATCACGAACACCGCCATCTGGGTCGGCGGGGCACCCACCGTGCGCAGCATCGACCAGATCGTGGTGCCGCTGAAGAACGCCGCGATACCGACGCCCACCAGGGCACCCCACACCCCCGGCGTGCCCGCGACGAGCGCTCCCACGCCCACGCCGAGCACGGCCAGCGCGGCCAGCAGCAGCCCGGTGTCACGCAGGGCCCGGCGCAGCACCGCCCGCTCGGGCGCCGTGCGGTCCTCCTCGGGGGCCGCGGAGGCCGGCGCCGTCGCGGCCTCACCGCTCTCCGGCACGGGGCGAGAGGCGTCCTGGGCGGGGTCGTGGGCGTCGTGGGTCACGGCGTGCGTCCTTCGTTCGGGGCGTCGGTCAGGGTCAGAGAGGAGAGGGGTACGGCGCCCGAGGCGACGTCGTCGTCCAGGATGCGCCCGCGCGTGCGCAGCGGTCCCAGCGTCAGCAGGACGGCCAGCACCACGGCGACACCCAGACCGCTCAGCACGGCCTGCCAGTGCCACTGCACGAGGGCGACCGCGCCGAACGCGAAGACGGCCGTCCAGACGTACAGGATCACGACCGCACGCCGGTGCGAGTGCCCGAGCGCCAGCATCCGGTGGTGCAGGTGCATCCGGTCGGGGTGGAACGGGGACTTGCCCGCCACCAGCCGCCGCACCACGGCCATGCCCATGTCGACCAGCGGCAGGAGCACCACCGCCAGCGGCAGCAGGAGCGGCAGGTAGGACGGCAGCGCCTGCGCCGGGGAGGCGACGTCGGCGAGGTTGCCGGTCACCGAGATCGTGGCACCCGCCAGCACCAGGCCGAGCACCATCGAGCCGGAGTCGCCCATGAAGATGTGCGACGGGTAGAAGTTGTGGGGCAGGAACCCCAGACAGGCCCCCACCAGGACGGCCACCATGAGCGAGGCCAGCGACGAGTAGTTGTCCGGGCTGTCCAGGCGCGTCAGGGCGTAGGTGTACAGGAAGAACGCCGAGCCGCCGATCGCGATGATCCCCGCCGCCAGCCCGTCGAGCCCGTCGACGAAGTTGACCGCGTTCATGGTGGCCACCACCACGAAGATCGTCACGTACAGCGACATCCGGGCGCCGGGGACCGTCAGCTGGCCCGGTATCGGCCAGGTGGTCAGCTGGACGTGCATGAACGCCATGAACCCTGCCGCCAGCACCTGGCCGGCCAGCTTGGTCATCCAGTCCAGGTCCCACACGTCGTCGGCCCAGCCGAGCAGGGCGACGATCACCGCTCCCCCCACGATGCCCCACACGTCCGGCTTGGTGAACACGCCCTCGAGGAACGGCATGCGGGAGGCCACGAGCACGGCCACGACGATGCCCAGCAGGATCGCCATGCCGCCCAGGCGCGGGGTGGGCAGCGTGTGGACGTCGCGCTCGCGCACCGCCGAGATGGCGTGGGTGCGCCGCGCCAGCCATCGCGCGGCAGGCGTGGACAGGTACGTCACCGCCGCCGCGACGAGCATCAGGAGGAGGTAGACCCTCACCCGGCGGCCTCGGGCTCCGTCGCCGTGGCCGGCGCAGCGGCCTCGGGCCCGGGCGCGGCACCGGTCTCGGGCTCCTCGTCGGCGCCGAGCACCGGCGCCACCTCGCGCAGCCGCTCCAGCGGGACCGCGCCCTCGCGCACCACGCGCATCGGCGTGACGGTGGCGTCCACGATGGTGGAGGCGACGCCGCCCGGCGCCGTGCCGCCGTCGAGGTAGACGGCGACAGCCTCCCCGAGCTGCTCGCGGGCGTCGGCCGCGTCCAGCGCGGCGGGGTTGCCGGTGCGGTTGGCGCTGGAGACCGCCAGCGGTCCGGTGCGCCGCAGCAGGGCCAGAGCGGCCGGGTGGTCAGGCATGCGCAGGGCCACCGTGCCGTGCGTCTCCCCCAGGTCCCACTGCAGGGACGGCTGGGCGGTGAGGATGATGGTGAAGCCGCCCGGCCAGAACGCCTCGACGAGACGGCGGGCGTCGTCCGGCACGTCGGTGGCGAGGCCGTCGAGCGTCCGCGTGTCCGCGACGAGCACGGGAGGCGGCATCTGCCGGCCGCGGCCCTTCGCGGCCAGCAGCGCGGCCACGGCCTCGGCGTCGAAGGCGTCGGCGCCGATGCCGTAGACGGTGTCGGTGGGGAGGACGACGAGCCCGCCTCGGGAGACCGTGTTGACGGCCTCGTCGATCCCAGGGCCCCAGGTGTTCGGGTCGGTGACGTCGTGCACGCTGCTCACGGAACCAGTCTGTCACGCAGCGGCGCGCCCTCGATCACCCCGGGCCGTCCGGGCGGGCGGCCCGGGGTGATCGAGGGCGCGCCGCACCACCGCACGGGACGGCCGTCACCGGCGTCGGGCCACCACCATGCGAGGACGGCCCGTGAGGTCCTCGCGGGTGGCGGCCGGCTCGAAGCCGGGACCGCCCCCGACCCGCACCGCGTCGACCATCGCGCGCGCGGCGGCGGCCTGCACCTCCGCGTGCTCCATCACGTACAGGCCCCCCGGCCGCAGCAGCCGAGCGGCGGCCGCCGTCACCCCGCGCGGCACCTCGAGGCCGTCGACCCCCAGGCCGTAGAGCGCCACGGCCGGGTCGTGGTCGGCGACCTCCGGGTCACGAGGCACCGCGCCCGGCGGTACGTACGGCGGGTTGGAGACGACGACGTCGACCGTGCCGTCGAGGTCCCCCAGCGCCGTGCGTGCGTCCCCCCGCACCAGCCGCACCCACGACTGGTCCCCGTCGGCACCGGCTCCCACCGCCGCGACGTTCCGGGCCGCCCAGGCGTGGGCGGCGGCGTCGAGCTCGACGGCGTGCACGTGCGCCCCCCGCACCTCCGTCGCCACCGCGAGAGCGATCGCCCCCGACCCCGTGCACAGGTCGACGACGACGGCGCTCCCCCGCGCGGCCACCGCGCGGCGCGCCTCGTCGATCGCCACCTGGGCCACCGTCTCCGTCTCCGGCCGCGGCACGAACACGCCCGGACCGACGTCGAGCTCGAGGTGCCGGAAGGCCGCCGTCCCCGTCAGGTGCTGCAACGGCTCCCGTGCGGCCCGCCGGACCACGAGCGCGGCGAAGCGCTCGAGGTCCGCGGCGTCCACCGCAGCGTCCAGGACCGCCAGTCGGCGCACCTCCGCACGGTCGACGTGCAGCACGTGGGCCAGCAGCAGCTCGGCGTCGACCCGCGCCGTGGCCACGCCGCGCGCCGTCAGCGCCGCCGCCGCCCAGCGCACCCACGCCGAGGGGCGAGCCCCAGCCGGCACCGGTGCCACGCCGTCTGCCACGCCGTCGGGCGCCACGGGCTCACGCACCGGCGGCCGCCAGCCGCGCAGCCTCGTCGGCGTCGATCGCCGACCGGACCACCGGCTCCAGGTCGCCGTCCAGCACGTGGTCCAGGTTGTACGCCTTGTAGCCGGTGCGGTGGTCGGCGATGCGGTTCTCGGGGAAGTTGTACGTGCGGATGCGCTCCGAGCGGTCCACCGTGCGCACCTGCGAGCGGCGCAGGTCGGCCGCCTCCGCAGCCGCCGCCTCCTGCTGCGCCGCGAGCAGCCGGGCCCGCAGCACGCGCATCGCCTGCTCCTTGTTCTGCAGCTGCGACTTCTCGTTCTGCATCGACACCACGATGCCGGTGGGCAGGTGCGTGATCCGCACCGCCGAGTCGGTCGTGTTGACCGACTGGCCACCAGGGCCCGAGGAACGGTAGACGTCGACGCGCAGGTCGTTGGGGTCGATCTCGACCTCGCCCGGGTCGTCGACCTCGGGAAACACCAGCACGCCGGCCGCCGAGGTGTGGATGCGGCCCTGCGTCTCCGTCACGGGGACTCGCTGGACACGGTGCACCCCGCCCTCGTACTTCAGGTGGGCCCACACCCCCTCGGCCGGGTCGCTCACCGAGCGCGCCTTGATCGCCACCTGGACGTCCTTGTACCCGCCCAGGTCGGTCTCGGTGGCCTCGAGCACCTGCGTGGACCACCCCTGCCGCTCGGCGTAGCGCAGGTACATGCGCAGCAGGTCGCCGGCGAACAGGGCCGACTCCTCGCCGCCCTCGCCCGCCTTGATCTCGAGGATGACGTCGCGCCCGTCGTCCGGGTCGCGCGGCACGAGCACGCGCCGCAGCGTCTCGGTGGCAGCGGTCTCGGCCTCGCGCAGCGCGGGCAGCTCGGCCGCGAGCTCCGCGTCGAGCTCCGCCAGCTCGGCGGCCGCCCCCGCGTCGTCGCGCGCCTGCTCCCACGCCCGGTAGGCGCCCACGACCCGGTTGAGCTCGGCGTACCGGCGCCCGAGCGTCCGCGCCCGGCCCGCGTCCGCGTGGACCGCCGGGTCGGCGAGCGCGCGCTCGATCTCGGCGTGCTCGGCCAGCAGGGGGCGGACGGCGGCGAACGGGTCGGTGGTCACGTGGTCTCCACGGGTGAGGTGCCGTCAGGGCGGGGGGTTCCGGGCAAAGCAACAGCGCCGGTGGTCCGACGTCCGACTCCCTGCGACTGCCCCTGGAGAGGTTGTCGAGGTCGTCGGGCGGACCACCGGCGCCGTGAGGTCTGCTACTTGGCGTCCTTCTTGCCGTAGCGGGCCTGGAAGCGGGCGACGCGACCACCGGTGTCGAGGATCTTCTGCTTGCCCGTGTAGAACGGGTGGCAGGCGCTGCAGACCTCGGCGTTGATCTTGCCCGACGGCGAGGTGCTGCGGGTGGTGAACGTGTTGCCGCAGGTGCAGCTGACCTCGGTGAGGACGTACTCGGGGTGGATACCGGACTTCATGATGCTCCTTGGTGTGGTTGCCGCCGGGTCGCCCCGCTGACTGCGGGCCGTGAACCGGCAGGCCGACGGACCATTGTGCCAGAGGCCAGGTGGCCGTGGCGACAGGTGTCGCGAGGGCCACAGCGGGACGTGCCCACCGCGGCCCTCGCGCACGCGTGCGTCAGACGGTCTCGCCGACGTTGTCGTCGGCGAACGCCGCCGGGGTGGTCTTCTGGACCTGCAGGAGGAACTCGACGTTCGTGCGGGTCTCCTTGAGCTTGCCCAGGAGCAGCTCGATGGCGGCCTGCTGGTCGAGCGCCCCGAGCAGACGGCGCAGCTTGTAGACGATCTGCAGCTCGTCGCGCGACATGAGGATCTCCTCGCGGCGCGTGCCCGACGCGTTGACGTCCACGGCCGGGAAGATGCGCTTGTCGGCGAGGTTGCGCGACAGCCGCAGCTCCATGTTGCCCGTGCCCTTGAACTCCTCGAAGATCACCTCGTCCATCTTCGAGCCCGTCTCGACGAGAGCCGAGCCGAGGATGGTGAGCGAGCCGCCGTTCTCGATGTTGCGGGCCGCCCCGAAGAACTTCTTCGGCGGGTAGAGCGCCGCGGCGTCCACACCACCGGACAGGATGCGGCCCGACGCGGGCGCGGCCAGGTTGTAGGCCCGCGACAGGCGGGTGATCGAGTCGAGCAGCACCACGACGTCCTGGCCCAGCTCCACCAGGCGCTTGGCGCGCTCGATGGCCAGCTCCGCGACGATCGTGTGGTCCGACGCCGGGCGGTCGAACGTCGAGGCGATGACCTCGCCCTTGACCGTCCGCTCCATGTCGGTGACCTCTTCGGGTCGCTCGTCGACCAGCACCACCATGAGGTGGACCTCAGGGTTGTTGGTCGTGATCGCGTTGGCGATCTGCTGCATGATGATCGTCTTGCCGGCCTTGGGCGGCGCGACGATCAGGCCGCGCTGGCCCTTGCCGATCGGGGCGACGATGTCGATCACGCGCGGCGTGAGCTTGGTGGCCTCGGGGTTCTCCAGGCGCAGCCGCTCCTGCGGGTACAGCGGCGTGAGCTTGTTGAACTCCGACCGCTGGCGCGCCTCCTCCGGCGACATGCCGTTGACCGAGTCGAGGCGCACGAGCGCGTTGTACTTGCTGCGGGCGCTGTTGCCCTGCGGCGGCTGCTCGCCCTCGCGCGGCTGACGGATGGCACCCACGATCGCGTCGCCGCGGCGCAGGCCCGACTTCTTGACCTGGTTGAGCGAGACGTACACGTCGTTCGGACCGGGCAGGTAGCCGCTGGTGCGCACGAACGCGTAGTTGTCGAGGATGTCGAGCACGCCGGCCACGGGGAGCAGGACGTCGTCCTCGCGGACCTCGACGTCCTCGCCGCCCAGCACGTCGGGCTGGCCGCCGCGGTTGCGCCCGCGCTTGCGGTCACGGCCGCGGTCGCGGCCACGACGGCGGCGCGAGCCGCGCTCGTCGTCCGGGCCGTTGCCGCCCCGGTCGTTGCGGTCGCCGCGGTCGCGGTCGTTGCGCTCGCCACGCTGGCCGCCGTCGGCGGCGCGCTCGTTGCGCGCATCGCCCGACCGCTGGCCGTCGCTGCCCTCGCCCTGGCGGCGGTCGTCGCCGCCCTGGCCGCGGGAGCGGCGCGAGCTGCGCGGCGCGGCCACGGCGTCGGCCAGCTCGGCCAGGCGCGCGGCGCGGTCGGCGTCGGACTCGGCGCCGCCGCGGCCGGAGCGCTCGCCCTGCGGCTCGGCGCTCTCGCGCGCCGAGGCCTCGGCCGGAGCGGCGTCCGTGCCCGCGGGGCGGGTGGCGCGGCGCGAGCGCTGCGGGCGCTCGGAGGCCGTCGTCTCGCCGTGGGAGGCGTCCGCACGGACACCCGGCGCCGTCGCCGTCGCGGCGGCGACGGGGGTGCTCGTGGTGCCGGACGCGGCCGGCCCGCCGGAGCGGCCGGCGCGGATGGCCTCGACGAGGTCACCCTTGCGCATCTTGGACGTGCCCTTGACCCCCATCTGGGAGGCCAGCGCCTGGAGCTCTGCGAGACGCATCGAGCTCAGGGACCCGGAGGTGCTCCGGGTGTCGGTGGTGTCTGTCACGAAGGACCCTTCCCCCTCGTTCGCGGCGGCCCCGAAGATCAGTGCTGCGGGCCGCCGGTGGGCGGGCGTCCGGCACGGTGCCGGCACGCGTGAAACCTCACGCCAGTGGTACGACGACGTCGGCTGACGGGGTTGTCGAGGCCTTCACCTCGCTGCCGTGGCTCCGACGGACAGCACGCGAACGCACTGCTCCCGCCCTGTTCGACGAAGGTCGGGTGGGGGTGGCGTCGAGGTCGGACCGAGATGTGGTCGATACCTGAAGGCTCACTGCATCGTACCACCGCGGGTCCCCGGCTCGGGAGCCCCCGCGAGGCGGCGTGCTCGCGCACCGCCCGTGTCGATGCCCGGCCGCAGCACCCGCCAGCCCGCCACGCCGTCCACCAGTCCCGCCAGCACCGCGTCCAGGTCCGCCACCTGACCCTGCTCCGTCAGCACCAGCACGGTGGGCCCCGCCCCCGAGATCGTGGCGGCGAAGCCCTCCGCACGCAGGGCGCGCAACAGCTCCGCCGACGCGGCCATCACGCCCGCCCGGTACTGCTGGTGCAGCCGGTCGTCCGTGGCGTCGAGCAGCAGCTCCGGCCGCCGGGCCAGCGCCTCGACCAGCAGCGCCGCCCGCCCCGCCGTGTACGCCGCGTCCTCGTGCGGCACCGACGCCGGCAGCGCAGCCCGGGCACGGCTCGTCGCCAGCCGGGCGTCCGGCACCAGCACGGTGGCCGTGATCGCGGGATCGAGCTCCAGGCCCACCGCCCGCGGCCCGCCCGGCCCCGACCACGCCACCGTGGCACCACCGCTGATCGCCGGCGCCGCGTTGTCCGGGTGGCCCTCGAACTCCGTGGCGATGCGCAGCACCGCGTCCGCGTCGAGCGCGTGCGGGTCGGCCAGCAGGGCTCGCGCCGCCACGACGCCGGCCACCACCGCGGCGGCCGACGAGCCCAGCCCGCGGCTGTGCGGCACGTGGTTCGAGCAGGTCAGCCGCAGCCCCGTCAGCGGCGCGCCCACCAGCTCCAGCGTGTGGTGCAGGGCGCGCACCACGAGGTGGTCGGCACCGGTGGGCACCTGGCCCGCACCCTCGCCGAAGACCTCGACGACGACGTCGTCCGACGCGACCAGACGCACGTCGAGCTCGTCGTAGAGGGCCAGCGCCAGGCCCAGGGAGTCGAACCCGGGCCCGAGGTTCGCGCTGGTGGCGGGCACCCGCACCACGACGTGGTCGGCTCCGAGCTGCACGGGTTCCTCCTGGTCCTCAGGCGGCCCGGCTCACGCCAGGTCCAGCGCGGCGGCGATCGACATGACGTCAGCCCCCACCCGGGTCGGCTCGACCTCGCCGCCGTCGGCCGTGCGCAGCGCCCACGCCGGGTCCTTGAGGCCGTGGCCGGTCACCGTGATCACGACGCGCGCGCCGGCCGGCACGAGCCCGCGCTCCGCGCGCGCCAGCACCCCCGCCACGCCGGCAGCCGACGCCGGCTCCACGAACACCCCGACCTCGCTGGACAGGATGCGGTGCGCCGCGAGGATCTGCTCGTCCGTCACCGACTCGATGACGCCGCCCGAGGTGTCGCGCGCCTCCTCGGCCTGCTGCCACGAGGCAGGGTTGCCGATGCGGATCGCCGTCGCCACCGTCTCCGGGTCCGTCACCGGGTGGCCGAGCACGATCGGCGCGGCACCCGCCGCCTGGAAGCCCCACATCTGCGGCGTGCGCGTGGCGACCGCAGGCAGCGCCGCCCCCGCGTCGAACCCCGCGTACTCGCGGTAGCCCTTCCAGTACGCGGTGATGTTCCCGGCGTTGCCCACCGGCAGCGCGTGGATGTCCGGTGCCTCGCCCAGGGCGTCGACCACCTCGAACGCGGCCGTCTTCTGGCCCTCGATGCGGTCGGGGTTCACGGAGTTGACCAGCTCGACGGGGTAGGCCTCGGCGAGCTTGCGCGCCGCCACCAGGCAGTCGTCGAAGTTGCCGTCCACCTGCAGCAGCCGCGCGCCGTGGGCGATCGCCTGGCTGAGCTTGCCCATCGCGATCTTGCCGTCCGGCACCAGCACCGCGCAGGTCATCCCCGCGCGGGTCGCGTAGGCGGCGGCCGACGCCGACGTGTTGCCCGTCGAGGCGCACACCACGGCCTTGGCACCACGGCCCGCGGCGGCAGAGATCGCCGCCGTCATGCCACGGTCCTTGAACGAGCCGGTCGGGTTCATGCCCTCGACCTTGACCCACACGTCGGCGCCGGTGCGCCGCGAGAGGGCGGGGGCCGGGACGAGCGGGGTGCCGCCCTCCCCCAGCGTCACCACGGACGCGCGCACGTGCTCCGGGAGACGTTCGGCGTACTCGGCGACGACGCCCTGCCATTGATGTGCCACTGGTGCCTCAGCTTCCCTCGACTCGCAGGACTGACGTGATCTCGCGGACCGGCTCGAGCGCGGAGACGGCGGCCACCGTGGCGGCCAGCGACGCCTCCCGCGCAGCGTGCGTGGTGACCAGCAGGTGCGCGGTGCCGTGCTCCTGCGCCAGGTCCTCGTGCACCGCCGCCGACGCCGACACCTGCCGCACCGTGTCGATCGACACCCCGTGCTCGGCCAGCACGCCGGCCACCTGCGCCAGCACGCCCGGCCGGTCCTCGACGTCGATGCGCACCTGGTAGCGCGTGATCGCCGCCTCGGCGGGCAGCACCGGGAAGTCCTGGTCCTTGGACTCCCGCAGCCCCTGGCCGCCGGTCAGGCGACGGCGTGCGGCGGACACGACGTCGCCGAGCACGGCCGACGCCGTCGGGCGCCCGCCCGCACCCTGCCCGTAGAACATGAGCGGGCCCGCGCCCTGCGCCTCGACGAACACCGCGTTGAACGCGTCGCGCACCGTGGCCAGCGGGTGGGAGACCGGGACGAGGGCCGGGTGCACGCGCACCGACACCTCGCCGTCGTCGACCGGGCCGATGACCTCCGCGACGGCCAGCAGCTTGATGACGTGGCCGGTGCGCGCCGCCCACGCGACGTCGTCGGCCGTGATGCCGCGGATGCCCTCGCGCGCCACCTGGTCGATCGAGACCCGCGTGTGGAACGCGAGGCTCGCGAGGATCGCGGCCTTGGCCGCGGCGTCGAACCCGTCGACGTCCGCCGTCGGGTCCGCCTCGGCGTACCCGAGCGCCTGGGCCTGCGCGACCGCCTCGTCGAGGTCCAGGCCCTCGGTGGTCATGCGGTCGAGCACGTAGTTGGTGGTGCCGTTGACGATGCCCAGCACCCGCCGCACGTGGTCGCCGGCGAGCGACTCGCGGATCGGGCGCACGATGGGGATCGCGCCGGCCACCGCCGCCTCGAAGGACAGGTCGACGCCGGCCGCGTCCGCCGCCTCGAACAGCTCCGGCCCGCGCTCGGCCAGCAGGGCCTTGTTCGCCGTCACGACGGCGGCGCCGCCCCGCAGCGCACGCAGGATGAGGCTGCGGGCCGGCTCGATGCCGCCCATGACCTCCACGACGAGGTCGGCGCGGTCCACCAGCGCCTCCGCGTCGGTGGTCAGCAGGTCGCGCGGGACCACCGGGTCGCGCTCCGTCGCCAGGTCGCGCACCGCCACGCCCACCAGCTCGAGCGGGGCGCCGACACGGGCCTCCAGGTCGATGGGGTTCGTGAGGATGCCCCGGGCCACCTCCGTGCCCACCACCCCGCAGCCGAGCAGCGCGACGCGCAGCGGGGAACCGTTCGCAGAGTCGGGCACGAGGTCACCTTCAGCAGGGTCGGGGGCAGGGACGTCGGGGTCAGGATAGGTGGTCGCACCGGGCGCGGGCCGGTGCGGTCCGGCGGGCGGACGAGCCGCGCCGCCGCCCACCGGCAGGGGCAGGCGACGGCGCACGGACGCCGCGCGAAGCCGCGTCAGGCGGGCACCCGGCCCGCCGGACGCCCGCGGCTCAGCCGAGGTCGAGCGCCAGCAGGTCCTCGACCGTCTCGCGGCGCACCAGCAGCCGGGAGGCGCCGTCGCGCACCGCCACCACCGGTGGTCGCGTCAGCAGGTTGTAGTTCGACGCCATCGAGCGGCCGTAGGCACCGGTCGCGGCGACCGCGAGCAGGTCCCCGGCACGCACGTCCGCGGGCAGCTCGACCTCGTGCACCACGATGTCTCCGCTCTCGCAGTGCTTGCCCACCACGCGAGCGAGCACCCCGGGCTCCGCCGAGCGGCGCCCCACGACCTCCGCGTGATAGCGGGCGCCGTACAGCGCCGGGCGGATGTTGTCGCTCATGCCGCCGTCCACCGAGACGTACAGGCGCGTGAACGTGGCACCGTCCTCGCCCGTCACCAGCACCGGCTTGACCGTGCCGACCCGGTAGAGGGTCACGCCCGCCGGCCCGACCACCGCGCGGCCCGGCTCGATCGACACGCGCGGCAGCTCCGTGCCGAGCTCCTCGCACACCGTCGCCACCGCCGCAGCGACGTCTTCGGCCACCGCCCGCGGGTCCAGGGCCTCCTCTCCCGGCAGGTACGCGATGCCGTACCCGCCACCGAGGTCGACCTCCTCGACCAGCGTGCCGGTGCGCTCCGCGAGGTCGGCACGCAGCCGCAGCACCGCGCGGGCGGCCGCCTCGAACCCGGCACCGTCGAGGATCTGCGAGCCGATGTGGGAGTGGATGCCCAGCAGCCGCAGGCTCGGACGCGCCAGCACGGCCAGCAGCGCCGCCATGGCGGGGGCGTCACCGCCGTCGGGCCCCGGGTTCACCGACAGGCCGAACTTCTGGTCCTCGTGCGCCGTGGAGATGTACTCGTGCCCACCGGCGTGCACGCCGGTGGTCACCCGGACCATGACCGGTGCGACCGCACCGCGCTCGGCGGCCAGCGCCGCCACCCGGTCCACCTCGGCGAGAGAGTCCACGATGATGCGCCCGACGCCGTGCTCCAGCGCCGCGCCGATCTCACCGTCCGACTTGTTGTTGCCGTGCAGCCCGATCTCCGCGCCCGGCACGCCGGCCCGCAGCGCCACCGCGAGCTCGCCGCCCGAGGCGGTGTCGACGCGCAGGCCCTCCTCCCTCGCCCAGCGCGCCACCGCCACGGTCAGCAGGGCCTTGCCCGCGTAGTAGACGTCCACGCCGGTACCCACCCGGGCGAACGCCGTCTCGAACGCCTCGCGATACGCGCGGGCGCGGGCGCGGAAGTCCGCCTCGTCCACCACGTAGGCGGGCGTGCCGTGCTCGGCCGCGAGCGCGTGCACGCCCACGCCGCCCAGCACCAGCTCGCCCGGGTGACCGGCGTCCGCACCAGCACGGTGCGCCGACGACGGCCAGGGCTCCCCCGGCCAGCCCTCGGCGCGCTCCACCCCGCCGGCCGGCGTCGTCACATCCGCTCCGGCGCGCTGACGCCCAGCAGGTCCAGGCCGTTGGCCAGCACCTGGCGCACCGCGTCGTTGAGCCACAGGCGCGTGCGGTGCGTGTCCGTGACGTCCTCGTCCGGGTAGGGCAGCACACGGCACTCCGCGTACCACTTGTGGTAGTCGCCGGCGAGCTGCTCGAGGTAGCGCGCCACCCGGTGCGGCTCGCGGTGCTGCGCCGCCGCCGCCACGATGCGCGGGAACTCGGTGAGCTGACCCAGCAGCACCGACTCCGTCTCGTGGGACAGCAACGACGGGTCGAACGCGTCGGAGCCGTCCTCACGCAGGCGCGCCACACCGCGGTCGGCCGCGTTGCGGTCCACCGCCGCCGTGCGCGAGTGCGCGTACTGCACGTAGAAGACCGGGTTGTCGTTGGTCTGCTTGAGCAGGTCCTCGCCCTGCAGCTCCAGCGGGGTGTCCGCGGGGAACCGGGCGAGCGAGTAGCGCACCGCGTCAGCCCCGATCCAGTCCACCAGGTCGCGCAGCTCGATGATGTTGCCGGCCCGCTTGGACAGCTTGGCGCCACCCACGTTGACGAGCTGGCCGATCAGCACCTCGATGTTCGTCTCCGGGTCGTCGCCCGCCGCGGCCGCGATGGCCTTGAGACGGTTGATGTACCCGTGGTGGTCGGCGCCCAGCAGGTAGATCTTGCCCGGGAACCCGCGGTCCTTCTTGGACAGGTAGTACGCGGCGTCCGCGGCGAAGTACGTGGGCTCCCCGTTGGCCCGGATCATCACCCGGTCCTTGTCGTCGGTGAAGTCCGTGGTGCGCAGCCACACCGCGCCGTCCTGGTCGTAGACGTGGCCCTGCTCGCGCAGGCGCTCGACCGCCTTGCCCACCGCGCCCGACTCGTGCAGCGTGCGCTCGGAGAACCAGACGTCGAAGTGGACGCCGAACGACTCCAGCACCTGCCGGATCTCCGCGAGCTGCAGGCGGTAGCCCTCCTCGCGCGCGACCTCCAGCGCCTCGTCGTCGGGCAGGTCCAGCAGGTCCGGCCGCTCGGCCAGCACCTTGGTGGCCAGCTCGGCCACGTACTGGCCCTTGTAGCCACCCTCGGGCACCTCGGTGCCTCGCGCACGGGCGAGGATCGAGCCGCCGAAGCGGTCCATCTGCGCACCGGCGTCGTTGATGTAGTACTCCGCCGCCACCTCGGCGCCGGCCGCGCGCAGGATCCGCGCCAGCGAGTCGCCCAGCGCCGCCCACCGGGTGTGACCGATGTGCAGCGGGCCCGTGGGGTTCGCCGAGATGTACTCCAGGTTGATGACCTGGCCGGCCAGGGCGTCGCCACGCCCGTACGCGGGGCCGGCGGTGACGACGGCGCGGGCCAGCTCGCCCGCCGCCGCGGCGTCGAGCGTGATGTTCAGGAAGCCCGGACCCGCGACGTCGACGGCCTTGACGCCCGGCGTCGCCTCCAGACGGCGCGCCAGGTCCTCCGCGAGCGCCCGCGGCGTCGTCCCCGCCTTCTTGGCGAGCTGGAGGGCCACGTTCGTGGCCCAGTCCCCGTGCTCTCGCTGCCGCGGTCGCTCCACGTGGACCGACGCGGGGATCGCGTCGGCAGGCAGGGCGAGGGTGCCGTCGGCCACGGCCGAGGCGAGGGCAGCGCTGAGTGCTCCGGAGAGCTCGTCGGGGGTCACCCCGCGATTCTATCGGGGGCACCTGCCGGGGCAGGGCTCGCCGTCCGGTGCGTGAGCCCGACGCCGGATTCCGGGGCACGGCCCTGGTGCTGGTAGTCTCGTTCCGGCCGTCACACGGACGGCTGCGCGCCTGTAGCTCAGTGGATAGAGCGTCTGCCTCCGGAGCAGAAGGTCGGGGGTTCGAGTCCCTTCAGGCGCACCGCACGACGAAGGCCCCTCCGGTGACGGAGGGGCCTTCGTCGTCCCTGGGCCCGGCCGGGTCCGGGGTGAGCCGCGCGGGCTCCCGTGGCGCGGGAGAGGTCTCGGCCCGTGCGGTCGAGGCCCTCCGGGTGTGGGCTGCGGTCCGGTCAGGCCGGGCGGCCGTAGGCCTCCAGCAGGCGGAGCCAGACCTCGCTGACGGTGGGGTAGGCAGGGACGGCGTGCCACAACCGGTCGATCGTGACCTCGCCGACGATCGCGATCGTGGCCGCGTGCAGCAGCTCGGCGACGTCCTGGCCGACGAAGGTCGCTCCGACGATCACGCCCCGGCCCTCGTCGACGACGATCTTCGCCCGTCCGGTGTACCCGTCCGCGTGGAGCCTGGCACCGGCCACCGCACCCAGGTCGTGCTCGACGGCGCGGACGTCGAGGCCCTGCTCACGAGCGCGGGCCTCGGTGAGGCCGACGCTCGCGACCTCGGGGTCGGTGAACACGACGCGCGGCACCGCCGCACGGTCCGCGGTGGCGGCGTGGGCTCCCCAGGGGGCGTCGTCGAGCGGCGCACCCTGGAGCCGTGCAGCGATCGCCTCACCGGCGGCCCGGGCCTGGTACTTGCCCTGGTGTGTGAGCAAGGCGCGGCCGTTGACGTCGCCGACGGCGTAGAGCCAGTCGGTGCCCTCGACGCGCATCGTCTCGTCGACGGCGAGCCCGCGGGACGGGTCGAGGCCGACCTGGTCGAGACCGAGGTCGTCGGTGCTCGGCCGACGACCGGTGGCCACGAGGATCTCCTCCGCCCGGAGCACGGCACCGTCCTCGAGGGTCACGCCGACGACCCCTTGCTGGTCCCGGTCCACACGCGTGGGCTGGACCCCGAGCCGCACGTCGACGCCCTCCGCGGCCAGCGCGGCGGCGAGGTGCTCGCCGACGAACGGCTCCTCCCCGTCGAGCAGACCGGACCGAGAGAGCAGGATCACGCGCGACCCGAGCGAGGAGTACGCGAGGGCGAGCTCGACACCGGCCACGCCGCCACCGACGACGAGGAGGCGCGGGGGCACGTGCGCGGCCGCGGTGGCCTCGCGGGTGCCCCACGGAGCAGCGGAGGCCAGGCCCGGGACGTCGGGCAGGACGGGCACGGAGCCGGTCGCCAGGGCGACGGCGCCCGCTGTGAGGAGCCGGTCTCCGACCCGCACGGCGTGCGGGCCGGCGAGCCGCCCGTGGCCACGGAGGAGGTCGATACCCGCCGAGGCGAGCCAGGCCGCCTGGCCGGCGTCGTCCCAACCGTCGGTGAACGCTGAGCGGCGCGCGAGGACGGCCGCAGCGTCGATCGTGCCCGTGACCGCCTGGCGGGCGCCGTCGAGCCGCCGCGCGGCGCGGATCGCTTGGCCGCTGCGCAGAAGAGCCTTCGACGGCATGCACGCCCAGTAGGAGCACTCGCCCCCGACGAGCGACGACTCCACGACCGCCACCCGCCGCACGCCACGCTTGGCGGCGTAGTCGGCCACGTTCTCGCCGACCGGACCGCCGCCCACCACGACCAGGTCGTAGTCGTACCGATCAGCCGCAGAGGTGCTCATGCGCGCTCCTTGCGGAGCCTCGCGGTGAGGCGCACGGCTGAGACGAGGAAGAAGACCGCACCCAGGCTCGCGTATCCCGCGGCCCCCGTCATCGACCCGGTCCCCTGGAGGCCTTGGACCACGAACGAAGCACCGGCGAGCACGGAGATGCCCCCCGAGAGCATCTGGGCGACCTGGCCGCCCGAGCGACGGTTGCGGACCGCGGCGACGAGCTGGGGGACGCCGGCCACGATCGCCCACACGCCCCAGACGGCGAGCGCACCGTGGATCGTGGCGGTCGACGTGACCCCGAGCACCACGGCGACGGCGGCGCTGACGCCGACATTGACGCGTTCCGCCGCCTTGGAGCGCTGCTTGTCAGGATCGGCGCGCAGCTGCCACAGCACCGCTCCCGCGTCGAACGCGGGGTACACGACCAGCAGCGCCGTCAGGAGGGGGTCGGGCTCGGCGGCGTCCGCCACCGTGGCGAGCATGGTGGCGACCCACGCGACGGCGAAGGCGGCACGGACGAGGTAGAGGTTGCGCAACGAACGGCCGTAGGTGAGCGCGGTGGCTCCCTCGGTGGTGGTCATGGTGCTCCTGTCCTGGGGGTCGTCGAGGCTCAGCCGACGGTCGTCGTGAGGGTGACCGAGACGTTGCCGCGGGTCGCGAGGGAGTAGGGGCAGACAGCGTGGGCCGCTGCGACCAGCTCTTCGGCCAGCCCCTGGGCGATGCCGCCCCCGATGTGGACGTGCAGCGCGGCGCCCAGCACGAGGCCGCCCTCGTCCGTCCGGCCGAGGTGCACCTCGGCGGAGACGGTGGACTGCTCCACCGGCGTCTTGCGCTGGGCGGCGACCATCTTGAGCGCGGAGTGGAAGCAGGAGGACCAGCCGGCGGCGAAGAGCTGCTCCGGGTTGGTCGCGCCGCCCGGGCCGCCCATGGAGGCGGGGATCGCCAGGGTCACGTCGAGGAGACCGTCGTCGGTGACGACGCGGCCTCCGGCGCGGCCGTCGCCCGTCGAGGTGGCGGTGGTGCTGTACAGCGGTGCAGCCATGAGGGTTCCTCCGTCGGATCGCGAATTAGTAGAGTTACTAGTTCGTCTACACGTCGAATGTAGACTACCTCGTACACCGAAGCAACACTCAGAACCACCGGAGGCAGGGATGGCAGCAGGTGTGGAGCCCGAGGCGGCGCAGGAGACCGCACCGAAGCGGTCCGCCGGAGCGACCCGCGCGCGCATCCTCGAGGCGACGAGCAGGCTGTTCTACTCGCAAGGGATCCGGGCCACGAGCGCCGACCGCATCATCGAAGAGGTCGGCATCACCAAGGTCACCTTCTACCGGCACTTCCGCACCAAGAGCGATCTCGTGGTCGCCTACCTCGACCAGCAGGCCTCCGCCGAGCGTGAGTGGTTCGAGCGCGTGCGGCGAGCCGGTGACGCGGTGACGTCGCTGCACGCCATCGCGGCAGGCATCGGCACGGTCAGCTGCAGCCCCGGGTTCCGCGGGTGCGCGTTCATCAACGCCGCGGCCGAGTTCGCCGACCCCCACGACCCCGTCCGGGCCGCCGTGGACCACCATCGCCGGTGGATGCTGGAGGAGTTCGCCGGCATCTCCGAGGACGCCGGGGTCCGCGACGCCCAGGAAGCCGCGCGGCAGCTGATGATCCTGCGCGACGGAGCCATGGTGAACGGCTACCTGGGTGCGGCGGAGTCCGTGACCGCGTCGCTCGAGGCCGCCTTCGACTCCGTCCTCGCCGCCTCGCGAACGTGACAGCCTGACCGCCGCTCTGCTACCGGCAAGCAGTCACCGTCATCGACCACTCCCTGCGGCGGTTCGTGAACGACCGGCGGCCGGAGCCTGGCTCCCCCTGCCGCACGTCCAGCACCTCACCCGCCGAGCCCTCATCTCCGGGTCGCGCGCGCCGATCGTGCAGGTCAGGCGGTGATCCGCCGGGCCGCCGCGCGGCGGCCGACACGGTGGGCAGGATGCCCGCCGGGCAAGGCCATGGACGGGAGCAGGGATGCCGAGGGGCTCGTGGGGCGACGCTGCCGCTGCCCTGCGCGGCGCACGCGCCCGCCGCAGGCGCACGACGACGGTGCTGACCCTGGTAGGGACGCTGCTCCTCGGCGCGGCCGCGGGCGTGGCGTACGCGCACGCGCAGACCCGTGACCTGACCCAGGCGCTGGTCCGGGACGTCGCCGCCGCGGCTCGTGCGCAGGAGGCGGCCGGGCATGACCTGGACCGTGCCGCACGGGACGCCGCAGCCCTGCTGACGGCGCTCGAGGAGAAGGCCGAGGGCGACCCGGCCGCGACAGCCCTGAGGAGGTCCATCGACGATGCGAGGGCGCAGGCCGCGGCGAGGGTGGACCTGGTACCGCCTGACGCGCATCTCGGCACGCTGTTCTTCGACGTGGGCGCGGCTCAGACCTATCTGGACGGCTCCGACGACGTGCTCGCCGGCACCTCGGCCGCCGAGGCCGCGCTGGAGGTGGCCATCGAGGCGGCGCAGACCCGGTACGACGAGGTGGTGCTGAAGGAGGCGCGCGCTACCGCTGCGCAGGCCCGGGCTGCTCTCGACGCCTCGCTCGCCGCCGGTGAGGAGCTCTTGGCCGGCACGGAGGGGGCGGTCGCAGACGACGAGGTCCGGGCCGGTCTACGCCGGGCCGTCGACGTGGCCGGCGCGCTGCCGGGAGCGCCTGCCGACGGCTCCCTGCAGGCGACGGAAGCCTCCGCGCGGTCGTTCGCCGAGGCGCGCGTGGCTGTCGACGCCGCCCTCGAGCGGGTGCGGGAGGAGCACGAGGCGTGGCGGGCGGAGCAGGAGCGCCTCGCCGCCGAGGAGGCAGCCCGTGCCGCCGCGGAGCTGATGTCGTACCAGCGGGCCGCGGGAGTGCCGTTCTAGCGCACCCAGTCGCGGCAGGCACGAGGACCGTCGCCCCCGGCTCTCTGTATGCACAGGGCCCGTAGGGGTAGACCTGAGGCCACCTCAGGTCTAGGTTCTGCATACATGAGCGTCACCGAGGCCGCCCCGCGCGCGAGCGAGCGCGCCTACCGCGCGCTGCGCGACGAGATCGTGCGGTGGGAGCTGGCCCCCGGCACCGTCCTGGCCGAGGTCGAGCTCGCCGCACGCCTGGGGATGTCCCGCACCCCGGTGCGCGAGGCGCTGGCCCGGCTGGTCTCGGACGGCCTGGCCGTCGCCGTCGGCGGGCGCGGCCTCGCCGTCGCACCGATGGACCTGGACCAGGTGCGCGACGTGTACGAGGTGCGCCAGGCCCTGGAGACCCACGCGGCACGCCTCGCGGCTCGGCGCGGCGACCCGGGCGTGTTCGCCGCGCTGGCCGACGAGCTGGCGGCCACCACGACGTCGGCCGACGCCGACCCCGGCCACGTCGCCTACTACGACCTGGTGGCCCGGCTGGACGCGGCGGTGGACGCCGCAGCCGGGAACCCGTACCTGGCCGCCGCGCTGGCCCCCGTGCGCACGCACCTGGCGCGAATCCGCCGCGCCGCCCAGCACGACCCGGCGCGCCTGGCCGCGGCCGCCGTCGAGCACCGCACCATCGCGGCGGCGATCGCCGCCGGGGACGCGGACCTCGCCGCGCACGCCACGCACGTCCACCTGCACCACAGCCTCCAGCACGCCGTGGCGAACGTCGCCCGCACCACCCAGGAGCCGCCGGCATGATCGAGCACGAGGTCCGCGTCCACCGCAGCGACGAGCCGCTCCCCCGCGAGGAGCAGCTCGCGTGGAAGATCGCCGAGGTGGCGGCCGAGCACGTCGAACCCACCGCCGACGTGGTGGACATGGTGATCAACCGGGTCATCGACAACGCGGCCGTGGCGACGGCGTCGCTGGGCCGGGCGTCGGTGCTCGCCGCCCGGGCCCAGGCGGAGGCGCACCCACCGTCGTCGGGAGGCGCAGGCGCCACGGTGGTGGGCAGCAGCCACCGCACCTCCCCCGAGTGGGCCGCCTGGGCGAACGGCGTCGCGGTGCGCGAGCTGGACTACCACGACACGTTCCTCGCCGCCGACTACTCGCACCCGGGGGACAACATCCCGCCGCTGCTCGCCGTCGCGCAGCACCTGGGGTGCACCGGCGAGGCGCTCGTACGCGGCATCGTCACCGGGTACGAGGTGCAGGTCGACCTGGTGCGGGCCATCTCGCTGCACCGGCACAAGATCGACCACGTGGCCCACCTGGGCCCGAGCGCGGCGGCCGGCATCGGCACGCTGCTCGGCCTGCCGCCCGAGACCGTCTACCAGGCCGTGGGCCAGGCGCTGCACACCACCACGGCCACCCGGCAGTCCCGCAAGGGAGAGATCTCCACCTGGAAGGCGTACGCCCCCGCCTTCGCGGGAAAGGTGGCCGTCGAGACCGTCGACCGCGCCATGCGGGGCCAGACGAGCCCCAGCCCCGTCTACGAGGGCGAGGACGGCGTGATCGCCTGGCTGCTCGACGGCCCGGACGCCCGCTACACGGTGCCCCTGCCGGGCGAGGGCGAGCCCCGCACCGCCATCCTCGACACGTACACCAAGGAGCACTCGGCCGAGTACCAGGCCCAGGCGTGGATCGACCTGGCCCGACGGCTGGGCCGCGAGCGCCCCGACCTGCGCGACCCCGCGAACGTCGTCTCCGTGGTGCTGCACACCAGCCACCACACCCACCACGTGATCGGGTCCGGCTCGGGCGACCCGCAGAAGTACGACCCGGCGGCGAGCCGCGAGACGCTCGACCACTCGATCCCGTACATCTTCACGGTCGCACTCCAGGACGGCGCCTGGCACCACGTGGACAGCTACGCGCCGCAGCGGGCGGCCCGCCCGGACACGGTGGGGCTGTGGCACAAGGTGACCACCACGGAGGACCCGGGGTGGACGCGCCGGTACCACGCCACGGACCCGGACGAGAAGGCGTTCGGGGGCCGGGTGGAGATCGAGCTGACCACGGGCGAGCGGGTGGTCGAGGAGATCGCCGTGGCGGACGCGCACCCGCTGGGCGCACGCCCGTTCGCCCGCGCCGACTACGTGCGCAAGCTACGCACGCTCGCCGAGGGCGTCCTGGCCGAGGCCGAGGTGGAGCGGTTCCTCGACGTGGCGCAGCGCCTGCCGGAGCTGGCGCCCGAGGAGCTCGCAGGGTTGACGGTGACGCCGCTGCACGACCCGGCCGCCACCTCCCCCGCCCCGAGGGGAATCTTCTGATGCTCTACTCCACGCTCACGCCGGCCGCGAAGCGCGCGGCCTTCCGCGAGCGCCTGCGCTCGGGCGACCTGCTCGAGCTGCCCGGCGCGTTCAACCCCCTCGCGGCACGGCTGATCCAGGACAAGGGGTTCGACGGCGTCTACGTCTCGGGCGCCGTCGTCGCCGCCGACCTGGGCCTGCCCGACGTCGGGCTGACGACCCTGACCGAGGTCGCCGCCCGGGCAGGGCAGGTGGCCCGCATGACCGACCTGCCCACGCTGGTCGACGCCGACACCGGGTTCGGCGAGGCGATGAACGTGGCCCGCACGGTGCAGGCCCTGGAGGACGCCGGCGTCGCCGGTCTGCACGTCGAGGACCAGGTCAACCCCAAGCGGTGCGGGCACCTGGACGGCAAGCAGGTGGTGGACGACGCCACGGCCGTGCAGCGGGTGTCTGCGGCGGCGAGGGCGCGGCGCGACCCCGACCTGCTGATCATGGCCCGCACCGACGTGCGCGCCGAGCACGGCCTGCAGGCCGTGGTGGACCGGGCCCGGCGGCTGGTCGACGCCGGCGCCGACGCCCTCTTCCCCGAGGCGCTGCGCGGCCTGGACGAGCTGGAGGCCGTGGCGAGCGCCGTCGACGTGCCCGTGCTCGCCAACATGACGGAGTTCGGCAAGACGGAGCTGTTCACCCGGCGCCAGCTCGCCGACGCCGGCGTCGCGATCGTCATCTACCCCGTCTCCCTGCTGCGCGTCGCGATGGGCGCCGCCGAGCGCGCCCTCGACACGCTGCGCGACGAGGGCTCCCTCCGTTCCCAGGTGCCCGGCATGCAGACCCGCGCCCGCCTCTACGAGCTGCTCGACTACGCCGGGTACGCCACGTTCGACGAGCACGTCTACGACTTCAGCCTGGAGCACCACCAGCGCTGAGCCCTGCGGGCACCGGCCCGCACCGCCCGGCAGCGTCGCCGGGCGCCGTCATCACCGCGAAGGAGCACCGATGACCAGCACCGCCCTCCCCCACGAGCCGCAGCAGCAGCCCGAGGTCCACCGAGGCCTGGCCGGCGTCGTCGCCGACACCACCGCCATCAGCAGGGTCAACCCTGAGACCAACTCCCTGCTGTACCGCGGGTACCCCGTGCAGGAGCTCGCCGCCACCCAGCCGTTCGAGGCCGTGGCCTGGCTGCTGTGGAACGGCGAGCTGCCCAGCGAGGACGACCTGACCTGGTTGCGGGCCAACGGCCGCCCCCACCGGCCCCTGGCCGACGACGTGCGCGCCGCGATCGACGCCCTGCCCGCCGACGCCCACCCGATGGACGAGGTGCGCACCGCCGTCAGCGTCATCGGCGCCCGCGAGACCGCCGGCGAGTCGCTGCTCGAGGCCGGGGCCAGCCCGGAGGAGAACGTGGCCCGCAGCCTGCGGCTCTTCGCCGCGCTGCCCGCCATCGTCACCTACGGCCAGCGCCGCCGCCGCGGCCTGGAGCCCGTCCCTCCCCGCGAGGACCTCACCTACGCCGAGAACTTCCTCTGGATGACCCACGGCGAGCTGCCCGACCCGGTGGTGGTCGACGCGTTCAACCGCTCGATGATCCTGTACGCCGAGCACTCCTTCAACGCCTCGACCTTCACCGCCCGCGTCATCGCCTCCACCCTGAGCGACCTGCACTCCGCCGTGGTCGGTGCCATCGGGGCGCTCAAGGGCCCGCTGCACGGCGGTGCCAACGAGATGGTCATGCACGTGCTGGAGGAGATCGGCTCCGCCGACCGCGTCGACGCCTGGCTGGACGAGGCGCTGGCCGCCCGCCGCAAGATCATGGGGTTCGGCCACCGTGTCTACAAGCACGGCGACTCCCGCGTGCCCACGATGCGCGCCGCCCTCGGCACCCTCGTGGACCACTACGGCCGCCAGGACCTGCTCGACCTGTACGAGCGGCTCGAGGCCCGGTTCGTGGAGCGCAAGGGCATCCACCCCAACCTCGACTACCCCTCCGGCCCCGCCTACCACCTCATGGGGTTCGACACCGTGACCTTCACCCCGCTGTTCGTGGCCGCCCGCGTCACCGGGTGGACGGCGCACGTCATGGAGCAGCAGGCCGCCAACTCCCTCATCCGCCCGCTCGCCGCGTACGACGGCCCCCCGGAGCGGCACGTGCCCGGGTACCAGCCCTCGGCGAGCTGAGGGCCGGCCGGCCCGCTGGCGTCCCCGGGGGCGCCGGCCCACCTGGTTACGCTGAGGCGCATGACCGACGAGACCGCCGGCTACGCGGACTTCGAGTTCGAGCGCCGCTTCCTGGTCCGGGACCTCCCGGCCACCCTGCGCGACACCCCCGCCCTCATCGTGCAGAGCTACTTCCTGTCCGACGGCGGGTACGCGCTGCGCGTGCGCTGCCAGGCCTCGGGCGTCGAGGCGCGGCTGGGGCCCGACTCCGACGCCCGCGAGGTGCTGGAGAAGCACAAGGGCGAGGTCGACTTCGCGGCCGTGACCGTCAAGGGCCCGTCCGCCGGGGGCACCCGGTACGAGGCCGAGCGCCAGATCGACGCGCGCGTGGGCGTCGAGCTCGTACGACGCGGCGGGGCGCAGATCCTCAAGACCCGGTATGCCGCCTGGCTCGGGGCCGACGGCTGGTCCGTGGACGTGTTCGGCGGGGCCAACCACCCGCTCGTCGTGGCCGAGTGCGAGCGCTCCGGCCCCGTCGTCGACCTCCAGATCCCGGACTTCTGCGTCACCGAGCTCACCGACGACCGGCGGTTCTCCAACGAGTCGCTCGCCGTGGACCCCTACAGCGCGTGGGCGGCGTCGTTCGCGCGGGAGCTGGCGGCCACCGGGCCGCTGTTCCGGCAGGACTTCGGCCCGAACACCACGATCAGCTCGGACTGAGGGAGACGGGTTCGCCCCGTCAGTGCCAGGTGGAGACTTCCTCGACACCCGGCCGGTACTCGAAGTGCCACGGCTCGTACTTGCCGGAGCCGCCACGCTGCGCCCACGGCGGGTTCTCCCAGCCGTACGCCGCACCGTTGCGGACGATCCACTTGTAGACGTCGGGGTTGCCGGTCTCCTGCGAGCTGAGGTCGATCGCCAGGCCCCAGCCGTGCATGGAGTACCCCGGCTGCGCCGCCAGGAAGCCGCGGGACGCCTTGATCGAGTGCTGCGCCCCGAGCGAGCGGTAGCTGGCCACCAGCGTCAGGTCGCGGCCGAACTCCGCCTTGAACGCCTCGTTGAGCGCGCTCAGCGCCACGGCGGCCCGCGGCTGCAGCCGGTCGCCGGAGTCCCACAGCTCGCACAGCTCCGCGGCCGTCAGCTTCCCGTTGCTGCTCGTCACCTCGACGCTGGCGTCGCAGCCCGGCAGCGGCTCACGGTCCATCGTGCGCGACGCCGCCGCGGCCTCGCGCATGACGCGGGGCGCCGCGGCGATGCCCTCGGAGGTCGCCGGGGCGGCCACGCTGTTGTTGAGCACCTCCAGCGTGGACGGGCCGGTGGGCGACTGGTCCAGGTCGAACGGCGAGCGGTCCGACGACGCACCGTGGCCCGCCATCGGCCCCAGGGGCACCGCGATCGTGGCGGCGGCGAGCGTGCTCAGCACCGCCACGCGGGGCAGCCAGCCGCCCCGCTTGCGCGGGCTGGCGACGGGGGTCTCCGCCGTCGTCGGGCGGCCGGCGCGCTCGGCCCGGGTGAGCAGCTCGCCCTCACCCCGGGAGCGCAGCTCGCGCCGCGAGCGCACGGGCGCGGCGTCGGCCGCCGCGAGAGCGTCGCCCTGCAGGGCGCCGGCCGAGGCACCCTGGCGGGTCTCGGGCCGGGGGGCCGCGACCGGGGCGGCGGCCTGAGGGGCCACGACCTGGGCAGCGGCCACCGGCACGACGTCGGCCTGCGCCGACGCTCCGGGCGCAGCCGCCCCGGCACGCGCGGCGAGACCCTCACGGAAGGCGGGGAGCGGCGCGGCGGCAGGCGAGGGCTGGGGCGCCGGGGACGACGGCAGGGCCGGCGGGGCGAACCCCCCGACCGGCGGCGGGGCAGGGGCCGCCGTGCGAGGCTCGGACCGCCGCAGGGCCGCGGGGTCCGGGGCCGCGGGACGCGACGCGGGCGCACCCTGGGGGGTGCCGTCCTCGGGCCGCCGACGACGGCGCGACGGCACCTGCACGGGAGCGCCGGGCAGCGGAGCGCCAGGGACCGGGGCGGCGCCCTGGAGCGGTGCGAGGCCGGGGCGCACCGCAGGGGTGCCGCCGGCAGGGGTCAGCGGCACGGGGGCCGCTCCAGGACGCGGCTCCTCGAAGCGGTGGCTGGTGCGGCGACGGGGAGCCGGAGGCTGCGCAGCAGCGTCGGGGACGGCCTGCCCCGGAGCCGGGGCGGGGCGCGCGACGGGCGTCCCGACCGCCGGGCTGGCGGGCGCGGGCCCGGTGAACGCGATGCCGCCGACCACGACGTCGTCCGCACGCCGGTGCATCTCCCGGCGGGACCGGACGGCGGTGGCCGTCGCTCCGGGCGCGACGGCGGGACGTGCACGCAGCGACGTCTCGGCGTGCGGTCGGGGCGGTGCGGGGGCAGTCTGGACGTGGATGCTCGGCTGGGCCGGGGATCCCTGCGTCGCGGCGGCACGTGCGGCCAGCTCGGCCTCGCGCCGCTCACGGCGCGTCATGAGGGCGGGTCGGGAACCCGGCGTCTGGGGCGCAGGCTCCACGACACCTCCCGTTCCGGCCCTGTTCAGGGCGATGAGCCCCCACGGCTCTCGAAGTCCTGATCTCGGCGACGACCGGCGGAGCGGTGCCCACCGGTCTCGTCGTCACGAGACCATAACGGCCCGTCCGGTCGCCGCCAAGCCCTTGCGTGAACGAAAGGTGACGGCGCGGAGTGGCGACGCGGCGTGTCGGTCGTCTCGTGACCGAGATCACGCGCCTCGTCACCCGGACGATTTCACCCCGCCCTCGGAGGCTCCCGCAGAGCCCTCCGGAGGCCCCTCCCGGCCCCTCAGGCCCGCGGCTGACGGCGCTGCATCGCGTCGCGCACCTCGCCCACCAGCTCTTCGAGGATGTCCTCCAGGAACACCACGCCGAGCACCCCGTCGGGCCCCTCCACGCGGGCCAGGTGAGCGCCGGAACGCTGCATCGCCCGCAGCGCGTCCTCCACCTCGTCGCCGGGCAGCACCGAGGCCAGCGCCCGCACGCGCCACGCCGGCACGCGCGCGTGGCGGTCGCCGTCGGAGGCGTACAGCACGTCCTTGAGGTGCAGGTAGCCGGCCAGGACGCCGTCCTCGACCACCGGGAACCGGGAGAAGCCGGTGCGCGCCACGAGCCGCTCCACGTCGTCGGGCGTGACGCCGTCGTCCACCGTCACCAGGTCCTCGACCGCCACCATCACCTCGCCGGCCGTGCGCTCGCTGAACTGGATGGCCGAGCCCAGGAGGCCCTGCTCGTCGCGCAGCAGGCCCTGGGCCTGCGAGTGCGCCACGATCGACTGCACCTCCTCGGCGGTGAACGCCGAGGCGACCTCGTCCTTGGGCTCCACGCCCGCCAGCCTCACCGCGTGGTTGGCCACCCAGTTCAGCGCCGTGATCACCGGCCGCAGCACGCGCCCGATCAGCACCAGGGGCGGGCCGAACCACATGACGGCGGCCTCCGGACCCGCCACCGCGAGGTTCTTGGGCACCATCTCGCCCAGCACCACGTGCAGGTAGACCACCAGCGACAGCGCCACGAGGAACGCGGCGGGGTGCACGAGCGCGTCAGGCACGCCGATCGCGTGGAACGGCCCCTCCAGCACGCTCGCCACCGCCGGCTCGGCCACGATGCCCAGGCCCGTCGAGCACACGGTCACCCCGAGCTGGGCGCACGCCAGCATGAGGGAGACGTGCTCCATCGCCCACAGCACCACCTGGGCGCGCCGGTCGCCGGCGGCCGCCCTGGGCTCGATGGCCGAGCGGCGCGCGGAGATCACGGAGAACTCGGCCCCCACGAAGAACGCGTTGCCCAGCAGCAGGAGCACGCCGATCGCGATCGCGGTCCCGGTGTCCATCAGCGCCCGCCCCCGGGGGGCTCCAGGGCACGCACGCGCACCCGCTCCGCCCGGCGGCCGGTCATCGACTCGACGCGCAGGCGCACCGCGCGCCCGCCGTCGACGACGTCGACCTCGTCCCCGGCCTCCGGCACGCGACCGAGGCGCGCCATCACGAGGCCGCCGAGGGTCTCGTACGCCGGGTCCTCCGGGACCACCAGCCCCGTGGTCTCCTCCAGCTCGTCGGGCCGCATGACGCCCGGCACCACCCACGCCCCGTCGGCGGCCCGCACCGCGCCCGCCCGGCGCGGGTCGTGCTCGTCGGCGACGTCACCGACGAGCTCCTCGACCACGTCCTCGAGCGTCACGATCCCGGAGGTGCCGCCGTACTCGTCCACCACCACGGCCATCTGCAGGCCGAAGGAGCGCAGCTCCACCAGCAGCGGTCCCAGCCGCACCGTCTCCGGCACGCGCGGCGCCTCGACCATGAGCGCGGCGGCCGGGACGTCGGCGCGACGCTCGAAGGGCACGCCGACGGCGCGGCGCAGGTGCACGATGCCGACGACGTCGTCCCGGTCGGCCCCGATGACGGGGAACCGCGAGTGGCCGGTCCGGCGCGCGGCGGCGATGACCTCCTCCGCCGTCGCGTCCCGCTCCACCACCGCCATGCGCATGCGGTCGGTCATGACGTCGCGGGCGCTGAGCTCGTCCAGCTCGATCGAGTTGGCCAGCAGGCGCGCGACCGACTGCTCGAGGGTGCCCTCCTCCGCCGACCGCTTGACCAGGCTGAGCAGCTCGCGGGCCGAGCGGGCCCCGGACAGCTCCTCGCGCGGCTCGACGCCCACCCGGCGCAGCAACGCGTTCGCGGACCCGTTGAGCACCATGACGACCGGCTTGAAGACGGTGGTGAACCCGCGCTGCAGGGGCACCACCCACGTGGCCGTGCGGTAGGGCACCGACAGCGCGAAGTTCTTGGGGACCAGCTCGCCCACCAGCATGGAGAACACGTTGACCACCACGAGCGCGAGCACTCCCGCGAGCACCGCGGCGACCCCCTGCGCCAGCGCGGTGGCCTGCAGCCCCGCCGAGAACAGGCTCAGCAGCGCCGGCTGGGCGGTGTAGCCCAGGAGGATGGTGGTGAGGGTGATGCCCACCTGCGCCGAGCTGAGCTCGGTCGACAGGTGCCGCAGGCCGGCCCGGACCGACCGGTCGCGCCACCCCAGGGGGCGGCCCCGGTGCCCGGGCCGGGGACTCTCGCCGTCCTCCTCGTCGTCCGCACCCACCACGGCCGGGTCGAGGGTGACCAGCGAGAACTCGCTCGCGACGAAGACGGCGGTGCCGGCGGTGAGCAGGACGCCGAGCGCCAGCATCGCCCAGTCGCCGCTCACCGGCGGCCTCCGGGGGCCGCCGTGCGGCGCAGGACCCGCGGGCGCCCGCAGACGCGCCCGGAGGCGCGCGCGGGGGCGGGATGCCGGGGCTCGTCCATCGTGGCTCCGATCGTAGCCGCCGCCTGCCAGCGCTCGCCCAGCCGGTGGTGCAAGATTTGTCCCATGGCACCCGACAGCTTCGGCCCCGCGAGCGGCAGCGCGCCCGCGTCCGCCGCGGTCCCCACCCAGACGGCCACCGTGCTCGTGGTCGAGGACGAGCCGGCGATCGCGACGGCGGTCGCCCAGCGCCTGACCGCGGAGGGCTGGCGCGTGGAGGTGGCGCGCGACGGGCTGTCCGCCGTCGACGCGGCCGCCCGGCTGCGCCCCGACGCGATCGTGCTCGACGTGATGCTGCCCGGCATCGACGGCCTGGAGGTCACCCGCCGCATCCAGGCGGAGCAGCCGGTGCCGATCCTGATGCTGACCGCACGGGACGACGAGACCGACATGCTCGTGGGCCTGGGCGTCGGTGCCGACGACTACATGACCAAGCCGTTCTCCATGCGCGAGCTGGTGGCGCGCGTCAAGGCGCTGCTGCGCCGCGTGGAGCGTGCGCAGCAGGCTGCGGTGACGACGCCGGCGGACCCGCCGCTGGTCATGGGCGACGTCGCGATCGACAAGGCGCAGCGCCGCGTGCACCGCGGGGGCGAGGAGGTGCACCTGACGCCCACGGAGTTCGAGCTGCTGGTCATGCTGGCCAGCTCGCCCAAGACCGTGCTGACGCGCGAGCGCCTCCTGGCCGAGGTGTGGGACTGGGCCGACGCGAGCGGCACCCGCACCGTCGACTCGCACATCAAGGCGCTGCGCCGCAAGCTCGGGCCGGACCTGATCCGCACCGTGCACGGGGTGGGCTACGCCTTCGAGCCCCCCGCAGGCTGAGCCCGTGGAGCACGGCCACCGACGCATCCCCGACGTCCGCCCGCTGGACCCGCTGCGCTCGATCAAGATCAAGCTCGGCGTGCTGGTGGCCGCGGTGGTCACCTTCGCGGCCGCGCTGACCTGGTTGGGCCTGCAGGTCCAGTGGGGGCCGAGCCGCACGTTCCCGCTGGTGATCGCGCTGTCGCTGGTGCTGACCCAGGTGCTGGCCCGGGGCATGACCTCGCCCCTGCGGGAGATGACCGCGGCGGTCGAGGCGATGGCGGCAGGCGACTACGACCAGCGGGTGACGGCCACGAGCCGGGACGAGGTGGGCACCCTCGCCGCCGCGTTCAACCAGATGGCCGAGGACCTGGCGTCGTCGGACCGCACGCGCCGCGACCTGATCGCCAACGTGTCGCACGAGCTGCGCACCCCGGTGGCCGCGCTCCAGGCGCAGCTGGAGAACATGGTGGACGGCGTCACCGAGCCCACGCCCGCGTCGTTGGAGCTGTCGCTGGCCCAGACCGAGCGGCTCACGCGACTGGTGACGTACCTGCTCGACCTGTCGCGCGTGGAGGCGGGCGCGTCGGCGCTGGCGGTGAGCGAGATCGCCGTGGGCGACTTCCTCGAGGAGTCGGCGCAGGCCCTGAGCATGGTCGACGCGGCGAAGAACCTGCGGTACGTGGTGGACGTGACGCCGCCGGACCTGGTGCTGGAGGCGGACCCCGAGCGGCTGCGCCAGATCGTGGTGAACCTGCTGCAGAACGCCATCCGGCACTCGCCGCAGGACGGCGAGGTGCGCCTGGACGCCTACCCGCAGGGGGACGACGTCGTCATCGAGGTCTCCGACGACGGGCCGGGCATCGCCCCGGAGGACAGGGACCGGATCTTCGAGCGCTTCGCGCGCGGGTCGCTGCCGTCCCACGCACAGCCGGGGGCCGGCGGGCCGACGGCGAGCGGCGGCACCGGCATCGGCCTGGCGATCGTGCGGTGGGCGGTGGACCTGCACGGAGGTCGGGTGGAGGTCGCGGACTCCCCCAGCGGCCGCGGGGCGACCATGCGCCTGACCCTGCCGGCCAGGGCGCGCCCCGCTCCCGGGGTGACGACGACGACGGCGACCGGCTGAGCCGCCCCTCCCGGTGCCGACCGGCACCCCGACCGGCGGGTCGGAGTGAGACGCACCTGCGTGAGATGCGTCACACGGGTCATGACGCGCCGCCGTCTCCTGGCCCACGGTTGACGGATGGACGACCTTCCCGGGCAGGCACGTGACCGACGTTTTGCCTTCGGGGCGTCGCACCCCAAGGGGGCCGCCCCCAGGCCGCCGCGCCCGCCCCCGGCGCCCGGACCGGACGGCCCGGAAGGCATAGGCTGGGCCCGTCGCGAGCGCTGCCACGAACGCGCCCGTGCACCGACCGAACTACCCATGCAACACGTGAAAGTGGGCGATCCGCGCGTGGTCCCGAAGGCTGAGTCAGAGTCGATCAGCGGTAGCGCTGGTGCCTCGTTCGGAGCCAATGCCTGGCTCGTGGACGAGCTGTACGAGCAGTACCTGAAGGACAAGAACGCGGTGGACCCCGCGTGGTGGGACTTCTTCGCCGACTACAAGCCGGGCGAGAACGGCGACGGCAAGGGCGAGGGCGCTGCACCGGCGCAGGCACCCGCCCAGCAGCCGGCCGCCACCTCTGCCCCGGCCGCGCCGGCGCAGACCCCCGAGGCCCAGGCCCCCGCCGCCGTCGAGTCGCAGACCTCCACCACGGCGCAGCCGCAGGCGTCGGCAGGCTCCGGCGACGCCGGCTCCGAGGCCGCCCAGCCCGTGCGCCAGGCCCCCGCGCCCGCCGAGCCGCGCCCGGTCGCCACGGCCCAGCCGACGACGGCGCCCTACGCCGAGGCCGCGCGCAGCAAGCCGAAGCCGCAGGGCCCCGCCGAGGACGAGGTCTCCAAGCTCCGCGGCCCCGCCGCGCGCGTGGTCACCAACATGGAGTCCTCGCTCGAGGTCCCCACCGCCACCTCGGTGCGCGCCGTGCCCGCCAAGCTGATGGTGGACAACCGCATCGTCATCAACAACCACCTGTCGCGCACCCGCGGCGGCAAGGTGTCGTTCACGCACCTCATCGGCTACGCGCTGGTCGAGGCGCTCGGCGACATGCCGGTGATGAACGCGCACTACGAGCTGGTCGACGGCAAGCCCGGCATCGTGCAGCCCGCCGGCATCGGGTTCGGCCTCGCGATCGACCTGGCCAAGCCCGACGGCTCCCGCCAGCTCCTGGTCCCGAGCATCAAGCGCGCGGGCGAGCTCGACTTCGCCGGCTTCGTGGCCGCCTACGAGGACCTGGTCCGCAAGGCCCGCGGCGGCAAGCTCGGCGTCGAGGACTTCCAGGGCACCACCATCTCGCTGACCAACCCCGGCGGCATCGGCACCGTGCACTCCGTGCCGCGCCTCATGCAGGGCCAGGGCACCATCGTCGGCGTCGGCGCCATGGACTACCCCGCCGAGTTCGCGGGCGCGTCCGTCGAGCAGCTGTCGAAGATGGGCGTCTCCAAGGTCATGACGCTCACCTCGACCTACGACCACCGCATCATCCAGGGTGCGCAGTCGGGCGAGTTCCTCAAGATCATCGCCGACAAGCTGCTGGGCCTCGACGGCTTCTACGACCGGGTGTTCGCCTCGCTGCGCATCCCCTACGAGCCCGTGCGCTGGGTCCGCGACAACACGCACGACTCGGACGACGAGGCTGCCAAGCCCGCCCGCATCGCGGAGCTGATCCACTCCTACCGCTCGCGCGGCCACCTCATGGCCGACACGGACCCGATCGCCTACCGCCAGCGCAAGCACCCGGACCTCGACGTCCAGAACCACGGTCTGACGCTGTGGGACCTGGACCGCACGTTCCCCACGGCCGGGTTCGGCGGCAAGCCCAAGGCGACGCTGCGCGACATCCTCGGCCTCCTGCGCGACTCGTACTGCCGCACCATCGGCATCGAGTACATGCACATCGCCGACCGCGCCCAGCGCAGGTGGCTGCAGGAGCGCCTCGAGACCGGCTACGCCAAGACGCCGCGCGAGGACCAGTTCCGCATCCTGCGCCGCCTCAACGCCGCCGAGGCGTTCGAGACGTTCCTCCAGACGAAGTTCGTGGGCCAGAAGCGCTTCTCGCTCGAGGGCGGCGAGTCGCTGATCCCGCTGCTCGACGCGATCCTGTCGAAGGCCGCCGAGAACGGCCTCGACGAGGTGGGGATCGGCATGGCCCACCGCGGCCGCCTCAACGTGCTGGCGAACATCGCGGGCAAGAGCTACGGCCAGATCTTCAAGGAGTTCGAGGGCCAGCTCGACCCCAAGTCGGTGCAGGGCTCCGGCGACGTGAAGTACCACCTGGGCACCGAGGGCGTGTTCACCGCCGAGTCGGGCGCCACCACCAAGGTGCACCTCGCGGCCAACCCGTCCCACCTGGAGGCCGTGGACCCGGTGCTCGAGGGCATCGTCCGCGCCAAGCAGGACCGCATCGACCTGGGCGGCGACGGCTTCTCCGTGCTGCCCATCCTGGTGCACGGTGACGCCGCCTTCGCGGGCCAGGGCGTGGTGCCCGAGGTGCTCAACCTCGCGCAGCTGCGCGGCTACCGCACCGGCGGCACCATCCACGTCATCGTGAACAACCAGGTCGGCTTCACCACCGGCCCGTCGAGCTCGCGCTCGACGACGTACGCGACCGACGTCGCCAAGGGCTACCAGATCCCCGTCTTCCACGTGAACGGTGACGACCCCGAGGCCGTCGTCCGCGTCGCCGAGCTCGCCTTCGCCTACCGCGAGCAGTTCGACCGCGACGTCATCATCGACATGGTCTGCTACCGCCGCCGCGGTCACAACGAGGGCGACGACCCCTCGATGACCCAGCCGCTGATGTACAACCTCATCGAGGCCAAGCGCTCGGTGCGCAAGCTGTACACCGAGAGCCTCGTGGCCCGTGGGGACATCACGGTCGAGGAGGCCGAGCAGGCGCTGCAGGACTACCAGCAGCAGCTCGAGCGCGTCTTCACCGAGACCCGCGCCGGCACCAACTCCAAGCCGACGGCCGAGCACGTCTCCGGCCTGGAGCGCCCGGAGGCCCAGCGCGAGGACGCCGGCACGATGGTGGGCTGGAAGACCGCGGTGGCCCACTCGGTCATCGAGCGGATCGGCGAGGCGCACGTCTCCCCGCCCGAGGGCTTCACCGTGCACCCCAAGCTGGGCAAGCTGCTCGAGACCCGCCAGCTCATGGCGAAGGAGGGCGGCATCGACTGGGGCTTCGGCGAGATCCTCGCGTTCGGCTCCCTGCTGGTCGAGGGCACCCCGGTCCGCCTCGCCGGGCAGGACTCGCGCCGCGGCACGTTCACGCAGCGCCACGCCGTCTTCCACGACCGCGAGACGGGTGCGGAGTGGACGCCGCTGCTGTACCTGACGCAGGACCAGGCCAAGTTCTGGGTCTACGACTCCTCGCTGTCGGAGTACGCCGCGCTCGGCTTCGAGTACGGCTACTCCGTGGAGCGTCCGGACGCGCTGGTCATGTGGGAGGCGCAGTTCGGCGACTTCGTCAACGGCGCACAGACCGTCATCGACGAGTTCGTGTCCTCCGCCGAGCAGAAGTGGGGCCAGACGTCCTCGCTGGTCATGCTGCTCCCCCACGGCTACGAGGGCCAGGGGCCGGACCACTCCTCCGGTCGCATCGAGCGGTTCCTGCAGCTCGCCGCCGAGGACAACATGATCATCGCGCAGCCGTCGACCCCGGCGTCGTACTTCCACCTGCTGCGTCAGCAGGCGTACCGCCGGCCGCGCAAGCCGCTGATCGTGTTCACGCCGAAGCAGCTGCTGCGCCTCAAGGCGGCGGCCTCGGCGGTGGAGGACTTCACCTCGGGCACGTTCCGCCCGGTGATCGCCGACCCGGCGCAGGGCCAGGTGGACCCGGCGGGCGTCGACCGCGTGATCCTGTGCACCGGCCGCGTGTACTACGACCTGCTGGCCGAGCGCACCAAGCGGGGCGACACCACGACCGCCCTGGTCCGCCTGGAGCAGCTGTACCCGCTGCCTCTGGAGGAGATCCGGGCCGAGCTGGCGAAGTACCGCACGGACGACGTCGTGTGGGTCCAGGACGAGCCGGAGAACCAGGGTGCCTGGTCCTACCTGCACCTGGCCCTGCCGGAGGACCTGCCGCGCGTGCGCGTCGTGTCGCGCCCGGCGTCGGCCGCGACGGCGGCCGGCACGGCCAAGCTGCACCAGGCCCAGCAGAAGACGCTCATCGAGCAGGCGTTCGCTCGCTGACCCGCCCTGCGCACGACGGAGGCCCGCCACCCCGAGGGGTGGCGGGCCTCCGTCGTGCGCGGGACGCCTGAGCGGCCCTCACCAGCGGTCGTGGACCGCCTCGCGGAAGTGCCGGTCGTAGATCTCCTTGACGCCGCTGCTGAAGAGCGGCGTCAGGGTCGGGGCACCGCCCGCGGCCGCGTTGAGGCGCGCCTGCTCCGGGTTGCGGGCCCCGGGGATCACCGTGGAGACGCCCGGCTGCTGCCACGCCCAGGCGATGGCGGCCTGCGCGGGGGTGAGCGACTCGCCCACCGTCTCGCCGACCAGCCGGGTGAACGCCTGCGCGGCCTCCACGCCGGACTCGAAGCCGACGCCCGAGAACGTCTCACCGACGTCGAACGCCTCACCGTTGCGGTTGTAGCTGCGGTGGTCCGACTCCGCGAACGTGGTGTCCTTCGTGTACCGGCCCGAGAGCAGGCCGGAGGCGAGCGGGACGCGGGCGATGATGCCCACCCCCGCCTCCGACGCCGCCGGCACGACCTTCTCCA
Source organism: Xylanimonas oleitrophica (assembly GCF_003244315.1). Lineage (GTDB taxonomy): Bacteria > Actinomycetota > Actinomycetes > Actinomycetales > Cellulomonadaceae > Xylanimonas_A > Xylanimonas_A oleitrophica. Next base: position 100,405 of record NZ_QKWH01000013.1, read on the forward strand.
GCGGCTTGAGACGGAACGCGTTGAGGATGATCTGCACCGTGGCGACCCCCGGGTGGGTGATCGCCTCGAGCGCCTCGTCCGCCGTCTCCACGCTCACGCCGTAGTGCGCCATGACCCCCTCGGCGACCAGTGTGTCGAGCGCGTCGTACACCTCGGCCGAGTGGTAGACCGCCGTGGGCGGGCAGTGCAGCTGCACCAGGTCGAGCGTGTCGACCCCGAGGTTGCGGCGCGAACGGTCCGTCCACTCGCGGAAGTGGGAGAGCACGTAGTTCTCCGGGACCTGCTCCATGCGTCGGCCCATCTTCGTGGCCACCGTGATCCCGGCGTCGGCGTGGTCGGCGAGGAAGGCACCGATGGCCTGCTCGCTGCGCCCGTCGCCGTACACGTCCGCGGTGTCGAAGAAGGTCACCCCGGCCTCGAGCGCCGCCTCCAGGACGGCCCGGGAGTCGTCGTCGCTGACGTCCCCCCAGTCACCGCCCAGCTGCCACGTGCCCAGCCCGACGACCGAGACCAGCCGGCCGGTGCGGCCGAGTACCTGTCGTTCCATCTCTCCTCCTGAAAATTCTTTGCTGGACCAACATAGGGGGGCGGCGGCCGTTCGGCCCGACGACTACGGTGTGAACGTGACCACCAGCGACGCCACCGCCCCCACCGCACCCGCCCCGTCGGGTGCCCAGCACGTCATCACCCACGGCGACCAGCGCGCCGTCGTCGTCGAGGTCGGCGCCATGGTGCGCGAGTACTCGGTGGCCGGGCACGACGTCTTCGTGCCGTTCGCCGAGCAGGACGTCGCCCCCGTGTTCAACGCCGCCGTGCTCGTGCCCTGGCCCAACCGCCTGCGCGACGGCAGCTACACGGTGGACGGAGAGACGTACCAGCTCCCCGTGAGCGAGCCCGACCGCGGCAACGCGCTGCACGGCCTGGCCTGCTGGACCCGGTGGACCACCGTGGAGACCGCACCGGACGCCGTCGTGCTCGAGCTCGCCCTGCCCGCGCAGAAGGGGTGGCCGTTCCAGCTCGTCACCCGCGTGCGCTACGCGCTGTCCGACGCCGGTCTCGAGGTCGTGCTCACCACCCGCAACGTCGGCACCGGCACCGCCCCCTACGGCGTCGGGTTCCACCCGTGGCTGTCCACCGGCGGCGCCGCCCTGGACGAGTGCACGGTGCGCCTGGACGCCACCACCCACGTCACCGTCGACCACCGCCTCCTGCCCACCGGCGTCGAGCCCGTCTCCGGCGACCACGACCTGCGCGAGACCCGGTCCCTGGCCGGCCTCGACCTCGACGACGCCTGGGTGGACGCCACCCGCGACGCCGACGGCCTCTCCTGGTGCCGCCTCGGCCGCCCCGACGGCCGCACCGCCGCCGTCTGGATGGACGGCTCCATGGACTGCTGGCAGGTGTGCAGCGCCGACCACATCCCCGGGTACGAGCGCTCCGGCCTGGCCGCCGAGCCCATGAGCTGCGTGGCCGACGCGTTCAACACCGGCGAGCGGCTCGTGCGCCTCGCCCCCGGCGAGAGCCACCAGGTCCGCTGGGGCGCCGCCCTCCTCTGAGTCGCGTCTCACCCGACGGCGTCGGCGTGGGGTGATCCGCCCGCGCCGACCCCAGGTCCACAATGTCGGGGCCATCAGAACCACGAGGAGAGGTCCGTGACGGAACGCGAGGTGCGCATCTGCGTCGTCGGCGACGAGCTGAGCGTGGGTGTCGGCGACGCCCGTGCCCTCGGCTGGGTCGGCCGTGTCATGGCCCGGTCGCGGTTCGACCGGCCCGCCATGCACTTCGTCCTCGCGGTGCCGGGCGAGAACACCAACGGCCTCGGTGCCCGCTGGGAGGCGGAGACCGCCACCCGGTTCGGGCCCGAGACCGTCGCCGAGAACCGGCTCGTGGTCGCGCTGGGCCGCCACGACGTCGAGCAGGGCCTGTCCGTGGCTCGCTCGCGCCTCAACCTCGCCAACATCCTCGACATGGCGGACTCGGCCCGCGTGCCCGCCTTCGTCGTCGGCCCTCCCCCGGGCCGCCCCGAGGACGGGCCTCGCATCGCCGAGCTCTCGGCCGCGTTCGCCGACGTCGCCTCCCGGCGGCGGGTGCCCTACGTCGACACGTACACGCCGCTGGCCCAGCACGAGCAGTGGCTGGCCGACCTCGCCCAGAACGGCTCCGTGTACCCGGGGCAGGCCGGCTACGGCCTCATGGCGTGGTTGGTGCTGCACACCGGCTGGCACGCCTGGTTGGGGCTGCCGGACGAGTGAGAGGTGCGGCGGGGGTCTCCGGGCCGCTCAGGGCCGCTCCGCCGCCCGGCGCTGGAAGACTCCGCGGAGGAAGGCGGCCTGGCCCACGTGCTGGGTGTCGTCGCCGAGCACGCTGACCAGGCGCACGCCCAGGGTCACGGGCGGGTCCCAGCCGTCGTCCACCACACGGTCCAGGTCGACGTCCGTCAGCCCTTCCACGTAGGCCACCGTGGTGGCGTGCACGGCGTCGAAGTAGCCACGCAGCAGGTCGGCGTCCGCCCGGACCTGCGCGACCTCCTCGGGCCCGTGCCCGTAGCCGGTGTCCGACGCCGGCAGCGGCAGGCCGAAGCGCTCGGCCCACCCCTGCGCCGTCCACACCTGCTCGGTGCCCGCGACGTCGGCCACGTGGTCGTCCTGCACCCTCGTCAGGTGCCACACCAGCCACGCCACGGTGTTGGCCCCCGGGTCCGCCCGGAAGGTCAGCATCTCGTCGTCGGCGCCGTCCAGCACGCCGTGGACCAGGCCGGGCAGCCGGCCGAAGGAGTCGAGCAGCACGTCACGTGAGTCCATGCGCCCAACCTCTCGCCGCCCGGACGGCCTCGCCACTCGTCCGGAGCGGCTGCCCGGGCGTCGGCGGCTTCGCAGGCACCGCCCCGGTTGTGGGACCATAGGGCGACACCTCGTCCACAGACCCAGTGGGAGAAGCATCATGAGCAAGCGCGGTCGCAAGCGTCGTAGCCGCAAGGGCAACGCCGCCAACCACGGCAAGCGTCCCAACGCCTGAGCACAGGCCTCAGACGCGCGGAAGGGCCGCGGATCCTCACGGGATCCGCGGCCCTTCGTCGTCGGGGGCACCCGCGGCGGCGGGTCAGCCGCGCAGCGTCGTCATCACCGTCAGCTGCTCGTGGATGCGCAGCCGCAGCGTCTCCGGCGCGCGCTCGTTGCACGAGCGGCGCACCAGCTGCTTGACGAGCTCCTCGACGCTCAGCTCCGCCAGGCACGGCGCGCAGTGCGCGACGTGCGCACGCATGCGGTGCTCGTCCTCCGGCGTCATCTCGGAGTCGAGGTACTCGTACAGGTGCCCCAGCGCGTGCTCGCACTCGGACTCACCCGCGGTGTCGTGCGGGATCGGCTCCACGGGTCCGGCTCCGGCCCCCGTCGGTTCCTGCTCGTTCACTGCCCACCTCCGTGCGCCTGCGCCTTCGCGCCGGCCGACGACGCCGGCACGAGCCCGCGGTCCGCGGCGTAGTCGGCGAGCAGCTCGCGCAGCTGCCGGCGTCCGCGGTGCAGCCGGGACATCACCGTCCCGATCGGCGTACCCATGATCTCGGCGATCTCCTTGTAGGGGAAGCCCTCGACGTCGGCGTAGTACACGACCATGCGCCGGTCCTCGGGCAGCTCGGCCAGCGCCCGCTTCACGTCCGAGTCGGGCAGCCGGTCCAGCGCCTCGGCCTCGGCGGAGCGCAGACCCTGCGAGGTGTGCGAGGCGGCACGGGCGATCTGCCAGTCCTCGACCTCCTCCGCCTGGGACTGCTGCGGCTCGCGCTGCTTCTTGCGGTAGCTGTTGATGAACGTGTTCGTCAGGATCCGGTACAGCCACGCCTTGAGGTTGGTGCCCGGCCGGTACTGGTGGAACGCGGCGAACGCCTTCGCGAACGTCTCCTGGACCAGGTCCTCGGCGTCCGCGGGGTTGCGCGTCATGCGCAGCGCGGCCGAGTACAGCTGGTCGAGGTGCTGGAGCGCGTCGCGCTCGAAGCGCGCGCCCCGGGCCGCGGCGTCCTCGTCCTCGGGCGCGCGGTCCGTCGCGCCCTCGTCGATCTCGTCGGGCGTCTCGGTGGGCTCGCCTGCCGGGCGGTCGGCCGCAGAGCGGTCGCCGGCCTGGCCGGCGGTCGGCTGGTTCTCCGTCATCGCCGTCGAGCCTAGCCCCGTCCCGAACGGCACGTGCGGCCAGGCGGGGGTCAGCGCGCCGTCGGCCGGCGGCGACTGCTTGGCCGCGCCGTCGAGCTGGGCGGGGAGCGCGAACAGCCGCACGTCCGGACGGGACGCGGCGGTGGGTGCGGGGCAGGGTGCGCAAGACATCGAGGACATCGACTGGGGAACGCACCGGGCGGGGCGTTCCATTCCCGGACGTCCTGCGAGGGCGGGCAGCCTCTGACATGGTGGGTCCCATGCTGCTGCGTCGTGTCGCCCGCCCCATGCTGGCCACCCCGTTCGTCTACGACGGCGTGCAGGCCGCGCTCCACCCCGCCGAGCACGTCGCCGTCGCCCGAGACGTCACCGACACGGTGACCGACCGGCTCGGCGTCGCCCGGCTCTCGGACTCCCAGCTGACGCTGGCCGTGCGCGTGCACGGCGCCGTCACCGCCGCCCTGGGCGTGGGCCTCGCCGCGGGGTTCTTCCCGCGCCTGTGCGCGATCAAGCTCGCCGCGGTCACCGTGCCGCTGGCCGTGGCCCACCAGCCGTTCACCAGCAAGGGCGAGGAGCGGGCCCGGCGCACGGTGCCGTTCGTGCGGGCCGTCGGGGCGATCGGTGCGGCGCTCATCGCCGGCGTGGACCACGAGGGCCGTCCGGGCCTGGCCTGGCGCGTCGACCACGCCCGCCACGCCGCGGCGCGCTCGACGGCGAAGACGGCCCGCAAGGCCGAGAAGAAGCTGGCGGGCGTCGCGTCCTGACGCGGGCACCCGGCGAGACGTCCCGGCCCCGCCCGGGGCCGGCGGATAGCCTTGCGGCATGACGTCTCCCGCGCCCGACGACGCCCAGGCCACCTCCCCCGCTCCCGCCTGGGAGGCACCGGTCGCGTCCGGCCCGCTCGACGCCGCGGTCGAGGTGCCCGGCAGCAAGTCGCTCACCAACCGCCTGCTGGTGCTGGCGGCGCTCGCCGAGGGCCCGGGCACGCTGCACGGGGCCCTGCGCAGCCGTGACGCCGACCTCATGATCGCCGCGCTGCGCGCCCTGGGTGCCGAGATCACCGAGGGCTCCTCGCCGAGCACCCTGCACGTGGTGCCCGGCCCCGTGCGGGGAGACACCGACGTCTTCGCCGGCCTGGCCGGCACCGTGATGCGGTTCCTGCCCCCCGTGGCCGCCCTCGCGGACGGCCCCGTGCGGTTCGACGGCGACCCCCAGGCGCGCGTGCGACCGATGCTCCCCGTGCTCGCCGCCCTGCGTGCCCTCGGGGTCGACGTGCGGGCCGGTGACGGTTCCGGCCCGCAGGCCGCCTCCCCCGCGGAGGGGTTCCCGTCCACGCTGCCGTTCACGGTGCTGGGCCAGGGCGGGCTGCGCGGCGGGGCGGTCGACGTCGACGCCTCGGCCTCGAGCCAGTTCGTCTCCGGCCTGCTGCTGGCCGCCGCACGCTTCGACGAGGGCCTGACGCTGCGCCACGTGGGCGCGACGCTGCCCAGCCTGCCGCACATCGAGATGACCGTGGCCACCCTCCGCGAGGCGGGGGTCGAGGTCGACGACTCGCGCGACGGCATCTGGGTCGTGTCCCCCGGCCCTGTCGCGGCCCGGGAGGTGCGCGTCGAGCCCGACCTGTCGAACGCCGCCCCCTTCCTCGCGGCGGCCCTCGTCGCGGGCGGCACCGTGTCGGTGCCCGGCTGGCCCGCCGCCACCACGCAGCCGGGGGCCCTGGTGCCCGAGCTCCTGACCCGGATGGGGGGCGACGCGCGCCTCACGGCCGACGGCGTGCTGCGCGTGACCGGGACGGGCCGCGTGCACGGCATCGACGTCGACCTGCGTGCCGCCGGCGAGCTCGCTCCCACCTTCGCCGCCCTCGCCGCCCTCGCCGACTCCCCCAGCCGGCTGCGCGGCATCGCCCACCTGCGCGGGCACGAGACCGACCGGCTGGCCGCGCTGGCCACCGAGATCACCCGCCTGGGCGGGCAGGCCGAGGAGACCCGCGACGGCCTGGTCATCACCCCGCGCCCGCTGCACGGCGGCACGTTCCGCACCTACGCCGACCACCGCATGGCCACCTCGGGCGCGCTGGTGGGCCTGCGCGTGCCGGGCGTGCTCGTCGAGGACGTCGAGACCACCGCCAAGACGCTGCCCGGGTTCGCCGGCATGTGGCGCGCCATGGTCTCGGGAACCTCGGACACCGCGCGGGTGGCCCCGGCCTCCCCGGAGCGGGGCCGCTGATGGCCCGGCGGCCCGCACCGGCCGGCGGTGCGCGCGGGCGCGGCGACGAGCACGAGGCGTGGGGGCGCCCGTCCAAGCGCGGAAGCCGCCCCCGCACCAAGCAGCGGCCCGAGCACACCGACGCCGTCGTCGGCCTCGTCACCGGCGTCGACCGCGGGCGGTACACGCTCCTGCTCGACGAGGGCGGCAGCGACGAGCGCCCCGTGCTGGCCATGAAGGCACGCGAGCTGACGCGCACCCGCGTCGTCGTCGGCGACCGGGTCGACGTCGTGGGCGACACCTCCGGCGACCCGGGCACCCTGGCCCGCATCGTGCGCATCGCCGAGCGCACCTCGGTGCTGCGCCGCACCGCTGACGACACCGACCCGTACGAGCGGATCGTCGTGGCCAACGCCGACCAGCTCGTCATCGTCACCGCCCTGGCCAACCCGGAGCCGCGCACCGGCATGATCGACCGCGCCGTCGTCGCCGCCTACGACGCCGGCATGGACGTGCTGCTGTGCCTCACCAAGGCCGACCTGGGCTCGCCCGAGGACCTGCGCGGCCTGTACGAGCCGCTCGGTGTCGACGTCGTGGTCACCCGGCCCGCCGACGAGGCCGCGGGCAGCGGCACGCTCGCCCTGGCGCCCCAGTCCGTCGAGGAGGTTCGCGACCGGCTGCGCGGGCGCGTGTCGGTGCTGCTCGGGCACTCGGGCGTCGGCAAGTCGACCCTCGTCAACGCGCTGGTGCCGGGCGCCGGTCGCGCCACCGGGCACGTCAACGACGTCACCGGGCGCGGCCGCCACACCTCGACCTCCGCCGTCGCCCTGCGCCTGCCGGCCCGCCCCGGCGGCGACGACGGCGGCGACGGCGCCGCCTACGACGGCTGGGTCGTCGACACCCCCGGCGTCCGTTCCCTCGGCCTCGCCCACGTCGAGGTCGCCCACCTCCTGCAGGCGTTCGAGGACCTCGACGAGGCCGCCCAGGAGTGCCCGCGCGGCTGCACGCACCTGGCCGACGCCCCCGACTGCGCCCTCGACGACTGGCTGGCGGCCGCCCCGGACGAGGCCGCACGGGCGACACGCGAGGCCCGTCTGGACTCGTTCCGTCGTCTGCTGGCCTCCCGCACCGCTAGCGTGTGACCGTGTCCTTCACCCAGCCTCCTCACTGGTCCGCAGGCTCGAACCCGGCCGGGCAGAACCCGGCACGCACCTACGAGGACGACCTGAGGCTGGCGCACGTCATCGCCGACCAGGTCGACTCGCTGACGATGTCCCGGTTCCGGTCGATCGACCTGCGCGTGGAGACCAAGCCCGACTCGACGCTCGTCTCCGACGCCGACCGCACGGCCGAGGAGTTCATCCGCGCCCAGCTCCACCGCGCGCGCACCCGCGACGCGATCGTGGGCGAGGAGTACGGCGCCGCCGGCAACGGTGCGCGGCGCTGGATCATCGACCCCATCGACGGCACCCACAACTTCGTGCGCGGCGTGCCGGTGTGGGCCACCCTCATCGCGCTCGCCGACGGCGACGAGGTGGTCATGGGCCTCGTCTCCGCGCCGGCCCTCGGCCGCCGCTGGTGGGCCGCCAAGGGCTCCGGCGCCTGGACCGGCAAGTCGCTGGCCGCCGCCTCGCGGATGACCGTCTCCGGCGTGCGCCGCATCGAGGACGCCTCGTTCTCCTACTCCTCCCTGTCCGGCTGGGAGGAGCGCGGCAAGCTCGACGGGTTCCTCGACCTGACCCGCCGCTGCTGGCGCACCCGTGGCTACGGCGACTTCTGGTCCTACATGCTCGTGGCCGAGGGTGCGGCCGAGATCGCCGCCGAGCCCGAGCTCGAGGTGTACGACATGGCTGCCCTGGTGCCCATCGTCACCGAGGCCGGCGGCCGGTTCACCTCTCTCGACGGCGCGGCCGGTCCGTGGGGCGGCAACGCGCTGGCCACCAACGGGGCGGTGCACGACGAGGTCCAGGTCTACCTCGGCTGATATGTAGGTGGTTCCTGTCAAGTGGCAGGTTGAAGCGCCCGCCCTGGGCCGTCGCTCGGGGCGGGC
>NZ_QKWH01000014.1 GCF_003244315.1 Xylanimonas oleitrophica
GTCGTGTCGTGCTGCTCCCCCACCTTGGTCTGCACCATGTCGTACGTGGCCCAGTTCCCCGGCGCCCACGCCCCCTGCCGAGCCGTCCCCGCCTGCGGAGCCCGACCCGGTGCGTGCGCCCACCAAGGCGCAGATCCTCGAGGCCGCGGCGTCGGGTGCCCGCTGGTGGGGGCTGTACACCGAGCAGGCGCCGTGGAACTGGGCCACGTACGACATGGTGCAGACCAAGGTGGGGGAGCAGCACGACACGACCATCACCGGGTACTTCCAGGGCTGGGACGGGCCGTTCCGCCCCGAGGGGGTCCAGCGGTCCTGGCAGCACGGCGAGCTGCCCGTGCTGACCTGGGAGGCACGGCCCCTGTCCTCCCCGAACGACCAGGTGATCGAGCCCGACTACACCTCCGAGGTGATCCTCTCGGGCCGCCACGACGAGTACCTGCGCCAGTACGCCCGGGACGTGGCAGCCCTCGGCCTCCCGCTCGCCATCCGGCTCAACCACGAGATGAACGGCAACTGGTACCCGTGGTCGGACGGCGTCAACGGCAACCGGCAGGGCGACTACGTCCGGGTGTGGCAGCACGTCCACGACATCTTCGCGGCCGAGGGCGCCAACGACCTGGTCATCTGGGTGTGGGCCCCGAACCGGGTGAACCTGGTGCCCACCGCCAACCGGAGCGTGGAGTACCTGGCCACCCAGTACCCGGGTGACGACTACGTCGACTGGGTGGGCATGTCCGCCTACTGGCGCCCGCCTTACGGAGACCGCCAGCCCACCTTCGTCGACACGTTCGGTGCGACGCTCAGCCACCTGCGCCAGGTCGCGCCCGGCAAGCCCATCCTGCTGGCCGAGATCGGGGCCAGCGAGATCGGTGACCGCAAGCCCCGGTGGCTCGACCACTTCTTCTGGGGCCTGCGCCAGCCGGAGAACTCCGACATCGTCGGCTTCGCCTGGTTCAACCTCGCCATCACCACCGTGGTGCAGGGCGAGCGTCTGACGAACGACTGGCGCGTCGACTCCCGGCGAGACTCCCTCGCCATGTTCAGCAACGGGCTCGCCAGCACTCCCTGGAGCCCGCTGCCCGAACCCCAGTGAGCACGCAGGCCGGCCCCGGGACCGAGGCCGGCCCAAGCACCCACGAGGCACCCACGAGACCTACGTGACAGACCGACGGAGGAACATCATGGACAGCAACCCGCGCGTCAGCGTGATCGGGACGGGATACCTGGGCGCCACCCACGCCGCGGCCATGGCCGAGCTCGGGTTCGAGGTGGTCGGTGTCGACACGGACCAGGCGAAGATCGACGCCCTCGCGGCCGGCAAGGTGCCGTTCTACGAGCCTGGGCTGGACGTCCTGCTCCAGCGGCACACCGAGTCCGGCCGGCTGCGCTTCACTACGGACCTCGCCGAGGCGGCGCGGTGGGCGGACGTGCACTTCGTGTGCGTCGGCACCCCGCAGCGCGCGACGAGCCATGCCGCCGACCTCTCGTACGTCGAGGCGGCGGTGACGGGGCTGGCCGCCCACCTCGACCACGACGCTCTCATCGTCGGCAAGTCGACGGTGCCGGTGGGCACGGCGGCCCGGCTGCGAGAGCTGATCCGGCCGCAGGTGCCCACCGACCTGCGCGTCGAGCTCGTCTGGAACCCGGAGTTCCTGCGGGAGGGCAAGGCGGTCCACGACACGCTGCACCCGGACCGGATCGTGCTGGGTGGCACGAGCCCGGAGGCGGAGGCCACCCTGCGGACCCTGTACGCCGGCCCGATCGCGGAGGGCACCCCCGTGGTCGTCGCCGACCTGCCGACGGCCGAGCTCGTCAAGGTCAGCGCGAACGCGTTCCTCGCCACCAAGATCTCGTTCGTGAACGCCATCGCGGCGGTGTGCGAGGCGGCAGGCGCCGACGTCACGGTGCTCGCTGACGCGCTGGGTCACGACGTGCGCATCGGGCGGCAGTTCCTCGACGCGGGCCTGGGCTTCGGGGGCGGGTGCCTGCCCAAGGACATCCGGGCGCTCATGCACCGGTCGCGGGAGCTGGGCGCCCACCGGGCGGCCGCGCTGCTGCAGCAGGTCGACGAGATCAACATGGCCCAGCGGGGGCGGACGGTCGCGATGGCGGTCGAGGCCTGCGGAGGCTCCGTGCTGAACCGGCGGGTAGGTGTGCTGGGGGCCGCGTTCAAGCCCGGCACCGACGACGTCCGCGACTCGCCCGCGCTCAACGTGGCCGCGGCCCTGCACCTGCAGGGTGCGCAGGTCACCGTGTACGACCCGCAGGCGGGGGAGACGGCGCGGCGCACGTTCCCCACGCTCGGCTTCGCGACCTCCACGCGCGAGGCGGTGGAGGGCACCGACGTCGTGCTGCTGCTCACGGAGTGGGACGAGTTCCTGGGTGCGGACCCCGCTCAGCTGGCGGGGCTGACCGCGCACCCGCGGGTGATCGACGCACGGGGCCGGCTGGACCTGGGCAGGTGGAGCGCCGCGGGCTGGGAGGTGCGCGGGCTGGGCCGCGCCGCCTGAGCTGGGCGTCGTGGGTACCCCGGGCGGGAGTCGAACCCGCAACACTCCGAGTTTGAGTCGGATGCCTCTGCCAGTTGGGCTACCGGGGCGCGCGGCCGCTGGGGCACGTGCGAGGACCATCGAACCACACGGCGGCCCGGGGCTGGCAGCCCGGGCCGCCACGGTGAGAGCCGTGTCACACGGTGGCGCGTCGGCGACCCGCCGTCGGCCACCCGGAGGCGGGCCGCCCGTCGTGCGGGACTAGGATGAGCCTGTGACCGAGAAGCCCACTGACGAGCGCCCCGCAGCGAAGCTGCCGCTGGACCTGCCCCCGATGATCGAGCAGGAGACCGCCCCTGAGCCCGCTCCCGCAGCGCGCCCGGCGCGACGCGCCGTGGTCGCCGAGGACGAGGCCCTGATCCGCATGGACGTCGTGGAGACGCTCCGTGAGGCCGGCTTCGACGTCGTGGGCGAGGCCGGCGACGGCGAGACGGCCGTCTCTCTCGCCGTCGAGCTCAAGCCCGACGTCGTGGTCATGGACGTCAAGATGCCGGAGCTCGACGGCATCTCCGCGGCGGAGCGCATCGGCAAGGCCCACGCGGCCCCCGTCGTGCTGCTGACGGCCTTCTCCCAGACCGAGCTGGTCGAGCGCGCCCGCGACGCCGGCGCCATGGCGTACGTCGTCAAGCCGTTCACGCCGGCCGACCTGCTGCCGGCCGTGGAGATCGCGATCTCTCGCTACCAGCAGATCGGTGCTCTCGAGGCCGAGGTCGCGGACCTCACGGAGCGCTTCGAGACGCGCAAGCGCGTCGACCGGGCCAAGGGTCTCCTGCAGACGAAGATGGGCCTGTCGGAGCCGGAGGCGTTCCGCTGGATCCAGAAGACGTCGATGGACCGCCGCCTGACGATGCGCGAGGTCGCCGACGCCGTGATCGAGCAGGTCGGCGGGGCCTGACCCGCCGGCCCGCATCGTTGTGCGGGCCTCGGCACGCGGCTATCGTCGGCAGGCGAGTGGCCCGTGCCACCACCAGCGCCAGTCCGAGGAGGGTGAGATGCGCTCGACGCCGGAGATCCGCCCCGCGGACCGTGACGACCTCGTCGCGGTCGCCGCGCTGACCGCGGCAGCGCGCGCTGTCGCCCCGCTGGGTGTCCCGGCCGAGCACGCCACCGAGGACGCCCTGCTGACGCACCTGTCGGTGTACCTCGCCTCGGGCGGGCAGGTGCTCGTGGCCGAGGTCGACGGTCAGGTGGTGGGCTTCCTGCTCGCCCGCACGGTGGGCCCGCACCTGTTCGCCACCGAGTCGGCCCTGGTGGTCGACACGCTCTTCGTCGCCCCCGACGCGCGGCGACGGGGCGTCGGCCACTCGCTCGTGTCCGGTGCGGCGGCGCTCGCCGGCGAGGCGGGTGCTCAGCACGTCTACGGCGTGCCGCCCGCGGGGGACCGCGGGATGCAGCGCTTCCTCGCGCGGCTCGGTTTCGCCCCCGCTGCCGGCCACCGCGTGGTGGCGACCTCGGCGCTCCTGCGGCGCTTCGCCCAGGAGGGCACCGCGCTGCCGCGTCGCGAGGTGCGCCCGCGCGGCCGCCGGGAGTCGACGCGTGCCGCCATCGAGGAGATCATCGCTCGCCGTCGTCGTGCGCGGGAGGCCGGCCTGCCGTCCGGCCCGCTCGACCTGCGTGCGTTCCAGGAGGAGCAGCGACGCGAGGAGCGTCGCCACGAGGAGCGTCGCCACGTGGAGGGGCGCACGGGAGGGCCAGGGCCGGCGCGCTCCGCGTCCTGAGCCCGGGACCCGCACACCCGTCAGGGGGATGACCCTCGCGGAGGGCGGACCCGGGCCGGCAGATGCTGGTGCGGCCGACCCCGTGCGGAACGCCCTCGCCCCGCGGCCGACCTGGTCAGCGCTGGTCGAGCAGCATGCACGTCAGCCGTGACGTGCACACCCGGTTCCCCTCCTCGTCCCGGACGACGATCTCGTACGACGCCAGGCTGCGCCCGAGGCTGAGGGCCACGGCCTCGCCCGTGACGACGCCGGAGCGGGCCGAGCGGTGGTGGGTGGCGCTGAGCTCGATGCCGACGGCGGCACGGCCCGGACCGGCGTGCACCTGGGCCGCCACGGAGCCCAGCGTCTCGGCCAGCACCGCCGACGCGCCGCCGTGCAGCAGCCCCATCGGCTGCGTGTTCCCCGCGACGGGCATCGTGCCGGTCGTGCGCTCGGCGCTCACGTGCGTCAGCTCGATGCCCATCCGCTCGATCAGGGTGCCCGAGAGGTCGTACGGCGCGGCGGCCGCGGCCGGGGAGGTGTCGGTCATGACAGGTAGGTTGGCACCCGTGACGACCTCCGCGCCAACCAGCTCTCCCGACGTGCCCGCCGACGGCCAGGCCCCGCGCCCACGCCTCCTGCTCATCGACGGTCACTCGATGGCCTACCGGGCGTTCTACGCGCTGCCCGACACGATGGCCACCACGTCGGGGCAGGTCACCAACGCGGTGTTCGGCTTCACCTCCATGCTGACCAAGCTGCTCGGCGACGAGCGCCCGACGCACCTGGCCGTGGCGTTCGACGTCTCGCGCAGGTCCTTCCGCACCGAGCGGTACGCCGAGTACAAGGGCACGCGCAGCGAGACGCCGGCGCCCTTCAAGGGCCAGGTGCCGCTCATCAAGGAGGTCCTGGAGGCGCTGCGCGTGCCGGCGATCGAGCGCGAGGGCTTCGAGGCGGACGACATCATCGCGACCCTCGTGACGCAGGCGTCGGCCGCCGGGATGGAGGTTCTCGTCTGCTCGGGCGACCGCGACTCGCTGCAGCTCGTCGACGCGGACGTCACGCTGCTCTACCCGGTGCGCGGCGTCTCGGAGCTGACCCGCATGACGCCCGACGCCGTGGCGGACAAGTACGGCGTGCCGCCCGAGCGCTACCCCGACCTCGCTGCCCTCGTGGGCGAGACCAGCGACAACCTTCCCGGCGTGCCGGGGGTGGGGCCAAAGACGGCCGCGAAGTGGATCACCCAGTACGGGGGCCTGGAGGCCCTGCTCGAGCACGTCGACGAGCTCAAGGGCAAGGCGGCGGAGAACCTGCGCGGGGCCGTCGAGCAGGTCCGCCTCAACCGGGAGCTCAACGCCCTGCTGCGCGACGTCGAGCTGCCGCTGGGCCCGGACGACCTGCGGCTGCAGGGGTTCGACCGGGAGGCCGTGCACCGGGTGTCGGACACGCTCCAGTTCGGCACCCTGCGCGACCGCCTCCTCGCCGTCGACCCGGCGGCGGACGACACCGCCGTCGACCCCGGGGCGGGCTTCGACCTGGAGGTCACCGAGCTGCCTGCCGGCGGGCTCCAGGGATGGCTCGCGGGCCGTAGCGGTCGCGTCGGCGTCGAGGTCTCGGGCCGGGCCGTCCCCGTGGGCGGCGACGCCTGGGGCGTCGCGCTCGCCGACGGCGCCGAGGCGGTGGCCTACGACATGGCCGACATCTCGCCCGCGGACGAGAAGGCGCTCGCGGCGTGGCTCGCAGACCCGGCGGCCCCGAAGGTGCTGCACGGGGCCAAGGCGGCCTGGCACGCGCTGGCGTCCCGCGGGCTCGAGCTCGCCGGCGTCGTCTTCGACACCGAGCTCGCCGCCTACCTGTGCTACCCGGACCAGCGCGGCTACGACCTGGGTGACCTCGTGACGCGGCACCTCGGGCGCGAGCTGAGGGTCGCGGAGGAGGAAGAGGCGCAGGGCGCTCTCGACCTGGACCTCGGTGCGTCCGCTGGGCGGGGAGCGCGCGAGGCCACGAGGGCCGCCGCGGTCCTGGAGCTCGCGGAGGCGCTCGAAGGTCAGCTCACCGACCGCGACGCCGCGGGCCTGCTGTCCGACGTCGAGCTGCCGCTGTCGCGCGTGCTGGAGCGCATGGAGGCAAGGGGTATCGCAGCCGACGTCGAGTACCTCACCGACCTGGAGCGCGCGTTCGCCGACCAGGTCGCCGCGGCGGCGGCCGACGCGTACGAGGCGATCGGTCGGGAGGTGAACCTCGGCAGCCCCAAGCAGCTGCAGGAGGTGCTCTTCGACCAGCTCGGGATGCCCAAGACGAAGAAGACGAAGACGGGATACACCACCGACGCGTCGGCGCTCGCCGAGCTCTTCGCCCGCACGGGCCACCCGTTCCTGGAGCACCTGCTGGCCCACCGGGACGCCAGCAAGCTGCGCTCCACCGTCGAGGGCCTGCTCAAGTCGGTGGCGACCGACGGCCGCATCCACACCACCTTCCAGCAGACGATCGCCGCGACCGGTCGGCTCAGCTCGACCGACCCGAACCTGCAGAACATCCCGATCCGCACCGAGGCAGGGCGCCAGATCCGTCGCGCCTTCCGGGTCGGCGAGGGGTACGAGACGCTGCTGACGGCGGACTACTCGCAGATCGAGATGCGGATCATGGCGCACCTGTCCCAGGACGCGGGCCTGATCGAGGCGTTCCGCTCGGGAGAGGACCTGCACCGCTACGTGGGGTCGCGCGTCTTCGGCGTCGAGCCGGCGGGCGTCACCGCCGAGATGCGCTCCAAGGTCAAGGCCATGTCCTACGGCCTGGCCTACGGCCTCTCGGCCTTCGGCCTCTCCCAGCAGCTCGCCATCACCACGGGTGAGGCGCAGGGCCTGATGGACGACTACTTCGCACGGTTCGGCGGGGTGCGCGACTACCTGGACGGCGTGGTGGAGGAGGCGCGTGCCACGGGCTGGACCGCCACGATCCTCGGCCGTCGGCGCTACCTGCCGGACCTCACGAGCGACAACCGCCAGCGCCGTCAGATGGCGGAGCGCATGGCCCTGAACGCCCCGATCCAGGGCAGCGCGGCCGACATCATCAAGCTGGCGATGCTCAAGGTCCAGGCCGAGCTGGACGCCCAGGGGCTGCGCTCGCGGCTGCTGCTCCAGGTGCACGACGAGCTCGTCGTCGAGGTGTGGCCAGGGGAGCGGGAGCAGGCAGAAGAGGTGCTGCGCACGCAGATGGGTGCCGCGTACGAGCTCGACGTCCCCCTCGACGTCTCGGTGGGCGCCGGCGAGACGTGGCACGACGCCGGTCACTGACCCGCCTGCCGCACCCGCCCCGGGTGCCGTCCGGTCAGCACCGAGGACCCGTGCAGAGGGCCCGCACCGCCGGTGGTGCGGGCCCTCTGCCGTACGGTCGCGCGACCGCGGCGTGGAGAGCGCTCCGGCGCGCGAGCCGCCGTTACAGCGCTCGGGCGCGCTCGAGGAGCGGCTCGGCGGCCTCGGCGAGGAACCTCTCCTGTCCCTCGTCGCCGATCTGGACGAACGCGAGGTCGGTGAAGCCGGCGTCGAGGAACGGGCGGGCGCTCTCGGCGATCCGGTCGAGGTCGGGGCCGCAGGCGATGGATGCGGCGACGTCCTCGGGGCGCACGAACTGGGTAGCGGCGGCGAACCCGGCGGGGGTCGGCAGGTCGGCGTTGACCGCCCACCCGCCACCGAACCAGCGGAACTGCTCGTGGGCGCGTCGGACAGCCGCCTCCTCGTCGGGGTCCCAGCAGATCGGCACCTGGCCGATCACGCGCGAGGGGCCCTCGTGGTGCTCGGCCCAGTCCTGCACGACGTCGGCGTCGGGCATGACCTGGATGAGGTGGTCGGCCAGCGGGGCCAGGGCGGAGACGGACTCGTGACCTGAGACGGCGACGCCGATGGGCACGCCGCCGTCGGGCACGTCCCAGATGCGGGCGGAGTCGACGCGGAAGTACTCGCCCTCCCAGGTGACGAGGTCGCCGGTGTGCAGCTCGCGGACCAGGTGGACGGCCTCCGCCAGCATGTCGTGCCGCACGGCCACGGAAGGCCAGCCCTCCCCGACGACGTGCTCGTTGAGGTTCTCCCCGGACCCGAGGCCGAGGGTGAAGCGACCTTCGGAGAGGAGCTGGAGGGTCGCGGCCTGCTGGGCCACGACGGCCGGGTGGTACCGGATGGTGGGGCACGTGACGTAGGTCATGAGCTCGACCCGCTCGGTGGCCTGGGCGACGGCACCGAGGGTCACCCACGCGTTGGGCGCGTGGCCCTGCTCGGCCAGCCAGGGCGAGTAGTGGTCGCTGCAGACCTCGAAGTCGAAACCGGCCTGCTCGGCGGCGACCGCGTAACGGACGAGGTCGGTCGGAGCGCTCTGCTCGGTCATGAGGGTGTACCCGATTCTCATGCTCCCGACGCTAGGGAGGGCGCGCCCCGCTCGCACCGGGGCGGGCGCCCGGCGTCCCGCGTCCAGGGGCGCCCGGCCACCGCTCAGCGGGCCGTGGTGCCGTCGCGGACGGTGACGAAGACTGCCGTGCCCGGCAGGTAGGCGCCGCGCTCCGGCCCCCATCCGCCCCAGACCTGGTCGTTCCACGCGGGCCACTCCGGCTCGACGACGTCCAGCAGGCGCAGCCCGGCCCGGGCGACGTCCCTGACGTGGTCGCCCAGGGTGCGGTGGTACTCGGCGTACAGGACGCGGCCGGCGGCGTCCTGCTCCACGTAGGGGCGCCGGTCGAAGTAGGAACGGATCGCGGTGAGCCCGCGCGTGGTCGGGTCGTCGGGGAACGCCCATCGCAGCGGGTGCGTCACGGAGAAGACCCAGCGTCCGCCGGGCCGCAGGACGCGCGCGGCCTCGGCGTGGACGCGCGCGGCGTCGGGCACGAACGGGATGGCGCCGAACGAGGTGAAGACGACGTCGAAGGAGGCGTCGGCGAAGGGCAGCGCACGAGCGTCGGCCTGCAGCACCGGCACGTGGACGCCCGTGGCGGTGTCGAGGCGTGCGGCGCCGGCGAGCATGCCGGCGGAGACGTCCGTGGCGACCACGTCCGCGCCCTGGGCGGCCAGCCAGCGGGAGCACTGGGCGGCGCCGGCCCCGACCTCGAGGACCTGCCGGCCGACGACGTCGCCGAGCAGCCCGGCCTCGGCCTCGGTGAGGCCTTCGGGACCCCACCGGAAGGCGGCGTCGCCGAGGAACTCACCGTGCTCCTCGAGGTACTCGGCGGCGTTGGCGTCCCACCAGCCGCGGCCGGCGGCGCCGCCCTCGGCGTCGGGGACGTGGTGAAATCCGACGGACTCGATGTCGCTCATGCGTGCCATTCTGACGTGGACAGGCCACACCGCTACGATCGCACCGGTACGCGGGTCGCGTGCCGCGGCGCTAGCGAGAGGCGTGAGGTTCGTGCGAGTCGGAGTCCTGACCGGAGGCGGCGACGTGCCTGGCCTCAACGCGGCGATCCGTGCGGTGGTCAAGCGGGGTGAGGGAGAGCACGGCCACTCGGTGATCGGGTTCCGCAACGGGTGGCGCGGCCTGGCGGACGGTGACGTGCTCCCGCTGACCCGCCAGCACATCCGCAACGTGCTGGCGACCGGTGGCACCCTGCTCGGCACGGCCCGGTACCACCCGAACGAGGCGGACGGCGGCATCGACGCGGTGCTCGCGACGCTCGAGGCCGAGCGGATCGAGGCGCTGATCTGCATCGGCGGGGACGGCACGCTGCACGCGGCGAGCAAGGTCGCCGAGGCGGGCGTGCGGATGGTCGCGATCCCCAAGACGATCGACAACGACGTGTGGGGCACCGACCGCTCGATTGGCTTCGACACGGCCGTGACGATCGCGACAGAGGCGGTGGACCGGATCCACACCACGGCCGAGTCGCACAACCGGGTGATGATCGTGGAGGTGATGGGGCGCTCGGCGGGCTGGATCGCGACGACGGCAGGCATCGCCGGCGGGGCCGAGCTGGTGCTGGCCCCCGAGGCGCCGTTCGACATCGACCGGGTGGTGCGGTTCCTCAAGCACCGGCACCGGGCGCACGCGAGCTTCTCGATCATCGTGGTGGCCGAGGGTGCGGTGCCGGCGGCCGGCACGTCGATGGAGTACGAGACGCAGCTCGGCCGGTTCGGGGAGATCGTGGCGGGGAGCGTGAGCGAGCGGCTCAAGGCGGAGATCGAGCAGCGCACCGGGTTCGACACCCGCGTGACGGTGCTGGGGCACATCCAGCGCGGCGGCATCCCGACCCCGGCCGACCGCATCCTCGGCTCACGGTTCGGGGTGGCGGCGATCGATGCGGTGACGCGCGGCGAGACCGGGGTGATGACGGCGCTGCGCGGCGACGACGTGGTGCTGGTCCCTCTCGCGGACGTCGCGGGGAAGGTCAAGCACGTCCCGGCGGAGATGCTCGAGGTGGCACGCGCCCTGGCGTGACGCACGCGCCCCGTGGTGGCGTTGACCCTGGCTGCCGGCCATCGCTAAGATGGACGGCGGTGCCGTGCGCCCGTCGTCAGTCCACAGCCTGGACGGCGGTGTGGGGCTCGATCACCAAGTCCCTGTCCGCACGACTCCTTGTCCGCATCGGAGCATCCACTACATGACCATCTCCACCACGAAGTCCGCCCCGCAGGTCGCCGTCAACGACATTGGCACCGAGGACGACTTCCTTGCCGCCGTCGACGCCACCATCAAGTACTTCAACGACGGTGACATCGTCGAGGGCACGATCGTCAAGGTCGACCGTGACGAGGTCCTCCTTGACATCGGCTACAAGACCGAGGGCGTCATCCCCTCGCGCGAGCTCTCCATCAAGCACGACGTCGACCCGGGCGAGGTCGTCGCCGTCGGTGACGCCGTCGAGGCGCTCGTCCTCCAGAAGGAGGACAAGGAGGGTCGCCTGATCCTGTCCAAGAAGCGCGCCCAGTACGAGCGCGCCTGGGGCACGATCGAGAAGATCAAGGAGGAGGACGGCGTCGTCACCGGCACCGTCATCGAGGTCGTCAAGGGCGGCCTCATCCTCGACATCGGGCTGCGCGGCTTCCTGCCCGCCTCCCTCGTGGAGATGCGTCGTGTCCGCGACCTCCAGCCGTACGTCGGCAAGGAGATCGAGGCCAAGATCATCGAGCTCGACAAGAACCGCAACAACGTCGTCCTCTCGCGCCGTGCGTGGCTCGAGCAGACGCAGTCCGAGGTCCGCTCCACCTTCCTGCAGACGCTGCAGAAGGGCCAGGTGCGCCCCGGTGTGGTCTCGTCGATCGTCAACTTCGGTGCGTTCGTGGACCTCGGCGGCGTCGACGGTCTCGTGCACGTCTCGGAGCTGTCCTGGAAGCACATCGACCACCCCTCCGAGGTCGTCGAGGTGGGCCAGGAGGTCACGGTCGAGGTCCTCGACGTCGACTTCGACCGCGAGCGTGTCTCCCTGTCGCTGAAGGCGACGCAGGAGGACCCGTGGCAGACGTTCGCCCGGACCCACGCGATCGGTCAGGTCGTCCCGGGCAAGGTCACCAAGCTCGTCCCGTTCGGTGCGTTCGTGCGCGTCGAGGACGGCATCGAGGGTCTGGTGCACATCTCCGAGCTGGCGCAGCGCCACGTCGAGCTGCCCGAGCAGGTCGTCACCGTCGGCCAGGAGGTGTTCGTCAAGGTCATCGACATCGACCTGGAGCGCCGCCGCATCTCGCTCTCGCTCAAGCAGGCCAACGAGGGCGTGGACCCGGAGTCCGAGGACTTCGACCCCGCGCTGTACGGCATGGCCGCCGAGTACGACGAGAACGGCGAGTACAAGTACCCGGAGGGCTTCGACCCCGAGACCAACGAGTGGCTCGAGGGCTTCGAGGCGCAGCGCGAGGCCTGGGAGGCGGAGTACGCCAAGGCTCACGCCCGCTGGGAGTCGCACCGCGAGCAGGTTCGTGCGGCCCTGTCGGCCGACGCCGACGCTGCTGCGGACGCCGTGACCGGTGGCAGCACCGGTGGTGGCTCCTCCTCGTCGTCGTACACCTCGGCCCCCGCGGCCGAGGCGACCGGCACGCTCGCCTCGGACGAGGCGCTCGCCGCTCTGCGCGAGAAGCTCACCGGCAACTGATCTCCGATCGGTCGCTCTGGAGGCCCGTCACCCGCGAGGGTGGCGGGCCTCCGTCGTGCCCGGGGAGGGCTCTCCCTCTCAGCGTCCCGCTCGTCGTCCCCGCCTGCCGCCGCCCCCTCCGTCCTGCCCCGCCAGCTCGCTCCGTCGCCCCGGCCGGCGGTGGCTGGTGGCTCCCGTCTCGCCGCCCGCGGTCCCGGGAGATGGCGCGGGGCGGCCTAGGGTGGCGCGCATGGCTTGGCGCACGCTGCGGTCCCGCACCGCCTACGAGAACCGTTGGATCCGCGTCCGGGAGGACGCCGTCGAGATGCCGGACGGCCGCGAGGGCGTCTACGGCGTGGTGGAGCTGCGGCACCCCGCGGTGTTCGTCGTGGCGCTCGACGAGGCAGAGGACGGCGACGTGCGGGTCCTGCTCGTCGATGTCGACCGGTACACGGTGGGTCGCTCGCTCGAGGTGGTGGCCGGCGGGACCGACGGGCAGGACCCGCTCGCGGCTGCGCAGCGTGAGCTGCGCGAGGAGGCGGGCCTGGAGGCCGAGGAGTGGACCGAGGTCGGTGCGGCGGACGCGCTCAACGGCGTGTGCGTCGCCCCGGAGCGCGTGTTCGTCGCCCGGGGTGTGCGCCGGGCGACGGGCGACGCCGAGCTGGCCGCGACCCAGCAGGAGGACGGCATCGCGGGCGCCCGCTGGGTGCCGTTCGGCGAGGTGCTCACCATGGTGGCCCGGGGAGAGATCACGGACGGGGAGACGGTGATGGCGCTGGCGATGGCGGGGATCCACCTCGGCCGGTTCCGCTGACCGGTCCGGGCTCTGCGGTGCTGGGTGCCCCGGCCGGCTGTGCGCTGGCCGGGGCGAACTGCGTGCGGTAGAGCTCGGCGTACAGGCCGTCGGCGTCGAGCAGCTGGGTGTGCGTGCCCTGCTCGACCACGCGCCCGTCGTCGAGCACGACGATGAGGTCCGCCTGGCGGACCGTCGACAGGCGGTGCGCGATGACCAGCGAGGTCCGCCCCGCGAGG
This sequence comes from Xylanimonas oleitrophica, assembly GCF_003244315.1. GTDB lineage: Bacteria > Actinomycetota > Actinomycetes > Actinomycetales > Cellulomonadaceae > Xylanimonas_A > Xylanimonas_A oleitrophica. The sequence goes on from NZ_QKWH01000014.1 coordinate 13,317, forward strand.
GCGGTGTCGAGCGCGGCCTGGACGGCGGCCTCGGACTCGGAGTCGAGGTGCGCGGTGGCCTCGTCGAGGACGACGACGTCGGGCGCCTTCAGCAAGAGGCGGGCGATCGCGAGGCGCTGACGCTCACCGCCGGAGAGGCGGTAGCCCCGGTCGCCGACGACGGTGTGCAGGCCCTGGGGCAGCGAGGCGACGAGGTCCCAGACGCGCGCGGCGCGCATGGCCGCCTCGAGCTCGGAGTCTGTCGCCTCGGGGCGGGCGTAGCGCAGGTTCGCGGCGACCGTGTCGTGGAAGAGGTGCGCCTCCTGGGAGACCACGCCGACGGTCGCGCGCAGCGACTCGAAGGTCACGTCGCGCAGGTCGACGCCTGCGATGCGGACGGCGCCGCTGGTGGGGTCGTACATGCGGGAGACGAGCTGCGAGACGGTGGTCTTGCCTGCGCCAGACGGCCCCACGAGCGCGACCATCGCGCCGGCGGGCGCGCTGAGGCTGACGTCGTGGAGGGTGTCGGTGACGGTGTCCTTGCCGAGCGGGGCTGCGGGCTCGAGGGAGGCGAGGGAGACCTCGTCGGTGCCCGGGTACCTGAACTGCACGTGGTCGAGCTCGATGCTCGCTCCTGCGGCGGCGACCGCGGCGCGCAGGTCGTCGGCGTCGTCCTTCTCGGCGACGCTGGGGACGAGGTCGAGCACCTCGAGGACGCGCTCGAAGCTGACCAGCGCCGTCATGACGTCGACCTGGACGTTCGACAGGGCCGTGAGGGGTCCGTAGAGGCGGCCGAGGTAGGCGGTGAGGGCGACGACGACGCCGACGGTCAGGGTGCCGGTGATGGCCTGGAGGCCGCCGACGGCGTACACGAGGGCGATGGCCACCGAGGCGAGCGTGGTCAGCCCGACCCGGAACCAGGTGCTCACGAGGGCGCGCTGGACGCCGACGTCGCGCAGCGCCCGCGCCTGCGCAGCGTACCGGGCCGATTCGCGTGCCGGGTCGCCGAACACCTTGGCGAGGTGGGCACCGGCGACGTTGAACCGCTCGTTCATCAGCTGGCCGGCGTCGGCGTTGAGCTCGTAGGTGCGGCGCGTGAGGTCGGCGAGGCGGCGTCCGAACCACCGGGCGGGCAGCACGAACGCGGGCAGGAGCACGAGCGCCAGGAGGGTGAGCTGCCAGGACATGACGACCATCGCGCCGAGCGTGAAGGCGACGGTGAGGCTGTTGGAGACGACGGTCTGGAGCGTGGAGGTGAAGGCTTGCTGCGCGCCGAGCACGTCACCGTTGAGCCGCTGCACGAGCGCGCCCGTGCGGGCGCGCGAGAAGAAGGCGAGGGGCATGCGCTGGACGTGGTCGAAGACGGCGGTGCGCAGGTCGAGGACGAGGCCCTCGCCCACGTGGGCGGACACCCACCGTTCGACCACTGCGAGCCCGGCCGAGACGAGCGCGAGCCCCGCGGCCGCGAGGCCCAGGGCCACGACGAGCCCTCGGTCACCCTGGGCGATGCCGTCGTCGATCAGGTGGCGGAACAGGAGCGGGGTGGCGGCGCCGGCTGCGGCGTCGACCGCGAGGAGCACGAGGAAGAACGTGAGGCGGCCGCGGTAGGGGCGGGCGAAGCGGAGCACCCGGCGCAGGGTGTCGCGGGCCAGGCGGTGGTCGGCCACCGACCGGTCCTGCGTGAAGGTGCGCATGGTGCGGCCGCCCATGCCGCCGGGGCCGCCGGCGGGGGAGTGCATGCTCATGGGGGCCTCCTGGGGTCGGCCGGCTGCGTCGGGCGGCAGGCTGCGAGCGGGTAGTGAGCCTGGCTCACCATCTCCTAACCTCAGGACCTTGGCTAGCATTCCCGGCATGGACCCCCAGCGCGGGACGCACGTGACGGACGACGTGGCCGGTGCCTTCGTCGAGGCCCTGACCGAGGCGAGCCGTGCGCTGCGCCGTGACGCGGCGGCGTCGCGCGAGGGCGTCACCCCCGGGCAGACGCGCCTCCTGCGCGTCCTCGCGCGGGCCGAGGGGCCGCTCCGTGCGGTCGACCTGGCCACGGCGCTCGACGTCGCCCCGCGCTCGGTCACGAGCAAGGTGGACCAGGCCGAGGCCGAGGGGCACGTGAGACGGCTGCCGGACCCGCAGGACCGCAGGGTGCGGCTCGTCGAGCTCACCGACGCGGGCCGTGACGCGCTCCGGCGCGTCTGGGCGGAGCGTCGCCGTGGTGCGGCCACCCGGCTCGAGCGGCTGGCGCCCGCCGAGCGCGAGGAGCTGGTGCGGCTCTTGCGGGCCGTCGCCGGCTCCCGGGGCGACGGCGGCGCACCGGCGGGGCCGGACGTTCCCCGGACCCGCGGCGGGTGAGCGGTGCCGGCGCCGGACGCTGCGTCGCGCCGGGTAGTACGTGGGAGGGGGTTGTGCCGGGCAGGGCGCGCACCATAGGGTTGTATTTGTCCGGATTCCTTCCAATTGAGGAGAAGGTATGAAGTTGCGCGCGACCCTGACAGCGGCACTCGTGGGACTGGGGGCTCTGCTGGCCCCGGTGCTCGTCGCGCCGTCCGCATCGGCGCACGGGTGGATCTCGTCGCCGCCGAGCCGGCAGGACCACTGTGCCAAGCGCACCGTCAGCTTCGACTGCGGTGGCGTCCAGTACGAGCCCCAGAGCGTCGAGGCCCCGAAGGGCTCCATGCAGTGCTCCGGTGGCGGCGGGTTCACGGTGCTCGACAACGCGTCGCTGCCGTGGCCGCGCACGAGCATCGACTCGACGGTCACCATGCGGTGGCAGCTGACGGCGATGCACGCCACGAGCACGTGGGAGTACTTCGTGGACGGCCGGCTCCACCAGACGTTCGACGACGGCGGGGCCCGTCCGCCAGCGGTCGTCGAGCACACGCTGACCAACCTGCCGGCGGGGGACCACACGATCCTCGCGCGGTGGAACGTCGCCGACACGGTCAACGCGTTCTACGCCTGCGTGGACGTCACCGTCGGCGGTGGCGGCACGGCCCCGGCTCCTGAGCCGACGCCCGAGCCCACGGTGCCCGGCCCCGGTCAGCCCGGGACGCCGGACGGCTGCGACGCCGCGGCGTGGGCCGCGGGGACCGTCTACACCAACGGCGACCGCGTCTCGCACGGCGGCCGGCTGTACGAGGCCAAGTGGTGGACCCTGGGCGAGAACCCCGCGAACAGCGGTGAGTGGGGAGTCTGGCGAGACCTCGGGGCGTGCTGAACGTGCAGCCCCGCGCCAGGCGCTGCGCCGGCCTGATCGTCCTGGTGGCGCTCGCGCTGGCCGGGTGCTCCGCGCCTGGTGGTGGTCCCGACCATCCCGCGTGGCACGGTGAGCACGCCGAGGCCCCCGCTGCGGACGACGCGGCTGACGCCTCGCAGGCGCAGGCGTCCCAGGAGCCCAGCCCTGCGGACGGTCACGATCCGGCCGCGGCCGACGGCCACGGCTCGGGTGGCGGGCACGACGGAGGAGACCAGGGCGGCGGAGGCGGCCACGAAGGCCACGGGGACGTCGAGTACATCGTGCCCGAGGGCTTCGAGGAGGCGCTGGCTCAGGTCACCACCGAGCGCGGACGCGAGATCCTCTCGGACTGGCTGGTGACCGCGGCGGAGGTCGACGACCTGCGCCAGGCCCAGGTCGAGTGCCTCGCGGCCGACGGCTACGACGTCGGCCTGCAGGACGGGGCCCTCCAGGTCCGCGGGGTGCCCGACGGCGTCGCGGGGGAGGACGTGGGCGCGGCCGTGGAGGCGTGCCTGGGCGACCTGCCTGTCATCGCGCCGCTCTACGCCCAGACGCAGGGCGGTACGTAGGACCTGCCGCTCGGACCTGCGCGGGGCTGCGGAGACCATGACGGTCCCGCGGCCCCGCGCTGCGTCCGCCGTCCTGCTGGTGCCCGCCGTCCACCCGCACCTGCACCTCTGCACCTCCATCTGCACCTGGCCTTCGTCGCCGGTCGAGGGCCGCGCCGTACGGCAGGATGGGGCGCATGCTGAGGATCGGGCTGACGGGCGGCATCGCCGCCGGCAAGTCGGTCGCCGCGCGGCGGCTGTCCGAGCGCGGGGCCGTGGTGATCGACCACGACCTCCTCGCGCGCGAGGCGGTCGCCCCGGGCAGCCCGGGCCTCGCCGAGGTGGTCGAGCGGTTCGGTGCGGAGGTGCTCGCCGACGACGGGTCCCTCGACCGTCCGGCGCTGGGCGCACGCGTGTTCGGTGACGACGACGCACGCCGTGCGCTGGAGGCGATCGTCCACCCGCAGGTACGACGGCTGGCCGCGGAGCGCGCGGCAGCGGCGGAAGCAGCGGACGCCGCTGCCGTCGTCGTCCACGACATCCCCCTGCTCGTAGAGACCGGGCAGACCGGCGCGTTCGCGCTCGTGGTCGTGGTCCACACGCCCGCAGAGCAGCGTCTGCGCCGGCTGGTGGAGCGGCGTGGTCTGGACGAGGCGGCCGCGCGAGCACGGCTCGCCGCCCAGGCCACGGACGACGAGCGCCTGGCCGCCGGCGACGTCGTCCTCGACGGCAGCGGCACCGAGGACGACCTGCGCGCCCAGGTGGACGAGCTGTGGGAGCGCCTGGCCGCCCAGGCTGCACAGACCGTCCCGGTCCCCCCGGCCGGCCACCCGCGTCAAGGGGCCTAGGTGCGCGTCCTGCTCACCGGCTTCGAGCCGTTCGGCGGAGACCGCGTCAACGCGTCCTGGGAGGCGGTCGCGCACCTGGCGCGAGGGTGGGACGCGGTGGACGAAGGGGCGGAGCTCGACGTGCTGCGGCTGCCCGTGACGTTCCGCGGCGCTCCCGCAGCGCTCGCGGAGGCCGTGGCCGCGCTGCGGCCGGACGTCGTCGTCGCCGCCGGGCTCGCGGCGGGCACCGGCGCGGTACGTCTCGAGCGCGTCGCGGTCAACGTGGTGGACGCGCGCATCCCCGACAACGACGGCCGGGCGCCTGTCGACGAGCCCGTGGTGGAGGGCGCCCCCGTCGCCTACCTGACGGACCTGCCGATCAAGGCGGCGCTCGCCGCGCTGCGGGAGCAGGGTGTGCCCGCCGTCGTGTCGAACACGGCGGGGACGTACGTCTGCAACGCCACCTTCTACGCGCTGCGCCACCTGGTGGCGACGGGAGTCGCCGGCGCCACCCGCACCGGGTTCGTGCACGTTCCCCGCACCGTCGAGGAGGGCTCCGGGGACGGGGGCGCGCTGCCCGTGGCCGATCTGGCGGCGGCGCTGGGGACCGTCGTCCGGACCACGCTGCAGGACGTGCGCGGGACGCTCCCGCCGACGACGTTCGCCGCCGGCGCAGAGCACTGAGGCCGCTCTCGCGCCACGGGTGTCGGCGGGTCGGCCTACCGTAGGGGCATGCGACCCGTGACCGACCTGCAGCGCGCGGTGGCCCCGTTCGAGGTCATCAGCGAGTACCAGCCGTCGGGTGACCAGCCCACCGCGATCGCCCAGCTGAGCGAGCGGATCCAGGCGGGGGAGAAGGACGTGGTGCTGCTCGGCGCCACCGGGACCGGCAAGAGCGCCACCACGGCGTGGCTCGTCGAGAAGCTGCAGCGGCCCACCCTCGTGATGGCCCCGAACAAGACGCTCGCCGCCCAGCTCGCGACCGAGTTCCGCGAGCTGCTGCCGAACAACGCCGTCGAGTACTTCGTCTCGTACTACGACTACTACCAGCCCGAGGCGTACATCGCGCAGACGGACACCTACATCGAGAAGGACAGCTCGATCAACGACGAGGTCGAGCGGCTGCGGCACTCGGCCACGTCCTCGCTGCTGACGCGGCGCGACGTCGTCGTGGTCGCGTCGGTGTCGTGCATCTACGGCCTGGGCACGCCGCAGGAGTACGTGGACCGCATGGTGCGCCTGGACGTGGGCGACGTCGTGGACCGCGACGAGCTGCTGCGCCGGTTCGTGCAGATGCAGTACACGCGCAACGACATGGCGTTCACGCGCGGCACGTTCCGCGTGCGCGGCGACACCGTGGAGATCATCCCGGTGTACGAGGAGATGGCCGTGCGCATCGAGATGTTCGGCGACGAGATCGAGGCGATCCAGACGCTCCACCCGCTGACCGGCGAGGTGGTGCGCGACGAGCAGAGCGTCTACCTGTTCCCCGCCACGCACTACGTGGCCGGCCCGGAGCGCATGGAACGGGCGATCGCCGGTATCGAGAAGGAGCTGGCTGACCGCCTGGCCGAGCTCGAGTCGCAGAACAAGCTGCTCGAGGCGCAGCGCCTGCGGATGCGCACCACCTACGACATCGAGATGATGCGCCAGATCGGCACGTGCAACGGCATCGAGAACTACTCGATGCACATCGACGGCCGCGCGCCCGGCACGGCGCCGAACACGCTGCTGGACTACTTCCCCGAGGACTTCCTGCTCGTCATCGACGAGTCGCACCAGACGGTGCCGCAGATCGGCGCCATGTTCGAGGGCGACATGTCCCGCAAGCGTGCGCTGGTGGACCACGGGTTCCGGCTGCCTTCGGCGATGGACAACCGGCCCCTGCGCTGGGAGGAGTTCGTCGAGCGCATCGGGCAGACGGTCTACCTGTCGGCCACGCCCGGGCCGTACGAGCTGTCGTTGTCCGACGGCGTCGTCGAGCAGGTGATCCGGCCCACCGGGCTCGTGGACCCCGAGGTGGTGGTCAAGCCCACCACCGGGCAGATCGACGACCTGCTGCACGAGATCCGCGAGCGTGTCGCGCGCGACGAGCGGGTGCTGGTCACCACGCTGACCAAGAAGATGGCGGAGGACCTCACCGACTACTTCCTCGAGAAGGACGTGCGGGTGCGCTACCTGCACTCCGAGGTCGACACGCTGCGCCGCGTCGAGCTGCTGCGCGAGCTGCGCATGGGCGAGTACGACGTGCTGGTGGGCATCAACCTGCTGCGCGAGGGGCTCGACCTGCCCGAGGTCTCGCTCGTGGCGATCCTCGACGCCGACAAGGAGGGCTTCCTGCGCTCGGCGACGTCGCTCATCCAGACGATCGGCCGCGCCGCCCGCAACGTCACCGGGCAGGTGCACATGTACGCCGACAAGATGACGCCGGCCATGCAGCAGGCGATCGACGAGACGAACCGGCGCCGCGAGAAGCAGATCGCGTACAACCGCGAGCACGGCGTCGACCCGCAGCCGCTGCGCAAGCGCATCGCCGACGTCACCGACATGCTGGCCCGGGAGGACGTCGACACCCAGGAGCTCCTCGCGGGCGGGTACCGCAAGGCGGTGGACGGCACGGGCCGCAAGGGCAAGGCACCGGTGCCGGGCACGCCCAAGGAGGGCGCCACCACGGGCAACCGGCTCGCGGGCGCAGCGGCGAGCGAGCTGGCGGACCTCATCCAGGAGCTGTCGAGCCAGATGCACGCCGCCGCGGCCGAGCTGCAGTTCGAGGTCGCGGCCCGGCTGCGCGACGAGATCTCCGGGCTCAAGAAGGAGCTGCGCCAGATGCAGGCCGCCACGGCCTGAGACGCGCTGGAGCGGCGGGTGGTGGTCTTGCGCGCCAAGGTGGGGGAATCCGTGCACCGTGGGTTAGGGTTCATGCTCGTTGAAGGGGAGTACCTCCCGAACGGTGGAGCCGTCATCACGGCGGGCGTCGTCGCCCTCCCGGCTCCACGGCCTGCGTCCACGACGCAGGTGAGGAAGACCTTCGGTGCACCGTGCTACCCACCGGAGGAACTTCCATGACCGTGCCCTTCTGGGTCTGGGCCGTCACCGTCGGCGCCATCCTCGCGATGCTGACCGTCGACTATCTCGGCCACGTCCGTACCCCGCACGCGCCGTCGCTGCGCGAGGCGGCCCGCTGGTCGATCGCCTACGTGGCCGTCGCCGTGGTGTTCGGCTTCATCGTGTGGAGCGTCTGGGGCAGCCAGTACGGGACCGAGTACTTCGCCGGCTACATCACCGAGAAGTCGCTGAGCGTCGACAACCTCTTCGTCTTCGTCCTGATCCTGTCCAGCTTCCGAGTACCTCGGGAGTACCAGCAGAAGGTGCTGCTGATCGGCATCACGATCGCCCTGGTGCTGCGGACGGTGTTCATCTTCCTGGGCGTGGCGATCATCGAGAACTTCGCCTCGATCTTCTACCTGTTCGGTGCGTTCCTCATCTGGACGGCGATCGCCCAGGCGCGGCACTCCGGAGAGCAGGAGGAGTTCCACGAGAACGGAGTGCTGCGCCTCGTCCGGCGCTTCTTCCCGACCACCGACACCTACGTGCAGGACAAGCTCACCGCGCGCGTCGACGGCCGGCGGCACATCACGCCGATGCTCATCGTCATGATCGCGATCGGCAGCGCCGACGTCCTGTTCGCCGTCGACTCCATCCCGGCGATCTTCGGCCTGACGCAGGAGGCCTACCTGGTCTTCACCGCCAACGCGTTCTCCCTGCTCGGCCTGCGCCAGCTCTACTTCCTCATCGACGGCCTGCTCGACCGGCTCGTCTACCTCAACTACGGCCTGGCGGCGATCCTCGGCTTCATCGGCGTCAAGCTGCTCATCCACGCGCTGCACACCAACGAGGTGCCCTTCATCAACGACGGCGAGCACGTCGAGGTGATCCCCGAGGTGCCGACCCAGGTGTCGCTCACCTTCATCGTGGTGGTGCTGACCATCACCACGGTGGCGTCCCTGTACCGCGACCGGAAGGTTCGTGAGGCGCAGGCCCTCGCCGAGAAGGACAGCTGATGGTCCACGAGCTGCCGGCCTGGTTCGAGGTCGCCTCTCTCGCGGCGATCCTCGTCCTGCTGGCGGTGGACCTGCTGGTGGTGGGGCGCCGCCCCCACGTGCCGAGCATGCGTGAGAGCGCTCTGTGGGTCACGTTCTACGTGGTGCTCGCCCTGGTGTTCGGTGGCGTCGTCGCACTGGTGGGCGGCGGCGCCCCGGCCGGCGAGTTCTACGCCGGGTGGCTCACCGAGTACTCGCTGAGCGTGGACAACCTGTTCGTCTTCGTCATCATCATGTCCCGGTTCGCGGTGCCGCGGGCCTACCAGCAGCGCGTGCTCCTGGTGGGGATCATCATCGCGCTGGTGCTGCGGGCAGGGTTCATCCTGGCGGGCGCAGCGGTGATCCACCGGTTCGTGTGGGTGTTCTACCTCTTCGGCGCGTTCCTCATCTACACCGCGATCAAGCTGGTGCGGGGTGAGGACGACGACGAGGAGTTCAAGGAGAACGCGCTCATCCGGGTGCTGCGTCGGGTGCTGCCGCTCCACCCGGAGTACGACGGCGGCAGGCTGCGCACGGTCGTGGACGGCAAGAGGCTGTTCACGCCGATGCTGGTGGTGTTCGTCGCGATCGGGTCGACGGACCTGCTCTTCGCGCTCGACTCGATCCCGGCGATCTTCGGCCTCACGCAGGACCCGTTCATCGTGTTCACCACGAACGTCTTCGCGCTCATGGGCCTGCGGCAGCTGTACTTCCTGCTCGGCGGGCTGCTCGAACGTCTCGTGTACCTGCCCGTGGCACTGGCGGTCATCCTCGGGTTCATCGGCGTCAAGCTGATCCTCGAGGCCCTGCACCAGAACACGCTGCCGTTCCTCAACGGGGGAGAGGGCTTCCCGTGGGCGCCGGCGATCCCGATCTGGCTCTCGCTCGTCGTCATCCTCGGCTCCCTGGCCGTCGCCACGGTCGCGAGCCTGCTCAAGACGCGTCGCCAGCGGGCGATCAGGGCCTGAGCCGCCCAGCGGGGCGCTCCGTCAGAGCTGCCGCGCTGGGCGGCTCGCCCGCAAGCGCGGCTCAGCGCGAGAAGCCGCCGACGGCCGGCACCCACTCGCGCGCGGTGCGCGTGGTGACGAGGCCCTCGCGCCGGAACGGGTCGTCGTCCAGGAGCGCGAGCGCGGTGGCAGCGTCGTCGGCCTCGACCACGATCAGGGCCCCGTCCGGGGCGCCGTCTGCGGCAGGCAGGGGGCCGGAGACGTGCAGCGTGCCTCGCCGGTGGAGCTCCGTGAGGAACTCGCGGTGCTCGGGCCGCACGGCGTCGCGGGCCGAGCTGCTGTCGGGGGCGTACACGTAGGTCACTGCGAAGACGGCCATGCAGCCATCCAAGCACGGAGGGCCGCACGACGGGTCGGGCGCAGCCCCCGCGCAGCGCTCACCACCCGCGCTCGCGCCACGCCCCCAGGTGGGGACGCTCGGCGCCGAGCGTGGTCGGCCGGCCGTGACCCGGGTGCACCACGGTGTCGTCGGCGAAACGGTCGAAGAGCCGGGTGGTGACGTCGGCCAGGAGGCGGTCGAACCGCGCAGGGTCCCGGTCTGTGCTCCCGACGCCGCCCGGGAACAGGCTGTCGCCCGTGAACAGGTGCGCCCTGCCGGCGGGCTCGCGGTAGGCGAGCGCGATCGAGCCGGGCGTGTGACCGCGCAGGTGGACGATCTCGAGCCGCAGCGGGGCCGCCACCAGGGTCGCCCCGTGGTGCAGCCGCTCGGTCACGCGCACGCCCGCCGCCTCCTCGATCGCGTCGGCGTCGTCCGCGCCCGCCACCGTCCGCGCGCCGGTGGCCCGGACGACGGGCGCCAGCGCCCCGACGTGGTCGTGGTGGCGGTGGGTCGTCACCACGACGTCGAGGCGGCCTGTCGGTGTGCCCTCCCGGGCCAGCCGCAGGAGCCGGTCCGGCTCCGCCGCCGCGTCCACGAGCACCTGCGCTCCGCCGTCGTGCGCCGTCAGCAGGTAGGCGTTGTTGTCCATGGGGCCCACGGACAGCACGCGCAGCGCGGCGCCGCCGAGGTCGGTCACGGGCGTGGTGGGCGAGGGCGTCATGGGCCGATCCTCCCAGGAGCGCGCCACCGGGGTGCGGTGCGTCACGTCGAACGTCTGTACGAGAACCGGCAGGCCGACCTAGGATGTTCGGGTGAGCAACCGCCTCGTCATCTCCGGCGCCCGCGAGCACAACCTGCGCAACGTCGGCCTCGAGCTGCCGCGTGACCGCCTGATCGTGTTCACGGGCCTGTCCGGCTCCGGCAAGTCGTCCCTCGCGTTCGACACGATCTTCGCCGAGGGCCAGCGCCGGTACGTCGAGTCGCTGTCCGCGTACGCCCGCCAGTTCCTCGGGCAGATGGACAAGCCTGACGTCGACTTCATCGAGGGGTTGAGCCCTGCGGTCTCGATCGACCAGAAGTCGACGAACCGCAACCCGCGCTCGACGGTCGGCACCATCACGGAGGTCTACGACTACCTGCGCCTCCTGTTCGCGCGCGCCGGCACCCAGCACTGCCCGGTCTGCGGCGAGAAGGTGCAGTCACAGACCCCGCAGCAGATCGTCGACAAGCTGCTGGAGCTGCCGGAGGGCACCCGCTACCAGGTCCTCGCCCCGGTGGTGCGGGGGCGCAAGGGTGAGTACGCAGACCTCTTCAAGGAGCTGCAGGGCCAGGGGTTCGCCCGTGCCCGCGTGGACGGGGAGGTCGTGCAGCTGACCAGCCCGCCGCAGCTGGAGAAGAAGCTCAAGCACGACATCGAGGTCGTGGTCGACCGCCTCGTCGCGCGCGAGGGCGTCCAGCGGCGTCTGACCGACTCCGTCGAGACGGCGCTGCGCCTGGCCGGCGGCCTGATGATGGTCGAGATGGTCGACGCCGACATCGACGACCTCGACCGGGTGCGCAAGTTCTCCGAGAAGCGCGCCTGCCCCAACGACCACCCGCTCTCGCTCGACGAGGTCGAGCCCCGCACGTTCTCCTTCAACGCCCCCTACGGCGCCTGCCCGGAGTGCACCGGCATCGGGTTCCGTCTGGAGGTCGACCCCGAGCTCGTGGTGCCGGACGTGGACAAGACGCTGCGCGACGGCGCGGTGGTCCCCTGGGCGCAGACGTCGAGCGAGTACTTCCAGCGGGTGCTGTCGGCGCTCGCGGACGAGATGAGCTTCTCGATGGACGTCCCGTGGCGCGCGCTCCCCGAGCGGGCGCGCGAGGCGATCCTCTACGGGCGCAACCACCAGGTGCACGTGCGCTACAAGAACCGGTGGGGGCGTGAGCGCCAGTACTCGACCGGGTTCGAGGGTGCCGTGACGTTCATCGAGCGGCGGCACGCGGAGACGGAGTCGGACTCCTCGAAGGAGAAGTACGAGGGCTTCATGCGTGAGGTCCCGTGCCCGGTCTGCAAGGGCGCGCGCCTCAAGCCGGAGGTGCTGGCGGTCAAGGTCGGCGACAAGTCGATCTGGGACGTGTGCCGCATGTCGATCGACGAGGCTGCCGCGTTCCTGGGCGGGATCGAGCTGGGCGTGCGGGAGCGGCAGATCGCCGCCGAGGTGCTCAAGGAGATCAACGCGCGCCTCGGGTTCCTCCTGGACGTGGGGCTCGACTACCTCTCCCTGGAGCGTGCCGCAGGCACGCTGTCCGGCGGGGAGGCGCAGCGCATCCGGCTCGCCACGCAGATCGGCTCCGGCCTGGTCGGCGTCCTGTACGTGCTCGACGAGCCCAGCATCGGGCTGCACCAGCGCGACAACCGCCGTCTCATCGACACGCTCACGCGCCTGCGCGACCTCGGCAACACGCTGATCGTCGTGGAGCACGACGAGGACACGATCCGTACCGCCGACTGGATCGTGGACGTCGGCCCCGGGGCCGGTGAGCACGGGGGGCGGGTCGTCCACTCCGGCGACTACGCGGGCCTGCTCGAGGCGGAGGAGTCCGTGACGGGCGCCTACCTCTCGGGTCGCCGCCAGGTGGGCGTCCCCGCCGAGCGCCGTGCCATCGACCCGGACCGGGTGGTGCGTGTGGTCGGCGCCCGCGAGCACAACCTGCGCGGCATCGACGTCGACTTCCCGCTCGGCGTGCTGACGGCCGTGACGGGTGTCTCCGGCTCGGGCAAGTCGACGCTCGTCAACTCGATCCTCTACACGGTGATGGCGAACGAGCTCAACGGCGCGCGTCAGGTCGCCGGGCGGCACACGCGCGTCACGGGCCTCGAGCACCTCGACAAGGTGGTCCACGTGGACCAGGGGCCCATCGGGCGCACGCCGCGCTCGAACCCGGCCACCTACACGGGTGTGTGGGACCACGTGCGCCGCCTGTTCGCCGAGACGGAGGAGGCGAAGGTGCGCGGGTACGGCCCGGGACGCTTCTCCTTCAACGTCAAGGGCGGCCGTTGCGAGGCGTGCTCGGGCGACGGCACGCTCAAGATCGAGATGAACTTCCTCCCGGACGTCTACGTGCCGTGCGAGGTGTGCCACGGTGCGCGGTACAACCGCGAGACGCTCGAGGTGCACTTCAAGGGCAAGACGGTCGCGGACGTGCTGGACATGCCGATCGAGGAGGCCGCGGAGTTCTTCGCCGCGGTGCCGGCGATCTCGCGGCACATGAAGACGCTCGTCGACGTGGGCCTCGGGTACGTGCGTCTCGGGCAGCCGGCGCCGACGCTCTCGGGCGGCGAGGCCCAGCGGGTCAAGCTGGCCAGCGAGCTGCAGCGCCGGTCCACGGGGCGCACCGTCTACGTGCTGGACGAGCCCACCACCGGTCTGCACTTCGAGGACATCCGCAAGCTGCTGGGCGTGCTCCAGTCGCTCGTGGAGAAGGGCAACTCGGTGATCGTGATCGAGCACAACCTCGACGTCATCAAGAGCGCGGACTGGGTCATCGACATGGGACCAGAGGGCGGTTCGGGCGGCGGCACGGTCGTGGCCCAGGGCACCCCCGAGCACGTGGCGGGGGTCGAGGCGAGCCACACCGGCCGGTTCCTGGCCGAGGTGCTCGCCGCGCACCCTCCGGTCGCGCAGCCAGCCACGAAGCGCTCGTCGCGCTCGTCGACCAAGGAGCCGGCGGGCGGCAAGGGCAAGGCCGCAGGCAAGGGCGGCAAGAAGCGCGTGGCCGCCGCGTCTTCGGGGCGGTCGGGCACGACGGCCAAGGCGTGAGCACCGGCGCGGCGCCGGCCTCGCCGCCGCGCGTCGTGCGCGCCGACGACGCCGAGGCCGGGGCGCTGCTGGCGTCGGGGTGGTCGGTGGCGTCGGAGTCGTGGGGAGCGCGGCTCGAGGTCACCGAGGAAGTGCTGCTGCGCTGCGCGGCTGCGGTGACCGCCGCGGAGTCCGCGGGCTGGGAGCTGCTGGTCCTGGGACCGGCCGACGCCGGTGCGATTACCGAGCTCGACATGCGGGCCCTGGTGGACTACCCGGTCACGCCGGCGACCCGGCACGCGCCGCCCGAGCCGGAGGCGCTGTCCCGCTCCCTGGCCGCGGGGGAGCGGTGGGCGTACGGTGCGGCAGGCCCAGCGGGCTCGCTCGACGCGGCCACGGTCCTGTACCGCTCGGTGGGCCGCGAGACCGCCCTCGTGGAGACGGACTTCACGGTCACCCGGGCCGGCGTGCGTGGCCGGGGCCTGGCCACGGCGGTCAAGGCGGCGGCAGTGCTCGACCTGGCGGCGCAGGGGCACGAGCGCTTCGCCACCGGGGGAGCAGGGCAGAACGGGGCGTCCCGGCGCGCCAACGAGGCCCTGGGGTACGTCGTCACCGAGCGGTGGCTGCACCTGGTGCCGCCCGGCGACCCGCGTCCCTCGCCCTGCGGCTCCCGCTCCTCGACGCCCCCGGCCGGGGGCGTCACCACCGCGACATAGGGTGAAGACATGGCCGATCCCGCCACCTACCGCCCCGCGCCGGGAGAGATCCCCACGTCGCCGGGGGTGTACCGCTTCCGGGACGAGCACGGCCGGGTCATCTACGTCGGCAAGGCGAAGAGCCTGCGCCCGCGCCTGTCGAGCTACTTCCAGGACCTGGCGAACCTGCACCCTCGCACCCAGCGGATGGTCACGACCGCGGCGTCGGTCGAGTGGACCGTCGTGGGCACCGAGGTCGAGGCCCTCGCGCTCGAGTACTCGTGGATCAAGCAGTTCGACCCCCGGTTCAACGTCAAGTACCGCGACGACAAGTCGTACCCGTTCCTGGCCGTCACGATGGGCGAGGAGTTCCCACGCGCCCAGGTGATGCGCGGGGCCAAGCGCCCGGGCACCCGGTACTTCGGGCCGTACGGGCACGCGTGGGCGATCCGGGAGACGCTCGACCTGCTGCTGCGCGTCTTCCCGGTCCGGACGTGCTCGGCGGGCGTGTTCAAGCGCGCGGGCCAGACGGGTCGCCCGTGCCTGCTGGGCTACATCGACAAGTGCTCGGCCCCGTGCGTCGGGCGCGTCACCCCGCAGGAGCACAAGCAGCTCGCGCAGGACTTCTGCGACTTCATGGCCGGTGACACCCAGCGGTTCGTGCGCCGGCTGGAGAAGCGGATGCAGGAGGCCGCCGAGAACATGGAGTACGAGCAGGCCGCGCGCCTGCGCGACGACATCCAGGCCCTGCAGCGCGCGCTGGAGAAGAACGCCGTCGTCCTGGGGGACGCGACCGACGCGGACGTGTTCGCGCTGGTGGGTGACGAGCTCGAGGCCGCCGTGCAGGTGTTCCACGTGCGCGGCGGCCGGATCCGCGGTCAGCGTGGCTGGGTCGTGGAGAAGGTCGAGGACGTCACGGACGCCGAGCTCGTCGAGCACCTGCTCCAGCAGGTGTACGGCGGCGAGGGCGGGGAGACGGGCGTGCCGCGGGAGGTGCTGGTGCCGGTGCTGCCGCCGGACCCGCAGCAGGTCACGGCGTGGCTCGCCGGGCTGCGCGGCACCCGCGTGGAGCTGCGCGTGCCCCAGCGCGGCGACAAGCGCGAGCTGGCCGAGACGGTGCGCAAGAACGCCGAGCACGCGTTGGCGCTGCACCGCACGCGCCGGGCTGGCGACCTGACGACCCGCAGCCAGGCGCTGCGCGAGATCCAGGAGGCGCTCGACCTGGAGACGGCTCCGCTGCGCATCGAGTGCTACGACGTCTCGCACACGCAGGGCACCTACCAGTCGGCGTCGATGGTGGTGTTCGAGGACGGGCTGCCCCGCAAGGGCGAGTATCGGTCGTTCAGCATCCGGGGGCCGGAGGGCGACGGAGCCCGCGACGACACCGCAGCCATGTACGAGGTCATCACGCGCCGGTTCCGGCGCTACCTGTCCGACCGCGCGCGGACCGGGGAGCTCGACGTCGACCCCGCCGGTGACGAGGAGGGCGCCCTGCGCTCGGGCGAGGTCGCGGCGGACGCCCCCGCGGAGCGGCAGCGGTTCGCGTATCCGCCGAACCTCGTCGTCGTCGACGGCGGGCCGCCGCAGGTGGCGGCGGCCCGGCGCGCGCTGGACGACCTGGGCATCACCGACGTTGCCCTGTGCGGGCTGGCCAAGCGCCTGGAGGAGGTGTGGGTGCCGGGCGAGGACTACCCGGTGATCCTGCAGAGGTCGTCCGAGGGGCTCTACCTGCTGCAGCGGGTGCGGGACGAGGCGCACCGGTTCGCGATCAACCAGCACCGCAAGCGTCGCAGCAAGGGCATGACGGCATCGGCGCTCGACGACGTCCCCGGGCTGGGTCCGGCGCGGCGCAAGGCGCTGCTGGCGCACTTCGGCTCGGTCAAGCGGCTGCGCGCAGCCAGCGTGGAGGAGATCGCGAGCGTCCGGGGGATGGGCGTCCGCACTGCCGAGGCGGTCCTCGCGGCGCTGCACGGAGCCTCGAACGGAGCCTCGGACGAGGGCACGAACGGTGTCGAGGACGCCGTGGGCGCCGTCGCGGAGTCGGTGGCGCGCGAGATGTCGCCCACCGCGCCGGGGCGGGGCGGTGCTGACCCGGTGTCCACGGCGACCGAGGGGAGCGAGGGGCAGGTCCCTGACGAGGCCGCGCGCGCGAGGCACGACGCCGCACCTGACGCTGCACCCGACGCCGACACGGATGCCGCCGGCCCGGCCCGGGGCGACGAGGCTGGCATGCTGGGGGCATGAGCGACCCGTCGCCCGAGACCACGCCCGCCGAGACCACCTCCCCGCCCACCGTCCCGCACGGCATCCCCGCCATCGAGGCGTCGACGCACGCGCCGGAGCGCAACGAGCCTGAGGTGCTGATCATCACCGGCATGTCCGGCGCGGGCCGCAGCCGCGCAGCGGGGGTGCTGGAGGACCTCGACTGGTTCGTCGTCGACAACCTGCCGCCGATGATGATCGCGCCGCTCGTCGACCTCATGACGCGCGCCGGGTCGGCCGTCGAACGGCTGGCCGTGGTCGTGGACGTGCGTGGCAGGCAGTACTTCACCGAGCTGGTCGGAGCGCTCGAGCACATGCGCGCCCAGGGCGTGCAGTACCGGATCCTGTACCTGGACGCCTCGGACGAGACGCTGGTGCGTCGGTTCGAGAGCGTGCGCCGCCCGCACCCGCTCCAGGGGGAGGGGCGGATCCTCGACGGGATCGCGCACGAGCGCAAGGCCCTCGCCTCGATCGCGGAGCGCGCCGACACCGTGATCGACACCTCGACGCTCTCGGTCCACGACCTGGCTCGCGAGGTGCGCGCGGCGGTCGCCAGCGGCGCTCCGGAGGTCCTGCGGGTCAACGTGGTCGCCTTCGGCTTCAAGTACGGCCTGCCGCTCGACGCCGACCACGTGGCCGACGTGCGGTTCCTGGCGAACCCGTACTGGATCACCGAGCTGCGGCACCTGACGGGCCGCGACGGCCCGGTGCGCGACTACGTGCTCTCCCGGCCCGGCGCCCAGCTCTTCGTCGACCGCTACGTGGCGGCCCTGGAGCCCGTGCTGGCCGGCTACCTGCACGAGGAGAAGCGCTACGCGACGATCGCCGTCGGCTGCACCGGCGGCAAGCACCGGTCGGTGGCGATGGCGGAGGAGATCGCCCACCGGCTCCGGGAGGCAGGCATGCGGGTCACCGTCACGGCGCGAGACCTCGGCAAGGAGTGACCGTGGGGCTGTCCACGAGCAAGCCTGCCGTGGTGGCCCTGGGTGGCGGCCACGGGCTGTCGGCGTCCCTCGGCGCCCTGCGGCACGTCTCCGACCGCCTGACGGCGGTGGTGACCGTCGCGGACGACGGCGGATCCTCCGGTCGCCTGCGCGAGGAGATCGGCGTGCTGCCGCCGGGCGACCTGCGGATGGCGCTCGCTGCGCTGTGCGACGACTCGGACTGGGGCCGCACGTGGAGCGCCGTGCTCCAGCACCGGTTCGCCACGAGCGGGCCGCTGGACCGGCACGCGGTGGGCAACCTGCTGATCGTGGCGCTGTGGGAGCTGCTGGACGACACCGTCTCGGGCCTGGACTGGGTGGGGCGCCTGCTGGGGGCGCGCGGGCGCGTCCTGCCGATGTCGTCGGTGCCGCTGGTCGTGGAGGCTGACGTGCGGGACGAGGGCGCGGCCGGGGAGCTGCGCACCGTCGTCGGGCAGACGAACGTGGCCACGGCGCAAGGGCGTATCGAGCAGCTGCGCGTGGAGCCTGCCGACCCTCCGGCGTGCGACGAGGCGCTGGCGGCCGTGCGGGAGGCGGACTGGGTGGTGCTGGGTCCGGGCTCCTGGTACTCGTCGGTGCTGGTGCACCTGCTGGTGCCCCAGCTCTCGGAGGCGCTGCACGAGACGCGGGCGCGCCGGTGCGTGACGCTGAACCTCTCGCCGGACTCCGAGACGTCGGGCCTGACGGCGGTGGACCACCTGGAGGTGCTGCACAAGCACGCGCCCGGGCTGCGGGTCGACGTCGTGCTGGCGGACCCGAGCGCCGTCGAGGACGTGGAGGCGGCGGAGGCTGCGGCCGCGGCGATGGGGGCGCGGCTGGTGATGCGCCAGGTCGCGCTCGGAGACGGGACGCCGCGGCACGACGCGCTGCGGCTGGCGGCGGCGTACAGGGACGTGTTCGACGGCGTGCTGGGGGACGTGCCGGTCTGAGGCAGGGCTGCGACACGCCGGTGCCGAAAACGCGCGACACGCCGTGGCAGGATGTGCGGCATGGCGCTCACCGCACAGGTCAAGGAAGAGCTCGCCCGCGTGCGGGTCACCCGCACGTCGTGCCGCAAGGCCGAGGTCTCGTCCATGCTCCGGTTCTCCGGCGGCCTGCACATCATCTCCGGCCGCGTGGTCATCGAGGCCGAGCTGGACACCGAGTCGGTCGCGGCGCGCCTGCGCGGGGCGATCGCCGAGCTGTACGGCCACGGCAGCGACCTGATCGTGGTCCAGGCGGGCGGGCTGCGGAAGCACAACCGCTACGTGGTGCGCGTGGTGCGCGAGGGTGAGTCCCTCGCGCGGCAGACGGGCCTGCTGGACCAGCGCGGCCGCCCGGTGCGCGGCCTGGCCCCCGAGGTGGTCTCGGCCGGCCTGCTCGAGGCCGAGGCGGTCTGGCGCGGGGCCTTCCTCGCGCACGGGTCCCTCACCGAGCCGGGTCGGTCGATGGCGCTGGAGGTCACGTGCCCCGGCCCGGAGGCGGCTCTCGCCCTGGTGGGGGCGGCGCGGCGCCTGGGTGTGCAGGCCAAGTCGCGCGAGGTGCGCAACGTCGACCGCGTGGTGGTGCGCGACGGCGAGGCGATCAGCGAGATGCTGCGCCGGATGGGGGCGACGTCCACGCTCGAGGTGTGGGAGGAGCGCCGGGCACGCCGCGAGGTGCGGGGGACCGCGAACCGCCTGGCGAACTTCGACGACGCGAACCTGCGTCGCTCGGCTCGGGCGGCGGTCGCGGCGGGGGCGCGCGTGCAGCGCGCCTTCGAGATCCTCGGCGACGACCTCCCGGAGCACCTGCGCCAGGCGGGCGAGCTGAGGCTGGCGCACAAGCAGGCCTCGCTCGAGGAGCTCGGACAGCTCGCGGACCCGCCGCTGTCGAAGGACGCGGTGGCCGGTCGTATCCGCCGTCTGCTGTCGACGGCGGACAAGAGGGCGATGGAGCTGGGGATCCCTGACACGGAGGCTGGGCTGAGCCCGGACCTGCTCGACCTGTGACGCATCCGACACCCTGTGGTCGGACCACTTTGTCCCGAACCGCGGGTGTCGGGCCGCGGACCCGCAGACGGGGGTATAGGCTCGTGGCGTCAGGTGACGACGACGTGACCTTCCGCAGGGGGAGTCCGGGCGTGGTGCCTGGGATCTCTTGGGGAAGGTGCGGCAGAGTCATCGGCGCGCGCCCTTGGCGCGCTGTCAGGCATCTACGTGTGCGTCGGGAGGGCCCGGCGCGCCCTTGAGGAGGGCATTGTGACCATCCGCGTCGGGATCAACGGCTTCGGCCGTATCGGACGGAACTTCTACCGCGCCATCGTGGAGTCGGGTGCGGACATCGAGGTCGTCGGCGTCAACGACCTGACCGACAACAAGACTCTGGCCCACCTGCTCAAGTACGACACGGTCCTGGGCCGTCTCGGCAAGACGGTGGACTTCGACGACGACAACATCATCGTCGACGGGGTGAAGATCCGTGCGCTCGCCGAGCGCGAGCCCGCCAACCTGCCGTGGGCCGAGCTGGGCGCCGACATCGTCATCGAGTCGACCGGCTTCTTCACGGACGCCACCAAGGCGAAGGCGCACATCGACGCCGGCGCCAAGAAGGTCATCATCTCCGCCCCGGCGAAGAACGAGGACGCCACGTTCGTCATGGGCGTGAACAACGACCAGTACGACGCCGCGGCGCACCACATCATCTCGAACGCGTCGTGCACCACGAACTGCCTGGCCCCGCTGGCCAAGGCGCTCAACGACTCGATCGGCATCGAGCGTGGTCTCATGACCACGATCCACGCCTACACGGGCGACCAGAACCTCCAGGACGGCCCGCACAAGGACCTGCGCCGCGCGCGTGCCGCCGCGCAGAACATCGTGCCGACCACGACGGGTGCCGCCAAGGCCGTCGCCCTCGTGCTCCCGGAGCTCAAGGGCAAGCTCGACGGCTACGCCCTGCGCGTGCCCGTGATCACGGGCTCGGCCACGGACCTCACCTTCGAGGCCCCGCGCGAGGTCACCGTCGAGGAGGTCAACGCCGCGGTCAAGGCTGCTGCCGAGGGCCCGCTCAAGGGCGTGCTGGCGTACGTCGAGGACGAGATCGTCTCCTCGGACATCGTCACCGACCCGCACCAGTCGATCTTCGACGCCAAGCTGACCAAGGTCATCGGCAACCAGGTGAAGGTCGTCTCCTGGTACGACAACGAGTGGGGCTACTCCAACTCGCTCGTCGCGCTGACCCAGTACGTGGGCGAGCGTCTCTGACCTCCACGCACCCAGCGTGAACCAGACGTCCGCGTGCGCGCCTGTCCGGGCGGGCACGCGGACGTCTCCTTGTCCGTACCCGAACGTGTGACACGGAGCCTTCCATGAAGACCATCGACGAGCTCGGGGACCTGCGCGGCAAGCGCGTCCTCGTGCGCTCCGACTTCAACGTGCCGCTCGACGGCACGACCATCACCGACGACGGCCGCATCCGGGCCGCGCTGCCGACGCTGAGCAAGCTGCTCGACGCCGGCGCCCGTGTGGTCGTCACCGCGCACCTGGGCCGCCCCAAGGGCACGCCCGACCCGCAGTACTCGCTGGCCCCGGTGGCCGCCCGCCTGGGCGAGCTGCTCGGCAAGGAGGTGCCGCTCGCCGGCGACCTGGTCGGGGAGTCTGCCAAGGACACCGTGGCGGCCCTCGGGGACGGCGAGATCGCCCTCCTCGAGAACGTGCGCTTCGACGCGCGCGAGACGTCCAAGGTGGACGCGGAGCGCGAGGAGCTCGCCGCCGAGCTCGCCGCCCTCGCCGACGCGTTCGTCTCCGACGGCTTCGGCGTCGTGCACCGCAAGCAGGCCTCCGTCTACGACGTCGCCAAGCTGCTGCCCGCTGCCGCCGGCGACCTGGTGCTCAACGAGGTCAGGTCCCTGTCCCGGGCCACCACCGACCCCGAGCGCCCCTATGCGGTCGTGCTCGGTGGCTCCAAGGTCTCCGACAAGCTCGGTGTGATCGCGAACCTGCTCACCAAGGCCGACCGCCTGCTCATCGGCGGGGGCATGGTCTTCACGTTCCTCGCCGCCAAGGGCCACTCGGTGGGCGCCTCTCTGCTCGAGGAGGACCAGGTCGAGACCGTCAAGGGCTACCTGGCCACCGCCGAGGAGAACGGCGTGGAGATCGTGCTCCCGACCGACATCGTCGCGGCCGACTCGTTCGCCGCCGACGCCCCGCACCAGACGGTGCCCGCCGACCAGATCCCCGACGGCAAGATGGGCCTCGACATCGGCCCGGCGTCGGGCGAGCTGTTCGGGGCCAAGCTCGCGGACGCCAGGACGATCGCCTGGAACGGCCCCATGGGCGTCTTCGAGT
Source organism: Xylanimonas oleitrophica (assembly GCF_003244315.1). Taxonomy (GTDB): domain Bacteria; phylum Actinomycetota; class Actinomycetes; order Actinomycetales; family Cellulomonadaceae; genus Xylanimonas_A; species Xylanimonas_A oleitrophica. Next base: position 35,334 of record NZ_QKWH01000014.1, read on the forward strand.
TCGAGGCGTTCGCCGGCGGTACCAAGGCCGTGGCACAGGGCATCGTCGACGCCACGGCGAACGGTGCCTTCTCGATCGTCGGTGGTGGCGACTCTGCCGCCGCCGTCCGCAAGCTGGGCTTCGACGAGGCCGGCTTCAGCCACATCTCGACCGGCGGCGGCGCGAGCCTCGAGCTGCTCGAGGGCAAGACCCTGCCCGGCATCGCAGTCCTGGAGAACTGAGGAACATGAGCAACCGCACCCCGCTGATGGCGGGCAACTGGAAGATGAACCTGGACCACCAGGAGGCGATCGCGACCGTCCAGAAGCTGGCCTGGACGCTCAAGGACGCCAAGCACGACTACTCCTCGGTCGAGGTCGTCGTCGTGCCGCCGTTCACCGACCTGCGCTCCGTGCAGACCCTCGTGGACGGCGACAAGCTCGAGGTCCGCTACGCGGCGCAGGACGTCTCGCAGCACGAGTCCGGCGCCTACACGGGTGAGATCTCGGCGACCATGCTCTCGAAGCTGGGCTGCTCCTACGTGGTGCTCGGCCACTCGGAGCGGCGCGAGTACCACGCGGAGTCCGACGAGCTGGTCAACGCCAAGGTCAAGGCGGCGCTCGGCAAGGGCCTCACGCCGATCCTGTGCGTCGGCGAGGGCCTCGACGTGCGCAAGGCCGGCGACCAGGTCGCCTACACGCTGGCGCAGGTCGAGGGTGGTCTGGCGGGGGTCTCCAAGGATCAGGCGGCAGGCGTCGTGATCGCCTACGAGCCCGTCTGGGCCATCGGCACCGGCGAGGTCGCGACCCCGGACGACGCGCAGGAGGTCTGCGGCGCGATCCGTCAGAAGCTCGCCGAGCTCTACGACACCGACGTGGCGGACGCGGTGCGCGTGCTCTACGGCGGTTCCGTGAAGTCCGGCAACGTCGCCCAGATCATGGCGCAGCCGGACGTCGACGGCGCTCTGGTCGGTGGCGCGAGCCTCGACCCCGAGGAGTTCGCGAAGATCGTGCGCTACCAGTCGCACGCCGCCTGACACCAGCGGGCCACGCACGCCCCTCGAAGCCGTAACCTTCTGGTCACAGAGAGGTTCGCTTCGAGGGGCGTGCGTCACTTAGGCTGGACCAGCCGGGGGACCGGCACCATCGCACGGGGTGGCCCGTGCACGACGAACGAGACGGACGACCGAGGACACATGGACGCGCTGCGCATCATCCTCCAGGTCCTGCTGGTGCTCACCAGCGGGTTCCTGACCCTGCTGATCCTGCTGCACAAGGGCAAGGGCGGGGGCCTGTCCGACATGTTCGGTGGCGGCATCTCCGCCGGGGCGGGCAGCTCTGGCGTCGCCGAGCGCAACCTCAACCGCATCACGATCAGCTTCGCCGTCGTCTGGACGGTCGTGATCGTGCTGCTCGGCCTGATCCAGAAGGTCGCCTGAACCAAGGCCTGTCCAGCGAGGCCCGGCCACGGGGCGGTGGCCACAGCTGGGGACCATGCCGCCGGGAGGGGGTCGGCGGTCCCGAGGAGGACAGAGAGCCCGCGCGGGACTACGCGTGGGTGCGAAGGTGAGGTCGACGCATCGTGGCATCTGCCGGTCATGCGATCCGGGGTTCGCGCGTTGGCGCGGGACCCATGGGTGAGACGGAGCGCGGAGACGTCGCTCCGCGGACACGCGTCTCCTACTGGTGTGCGAACGGGCACGAGACGACGCCCGCTTTCGCCCTGGCTCATGACGTGGAGCCGCCCGAGAGCTGGGACTGCCCGCGGTGCGGCTTCCCGGCCGGGCTGGACAGGACGGCCCCTCCGCCGCCGGTCCGCAACGAGCCCTACAAGACGCACCTGGCGTACGTGAAGGAGCGGCGCTCGGACGCCGACGGCGCCGCCCTGCTCGACGAGGCGCTCAAGGCGCTGCGTCGGCGCCGCGGCGAGGTGCTCGCCTGACACAGGCGGTTCCTGCGCGTCGTCCCTGAGGCACGAGAACGGCCGCCCCTCCTCGCGGGAGGGGCGGCCGTTCTCGTGCCTCAAGCCTTACGGAGCGTCGGCCGCAGCCGTGTCCAGGAGCCAGAGGGTCTGCTCGGTGCCCGTGGCCCCGGCGGCCGGGACCTCGCTCACGGGCTGGCCCGCCAGGGCGGCCGCGGCCCGCTCCGCCTTCTCCGCACCGGCGGCCACGACCCAGACCTCGCGCGCGGCCGTGATGGCGTCGAACGTGAGCGACACCCGCTCGGGCGGCGGCTTGGGGGAGCCGTGCACGCCCACGGCCGTGCCGCCGGCCTGCAACGCCTCGTGCCCGGGGAACAGGGACGCGACGTGGCCGTCGGGCCCCATGCCCAGCAGGAGCACGTCGAAGGCCGGCACCGGCACCTCGGCGCCCTCGGGAGCGAAGGCTGCGAGCTGCTCGGCGTAGGCCGCCGCGGACTCTTCCGGGGAGGCCGCGACGTCGGGACCGGGCATCGGGTGCACGTTGGCCTCGGGCAGCCCCGCGGACGCGACGAGGGCGTCGACGAGCGCCTCGCGCGCTTGCGTCTCGTTGCGGTCGGCGTGCCCGCTGGGCACGAACCGCTCGTCCCCCCACCACAGGTGCACGCCTGTCCAGTCCACGGCGCGCACGAGCGGGCTGACCGCCGCTGCTGCGAGCGTCTTGATCCCCACGGTGCCGCCCGTGAGCACCACGTGCACCGGGCGGCGGACGGACTGCACGTCGAGCACCCGCGTGAGCAGCCGGGCGGCTGCGGCCTGCGCGAGGACGTCGGCGTCGGGATGGACGACGACGAGCCGGCTCACGCGGTCACCTTCTGGGCCTCGGCGTCCACCAGCGGCAGGCCCTTGGTGAGGACCTCCTCGTAGATCTCGTCGGGGTCGAGCCGGCGCAGCTCCTCGATGAGGGCCTCGTTGAGCTTGCGGACGGGCAGGGCGATGCGGCGGTCGGGCTTGCCCGTCTCGGAGATCGTCACGACACGGCTGTCGGGCCGGTCGAGGACGATCGAGCCGGTGCGGCGCTCGAGCGTCACCCGCGTGATGGCGGTGGCGCCCTCGTGGTGCACGATGCGGGCCGGGCAGCGCAGGCGGGCCGACAACCACGCGGCCAGCAGGTCGAGCGAGGTGTGGCCCGGCTCGCCCTCCACGGTCACCGACTGGACCGGCTCGAACGGCGGCTGCTCCACGGCGGCTGCGATCAGCCCGCGCCAGAGCGTCACGCGGGCCCAGGCCAGGTCGGTGTCCCCGGTGGCGTAGTTCTCGGCGAGCGTGCGGATCATGCCCTCGGGGTCACCGGCCATGATGGAGTCGGTGACACGGCGCTGTGCCATGCGGCCCACCGGGTCCTTGGACGGCGCCTCGGGCGCCTCCCGGGGCCACCACACGACGATGGGGGCGTCCGGCAGGAGCAGGGGCATGACGACGGCGTCGGGCTGCTCGCGCAGCGGGCCGGACGTCTTGAGGATGACCACCTCGGACGCCCCGGCGTCGCTGCCCACGCGGATCTGCGCGTCCAGCCGGGCCTCGTCCGCCGGGCCGTCGGAGGCGGCGACCACGAGCACGCGGCACGGGTGCTCGCGGCTCGCGTCGTTGGCGGCCTCGACGGCGAGCTCGACGTCCTTCTCGTCCGCGACGACCACGAGGGTCAGCACACGGCCGAGGGCGACCGCGCCGCCCTCGTCGCGCAGGTCTACCAGGCGCTTGTCGACCGCCGTCGTGGTGGTCTTCGGCATGTCGATGATCACGGTCGCCTCCAGGAACGTCCGTCACGGGCCATCATGGCGTCGGCCGAGGGCGGTCCCCACGTGCCGGCGGGGTACTGCTCCGGCTTGCCCTTGCCCGCCCAGTAGTCGATGACGGGGTCGAGGATCTTCCAGGAGAGCTCGACCTCCTCGCGCGTGGGGAACAGCGGCGGGTCGCCCAGCAGCACGTCGAGGATGAGACGCTCGTAGGCCTCGGGGGAGGACTCGGTGAACGAGTGCCCGTACCCGAAGTCCATCGTGACGTCGCGCACCTCCATGGCCGTCCCGGGCACCTTGGCACCGAACCTCAGGGTGACGCCCTCGTCGGGCTGGACCCGGATGACCAGCGCGTTGTTGCCGAGGTCGGAGGCCAGCGAGGACTCGAACGGCAGGTGGGGTGCCTTCTTGAAGACGACGGCCACCTCGGTGACGCGGCGTCCGAGCCGCTTGCCGGTGCGCAGGTAGAACGGGACGCCCGCCCACCGGCGGTTGTCGATGTCGAGCCGCACGGCGGCGAACGTCTCCGTCGTGGAGTCGGGGTTGAACCCCTCCTCCTCGAGGAACCCGACGACCTTCTCGCCGCCCTGCCAGGCCGAGGCGTACTGGCCGCGGGCCGTGTGTCGGCCGAGGTCACGGGGCAGCCGCACGGACGAGAGCACCTTGATCTTCTCGGCGCGCAACGCCTGCGCGTCGAAGTTCACCGGCTCCTCCATCGCCACGAGCGCCAGGAGCTGGAGCAGGTGGTTCTGGATGACGTCGCGGGCCGCGCCGATCCCGTCGTAGTAGCCGGCGCGGCCGCCGATGCCGATGTCCTCGGCCATGGTGATCTGGACGTGGTCCACGTAGTGGGCGTTCCAGAGCGGCTCGAACATCTGGTTGGCGAAGCGCAGCGCCAGCAGGTTCTGGACGGTCTCCTTGCCCAGGTAGTGGTCGATGCGGAACACCGATTCCTGGTCGAACACCTCGGACACGACGGCGTCGAGCTCCTGGGCGGACTCGAGATCGTGACCGAACGGCTTCTCGATCACCACGCGACGCCAGGAGCCCTCCTGCGGCGTGGACAGTCCGTGCTTCTGGAGCTGGCTGACCACCACGGGGAAGGCGCCGGGCGGTACCGAGAGGTAGAACGCGTGGTTGCCGCCCGTGCCGCGCTCCTCGTCGAGCTTCTCGACGGTCTGGCGCAGGTTCTCGAACGCGGTGTCGTCGTCGAAGGAGCCCTGCACGAACCGGATGCCCTCGGCGAGCTGCTCCCACGTGGCCTCGCGGAACGGCGTGCGCGCGTGCTCCTTGACGGAGTCGTGCACGATCTTCGCGAAGTCCTGGTCCTCCCAGTCACGGCGGGCGAACCCGGTGAGGGCGAAGCCCGGCGGCAGGAGGCCACGGTTGGCGAGGTCGTAGACCGCCGGCATGAGCTTCTTGCGCGACAGGTCGCCGGTGACGCCGAAGATGACGAGGCCGCTGGGTCCCGCGATGCGCGGCAGGCGCAGGTCGCGGGGATCGCGCAGCGGGTTGTGCTCGGCCGAGATCTTGGCCGGCCTCACCGGGCACCACCGGCGGAGTCCAGGCCCGCCCTGGTCGTGGTGAGCAGCTCGTCCCAGCTGACCTCGAACTTGGAGACGCCCTCCTCCTCGAGCTGGCGGGTGACCTCCTCCAGGGAGATGCCGACGGCCTCGATGGCGGCGATGGTGGCCGCGGCCTCCTCGGCGGTGCCGCTCACGGTGTCGCCGAGGACGATGCCGTGGTCGGCGAAGGCGTCGAGCGTGGAGCCCGGCATGGTGTTCACGACGCCGGCGACGACGAGCTCGTCGACGTACATGGTGTCGCGGTAGTCCGGGTTCTTGACGCCGGTCGAGGCCCACAGGGGGCGCTGCGGCCTGGCGCCGGCAGCCTCGAGGGCCTTCCACCGGTCGGAGGAGAACACCTCCTCGTAGGCGGCGTAGGCGAGCCGGGCGTTGGCCACGGCGGCCTTGCCGCGCAGCTCGAGGGCCTCGGGCGTCCCGATCGCGTCGAGCCGCTTGTCGATCTCGGTGTCGACACGCGAGACGAAGAAGGAGGCGACGGAACCCACGGGCGCGAGGTCGTGGCCGTTGGCCTGAGCCTGCTCGAGCCCGTCGAGGAAGGCGTCCATCACGGCGCGGTAGCGCTCGATCGAGAAGATGAGGGTGACGTTGACGCTGATGCCCTTGGCCAGCGTGGCGGTGATGGCCGGCAGGCCCTCGACCGTGGCGGGGATCTTGATCATGACGTTCGGGCGGTCGACCGTGGTCCACAGCCGCTCGGCCACGGCGGTCGTCGCGTCGGTGTCCCTGGCGAGGCGCGGGTCCACCTCGATCGACACGCGGCCGTCCACCGTGCCCGTGGCGTCGTACACAGGACGCAGCACGTCCGCGGCCTCGCGCACGTCGTCGGTGGTGATCCGCTCGACGGCGGACTCGACGTCGGTGCCGGCCAGCTCCTGCAGCGCGCCGTCGTAGGCGTCGCCCTTGGACATGGCGGAGGCGAAGATCGTCGGGTTCGTGGTCACCCCGACGACGTCCTTCTCGGTGAGCAGCTTGGCGAGCGCGCCGCTGCGCAGCAGCTCGCGCGACAGGTCGTCGAGCCAGATCGACACGCCGGCCTCCGAGAGCCGGCGGGTGGGACGGGTGTCGCTGGTGTCCGTGGGGGTCGTCATGGGTGCAGACCTTCCTGATCTCTCGTGCCTGGTCGCTCGTGACTGCGGGCGGCCCGGGTCTCGCTGCGGTCCGTGGTGGGGCGCGGTGGACGCCCCGGGGTGGCGGTGGCCGGCGCGCGCCGGCCACCGCCGTCGGGGTCAGAGCTGGTCGCCGGTGCCACCCACCGACTCGACCGCGTCGGCGCCGGGAGCCGTGCCGCCCGTGGCGGCGGCGATCGACTCGCGGGCGGCGGCGGCCACGGCCTCGGCCGTGATGCCGAACTCGCGGTACAGCGTCTGGTAGTCGGCCGAGGCACCGTAGTGCTCGAGCGACACGCTGCGGCCGGCGTCGCCGACGTACTCGCGCCAGCCCTGGCGGATGCCGGCCTCGACCGAGACGCGGGCCTTGACGGCCGCGGGGAGCACCGACTCGCGGTACGCCTCGTCCTGCTTGTCGAACCACTCGAGGCTCGGGGCCGAGACGACGCGGGCCTTGACGCCCTCGGCGGCGAGCTGCTCGCGCGCCTGCACGGCCAGCTGCACCTCGGAGCCGGTGCCGATGAGGATCACGTCGGGCGTGCCGTCGGTGTCGAGGAGCGTGTAGGCGCCCTTGAGGGTGCCCTCGGCGCTCGCGAAGCCGTCCTCGCCGCGCGGGAACGTGGGCACGTTCTGGCGGGTGAGGATGAGGCCGGCCGGGTTGTCCGTGTTCTCCAGGACGCCGCGCCAGGCCCACGCGGTCTCGTTCGCGTCCGCGGGCCGGACCACGTCGAGGCCGGGGATGGCGCGCAGGGCGGCCAGGTGCTCCACCGGCTGGTGCGTGGGGCCGTCCTCGCCGAGGCCGATCGAGTCGTGCGTCCAGACGAACGTCGTCGGGATCTCCATGAGCGCGGCCAGGCGGACGGCGGCGCGCATGTAGTCGGAGAACTGGAGGAACGTGCCGCCGTAGGGGCGGGTCAGGCCGTGCAGCACGATGCCGTTGAGGATCGAGCCCATGCCGTGCTCACGGATGCCGAAGTGGAGCGTGCGCCCGTACTCGTGACCCGGGAACTTCTTGGTGGCGTGCTCGACCGGGACGAACGAGGGCTCGCCGTCCATCGTCGTGTTGTTGGAGCCGGCGAGGTCCGCGGAGCCGCCCCACAGCTCGGGCAGCACGTCCTTGAGGGCCGAGAGCACCTTGCCCGACGCGGCACGCGTGGCGACGCCCTTCTCGCTCGCCTCGAAGACGGGCAGCGACTGCTCCCAGCCCTCCGGCAGCTCGCGGGCCGAGAGGCGCTCCAGGAGGGCGGCGGCCTCGGGGGCCGCTGCCTTCCACGCGGAGAACGCGGTCTCCCACGCCTGACGCTGGGCCGACTGCCGCTCGGCGACGGCACGGGTGTGCGCGAGGACCTCGTCGTCGATGTGGAACGACTTCTCCGGGTCGAGGCCCAGGATCTCCTTGAGGCCCTTGATCTCGTCCGCGCCCATGGCGGAGCCGTGGATGCCACCGGTGTTCTGCTTGGTGGGCGAGGGCCAGCCGATGATGGTGCGCAGGTCGATGATCGACGGGCGGTCGGTCTCCGCCTTGGCTGCCTCGATCGCCGCGGCCAGCGCCTCGACGTCCTCGGCGTACCCGGTGCCGCCCTGCGTCCAGTCGACGCGCTGGGTGTGCCAGCCGTAGGCCTCGTAGCGGGCCAGGACGTCCTCGGTGAACGCGATGTCGGTGTCGTCCTCGATCGAGATCTTGTTGTCGTCCCAGATCACGACGAGGTTGCCGAGCTGCTGGTGGCCGGCGAGCGAGGAGGCCTCGGAGGTCACGCCCTCCTGCAGGTCGCCGTCGGAGGCGATGACGTAGACGTGGTGGTCGAACGGGGACTCGCCCGGGGCGGCGGAGGGGTCGAGCAGGCCGCGCTCGCGGCGGGCGGCGAAGGCCATGCCCACGGCCGAGGCGAGGCCCTGGCCGAGCGGGCCGGTGGTGATCTCGACGCCGGCGGTGTGCTTGTACTCGGGGTGGCCCGGGGTCTTGGAGCCCCAGGTGCGCAGCGCCGCGATGTCCTCCATCTCCAGGCCGTAGCCGGCCAGGAAGAGCTGGAGGTAGATGGTCAGAGAGGAGTGGCCCGCGGACAGCACGAAGCGGTCGCGGCCCACCCAGTGCGGGTCGGCCGGGTCGTGGCGCATCGCCTTCTGGAACAGGAGGTAGGCGGCCGGGGCCAGCGAGATCGCCGTGCCCGGGTGCCCGTTGCCGACCTTCTCGACGGCGTCGGCGGCCAGGGCCTTGATGGCCTTGACCGCGCGCTCGTCGAGCTCAGTCCAGTCGAGCGGCTTGAGGGCGGGGTCGAACGTGCTCACGTATGCCTCATTCCTGCCCGGGGACATGGCCCCGGGGTCGTGGTGCTTGCTAGCCAGATCCGAGTGCCAACGCGCAGGTCCGGGCAGTGACGTCACGGCGGGGGAGAGTCCTGGCCACGGCGGCGGCGAGTAGCGGTTCCAGCGTATATCGAGGGGCGCCACCACGATCGTCGTGACCGCCGTGAGCGGCGCGCCAGGGAAGAGACCGGGCGCCGCGCCGCGGGTTCCCGCCGGGCGGAGGGGGATTCGTCACACCCCGGTTGGGGCCGCCGGGCAGGTGAGGGGGCCGTAGGATGATCGAGTCCCCGGCACCTCGACCCGGGGCGAGCCGCGACCAGCGAGGAACGGAACAGCGACGCGCGTGAGCACGAGCCAGACGACGACCACGGGGGCGGAGCGTCCCCGCACGGCCGCGACCCGGGCCGCGCGCGTGCCGCAGGACGGCCGCGCCGACGTCGTCGGGAGCCTCCGGCGCCTGCGCGGGCCCCTGCTGCACCTGCGAGACCGGGCGGCGGCCTACGTCGCCCTCACCAAGCCGCGCATCATCGAGCTGCTGCTGGTGACGACGATCCCCACGATGATCCTCGCCGAGCGGGGGCTGCCCCCGCTGTCCCTGGTGCTGCTGACCCTGGTGGGCGGAGCGCTGGCGGCCGGGTCGGCGAACGCGTTCAACATGTACCTCGACCGGGACATCGACAAGCTGATGAACCGGACCAAGCGGCGCCCCCTCGTGACGGGGGAGATCACCCCGCGCGCGGCGCTCGTCTTCGCCACGGTGCTCGGCGTGGTGGCCCTCGTGTGGTTCGCGCTGCTCGTCAACCTCGCCTCGGCCTGGCTGACCTTCGCCGCGATCGCGATCTACGTGGTCGGCTACACGATGATCCTCAAGCGCCGCACCCCTCAGAACATCGTCTGGGGCGGGATCGCCGGCTGCATGCCCGTGTTCATCGGGTGGGCGGCGGTCACCGGCGGCCTCTCGTGGGCGGCCGTGGCCCTGTTCGGCGTGGTGTTCTTCTGGACGCCGCCGCACTACTGGCCGCTGTCGGTGAAGTTCAAGCAGGACTACGCCACGGCGGGGGTGCCCATGCTCCCCGTGGTCGCCTCCGACCGCCGCGTGGCGGTCGAGATGGTGGCCTACACCGCCGCGATGGTGGCGTGCTCGTTCGCGCTGGTGCCGCTCGCCGGGATGACATGGGTCTACACCGTCGTCGCCGTGGCGCTCGCGCTGTGGTTCGGCTGGCAGACGTGGTCGATGCTCGACCACGCCCGCAAGGGCCGCACCAAGACGGGCAAGGTGGCGATGGGCGTCTTCCACGCCTCGATCACCTACCTGACGATCCTCTTCGTGGCCGTCGCGGTCGACGTGTTCCTGCCCTTCTGACGTCGGTTCCGCCCTCGCACGGCGGGGCGTCCCCGGTCCCGCGCCCCCGCGGCGGCATCATCGCCCCGTGAGCACCAGCGCCGTCGTCACCAGCGGTCCCCTCGAGGCGGCGCTCGACGACTACCTCGCCCACCTGCGCGTCGAGCGCGGGCTGTCGGCGAACACCACGGCCGCCTACCGCCGCGACCTCGCGCGCTACGTGCGTCACCTCGAGTCGCTGGGCCGCACCTCGGTCGGTGCCGTCTCGGAGGCCGACGTCGTCGCGTACGTGACCGTGGTCCGGGAAGGGACCGACGGCGGCGCCCGGCTCTCGCCGGCCTCGACGGCGCGAGCGCTGGCCGCGGTGCGCGGCTGGCACCGGTTCGCCCACGCGGAAGGGCTGGCGACCCACGACCCTTCCGCCGAGGTCCGCGCTCCCACGCAGCTGCGCCGGCTCCCGCACGCCCTGAGCGTGGACGCCGTCACCCGCCTCCTCGACGCCGCCGGTCAGGGCGACGGCCCCCTCCCGCTGCGCGACCGTGCCCTGCTGGAGCTGCTGTACTCGACCGGCGGGCGCATCAGCGAGGTCGTGGGGCTCGACGTCGACGCGGTCGGGTGGCTCGACGGTGCGCTCCCGGGGTCGGGGACCGGCGCCGACGCCGTCGTGCGGCTGCACGGCAAGGGCGACAAGCAGCGGGTGGTCCCGGTGGGCTCCTACGCGCGCGAGGCGCTCGACGCCTACCTGGTGCGTTCCCGTCCCGGTCTGGCGGCGTCGGGCACGGGGACGCCCGCGCTGTTCCTGAACACCCGGGGGCGGCGCCTGTCCCGGCAGAGCGCCTGGGCGGTGCTGCAGGCCGCCTCGGAGAAGGCCGGCCTCCAGAACGTCTCCCCGCACACGCTGCGCCACTCGTTCGCCACCCACCTGCTCCAGGGCGGCGCCGACGTCCGCGTGGTCCAGGAGCTGCTCGGGCACGCCTCGGTGACCACCACGCAGATCTACACGATGGTCACGCCCGACACGCTGCGCGAGGTCTACGCGGCAGCGCACCCGCGCGCCCTGTAGCGCTACCGGGCAGGCGGCGAGGCAGGGGTGAGCGATTGCGCCGGCCAGCACGGTCGGGGTGCTGCCGTGGGGTCGCGGCGCGCCGGGGCGCGGCCGCCGGCCGCCGCCGAGGGCTGAGGTAGCGTGTCGAGCGTGAGCGAAGCACTGGGGAACGACACGCTGTTCGCGCGCGGCGGTGCCGCGCCGCAGGAGCGCCTCGACGTCGTCGGGCGCCCGATGCCCGACTTCCCCGTCCCCGCGCCGCTGGCCCAGCACGGCCCCGCCCGCATCATCGCGATGTGCAACCAGAAGGGCGGCGTCGGCAAGACGACGAGCACGATCAACCTGGGCGCTGCGCTGGCCGAGTACGGCCGCCGCGTGCTGCTCGTGGACTTCGACCCGCAGGGCGCCGCGTCGGTGGGCGTCGGCGTCAACCCGCACGAGCTCGAGCTGAGCGTCTACAACCTGCTCATGGAGCGCTCGGTGCAGATCACCGACGTCATCACCCCCACGGCGATCGAGGGCCTGGACGTGGTCCCCGCCAACATCGACCTGTCCGCCGCCGAGGTGCAGCTGGTCGGCGAGGTCGCGCGCGAGTCCGTGCTGGCCCGCGCGCTGCGTCCCGTCCAGGACGAGTACGACGTGATCCTCGTCGACTGCCAGCCCTCGCTGGGTCTGCTGACGGTCAACGCGCTGACCGCCGCGCACGGCGTGCTCATCCCGCTCGAGTGCGAGTTCTTCGCGCTGCGCGGCGTCGCCCTGCTCGTGGAGACCATCGAGAAGGTGCGCGACCGCCTCAACCCGGCGCTCGAGATCGACGGCATCCTCCCCACCATGTACGACTCGCGGACCCTGCACTCGCGCGAGGTCGTCGCGCGCGTGCACGAGGCGTTCGGCGAGACGCTCCTGCACACCGTCATCGGGCGCACCGTGAAGTTCCCCGACGCGTCCGTGGCCGCCGAGCCGATCACGGCCTACGCACCCAACCACGCCGGTGCCGAGGCGTACCGCCAGCTGGCCAGGGAGCTCGTGGCGCGTGGCGACGCCGCCTGACCCCCACGCCGACCCCGACGCTCACCCCCGCGCGCAGGCGCCCCAGGGGAGGGCGGAGCCCGAGCCCACAGGATCCCGCCCCGGCAGCAGGGCCTTCGAGGTCCGGCTCGAGAACTTCAGCGGTCCGTTCGACCTGCTGCTGAGCCTCATCGCCAAGCACCAGCTCGACGTCACCGAGGTGGCGCTCGCGGTCGTGACCGACGACTTCGTGGCGCACATCCGCGCCGCCGAGACCGCGGCGCGGGAGGCCGCCGAGCGGGGGGAGGAGCACCCCTCCTGGGACCTCGGCACGGCGAGCGAGTTCCTCGTGGTGGCGGCGACGCTCCTCGACCTCAAGGCGGCACGGCTCCTACCGGGCACGGCTGAGGAGGACGCCGAGGACCTGGAGCTGCTCGAGGCCCGCGACCTGCTCTTCGCCCGGCTCCTGCAGTACCGGGCCTACAAGGACGTCTCGGCGGTGCTCGCCGAGCGCATGGCGACCGAGGGGCGGCGGGTTCCTCGCAGCGTGCCCCTCGAGCCCGAGATGGCGGCGCTGCTGCCCGAGCTGGTGTGGACCCTGACTCCCGGCCGCCTGGCGGAGCTGGCGGCCCGCGCCCTGACGCCCAAGGCCCCGCCCGTGGTCTCCCTCACCCACCTGCACGCGCCCGCGGTGAGCGTGCGCGAGCAGGCCGCGATCGTCGTCGGACGCCTGCGGCGCGAACGCTCGGTGACGTTCCGGTCCCTGGCCGCCGGCGAGGAGCGGCTCGTCGTCGTGGCACGCTTCCTGGCGCTCCTCGAGCTGTTCCGCGGCGGTCAGGTGTCGTTCGAGCAGGCTGCCCCCCTCGGGGAGCTGACCGTGCGCTGGACCGGCGGCGACCCGGCTGACGACGCCGCGGAGCAGGTGGGCGCCGGCTTCGAGGAGTTCGACGGACAGCAGGAGGTCCCCGCATGAGCACCAGCCCTGACGAGACGTTCGAGACGGCCACGGCGTCTGCGGCGTCTGGGACGCCTGCGGCGCCCGAGGCGGCCGAGTCGTCCGACGGCGGCCTGGCGGGCCCGGCTGCGCCGGCGCAGCCCGCGCCGGCCGTCGACGTGCAGGACCTGCCCGGCGGGCTCGAGGCGGCGCTCGAGGCGGTGCTGATGGTCGCGGACTCCCCGGTGCCCACCGAGCGCCTCGCCGCCGCCGTCGACCTGCCTGTGACGGACGTCTCTGCCGCCCTCGCGGGGCTCGCGGCCGAGTACCGCGGCGAGGGAGGCGGCCGGCCCCGGGGGTTCGAGCTGCGCGAAGGGGCGGAGGGGTGGCGGGTGTACTCCTCCCGGGCCCACGCCGACGTCGTCGCGCGGCTGGTGCTCGAGGGGCAGAGCGCTCGTCTGAGCCAGGCCGCCTTGGAGACCTTGGCCGTCATCGCGTACCGTCAGCCGGTCACGCGCGGGCAGGTGTCCGCGGTGCGCGGGGTGAACGTCGACGGCGTGGTGCGCACGCTGCTGGCGCGCGGCCTGGTGGCCGAGGTGGGGCAGGACCCGCTCACGGGCGCCACGCTGTTCGGCACCACGGGCGAGTTCCTCGACCGGATGGGCTGGCAGTCGCTCGACGAGCTGCCCCCGCTCGCACCGCACCTGCCGGGGATCGACGCCCTGGACGCGCTGACCGACGAGCACCGCTGAGGGAGAATCCGAGTCATGAGCGAACCCCGTCGCGGCCCCCGCCGCGAGGCCGGCCAGCGCCAGTCCGCCGGGGGTGGCGCCCGCGGTGGTGCGTCCCGCGGGGCCGGGCGCACCGGCGCCCCGCGCCCGGCCCGGCGTCAGCGTCCGCCGGCCGAGCCCGCCCGTGACGTGCACGTGCCCGACGGCGTGCGCCTGCAGAAGGTGCTGGCGACGGCCGGCTACGGGTCGCGCCGCAAGGCGGAGGAGCTGATCGCCGAGGGCCGCGTGACCGTCGACGACCAGATCGTCGTCGAGCTGGGTGTACGGGTGGACCCGGCGGTGAACGTGATCCACGTGGACGGCATGCGCGTGCAGACCGACACCGAGAAGGTCACCCTCGCGCTGAACAAGCCGCACGGCGTGCTGTCCGCGATGAGCGACCCGCAGGGCCGCCCCACGGTCGCGGACCTGATCAAGAACCGGGACGAGCGCCTCTTCCACGTGGGCCGGCTCGACGCCGACTCCGAGGGGCTGCTGCTGCTGACCAACGACGGGGAGCTGGCCAACCGCCTGGCGCACCCGCGCTACGAGGTGCCCAAGACGTACCTCGTGACGGTGGGCGGCGGCGAGGTCTACCCGCGGATCGTCAAGCAGCTGCTGGACGGCGTCGAGCTGGAGGACGGGCCGGCGCGCATGGACAAGGTGAAGGTCGTCCAGGCGCTCGACGGGCTCACCATGGTCGAGGTGGTGCTGCACGAGGGCCGCAACCGGATCGTCCGGCGCATGTTCGACGCGGTCGAGCGGCCCGTGGAGCGTCTGGTGCGCACGCGCATCGGCCCCATCGCGCTGGGGGACCAGCGGCCGGGCACCACGCGCGTGCTGGGTCGGACCGAGGTCGGCAGCCTCATGGCCGCCGTCGAGATGTGAACGAGGAGAACGCAGTGGTCGTCATCGCCGTCGACGGGCCGTCCGGCTCGGGCAAGTCCAGCGTGTCCAAGGGCGTGGCCCGCCGGCTCGGGCTCGCGTACCTCGACACCGGGGCCATGTACCGGGCGGCCACGCTGTGGGCGATGGACGCGGTGGGCGACCTGGCCGACGCGGAGCGGGTCGCTGCCGCCGTGCGGGGCATGCCGCTGGAGATGGGCCTGGACCCCGACGCGCCGGCGGTGCGCCTGGACGGCCGCGACGTGAGCGCCGCGATCCGCACCACGGAGGTCTCCACGGAGGTCTCCAAGGTGGCCACGAACCTCGACGTGCGCGCCGAGCTGCGCCGCCGCCAGCGGGAGATCATCGACGTCGCGGCCCAGGCGGCGGGCATCGTGGCCGAGGGGCGGGACATCACCACGGTGGTGGCTCCCGACGCCGACGCCCGCGTGCTGCTGACGGCCAGCGAAGAGGCACGCCTGCGCCGCCGGTCCCTGGAGGTCCACGGCGCCGCCGACGCGGCGGCCGTCGAGGCGACGCGGGACCAGGTGGTGCGGCGAGACCGCGACGACGCCACCGTGAGCCAGTTCCAGGTGGCGGCCGACGGCGTGGTCACGGTCGACTCGTCGGACCTCGACCTCGAGGAGACCATCGAGGCCGTGCTGGCCGTGGTCGCACAGGTGACCGCGGCTCGCTGAGACGGCCTCTGCGGGAGGGGCGCGGAGGCGCCCCGTGCGACACGTGGGGTGCGTGACCCGCGTCTCGTCCGGCGCATCGCGCCCGGCCTGGGAGAATGGTCGGCATGTCTTCCCCCGACGAGTTCTTCCCCGACGAGAACGACGCTCCCGTCGTGCTGCCCGACGAGGCTGACGACGAGGCGCGCGAGCGTGCCCTGCGCGCCGGTCTCGAGGAGTTCGAGCTCGACGAGGCCGACCGAGCGCTCCTCCAGGGCGAGTGGGACGAGGACGGCGCTGCCCGGGGCGAGAAGCCGCTGCCGGTGCTCGCCATCATCGGCCGCCCCAACGTGGGCAAGTCGACCCTCGTCAACCGTGTGCTCGGGCGCCGCGAGGCCGTCGTCGAGGACAAGCCCGGCGTCACGCGCGACCGCGTGACCTACCCGGCGGAGTGGGCCGGGCGCGACTTCAACCTGGTCGACACCGGTGGTTGGGAGGTCGACGTCGCCGGTATCGAGTCCAAGGTCGCCGTCCAGGCCGAGGTGGCGATCGCCCTGGCGGACGCCGTCGTCTTCGTGGTCGACGCGACCGTGGGTGCCACGGCCACCGACGAGCGCGTGGTGGAGCTGCTGCGCCGGGCGGGCAAGCCGGTGGTGCTCGCGGCGAACAAGGTGGACGGCCCCTCGGGCGAGGCGGACGCCGCCTACCTGTGGAGCCTGGGCCTGGGCGAGCCGCACCCGATCTCCGCGCTGCACGGCCGCGGGGTCGGCGACCTGCTCGACGCGGCCATGAGGGCGCTGCCCGAGGTCTCCGAGCACGGGGAGCTGCGCCCGACGGGGCCGCGGCGCGTGGCCCTCGTCGGCCGTCCGAACGTGGGCAAGTCGTCGCTGCTGAACAAGATCGCCGGCGCGGAGCGCGTCGTCGTCGACGAGCTGGCCGGCACCACCCGCGACCCGGTGGACGAGCTCGTCGAGATCAAGGGCGTCCCGTACTGGTTCGTGGACACGGCCGGCATCCGCCGCCGGGTGCACCAGACGTCCGGCGCCGACTTCTACGCGTCCCTGCGCACGCAGGCCGCCATCGAGAAGGCCGAGGTGGCGGTGGTGCTGCTCGACGCCTCGCAGCCGCTGACCGAGCAGGACACCCGCGTGATCCAGCAGGTCATCGACGCCGGCCGCGCCCTGGTCATCGCGTACAACAAGTGGGACCTCATGGACGAGGACCGCCGCCCGTACCTGGAGCGCGAGATCGAGAAGGAGCTCGTGCAGATCCAGTGGGCCCCGCGCGTCAACGTCTCCGCACGCACCGGCTGGCACACCGAGCGCCTCGTGCCGGCGCTGGAGCGGTCGCTGGGGTCGTGGGACATGCGGATCCCCACCGGCCGGCTCAACGCGTTCCTGGGCGAGCTCGTGGCGGCGCACCCGCACCCGCTGCGCGGGGGCAAGCAGCCGCGCATCCTCTTCGGCACCCAGGCCTCGACGCGTCCGCCGCGGTTCGTCATCTTCGCGACCGGCTTCATCGAGGCCGGCTACCGCCGGTTCATCGAGCGCCGCCTGCGCGAGACGTTCGGCTTCGAGGGCACCCCGATCGAGATCAGTGTCCGCGTGCGGGAGAAGCGCAAGCGGTGAACCCGGCGGGCGCCGCCCGGGACGCGGAGGCGAGCGGGAGCGGGGCGGACGACGACGTCGTCCAGCCACCGCCGTCCGCGGCTGCCGCGACACCGGCCCTCGCGGGGCGGGGACGGCTGCTGCGCGCCGGCGTCGCCCGCGACACCGCGGCCGTGCGCCACCTGGTGACGTTCCTCGTCGTCACGGTGGCGACCGTGCTCCTCACGCGCGGGTTCTTGGCGCTGGCCGGGTACCCGCAGGTCGGCGGTGCCGGTCTGCACGTGGCGCACGTGCTGTGGGGCGGTCTGCTGCTGGCCGTGGCCGTCGTGGTGCTGCTGTCCTATGTCGGGCCGGCGGTGCGCTCGCTGGGTGCGGTGCTGGCCGGGGTGGGGTTCGGCCTGTTCGTGGACGAGATCGGCAAGTTCGTGACCGCGGACAACGACTACTTCTACGGCCCCACGGCGGCGCTGATCTACGCCGTCCTGGTGGTGCTCGTGCTGCTGGTGGAGGCCATGCACGGCCGGCGCCGGCACCATCGTGCCGAGTACCTCGCCGTCGCCGCGGACCGCGCCGCGGCCGGCCTGGCGGGCGGACTCACGGACGCCGGGCGCGCCGAGGTGCTCGTGCTGCTGCAGCGGGGCGGGGACGAGCCCGGGGCGGCCGAGCTGCGCCGGCTGGTCGACGCGATCCCGCACGACGACGTCACCGTGCCGGACCCCGTGCGCGGCCTCGTGCTGCGTGCCGACCGATGGTTGCGGGCGGCCGTCCGGCTCCGCTGGGCCGGCGTCGTCGTGGTGGCGGCCGTCCTGGCCGTCGCCGCGGCCTCCGCGGCGGTGGGCGTGCGGTCCCTCGTGGACGGTCCCGTCTGGCTCGGGGGCGTCGTCCTCCTCGGCGTGGCGACGACGGCGGCCTGCTGCGCCGTCGGCTCCGTGCGCGCCCTGCGGGGCGGGCGCGGCAGCGACGCGGCCGCCTGGGTGCGGCGCGGGGTGCTGGTCAGCCTGCTCGTGACGCAGCCGCTCGTGTTCGGCGTGCTGCAGTGGACGGCCACCGCCGGCCTCCTCGTCGACCTCGCGGTGTTCGCGCTGCTCGACGTCGCCCTGCGCGACGGCGCCCAGCACGACGCGCGGGCACGGCGGGACTGATCACCCCCGCCCCGGGCCGGCCGTCCTTGACCGGCACGCACCGACGGGCCAGGCTTCCGTCATGTCCCGGGACGTCGCCGAACCCACCGCTGTCATGGTGCGCACCGAGCGCCTCCTGCTACGCCGGGTGCGCGAGGACGACGCCGACGACTTCCTGACGTGGCGGGGGCGCCCCGACGTCGTCCGCTACATGTACCAGCCCCCGTGGACGGCCGAGGTCGCGCGCGAGAAGCTCGCCTCCTGGGTGACGCACCCGTTCCGCGCCACCGGGGACGTCCTCGTCCTGGCGGTCGAGCTCGACGGCGTCGTCGTGGGCGAGGGGCTCCTCAAGCGGGCGCCGGGGGAGGGGCAGGTCGAGATCGGCTACGCGTTCCACCCCGACGTCGCGGGCCGGGGGCTCGCCACCGAGGCGAGCGGCGCGCTGCTCGCCCTGGCCTTCGGGCGCTTCGGGTTCCACCGGGCGTTCGCGCGCATCGACGCCGAGAACACGGCATCCGTGCGGGTGGCCCAGCGGCTGGGCATGCGGCTCGAGGCACGGCTGGTCGAGAACGACGTGCGGCCCGCGGACGGCGTCTGGTCCACGGAGCTGGTGTACGCCGTCCTGGCGAGCGAGCACGAGGCCCGGCGGCGGACCCCTGTGGTCTCGGACGCCCCCTGACGTGGGGTAGTATCTCTTCCGGCCCTTCGGGGTGACGAGGTCCGCGAGGGCCTTCGGGCTGTGGCGCAGCTTGGTAGCGCACTTGACTGGGGGTCAAGGGGTCGCAGGTTCAAATCCTGTCAGCCCGACAGATGAAGTAGCAGGTCAGAGGCGGTTTCCGGAAAGCTCCGGGAGCCGCCTCTGTCGTTGCTGACGCCGATCAGCGCCGTAGCGCGGCGACCGCTGCAAGGGGCAGGCTGGCCAGGAGCACGAACTGGGCGGCGGCGGCGAGAGGGCGCACCCAGCCTCCGCGTCGCCCCGGTGCGCGCACCCGTCACGCCGAGAATGCCGGCTTCAGGGCGTCCTGGGCGAGCTGGTGGAGGGTGGCCGCTCCTGCGCGATGAGTGCGCGGGCGGTGTCGAGGATGGTGGTCTGTGCGTCACGAGTGGTCCAGCCGAGCTGACGACGGGCCTTGCTGCTGTCGACGGTGCGGACGATGCCGAGCTCGTCGACGATCATCGCGAGGTGAGGGTCGCGTCGGGCTGCGAGTCGCACCAGGAAGTCGGGCAGCTCGCGAGCGGGGATCTTCTTCTGCTCGGGGAGGCCCTCGCGAAGGATGCGTGCGACGTCGCGGTACCAGAGGAACGTGCCCGATCCGTTGTAGCGTTCACCGATCGCTGCGGGCTGCTCGAGGGCGAGGACGTGCAGCCGGGCCTCGTCACGCACGTCGACGACGTTCCAGCCGAGCCGCGGCAGCGCTGGCATCGCCCGGTCCAGCAGTCGGCGGACCACATCGATCGTGCCAGCTCGCCCGGGCGCGCCCACCGGTGGTCCCTGCATGAACGACGGCAGCACCGCGGTCAGATCTAGGCCGAGCTCGTCGGCAAGCTCCCACGCGAGCCGCTCCGCGTAGATCTTCGAATCCGGATACACGTGCGTCGCGTCGCCGGACGGCTCTGACCACATGTCCTCGGTGGTCGTGCTCGAAGGGTTGCTCGATCGGGCGGCGGTGCCCGACGAGGTGAACACGACCCGGCGCACGCCGACGCGTGCTGCCGTGGTGAGCACCCGGCGGGTGCCGTCGCGAGCAGTGGTGATCAGGTCTGCCTCGTTGCCGACAGGCATCGGCGAGGCGGTGTGCAGCACCGCGTCGACTCCGTCGAGCGCTGGCTCCCAGCCCTCGTCGTCGAGCAGGTCGGCTTGGACGAGCTGGAGCGAGCGCGCCCCCGCGGACCGGTCCAGGATCGCCCGGCGTGCCGGCTCTGCACGGGCGGTGTCGCGCACCGTCGCGCGCACCCGATAGCCACTCTTCAACAGCTCGACGATCAGCCAGCCGGCGAGATATCCGGTGCCCCCGGTCACGAGCACCGTTCCCCGTGATGCAGTCTCTCCCATATCCGCAACTCCACTCATTGACATCGATCGGTGAGTCGACTCAATGATAGGCGTCATTTGTATCATGACAACATGACTGAGACCGCGGCAGACGAGAAGGCGCAGATCATCCAAGGGCTGCTCGATGTCGCCGGACTCGCGCAGGCGACGGTGGCCGCAACGCTGCAGGACTTCGGTGCACCGGCCTCCGCAGCCCCGGTGCTGCGGATCCTCGCCACGAGCCGGGCGCCCGTCACTCCCCGCGACCTCGCGAGGCTGCTCGAGCGCGACCCGTCCACTGCCAGCCTCATCGCTGACAAGCTCGAGCAGGCCGAGCTCGTCGCCCGACAGCCTCACCCCAGCGATGGTCGCAAACGGGTGCTCGTACTCACGGGACGCGGCCACCGGCTCTGGGACACCCTGCGCGAGAGGCTCCACGAGTCCGCGATCCTCGACGACATGACCCCGGCAGAACGGCGAGGGCTGCTCGAGCTGCTCGGCAGGATGCGGGCACGGGGGCGCCCGTGACCGGAAGCGCCGGGCCCCGGCCTGCGCCGCGTCCGGATCCGGCGGGCGGTGCTGGGTAGGACGGAGACGGACGGGCGCCGCCGACGGCGTCTGCCACCGACGGCCCGCTCCTGGTGGAGCCGCTGCGGCGGGTTCTTCATCGCCGGCTGTCGATGATCACTTCCTCTCTGGGGCGGGACTGTGGGGCCGTCCGCAGCGCGGAGCCGTCCCCACGCAGGCCGGCCGTCGCGATGGCGATGAACCGCTTCGCGCTGCGCGTGGCGATCGCCCGGTCGGTCAGAGTGATCGCGCGCACCGCGGTGAGAACCATGAGGAGGTCGCCGCCCGTGAGATCGGCCCTGGCCGCTCCCTCGTCCCGCAACCGTGCAGCCAACGTCATGAGGCCTCGTCGCACCTCCCGGTCGAACGACTCGAGGAGCGGCGTGCAACGGCGCTCGGCCAGGAGGGTCCCGGCGAGGCCGGGTGATGCGAGCTCGAGGGCGACGACCGCTTCCAGCGCACGAGAGAGCCCCCGCCAGGGGTCGGGGGCGACCGTCGCCTCCTCGCACAGCGCGAGGCAGTGCCGGACCTCCTCACCGAAGACGGCGTCGACGAGGTCGTCTCGGGTGGGGAAGTGTCGATACAGCGTCGCGGTACCGACTCCCGCCGCCCGGGCGATCGCGGCGGTGGGGGCGTCCAGCCCGTCGCTGGCGAACGCGGCACGGGCCGCTCCGAGGATCTTCGTCCTGTTACGCCGGGCGTCGCTGCGCAGCCGGGATGCGGTCATCGTCGTCTCCGATCCGAGAGACCTCCAGGTCGCTGTCCCTCACTTGATCCTAGGACGGTCACGTGCGGACGCTCCGGGTCCTAGCGTCGCGTCGTCACCCGGTCGAGGGCGGAGGGACTACGCATGACGACAACGACGCAGGAGACGATGAGGGCAGCGGTGTTCCGCCGGTTCGGCCCGCCCGACGTGCTCGAGGTCGTGGAGGTTCCACGGCCCGTGCCCGCGCGAGGAGAGGTGCTCGTCCGTGTCGAGGCGACGTCCGTCAACGGCGGTGAGCTCGCGCAACGTCAGGGCAGGCTCCGGCGGATCGCTCGCACGAGGTTCCCGTCGTTCCCGGGCATCGACTTCGCTGGTGAGATCGTCGCTCTCGGGGCCGGGATCACCGACGTGACCCTCGGGGACCGGGTCTGGGGCACGGTCGACGAGCGTGGGCCGGTCGGCTCAGCGGCGGAGTACCTGGTGGTGGAGAGCTGGCGCGTCGCCGGCACGCCACAGCACCTGACGTCGATCGAGGCCGTCACCCTGCTGGCCGGCGGCGCCACCGCTCTCGTCGGCCTCCGGGACAAGGTGCGGCTGCGAGCCGGGGAACGTCTGCTGGTCCGCGGTGCTGCCGGCGGTGTCGGCAGCATCGCCGTTCAGGTCGGGGTGATGCTCGGTGCGCGCGTGACGGCCCTGGCGCACCCGGCCAGTGCCGACTTCGTCCGCGCGCTGGGCGCCGACGAGGTCATCGACTACCGAGAGCCGATCGAGGACCTCGGCAGGTACGACGTGATATTCGACACCCGCGGCACGAGTCTCTGGCGGCTGCGCACGCGCCTCGCGCCGGGAGGCCGGATGGTCACCATCGCCTTCGACCTCGACCGCCCGTGGCGCAGTCTCGGCGCGATCGCCGTGTCGGGGCTCCTCGGACCTCGGCGCATCCGCTTCTTCCTCGGGCACCCCACCGGCGCGCTGTTCGAGGATCTGAGGAAGATCGCGGAGGCGCGACACCTGCGCCCGGTCGTCGACAGCGTCTACCCCTTGGAGCAGATCGCCGAGGCGCACGGCGCCCTCGAGTCGGGTGGAGTGCACGGCAAGGTCGTGGTGAGCATCCGATCGAGCTCCGCGGCGTGAGAGTCATCTGACCCCGGTGCGTCTGGTCCCGCCTCGTGACCCTCCGGATGTGTCGGGGACGCGCGTCTTGTCGCCCTCGTCGACGTCTGCCTCGCTCCGCGCGCCGGACGGGAGGCGATGTCGACCCGAGAGGCAGCCCCGAGGCATTGCGGCCGGGATAGCGGCGGTGGAGCCTGCCTCGTACGGTGACTCGGGTGGTCGTCCCGAGGAGGTTGCATGAAGCAGCACGCTCTGGTCCCCGTGCCCGACGACGCGATCACCGACCTGCACCGGCGCCTCGAGTGGTTCCGGCAGGTCGATCTGCCGGAGCTCGGGAGGTCCGGCGGCGTGGACGCCCGTCTGCTGGGCAAGGTGGTCCGCCACTGGCGTGAGGAGTACGACTGGCGGCGGCACGAGAGCCGGATCGCGTCGTGGGCCTGGATGGAGACGGAGCGCACCGAGGTGCCGGTCCGGGCGGTGGTCTCGCCCGCGGCGCACGCGGGGGCGCCCGTCGTGCTGCCCCTGCACGGCTGGCCGGACTCGGTGCTCCGGTTCGAGAGGGTCTTCCCACTGCTCACGGACGTCACGGTGGTCGCGCCGGCGCTGCCCGGATTCCCGTTCGCCGCCCCGGTGCCAGGGGGCGGGGCGTCGTCCGTCGTGATGGCCGACGCGATCGCGGCAGCGATGGCCGAGCTCGGGTACGAGCGGTACGTGGTCTCAGCCGGCGACGTGGGGTGCGACGTCGCCGAGGCGATCGCAGGACGGCACGCCGGCGCCGTCCGGGCGCAGCATCTCACGGACCTCTCGCAGTACCACTTCCTCGCGGGACTGCCCGAGGATCTCGACGACGAGGAACGTGAGTACGTGCGACGCGGGCACGCGTGGCAGCACAGCGAGGGCGCCTACATGCACGAGCAGGCCACCAGGCCGCACACACTCGCAGCCTCCCTGGGCGACTCACCGGCGGGCCTCGCAGCATGGATCCTGGAGAAGCTGGTCGACTGGACGGACTCGGACGGCGATCTGCTGCGGACGTTCACGTTCGACGAGGCGCTGACGTGGATCTCGTCCTACTGGTTCACGGGTGCGGTCGGCACGTCGTTCGCGCCGTACGCCACGGCCGCCGCGAAGGACTGGCCGCGCATCGAGGTGCCGACCGTGATGACGGTCTTCCCGCGCGACCTCGTCAACGCGCCGCGTCGGTTCGTCGAGCGGTTCTTCACGGTGAGCGACTGGGTCGAACCGCCCCGTGGCGGACACTTTGCCGCCTGGGAGGAGCCAGAGCGCTACGTCGACGGGCTCAGGCGTGCCGTCGCCCAGGCGACCTGAGACCGGCGGGGACGCTCCTGGGGGCGGGTGTCGACGTGCTGCGCTCGCCCTGCTGACGGTGGCACGAGGCCGTGAGGCCGACGCCGTGCGGCCTGGCTCGTAGCATCTGCAGAGTGCAGCATCCTCTGGCCGCGCTCGTGGGTCCCGCGGGCTGCGGGAAGTCCACCCTGGGAGCGCTCCTCGCGTCCTCCCTCGGGGCGCCGTTCGTGGACCTGGACGAGGTCGGCGGGCGGTACTACGCGGAGGTGGGCTGGTCGCTCGACCGGCTCCGGCAGAGGGCCGTCGAGGTGGGGCGCACGGTG
The DNA here is from genome assembly GCF_003244315.1 of Xylanimonas oleitrophica. Taxonomy (GTDB): domain Bacteria; phylum Actinomycetota; class Actinomycetes; order Actinomycetales; family Cellulomonadaceae; genus Xylanimonas_A; species Xylanimonas_A oleitrophica. The sequence goes on from NZ_QKWH01000014.1 coordinate 59,457, forward strand.
GCGGAGATCGAGTGGGAGCCGGCCCGCATCCATGCCGTCGAGCGCGCCTTCGAGGAGCACGGGGGCGCCGTGGTCGCGCTCGGCGCGGGGCACACCTCGTACGAGGCGCCTGCGCACGTGGGCCGGGTGCGGAGCGCGCTGCGTCGTCCGCCGCACGTGGTGCTCCCGCTGCCGTGGCCCGACGACCGCGACGAGTCGCTGCGGGTCCTGCGCGCACGGAGCGTCGTGACGGCGGGCACCGACCGTGTCTACGACGGCAACGACCTGCTCGCCCGGTGGCTCGATGAGCCCGTGGTGCGGGAGGCCGCCACCGTTGTCGTGGGGACGGGCCGCGAGGCCCCGGCCGTCACGGCCGAGCGCCTGCGGCGGGCGCTGCGCCAGGGACCGTGAACGCACGGCGAGCGCTGGAAGGCCGTGCAGGCTGCTGCCGCCGGACGCCCGCCCGGCGGTGTGCGCAGGACGGCTACGGTGGGCGCTGACCCGTGGACGACAGGAGACCGCTGTGAGAGAGGCTCGCTACACCCCGGCTGGCGGACGGGTCGGCGCACGCACCGTGGTCCTGCGGACCCCGCGGTCTCGCGTGACCACCTGGATCCCGGAGGACGTCGACGAGCTGCACCGTCTGCACTCGGACCCCGTGGTGATGAGCCACATGACCAAGGGCGTGCAGGACCGGGAGCAGACCCGGGCACGGATCACCACATGGATCGCCGAGCACAGGGTCCGGGGGTGGTCCAGGTGGCGGGTGGAGGACGACTCCGGGACGTTCATGGGCAGGGCGGGCTTCGGGGAGGCCCACGGGACAGGGCACCGTGAGCTGGGGTACCTCCTGGCGCCGGCCCGCTGGGGCGCCGGCTACGCCAGCGAGCTGGTGGCGGCGCTGGTGCGCTGGCACTTCGAGCATCTCGACCCCGCTCGCGAGCGAGAGCTGCGCGCCTACGTGGTGCCCGGCAACGAGGCCAGCCGCCGTGTGCTGGAGAAGAACGGGTTCCGTCTCGTGGGTGCGTCCCCGCAGGCGCCCGACCAGCTCGTGTACGCCTGCGGGAGCGACCCGGCGGTGTGACGAGGAGCAGCCGGCGCCAAACGTCCGTCCTCGGCGCGCCAGGCGACCGCTCCCGCCTCGGGCTCCGGTGCTGCACTGGCCCAGTCGTCGTCGGGCTGCCGGGAGGGGCACGTCCGCGCACGACCCGACGCGCCGCGGGAGCGGCAGAAGGGGCGGACCATGAGGCTCGCGTTCTACGGCCGGACCGGGCCGCACCCGTCTCCTGAGGGGGTGGCCCGTGCACTCGCCGAGCAGGTCGAGGTGGCGGGTGCGATCGCCCGGGGCGGGGGCCACGAGATCGTCGTCGAGTTCTTCGACGTCGGGGTGGCGCGCGGAGCGCCGCTCGCACGCCGGCCCCGCGCTGCTGCGATGTTCCTCGAGCTGGCAGACCGTGCGGGGCGCCGCTTCGACGGCATCGTGGTCGGCCAGGCGCCGGACGCGGTGTCGGGCGAGCGGTGCCGAGGGGTGGTCGGCCCGCTCCTGGACCACCACGGTGTGGTGGTCCTCGCTCCGGAGCCGCAGCTCGGAGACGGGCCCGCCGAGCCGGGCCCGCTGAGGGAGCCCCGGCGCCGGGACGGCCTCCGGCGCCGTCTGCGGCGCCCGGCCGCCTAGGGCGGCCGCACCGCCCGCCGGCGCCCCGGTGGCACCTACCGGGGGCGTCGTGCCTCGCGCACCACGTCACGCGCCGTGACGGTCAGCGGCGCGCCCGTGCGCACGGAGCGGGCGGCGAGCTCGTCGTATGCGGCGTCGACGCCGATGCCGAGCTGGTGGGCGAGCACGCCCTGCGCCTGCTCGATGACGGCGCGGCCGCTGCGGGCGCGGGCCACCCGCCGGTCGACGTCCTGCACGAGCAGACGGTCCGGCTGGGCGACGGTGAGCGCGAGCATGTCGGCGAACGCGCGGGACGTGCGCGCCTGCGTCTCGTCCAGCGGCTCGGTGCCCTGGCGGAACATCGTCAGGGCACCGATCACGCCGCCGTGCCAGGCCAGCGGGTGCGCGTGCACCGTGCGGAACCCGGCGTCGACGAGCAACGGTCCCACCACGGGCCAGCGCTCGACGATCAGGCCGGCACCGCTCGCCTCGACGGCACCGCCGGTGGCGACGGCGTCCCGGCAGGGCCCCTCGACGGTCAGGGCCTGGTAGAGGTCGAGGTCCGGGGCGGCGTGGGAGGTCGCGCCCACGAGCTCGAGCCTGCCGCCGGCGCGCGCCAGCAGGACGGCCGCGTCGCACGCGGCGAAGCGCATGGCGTCGGCGGTGAGCCGCTCGACGACGTCGGTGATGTCGTGCTCGTGCAGGAGGGCCTTCGTCGCGGCGGCGAGTGAGTCCAGCGGGGTCCGCGGCGTCATGGCTCTTCGGTTCTCTCGATCTGCACGGCGTTCGTGTCGTCGTAGGTGAAGGCGAGCCGGCGAGCGAGGACCTCGCGCGCGATCGTCTCGAGCGTCGTGGAGTGGGCGAAGGCGTGCGCCCGCAGCACGGCCAGCGCGTCGCTGGGACCGATACCGAGCTGGGCGATGACCATGCCGGTCGCCTGGTGGATGCGGGACCGCGTGGACCAGTCGAACGAGTCGACCTGGCCCAGGAGCGCCATGCCTACCGCGTCGGCCAGGAACTGGGCGTCCTCGGGGTCGCGCGCGAGCCGGCCCGCCTCGACGTAGAGGCTCAGCACGCCGACGACGCGCCCGGAGACCCGCATGGGCACCGCGTACGCGGTGGCCGGCCCACGGATCGACGCCACGAGCTGGGAGAAGAGCGGGAACGCGTCGTCGACCGGGTGCGCGCCGTCGATGGGCGTCACGACGATGCGGTCCTCGACCAGCGCCAGGTGCCCAGGCCCCTCGCCGAGCATGTCCTCGAGGTCGCCGATGTGGGCGGAGACGCCGTCGGACGTGCTCACGGTGAGGCGTTCCTCGGGCGAGGCGGAGAGCGTCACCGCCCCGCTCTGCGCCCCCAGGATCTCCACGCAGGCGCGGCACAGCCGCGAGGGCATGGCCAGGTCGGCGTCGATGCCGGCCAGGGTGCGTGCGAGCAGCCCCAGCAGCTCCGACGCTTCCACTCGTGCTCCGTCCTGTCCTGTCGTTCCCCGGAGGATTCTCTCACCAGGTCCGCCGTGCCCGTGCCCGGGTCCCGCGGCGGAGGGCGTGTCAGGGACCGAGGCCGTCCACGATGTCGCCGTGGCCGCCGGTCACCAGCGCGCGCACGATGGTCTCGGCGACGACCCGCTCGCCCACGCCCTCGCGCCGCGCGGCCGCGCGGATCACCTGCCGGGCCTCGTCGAGCGTGCAGGCGTTCGCCTCCATGACAGCCCCGAGGGCCTGCTCGACCACCGCCGAGTCCGACAACCGGCGGTAGAGCCCCGCCGCGGCGTCCTCGACGTCGGCGAACTGCAGCTGCAGACCGATGCCCGTGGCGATGAGGCCCGCGTACGCGTGCGCCGTCTCGACCAGGCCCTCGGACCACGGGTCGGTGCTGCGCGAGTACAGGTTCAGCCCCAGCTGGAACCCGGGAGCGATCTCGGCCGGCACTGCCAGCCCCTTGGCGAAGCCCTCGTTCAGAGCCTGCTCGCGCCAGGCGTCCCAGCGGCGCTCGCCGGGCACCGACGGCACCACGAGCACCGAGCGGTGGCTCATCGCGTCGATGCAGGGGCCGGCGCCTGCCCTGACCTCGGCCTGGTCGCACCGCGCGGACGCGGGGGTGCTGCTACCGGCGCGCAGGGAGAGACCGTGCTCCCGGACGGTGAGGGAGGCCTCGACGTCGGGGCCCAGCGCGCGGGCGGCGCGCGCCGCGTAGTCGTGGAGGTAGCGGGAGAGCGCCACAGGTCGAGTCCCGTCCGGCGGTCCGCCGCCTTTGCCATCCACCGCGCCGGAGGTCCCGGCGCGGCTCGCGGACCAGGGCCGACGCTCGCCGGCCCGGGGCATCACGTTACGCGACGGCCTCCGTCCCGGGTGGGAGGGAGGCCGTCATCGTGCTGCGGCGCGTGCCGCGGGTGCGGACCCCGCGGCACGCGCAGGGTCAGCGTTCCACGACGACGTGCTCGTTCGGCACGACGTGCGTCATCTTCAGGCCCGTGACATCGCGCGGGCCGTTCTTGCCGAGGTTGGCCAGGCGGTCCAGCTCCTCCTCGTTCAGCGTCTGGCTCTGCAGCGGCTCCAGGTGGCGCACGTCGTCGACGGAGATGCCGAGGCCCTCGCCGACCCGCAGGCCCAGCTCGTCGTCCACCATCAGGAAGTGCCACACCATGCGCTCCTGCACGGGTCGGGCCGCCTCGCTGATGAGCGTGACGAAGTTGTGGACCAGGTCGTCCTTCTCCCACTGCTCCATGAGCTGGTAGCGCTGCCCGGCCTGCTCGTAGTCGTTGGTGCGGGGGATGCGCTGGCGGGTCAGGCGGCCGCTGATGACCGGCCCCTGCTCGTCGTGGGTCGGGTACTCGGCCTCACGCAGACCGCCCGTGATCGACGGCTCGTAGTTGACGTGCGGGTTCTGGCCCTCGCCCAGGTCCACGCCGTAGGACATCTGCCCGCCGCGCTGGTTGGTCGCCACCCGCGCGTTCTTGGCGCTGTTCACCGGGAGCTGGAGGTAGTTGGGGCCCACCCGGTAGCGCTGGGTGTCGGAGTAGGAGAACGTGCGGCCCACGAGCATCTTGTCGTCGGAGAAGTCGAGGCCGTCGACCAGCACGCCGGTGCCGAACGAGATCTGCTCGTTCTCGTTGTGGTGGTCGCTCACGTTCCGGTCGAGCGTCATGGTGCCCACGAGCTTCGGCTCGAACTCGTTCTCCGGCCACACCTTGGTGTCGTCCAGCGGGTCGAAGTCGAGCTCGGGGTGCTCCTCGTCGCTCATCATCTGCACGTACAGGTCCCACTGGGGGTACTCGCCGCGCTCGATGGCCTCGTACAGGTCCTTGGAGGCGTGGCCGAGGTCGGTCGCCTGGATGTTGGCGGCGTCCTTCTCGGTCAGGCTGGCCACGCCCTGGCGGGGCAGCCAGTGGTACTTGACCAGCACCGTCTCGCCCTCGGCGTTGACCCACTTGTAGGTGTTGACGCCGAACCCCTGCATGGTGCGATAGCTGGCGGGGATGCCGCGCGGGCTGAACAGGTTGACCAGCATGTGCATCGACTCGGGCGTCTGCGACATGAAGTCGAAGATGCGGGCCGGCTCCTGGCGGAACGTGACGGGGTCCGGCTTGAGCGCGTGGATCACGTCCGGGAACTTGATGGCGTCGCGGATGAAGAACACCGCGAGGTTGTTGCCCACCAGGTCCCAGTTGCCGTCCTCGGTGTAGAACTTCACGGCGAACCCGCGCGGGTCGCGCGCCGCCTCCGAGGAGTCCCGGCCGCCGATGACGGTCGAGAACCGGATCGCCAGGTCCGTCTTCTTGCCGGGCTCGGCGAACAGCTTGGCCCGCGTGTAGCGGGAGATCGGCTCGTCGCCCCACTTCCCGGTGGCCTCGAAGTGCCCGTAGGCGACGAAGCCGCGCGCGTGCACGACGCGCTCCGGGATGCGCTCGCGGTCGAAGTGGCTGATCTTCTCCAGGAACTGGTAGTTCTCGAGCGTCGCCGGGCCGCGGGCGCCCACCGTCCGCTGGTTCTGGTTGTCGTAGACCGGATGCCCCTGCCGATTCGTCAGGATCGGACGGTCCTCCTCGCTCGGAGCAGGTCCCTGGGATGCGACGTCGGTCATCGAACGGCCCCTCTCGTGACGTGGCTGCTGCGGTCCTTCGAGCCTACGAGCGGCGGGCGGGACAGGCGCGGTGGGACCCGTGCGGGCGGCGGCCTGGTTATCCTTCGGCCCCTGCGACGGCGTCGGCGAACTCGTCCTCGACGAGCGCCGCGTTCACGGCCCCGCCGGCCAGGGCGCCGGCCGACAGGGCCGTGGCCACGTTCGCGGCGGGGTCCACCAGGTTGCCCGCCACCCAGACACGGTCGTCGCTGGTGCGCCCGGCCGGGTCCACGCTCAGGAACGAGCCGTCGGGCGTCGAGGTCCGGTCGAGGTCGAGGCCCGCGAGCAGGTCGTCGTGGGTGCGTGGCGCACCGGCGGTGAAGAGGGCGTCGACCTCGACGCGGCCACCGCCGGCCGTGCGCATGACGAGCCCGCCCCCGCCGGCGGTGGGCTCAGCGGCCTCGGTGACCTCGGTGACCGGCGCCGGCTCGATCCTGATGCCGCGGGCCCGCAGCCTGCGCTCGGTCGGCCCGTCGAGGTCCCCCAGCCCCGCGCTGAGGACGACGACATCCTCGCTCCACTGCCGTACGAGCTCGACCTGGTGCAGGCCCTGCGGGGAGGTCGTCAGGACGCCGAGGCGCTGCCCGCGCACCTCCCAGCCGTGGCAGTACGGGCAGTGCAGGACGGTGTCGCCCCAGCGCTCGGCCAAACCCGGGACGTCGGGCAGGTCGTCGGTGATCCCCGTGGCGACGACGGCGGCCCGCGCCGCGACGCGCCCGCCGTCCGCGAGCAGCGCGCGCACGCCGCGCCCTGTCCGCTCCAGCCGGTCCACGCGCCCCTCGCGCACCTCGACCCCGTACGCCGCCACCTCCTGCCGGCCGCGCCGCACCAGCTCGGCCGGGGAGATCCCGTCGTGCCCCAGCACCCCGTGCATGTGGGCGGCGAACCTGTTGCGCGGACGGCCCTCGTCCACCACGAGCGTGCGCCGCCGCGCCCGTCCCAGCATCAGGGCGGCACTGAGGCCGGCCACCCCGCCCCCGACGACGACGACGTCCCACCCGCTGTTCTCCATGCGCCCAGGCTCGCGGCAGCCGGGGCCGTACGCCACGCGGCCGCGTGCCCAGCGCTCACTGGTTCGAGAACGCCGTGTCGAACGCCTGGTCGGGCAGCGGCCACAGCAGCTCGCGCACGCGCACCACCGCCTCGGCGGCCCCGTGCAACCGGTCCATCCCGGCGTCCTCCCACTCCACCGAGATCGGCCCCCGGTACCCGATCGCCGCCAGCGCACGGAACGCGTCCGCCCACGGCACGTCCCCGCGGCCGGTCGAGACGAAGTCCCACCCCCGGCGCGGGTCGCCCCACGGCAGGTGCGAGCCGAGCCGCCCGGCCCGGCCGTTCGGCGCTCGCAGCCGGGTGTCCTTGCAGTCCACGTGGTAGATCCGGTCCTGGAAGTCCCAGACGAACCCCACCGGGTCCACGTCCTGCCACATCATGTGCGACGGGTCCCAGTTGAACCCGAAGGCCTCGCGGTGCTCGATCGCATCGAGGGTGCGCACGCTCGTCCAGTAGTCGTAGGCGATCTCGCTCGGGTGCACCTCGTGCGCGAACCGCACGCCCTCGCCGTCGAACACGTCCAGGATGGGGTTCCACCGGGCGGCGAAGTCCTCGTACCCGGCGTCGATGACCGACGCCGGCACGGGCGGGAACTGGGCCACGTACGGCCAGATCTTCGAGCCCGTGAAGCCGACGACGACGTCGACGTCGAGCCTGCGGGCCACCCGCGCCGCCCGCTTCATGTCCTCGGCCGCCCGCCGGCGCACGCCCTCCGGGTCGCCGTCGCCCCACGTGGCGGGGCGCACGATCGCCTGGTGGCGGAAGTCGATCGGGTCGTCGCACACGGCCTGCCCGGTGAGGTGGTTCGAGATCGCCCACACGCCGAGCCCGTGCCGGTCCAGGACCTCCAGGCGCGAGCGCACGTACGCGTCGTCGACGTCCGCGCGCTCCAGATCGAGGTGGTCGCCGCTGGCGGCGATCTCGAGCCCGTCGTACCCCCAGGACGCGGCGAGCCGGGCCACCTCCTCGAACGGCAGGTCGGCCCACTGCCCGGTGAAGAGGGTGACGGGGTGGTTGCGGTCGGTCATGGCGCTCCTTCGGAGTGGTCGACGGGCACCCAGGTGCCCGAGGCGGCCGCGCGCAGCACGGCGTCGGTCAGTCGGGCGGCGCGCAGCCCGTCGGCGAACCTCGGGAGGCCGTCGGGCTCCTCGCCCCGCACCCGGGCGTAGGTGTCGCGGGCGAACGCCTCGAACGCGTCGAGGTAGCCCATGGGGTGCCCGGCGGGCACGGTGGACAGACGGGCGGCGTCCGGCGACAGGCGTGCCGGGTCGCGGGCCAGCACCGTCGCGCCCTCGGGGCGGCCGAGCCACAGCTCGTCGGGGCGCTCCTGCTCGACCTGCACCGCGCCGGCGGTGCCCGCGAGCTCGACGGTGAGGGCGTTCTTGCGCCCGGCACTGACCTGCGAGACCAGCAGGGTGCCGACGGCGCCGCCGCGGGTCTCGACGACGACGGCCGCCGCGTCCTCCGTCAGCACCGGACGCCCGGCCCGCACCGGGTGCGCGCGGGCGATGGTGGCGGCCAGGCGTACCACCTGGTCGCCCGCGACGAACTCGAGCAGGTCGACCAGGTGCGAGCCGATGTCGGCGAACGCCCGCGAGGGGCCACCGGCCTCGGGGTCGACGCGCCAGTCGTCCGCACCGGCGTCGAGCATCCAGTCCTGCAGGTAGGTGCCCCGCACGGTCAGGAGCCTGCCCACGGCTCCGGCGGCCACCCGTGCGCGCGCCTCGCGGACCATCGGGTGGAACCGGTAGACGAACGGCACCGTGGCCGTCACCCCGGCCTCGTCCGCGGCGCGCACCAGCACGGCCGCCTCCCCGGCCGACGTGGCGAGCGGCTTCTCGCAGACCACGTGCGCGCCGGCCTCGATCGCCGCCAGGGCGTGGGCGGCGTGGACCGCGTTGGGGGAGCAGACGTGGACGACGTCGACCTGCCGGGCCAGGGCGACGACGTCGGGTGCCGTCTCGGGCACGCCGAGCGCCCGCGCGGCACGCTCGGCGCTCTCGCGGCTGGACGACGTCAGTGCGACGACGTGGGCGCCCGCGGCCCGTGCGGCGTGGGCGTGGGTGCGGGCCATGAACCCGCCCCCGACGATGCCGACGCGCAGCGGCCAGCTCACTTGACCGCCCCAGAGGCGAGGCCGGTGATGAGGTGGCGCTGGACCAGCATGAAGCCCAGCAGCACCGGGAGGGACACCACCACGGAGGCCGCCATGAGCTGGTTCCAGTACACGTCCTGCTGGGAGGCGTAGGAGCGGAGGCCGATCGACAGGGTCCGGGTGTCCCGGTTGGTCAGCACGCTGGCGAACAGCACCTCGCCCCACGCCGTGATGAAGCAGTAGACCGCCACGGCCACGATGCCCGGGCGCGCCACCGGGATCACCACGCGCACGAGCGCGCCGAGCCGGCTGGTGCCGTCGATCATCGCGGCCTCCTCCAGCTCCCGCGGAATCGAGGCGAAGAAGCCGGAGAGCATCCAGATCGAGAACGGCAGCGAGAACGTCAGGTAGGTGATGATCAGCCCCAGGTAGGTGCCGTTGAGCTGGAGGCCGACCGTGCGCTGGATCTGCGTGTAGATGAGGAACAGGGGCAGCAGGAACAGGATGCCGGGGAACATCTGCGTGGACAGCACCACGAGGCTGAAGGGCCGTGCTCCCCGGAAGGAGAGCCGGGCCAGGGCGTACCCGGCCATGACGGCCAGCAGCACCGAGAGCACCGTGGCGCACGTGGTCACGACGAGGCTGTTCACGAAGTAGCGGGCGAGCGGCACCGTCGACCAGATCTGGACGTACGGCTCGAGGGTCACCGTGGAGGGGAACCACGTGAACAGGCCTCGCACGTCCGCGAGCGGCTTCACCGAGGTCACGAGGATGACGTACAGCGGCAGGAGCACGATCAGGCTCAGCACCGTCAGGCCCACGGCCCGCAGCACCTTGAAGCCGGGCGTCTCAATCATCGACGGACCTCCCCTGGGGCAGCACCAGGCGCACGTACAGCACCGAGGCGAGCAGCAGCACGCACAGGAGCAGCACGCTCATCGCCCCGCCGACGCCGAAGTTCCAGTTGTTGAAGGACTGCTGGTAGATCAGCGGGGAGACGAGCGTGGCCTCCGGCGGGGACGCCGGCCCGAACAGCACGTACGGCACGTTGAACTGGTTGAAGATCCACAGCGAGAGGATGAGGAGCAGCACGGCGTTGGCCGGGCGCACCATCGGCAGGGTGATCCGGGTGAACTGCCGCCACAGGCTGGCGCCGTCGATGGCGGCGGCCTCGTAGACGCTGTCGGGGATGTTCTGCAGCGCGGCCAGCAGCATCAGGAACGCGAACGGCCAGAACTGCCACGCGGTGACCACCACGGTGACCCAGAACGCGTTGCCGCCCAGCAGCCAGAAGGGGCGGTGGTCGAGCACGCCCAGGTCGTCCACCAGGATCCGGTTGATCACGCCGTCGCGCTGGTTGAACATGAACGCCCAGGCGATGGTGCCGACGTAGCTGGGCAGCGCGTACGGCACCAGGAACAGGGTGCGCAGCACGCCCCGCCCCTTGAACCTCGAGGTCAGGAGCACCGCGCCGAGCATGCCCAGGCTCCAGGAGAGAGCCACCACGATGACGGTGAACAGCGCGGTGCGCCCGAGGGCGGCGTAGAGCTGGGAGCCGATCGGCCCGGACGGGTCGAGCCCGGTGGCGAAGTTGCGCAGGCCCACGAACGGCGCCTGCACCCACCGGGCGATGTTGAGCTGGGTCAGCCCCAGGAACGCGATCCAGACGCCCAGCAGCATCGGGACGATGTGGACCAGCACCTCCATGACGCCCGCGGGGGCGACGAGGGCGTAGGGGAGGAGAGAACGGCGCCGGCGCCGTGCCGGCCGTGCCGGGGCGGGGCGCCCGGCGGCGGGGCCGGTGCCCGGTGCCCGCGGTGGTGCGGTGTGCGCTGTCATGGTCGTCCCTTCGGTGGACCGGGGAGCGGGCGCCGCGGCCCGCGGCCGCGGCGCCCGTGCGCCTCAGGAGATGGCGCCCATCTGGGACTGCGCCGCCTCGAGCGCGGCGCGCACGTCGTCCTCCGTGACCGTCTGCCCCTGCGCGATGCGCCCGAACAGGTCCTTGATGGCCGTGCCCACGAGGGTCTCCATCTGCCCCTCGGTGGGGAACAGCGGCATCGGCTGGGCGTGGTTGGCGAGGATGTCCTGCTTGAGCCGCGTCTCCTCGCCCTCGAACGCCGGGTCGTCGTAGGCGGCGGTCACCACGGGCAGCGCGGTGAAGCGGGCGTTGAGGAACCGCTGCTCCTCGTCGCTGGTGAGGTGGGCGACGAAGTCGATCGCCGCCTCCTGGTCGTCGGAGCTCTCGAGCACCGAGACGTTGATGCCGGCCACGTGGCTCTGGGTGCCCTCCAGCCCGGTGGCGTCGGCCGTCATCATCGGCACGGGGGCGGCCGCGTAGTCCTCCATGCCGCGTGCCGCGAGCGTCTTGGACGGCGCCTGGTCGAAGAACATGGCGGTGTTCCCCTGCGCGAAGTCCTCGACCATCTCCGTGCCGCTGGTCAGCTCGGCGTTGGACGGGCTGACCACGCCCTCGGACCCCATGAGCTGGACCCACTGGTTCACGCCGGCCACCACGCCGGGGTCGGTGAACGTGGGCTCGCCGTCCTCGTCGTACAGGGAGCCGCCGTTCTGGAGCCCGCGGATGAAAGCCTGGTGGACGTTGTTGGTGTAGCTGGACCCGGCGAGGCCCACGCCCCACTGGTCGATCTGGCCGTCACCGTCGGTGTCCTGGGTCAGCGTCTCGGCGGCCTCGAGGAACTCGTCCCAGGTGGCCGGCGGCTCGGTGATGCCGGCCGCCTCGAACATCGCCGTGTTGTAGTACATCGAGTAGGCGAGGCCGTACAGCGGCACCGACGTCGGTGCCTGCCCGGCCGCGCCGCCGGTGGCCCAGCTCGAGGCGACGAACCGGTCCTCGCCGCCGATCGCCTCGAGCGCCTCGCCCTCCCAGGGCAGGAACGCCCCGCTAGACTGGAGGGTGACGGCCCAGGTGTTGCCGATGTTGAGCACGTCCGGCCCCTCGCCGCTGGAGATGGCGGTCAGGATGCGGTTGTAGAGGTCGGTCCAGGGGATCACCTCCAGCTCGACCTCGATCCCGGTCTCCTCGGTGAACCGCTGGATGGACTCGCCCAGGACCTCCTCGTCCTGGCTGATCGACGTGCCTTGGTTGCTGGCCCAGTAGGTGATGGTCCTGCCCCCGGCGGAGTCGCCGGCGGCACCGCCGGAGCAGCCGGCGGCGCCGGCTGCGGTCAGGGTCGTGGCGGCCAGCGCGGCCGCCCACCTCGTCGTGGTCTTCATGGCCGAACTCCTCGTGTCTCGTCGTCGAGCCGCCCTCGGCGAGGGCGTGGGTGGAGGAACCGCGGCCCGGGCCGTGGCGACCCGGGAGAAGGGAGGGACGCTCAGAGGGTGCGGGCCGAGGGGTCCCAGCCCGGGTCGAGCAGCTCCGCCGGGGTGAAGCCGCTCGTGACGTCGACGCCGCGGCCGGTCTCGGCGGCCTGCGCGACGGCCGTCATGACGTCCAGGACGTGGAGGCCGAGCTCGCCGGCGGCACGCTCGGTCGTGCCGGCGCGCAGGGCGCGGGCCAGGTCGAGCACTCCGGTGCCCCGGGTGAAGCGGGACCCGGTGGCAGGGACGACGACGGGCTCGGCCTCGCCGGTCCACAGGTGGGTGTCGCCGTCGAAGGTGTTCGGGTCGGGGAGCACGGCGGTGCCGGTGGTGCCGGCCACCTCGACGAACCCCGCCCGGCGCAGCGCCGAGTCGAAGCTGAAGACGCTCTGGGCGCTTGCCCCGCCGTCGAACTCCAGCAGGGCACCGACGTGCGTGGGGACCTCGACGGGGAACTCGGTGCCTGCCCGGGGCCCGCTGCCGATCACCCGGGTGGCGCGGGCCCGGGACGCCGTGGCCGCGACGCGGCGCACCGGGCCGAAGACCTGCACGAGCGCCGTCAGGTAGTACGGGCCGACGTCGAACAGCGGGCCGCCACCCCGGGCGAACAGGAACTCGGGGGAGGGATGCCACGACTCCGGGCCGGGCACCTGGAAGAGCGTGAGAGCGGTGAGCGGGGTGCCGATGGCGCCGCCGCGGATCTCCCGCAGCGCCGTCTGGAGCCCGGCACCGAGGAACGTGTCGGGGGCGACCGCCACACGCACCCCTGCCTGCTCGGCGGCCTTGGCCACCGTGCGGGCGCTGTCGACGTCGAGCGCGTACGGCTTCTCGCCCCAGACGTGCTTGCCCGCCTCCACGGCCCGCAGGGTCACCTCGGCGTGGGCCGCGGGCACGGTGAGGTTGACGACGATCTCCACCTCGTCGAGCGCGAGCAGATCGTCCAGGGTGCCGGAGGCCGGGACGCCCCACCGTGCCGCCTGCGTGGCGGCACGCGCCGTGTCCAGGTCGGCGACGCACAGGACGCGCAGGTCGGGGAACGCCGTGAGGTTGCCGAGGTACTGGTCGCTGATGGTGCCCGCCCCGACGACCCCGACACCGACGGGGCCGGTGCCGGCGCTCATGCCCGTGCCCCGGCGAGGTAGGCGAAGCTGTCGCGGACCGCCTCCCAGACGTCGCCGGCGAAGTCGTCGAGCTCGACCACCGGCAGTGCCTGGGGCGCCGCGGCAAGGATCTCGGGCACGGGCAGGCTCCCGGCCCCGACGGCGACCTGCTCGGTGTCGACCGTGCTGCGGGGCCCGTCCTTGACGTGGAGGAGCTGGACCCGTTCTCCCAGCCGGTGCAGCAGGTCGGGGGCGGGCTCGCCTCCCACCTCGGCCCAGTAGGTGTCGACCTCGAGCACGACCTCGTCGGGGAGGGCGCCGGCCAGGACCTCGAGGGCGCTGACCCCGTCGACCCGGTTCTCGAGCTCGAACGCGTGGTTGTGGTAGCCGACGAGCAGCCCGTGGTCGGCGGCCTGCTCGGCGACGTGCGCGAGGTCCGCCGCGACGGCCTCGACGTCGGCGCGGGTGGTCCAGCGCTCGCGGGGGACGTGCGGGTCGATGACGGTGCCGACCCCGAGGCGGCGGGCCGCCCGGAAGACGGGGCCGAGGTCCTGGCCCACGAGGCGGACGTGCGCGCTGGGCGCCGTGAGGCCGTGGGCGGGCAGGTGCTCGGCGTACTCGTCGGCGCGCTGGACGAACGCGTACGGCTCGACCTGGCGGAAGCCGATCTCGGCGAGCCGGGCGAGCGTGCCCGGAAGGTCGGCCGCGACGTGGTCACGGACGGTGTAGAGCTGGACGGACAGCGGGGACGTGCTCACGGCTACTCCTCGTCGAGCGGGCTGCGGCAGTGCTGCGTGGTGCAGGTGTTGTGCTGCGTCGTGCGGCTGCCTCGTCCTTGAGGCACCGGGCGGCGACCTCCACGCTAGGGGGACTTTCGTCGATAGGCAAGCAAAAGATGCTGGCTCGGCGCCAAACTTCCGGCCCTGGTTGAATCGATGCCATGACGGCGCTGGTGGCGGGTGCGGGCGGGACAGGAGCGGGCGAGATCTTCCAGCTGCTGCGGGACGGGCGGCCACGCACCCGCGCCGAGCTCGCACAGCTGACCGGCCTGGCTCGCTCCACGATCGGGGCGCGGATCGACGCGCTCGCAGACGTCGGCCTCGTCGGCGCCGTCGCGGACGGCGTCTCCACCGGAGGGCGGCCGCCGCGACGCGTGGCCCTGCTGCCCGAGGCCCGTCTCGTGCTGGCCGTCGACGTGGGTGCCAGCCACGTGCGGCTCGCGCTCACCGACCTCCTCGGCCGGGTGCTGCGCACCCGCGGCGAGGCCGTCGACGTCGCCACCGGGCCGCAGCACGTGCTGGGTCGCGTGCTCGACGTCGCGACGGCTCTCCTCGAGGACGCGGGCCGCAGCCCGCGGCACGTCCTGGCCGTGGGCGTCGGCCTGCCCGGGCCGGTCCACTTCGAGACGGGCCGTCCGTCGAGGCCGCCGATCATGCCGGGCTGGGACGGGTTCGACGTCCCGGGCTGGTTCCGCGAGCACCTCGCCGCGCCCGTGCTCGTGGACAACGACGTCAACATCATGGCGCTGGGCGAGCACAGCACCCTGGAGGAGCCCGTCGAGCACTTCCTCTTCGTCAAGGTCGCCACGGGCGTCGGCGCCGGCATCATCTCCGGCGGCCTGCTGCAGCGGGGCGCGCAGGGCATCGCGGGCGACATCGGGCACGTGCGCGTCACCCGCGGCGAGGGCGTGCTGTGCCAGTGCGGCAACGAGGGCTGCCTCGAGGCCCTCGCCTCCGGCCCGGCCGTCGCCGCAGCCCTGCGGCGCCAGGGGATCGACGCGCGCACCGCGGGCGACGTCGTCGCGCTGGTCGACGCGGGCGACCTCGCCGCCGTCCAAGCGGTGCGCCAGGCCGGACGCGACCTGGGTGAGGTGCTCGCCGCGAGCATCAGCTTCCTCAACCCGTCGGTCATCGCGATCGGGGGCCGCATGGCCGCCGCCGGCGAGCACCTGCTCGCCGGCGTCCGTGAGGTGGTCTACCAGCGCGCCGTCCCGCTGGCGACGCAGCACCTGCAGATCGTGACCTCGCGGGCGACCGACCGTGCCGCCCTGCTCGGCGCCGGCATGCTCGCGATCCAGCACGTGCTCTCGCCCGCCGGGGTCGAGGCCCTGGCCGCCGGGGCGAGGACGCCCGGCTGAGCCGTGCCGGCGCTCACGGTGCCGACCGCGCGAGCCGGGACGGCCACCAGACCACCCGCCCCAGGTCATGGACCAGCGCCGGCACCAGGAGCGACCGCACCACGAACGTGTCCAGCAGGACGCCGAAGGCGACGATGAACGCGATCTGCACGAGGAACAGCACCGGGATCACCGCCAGCGCCGTGAAGGTCGCCGCGAGCACCAGCCCGGCGGACGTGATGATCCCGCCCGTCAGCCGCAGGCCGCGCAGCACCCCCTCCCGGGTGCCGTGCTCCAAGGTCTCCTCGCGCACCCGGGACATGAGGAAAATGTTGTAGTCGATGCCCAGGGCCACGAGGAACACGAACCCGTAGAGCGGCACCGCCGGGTCCGCGCCGGGCAGGTCCAGCACCGGGCCGAAGACGAGCGCGGCGACCCCCATCGCCGTCCCGAAGGACAGCACGGTCGTGGCCACGAGCAGCACGGGCGCGAGCACCGCCCGCAGGAGCAGCACGAGGATCACCAGGATCACCGTCAGCACGAGCGGGATGATCAGGGTGCGGTCGCGCACGGACGCGGCGTTCGTGTCGAGGTCGGTGGCCGTGCTCCCGCCCACGAGCGCCTCCGGGACAGGGCCGGCCAGCGCCGTGCGCAGGTCCCGGACGGTCTGCTCGGCCGCCATGCTGTCCGCCGGGTCGGTCAGGGTGGCCTGGAGCAGCACCGTGCCGTCCACCACGAGCGGCGCCGGAGCCCCGGCCAGCGCGCGCTCCAGCGGCACGGCCGGGCCAGCCCCCTCGGCGACGACGCTCACCTGCGCCACGCCGTCCTGCCCGGCGACGACGTCTCCCGCCGCCCCCAGGTCCTCCTGCGGCACCAGCACCATGGCCGGGCTGCCCGCTCCCGCCGGGAAGTGCTCGGCGAGCACCTCCTGGCCCGCGCGGGCCTCGGAGCCGCCCAGCACGAGCTGCGACTGCGGCACGCCGGACGCATCGAGCTGCGTCAGGCCCGCGCACCCCACCGCGAGCACGGCCGCGGTGGTGACCCACACTGCCCGTGGCCGGCGTGCGACGAGCCGGGCGACGCGCGCCCACAGGCCCGGACCGCCGTCCGCGCCCGGCTCGGGCGCCTGCGGGTCGACGGTGGGCCGGCGGGGCCAGAACGCGGCGCGGCCCAGCAGGAGCAGCACGGCGGGCAGCAGCGTCAGGGCGGCGAGCATCGCGAAGACGATGCCGGTGGCCGCCACCGGCCCGAGCGAGCTGTTGGAGCGCAGGTCGCTCAGCAGGAGGCACAGCAGCCCCGCGATCACGGTGCCCCCGGAGGCGAGGACCGGCTCGACAGCACCACGCCAGGCCCGGCGGGTGGCCTCCCAGCGGTCCGGTGTACGCCTCAGCTCGTCCCGGTACCGCGCCACGTAGAGCAGGGCGTAGTCCGTGGCCGCGCCGATGACGAGGATGAACAGGATCCCCTGGGTCTGGCCGCTCAGCAGCAGCACACCCGCCCTCGCGAGCCACCAGACCGTCAGCAGGGCGCCGCACAGCGCCAGGACGCTCGTGGCCAGCACCGCCAGCGGCAGCAGAGGGGAGCGGTAGACGAGCACCAGGATCACCAGCACGGCTGCCAGCGCGGCAGCCAGCAGCAGCCCGTCGATCCCGGTGAACGCCTCCGTCAGGTCGGCGGCGAAGCCCGCCGGGCCCGTGACCAGCACCTCCGTGCCCGGGGGCAGGTCATGGCGCAGGGCCTCGCGCAGGGTGGTCGTGGCCTCGGCGAGGTCGGCGCTCGCGGGCAGCGGCACGAAGGCCTGGACCGCGAGCCCGTCGTCGGAGGGGATCGGGGGAGAGGCCTGGCCTTCGGCGCCCACCGCGGCGGCGGCCGTCTCCAGGCGCTGGCCGATCGCCGTCAGGTCGGCGGGTGTGAGCTCGCCCGGGCCGGTGACGACGACGACGGCGGGCACGGCGTCCCCGGTGAAGGCCGGCAGGCGTCCCTCGACCTGGGTGGCCTCGGCCGTGGACGGCAGGTAGGAGGCGCGGTCGTCGGTGGAGACCTCGCCGACCCGGCCGAAGTAGGGGCCGCCGACGGCGCCGAGGGCGAGCCAGACGGCGACGAGCACGGCGGGGACCAGGACGAGCAGCCAGCGCGGCGGGTTCGGCGCCGGGCGGGATGCCCGGTGCCCGGCGGGGCGGGGAGGGGTGTCCATGGGAGTCCTTGCCGTCGTGGTGTCCGGGGGCAGCCACCGGACGAACTGGCTAGCCGGTCTAGATTCAAGCATGGCTCGCTGACCGGGCGCGCGGTACTGTCTCACCGTGGTGGCCGGAGGGGCGCGAGGTGCGCTGGACCAGGACGCGATGCTCGACCCGCGCGTCATCGACCCCGACGGGGTGCTCGTCCCGCGCGACGGCCTGGACGACGCCGACCTCGACCAGGTCGTGCGCGTGATGGTCGCGCTGAGCGCCTGGCGCGCCGCCGAGCAGCAGGCCAGCGAGGCGGCCCGGCGGTCCATGAACCTCGGGGAGACCGACATGCGGGCCCTGCGCTTCGCCGTGGCCGCCCGGCACGCGGGCCGGGTCGTCACGCCCGGCGCGCTCGCCGACCACCTCCGGATCTCCACGGCGTCGACGACCAAGCTCGTCGACCGGTTGGTGGCCGCCGGTCACGTGCGGCGCGTCCCGCACCCCACCGACCGGCGCAGCGTCGGCGTCGAGGTCACCGAGGAGGCCGCCCGTGCCGCCCGCGAGACGGTGGGGCGCGGTCACGCCCGGCGCTTCGAGGTGGCCGCCCGGCTCACGCCTCGCGACCGTGAGGTGGTCGCCCGGTTCCTGGAGGACCTGGCCCGCGCGACCACGGGGTGAGAGCCGCGGTAGGGGTCGCGGCACGCACCGGCCGCCGTGGGCGCCTGCTCTCCGGGTGACGGGGCGCCCGGGCAACCGTCGCCCCGGGGTGGCTCCGCTCCCGGTAGATTGTGGGGCGTCCGCGGCCGCGCCACGGCGGCCGCCTCCCCGGACCCACCGGCCCGACCCCGGCCGTGCCCAGCCCGCGCGGCCCGAGAGGACTGTCATGTCGAAGCGTTCCAGCACCGCCGAGCGCCAGGCCAAGATCGCCGCCCTGCGCGACCAGCAGCGTCGCAGCGAGCGTCGCCGCACCGCCCTGATCGCCTCGGTGGCCGGTGGTGTCGTCGCGGCGCTCGTCGGGGTCAGCGCGTTCGTCATCTACGACGCCTCCCGGGAGAACGCCCGGCTCGACGCCCAGGCCGCGGCGGACATCGACGGTGTGGAGCAGTTCGAGGGGCTCACGGCCGGGCACACCGACACCGCCGTCGCCTACGAGCAGACGCCCCCGGTCGGAGGGGACCACAACCCGGCCTGGCTCAACTGCGGCGTGTACACCGAGCCCGTGCCGAACGAGAACGCGGTGCACTCCCTGGAGCACGGTGCCGTCTGGATCACCTACGACCCGTCGCTCCCCGAGGACCAGGTGGCCACGCTGAGGCGGCTCGCTCAGGGGCAGCAGTACGTGCTCGTGAGCCCCTACCCGGGCATCTCCTCGCCGGTCGTCGCCAGCTCGTGGGGCTACCAGCTCGAGCTCGACTCGGCCGACGACGAGCGTCTGCCGGTCTTCGTGCGCAAGTACCTGCTCAACCCTGAGCTGCCCGAGGTGGGCGCTCCGTGCTCCAACGGGGTCGGCACCCCCGCATGAGCGAAGCCGTGACGGCTCGCCGGTACCCGGCCCTCGTGGTCGTGCTGGTGGCCGTGGCCGCCCTGGCGCTCGGTGCGCTGGGCGGCCTGGTCGCGGGTACGAGCATCCGCACGCCGCAGGTGGCCGAGGAGGGCTCGGTGGAGGCGGGGTTCTCCCGTGACATGCAAGCCCACCACGCCCAGGCCGTGGAGCTGGCGGTGCTGGTGCGCGACCGCAGCACTGACGAGGAGGTGCGCACCGTGGCGCTCGATATGCTCCTGACGCAGCAGAACCAGATCGGGCAGATGGCTTCCTGGCTGCGCACGTGGGGCCTGCCGGCCGCGGGTGTGGCGCCGCCGATGGCCTGGATGTCCGAGGGTGGGCACGGGCACGGGGAGGATGCCGACGCCGGGTTCGCCGCGATGCCGGGATGGGTGTCGCGGGAGGACATGGCACGGCTCGCCGACGCCGACGGCGACGTGGCCGACCGGATCTTCCTGGAGCTGATGATCGCCCACCACGAGGGCGGGGTGGAGATGGCCCGGGACGCCGCGGAACGGGCTCGCGTGGAGCAGGTGACCGCGCTCGCGAACGGCATCGTGGTGACCCAGGAGCAGGAGACGGCGATGCTGCGGTCCATGCTCGAGGCGCGCGGGGGCCCGGTGGACCCGGCCGGCTGAGCCCCCGGTCAGTCGAGGAAGTCGCCGAGGTCTCCGAGCTCGTCGAGGATCCCGCCGAGCACCATGCCGCCGAGGATCCCTCCGAGCAGGTCGCCTCCGGACCGCGCGCGCCCGCGAGGGGCGCCCTGCCAGCCGCCACCGTAGCCGGGCTGGCCCTGGCCGTACCCCGGATGACCGTGCCCGTGCTGCTGCGAGGCGATGTCGCGGTGCGCGAGCGTGGACGCCTCCGCGGCCAGGGTGGCCGCGCGCCGTGCGTGGCCGAGCGCGCGCTCGTCGTCGCGCTCGGCCCGGGCGTGAGCCAGCTCGCGCTCGGCCTCGGCCAGGCGGGTGCGCGCCTGCGGTCCCACTGGGACCCGGTAGTCGTCGATCGCACGCCGGGCGGTCTGGAGCTGCCGCTCGGCGTCCTCGAGCGCGGTGGCGAGGTGCGCACGTACCGCCTGGGCCCTCTGCTGCGCCTCCAGCCGGGCGGCCATGGCGTCGTCGAGCGCGGTGTTCGCCTCCCGGACGCGGGTCAGGGACCCGATCGGGTCGGTCCGCTCGCCCGGGGCGGGCAGTGCGGCGAGGGCCTGCTCCAGCGCGGCGACCGCGTCGTCGACGGCGCCGGCGCGGGCGGCCGCGGGCAGGGCGCGAGCCGTCGCGAGCTCCTCCCGGGACTCGGCGATCATGGCACCGAGCGTCGCCTCGGCCGCGAGGGCCTCCATCTCGAACCTCTCGACGGCCTCCAGGAGGCCCTCGGCCCGGCGGACCGTCTCGGCGGCGGCCGCAGCGGCCGCCTCGGCGTCGCGCGGACGCGCTTCCTCCAGCTTCCTGGTGGCGACGCCCGCGCTGCGCGCTGCGAACTCCAGCAGCCGCCGTGCCTGCTCCGGGTTGGCGGAGACGGGCTGCAGCGCGGCGTCGGTATAGCGCTGCACGAGGTCCGCGAGGGTTCGCTCGGCCGCGGGGATCTGCCCCTGGAGCCGCTCGACGTCGGCGCGGACCTCGGCGACGGCGGTCGGGGTGCGCCCGGCGGCCGCTCGCCGCGCGGCCAGGGCGGCGGCCTGCTCGCCGACGGCGGTGTCAGCGGCGCGGCACAGCTCCACGATCCGGGAGAACCACTCGAGCCGCTGGGCGTCCGTGTCGGGCACGTGGTCGTGCAGGAGCTGGTGCAGGTGGAACGCCTCGCGCAGCCGGTCGCGGGCGTGGTCGACGGCGGCGGCGAGGTCCTGGGTCTCGCGCTCACCGAGCTGGGCGAGCGCGAAGCCGAGCTCGTCCGCGGCGAGCCGGACGCGCTCGTCGGTGCGCACGAGCGCCGAGCCGGCCTCCTGCTCGAGCCGTGCGAGGTGCTCCTGCTCCTGCTCACGGCGGCGCGCGCGGGCGCGGCCGCCGAAGATCGCCGGGGACGTCTGAACGGCCAGGGCGGCGGCCAGGGTGGCGGCGATGACGTTCATGTCACGCATCGTAGGGGTCCGGGCCTGCGCGGCGGCGCCCGCACATGCGGCAGGATGCGGGCATGACCAGGACGATCGTGATCACGGGGGCCAGCGACGGGATCGGTGCGGCGGCGGCACGACGCCTGCACGCCGACGGGCACCGCGTCGTCGTGGTGGGCCGCAACCCGGAGAAGACCGCCCGGGTCGCGGCCGAGCTCGGCGCCAGGCACTTCGTGGCCGACTTCTCGCGGCTGGAGGACGTGCGGCGCCTGGCGGCGGACCTGTCGGCGGTGCTGCCGCGGATCGACGTGCTCGCCAACAACGCCGGCGGGCTCTTCGAGGAGCCTGCGGTCACGGCGGACGGGTTCGAGCGCTCGTTCCAGGTGAACCACCTGGCCCCGTACCTCCTGACCCGGCTGCTGCTGGGCAGGCTCGTGGCGGCACGCGGGTCGGTGGTGTGGACGTCCTCGAAGGCGGCGCGGCTGTGGGGGCGCGTCGACGTCGAACGGTTCGCCGACCCGCAGGCCAGCGGCCGCTACCGGCCCCTGCAGGCGTACGGGAGCGCGAAGCTCGCGTCGCTCCTCGTCATGTCGGAGCTCCAGCGCCGGTACGGCGCGCAGGGTCTGTCGACCGTGGCGTTCCACCCCGGCGTGGCGGCGTCCAGCCTCGGCTCCGCAGGCGACGGCCTGGTCGGCCGGTTCTACCGGTCTCCGCTGAGAGGGGTGCTCGCCTCCCCGGAGCGCGGGGGAGAGCACCTGGCCGCCCTCGCGGCGGGAGAGGCCGGCACCGACTGGGAGCCGGCGGCGTACTACGAGAATGGGCGTCCGGCGCGTCGCCGGCCGGCTGCTCTGGGGGACGAGGCGCTGGCGCGCACGGTGTGGGAGCGCAGCGAGGAGCTGCTCTCGGCCGTGGTGGACTGACGAAAACCCTGGTGCCGCGCGCCTCGCGCGCGTACATTCTGCAACGGGACAGGGCACCGCGGCGACGCGGTGCGGGACCGGTGCGCGGGCTCCTGCGGGCGCACCTGACGACGGAGGACGGGACGATGGCGAGCACGACGACGCGGCGGGCCTCAGGGCCTCTCGTCGTGGCGCCCGCACGCCCGGACGTGAGCGCACAGCGCCGGTTCGACCTGCACCGCACCGACCACATCGACCATTCCTGCGGCGTCCACCTCGTCTGACCGGGCGTGCGCCCGACCAGCCCCCGAGCCGTCGCAGGGACATCCCTGGGCGGCTCTCGTCGTCCCGGGCCGGGAGCCCCGCCACGGGGCGTGACGCAGACGGGAGACGGCGCCACCATGACCGACGTCCTGGTGCTCAACGCGGGCTACGAGCCGCTGCACCGTGTGTCGGTGCGGCACGCGATCCACATGCTGGTGCGTGAGGTGGCTGTCGTGGAGGAGTCGGTGGTGGGCCGCACGTTCGGCCCCTACCCGTTGCCGCGCGTGCTGCGCCTGGTGCGGTACGTGACCATGCGGTGGCGGTACCGGCGCGGTCACGCCCCGGCGTGCACCAAGGCTGGCGTGCGGGCCCGGGACGGCCGGTGCGCGTACTGCGGGGGACCGCCGGACACGGTGGACCACGTGCTGCCACGCTCGCGGGGCGGGGCCTCGTCGTGGCTCAACCTGGTCGCGGCGTGCTCGGCCTGCAACGCGCGCAAGGCCGACCGCACGCCCGAGGAGGCGGGGATGACCCTGCTGCTGGTGCCGCACGTGCCCGACGACGGGTGGAGACCTGCGGCGTGATCGCGACGTGGGGGCGGCTTTCCGTCAGTCCTTGACTCCGGGTGATGAGGTCCACCTAAGTTAGGTCCGGCTTACCTCCTGGTACGCCCCGGTGGCCCGCCGCCGGCTCCCTGATGCTGCCCGGAGGATCTCGCATGGCTGCTGCCCTGCCCCAGACCGACGCCCGCACCCTCCCCGCCGGCGCGGTCCTCGGCGCCCTCCCCGGCGCCGCCCCTGCCGCGGCTGCGGGCCACGACTCCGACGCGCTGCTCCACGGACGCTCGGCGGACCGCTACGCCACCCTGCTCCACGAGGTCGTGGACGACCTCGCGACCCGGCTGCGGTCGGTCGACGCGCCGCACTCCGGGACGGCCCGCTCGCGGCTGCAGGAGCTCGTCGACGGCGTCGACCTGGACACCGCGGTCGGCGAGGGCGCCGCGCTGCGCGAGGCGGGCGACCTGTACGCGCAGCACGCCGTCTGGTTCCACCACCCGGGGTACGCGGCTCACCTCAACTGCCCGGTCGCCGTGCCGGCCGTCGCGGCGGAGGCGATGCTCGCGGTCGTCAACACGTCGGTCGACACCTACGACCAGTCCACGGTGGCCACCCTCATGGAACGCCGCCTCGTGGCGTGGACGTGCGCGCGCATCGGGTTCCCGGACGGGGACGGCGTCTTCACCTCCGGGGGCACCCAGTCCAACCTGCAGGCCCTGTACCTGGCCCGCGAGCACGCCCTGCGCGGCCTGGGCGGGTCCCGGACGGCCGCGCTGGGCCGGTTGCGGGTCCTCACGACCGCCGCCAGCCACTTCTCGGTGGCGCGCTCGGCGATGCTGCTGGGCCTGGGCGACGCCGCCGTGGTCACGGTGGGCACCGACCATGACGGCCGCATGGACCCCGACGCGCTGGCCACGGCCCTGGTCGACGTCGCGCGGGCGGGGGACGTGGTGATGGCCGTGACGGTCACGGCCGGCACCACCGACCGCGGGGTCGTGGACCCCGTCGACGCGGCCGCCGACCTGTGCGAGGCGACCGGGACCTGGCTGCACGTGGACGCCGCGTACGGTGGCGGGCTGCTGGTGTCCCCGACGCGGCGCCACCTGCTCGCGGGCGTCGAGCGGGCCCGGTCGGTCACGGTCGACTTCCACAAGACGTTCTTCCAGCCGGTCTCCTCCAGCGCCCTCCTGGTGCGTGAGCCGGGCGACCTGCGGGCGGCTGCGTGGCACGCCGACTACCTCAACCCGGCCGCCGAGGCCGCCACGGAGGACCCCGAGCCCAACCAGGTGGACCGGTCCCTGCAGACCACCCGCCGGTTCGACGCCCTCAAGCTCTGGGTGACCCTGCGGGCCCTCGGGCCGGACAAGGTGGGGCGGATGGTCGACGCCGTCTGCGACCTGGCCGCGCGCGTGCGGGCGAGCCTCGAGACCGACCCGGAGCTGCGCCCGCTCGGGGTCACCGACCTGAGCACCGTCCTGTTCCGCTACGAGCCGGACGGCCTCGACCCGCACACCGCCGACCGCCTGGTGCCCCACGTGCGCCGCGTGCTGCTCGAGTCCGGCCGGGCGATGGTCGCCCGCACCGTCGTGGACGGCACGCCCTGCCTCAAGCTCACCCTGCTCAACCCGGACGCCACCGACGCCGACGTGGCCGCCGTGCTCGACCTCGTCCGCTCGGCCGCCCGCGGCCTGCTCGCCGGTGAACGCCTCACCACCGGCGAGCAGCCACCGTGCCGTGACGTGCACCCCCACCTGCCGCGGACGGAGGGGGAGACGCGATGAGCACGGAGCACAAGACCCACGACGTCGTCGGCGTCGGCCTCGGGCCCTTCGGGCTCGGCCTGGCCGCGCTCGCACAGCCGCTGGCGGACGTCGACGCCCTCTTCCTCGACCAGGCCCCGGAGTTCCGCTGGCACCCCGGCATGATGATCGAGGGCTCCACCATCCAGGTGCCGTTCCTGGCCGACCTGGTCACGATGGCAGACCCCACCTCGCCCTACTCGTTCCTCGCGTTCCTCAAGGCCACCGGACGCCTGTACCCCTTCTACGTCCGCGAGTCGTTCTACCCGCTGCGCGCCGAGTACGACGCGTACTGCCGGTGGGTGGCCGCCCAGCTGCCCACCCTGCGCTGGAACCGGCGGGTGGTCGCCGTCGAGCACGACGAGCCCGCCGACACCTTCGTCGTGCGCGCCGACGTGCTCGGCCCGGACGGCACCGCGGCGGTCCAGGAGACGTATCGGGCACGTCATGTCGTGCTGGCCCTGGGCACCCGTCCCGTCCTGCCCCAGCCGCTGCGCGCGCTGGCCGCCGACGTCGCGCACCGCCCCGAGGCAGGACCCGTGGTGCACAGCGCCGACTACCTGCCGCACCGCGAGGCGCTCGCGGCGAGCGGAGCCGTCACGGTGGTCGGGTCGGGGCAGTCGGCGGCGGAGGTGTACCGCGACCTGCTGGAGCAGGTCCACGAGGGCGGGCCCCGCCTCGACTGGGTCACGCGGTCGCCGCGGTTCTTCCCGATGGAGTACACCAAGCTGACCCTCGAGATGACCTCGCCCGAGTACACCGACCACCACCGGTCGCTGCCGCTCGAGCTGCGCCAGCTCCTGGCCCGCGAGCAGCGGGGGCTGTCGAAGGGCATCAGCTCCCGCCTGGTGGACGACATCTACGACACGCTCTACCGCAAGAGCGCCCTCGGCCGTCACGTGCCCACGACCCTGCTGACCGACACGGAGGTGGTCGCGGCCCGGCACGACGAGACCACCGGCGAGCACGTGCTGACCCTGCGGCACGCCCAGCTCGGCCGCACCCACGAGCACCGCACCCGGGCCGTGGTGGCGGCGACCGGGTACGCCTCCGCGGTACCCGGCCTGCTCGATCCCGTGCGGCACCTGGTGCGCCTGGACGAGCTCGGCAGGCTCGACCCCACCCGCGACTACCGCCTCGACGACGCCGGACGCCTGCACGTGATGGGCGTCGAGGAGCACACCCACGGGGTCACCGCCCCCGACCTGGGCTTCGGCGCGTGGCGCGCCTCGGTGGTGCTCGCCGACGTCACCGGGCGCGAGCCGTACCCGGTCGAGCACCGTACGGCGTTCCAGACGTTCGGCCTGCCCGACGACGCCGGCCCGGGGCCCGCGCCAGGCGCCGGGGGCGTGGCCGGTGGGAACGGGTACGCGAGGACCGACGAGACCGCCCCGGAGGCGACCCGATGACCACCACCGCGCCCGTCACGTCCGCTGCCGTCACGTCCGGCTCCGCCGGGGCCCCGCACGGCACGGCACGCGCCGGCGTGCCGCCGCTCACGATCGAGCCCGTGGACCCCGGACGGGACTCAGCCGCGCTGCACTCCTGGCTGGCACACCCGCGCTCACGCTTCTGGGACATGACCGACCGCACGCCGCAGCAGGTCCGCACCTACCTCGAGACCGTCGTCTCCGACCCCCACCAGGACGGCTGGCTCGGACGGGCCGACGGCGCGCCCGCCTTCTACGTCGAGACGTACGACCCGGCCCGCGCGCTGGCCGACGTGCTCGACGTCGAGCCGGGCGATGTCGGCATGCACCTGCTCGTCGCCCCGCCCACGGGTGAGCCGGTGCCGGGATTCACCTCGGCGGTCATGGCCGCGGTCGTGCGCTTCTGCCTGCAGCCGGCCACCGGCGCGGGCCCTGGCCTGGGCGCCGCGCGCGTGGTCGTGGAGCCGGACGTGCGCAACACCGCCGTCCTGGCCAAGAACGCCGCGGCGGGCTTCCGCGTGCTGCGCGAGGTGGACCTGGTGAGCGACGGCAGGCGCAAGCGTGCGGCGCTGAGCGTGTGCACCCGCGCCGACCACGCCACGAGCCCGCTCGGGGCTGGGTACGCGGGCGTCCACGACCCGTACGCCCACCTGCGGCCGGAGCCGGCCGCCCACGCCCACCGCCACCTGGTCGCCAAGGCGATCGCCGAGCTGGCGCACGAGCGGCTGCTGGTGCCCCGCGCAGCCGGGCGTGAGGGCTGGTGGGCCCTGGAGACCCCGGGCGGACGCGCCCGGTACACGTTCGCGGCGCGGGTGCTGCCGCTCGACCACTGGCTCCTCGACGAGGCCACGCTCACCCGGGAGATCGACGGCGCACCCGCCGACCTCGACGTGCTGGAGCTCGTGCTGGAGCTGCAGCAGACCCTCCAGGTGCCCGACGACCTCCTCGCCGTCTACCTCGAGGAGCTGTCCTCGACGCTCGCCGCCGCGACCGCCAAACGACAGCGGGCGCTGGAGCGTGGCGGCCCCACCGCCGCCGACCTGCTCACGGCCACCTACCAGCAGACCGAGGCAGCCATGACCGAGGGCCACCCCGGCTTCCTCGCCAACAACGGCCGCATCGGCTTCTCCCTGCCCGACTACCAGGCCTACGCACCCGAGAACGGCAGACGGGTGCGCCTCGTGTGGGTCGCCGCACGCCGCGAGCACACCCACCTGGCCCTCGGCGCAGGCCTCGACGAGCGCACCCACCTCGCCCAGGCGCTGAGCCCCGACGAGCACGCCGCGTTCGCGCAGCGCCTCGCCGACCGCGGCCTCGACCCCGACGAGTACCACTACCTGCCCCTGCACCCCTGGCAGGCCGAGCACCGGCTGCCCGTCACGTTCGCCGCCGACGTCGCGCGCGCCGACCTCGTGCCGCTCGGCCCCGGCGGCGACGAGCACCAGCCCCAGCAGTCCATCCGCACGTTCTTCAACCTCACCCGGCCGGGCGCCCCCTACGTCAAGGTCGCCCTCGCCATCCAGAACATGGGGTTCCTGCGCGGGCTGTCACCCAGGTACATGCGCGACACCCCGGCCATCAACGACTGGGTGGCCGACCTCGTCGCCGCCGACCCCACCCTCGCCGCCGCCGGCTTCACCGTGCTGCGCGAGCAGGCCGCGCTCGGGTACACGGGGGACGTCTACCACCGCACCCCGGAGCCGAACGCCCACCGCAAGATGCTCGCGGCGCTGTGGCGCGAGAACCCGGTGCCCCGCGTCACCTCCGGCGAGCGGCTCGCCACCATGGCCGCCCTCCTGCACCGCGACCACCACGGCGACGCCCACGCCACCGCCCTCGTGCGCGCCAGCGGCCTCGACCCCGCCGACTGGCTGCGTGCCTACCTGCACGCCTACCTGCGCCCCCTCGTGCACTGCCTGCTCGGTCACGACCTCGCCTTCATGCCCCACGGCGAGAACCTCGTCCTGGTGCTGCGCGACCACGTCGTCGTCCGCGCATTCATGAAGGACGTGGGGGAGGAGGTCGCCGTGCTCGGCCCCCGCCCGCTCCCCGCCGCCCTCGAGCGTGTCCGCGGCGTCACTCCCGGCGACGAGAAGGCGCTCGCGGTCTTCACCGACGTGTTCGACGGCGTGCTGCGCCACCTGTCCGCGATCCTGGAGGCCGACGGCGTGCTGCCGGCCGCCCGGTTCTGGTCCCTGGTGGCCGAGTGCCTCGACGCGTACGAGGCGGACCACCCGGACCTCGCTCGTGGCCTGGCGGGTGATGTCGACCTGCGTGCCGAGCGCTTCGCCCACTCGTGCCTCAACCGCCTGCAGCTGCGCAACACGCTGCAGATGGTGGACCTGACGGACCAGTCGTCGTCGCTGCTGTACGCGGGTCAGATGGCGAACCCGGTCGCGCGCGCGGCGCGCACGGGGGCGGACCGCGCCGTGTGAGGTGTCCCGCACCCGTCAGCGAGGTGCGGGGGCCGGGTCCCGCAGCAGCGTGCCGCGCCTTGCCGTGGCTGCGCTGCCGTGGCGCGGGCGATCGCCGCGCGCCACGGTGACCTCCGCGCTCTTCACCCTGTGTCTATATTTGCCCGGCTGTCGCCCAACCGTGGTGATGGTCGCCGCCGTCGTGCGCTCGTGGCACGAGGGGGCAGGGGTTCACGATGACAGGGGGAACGGTGCCAGGTTCGAGGCTGACCAGCGCCGATGTCGCACGCAGGGCCGGGGTGTCACGCTCCACCGTCAGCTACGTGCTCAACGAGACACCGGGCCAGCGGATCTCGCAGGCGACGCGCGAACGGGTGCTCGAGGCCGCACGCGAGCTGGGATACACCCCGTCCGCGGCTGCCCGGGCGCTGCGTTCCGGGCGTTCCGAGGTGGTGCTGTGCCTGCTGCCCGAGCTCCCGGACGGGTACACCGTGGGCGGGTTCCTGCAGACGATGTCCGCTGCGTTCGCCGAGCGCGGCCTGACCCTGGTGGCGCACCCCGTCCCCGCGGACGACGTCCGCCTCGGCCGCGTCTGGCGCGCTGTCGCGCCCGCCGCCGTCGTCGGGCTGACGCAGCTGACACCCGGAGAGATCGCGGACCTGGAGCCGCTGGGGGTCCCGGTGGCCGAGGTCGTCTGCGGGGACGTCGACCACGACCTGCCGCGCGTGGTGCTGCCCGACTGCACGATCGGGGTCACCCAGGCTACCCACCTGACCGCGCAGGGGCACCGGCGGATCGGCTACGGGTACCCCAGGGACCCGCGCCTGGCCGCCTTCGCGGACGTCCGGCTCGCGGCCGTCCGGGAGGCGTGCGCCGCCGCGGGCGCCGAGCCGCCGCACGTCGTGATGACGGGCGCCGATCCGGAGGACGCTGCCGAGGCGCTGCGGGAGTGGGGCGAGGCGGGCGTCACGGCAGTGTGCGCCTACGACGACCACCATGCGATGGCCGTCGTCGCCGGCGCCTCGACCCGCGGCCTGCGGGTCCCGGACGACGTGGCCGTCATCGGCGTGGGTGACCTGCCCGCCGCGCGCTGCTCGGTGCCTGGGCTGACGACCGTCGCCGTCGACATGCGCCCCTACGCCGAGCGCCTCGCCCGCATCGTGCTCGACGCCCTGGCGCTCACCAAGGCTCCGGGCGCCGGCCAGGACGACGTGCAGGAGCCGGACGAGGGCGGGCACGTCTTCGTGGGCGACGCCGTCGACGAGACCGACGGCGTGGCGCTGGTCGTGCGGGCCACCACCTGACTGCACGCCGCGCGTCGCCCCGCCGGCCGCCCGAGGCCGGGCGTCGGGCTCGTCAGCCGGTGGCCCCGGCAGAGACGAGGCGCGCGACGAGCTCTCGCGCCGGGGGAGTGGGCGATCCCACGGTCAGGGCCAGGACGCGACGGGCCGCCCCGGGGAGCGGTGCGGTGACGATCCCCGGGTGCTGGTGCGCGCGGACGGCGAGGGCGGGCAGCACGCTGACTCCCGCCCCGGCGGCGACGAGGGCCTGCACCGCCACGTAGTCGTCGGTCTCGAACGCGATGCGGGGGGTGAACCCGGCGGCGGCGCACCGCGACACGAGGTCCGCCCGGCAACGCTCGCACCCGGCGATCCACTCCTCCTGGGACAGGCGCGCCAGGTCTGCCGGCCCGGTGGCGCCCGCGCCCCGGACCAGGTGCAGGGGCTCGTCGAGCACCGGCGTCACCTCGAACCTGCCGAGGTCCGACATGCCGTCAGGGTGGTCGCCGGGGCGCCCGGCGTCGGTGTGCTCGAAGACGAGGGCGACGTCCACGTCGCCGGCGGCGAGCGCGGCGACGGCCTCGGGCGGCTCGGCCTCGACGAGCCCGACGCCGAGGCCCGGATGGTCGCGGACGAGGGCCGCGATGGCCTCGGGCACGACGGTCGCCAGCGCGGAGGGGAACGCGGCCAGCCGCGCCCGCCCCGCCCGCAGCCCGGCGAGCGCGTCGAGCTCGCGGCGGGCGCCCTCGACCCGGCCGAGGATCTCCTCCGCGCGGGCGGCGAGCAGGCGGCCCGCCTCGGTGAGGCGTACACCCCGGCCCACGCGCTGCAGGAGGGGGATGCCGGCCTCTTGCTCGAGGCGGGCCAGGTGGTGGCTCACCGACGGCTGGGCGTAGTGCAGCTCCCGGGCGGCGGCGGTGACCGAGCCGGTGCGGGCGACGGCGGCGAGCACGCGCAGGCGTGTGAGGTCCAGGTCGGCGGCCATCTGCTCACCCTAGCGCCCATCCATCATCCTGATCGATGGGTGTGGGGGAGAACTCGTATTGGACCTATGAGTCGGACCGGCGGCACCGTGGACCCATGACCGCCGCCTCGCCCGCAGCCCCGACCCTCCGCGACGTCCTGGCCGCCCAGCACCGTCTGGCAGGCCAGGTGGTGCGCACCCCGGCCCTGAGCCATCGTGAGCTCGACGACGCCACCGGGGCCGCGGTCGTCGTCAAGCACGAGAACCTCCAGCACACCGGGGCCTTCAAGGTACGAGGAGCGCTCAACCTCCTGGCCGCGGACGACGCCCCACGACGCCAGGGCGTCGTCGCGTACTCGACCGGCAACCACGCCCAGGCGCTGGCGTACGCGGCGGCGCGCGCCGGCACGCCCTGCACCATCGTCATGCCGGAACGCCCCAACCCCCTCAAGGAGCGCGCCGTGCGCGGGCTCGGTGCCGAGGTGCTGCTGCACGGCGCCACCTTCGACGACGCCCGCGCGCACGCCCAGGAGCTCGCCGCCCAGCGCGGCGCACGCCTGGTCGGCGCCGCGGACGAGCCGCTCCTGGTCGCGGGGGTGGCCACCGCCACGCTCGAGCTGCTGCAGCAGGCCCCTGACCTGGACGTGCTCGTGGTACCCGTCGGAGGAGGGTCCGGCGCCGCCGCGGCCTGCCTCGTCACGGCTTCCCTCGCGCCCCACGTCCAGGTCGTGGCGGTGCAGTCCGCCGCATCACCGGCGGCGCACGACTCCTGGCGTACCGGCGCGCTCGTCGAGCGCCCCAACCGCACACGGGCCGAGGGGCTGGCCGTGGGGCGCGGCTTCGCCCTGACCCAGGAGCTGATGCGCGGGCGCCTGGACGACTTCCTCCTGGTCACCGACGACCAGATCTCCGCCGCCCAGCGTCTCTACCTCACAGGCGCGCGCACCGTAGCCGAGGGCGCCGGCGCCGCCGCGCTCGCCGCCGTCCTGGCCGCCCCGGAGCGGTTCGCCGGCCGGAGCGTCGGCGTGGTCTGCTCGGGCGGCAACGCCGGGGAGGAAGAGCTGCGGCGCGCCCTGGACGCGTGAGCGGGACCCGTACGCCCTAGCCTGCGGGCATGGCCCGCTACTTCGACGTCCACCCTGTCGACCCGCAGCCACGGGCGGTGGCACAGATCACCGCGATGCTCCGCGAGGGTGCGCTGATCGCCTACCCCACCGACTCGAGCTACGCGCTCGGGTGCCGCACGGACTACCACGAGGGCACGGACCGGATCCGTGCGGTGCGGCGCCTGGACGACAAGCACCACTTCACGCTCGTCTGCGCGGACTTCGCCCAGCTCGGCCAGCTCGTGCGGCTCGACAACAGTGCCTTCCGCGCCATCAAGGCCGCCACCCCGGGGCCCTACACCTTCATCCTGCCCGCCACGCAGGAGGTGCCGCGTCGCCTCGCTCACCCGAAGAAGAAGACCGTGGGCGTGCGCATCCCGGACGACCGCGTCGCCCAGGCCATCCTCCGGGAGCTCGGAGAGCCGCTCCTGTCCTCCACCCTCCTGCTGCCCGGTCACGAGGAGCCCCTGGCCGACGGCTGGCAGATCAAGGAGGAGCTCGACCACGTGCTCGACGCCGTGGTGGACGGCGGTGAGGTGCTCGCCCAGCCCACCACGGTGGTGGACTGGTCCGAGGGCTACCCGCAGGTGGTGCGCGAAGGAGCGGGCGACCCGGCCCGGTTCGCGTGACGCCCGTCGCCGTGCGCCCCTACCCAGTAGGGTCGGCGTCATGAGCGACCGTGGACTCGAGCTGGCACGCGACAAGATGACGACCGCGGGGGTGGCTCCGGCCGCGATCGACACCTTCTCCCGCTTCTACCGCCTCCTGGAGTCCGGGGCGACCGGCCTCGTCCGCGAGGCCGACGTCGAGCCCCTGCCCCAGCTGCCGCGGGCGCACGACCTCGACCTGGACGACGCCGCAGCCTCCGCCGCGCTCGCCCAGACCGCGATCATCAAGCTCAACGGCGGCCTCGGCACCTCGATGGGCATGGACCGGGCCAAGTCGCTGCTGCCCGTCCGCACGGACGACCAGGGGCGCGACCTGACGTTCCTCGACGTCATCGTGGGTCAGGTCCGCGCCGCCCGCGCCGCGACCGGTGCGCGCCTCCCGCTGGTGCTGATGAACTCCTTCCGCACCCAGACGGACACCCTCGCGCTCCTGTCGCGCTACGACGACCTCGCCGTCGAAGGACTCCCGCTGGACTTCCTGCAGAACCGGGAGCCCAAGCTCCTGGCCGACACGCTCGAGCCCGCCGAGTGGCCCGCGGACCCCGACCTCGAGTGGTGCCCGCCCGGCCACGGAGACCTGTACCCGGCGCTGCACGCCTCCGGCGTGGTGCGGGCGCTGCTGGACGCCGGGTTCCGCTACGCGAGCGTCTCCAACTCCGACAACCTGGGCGCCGCCCCGGACGCCCGCATCGCCGCGTGGTTCGCTGCCTCCGGCGCCCCGTACGCCGCAGAGATGTGCCTCAAGACCCCCGCCGACGTCAAGGGCGGCCAGCTCGTGGTCCGCAAGAGCGACGGACGCATCATCCAGCGCGAGACCGCCCAGACCCACCCGGACGACCTCGAGGTCTCGCTCGACCCGGAACGGCACCGCTACTTCCACACGAACAACCTCTGGTTCGACCTCGAGGCGCTCGCGGCCGAGCTGGACCGGACCGGGGGCGTGCTGGAGCTGCCCCTGATCCGCAACGAGAAGACGGTCGACCCGGCCGACGGCTCCTCGCCGAAGGTCGTGCAGATCGAGTCGGCGATGGGTGCGGCGGTGGCCGTGTTCGAGGGGGCGCAGGCGATCGAGGTGGGCCGTGAGCGGTTCCTGCCGGTCAAGACGACGAACGACCTGCTCGTCCTGCGCTCGGACGTCTACGAGCTCACCGACGACCACCACCTGGTGGCCCGGGTACCCGCGCCGCTGGTCAAGCTCTCGGGCGTGTACAAGACGATCGCGCAGTTCGACGAGCGCTTCCGCTCCGGGGCGCCGTCGCTGCGCAGGGCGACCTCGCTGACGGTCGACGGCGACTGGACGTTCGGGCAGGGGGTCGTCGTCGAGGGCGACGCTGTGCTCTCCGACGCAGGCACGGCCCGGAC
The DNA here is from genome assembly GCF_003244315.1 of Xylanimonas oleitrophica. Lineage (GTDB taxonomy): Bacteria > Actinomycetota > Actinomycetes > Actinomycetales > Cellulomonadaceae > Xylanimonas_A > Xylanimonas_A oleitrophica. Next base: position 93,398 of record NZ_QKWH01000014.1, read on the forward strand.
GGTACCCGACGGCGCGACCGTGACCGGGGCCGGGGTGGTCGACGCGGGCGGCGCCCAGTCCTGACCGCCCGGCCGCCGGGCCTGACCGCTGGGTCTGCTGAGCGGCACGCCCCCTGGGGACGCCGCGACCTCGGTGGCCCCTAGAAGGGCGTGCCGAGGTGGCGGTGGGGTGAACCGGCAGGGGACGGCGCCGGGGCCGCCATGAACAGCTGGTGAACATCGCCCGCCGTCGGCGGTGGCGCCTTGAGCGCCGCTGTCGGCGGCGGCACCCTCGCGACGTGCCACGTCGTGCTGCCCTCGCCCCGCCGCGTCCGGCGCGGCCCGCTGCTCTCCCGCAGCAGGTCGACGTCGTGGTGGTGGGAGCCGGGATCGTGGGGCTCGCGCACGCCGTCGAGGCCCGGGCGCGGGGAGCGAGCGTGGTGGTGGTGGAGCGGCACGCGCACGCCACCGGCGCTTCGGTGCGTGCGCTGGGTCATGTGGCTGTCACAGGGCAGGACGGCCCCACGCTGGCGCCCGCGCTCGCCTCCCGCGACCGGTGGCTCGCGCTGAGCCGCCAGGCCGGGTTCGTGGCGCACGAGTCAGGGGCGCTGGCCGTGGCGCGGGTGGAGGACGAGCTCGCTGTGCTCGAGGACCTGGCGGCGGCCCGGGACGGGGCGGTCACGCTGCTCGACCGGGCGGGCGTGGCCGCGCGCCTGCCCCGTGCCACCGACGGCGTGGTGGGCGGGGCGGTGCTCTCCATGGACCTGCAGGTCGACCCGCGCGAGGCGGTGCCGGCCCTGACGGCGTGGCTGGCACGGCAGCCCGGGGCGTCCGTGGTGCACGCGACGGCGGTGGTGAGCATGGAGCCGGGTTCGGGGCGCACGCTCGTGCGCACCACGCGGGGCGACGTCGTGGCACGTCGTGTCGTGGTGGCTGTGGGCCACGACGTCGACGGGCTGCTCCCAGAGGTGGGGGAGGCGCACGGTCTGCGGAGGGTGACGTCGCAGGTGCTGCGGGCGACGCTGCGCAGCACGGGGGAGGCCCTGCCGGTGGTCGCGGGCACCGCGCTGCTGCGCCAGCCGTGGGTGGCGCGCTCACCGCACCACCGACGGATCCTGGTCCGCCTGGAGGACGAACGGCCCCGGACTGTGCGTGCTGGCGTCGCGCTCGTGGTGACGCAGCACGCGGAAGGCCGCGTGGACGTCGGGTCGACGCGGCTGGAGGCTCCGGCGGCGGACCCGTTCCGGCAGGAGGCCCTCGACGACCTGCTGCTGACCGAGTCCGCGCTGGTCCTGGGGGAGGTGCCACAGGTCGTGGAGAGGTGGAGCGCGGTTCAGGCGACGGCACCGGAGCCGTTCGTGGTCGCCCGGCCGCAGCGAGGCGTGCTGGCCGTGGTGGCCAGCGGGGGTGACGGGATGACGACGGCGCTGGGGCTGGCGCAGCGCACGGTGGAGGGGTTCTTCTGAGACGGGCGGCGTGCGCTGCTCAGGCGGGGACGTCGACGATGCGGCTGGCGCCCGGCACGGGGGTCAGCGCACCGGCGGACGCCGCGGCGAGGTCGTCGGTGAGGCGCCCGACCCGCTCCGGCGGCACGAGGAGCGTGAAACGTGCGACCTGCGTGTACAGCGGTTCCCCGAGCACTGCTCCGTGGGTGCCCGCCCAGTCGCGCAGCACGTTGTCGATGCGGCCGGCGTCTGCGTGCGCGACGTCCACGGTGACCTCGGTGAGGACGCGCCGGTGGACGGGACGGGCGAGGTCGAGCGCCTCGGAGACTGCGGAGGAGTAGGCGCGCACGAGACCGCCGGCACCGAGGAGGATGCCGCCGAAGTACCGCGTGACCACCGCGACCACGTCGGTCACCGCGCGGTGACGCAGCACCTCCAGCATGGGCACCCCGGCGGTCCCGGAGGGCTCGCCGTCGTCGGAAGACCGCTGCTGGTCTGCGTGCGACCCGACGACGAGGGCGACGCAGTGGTGCCGCGCGTCCCACATCTCCTTGCGCAGGCGTGCGACGACGGCGTCGGCCTCCTCCACGGAGGTGACGGGGGCGAGGTGCGCGAGGAACCGTGACCTCTTGATGACGAGCTCGTGGTCGACCGGGGCGGCGATCGTCGACGGCAGCTCGGCAGGCATGTCGTGAGCCTAGCTGGCGGCACATCGTCCAGGAGGTTGAATAAAAGTGTGCCAAGCCGCACCATAGACCTGTGCCGGACGAGCAAAGGAGCCACGAGCAGAGAAACCCCGCACCCGCCACCGGTCCGGGGCGCTACCCGCGGCCGGTCGTCGCCCTCGACGAGGCGGAGTGGGTCTGGCGCGAGCTGGGCGTCGAGGCCCTGCGGCCCGGCAGCAAGCCGGAGACGGTGCGCCTGGCCGTCGTCGCGGGCCTGACGCGCGCGACGGGCGCCCGGTACGGCGACCTGCTGCGCGTGCGTGTCGACGACCTGGACCTGGGACCGCTCGGGCCTCGGGCGGGGGAGGGGAGCGCCCTGGTGCGCCACGGCAAGCACCGGACCCCCCGCCTGCACAGGCTCTCCCCGGAGGTCGTGGTGGTGCTGCGGCACTGGATGGAGGTGCGCGAGGAGCTGGCTGCGGAGCTCGAGGGTTCGGTGCCGCGCGCGCTGCTGCTGACCGTCCACCACACGCACGACAACGGCACCACGGTCTCGAGCGGCCTGCCCATCACCAAGCAGGGGCTCGTGCTGTCCTGGCGGCGCTTCGTGCTGCGTACCAACGCCAGGTACGGGGCGCTGCGCCCACCGCTGCCCACCCGGTTCGAGCAGGTGCGCCGGGCGTGGACCGAGGCCGGCGTGCCCGATCCGGGGAGGGAGCTGACGGCACCGCCCGAGGCGGGTTGACCGGGCTCCCAAGAGGGCGCCTCTGTCTCTCCTTCCTCATAAATAGTGTGCCAAGCGCCTACTGAACCACGTCCCGGCCCGCACACAAGCGGGAGCCTGGACAAGAGGGGTCAGCCCGTCGGGCCGGTAGCACGCCCGAGCAGGGGCGCTTCCGGGCGTGACCCAGGGAGCTCGTGGAAGCCGAGCCGCTCGTAGAACGCACGAGCCCCGGTGTTGCGCGGGTCGTAGCCCAGATGGACGCCCGGCACGTCACGCTCGGCGAGGACGTCGCACAGCGCGTCGACCAGGCGCCGGCCCCAGCCCTGTCGCTGAGCCTGGGGCAGCAGGTCCACGTGCAGGTGCGCTGGGTAGGAACGGAGCACGGCAGGAACCGGCGGGAGCATGCGCTCGGGGTGCACGCCGTCGTGCAGCAGCCCCGAGCCGGCACCGCCCCTGCGCCCGGTCTCCACCAGGGCGGCCCCCGGGTGGCGCTCGAGGAAGCCCGGCGTCCACTCGTGGTGCCAGCGCTCCACGAACTGCTCCGTGTCCGGGGCACCCAGCACATAGCCGACGAGCACGCCGTCGGGCACCCGCAGCACGGCGTCATGAGCTCCCGTCCCGTCGTCGGACAGCACCAGCACCAGCGCCGTGGCGGGCTCGAGGTCCACGTACGGCAAGGCGTACACGTCGGGCAGGAGAGAGTCGTCGGGGTACAGGCCGCGGGCGTCCTCGCCCGCGTCGCCCGTACGGACGCACACCTCGGCGACGGCGTCACGGTCTGCCGGGGTGTAGAGACGGATCCGGCCGGTCACGGCGGAACGCTACCGCCGTGACCGGCCGGACGCCGGGACTCGTGGCCCTACAGGGCCTTGCGGGCCTCGCGCGCGGCGTCGAGCTCCGTCACCGCACCCTCGGTCGAGAGCGCGCCGCCGGAGTTCTCCAGGTGCGCGCGCACGAACCAGTGGAACTGCTCCAGGTCCCGCAGGTGCCCGATGAGCATGTCGTTGGTGACGTCGTCGATCTCCTCGGTGTCCGTGGCGGCCTTGCGGTGCGCCTCGATCACGCCCCGGTAGACCTCGTCCAGCGCGCCCAGGTGCTCGATCGCGGTGGCGCGGCCCAGGGAGTAGTCCTCCCAGGTCCGCGCCTCGACCAGCGCGCCCGGGGTCCCCACCGGGGCGACGCCGAGCGTCGCGATGCGCTCGGCGATCTCGTCGACCATCGCGCGCACGGCGTCGACCTGCGGGTCGAGCATCTCGTGCACTCCGATGAAGTTGGGCCCGACCACGTTCCAGTGGATGTGCTTGAGCGTCAGGTGGAGGTCGTTCAGAGAGTTGAGGCGCTCCTGGAGGATCTCCGCGGCCTTGGCCCCCTCCTCGGGAGTCAGGGACGGGACGGTGTAACGGGGGAGCGACATCGGAACCTCCGGTTCTCTCGCGGTCAGCTGTCCCGTCCATCGTGGTACCGGAGCGCGAGCCACGCGACCGCGAGCAGGGCGAGCGCCCCCACGAACGCCCCGACGTGCACGGGGTGACCGGCCGCAAGGAGGGCGGCACCGCCGATCGCGACCGTCACCCCGACGACGCCCACGTCCCGTACGGCGGACCGGGCCAGCGCGGTCACGGTGACATGCGTGGACCACGCCACGTGGCCGGCCCACCAGCCCAGCCGGACCACCACGTGAGCCAGCGGTGCGAGCAGCAGCACCGCGGGGTCCATCGGGGCCGAAGGGGAGCCCAGCAGCAGGGCGCCCGCCGTCACCACGGCGCCCAGGGCAGGGCCGTGGCCGGGTCGCAGCAGCGCCCAGCCGGCCAGCCCTGTCGCTGCCACCCCTGTCGCGGTCGCGAGCAGCTCGGTGCGCGCCCCAGCGGCCAGCACCATCAGGACCACGGACGCCACGAAGAGGACGCGGAGCAGGCCTCCGGGCACCCACGGACCGGTCCGCGCACGCACGCGCGGCAGCGGCCTGCCGCGCAGGCGCACCGCCCGGACCCGTACGACGGCCCGCTCGCCCCACGTGTCACCGAGGCGGCGGGCCGTGCCCACCAGCGGGCTCATCGAGCCACCCCGGTGCTGGGACGGTGCTGCTGCGAGCGCCGGACGAGGGCCTCGAGCCGTCGGCGGGCTTCTGCCCGGTCATGGCCGGCCCAGGGCAGCACGGGGACGGCGCGTGCTTCGAGGGCGCGCACGCGGTCTGTGCGTTCCATGGCGGTGATCTGCCAGGCGGTGCGGAGGTGGTTCTCGGGGACGGGGCGTACGTGCGGGAGGGTGTCGATGACGACGACGGGTGTGCCGTGCTCGGTCCAGGCGTCGGCGAGGCGGACGGGTTCGTCGTCGAGGAGCGTGGTGAAGAGGTAGACGATCGCGTCGGCCGGGAGCTGGGGCGGCCGTAGGCGCCGTGCGGGCGTGCCGGTGGGGGCGGCCAGGGCGAGCGCGTGGGTGAGGCGGCGCAGGTGGCGGTGCCCGGTGGCTGGGGCGAGGGGGCGGCTGCGGCGGCCGAGGTCCTCGAGCCCGACTCTGGTGCCGGTCTCCACGAGCGCGGTGGCGACGGAGGCTGCGGCGTGCCGGGCGAGGTCGAGGGAGGTGGGTTCGTCGACGCGCTGCGGTTCGGTGCCGCGCCAGGTGTGCAGGTCGGGTCCGACGTCGTCGCGGGAGTCGACGACGAGCACTGCGGTGGCCTCGGCGCCTGCGTGCGTGCGCCGGACGTAGAGCTCGTCGAGGTGGGGGGAGCGTCGTGCGGTGGCTCGCCAGTCGATCCTGCGGGCGGGGTCGCCGGGGGTGATCGGGTGGATGTCGCGCAGCTCGCTGCCGTCGCCGGTGCGGCGGGAGGTGCGTGGTCCGGTCAGCCCGCGGAGGCGGGGGGAGAGGGGGACGCGGCCGAGCGGCTCGGCCTGGGGCAGCACGAGCGTGTCGGGGGCGTGGTGTGTGGTGGGGGTCTGGCTGCTGGCGCCGTGGGTGCCGTGGGCGATCAGGTCGGCGCGGAAGGTGGGCCAGGGGCCGGTGCGGACGGAGGACAGGTGCAGGGGCACCTGGGTCTCGGCTCGGCCGGTGATCAGGAGGTCGGCGGGTCGGTGGCCCGGGGCGGTGACCCGTGCGCGCACGACGTCGGTGCCGGGGGCTGGTCTCAGCAGGAGGGAGGCGGCGGCCTCTCCGGGGGCGGTGGTGGTGGCTGGTGCCTCGAGGTCGGCGGTGGTCGGTTCGGTGGGGCGTGCTGTGCGGCCGAGGGTGGGGGCGAGCACCAGGGGGACGCCGAGCAGGGCGACGTCGGGGCGCGAGAGGAGGAGGCCGACGGTCAGGAGGATCACGCCGGCTGAGGCTGCTGCCGCCGCTGAGGGTGCGCTGCGCCACCCGGGGGCGGTGGAGGAAGGGGCGGCGGGGGAGGTGGCCGGCTCCGCCTGGTTCATCGGTGCGCGACGGTGGCGGGGCCGGGCACGGAGGCGAGCAGCTCCTGCACCACGTCCTGCGCGCGTACGGCGGACGCCCACGCCGTGGGTGTGAGGGTCACGCGGTGGGCCAGGACGGGGACGGCGACCCGCTTGACGTCTTCCGGGAGCGTGTACGCCCGCCCGTCGAGCACGGCGACGGCGCGGGCCAGGAGCAGGAGGTTCTGGGAACCGCGGGGTGAGGCCCCGACCTCGAGCGCCGGGTGGGAGCGGGTGGCGGCGGCGAGGTCGACGCAGTAACCGACGACGTCGGTGTCGACCTCGACGGCCTCGACGCCCGCCTGCATCGCCAGGACGGTGGTGGGGTCCACGACGGCGGCGACGGGTGCGGTCTCCTCGCGCCGGGCCACGCGGCGTGCCAGCACCTGCCGCTCCTGCTCCGCGTCGGGGTAGCCGACGGCCAGGCGCACCATGAACCGGTCGAGCTGCGCCTCGGGCAGCGGGTAGGTGCCCTCGTACTCGACGGGGTTCGAGGTGGCGACGACGTGGAACGGTCGGGGCAGTGGCCGCGTGGTGCCGTCGACCGAGACCTGTCGCTCCGCCATGGCCTCCAGGAGCGCCGACTGCGTCTTGGGTGCGGTGCGGTTGATCTCGTCGGCGAGGAAGAGGCCGGTGAAGACGGGACCGGGGCGGAACTCGAAGGTGCGGGTGGCCGGGTCGAACACCGACGACCCGGTGATGTCGCTCGGCAGGAGGTCCGGCGTGCACTGGAGGCGTGCGAAGTCGAGGCCGAGCGCGGAGGCGAGGGATCGGGCGGCGAGGGTCTTGCCGAGGCCGGGGACGTCCTCGAACAGGACGTGCCCGCCGGCCAGCACGGTGGCGAGCGCGATCTCGAGGGAGTCGCGCATGCCGACGACGGCGGTGCCCACCTCGTCGAGGACGCGGCCGGCGAGGTCGGCGACCTGGGGGACGGGCAGCGGCGCAGGGGTGTCCGGGGTGGTGGGGGTGGTGCTCATCGGGGGTCCCTTCGGGCGTCGGGGGCGGCGACCAGCCGGTCGAGCGCGGTGATCCAGGTCTGCAGGGTGCGGGGATCGACCTGCCGGGCGGTCTCCAGGCTCTGCACCACCTCGGGGTCGAGGAGGTGCAGGGCGCGGTCGCGGTGGGTGGTGGCGTCGGTGGGGCCGTGCCCCCAGCCTGCGAGGACCTGCGACGGCTCGCGCACGAGGCCGTCCCAGCGGACCTGGTGGGTCGCCAGGCGCGCCGTGGCGATCCCGCGGACCCGGCGCAGCACCCGTTCGGTCACGTGCCCGTCTCGGGTGAAGGCCGCCCAGCCGAGCTCGCTGACGTCGCGCCGGCCTCCTGGCCGCTCGTGCCGGGGCGGGTCGTCCCACTCCGGCTCCGGCGGGGCCGAGACCCGCGCCACGAGCGCGGTCGCCAGCACGGCGGCGGCCAGCAGCGCGGCGTGCGGGGCGTCGAGCCACCCTGCCGCGCACAGTGCCACGGCGGTGGCCGTCGTCACGCCGACGACGGCCACCGCCCGACCACCGGCTCGGACCCGACCCACCACGCGGTCCACCACGCGGTTCACCACGCCGGCCTCTCGACCGCGCGGGCGATGCGCTCCAGCGCGGTGCGCGCTGCGGCGACCTGCTGTGCGGTCACGGGCCGGGACGTGAAGCGCGCCTGCTGGTACAGGCGCCGCAAGGTCGCGACGTCGGCCGGCGGCGCCGGCGAGACCGCCAGGAGACGGCCCGTGAACTCGGTCGCGGTCTCGGCGGCGACCCGCTCCCAGCCGTGCCGCTCGGCGGCGTGCTCCAGCTCCACCCACGCGGCGACCACCGCGTCGTGCGGCTCCCGGACGTCGTCGAGACGCGCCAGCGCTGCGGCCACCGCGTCGTCGAGGGCCGACAGGTCGACCTCGGTGCTCCCGCCGCCGAGCGTCCCGCTCCCCGGTGCGAGCGTGTCGGCCTCCGGGACGACGTCACGCCCGGCGGCACGCAGGGCTGCGATCACCCGCCGCGCCACGACCACCAGCAGCAGGGCCACGACGACGCCGACCAGCGTGAGGAGCCACGTCACCGGCGAGACGTCGGTCGGGGCCACCTCCTCGCGCGGGCCGAGCTCCTGGGCCGGCGTCGGGGCGGGCGGCATCGACACCGGCGCACCCGGGACCAGGTCCGGCACCGGCAACGACCAGCGCCACGGCGTACCGGTCGCGGCCGCCAGCACCACGGCGGCGAGCAGCACGACCACCACCGCCGCACCGCCCGTCCGCCCCCGCACGCCGGCCTCAGCCGGCCGCGAGCGCCGTGGCGTGGGTGCCGGCGGCGGCTGCGGTGATGAAGGCGGCGGGGTCGGCGTGCAGGTCGCGGCCCATGGTGGACAGGGGGGTGGGGGTGTGGGTGAGGGCGTGGAG
>NZ_QKWH01000015.1 GCF_003244315.1 Xylanimonas oleitrophica
CAGGACGTCGAGGGTGGGCTGGCTGGTGCCGGCTTCGTAGCGGCGGGTCTGGGTGACGTGGGCACCGGAACGGTAGCCCGCGACGTGACCATCGGTGCTGCCACCGGCCTGGTGGCTGGTCCGCTGGGCCGCGTGGCCAGCAAGGCTGCGGGGCCGGCGGCGCGGGCGCTGAAGGGGGCAGCTCCGGCGCGGTCTGCGTCCCGGACGGCCAGAGTGGCTGCGCGGCCACCGGCGCGGCCAGCGGCGTCGGCGCGGCCTGCGGCACGCCCGGCGGCTGCCAAGCCGGCAGGGAAGCCTGCCCAGTCGCGGTCACCGCGGTCGAGGTGGAGCAGCGGTATGCGTCGGTGCACAACCTCACCGTGGCGGTCGACCACACGTACTATGTGGCCGCGGACTCCGCGGCGCAGCCGGTACTCGTCCACAACTGCGACGCCGCAAACGCTGGAGCCCCGGCGATCAAGGCTGGATCGGCTGGCGGCGAGACTGCGGGCAAGGCGTTCCCGCGCTCGGTGAAGAACGACGTCCTGGATGACGACCCGAACGTCTGCGTCTACTGCCGAATGGAGACCGACCGGCCGCAGGTCGACCACGTCATCCCGCGCTCGCGTGGAGGCAACGCCATGCTCGACAATGCTCAGACCACCTGTTGGTGGTGCAACGCGTCCAAGGGAGCCCGAGACTTCCCGGTGAATCCGCCGCCTGGCTATCGCGGGATGTGGCCTCCGGATTGGTGGGGGCTGTTCCCGTGAGTGTGAGAGAAGCTGTCCATCGCGAACCCGTGTGGCGGGATCGGTCGAACTTCATCATCGCCATCGATGTCGACCCGGCCGACACGAACGTGACGACCGAGCAACTCTGGGCGCGCAAGGTCGATGATCGGCACTTCGAGCTGTGTTGCATCCCGTTCTTCGCGTACGACCTCGCGTTGGGCGACGTCGTCGAGGTGGACGCCGACTACATGGTTCGCCGGGTGTCCACCGCTTCGGGGCGCTACGTGTTCCGCGTCTACTTCGAGCGCGGCAACTTTGGGAACCGCGACTCGACAGTCGAGGAGCTGGAAGCGCTGGGTGCCCAGGTCGAGTGGTCGTCGCCCAGCTTGCTCGCCGTCGATGCTCGCGACCAGAAGCATGCCCAGCAGGTAGCCGACTACCTGCACGAGCAGGAGAAGGCCCAGCGGCTCATGTACGAGACCGGCAAGACCGCCTGAGCCGGGTCAGCTGCTGCGCGCGAGCCGGCGGGCTTGGTGTCGTAGCAGGACGGACTCGATGAGGTTGATGACGGTGTTCTTCTCGTCGTCGTCGAGCTGGTTGAGTGCTTCGAGGTGGAGGCGGAGCTGGTCGTCGGCGGGACCGCGCTCATCTTCGTTGAAGACCAGAGCGTCGGTGCTGACGGAGAGGCCGACGGCGAGGGCGAGGGCCCACAGGACGTCGAGGGTGGGCTGGCTGGTGCCGGCTTCGTAGCGGCGGGTCTGGGTGACGTGGGCACCGGAACGGTAGCCCGCGACGTGACCATCGGTGCTGCCACCGGCCTGGTGGCTGGTCCGCTGGGCCGCGTGGCCAGCAAGGCTGCGGGGCCGGCGGCGCGGGCGCTGAAGGGGGCAGCTCCGGCGCGGTCTGCGTCCCGGACGGCCAGAGTGGCTGCGCGGCCACCGGCGCGGCCAGCGGCGTCGGCGCGGCCTGCGGCACGCCCGGCGGCTGCCAAGCCGGCAGGGAAGCCTGCCCAGTCGCAGCCTGCCAGGACGGGCTGCAGCAACAGCTTCGTGCCGGGCACGCTGGTGGTTCTTGCTGACGGGACGCGCAAGCGCATCGAGAAGGTCCAGGTCGGGGACAGGGTTCTTGCGGCCGACGAGAAGACCGGTCAGAAGACCGGTGGGCGTGAGGTCACGGCGCTGATCCCCGGAGAGGGGCTCAACACGCTGGTGACGGTCACGTTGACTGATGACCGTGCGCACACGCAGCAGATCGTGGCCACGGACGAGCATCCGTTCTGGGTGCCGAAGGTCCAGGCCTGGGCGGATGCGATCGACCTGGCTGCCGGGAACTGGTTGCAGACCTCGGCCGGCACGTGGGTCCAGGTCACCGCGGTCGAGGTGGAGCAGCGGTATGCGTCGGTGCGCAACCTCACCGTGGCGGTCGACCACACGTACTATGTGGCGGCCGACTCCGCGGCGCAGCCGGTACTCGTCCACAACTGCGACGCCGCAAACGCAGCACCGAAGGTGCCGACGGTCGTGTTCAGCCGGAGCCGCGCTCCGGGTATCGCGAACACGTTTGACACCGCCGTCGCGAATGGCGCCCCGACCCGCCTGAACCGAGTGACTGGCGCGGCTCGGGACGCGAACCGACGGGCTGCGTTGCGTGGTCAGCCTCCGGCTCCGGCTGGGCAGTCGCTGGACGAGTACCCCTTCGCCTGCTCTGCTCAGGGTGGTTGCGGATCGTTCGTCAACCCGGTGCCGATCGCCGAGCAGAGTTACCAGGGCGGCGTGTTGAGCTCGTTCTTCCAGAGATTCGGGATCGGGCCCGGTGATCCCTTCGATGTGATGTTTGGACCGTGATGACTGACCTCTCCTCTTCGCTCGCGACGATTGAGAAGGCGCTGGAGCGCCTCGGCCGACGAGTCCTGCTGGAGTCGCTCCAGGGGGGCGTCCCGGCCGAGGCGGTGCGGTCCTCCCTTTCAACAGTGGATCTCCCGTCATCACCCGAGTTGGAGACGCTGTACGGGTGGAAGAACGGTACCTCGACCGCGAGCGTCGCCGCGGTCGACGACATCCATCTCTTTCCGGGCTTCTACCTGCTGTCCCTCGAAGACGCACTCGCCAACTACCGAGCCTTCGCGAACGACGCCCGGTGGACGGTCGGCTGGCTGCCCCTGTTCGCCAACGGTGGCGGTGACTTCTACGTCCTCGACCTCAGCCAGGCAGCAACGGGGCCCGTGCGTCATTTCAGGATCGAGGAATCCGAGCATCCGATCGAGTTCGGCTCACTGGACGCTCTGACGGAGACGCTGGCTGCGGCGTTCAACCGAGGGATCTTCTTCGTCGACCCCAGCGGCTATCTGGAGATGGACGACCTCGTTTTCGCGGGCGTCGCCGCCGAGCTCAACCCCGACATCGCATGGTGGCGCGACTGAGCTGAGCTCGGCGTCAGCCACCTTGAGTGATGGTGAGCCGGGCCTGCCTGGTCCGGGTGGTGATCGGCTGAAAGGGCGGTTGATGTTCGAACATTTCCGCGCGCAGTACGCGACGCTCCGGGACGCGGCCTCCGCGACGGGAGCGTCCTGGCGCGACGAGCGGTTCGCTGGCGTAGAGGGATATGCCGAGTTCATGGCCGAGTTCGCCGGTGCCTCCTTTGGTGGCGGGCTATATCGGGTGCACGAGGCGCGGTCCGGTCCGCAAGGGTTGGCCCTGGTCGTCGAGGCGTTCCCGGAGCTCGCTACACGAGTCTTGCCCTTCGGTTATGACTGGCTCGGCCGTCAGCTCGCGCTCGATACAGGCCGTGTCGATGCGGGCCAGCCTCAGGTGATTCTGCTTGAGCCAGGCACGGGCGAGGCGCTCGAGATCCCGCTGTCATTCGTGACCTTCCATGACCAGGAGCTCATCGAGTACGCGGACGCTGCGTTGGCGGCGGAGCACTTCCAGGCGTGGTCAGCAGGTAACAGTGGTGTGCTCCCGCTGCAGCGGGGGCAGTGCGTGGGGTATCGCGTCCCGTTGTTCCTCGGCGGTCAAGACACAGTCGAGAACCTTGAGGTCGTTGACTTGGACGTGTATTGGTCGATCTGTGGTCAGTTGCGTCAGTCCGTCAGGGACCTTCCACCGGGGTCCCTCGTTGACGAGGTCACGCGTGATCAGTGACGGGCGGACTGGAAGGCCGATCGCGAACGCGCGGGGAGCCTGAAAGGGCGGTTGACGTTCGGACATTTCCGCGCAGTAGGCTCGGCCGTCAGCTAGCGGTCGATACCGGCCGTGTGGATGCGGGGCAGCCCCGGGCTACCAAAGATGCCTGGCTTCGTGACAACGAAGGGCTCTGTGTTGCGTACGTATTTGCCAACTGGACAACTGTGAGGTATGCGTGGCCTATACATTCGCAGTTCTTGCTAGGGTTGACGATCCGGACAGGACGGTCGACGTCGACTTCCTCGCAGAGGCGGTCGGGCTCGCGACAGTTCCCGATCTGAGGAGGCTCGGTCCTTCCTCTTCAGACTTCCATGTGGAGGTCGCGGGTGGCACTCTTTACGCGGAGGTCGATGCAGATCCGAGCCTTGTCTCGTGGTATGTGAATGGCGTAGCCCAAGGCAAGTTTAGGTCTGGGCGCGAGGCGAACGTCGTCGTTTCGTGGACCGCGTCCGGGGCCAATCCTGCACTTGACCCGATGTACGAGATCACTGAGAGAATCTTGAGGGGTGTCCATTTCGTCGTATGGGACGAAGTCGGCGGGGCTCGGGAAGGCTGGTAGCCAGCATGTGACGCCTCGCGTCGCTCTGCGGTCATTTGCGTCAGGGCGTCCGAGGGCTCTACGACGGCACTGTGCGAATCGACGGGCGTTGGCTCGGAGTTAAAGTTGAGGGAGGCGGCGCGAGAAAACCTCCGTCGCCACGCGATTTCGACGAATGGCTGGATTCTCCTGGGAATTCCGTGGGGGCGTCCGACGGCCGCAGTCTGACCGGCGTAATTGACGTGTGGATTGACCGATGATGCCCTGTCCTCGAACGTTTGATCGGAGGTTCGCGTGAGTTTTGACCTTGGCTTCTGGCGAGACGGTTCCCTCGCGTCTGACGAGGCGGCCGCTGAAGTGTACGGGCGGCTCATCGATGGGGAACTTCCTGACCACCAGCCTCCGACCGCGCTAGTGTCGCGTGGAACCCCCCAGACCGCTTGGCCTCACTGCCTCTCCTGCGCACGGAGGCAAGGCGGAGTGGTTTCTCAGATCGTGCAGAGCGCATCCAAGGGAAGAGGTATGTCCTTCTGATGTCGAAGATGCTTGTCGCCTTCGAGGTCGCGGCGCCCTATGGATGCCTCGCCCTGAGAGATACGGAGGCGGACGGGGACGTGTCGGGGTGGGAACCGGATACGCACCGATGGTACGCAGATCGAGGAGCGGCGATCTTCGGTGTCCGCCCAGGTGTGGACGGTGCCGCGCGGTGCGGCTGAGTTGGGGTACGGGCGTCAAATTGACGTATTCACGGGGCGGCTCGCGGACGATCTGCCTCACATAACCTTCAATCCGGTAGGTTGAAAATGGACCCTGAGATCATTGATCGGCGCGGAAATCTGCGGCTCGTACGTGACCCTGAGCGGAGGTTCCCGGGGCTCCTTGTTCAGGGGGACTCGCTCGCGAACCTCCTTGAAGACCTCGAACAAGAGCTTCCTGACGGACTCGCTACTCAGACTGTTCGCGAGTGGCTGTCACTTTACGAGGAGATGATGGCCGCTGCAGGTGTTGCCCTTCCGTACGTTCGGTGAAGTGTGATCACGAATAGAGCGCGTTTCACCGGCGCAGGCAATGGCTCGGCACGAGTTGCGCCCCAGGCTCAAGTCCGTCCTGCGCCGGTCCGCCGCACCGCAGGTGAAGCCCGCGTACGGTGGGCCCCGTGACGAACCTGAGCGACGTGCGCCTGGCGATGCTGGGCACGGGGAACATGGGAGAGGCCGTGCTGGCGGGTGCGCTGCGGGCGGGCCTGGCGCCGGAGCACGTGACGGCCACGGTGCGCCGCCCGGAGCGGCTGCAGGAGCTGGCCGACCGCCACGGGGTGCGCACGACGACGGACAACGTGGCCGCCGTCGAGGGCGCCGACGTCGTGGTGATCGCGGTGAAGCCGAAGGACGTGGCGGCGATGCTCACGCAGGTGGGGGACGCGCTGCCTCACCACGCCGTGGTGGTGAGCGTGGCGGTGGGTCTGCCGACGTCGTTCTTCGAGGATCGTCTGCCGGCGCGTCAGCCGGTGGTGCGGGTCATGCCGAACACGCCGGCGGCGATCGGTGCGGGCATGTCGGTGCTGAGCGCGGGCGAGTCGGTCACGGACGAGCAGGTCGCCCTGGTGGAGGCGGTGCTGGCGGGCACGGGTGACGTGGTCCGCGTGCCGGAGGCCTACCAGACGCCCGCGGCGGCGATCTCGGGTTCCGGCCCCGCCTACGTGTTCTACGTGCTGGACGCCCTCACGGAGGCGGGCGTCGCTGCGGGCCTGCCGCGTGACCTGTCGAGCCGCCTGGCCCGGCAGACGCTGCTGGGCTCGGCCCGGCTGATCGCGGAGACGGGGGAGCACCCGGCCCTGGCCCGCGAGCGCGTGACCTCGCCGGGCGGTACGACGATCGCCGGCCTGCGCCGTCTGGACCAGGCGGCGGTGCGGGCGGCGTTCATCGACGCCGTCGCGGCGTCCTGCGAGCGGGCCGAGGAGATCGCGGCCGAGCTGGGGGACTGAGGTGGCCGCCGGTCGCCCGCCGGCGATGTCCGACGTCGCCGCGCGGGCGGGGGTGTCCCACCAGACCGTCTCGCGCGTGCTGAACGCGCACCCGAGCGTGCGCCCGGCCACCCGTGAGCGGGTGCTGGCGGCGATCGAGGAGCTGGGCTACCGGCCCAACCGGGCGGCGCGCGCGCTGGTGACGGCGCGCAGCACCACCGTCGGCATCCTCACGGTGGGCAACGCGCACTTCGGCCCGGCGAGCACGGTGCTGGCCGTGGAGGCCGCAGCGCGCGCCGAGGGCTATTTCGTGTCCGTCAGCTCGCTGGCTGCGTACGACGCCGCGGCGGCCGCAGTCGCCCTCGACCAGCTCGTGGACCAGGGCGTGGACGGTGTCGTCGTCGTCGCGCCGCTGGAGGACGTCGCCCACGTGGTCGACGACGTCGCACCGACGCTGCCGGTGGTGGTGGTCGCCGCGCGCCCAGGGGTCCCGACGACGTCGCCCGCGCGGTACGTGTGCGTGGACCAGCGGCGCGGCGCCCAGATGGCTACCGAGCACCTGCTGGACCTCGCGCACACCGCCGTCGTGCACGTGGCGGGGCCGGGCGGGTGGTTCGACGCCGTCGAGCGGGCCGGGGGCTATCGCGAGGCGATGGAGGCCCGCGGCCTGGAGCCGGTGGTGGTCGAGGCAGGTGACTGGTCGGCCCGCCGCGGGTACGAGGTGGGGGAGCGGCTCGCCGCCGAGGTGCGCGAGGCCGGCGGCCCCACGGCCGTGGTGGCGGGCAACGACTACCTGGCGACGGGCCTGCTGCGCGCGTTCTGGGAGCACGGCGTCCGGGTGCCGCGGGACGTCTCGGTGGTGGGGTTCGACGACATCGAGGGCAGCGCCTACCTGGTGCCGGCGCTGACCACGGTGCGTCAGCCGTTCGCCGCGCTGGGGCAGGCGGCGATGCGGACGCTGCTCCAGGAGCGGTCGGGCCAGCAGCCGGGCCGGCCGGGGCCGCCGAGCCACCCGCACCAGCGGCCGGAGCGGGGCCACGACGACGGCCCGCGGGTCGCGGCCGTCATCGAGCCCGAGCTGGTGGTGCGGGGCAGCACGGCCGTGCCACGGTAGGTGCCGGACGGTGGCGCCCACCCAGATGTGAGCGTTAACATCAGTGCACCGGAGGCCCGCCGCCCCGGTGACGATCGACGACGCCGGGCGAGGACGCGCGGCGAGGACGGAGCACCGCGCCATGGCGCAGCACGACGCGACGGCGGTCCGCGCCGCCATCACCACGGGCCGCACGTCCCTCGGGATCGAGCTCGGCTCCACCAACATCAAGGCCTGCCTGGTGGGCCCCGACAACGCTCCGCTCGCCAGCGGCAGCCACGCCTGGGAGAACCGGCTCGAGGACGGCGTGTGGACGTACTCGCTCGACGACGTCCGCACCGGCGTGCAGCAGGCGTACGCGGCCCTGGTGGCCGACGTCGAGCAGCGCTACGGCGTGCGCCCCGAGACGTTCGGTTCCCTCGGCGTCTCGGCGATGATGCACGGCTACCTCGCCTTCGACGAGGCCGGAGAGCTGCTGGTGCCGTTCCGCACCTGGCGCAACACCTCCACCGGCCCGGCGGCAGCCGAGCTCACCGAGGCGTTCGGGCAGAACATCCCCCTGCGCTGGTCGGTCGCCCACCTCTACCAGGCGGTGCTCGACGCCGAGCCGCACGTGCCCCAGGTGCGCTCGTTCACCACGCTCGCCGGCTACGTCCACGAGCTCCTGACGGGGCAGCACGTGCTGGGCGTCGGCGACGCGTCGGGCATGTTCCCCATCGACCCGGCCACCCACGACTACGACGCCGCGCTGCTGGCCCGCTTCGACGAGCTGGCCGCGGCCCACGGAGCGCACCTGCGCATCGCGGACCTGCTGCCGCGCGTGCTCCCCGCCGGGGCCGACGCCGGCACGCTCACGGCCGAGGGCGCCGCGCTCCTGGACCCGACCGGCACGCTGCGGCCGGGCGTGCCGCTGTGCCCGCCCGAGGGCGACGCCGGTACCGGCATGGTCGCCACCAACGCGGTGGCGCCCCGCACCGGCAACGTCAGCGCGGGCACCAGCATCTTCGCGATGGTGGTGCTGGAGAAGGCGCTCGAGCGCGTGCACCACGAGATCGACGTCGTCACCACGCCCGCCGGCGACCCGGTGGCGATGGTGCACTGCAACAACGGTGCCAGCGAGCTGGGGGCGTGGGTCGACCTGTTCGGCGAGCTCACCGCGGCGCTCGGCCACGACGTCGACCGCGGCGAGATCTTCGGCGCGCTCCTGCGCGCCGCCCTCGACGGCCAGGCCGACGGCGGCGGCCTGCTCGCCTACAACTACCTGTCGGGCGAGCCCATCACCGGCCTCGACGAGGGCCGCCCGCTGTTCGTCCGCACGCCCGGCTCGCGCCTGGACCTGGCCGGGTTCGCCCGCGCCCAGGTCTACGGCGTCTTCGCCACCCTCAGCCTCGGCATGCGCGTGCTGGCCGAGGAAGGCGTCACCGTGGACTCGATGTTCGCGCACGGCGGCCTGTTCCGGACGGCGGGGGTGGCCCAGAGCCTGCTGGCCGCCGCCGTCGGCGCTCCCGTGGCCGTGGGCGACACGGCGGCCGAGGGCGGCGCCTGGGGCATCGCCGTGCTGGCCGCCTACCAGCGCGCGACGGCCGACGGCTCCGCCTCCGGCCGCGACCTCGGAACCTGGCTGGCGCAGGAGGTCTTCGCGGACGCGCAGACCGTCGTCGCCGAGCCCGACCCGGCCGACGTCGCCGGCTACGCCACCTACCTCGACCAGTACGTCGCAGGCCTCGCCGTCGAGCGCGCCGCGACCGAGTCCATCTGAAGGAGCGAGTGATGACCACCACCGAGGTGCCCGCCGCGATGCGGGCCGCCGTCGACGCCGCCAAGGAGCGCGTGGCCGCGCTGCACGCCGAGCTGCCCCGCTGGGAGCTGGTGGTGTGGACGGCGGGCAACGTGTCCGAGCGGGTGCCCGGCACCGACGGCCACCCCGACCTGTTCGTCATCAAGCCCTCGGGCGTCTCCTACGACGAGCTGGACGCCGAGGCCATGGTCGTCTGCGACCTGGACGGGAACCTCGTCGAGGGCACCCGCAACCCGTCGTCGGACACCGCGGCCCACGCCTACGTCTACCGGCACATGGACCACGTGAACGGGGTGGTGCACACCCACTCCACGTACGCGGCGGCCTGGGCCGCCCGCGGCGAGGAGATCCCCTGCGTCCTGACGATGATGGCCGACGAGTTCGGCGGCCCGGTGCCTGTGGGGCCGTTCGCGATCATCGGCGACGACTCCATCGGCCGCGGCATCGTCGAGACGCTCACCGGCCACCGCAGCCCCGCCGTGCTCATGCAGAACCACGGCCCCTTCACCATCGGCAAGGACGCCAAGGCCGCCGTCAAGGCCGCCGTCCTGCTCGAGGAGGTCGCCCGCGCGGTGCACGTCTCGCGCCAGCTCGGCGAGCCGCTGCCCATCCCGCAGGACGCGATCGACTCCCTGTACGCCCGCTACCAGAACGTCTACGGCCAGCGCTGACGCTGCGCCCCCGAAGGAGAACGAGCATGAGCAAGCCCTACGCCGACCGCGAGGTCTGGTTCTTCACCGGCAGCCAGGACCTCTACGGCGAGGAGACCCTGCGCCAGGTGGCCGAGCAGTCGCAGGAGGTCGCCCGCGCCCTCGACGCGTCCGCCGACGTGCCCGCCACGATCGTGTGGAAGCCCGTCCTCAAGGACGCCGCCTCCATCCGCCGCGCCATGCTGGACGCCAACAGCGACGACCGCGTGCTCGGCGTCATCACGTGGATGCACACGTTCAGCCCGGCCAAGATGTGGATCTCCGGGCTCGACGCGCTGCGCAAGCCGCTGCTGCACCTGCACACGCAGGCGAACGTCGAGCTGCCGTGGGACAGCATCGACTTCGACTTCATGAACCTCAACCAGGCGGCCCACGGCGACCGCGAGTACGCCTACCTGGCCGCCCGCCTGGGCGTGGCCCGCACCACCGTGGTGGGCCACGTGTCCAACCCGGCGGTCACGCGCCGCGTGGGCACCTGGGTGCGCGGCGCCGCGGGCTGGGCCGCCACCCACGAGCTCAAGCTGGTGCGGTTCGGCGACAACATGCGCAACGTCGCCGTCACCGAGGGGGACAAGACTGAGGCGGAGCTGCGGTTCGGCGTCTCGGTCAACACCTGGGGCGTCAACGACCTCGTGGCCGCCGTCGACGCCGTGGCGGACGCCGACGTCGACACCCTCGTGGCCGAGTACGAGGAGCTGTACGACGTCGTGCCCGAGCTGCGCCGCGGCGGTGACCGTCACGAGTCGCTGCGCTACGCCGCCCGTCAGGAGATCGCCCTCGAGACGTTCCTCGAGTCGGTCGGCGCCAAGGCGTTCACCACCAACTTCGAGGACCTGGGCGACCTGCGCCAGCTCCCCGGCATCGCCGTGCAGCGCCTCATGGGCAAGGGCTACGGGTTCGGCGCCGAGGGCGACTGGAAGACGGCCGTGCTCGTGCGGGCCGCCAAGGTCATGGGCGAGGGCCTGCCGGGTGGCGCCTCCCTCATGGAGGACTACACCTACGACCTCACGCCGGGGTCCGAGCTCATCCTCGGCGCCCACATGCTCGAGATCTGCCCCTCCCTGACGACGTCGAAGCCGCGCGTGGAGATCCACCCGCTCGGCATCGGCGGCAAGGAGGACCCGGTGCGCATGGTGTTCGACGCCGACGCCACCGAGGGCGCCGTCGTCGTGTCGCTCGCGGACATGCGGGACCGGTTCCGCCTCACGGCCAACGTGGTCGACGTCGTCGCTCCGCCCGCCCCGCTGCCGCACCTGCCGGTGGCGCGCGCGGTGTGGAAGCCGCGCCCCTCGTTCGAGGTGTCGGCCGAGGCCTGGCTGACCGCGGGCGGCGCGCACCACACGGTGCTGTCCACGGCGGCCGGCGTCGAGGCGTTCGAGGTGTTCGCCCAGATCGCGCGCACCGAGCTGCTCGTCATCGACGAGTCCACCACGCGCCGCGGGTTCGCCGACCAGGTGCGCTGGAACGCCGCCTACCACCGGCTGGCCCAGGGGCTCTGAGGAGCCTGGAGAACGTCGTGCCGGGGTGGTCGTCGTGCGACCGCCCCGGCACGACGGCGTGCTGGGGGGCTCAGGCCTCCGGCACCGTGGAGCCGCGGACCACCAGGCGCGGCTCGATGGCCTCGACGCCGGGGTGGTCGCTGCCGTCCAGCGCGGCGAACAGCCGCTCGGCCGCGCGCCTGCCCATGTCCTGGAAGCGCATGTCCACGCTGGTGAGCCCCGGGCGGGACCCGGAGATCATCGGTTCCCAGTTGTCGAACCCGACCACGGCGACGTCGTCGGGCACCCGCACGCCACGGTCGCGCAGGGCGTCCAGGACGCCGCGCGCGATCTGATCGCTGCCGCAGACGACGGCGTCGACCGGTTCGTCGGCGTCCAGCAGTGCGGCGACGGCCGCGCGCCCCCAGGCTTCCGACCACGAGCCGTAGCGGACGGGACCCACGTGGTCCAGCCCGGCCTCGGCGAGGGCGGCCCCCGCCCCGGCGGCACGGTCACGGGCCGCGGAGTACGAGACGTCACCGGAGACGTGGGCGACGTGCCTGCGCCCGGTGGCCAGCAGGTGCTCGACGGCCGCGCGCCCGGCCCGCACGTTGTCGACCACCACCGAGGAGTCGGCCGGGTCGGTCGAGGGGGCATAGGCGTAGACGACCGGAACGGGGACCTTGCTGCCCAGCGGCGGGCGCGGGTCCGTCTTGGAGCCCACGACGATGAGGCCGTCGACGCGGCGCCCCAGCAGGGCCTTGAGGTGGTGCTGCTCACGGATCGCGTCTTCCCGCGCGTCGCACAGGAAGACCGACATCTGGCCCGCGCCGAAGGCGTCCTCCGCGCCCATGAGGATGGGGAGCGAGAAGCGGCCGTCGAGGTCGTTCGTCAGCAGCCCGACGGTGCCGGAGCGGCCAGCGAGGATGGACTGCGCGAGCGTGTTGGGCGTGAAGGCGAGCCGCTCGGCCACCTCCGTGACGCGCCGTCGGGTCTCCTCGCTCACCTCGTCGCGGCCGTTGAGGGCCTTGGACGCGGTCGCGACCGAGACCCCGGCGAGCTGGGCGACGTCGCGCAGCGTGACCTTCCGGGCGCGGCTCGGGCCGACGGAGCTGGCCACGGGTACCTCCTGCTGCTGGGTCGGCGGACCGCCGAGACGCGAAAACCTTCTCACGAGAACATCCTTGCACTCTCGCGCAGCCAATGTTAGCGTGCCCGAAAAGGGTTTCGGGGACTTTCGGGCATCGCCGTCCGGGTCCTCACCCCGCCTCGACGAGGTGACGGGGTGCCCTTCGACTCCCGGGCCCCGCCCGGCGCATCACCTGGAGCATCGATGAGGATCCACCGCAACGACGCGCACACGTTCTCCGCCCGCCGTCTCGCCACGACGGCGGCCGCCGTCGCCGGAGCCCTGGCGCTCACCGCCTGCTCGGGAGGCGGCAGCACCGGCACCGGGGGCTCCGCCACCGGTGGCGACGGCACCGTGACCGTCTGGCACTACTTCACCGACGAGCAGCAGGTGCGGCTCATGGAGGAGTACAAGGCCATGTTCGAGGCCCAGCACGAGGGCGCCACCGTCGAGAACGTCTTCGTCCCCTACGACCAGATGAACTCCAAGCTCATCTCGGCGGCAGGCGCCGGCCAGGGCCCCGACGTCGTCGTCTTCAACGGCGCCGAGGCCTCCACCCTCGCTCTCGCAGGGGCCCTCGCCCCCCTGGACGAGCACTGGGACGCCTTCGCCGACGCCGACCAGTTCCCTGACAGCGTCATCCACGAGGTGGACGGCACCATGTACGCGGCGCAGGGCTACGTCAACCTCCTCGGCCTCTGGTACAACGCCGACATCCTCGCCGAGATCGGCGTCGAGCCGCCCACCACGATGGACGAGCTCGAGTCCGCCATGGCCCAGGCCAAGGAGGCCGGGTACCAGGGCATCACCCTCTCGGGCCTGCCCAACTCCCAGGGCGAGTGGCAGGCGTACCCCTGGCTCACCGACGCCGGGTTCACCTACGAGGCCCCGGACGCCGGGGCGCTCGAGGCCGGTCTGGGCCGGGTGCGCGGCTGGGTCGAGCAGGGTTGGCTGCCCCAGGAGTCGGTGAACTGGGACCAGACGGTGCCGTTCCAGCAGTTCGCCGCCGGCGGGTTCGCCTTCGCCGCCAACGGCAACTGGCAGCAGGGCACCGCCGAGGCCGACGCGCAGTTCGAGTACGGTGTCGTGCCGCTGCCGGTCGGCACGGACGGCAAGGTCTACCTGGGTGGCGAGGGCCAGGCCATCGGCGCCCACAGCGACGACCCCGAGCTCGCGTGGGACTACCTGGAGGCCACCTACTTCTCGACCGAGGGTCAGCTCCTCGCCCCGGAGATCGTGGGCTCCATCCCGTCGCGGGCCGACGCCGCCCAGGACGAGGTGGTCACGAGCAACACCCTCCTGGCCCCCTTCGCGGAGTCGATCGAGCGCTCGGGCGCCAACTACCCGGACGGCGTCGTCCCGGCCGAGGCGGTGGCCGACCTGCAGCTGGCCATGGGCCAGGCCTGGAGCGCCGTCATCGGTGGCCAGCGCACCGCCGCCGACGCCGCGCGCGGCGCCCAGGCGACGCTCGAAGGGCTCCTCGGCTGATGTCCGGCGCCCCCACCCTGGCCGGTGCCGCGGCGGTCGCCGAGGCGCCGGTCGAGGGGAGCAGCCGGCCGACGCGCCCCGACACCCGGGCGGTCCGCGCCTCGCGGCGCAGGGTCGTGTTCCTCCTGCCCGCCGCGGCGCTCATGGGGGTCCTGGGAGTCTTCCCGCTGCTCCAGCTCGTCTGGATGAGCCTGCACGACGTCACCCAGCGGACCATCAACGCCCCCGGGTGGCAGTTCGCAGGCCTCGAGAACTACGCCCAGGGCTTCGCGGCCGGGGAGAGCGGGCCGGCGCTCGGCCGCACGCTCGTGGTCGTCCTCGTGGTGACGGTGCTGGGCATGGTCGGCGGGTTCACCGCCGCCGTGGCCCTGCGCACCGCTGGCCGCTGGTCTGGCTTCCTCCTGGCCCTCATGGTGTTCGTGTGGGCGCTGCCGCCTGTGGTCAACGGCTCCGTCTGGAAGTTCCTGCTGGGCGACGGTGGGCTCGTCAACACCGTGCTGCTCGCCCTCGGCGCCCAGACCCCCGTGCCGTTCCTCTACGACACCACGTGGGCGCTGCTGTCCGTCGCGTTCGTCGGCGCGTTCGCCGTCATCCCCTTCAACGCCCTCGTGTACCGGGCGGCGCTCCTGACCATCGACCCCGAGGTCTTCGAGGCCGCCGCGCTCGACGGCGCCACGAGGTGGGGAGAGGTGCGGTACGTCATGATCCCGGCCGTCCGTGCCACCACGCTCGTGCTGCTCGTGCTGACGATCGTCTACGCGTTCCGCAGCTTCGACTTCATCTACGTCATGACGTACGGCGGGCCTGGCACGGCCACCAACACGCTCCCGTTCCTGGGGTACCTGCAGGCCTTCAGCCGCTACGACTACGGGCTCGGTGCTGCGACGTCGGTCCTCGCCGTCGTCGGTGTGCTCGTGCTGGCCGCGGTCTACGCCCGCAGCATCCGCAAGGAGGAGGCCGACTCGTGAACCTCAAGGCCGGCCCCGTGGCCGTCACCGTCAAGGCAGCCTTCACGCTGCTCTACGGTCTGCCGATCCTGTGGATCGTCCTGACCTCGCTCAAGAGCTCGTCCGACGTCTTCGGGACGCAGTCGAGCCTCCTGTTCCGCCCCACCCTGGACGCGTACGCCCGCTCGCTGGACGGCGCGCTGCTCACGGCGCTGGGCCAGTCGGTCACCATCGCGACCGGCACCACCGCGCTCGTCCTGCTGGTCGCGGTGCCCGGCGCGTACGGGCTCGCACGCACCCGCGGCTGGGTCGCCACCGTCGGGCTGGGCCTGCTGGTGGTGCTCCAGATGCTGCCGCAGACGGCCCAGGTCATCCCGCTCTTCGACCTGCTGGGCAACTGGGGGATGCTCGACCAGGTGGGAGCCGTGATCCTCGCGGACGCCGCGCTCCTGACCCCCTTCGCGACTCTGCTGCTGCGCCCGTTCTTCAGGTCCGTCCCGCCCTCGCTGGAAGAGGCGGGGGCGCTCGACGGCGCTGGGACCCTGCGCACGTTCTGGTCGATCGCGCTGCCGATCGCCCGCAACGGCGTGCTGACGGTCGCGTCGATCACGTTCCTGCTCGCGTGGGGCGAGTTCCTCTATGCGGTGCGGTTCTTCCTCACCCCGGGCAAGTACCCGCTCTCGGCGCTGCTGTCCCAGCAGGTCTCCGCGTTCGGCATCGACTGGCCCGGGCTGATGGCGCTCGCCGTGCTCACGTCGATCCCGATCCTCATCGTCTTCACCGCGACCTACCGGCTGCTGCGCGACGGGCTCACCGTCGGCGCCGTCAAGTGACAGCCCGGTCGCTCTCCCTCTCACCTCTACCTGAAGGACCTCCCATGACCGTCACGCACCCGGCCGGCACCGGCCTGCGCCCGGAGGCGGGCGCCCACGCCGGCCTCCCGTTCGTCCCTTCCTCGAGCCGCTGGCGCCCGTTGGGGCTCGGCGAGGTCACCCTGGACGGCGGCTTCTGGGCCGAGCGCCAGGAGCTGAACGCCTCGGCGCTGATCCCGCACGTGGAGCGCTGGGTGGAGCGCATGGGCTGGGCGGGCAACTTCGACGCCGCCGCGCAGGGCCGCCTGCCCGGGGCCCGGAGGGGCCGCGAGTTCTCCGACTCGGAGATCTACAAGCTGCTGGAGGCGATGGCCTGGGAGGTGGGCCGCACGGGGGACGCCGACCTGGACGCCCGCCTGCGGCGGCTGACGGCCCGGGTGGCCGCGGCGCAGGAGCCGGACGGCTACGTGAACACGATGTTCGGCCGGTCGGGGCAGGGGGAGCGTTACAGCGACCTGCAGTGGGGCCACGAGCTGTACTGCTTCGGTCACCTGATCCAGGCGGGGGTGGCGCGGGCGCGCACGCACGGCGACGACGAGCTGGTGCAGGTGGCGGTGCGGGCAGCCGACCACGTGTGCCGCCAGTTCGGCCCGGACGGCGACCAGCGCGTGTGCGGCCACCCGGAGATCGAGGTGGCGCTGGTGGAGCTGTACCGGGTCACGGGGGAGCGTCGCTACCTGGACCAGGCGCGCGCGTTCGTGGACCGCCGCGGGCACGGGGTGCTGGGCGACATCGAGCTGGGTGCCACGTACTACCAGGACGACGTGCCGGTCCGGGAGGCGGAGGTGCTGGCGGGGCACGCGGTGCGGGCCCTGTACCTGGCCGCTGGGGCGGCGGACGTGGCCACGGAGACGGGCGACGAGGAGCTGCTGGGCGCCGTCGTGTCGCAGACGCTGGCGACGCTGGCGCGGCGCACGTACCTGACCGGTGGGATGGGGGCGCACCACGAGGGCGAGTCGTTCGGGGTGGACTTCGAGCTGCCGCCGGACCGGTCGTACTCGGAGACGTGCGCGGGCGTGGCGTCGGTCATGCTGAACCACCGGCTGCTGCTGGCCACGGGCGACGCCCGCCACGCGGACGCCGTGGAGCGCACGCTGTTCAACGTGGTGGCGACGTCGCCGGCGGAGGACGGGCAGGCGTTCTACTACACGAACACGCTGCACCAGCGGGTGCCCGGCCGTGAGGTGGACCCGGACGTGGCGAGCCCGCGCGCCGCGTCGAGCCTGCGGGCGCCGTTCTTCGAGGTGTCGTGCTGCCCCACGAACCTGACGCGCACGTTCGCGTCGCTGGGGGCGTACGTCGCGTCGCAGGACGAGGCGGGCGTGCAGCTGCACCAGTACGCCGCGGCGACGGTGCGTGCACACCTGGCCGGGGGCGCGGTGGTGCTGCGGGTGCGCACGAGCTACCCCGACGAGGGCCGGGTCGAGGTGGAGGTGGTCGAGGCGCCCGCGGGTCCGTGGGAGCTGACGCTGCGGGTGCCGGCGTGGGCGAGCGGGGCGGTGGTCCGCAGCGCGCAGGGGGCGCGACGGGCCGAGCCGGGCTACGTGCAGGTGGCGGGCCCGGCGGCCGGCGAGGTTGTCGTGCTCGAGCTGCCGGTGGCTGCGCGGTGGACGTGGGCCGACCCGCGGGTGGACGCGGTGCGGGGCCAGGTCGCCGTGGAGCGGGGCCCGGTGGTGATGGCGCTGGAGTCGGTGGACCTGGGCGCCGACGTCGCGGGGGCACGGGTGCGCACGGACGTGCCGCCGGTGGACGACGGTGGCCAGGTGCGGGTGCCGGTGCGCACGGTCGAGGCCGTGGACGGTGACTGGCCGTACGGTGACGCGCCGGCGCGCGAGGTGGGCCGTGGTGCGGGGGAGCGCCTGGTGCCGCTGGTGCCGTACCACTCGTGGGCCGAGCGGGGCCCGTCGACCATGCGGGTGTGGATCCCGCAGGGCTGACGGTCCGGCGTCGGTGCCAGAAGGAGCGCACGGTTCTCCGTGCGCTCCTTCTGGCATGTTGGGCCTGGCGTCTCGGGTCTGGCGTCCTGGCCCTGACGCCGGGCCGGGCGCGCCCCCTGCGCGCGCCCGGGTGCGGGTCACGCCGTCGTGAGCGTCCCTGCCAGGGCCGTCCAGGACTCGGGCTCGAGGCGCACGGTGGTGCGCGCGCCCTGGGCGGGGCGCACCGCCGTCGTGACGTCGACGGGGCCCCAGCACCGCTCTGCCACGCGCGCCGCGTGCTGCGGGCCGTGCACGGCCGGCTCGTGGTCGGCGAGCATCCGCAGCCCCTCGTGCACGGCGAGCGCGGAGCCGACGTGGTCGATCTCCACCTCGACCGGCTCGGCGGACCTGTTGGTGAGGAACAGGGCCAGCGCGCCGTCGTCGTCCACGGTGGCGGCCGCCGTCACCACGGGCACCTCGCCGTGGCGGGCGGTGCCGTACGACGGCGTGGTGACACGCACGTCGAGCGCCTCGCCGCGGGCGAGGCGCGCCGTCGTCGCGAACGGGTGGAAGGTGGGCTGGCGCCAGGCCTCGCCGCCGGGTTCGGTCATGATCGGTGCGATGACGTTGACGAGCTGGGCGAGGGCCGCGACGGGGACGCGGTCGGCGTGGTTGAGCAGGGTGACCAGGAGGTCGCCGACGACGACGGCGTCCAGGCCCGAGTAGACGTCCTCGATGATGCGCGGGGCGTCCCGCTGGATCGGGAGGTTCTTCTCGCCGGGGAACCGGGACTCCAGGTACCAGACGTTCCACTCGTCGAAGCTGATGGTGATCTTCTTGTCCGAGCGGCGCTCGGCGCCGACGGCGTCCGCCGAGGCCACCACGCGGTCCACGAAACGGTCCATGGCGGTGCCCGAGGCGAGGAAGGAGCCGCGGTCGCCGTCGAGCTCCTCGTAGTAGGCGTGCATGGAGATGTGGTCGACGATGTCGTACGTGTACGACAGGACGGTGCGCTCCCACTCGCCGAAGGTGGGCATCTGCATGGAGCTGGACCCGCAGACGACGAGCTCGATGCTCGGGTCCACGAGCTTCATGGCGTGCCCGGCCTGGGCGGCGAGCTTTCCGTACTCGTGGGCGTCCTTGTGCCCGATCTGCCAGGGCCCGTCCATCTCGTTGCCCAGGCACCACAGCCGCACGCCGTAGGGCTTCTCGCGGCCGTTGGCGATGCGCAGGTCGGCCCAGCGGGTGCCGGCCTCGCCGTTGCAGTACTCGACGAGCGCGGCGGCCGCCTCGACGCCGCGGGTGCCGAGGTTCACGGCCATCATCGGCTCGATGCCCTCGCGCTCCGCCCACTGCAGGAACTCGTCGGTGCCCACCAGGTAGGGCTCGACGGTGCGCCACGCCAGGTCGAGGAACGGCTTGCGCTGCTCGACGGGCCCGACGCCGTCCTCCCACACGTAGTTCGAGACGAAGTTGCCGCCGGGGTAGCGGACCACGGTCACGCCCAGCTCGCGGGTGAGCCCGGCGACGTCGCCGCGGAACCCGTGCTCGTCGGCCGTGGGGTGCCCGGGCTCGTAGATGCCGGTGTAGACCGCGCGGCCCAGGTGCTCGACGAAGGAGCCGAACAGGCGGCGGTCGACGCGGCCCTTGCGGAACGCGGGGTGGAGGGTGACGCGGACGGCGTTGTCGCTCATGGTGATCCTCTGCGGAGAGTCGATTACATCGATGTACATTAGCGGTTCCCAGGCATCCGCACGAGGTGCCCCCGCCGAGGAGGAGGCGCATGGCCGTCACCATGCGGCACGTCGCCGAGCGCGCCGGCGTCTCGGTCAAGACCGTCTCGAACGTCGTCACCGGGTACCCCCACGTGCGCCCGCAGACCAGGGAGCGCGTCGAGCGCGCCATCGCCGAGCTGGGCTACCAGGTCAACCTGTCCGCGCGCAGCCTGCGGCAGGGACGCACCGGGATCATCGGCCTCGCCCTGCCCGAGCTGTCGCTGCCGTACTTCGCCGAGCTGGCCGACTCCGTGATCCGGGTGGCGGAGCAGCACGGTCTCGTGGTGCTCATCGAGCAGACCGGAGCCGATCGGGCCCGCGAGCTCGAGGTGCTGCACAGCGAGCGACGACGCCTCACCGACGGCCTGCTGTTCTCCCCGCTGGCGCTGGAGCCCGACGAGACGGCGCTGCTGGAGGTCGGCTACCCCCTGGTGCTGCTGGGGGAGCGGATCTTCGACGGGCCCGCCGACCACGTGACCATGGCGAACGTGGAAGGTGCCCGTGCCGCCACCACACACCTCGTGGAGCGCGGCTGCCGGCGTATCGCCGTGCTCGGCGCTCACGAGGGCGAGCGCATGGGGTCCGCGGTGCTGCGCCTGGAGGGATACCGGGCGGCGCTGGCCGACGCCGGCCTCCCGTTCGACCCCGCGCTGGTCGGCCCCGCCGGGGCGTGGCACCGGTCCACCGGCGCCGAGGCGATGGCGCGGCTGCTCGACACGGGGGCGGATGTCGACGGCGTGTTCGCCATGAACGACGCGCTCGCGCTCGGCGCGCTGCACACCTTGCACCTGCGCCGTGTGGCCGTGCCGCAGGAGATCGCCGTGATCGGGTTCGACGACGTCGACGACGCCCGCTACTCGCAGCCGCCGCTGAGCTCCGTCTCGCCGGGGCGCGAGCAGATCGCCCGGACGGCGGTGCAGCTGCTCGTGGAGCGGATCGCCGGGTCCGTGGTGGCGCCCCGGCGGGTGGTGGCGGACTTCGAGGTGGCGGCGCGGGAGTCGACGGCGCGCTGAGGCGCCGGGATCCCGGCGCCCGCCGTGGCGGGCGCCGTCCCTGTCAGGGCCGCGCGGAGAACCGCTCCAGCAGGTCGGCGTGCCCCGAGCAGACGATGAGGTCGTTCGAGCTGACGCGGGTCTCGGGCGTGGCGTACTGGAACTCGATCCCGGGGGACTTCACGCCGATGACGGTGATGCCGTACCGCTGGCGGATGTTCGACTGCGCCAGCGTGAAGCCCTGCATCTCCTTGGGCGGGCGCATCTTGACGATGGTGAAGCCGTCCTCCACCTCGATGTAGTCGAGCATCTTGCCGCTGACGAGGTGCGCGACGCGGGAGCCGGCGTCGGCCTCGGGGAAGACGACGTGGTGGGCGCCGATGCGCTGCAGGATGCGCCCGTGCTCGGACGACACCGCCTTGGCCCAGATCTGCGGGGTGCCCAGGTCCACCAGGTTGGCGGTGACCAGCACGGACGCCTCGAGGGAGGAGCCGATGCCCACGACGGCGACGCCGAAGTCGCGCGCACCCAGCTGCTCGAGCGCCTCGGGGTTGGTGGCGTCTGCCTCGACCAGGGGCAGGCGCCCCGACCACTGCGCCACCAGCCGCTCGTCCCGCTCGACGGCCAGCACGTCCTGACCGAGGCGGTCGAGCGTGGAGGCCAGCGCGGTGCCGAACCGGCCGAGCCCGATGATGAGCACGCCGGCGTCACGCTCGGGCGTCTTCTTCTCCCTGTCGGGCACGGAGGTCCTCTCAGCCGATGATGGGGCGTTCCTCGGGGAAGCGTACGATGCGGCGCCGGTCGCGCAGGGCCAGGGCGGCGGCGAACGTCATGGTGCCGGTGCGGCCCACGAACATCAGTGCGCACAGCACGTACTTGCCGGCGTCCGGCAGGTTCTGCGACAGCCCCGTCGACAGGCCGCAGGTGGCGAACGCGCTGATCACCTCGAACAGCACGATGTCGAGGGACTCCCCGGTGATCTCCAGCAGCACCAGGGAGCTGACCAGCACCGCGGTGGCGCCCACGAACACGACCGCGATCGACAGGCGCAGCGTGTCGCGCGGGATGCGGCGGCCGTAGGCCTCGATGTCCCGGTCGCCGCGCGCCTCCGCGACGATCGCCAGCAGCATGACGGCGAGCGTGGAGACCTTGATGCCGCCCGCGGTGGAGGCGGACCCGCCGCCGACGAACATCAGTGCGTCGGTGATGAGCCAGCTCGACTCGCGCATCTCCGCGACGTCCACGGTGGAGAACCCGCCCGAGCGGGGCATGACGGACGCGAAGAGGGACGCGAGGAGCTTGTCGTCGAAGGACAGGTCGCCGAACGTGCGCGGGTTGTTCCACTCCATGAGCGCCATCAGCACCCAGCCCACGAGCACCAGGACCGCGCTCGTGGCGATCGTCAGCTTGGTGTGCAGGGACCAGCGCGACCAGTAGCGGCCTCGGCCGGCCTTCTTGCGCGAGGACAGCACGTTGAGGATCACCGGGAAGCCGAGAGAGCCCACGAACACGCCGAGGATGATCGGCAGGCACAGGAACCAGTCGCCGGTGTGCGGCATGAGCCCCTCGGGCGTGGGCACGAACCCGGCGTTGTTGAAGGCCGAGATGCCGTAGAAGATCGCGTGCCACGCGGCCTCGCCCACCGTCTCCTGCAGCACCAGGAACCGGGGGAACAGCATCAGGGCGATCAGCAGCTCGAGAGACGTGGAGGTGATGATCACGACCCGCACGAGCGAGCCGACCTCGCCCAGCTTGTCCGTCTTGGTCTCCGAGGCGGTGAGCATGCGCTGGGTCAGGCCGATGCGGCGGGAGACGGCCAGGCCGAGGATGGAGGCCAGCGTCATGACGCCGAACCCGCCGACCTTGATGGCCAGGAGGATGACCACCAGGCCCCACGCCGACCAGTAGGTGCCGGTGTCCACGACCGTCAGCCCGGTGACGCAGACCGCCGAGATCGCGGTGAACAGGGCGTCGACGAACTGCGCCCGCTCGCCCGAGGCCGTCGCCCAGGGCATGAGGAGCAGCACGGTGAACAGCCCGCACACCCCGAGGAACGCGGTCACCGCCAGGCGGGCGGGGGACTGCCGGGCGAGCCGTTCGACGAGCTCGCGGCCCGCGAAGATGCTGTCGCGCACGCGTGCCACCGCGTCTCCTTCCGTCGGTCCGCCCGGGCGGACGCCGGACCAACTCTGCCACGGGAGTCGGCTACCGTGGCGGGCATGCGTCTGGCACGGCTCGTCTGGGGCCCCGAGCTCCTGCGGTACGACTTCGGCCGCGGGCACCCCATGGCACCGGCCCGGCTCGATCTGACCATGCGGCTCGTGGGAGAGCTGGGGCTGCTCGCCTCGCCCGAGCTGGAGGTCGTGCCGGCGGCCGTGGCCCCCGACGCCCTGCTCGAGACGGTTCACGACCCCGCCTACGTCGCCGCGGTGCGCCGTGCCGACGCCGGCACCCCCGACCCGCTGCGGGGCCTGGGCACCGAGGACGACCCGGTGTTCCCCGGCATGCACGAGGCGGCGGCCCGGCTCGTAGCCGGGTCGGTCGACGTCGCGCAGGCCGTGTGGGACGGCGCGGTGCAGCACGGTCTGAACATCGCCGGCGGCATGCACCACGCCCGCCGGGACGCGGCGTCGGGCTTCTGCATCTACAACGACGCGGTGGCGGCCGTGCAGCGCCTGCTGGACCAGGGCGCGCGGCGCGTGGCGTACGTGGACCTGGACGCCCACCACGGCGACGGCGTCGAGCAGATGTTCTGGGACGACGACCGCGTGCTGACCGTCTCGGTGCACCAGGACGGCCACACGCTGTTCCCCGGCACGGGCAACGCCGCCGACGTCGGAGGGGCGGGTGCCGAGGGCACCGCCGTCAACGTCTCGCTGCCGCCCCGCACCGGGTCGGGCGCCTGGCTGCGGGCCGTGGACGCCGTCCTGCCTGCGGTGGTACGCGAGTTCCGGCCCGACGTGATCGTCTCGCAGCACGGGGCCGACGCCCACCGGCGCGACCCGTTGTCCGACCTGCGCGTGGGCGTGGACGCCCAGCGCACGGCCGCCCGCTGGGTCCACGACCTGGCGCACGAGCTGTGCGACGGGCGCTGGGTCGCGCTGGGCGGTGGCGGCTACGCCGTCGTCGACGTGGTGCCGCTCGTGTGGTCGTCCCTGGTGGCGGAGGCGCTGCACACGCCGCTCGACCTCGGCCGGCCGCTGCCGACGGCCTGGCGCGAGCACGTCGAGTCCATCTCGGGCCTCGACGCCGCGCGCTGGCTCGGCGTCGAGACGGTGGAGTGGCGGCCGTGGGGCGAGGGGTACGACCCGGCCGACGACGTGGACCGCAGCGTGCTGGCCACCCGCAAGCACGTGTTCCCCCTGTGGGGGCTGGACCCTTACCAGGACTGACAGGGCTCGCACGGGCCCTCCCGGACGCTCGGTTCGGGTCCGCGCGGTCCATCAGGTACCCTGAGGGACGGACTTTTCTGTGTTGGTCGGCGGCCGGTCCCCTCACGGGGGCCACGTGGACCGACGACTGTTCCACCGACCGACCAGCATCGTGGAGGACCTCATGGGCTCCGTCATCAAGAAGCGCCGCAAGCGCATGGCGAAGAAGAAGCACCGCAAGCTGCTTCGCAAGACGCGTCACCAGCGCCGCAACAAGAAGTGAGAGCGCGTACGAAGTGAGCGAAGAGCCCGGCCCCTCAGGGGGCCGGGCTCTTCGTCTCTCCCGGTCCAGACGCGCAGGTGCCCTGCTCGGGCGCGGGGTCAGCGCCCTTCGAGGCGCTTGCGCACCTGACGGCGCACGGCCCGCACCACCAACCCGGCGACCCAGGCGGCGCCCGCCCAGGACGCGGTGCGCACGCTGCGCCCGGCCACGCGCTGCCGCCGCCCCCGGAACTCCCGGATGGGCCAGCCCACCTCGCGGGCGTGCCGGCGCAGGCGGGCGTCGGGGTTGATGGGGCACGGGTGGCCCACCGTGTGCATCATCGGCAGGTCGTTGAGCGAGTCCCCGTACGCGTACGACGCCTCGAGGTCGAGGTTCTCGCGCTCGGCCAGCTCGCGGACCGCCTGCGCCTTGACCTCGCCGTGCATGAGGTCGCCCAGGAGGCGGCCGGTGTAGAACCCGTCCTTGTGCTCGGCCACCGTGCCCAGGCACCCGGTGGCGCCGAGGCGGCGGGCGATGAGGCGGCCGATCTCCACGGGCGTGGCCGTGACGAGCCACACCTGGTCGCCGGCGGCGACGTGCTCGTCCAGGAGCTTCTTGGTGCCGGGGAAGATCCGCAGCTCGAGGACGGTGTCGTAGACCTCCTCGCCCACGGCGGCGATCTCGGCCACCGACCGGCCGGCGATGAGCGACAGCGCCCGCTCGCGCACCGTGTCGATCTGGGTCTTGGACTCCCCGAAGACGAGGTAGCGCAGCTGGATGATGCCGAAGCGCAGCAGGTCCCGGGTCCCGAAGAACTTGCGCTGGTAGAGCGCTCGCGCCAGGTGGTAGGCGCTGGCGCCCCGGATCACCGTGTTGTCGACGTCGAAGAACGCTGCCGCGGGCCGGTGGGCGGTGTCGGTCGCGGCGGTCGCCGCCGCGTGCTCGGCAACGGTCGCGGCGGCGTTCGCGGCGTCGGACATGCGGTCCACCTTAGCGGCGCGCGTACGCTGTGCTCGTGGACGGCGGGGAGCAGGAAGTGCGTGTGGTGCTGTTCTCCCGGAAGGGCTGCCACCTGTGCGACGACGCACGGGAGGTGGTGGCCCGGGTCTGCGAGGCCGCCGGGGAGCGGTGGCGCGAGGTCGACATCGAGTCGGGCCCTGACGCCGCCGACCTGACTGCCCGGTACGGCGAGTACGTGCCCGTCGTCGAGGTCGACGGGGTGCAGCAAGGTTTCTGGCAGGTCGACGGGGACAGGCTGGCGCGCCGGCTCGGGGACAGGAGGACGCGGTGATCGAGATCGGCGAGGTGACGGTTCCGGCCGCCACGGTGGCACGTCTGCCCTACTACCTGCGTGCGCTGCGCGACCTCGCGTCGCGCGGGGTGACGACGACGTCGTCGACGGAGCTCGCGGAGGCGTCCGGGGTCGGGTCGGCGCAGCTGCGCAAGGACCTGTCCTACCTGGGCTCGTTCGGCACGCGCGGCGTGGGCTACGACGTCGAGTCGTTGTCGTCGGTGATCACCACGGCGCTGGGGCTGGGCTCGACGCATCGCCTGGCGATCATCGGGATCGGCAACCTGGGCCAGGCGCTGGCCAACTACTCGGGGTACTCGTCACGAGGGTTCGAGGTGGCCGCGCTGCTCGACGTCGCCCCGTCCGTGGTGGGCACGCGCCCGGCCGGCGGCCTGGTGGTGGAGCACCTCGACGCCCTGGAGGAGGTGCTGGAGCGCGAGGCGGTGACGATGGTGGTGCTGGCGACGCCGGGGCCGCCCGCCCAGGCGGTGGCCGAGCGGGTGGTCGCCGCTGGCGTCAAGGAGATCCTGTGCTTCGCGCCCGTGGCGTTGCAGCTTCCCGACGACGTCGTGGTCCGCAGCGTCGACGTCGGTGGCGAGCTGCAGATCCTGGCGTTCCACGCGGCGGCGCGGGCGGCGACGGCCGCGCGGTAGAGCGCCTGCCGGTCCGGGCGGGTCCTGGACCGGTGCGCCGGCCGCCGTCGACGCGACGAGGCCGCGACGGTGCCCGCCCCTGCGCGGGCGCCGTCGCGGCCTCGTGTGCTGCGGGAGGTCAGGCCTGCTTGATGGCCGAGATGTCGAGGCCGATCTTGACCTTGTCGCCCACCAGGAAGCCGCCGGTCTCGAGAGCGGCGTTCCAGGTCAGGCCGAAGTCGGCGCGGGAGATCTCGAGCTGGGCCTCGAAGCCGGCGCGGTCGTTGCCGAACGGGTCCTTGGCGGTGCCGGAGAACTCGGTCTCGAGCTCGACGGTCTTGGTGACGCCGTTGATGGTGAGGTCACCAGTGACGACGAAGTCGTCGCCGTCGCCCTTGACGCTGGTCGACGTGAAGCTCCAGGTGGGGCGCTCCTCGGCGTTCCAGAAGTCGGCGCTCTTGAGGTGGCCGTCGCGGTTGGCGTCGCCGGTGTTGACCGAGGCGGCGTCGAGCTCGACGGAGACGGAGGAGGACTCGAGGTCCTCGCCGACGGTGATGGTGCCGGAGGAGATCGCGATGGAGCCGCGAACCTTCGAGATGCCCGCGTGGCGGACGGTGAAGCCGGCGGTGGAGTGCGAGGCGTCGATGACGTACGTGCCGGCGGTGAGGCCGGCGGGCAGCGGCGTGGCCATGGATGGTTCTCCTCGGTCGGTCTGGTCGGGCAGGCAGGCGCCTCCCCGTGGCAGATAGTTGAAACGTCAACTACCCGTGTGGGCATCGGCTAGAACAGACGACTCACGTAGCGTATTCCCGTTCGTCCGTGCAGACTCGGTGATCGAGCGGCGGACCGCCGCGCGGGCACTCGGAGGGATGGCGATGGCGAGCACCACCGACAGCACCAGGGCGGCCGCGACGCAGGGCGAGGCAGAGGTCCGCTGGCTCGACGACGGGCAGCAGCGCGCCTGGCGCGCCTACCTGGAGGGCACCGCCCGGTTCGTCGCCGCGCTCGACCGCGCGCACGACTCCGGCAGCCCTCTCAGCCTCGGGGAGTACCACCTGCTCGTCCAGCTCTCCGAGCAGCCCGGCCGCACGCTGCGCATGTCCGCGCTGGCCGACGGCCTCGCCCTCTCCCGCAGCCGCCTCACCCACACCGTCGACCGCATGGAGCGGCGCGGCCTCGTCGAGCGGCAGGCCGTTCCCGGGGACCGGCGCGGCGTGAACTGCGTGATGACCGAGGCCGGCTGGGAGCTGCTCGTCCGGTCCGCACCCCTCCACGTCGCGGCGGTGCGCCGCCTCATGGTCGACGTGCTCGAGCCCGAGGAGTTCGAGGTGCTCGGACGCGCCATGGGCAAGGTGGCACGCGAGGCCAAGACCTACGAGGCGTAGGTCTCTGCGAGCACCCGCTTCAGCAGCCGTGCGATCTGGCGCGGCCCGCTCAGCGGAGCCGCCGCCTCCACCTCGCTGTTGTAGTTCGTGTTCGTGTTGACGTCGTACGTCAGCGTGCGGCCGTCGACCGTGCGGATGTTCTCGATGCCGGCCACCTCGATGCCGTGACGGCGCGTGAACTGCAAGTACTGCTCCACGACCGGGTCGTCGTAGCCCTCGCGCACCGAGAACAGGCTCGTCGGGTCGTCCGGCGCCATCGCCACCGTGGCGCCGGGCGGCATGACCGGACGGCCGGTCGCCGGGTCGATCGCGCACGCGTCGGCCGGGCACAGCTGGAACCCGCCACGCTCGGTGTCCCCACGGACGGCGTACACCAGCTCGTGGCCCACGATCTCCACGCGGGTGATGCCGCCGTCGGCCGCCACCACGTACTCCTGCACGAGCGTGACGCCGTCGACCGGCTCCTCGTACTCCGCGCCGTCCAGGTACGCGTCGAGGTCGGCCAGCGAGTCGAACCGCCGCACGCCCAGCCCCTTGCCACCCTGGTTGTGCTTGGTGACGAACGGGGTGCCGCCCCCGCCCGCGACGAAGTCCTGCGCCGCCTTGCGCACCTGGTCGCGCCCGCCGACGGCGGCCACCGTGCGCGGTGTGTCGATCCCCGCCGCGCGCAGCGCCGTGAGCTGGTCCACCTTGCTCATCTCCAGCTCGAGCACCCG
This sequence comes from Xylanimonas oleitrophica, assembly GCF_003244315.1. Lineage (GTDB taxonomy): Bacteria > Actinomycetota > Actinomycetes > Actinomycetales > Cellulomonadaceae > Xylanimonas_A > Xylanimonas_A oleitrophica. The sequence continues at coordinate 28,249 of NZ_QKWH01000015.1, forward strand.
GCGGCCGTTGACCGTGCGGCGTCCGTGCGCCTCCAGCCACGACAGCACCGCCCGGGCGTAGTCCTTCGTGAACCCGTGGTCACGGGTGTGCGACGACGCCGAGACGCGCGACCAGAAGATCCCTTCCGGGGGTGCGGCGTCCAGGTCCAGCGTGCCCTCCGTGAGCAGCCACTCCTCGTACTCGACGCCCTCGGCCTCGAAGGCGGCGGCGAACGGGGGGAACCAGTCAGGGTTCTCGTGCAGGGCGTAGACCTTGGGCGTCGTCACGCGGTCCACGCTAACGCCTGGCTACCCCGTCGCGGTGGCGCTCCCTGGCGTGCGGGACGCCGCGCAGGGCCTGGTGCAGTGACGGTCGTCTCACCCGCACGGAAGCCCACGGAACCTCCAGGAACCCCGTGGGAGACTGGGCCGCATGGCCACCACGACTGTGCACCTGCTGCGCCACGGCGAGGTCCACAATCCTGAACGTGTCCTGTACGGGCGCCTCGACGGCTACCGCCTCTCGGAGGCCGGTCAGGAGATGGCCCGTATGGTGGCGAAGAGCCTGGTGGACGAACGTCACGACGTCGTGGCGGTGATCGCCTCCCCGCTGCAGCGCGCGCAGGAGACCGCTGCGCCGGTCGCGGCGGCGTTCGGGCTCGAGATCGGTGCGGACGAGCGCCTGATCGAGGCCGGCAACCAGTTCGAGGGCACGACGGTGGGCTCCAACCCGCGCCAGCTCCTCGACCCGCGCCGGTGGAAGCTCCTGTGGAACCCGTGGCGCCCGTCGTGGGGCGAGCCGTACCGCGAGCAGGCGGAGCGCATGCGGGCCGCCGTCGACGACGCCCGGGCCGCGCACGCGGGGCACGAGGTGGTGCTGGTCAGCCACCAGCTGCCCATCTGGGTGACCCGCCGCTCCTACGAGGGCAGCCGGCTGGCGCACGACCCGCGCAGGCGGCAGTGCACGCTGGCCTCCCTGACGAGCCTGCGCTTCGAGGGCGACCGGTTCGCCGGGCTGACCTACTCGGAGCCCGCCGGGAGCCTCGCACAGACGTTGAGCAAGGGGGCGTGGTCGGTCAAGTGAACGTCTCGACGCGAACGACGAGGGCTCGCCGCACGCTGCTCGCCGCCCCGGGAGCGCTGCTGTCCGTGCTGCTCGTGGCCGGCTGCGCCCAGGATTCCGGGGCGGGCGACGTGGTGAACCAGGGGTTCGTCTCGGGCGACGGCTCCGTGCAGCAGTGGGACGTCGGGGACCGCAAGGACCCGGTGACGGTCACGGGCACGGCCTTCGACGGTGCCGAGATCGACACGTCCGACTGGGCGGGCGACGTCGTCGTCATCAACACCTGGTACGCCGCGTGCCCGCCGTGCCGGGCGGAGGCGCCGGACCTCGTGAACCTGGCCAACGAGCGCGCCGAGGACGGCGTGCGCGTGCTGGGGATCAACACGACCGACGACGCCGGGGCGGCCCAGGCGTTCGAGCGCACCTTCCAGGTGCCGTACCCGTCGATCGACGACCGTCGCGGCCAGGCCGTGGCGCGGCTGTCCGGCGTCGTGCCGCTGCAGGCCGTGCCCACCACGGTGGTGCTCGACCGCGAGCACCGCCCGGCCGCACGCGTCATCGGCCTGGCCGAGGGCTCCACCCTGCAGGCCATCGTCGACGACGTCCTGGCCGAGGGCGGCGACGCGGCGGAGAGCGCCGGCTGATGGGCGAGGTGTTCGCGACCACCGCGTGGTCGGGGTCGATGCTGCTGGCCGTGCCCGTGGCGCTGCTGGCCGGACTCGTCTCCTTCGCCTCACCGTGCGTGCTGCCCCTGGTGCCCGGCTACGTGGGCTACGTCTCCGGCATGGCCGCCGCCGGGGCCGGCCCGTCGGCCCCCGGCTCCCGGCGCTCCCCGGCCCGCGGCCGTGTCGTCGCCGGCGTGGGCCTGTTCGTCCTCGGGTTCACCGCCGTCTTCGTCACCCTGATGGCCGCCGCCGGTGCTCTCGGTGGCTACCTGGTGCGCTGGGAGGACGTCATCCAGCGCGTCCTCGGCGTCGTCGTGGTGCTCATGGGCCTGGCGTTCCTCGGCGGGGTGCCGTTCCTCCAGCGGGAGCGGAGGCTGCACGTCAGCCCGCGCACCGGCCTGTGGGGCGCGCCGGTGCTCGGTTTCGTGTTCGGCCTGGGATGGACGCCCTGCATCGGCCCGACGCTGGCCTCGGTCCAGGCCCTCGCCCTCGACGAGGCGTCGGTGGCCCGGGGGGTGGCGCTCGGCGTCGCCTACTGCGTCGGCCTGGGCGTCCCCTTCCTCCTGGTGGCCCTGAGCCTCCAGTCCTCCGAGCGCATGCTCGGGTTCCTCCGCCGCCACCGCCTCGCGATCATGCGGGTGGGCGGCGGCCTGCTGGTGCTGATCGGCCTCGCTCTCGTCTCCGGCCTGTGGGGCATGGTGACGCGGTCGCTGCAGGGCTGGGTCAGCGGGTTCGGGACGGTGATCTGATGAGCGAGCGCACCACGTACCGGCCCGAGGGCATCGACGACGCGTTCGTCGGCGACGGCGGGACGCGCACCGAGGGTGCCCCGGCCCCGAACGTGCCCGCGCTCGGCTGGCGCGGGATGCTGCGCTGGACGTGGCGGCAGCTGACGTCGATGCGCGTGGCGCTGCTGCTCCTGATGCTGCTGGCCGTGGCGGCCGTGCCCGGCTCGATCCTGCCGCAGCGCGGCCAGGACCCGGCCGGGGTGCTGGAGTACCTGGGCAACCACCCCACGAGCGGGGAGTGGCTGGACAGGTTCGGGTTCTTCGCCGTCTACACCTCGCCCTGGTTCAGCGCGATCTACCTGCTGCTGTTCGTCTCCCTGGTGGGCTGCATCGTGCCGCGCGCCATGCAGCACGCGCGCAACCTGCGCGGCCGCCCGCCGCGCACCCCCGCACGCTTCGCGCGGTTCCCCGCGCTGGCCGAGGGCACGACGACGGCGTCACCCGACGACGTCGTGGAGGCTGTCGCAGCCCACCTGCGGCGCCGGCACACCTTCCGGGTCGACGTCGCCGCCGAGCCTGCCCGCGCGGCGCGCGGGACGGGGGAACGGGCCCTGCCCGCCCGCCCGGCCACCCGCACCGTGGCGGCCGAGCGCGGCTACCTGCGGGAGACGGGCAACCTCGTCTTCCACCTGGCGCTGGTCGGACTGCTCGTGTCCGTGGCGCTCGGGCAGCTCCTGCACTACCGCGGGCAGGCCATCGTCACCGAGGGCCGCGGCTTCGCCAACGCCGTCACCGACTACGACACCTTCGAGAACGGCGCCTGGTTCCGCCCGGAGGCGTTGCGGCCGTTCTCGCTCACGCTCGACGCCTTCTCGTCGCACTTCGCGTCCGACGACGTCGCCTTCGCCCAGGCGCGCGACTTCACGGCGTACGTCAGCGTCATCGAGGCCAGCGGCGACGAGTCCGAGCAGACGATCAAGGTCAACCACCCCATCACGGTGGACGGCGCCAAGATCTACCTCATGGGCAACGGGTTCGCCCCGGACCTGACGATCACCGACGCCGACGGCCAGGTCGCTTTCGCGGGCCGGGTGCCGTTCCTCCCCGAGGACACGATGTACACCTCCCGGGGCGTCATCAAGGTGCCCGACGTCTCGCCCGGCCTCGAGCAGATCGGGATGGTGGGCTACTTCCTACCCAGCGCCGTCGTCGCGGAGGACGGCGCCGCCCGCTCGGTGTTCCCGCAGCCCGACAACCCGCTCATGGTGCTCGAGCTCTACACCGGCGACCTGGGGCTGGACGACGGCGTGCCGCAGAACGTCTACCGGCTCGACACCGCGTCGCTCGACCCGGTGACGGATGCCGACGGCGAGCGGATCAAGGTGCTCGTGCGGCCCGGCGAGACGGTCGAGCTGCCCGACGGCCTGGGCACCGTGACCCTGGGCCAGCAGGTGCCGCGGTACGTGGCCCTCGACCTGCGCCACGACCCGTCGCTGGCCTGGGTGCTGACGTTCTCGCTCGTCGCCATGGCCGGCCTGGCGGTCTCCCTGTTCACCCCGCGCCGCCGCGTGTGGCTGCGCACGTGGCAGGACCCGCAGGAGCCGGGGCGCACCCGCGTGGAGCTCGCCGGGCTCGCCCGCGGCGACGACGCCGGGCTCCAGGGCGAGGTCGACCGGGCGCTGGCCGCGGTGCCCGGGCTGGTCGCCCCGCACGACGAGACCACCGGCGACGCGGCTGCCGACGCCGATGCCGAGGGTGTCGCCCCGGCAGACACCACGCCGGCCGAGCGGGCCGGCGAGCACGACACGCAGGACCGACCCACGAACCGCGAGGGACACTGAGATGGATGCCGCCTACCTGAGCACGCTGCTCGTCTGGGCGAGCCTGGTCGCGCTGACGATCGCGCTCGTCGCCTTCTCGATCGACCTGGCTCGCCGCACCGGCGAGCGGGGCGCCGACCGCGCGCGCGAGCTCGCCGCCGCGGGAGCAGCCGCGTCCGGCACAGCGGGCACCGCCACGTCTGCCGCGGGCTCGACGGACGCCGGCGCAGGCCCCGGGACGACGCAGCCCCACCCTGTCTCGCCCGACGGCGCGGTGCTGCCGCCGAGCGGCAGGGCCGCCGGCATCGCGATGTCCACCACCTGGCTGGGCACCGCCCTGCTCCTGGCGGCGATCGTGCTGCGCGGCGTCGCGGCCGGACGCACCCCGTGGGCAAACATGTACGAGTTCACCCTGGTCGGCTCGTTCGTGGCCCTGGCGGTGTTCCTCGGCTTCACGCTGCGCCGGGACGTGCGGTTCCTGGGTGCGTTCGTCACCGGGCTCGCCGCGATCTTCCTGACCCTCGGCCTCAACGTCTTCTACGTGGCCGCGATGGGTGTCCAGCCGGCCCTGCAGTCGTACTGGCTGATCCTGCACGTGGGCGTCGCGATCATCGCCACCGGCGTGTTCACCGTCGCGTTCGTCGCCTCGGTGCTGCAGCTGCTGCGCGAGGCCCGTGACGGCGGCGCACAGCTGCTCGGCACCTGGTACTGGCTCGACCGCGTGCCCAACCCGACGTCGCTCGAGGGCCTGAGCTTCCGCCTCAACGCCATCGGGTTCGTGCTGTGGACCTTCACGATCATCGGTGGCGCCATCTGGGCCGAGCACGCGTGGGGCCGCTACTGGGGCTGGGACCCCAAGGAGGTCTGGTCCTTCGTGATCTGGGTGGTGTACGCCGCCTACCTGCACGCGCGGACCACGCGCGGCTGGTCGGGCACGCGTGCCGCCTGGTTCGTCGTCGTCGGCTACGCCTGCGTGCTGTTCAACTTCACCGGCGTGAACCTGCTGTTCAACGGCATGCACTCCTACTCGGGGCTCACCGCGGGCTGACGCCCCCCGGCCCGCCTCCGTCCGAGGGGCGGGCCGTCGTGGTGCGGCGCGGGCCGAGCGCCCACTGGAGCCAGGACGCCCGTCGCCCGCACGAGCGGGCCCGCGCGCCTGCGGTCCAGGGCCAGGGCGGTGCCTGCGCGACGCAGACGAGGACGAGGACACAGACGAGGACGGCGGGAGCCCCGGTGGGCTCCCGCCGTCCTCGTCTGTGTCCTCGTCTGCGAAGCTCGCCGTGTCAGGCGGGGCGGTCCTGGTCGCCCTTCTCGCCGGACGCGTCCTTGCCGCCCGTGCCACCGGTCTCCCCGGAGCCGCCGGTGCTGCCACCCGCACCCCCGGAGCCGCCGGCCTCGCCGCGCTGCCGACGACGGCGCTCCTGCTCGAGGCGCCACAGGAACTCGGGATCGTCGTCCGGGGCCACGGGGCGCCCGGGCGAGGGACGGCGACCGGGACCGCCGGAGCGGCGGTCGTACCCGCCGCCCGAGCCGCGCTGGGCCCGTCGGAACACGATCCAGGCGAGCGACCCGGCGCCGGGCAGCAGCACGATGATCACGGCCCAGGCCCACTTGGGCAGACCGCCGGTCTCGTCCTCGGTGACGCGGGCGAGGTCGGCCAGGGCGTAGACGACGAGGCCGATGACGACGAGCGGGATCAGCACGCGGAGCATGGGTACCAGCCTATGGCCGCCAGGTGGGGCGTGGTGCACGCGACCGCAGCGCCGGCCGGGGGCCGGTCGCGCACCGGGCGTGGGCTGGCCGGAGCCCGCTCCAGGGCCGTTCGGAGCGGGCGGCGGGAACGCCTACCCTGGTGGGGTGCCGCTCTTCCTGTACTCGCTCTACCGCTTCCTCGTGCTCGTGGCGGCGTTCGTGCTGCTGCTGTGGGCGGGCGCGCACGTGCTGCTGGCGGCGGCCCTCGCCGTCGTCATCGCGTTCGCTGTCTCCTACCTGTTCCTGCGCGGGCCGCGGGACGCCGCGGCGACCTGGATGGCCGGGCGGGTCGAGAGCCGCCGGGCGGCGAAGGCCGCGCGGGGCGGCGCGGGCGACGACGACGCACGCTTCGAGGACTCCGTGGTCGACGAGGGCCGCGACCGCTGACCTACCGCCTGCCGCGGTCGGGGCGGGCGTGAGCGGCGCACCGGCTGCGACGCCCGCCGTGCGGCGATGCCTCGCCGTGCTGTCGGCCCCAGTGGTGCCGGTCAGTGGTGCCGGTCGGTGGCGTCAGTGCTGAGCGGGCTGCGTCAGGCGGCCAGGCCGATGCCGAGCAGGATGCCGTAGGCGAGCTCGAACATGCCGGTGCCGCCGAGCACCGGGACGAGCAGCTTGCCGCGCGCCCCGGCCAGCACGGGCAGGGCCAGCAGCACCGCGGGCCCGGCCAGCAGCAGCACGAGCAGCGACCACGGCGCCCAGAACGCGCAGGCGAGGCCGAGCAGCACGGGCAGCAGGACCATCGCGACGTACGCGCGCCGGGCCCTGCGCTCGCCCAGCCGGACGGCCAGGGTGCGCTTGCCGGCGAGCACGTCGGTGGGGATGTCCCGCACGTTGTTGACCATCAGCAGCGCGCAGGCGACGAGGCCCACGCCGACGGCGCCGAGCACCGCGGGCCACGTCACGCGGTCGGCCTGCGTGTACGTGGTGCCGAGGGTGGCCACGAGGCCGAAGAAGACGAAGACGCCCACCTCGCCGAGGCCCGCGTACCCGTAGGGGCGCTTGCCGCCCGTGTAGTACCAGGCCGCCAGCACGCACAGGGCGCCGACGGCGAGCAGCCACCAGTGCCCGGTCAGCCAGGTGAGCAGCAGGCCCAGCACGCCGGCGACGCCGAACGCGGCGAACGCAGCCGCCTTGACGTGCGAGGGGCGGGCGGTCCCGGAGGCGGTCAGGCGCAGCGGGCCGACCCGGTCGACGTCGGTGCCGCGCACGCCGTCGGAGTAGTCGTTGGCGTAGTTGACCCCCACCTGGAGCGCCAGCGCGACGCCGAGCGCCAGCAGCGCCCGGCCGCCCGAGAAGGCGCCGACCTGTGCGGCGGCGCCGGAGCCGATGAGCACCGGCGCCATGGCGGCGGGAAGGGTGCGGGGCCGGGCCCCGGCGATCCACTCGGCGGTCGTAGCCATGGCGTGCTGGTGCTCCTGATCTCGTGCGGTGGATCTCGTGCGCTGCCGCGCGCGGGTGGCGCTCAGCCGTGCTCGGCGGCCCGGACGGCGGCCGCGACGCCGGTGCGGTCGACCTTGCCGGGCCCCCGCAGCGGCAGGGCGTCGGTCAGGTAGACCCGCCGCGGTGCCGACGGCGTGCCCAGCCTAGTCGCGACGGCGTCGCGCACCCGTCCGAGAGCGTCGGGAGCCAGCGCGCTCAGGCCGGGGCCCGCCCCGGGCACGGCCACGACGGCCACGAGCGCCTGGCCCCACTCGTCGTCGGGCACGCCCACCACGCACGGCTCCACGGCTGGGCCCGTCCCCGTGGGCAGCAGCGGCGGCAGCGTCTCGACCAGGGCCTGCTCGACCGCGGCGGGGGCCACGTTGACGCCGCCGGTGACCACGACGTCGTCCGCGCGCCCCAGCACGGTCAGCACGCGAGGGCCCCGGCCCTCGGACGAGGGCCGGGCGGGGGAGAGGCTGCCGAGGTCCGACGTGCGGAACCAGCGGGTCCCGGCGTCGGGGCCGTCGGCGTCGGTGCGGAAGGCCGCGGCGGTGGCCCCCTCGTCGCCGAGGTAGCCGGTGGCGAGCGTGGGGCCGGCGATCTCGACCACCCCGGTCCCCTCCGCCGGGGCGGAGAGGAGACCGGGGGCGGGGACGGGGGCGAGGCGCACCCGCACGCCGTCGAGCGGCACGCCGTCGTACACGCACCCGCCCGCCGTCTCGGACATGCCGTACGTGCGCACCACCGGCACCCCGGCGTCGAGCGCACGGGCCAGGAGCGGTGCGGGCGTGGCGGCACCGCCCAGCAGCACGCTGGAGCACCGGGCGAGGGCGCTCAGACCGCGGTGCCGGCCGGCGTCGGCCGCGGCGACGAGCCGGTGCAGCTGCGTGGGCACCAGCGAGACGTGGACGGGGGCGTCGTCGGCCAGCGCCGGGCCGAGCAGGTCGGCGAACGCCTCCGGGTCGAAGTGCCCGCCCGGCTCCGCGGCCACGAGCGCCCCGGGCACCCCGGCGTCGGCCGCCAGCAGCGACCGCACCACCACCTGCAGCCCGGCCACGTGCGTGGCGGGCAGGGCCAGCACCCAGCGCCCCGGGCCGCCCAGGCGGGCGTGCGTCGCCGACGCCGAGGCACGCAGCGCGTCCCCGGGCAGCGCCACCTCGCGCGGCGCGCCCGTCGACCCCGACGTGCGCACCACCAGGGCCGTGCCCGGCGGGGGCGCGGCGTCGTGCAGGCGGGGCAGCGGCGCGACGGCCGGGCCGCCGTCGAGCGCCGCGCGCACGCCCGCGGCGAGATCGGCCACGACGGCGGGCAGGGGCGGGTGAAGCACGAGGCCAGGGTAGGCCCGCCCCGCCGTGGCGTCCGCGGTCGTCGCCCTGCCCGCGCCTATCGTGGCCGGGATCCGAGGAGGAACCCATGACCAGGCGTACCGCGCCCGCCCCCCGTCGTACCGCCGCCCTGCACGCCGCCGCGGTCACCGGCGCCCTGGCTCTCGCCCTGGCGCTCGCGGCCTGCTCGGGCGGCGCGGCCGCCGTGCACGCCACCGCGGACCCCGACGTCGCCGCGCGCAAGGGCGCTCCGCCCGCTCCGCAGGCCGAGCCGTCCGTGTGGCCCCTCACCGGCGTGCCCACGGACGAGGTGGCCCAGCGGCCGGCGCTCGCGATCAAGATCGAGAACTCGCGTGAGGCGCGCCCCCAGACGGGGCTGGAGCTGGCCGACATCGTCTGGGAGGAGGTCGTGGAGGGCGGCATCACCCGGTACGTGGCGGTCTACCACTCCCAGATCCCGGAGGCGGTGGAGCCCGTGCGCTCAGCGCGACCCATGGACCCGGCGATCGTGGCCCCGCTCGGCGGGATCCTCGCCTACTCGGGTGCGCAGCCGCAGTTCATCGACGCGATCGAGGCCGCCGGGGTCCAGTCCGTGATCATGGACCGCGGCGACGCAGGCTTCGCGCGCGACCGCGCCCGCCGCGCCCCGCACAACGTGGTCGGCACGCCCCAGGCGTTCCTGGACCAGGCCCGCGGCGACCGTGCCGTGCCGCCGCCCGCGCAGTTCGAGTACGCCGCCGAGGTGGGGCAGGGCACCGCGTCCGCGACCGGCACCCCCGCGCAGCGCCTCGACGTCAGCCTCTCGCGCGCCCAGCGCACCGTGTGGGACTGGGACGGGGAGCAGGGCACCTACCTGCGCAGCGACGGCTCCACGCCGTCGGTCTCGACCACCGGTGCCCGGCACGCGGCCCGCAACGTGCTGCTGCTGAGCGCCGAGATGGTCACCACGAAGTGGCGCGACCCGGCGGGGTCGCCCGTGCCCGAGACGAAGATCGAGGGCACCGGGCAGGGCGTGCTCGCCTCGGGCGGCAAGGCCGTCGAGGTCACCTGGTCCAAGCCGTCCCTCGGCGAGCGCATCGTGCTGACCGGTGCCGACGGCACCGAGGTGCGCCTCGACCCGGGCACCACGTGGGTCGAGCTGGTGCCCCGCGGGTCCGGCTCCTGGACGGTGGGCTGACGAGCCGGACCTCGACGGCCGAGGCTCAGAAGTAGTAGGGGAAGCGCGACCAGTCCGGGTCGCGCTTCTCCAGGAACGCGTCCCGCCCCTCGACGGCCTCGTCGGTCATGTACGCCAGGCGGGTCGCCTCCCCGGCGAAGACCTGCTGGCCCATGAGGCCGTCGTCGGCCAGGTTGAACGCGAACTTGAGCATGCGCACCGCCTGCGGGGACTTGCCCGCGATGGTGCGGGCGTACTCCAGGGCCAGGCCCTCGAGGTCCTCGTGCTCGGCCACCTCGTTGACCCCGCCCCAGCGCTCGGCGTCGTCGGCCGAGTACTCGCGGGCCAGGAAGAAGATCTCGCGCGCCCGCTTCTGGCCCACCTGGCGGGCCAGGTACGCCGAGCCGTAGCCGCCGTCGAACGAGCCGACGTCGGCGTCGGTCTGCTTGAAGCGGCCGTGCTGGCGGCACGCGACCGTCAGGTCCGCCACCACGTGCAGCGAGTGGCCGCCGCCGGCCGCCCAGCCGTCGACCACGGCGATCACGACCTTGGGCATGGTGCGGATCAGGCGCTGCACCTCCAGGATGTGCAGCCGCCCGGCACGGGCCGGGTCGATGTGGTCGGCAGTCTCGGCCGGCGCCGCGCCGCCGTCCGCCGACGTCGTGTACTGATAGCCGGAGCGGCCGCGGATGCGCTGGTCCCCGCCCGAGCAGAACGCCCACCCGCCGTCCTTGGGGGAGGGGCCGTTGCCCGTCAGCAGCACCGTGCCGACGTCCGACGTCATGCGGGCGTGGTCCAGCACCCGGTACAGCTCGTCCACCGTGTGAGGGCGGAACGCGTTGCGCACCTGCGGTCGGTCGAACGCCACGCGCACCACCGGCAGGTCCCGCACCGTGCCGTCCTCCGCGCGCTCCACACCACGGTGGTAGGTGAGGTCGGTGAGGTCGTCGAAGCCGGTGACCTCGCGCCAGCGCTGCGGGTCGAACGTCTCGGAGACCTGGCGGGGGAGGGCGGGGGGCTGGCTGCTCACGCCCGCAGCCTAGGCGGTGCGGGGGTGGGTGGGCGTCCCGGCACCGGCGCCGGTTCGGCGGAGAGGGGCGGGCAGGAGGTGGTCCGTGGGGGTTCTCCGGAGCCCGGGATGGTGGCCCGCAGACCGTTCCTTGAGGCTTGTGAGCACTTTCACAAGGTTGCTCGTGCCGAGCCCTCGCACGTGTGGTCAGGCCAGGCCACCATGGAAGGCATGAGCAACCTCGCAGCCCCCCAGGTGCTCGACCTCGCCGACGTCGAGCACGACATCGCCCGTGACGTCCTGGCCTACGACGCCGCCCAGCTCCGCGCCCTCGCCGAGGAGCCTCGGCCGTGCCCCGGCACGCTGGAGTTCCACGACGACCTCACCGAGTTCACCGACTGAGCCCGGCGCGCAGGCCCAGGCGCGGTCGGGCGCGAGCAGCGCTGAGCCGGGCCGGGAGCGCGCCCCGCACTACCCTGGCCTGGTGCCCGCACGCCCGCTGCCCTCGCCCGCCGTCTGGTCGACGCCGCTGCGCACGCGGTTCCGGGGCCTGGAGGTGCGCGACGGCGTGCTGCTGCGCGGCGACGCCGGCTGGGGCGAGCTCAGCCCGTTCTGGGACTACGACGACGCCGAGTCCGCCACCTGGCTGCGCGCCGCGCGCGAGGCGGCCGACCTGGGCTGGCCCGCCCCGGTGCGCGAGAGCGTGCCGGTGAACGTGACCGTGCCCGCCGTGGGCCCCGAGCGCGCCCGGGAGATCGTGCTCGCCTCCGGCGGGTGCCGCACCGCGAAGGTCAAGGTGGCGCAGCGGTCCGCCACCGGCGAGCTGGAGCCGGTCGCCGCCGAGGTGGAGCGGGTGGCCGCGGTCCGCGCCGCGCTCGACGAGCTCTACGGCCCGGGCGCCGGCAGCATCCGTGTCGACGGCAACGGCGCCTGGGGCGTCGAGGAGGCCGTCACCCACCTGAGGTCACTGGACGCCGCCGCGCGCGGCCTCGAGTACGCGGAGCAGCCCTGCGCCACCGTGGAGGACCTCGCCCTGCTGCGCCGGGCGCTCCTGCGCGCGGGCCTCGACGTGCCCGTCGCCGCCGACGAGTCCATCCGGCGCGCCGCCGACCCCCTGCGCGTGGTGCGCGCCGACGCCGCCGACGTCGTCGTCCTCAAGGTGCAGCCCCTGGGCGGCGTCCGCGCCTGCCTCGACCTCGCCGAGCAGGTGGGCCTGCCCGTCGTCGTCTCCTCCGCGCTGGAGTCCTCCGTGGGGCTCGCGGCCGGTGTCGCCCTCGCCGCCGCCCTGCCCGAGCTGCCGTACGCCTGCGGGCTCGCCACCTCCCAGCTCTTCGAGCGCGACGTCGTCGCCCAGCCCCTGCTGCCCGTCGACGGCGCCCTGCCCGCCCACGCCGCGGGCGACCCGGCGATCGCACCCGACGCCGTGGCGCTCGCGGCCGCTGCCCCGCCGGACGGCGTGCGCGAGGCGTGGCTCGCCCGGCACGGCCGTCTCGCGGCGCTGCTCGACGTCGACGCGGCCGGCCCGGCTGCTCGGGGTGCCCGGTGAGCGCCGCCGTGCCCGGGGGGCCCGTGCCGGCCGCCGATGGGCCGTCCGACCCGGTGTCGTCCGACGTGGCGGCCGACTTCCCGCCTGATCTGCAGCCCGACCTCCCGCCTGCCGTGGCCGCCGCCCGGGCGCTGGTGGCCGACCTGGTGGTGCAGGGCGTCCGCGACGTCGTGCTGGCCCCCGGGTCTCGCTCTGCGCCCCTGGCGTACGCGCTGGCCGAGGCGGCGTCGGTGTTCCCCCGGTTCCGGCTCCACGTGCGCGTCGACGAGCGCGCCGCCGGCTTCCTGGCCCTGGGGCTCTCAAAGGGCGCCGAGCCGCTGGAGCGGGGTGCGGGGCCCGGCGCGGGCACGAAGATCACGCTGCCCCGGCCGGTCGCCGTGGTCACGACGTCGGGAACCGCCGTCGCCAACCTGCACCCGGCCGTGCTGGAGGCGCACCACACCGGGGTGCCGCTCCTGCTGCTCACCGCCGACCGCCCGCACGAGCTGCGCGGCACGGGCGCGTCGCAGACCACCGACCAGGTGGGCATCTTCGGCTCGGCCGTGCGGTTCGCCGCCGACGTGCCGGCCCCCAGCGGGCGCGACGGCGAGGTGCGCGACCTGCTCGGCACCGCGGGCCGGGCGCTCGCCGCGGCCCTGGGGCTGCGGGACAGGAACCCTGGCCCCGTGCACCTCAACCTCGCCTACCGCGAGCCGCTGCAGCCCGCCGGCGTGCTCGACGGCGCGGGCGACGGCGCCCGCCGGGTGTGGCCCGAGCCGTCCCGCCGGACCGTCGTGCAGCCGTCCGCCCCGGGTCCGGGCGCCGATCCGGCCCTGTACGGCGACCCGGCGCGCACGCTGGTCGTGGCCGGTGACGGCGCCGGCCCGCAGGCGCGCGCGCTGGCCGAGGCGCAGGGCTGGCCCCTGCTCGCGGAGCCCTCGTCCGGGGCGTGCGGCGGCCCCAACGGCGTCCAGGCCTACCGTGCGGTGCTCGGTGTCGAGGAGCTCGTGGCCGACGTCGAGCACGTCGTGGTGCTCGGGCGGCCCACTCTGTCGCGGCCCGTGCAGCGGCTGCTCGGCAGGCAGGGTGTCACGGTCACCGTGGTCACCCCCGGGGGTGCCCCGTGGCCCGACGCGGCGCGCAACGCCGAGGTGGTGGTGGACCGCCTGGCCGAGCGATGGTTCGTCGCGCCGTCCGACCGGGCGGCCAGCAGGCCGTTCCTCGCACGGTGGCAGGCCGCGTCCCGTGCCGCCGACCGCGTGCTGCGGGCGCTCACCGGAGACGACGCGACGCCTGCGCCTCCCTCCGGGGCGGCCGCAGGGGCGCCCGGTGCCCTGCCTGCCGGTGCGGTGCTGGCGGACGTGCCGCACGCGGCCCTCGCCGTCGCGCGCGCGGTCGCCGCGGCGGCCGGGCCCGACGACGTCCTCGTGGTCGGTTCCTCCAACCCTGTCCGTGACCTCGACCTCGTGCTGGGCCTGGACGCCGCACCGTCGGCCCCGGCTCCCGCGGTGCTCGCCAACCGCGGGCTCGCGGGCATCGACGGCCTCGTCTCGACCGCCTATGGAGTCGCGCTCGGCGGCGTGCGCGGCCGCACCCGCGCCCTGCTGGGCGACCTGACGTTCCTCCACGACGCCGGGGGGCTGCTGCGCGGCCCCCACGAGCCCACCGCGGACCTGCAGCTCGTCGTCGTGAACGACGACGGCGGGTCGATCTTCGCCACCCTGGAGCACGGGACCCTCGCGGCCTCGTCCGGCGCCGGGCGGGAGGTCTTCGAGCGGGTGTTCGGCACCCCCCACGGGGCCGACCTCGCCGCGCTCTGCGCCGGGTACGGCGTGCGGCACCGCCGGGTGCACGACCTGACGGGCCTGCGCGCCGCCCTGGCAGACCCGGGCCGGGGCGTCGAGGTGGTGGAGGTACGGGTGCCGCGCGCCGACCGGCTCGCTGAGTCGCGCCAGGTCGCCGCCCGCGTCGTCGACGCCGTCCGTGGCGCTCTGGGGTCGGCCTGACGCCGGCCGTGAGCAGGCCGCACGTCGCAGAAGATTCTCAGGAACGCTCCAGATCGACACCAGCCACATGGTGTGAACTCATGGTCAGGAGATCGAGGAGGCCATCATGAGCACCGAGAACCACGACCAGGAACCGCCCCGGGACGCCGCGCCGGCCCAGCCCGAGAGCGAGCGCCCGGCGCCCGCTCCGCAGGGCGAGGCGGCGCAGCAGGCGCAGGGCGAGGCGGCGCAGGCCCCGGCGACGGTGCGGCCGGAGCAGGGCGCGGTCCCGCAGCCTCCCGCGCCGTCGCAGGCGCCGCAGACCCCGGCCGGGCAGCAGCACCCGCAGGGGCACCCCACGCAGGAGCTGCACCCGCAGCAGCACCCGACACAGCCGTACCCGGCTCCGCCGCAGCCCCGCTACGGGCAGTACGCCCCGGGGTCCCAGCACGCGCCGCACCACGGGCAGCAGGGTGGGCAGCAGGGCGGGCAGCAGCACCCGCAGGGCCCGTACGCACAGGACCCGTACTCCCGGGGCCCGCAGCAGCAGGGCACCCACCAGCACGGCGCGCAGGGTCCCTACCAGCCGGGCGCGAGCTTCTCGAACCCCTACCAGGCGGCGGGCGAGCCGCCGGAGGGTCGGCGCGAGCGCAGGCCGCGGGCGTGGGTGCCCGTGGTGAGCGCGGCGGCGATCGCCGCGCTCCTGGCCAGCGGTGGCACCGCGGCGCTGGTCACGGGGCTGGACGGCGACGGTTCCGCGGTGTCGATCTCCTCGATCGGTGACCCTGGCCGCGTCGACTCCGCCCCGGTCAAGGAGTCCACGGCGGCCAACCCCGACTGGCAGGCGGTCACGCAGGCCGTCTCGCGCTCGGTGGTGGCGATCCAGGTCGCGAGCGGGCAGGGCGGCTCCGAGGGGTCGGGGCTGATCCTGGACGAGCAGGGTCACGTGCTGACCAACAACCACGTGGTGGCGGGGGCGCAGAACGGCACCGTGCAGATCACGCTCACCGACGGCCGCCTCTACGAGGCGCGGATCGTGGGCACGGACCCCACCACGGACCTGGCGGTGGTGCAGATCCAGGACGCGCCCGACAACCTGGCGCCGGTGGCGCTGGGCAACTCGGACGACGTACGGGTGGGCGACCCGGTGCTGGCCGTCGGCAACCCGCTGGGCCTGGCCAACACGGCGACGACGGGCATCGTCTCGGCGCTCGACCGGCCGGTCTCGGCCTCGGGCGAGGGCGGTAGCGAGCAGGTGGTGACGAACGCGATCCAGATCGACGCCGCCATCAACCCGGGCAACTCCGGTGGCCCGCTGTTCGACGCGTCGGGCCGGGTCATCGGCATCACGTCGTCGATCGCCACGATGTCGAGCGGGCTGGGGGGCCAGGCGGGCTCGATCGGCCTGGGGTTCGCCATCCCGGTGAACCTGGCCAAGAACATCAGCCAGCAGCTCATCGAGAACGGCAGCGCCCAGCACGCGTTCCTCGGCGTCATGATGCAGGACGGCACGGCGACGGCCGACGGCGTCACCCGCCGTGGTGCCCAGGTGCAGCAGGTGACCGACGGCTCGCCGGCCGCCGACGCCGGTATCCGGGGAGGGGACGTCGTCGTCGCGATCGACGACCAGCCGGTCAACGGTGCGCAGTCGCTCACGGCGTCGGTGCGCGAGCGCTCGGCGGGCGACAAGGTGACCCTCACGGTGGTCCGGGACGGCCGCGCCCAGCAGGTCGAGGTGACGCTCGCGGTGCGCGACGAGTCCACCGGCGCCGGGCAGGGCCAGCAGGGGCAGCAGGGCCAGGGCGGCCAGGGCGGTCAGGGCGGCGGTCAGCTGCCGGGGCAGGACGGCTCGCAGGACGGTTCGCAGGATGGTTCGCAGGGCGGGTCCGGTCAGGGGGGTTCGCAGGGAGGCTTCCCCTGGGACTGGCTGTTCGGCAACTGAGGTCGGGGCGCAGCCTGCGCTCGCACGAGGGGTCGGGCCCCGGCGTCGTCGGCGCCGGGGCCCGACCCGTGCGGTCGCTGGCCCGCGGTCGGCCGGCTGGTCAGGGTGCGGCGGGCCGGTGCGGGGGCTGCGCGGCCTGAGGGTGCGCGGCCTGGATCGTGGCCAGCGCGCTGCGGGAGAGGAACCCGACCAGCTCGTGGGTGGGTACGGCCTCGTCGGTGGCGGCGTCGACCAGCGCTTGCTCGGCGAGGGAGATCCAGGCGCGGATCGCGACGTCGAGCAGCGGGGTGCGCTCGATGCCGAGCTCGTCGAGGATCTCGGTGGTGTGCCCGGTGAGCACGTCGCGGGCGTGCTGCACGGTGGAGCGCACCTGGGGGTCGCCGGAGGAGGCGCCGCGCACGATGGAGTAGAAGGTGGCGTCGTGCTCCTGGACGAACGCGACGAACCGTTCGAGGACGTCGTCGAGCCGTTCGAGCGGCGGCAGCTCGGGGCGCGGCTCGGTGGCATGGAGCATGGCGTCGCGCGCGGTGCGCACGATCTCCTGGTGCAGGCCCTGGCGGCTGCCGAAGTAGTAGAAGACGAGCCCGGGAGAGACACCTGCCGCGGCGGCGAGGTCCTCGACGGAGATGGACTCCAGGGGGCGGTCGGCGAGCCACTCGACGCCTTGGGCGAGCAGCTGCTGGCGGCGCTCCTGCGGGCTCAGCCGGGTCCGTCGGCGTCCGCCGGTGGGGCCCTGCAGCGCGGGAGGCATGCTTCCGAGCATAGGGGCCGTGGACGTGGCGGCCCGCTGCCCCCGGCCGAGGTCGCGTGCGCCGCACTCCCCGCCAACAATTGACGGACCATCAGTAGGTGGTACGTTCGTTGACGCGGGCGACAGAGCCGTCGCCTCGTTCATCGCCCTGGAGGGGACATGAAGATCAGTGCTCTGACCACCACGCGCCGCGGCCGTGTGCTGCTGGCCACGGTGCCCACGCTCGCTGCCCTGGGCATGATCGGGGGCGGGGTCGCCCAGGGGGCCGTCCCGGTCTCGTTCGCCGTCTCGGGCCAGCAGTTCAAGATCGCCGCCACCAAGCTCGAGGGCACCGGGTTCTCCCAGTACGCAGGCATCGCCACCGCGCAGGACGGCACCGAGCATCCGGCCGCCATCGCGAACATCGCCGACGCCAGGCTCTACGACCTGTGCCAGTCCGTGGTCGTCCCGGGCGGCAAGGTCGGCCTCAAGATCACGGCCGGTGGCGGCGACCAGCCCGTCACCGCCACCGACCTGCAGATCGGGATGGACAACCTGCAGGGCACCGCCCGGTTCGACCAGATCCGCATCGGCGTCGACGCATCCACCGTCAACACCACCCCCAAGGGCAGTGCCGGCGACTTCGCCATGGACTCCGACAGCATCGTCATCGACGACCTCAAGCAGGTCTCCTGGAGCACGCAGGCCGCCGTGTTCCAGCTCAACGGCCTCAAGCTCGAGGTCACCCAGGGCGAAGAGTGCTTCTGACGGGCAGCCGGATGAGCACGCAGGACCAGGACCGCCGGCCCGCTCGCCCAGGCACGGCCGGCTCTCGCCGCGAGCGGTTCGCCCGGTGGCGGCGACGCCGCCCGTTCGTCGGTGCGCTCCTGATCGTGCTGGCCGGCGTCGAGCTCTTCCTGTCGGGGCGCATCCAGCTCGACAACCTGCAGGTGCAGCTCGGGTTCGCCGGCATGCAGTCGACCCTGCTGCCCGTGGTGCTGGTGCTGGTGGGCGTGCTCGCCGCCGCCCAGCCCGCGCACCACGTGTTCTACGGGGTCATCACGCTCGCGGTGTCCGTGTACTCGCTCATGGGCGTCAACCTCGGCGGGTTCGGGGTGGGCATGCTGCTCGGCGTCGTCGGCGGCATCGTCGTCGTCTCCTGGATGCCGTCCCGCGCCGTCGTGCCGGGGGACGAGCCGAGGGGCGAGCCGGGGGCAGGCCCGGACGGCGCCCGGGCCGGTGTGCCCGGCGGCGGGCCCGACGGCGTGCCTGCGGACGTGCCGGACGGGGCTCCGTCCGGCCGGGAGCGGTCGCCAGGCCCGGGCGTCGCCGGGGAGGGGCCCGCCCCGGGGCGCACCGCGCGCCGCTCGACCGCCGTCGCGCTCGGTGCCGCGATGATCGCCGGGGGTGCGGTGGGGCCGGTCCCGGCCGCGGTACCCGCTGCCGCTCCGGCAGGGCCGTGCCTCCTCGGGTTCATCCTCTGCGGCGGCGGCAGCGGTGCCCCTGCCCCGGTCCCGACCGTCAGCCCGTCCCCCGGGCAGGTGGTCGAGGGGACGCCTGGGGACGAGGTGGACGTGGACGGCGACGGCGTGCTCGACGGCGTGCTGGAGGACGTCACGGGTGACGGGATCCTGGACGTGGTGCTCGGGGAGGGTGGCGTCGGCGGCGTCCTCGACGGTGTGGGCCGGGCGCTCACGGCGGCAGGAGACGCCGGCGGCGGCCCGCTGGGCGACGCGGTCGGTGGCGTCGTCGGGGGCGCGGGCGACGCCGTGAGCGGTGCGGGGGACGCGCTCACGGGCGCTGGTCAGGCCGTCGGCGACGCCGGGGCAGAGGCTGTGGGTGGGGCTGTGGGCGGCACGGCCGGCGAGGTGGTCGGCGGCGGTGCAGGAGGTGTGCCGGGTGGCGCCGAGGGAGGCGGCGAGCGGGGCGGTGGCTCGCCGGGCGCGGCACCGGAGCCCGCGTCCGACGACGGCGTCACGGTCGAGGTTCCGCCGGGTCTGCCCGCCCCGCACGACGAGGAGCTGCCGGTGGTGCTGGGCGGCAACGAGGACGTCGACGTGTACTCGGTGCCCGGTGAGCTGAAGGCGCGCGACCTGCGGATCTCGGGCCTGCGCGCGGTCGCGCTGGTCTCCGTGCCGGTGGCCGGTGCGCCGGGGGAGCGGCGCAACGCGCTCAAGATCGTGGCCGACCACATCACCACGTCGGGTTTCGAGCTCAAGACGTACGCGTACGACAGGGGCGAGGTCGCGGGCACGTACACCACGGCGGAGTCGGTGGTGATGGAGGGGGACGCCACGATCTACGTCACCTCGCTCACGGCCCCGCTGCCGGACGGGTCGTCGCTGCGGCTCGACGCGGAGCATCCGCCGCAGTCGGTCACCGGGCTGCTGCTCGCGCTGACGGACCCGACGGTGGGGCTGCTCGGCGCGACGTCCGACCGTCAGACGTGGAACGGGTTCAGCGAGTCGGTCTGGTCGCGTACCGGCTGAGAGGGCTGCGCGGCCCCGGGGCTTCGTGCCGGCGGTCCACCGTCGGGCGCGGGGCCCCGTGGCGTCTCGGGACGGTTGCCGCAGGCAGTATGCTCACCTCGGATCGAATCGATTTGAGGCGCGGCGTCCACGACGTCGGCGAGAGGCGTGCACCCGTGAAGAACCTGACCGCCGGGCCACCGACCCGGCTCATCGTGGCGTTCACCCTGCCGCTGCTGATCGGCAACGTCTTCCAGCAGGTCTACATGTTCACCGACGCCGCCGTGGTGGGCCGGCTCGTCGGGCTCGAGGGGCTCGCCGCCGTCGGAGCCTCCGGCAGCGTCGTGTTCCTCCTGGTCGGGTTCTCCTGGGGTGCCTCGGCCGGCCTGGCCATCCCCGTGGCCCGGGCGTTCGGCGCCGGGGACATGGCCGGGGTGCGCCGCTACACGGCGGCGGGCGCCTACGCCTCGCTCGGGATGGCGGTGGTCATCACCGTGCTGGGCGTCGCCTTCGCCGGAGACATCCTGCGCCTGCTCGACACCCCGCCCGAGCTCATGGCCGACGCCACCCGCTTCCTCGAGGTCACGTTCCTCGGGTCGTTCACCACGGTGGCCTACAACTTCCTGGCCTCGACCATCCGCGCCCTGGGCGACAGCCGCACCCCGCTCGTCTTTCTCGTGATCTCCTGCCTGCTCAACGCCGTGCTCGTCGTCGTGCTCGTCGGTGGCACCGGCTGGGGCGTGCCGGGGGCCGCCGCCGCCACGGTGTTCGCGCAGCTCGCCGCCGTGGCCGGCTGCGTCGTCTACGTGCTGCTGCGCATGCCTGCCCTGCGCCTGTCCCGGGACGACTGGCGGGCCGGCCTGCGGGCGATGGGCGAGCCGCTGCACGCCGGCCTGCCGATGGGCTTCCAGATGTCCGTCATCGCCATCGGGGCGCTGGTGCTGCAGCTCGCCGTCAACGGGCTCGGTGCCGTCTCCGTGGCCGCGTTCACCGCCGCCATGCGGGTCGACCAGCTCGCCCTGGCCCCGCTCAACTCGTTCGGCGTCGCGATGGTCACCTACGTGGCCCAGAACCGCGGGGCGCAGGAGTGGCGGCGCATCCGCGTCGGCGCCTTCCGGGCCAGTCTCGTGGCCGGTGGGCTCGCCGTGCTGCTCGGCGGCGTCCTGGTCCTGTTCGGCGGGCCGGTGGCGGGGCTGTTCGTGGGCCCCGGGCAGGAGGAGGTGGTGGCGCTGGCCCACCAGTACTTCCTCGTCAACGGGGGGCTCTACGCGGTGCTCGCCGTGCTGTTCGTGCTCCGCAACACCGTGCAGGGCCTGGGCCTGTCCACCGTGCCGACCGTCGCCGGGCTGGTGGAGCTCGTGATGCGGTCGGTCGCAGCGCTGGTGCTCGTGGAGCACGTGGGCTTCCTCGGCGTGGCGATGGCCGCGCCGCTGGCGTGGTTCGGTGGCCTGGCCCCCGTCGCCGTGGCGTGGGCGCGGCAGCGGCGCCTCCTCCTGGAGCGCGAGCGCGACGACGCCGGCCGTGCCGCGAGCGTCGAGGGCGGGCCGGGGGTGGCGGCACCGGGGGTGGCGCCGCGCGTCTCCGAGGCGGCCGAGGCGCTGGACGACGCCGGCGAGGCGGCCGACGCCCCGCCGGTCGCGCCGCAGCCGGCCGGGCTGCTGGCCACCGAGCCCGCCACGGGATCGGCGCCGGTGGCCTGAGCGGGGCTCAGAGGCCGAGCGCGAACCGCATCGGGACCAGCTTGGCCTCGGACTCGGCCAGCTCGGCGGCCGGGTCGGACGCCGCGACGATGCCGCAGCCGGCGAAGAGCCGCACCCGGCGCGCGTCGGCGTCGTCCACGGCTGCCGAGCGCAGCGCGATGCCCCACTCGCCGTCGCCGTCCGCGCCGGTCCAGCCCACGGGCCCGGCGTAGCGGGCACGGTCCATGCCCTCGATCTCGCGGATCAGGTCGCGTGCCGCCGTCGTCGGCGTGCCGCACACCGCCGCCGAGGGGTGCAGGGCGGCGGCGAGCGACAGCGACGACGGCGCCCGGCCGGGCGCCGCGGCACGGTCGAGCACGCCCGTCACGTCGCTCGCGAGGTGCATCACGTTGGGCAGGTGCAGCACGAACGGCTGCTCGGGCACGTTCATGGACGTGCAGAACGGTTCCAGCGCGCGGGCCACGGAGACGACGGCGTGCTCGTGCTCCTCCAGGTCCTTCGACGAGCGGGCGAGCTGGGCGGCGCGCAGCAGCGCGTCGTCGTCGCTCATGCCGGGCTCGCGGCGGATGGTGCCGGCCAGCACGCGCGAGGCCACCAGCCCCTTCTCCGAGCGCACCAGCAGCTCCGGGGTGGCCCCCACCAGGCCGTCGACGGCGAAGGTCCACGTGGTCTCGTAGGCGCTCGCCAGGCGCCGCAGCAGCCAGCGCGGGTCCACGGGGTTCTCGGCGGTGGCGACGACGTCGCGCGCGAGCACCACCTTGTCGAGCCCGCCGGCCTGGATGCGGGCGACGGCCGCGGCCACGACGCCGGGCCAGTCGGCGGCGGGCACCGCGCCGTCCGCCGTGGTCACCGCACCGGGAGCGGTGACCGGTGCGCGCGGGGTGTCCAGCACCGCGGTGGACGGAGCGGCGTCCAGCGTGGTGGAGATCGTGGTCACCCAGGCGGTGCCACCACGGCGGCCGACGACGACGCGGGGCACCACCAGCACGCCCCCGGCACCCGAGGTGTCGTCGAAGGCGAACGAGCCGAACGCCACCGGGCCGGTGCCCGGCACCTGGACGTCGTCGCGCACGACGGCGCGCTCGAGCACCGACTGCCACGCCGCCTCGGCGTCGGCGAACCGGCCCGCCCCCTCGGTACGGATCCGCAGCGTCTCGCCCCAGCCCACGATGCCGTCGCCACGGCGCACCCACGTCAGCGGGCGCGCGTCGGGCAGCAGGTCGACCAGCGTGGTGAGGCCGCCGTCGGGCAGCTCGATCGGGGCGGTGCGGACCACGAGCGGCTGCGCGTCCGGCGTGCTGGGCACGCGGGGGCCGGGCTCGGGTGACGGGAAGGCGGACATCGCCGTCCAGAGTACGCCGGGGCGACGGTCTGGCCGCAGCCGGGGCGCCTGCCGGGGCACGCCCGGCGCGCCCCGGCGCACGCACGCGCTACCCGCGCCGCACCGTCGTCGGCGGGAGGGGATCCGCACGGTCGGTGCCGCTTCGGTGAAGCATCGCGGCGATCGTGCCCTGGGAGGCGCCGGCACGGCAGGATCCACGGCAGGATCCAGGCCATGACCTTCGAGCGCTCCACCCGCCTGGCGTACGCCCTCGTGCTGGCCGGGGCCGTGCTGGCCGTGTCGCTGTGGTGGAACGCGGGGTCCGGCGACGTCGTGCCCCGGCCGGCGGCCACCGTCCTCGCGGCGGTGACGACAGCGGGTCTCGTGGCGGCGGCGGTGCTGGTGCTCGCGGGGCTCGTGGCGCTGGGCGCGGCCGTCGGAGCGGGCTGGCGGGAGGTCGGGGCACGGGCCCTGCTGCTGCCGCTGGGGCTGGTGGTCGCCGTGGCCGGTGCGCCTGCGCTGGTGCTGGTACCGCTGGGAGGCCTGGTGGTGGCCGTGGTGGTGCTGGCGCTGACGGCTGCGGCGGCCCGCCGTGCGCGGGCTGCGCGGGAGGACGGCGCGGGCCAGGGTGAGCACGGCGGCGAGCCCGATGCCGGTGCGGGCCGGCTCGCCGTCGTCCTCCTGGCCGGCCTGGCCACCGCCGTCACGGTGGCCCAGGCACTGCACGCCGTGGTGTGGGACCCTCGGGCCCGGGTGCCGGGGAGCTCGTCGGCGCAGGTGCGGGAGGCGCTCGGCACGGCGTACGAGGCCGGCTCCTGGGCGGTGCTGGCCTGGGCGGCGCTGAGCCTGGGAGCGGTGCTGGCGTACCTGCTCCTGGGTGTTGTGCCCGCCGTGCGGCGGCGCGTGCTGGGCGGCGCCCCCGTGCGGCCCCGCGCGCTGGTGGTCGCGGGGCTGGCGCTGGTGGCGCTGGTGGGGTGGACCGGCTGGTGGGCCGCGTTCCCGCTCGCCGGGGTGGTGGCCGAGGCCGTCGGTGCGGCAGCCGGTCCTGCGTCGCCGGCGGGTCCGGCGGCGATGGTGGTCGCTGCGGCGTGCGGTGCGGCGGCCTTCCTCGTGGTGGGGCTCGCGCCGGGCGCCGCACCACGTGTGGTGCGGGGCCGCTGAGCGCGGCCCGCCGCACCACGGCACCCTGCCCGGCCGTGGCACGATGACGCCATGCCCCGCGCCAGCCTGGAGAAGAAGCCTGCCGAGGTCGCGTCGATGTTCGACGGGATCGCCGAGCGCTACGACCTCGTCAACGACCTCGTCTCCCTGGGGCAGGACCGCCGGTGGCGCCGCCTGGTGCGCGAGGCCGTGGCGGCGATGCCCGGGGAGAAGGTTCTCGACCTGGCGGCCGGCACGGGCACGTCGTCGGAGCCGTTCGCCGAGGACGGCGCGATCGTGGTGCCCTCCGACATCTCGCTCGGGATGCTGCGGGTGGGCAAGGAGCGCCGCCCCGACCTGCCGTTCGTCGCAGGCGACGCGACGGCGCTGCCCTTCGCCGACGGCGCGTTCGACGCCGTGACGATCAGCTTCGGCCTGCGCAACGTGGTGGACACCGAGGGTGCGCTGCGGGAGATGCTGCGGGTGGTGCGCCCGGGCGGGCGCATCGTGGTGTGCGAGTTCTCCACGCCCACGTGGGGACCGTTCCGCACCCTGTACATGGAGTACCTGATGCGTGCCCTGCCCGTCGTGGCGGGTGCCGTCACCGGTGACAAGGGCTCCTACGAGTACCTGGCGGAGTCGATCCGTTCGTGGCCCGACCAGCCGGGGCTGGCCCACCTGATGCTCGACGCCGGGTGGGAGCACGTGGCCTACCGGAACGTGACCGGGGGCATCGTGGCGCTGCACCGCGCGAGCCGGCCCGCCTGATCCTCGCGGGCGATCCTCTCGCCTGAGGCTCCCGCCAGAGGTTCACACGGTCCTGACAGGCGGGCGGCAGGGAACCCTCAGCCACGGGGCCTAGCGTCGTCGTGTCCGCGAGGTTCGTCCCCGCCGCCGCGGACCCCACCCCGGTGCGGGGCGCCCTCGGGCAGCCCCGCACCGGGGTTCGTCGTCCGCGGGGGCGTCGTGGCCGCGCAGGGGGAGGTCGTGGCGTCCCCGAGGGCGGCGAGCCCGCCGACGCCGCGAGCCCGCCCGAGGGCGTGAGCCCGCCCGACGGCGTGACGCCGCGGCGGGACGGGGCTCGGGACCTTCGGCCCGCGATCTGGGGTCTTCTCGCGGCCCGGATCCGCACGTCCCGGCCTCCTTGGTGAGCGAGGATCGTGCCTGGCCGCAGCCATCACGGGGCGGCTGCCCGAGGGCCTGCCGGAGCCGTGCGCCACGACGAAGGCGAGCCTTGCTACACAAGCAGCCGCTCATGTGGATATGGTGACGGCGGTGTTGTGATCGGGTTCACAAGTCAGTCTGACGAGGCCCGCCGCCTGCGACGGAGCAGGCCCCGGGCTCTGGTGAGAGCGAGGTGATCACGTGCGAGCAGGCGCATCCGACGACGCGGACGTCATCGTGGTGGGTGCCGGCCCTGCCGGGTCCTCCGCCGCGCACTGGTGCGCGTCCGCGGGGCTCGACGTGCTGCTCCTCGAGAAGGCCGGGTTCCCTCGCGACAAGGTCTGCGGCGACGGGCTGACGCCGCGCGCCGTGGCCGAGCTGGCCCGCATGGGCGTGCCCACCGACGCCGCGGACGGCTGGATCCGCAACCAGGGGCTGCGCGTGGTGGCCGGCGGCCGCACGTGGGAGCTGCCCTGGCCGGACGTCACGGCCTACCCCGGTTACGGCATGGCCCGCTCGCGCATGACGCTCGACCACCGCCTCGCCCAGCACGCGCAGCGCAGCGGCGCCAAGCTGCTCGAGCGCACCAAGGTGACCGGCCCGCTGCTCGACGACCGCACCGGCCGCGTCGTGGGCGTCACCGCCCAGCCCCTGGACGGCCGGGGCCGCCCCGACGGCGCCCCCACCACCTACCGGGCACCCGTCGTCGTCGCGGCCGACGGTGTCAGCTCGCGCTTCGCCACGAGCCTCGGCATCGAGCGCCGTGACGACCGCCCGATGGGCACCGCGGTGCGCACGTACTTCCGCACCGACGGCAAGGCCGCCGACGGCACCCCGTCCGCCACCGGGCCCACCAGCCGGCACGAGGACGCCTGGATGGAGTCCCACCTCGAGCTGTGGTCCGGCGCGCCCGGCCAGAGCGACCTGCTCCCCGGTTACGGCTGGATCTTCGCCCTCGGTGACGGCACCGTGAACGTGGGCCTCGGCTCGGTGAGCTCGACGCCGGCGCGCCAGTCCGCCGTCGGGCACGACTACAAGGCGCTGATGCGCACCTGGATCGAGAACACGCCCGCCGAGTGGGGCTTCACGCCCGACAACCAGGTGGGCCCGATCCGCGGGGCCGCGCTGCCCATGGGGTTCAACCGCACGCCCATGTACCGCGACGGCGCGCTGCTGGTCGGGGACGCCGCCGGCATGGTCAGCCCGTTCAACGGCGAGGGCATCGCCTACGCGCTGCAGGCCGGGCGGGTCGCCGCCGACGCCATCACCCAGGCCCGCACGCGCACCACCGACGACGCCCGCGAGCGCGCGCTCGGCACCTACGCCGACCGCATGCGCGCCGAGCTCGGCGGCTACTACACGCTGGGCCGGGCGTTCGTCCGGCTCATCGAGCACCCCACGATCATGCGGGTCGGCACCCGGTACGCCCTGCCCGTCCCCGTGGTCATGAGGCTCGTGGTCAAGCTGCTCTCGGACTGCTACGAGCCGCGCGGGGGCGACTGGGTGGACCGGGTGATCGCAGCGATGACGCGGGTGGTCCCCGCGGCCTGACGGCCGGCGGACGAGCGTGGTGCGAGCACGAAGGAGTGATCGAACGATGACGCAGGCAGAGCGAGGGAGGGAGGGGCGATGACCAACCCGTACGTCCCGGTGCTGGTGCTCATGGCCGTGGCGGCCGTGCTCGCCCTGGGCGGTGTCGCGGCCTCGGCCGTGATCGGCCCCAAGCGCTACAACCGCGCCAAGCTCGAGGCCTACGAGTGCGGCATCCAGCCGACGCCGCAGGCCACCGGGGGCGGGCGGCTGCCGGTCAAGTACTACCTGGTGGCCATGACGTTCATCGTCTTCGACATCGAGGTCGTCTTCCTCTACCCGTGGGCCGTCAGCTTCGCCTGGCTGGCCGGGTTCGGGCTGGTGGCGATGCTCGTCTTCCTCGCGCTGATCACCGTGCCGTTCGTGTACGAGTGGCGCCGCGGCGGCTTCGACTGGGTCTGAGAGAAGGAAGAGCAATGGGGCTGGAAGAGGCGCCGTCGGGGTTCCTGCTGACGACGGTCGAGGACATCGCGGGCTACCTGCGCAAGGCGTCGCTGTGGCCGGTGACGTTCGGGTTGGCGTGCTGCGCCATCGAGATGATGGCCGCCGGCACCTCCCGGTTCGACCTGTCCCGGTTCGGCATGGAGGTGTTCCGCGCCTCCCCGCGCCAGGCCGACCTGATGATCGTGGCCGGGCGGGTGAGCCAGAAGATGGCCCCGGTGGTGCGCCAGGTCTACGACCAGATGAGCGAGCCCAAGTGGGTGCTGTCGATGGGCGTGTGCGCCTCGTCGGGCGGCATGTTCAACAACTACGCGATCGTCCAGGGCGTCGACCACGTGGTGCCGGTGGACATCTACCTGCCCGGCTGCCCGCCCCGGCCCGAGATGCTCATCAACGCGATCCTGGCCCTGCACCACCAGATCCAGGAGTCGCCGCTGGGCGTCAACCGCGTCGAGGCGGCCAAGGCAGCCGAGGCCGCGGCCCTGGAGGCCACGCCCACCTTCGAGATGAAGGGCCTGCTGCGATGAGCGGCCCGACGCCCGCCCCGGGGCCGGGGGAGCCGACGACGCCGGTGCCGCAGCCCGAGGAGGCCATGGGCCCCCGCTCGGGGGAGCTGGTCTCCGGCACCGCCAGCCCCGCCGGTGCGGGCTCGTTGCCGCAGCCGGAGATCATCGCCGTGCGCGAGGGCATGTTCGGCGTCAAGCAGGGCGGCGACACCACCGGCTACGGCGGCCTCGTGCAGCCCGTCGCCATGCCGGGCGCCGCCGAACGGCCCTACGGCGGCTGGTTCGACGAGGCGGTCGACGTGCTCGCCGAGGTGCTCGGCGCCCAGGGGGTCGCGTTCGACGACGCGGTGGAGCGCGTCGTCGTCGACCCGCCCCGCAGCTCGCGGGCCGGGGCGCACGCCGAGCTCACCCTGTGGGTCGCGCGCGAGCACCTGGTGCGCGTCTGCCAGGCGCTGCGCGACGACCAGGACCTGCGCTTCGAGCTGTCCCTCGGCGTCAGCGGCGTCCACTACCCGCACGACGCGGGGCGCGAGCTGCACGCCGTCTACCACCTCACCTCGGTGACCCACGGCCGGCAGCTGCGCCTGGAGGTCGCCTGCCCCGACGTCGACCCGCACGTCCCGTCCACCACGGCGGTGTACCCGGCCAACGACTGGCACGAGCGGGAGACGTTCGACTTCTTCGGCATCGTGTTCGACGGGCACCCCGGCCTGGCGCGCATCGAGATGCCGGACGACTGGCCCGGGCACCCGCAGCGCAAGGACTACCCGCTGGGCGGCATCCCCGTGGAGTACAAGGGCGCCACGGTGCCTCCGCCCGACACGAGGAGGCAGTACTCGTGAGCACGCCCACGACCGGCTACCGGGCCACCCGCCCGCCCGTCGGCGACTTCGACCCCGGCACCCCGTCCTACGAGGCGTCGGGCGGCGACTGGGACGAGATCGCCCGCGAGGTGGTGGGCGAGGAGCGCATCGTCGTCAACATGGGGCCCCAGCACCCCTCCACCCACGGCGTGCTGCGGCTCATGCTCGAGATCGACGGCGAGACGGTCACCGAGGCCCGCTGCGGCGTCGGGTACCTGCACACCGGCATCGAGAAGAACATGGAGTTCCGCACCTGGACGCAGGGCACCACGTTCTGCACCCGCATGGACTACCTGGCGCCGTTCTTCCAGGAGGCCGCGTTCTGCCTCGGCACCGAGAAGCTGCTCGGCATCACCGACGACGTCCCCGAGCGGGCCAGCGTCATCCGGGTGCTGATGATGGAGCTCAACCGCATCTCCTCCCACCTGGTGTGCCTCGGCACGGGCGGCAACGAGATGGGCGCCACCACGGTGATGACGATCGGGTTCACCGCCCGCGAGGAGATCCTGCGCCTCTTCGAGGCCGCCACCGGGCTGCGCATGAACCACGCGTACATCCGCCCGGGCGGCGTCGCGCAGGACGTGCCCGACGGCTTCACCGACCAGGTGCGCCGCGCCATGAAGGAGGTGCGCAAGTACCTCGGCCAGCTCGGTGACCTCATGCTCGCCAACCCCATCTTCAAGGCCCGGCTCACCGACGTCGGCACCCTCGACCTCGCCGGCTGCATGGCGCTCGGCATCACCGGCCCCGTGCTGCGCTCCACCGGGCTGCCCTACGACGTGCGCAAGGCGTTCCCCTACTGCGGGTACGAGACGTACGACTTCGACGTGCCCACCGGTACCAACGCCGACTGCTACGACCGGGTCGTCATCCGTGTCGAGGAGTGCTACCAGTCCCTCAAGATCGTGGAGCAGGCGCTCGAGCGCCTCGACGCCACGACCGGCGACCCCGTCATGGTGGCCGACCGCAAGATCGCCTGGCCCGCCCAGCTCGCCGTCGGCGGCGACGGGCAGGGCAACTCCCTCGACCACATCCGCACCATCATGGGCACCTCCATGGAGGCCCTGATCCACCACTTCAAGCTGGTGACCGAGGGCTTCCGGGTCCCCGTGGGCCAGGCCTGGCAGACGGTCGAGCACCCCCGCGGCGAGCTCGGCGTGCACGTGGTGTCAGACGGCGGCACCAAGCCCTACCGGGCGCACTTCCGCGACCCGTCCTTCAACAACCTCCAGGCCGTGTCGGTCATGTGCGAGGGCGGCCAGGTGGCCGACGTCGTCGTGGCCGTGGCGTCCCTGGACCCCGTCCTGGGAGGAGTCGACCGATGACCTCACCCCACGCAGCCGCTCGCTGCGCCCACGCCTGCGCGAGGACCCCGAGATGACCGCCGAGCCCGTGACCACCGGGACGGGCGTGCCGCCGCGCCCCGGCTACGACGCCCGCCTCGACCCGGACCTGCTCGCACGGCTGCGCGCCGACGCCGCCGCGATCACGGCCCGCTACCCCGACCCGCGCTCGGGCCTGCTGCCCATGCTGCACCTGGTGCAGTCCGTGGACGGGTACGTCAGCCGGGACGGCGTCCTGTTCTGCGCCGAGCAGCTGGGCCTCACCCCGGCCGAGGTCAGCGCCGTCGCCACCTTCTACACCCAGTACAAGCGCCACCCCAACGGCACCTACACCGTCGGCGTGTGCACCAACACCCTGTGCGCCGTCATGGGCGGCGACGCCATCTTCGACGAGCTCAGCGAGCACCTCGGCGTCGGGCACGACGAGACCACCGAGGACGGCGCCATCACCCTGGAGCGGGTCGAGTGCAACGCCGCCTGCGACTACGCGCCCGTCGTGATGGTCAACTGGGAGTTCTTCGACAACCAGACCCCGGAGACGGCCACGGCGCTCGCGGACGACCTGCGCGCCGGCCGGCCGGTGGCGCCCACGCGCGGCGCGGCGAGCGTGTGCACGTTCAAGCAGATGAGCCGGGTGCTGGCCGGGTTCCCCGACGGGCGCGCCGACGAGGGCGGCGTCGCGGGCGAGCCCACGCTGGCCGGCCTGCGGGTGGCCCGCGAGCGCGGCTGGACGGCCCCGCAGCCCGAGACGGCGCACGAGGCGCCGGCCGCGGGTGGCACGACGACGGGCGAGCCCGAGGCGGGCGAGCCCGGGTCGAGCGCCGAGCGCGAGCCGGCGACGCCGTCGGACACCACCGAGTCGCCCCACCCCGGCGACCCCGGACGAGGCAAGGGGGAGGCACGGTGACCGACACCCTGACCCCGGTGCTGACCGACACCTGGGACGCCGAGCGCTCGTGGGCGCTGAGCACCTACCTGGACAAGGGCGGCTACGCCGGGCTGCGCAACGCGCTGGCGATGGAGCCGGGCGCCGTGGTCCAGGCCGTCAAGGACGCGGGCCTGCGCGGCCGTGGCGGCGCCGGGTTCCCCACGGGCATGAAGTGGGGGTTCCTGCCGCCCGACGACGGCGGGCCCCGCTACCTGGTGGTCAACGCGGACGAGTCCGAGCCGGGCACCTGCAAGGACATCCCGCTGATGATGGCCAGCCCCCAGCACCTGGTGGAGGGCATCGCCATCACCAGCTACGCCATCGGCTGCCACCACGCGTTCGTGTACGTGCGCGGCGAGGTGCTGCACGTGTACCGGCGGGTGATGAACGCGGTGCAGGAGGCGTACGACGCCGGGTACCTGGGCAAGGACGTGCTCGGCAGCGGGTTCGACCTGGACGTCACGGTGCACGCCGGAGCCGGTGCCTACATCTGCGGCGAGGAGACGGCGCTGCTCGACTCGCTCGAGGGGATGCGCGGCCAGCCGCGCCTCAAGCCCCCGTTCCCGGCGGTGGCCGGCCTGTACGCCCGGCCCACGGTGGTCAACAACGTCGAGTCGATCGCGTCGGTGCCGGGCATCCTGAAGAACGGGCCCGAGTGGTTCGCCTCGATGGGCACCGAGCGTTCCCAGGGGCACGGCCTGTTCTCCCTGAGCGGCCACGTGACCCGGCCGGGCCAGTACGAGGCGCCGCTGGGCATCACGCTGCGCGAGCTGCTGGACCTGGCGGGCGGCGTGCGGGCGGGCCACGAGCTGAAGTTCTGGACGCCGGGCGGCTCCTCGACCCCGATGTTCACGGCCGAGCACCTGGACGTGCCGCTCGACTACGAGTCGGTGGGCGCGGCGAAGTCGATGCTGGGCACCCGTGCGCTGCAGATCTTCGACGAGACGGTCTGCGTGGTGCGGGCGGTGAGCCGGTGGACCGACTTCTACGCCCACGAGTCCTGCGGCAAGTGCACCCCGTGCCGGGAGGGCACCTACTGGATGAAGCAGGTGCTGCGCCGCATCGAGGCGGGCGAGGGGCAGGACGGCGACCTCGAGCTGCTGCTCGACCTGTGCGAGAACATCCTGGGCCGCGCCTTCTGCGCGCTCGGCGACGGCGCCACCTCGCCCGTGACCAGCTCGATCCAGCTCTTCCGTGACGAGTACCAGGCCCACATCGACGGCCACGGCTGCCCGTTCGACCCGTCGGCCTCCGCGCTGTTCGCCTACACCCCGAAGACGAGCCCCACGGCCGGCGTGCTGGCCGGCGCCGGGGCAGGAGGTCACCGATGACCGCGACCACGGACAGGTCGGCCGGCGGCGCGGCCGCACCCGTCGAGACCGTCACCTTCACGCTCGACGAGCTCGAGGTCACCGTGCCCAAGGGCACCCTGGTGATCCGGGCGGCGGAGCAGGTGGGCATCCAGATCCCGCGGTTCTGCGACCACCCGCTGCTGGAGCCGGCGGGCGCCTGCCGCCAGTGCCTGGTGGAGGTGGCCACCCCGGACCGGGAGGGCAACCTGCGCCCGATGCCCAAGCCGCAGGCCTCCTGCACCCTGGAGGCCACGCCGGGCATGGTGGTCAAGACGCAGCGCACCTCCCCCGTGGCCGACAAGGCGCAGCACGGGGTCATGGAGCTGCTGCTCATGAACCACCCGCTGGACTGCCCGGTGTGCGACAAGGGCGGGGAGTGCCCGCTGCAGAACCAGGCCATGACCAACGGGCGGGCCACCTCCCGGTTCGTGGACGTCAAGCGCACGTTCCCCAAGCCGATCGCCGTGTCCACCGAGATCCTGCTGGACCGGGAGCGGTGCGTGCTGTGCCAGCGGTGCACCCGGTTCAGCGAGGAGATCGCGGGGGACGCGTTCATCGCGCTGCAGGAGCGTGGTGCCCGCCAGCAGATCGGGCGGTTCGACGAGGGCGTGCTGGACTTCGCCCCGCCGCCGTGCGCCGGCCACGCCGAGGGCGCTGACGGGCACGCGGACCCGGTCGCGGCCACCGACGCCGTCCGCAGCGGCGACGTGCCCGCCGAGCTGCCCGCCGGCTCGGCGACCAGCTCGACCACCGGTACCCCGTTCGCCTCGTACTTCTCCGGCAACACGGTGCAGATCTGCCCGGTCGGTGCGCTGACGGGGGCGGCCTACCGCTTCCGGGCCCGCCCGTTCGACCTCGTCTCCACCCCGGGCGTCAGCGAGCACGACTCCTCGGGCTCGGCGATCCGCGTGGACCACCGCCGCGGCGTGGTGCTGCGCCGCCTGGCGGGGGAGGACCCGCTGGTCAACGAGGAGTGGATCACCGACAAGGACCGGTTCGCGTTCACGTGGCAGTCGGCCCCGGACAGGATCACCACCCCGCTGGTGCGCGACCGCGGCGCGGACGGAACGCGCGGCGAGCTGCGACCGGCGTCGTGGGTCGAGGCGCTCGAGCTCGCGGCCGAGGGGCTGGTCGCGGCCCGTGCCGCAGGTGGTGTCGGCGTGCTGCCAGGCGGGCGCCTCACGGTCGAGGACGCCTTCGCGTGGTCGCGGTTCGCCCGGGCCGTGCTCGGCACGGACGACGTCGACATGCGGGCCCGCGTG
Source organism: Xylanimonas oleitrophica (assembly GCF_003244315.1). Lineage (GTDB taxonomy): Bacteria > Actinomycetota > Actinomycetes > Actinomycetales > Cellulomonadaceae > Xylanimonas_A > Xylanimonas_A oleitrophica. Next base: position 61,428 of record NZ_QKWH01000015.1, read on the forward strand.
CACTCCGAGCAGGAGGTGGCGTTCCTGGCCCGCGCGGTGGCAGGCACCGGCGTCGGCGTGACGTTCTCCGACCTGGAGAAGGCGCCCGCGGTGCTGCTGGCCGGCCTCGAGGCCGAGGAGGAGGGCGGCGTCGTCTTCCTGCGGCTGCGCAAGGCGGTGCGCAAGAACCGGGTGCGCGTGCTGGGCCTGGCGCCCTTCGCGACCCGGGGGCTGCGGCGCCTGGACGGCACGCTCCTGCCCGCCGCCCCCGGCACCGAGACCGACTGGCTCGGTGCGGTGGCCGCGAGCGCGACCGGTGGCCGACTGCCCGCCGGGGTGGACGCGGCCGCGGTGGCCGCCGCCGCCGAGGCGCTCGCCCAGCCGGGAGCCGTGCTCCTCGTGGGCGAGCGGCTGGCCGGCACCCCGGGTGCGTACGGCGCTGCCCTGCGCCTGGCGGAGGCCACCGGTGCCCGGCTCGCCTGGGTGCCGCGCCGCGCCGGCGAGCGCGGCGGCGTCGAGGCCGGGCTGCTGCCCGGTGTGCTGCCCGGCGGGCGCCCCCTCACCGACCCCGTCGCCCGCGCCGAGGTGGCGGCGGCCTGGGGCGTCGACGTCACCACCCTGCCCGCCGAGCCCGGCCGGGACGCGACCGGCATCCTCCGGGCGCTGGAGGCCGGAGAGCTCGGCGGCGCCCTCGTGGGCGGCCTCGAGCTGGCCGACCTGCCCGACCCGGCGCTGGCCCGCCGGGCGCTCGCGGCCGCCGGGTTCGTCGTCTCCCTGGAGGTGCGGGCGTCGGAGGCGACGGCCCTGGCCGACGTCGTGCTGCCCGTGGCCCCGCCCGTGGAGCGCTCGGGCTCGTACTGGAGCTGGGAGGGGCGGGTGCGGGCGTTCCCGCAGGCGTTGGAGTCGTCGTCGATGCCCGACCACCGGGTGCTGCACGCCCTGGCGGCCCAGCTGGGCGCCGACCTGGGGGCGGCCGAGCCGCTCGCGGCGCACCTCGCGGTGGCGGCGCTGCCCGCCTGGGGCGGGGAGCGCGTCGCGCCCCCGCCGGCGGCCGCGACGTCGTCGGCCCGGGTGGAGCCCGGGACCGCCGTCCTCGCCTCGTGGCACCTGCTGCTCGACGACGGCGCCCTGCAGGACGGCGAGCAGTTCCTCGCCGGCACCGCCAAGCGACCGGTGGCCCGCCTGAGCCCGGCCACCGCGGCGGCGGTGGGGGCGGCCGACGGCGACACGGTGACCGTCTCGACCGACCGGGGCGCGATCACCGTGCCGCTCCAGGTGACGGCCATGGTGGACCACGTGGTGTGGCTGCCGCTGGCCAGCCGCGGCTGCCGCGTGCACGACACGCTCGGCGCCTCGCCGGGCGACGTCGTCCGCCTCGCCGTCGCAGGACCTGTGGCGTCAGGAGCAGCGGGGGCGCCCGCGGGCGCCCGTCCTGGCACGGGGACGGAGGAGGCCCGATGATCCCCGGGGTCGCCGCCGACTTCAGCCAGGACACGTTCGTGACCTACCTGGTCAAGGCCGTGCTCATCATCGTGTTCCTCCTGACCAGCGTGCTCGTCGCCATCTGGTTCGAGCGCCGCGTCGTGGCCCGCATGCAGGTGCGGCCCGGGCCCAACGTGCACGGCCCGTTCGGCCTGCTGCAGTCGCTCGCCGACGCGATGAAGCTGCTGCTCAAGGAGGACGTCAACGTCACGGCGGCCGACAGGATCGTCTACCTGCTGGCCCCGATGGTCTCGGTGTTCTGCTCGCTGCTGGTGTTCGCCGTCGTGCCCTTCGGGCCCGAGGTGACCATCCCGTTCACCGACTTCACCACGCCCGCCCAGCTCACCGACTTCCCCGTGGCGGTGCTCTACGTGCTGGCCTGCGCCTCCCTGGGTGTGTACGGCATCGTGCTCGGCGGCTGGTCGTCCGGGTCCACGTACCCGCTGCTCGGGTCGGTGCGCTCCACCGCCCAGGTCATCAGCTACGAGCTGGCGATGGGCCTGTCCCTGGTGAGCGTGTTCATCCTCGCCGGGTCGATGTCCACCTCGACCATCGTCGAGGGGCAGCAGAGCATCTGGTTCTTCCTGCCGCTCCTGCCCGCCTTCGTCGTCTACGTCATCTCGATGATCGGCGAGACCAACCGCCTCCCGTTCGACCTGCCGGAGGCCGAGGGCGAGCTCGTCTCCGGGTACATGACCGAGTACTCGTCGATGAAGTTCGCCTGGTTCTTCCTCGCCGAGTACATCAACATGCTCAACGTCTCGGCCATCGCCACCACCCTGTTCCTGGGCGGCTGGCGGGCCCCGTGGCCCCTGAGTGCCGTCGGCGACGGCGTGCTCAACACCGGCTGGTGGCCGATCCTCTGGTTCCTGGCCAAGGTCTGGCTGCTGATGTTCGTCTTCGTGTGGGTGCGCGGCACGCTGCTGCGCCTGCGCTACGACCAGTTCATGGTGTTCGGCTGGAAGGTGCTCATCCCCGTCGCCCTCGCCTGGGTGGTGGTCCTCGCGGTGGTGCAGTGGTTCCGCCTCGACGCCGGCGTCTCGCGCACCGTGCTGGTCGCCGTCATCCTCGGCGTGGGCCTCGCCGCCGTGGCGCTGGTGAGCCTCTGGCCCGACCGCAGGCGCAGCCCGGAGCACGACGACGCCGGGCCCGGCAGCGAGGCCGGCACCGCGCCCAGCAGCGCTCCGGGCACCGTCGACGCGTTCGCCGGCGGCTACCCCGTGCCCCCGCTGCCCGGGCAGAGCCTGCCGCCCTCGCCCCGCGCCGGCCGCCGGCCCGTGGAGCACGTCCCCGCCGGCGGCGCCGGCCCCGATACCCCGCACGACGACGTCGAGGAGGGTGCCCGATGACGGACTCACCGGAGTACAAGCCCCTGCGGCCCACCAAGGGCCCGATCGGCCGCGCCCTGGCACCCGTGGCCGGGTTCGGAGTGACGCTCGGGTCGATGTTCCGCCCCACCGTCACCGAGCAGTACCCGTTCGAGAAGGTGCCGCCCCAGCAGCGCTACCACGGCCGCCACCAGCTCAACCGGTACCCCGACGGGCTCGAGAAGTGCATCGGGTGCGAGCTGTGCGCCTGGGCCTGCCCCGCCGACGCCATCTACGTCGAGGGCGGGGACAACGCGGACCTGCCCGACGGCGCCCACATGAGCCCCGGCGAGCGGTACGGGCGCGTCTACCAGATCAACTACCTGCGCTGCATCTTCTGCGGCCTGTGCATCGAGGCGTGCCCCACGCGCGCCCTGACCATGACCGAGGACTACGAGCTGGCCGGCCCGACCCGCGCCGGGATGATCTACGAGAAGCCCGACCTGCTCGCCCCCCTCTCCGACGGCATGCTCGCCGCACCTCACCCGATGGCCGAGGGCACCACGGACACCGAGTACTACCGCGGCGAGGTCACGGCGCCCACGGCCGAGCAGGTGGCGTGGGTGCGCGAGCACCGCCCGGACGACCCGACCCTCGACGCCGCCGCGAAGGTCGTCGACGGGCAGGCGCCCCCGCCCACCCCGCGCCGGCACCAGCTGCGGCCCCCGGCCACCCGGTCCGGCGCCGCCCGCTCGGCCGCCGGGACGGGCCAGTGACGACGTCGGGCGGCGAGGCCGCCCTGTTCGCCGTGCTCGCCCCGCTGATGGTGATCGCCGCGCTCGGCCTGCTCTTCGCCCGCCGGGCCGTGCACGCCGCCATCTGCGTGGTGTTCGTGATGGTCTCGCTCGCCATCCTCTACGTGGCCAACGAGGCGCCGTTCCTCGGCATCGTGCAGGTGGTCGTCTACACCGGCGCCGTCATGATGCTGTTCCTCTTCGTGCTCATGCTCGTGGGCGTCGACGCCGCCGACTCGCTCACCGAGACGATCAGGGGGCAGCGCTGGATCGGCGTCCTGCTCGGCGCCGGGCTGCTGGCCGTGCTCCTGGGCGTCATCACCCGGGCGACGTTCCCGCCCGCCGTCGGGCTCGAGGCCGCCAACGCCGCCACCAACCCCGAGGGCCTCGCCGCCGTCCTGTTCGGCGACTACGTGCTCGCCATGGAGGTCGTCGGCGTGCTGCTGGTCACCGCGGCGCTCGCGGGGCTGGTGCTCACTCACCGGCGCCGGCTGGGCCCGCGCCGCACCCAGCGGCTGCAGGCGCGCGAGCGGGTGGCGCAGATGGCGGTGGACCCGGCCCGGCGCCGGCCGCTGACGCCGCTGCCCGCCCCGGGCGTGTACGCGCAGAACAACGCGATGGACACCCCTGCGCTGGGGCCGGACGGGCAGCCGCTGGAGCACTCGGTGCCGCGCGTGCTGCGCATCCGCGGTCAGCGCCGCTCGCCCGTGGCGGTGCTCGGGGCGCAGGAGACGCTGGTGCAGCGCATCGCCCCCGAGGACGTGCCCGCAGAAGGCGCGCGGGAAGTCCCGGGCGCCGGGGCTGACAGCACCGAGGGGGAGACCCGCTGATGCCGATCACCAACTACCTCGTGCTCGCGGGGATCCTCTTCGCGATCGGCGCCACCACCGTGATGCTGCGCCGCAACGCCATCGTCGTGTTCATGGGTGTCGAGCTCATGCTCAACGCCACCAACCTCGCGTTCGTCACGTTCGCGCGCATCCACGGCGACCTCACCGGGCAGGTGCTGGCCTTCTTCGTCATGGTCGTCGCGGCCGCCGAGGTCGTGGTGGGCCTGGCGATCATCGTGACCATCTTCCGCACCCGTCGGTCCGCCTCGGTCGACGACGTGAACCTCCTGAAGGGCTGAAGCATGCAGACCCTGGGACTCGCGCCCTGGCTCGTGGGCCTCCCGCTGGCGGGGGCCGCCGTGCTGCTGCTGGGCGGGCGCCGCACCGACCGGTGGGGCCACTGGCTCGGCGTGCTAGCGAGCACCGCGGCCTTCGCGGTGGGGCTGGTGCTGCTGGCCGACGTGCTGCGCCTGCCGGCCGACGAGCGTGTCGCCGTGCACAGCCTGGGCACCTGGCTGGAGGTGGGCACGCTGCAGGTGGACGCCGCGTTCCGGGTGGACCCGCTGTCGCTGACGTTCGTGCTGCTGGTGACGTTCGTGGGCACGCTGATCCACCTGTACTCGGTGGCGTACATGGCGCACGACGTCGACCGTCGGCGGTTCTTCGCCTACCTCAACCTGTTCGTCGCGGCGATGCTGCTGCTGGTGCTGGCCGACTCCTACCTGCTGCTGTTCGTGGGCTGGGAGGGCGTGGGCGTGGCGTCGTTCCTGCTGATCGGCTTCTGGGACCACCGCCGCGAGAACGCGGTGGCGGGCAAGAAGGCGTTCGTCATGAACCGTGTGGGTGACATGGGCCTGATCGTGGCGATGATGCTCATGCTGTGGCAGGTGGGCTCGCTGAGCTTCGGGGACGTGCTGGGTGCTGCCGGTGGGATGAGCACGGGGGTCGCGACCGCGATCGGCCTGATGCTGCTGCTGGCGGCGTGCGGCAAGTCGGCGCAGTTCCCGCTGCAGGCGTGGCTGGGCGACGCGATGGCGGGCCCGACGCCGGTCTCCGCCCTGATCCACGCCGCGACGATGGTGACGGCGGGGGTGTACCTGCTGGTGCGCAGCGCGCCGGTGCTGGAGGCGGCGCCCACCGCCCAGCTCGTGGTGGCCGTGGTCGGTGCGGTCACGCTCCTGTTCGGGGCGGTCGTGGGCTGCGCCAAGGACGACATCAAGAAGGCCCTGGCGGCCTCGACGATGTCGCAGATCGGCTACATGATGCTCGCCGCGGGCCTGGGACCGATCGGGTACGCGTTCGCGATCTTCCACCTGGTGACGCACGGCTTCTTCAAGGCGGGGCTGTTCCTCGGGGCAGGTTCCGTCATGCACGCGATGGACGACTCGGTGGACATGCGCCGGTTCGGCGGGCTGGGCCGGGCGCTGCCGGTCACGGCGGTCACCATGGGGCTCGGGTGGCTCGCCATCCTGGGCGTCCCGCCGTTCTCGGGGTACTGGTCCAAGGACAAGATCATCGAGGCGGCGTTCGTGGGGGAGGGCTGGCGGCCCTGGGTCTTCGGCACCGTGGCCCTGGTGGGCGCGGGCATCACCGCGTTCTACATGTCCCGCCTGTTCTTCATGACGTTCGCGGGCCGACGGCGGTGGGAGAGCGAGGGCGAGGGCGCCCGGCACCCGCACGAGGCGCCGTTCCTGATGAGGCTGCCGATGATCGTGCTGGCCGTGGGCTCGGTGGCTCTCGGCGGCCTGCTGACGCTGGGGGGCGGGTTCACCACCTGGCTGGAGCCCGTCGTCGGGCACGCCGAGCACCACGACCCGGTGCTGCCGGTGTGGTTGATCATCACCCTGACGCTCGTGCTGGTGGTGCTCGGGGCGGCGCTCGCGTTCCGCCTCTACGCGGTGCAGCAGGTCCCGGTGGAGCCGCCCGCGTCGAACGCCCTGGTGCGCGCGGCCCGCCGCGACCTGTACCAGGACCCGGTGAACGAGACCCTGGCGATGCTGCCGGGGCAGGTTGCCACCCGCACGCTCGTGTACGCCGACCGCACCGTGGTCGACTCCGCGTTCCTCCGGCTCGCCTCGGGCGTGCGGCGGGCGGGGGACGGGCTGCGCCGGTCCCAGAACGGTTACGTCCGGTCGTACGCGGCCACGACGCTCGGCGGCCTGCTCGTGGTCGCCGCCGTCGTGTGGGCGCTGGCGTACTGAGGAGAAGAAGACATGACCTTCCCCTGGCTCACCGCCCTCATCGTGTGGCCGCTGCTCGCGGCCCTCGCCACCGCCCTGACCGGGGTGGGGCGGGGCCGCCCGGCAGCGACCGGCACCGGGGCGGGCCGTTTCGGCGGCACCGCCGCCCGCGTCGTCGCGCTCGCCGGCGCCCTCGTCGAGGTGCTGCTCCTGGTCGGTGCCTTCACGGCCTTCGACACCACGCGCGCGGGCGAGCACCAGCTCGCCGAGACGCACGACTGGATCCCCGCGATCGGCGCGAGCTACGCCGTCGGCGTCGACGGCGTGGGCCTGCTGCTCGTGGCCCTGTCGGTGGGCCTGGTGCCCCTGGTGATCCTCGCGGCCTGGCGCGAGCAGGGCGGTGACGACTCCCGGCTGCGGCGCTACCTCGCCGTCGTGCTGGTGCTCGAGGCGTTCATGGTGGCGGTGTTCGCCGCCCGGGACGTCTTCCTGTTCTACGTGCTGTTCGAGGCCATGCTGATCCCCGCCTACTTCCTGATCGGCGGGTTCGGGCAGGGAGCCCAGCGGCGGTACGCCGCGGTGAAGTTCCTGCTCTACTCCTTGGCGGGCGGCCTGATCATGCTCGTCGCCGTCATCGCGCTGTACCTGCAGGTGCCGGCGGCCGAGCGTGGCCCGCGGACGTTCCTGACGGAGAACCTCACCGGCCTGGAGCTCGGCACCACCGAGGGCCGCCTGATGTTCGCCGCCTTCTTCCTCGCGTTCGCCATCAAGGCACCGCTGGTGCCGGTGCACAGCTGGCTGCCCGACGTCGCCGAGAACGCCACCCCGGGCACGTCCACCCTCCTGGTGTGCGTGCTGGACAAGGTCGGCACGTTCGGCATGCTGACGCTCTGCCTGCCGCTGTTCCCGGAGGCGTCGCGCTGGGCCGCGCCGTTCGTGATCGTGCTCGCCGTGGTCTCCATCCTCTACGGGGCGATCCTCGCCATCGGGCAGAGCGACCTGCTGCGCCTGGTGGGCTACACCTCGGTGTCCCACTTCGGGTTCATCGTGCTGGGCATCTTCACGTTCACCTCGCTGGGGACGTCCGGCTCCAGCCTCATGATGCTCAACCACGGCATCTCCACCGGGGCGCTGTTCCTGGTGGCGGGCTTCGTGATCGCCCGGCACCCGGCGCGCAGCCAGCGCATCGCCGACTACGGCGGCCTGCGCACCGTCGCCCCCGTGCTGGGCGGCACGTTCCTGGTCGCCGCGCTCAGCGCCGCCGCCCTGCCGGGGCTGGCCACGTTCGTGTCCGAGGTGATGGTGTTCCTCGGGGCGTTCGGCCGCGCCCCGGTCGCCGCCCTGGTCGCGGTGCCCGCCGTCGTGCTCGCCGCCGTCTACGTGCTGCTCACCTACCAGCGGATCTTCACCGGCACGGTGCCGGCCCACCTCGGCGGTGACGCAGCGCGGGAGGCCACCGACGACGGCACGCCGCCCCTGGAGGACACGGTCAGCCGCACGCGCGAGGACGCGCCCGTGCGCGACCTCGACGCCCGCGAGCGCACCGTGGCCGGCGTGCTGGTCGGGGCGCTGCTCGTGCTGGGCCTGGTGCCGGGGCTCGCCCTGCGGTACGTGGACGCTCCGGGGCAGGTGGCTGTCGAGCTCGTCGGTGAGAGCGACCCGCCGCCCGTCCTCGGTGCGCAGCCGGTGGACGCCCGCCCGACCGAGGGGAGCCTCTCGTGATCGACTTCGTCGCCCCCACCATCGACTGGGCGGCCGTGTCGCCCGTGCTCGTGGTGCTCGCCGCCGGCGTGCTCGGCGTGCTGCTGGAGGCTCTCGTGCCTGCCCGTGCGCGGCGGTCCGTGCAGCTCGTCCTGACCCTCGGTGCGCTGGCGGGTGCGCTCGTCGCCGTGGCGCTGCTGTGGGGCAGGGTGCAGGAGGCGGCGCTGTCCGTGGTGGGCGGCAGCTACCTGCTCACACCGTTCGGGCTGGGCGTGCAGGCCGTGGTGGTGGTGTGCGCGCTGCTGGGTGTGCTCGTGGTGGCCGACCGTCCTGGTGGGCAGGACGCGTTCGCGCCCACCGCTGCGGCCGTGCCGGGCAGCACCTACGAGGAGCAGGCCCGCAGGGCCGGGCTCGAGCAGACCGAGGTGTACCCGCTGGTGCTGTTCGCCACCGGCGGCATGATGCTCTTCCCCGCCACGGACGACCTGGTGATGCTGTTCATCGCCCTGGAGGTGCTGAGCCTGCCGCTGTACGTGCTGTGCGCCACGGCGCGCCGCCGCCGGCTGCTCAGCCAGGAGGCCGCGGCCAAGTACTTCCTGCTCGGCTCGTTCGCCTCGGCGCTGCTGATCTTCGGCGTGGCGCTGCTGTACGGGTTCGCCGGCTCGGTGCGCCTGGGGGCGATCGCCGAGGCGCTGGCGGGCCAGGGTGCCTCGCCGCTGGCGGGCATGGACGTGCTCGCCCTGGCCGGCGTCCTGCTGGTGGTCGCGGGCCTGCTGTTCAAGGTGGGTGCGGCGCCGTTCCACGCCTGGACGCCGGACGTGTACACGGGCGCCCCGACGCCGGTGACGGGGTTCATGGCCGCCTGCACCAAGGCGGCCGCCGTCGGCGCGCTGGTGCGGTTCCTGTTCACGCTCGCCGAGGGCATGGACGCCGGGACGCGGCACGGCGTCGAGGTGGTGCTGTGGACGGTCGCGCTGCTGACGATGGTGGTGGGCACCGTGGTGGGCGTGGTGCAGACCGACATCAAGCGGGTGCTGGCGTACTCCTCGATCGCGCACGCCGGGTTCGTGCTGGTGGCGCTCGTCGGGTTCTCGGAGACGGGAGCCGCTGCGGTGCTGTTCTACCTGCTGGCGTACGGCCTGGCCACGGTGGGGGCGTTCGCCGTCGTGACCGTGGTGCGCGAGCGGCTCACCACGCCCGTGCCGGACGCCGAGCACGGTGCGGCGAGCGCTGCGTCCGACACGCTGCTGGGGGAGGCCACGCACCTGGCGCAGTGGGCCGGGGTCGGCCGCAAGGCCCCGTGGCTCACGGCCGCGTTCGCGCTCTTCCTGCTCTCGATGGCCGGCATCCCGCTCACCGCCGGGTTCATCGCCAAGTTCGGCGCGTTCTCGGCGGCCGTCGACGCCGGGGCCTGGCCGCTCGCCGTGGCGGGCGTGGTGGCCTCGGCCGTCGCCGTGTTCTTCTACGTGCGCGTCATCGTGCTGATGGTGCTCACGCCGCCCGCCGACGAGCTGGTGCCCGACGGCGGTGCGCCCGACGGCGGTGCGCCCGAGGCGGCGGGCACCGACGCCGGTCCCGACGCGGGCGCAGCCGCGCACGCCGTCGGGGGCGGTGCACCCACGGGCACGCTCACGGCCGCGCCGGCGGCGACCCGCACCGTGGTGACGGTCGTGACGACGCCCGGTCCGGCCGCGCTCGTGGTCGCGCTCTGCGCCGCCGGTGTCCTCCTCCTGGGGCTCCTGCCCGCGTCGGTTCTGGATCTGGCGGGTCAGGCGGCTAAGTTCGTCCCGTGAGCCAGCCCGTCCCGCCCAGCGCCGCCCCGACCCCGACGGGCACGGCCATCCCGTTGTCCGACCCCGCGCTCGCCGCGCGGCTCGCCGAACGCATGGTCGTCGTCGAGGAAGCGCTCTCGGACGCCGCCGCGCAGGCCGACCGGCTCGCCGACGAGGCCTCGCACCACCTCATGGCGGCGGGCGGCAAGCGGCTGCGCCCGTTCCTCACGCTGCTGACCGGTGAGCTGGGCGACGGGGCCCGCCCGGAGCTGGTCGACGCGGCCGTCGGTGTCGAGCTGACGCACCTGGCCTCGCTCTACCACGACGACGTCATGGACTCCGCGCCCCTGCGCCGCGGCGCTCCCAGCGTCCACTCCGTGTGGGGGAACACCGTCGCCATCCTCGTGGGCGACCTCCTCTTCGCCCGCGCCTCGGCGCGCGTGGCCGTGCTGGGGCCCGACGCCGTGCTGCTGCAGGCCCGCACGTTCGAGCGCCTGTGCCTCGGCCAGCTTCACGAGACCACCGGCCCCGCCGAGGGCGAGGACCCGGTGGAGCACTACCTGCAGGTGCTGGCCGACAAGACGGCGTCGCTGCTGGCGGCCTCGGCGCGCATGGGCGCCATGTTCGGCGGGGCGCCGCAGGAGGTCGTCGAGGTGGTCGGCGCCTACGGCGAGAAGCTCGGCGTCGCCTTCCAGCTCGCCGACGACGTGCTCGACCTCGCCTCGAGCGGCGACCAGTCCGGCAAGACGCCGGGCACCGACCTGCGCGAGCGGGTCCCCACGATGCCCGTGCTGCTGCTGCGTCAGCGCGTCGCCCGCGGCGTGGCGTCCGACGACGACGTCGCGCTGCTCGCCGCCCTCGACGCCGACCTCTCCTCGGACGAGGCTCTCGCGGACGTCGTGGCCCGGCTGCGTGCCCACGAGGTGCTCGCCGAGACCCGTGCGCTGGCCGTCCGCTGGGCTCGTGAGGCCGCGGGCGAGCTCGCGTCGTTGCCCGAGGGGCCGGTCAAGGAGGCTCTCGAGTCCTTCGCGACCGCGCTGGCGGACCGGGCGGCCTGAGCCGGGCGGCGCCTGGCCCAGGCGGGCCAGGCGCGCGACCGGCGGCGGCGATGCGCTCCGCGATCAGGCGAGCCGTACGGCAGTGACGGCCAGGGCAGCGCCGAACAGCATGAACGGTCCGAACGGGATGGCGGTGTGGCGGTCCGCCCGGCGGACCACCAGCAGGGCGAGGGCCACGAGGCCGCCGAGGAGGAACGGCGCCACGGTGGTGACCCACACCGGCGTCCACCCCCACCAGCCGGTGACCAGGCCCAGGAGCACCGCGAGCTTGACGTCGCCGAACCCGAGCCCCCGCGGGTTGAGGACGTGGAGGAGCAGGTAGACGGCTCCCAGCACCAGGGCGCCGAGGGCCGCACGTTGCAGCGCCGCCAGGTCGCCGGTGATCCCGGCGGCGAGCGCGAGCAGCAGCGCTGCCACCACGGTCGTCGGCAGCACCACCGCGTCCGGCAGGCGGTGCGTCCGGGCGTCGATGACGGCGAGCGCTGCGCCCGCCGCCGCGGTGACCACGAGCGCCGGGGTCGCAGGCCCTGGGCCGCTGACCCAGACGGCCCACGCGGCGGCCACCAGCGCACCGACGGCGACGGGCCGGCGGAACGGGGCGATCTCGCCGGGGAGGCGCCGCAGCAGCGAGGGTCTCGGGTCCTGTCCCGGTGCGGCGGGAGGGGCGTCGGGACCGGAGGCTTCCATGGACGGCATGCTAGGCGAGCCTCACGAGGCTGCCGACGGACAGTCCCCAGCCCGGGAAGCTCCCGGCGGGGGCCTCGAGCACGGCGCGGGCGTCCTGTCGCGGCGACGTCAGCCTCCAGGGCCGCAGCACGGTCACGTCGATCACCTGCCCGTCCTCGGCCAGGAAGGCGACGTCGAGGGCGGCGCTCATCCCGACCCCGTGCACCGACGAGCAGGGCTCGAGCCACAGCGCTGCGGGCAGCGGCTGCCGCAGCAGCATCCCGCGGCTGCGTGCCCACCACGTGCGGGCGTGCAGCACGGGCCCGACGGCACGGCCGTCCACCACGAGGGTGCGGGCGCTATCGGACGGTGAGGCCTGGACGTGAGCATTCACGGGTGTGAGCATGCCCGACGGAGCGGGTGAAACGTGCCCTGGAGAACCGTTCTGGACGGATCGATGCCCGTTACGCGCCAAATGCCGTAAATAACCGCCGCTACGATGCGGGCGACGGGTAAGGACGACCAGGGGACAACAGGCCACACATGGTGGGACCAAAGGTGTGCGTGCTCGCCGCGAGCGCGGCGAGCACGGGAGAAGCCCTGGGCGGACGCGTTCTCGTCTCCGCCCCCGACGACGTCGCGGAGCTCGTCCGTCGAGCGCCGGCGCAGGCCGAGCACGTCGTCCTGCTCGCCGAGCAGCGGCACGAGCGGGAGGCGTTGCGCCAGGCAGCCGCCCTGACCGACGTGGGCCACCACGTGGCCGTCCGCACGCTGCCGCACGGGCCCGCGGCCCTCACGTTGATCGCCCTCGAGGCGAGCACGGTGGCGAGCGACCCCGGGCTGGTGCCCGGCTACGTGGAGGCCCTCGGTGCGCACACGTACAGCGGCGCGTGGCTGCCCGGCGTGACGGGTCTGGCCGACCCCTCACCGAGCCTGTGGCAGCACGTGCGGTCCTGGGTGCCGGGGGGCAAGGGCTATGTCGTGACGCTGGCAGGCAGCGACCGCGCAGCCGTCGAGGCCGTCGCCCGGATCGCGCTCAGCGAGCCGTCGGGGACGAGGCCGTTCGCGCGGGCCGAGCTCCTCGTCGACCGTCACGGCGTCCCCGACGCCGCGCGCGACGCCCTGCTGCGCGTCTCGGGTGCTCTCTCGGTGGGCGTGCTGCCGCCGTTCGACTTCACGCCCGACGAGCGGTTCGGCACGCCGCGCGCCGTCGAGGCCGTGGCCCTGCCGCAGGCGCCGCGCCGACTGCTGCCCACCCCGGCGGAGGCCGCGGAGCGCTGCGGCGTGTGCGGCGTCCTGCTGGTCGGCCCCTACTGCCCGTACTGCCACGTGAGGCCGATCCGGCCTACCGAGCTCGCCACCGGAGGAGCCCTGTGAACCCGCGCCAGAGACGTGGAGTCCTCTTCATCCTGACAGCCGCCCTGATGGCTGTCGTCGTCTTCGTCGCCGTCACCGTCTACGTGGGGAACGTCAGCAGCCAGGTGGGGTCGCTCGTGACCGTGTACCGGGCGAGCTCCGACCTGCCTGCCTACAGCGCGCTGACCGAGGAGACCATCAGGACGGACGAGGTGCCGCGCCGCTGGCTGTCGGACAGCGCGGTGCTGCAGCGCGAGGAGCTGCTCGGCCGCCGGGTCGCGGTGAACCTCGACGAGGGCACGATGCTGACGTCCGACATGCTCGTGCCGCCGTCCGACCTCGACGCCGACGAGCGCGAGATCGCGATCAACGTCGACTCCGTGACCGGGGTCGCCGACCGGGTCCAGCCGGGCGACTACGTCGACATCTACGCCGTCTTCGCCGACGTCCCGGGGCTGCCCAAGCAGGTGCGGGTGCTGGTGCGCAGCGTCCGCGTCGTCTCCGTGCGCGGCACGCAGGTCCAGGTCGACCAGGACAGCGTCACCGGCCAGTCCACCGTGATCCCGGTGACGCTGGCCCTCACGCCCAACGACGCGCTGGCGGTGACGTACGCCGCGGCGTTCGCCCAGGAGGTCCGCCTGGTGGGCCTGCCCGCCGGGACGCCGGAGGACCGCACCGGTGAGCAGGGTGACTTCGACGCCGGGGACCTCGGCGGCGAAGCGATCCCCGAGGGAGGGAACTGATGTCCGGCACCGTGGTGGTCGGCTGCGCCGACCAGACGCTCGCGTACGAGCTGCGCGCGCTCCTCGCAGAGATCTCCGACCTGGAGGTGGTGGGCCTCGCGGAGACGACGACGGAGCTGACCGAGCTCGTGGTCGCCCACCAGCCGAACCTGCTGCTGGTCCACGACCGGCTCGGCCCGCTCCCGGTGCACCAGGTCGTGCGCGACCTCGGCCTGCGCCGTCCGGGGACGGTCTCCGTCGTGGTCTCCAGCGACCCGGAGCCCGAGGCCCTCGCCGCCGCCATGGACGCAGGCGCCCGGGGTGTCATCACCTACCCGCTGACGTTCGAGGACGTGCAGCAGCGTGTCACCAACGCGCTGGAGTGGTCGCGCCACATCCAGGGGATGCTCACCGCCGCCGAGCAGGGCGACGCCAGCGCGCGGGGCCGCGCCACCGTGGTGACCGTCACCGGCTCCAAGGGCGGGGTCGGCACCACCTCCGTGGTGACGAACCTGGCGTGGGACATCCGGCGCCAGCTGCCGGAGCTGTCGGTCGCGGTGGTGGACGCCGACCTCGAGAAGGGCGACGTCACCAGCTACCTCGCCGCCAGCTACCGCACGTCGATCGCCGACCTGGCGAAGGTCTCCGAGGACCTCTCACCACGCACCGTCGCCGACGCGGTCTTCGAGCACGAGTCGGGGCTGCACATGCTCCTGCCGCCGGAGGACGTGCGGGACGTCGAGTGGGTGACCCCGACGGCGATCCGGCAGATCCTGTTCCTGCTGCGCCAGCAGTACGACCTGGTGCTCGTGGACGCCGGCGCGCACGTGACGCCGGTCCAGGCGGCGATCGTGGAGGTCTCCGACGAGGTCGTGCAGGTCGTGACCCCGGACCTCATCAGCCTGCGCGCGCTGCGGCGCAACCTCGGCTGGTGGGAGTCGCTGGGGGTCCGCAAGCCCGACGCCGTCCGCGTGCTCCTCAACCGGCACACGAAGTCGGACGAGGTGCAGCCCGAGGCGGTGCGGCAGCTCTCGCCCGCTCCGGTGCTCGCCGCGACCGTGCCGCACCAGGGGCGCCGTCTGGAGGCCTCGACCAACTCCCGCTCGCCGCACCTGACGACCGACGAGGGGTGGTGGCGTGCCCTGCGCGCGGTCGGCCACGAGCTCGGGGTCGCCCGGGCGCTCGACTCCGGCGAGCCGGAGGAGACCGACTCACGGTCGCGCCGCGGCCGTCGCTCCCGCTCGGCCCAGCAGCAGGAGGGCGAGCGCAGCGCCGGTGACGTCGCCCCCGAGGCCGAGGCACCGGTGGTGACCGGCCGCCGCGCCGCCCGGGCTGCCCGGGAGCGCGGCTCGATGTCGCTGGAGCTCCTCGGGGTGGTGCCGGCGCTCGCTCTCCTGGTCGCGGTGCTGTGCCAGCTCGCCCTGGCCGGCGTGACGTACGTCTACACGGGCCACGCAGCCACCCAGGCGGCCCGCCAGGCCGCCATCGCCGAGCCGTGGGAGTCGTGGCGCGTGCGCGAGGCCGCGCAGGACGCCTTCCCGCAGGGCCTGCGCAGCCGCCTCGACGTGGGGGTCGACTACTCCCCCTCGGGGAGCGTCCAGGTCGACGTGACGGCAGGCGTGCCCCGCCTGATGCCGGGGGTGATGCGTTCCGGCTGGGACGTCACGGTGGACCGGCAGGTGGTGAGGGAGCCGTGAGGCGCCGCGAGCGCGGCAGCGCCACCCTCGAGATCCTGGGGCTCGTGCCGCTCGTCGTCGTCGCGGCGATCGCGCTGGTCCAGGTGTGCGCCTTCGCCTACACCGTGTCCGGGGCCAACCAGGCCTCGCGCGACGGCGCCCGTGCCCTGAGCACCGGGTCCGGGTACGTCCAGGTGGCTCAGGCCGTGGACCGCTCGCTGCCGGGCTCGCTGCGAGCGTCGACGGTGCGGGTCGAGAGCGGCGAGCGCGTCGTCGTGCGCGTCCCCGTGCCGCGCGTCGGGCCGTTCCCCGCGATGACGGTCGAGCGGGCCGCGACGATGCCGAGGACCTCCTCGTGAGGGGCGGCTTCGGGGAGTGGGCGGACGCCGACCGGCGGCCTGCCGAGACGCCCTCGGCGGAGGCTCTCGCTCGCTCCGACCTCGACGAGGGCCTGGTCGCGCTGTTCCGGCGCAAGCTGCTGGAGGAGGTCGACCTCCACGAGCTGGGGCGGCTCGACGCCGGCCAGCGCCGCATCCGCCTCGAGCGTGTGGTCGCCCACCTGGTCTCGACCGAGGGCGTCATCCTCACCACCCGCGAGCGCAACGCGCTGATCCGACGGGTGGTCGACGAGGCGATCGGCCTGGGCGTCCTCGAGCCGCTGCTGGCGGACGAGACGGTGTCCGAGATCATGATCAACGGTCACCGGACCATCTACGTGGAGCGTTTCGGCGTGGTGGAACGCGTGCCGACGGCCTTCACGTCCGAGGAACAGCTGCGGCAGACGGTCGACCGCATCGTCTCCACGGTCAACCGCCGCGTGGACGAGTCGAGCCCGATGGTGGACGCGCGTCTGCCCCCTGACGAGCGCATGCCGCGCGGAGCCCGTGTCCACGTCGTGCTGCCGCCGCTGGCGCTCGAGGGCCCCACCGTGACCATCCGCCTGTTCCCGAAGGCCTACGGTCTGGACGAGCTGCTCAACCGCAACAGTCTCGACCGCGCGACGGCGGACCTGCTGGCGGCCTGCGTGCGCGCCCGCATGAACATCATCGTCTCCGGCGGCACCTCGTCCGGGAAGACGACGATGCTCAACGCCCTCTCCGCGTTCATCCCGTCGCGGCAGCGCATCATCACCATCGAGGACGCCGCCGAGCTGTCCCTCTCGCAGGAGCACGTGGTGCGCCTGGAGACCCGGCCGGCCAACGTGGAGGGCAAGGGACAGGTGACGATCCGCGACCTGGTCCGCAACTCCCTGCGCATGCGGCCCGACCGGATCATCGTCGGTGAGGTCCGCGGCGGCGAGGCCCTGGACATGCTCCAGGCCATGAACACCGGCCACGAGGGTTCGCTGGCCACGGTGCACGCCAACTCCGCGCTCGACGCGCTGATCCGGCTCGAGACCCTCGCGTCGATGAGCGACGTCGAGGTGCCGTTCCACGCGCTGCGCGACCAGGTCAACAACGCGGTCCACGTGGTGGTGCAGCTGCTGCGCGGGTCCGACGGCGCGCGTCGTGTCGTCTCGGTGGACTGGGTGGCGTCCCGTCACCGCGAGGACTTCCGGCTGGAGCCGTTGATGCGGTGGGACCCGGAGGCCGCCGGGGACGACGGCCGTCTCGGTCGCTTCGTCTCGTACGCGCCGCCAGAGGCGATGGCGACGCGGCTGCGTGTCGCCGGCGAAGAGCTGGGGCAGCAGGCCGCGCCGACGTCGGGCTCGTGGGGATCGCCGTGATCGTCCTGCTCCTGCTCGTCCTGTCGGTCCTTCTCGCGGGGTTCCTGCTGGCCGGCATCGTGGACCTGTCGGCGGTGCGCCTGCGGCGCCGGGCGCTCGTGCGAGGGCTCGACGTGGGCGCGGGGCCGCGTCCGCGCAGCCACGTCGACCGGCTCGACCGCGCCTTCCGCCGCACGCGCCCCGGGCGCTGGGTCGAGACCCAGCTCGTCCTGGCCGGTGAGGAGCGGCTGCGGCCCTTGACCGTGGTCACGGTGGCGGCGCTCGTGGGCGTGGTGGTCGGCTGGGTCCTCGCCGCCGGCCTCGCCCCGGTCTTCGGGCTGCTGGGCGTGGGCGCGATGGTGCTGGCGGTGCGCTGGTACCTCGCCCGGGGGCGCGAGCGCCGCAAGGAGCAGTTCGTCGCGCAGATGCCGGAGCTGGCCCGCGTCCTGTCGAACGCGACGAGCGCCGGCCTCTCGATCGCCAGCGCGGTGGCAGTGGCGGGCAGCGAGCTGTCCGCACCGGCCGGTGTCGAGATGACGCGGGTGGCCGAACGCATGCGCTTCGGGGACAGCCTGGAGGACGCGATGGCCGGGCTCGAAGAGCGTCTGCCGTCGCGCGAGGTGACCGTGCTCGTCTCCACGCTGCTCGTGAGCGCGCGCAGCGGTGGCTCGCTCGTCACGGCCCTGCGCGACATCGCCGACACGCTCGACGACCGCAAGGAGGTGCGTCGGGAGATCCGCACCACCCTGGCCCAGTCGACCACGACCGGGTACCTCGTGATCCTCGTGGGCTTCGGCCTGCTGTTCCTCCTCAACGCGCTGCAGCCCGGCACGGTCGACGCCATGACCCGGCACTGGGTGGGGCAGCTGGCGCTCGCGGTCAGCGCGTCCCTGTTCGCAGGCGGGTTCCTCACGATCCGGCGCATGACGAGGTTCCGCGGATGAGCGCCCCGGCAGTCCTCGCGCTCGCGCTGCTCGCCGCCGGTGCGATGGTCCTCTTCCTCGTCGGGTACCGTCTGGCGCGCTCGGACGCCCTCGACATCCTCGAGGTGGAGGACCTCGACCTGCTCCGCGGCGAGCAGCGGCGCAGGGCGCAGGGCGAGCCGCCGTTGCAGCGGCTGGCTCGGGGGCGCGTGCCTGGGCTGCGCCGCCTCCTCGGCCCGCGGATCCTCGCGAACCTGCAGCGCCGCATCGACGAGGCGGGGCGGCCTGGCGGCCTGACGGTGGACGGGTACCTCCAGCAGTGCGTCTGGTGGATGCTCCTGGTCTCGCCCGTCATGCTGATCGTGCTGCTGCAGCGCCAGTTCCTCCTGGTGCTGATGTGCGTGGCGATCCCGGTCGTCCTGCCGCTGAGCAGGATCGAGGCGGGGCAGCGGATCCGCCGCGAGCGCGTGGACCGCGACCTGCCCGACTTCCTCGACGTGCTGGCTGTCACGGTCGTGGCGGGGGTGAGCTTCCGTGCCGCGCTGGCCCGCGTGGCCGAGCGGTTCGACGGACCGCTGGCCGAGGAGATCCAGCTCACGCTGCACCAGATCGCCAACGGCGCCTCGGTGCGGCAGGCGTTCACCGACCTGCGGCGGCGCAGCTCGTCGGAGCCGATGGCCAAGTTCGTCTCGGCCCTCCTGCAGTCGCAGGAGCTCGGCGCTCCGCTGGCGGAGTCGCTGCAGCAGATCGCCGAGGACATGCGCCGTGACAGCGCGCAGCGCCAGCGACAGGCCGCGGCGAAGACGGCGCCCCGGGTGACGCTGGTGACGTCGTTGGTGCTGCTGCCGGCAGCGCTGATCCTGGTGATCGTCGGCCTGTTCCTCGGCATGGACGTCGACTGGGGCGTGCTGCTCGGAGGCGGCGGATGAGTGCGCCGCAGGCCGCTGCCCTCCACCAGCGCGACTTCACCGGCCGGATCCTCGCGGCCAGCCTGGTCGTCCGGCTGATGGCGATCCTGGTGTCGCTCCTCGGGCTCGTCGGGCAGACGATGACGATGCCGGTGCTGATGTGCATCCTCGTGCTGAGCGTGACGAGTCTGAGCGTGCTGCTGTCGCCGCAGGTCACCGGGTTCGTGCGCCGCCACCCGCTCGCGTTCGTGCTGGACGTGCTGGTGGCCCTGGCGGTGGTCTACGTCGTGGGGGTGGAGAGCCCGCTCGTGCTCGTGACGCTGTCGACGGCGCTGGTCGTGGGGATGCTGTTCGACCGCAGGACGGCCGCGCTGTGCGGGGTCGTCCTCGTGGCGGGCTACGTGCTGGTCTCGCTCTACAACCCGGCGCAGACGCGCGGCTTCATGCTGGAGCTGGGCGTGCCGGCGCTGTACGTCGGCCTCATCGCCGTCGGTGGCGCCGTCCGGGGAGCCCACGAGGCCCAGCTCGTCGCGGCACGACAGGCTGCCGAGGCGCAGCTCGCGGCCGCGGCCGCCGACGAGCGGGCACGGCTGGCACGCGAGATGCACGACTCCCTGGGCAAGACGCTGCACGGCATCGCCCTGGGCGCCGACGCGCTGCCACGGCTCGTGGAGCAGGACCCTGCGACGGCGAGCACGTACGCCCGCGACCTGTCGCTCGGGGCCCACCAGGCTGCTGACGAGGCACGGCGTCTCCTGGTCCGGATGCGTGCCGACCAGCCCGACCGCCCGTTCGCGGAGGTGCTCGCCGAGCGGTGCGCGGCGTGGGAGGAGGCGCACGGGATCCCCTGCCGCCTGACCGTGACGGGCGTCGTGGACCTGGCGACGGCCTGCCGGTACGAGGTGCTCGCGATCGTGGGAGAGGCGCTGGAGAACGTGGCGCGGCACGCGGACGCCCAGCAGGTCGAGGTCGCCCTGACCGGTCTGGCCGGTGGTCGTGTCCGTGTCGGCGTCCGTGACGACGGACGCGGGTTCCTCCCACGCCCGGACGGCGGGAGCCCGGAGGGGCACTTCGGGCTCACCGGCATGGCGGAGCGTGCTCGGGAGGCAGGGATGCGGCTGTCGGTGTCGTCCGCGCCGGGGCACGGCACCACGGTGTCCGTGGAGAGCGTCGACCCAGACGACGACCGCAGTGCGCGGCCGGAGACGCGCGAGGCCGCCGATGCCTGAGCCCTCCGGCCCCCGGGCGGACGCCCCTGCGGCAGGGGCGGGTGACGCGGCCGCACCCCCGGAGCGCCTCGAGGCCGCTGCGCCCCGGCAGGTCTCGGTGGCGGTCGTCGACGACAACCCGGTGATCCGCATGGGCCTGCGTGCGCTGGTCGACGCCTCCGACCGTCTCCGCTTCGCCGGCGAGGCGGGCGACGGCGAGGCCGCGGTGGCGATGATCCGTGCGACGGTCCCCGACGTGACGCTGCTCGACGTGCGGATGCCTCGGCGCGACGGCGTGCAGGTGCTGAGCGAGGTGCACCGCTGGACCAGGGTGATCATGCTGACCTACACGGACGCGCCGGAGGTCGTGCGGGCTGCCGTCGAGGCGGGCGCCGCGGGCTACCTGGTGCACGGCCACTTCGCGACGCACGAGCTCGAGCGTGCGGTGCTCTCCGTCGCCGAGGGGACGTTCCTGCTCTCGGGTCCCGCGATGGCGGCGCTGCGGCCGGTCTGGACGGCGACGTCCGAGCCGGCGCGGCCGGCGCGTCCTGACGCCGGGCTCTCCGACCGTGAGGTGGAGGTGATGGAGCTGGTGGCGCAGGGCCTGACGAACGGAGACGTCGCCGCACGGCTGTTCCTGGCGGAGAAGACGGTGAAGAACCACGTCAACCACATCTTCGCCAAGCTCGGGGTGCGCACCCGGGCCGAGGCCGTGGCGGTGTGGCTCGGCGGGGGACCGGCGTGACACGGCTCGCGGCGGCTCGCGGCCGGGCGGTCCCGGGGCCCGGGCCTCGCACGTCCGAGATGGGTCCCCGAATGGGCCCGTGGGCCCGCCGGCCGAGGAGGGGCGTCTCCTAGCGTGAAGCACATCAGGTCAGCGCCCGGGCACCCGGGCAGCGGGTCCGCCTCGGCGGACCGGAGGAGGGAGACAGCATGACCCGCACGTTCGTCCGTACGCAGGTCGCCGTCCAGAAGGCGTTCGAGCGCCGCGCGCTCGCCCGCGGCGAGGCCGGTCAGGGCACGCTCGAGTTCCTGGGCATCGCCATGATCGCCGTGGTGCTCGTGGGTGCCATCGTCTGGGCCGTCAACCAGTTCAATCTGGCGTCCAAGGTCCAGGAGCAGCTCAACCAGATCGGGACCCCGCAGGGCGGCTGATGAGTCATGCACCGGATCGGGTCCGCGGCGGTGACACGGGTCGCCGCCGCGGACTGCTGCGCGGCGACGACGGGCTCGCGACGAGCTCCGTCGTCGTCGTCGTGTTCGCGTGCGTGGTCGCGGTGCTCCTCATGGCAACCATCCCCTTGCTGCGCGGGACCGAGCAGGCAGGGCGGACGCAGACCGCCGCGGACGCGGCGGCGCTGGCTGGTGCGCAGGCGATCCGTGAGAGCGCCCTCGGCATGCTGATCGCCCCGCCCGCGGGGTGGCTGCCGGGTGACGAGCACGGGGGTCGGGAAGCGACCTGGCCGTTCCCCGGCCTCGAGCTGTGGGCGCTGTCCGGTTACCCGGAGGCGGCAGAGTACGCCGCGAAGAACGGCGCGCGGGTACCGGCGGAGTGGTACCGCTACGACCTGGGCTCGCGCACGGTGAGCGTCCGGGCGCGCCTGACCGAGACGGCACCCGGTGGGGGGCGCACCGAGTCGACCGCCGAGGCGCGGCTCGGTGACGTCGCGCTGCACACCTGCCGGCTCGAGGCGGGCCGCTCGGCGGAACAGGTGGAGGTCGAGCCCTCGCCGACCCCCACCCCGCCGCCTGCCGAGCCCGACCCCGGCGCCGACCCGGAGGTGCCGCCGGAGCCCGAGCCCGAGCCGGAGCCGGAGCCGGAGCTCGAGTGGCGCTACGGGCCGTGGGAGTACACCTTCTCCTGCGCCGGCATCGACCCGGTCCGGGGGACGAGCCTGGGCAGCGTCCTCGACCGGGGGCGTGATCGGGTCGAGGAGGCGTTGGCGCCCCGACTCGTAGGGTGACCTCACCGCCGTCGGGTGGAGCACCCGGCGGGCCGGACCGCATCGACAGGCCGCGACGGCGGCCAGAGGGGACGAGTGCTCGTGACGAGACGGACGCGCACGACCAGGAACGGGCCGGCCCTGGGGCGCGGAGCAACCGTGGCCGCGGCGCTGGCGGTGCTGGCGCTCGTCGCAGGCTGCACCGGCGACGCGGGCCCTTCGCCGGAGGCGAACCCGGGACCGGCCGCTGTCGAGGAGCCGGCGAGCCCGTCCGCCGAGGCGGTCGTGGAGCGGGTTCCGCTCGTCGTGGGCGGCACGGAGATCACCGTCGAGGTGCACCCGCTCGTGCGGGCGGGTGAGCACGTGGTCCTCACCTACGACCTCGTCCAGGAGGGCACCGAGCGGGTGCGCCTGGGGACGAGGTTCGGGGGGAACCTGGAGGGCGACTACGTCCGGCTCGCAGACGTGGAGGAGAAGCAGGTCTACCTGCAGGGTGTCGACGCCGCGGGGGAGGTCGTCGGTGAGCCGGGGACCGTCGACCACGTCCCCGTGGAAGGGCTGCGGGTCCAGCGAGTCTTCGCCGCACCCCCGGCGGGCACGGAGGCGCTGGGGCTGATGCTCCCGGGGGCCTACCTGGAGAGCGTCCCCGTGATCGACGCAGATGTGCCTGCGCCCGGCGCTCACGACGGTGCCAGCCCGGCCGCGGGCACGGGTCCCGACGCCGAGCCGCTCGACGTCGACGCGGTCGCCGACGCGCCGGTGCACGGGCTGGAGTCGTTCACCCGCGAGCTCGGTGGCGCGGTCGACGTGCTGGAGTCGACGGAGCAGGTGCAGATCAGCCTGGGCGGTGACGTCCTGTTCGCCTCGAGCTCGTTCGACCTGACGCCGGAGGCGGTGGCGGTCGTCGACGCCGCAGCGGCGCACCTGTCCAGCCGGGAACCGGGCGTGGTCGACGTGGTCGGCCACACCGACGACGTGGGGGACGACGCCTCCAACCAGGTGCTCTCGGAGAACCGCGCGCGGGCGGTGGCCGACGCGCTGGCGCAGCGGATCGACACCTCCGCGTACGAGCTGCGGCCCTCGGGACGGGGCGAGGCCGAGCCGCTGGTGCCCAACAGCAACGACGAGAACCGCGCGACCAACCGCCGGGTGGTGCTGACGCTGACGTCGCAAATCACGACGCAGACCCAGGTGGAGGCCACGGGCGAGCTGCCGGAGTTCGACGGCCCCGTGGCCACCGGCGAGGAGGGTGTGCTGGAGGAGGGCGCGCGCACCTGGCGCTACACGGCGCCGGCGGTCCAGCGGGTCGGCGACTCTCTGCTGGTCACCCTGGAGGTGACCGCGGAGGACGACGAGGTCGACTCGGGGATCCAGCCGGGCGCCCTCAGCGGCTTCTGGTCCTACCGGGGCGAGGGCAGCGTCGTGCCCCAGCACGTGCTGGGCCTGACGCTCATGTCCGGCTCGACCGCCGTGTACCCGTACGACTACCACGTGGGGTCCGACAGCCGTGGCAAGGAGCTGTGGCACACGCTCGGCGAGCTGAGCACGCTCCAGCGTGTCGACGGCGGCGAGACGATCCGGTTTGTCGCCCTCTACCCGAGCATCGGTGACGTCGACACGGTGACGCTCCAGCTGAACAAGGCGCTCGGTGCCCGTCCGTTCCGGCTCACCGACATCCCTGTCACCGACTGACCGTGCACCAGAGGACGGAGAGCACGGGCTGGAGGGTGCGCCGAGCCGCGGACCGCGAGAACGGCCGGGCACGCTCGAGCGCCTTCCGGGCCTGGGCCCGGGAACGGGACCATGGGCCCACCGCGACGGCGCGCGACCGGCTTCCCTAGGAGCAGAGCACGAGCAGGACGACCGGGCATGACATGGCACGAGCCCAGGACTGGGGGCGTACGACGATGATGCGAGGCTGGAGCCGCGACAGCGAGCGCGGTGCGGGCACGCTGGAGAACCTCGGGATCGCGTCGATCGCCGTGCTCCTGGTCGGTGCTGTCGTCCTCGGTATCACCGTGTTCCCAGGCCGCGTCTCGACGGTGTTCTGCCAGCTCGCCCAGCTGGTCGGCGGTGGCAGCGCCGCCTCCTGCGAGGAGACGGCGGGCACGGCCGCGCCGCCGACGCTGCCGACGGACGAGGACTTCCGGCCGCCGGCCTGCATGCTGTCGCAGACCAGCTCCCAGTACTCCGCCGCGGTCAAGGTCTGGTTCGTGCAGTTCGGTCAGGACTCCGGGTTCATCGTCCAGCAGTTCGCCGCCGAGGACGGCGGGGAAGACGGTCCTGTCCAGGTGACGCTGACCGACGGTGCGTCGATCGGTGCGAACGGCGCCGTCTCCAGCAGCACGTTCGACGCGGGCAAGCTGGGCAACGGGGACAACGCGGGGCTCGAGGTCAGTCTCGGTGCCGACCTGAAGTTCGCCTACGGGTCCACCTGGCAGTTCGACAACCCCCAGCAGTGGCAGGACATGGAGAGGCAGCTCAACGAGTACCTCGTGGAGCAGGAAGCGATGAAGCACAGCCCCTACTACGCCATCCAGTTCCTGTGGAAGGACCCCAAGCAGCCGCCGAAGGACCCGTCGATCTCGATGTCCAGCGTCGGGCTCGAGCTGGCGGCGTCGGCGGCGTTCGGGCTGAGGGAGCCGACGGGGGCGCTCGACGCCGACGGCAACCCCGAGTTCTTCGACCCGAACGTGGGCGTCGACGGCGAGATCAAGCTCGGGACGAACGTCATCCTGCAGACGGACCACGACAAGAAGGAACGCACCTGGACCTTCGAGCTCAAGGGCAGCGGCAGCGCGAGCGGCTCGTTCGTGGCCGGGGAGGCGCAGGCGCAGGGTGAGCTGACCGGTGCGATGAGCGTGACCCGCGGGGAGAACGGCGAGCTCACCCAGATCTCGTTGCAGCACATCCACGAGGGCGGCTTCTCCGGCTCGCTCGGCAACGACAGCTTCGACACCGTCTCCGGGGAGGCCGGGCACACCGAGACCTCCTCGTCGGTGGTGACCACCACGCTGGACGTCACGGACCAGAACCGCGCGACGGTCGAGGCCTGGCTCTCCAGCCGGCAGAGCCAGACGGCGGCCATGACCCTGCCGTTCTCTGCCATGATCCCGGACAAGCCCTCGGACGACCCGTTCGAGCAGCTGATGTACGAGCAGGCGAAGGTGAGCTCCATCAACTACCACAACGTGAAGGACGCCTGGGAGTTCGAGCTGGCGGTCAAGAAGGGCTGGGAGCTCGGGTTCAACATCGGCGGTGAGGAGGCGACCGCCACGGCGGTCGACGCCGAGTTCCTCGGGGCCCCGGGCACCGACGGCACGCGCTCCCTGCTTCCCGACGACATGTGCGTGGTGTCCCAGTGAGCGCCCGGGGCGTGCGACGGGACCTGGGCGGCGTGAGCGTCGGCGAGCTGGCGCGAGGGCTGGTGGTGAGCCTCGTCGGGTACTACGGGGCGGGCCTGCTGGCGAGCCTCCTCGTGGGGTCGGTGATCCGCGGGGTGGCCGACGTCGAGGCGAACGCCTGGGTGCTGTGGGCACCGGTGCTCCTGCCCGCCGTGGTGGGGCCTGCTGCCGCGGTGCTGGCGCTGCCGGTGCGTGAGCCCACCCCGCGGTGGGCGTGGCTGGTCGCGGCGCTCGCGGTACCGGTGGTGGGCGCGGTGGTGACGACGGTGCGCGGTGCCGGTGCGGGAGCGGCAGTCGGCCCCCTGGCCGGCGGCATGATGGTCCACGTGCTCGTCGCGGCGCTCGCCGCGGTGGGGGTGGCTACGCTGATGCGCCGTCGGGCGCGGTCCGCGACGGGCCGGCCTGCTCCGGTCGACTACCTGGGAGGGAACCGATGAGGGGTGCACGTGCACGGTTGGCCGGACGGGCGGGCGTCCTCGCCCTGCTGTCGGCGACGCTGCTGGGGGCGTGCACCTCGGGCGGTGCGCCGGAGGGCTACGACCGGGTCGAGGACGGCTGGCTCCGGGTCGACGTCCCGGAGGGCTGGACCGACACGGGTGCGCTCAACGACCGGTGGTCGCGCAGCTGGCAGGACGCGGAGGGGGAGCAGGGCGCGGTCCAGCTCGCCGCCGTCCCCGCCTGGGGCACCGCCGGCTCTGACGCGGCCAGCGGCCAGCTGGTGGCGGAGGCGCAGGTCGGCGGCTACCCGGGGTTCCAGGTCGAGAACCAGGACTGGCCCGATCTCGAGGCCGACACGCAGCGCTGGCGCATCGACTTCACGTACGAGTCCGAGGACGGCGAGCCGCTCCAGGGCGTCTGGTGGGTCGCGTCGGACAAGGAGACCTCGAAGACGGTGGCGGTGCAGCTCACCGGCGAGCACCTCGACGAGGAGGTCGTGACCGCGATCGGTGAGAGCATCGCGGTGATCGACACCGATGCCACGCCGAGCGGTCAGCCGTCCGCGCAGGCGGGCTGACAGGCACCGTCTCCGAGTCGCGCCGCTGCTGGCGCAGGTCGCCCCGTGCAGGTACGGGCCGGCACGTGACGGCGGGCAGGGGGCCGGCGAGTGTGGAGGTCTTGTCCACATGGTGGGCGTATCGGCACCGGGCGGTTAGGCGAGCCTCACAGCGCCGTAGAATCGGGGGTCGAGCACCAGCGAACGTGGGCCGCGCTCGGTGAACGAGCCGGCCACCCCGAACGGAAGGTCTCTTCCGCTGTGACCAGCACCCGACCGCTGCGCGTCGCCATCGTCGGCGCCGGCCCCGCCGGCATCTACGCCGCGGACATCCTGTCCAAGACCGACCTGGACGTGTCGATCGACCTGTTCGAGCGTCTGCCCGCGCCGTTCGGGCTGGTGCGCTACGGCGTCGCCCCCGACCACCCGCGGATCAAGCAGATCATCGTGGCGCTGCACAAGGTGCTCTCGCGCGGTGACGTGCGCCTGATCGCGAACGTGGACTACGGCGTCGACCTCAAGCTCGAGGAGATGCGCCAGTTCTACGACGCCGTGATCTTCTCGACCGGCTCGATCAAGGACGCCCCGCTGCCCCTGCCGGGCGTGGACCTGCCCGGCTCGTACGGTGCGGCCGACTTCGTCTCCTGGTACGACGGGCACCCCGACGTGCCGCGCACCTGGCCGCTGGAGGCCAAGGAGGTCGCGGTGCTCGGCGCGGGCAACGTCGCGCTGGACGTCGCGCGCGTGCTCGCCAAGCACGCCGACGACCTGCTGCCCACGGAGATCCCGGCCAACGTCTACGAGGGGCTCAAGGCCTCGCCGGTCACGGACGTGCACGTCTTCGCGCGGCGCGGTCCGGCGCAGGCCAAGTTCTCGCCGCTCGAGCTGCGGGAGCTGGGGCACGTGCCCGACGTCGACATCGTGGTGTACCCGGAGGACTTCGACTTCGACGAGGGCTCGATGGCCGCGATCGAGAAGTCGAACCAGACGAAGCAGGTCGTCAAGACTCTCACCGACTGGACGCTGGTGGACCCGTCCACGCAGAAGGCGTCGCGCCGCATCCACCTGCACTTCCTCCACGCTCCCGCGGCGATCCTCGGCGACGGCAAGGTCGAGGCGCTGCGCACCGAGCGCACCGCGCTGCAGGGCGACGGCACCGTCAAGGGCACGGGCGAGTTCCACGAGTGGCCGGTCCAGGCCGTCTACCGCGCCGTCGGCTACTTCGGCTCCCCGCTGCCGGAGATCCCGTTCGACGAGGCCAAGGGCGTCATCTCCAACCGGGAGGGCCGCGTGGTCGACATCGACGGCGAGCACCTGCCCGGCGTGTACACCACCGGGTGGATCAAGCGCGGCCCCGTCGGCCTCATCGGGCACACGAAGTCCGACGCGTCCGAGACGGTCCGGCACCTGGTGGAGGACGTGACGGGCGTGGGCGACGGCGGCGACGTCGCGGCGGGGGACCTGGCCGGCGGGCGCACGGCCCCGCAGGCCGACCCCGCCGCGGTGCTCGAGTTCCTCGCCGAGCGTGGCGTCGAGTACGTCGAGTGGGCCGACTTCGAGCTGCTCGACGCCCACGAGCGCACGCTGGGCGAGCCGCACGGCCGTGAGCGCATCAAGGTGGTGCCGCGCGAGGACATGATCGCGATCGCCAAGGGCCGCTACCAGGGCTGAGCCTGCCGGCTACCCGCCGCCCGGCGTCCGGTGCCGACGACGCACGCCAGGGGCCCGACGACGCAGCAGCCGTCGTCGGGCCCCTCGCCCGTGCCGCACCCTGGCGCGGCACGGGTGCCTGGGCGGGGCGCGGCACGGGTGCCTGGGTGGTGCGGCCCGGCGAGGAGCTGCCGACGTGACGTGCCGCAGCGGGAACCGTCCTGGTCCGCCCGGCGTTGACCGTCCGTGAGGCCCCGCCGGGGCCGTGTGCAGGACGGTACGGAAGGAGTCCCATGGGGCACCGGCACTTCAACGGTCTCAAGACCGCCGCGCTGTTCGGCGTCATGTGGGCGGTGGTGCTCGGCCTCGGTTGGGCCGTGGGCGGCGGGACCTCGCGGTTCCTGTGGCTGTTCACGCTCATCGGTCTGGTCATGACGTTCGTCGGGTACTGGAACTCCGACAAGATCGCCATCAAGGCCATGCACGCCTACCCGGTGACCGAGCTCGAGGCCCCGGAGATGTACCGGATCGTCCGGGAGCTGTCCACGGTGGCCCGCCAGCCGATGCCGCGCCTGTACATCTCGCCCACGCGTGCGCCGAACGCGTTCGCCACGGGGCGCAACCCCAAGAACGCGGCCGTGTGCTGCACCGAGGGGATCCTCGCGATCCTCGACGAGCGTGAGCTGCGCGGGGTGCTGGGCCACGAGCTGATGCACGTGTACAACCGCGACATCCTCACGTCCTCGGTGGCCTCGGCCCTGGCGGGCGTCATCACGTCTCTGGCGCAGTTCCTGATGTTCTTCGGCGGGGGAGACCGCCGTCAGGGCGGCAACCCGCTCGCCGCCCTGGCGATGGTGATCCTGGCGCCGATCGCGGCGACGCTGATCCAGCTCGCCATCTCCCGTACGCGCGAGTACGACGCCGACGAGGACGGGGCGAAGCTGACCGGGGACCCGCTGGCTCTGGCGTCCGCGCTGCGCAAGCTCGAGCAGGGCACCTCGGCCGCCCCGCTGCCGCAGACCCGTGAGCTGGAGAACGTCTCGCACCTCATGCTGGCCAACCCGTTCCGCGGGGCGGGCCTGGCCCGGCTGTTCGCCACGCACCCGCCGATGAGCGAGCGCATCAAGCGGCTGGAGGCCATGGCCGGTGGCGGTCAGGGCTTCGGGTACGGCGGCATCACCCGTTACTGAGCCGGCTGCCGGGGCGGCCGGCTCCCGGGCGCTCAGCGCGGCGCTGCCAGGGCCTCCTCGAGCGCCGCGGCGACGCCGTCCTCGTCGTTGCCCCCGACGACGCCGTCCGCGCACGCCTTGACGTCCGGGTGCGCGCCGGCCACGGCCAGGCCGCGGCCCGCCCACCGCAGCATGGGGACGTCGTTGGGCATGTCGCCGAACGCCCAGACGTCGGCGGCGTCGATGCCCAGCCGGGCGCACCAGCGCGCCAGGGCGGCGTCCTTGGTGACCTGCGGTGCCAACAGCTCGGCGAGCCCGGCCGCGCCGGAGTAGGCGAGGTGCGCCCGGCGCCCGACGACGCCACGTACGCGGTCGAAGAACACGTCCTGGGCCTGGTCCCCGGCCAGCGGCGTCACGGCCGGGCCGTCAGCCGGCTGCCCGGGCCGGGCCTGCTCGGGCTCGTCCTGGCCGGCCCGGGCGAGGATCTTGGCCACGGGCTGGGCTCCCGCCCCGAGCGTCGTCTCGACCGTGGCGCGCCACGCGGGGTCGTCGAGGTCGCCGGGGGCCGAGGTGAACCCGGGGTCGAACACCGGGCCGTCCACCCGCTCGAACGCCAGGCGTACGCCCGGCACCGCGTCGCGCAGGTCTGCCACGAGCCGCAGGGCCTCGTCGTCGTCGAACCCCTGGACCTCGTGCGGGCGGCAGCCCTCCAGGTCCCACACGGCTGCGCCGCCGAGACAGATGACACGGCCGTGCCGGCCGACGACGCCGGCGAGCACGTCGAGCCAGCGGGGTGGGCGGGCCGTCACGAACACCACCTCGACCCCGGCGTCCTCGACCGCCGCCAGCACGCGGCGGGTGCGGTCGGAGACGGTGCCGTCGGAGCGCAGGAGCGTGCCGTCGAGGTCGGTGGCGACCAGGCGGGGGAGCGCGGCGCCCCGGCCCGCGGCCGCGGGGCCGCTCGGCCGGGGCTGGGGGTGTCGGGGTGCGCTGGACATCGTGGGGCCTCGCCGTTCCTGGAGGTGGGCTGGCGGCTGTGCCGTGCGGGGAGTCTACCGACGGCACCGGGCGAGACCTCGGGCTGCTATCCCTCAGCCTCCTCGGCCTCGTCTGCCTCCTCGTCGAGGGCGGCGGCAGAGGCGCAGAGCGTCGAGTCGGCCACCTCCGGGCGGTACTGGCAGCCGTTGCGCGCGTACGTCTCCGGGTCGACGTAGGCGAGCAGGTCGGGGTGGTCCGCCGCCACCGCGGCGAACTCGTCCAGCGTGGTGCAGGCGTCGAACACGGGGAACAGCGCCTCGTGCGTGTCGCTCACACCCTCGAGCTTGGTGGCGTCCTCGAACGCCTTGACGCACCCTGCCGAGGCCCCCGAGGAGGCTGCGGCGTCGCCGCCCGCGCACCCTCCGAGGAGGAGCGTCGTCGCGGCAGCCAGGATCACGAAACCTCTCTGTCTCATGAGGCTTTAACGTAGCGGTAACACGACGCTGGCCAGCAACGCTGCCGGTGAGCCCGGGAGCGTCCGGCACGGGCAGGAACCGCGCTATCGCAACGCCGCGCGCCGCCCGCCGGGTGACGCTCCGGGCCCCACGTGCCGAGCGTCACACCTGACAGCCCCTCATGACGTGCGCGCGCCGAGAGGTGCCACCTCACCGCAGGCCCTGCGTCAGCAGGTGCTCCATCGATGCGGTGTCGCAGGACTCGACGGCGGCCTGCGCGGCGCTGACCCATCTGCCCTGCTCTGCGGGGGTGAGCGCGAACAGGTGGTCGAGGAGGGGCCGGGGCACCTGGCCGTCCCGGAGCCGTTCCGCGGCCGCGCGGAGCTCCGTGTCGACCGTCGGCTCGCCGGGCCGGACCGATCGCGCCCACGCCTCCCACCAGAGCCGTCCGGTCCGCTCGACGACGGCCACGTCCTCCGAGAGCACAGACCTCCCGGTGCCTCCCGGCAGCGCGTCCCAGCAGTCGTCCGGCACGGTGGGGAACGCCGCGAGGGCCAGCAGGCCGTGCCCCTGCTCCTGCGGAGGGCGCCGGGCGGGGACCGCGTCCATCGGCCGCTCCCCGGACGCCCGATCGGGCCGCTGGCTGATGCTGTGCGGCAGCTCGACCCCGGTGCGTCGCTCCACGGCCGAGAACAGGGCGTCCGCCTCGGCGATCGCCGCGGGCGCTGCTGCCGCCTCCTCGGGGAAGTAGCAGTACCGGATGCTCGTCTGCACGCCGTCCCGGCAGTGGAGCGCCTCGTCCCGCACCACGTGCGGCGAGTGGCCCAGGGGGAGCGCGACGGCCACGGCTCCCGCGAGGCCGCAGACCACCGCGCCGCCGGCGCCGACGATCTCGCCGAGCGGGGGCCGCGGCCTCGTCGCACCGCGCGCACCGAGGTGTCCCGCCACGGCGAGCGACGTCGCGCACAGGGCGTTGGCGGCGTAGACGCGCGGGTCCGTGGTGGTGTCCACCCCGCAGCACCAGGTCATGGACACGAGGTGGCGTGGCCACGGGGTCTCCATCACGGGGGCGAACGCCAGCGGGACGAACCACATCACGGGTGCCACCACGACGGCGAACGCCGGCGGCAGGCGCAGCCCCACTGCGAGACCCGTGGTGGCCGCAGCGACGACGAAGAGCAGGAGGGTGACGTAGGGCCGGGGCTCGACGCGGCCCACCGACCCGAGGGTGGCGGCCGTGAGGGCGGTGGCCGCCCCGGCTCCGACCGCCCCCACCACCAGGGCGGGCCACAGGGCGTCGAGGAGCCGCGCGGCGGCCG
The DNA here is from genome assembly GCF_003244315.1 of Xylanimonas oleitrophica. Classification (GTDB taxonomy): domain Bacteria; phylum Actinomycetota; class Actinomycetes; order Actinomycetales; family Cellulomonadaceae; genus Xylanimonas_A; species Xylanimonas_A oleitrophica. Next base: position 93,607 of record NZ_QKWH01000015.1, read on the forward strand.
GGCGGGCAGCCGTCCGCTCCGCCCACCTCGCGGCGCGCCACTGCGCTCCTGCGAGGGCGGCGACCACGGTGACCGCCAGGACGATCCACACCGTGTGCCCGGCAGCCTGGATGGCCACGCGGTCGGCACGTGCATACCCGAGGGCGTCGTGAGTCAGCTGCTGGTCGAGGACGATCCAGGCCAGGAGGACCAGCAGCACCCAGGTGGCCCCGGACGTCCTCCATCGCGCCGACGGTCTCACGGGTCCCCCGCATCGGCCACGAGGGCGAGGTGGGCGCTCTCGGCCCGCCCCGGCCGCCCGTCGCGCCCGTGCTCCAGGAGCTGCGCGACGCTCCCCGCGTACCGGACCTGGCCGCCGGCCACGACCACCACCTGGTCGTACAGCTCGTCGAGGTCGTCCACCTGGTGCGTCGAGACGAGCATGGCGGGGTCGCCGGGGAGGTTCTTCAGGACGTCGCGGAACCGCGCCCGCTGTGCCGGGTCGAGGCCGGCCGTCGGCTCGTCGAGAAGGAGCAGGCGGGGGCCGTGGACCAGCGCCTCGGCGAGCCCGACGCGGCGCAGCTGCTCGTCGGACAGAGCCGAGGCGGGACGCCCGGCGTCAGCCGAGAGGCCGACGTCGTGCAGGGTCGTCACGGCCCGCTCCCACGCTTCGGCCCGCTCCATGCCGCGCAGCCAGCCCGCGTAGGCCACCTGCTCGCGGGCGGTGAGCCCGGGAGCAGGGCGCACCTCCTGCGGCATCCAGCCGGTCACCGCAGCCCGTCGTGCCAGCGTCCGGTGCCGCGGTGGCCGCGGTGGCCAGCGGCGCCGCGGGGCGCTCGGCAGGTCGCCGTCGAGCCTCACCTGGCCGGCGTCGGGAACGAGCTCTCCGGCCGCCAGCCGAAGGAGCGTGCTCTTGCCCGCACCGTCGGGCCCGAGCAGCACGGTCCGGCCGGCGTGGAACGTCCAGGTGACGTCGGTGAGGGCCGGGCGCGACCTCTTCCCGTAGGAGTACGACACGCCCTCGAACGACAACCTGTGTGACACCGCGTGGAGTCCCCTCGCCGAGCGCTGCGGTCCGGCACGACACCCGTGCTGACCGGGGGCTCGCCGGCTGACGCGCGGAACGCTACCCGCGGTGCGCAGCCCCGGCGCCCGGGATGACCGGGTTTGTCGCACTCCCGCCACGCGATGGCGCGCAGCCGCCTCCGAGGTCTGTCGACCGGCACGGCCGAGGGCCGGTGCCAGGCGTCTCGGCCTGGCACCGGCCCTCGGCCGTGCGGATGGTCCTCTGTGCGCGTGGTCCCCCGTGGGGCCGGCGTCAGCGGTAGTTGGTGAACTGGAGCGCGACGTCGAGGTCGGCGCCCTTGAGGAGGGCGATGACGGCCTGGAGGTCGTCGCGCGACTTGCTGGTCACGCGCACCTCGTCGCCGGTGATCTGCGTCTTGACGCCCTTGGGGCCCTCGTCCCGGATGATCTTGGTGATCTTCTTGGCGTTCTCGCTGCTCAGCCCCTCCTTGAGGGACGCGGCCAGGCGGTACTCCTTGCCCGAGGGCTTGGGCTCCTTGTCCCCGGTGTCCAGGGCCTTGAGGGAGATGCCGCGCTTGATGAGCTTGGTCTCCAGCACGTCCAGGACGGCGAGCACGCGCTCGGCCGAGTTGGCGACCATGAGGATGTCCTCGCCGCTCCAGGCGACGGAGGCGCCGACGTTGCGGAAGTCGTAGCGCTGCGCGATCTCCTTGGCGGCCTGGTTGAGGGCGTTGTCGACCTCCTGGCGGTCGACCTTGGACACGATGTCGAACGACGAGTCGGCCACGTCGGGGCTCCTTCGGCTCGGTGGTGGGGCTGCTGAGGGCAACCGTAGTCGGCGTGGGCTCAGCGTGCGGCGAGCCGGGTGGCCCGGGCCTGCCGTGCGCCGTCGACGGTGAGCAGCACGAGGGCGACCCACACGAGCCCGAAGCCCGCCCAGCGGGCGGCCGGCATGTGCTCGTGGAACACCAGCACGCCGAACGCGAACTGCAGGGCGGGGCCGAGGTACTGCAGCATCCCCACCACCGACAGGGGGAGTCGGCGGGCGGCGCCGCTGAACAGGAGCAGGGGCAGGCCGGTGATGATGCCGCTCGCCATGAGGAGCAGCACGTGGCCGGTGCCGTGGGCGGCGAACGTCGACTGCCCCTGGGCGGTGAGCCAGCCGAGGTAGGCGAGCGCGAGCGGGGCGGCCACGGTGGTCTCGACGGCGAGGCCGGGCAGGGCGCCGACCGTGCGGCCCACCCGGTTCTTCAGCAGGGAGTAGACGCCGAAGGAGCACGCCAGGGTCAGGGCGATCCACGGGAGCCCGCCCACGCCTGTGGAGATGACGACGACGGCGGCCGCGCCGAAGCCGATCGCCACCCACTGCACCGGCCGCAGGCGCTCGCGCAGCACGAGCACGCCGAGCAGCACCGTCAGGAGCGGGTTGATGAAGTAGCCGAGCGCGGCGTCGAGCACGCGGTCGGTGAGCACCCCGTAGACGTAGGTGGTCCAGTTGCACAGGATGAACAGCGAGGCGAGCGTCAGGACGCCGAGGGTGCGCGGCGTGCGCAGCACGCGCACGTAGTCGCGGAACGAGCGGGACGCCGCGAGCAGCACCACGCAGAACACCAGGCTCCACACGACGCGGTGCGCGATGATCTCCAGCGCCCCGGCCGGCTCCAGCAGGGGGAAGAACAGGGGCATGCCGCCCCAGATGAAGAAGGCGGCGACGCCGAGCAGCAGCCCCCAGCGGTCGGCTGCGGCCGGCGTCGTGCCGGGTCGGCCCGGCTGGTCGCCCGCGACGGGCCCGACGCCGTCGGGGGTGGTGGCGGCGGGGGACGACGGCGCGCCGGCGGACGCCGTCTCCGGCGCCGGGGTGGGGGAGGAGCTCACCGGCTCACTGTAGGCCGGGGCGACGGTGCGCGGGCTTCGCCGCGGCGGCCGATTTCGCTCCCGGGCGTCGGGGGCGATATGGTTGCTCCCGCCCCGCTGCGGTGGGGTGCACAACTCCACACCCGGCAGGTTGCCCGAGCGGCCAAAGGGAGCTGACTGTAAATCAGCCGCGTCATGCTTCGGGGGTTCGAATCCCTCACCTGCCACCTGTGAACGACCCAGGGCCCCGGATCTTCCGGGGCCCTGGGTCGTCTCATGCGCCGGGGCCGGCCTCGCCCGTCGACTCGCGCCACACGATGCGGTGCAGGGGCGCGGTGGCCGACGGCGGCTCCTCGCCGCGCAGCGTCGCGACGAGCTGGTGCATGGCACGGCGCCCCGCCTCGCGGAAGTCGACGTCCACGGTGGTGAGGCTGGGCGTGGTGTACGCGCCGAACTCGTAGTTGTCCCACCCGGTGAGCACGACGTCTCGGGGCGCGGACCAGCCGCGCTCGGCGGCGCCGCGCAGCACGCCCAGCGCCACCAGGTCGTTCCCCGCGACGACGACGAGGGGAGCGGCGTCGTCGGGCAGGCCGAGCACGGCCTGGCGGCCGGCCTCGGCGGACCACGACTCGCCGCCGAGCACCCCCAGCGACTCGACCCCGGAGCGCTCGACGGCGGCGAGGTAGACGTCGCGGCGGGCGCGGGCGGAGGCGTAGTGCTGAGAACCGGCGACATGGACGAACCGGCGGTGCCCGGCGGCGGCCAGGGTCGTGACGAACGTGGCGATCATGCTGGCGTCGGCCAGGTCGCCGACGGTCCGCATCTGGTCGTCGAACGCGGTCGCCGCGACCACCACCGGGCCGCTCGTCCCGTCGGACAGAGCCGTGGGCAGCACGGGCGCGACGGTGAGGATCCCCTCGTGCTGGCGGGCGGCGGCGAGCTCGAGGACGTGCTGGGTCCGGTCCTCGACGGTGCCGCCCACGCTGTGGGTCTCGGTGACGTACCCGGCTGCCTGGGCGACCTCTCCCGCCCCGGCGACCATCCGCAGGTGGTTGTCGATGGTGACGCCGGTGACGACGGCGAGCCTGCCGGAGCGGCGGGTGCGCATCGAGCGCGCGGCCAGGTTGGGCCGGTATCCGATCGACTCTGCGACGCGCTGCACGCGCTCGCGGGTGGCGGCCGAGATGGTGCCGCGGCCCGTGAGCGCGTAGGACACCGTGGTCTGCGACACGCCGGCGAGCCGGGCCACGTCGCGGCTGGTCGGCTGGGGGGGCGCGCTCATCCTTCTCCCTCGTGCTCTTGACAGGGGGACAGCCTCCCACAACCATAGTGATTCGTATCACGTGGTACGTATCACTAGCCCAATGGGGGGCAAGTGCCGAAGACCTCGAAGGGGAGGTGTTCATGTCCGTCGCCGAGCTGCAACGGCTGACGCGCCGGTCCTCACGGACCCGCGTCCCGCAGCACGCACCAGACAACAAGGCCGCGCTGGCGTTCCTCGGGCCGTGGGTCCTCGGCGCCGCGGCGCTCACCCTCGGCCCCGTCCTCGCCTCGCTCTACCTCGCGTTCACCGACTACAACCTGCTCCAGGACGCGAGCTGGGTGGGACTCGCCAACTTCGAGCGGATGCTCACCGACACCCGCCTGCACCAGGCGCTGCTGGTCACCTTCGTCTACGTCGCCGTCGGCGTCCCCGGCCAGCTCGTCGTCGCGCTGGGGCTCGCCCTGCTGCTCGACCGCGGGCTGCGCGGCCGGTCCTTCTACCGGTCGGCGTTCTACCTGCCGAGCCTGCTCGGGTCGTCGGTGGCCATCGCGGTGCTGTGGCGGCTCGTCTTCGGCGGGTCCGGCCTGGTCAACTCCAGCCTCGCCCTCGTGGGCGTGCACCACACCACCAGCTGGATCGGCAGCCCAGACACGGCGCTGGGCACCATCATCCTGCTGCACATCTGGACGTTCGGGTCACCCATGGTGATCTTCCTCGCCGGGCTGCGACAGATCCCCACCGAGCTCTACGAGGCCGCCGCCACCGACGGTGCCGGCGTGCTGCACAGGTTCCGGGCCATCACGCTGCCCCTGCTGACGCCCATCATCTTCTTCAACCTGGTGCTGGCGGTCATCAACGCGTTCTCGTCCTTCACACAGGCGTTCATCGTCTCCGGGGGCACCGGCGCCCCCGCCGACTCGCTGCTGTTCTACACGCTCTACCTCTACCAGGAGGGCTTCGGCTCGTTCCGGATGGGGTACGCCTCGGCGCTGGCCTGGTTGCTGGTGCTGATCATCGGCGTCATGACCGCCGTCAACTTCTGGCTCTCGAAGTACTGGGTGCACTATGACGACTGAGACCACGACCCCGACCCGCCCCCTGCCGCCACC
>NZ_QKWH01000016.1 GCF_003244315.1 Xylanimonas oleitrophica
CCCCGACCGGGGTCGCGCTCCTCGAGGGCGCCCTCCGGCCCGGGCTCGCTCTCGAGGCCGGGCTCCAGGGCGTCCCCTCGGGGGTCGGCGCGAGCAGGTCGGAGAACGACGGGAGGGAGTCCTCCGGCGCCGTCTGCGGCGTGCGCACACCACGGCGCGACCGGGTCGCCCCGGGCAACTGGGTGGCACGCCGACCGTGAGCTTCCGACGGCGTCAGGAGACTGCTCACGGCGCGAACAGTACCGCCGGGGCCAGGGCGTCAGAAGGGCCTTCACAGAATCAGCCCGACCGCCACTTGACCGTGCGGCCCGGGACGCGCCAGATTCTGTCGCGTGACTTCCACGACGACTGGCCTGTGGGTCGACCCTGCGGAAGACCCCCGAGCCACCGGCCCCGAGCCGGTAGGCGAGAAGGAGACCGTCTGGGAGTACCTGTGCCGTTACCGCATGACCCTCGTGATGAAGTGCGAGGGTCTCGACGCCGAGCAGCTCGCGCGCCGCTCCGTGCCGCCCTCGACGCTGTCGCTCCTGGGCATCGTCCGCCACCTGGCCAACGCCGAGCACCACTGGTTCCAGCGGGTGCTGCGCGGGAAGTCCTCCGCAGGTCCGTTCGAGCTGCCGGGCGTCACCGACCACGACTTCGACGGCGCCGTGCCCACGGACGCGTGCGTGACCGAGGCGTGGGCGGAGTGGCACCAGGCCGTGGAGGCCGCCGACGAGTGGTTCTGGGCGGAGGAGATGGACCGTGAGGTGCCCTTCGGCGACGGCACCGTCGAGGCCCGCGACGTCATGATCCACATGGTCGAGGAGTACGCGCGGCACATGGGTCACGTGGACCTGCTGCGCGAGTGCATCGACGGGCGCACCGGCCTCTGACCCCGGGAGCGGCGACCCGCCGCGCGCCACGTGCGCGCAGTGCGGGACAGACGCCGATACGCACGTCACAATCTCTCCGGGAACCCCTGCGGCACCTGCCGCGTTGACTCCCCTGCGCGACGCGTCCCCTCAGGGCGCGTCGCGCGACCGTGCACGCCGACCTTGGAAGGACCATGGACCCCAGCAGTAGTCCCAGCACCCGGATCACCGGACCCCGCTCCCCCGAGGGGAGGTGGAACCGATGACCTGGGTGCTCTCCCTGCTGCTCGGCCTCGTGGTGATCCTGCTCATCACCGCCGCGACGGGCTACTTCGTGGCCCAGGAGTTCGCCTACATGGCGGTGGACCGCTCGCGCCTGGCCGCCCGCGCCGAGGCCGGCGACCGCCCTGCCCGAGCCGCTCTCGCCGTCACCCGGCGCACCTCGTTCATGCTGTCGGGCGCCCAGCTCGGCATCACCATCACCGGCCTGCTCGTCGGGTACGTGGCCGAGCCCCTCGTGGGCCGCGCGCTGGGCGAGGCCCTCGGCGGGGTGGGGGTGCCCACCGGCGTGGGCGTCGCCGTCGGCACCGTGGCCGCCCTGCTCGTCTCGACGGTGATCCAGATGCTCTTCGGCGAGCTGTTCCCCAAGAACCTCGCCATCGCGCGCCCCGAGCCGGTGGCCCGGGCGCTCGCCCGCTCCACCCAGCTCTACCTGGCCGCGCTCGGCTGGCTCATCACCGTGTTCGACGCCGCGTCCAACGCCCTGCTGCGGCTGCTGCGCATCGAGCCGGTGCACGACGTCGAGCACTCGGCCACGGCGCGGGACCTCGAGCACATCGTGGCCGACTCGCGCGCGAGCGGCGACCTGCCGGACGACCTCTCCGACCTGCTGGACCGCCTCCTCGACTTCCCCCGCCGGGACGCCGAGCACGCCATGGTGCCCCGCACCCACGTGGACGTCGTGCGAGACGACGCCACGGTGGGCGACGTGCGCGCCCTCATGGCGGCCGGCCACTCGCGCTACCCCGTGGTGGACGAGCGGGGCGACGTGGTGGGCGTGGTCCACCTGCAGGACCTGCTGACCGGCCCCGTCGACGACGACGCCCCCGTGACGTCGCTGCAGCGCGAGCCGCTCGTGCTGCCCACCGCCATGGCGCTGCCCGACGCGCTGCGCGAGCTGTCCGCCACGCGCAACCAGATGGCGTGCGTCGTGGACGAGTACGGCGGGTTCGCCGGCGTGCTGACGGTCGAGGACCTGGCCGAGGAGGTCGTCGGCGAGATCACCGACGAGCACGACGTGGCAGAGCCGGACCCGGTGCTGGCCGACGACGTCGGCGTGTGGGTGATGGAGGGTGACGTGCACGTCGACGAGGTGGAGCGTGCCGTGGGGCACGACCTGCCCGAGGGCGACTACGAGACGATCGCTGGGCTGGTGATCGCCGCCCACGGCTCCCTGCCGGACGAGGGGGACGTGGTACAGGTGCAGCTCCCGGACGACCCGGCCGACCTGGCCCTGCCCGAGCCTCCGCCCTCGCGAGCGCTGCGCGTGGAGGTCATGTCGGTGGAGCGGCACGTGCCCGCCGTGGTGCGCGTCCGCCTGGTCGAGGGAGAGGCCCGATGAGCCCGTGGGTCGTGGCCGTGGCCACCGTCGCCATCATCGCGCTCAGCGCGTTCTTCGTGGCCGTGGAGTTCGCGCTCCTGGCCGCACGCCGGCACCGCCTGGAGGACGCGGCGGCCACGAGCCGCTCGGCCCGGGCGGCGCTGCGCAGCTCGACCGAGCTGACGGTGCTGCTCGCCGGCTCCCAGCTCGGCATCACGGCGTGCACGCTCGCGCTGGGCGCCATCACCAAGCCGGCCGTGCACCACTGGCTCACCCCCCTGTTCGCGGGGTGGGGCGCCCCCTACTGGGTGGCCGACGTGGTGGGCTTCGTGCTCGCCCTCGTCATCGTCACGTTCCTGCACCTGGTGGTGGGCGAGATGGCGCCCAAGTCGTGGGCCATCGCGCACCCGGAGAAGTCCGCCACGATGCTGGCCCTGCCGATGCGGGCCTTCATGGTGGTCACCCGGCCGGTGCTGGTGGCGCTCAACGAGGCGGCGAACTGGTGCCTGCGCCGCGTGGGTGTGGAGCCCACCGGCCAGGTGGCCTCGGGCCGCAGCCCTGACGACCTGCGTCACCTGGTGGAGCACTCCGCGAGCGTCGGCGCGCTGGACACCACGTACTCGGCCTCGCTGGCCGGGGCGCTGGACCTGCGCCGGCTGACGGTCTCGGACCTGCTCCGCGAGGGCGTGACCCCGGTGTCCGTGGGGCACGACGCCACGGCTGGCGACGTGCGTGCGGCGGCGGAGGCGTCCGGGCACCTGCGCATCCTGGTGCGGGCGCCGGGCTCGATGCTGCCGTCCGACGTCGTGCACGTGCGCGACACGCTGCTGCTGGAGGACGACGCGCCGATCGACGGGCTGCGCCGGCCCGCGCTGGTGCTGGACGCGACCACGCCCCTGCACCAGACCCTGGCCCGGATGCGTGAGACCAGCAGCCACCTCGCGCTGGTGCACCGGGAGGGGCCGACGGCGGCGGGCGCCGTCGGCGTCGTGACGCTGGCCGACGTGCTGGCGCGGATCTTCCCGCGCACGACGGCGGAGGCGGAGGCAGCGGCGGGCGCCGCCCCGGCCGGCGCAGGTCCCGCCGGCGCAGGTCCCGCCGGGGCTGGTCGCTCCGGCACGGGCACCGACGCCGTCACCGCCTGACGCGAGACGCCGACGGCCGGCCCCCGGGGAGACCGGGGGCCGGCCGTCGGCGTCCGTGCTCCGGGGGAGGCTCAGCCCGCCGCCCAGAAGATCGCCTGCGCCGCCTGGCTCAGCCCACCCTTGGGGTGCGTGCGGAACACCACCGAGGTGCCGAGCACCACGGCTCGCGCCCCCGAGGCCGCCTCGCCCGAGACCACCGACGCCTGGCCAGCCGCGCTGGCGGGGCCGTTGGCGCCGGAAGAGCTGGGGCGCCAGTGGCCGGCCAGGAGCGGGTCGGCTGCGTACGTCTGCTCGACCTTGGTGCCCTCTCCCAGGTTCGTGAACCACGTGGCGGGGTAGACGAACGCCGAGTCCTGCGCGTGGTTGGCGAGGAGCGACCCGGCCGGGGTGTCGACGTCGACGATGCCGTTGCCGGCGCTCGTGCCGGTCACGGCGGTGCCGGAGACCAGCCCGTAGGTGGAGGCGACGGTGAACGCCGAGGACCCACGGCCCACGATCGCACCGCCCGCGTCGACCCACCGCTGCACGGCGGCGCGCCCGGCCGAGCCGGCCGGCAGGTTGAGCGCCGCGCCGACCCACAGCACGTCGGCCCCCTCCAGCCCGGTGGACCCGGTGCCGGCGCCCGCCTGGATGCCGGCCGCCGTGACGGGAACCAGGTCGTCGAACCCGAGCTCGGTCAGCGAGAGCAGGTCGTCCTGGTTGCCCACGTAGGCGATGGTGAGGTCGCTCAGCGGCTCGGTGCCCGCGACCGCGCGCTCGTCGGCCTTGGACGCGGTGGTGAAGGCGATGTCGTGCTCGTCGGCCGCGGCCTGGGCCGCCGCCTTGCCCTCCGGGCCGACGACGGCACGACCGTCGTCGAGCAGCCACACCGGCGCACCGGCGTCGAGCAGCGCGTTGAGCGCCCGGTAGTCCCGCACGCCGGCCACGTCGAACGTCAGCCACAGCTGGCGGCCCTTGCCGTGCGCGCCCGGCGGCAGCCCGCCGTCCGACGGCGCTGCGTCCAGCGGCGTGGCGGTGAACGGCCAGCGGTCGGTCGTCGAGCCCACCTTGTCCACGGTGGCGCCCCACGTGTACGCCAGGCTCCACGCGGAGATGTCGTACATCGACGGCACCTTCTGCGAGATGTCCGTGCCGAGGTCCAGGAGGGCGTTGGCCAGGCCGCGCAGCGGCTGGTGCATGTCGACGACGTACGAGCCGCGCGGGTAGGCGGCGCCGGCGACGCGGGCGTCCTTGGTCAGGGTGGACATCTGCACGCCGTGGCGCTGCAGGTGCTCGACCAGCACCTCGGCGTCCGACACCGACCGCTGACCGGCTCCCACGGGGATCACGTAGGCGCGGGGCAGGTCGACCGGGTCCTGGTCGTCGGCCACGTCCCACAGCGGCTTCCACTCGTCCGGGCCGGGCACCGCCGCCACGTTCGCCGTGGTGAGCTGCTCCTTGGGACCGCCGGCCACGCCGCGCCGGAACATCTCGATCTGGTTGGCCAGCATCTCGTCGCTGTGCGCCGCCACGTACGCCACCATCGAGTCCATCGTCTGCTTGGCGACGGCGGTGTTGATGATCGCGTTCTCCGGCGTTGTCGTGGTCCCGGTGCGTCCCTTCGGCAGCTCCACCGTGCTGGTCACGGCGCCGTGGAAGGCCGCGTACTGGGCGGTGAACACCGGCGGGTAGTCGTCCCAGCCCGAGGGGGTGTCGCGGTAGGGGATCTTGATGTGCTCGGTCTCCGGGCCGGTCACCCGGTCCACCACGCGGCCCGTGGACACGTCGTAGTAGGTGTTGCCCGGGATCTGCGCCGCCACGACGTCCTCCTCGACGGCGCGCGCCACGGCGTAGCCGTGCGGGATGAACAGGTCGTACTCGTAGTTCTGCCCGTGCGGCGGGCCGCACGGCTCCACCTGGAGCACGCTCGTGTAGCCGTGGAAGTCGGCGGCGTACAGCGGCTGCAGCGTCTGCGCCGTGGCTACGAACGAGCGCGACTCGGGCGTGGTGCCCGTGATCATGTCGCGGTTGGCGTCGAGGTTCAGCGCCGTGGCCCGCGTGGCGTCCGTGCGCCCGTCCGGGTTGAGCGACAGCGAGAAGTAGAGGCGGTGTCCGGCGAGCAGCCCGGTGGTGGCCGGGTCGGTCGCGGTGGCGAGCTCCTCGATGAGCTGCACCGCCGCGTCGGTGCCCTCCCACTCGTTGCCGTGGATGTTGGCGCTGATCCAGATCGGCGTCTTGTAGCCCGCCCGGAGCGCACCGTCCCGGGCCGCCCTGGCGGGGTCGGTCTTGATGAGCTCCCGCCACCGGGTCTGCTGGGCGGTCTCGGCCGGCCGCTCCGGCGCGGTCACCGTGACCAGGTACAGGTCGCGTCCGCCCGTGGACTGCCCCACCACCTGGGTGGAGACCCGGTCGCTGGCCGCCATGAGCTCCTGCAGGCGCGGCGCGAGGTCCGCGTGGCTGATCGTGCCGTTGCGCTCCGTGGCGTCGGCCGCGTTCGGGGGGAACACCCGCAGCCGCGGCTGGTGCGGGTACGACGCCGGCATCTCGATCGCCGTCGCCTGGCCTCCTGGCGCGCCGGGCTTGCCCGGACCCTTGCCGTTGCCGTTCCCGTGGCCCTGGGCAGCGCGCAGCAGCTCGGCCGCCGAGCCGGGGCGGTCCTGCTCGGCCCCGCGGCCTTCTCCCGCCTGTGGTGCGACGTGCGACGGCGGTGCGGCCGGGGTCTGCGCGGCCGCGACGCCCGTGAGCGTCGAGGCGGCGAGGGTCACGCCGGCGAGGCCGGCGAGCGTACGTCTGAGCAGCATGGCTCCCTCTCGGTGGTTCGTCCCCTGAAGCGCCCAGCATGGCGGGTGAAGGCGGGGCCGGCCCGGTCGGAAACGAGAAGTTCACGTAGGGTCCCGCAGCCTGGGACGCCGGCCGCCTGCTCCGGCGTCAGCGCTCGGCGCCGACGGCCTCACGCTCGGCCGTCTCCTGGTCCACCCGGGCCGCCCGGAGCCGGGACAGGATCACGGCCCCGAACGCGATCGCCGCGGCCACCACGGCGATGCCGATGCGCAGGGCGTGGTTGGCGTCGGCGGGCACGCTCATGGCCACCACGGCCGGGGCGATGAGCACGGAGACCAGGTTCATCACCTTGATGAGCGGGTTGATCGCGGGCCCAGCGGTGTCCTTGAAAGGGTCTCCTACGGTGTCGCCGATGACGGTGGCGGCGTGGGCCTCGGAGCCCTTGCCGCCGTGGGCGCCGTCCTCCACGATCTTCTTCGCGTTGTCCCAGGCACCGCCGGAGTTGGCGAGGAAGATCGCCATGAGGACGCCGGCGGCGATGGCGCCGGCGAGGAACCCGGCCAGCGGGCCGACACCGAGACCGAACCCGACGGCGATGGGCGCGAAGGCGGCCAGCAGGCCGGGGGTGGCGAGCTCGCGCAGGGAGTCGCGGGTGCAGATGTCCACGACCCTGCCGTACTCGGGGCGCTCCTGGAAGGTCATGATCCCGGGGTGCTCGCGGAACTGGCGGCGCACCTCGAGCACGATGGCGCCGGCGGCGCGGGTGACGGCGTCGACGGCCAGCCCGGAGAAGAGGAACACGGTGGCGGCGCCGAGGATGACGCCCACGAGGGTCACCGGGGAGACGATCTCGAAGCTCAGCATGGCGCCGACCAGCCCGGTGCCCGCCTCGCTGACCTGGGACAGGGCGTGGGCGACGGCGTCGGCGTAGGAGCCGAACAGGGCCGTCGCCGCCAGCACGGCGGTGGCGATGGCGATGCCCTTGGTGATGGCCTTGGTGGTGTTGCCGACGGCGTCGAGGTCCGTGAGGGTCTGGGCGCCCGCCTCGTCGACGTCTCCCGACATCTCGGCGATGCCCTGGGCGTTGTCGCTGACGGGGCCGAACGTGTCCATCGCGACGATGACGCCCACCGTGGTGAGCAGCCCGCAGCCGGCGAGCGCCACGAGGAAGAGGGAGAGCCACACGGAGCCGCCTGCCAGGAGGAACACGGCGCAGATCGCGGCGGCGATGATCCCGGCGGTGTAGACGGCGGACTCGAACCCGACGCCGATCCCGGAGAGCACCACGGTGGCGGCACCGGTGCGGGAGGTGGCGGCGACGTGGAGCGTGGGCTTCGACGTCGTCCCGGTGAAGTAGCCCGTGATCCACAGGATCACGCCGGCGAGCAGGACGCCGACGGCGACGGCGAGCGAGGCGACGACCCGGGGGTCGGCGGAGATGCCGGTGAGGGTGCCGAGCTGGGCGGTGCCGCCGAGGCCCTCGAACGAGGAGGGCAGGTAGGCGAACGCGGCGACGGCCGCGAGGACGACGCCGACCACGGCGGACAGGTAGAACCCGCGGTTGATGGCGGCGAGCCCGCTCTCGGAGCCGCGCACCCGGGTGGCGAGCACGCCGAGGAGGGCGACGAGCGCGCCGACGGCGGTGACGATCAGGGGGAAGACGAGACCCTGCTCCCCCATGACGGCCCGGCCGAGGATGAGCGCGGCGACGAGGGTGACGGCGTAGGACTCGAAGAGGTCGGCCGCCATGCCGGCGCAGTCGCCCACGTTGTCGCCGACGTTGTCGGCGATGGTGGCGGCGTTGCGCGGGTCGTCCTCGGGGATGCCCTGTTCGACCTTGCCGACGAGGTCGGCGCCGACGTCGGCCGCCTTGGTGAAGATGCCGCCGCCCACGCGCATGAACATGGCGAGCAGGGCGGCACCGAAGCCGAAGCCTTCGAGGACGGCGGGGGCGTCGGCGCGGTAGACGAGCACCACGAGGGCGGCACCCAGCAGCCCGAGGCCCACCACGCACATGCCGACGACGCCGCCGGTGCGGAAGGCCAGCCGGGCACCGACGGCGCGGCCGTCGGGCCGGGTGGCCGCGGCGGCGACGCGCACGTTGGCGCGCACGGCCAGCCACATGCCGAGGTAGCCGATGGCGGCGGAGAACGCGGCGCCGAAGAGGAAGGCGATCGAGCGGCCGAGGCGCACGCCGCCGTCGCCGGGCAGCAGGAACAGCAGGGCGAAGACGACGACGGCGAACAGCGCCAGCGTCCGGAACTGCCGGTTGAGGTAGGCGGACGCCCCCTCCTGCACCGCGCGGGCGATCTCCCGCATCGAGGCGGTGCCCTCGTCGGCGGCGAGGACCTGCCGCCGCAGCACCAGCGCGCACGCCAGGGCGCCGAGAGCGACGAGGGCGATCGTCGTGACGATCACGATGCTGCCTGTTCCTAGCGTGAGCATCCGTCCTCCTTGACGAAGCCTCCACGTGCGCGGGCACGTGCTGCTGAAGGCCCCGCCGGCGCCGTTGACGGCGGGATGCGCGCGAGTCTACTCATATGTGATCCGCGTCACGAGACGGCGCAGGTCAGGGGTGGTTCCGCCCGACTCGCCGGCACCGCGAGCCCTTGCCGATGTGACCTGCGCCACTGTTAAGGTCTGCGCACTGCTGTGGACCGTGTCAACGACGACCAGACCGGAGCCGACCGTGAACTCGCTCGTCCTCGCCCTCGTCGGCATCGCGATGGTGCTGGCCGGGTACTTCCTCTACTCGAAGTACCTCGCCACCCGCATCTACCGCCTCGACCCCGCGTACGCCACGCCCGCGCACGCCCAGCGCGACGGCGTCGACTACGTGCCCACCAACAGGTTCGTGCTCTGGGGGCACCACTTCACCTCCGTGGCCGGCGCCGCCCCCATCGTGGGCCCGGCCGTCGCCGTCATCTGGGGCTGGCTGCCCGCGTTCCTCTGGGTCACCCTCGGCACCGTCTTCTTCGCCGGCATGCACGACATGGGCGCCCTGTGGGCCTCGGTCCGCAACAAGGGCCAGTCCATCGGCACCCTCTCGGGCCGCTACATCGGCGCCCGCGGGCGCAACCTGTTCCTCGTCGTCGTGTTCCTGCTGCTGCTGATGGTCGTGGCCGCGTTCGCCACCGTCATCAAGAACCTGCTGGTCTCCACGCCGTCGGCCGTCATCCCCGTGTGGGGCGCCATCGCCGTCGCCCTCGTGATCGGGCAGATGATCTACCGCTGGAAGGTCAGCCTCCTGCTGACCACCGTGCTCGGCGTCGTCGCCCTGTACTCCCTGATCCTGCTGGGCGACCGGTACCCCGTGGTGCTGCCCGAGTCCGTGCTCGGCATGTCGCCCTCCACCTTCTGGATCGTGGCGCTCTTCCTCTACGCCGGGATCGCGTCGCTGCTGCCCGTGTGGGTGCTGCTCCAGCCGCGCGACTACATCAACGGCGTCCAGCTCTTCATCGGGCTCGGCATCCTCTACGTGGCCGTGCTGCTCGCCACGCCCACCGTCGTGGCCCCGGCGGTCAACGCGAACGTGCCCGAGGGCACCCCCAGCCTGGTGCCGCTCCTGTTCGTCACCATCGCCTGCGGCGCCATCTCGGGCTTCCACGGCACCGTGGCCTCGGGCACCACGTCCAAGCAGCTCGACAACGAGACCGACACCCGGTTCGTCGGCTACTTCGGCGCCGTGGGCGAAGGGCTCCTGGCGCTCGGCGCGATCATCGCCGCCACCGCCGGGTACCAGACGCTCGCCGACTGGGAGGCCGTGTACACCGCGTTCAACGCCGGCGGGGTCGCGGCGTTCGTCGAGGGCGGCGGCGCCATCGTCAACGCCGGCCTGGGCATCCCGCCGTCGCTCAGCGCCACCATCCTCGCCACCATGGCCGTGCTGTTCGCCGCCACCACCATGGACACCGGGGTGCGCCTGCAGCGGTTCGTGGTGCAGGAGGCCGCCGAGCTGGCCGGCCTGCGGGTCGGCAAGGTGCTCGGCACCGTGATCGTGCTCGCCGTGGCCATGACGCTGACGTTCAGCGCGGGCGGCGACGGCGAGGGCGGCATGCTCATCTGGCCGCTGTTCGGCACCACCAACCAGCTCCTCGCCTCGCTCACCCTCGCGATCGTGGCCGTGATGCTGCTGCGCAAGCGACGCAACCCCGTGCTCGTGCTGGTGCCCCTGGTGTTCGTGCTCGCCATGTCCGTGCTGGCCCTCGTGGTGCAGCTCGGCACCTTCTACGACGCCGGGAACTGGCTGCTGCTGGTGCTCGACGCCGTCATCCTCGTGGCCTCCCTGTGGGTTGCGGTCGAGGCGGCCGCCGCCATGAACCGGGCACGGCGCGGCGTGGGTGCCGAGGACGAGGACCGGGACGAGCTCACCCCGGCGCGATGACCGCACCAGGGCGGGTCGCGGGCTGGTGGAAGGCGCTCGACGCCGGCCTCACGGACCTGTACCAGGGCCCTTACCGCCGCACGTTCGCCCGGGCGCAGCGCGACGAGGACGACCTGTTCCTCATGATCGTGCTCGCCGAGTCGTTGGGAGTGCCCAACCCGGCGTCGTACTACACCGTCGAGCTGCTGCCGGTGATGTACGAGCGCCTGCACGACTGGCACACCCGCGCGGGCATGGACCGCTCGCCGCTGGAGGGTATGTCGTGCTGCTGAGCCTGGCCGCGCGGGTACGTGTGCTGTTCGTGGGCGGCAAGGGCGGCGTCGGCAAGACGTCGACGGCCTCGGCCGTGGCGCTCGCCGCCGCCCGGGAAGGACGCCGCGTGCTCGTGGCGTCCACGGACCCCGCCCACAACCTCGGGCACCTGTGGGACCGGCCCGTCGGGGACGACGTCGTGCGCCTCGCGGGGCCGTTCCCCGTGGGGCAGGACGGCGGTGCGGCAGGCACCGGCGTCGGCCACCTGGACGGGATCGAGATCGACCCGGAGCGCACCGCCGAACGCCACCTCGACCAGGTGCGCGGCACGCTGCACCGGCTCATGCCCGAGCACCTGCGCGGCGAGGTGGACCGGCACCTGGACCTGGCCCGGCACGCCCCTGGCGCCCACGAGGCCGCGCTACTGGAGCGGGTGGCCGAGACCGTCGAGCTCGGCCTGGCGGAGTACGACCTGGTCGTGTTCGACACCGCGCCGTCCGGGCACACCGCACGGCTCATGGCGCTGCCGGAGGCGATGTCGGCGTGGACCGACGGCCTGCTGCGCGGGCGCGACCGCTCGGCCCGGTTCGGGGACGCCGCCCGACGGCTGGGCCACACCGACGACGACGGTGCCGGCGTGCTCGGCACGGGCTCACGCGCCCGGGACCGGCGCGAGCGCCGCGACCAGGAGATCCGGGCGGTGCTGGAGCGCCGTCGCCGCCGGTTCGCGGGCCTGCGTGAGGTGCTCACCGACCACGGGCGCACCGCGTTCGTCATCGTGCTGGCGGCCGAGCGGATGCCGGTGCTGGAGGCGCTGGAGCTGCACCGGCAGCTCGAGGCGACCGGGGTGGGGGTGCGTGCCCTGGTGGTGAACAAGCGGTCCCCGCACGACGGCGGCGACCTGCTGGCCGCGCGGCACGCGCAGGAGGAGCGGCACCTCGCCGTCGTGCGCGACGCCCTGCCGCGGGTCCCGCTCCTGGAGGTGCCGCTGCTGCCGGGCGACCTGGCGGGCGAGGCGGCTCTGACCCGCCTGGGCGAGCTGCTGCGCTGAGAGCAGCCGCCCTGGCGGCACGGCCCGGCGGGCCCGTGGGAGACTGCGAGCCATGCCTGCACCGGTCAACGCCGCCACCGTCCCCGCCGAGGCCCGCACCCACACCGAGGACCTGGGCGCCTTCGTCACCGCCTCGCCGTCGTCGTTCCACGCCGCCGCCGAGATCGCGCGGCGGGCCGAGGCCGCCGGTTTCGTGCGGCTGACGGAGACGGACGGATGGGACGTGACGCCGGGCGGCCGGTACGTGGTGGTGCGCGACGGCGCGGCGATCGCGTTCGTGGTGCCGCCCGCGGCCGGCCCGACGACGCCGTTCACCATCCTCGGCACGCACACCGACTCCCCCGGGTTCAAGCTCAAGCCGCGCCCCACCACCGGCGGCCACGGCTTCTGGCAGGCGGGGGTGGAGGTGTACGGCGGCCCGCTGCTGGCCTCCTGGCTCGACCGCGAGCTGGAGCTGGCCGGACGCGTGGTGACCGCCGACGGCACCGAGCACCTGGTGCGCACCGGGCCGCTGCTGCGCATCCCGCACCTGGCGATCCACCTGGACCGTTCCGTCAACGAGGGCCTGACGCTCGACAAGCAGCGGCACACCCAGCCCGTGTGGGGCCTCGGGGACGTGAGCCAGGCCGACGTGCTGGCCGTGCTCGCCGCCTCGGCCGACGACGGCGCGGGCGTGGACCCGGCCACGATCGGCGGCTACGACGTCGTCGTCGCCGACACCCAGGAGCCCCGCGCGTTCGGCGCCGGCGGGACCCTGTGGGCCTCCGGCCGCCTGGACAACCTGCTCTCCACGCACGCCGCGATCACGGCACTGCTCGACGCGGCGGCCACGCCCGCCGCCGTCGCGGACATCGCCGGTATCGCCGTCGTCGCCGCGTTCGACCACGAGGAGATCGGGTCGGAGTCCCGCTCCGGCGCGGCCGGCCCCTTCCTCGAGGACGTGCTCGGCCGCGTCTCCGACGCGCTCGGCGCCACCGCGCAGGACCGCGCGCGGGCGTTCGCCGCCTCGTTCCACGTCTCCTCCGACGTCGGGCACGCCGTCCACCCCAACCACCCCGAGCGCCACGACCCGGCCAACCACCCGGTGGCCGGCGGCGGCCCGATCCTCAAGATCAACGCCAACCAGCGCTACTCCACCGACGCGCACGGAGCCGCCCGCTGGCAGGCCGCCTGCGCCGCCGCCGGGGTGCCCACCCAGGAGTTCGTGTCCAACAACGCCATCCCGTGCGGCTCCACCATCGGCCCCATCACCGCCACGCGCCTGGGCATCCGCACCGTCGACGTGGGCGTGCCCATCTTGTCCATGCACTCCGCGCGCGAGCTCACCGCCGTCGTCGACCCCTGGTACCTGAGCCGGGCGATGGGCGCGGTGCTGCGAGGCTGAGCGCCGCCGCCCGGCTCCCCGCGAGCAGCGGGTGGGAAGATGACCCCCGTGCCTGACAACCCAGGGCCCGCACGGGCCCCCGCCACCGGGTCCCCGGACCCGCAGGGCGAGCAGGCTCCCCACCCGCTGCTCGACGTGCTGCTCGCCGGCGGCGCCCGGGCCGACCGGCTCACGTACACCCGCACGCTCCCTGCCCGCGAGGGACGCACCGCCGACTGGCCGGGGTGGGCCGACCCCGCGCTCGTCGGCGGCTACCGGGCCCTCGGCGTCGACCGCCCCTGGGAGCACCAGGCACAGGCCGCCGACGCCGCCTGGGAGGGCCGGCACGTCGCGCTGGCCACCTCCACCGGCTCGGGCAAGTCGCTCGCGTTCTGGCTGCCCGCGCTCACCGCCGTCGGGCGCACCCTCCCCGCCCAGCGGCGCGGCGCCGTGCTGTACCTCTCCCCCACCAAGGCGCTCGCCGCCGACCAGCTCCACTCCCTGGAGCGCGTGCTCGGCGCGATGCCCGACGGCGCGGGGCGGGACCTGCGGGTCGGCACCTGCGACGGCGACACCCCTACCGAGGAGCGTCGGTGGGTCCAGGACCACGCCGACGTCGTCCTCACCAACCCCGACTTCCTGCACTTCTCCCTGCTGCCGAACCACCGCCGGTGGGCGCGGTACCTGCGCGCGCTGCGCTACGTCGTCGTCGACGAGGGCCACGCCTACCGCGGGGTGTTCGGCGCGCACGTGTCGCTGGTGCTGCGCCGGCTGGCGAGGCTCGTGGACCACTACCGCCCGCTGGCCGAGCCTGCGCGCGGGGTCTCACGCCCGCGCTCCGGCACGCTGACGTTCGTGGTGGCGAGCGCGACGTCGGCCGAGCCCGCCGCGAGCGCCGCGCGCCTGGTGGGGGCGGCGCCCGACGACGTGACCGCCGTGGTGGACGACGCCTCCCCGTCGGGGCGGCGCACGGTGGTCCTGTGGCAGCCGCCGGAGGTGGAGTCGTTCACGTTCCTGCGCTCGGGGCCCGGCGACGCCCCGACGGCGGACGACCCGTGGGCGCTGCCCGACCCGCTCGACCCGGGGCACACCGAGGGCGAGCAGGAGACGGTGGTCACCGAGGACGGCGCGGCCGAGCACCCGCGGCGGTCGGCCACGGCGGAGGTGGCTGACCTGCTGGCCGACCTCGCGGCGCACGGGGCGCGGACGCTCGCGTTCACGCGCTCGCGCCGCGGGGCGGAGTCGGTGGCGCAGGCGGCGCGCGACCACCTGCGGCCGGTGTCCACCGACCTGTCGCGGCGGGTCGCCGCGTACCGGGGCGGCTACCTGCCCGAGGAGCGGCGGGAGCTGGAGCAGGCGATCCGCACCGGGGCGCTGCTGGGGCTGGCCACCACCAACGCGCTGGAGCTCGGGGTGGACATCTCGGGGCTCGACGCCGTGCTGATCGCCGGCTGGCCAGGCACCCGCATGTCGCTGTGGCAGCAGGCCGGGCGGGCAGGTCGCGCCGGTGCGGACGGGCTGGTCGCGTTCGTGGCCCGCGAGGACCCGCTCGACACCTACCTCGTGACCCACCCGGAGGCCGTGTTCGACGCCCCGCTCGAGGCCACCGTGTTCGACCCGGCGAACCCGTACGTGCTGGCCCCGCAGCTGTGCGCCGCCGCGCAGGAGGTGCCCCTGCGCAGCGACGACCTGCCGGCGTTCGGGGACGCCGACCACGTGCGCTCGGTGCTCGACGAGCTCGTGACCCGCGGGGCGCTGCGCCGCCGCCCCTCCGGCTGGTACTGGACCCACGCCCAGCCCGCGGCCGGCATGGCCGACCTGCGCGGTGCCGGCGGGCAGCCGATCCGGGTGGTCGAGGCGCCCACAGGGAGGCTGCTGGGCACCGTCGACGCCGCCTCGGCCGACGGCCAGGTGCACGACGGCGCCGTGTACGTCCACCAGGGCGTCACCTTCGTGGTCGACCACCTCGACCTCACCGACCGCGTCGCCCTGGTGGTCCGGCGCGACGTCGACCACGGCACCTGGTCGCGCGAGGTCATGACCATCGCGATCGACCCGGAGCACCAGCCTGCGGCACCGGGGGCGGCAGAGGGCGAGCCGGGCGGGGCGTCCGACGACGCCGGGGCGCCGGGCCGGGTCGAGCAGCGCTCGTGGGGACCGGTCACCTGGGGCCTGGGGCCCGTCGAGGTGTCCAGCCAGGTGGTCAGCTTCGAGCGACGCCGCATCCCCGACATGCAGGTGCTCGGCACCCAGGCCCTCGACCTGCCCGAACGGGCGCTCGTCACCACCGCCGTGTGGTGGTCCGTGCCCGAGGACGAGCTGCGGGCCGCCGGGCTCGACCCCGAGGTGGTGCCCGGTGCGCTGCACGCCGCCGAGCACGCCTCCATCGGGCTGCTGCCGCTGCTCGCCACCTGCGACCGCTGGGACCTGGGCGGCGTGTCCACCGACCTGCACCCCGACACGGGCGAGGCCACCGTGTTCGTGTACGACGCCTACCCCGGCGGTGCCGGGTTCGCCGAGCGCGGCTACCAGCTCGGCGCCACCTGGCTGCGCGCCACCCGTGACGCCATCGTGGCCTGCCCGTGCGACCACGGGTGCCCCGCCTGCGTGCAGTCCCCCAAGTGCGGCAGCTACAACTCGCCCCTCGACAAGGCCGCGGCCGTGACGTTGTTGGACCTGGTGCTCGGTCACGCCCCCGCCGCCCCGTAGAGTCCATCAGGTGAGCCTCGACACCGCCCTCGACGAACAGCGCAGGACCCGTGAGGCGACGCGCGTCGCCCCCGCCCACTCGCGCTCCTGGCTGCTGCTGAACGCGCTGAAGGACGACGTCTTCGACGCCGCCCAGCTCTCGCGCGCCGACCAGGTGATCCTCGACTGCGAGGACGCGGTCGACGACCGCCTCAAGGACACCGCGCGCGCCAAGGTGCTCGACTGGTTCGCCGGTGGCGGCCGCGCATGGGTGCGCGTCAACGAGCGCTCGTCCCAGGCGTGGGCGGACGACATGAAGGCGTTCCGCGACGCCCCCGGCCTGCAGGGCGTCATGCTCGCCAAGACGGAGAGCCCGGACCAGGTGGTCGACACCGTGCAGCGGCTCGGCGGGCACCTGCCCGTCATCGCCCTCGTGGAGTCGGCTCTGGGCATCGAGGACGCCGTGTCCATCGCCCGCGCGCCGGGCGTGTTCCGCCTCGCGTTCGGCTCGGGCGACTACCGCCGCGACACCGGCGCTGCGAACGAGCCGCTGGCCATGGCGTACCCGCGCTCGCGCCTCGTCCTCGCCTCCCGCATCGGCGGGCTCACCGGCCCGATCGACGGCCCCACCGTGGGCACCAGCCACCCGTTGCTGCGCGAGCAGTCGAGCGACGCCGTCGACCTGGGCATGACGGGCAAGCTCTGCCTCGACCTGGACCAGCCGGCCGTGGTCAACGAGTCGTTCAGCCCCTCGCCCGCCGACGTCGCGTGGGCCGTCGACTTCCTCGCCGACTTCGAGGCCTCGGGCGGTGTCATCCGCGACGGCTCCGACAAGCCGCGCCTGGGCCGTGCGCGGCTCATCCAGGAGCGCGCCGCCCTGTTCGGGGTCAACCCGAGCTGACCTTGCGGACCCCTCGGTGGCCCGTCGGAGCAGACGCTCCGACGGGCCACCGGCGCGTCAGGGCTCGTGTGCAGCGGCTCCGCGCGCGCCGGGCCCCGTTCAGACCAGAGCCGCTAGCAGCGCCTCACGCTCGTCGCGGGCCACCAGCGCCCGGGCCGCGAGCAGGTGGTCGGCTGCGGCGATGACGCGGGCGTCGTCGTCGGGCTGCACCGGGGCGTCCAGGTGCTCGCGCGCCCACGCCGCGACCGCCGTCCACGAGTAGAGCGCCGCGCCGTCACCGGAGACGGGCACCGGGAAGCCGCCAGGGCCCCGCTTGCCGGCCGCCAGCAGCCGCACGGACTCGTAGGTGCGGCCCAGCCGCCTGGCCACGGTGCTCAGCGCCACCAGGTCCGTCTCCGGTCCCAGCACGCGCACCACCTCCAGGCCCGCGGCACGCACCTGAGTCACCGCCGAAGCGACTGCGTCGGTCAGGGTGGCCGCCTGGCGCCCCACCGCGAGCATGCCGTGCCCGTTCTCCGTCAGCGGCGCGGCGTCCTCCAGGCCCTCCGAGCGCAGCCGCTCCTCGTCGGCCGGCTCCAGGGGGCGGTCCAGGACGAGCAGGAACTCACGGGTCGGCAGGTCGGTCGAGGCGGCGTCAGGCACCCCGGAAGCCTACGTGACCAGCGCTGACGCCACCCCGCTCACGGGGCCCACGCCTGCGGCCTCGGGCCCGCACGGGCCTCGGCCCGGGCCTCGCCGCCGGCCCAGCCCGGGACACCTGCGACGGGTCGTGTCACGGCCACGCTCACCACCCCGCCGGCCTCCTGCTCGCACCCGACGACGGTGGCCTGGTTGCGCACCACCGCCTCCGCCGCCGCCCCGCACGGGTCCAGCCCGCCGCGCAGCGCCGTCGCCGCCGCGAGCGCCCCCAGGTCCGCGGCCGCCTGCGCCGCGCCGCGTGCCCGTTGCGACGCGCCCAGGGCGGCCAGAGCCACGAAGAGCAGCACGACGACGGCGGCGACACCGAGCAGGAGCACGGTGCCCGAGCCGCGTTCGTGCGCCCGGACGGCGCGGCTCATTCCGGGCCCCCGATCATGGCTCCAGCCACGCGGTGGCCTCCCCGCCGGCGCGCAGCGGCACGTGGGCGAGCCAGCCCGCGGCCACGGGGCGTGACACGTGCACCGTCACCCAGGGCCCGTCGTGGAGGAGGCCCAGCTCGGCACCGGGGCCGGCCAGGCGGGTCACCACCTCGCGCACCTGCGCCTCGTCCTCCCCCACGGCGAGGGCGCGGGCTCCCGCCCGGGCCGCGTCCAGCGCACGCATCTGTGCGCTGGACGCGGCCGCGAGGGTGAGCACCGCGACGAGCAGCAGGACGACGACGGGCATGCCGACGGCAAGCTCCGCCGTGACGGCCCCGCGCTCGGTGTCCGTGGGCCTGCGGGAGCAGAGGGCTCCGCGTCTCGTCGCGCTGGTCATGGCGGCCTCACACCGACAGCGCGGAGGTGATGATCTGCTCCAGCGCGCCGCGCACCGTCTCGCTCTTGAGGATGACGATGAGCAGCCCCGCGAACCCGACGGCGCCGATGGTGGCGACGGCGTACTCGGCGGTGGCCAGGCCGGCCTCGGGGTCGGGCGCAGCGGTGCGGTCCGGGGCACAGGCAGCGTCGGTGGTGGTCAGGTCGTGGTGCGTCATGGGGGTTCCTCTCTTCGTCGGTCGCCTCGGCGGTCGCCGGGGCGTTCGCCCACCGCTGGTGGGACGTCAGGGGGCCGGGGTCAGCTGGCCAGCACGTCGATGCCCAGGCCCAGCAGCACGGGCACGAGCCCCACCAGCACGAACGCGGGCAGGAAGCAGGCGCCGAGGGGCAGCACGAGCTGCACGGCCAGCCGCCCGGCGGCGGTGCGGGCGGCGTCCCTGCGGGTCCGCAGCGCCTCGTCCCCGGCCGCTCGGAGGGCCTCGCCGGGGGCGGCGCCCTCGACCCAGGCAGGTCGCAGCGCCCGCCCGACGACGGCGAGCCGATCGGGGGCGTCACGCCAGGCGTCGTCCCAGGCGGCGCCCATCCGCAGGGCTGCCGCCGTGGCGGCGAGCGCTGCGCCCTCCTCGCCGCCGGTCGCCGTCGCCACGGCCTGCAGGGCGCGGGGCACGCCTGCGCCGGAGCGCAGCGCCGCGGCCAGCAGCTCGAGCACCACGGGCACGTCGACGCTGGGCGGGACGGGGCCGGCTCTGCCCGCAGCGGGTGCGGGTGACGCGAGCCCGGCACACCGGCGCCGCACGGCACGGGCCCGCACCATCCAGGGCAGCACGGCCAGGCCGGCGCAGGCGGTCGCGACGACGAAGGTCGCGTACGGGCTCACGGCGCTCCTCCTGTGCGGACTCTCGCGGTCTCTTCCCGGGGTGCGCTCATGACGCCTCCCCGGCCTGCCTGGCCGCGGTGACGAGCCGGCCGGTCCACCAGCGCCCGACGGCGAGGAGCACGAGGCCGAGCCCGACGGCTGCCGTGCCCGCGCCACCGTCAGCCGCGCGTGCGAGCGGGTCGGCACCGAGCGTCCCGCCGAGCAGCGCTCCGGCGGCGGGCAGCCACAGGAGCACGCGAGCCGTGGTGCGGGGGCCGGACAGGGCGGCCTCGCGCTCCGACCGTGCCTCCGCCTGGGCCACGAGGGTGTCCGAGACCGACTCGAGGACGCGTCCCAGCGGGGCACCGACCTCGACGGCGAGCCGGGTGGCTGCGGTGACGGACCGGGCGGCCTCGGGGCCCACGACGGCGGCGAGGGCGCGCTCGTCGGGCACACCCACCTCGTCGACGTCGACTCCCGCCGCGCGGGTCCAGGCCGCGCCGGGCGGCGCTCCGGCCCGGAGCAGCGCCGAGACCTGCGCGACCACCACGCGCACGCGAGCGCCGTCGTCACCGTGCGGGCCGCTGGCCAGCCGTGCCCGCGCGGTGCCGAGCATCGTGAACCAGGGGCGGTCTCGTGGGTCCCCTCCACCGCCGAGCGCGACGACGGCGGTGCGGCCTCCGGGGCGCAGCGCCAGCCAGACCCCGAGGCCGACGGCGGCCCCCACCAGCCCGGCGGCTCCCGTGCCGCTCATGCGGCCCACCGGCCCAGGAGCGCCTCCCAGGTGGCCATGTCGGCGACGTGGGCCGTGGGCGCTGTCCCGTCCCAGCGGGCCGCAGCCCGGACCACGAGCTCCCCGCCGGCCCCCTGCTCGTCCGAGCGGCCGACGACGCCCACCGCGGCGACGAACCGCCGGCCTCGCCGGCGCCGCACGTGCAGCACGACGTCCACGGCGGCCGATGCCTGGGCGGCGACGGCGTCACGCGGCATCCCGGCCAGGGCTGCCAGCGCCTCCAGGCGCGCGGGCACGTGCTCGACGGCGTTGGCGTGCAGGGTGGCCAGGCCGCCGTCGTGCCCGGTGTTCATGGCCAGGAGCACCTCGCGCACCTCGCCGCCGCGGCACTCGCCCACCACGAGCCGGTCCGGGCGCATGCGCAGCGCGGCGCGCACCAGGTCGGACAGGCTCACCGCGCCGGCACCCTCGACGTTGGCCCGCCGGGTCGCCAGGGGCACCACGTGCGGGTGGCCGGGCGCCAGCTCCCGCGCCTCCTCCACGGTGACCACCCGCTCGTCGGCCGGGACGAGCCCCAGGAGCGCGGCCAGGAGGGTCGTCTTGCCCGTCCCGGTGCCGCCCGAGACGAGCACGTTGGCCCGTCGTGCCACGAGGCCGCGCAGGAGCCGCTCCCAGCCGGGCGGCACCGCTCCTGCGGCCACGAGGGCGTCCAGGGTGAGCCCGGCCTGGCGCAGCACGCGCAACGAGATCACGGCCCCGGCGGCTGCGACGGGCTCCACCACGGCGTGCAGGCGGGTGCCGTCGGGCAGCCGCCCGTCCACCACGGGCGCAGCGTCGTCCAGCCGCTGGCCGGCGAGCCCGGCGAGCCGGACCGCGAGCGCCCGGACGTCGGCGGGAGCACCGAGGTCCAGGCCGGCCGGCTCGAGGCCGTCACCCCTGTCGATCCACACCTCCTGCGGGCCGTTGACGAGGACGTCGGTGACGCCGGGCAGCTCCAGGAGCGGCTGGAGGGGGCCGGCTCCGGCGAGCTCGGCGCGGGCGGCGCGGGCGAGGTCGCGCAGGGCGTCGCTGCCGAGCACGCGGCCGCTGGCCGCCAGCGCTGCGCGGACGGCGTCGTCGTCGGGCTCACCGGCGCCGGCACCCAGCCTGGTGCGGACGTCTCCGAGGAGCCCGGCGTCGATCTCGGAGGCTGCCGGTCGCAGGGGGCGCGTCATCGGGGGCCTCCCACGAGCGCGGCGAGCTGGGTGCCCACGCGCCTGAGGCGTGCACCTCGACCCACGGGCGGGCCGTCGCCGCGCTCGACGGCGCCGGCCAGGGCGCGGTCCTCGCGCACCTCCGCTGCCACGTCGAGCCCGGTCAGCGCGGAGAGGTCGTCCGCGTCCACCCGGCCGGGTGCCGGGCGGCGGACCACGAGCCGCACCCGCGGGTCGTGCTCGCCGCTGCGGGCGACGTCGTCCGCGCGGGCCTGGGCGACCGCCCCGGCCACGGCCACGGCGCCCGCGGCCCCGGGCAGGGTCAGGGGCGCCACGAGCAGCACGTCGTCGGCACCGGCGACCACGGCCCGCGCTGCGGCGGTCCAGGCTCCGGGCCTGGGCAGGTCCACGACCACGGGTTCGCCGGCGCGGACCAGGCCGGCGCACACGTCCAGCACGACGTCGTCGGCGGGGGCCTCCGGTCGCAGCCGGGACGCGGAGAGCACGGGGACCGATCCCCACCTCGGGAGGGCGGCGACCAGCCCGCGCCCGTCCACCTCGCCCCGGGCGGCGCGCAGCTCGGGCCACCGGGCACCGGGCTCGTCCTCGATGCCGAGGGTCACCTCGATCCCGGCCGCGGCGGTCTCCAGGTCGACGAGCACGCCCCGCCCCCAGGCGCGACGCAGGCCGTGGGCGACGGCGGCCGCCACCGTGCTGGTGCCGGCGCCGCCGCAGGCGCCGACCACGGCGGCCAGGGGTGGGGTGGGTGTCGTCCTCATGGCCCCGGAGCCTGGCGGGCCTCGCGAAGGCACCGCGGCGCGCGAGCGCGGTGCTGTGCACGGCCAGCACCGTCCACGGGGCTGGGGGCACGCTCTGCCGCTACGGGGCCACGACCGCGCCCGGCAGGCTCCCGGCACCCCCGGCCCGGTCCGTCAGGTCAGGGCCTGCGGCCGCCCTACAGGCGCACCGCGACCTCCCCGGCGGCCCGCAGCTCCTTCTCTCGGCGCAGGGCAGGCAGGAAGCACAGCGCTCCCAGCACGCTGAACCCGCCCCCGGCCACCATCGCCGCCGGCGTCGAGAGCACCCCGGCCGTCCACCCGAGCAGCGGGGCGGCCGCCGCGGCCGAGAGGAAGCCGACCATCGACGCCATGGAGAGCACGGTGGCGCGGTTGTGCGCCGCCGCCTCGCGGTGCAGCAGCGCGTTGTACACGGGGCCGCCCGAGCCGTGGAGCCCGTACGTCACCAGGTAGGCGGCCACGAGGGCCGCCGGCCCGGCCACCAGCCCCGTCCACACCGCTCCCAGCCCGTTGAGCACGCGGGCGGCCATGGCCGTGCGTGCCGCGCCGAACCGCGCGGAGGCGAGACCCGCCAGGCCGGCCCCCGCGGCGAAGACCGCCCACCCCACGGCAGCCACCGGGCCCATGAGCGCGCCCGCGCGGGCCTCGCTGCCCACCAGCTCCGCCATGCGCAGCGGCACGAGCGACTCGAACACCACCATGGCCGTCATCCAGAACACCTCGACCAGCAGCAGCGCGAGGAGCACCCGGTTGCCGCGCACCAGGCGCAGCCCGCCGGCGACCGTCGCGGGGGCCCGCCGTGCCGAGGCCACAGCGCGGGAGGCTCGCGCCCGCCACGGCGGGCGCACCTCGCCGTCGCCCTCGGTCAGCAGCAGCGCCACGGCTGCCAGGTGCGCGACGGCGAGGACGGCGTACACCACGTACGGCAGGGTGAGCGCGGACCACGCGTTCACCGGGTCCCACCAGACCAGCCCGCCGGAGACCAGCGCGCCGAGCGCGATCGACACGCCCAGCACGGTGCCCTGGTGCGCGAGGGTGCGGTCGACGTCGGCCCCGGGGAGCGTGGCGTGGACGGAGTCGACGAACCAGGCCTCCAGGGGCCCGGAGTCGAGCGCACGGAACACGCCCGTGGCCACCGCCGCGACGGCGAAGCCCGCGAGAGTCTGTGCCGTGGCGAAGGCGACGGCAGCGAGGACCTGCACGACGGCGGCGGTCACCAGCACCGGGCGCCGGCCCAGGGAGTCCGCGAACCCCGCGGTGGGCAGCTCCAGCACGAAGACCACCAGGCCCGTCACCGACAGGAGGGTGAGGGTCTGGGCGACGCTCAGGCCCCGCTCGACGGGCAGCAGGGTGGTGGCGGTGACCACGAGGCCCACGGGGAACCAGCGGGTGGCGGTCAGCAGCAGGAAGACGCGCCGCGCGGCCGCCGGCGTCGGCACGCTCACGACGCCGCTCCCGGGACGTCCGGGGCCTGCGGCCCTTCGTCGACGGGCTCGTCGTCCACCGCCCCGCCGTCCGCGTCCAGCGGGAAGACGTACCGGTACAGGTGCACGCGCCGCGCCCGCGGGTCTCCCTCGCCCGCGCGCCGGTACCGATCCACCACCTGGTCGATCTCGGCGCTCATCGCAGCCACCTGCTCGGGGGTCGCCTCGATCCACCCGTCGCTCGACCCGAAGGCGTCCTGCCAGGCGGCGGGCCAGGCGTCGGCGACGTCGAGCCAGTGCCCGTAGGACTGCGTGAAGTGCCGCAGGTAGTCACGCTCGAGCCAGCCGAGGGCGGTGCGGGTGTCCTCGTCGTCGGCGAAGGCGCTGCCCCGCCACCCGTGGCTCTCGGTGGTGGCCTGCCAGAGGCGTTCCTTGCCGCGGCCCTCGCCGGTGTCGGCGACGAGGCCGACGCTCTCCAGACGCCGCAGGTGGTAGCTCGTGGCTCCGGAGTTGGTGCGGAGCCGGGCCGCGAGGGCCGTGGCCGAGGCGGGGCCGTGCTGGCGCAGTGCGGACAGGAGCCGCGAGCGCAGCGGGTGGGCGAGCACCTTGGCGGACTCGGCGGTGAGGTCCACATGGCTGTACGGGCGCTGGTGGTGCTCCTGAGGGTCGGCCATGGGAGCACGATAAGTGTGCACACTTGTTGTGCACAAGACTTGTGCATGGTGCGTCGGCTCCGGACGGCAGGGCTCCCCGGACCCGGGGGACCGCCCCGCTAGGCTCGGCCCGTGACCGAGCCGCCCACCGAACGGGACCGCGTCGCGGCGTTCTTCGACCTCGACAAGACGATCATCGCCACGAGCGCCTCGGCCGCGTTCTCCCGCCCGTTCTTCCAGGGCGGCCTCGTCTCGCGCAGCGACGTGCTGCGCACCGCCTACGCGCACTTCCTGTTCGCGCTCGGCAGCGCCGACGCGGACCAGACGGAACGGATGCGCCGGCACCTGTCGGAGCTGGCGACCGGCTGGGACGTCAGCAAGGTGCAGCAGATCGTCGCCGAGACGGTGCACGAGCTCATCGACCCGTACGTCTACGCCGAGGCCGTGGACCTCATCGCCGAGCACCACGAGCTGGGGCACGACGTCGTCATCGTCTCGGCCTCGGGAGCCGAGCTGGTCGAGCCGATCGCCACCGTGCTGGGCGCCGACCACGTCGTGGCCACCCGGATGCGGGTGGCGGACGGGCGGTACACCGGCGAGATCGACTTCTACGCCTACGGCGAGAACAAGGCGGTCGCCGTCCGCGACCTCGCGGAAAGGCACGGGTACGACCTGGACCGCTGCTACGCCTACACCGACTCCATCACCGACGCACCCATGCTGGACGCCGTCGGGCACGCGTTCGCCGTCAACCCGGACCGGGCGATGCGGCGCACGGCGGCCGAGCGCGGGTGGAAGGTGCTGACCTTCGCGCGCCCGGTGGCGCTGCGGGTGGTGGCCCGGCCGCCGACACCGGTGCTGACGGCGGCGGGCGCGCTGGCCGCCGCGGCGGTGGCCGCGCTGGTGTGGCGTGCGGTGCGCCGTCGCCGCGGGGGGCACTGAGCCGCCCACCGGGCTTCACCCGGACGGCGGCCGATCACCTCGCGCCACGGGGCCGGAGCGCTGTTGCGCCCCGGCCCCGGCGGGGTTTCCATGGAGGTACCAACAAGACGGCAGAGCACGGGACCCACGCACAGGAAGTCCACGTCGAGGACACTCCGGCGGGCCTGGCCCCGTGGCGGAGCGGACAGCACGCGCCTGCTACCCGTGCTCACCCGGCGGTGCGGCACCCGGTCTCCCGGGTGCCGCACTCGTGCGTGGTGATGCAGCGCCGGCTCAGCACCGGCGGCTCACCAGCTCAGCGCCAGGCGCCGCGCTCGTACTGCGGCGGCCAGGCCACGCCCTCGCCGGGCGCCTGGCGCAGCTCGTGGGCGGCGCGCAGCGGCCAGTGCGGGTCGCGCAGCGCGACGCGGCCGAGCATGACGGCGTCGGCGGCGCCGTCGACCAGGAGCTGCTCGGCCTGCTCGGGGGCGGTGATGAGGCCGACGGCCGTGGTGGGCAGGCCCGAGACCTCGCGGACGCGGCGGGCGGCGGGCACCTGGTAGCCGGCGCCGACGCTGATGGGGGCGGGCAGCAGGCCGCCGGTGGAGACGTCGACCAGATCGACGCCGTGCCCGGCGAGCTCCTTGGCCACCGTGGCGACGTCGTCGACCTGCAGGCCGTCCTCGAGCCAGTCGGTGGCCGAGACGCGCACGAGCACCGGCTTCTCGTCGGGCCAGGCGGCGCGGACGGCGTCGGCGGTCTCCACGAGGAGGCGTGCGCGGTTCTCGGGCGTGCCGCCGTACTCGTCGGTGCGGTGGTTGGACAGCGGCGAGAGGAACTCGTGCAGCAGGTAGCCGTGCGCGGCGTGGATCTCGACGGCGTCGAAGCCGGCGGCGTGGGCGCGGCGGGCCGCGTCGGCGAACCGGGCGGGGACGTCGGCCACCTGCTGCGCCGTCATCGCGGCGGGGGCGGCGTAGCCGGGGAACGCGTCGTCCGAGGGGGCGAGGGTGGGCCAGCCGCCCTCCTCGGCGGGCACGGTGCCCTGCACGGGCGACCACGGTCGGTAGGTGGAGGCCTTGCGCCCGGCGTGCGCGAGCTGCACACCGATCGCGGCGCCCTGCCCGTGGACGAACTCGACCACGCGGGCCCAGGCGTCCCGCTGGGCGTCGTTCCACAGCCCGGCGTCCTGCGGGGTGATGCGCCCCTCGGGCACGACGGCGGTGGCCTCGGTGAGCAGCAGGCCGAACCCGCCCTGGGCGCGGGCGCCCAGGTGGACGAGCTGCCAGTCGTCGGGCATGCCGTCCGTGGACGAGTACTGGCACATGGGGGCCAGCCAGGCACGGTTCTTGACGGTCAGGTCGCGCAGCCGCAGCGGCTCGAAGAGGAGGCTCACGTCCGGTGCCAACGAGGCTGACGTGCGATCGTGTTCCCACCGGGGTGTGACCCATCTGTGTGAGCCCGCTCACGGGCGCCGCTACACTCGCGGCAGGCACCCCTACGACGCGGTGCCGGTCTGCCCGCGACGACGCGCTGGAGGTTACGACGTTGACCACTCCCACCGGATCCCCGCAGCCCGCAGGACTCGAGAACCTGCTGCACGAGAACCGCTCCTTCCCTCCCAGCCCCGAGTTCGCCGCCCAGGCCAACGCGCAGCCGTCGCTGTACGAGGAGGCCGCCGCCGACCGCCTCGGGTTCTGGGCCGAGCAGGCCCGCGAGCTCGTCACGTGGCAGACGCCGTTCACCCAGACGCTCGACTGGTCGGACGCCCCGGTGGCCCGCTGGTTCGCCGACGGCACCCTCAACGCCGCCTACAACGCCGTGGACCGTCACGTCGAGGCCGGGCACGGCGACCGCGTCGCGCTGCACTTCGAGGGCGAGCCGGGCGACACCCGCACCGTGACGTACGCGGACCTGCAGCGCGAGGTCTCGCGCGCCGCCAACGCCCTCGCCGCCCTGGGCGTGCAGAAGGGCGACCGGGTGGTCATCTACCTGCCGATGCTGGTCGAGTCCGTCGTGGCGATGCTCGCCTGCGCCCGCGTGGGAGCGGCGCACTCCGTCGTCTTCGGCGGGTTCTCCGCCGACGCCCTGCGCAGCCGCATCGCCGACGCCGAGGCCACCCTCGTCATCACGGCCGACGGCGGCTACCGGCGCGGGGCACCCAGCGCCCTCAAGCCCGCCGTGGACGAGGCCCTGGCCGGCGAGGGCACCGAGTCGGTCAAGCACGTGCTCGTGGTGCGCCGCACCGAGCAGGACACCGCCTGGACCGAGGGCCGCGACGTCTGGTGGCACGAGGCGCTCGAGGCTGCCGACACCTACCACGAGCCCGTGTGGGTCGACGCCGAGCACCCGCTGTTCATCCTGTACACCTCCGGCACCACCGGGAAGCCCAAGGGCATCCTGCACACCACCGGCGGCTACCTCACCCAGACCGCCTACACGCACCGCAACGTCTTCGACCTCAAGCCCGAGAGCGACGTCTACTGGTGCACCGCGGACATCGGCTGGATCACCGGGCACTCCTACGTCGTCTACGGACCGCTGGTCAACGGCGCCACCCAGGTCATCTACGAGGGCACCCCCGACACCCCGCACCGCGGCCGCTGGTGGGAGCTGGTGCAGAAGTACAAGGTGACGATCCTCTACACCGCCCCCACCGCCATCCGCACGTGCATGAAGTGGGGCGCGGACATCCCCGGCGAGTTCGACCTGTCCTCGCTGCGCGTGCTCGGCTCCGTGGGCGAGCCCATCAACCCCGAGGCGTGGATGTGGTACCGCCGCGTCATCGGCGGCGACCGCACCCCCATCGTCGACACCTGGTGGCAGACGGAGACGGGCGCCATCATGATCAGCCCCCTGCCCGGCGTCACCGCCGCCAAGCCCGGCTCCGCCCAGGTGCCGCTGCCCGGCATCGTCGCCGACGTCGTCGACGACGAGGCCAAGCCCGTGCCCGACGGCGGTGGTGGCTACCTCGTGCTCAGCGAGCCGTGGCCCTCCATGCTCCGTGGCATCTGGGGGGACCTGCAGCGGTACAAGGACACCTACTGGTCACGCTTCCCCGGCCTGTACTTCGCCGGCGACGGAGCCAAGAAGGACGACGACGGCGACATCTGGCTCCTCGGGCGCGTGGACGACGTCATGAACGTCTCCGGCCACCGCCTGTCCACCACCGAGATCGAGTCCGCCCTCGTCTCCCACGACATCGTGGCCGAGGCCGCCGTCGTGGGTGCCAACGACGAGACCACCGGTCAGGCCGTGGTCGCGTTCGTCATCCTGCGCGGGGAGCACGCCGACCGCGCCTCCACCCCCGAGGGCGCCGCCGAGGTGCAGGCCGAGCTGCGCAACCACGTGGGCAAGGAGATCGGCCCGATCGCCAAGCCCAAGAAGGTGCTCGTGGTGCCCGAGCTGCCCAAGACGCGCTCCGGCAAGATCATGCGCCGCCTGCTGCGCGACGTCGCCGAGAACCGCACCGTCGGCGACGCCACCACGCTGGCGGACTCCTCCGTCATGGAGCTCATCTCGGCCGGCCTGGCGACCACCAAGAGCTCGGACGACTGACGCCCGAGCCCTGAGACACCGGGGAGGGCCGGCGCCGTGCAGACGCACGGCACCGGCCCTCGTGGCGTCTCCCGCACCCGACCCCGTAGGTGCACGTGCGCCGTGGCGGGCAGGATAGGGACGTGCGTATCGCTGCCCCTCTCGCCATCGGACCGCTCGACGACACCGCACAGGACGGTGTGCGCGCGCTCGCGGCGGCCGCGCAGGCTGCCGACGGCGTCGCCCCCGTGTCCGAGCAGCCGCTGCTGCGGCTCGGCGCCGACGAACCCTGGCTGACCCACGCCGTCGCGCACAGCAAGCACGGCACGGTGATCGGGTACGTGCAGGTGGACCGCGGCGGGCAGGACGCGAGCGCCGAGCTCGTCGTCCACCCGGAGCACCGCCGTCAGGGCGTCGGCCGGCTCCTGCTGCGCACCGCCGAGCGCGACGCGCGCCTGCCGCAGTACTCCGGCACGCCCGGCCAGCGTGGCAAGGCCCTGCGCGTGTGGGCGCACGGCGACACCGCTGCGGCGCAGGGCTTCGCGGCCGCGGCCGGGTACGTCGTCGTGCGCGAGCTGCTGTTCCTCGCCCGCCCGCTCACGGCCGACGACGCCGGTGCACGGCCGGCGCTCCCCGACGGCTACCGGGTGCGCACCTTCGTGCCGGGCGACGACGACGAGGCGTGGGTGGCGCTCAACGCCCGCGCGTTCGCCTCCCACCCCGAGCAGGGCCGCCTCACCGCGGCGGACCTGCGCGACCGGCAGGGCGAGCCCTGGTTCGACGCCGCCGGGTTCTTCCTGCTGGAGGCCCCGGACGGGAGCCTCGCCGGCTCCCTGTGGACGAAGGTCGAGCCGGGGCAGCCGGCCGGCGGGCGCGACGGCGAGGTCTACGCCGTCGGCATCGACCCCGACCACCAGAGCCGCGGGCTCGGGCAGGCGCTGACCGCCGTCGGGCTCGCGCACCTGGCCACCGTCGCCGACCGTGCCGTGCTCTACGTCGACGGCGACAACACGGCCGCCGTCCGCACCTACGAGCGCGCCGGGTTCGAGCGTGCCGCCGTCGACGTCCAGTACGCCCAGGCATGAATCGCCGTTCGGTCATACACCGTTCACCCAACGGTGCCACGATGGGCCCATGAACTCACCCCATCACCTCGCTCGCTGCGCTCCCGAGCTGACGGGGACCCCGAGATGAGCACGCAGGACGCCCGCGCCCGCGACGACCGCGGCCGGTACGCCCGGGGCGTCGACCCCGAGCTCGCGGCCCACATCGCCGAGCACATCGCGGAGGAGCCCTCCCCGGACGGCACGCACGCCGAGCCCTCGGAGCACGCCCCCGACCCTCTGCCGGCCGACCGGTTTGCCGACCGCGAGCTGTCGTGGCTGGCGTTCAACGAGCGCGTGCTCGAGCTCGCCGAGGACCGCGACCTGCCGCTGCTGGAGCGTGTGCGGTTCCTGGCGATCTTCGCGTCCAACCTGGACGAGTTCTTCATGGTGCGGGTGGCCGGCCTCAAGCGCCGCATCGCCACCGGCATCGCCGTCACCGCGGCGTCCGGCCTGTCCCCGCTCGAGGTGCTCTCTGGCATCAGCAAGGGCGCGCACCGCCTCATGGCCCGCCACGCGCGGGTCTTCGCGGACGACGTGCAGCCGGCGCTGGCCGCCGAGGGCATCACCATCGTGCACTGGCAGGACCTGGAGCAGCGCGAGCAGGAACGCCTGCACAAGTTCTTCCGCCGCCAGATCTTCCCGGTGCTCACGCCGCTGGCCGTCGACCCGGCCCACCCGTTCCCCTACATCTCCGGGCTCTCGCTCAACCTCGCCGTCGTGGTGCGCAACCCGCTCACCGGCAAGGAGCACTTCGCCCGCGTCAAGGTGCCGCCGCTGCTGCCCCGCTTCATCGCGGTGGACGACCGCGGCCGCCCCTCCGACCCCACCACGGGCGGCGCCACGCAGAGCGGCACCCCCACGTCGTTCGTGCCGCTCGAGGAGGTCATCGGCCAGCACCTGGACCATCTCTTCCCGGGCATGGAGGTGGTGGAGTCCCACACCTTCCGCGTCACCCGCAACGAGGACGTCGAGGTCGAGGAGGACGACGCCGAGAACCTCCTGCAGGCGATGGAGAAGGAGCTGCTGCGCCGCAAGTTCGGCCCGCCGGTGCGGCTGGAGCTCGCCGCCGGCATCAGCTCCCGCATCCGGGAGCTGCTGGTGCGCGAGCTCGGTGTCTCCGACGACGAGGTGTACGAGCTGCCGGCACCGCTGGACCTCACCGGCCTCAACATCATCGCGGACATCGAGCGGCCCCAGCTGCACTACCCGCGGTTCGTGCCCACCACGCACCGCCAGCTCGCCGAGGTGGAGTCGGCCACGCCCACGGACGTGTTCGCCGCGATCCGCAACCGCGACGTGCTGCTGCACCACCCGTACGACTCGTTCTCGACGTCGGTGCAGACGTTCCTGGAGCAGGCCGCGGCCGACCCGCGCGTGCTCGCCATCAAGCAGACCCTGTACCGCACCTCGGGCGACTCCCCCATCGTGGACGCCCTGATCGACGCGGCCGAGGCCGGCAAGCAGGTGCTGGCCCTGGTGGAGATCAAGGCCCGGTTCGACGAGCAGGCCAACATCTCCTGGGCCCGCAAGCTCGAGCAGGCCGGCGTCCACGTCGTCTACGGCATCGTGGGCCTCAAGACGCACGCCAAGCTGTCCCTCGTGGTGCGCCAGGAGCGCGACGGCCTGCGCCGGTACTGCCACGTGGGCACCGGCAACTACCACCCCAAGACGGCGCGGCTGTACACCGACCACGGGCTGCTGACCTGCGACCCCGACGTCGGGCAGGACCTCACGCGCCTGTTCAACCAGCTCTCCGGGTACGCCCCGCAGTCCCGCTTCCACCGCCTGCTCGTGGCCCCCCGCTCCGTGCGGGCCGGGCTCATCGAGCGGATCGACCGGGAGGCCGCCGCCGCGCGGGCCGGGCACGAGGCGTGGGTCAAGATCAAGGTGAACTCCGCCGTCGACGAGGACACCATCGACGCCCTCTACCGCGCGTCGCAGGCCGGGGTGAAGGTGGACCTCGTGGTGCGCGGCATCTGCGCGCTGCGCCCCGGCGTGCCCGGTCTGAGCGAGACGGTGCGGGTGCGGTCCCTGCTGGGCCGATTCCTGGAGCACTCGCGCATCTACGCGTTCGCGAACTCGGCCGGCCCCGCCATCGGCGAGGGCCCGGACGAGGGTCCCGAGGTGTTCATCGGGTCGGCCGACCTGATGCACCGCAACCTGGACCGCCGTGTCGAGGCCCTGGTGCGCATCACCGACGCCGGGCACGTCGCCGACCTGCTCGAGCTGATGGACCGGTCCATGGCCGACACGACCGCCTCCTGGCACCTGCTCCCGGACGGGACGTGGGAGCGGCACGCCAAGGCGGAGGACGGCTCGCCGCTGGACGACCTGCAGGACGTGCTCGTGCGCCGCCACCGCCGCCGCCCGGAGTCGGCCCGTTGAGCGACGACCCTTCCGCCGTCCCCACCGCGGGCGGTCTGGTGTGGCGTGCACGCGAGGGCAGGCTGCAGGTGCGCATGGTGCACCGGCCCCGCTACGACGACTGGTCGTGGCCCAAGGGAAAGCTCGAACCCGGTGAGAACCCGCAGGTCGCGGGCGTGCGTGAGGTGGCCGAGGAGACGGGCAAGCCCGTGGTGCTGGGCGTGCCCCTGCCCGGCGTGCGCTACCGCATGCCCGACGGGCGCTGGAAGACGGTCAGCTACTGGGCGGCGCGGCGGGCCAAGCCCGACCCGTACCAGCCGGCGCTCTCGGCCCGCCCTCCGCTGCCCCCGGCGAACCCGGACGAGGTCGACAAGGTGCGGTGGGTCGACGCGGCCGACGCCGCCGAGAAGCTGACCCGCCCCACCGACCAGCGCCCGCTCCAGGCCCTGGTCGAGGAGTTCGAGCGCGGGCGGCTGGAGACCCACGCCGTCGTCATCGCCCGGCACGGGCGGGCCCTGCCGCGCACCGCGTGGCACGGCGCGGAGCCCGAGCGACCGCTGACGCCGACGGGCCACGCGCACGCGGCCGCGCTGGTGCCGCTGCTGTCCGCCTACGGCGTGACGAGCGTGGTCAGCTCCCGCTGGGAGCGGTGCGCGACGACGATGGACCCGTACGTGCGGGCCGCGCACCTGCGCCCGTGGTACAGCGAGAACCTCACCGAGGCCGACCACGAGCGCTCCCCCGCCCGGGTGGCCGCGACCGTGCGGGAGATGCTGGAGTCCCAGCGATCCACCGTGCTGTGCACCCACCGGCCGGTGCTGCCGACGATCCTCGACGTGCTGGGCCAGCACTCGAGCCGTTCGGTGGCCGACGCGCTGCCGGGCAAGGACCCGTACCTGGAGCCGGGCGAGATGCTGGTGGCGCACGTGGCGCTGACGGCGAAGGGGCCGCGCGTGGTGGCCGCGGAGCACGTGACCCCGCTCGTGTCCTGACCTGTGCCGGGAGCAGCGCGGCGGAGGCCTGGCGCTGCTCCCGGGTACCGGGGGTCAGGCCAGGACGGGGTGCAGCGCCCAGGTGGCGAGGGCGCCCACGAGCGCCGCCGCCGGGATGGTCAGCACCCAGGCCACGCCGATGTTCTTCGCCACGCCCCAGCGCACGGCCGAGAGCCGCCGGGTGGCGCCGACGCCCATGATCGCCGAGGTGATGGTGTGGGTGGTCGAGACGGGCGCGTGCAGCACGAACGCGTTGACGTACAGGACGGTCGCGGACACGCTCTCGGCGACGAACCCGCGCGCCGGGTCGAGCTCGATGATGCGGCGTCCGAGGGTGCGCATGATCCGCCAGCCACCGGAGTAGGTGCCGAGCGAGATGGCGCCGGCGGCGGCGAGCTTGACCCACAGCGGGATGCCGTCCTCGGGCTGCGCCCACCCGACGGCGAGCAGCGCCAGGAAGATGACGCCCATCGTCTTCTGCGCGTCCTGGAGGCCGTGGCCGAGCGCCATGGCGGCGGCGGAGGCGGTCTGCGCGAGGCGGAACCGGCGGTGGGTGCGGGCCGGGGCCGCGTTCCGGAAGACCCACAGGAGGGCGACCATCACGAGGTAGGCGAGCACGAACCCCACCACCGGGGAGATCACCATCGGCAGCACGACCTTGTCGACGATGGCGCTCCAGAAGATGGGCAGCCCGCCCGCCAGGCCGGCACCGACGAGCCCGCCGATGAGCGAGTGCGTGGAGGACGAGGGCAGCCCGAACCACCAGGTGACGAGGTTCCAGACGATGGCCCCTGCCAGTGCGCAGAGCACGACGGTGAGCTCGGTGCGGGTCGCGGCCTCGCCGAGGTTCACGATCGACGTCGCGATGGTCTCGGCCACCTCGGTGCCCAGCAGGGCGCCGACGAAGTTCATGACGGCGGCCATGAGCAGGGCGACGCGGGGCGTCAGAGCACGGGTGGAGACGGAGGTCGCGATGGCGTTCGCGGCGTCGTGGAACCCGTTGGTGTAGTCGAACCCGAGGGCCAGGGCCACCACGAGGACGACGAGCGCTGCCTCCACGCCTCAGGACTCCTTGAGCGCGACGGTCTCGACCATGTTGGCCACGCGCTCGAAGGCGTCGCAGGCGTCCTCCAGGACGTCGACGATCTCCTTGAGCTTGATGAGCTGGATCGCGTCGGTGGTCTCGTCGAACAGCTCGGCCACGAGCTTGCGGTGCAGCTTGTCGCCCTGGTTCTCGAGGCGGTTGATCTCGACCCAGTAGTCGGCGAGCTTCTCCATGGAGCGCAGGCGCGGCATGGCGTCGGCGGTGAGCTCGGCGCAGCGCTGGAGCACCTGGACGACCTCGGAGACACGGGCAGGGAGGGCGTCGACCTTGTAGAGGACGATGAGGTCGGCGGCCTCCTCCATCGAGTCCATGCAGTCGTCGAGCGCGGAGGCGAGCCCGTAGATGTCGTCCCGGTCGAACGGGGTGACGAAGGTCTGGTTGAGGCGCCTCATGATCGCGTGCGTGGCGTCGTCGGCCTCGTGCTCGACCTCGACGAAGCGCTCGGCGATGGACCTGCGCTCGGCCTTGTCGGCGCCGAGCAGCTCGGCGAGCAGGCCCGCCCCGGTGACGTTGTGCTGCGCGAGCGCCGCGAACAGGTCGTAGTAGGTGGTGTCGCGCGGTGTCAGGCGCAGGCGCACGTCGATCTCCAGTTCTGGGAGGACTGATCCTCGTCAGGCTAGATCCTTGTAGCGCCGGGCAACCACATCCTCTGGTGTGGGCTGCGCGACGCAGTGGCGCGCGAGGGCGCGCGGGGTCCGCCGGAGGGAAGGTGAACGACGCCGGGCTGGGAGCGCCTCTCGGCGCGTGGCCGCTCGTAGCGGCTGAAGATGGAGCCCGGGGCTACCGCAGCCCGGCGCCGTCGACCCATCGTAACCACGGGCCGCGGGGCCGCATTCCGCGGGCGTCCTGTGACCGTCGCGACTGTGACGGTACCGACAGCGGCGTCAGTCGAGCTTGTCGGTGCGCCAGAGGGCGGCGGAGCGCTCGAGCTCGTCGGCGGTGCGCTGGAGGTCGGCGGCACCTCGGGTCATGCGGTCGGCGCCGAGGGGGTCGGCGACCTCGCGGGCGTCGGCGTCGAACGCGGCCCCGGTGGCGAGGATCCGGCAGAACGAGGCGGCGCGCTCGAGGGCGACGGCGAGGTCTCCGGCGTAGACGCCGGAGAGGACGGCGTCGGCCAGCTCGCGGATGTCGGTGGGCTCGGGCGGGCGTGGCACGCCGGCGACGGCCTCGTGGACGGGGGCGGCGTCGACGCCGAGCCGGTAGCGGAGGGTGACGGTCTGGGGGTCGCGGCGCACCCACTCGCGCAGCACGTACAGGCGCCACAGCGCGCCGGGGAGGGTGACGGGGGCGGCGTCGGCCCACAGGCCGGCGACGACGTCGAGCCCTTCGGTCTCGACGAGGCGCACGAGGCGGGCCACGACCTCCGGGTCCTCGGCGGCACGGGCGCGGTGCACGACGGCGCGGGCGGTGGTGTGCGCGACCTCGTCGCGCAGGGCGGGGTCGACGGAGCCGGGGACCTGCTCGGCCTCGCGCGGGTCGAGCATGGCCGGGCGGCGCGGGCGGCGTGGCTGCTCCTCGGTCATCTCTCCAGTGTCCCCCGACCGATCACCGCGCGCCTGACACTTGCTTGCTGCAAGCACCAGTCATATAGTTGCGTGCAGCAACCAAGGAGTGACCGTGCAGACCCTCTCACCATCCTCCGCCTCCCCCGTCGACACCCTCTTCGCCTCCCTGGAGGAGCTGAGCCGTGCCCAGCGGGAGGCAGGAGTCCGGCTCGCCCGCGAGCTGGACTGGCCCCGAGCCGGGCTCGGCGTCATCCGCATGCTCGCCACGTGCGGGCAGGTGCAGCTCACCGACATCGCCACCAAGCTGCGCGTCGACGCCTCCGTGGCCAGCCGGCAGGTCAGCCAGCTCGTCGACGCCGGCTACGTGCGCCGCACCGTCGACGCCGACGACCGCCGGGTGCGCCTGCTGGAGCTGACCGAGTCGGGCCACGAGCTCTCCGAGCACGTCTCGGCACGCTTCGCCGAGCTGCTCTCCACCGTCTTCCACGACTGGTCCGAGCAGGACCTCGCGGAAGCCACCCACCACATCCGCAGAGTCGCGGCTGCCATCACGACCATCCACGACGAAGAAGGCACGCACTGATGTCCACGACCACGACAGACGCGCCGGGCACCCGCCCGGCGATGACGCACCGAGAGGTCCTCGAAGCCCTCTCGGGCATCATCCTCGGCATGTTCGTCGCCCTCCTGGCGGCGACCATCACCTCCACCTCGATGCCCCGCATCGTCAGCGACCTCGGCGGGTCGCAGCACTCCTACACCTGGGTGGTCACCGCGACGCTGCTCACCCAGACCGTCAGCACCCCGCTGTGGGGCAAGTTCGCCGACCTCGTCAACCGCAAGACGCTCATCCAGATCGCGCTGGTCATCACGGTGCTCTCGGCCGCCGC
This sequence comes from Xylanimonas oleitrophica, assembly GCF_003244315.1. GTDB lineage: Bacteria > Actinomycetota > Actinomycetes > Actinomycetales > Cellulomonadaceae > Xylanimonas_A > Xylanimonas_A oleitrophica. The sequence goes on from NZ_QKWH01000016.1 coordinate 36,526, forward strand.
GGCAGGGTTCTCCCACAACATCGGCACCCTCATCGGCTTCCGCGCGGTACAGGGCATCGGCGCCGGTGGCCTCATGGCCCTGGCCACCGTGCTCGTCTCCGACATCGTCTCCCCGCGCGAGCGCGGCCGGTACATGGGCCTCATGGGCGGCGTCATGGCCGTGTCCCAGGTGGGCGGCCCGCTCCTGGGCGGCGTCATCACCGACAGCTTCCTCGGCTGGCGCTGGAACTTCTTCGTCGGCATCCCGTTCGCCGTCGCGGCCATCGTGGTGCTCCAGCGCACCCTGCACCTGCCGGCCCGGCCCCGCCGCACCGTGAAGATCGACTACTGGGGCGCCGGGCTGATCTCCGTCGGCGTCTCGCTCCTGCTCCTGTGGGTCACCTTCGCGGGCAACGACTTCGCCTGGGGCTCGTGGCAGACGTACGCGATGGTCGGCGGCGCCGTCGTCGCCCTGGTCGCCGCCGTGCTCGTCGAGCGCGCGGTGGACGAGCCGATCATCCCGCTGCACCTGTTCCGCAACCGCACGTTCGTGCTGGCCGTGATCGGCTCGATCGCCGTGGGCGTGGCCATGTTCGGCACCGCCGTGTTCCTCTCGCAGTACCTGCAGCTCTCGCGCGGCAAGACGCCCACCGAGTCCGGCCTGCTGACCATCCCCATGGTGGTGGGCACCATGCTCGCCGGTGTGGTGCTCGGCCGGATCATCTCCAAGACCGGCCGCTACAAGGCGATCATGGTGGGCGGCGGCGTCGTGCTCATCGCCTCGCTGCTCGGCATGTCCACCATCGACTCGCACACGAGCTTCTGGCTCATCGGCACCTACCTGTTCGGCCTCGGCCTGTCGGTCGGTGCGCTCATGCAGAACCTGGTGCTCGCCACGCAGAACACGCTCGACGTCCAGGAGATGGGCGCCGGCACCTCGGCGGTCGCGTTCTTCCGCTCGCTCGGCGGCGCCATCGGCGTCTCCGCGCTGGGGGCCGTGCTCGCCAACCGCGTCAAGACCGACATCACTGACGGCCTGAGCCGGCTCGGGGTCCCCGCTGACGCGCTCGGCGGCTCCGGCGCCAGCGCCGTCCCCGACCTGTCCCAGGTGCCCACACCCGTCCGCACGGTCATCGAGGACGCCTACGCCCACGGCATCGCGGAGATCTTCCTCATCGCCGTGCCGATGGCCGTCATCGCCCTGGTCGCCGTGGTCTTCCTCAAGGAGATCCCGCTGGGCCAGCGCTCCGGCGTCGAGCAGATGCTCGAGCAGGAGGCGCGCCAGCGCGCCGAGACGGCCGTCGCCGCCGGCGCCGACACGGTGGGCGGCCAGATCGAGGCCGTCCGCAGCGCCGAGGAGGAGAGCACCGAGGAGAGCGCGGACGACGCCGACGCCGCAGAGGCGGCCGAGGAGCCGGCCGCCCGCCGCTGAGCCTCCCTCTCCCCGACGACGCCGGGGCGCCCCGCACCGGAGCGCCCCGGCGTCGTCGCATCCCCACGCCGCCGCCTGCCCGCACACCGGCCCGCGCGAGCCCGCACGCCACGGGCGAACGCCCGAAACCGGCGTCGGCGCACCAGGAGGGGCCAGGACACGCCATGATGGGGCCATGGTTCCGCCCACCGACACGCCCCAGTCGCCGCCCGACCCCTCGAGCGACCCCTTCGGCGCCCTCGAACGCGAGCTCCGGCTGCTCGTGCGTCGAGCACAGTCGGCGGCGGCGCAGACCGCCAGGCGGGTGCACCCCGAGCTCGAGGCGAGCGCCTACCCGCTCCTGGCGCACATCGACTCCAACCCCGGCACGCGCGGGTCCGACCTCGCCGCCCACTTCGGCGTCGGCCGGGCCACCGTCTCCCGCCAGCTCTCCCGGCTGGAGCAGCTCGGCCTGATCCAGCGCGAGGTGGACCCGGACGACACCCGGGGCCAGCTCATCACGCTCACCCAGGAGGGGCAGAACCGGTTCGCCGAGGCCCGCGACGGGCGCGTCGAGGCGTTCCGGCACGCGCTGGCGGAGTGGGACGAGGCCGACGTCGCCCAGCTCGCGTCGCTGCTGCACCGCTACTCGGAGGACTTCGTGCGCTGGCGCGACTCGCACCAGTGACGCACCAGTGATCCGAGCGTGACCCGGACGTGACAGGGCCCCGGCGGGATCACCCGCCGGGGCCCTGTCGTGCCACGACTCAGTCGTCCAGCGGCTCGAACGTCAGGCTGACCGAGTTCATGCAGTAGCGGTCGCCGGTCGGCGTCTGGGGCGCGTCGTCGAACACGTGGCCCAGGTGCGACCCGCACCGCGCGCACCGCACCTCCGTGCGGACCATGCCGTGGCTGCGGTCCTCCAGCAGCTCCACGCGGTCACCGGCGAGCGGGCTGTAGAAGCTCGGCCACCCGCAGTGGGCGTCGAACTTGGTGTCCGAGCGGAACAGCTCGTTGCCGCACGCGCGGCACCGGTACACGCCCGTGCGGCGCTCCTCCAGGAGCTCACCGGTCCAGGGCCGCTCGGTGCCGGCGAGCCGCAGCACCGCGAACTCCGTGGGGTCGAGCTCGACCTTCCACTCCTCGTCGGACTTGGTCACCTCGTACTGCTTGGTCATGCTGCACCTCCGCCGTGCGCAACGGGACGGCCGCCGCCGGTGTTCCCGCCACCGCCGTTGCCGCGGCCCCGGCCGCGCGAGCCGCGGCGACGGCGTCGGGCGGCACCCGAGCCGGCCTCCGCGGTGGTGCTCGCGGAAGGCTGCGGCGCAGGCGCACCGGCCGGGCGGCCGGACTTCTTCGCCGTCGTCTGCGGGCGACCCTGCTGCTGGACGGGGCGCGGCGCCACCGGAGCGGCCACCTGACCCACCAGCGCGCTCACGGTGGCGTCGCCAGGGGCGACGGCGCGCGGCTGGGCGGTGATCCGCGCCTTGCGGGTCAGCGCCGCCACGTCACCCTTCTGCTCCGGCAGCATCAGGGTGACGACGTCGCCGCCGGTGCCGGCCCGGGCCGTGCGGCCTGAGCGGTGCAGGTACGCCTTGTGCTCGGCCGGCGGGTCCACGTGCACCACGAGCTCGACGTCGTCGACGTGGATGCCGCGGGCCGCGATGTCGGTCGCCACCAGCACGCGCACCTCCCCCGAGGAGAACGCGGCGAGGTTGCGCTCGCGGGCCCCCTGGCCGAGGTTGCCGTGCAGGTCCACGGCGGGCACACCGGCCGTGGTGAGCTGCTTGGCCAGCTTCTTGGCCTGGTGCTTGGTGCGGGTGAACAGCACGCGACGGCCGGTTCCCGAGGCGAGCTGGTGCACCACGTCGCGCTTGGCGGCGGCGTCGGCCACCGCGAGCACGTGGTGGGTCATCTTGGGCGGCGGCGCCGCGGCCTCGTCGACCGAGTGCGTCACCGGCTGGTGCATGTACCGCTTGACCAGCACGTCGACGCCGTTGTCCAGCGTCGCCGAGAACAGCAGGCGCTGGCTGCGCTGAGGCGTGCGGTCCAGGATGCGCTTGACACCCGGCAGGAACCCGAGGTCGGCCATGTGGTCGGCCTCGTCCAGCACGGTGACCTCGACGTCGTCGAGGCTGAGCAGCTTCTGGTTCAGCAGGTCCTCGAGGCGGCCGGGGCACGCGATGAGGACGTCGACGCCGGCGTCGAGCGCCGCGACCTGGCGCGACTGCGCGACCCCGCCGAACACCGTCGTCGTGCGCAGACCCATCGCCTGCGCGAGGGGCGCCGTCGTCGCGTCGATCTGGCTGGCCAGCTCACGCGTCGGAGCCAGGATCAGGGCGCGCGGGCGGCGCGCCTTCCGGCGGCCGCCGGCCAGGCGGACGACGACGGGCAGGGCGAACGCGACCGTCTTGCCGGAACCGGTGCGGCCGCGGCCGAGCACGTCCTTGCCGGCCAGCGAGTCGGGCAGCGAGGCCGCCTGGATGGGGAACGGGGTAGTGATGCCGCGCTCCGCGAGGGAGGCGACGACAGGGGTGGGCAGGCCGAGATCGGCGAAGGTGGTCATGATGCCTTTCGGGCGCGGCGCCGGGCGGCGCCGTCAGCTGGGGCCCGCGTCGGGGCCGGTCGGGTTCGCCGCACGATCTGGGGCGATCACCACGACGTCGGGGCGCGCGTGGTCGCGCAGCCCTCACGACCAGTGTCTCATGCCTCGGCCGGAGAGGTCGGGACGCGGTACAGCGGCGGTGTGGTTGCATGGCCGCCGTGGACCTCGTGAGCAGCGCGGGCGACGTGCTCGCCCGGATCTGGCAGGCAGCGACCACCCCCGTGCCCGCGCCGGAGCAGTCGGTGGTGCTGGCGACGGGCCTGGTCGCGTTCGCCGTGGTGCTCGTCTCCCCCGTGTGGAGGGTGGCCCGCCACGTCGTCACGATCGCGCACGAGGGGGCGCACGCGCTGGTGGCCACGCTGACCGGGCGCCGGCTGGACGCCATCCGCCTGCACTCCGACACCTCGGGGCTGACGGTCTCGGCGGGGCGCCCGCGCGGGTTCGGGATGATCGCCACCGCCTTCGCCGGGTACGTCGGGCCGGGACTGGTGGGGCTGGGCGCCGCGTGGCTGCTGCGCCACGGCTACGCCGTCGGGCTGCTGTGGCTGCTGGTGGTGCTGCTGGCGCTGCTGCTGCTCAAGATCCGCAACCTGTTCGGCCTGTGGTCGGTGCTGGTCGCGGGCGTGGCGCTCGTCGCCGTCTCCTGGTGGCTGGACGAGCCGACGCAGTCGGCGGTGGCGTACGCGGTGACATGGTTCCTGCTGCTCGGGTCGGTGCGGCCGGTGCTCGAGCTCCAGGCGCAGCGCGCCCGGCGGGCCGCGCGCCAGTCGGACGCCGACCAGCTCGCCCGGCTGACCGGGCTGCCCGGCATCCTCTGGGTGCTGCTCTTCCTGGTGGTCACCCTGGGCTCGCTGGTGCTCGGGGCGTCCTGGATCGTGGGCCCGGTGGCCTGACAGCCGCTCGCCCCGGGCGTCGCCCCGGGCGCAGGGACCGCGCAGGGCAGGGACCGGGCAGGAACGACGACGGCCGCGACACCTCCGAGGAGGGCCGCGGCCGCCGGTCGCGAGATCTTCAGGCCTGCGGGGTCAGCACGAACCCGGGGCCCTGGGCGGCCGGGTCGGTGTCGAGGGTGAGCGCGTCCAGGGCGGGCGCGGCGTCCTTCTCGACGAACACGTGCGTGGCACCGGCCTCGTCGACCACCTGGTCGTCGGGCAGCGGCGCGGGTACGAGCGCGAGCTCGAAGTTGCCGGGCTGGCCGGCGGACTGGGCGATGCGGAGACCACCCTCGGACGGGACGCCAGCCTGCTGGGCCAGGTCCTCGACAGCCGTGCGGGCGTTGTCGGTCACGGTGAGCACGCTGAGCTCCTCTCGTCGGTTCTTGCGGGCACTGTCCACCGAATCAAGATGGTCACGAGGTCGCAACGTTGAGACGCGATTGGGTGAATATCTCTCGGATGGCGAGACTCCGCGTGCGCTGAGTCACATCGGGTGATTAGGGTGCCCCGCCCGCACGCACCGGCTCTAGACACGGGTCGGTTCAGGTCCTGGCACCCCCTGCCGATGGGAGGGACGCCGACGCGCCGTGCGTCGGCGACCGACCCCCGGGACCGCCAGATGGAAACCACGCCCCTCGCGCCGACCGCGCGCCGGAGCCTGCCCGCAGCGCTGCTGGCCCTCGCCCTGGCCCTGGTGGGCCTCACCGCCGCGCCGCCCGCCGCCGCGAGCACACCTTCGGTCCGCTACGCCGCGCACGTGCAGGACGTCGGCTGGCAGGGCGAGGTGGCCGACGGCAGGACGGCCGGCACCAGCGGTCGCAGCCTCCGGGTCGAGGCGCTGAAGATCCGGCTCGTGGGCGCCCCCGCCGGCAGCGGCGTCGTGTACTCCACCCACGTGCAGGACGTCGGCTGGCAGGCCGAGGTCGCCAGCGGTGCCGTGGCCGGCACCACCGGGCGCTCCCTGCGCGTCGAGGCGGTGCGCATCCGGCTGACGGGCCCCGTCGCCGCCACCCACGAGCTGCGCTACCGCGCCCACGTGCAGAACGTCGGCTGGCAGGCCGAGGTCGCCAGCGGTGCCGTGGCCGGCACCAGCGGCCGCAGCCTGCGCGTCGAGGCCCTCGAGATCCGGCTCGTCCCCAAGCAGGCACCCACCGTCGCATACTCGGCCCACGTGCAGAACGTCGGCTGGCAGGGCGACGTCGTCGGCGGAGCCACCGCGGGCACCACCGGGCGCTCGCTGCGCGTCGAGGCGCTGCGCGCCCGGCTCGTCGGAGGCACCGAGAGCGGCTCCCTGACCTACACGGCGCACGTGCAGGACGTCGGCTGGCAGCCCCAGGTGCGCGACGGCGCCGTGGCCGGCACCAGCGGGCGGGGGCTACGCGTCGAGGCCGTCCGGTTCGACCTCACGGGGGACATCGGCAGGGCCTGGGACGTCTGCTACCGGGTCCACGCCCAGAACTTCGGCTGGATGTCGTGGGCCTGCAACGGGCAGTCGGCGGGCACCCAGGGGTTCGGTTACCGCGTCGAGGCGGTGCAGGTCACCATCGTGCCCGCCCGCTCGGTGATGCCCTCGGTCGGCGCCTACCGGGCCAAGGGCGCCGCCTACCAGACGCCGGGCGGCTACCTGCGCACGAGCGTGGCGGGATTCCCCACCTCCACGCACAACGGTGCCATCCCGTACAGCGTCCCCACCCTGCTGGTCGACCGGTCCTCGACGCGGCTCGAGCACATCGAGGCGCTCGTGGCGCACTCGCGGCTCTACGAGGGCATCCCCTACGAGCGCGACTCGCGCCGGTCCAACGTCAACCAGCCCTGGAACGGCACCGACTGCTCGGGCCTGGTGGTCCAGTCGCTGCTCGCCGCAGGGCTCGACGTCCGCGGCAACGACGCCGGCAGCAGGGGCAGGTGGTACCGGTCGTCGCAGCAGCTCTACGACCGGCCCGGGCTGCTGCACGTGCCGCTCGCCCAGAGGCAGCGGGGTGACCTGGTGTTCTACCAGCAGAACGGCCGGATCTACCACGTCGCCGTCTACCTGGGCGACGGCATGATGATGGAGGAGGACTCCACCTGGGGCGGCGGCGGGCGGATCACCAAGCTCCGCACCGGGGGTGGCCTGACCGCCGACGTCGTGCGGCCGTTCCCCTGACCTGCGCCGGGCGCCCTCAGCCCACCACGGGCACGTCGGTGAGCCGGAACGGCTTCGCGCCGAGCACGTCGTCGAGCTGCAGCGTCACCGTCTCGACGTCGCCCACGCTCGGGTACACCGCCACGAACCGGAGCGTCTGACCGCCGTCGACCCGCTGGAGCGTGTCCAGCTCGCCGAGCGTGTGCCACACCTCCTCCCCCTCGGGCCCCGTGCCCGCGAGGTAGTCGTACGGGTGCACCGCCGACGACCCGGCCATCAGGGTCAGCCCCAGCACGTGCCGCGGCACTGACGTGCCCTCGCCGCGGTAGGACCGGATGCCGCTCAGCGCCCCGGGGGCGATCGCCGAGTCCACCGCGTCGTCGAGCGCGGTGACGTCCAGGGTGACCAGCAGGGAGTCACCGACCCGCTCGACCGCCGGCGCTGTGCACCGCCACCGCCGCACGCCGTCGATCTCCACGCCCAGGGTCCCCGTGGCCACCGGGCCCTCGAACTCCGGCAGCTCGCCCGCCGACCCCACCTGGGAGCCCGAGGCGGCGCCGGACGTCAGCGTGAGCACCACCCGGCGGTTGGCGGCACGGTTCTCCTCCGTCGTGTTGGGCACCAGCGGCTGGGCCTCCCCGCGGCCCGACGGGCGCAGCTCGTAGCGGTCGGTGTCGATCAGACCGGCCAGCGCGTCCGCCACGGCCTGCGCCCGCCGTTCCGAGAGCACCTGGTTGGTCGCGGCGGCACCGACGTCGTCCGTGTGCCCCACGACCTCGACCACGCCGGGCGCACGGGTCGAGAGGCGCGCCGCAGCGGCCTCCACGACGGCGAGCGCCTCCGCGCCGAGGCTCGACGACCCGGAGTCGAACAGGACGTCGCCGCCCAGGTTGATCCGCACGTGCTCGGACGACTCCAGCACGTCCACCGCCCCTGACAGCTCGCGGGTGAACGACTCGAGCCCGTGCACCGGGGCCTCGGCGACGGCCTCCAGGTCGATCGGCCGCACCCTGCCGCCTGCGGCCGGCGCGCCGTCGTCGCCCGTGGCGAGCACGGGGGCAGGGACCTCGCCGTCGACCACCGGCACGGCCTCCAGGTACGCGCCCGGCAGCATGACACCCATCGTGCCGGTGCCCTCGGCCGGCGCCGCGAACGCCCGCTGCACGCGCACGCCGGGCGCGGGCAGCCGGTACAGCTCCTGCGGCGACCCGACGACCTCCCCCTCCTGCGACCGCGCCTGGACGTGCACGTGCTTGGTGCGCAGGTCGGCGAGGCGGACGTACTCACCGCGCAGCTCGCTGCCGAACCTGCCGCCCAGACGCACGTCCTCCTCGCCGTCGGGCACCAGGTCGTAGGTGAGCACCACGTGCTCACCGGCCCGCACCAGGGGATGGACGTCGACCGTCACCTCGGTGCCGCCCACGGTCAGCGGCACGCTCGCGACCACGTCCCCGGGCGCGGAGCGAACGGCCGCCTGCGCCGTCGTGCCGGAGCCGTCCTCGCCCGACGCCGGAGCGCCCGTGCACCCGCCGAGCAGCACCACCGCCAGGGCAGCCGCCAGCGGCCCGGCGGCACGGCGAGAGGTCCTGCGGGTCGCAGCAGCGCCGGTCAGAGGGTCGGAGAGCACGCGCATGGCCAGAGCATGCCGCAGGCGACGCGCCCGATCCAGAGGCGGCGGCGCCTCGCGCAGGTCCCGGCCGCCCGACCGCCCGGGACGCCTTCCCGCGTTCTCTGTGCCGGCGCGGCTCACCCGCCCGCGGGGATGACGTGGACGTGCTCTCGCAGCCGCTCCACGGTCCCGCTCTCCGGCGGCGCGTCCGTGATGATGCCCGCCACCGACTCGAGCGGGACGACGCGGTAGGGGGAGGCGGCGCCGATCTTCTCCGAGGATCCGAGCACGTAGGTCTCGGCGGCCTGCCCTGCCAGGACTCGCTTGATCGCCGCCTCGTCGGCGTCTCCCGTGGTGAGGCCGGCCTCTGGGTGGATGCCGGTCACCCCGAGGAAGAACACGTCCGCAGAGACCTGCTGCGCCGCCTCGACGGTGGCTGCCCCGCAGGCGACGGCGGAGTGCTTGAACAGCTTGCCGCCGAGGATCAGCACGTCGACGGTGGGGTGCTCGACCAGCGCTGCGGCCACCGTGGGGCTGTGGGTGACCACGGTGCAGCTCAGGCTGGCGGGCAGGCTGCGGGCCACGGCCAGGGCGGTGGTGCCTCCGTCGAGGATCACGGTGCTGCCGGGGCTGACGAGGCGGACCGCTGCCGAGGCCACGAGCTGCTTGCCGGCCACGGCCACCGTCTGGCGCCCGGAGTAGTCGGCGAGGGCGGGCGAGACGGGCAGCGCACCTCCGTAGACGCGCTGGCACAGCCCTTCGGCGGCGAGCTCGCGCAGGTCGCGCCGGATGCTGTCCTCAGACACGCCAAGGTCTGCGGCGACCGTCTTCGCGACGATCTTCCCGTCGCGACGGAGGGTCTCGAGGAGATGGTCACGCCGTTCAGCTGCCAGCATTTCTTCCCGTTCTTGCGTAGTCCTGCACGTTTCGGTCTAGTGTACGGCACATGACCAGACCCTTGATCGCCGGCCCCTACCAGTCCGGCACCGACGGCGAACCCGCAGCGATGGAAGCCAACCTGCGCCGGCTCGAGGAGGCCGCCTGGCCGATCTTCCGGGCCGGACACGTCCCCATGATCGGCGAGTGGGTGGCCCTGCCGGTGCTCCGCTCTGCCGGCGCGACGGTGCACGACGAGCTCGCCGCCGACGTCCTCTACCCCACCGCGCAGCGCCTGCTCCAGCACTGCGACGCCGTGCTGCGCCTCCCGGGCGAGTCGCGGGGCGCCGACCAGGACGTGGCGATCGCCCAGCGCCTCGGCCTGCCCGTCTACCACGACGTCGCCGAGATCCCCCCGGCCGTGGCGGCGGGCCGATGAGCGGCCGTCCGGGCATCGACGTCCCCGACCATCGCGGCCGCACAGGCCTCGACCAGGCCGGCCGGGACCTGCGGCGCAACCCGGACGTCGTCGTCCGCGACGTCGAGCTCACCTCCGCCGGCTGGCACGTGCTCCGACGCACGACCTTCGACTACCGCCGTCGGGACGGACGCTGGACCACCCAGCAGCGGGAGACCTACGACCGGGGCGACGGCGCGACCATCCTGCTCTACGACGACGACCGGTCCACGGTGCTTCTCACCCGGCAGTTCCGGTTCCCCGCCTACGTCAACGAGCACCCCGACGGGATGCTCGTCGAGACGGCGGCAGGGCTCCTCGACGGCGACGACCCCGAGACCGCGATCCGGCGCGAGGCCGGCGAGGAGCTCGGGGTCGCCGTCGGGCCCGTCACCCACGTCTTCGACGCCTACATGAGCCCCGGGTCGGTCACCGAGCGCGTCCGCTTCTACGCCGCCCCCTACACGCCGGAGGACCGCACCGGGCCGGGCGGCGGGCTGGAGGACGACGGCGAGGACATCGAGATCCTCGAGCTCGACCTCGACGAGGCGCTCGTCATGGTCGCCGACGGGCGGATCGTCGACGGCAAGACGATCATGCTGCTGCAGTGGAAGGCGCTCCAGGGGCATGCCGGCAGGTCGGCCGTGTCACGCTGACGCGCGGCTCACTCCCCACGGAACCACAGCGCTGCCAGACGGCGAGGACGTCACGCCGACGGCGCGGGGACCCGTGGCAGCACCCGCCGGAGGATGTCGGTCACCGTGACGACGCCGACGAGCCTCCCGTCCCGCACCACGACCGCGAGCTGCTCGCTCGCGGCCCGCATGCGGCCCAGCGCCTCGTACACCGCAGTCCCCGCCTCCAGCCTGATCGTGGGGCGCGACAGCTCCTCGGCGGGGCGGTCCAGCGGCTCGGCGAGCGTGTCCCGCACGTGGACGAGCCGGGGCGCCGCAGGGTCCGAGCCCTCGACGAGGATCCGCAGGTGGCGCGAGCGGATCGCGGCGGCCTGGACGTCGGCCACCGTCGCTCCGGCGGGCACCGCCGTGGGCGTGCTCCCCGGGGGCAGCAGGTCCTCCAGGGTGACGCTGTCCAGCTCCAGCACGGTGGAGATGTGCCTGCGGAACGACTCGTCGAGGGCCCCGACCGAGGCCGAGTGCTCCACGAGGTGCCGGATGGTGTCCGCGTCCCGTCCACCGACGGCGGCACGGTCCACCGGCGTGACGCCGCTGGCCGCCACGAGCCGGTTCGCGACCGAGTTGATCCACAGCAGCAGCGGCCGCAGCACCACCGCGAAGGCACGCGACGGCAGGCCGACCAGCCTCGCGGCGAGCTCCGGGTGAGCGATCGCCCACGACTTCGGGGCCATCTCGCCCACCACCAGGTGCAGGAACGTCACCAGCAGCAGCGACAGGGCGAACGCTGCGCCGTCCGCCAGCCAGGCGGACACCCCCCAGGACGTCAGCACCGGTCCGAGCCACGCGTCGACCGCGGGCTTGGTGACCGCGCCGAGGGCGAACGTGCAGGCCGTGATGCCGAGCTGCGCGACCGCGAGCATGAGCGTGAGCTCGTTGATGCCCCGCAGCGCCGCGCGGGCGGCCCTGCTCCGGACCGCCTCCGCCTCGAGCTTGGGCCGGCGCGCACCCAGCAGCGCGAACTCGATCACCACGAAGAACGCGCTGAGCGCGATGAGCAGCACGGTGACCACCGTGACGAGCAGCGGGTCGGTCATCGCTCCTCCTCGACCGGGAGACCGCCCCGCGTCCCCGGCGCGGACGCGCTCGTCGACAGGTCCTCACCCTCCACGACACGGGCGCTCAGGCTGCCCGGCACGTGCCGGTTCAGGGCCAGCACCTCCACGTCCAGGGCACGGTGGACAGGATGGTCGAGCACCAGGTCGCCCGGGTCGTCCGGCAACGGCACCCGGATGGTCTCGCCCACCTCCGGCAGCGCGCCCCGCTGCGCGATGAGCAGCCCGGCGAGGGTCTCGTAGTCGCCCGTCGGCAGCTCGTGGAGGATGGCCCGGCTCACCTCGTCCACGTGGACCTCTCCGTCGATGAGCCAGCTCCCGTCGCCCTGAGGAGCCACCGTGGCCGGGCGCTCGTCGTCGTGCTCGTCGGTGATCTCGCCGATGAGCTCCTCCGCGAGGTCCTCGACCGTGAGGATGCCGGTGAAGCCGCCGTACTCGTCGATCACGCACGCGAGCTGGTTCCGCGTCCGCGTCAGCTGCGCCAGCGCCTCCGGCAGGGCCATCAGCGCCGGCACCACCAGCGGCGGCCGCATGACGCTCGTCGCCGGAGCCTCCTGGTCAGCCGCCTCCAGGACGTCCACCAGGTGCACGACGCCGACCGGCTCGTCGTCCTCGTCGACCACCGGGTAGCGGGTGTGCCCCGACGCCATCAGCGCACGCAGCTCACCCACCGTGGTCTCGGGCGTCACCGTGTCCACGTGGGCGTGCGGGATCATGGCGTGCTCGACGTCCTGGCCCGGGAAGTCCAGCACCCGGTCGATCAGTAGCGACAGCTCGGCCGGCAGGTCTCCGCTCTCCCGCGACTCGGCCACGGCACGCTTGAGCTCCTCGGCCGTCACGCTCGGGTCCAGGTCGTGCACCGGCTCCACCCGCAGCAGCCTCAGCAGCGCGTTGGCCGCGTGGTCGAACACCGTGATCAACCAGCCGAACACCGTGAGGTAGACGAGCGTCGAGCCGGCGAGCCTCCTGGCCAGCGGCTCGGGGCTCGCGATGGCGAGGTTCTTCGGGTACAGCTCGCCGAAGATCATCTGGACGACGGTCGCCACCACGAGGGCCAGCACCGTGCCCACCGAGATGCTCACGGCCGGTGCGACCCCCGCACCGCCGAGCAGCACCCCCAAGGACTCACCGACCAGCGGCTCGGCCACGTAACCGACCAGCAGACCGGTGACCGTGATGCCGAGCTGCGCACCGGAGAGCATGAACGACGTCCGGCGCGTCACCTTGAGCGCCCGCTGCGCCGCCACGTCACCGGCCTCGGCACGCGCCCCGAGCCTGGCCCGGTCGACCGACATGTACGCGAACTCCTGCGCCACGAAGTATCCGTTGGCGGCGATGATCGCCAGAATCGCGAGGATCCCGACCAGGAGCGTGAGCACAGCCGCCGTCATGGCCGCCTCACCACCATCCGCCCGCCGGCCCACCACGGCCCGCGGACACGAACGTCAACGTGGCGACAACTATGACTCGGGCCGTCGGACGACGGCCCAGGGCTCGCGGACGAGTCCATGTGCGGCTTCACACCCCAACTGTCGGCATCTGACGATCCCGATCATACGAACCGGGACCGTCGGAGCGCGCCCTGTGACACAGGAGCCGGGCAGGTGTCGCGTCAGGCGCCGCCGAACCATCGCGCGAGATGCTCACCAAGGTCGCCCGCACCGCTCGACCAGGCGACGTGCCCGTCCGGCCGCAGCAGCACCGCGTCCACGCCGAGCCCGTCGCTCGTGTCGACGACGTGGTCCACCCGCCCCTCCCAGCCCTCAGCCGTGAGACGCCCGGTCTGGTCCAGGAGGAGCCCCCGTCCCTGGTGCATGAGCTCGTAGAGACGCCTGCCGCTCCCGAGCCGCACGTCGCTCACGCGGCGACCGCGCAGGTCGTCGCCGCCGAGGTCGTAGCGGACGCCCAGGGCGGTGACCTTCTCGACGAGGTGCCGAGCCACGCCCGGCAGGTCCATCAGCTCGGACAGCAGACGGCGCACCGCGAGAGGTCCCGGCTCCAGCCGCAGCAGCTCGGGCTGCGCCCGCGTGCTGTCGAGCACGTCGCCAGCCACCGGGCGGCGTTCCGCCTCATAGGTGTCGAGCAGCCCCTCGGGGGCCCACCCGGCGACCTCGGCGGCAAGCTTCCAGCCGAGGTTGAAGGCGTCCTGCAGACCCAGGTTGAGCCCCTGCCCACCGAGCGGCGGGTGGACGTGCGCGGCGTCCCCCGCGAGGAGCACACGGCCGGCGCGATAGCGCTCGACCAGCCGGGTCGCGTCACCGAAGCGCGAGAGCCAGCGCGGGGAGTGCGCACCGAAGTCCGTGCCGGCGACCGCCCGCACGCGCCCCGTGAACTCCTCGAACGTCGGCGGCGCCGCCCGGTCGCTCACCCCTTCCGCAGGCACCACGCCACGGAAGGTGCCCGTCCCCGAGGGCCCGACGCCGAACCCCAGGTTCGTCTTGCGCACCTCGGCCACCACGGCCGCGACCTCCTCGGCCGGCACGTCGACGTCGAACTCGGCGAGCAACCACTCGTTCGACGCCGGCTCCCCCGGAAAGCCCAGTCCGAGCAGCTTGCGCACCGTGCTGCGTCCCCCGTCGCACGCCACCACGTAGCGCGCCCGCAACCGCTCGCCACCCGCGAGCTCGACCGTGACCGCCTCGTCGTCCTGATCCAGCCCGACCACCGGCTGCCCCCGCCGGATCTCGACGCCGCGCTCCGCCGCGTGCTCCAGCAGCAGCCGCTCCACCTCGGTCTGCCGCAGCCCGAGCACGTACGGGTACGTCGTGTCCAGCTCCGGCGCAGGCTTCTGGATGCCGGCGAAGTGCCCGCCCACCGGGTACGTCTGCCCGGCATCCAGGAAGCGGTCCGCGATGCCGCGCAGGGCGAGCACCTCGATGCTGCGGGCGTGCAGACCGAGCGCGCGCACCACCCTCGTCGGCTCCGCGTCACGCTCCAGCACGACGGCGTCCACCCCGTGCAGCGCCAGCTCGGTGGCCAGCCACACACCGGTCGGACCGGCCCCCACCACGATCACGTCGTACATCTCGGCCCCTCGTTCGGATCGGCCGTCGAGTCTGCCTCTCCCCGGGGGCCTTGCGGCAAGAGGGTGGGTGCGCCATAGTCTGATGACGGCAGGGAGACACGGTCTCCTTGCCATCGTCGTCTCTCGGCCCAGGACGCGCAGCGCGCACCACGACCGCCGCTCACCGGACGCCGTCGCCCGGGTAGCCTTGCGGGGCGACGAGCACGTCGACAGGCGAAGAGGCTCCCCCTCCCCTGCACCCCAGGTCGTCCTGTCCCGTTCGTGCTCGTCCCGGGCCTCTAGCTCAATTGGCAGAGCTGCGGACTTTTAATCCGTAGGTTGTGGGTTCGAGCCCCACGGGGCCCACCATTCCGACTGGAGGGACCGGCCCGATCTACCGTCCTGGCAGGCAGTCGGCAGAGGGGTGGGTCGCGGACGGCGGCGCGCGGACGCGTCGCGAGCACGGACAGCCCACCGCGGCGGTGGCCGATGGCGGCGCTTCCCTCTGCGGCGACCTCGCCGCACGACGGAAATGTCTACAGCGCATGTCAGTCAAGCACCCGCCAGGTGCACCGAATGTCGGCCGGCCCGCCTCAGCAGAGCGCCCGGTACTCCTTGAGCCCTTCGGTGGTGGAGGCGACGTCGAGCTGCACGTCCTGCTGGGTGCCGGCGTCGATCGCGGTGCGCAGCTGTGTGAAGGGCACGCGCACCTTGTCGAGCGCGGCCGAGAACTCTTCGGGGACGCGCCCCTGGAGCTGGGCGAGGTCCTGGTCGACGTCGTAGGCGTTCGAGGCCGTCTCGTCGGTGAGCCCTCCGCTGACTCCGACGATCGCCTGGCCCACCCGTCGTTCGAGGGGTGCGTCCCCGGTCAGGTACATCGCGGCGCAGGCCTGTGCGGCGTCGAGCGGCCCGTGGCTGGGCACGGCGGTCACGGAGACCGACGGGGTGCCCGACGGCGTGGGGGCGGCTTCGTCGTCGGTGCCGGTGCAGGCGGCGAGGCCGAGGGCGAGCAGGGCGGCGACGGGCGCCGCTGCGGCGCGCAGTCGGCGGGTTCGGGCCGGGCGGTGATCACGCATGGCGTTCATGGTCGCACCGGTTAGTGTCCGTCCCGTGACCGCGTCCGCCCGCACCGCACCGCCCGTCGTCGTCGCGCACCGCGGCAGCTCCTCGGTGGCACCGCAGAACACGATGGCGGCGTTCGAGGCTGCCTGGCGCGCGGGTGCCGGGATGATCGAGCTGGACGTCCAGCTCTCCGCGGACGGTGAGGTCGTGGTCATCCACGACGACACGGTGGACGCGACGACGGACGGCACCGGCCCGGTCGCCGGGCACGATCTCGCCGCGCTGCGCGCCCTGGACGCGGGCGCGTGGTTCGCGCCTGCCTTCGCGGGGCAGCGTGTGCCCACGCTCGGTGAGGTGCTGACGTTCCTCCGCGAGCGCCCCGGCACCGACCTGCTGCTGGAGCTGAAGGACTCGTGGTCCCCTGACGACGCCCGGCGTGTCACCTCGGCGGTGGACGCCGCAGGGCTGGGCGACCGGGTGGTGGTGCAGTCGTTCGACGTCGGCACGGTGGCCGCGCTCCGTGACGTCGCACCGCATCTGCGGCGTGGCCTGCTCCTGGAGGAGCCTCACGAGCGGGTCCTGGAGGTGTGCGCGGAGCTCGGTGCGACGGCGTGCAACCCGTCGGTGGAGATGATGCTGGAGGACGACGCCCTGGTCACACGCCTGCACGCCGCGGGACTCCAGGTGATGGTGTGGACGGCGAACCTGGTGCCACAGTGGGAGGCGCTGGTGGCGGCCGACGGCGGCACGGGGGTGGACGCGATCATCACCGACCGGCCTGACCGGCTCGCGGGGTGGCTGGCCGGACGAGCGGCCGCCTGAGCCGCCCCGGTCCCGCTCTGCCTCAGCGGCTGCGCCGCTGCGGCTCTGCGCCGGCCGCGCTCTCTCCGTCGGGCGCGGTCCCGCCCCCTGGCTCGGTACCTTCCTCGTTCTCGTCAGGCGTGTCGGCGTCCCGCGGTGCACGAGCCGGGTCCTCGTCGTTCTCCGGCTCCTGACCCGCGGCAGCAGCGGCGTTGCGCTCCTCCAACGCCTCTTCCCCGGGCCCGCCGAAGGCGCGCGACCGTTCCTCGGCGGCGGCGCTGCCGGAGAACAGGGCCGAGCTCTCGGGCCCCCCGGCGTCGTCCACCGTGTCGATCAGCACCGTCTCCTCGGCCTCGGGCGTGAGCGCTGCGGGCCCCAGCAGCACCGTCTCGGCGGCGGGGCGGCGCGGCATGACGGCGGGCGGCCCCGAGGGCCGTGTGGAACGCACGGACCTGCGGTGCGGCGCGCTGCCTGCCGCCGTCTCGCGCCCGCCGTCGTCGTCCTCTCCTCGCGTGTCGTCGTGCTCGCCGTCGAGGCCCTCCGCACCCCCCGCGCCACCACCAGCGCCATCAGCACCGTCAGCACTGTCAGCACTGTCAGCACCGGCGTCCTGCTCCGGCGTCGCGCCGCCCTCGGCCTCCCCCAGCGGCGGGAGGGCAGGCTCACCGAGGAACCCACCGCCGTCGGCCCCCAGGCCCTCGAACCGGGTGCGCGGCAGCGCCCCGGGCGCGGACCGCTGCAACCACTCCACGAGGCCCTCGCGCACGAAGCACCGCAGGTCGAACAGCGTGGGGCCGTCCTTGGCGCTGACCAGCACGCGCACGCGCACGAACCCGCCCGTCGCCTCGGTGACCTGCAGGATGCCCACGCGCTCGTCCCACAGCTCGGTGCGCTCCAGCAGCCGGGCGAGCTCGGCACGCATGGCGCGCAGCGGCACCCTGAAGTCGAGGTCGAGCTCCACGGTGCCGAGCAGCTCGGCCGAGCGGCGGGTCCAGTTCTGGAACGGCGTGGTGGTGAAGTAGGTGCAGGGCAGCACCAGGCGCCGGTCGTCCCACACGTGGACGACGACGTAGGTGAGGGTGATCTCCTCGATGCGGCCCCACTCGCCCTCGAGCACGACGACGTCGTCCACGCGGATCGCGTCGGTGAACGCGATCTGCATCCCGGCGAACACGTTGGCGAGCGACGTCTGCGCGGCCAGGCCCGCGACGATCGAGATGAGCCCGGCCGAGGCGAAGATGCTGGCCCCCGCAGCCCGGGCGCCGGGGAAGGTGAGCAGCACGGCGGCGACACCGCACACCACCAGCACGGCGATGGTCAGGCGCCGCACCACCGTGATCTGCGTCCGCACGCGGCGCGCGTGCCGGTTGTCGACGACGTCGGTGCGCAGCCGCGCCAGCGACCTGTCCTCGATCACGAAGGCCAGCGCCCCCACCAGCCAGGTGAAGCAGACGATCCCCGCCACGAGGAGCACGTGGTGCAGCGCCGGGAGCCACGGCTCGTCCGGGTCTGCGGTGAGCCGGACGGCGACGGCGACGGCCGCCGTCATGAGCAGCGCCCGCGTGGGGCGCCGCATCCGCAGCGACAGCTCGCGGGCCAGGGGGCTGCGCCGCCCCACGCGACGCACCGCCACGGACAGCACCGTGGTGAGCACGAACGCGAGGACGACGGCGGCCGCCGCCCAGGCGAGGGTCAGGCCGAGGTTGGCGGTCGTCTCCAGGTCAGGGGTCTCGAGGAGCATCCAGGCCAGGTTAGGAACGACCTCGCGGTCCACGCAGCGCGCGCGGTGCGTGCAGCCACGGCTTGAGGCGTCCGGTGACCCACGGCAGCACCCAGAACGCCATGATCGGCGTCAGCACCAAGGTGGAGACCAGCACGCGGAGCACCACGTTCCAGTCGTGGGAGGCGGGTACCAGCCAGCCGAACAGGGCTGTGAAGGCCAGGTTGACGGGGAAGAACCCGAGCCAGATCGCCACCGCCTGCTTCCAGGGCGGCGGGGCGGGCAGCAGGGGCGGTCCGGCAGGCTGGTCCTGCCGGACCGGGGAGTCGAACCAGCCCTCGATGCCGGTGCGGCGCTCGACGCGCTGCTCCTCCACGAGCCCGCGGCCCTGAGCCAGCCACTGCGCACGCTCCTGCGACTGCTCCCACGCCTCGAGGCGGGCGGCGTCGGCGAACCGGTAGAGCATGTACCAGTCGGCGGAGCCCTCGGACGCACGGATCCAGCCGGAGCCGAGGAACCCGTCCCAGCGGTTGGCCAGCCGCACGCCCGCCTGGACCCAGGCGGTCACCTCGGGCACCCGGTCGGGGCTCACCACGCGGTGGATGGACACGGTGACCGGCTCGGCGCTCGGTACGGACGTCATGGGGGCAGTGTTCGGCGGGGATGTTGCGCTCACATCACGACGGCCTCGGGCGAGACGTACGGTCCCGCCATCCGGACGGGCGGCGTGCCGGACGCCTGTCCGACTCGTGGCGCCGCGTCCCTTCTTCACGCGCGACTCACGTGACAGTCCGCACACTCACCCCCGGATCGCCACCCGGAGGGAAGTTCTGCGCCGGGATCTGGTTGAGGATGGGACGAGCCCGCGGGCGTCCGGCCGATGCGCCGTCGATGTGCCCCCGCCGCTCCCCTCTCCCCCGAAGCACCGAGGAACTTCAGCGTGCCCCAGCAGTACCCCACCCGTGCCTCCCTGCGCCCCCAGACCGGTGCGGCGACCCGCCGCCACCGCCGTGCCCGGGCCGGCGCCGCCTGCGGCGTCGCCCTGGTCACCGCCGCAGCCATCACCACCACCACGCTCACCGCCCAGTCGGCCGCGACCCTCGGCGCGGGCGCCCCCGCCGAGCCGGCCACCGCTCCCGCCGATCCGACCCCGGCTCCCGCGCCCGAGCCCGTCGCGGACGCCCCGCAGGTGGTCGACGCCGTGACGACCGCGTCGCAGGAGCTCGCCCGCGCCGAGTCCATGACGGCCCAGGCCGCTGCGGCCCCGCCCCAGGAGCTCGCCCAGGTCCACGCGGCCACCGCCGTCGTGCGCGAGCTGGTGCGCCGCGGCACGGCCACCACGCCGCAGGAGGCCGAGCCGACCCCGGAGACCTCCCCCGAGGCGGTGGCCGCCGCCGACGCCGCGATCGAGGCCGTCGAGGCCGCCGCCCAGGAGGCTCCGGCCGACGGCGAGGGCTCCCCCGCCGCAGCGGGCGACCCCGCCGCAGTGCCGGCCGCGCCTCAGGCGGTCGAGGCCACGCCCGCCGGGGCGGCCGAGCCGACGTCGGAGCAGGATGCAGCGCCGACGGCGGAGCAGGCCGCCGAGCCGACCGTGGAGCGGGCTGCCGAGCCGCCGACGAAGCAGGCCGCCGAGGCGACCGCGGAGCGGGCTGCCGAGGCGCCGGACGAGACGGCACCAGCCACGACGGCGTCCGGGGCCGTGCTCACCGACCCCGACGTCGCGGCGGACGCCATCGCCCACGTGACCGAGCAGCTCACTCACGCCCTGGCCGCGGCGGAGGCCGCTGCGGCTGCTGCTGCGCAGGCCGCTGCCGCAGCAGCCGCCGCCGCGGCGGCGGCCCCACCCACGCCGGCCGAGGTGATCGAGGACCAGGCCGCGCAGGGCCGCGCCGACGCGGCCCGCCTCGCAGGGCTCGCCGGGTCGACGTCCGGCCAGAGCAACGGCCGCATCCCGGGCAGCGTGCTGTGCGACCTCTCCTGGGCGTCCGCGCACGCCCTGCGGTGCGACGCCGCAGCCCAGCTCGAGCGCCTGAACGTGGCGTTCCGGGCACAGTTCGGCGCAGACCTCGAGATCACCGACTCCTACCGCTCCTACGCCTCCCAGGTGGCCACCAAGGCCACCAAGGGATACCTCGCCGCCAAGCCCGGCTTCTCGAACCACGGCTGGGGCCTGGCGGTCGACCTCGGCTCCGAGGTCAACACCGCGGGCAGCACCCAGCACGCCTGGATGCGTGAGCACGCCCCGCAGTTCGGCTGGGACAACCCCGCCTGGGCCCGGCCCGGCGGCAGCAAGCCCGAGCCGTGGCACTGGGAGTACAGCCCGCTCTGACGAGCCCCGAGGGGGTGCACGAATTTCACCCGGTCCGGTACGGTCCAGGACCACGCGCCCACCCGCGCAGCCCGACCAGGCGCCCCCGACCGGAGGACTGACCGTGAGGCAGCACCACCCGACCCCTGCGTCGACGCGCGACCAGGCGAACCCGGAGGCGCGGCCCCGTCCCTCCCGGCACGGGCGGCCCCGCCGGCCCGCCCGCAGGCGGCCACGCGCCGTCGTCCTGACCCTCGGCATGGCCCTCGCCGCCGTGACCGCCCTGGCCACCGGCGCCGACTCCGCCGATCGCCGCCCCGTCCTGGACGCCCGGGAGTGGGACCGGCAGGTCCCGAGCTCGTGGGCCGCCGCGCCAGGCCGCGCCGCCGCCGGGACGGAGCCGTCCCCGGCGGACGACGCGGACCTGACAGCCCAGGACGCGGAACTGCTGGGACCGGACGACCTCACGGACCCCGACGCGGCGCCCGAGGCCGCCGACCTGGCGGGCCCCCAGCCCCGAGACCTGGCCGGCCCGGAAGGGGAGGCCGACCCGGCGGCGGGTGACACCGTCTCCGCACCCGCCGAGGTGCCGCAGGAGGTTCAGGCCGGGCACCCCGCAGCGCCCGCGGCTCCCCCGGCCGAGGCCGCCGCACCCACCAGCGCCCCCGCCGCCCCGGCCGAGCCCTCCCCGGC
>NZ_QKWH01000017.1 GCF_003244315.1 Xylanimonas oleitrophica
CCCAGCCCGCCCAGCAGCCCGCCCAGCCCACCCACCAGCCCACCCACCAGGCGGGCAGCTCGGCGGGCGTGGTGCGGTCCCTGCTGGACCGGATGCCGCGCACGGGTGCGGACGTGCTCGCGGTGGGCGCGCTCGCGGCGGCCCTCGTGGTGGCCGGCGGGGTGGTCCTGGGCCGCCGTCGCCGGGCCGCGTCGGCCCAGGCCGGCGGGCACCGCTCGGCGGACGGCTCCGGCACGGGGAGCCGCAGGGCACGCTGACGGGCACCGTGAGGTGACTCGCCCCACGGTCTGCGGACCGTGGGGCGAGACCATGAGGCCAGGCCCGGCGGCGGGGGTTACCGTGGTCGGTCGTGACGAACGACCAGACCCGGACCTCGGCGCCGGGCCTCGCCTCTGCCCCCGAGCCGCTCGCCCACGGTCTGCGGCCGCGGCACCTGACGATGATGGGGCTCGGCTCCGCGATCGGTGCGGGCCTCTTCCTCGGCTCGGGCGAGGGCATCGCGACCGCCGGCCCCGCCGTGCTGGTCAGCTATGCCATCGCGGGCGCCATCGTGGTGCTGGTGATGCGGATGCTGGCCGAGATGGCCTCCGCCGTGCCCGCCAGCGGCTCCTTCTCGGTGTACGCCGAGGTGGCGCTGGGCCGCTGGGCCGGGTTCCTGCTCGGCTGGCTCTACTGGTTCATGCTCATCATGGTGCTGGGCGTCGAGGTGACGGGTGTGGCCGGCATCGTGCACGGCTGGTGGCCGCAGGTGCCGCAGTGGACGGTCGCCGCCGTGGTGGTGGCGGTGTTCGCGGCGGTGAACCTGTCCGGGGTGCGCAACTTCGGCGAGGCGGAGTTCTGGTTCGCGGCGATCAAGGTGGCCGCGATCGTGGGCTTCCTGGTGGTGGGCGCGCTGCTCGTGGTGGGGATCATCCCGACCGCCGGGCCGGGCCTGGCCGACTGGGGCGCGCACGGCGGGTTCGCGCCGGCGGGCCTGGCGGGGGTGGCCGCCGGTCTGCTGGTGGTGGTCTTCGCGTTCGGCGGCATCGAGATCGTGGCGATCGCGGCGGCGGAGGCGCGCGACCCGAGCAACGCCGTCGCCCGTGCCACGCGCACGATCCTGTGGCGCATCCTGTTCTTCTACGTGGGTGCCGTGGCGATCATGGTGGCCCTGATCCCGTGGGACGACGCCGGTGGCCTGGCCTCCCCGTTCGTCACCGTGCTGGAGCACGCGGGCCTGGGCGGTGCCGCGCGGCTGATGGAGGTCGTCGTCGTGCTGGCGCTGCTGAGCGCCTACAACGCCCAGATCTACGGCACCTCGAGGATGCTGTTCTCGCTCGGGGAGCGGGGTGACGCCCCGCGCCCGGTGACGGGCGTGGCGGGCAACGGCGTGCCGTGGGTGGCGGTGCTGGTCTCGACGGCGTTCGGCGTGGTCGCGGTGGTGCTCAACGCGGTGCTGCCGCAGGCGCTGCTGGGCGTGCTGCTGAACGCGGTGGGCTCGGCGCTGCTGGTGGTGTGGATCCTGGTGGCGGTGTCACAGCTGCGGCTGCGCCCGCGCCTGGAGGCGGAGGCGCGCGAGCGCGGCGAGCGCCTGGCGGTGCGCACGTGGGCGTACCCGTGGCTGACGTGGGCGACGCTCGCGGGGCTGGCGGCGGTGATCGTGCTGATGCTCTCGGACGCCGCGGCGCGGGCCCAGCTCGCGGCCACGGCGGGCCTGGTGCTGGTGATCCTGGCCTGCTACGCGGTGACGACGGCGGTCAAGGGACGGCGCTCGCGGGCGCCGTCGGTGGGCGCTGCCGCGGAGTAGCCCCTACATGTAGGGGTGGGTGCGACGGGCGCCACAAGATGTTGTCACAAAACACGCCGTCACCCTGCTTGTGAAGCCCTTCACGCGGTGCCAGTCTCGCTGTGGACAGACCACTGCGAGAAGGAGTCACCCGTGGGCCGCACCATCGACGTCGCCACCACCATCGGCGAGTACCTCGACCGCTCCGACTGGCGCGTGCGCGCCAACGCCAACCAGGGCTACTCCCTGGGCGGCCTCGTCCTGAACGTGGCCGGCAAGGTCACCGCCAACTACTGGCTCGACGAGGTGTACTCGCCCGAGCTCGGCGAGGCCCACCGCAGCGGCGACCTCCACGTGCACGACCTCGACGTGCTCGGCGGGTACTGCGCCGGCTGGTCGCTGCGCCAGCTCCTCCAGGAAGGGTTCGGCGGCGTGCCCGGCACGATCGACTCCGGCCCCGCCAAGCACTTCTCCAGCGCCCTCGGCCAGGTGGTCAACTTCCTCGGCACCCTGCAGAACGAGTGGGCCGGCGCCCAGGCGTTCAGCAGCTTCGACACCCTCCTCGCCCCGTACGTCCGCCTCGACGGCCTCACCTACGAGCAGGTCCACCAGGGGATCCAGGAGCTCGTCCACAACCTCAACGTGCCCTCCCGATGGGGCACCCAGACGCCGTTCACCAACCTCACCTTCGACCTCGTCGTCCCCGACGACCTCGCCGGCACCCACCCCGTCGTCGGCGACCAGGTCTGCGACTTCACCTACGCCGACCTCACCGCCGAGATGGCGATGATCAACGAGGCGTTCGTCGACGTCATGACCGCGGGCGACGCCAGCGGCCGCGCGTTCACCTTCCCCATCCCCACCTACAACATCACCGCCGACTTCGACTGGGACGCCCCGGTGGCCGACAAGATCTTCGCGATGACGGCCAAGTACGGCACGCCCTACTTCCAGAACTTCGTGAGCTCGGACCTCAACCCGGGCGACGTGCGCTCCATGTGCTGCCGCCTCCAGCTCGACCTGCGGGAGCTGCTCAAGCGCGGCAACGGCCTGTTCGGCTCCGGCGAGCAGACCGGATCCATCGGCGTCGTCACCGTGAACATGGCCCGGCTCGGCTACCTGCACGCCGGGTCCTGGACCGACCTGCTCGAGGCCCTCGACCGGCTGGTCGCCCTCGCCGTCGAGTCCCTGGAGATCAAGCGCGCCACCGTGCAGCGCCTCATGGACGACGGCCTGTTCCCCTACAGCAGGCGCTACCTGGGCACCCTGGACGCCCACTTCTCCACCATCGGCGTCAACGGCGTCAACGAGATGATCCGCAACTTCACGCTCGACGAGCACGACATCACCAGCGACGCCGGGCGCCTCATGGCCCTGGAGGTGCTCGACCACGTGCGCGCCCGCATGGTCGAGGCGCAGGAGGCCACCGGGCACCTGTACAACCTGGAGGCCACCCCGGCCGAGGGCACCACCTACCGGTTCGCCCGCGAGGACCGCGCCCGGTTCGCCGACATCATCCAGGCCGGCACGGACGACGAGCCGTACTACACCAACTCCACCCAGCTCCCCGTGGCGTTCACCCACGACCCGTTCGAGGCGCTGGAGCAGCAGGAGGAGCTGCAGACCCGGTACACCGGCGGCACCGTGCTGCACCTGTACATGGGCGAGCGGATCAGCGACGCGCAGGCGTGCAAGCGGCTGGTGCGCCGGGCGCTCGAGGGGTTCCGCCTGCCGTACATCACCGTCACGCCCACGTTCTCGGTGTGCGACGCGCACGGGTACCTGACCGGTGAGCAGCTCACCTGCCCCACGTGCGGGGCCGAGACGGAGGTGTGGACGCGCGTCATGGGGTACCTGCGGCCCGTGTCGAGCTTCAACACCGGCAAGCAGGGGGAGTACCACGAGCGGGTGACCTTCCGTGAGCCGGCGGCCGTCTGACACCGGGGCGGGGGAGCCGGTGGTGGCGGGGCTGGTGCGGCTGTCCACCGTGGACTGGCCCGGCAGGCTCGCGGCCGTCGTGTTCCTCCAGGGGTGCCCGTGGCGGTGCACCTACTGCCACAACGACGCCATCCTCGACCCGCGGGCGCCCGCTGCGGTGCCGTGGGGCGAGGTGCTGGCGTTCCTCGACCGGCGGCGGGGCCTGCTCGACGGCGTGGTGTTCTCCGGCGGGGAGCCCACGATGTCCGCGGCGCTGCCCGCGGCCGTCGACGCCGTGCGCGAGCGCGGCTTCGCCGTCGGCCTCCACACCGGTGGCCCGTGGCCCCGGCGGCTGGCCACCCTGCTGGACAGCGGCCGGCTCGACTGGGTGGGCCTCGACGTCAAGCACCTGCCCGAGCGGTACGGGGCCGTGACGGGTGCGGCACCGTCGGGCCGGGCGGCCTGGCGGTCGCTGGAGGTGCTGCTCGCCTCCGGCGTCGACCACGAGGTGCGCACCACGGTGGACCCCACCGCCCACACGCGTGCTGAGGTGCTCGAGCTCGCGGCCCGCCTGCGGGCCGCGGGCGTGCGCCGGCACGTGCTCCAGGAGGTGCGGCCCGACGGCGCCGCCGCGGCCCACGCCGACGCGCTGACCGGGTGGCGGCTGGCCGACCTGGTGGGCGACGGCGAGCTGCCCGGCGTGGAGCGCCGGACCGCCTGAGAGGTCAGGCGCCCGCGGTGCCCGACGTCTTCCCGCCGGCCGCCGGCGTGCTGGGCGCCGCTTCGGCGGGCGCCGTGCCGTCCGGCGTCGTCGTCCCGTCCGGCTGCGGCTCGGCGGGGTCCGTGGTCTCGGGCTCCGCCGGGTCCGGCGCCCGCTTGGGCGGCCGGACGGTGGGCACGTCGCCCACGATCGGGATGGGGCGGCGATGGAACGGGAACCCGTACCGCGTGACCAGCCCGGCGAGCGTCGTGACCTTGTTGCGGGGGCCCACCAGGGACATGATGTGGACGAACAGCCACACCAGCCACGCGGTGCCCGCGGTCAGCTTCACGCGCCAGCGCGTGAACGGCACGGCGATCTCCGCGATGGCCGCGCGACGGCCGATGACGGCCATGGTGCCCTTGTCGCGGTACCGCAGGCGGGCGGTGGGCCGCCCCTCCAGCAGCGCGCGGATGTTCCGGGCCACCAGCTTGCCGCCCTGGATGGCCGGCTGGGCGAGCTGCGGCAGGTCGTCGGGCCCCACCGCGATGTCCCCGACGGCGAACACGCGCGGCCGGCCCTCGACCTGAAGGTCCGGCCCGACGGCGATGCGCCCGCCGTGCCCGCGCGGCAGGTCCCAGGCGTCGACCTCCTCGTGGGGCGAGACGCCCGCGGACCACACGGTCAGGTCGGCGGGGATGCGGGTGCCGTCGGTGAGGACGACGCAGTCGGGCTGCACCTCGGCCACCCCGGCGCCCAGGTGCAGGGTGACACCGCGGTGCTCCAGCTCCTTCGCCGCGTACGCGCGCAGCTTGGGGTCGAACGCCTTGAGCAGCTCCTTGCCCCGCTGGACGATCTTGACCTCGAACGCGTCACCGTGGATCTCGGGGAACGCGGGGGCCAGGCCCGCGGTGCGCAGCTCGGCCAGGGCGCCCGCCACCTCGACACCCGTGGCGCCGCCGCCCACCACGACCACGCGCAGGCCGTCCTCCATCGTCTTGGTGAACGCCGAGTTCTCCAGCCGGATGAAGAGCTGGTCGCGGATCTTGAGCGCCTGCGACCGGGAGTACATCGGCAGCGCGTTCTCCTTGGCACCGGGCGTGCCGAAGAAGTTCACCGTGACACCGTTGGCGACCACCAGGTAGTCGAACGGCACCCACTCGTCGTTGAGGAGGTGGATGCGGCGGCCCTCGTGGTCGATGCCCACCAGGTGCTCGTGCACCACGCGCACGTTCTTCTGCTTCAGGTGCAGGCCGCGCAGCCAGTAGGTGACGTCACCGGGGTTCAGGCCGCCGGTGGCCACCTGGTAGAGCAGCGGCTGGAACGTGTTGTACACGCGCCGCTCGATCAGGGTGACCCGCACGGGGGCGTCCGCGAGACCCTTGACGACCGCCAGGCCGGCGAACCCGCCGCCGACCACGACGACGTGCGGCAGGTCGGTGTCGTGCCCTGCGGTGTCCGTCACCCGGTGCTCCTCTCGTGGCGTGCGGAGGGGAGTGAGACCGGCCGCCCCCTCCGAGGGCGCGTCCGCCGTCGTGGGTGGCGGGCGTCGCCGGCGACCGGCTCACCGTACGCGAGCCCCGGGTGCCCGACCAACCGCTGTGGCGTGCCGTGTTCGTCACCGTGCGCTCGGTGCTCCGACCCGCGCCGGCCGTGGCACGGGTGCCCTGCGTGCCCGGGTCGGGGCCAGGGTTCAGCCGACCGTCACCGGCAGGCCACCGGCGGTCCAGGACCGCGTTCACCGGCCTGCCTAGCGTCGTGCGCGCCGGCCCGGGCGGGCTGCCGCGGGACGCCCGACGGCGGCACCGTCGGGCCGGACCAGCACTCGCGGCCGTGGTGGTACGCCTAGGGTGCTCGCGTGAGCACCCCGACCACCCCGGACATCCGCGCGGGCATCCCGGCAGGCGGCGACGCGTACGTGCTGCACCCGACGGCGCCGAGCGTCGAGGAGTACGTGCGGCTGCGTGCCGTCTCCGGCCTCAGCCCGCGCACGCCCGAGCAGGCCGGGCCGGCCGTGGCGAACAGCTGGGCGTTCTGCCACGTGCGCGACGCCGCCGGGCAGGCCGTGGCGATGGGCCGGATCTTGGGCGACGGCGGCTGGTACTTCCACGTGGCCGACATCGCGACGGACCCGGCCCACCAGCGGCGCGGGCTGGGCCGGCGCGTCATGACGTGGCTGCTCGCCCAGGTGGACGAGCGCGCTCCCGCCGACCCGTACGTCACCCTCATGGCCGACGAGCCGGGGCGGCCCCTCTACCGCAGCCTCGGTTTCGTGGAGACGGCACCGCACAGCCTCGGCATGGTGCTGCGCCGCTGAGCCGCGGGCGAGCAGTGCCAGCGAGCGTCTCTGCGGGTGTCAGGGGGCGGGCGGCACGTTCCACCCCTCGACGGTGCGCAGGCCGTGCCCGTATCCGAGCATCGAGATCGTGGCCGTGCCGAGCTCGAAGCGAGCGCCGAGGCGTGGGTCGATGTCGAGCCAGGCCGTGACGAGCACGCGCAGCAGGTGGCTGTGCGCCACGAGCAGCACGTGGCCGCCGCGGTCGAGGGTCTGCTCCGCCCGCGCCACGACGGCCTGCGCGCGTGCGTGCACCTCCTCCAGCAGCTCGCCGGGGCGGCCGTCGGAGCGCTTCGGGTCGGGTGGCAGCACGCGGACGCCGTCGTCGAACACCTGGAACTCGTGGCCGATGATCTCGCTGACCTCGGCCGACGTGCGCCCGTCCACGGGGCCGTAGTCCCACTCGGCGAGGTTCTCGTCGACGACGGCGTCGGGGTACCCGGCGAGCTCGGCGGTGCGCCGGGCGCGGACGAGGGGCGAGGTGTAGACGGCGGCGAAGTCGTACGCGGCCAGGGCGCGGCCGGCGGTGCGCGCCTGCTCCTCGCCGGCGGCGGTCAGCGGGACGTCGGTGCGGCCGGTGTGCTGTCGGCTGACCGACCACGGTGTCTCGCCGTGGCGCAGGAGCACGAGCTGGGGGTCGGGCGCGGGCGTGAGGGCCATGGTCCGATCGTCGTGCAGGGGCGGGGCAGTCGCTCGACGCACGGCGTCCACGGCCGCCCGTACGGAGCATGTGATCCGGAGTCTCACCGCGATGGAGACGGGGTGCCACCCGTTGCCTGCGAGAAGTGATCGGAGTCACACCGCTGCAGTGGCGAGCGGTACTGGGTCTCACCCAGAATGGACACCTTCCCGCGACGGTGCGGGAGTCGCGGGACGTGCCACCGAAGCCCGTGGGACCACATGAGGAGGCTGCGATGACCGACAGCGAGACCCTGTACCGCTCGATCGCCAACCCCCGCCGCACGACCCTGGCGGGTCGCAACCCGGCCGACGTCGCCGCGCCGATGCGTGACGACGCCACCCTGGTCGCCCTCGGCGAGGACGAGACCGAACGCTGACGGACCGCCAGGGCCCGGCCACGACGGCGAAGGCCGCCTCCACCACGGGAGGCGGCCTTCGCCGTCCCCCCAGACGCCGTCGGGCGGGCACTGGCGGGCGCCGCCGCCGAGCGCCGGTGCGCCCGCCTCGCACGGCCGGGCTCAGAAGGCCCGGTAGTCCGGGACCGGCAGGCGCGGGCCCCGGCCCGGTGCGCGCGGGTGCCCGCGCAGGGAGAGCAGCCGCACCACGCGGTGCCGGTGCGGCGCGTACGGTGCCAGGAGCCGCAGCATCCCGGCGTCGTCGGTGCGCTCGCCCGTCAGCGCCCAGCCCACCGCCGCCGCCAGGTGGAAGTCGCCCACCGAGACGGCGTCAGGGTCGCCGAACGCCCGCTGCGCCACCTCCGCCGAGGTCCACACGCCCACCCCGGGCACCTTCTCCAGCCGCGCCCGCGCCTCGACAGGAGCCATCGTCGTCGCCTCCTCGAGCCGACCGGCCACGCGTGCGCACGCCGTCACCGTGCGGGCGCGGCCCGGGTCCACGCCGGCACGGTGCCAGTCCCAGACCGGCACCGCCGCCCACGCCCGGGCCGAGGGCACCACGCGCATCCCCGCCGGCGCGGGGCCCGGCGCCGGCGTCCCGTGCCGCTGCAGCAGCCACCGCCACGCCCGGTGCGCGGTCACCGTCTGCACCCGCTGCTCGAGCACCGACGGCACGAGCGACTCCATGACCCGCCCCGTGCGCGGCATGCGCATCCCCACGGCCCGCCGGTGCGCGTCGCGCACCTGTGGCGGCGGGGCGAAGCCCGTGGCGTCGTCGTCCTCGCCCAGCAGGGCCGGCACGGCGTCGGCCGCTTCCCGCGCGCCCGGACCCCACAGCTGCACGACGGCGCAGCGGGCGCCGTCCTGCACGACCCGCTGCGTCACCGGACCGCTCGCCAGGAGGGACGTGCGCCAGACGGCGTCGTCGGGGGTGCGACGGAACGCCGGGTCCCAGGGGCCGCGCGCGAGCGGCGCGAGCGTGAGGGCGACATCGAGCGGCCGCGACGAGCGGTGCCGCACGACGATCGCCCCGTCGGCGGGCGGAGGCCCGGCGGGCGTGGGGTGCGCGGCGGTGACCGTCACGTCGGTCGACACGTCAGTCGAACAGGGTGCCCAGCTCCCACTGGGGCTCGGCCGCCGGGGCGGGGCGCCCGGAGGGCTGGGAGGCGGCAGGGGTGACGGTCGCCCCGGCGGCAGGCACGGGGGCGGGCGCCGCAGTCCGGCGACGCGCGGTCTCGGGCTCGGCGTCCCCGGCCGGGCTGGCGGGCAGCAGCTCGGAGCCGACGTCGCCCCGGCCGGCGGCCCAGTCCTGGGCGGCGAGGCCGGCGAGCTGGTCTGCCCGCTCGTTGAACGGGTTGCCCACGTGCCCCCGCACCCAGCGGAACCGCACCGGGCCCTCGCGCTGGGTGATGGCACGGTCGATGGCCTGCACCAGCTCGAGGTTCTTGACCGGCGAGCCGGACGCCGTGCGCCAGCCCTTGCGCTTCCAGCCCTCGATCCACTCCGAGGAGCAGCGGATCGCGTACTGCGAGTCCGACTCGATCAGGAGCGGCTCACCGCCGGGGTGGGCCTCGATGGCACGCAGCACGGCGGTCAGCTCGGCGACCTGGTTGGTGCCCGAGGCCGCGCCGCCCGAGTCGAACCGGCCGCCCTCGTGCGCGATCCACGCCCAGCCGATCGCGCCTCCGGGGTTGCGGAGGCACGAGCCGTCGGTGCTCACGATGATCACGGGCGCCCATTGTGCCTGCCCCCTCCGACACCGTCGACCAGGTGGACCCTGGCGCGTCGGCGTGGCGGGGGTCTCACGAGCCCTCCGCCGGATGGGGAGAGACGAAACCGCAGGCCGGCGCGGCGCCCCACAATCGCAGCATGACGTTCCCCACGCCCGCCGACGGTCCCGACGCGTCCACCCAGCGGTCGCCGGACGGGCCCGTTGCCGCCCCCGGTCCTGGCGGGTCTGGCGGCACGCCGCCGGGCGACGTCCCGGCCGAGCGCCGGCGCACCGCCGCGGACGTGCGCCGTTGGCGCAGGTACCTGGCCGACGAGCGTGCCGAGGCCGCCGTCTACCGGGACCTGGCGAGCCGGCGAACGGGCGAGGAGCGGGAGATCCTGCTCGCGCTGGCCCTGGCCGAGGGACGGCACGAGAAGCACTGGCTCGACCTGCTGGGTGACGACGTCGGGCGTCCGCTCCGCGGCGACCTGCGCACCCGGGTGCTGGGGTGGCTCGCGCGGCGCTTCGGCGGGGTGTTCGTCCTCGCGCTGGCGCAGCGGGCCGAGGCTCGCTCGGGCTACGGCTCCGAGGCCGACGCGACGCCGGCGATGGCGGCCGACGAGCGCATCCACGAGGAGGTGGTGCGCGGCCTGGCCACGCGCGGGCGCAACCGCTTGTCCGGCACGTTCCGCGCGGCGGTGTTCGGTGCCAACGACGGCCTGGTCTCCAACCTGGCGCTGGTGCTGGGCATCGGCGCCTCGGGCGCCTCGCAGCACACGGTGCTGCTGACGGGCCTGGCCGGTCTGCTCGCCGGGGCGCTGTCGATGGGGGCGGGGGAGTTCGTCTCGGTGCGCTCCCAGCGCGAGCTGCTGGAGGCGTCCACTCCCACCGCCGAGTCGGCCAGCGCGCTGCCGCACCTGGACGTGGACGCCAACGAGCTGGCCCTGGTCTACCGGGCGCGCGGCATGGGCGCGCAGGAGGCGCAGGAGCACGCGGACCAGGTGCTGCTGCGCCTGGCGGCGTCGGGGGCGGCGTCGGGAGCAACCACGGGCACGGGCGCGGTCCCGGTGGCACCGACGGCGGCGGACCTGAGCGCGGGCCGCCGGGCGGAGGAGGGGGCGGGCGTCGCGCACGACGACCTGGAGACGCACGGCACCGCCTGGGGCGCCGCGGTGTCGAGCTTCGGCTTCTTCGCGTCGGGCGCGCTGGTGCCCGTGCTGCCCTACCTGCTCGGGCTGACGGGCACGACCGCGGTGGTCGTGGCCGCGACGATGGTGGGGGTCGCGCTGCTGGTCACGGGCGCGATCACGGGCCTGCTCTCGGGCACCTCGCCGCTGACGCGGGCGCTGCGCCAGCTCGCCATCGGCTTCGGTGCGGCAGGTGCCACGTACCTCCTTGGCCTGGTCTTCGGCACGACGGTGGGCTGACCGGGTCCGGGGAGCCTCCCTGGAGGCCTGCGGTGAACCGTGCCCGTCGAGCCGTGCGGAAAATTTCTGCCCCGATGTGTTGCATGGCGGGCACATCTGCCGCACGCTGACCTCGGAACCGGTGTCCCGGGCGCACACCCGGGCTGCGAGGCCGGTCGCGACGACGCGACGCAGGGGGAGACGATGGCACAGCACGGCCAGCGTGCGCCGAGGGCGGCAGCCCTCCGGCGGTTCGCGGTGCGTGCGTGCGGTGCCGCAGCCGGCGCCCTGGCCACCGCGGCGCTCGGCGTCGCGTTCGCCGCCGGGGCGGCTGCCGACGAACCCGCCCCCGGCCTCGGGTCGCTGCTCGCGCCGGTCACCGCCACCGTCGAGCACGTCGTGCCCGCCGCGGCCCCGGTCACCGGCCCGATCACCGGGACGCTCGACGCCGTCGCGGCCCAGGTGGCCCAGGTAGCCCCGCAGTCGCCTCGCCAGGCCGCCCCGCAGGCGCCCGCAGCCACCCCGGGAGTCCCGGCTCCCGCCGAGCCGGCTGCCCCGGCTCCGCAGCACGCGGCTCCGGCCGCGCAGCCGCCGGCCTCGCCGCCCGTCGCTCCGGCCGCGCCGGGCCAGCCCGCGCCCGGACCGGCCGCGCCGGCACCGGCCGAGCACGCCGCTCCTGCCCCCGCTCCGGCCCCCGCTCCTGCCCTCGCCGTGGGGGCCGCTGCCGGCGGCGCAGCCCCTGTCGCGGGCGCCGCTGCCCAGGCGCTGAGCCCGGTGGCGAGCGTGGCCGGCGAGAAGCTCGATCCCGCGCTCGGCGCCCTGGGCACGATCACCGCCGACACGCTCGCTCCTCTGGCCGCCTCCCTCGCTCCCGCGGTCGGGGAGGTGGGCGGAGCGGCCGCCGACGCGCTCTCGCCGGTGGCGCCGACGGTGGACGCGCTGCGCCCCGTGCTCGGGCCGGTCGCCGGCGCCGTGGCTCAGGTGGCGGCTCCGGTCACCGCCGGGGTGGGCGGAGCCGTGGACCCGCTGCTGGACGGCCTCGCTCCCGTGACGGGCAGCCTGGCGCCCGTCACGGGTGCGGTCGTGGACGCGCTGGCCCCCGTGAGCCGGGTGCTCCGGCCGGTGGTGCGCCCTGTGGGTGACGCGCTGGCGCCGCCCCTGGCCGCCGTCGTCGACCCGCTGAGACCTGTCCTGGAGCCCGTGCTCGACGACGTCGTCCGGCCCGCCCTGCCAGCGCTGCCCCTCCTGCCTGCGGAGCCTGCGCCCGGCGCTTTGCCCGACGACGAGGGCGCCGTGACACCTGCCGGTCCGGGGGTCGCTGGCCCGTCCGGCCGGGCCTCGGGGGCGTTCGCAGGCTCGACGAGCCGTGCGGTGCTCGCGGGCCCCACGGTGCTCGCCGTCCCCGCAGCACCGACCACCCCGGCTGGCGCAGCGCCCGCCGAGGCCACGGGGAGCACGGGGAGCACGGGGGCCGCACAGGACCCCGGGGCCGGTGACCTGTCCGCCGGCACGCAGCGTGCCGCCGCGGCGGGCGCGGAGCCGGTCACCTCGGCCCGTGCGGCCGGGGCCCTCGCCCCGGCGGGCTCCCTGCTCCCCACGTCTCCGGCACCCACCGCTCCTGCCCCGGTGACGGGTGGCCCCGACGGTTCCGTCTCGCACCCTCGTGGTGTCGGCGGCGACCAGGCCGACCTGGCCGCGGCCGAGCAGGCGCACGCGACCTCGTGGCTGGTCGCGGCTGCCGCCTCGGTGGTGCGCCACCCGTCGACGTTCTTCGACGTCCCCGTCTCTCCCGCCTGACGTGGTGACGCCGCGCCCCTGAGCGCGGCAACGCCGCCACCGGCGCCCGCCGGTGGCCCACCCGTCACCGTCAGGAGAGAACCATGAACATCTACGTCCGACGTGCGCTGCGCGCAGTGCTCGTCGCCGGGGGCCTGCTGGTCGCCGGCGCCTCGGTGGCCTCGGCCGCCCCGGACGACGTCGTCGACGTCGACCTCGGCGAGGACACCTCGATCCACGTCAACCTCGACCAGGTGGCCCCGGAGCTCCCGGAGGTGCCGGTCGACACGGGCCTGGACCTTCCCGCCGTCGACACCCAGCCGCTGGAGACGGCGGTCGACGGCCTGCTGGGCGATGGCGGAGCCGTGGACGACGTCGTCGGCCCGGACGACCCGTCGAGCACCACCACGGACGGGCTCGTGCAGCCGGTGGCGGACGACGTCGCGGCGACGGTCGAGGCCGTCACCGCGGCCGACGTGCCCGCCGTCGTCGGGTCCGTGACGGGCGACGGGGCGCTGCTGGACGACGTCCTGGAGGACGGCGGCGCCGACGCCGTCGCGCAGGACGTCGCGGACCTGTCCACCGGCTCGGGCGCCGTCGCCGACGTCGTGGGCGACGTGCTCGGCGAGGACGGGCTGGTGGACGGCGTCGTGGGCGCCGACGCGTCGCAGGCGGGCCTCACCGACGAGGTGGTGGAGGCGGTGGTCGACGACGTCGACTCCACGCTGAGCGACCTCGCCGCGGGCGACGTCGCGGGTGCCGTGGGCGGCCTGACCGGTGACGAGGGCCTGGTGGACGACCTGCTGGAGGACGGCGGCGCGGACGCCACGATCGGCACCGTGAGCGACGTCGCCGGCGCGGTCGACGGCACCCTGGGCACCGACGGGGCTCTGACCGGCCTCGTCGACGGCGTGGCCGGCGACGACGGCCTGCTGGACGACGTGCTCGGTGCCGACGAGCCGGAGGCCGGCCCCACCGACGAGCTCGTGGAGCACGTGGTGGCCGACCTGGACGACACGCTGCAGCACCTCGTGGCCGGTGACGTGCCCGGCGTGCTGGCATCTCTGCTGGCCGACGACGGCCTGGTGGACGACCTCCTCGAGGACCGGGCGCCGGGCCTGCCGGGCGGCGGCACCACCGACCCGGGGACCGACCCCGGCACCGATCCGGGCACGGACCCCGGCACCGGTGGTCCCGGCTCCGGCACGGGGGGCGGTGGCGCGCTGCCGACGTCCCCGATCGGCACCGTCCCGCTGCCTGGCGCCGGTGAGCTGCCCGGCATGGCGGGCGTGGTCCCGCCGGGAGCGTCCCAGGCCGGCACGAGCGCGGGCACGGCGTCCGGCGTCGTCCCCACGGCGACGGCGAGCGGTGACGCGCGCACCGCGTCCGCGGTGCGGGGCGCGCTGACCGCGGCGGCTGCGGACGCCCTGCCCCGCACGGGCGGCAGCGCCGTCCTGCTGCTGCCGGCGGCGGGGCTCGTGGCGCTGGGCCTGCTGCTCCTGGCCGGCGGGCGTCGCCGGCAGGTGGGGGGTGCGGCGGTGCCCGGGGTGTGACGGCTTCCCCGCGGGGACGCGGGGGCTCGAGCCCCCGCCGCCCGGTCCCGCCTGGGGCCGCCGGGCGGTGGGCGGCGGTGTCGCAGCAGGGCGCAGGGGGCCCGGCCGCGGCACCGTGACCGCGACCCTCGCCCGGTGGTCTCGGGGGACCGCCGGGCGAGGGCTCGCGGACGGCAGAGGCCGGTGGAACGGCAGGGCGCAGGGGCCCCGGCCGCTCCACCGGCCTCGGCGGAGGGTGCTCGGGTCAGGCGATGGCGAAGACCACCGCGGCGATGCCGAAGCCCATGACGCCGATCGTGGTCTCCATGACGGTCCACGTCTTGAGCGTCGTCTTGACGTCCATGTCGAAGAACCGGCCCACGAGCCAGAACCCGGAGTCGTTGACGTGGCTGAGCACCACGGAGCCGGCGGCCACGGCGATCACCATCGTGGCGAGCTCGACGGCGTTGTAGCTGCCGGCGGCCACGGCGGGGGCGATGAGCCCGGCGGCGGTGGTCAGGGCCACGGTGGCCGAGCCCTGTGCCACGCGCAGGATGGCGGCGATGAGGAAGCCGGCGAGGATCAGCGGGACGCCGAGGTCGCCGAGCACGTCGGCGAGCGCGTCACCGATGCCCGAGGCGCGCAGCACGCCGCCGAACATGCCGCCGGCGCCGGTGATGAGGATGACGGACGCGACGGGGCCGAGGGCGGAGTCGACGATCTTCTCCAGCGCGGTGCCGGACGTGCCGCGGCGGCGGCCCAGCACCCAGGTGGCCACGATGACGGTGACGACGAGCGCGACGGGCGTCTGGCCGAGGGCGCGGAACGCCTGCACCCAGGTGGCGTCGCCGTCCACGGTGCCGGCGGCGCGCAGGGCGTCGAGGCCGGTGTTGGCGAAGATCAGCACGAGCGGCAGCATCAGGAGGGCGACGACGGTGCCGAACGCGGGTGGGTTGGCGATGGCGTCGTCGTCGGCCTTGCCGAGGATCGAGGGGATGGGCAGCTCGATGCGGCGGCCCATGAAGATGCCGTACAGGTACGAGGTGACGTACCAGGTGGGGATCGCGACGAGGAGGCCGACGGCGATGACGGTGCCGATGTTGGCGCCGAGCAGTTCGGTGGCGGCGACGGGGCCGGGGTGCGGCGGCACGTAGATGTGCATGACCGAGAACGCACCGGCGACGGGCAGGCCGTACAGCAGCACGGACCCGCCGAGGCGACGCCCGACGGCGAACACGATCGGCAGCATGACCACGAGGCCGGCGTCGAAGAAGATCGGGAAGCCGAAGATGAGGGAGGCGAGGCCGAGCGCGAACGGGGCGCGCTTCTCGCCGAACTTCTTGATGAGGAAGTCGGCGAGCACCTGGGCGCCGCCGCTGGTCTCGACGAGGCGGCCGAGCATGGCGCCGAGGGCGACCAGCAGGGCGACGCCGGCGAGAGTCGACCCGAACCCGCTGGTCATGACGGGCACGACGGACCCGATGGGGATGCCGGTCGCGACCGCGGTGAGGAGGCTGACGAGGATGAGCGCGACGAACGCGTGCATCCGCAGCCAGATGATGAGTACGAGCAGGGCGGCGATCGCGCCCGCCGCGATGGCGAGCAGCGGCCCTGCGGTGAGGGTCTGGGTCCAGTCCTCGGGCGTCATGGTGTCTCCGTCGACGTGTGGCGATGTGGGGTGGCCTCGGGGCCCCGGCCGTCGTGGTGGCCGGGGCCCGTCGGGGGCTGGTGGGGGGTGGCCGCGTCAGCGATCGAGGTGGGCGATGATCTCGTCCACGATCTCGGGCGGCCGGGGGAAGACGTCGACGGTGAACCCGTCCTCGTCGTCGCCGAGGGGCTCGAGGGTCGCGAGCTGGGAGTCGAGCATCGCGGGCTTCATGAAGTGGCCGGCACGGCCCTGGATGCGCTCGGTGAGCAGCTCGCGGGAGCCGGTCAGGTGCGCGAACCGGACGGGGCCGGCCTCGCGCAGCAGGTCGCGGTAGGAGCGCTTGAGGGCGCTGCACGGCACGACGGCGGAGCGTCCGGCGGCGGCCTGCTCGGCGAGCCAGTCGCGGATGTGGCCGAGCCAGGGCCAGCGGTCGGAGTCCTCGAGCGGCATGCCGTCGCTCATCTTGGCGACGTTCTCCGGCGGGTGGAACTCGTCGCCCTCGGCGAACTCGGCGCCGAGGCGCCCGGCCAGGAGGGCGGCGACGGTGGTCTTGCCGGACCCGGCCACGCCCATGACGACGACGAGGTCGACGTCGGGTGCGGGGGTCGTCGAGGGGGTGGAGCGGGGCTCCTGTGCTGCCGCGGTCGGGGCGGGGTCGTTCCCGGCCGTGCTGGCGGCGGCGCTGCTTCGCTGGGGGACCTGCGGTGTCCCGGCGACGTCGATGTCCACGCGCACAGCATGCGGGTTTGGTATCACCTTTGGCAAGTCAATGGTGTGATCAATCGTCGTCATCGCGCCCTTACCCTTGGTCTCGTGCCAGCAGACGTCCTCCACAGCACCGTGCTCGACACGCTCGGCCGCCGCATCACCGGAGGTGACCTGCCTGCCGGTTCGGTGCTCACGCTCGACGGGCTCGGGGGCGAGTTCGGCGTCTCGCGCACCGTCGCCCGCGAGGTCATGCGGATGCTCGAAGGGCTCGGGCTGGTGCGCTCCAGCCGGCGCGTGGGCCTCGTCGTCCTGGGCATGGAGGACTGGA
This sequence comes from Xylanimonas oleitrophica, assembly GCF_003244315.1. GTDB lineage: Bacteria > Actinomycetota > Actinomycetes > Actinomycetales > Cellulomonadaceae > Xylanimonas_A > Xylanimonas_A oleitrophica. The sequence continues at coordinate 16,903 of NZ_QKWH01000017.1, forward strand.
ACGTGCTCGACCCTCGCGTCATCTCCTGGCGCCTGCAGGGTGCGGGCCGCGTCGACCAGCTGCGCTCCCTCACCGAGCTGCGCCACGCCGTCGAGCCCCTCGCCGCCGCGGGCGCCGCCCGCCACGCCGACCCCGAGGTGCGTGCCGAGATCCTCGACATCGCCCGCCGCATGCGCGAGCTCGGCGAGGCCGGCGAGGGCGCGCACGCCGAGTTCCTCGGCCTGGACATCCGCATGCACGAGCTGCTGCTGCGCTCCAGCGGCAACGAGCTGTTCGGCGCGCTGTCCGACGTCGTCGCCGCCGTGCTCTCCGGGCGCACCGCACTGGGGCTGATGCCCGCCTCGCCCGAGACGGTCGCGCTCGACGGCCACGAGGCCGTGGCCCGCGCCGTCGCGGCCGGGGACGCCGCGGCCGCCCAGCGCGCGATGGCCGGCATCGTCGACGAGGTGCAGCACGCCCTGCCCGAGGAGCAGGACGCCTGAGACGCCCGGCCGCCGAGCGGTCGCCCCGGCGTACCATCGCCTCACCATGCCCCGCCTCCTCGCCGACCTGACGCCGCTGCGCGTCTCGCCGGAGTACCGGCGGCTCTGGTGGGGCCTCGGCGTCTCCAACCTGGGTGCCCAGCTCACCGTCGTCGCCGTGGGGCTGCAGGTCTACGACCTCACCGGCTCCACCCTGGCCGTCGGCACGCTGGGCCTGTTCGCCCTCGTGCCCCTCGTCGTCCTCGGCCTGTACGGCGGCGCGCTCGTGGACCACTACGACCGCCGCAAGGTCTCGCTCCTGGCGTCGAGCGTGCTGTGGCTCGTGACCGTCGCCATCGCCCTCCAGGCGTGGCTGCACGCCGACTCGGTGCACCTGCTGTACGGGCTCGTCGCTCTGCAGTCGGCCGCGTTCGCGATCAACAACCCCGCCCGCTCCGCGATCATCCCCCGCCTGCTGCCCGCGCACCTCATGCCCGCAGCCAACGCGCTGCAGACCCTCACCATGAACGTCGCGCTCACGGGCGGGCCCCTCGCGGCCTCCGCGCTGGTGTACACCGGCGGGTACGCCTGGGCGTACACCATCGACGCCCTCATGTTCACCGCCGCGCTGTGGGCGGTGTGGCGCCTGCCGGACATCCCGCCCCAGCCCGGCACCGACGACACCGCCACGGCTCCCCGCCGCGCCGTCGGCCTGCGGTCGGTGCTCGACGGCCTGCGCTACCTGGCCACGCGACCCAACCTGCGCACCTCGTTCGTGGTCGACCTGTGCGCCATGGTGCTCTCCTTCCCCCGCGTGCTGTGGCCCGCAGCGGGCGTCGTCTACCTGGGCGGCGGCTCCGCCACCACCGGCGTGCTCGCCGCCTCGTTCGCCGCCGGCGGCATCCTCGCCAGCCTGTTCTCCGGGCCGTTCGGCCGCATCCACCGGCACGGCCGTGCCATCGTGTGGGCCATCACCGCCTGGTCCGTGTCCGTGGTGGCGTTCGGCGTGGTGCTGGTGCTCGTGGGCCGCACCGAGCCCTCGGGCGTGATGCTCGGTGCCCTCGCCGCCGCCTGCGTGGCGCTCGCCCTGGCCGGCGGCAGCGACGCCATCTCGTCGGTGTTCCGCCAGTCGATCCTCCAGACGGCGGCCCCCGACCACATGCGCGGCCGCCTCCAGGGCGTGTTCATCGTCGTCGTGGCGGGAGGTCCTCGGCTCGGGGAGATGGTGCTCGGCGCCGAGGCCGCGTGGCTCGGCGAGGGGTGGGCCGCCGTCGTGGGCGGCCTATCCTGCCTGGTCGCCCTGTGGGTCGTGGCCCGGCTGACCCCGCGGTTCTGGCGCTACGACGCCCGGCACCCCGAGCCCTGAGTCCGGCCCGGCCCCGGGCCGGCGCCGCCCGCTCAGCCGGCGGCGTGCCCCGGCTCGACGTCGTCCACGTCGGCGAGGGTCAGCGGCGCGGTGCCCCCGCCCTCGCCGTCGTCGTCGCCCGTGCCGGCATCCCTGCGGACGGACACCGGCTCCAGCAGGTGCCCCACGTGGTCACCGAGCGGGATGCGCTCCAGCACCCGCCCGACGACGAGCCGCGGCGCGTCGGCCAGCAGCGGGACGCCGTGCGGCCCGGGCCGCCAGTCGCAACGGGCCAGCTTGTCCGTCTCGTCGCCCGTCTCCCCGCCGAACAGGGCGGCGAGAGGGTGGTCGCGCTCGCCGAGCACGTGCACCGCGAGCACGGGGGAGCCGGCCGCGACCCGGGTGGTGCGGTTCGCCACCGAGAGACACACGAGCAGCCGGGGCGGGTCGATGCTCGTCTGGGTCGCGAAACCGACCAGGCACCCGTCCCGCTCGTCGCCGTCGTGCGCGGTGACCACGAACAGCGGGTAGTCGAGGCCGTCCACGAACGCGTCGAACTCGTCGGTGGTCAGCGGGCGGCCGGTCTCGCCCCGGTCGGGGGCCACCGTGCCGCTCACGGGCGCGGCACGTTGCGCAGGTTGGCCCGCGCCATCGAGACGACCTCGCCCATGCCCCCGCCGAGCACCTCCTTGCTCATCGCCATCGCGAACCCGCGGACCTGCCCGGCGGTGATGTTCGGCGGGATCGACAGGGCGCGCGCGTCGGTGACCACGTCGATCAGCGCGGGTCCCGGTGCGGCCAGCATCCGCTCGAGCGTGGGGCGCACCTGCTTCGGGTCCTCGACCCGCACGGACGGGATGCCGATGGCCTGGGCCACGGCCGCGTAGTCGATCGACGGCGACTCGGTGCCGTACATGGGCAGGCCGTCCACCAGCATCTCCAGACGCACCATGCCCAGGGAGGCGTTGTCGAACAGCACCACCTTGACCGGCAGGTCGTACGCCTTGACCGTGACGAGCTCGCCCAGCAGCATCGACAGCCCGCCGTCACCGGCCATGGCGATGGTCTGGCGCTCCTGCCCGGCCGCGCGGGCGGCGGCGGCCACGCCGACGGCGTGCGGCAGCGCGTTCGCCATCGACCCGTGCAGGAACGAGCCGATGACGCGCCGGCGCCCGTTGGGGTGGATGTACCGGGCGGCCCACACGTTGCACATGCCGGTGTCCACGGTGAAGACGGCGTCCTCGGCGGCGACGTCGTCGAGGACGTCGGCGACGTACTCGGGGTGGATGGGCCGCATCTTCTCGACCTTCTTGGTGTACGCGCCCACCACGCCCTCCATGGCGCGCACGTGCTGCTTGCGCTTCTTGTCGAGGAACGAGCGGTCCTTCTTGCGCCGCACCATCGGCAGCAGGCGCCGCACCGTCTCGCCCACGTCGCCCACGACGGCCACGTCCAGGCGGGTGCGCCTGCCGAGGTGGGTGGGGTCGATGTCCACCTGGGCGGTGCGCACGTCCTCGGGCAGGAACTGGTCGTAGGGGAAGTCGGTGCCCAGCAGCAGCACCAGGTCCGCCTCGTGCAGGGCGTCGTGAGCGGCGCCGTAGCCGAGCAGGCCGGACATGCCGACGTCGAACGGGTTGTCGTACTGGATCCACTCCTTGCCGCGCAGCGAGTGGCCCACCGGCGCGGCGATCGCGTCGGCCAGCGCCAGCACGTCGTCGTGCGCGCCCCGCACGCCCGCACCCGCGAAGATCGTGACCTTCTTGGCGGCGTCGACGGCGTCGGCCAGCTCTCGCAGCGCGCCCTCGTCGGGCAGCACGCGCGGCGGCGCGGGCCGGAACGTGGCCGTCTTGACCATGTCGGGCGCGTCGTGGTCGGCCACGTCCCCGGGCAGCGTGATGACGGCGACGCCGTTCTGGCCGTAGGCGTGGTGGATGGCGGAGGCGAACACGCGGGGTGCCTGCTCGGCGCTCGAGACCATCTCCGAGTACACGGAGCACTCGTTGAAGAGCCGGTCGGGGTGGGTCTCCTGGAAGAACTGGGTGCCGATCTGGTTGCTGGGGATGTGGCTGGCGATGGCCAGCACGGGCACCCGGGAGCGGTTGGCGTCGTACAGGCCGTTGATGAGGTGCAGGTTGCCGGGGCCGCACGACCCGGCGCACACGGCCAGCGTGCCGGTGATCTCGGCGTCGGCGGCGGCGGCGAAGGCGGCGGCCTCCTCGTGCCGCACGTGGATCCACTCGATCCCGGGGCCGTCCCCCTCCTGGGAGCGCCGCACGGCGTCGACGACGGGGTTGAGGCTGTCCCCGACGATGCCGTAGATGCGGCGCACCCCGGCGTCGAGAAGCTGGCGCACGAGCAGGTCGGCGACGGTGGTGCCGCGTGTGGAGCGGGAGCCGAGTCCGAACACGGTGGGATTCCTCCTGGGGCGACGACTGGGCGACGACTGGGCGACGACGGTTCCCCTCGATCGTCAGCCCGCCCGGCCCCACCCGCAGTCCCGCGCGCCCCACGGAGCACGTCCCGGCGGCCGCGCAGGGCCCTGCGGCCCGGCTCCGCCGTGCTCAGACCTGGGTGACGTCCGTGGTCGCGATCGGCACCGGCCGGCCCTGTCGGCGCAGGGTGGGCAGCGCGACCAGCGCGAGCGCGGCGCACGCCCAGCCCGCGATCATCGCGACGAGGAACCCGGCGTGGGCGTCCACGGCATCGATGCGCAGCCCGGCGAGCCACGAGCCGAGGGCGGAGCCCACGCCGATCGACGTGCTCACCCAGGCCAGGCCCTCGGTGAGGCGGTGCGGCGGCACCAGGGCCTGCACCATGGCGTTGCCGTTGATCACGGTGGGGGCGATGGCCGAGCCGGTGAGGCACATGACCAGGGCGAGCACCCACAGGTTCCCGGCGGTGAAGAACAGGGAGACGCCGGCGGCCAGCACGAGGGTGCCGATCGTGAACCGGGTCGAGAGCGGGGACGTCCAGTGCTTGGCCCCGTAGGCGAGACCGGCCACGAGCGAGCCGAACGCGAACGCTGCGAGCACCAGGCCGGAGGCGCCCTTGCTGCCCTGCTCCTCCGCGAACGCCACGGTGGCCACGTCCACGGCGCCGAAGATGGTGCCCATCGCCACGAACACGAGGGCGAGCAGGGGCATGCCGGGCACGAAGATGGCCGAGGCGGGCCCGGGTGTGCTGACGGACCCGACGGCGACGCCGTGCTGCTGCGGGACGACCGGCGGCTCGGTGCGCCGCTGCAGCACGAACCACAGGCCGCCGGCGGTGCCGGTGACGACGGCGACGAGCAGCGCGGCCGAGGGGATGACGGCGGTGGCGAGCACCGTGGCCAGCACGGGTCCCACGATGTACACCAGCTCGTCCACGGACGACTCGAACGCGTACGCGGTGTGCAGGCGCCGCGGCTCGCGCACGGCGTACGACCAGCGGGCGCGCACGTAGGAGCCGTAGGAGCCCTGCGCACCACCGGCGAGGACGGCCAGCGTGTAGAGCACGGCCTCCGGGGCCCGCAGCGTCGCGGCCACCACGAGGCCGACCAGGCCCGTGGTCGAGAGCAGCAGCATGGGCAGCAGCACGCGCCGCTGCCCGGTCTTGTCCACCCACCGGGCCACCTGCGGCGAGACGATCGCCGTCGAGACCACCAGCACCGCCGAGACGGCGCCGGCGGTGGCGTACGAGCCGTAGAACGCCTGCACCATGAGCACGGTGCCGATGCCCACCATCGACATGGGCATGCGGGCGATGGCGCCGGCGGCGGAGAACATCGCTGCGCCGGGCGTGCGCAGGACGTCGAGGTACGGGTTGGTGGGCACCGCAGGATTCTGCCAGCGGGCGGCCCGCCGTGCGCTAGGTGCCGCGGTGTCTCACCCGCGTTACGTTGCCCACATGAGCGACCAGGGGTGGAGCCACGGCAGCCACGGCGGCGACGGCGCTGCGGCGGGCGGGCCGCCGGTGTGCGTCGTCGTCGACGTGCCGGACGAGTCCCGCTACGAGGCGCACGACCCGCAGGATGGCGAGGTCATGGGGTACCTGGAGTACCACCGCCGCGGCGACGTCGTCGTGATGCCGCACACCGTGACGCTGCCGCAGTTCCGGGGACGCGGGGTGGCGGCGGCGATGGCGGAGCGGGCGCTGGACGACGTCGCTGCCGCGGGCGGCACGGTCGAGCCCCTGTGCTGGTACGTCGCCGAGTACGTGGCGCGGCACGAGCGCTACCAGCGGCTGCTGGCACGGCCCTCGTGAGGCGCTGCGGGCGCGTGTGACGCGATCACCCGGGTGCCGGCTGGCCTCGGGCGCGCGGGCGCGCCACGATGGGGTCATGAGTGTGGTCCGACCGCAGGTGACCGTCAGCGACGACCCCGACCGCCCGGCGTTCCTCGCCCGGCTCGACGACGGCACGGAGGCCGGCGGCGCCTACTACCGTCGCCGTGGCGACGTCGTGATCTTCACCCACACCGAGGTCGACCCCGCCTACGAGGGGCAGGGCATCGGCACCCGGCTCGTGGCAGGAGCCCTCGCCCTCGTGCGCGAGGCTGGCGGCACCGTGGTGCCCCTGTGCCCGTTCGTGCGCGCCTGGATGGACCGGCACCCCGAGCACGACGACCTCCTGCACGCCCGCACCGACCTCGGCTCCCGCACCGCGGGCCCCGGCCCCGACCAGGCGAACCCGGCGCAGGCGGGGCAGGAGTGAGGGTCGAGCACGCCGACGTCGTCGTGGTCGGCGGCGGCGCCGCCGGGCTGAGCGCGGCGCTCGCGGCCCTCGAACGGTTCGCCGCCGCGGGGCGGGACGACGCCGTCGTCGCCCTCGTCTCCAAGGTGTACCCGATGCGGTCGCACACGGTCGCGGCCGAGGGCGGGGCGGCCGGGGTGCTGCCGCCCGCGCTGGGCGGGGACGCGGACGACTCCCTGGAGCAGCACGTCGCCGACACCCTGGCCGGCGGCGCGGGGCTCGCGCACGAGGACGCCGTCCGGTTCGTGGTCGAACGGGCCCCGCACGAGCTGGCGCGCCTGGAGCGGCTGGGGATGCCGTGGTCGCGCACGGCGGAGGGGCTGCCGGCGGTGCGCCGGTTCGGCGGCATGTCGCGCCCGCGCACCTGGTTCGCGGCCGACAAGACCGGGTTCCACCTGCTGCACACGCTCTTCCAGACGGCGCTGCGGCACGATGTCGCCCGCGCCGACGCCGGCACGGGCACCGGGGGTGGCGTCCGTCGCTACGACGAGCACGTCGTCCTCGACCTCCTCCACGACCCGGGACACCGGGTGGCCGGCGTCGTCGCCCACGACCAGCACCGTGGCGAGCCCCTCGCCGTCCTCGCCCCCGCCGTCGTCCTCGCCACCGGCGGCGCCGCCCGCGCCTGGGCGACGTCCACCAATGCCGGCATCGTCACCGGCGACGGCCTCGCCATGGCCCTGCGCGCCGGCCTGCCCCTGCGCGACATGGAGATGGTGCAGGTGCACCCCACCTGCCTGCCCGGCAGCGGAATCCTCCTCACCGAGGCCGCCCGCGGCGAGGGCGGCGTGCTGCTCGACGCCGACGGCCGCCGCTACCTGGCCGACTACGGCCTCGGCCCCGAGACACCGCTCGGTGCCCCCGAGCCGCGCCGCATGGAGCTCGGCCCCCGCGACAAGATCTCCCAGGCGTTCTGGCAGGCCGACCGCGACGGCCGCACCCTCCCGACGCCCGACGGCGGCGCCGTCCTGCTCGACCTGCGCCACCTCGGCCGCGACGTGCTGAGCGAGCGGCTGCCTCTCGTCGTCGGCCTCGCCAAGCGGTTCGCCGGCATCGACCCCGCTCAGGAACCCGTGCCCGTGCGCCCCGCCGCCCACTACACGATGGGCGGCGTCGTGACCGACCCGCGCGGGGCCGTGCTCGATGCCGACAGCGCCCCCGTGCCCGGCCTCTACGCCGCCGGGGAGTGCGCCTCCACCGGGCTGCACGGCGCCAACCGGCTCGGGTCCAACTCGCTGGTCGAGACGCTCGTCGTCGGGCGCGCCGCCGGGGAGGACGCCGCCTCCCACACCCTCGTGTCAGGACCCGCGCACGGGACACCTGGCTCCGGCTCCGGCACCACCGTGGCGACCGAGCAGGCACGGGCGCTCGCCGACCGGTGGCTGTCGATGCGCGGGCGCGGCAGCGAGCCGCCGGCCGTGATCCGGCGAGAGCTCGGCCGCGTGCTCGACGCCGACGTCGGGATCTACCGCGACGCCGACGGCCTCGCGCAGGCGCAGGCCGCCGTCGAGGACCTGAGCGCGCGCTACGCCGACGTGCGCGTGGCCGACACCGCCGCCGCCTTCAACACCGACTGGCTGCAGGCCCTCGAGCTGGGCGCGATGCTGGACGTGGCGCGCGCCGTCGTGGCCGGCGCACGCGCCCGCACCGAGTCGCGCGGAGCCCACCAGCGCCTCGACCACCCCGGCACCGACGACGTCGCCCGGCACACGCTCGCCACCGCGGCGCCCGGAGGGGGCGTGCAGGTGCGTCTCGAGCCCGTCACCGCCTCCGGAGGAGCACGATGAGCGAGAACCCCGCCGACGGCGCGCCCACCGTCCGCGTCACCGTCACCCGCCAGGAACCCGGGCAGGAGCCGCGCGACGAGACGTTCGAGGTCCCCTACACCGACCGCACCTCCGTGCTCGACGCCCTCGACTGGATCAAGGACCACGTCGACCCCTCCCTGACGTTCCGCTGGTCGTGCCGCATGGCGGTCTGCGGGTCCTGCGGCGTGATGGTCAACGGGCGGCCGGTGCTCGGGTGCGAGACCTTCGTGTCCGGCTACCGCACCTCCGGCATCACCGTGGGTCCGCTCGCGCACGCCGAGGTGCAGCGCGACCTCGTCGTCGACACCGACGGGTTCCTCGACAGGCTGCGCTCGCTCTCGCCGTGGCTGGTGCCGGGCGGGGAGGCGGCGACGCAGAGCGCCCCCGCCGCGGGGTCGAGCCCGCAGGGCGCCGACGCCGACGCCGACGCTGACGCTGGCGCCGACGCCGTCGCTGACGCCGGGAGCGTGCAGGGCGCCGACGCCCACGTCGGGGGCGCGCCCGCGGCACCGGTAGGCGTCCCGGCCCTCGACCTGCTCGCCGTCCACAGCCAGACGCCCGGCGAGGTGGACGCCTACCGGGGCTTCGCCCAGTGCATCGACTGCATGCTCTGCTACGCCGCCTGCCCGGTGCTCGACGCCGTGCCGGGGTTCGTCGGCCCGGCGGCGATCGCGACGGCCCGCCGCTGGGACACCGACTCCCGCGACGGCGGGGACGCGCTGCGCATGGCGGCGATGGCGGAGAACGAGGAGGGCATCTGGCCCTGCGCCCAGATCGGGGCGTGCACGCGGGCGTGCCCCAAGGGCGTGGACCCGGCCCGGGCGATCCGGGACGCGCAACGCATCGCGATGGGCGGCTGACGGCGCTCGCTGCCAGCGTGCGGCGCTCGGTGCGGAGTGCGGAGAGAGAGGTCCCCGGTTCGGCAGCTTGAGCGGCCGAACCGGAGACCTCCTGCCGAACAGGGCCGAGACTCAGGCCAGCGCGTCTCCCACCACGTCCTTCGCCGCCGCCTGCACCTGCTCCAGGTGCTCGGCCGAGACGAACGACTCGGCGTAGATCTTGTAGACGTCCTCCGTGCCGGACGGGCGCGCGGCGAACCAGGCGTCCGGCGTCGTCACCTTGAGCCCACCGATCTTGGCGCCGTTGCCAGGCGCCTCGGTCAGCTTCGCGGTGACGTCCTGGCCGGCCAGCGTGGTCGAGGCGACCTGCTCGGGGGACAGGGCCGCGAGCTTGGCCTTCTCCTCGCGGGACGCGGCCGCGTCGACCCGGGCGTACCAGCTCTCGCCGTACCTCCCGACGAGCTCGCGGTGGTGCTCCGACGGCGACTTCCCGGTGGTCGCGATGATCTCCGAGGCGAGCAGCGCGAGCAGCAGGCCGTCCTTGTCCGTGGACCACACGCTGCCGTCACGGCGCAGGAACGACGCCCCCGCCGACTCCTCGCCCCCGAAGCCCACCGAGCCGTCCAGCAGGCCGGGCACGAACCACTTGAAGCCCACCGGCACCTCGACCAGGCGGCGGCCCAGCCCCTCGGCCACCCGGTCGATGAGCGCGGAGGACACGAGGGTCTTGCCGATCGCGGCGTCGGCCGCCCACTGCGGTCGCGCCCCGCCGTACAGGTACTGGATCGCCACGGCCAGGTAGTGGTTGGGGTTCATCAGGCCGTCGGGCGTGACGATGCCGTGCCGGTCGGAGTCGGCGTCGTTCCCCGTGGCGACGTCGAACGGGGCGGCGCCGCCCTCCCCGGTCATGCGGGCCACGAGCGAGGCCATGGCGTACGGGGAGGAGCAGTCCATGCGGATCTTGCCGTCCCAGTCGAGCGTCATGAACGCCCAGCGCGGGTCCACCTGCGGGTTGACGACGGTGAGGTCGAGCCCGTGCCGCTCCGCGATCGCACCCCAGTACTCGACCGATGCACCCCCGAGCGGGTCGGCGCCGATGCGCACGCCCGCCGACCGGATGGCGTCCAGGTCGATGACGTTGGGCAGGTCGTCCACGTAGGTGGTCAGGTAGTCGTGCCGCCGGGTGGTCTCCGCGGCGAGCGCCTGCTCCAGCGGTACCCGCCTCACCTGGGCGATGCCGCCGCGCAGGATCTCGTTCGCGCGGTCCGCGATCCACTTCGTCGCGTCGGAGTCGGCAGGGCCGCCGTGGGGCGGGTTGTACTTGAAACCGCCGTCGCGCGGCGGGTTGTGCGACGGCGTGACCACGATGCCGTCCGCCAGGCCCGGGCCGGAGGTGCGCACGTCCTCCTGGGTGCCGGCCCCGTTGTGCAGCAGGATCGACTGGCTCACCGCAGGCGTGGGGGTGTACGAGTCGCGGGCGTCGATCATCACCGTGACGCCGTTCGCCGCCAGCACCTCCAGCGCCGACTGCCACGCCGGCAGCGACAGCGCGTGCGTGTCCCGGCCGATGAACAAGGGCCCGTCGGTGCCCTGCGCGGCGCGGTACTCCACGATCGCCTGCGTGATGGCGACGATGTGCGCCTCGTTGAAGGCGTGGTCCAGCGACGAGCCGCGGTGGCCGGAGGTGCCGAACACGACCTGCTGCGCCGGGTCCTCCGGATCCGGGGTCAGGTCGTAGTAGGCACCGACGACGGCGTCGACGTCGATGAGGTCCTCAGGAAGTGCGGGCTGACCAGCGCGAGGGTGCATGTGTCGATCCTGCCAGGGGAGCGCGCCGGTAGCACGGGCGGGTGAGCCGGGGCCGACAGCGACTCTCGCATCATTCGTGATGAACATATGATGCAGGCATGCGTACCACGGTAGACCTGCCTCCCGCCGTGCATCGGCGCGCCAAGGCGATCGCCGAGCGCCGAGGTGCGTCCCTGTCTTCGGTCGTCGCGGACCTAGTCGTCCGGGGGCTCGCCCAGCTCGACGAGCCGGTCGCGGTGGTGACGGACCCCGTCTCGGGTTTCCCGGCGATCAGCCTGGGTCGGCGCATCACCTCCGACGAGGTGGCCGAGCTGCTTGACGACGAGTGAGCGGCGGGCGCACAGGGCGCCCGCCGCTCATCCCGGCTTGCCGCCGGGACCACTGATGCGTCGCCTGCGACGTCGTTGCAACGTCTGGGCTCATCCCGCGGGCGGGACGTGCCCATTGTAGAGTTGACAACTCTCGGAACAGACGATGCAATGAGCTTATTACAGTGATTTGCGGAACGAAGGGGGCGTGGTGGGTGCACATCTGCTGGACGCCAACGTGCTCATCGCGCTCACCCTGGTCGAGCACGAGCACCACGAGGCAGCGCGGCGGTGGGTCGCCGGCGTCGACACCGTGGCCATCTGCCCTGTCGTGGAGGGGGCCTTGGTGCGGGCGCTCGTTCGTCTGGGCGAGCCACCCGCGGTGGTGGCTTCGATCCTCGGCCAGGTCCGAGCACGGCCGGGCTGCGAGTTCTGGCCCGACGACGTCTCGTACGCCGACGTAGACCTGTCGGGTCTCCAGGGGCATCGGCAGGTCACGGATGCGTACCTCGTCGCCCTGGCCTCAGCGCACGGTGGCGTGCTGGCGACCTTCGACAAGGCGTTGGCCAAGCGCGCGGGTCCGGGGGCGATCCTGATCCCTACGTCGTACGGCCTCTGAGGGGGAACGGGTGGAGGTCGGGAGGAGAGTGATGAGCAGCGTTGCCGTCAGTGGGGCACTCAGCGAGCAGGCTCGCACGGTCTGGGCCAAGAGCTGGCCGATGCACGGCCGGGAGATCGAGAGCTGGCTCCCGCTGTGGCAGCACCTGCACGACGCCGCCGGGATCGCGGGGCGGCTGTGGGACGAGTGGCTCCCGCCGATCGTGACGCGCCAGATCGCAGAGGCCGCAGGGGGCGACGAGGCCGGCCGGGCCCTGCTGTCGTTCCTGGCGGGCGTCCACGACGTCGGCAAGGCGACTCCGGCGTTCGCCGTCCAGGTGGGCGTGCTCCGGGACGAGCTGGTGAAGTCCGGCCTGGAGATGCCGCAGGTGCTGCCGGATCGCGCACAGCGGCCGCACGGTCTCGCGGGCCAGGTGATCGTCGAGGCGTGGCTGGAGTCGCGGTTCGGGTGGAGCACCGGGCAGGCGAGGGCGCTCGCGTCGGTGGTCGGGGGGCACCACGGGATCCCGCCGTCGACGGCGGAGGCGGACGATGCCCGGACCCCGTCCCACAAGAACGCCGAGCTGCTGGGGGCCGGGCCGTGGCGAGGCGTGCAGGCCGAGCTGCTGGACCACATGGCGGCGAGGACCGGGGCGGCGGAGCGCCTGGGGCAGCAGGGGTGGCGCTCGTTGCCGCGGTCGGTGCTGGTGCTGGCTCTGTCGGTGGTGGTGGTCGCTGACTGGTTGGCCTCGAACCGGGAGCTGTTCCCGTTGGCGTCTGCGGAGGACCGTCCGCTGGCTCAGCCGGACGGGGACGACGAGGCGCGGCTGCGGGTGGCCTGGGCTGCCGTGGACCTGCCGAGGCCGTGGAGCCCGGCGCAGGTGGAGCTGGCGGCCGACGAGCTGTTGCGAGCCCGGTTCGAGCTGCCGGGGGAGGTCGAGGCTCGGCCGGTGCAGCGGGCTGCTGTCGCGGCGGCGCGGGAGATGGACGCGGCGGGGATCTTGGTGGTCGAGGCGCCGATGGGTGAGGGCAAGACGGAGGCGGCCATGCTGGCTGCCGAGGTGCTCGCCGCGCGCACGGGGGCTGGTGGGGTGCTGGTGGCGCTGCCGACGCAGGCGACGTCTGACGCGATGTTCGCCCGGGTGATGCGTTGGGTCGCCTCGCAGCCGCGAACCTATGACGGGGGCGACATCGTGCGCGACGGCGCGTACGGGGAAGGTGGGGACCGCCGCGCCGTCTTCCTGGCGCACGACAAGGCGTGGCTGAACCCGGACTTCGCGGCGGTGCCCCGTGCCACGCCGGTGCTCGACGTCGGCCGCGACGAGGAGGCACCGGTCGCCGGGGCGCGGGCTGGCGCGGGCGGGGCGTACGTGGACGGCTGGATGCGTGGGCGCCGCAAGGGGGTTCTGGCGGACTTCGTCGTGGGCACGATCGACCAGGTGCTCTTCGGGGCGCTGAAGTCCCGGCACGTGGCGCTGCGGCACCTGGCGCTGGCGCGCAAGGTGGTGGTGCTGGACGAGATCCACTCCTTCGACACGTACATGAACGAGTACCTGGAGCGCGCCCTGGAGTGGTTGGGGGCGTACGGGGTGCCGGTGGTGGCGTTGTCGGCCACGCTCCCGGCATCGTTGTGCGACCGGCTGGTCCAGGCGTATGCGAAGGGAGCAGACTCGCGAGCACCTCTCCCCTCCGCGGGCGGGCAGCGCCCACGCCGGTCCCGCTGGGGGTCTCCTGCAGCGGCCGGCGCTCGGACCGTTGCCGCGGAGACCGCCGTGGTACCGACGGCGGATCCTCCGCCGTCGTCCGTCCTGACCTACCTCAAGGACGGTCAGCCGCAGCGGGTCGTGCCCGAGCCGTCGTCGCGGGTGTCGACCGTCCGGCTGGAGGTCGCTGCGGAGGACGCGTGGCAGGCCCTCCTGCGCGAGGCGCTCGCCGACGGCGGGTGTGCCCTGGTGGTGCGCAACACGGTGGGCCGTGCACAGGACACCTACCGGGAGCTGCGTGACCTGTATGCCGGGGACGGCGAGACGACCGTCATGCTGCTGCACTCCCGGTTCCTGGCCTCGGACCGCAAGCGGCGTGAGGCCGAGCTCGTGCGGCTGCTGGGCAAGCCGACGGCGGAAGGGGACCCGCGCCCGCACCGGCTCGTCGTGGTGGGCACCCAGGTGGTGGAGCAGAGTCTCGACATCGACGTGGACCTCCTGGTGACCGACCTGGCTCCGACGGACCTGCTGCTCCAGCGCATCGGTCGGCTGCACCGGCACCAGGAACGTCCGGCGCGCACGCGCCCGGAGCGTGTGCGCGAGCCGCGCACCGTCGTCGTCGGGGTCGAGGACTGGGTGGCGCAGCCGCCGGTGCCGGTGAGGGGCAGCAGCGCGGTCTACGGGGATCATCTGCTGCTGCGTGCCGCGGCGCAGGTGCTCGACGTCGTGCAGGGCTCCGGAACGCTCCGGCTGCCGCAGGACATCGCCCCCCTGGTGCAGCAGGCGTACGACGACGGCCTGCCGCTCGGCCCGGAGGAGTGGCAGCCGGCGATGCGCAAGGCGCGGGTCGCGCAGGGCGACGTCCGGGAGGTGCAGCGTGCGCGGGCGCGTGCCTTCCAGCTGCCGGGGCCAGGAGCTGGGAGCAGAGGCCTGGCCGGGTGGCTGGACGGGAGCGTGGGGGAGGCGGACGTCGTCGGGGCACGTGCCCAGGTGCGCGACAGCGAGGACTCGATCGAGGTGATCGTGGTGCAGGCGGACGGTGCGGACCAGTGGCGCGTCCCGGACTGGTTCGACGGGGAGGTCGCGGGGGCCCAGGTGCCTCGGGGTGAAATCCCGTCGCTGCCGCTCCGCCGTGCGATCGCGGGCGCTACCGTGCGGCTACCTGCATCGATGTCCCGTGGACGTGGTGGGGACGCGGTGATCGACCACCTGGAGAGGCTTGCCGTGGAGCTGGACCTGGAGGCGTGGCAGCGTTCGCCCGACCTGGCCGGACAGCTGGTGCTGCCGCTCGACGACGAGCGGCGGGCCCGCATCCCGGGATGGGCGCTGACGTACGACCGGGAGACCGGACTGAGCGCGGAGCGCCTCGCATGAGCGAGCAGCTGCTGGGTGCCGAACCGTTCTTCAACCTCGTGGACGAGGGCTGGGTCCCGGTGCTGGACACGGCCGGTCGGTCCCGGGAGGTCTCTTTGCGCGAGGCGTTCCACCAGGCGGACGAGATCGTGACCCTCACGGGGGAGCTGCCCACCCAGTCGGTGGCGCTGCTGCGCCTGCTGCTGGCGGTGCTGCACCGTGCGACGGACGGGCCCCGGCAGGTCGGGCACTGGGCCGACGTCCGGGACGACTGGGGCGGGACGCTCGAGGCGGTCGACGGCTATCTCGACCACTTTCACGACCGCTTCTGGCTCCAGCACCCGGAGCAGCCGTTCATGCAGGTGCCCGACCTGCGCACCGCGAAGGACGAGGTGTTCGGGCTCTCACGCATCGTGTGCGACGGGCCGGGGACCTCGACGTTCCTGACCACCCGGGTCGGTGCGGACCTCGACACCGCCACCTGGCCGGAGGCGGCTCGCTGGCTGCTGCACGCCCACGCCTACGACGTCTCGGGCATCCACTCGGGAGGAGTCGGTGACCCCCGGGTCAAGGGAGGCAAGGGCTACGGCATCGGGACCGGCTGGGCCGGCCAGATCGGTGCGATCCACCTCGTGGGCGAGACTCTCCGCGACACGCTGCTGCTCAACCTCCTGGCCCCGGACGCCGTCGGCATGCAGATCGACGTCGACGCCGACCTGCCGGTGTGGGAGCGGGCGCCGCTCACGGTGCTGCCCGAGGGCTGGCACCCCGACGACGATTCCGGGCGGAGCTACCGGCAGCCCACCGGCCCGGTGGACCTGTACACCTGGCCCACGCGCCGCATCCGGCTGTTCGGCACCCGCGAGCGCGCCACCGGCGTGATCAACGCCCAGGGGGACCGGGCCACGCCCCAGAACCGGTTCACCGTGGAGTCCATGACGGCTTGGCGGTACTCGGAGCCCCAGACCAAGGCCGCCGGCCAGGTCACGTACATGCCGCTCAAGCACGACGCGGCACGCTCCTTCTGGCGAGGGCTCGAAGCGCTCCTCCCGCACACCAGCCGCCCCGTCAAGCCTGGCGGCCCGGACCGGCGCAGGCCGCCGGCGCTCGCGGCCTGGGTCGCGGAGCTGCGCACCGACGGTCACCTCGACGACCGCCTGCTGCGGTGGCGGGCCGTGGGGATCGAGTACGGCTCCAACGAGTCGGTGTTCGACGAGATCGTGGCGGACGAGATCGTGCTCCCGGTCGCGCTGCTCGCGGACCGCGTGCTGGCGCAGGAGGCGGTGGACGCCGTCGACGCGGCGGAGAAGGCCGTCTACGCGCTCGGGAGCCTGGCGCAGAACGTCGCCCTGGCCGCGGGGGGCTCTCCCGAGTCGGACGGGCCTCGGGAGCAGGTATCCGTCCGCGCGTACGCGGCACTCGACCAGGAGTTCCGACGCTGGGTGCCCACCCTCACCGCGAGCGCTGACGCCGCCGAGCGGCGGGCCTCGTGGCACCGCACGGTGCTGCGCCTGGTGAGCTCGCTCGCCGACGAGGTGGTCGACGCCGCGGGGCCCGCGGCTCTGGTGGGCCGGACGTCGGGCGGGCAGTTCCGCGACGCCGGTCTCGCGCTGCACTGGTTCCGCAAGAGGGTGCGCGAGGTCCTTCCGCACGCCCGTCCGAC
Source organism: Xylanimonas oleitrophica (assembly GCF_003244315.1). Classification (GTDB taxonomy): domain Bacteria; phylum Actinomycetota; class Actinomycetes; order Actinomycetales; family Cellulomonadaceae; genus Xylanimonas_A; species Xylanimonas_A oleitrophica. The sequence goes on from NZ_QKWH01000017.1 coordinate 33,521, forward strand.
CGGCCGCTCCGGGCCGGAGACCGAGGAGGCCGCATGAGCGAGTCCACGACCGTCGCTGCCGAGGAGACGGTGCCGCCGTCCGCCCGGGTCCGGGAGCTGGTGGCTCGCCGTGCGGCCTCGCTCCAGGCGAAGCTCCACAGCGACAGCAGGAGTGCCGTCGCGCAGGCGCGCCGGGACCTGGCCCGTCTGCGTGCGGGCGTGGGGCGGGCACCGGGGGCAGACCCCACGACGTGGGCGCTCACCGTCGACGGGGTGCCTGGTGTGCCCGACGGCGACGCCCCGACGCCGCAGGAGCGGGCGGTGCACCTGGCGATGACGTTGTTCGGTGCCCACCAGCAGTCCCGTGAGGAAGGTATGCACCGCCCGGGCGTCGGCGTCGGCCAGGCGGTCGCGCGCCTCGAGCGCAAGACGGGTGGCCAGGAGCAGGAGGGCCCCTCGCCGGTGCGCCGCCGGTTCGACGCCATGATCACCAGCGGCAGCCTCACCGAGCTCGCCCACCACCTGCGCGGCCTGGTGCAGCGGATGCGCGCGGAGGGCGAGGGCCTCGACTACGGGATGCTCGCCGAGGACCTCCTGCAGTTCCAGCGGCCGGGCCGTGCCGACGACGTCCGGCGCCGCTGGGCCCGCCAGTACTACCGTCTCGACCGCTCCGAGGCGGCCGACGATCAGACCACCACCCCCGAGAGCACCCCCGAGACCACTGCCGAGGAGCACCCGTGAGCCGCACCATCGTGGACGTCCACCTGCTGCAGACCGTCCCGCCGAGCAACCTCAACCGTGACGACAACGGCTCGCCGAAGACGGCGACGTACGGCGGCGTGCGCCGGGCCCGGGTGTCGTCCCAGGCGTGGAAGCGGGCCACCCGTGAGGCGTTCAAGGACCACCTGGACAGCAGCGAGCTCGGCGTGCGCACCAAGCGGGTCGTGGAGCTGATCGCGGAGCGAATCCTGACTCAGGGCGCCGACCTCACCCGTGAGGAGGCGCTCGCGGCGGCGGAGACGGTGCTCAAGGAGGCGGGGATCGCCGTCAAGGAGCCGCGGGGTAATAAGGGCGCCCCGGCCGAGTCGGGCTACCTGCTTTTCCTCTCCGCCCAGCAGCGCGACGCTCTCGCGGAGCTGGCGGCGGAGGCTGCGGCGTCGGGCGAGAAGCCGGACAAGAAGGCGGCGCAGGCCCTGATCAAGGGCAAGAACTCGATCGACCTCGCGCTCTTCGGGCGGATGGTCGCCGACGTCACGGACCTCAACGTGGACGCCTCGTGCCAGGTGGCGCACGCGCTGTCGACCCACGTGGTGGAGACGGAGTACGACTACTTCACGGCGGTGGACGACCACAAGGCGGACGACGCCGAGGAGGACGCGGGCGCCGGCATGATCGGCACGGTGGAGTTCAACTCCGCCACGCTGTACCGCTACGCCACCATCGACGTCGACCTGCTCGCCAAGAACCTGGGTGACGTCGAGGCCGCCGAGCGTGCGGTTCGTGCGTTCCTCCAGGCGTTCGTGCGTTCGATGCCCACGGGCAAGCAGAACACGTTCGCCAACCGCACCCTGCCCGACGCCGTCGTGGTGAGCGTCCGCGAGGACCAGCCGGTCTCCTATGTCGGGGCGTTCGAGGAGGCGGTCACCGAGACGCTCGACGGCGGCCGGGTGCGCCGCTCGGCGCAGAAGCTCGCCGAGCACGCCCGCAGCGTGACGGAGGCCTACGGCGGGGAGCCGGTCAAGACCTGGGTCGTGGGCGTCGGTGCGGCGGGCGAGCCGCTCGAGGCGCTCGGGGAGCGGACATCGTTCGACGACGCCGTCGCGTCCGTGGCCTCCCTGGTCGCGGAGCGTCTGGCGGCGGGTGCCGCCACCTCCGCATGAGCACGCTCCTGCTGCGCCTGGCCGGCCCCATGCAGGCATGGGGAGGGTCCTCACGCTTCACGCGCAGGTCCACCGACCACGCCCCCACCAAGAGCGGCGTGGTCGGCCTGCTGGCGGCGGCGCGAGGGCTGCGGCGGACCGACCCGCTCGAGGAGCTGCTGACCCTGCGGTTCGGTGTGCGGATCGACCAGCCGGGGCGGGTCGAGCGTGACTTCCAGACGGCGCGGACGGCGGACGGCTCGAGGGCCTTCCCGCTGACGGAGCGGTTCTACCTGACGGACGCGACGTTCGTGGCGGCCGTCGAGGGCGACGACTCCCTCATCGCCGCCCTCGACGAGGCCCTGCGGCGTCCCGTCTTCCCCCTGTACCTGGGCAGGCGCTCGTGCCCACCCGCCGGGCGCCTCAACCTCGGCGTGGTCCACACCGACCTGTGGACGGCCCTGACGGACCTTGAGACCACCGAGTGGCAGGCCGCACGCTGGTGGAAGATCAAGCAGGGCAAGAACCTGGAGCTTGAGATGCTCCTGGACGCCGAGGCGGTGCCCGCGGACGTGCCGGACGCCGACCGGACCCCCTTCACGCAGAAGGACACCCCCATCAGCTACGACCCACGGCTGAGGCAGTACGGCCTGCGGCAGGTCGTCCGGACGGCGATCGCGATCTCCAACCCCGACGGTCGGGACCTCGCGCACGATCCCATGGCGCTGCTCGGAGGGGCCTGATGCACCTGTCACGAATCCAGATCAATCCCGCGCGGCGCGGAGGGCGCACCCTCCTGGGGTCACCGCAGGCCATGCACGCCGCGGTGCTGGCCGCCTTCCCGCAGCCCGACGACGAGCGTGGCCGTGTGCTGTGGCGCGTCGACCGGGACGCCCACCAGCACTGGCTGTACGTGGTGAGCCGCCCCGCCCCCGACTTCGCCCACGTCGTCGAGCAGGCGGGATGGCCGACGACGCAGGGCGGTGACGAGGCGTGGACCGTGCGACCGTACGGACCGCTCTTGGATCGCCTCGCCGACGGTCAGGTGTGGGCCTTCCGTCTCACGGCCAACCCGACCCGGTCCAGCCGGGCCACCGAGGTGGTGGCCGGGATCCCGCAGGTGCCTGCCGGGTCGCCTCCCGGCGGCCGGTCCAAGCGGTACGCGCACGTGACCGTCGCGCAGCAGCAGGACTGGCTGCTCGACCGCGCGGAGCGTTGGGGCTTCGAGGTGCCCGAGAAGGACGGCGTGCCCGACGTCGTCGTCCGTGACCGGCGCACCGAGCGCTTCAACCGCAAGGGAGCGACCGTCACCATCGCCAAGGCGACCTTCGACGGCATCCTCCGGGTCACCGACGCGCACGCCCTGCGCACGGCTCTGGTGGCAGGGATGGGGCCGGCCAAGGGGTACGGCTGCGGCCTGCTGACGCTCGCACCGGTGGGCTGAGCCCATGATCCCGGGGGCGCGGCCACCGTCGGTGCCCGAGCTCGTCCGCGCGCAGGACCGGCTCACGTTCCTCTACCTGGAACGGTGCGTCGTCTCCCGGGACGCCAGCGCCATCACCGCGACGGACGAGCGCGGCACCGTGCACGTGCCCGCCGCGACCCTCGGCGCGCTCCTTCTCGGCCCCGGGACGAACGTGACCCACCAGGCGATGGTGCTGCTCGCCGAGAGCGGATCCACCGTCGTCTGGATCGGTGAGAGGGGCGTGCGCTACTACGCGCACGGACGCTCCCTGGCACGCTCCTCCCGCCTGCTCGAGGCCCAGGCCAACCTGGTGACACGACGCGACTCGCGCCTCGCCGTGGCCCGCAAGATGTACGAGATGCGGTTCCCCGACGAGGACGTCGCCGCGCTGACCATGCAGCAGCTCCGCGGGCGGGAAGGGGCCCGGGTGCGACGCGCTTATCGCGAGGAGTCCCGGCGCACAGGGGTCCCCTGGACTGGGCGGGACTACCGCCCGGACGACTTCGCGGCGTCGGACCCCGTGAACCAGGCGCTCTCCGGGGCCACCACGTGCCTGTACGGGCTTGCCCACTCCGTCATCGTCGCGCTGGGCTGCTCGCCGGGGCTCGGGTTCGTCCACACCGGGCACGAGCGGTCGTTCGTGTACGACGTCGCGGACCTGTACAAGGCCGAGCTCGCCATCCCGGTGGCGTTCGAGGCGGCGGCTCTCGATCTGACGGACATCAGCGGCCACGTGCGCCGGCAGATGCGGGACAGGATGTTCGAGACGCGGCTGCTCGAACGGTGCGTCCGAGACGTGCGCTGGTTGCTCCTGGGCGACAGCGACGAAGATGCCGCCACCGGGGCGGAGGACTGGGCTGACGTGGTCATGCTGTGGGACGGCCGGGACGGCACCGTCGCAGGTGGCACCTCTTACAGCACCGCCCAGGCGCTGGACGTCGACTGGTGATAGTCGTCGTCCTCTCGGTGACCCCTGAGAAGCTGCGCGGAGAGCTCACCAGGTGGCTTCTCGAGATCAGCGCCGGCGTCTACGTAGGTCACCTGCCCGCCCGCGTCCGCGAGATGTTGTGGCTACGGGTCGTCGAGGACGTCGGTCGTGGGCGGGCGCTGATGGTCTGGTCGACACGAGGCGAGCAGCGCCTCGCCTTCCGCGTCCACAACCACGCATGGGCTGTGGAGGACTTCGACGGTCTTGCACTGGTGCGCCGTCAGACGGCCGAGTCCCGGGAGCTCGCCCGTCGAAGGAGCCAGCCTGCCCGTGCTGGAGACGCCACAGGCGCTGGGCTGGACGAAGAGCAGAGACGCCGTGGCGGCGCGTGGAGCTTGGCCGGGCGCCGACGGCGGTACCGCAACGCCGTCGAGCGACGCCGGGATAGTGGTCCACCCAGCGAGGAGACTCCGTCCCCGGAGTGAAGGTGGATCGCTCTGCCTGGCGGTAAAGTCCCAGGTCAAGAAGTGTGCTCCCCGCATGAGCGGGGATGAGCCGCCAGCCGAGCACCGCCCCCGCACCGTCCGTGTAGTGCTCCCCGCATGAGCGGGGATGAGCCCTGTCCAGCCGTGAACGCCTGCTCCGGGTCGTAGTGCTCCCCGCATGAGCGGGGATGAGCCCCTCGCCGCGACACACCTGGGCGGTGAGGGCCGGTGCTCCCCGCATGAGCGGGGATGAGCCGTTCACCCTCGCGGGCATTCCCGGGCGTCGGTGGTGCTCCCCGCATGAGCGGGGATGAGCCCTCGTTCGAGTCCGTCGCGTCGGGGTTGTTCGTGTGCTCCCCGCATGAGCGGGGATGAGCCTGAGCCCAGCCCCGTGCGCCCAGCCGTAGAAGGCGTGCTCCCCGCATGAGCGGGGATGAGCCCGCGCCCGCACACCCGCTCGGCAAGGACCCGATGTGCTCCCCGCATGAGCGGGGATGAGCCCTCGGAGACGTCAACGTCAACCATCAGGCCACCGTGCTCCCCGCATGAGCGGGGATGAGCCCGGGACCATCGGGACGATCTACCTGTCCCGGTCGTGCTCCCCGCATGAGCGGGGATGAGCCCAAGGTGGAGTGGATGCCCGCCGAGCTCGCGGGGTGCTCCCCGCATGAGCGGGGATGAGCCCGCGATCAGCTGGGCGCCGCGGGCGTACAGGCCGTGCTCCCCGCATGAGCGGGGATGAGCCGATCGATCCGAGCCCGCCGGCGACCACCTTGAGGTGCTCCCCGCATGAGCGGGGATGAGCCGGCGAACGACAACGCATCCGTGACGATCGGGGGGTGCTCCCCGCATGAGCGGGGATGAGCCCTTGGACCGCTACGCCGACGCCCTGGACCGGGAGTGCTCCCCGCATGAGCGGGGATGAGCCCAGGTGTGCGAGCCCCTTGCGGACCTCGACCGCGTGCTCCCCGCATGAGCGGGGATGAGCCCCCCGCTGCCCCGACCACGGCACGACGACCCCGTGCTCCCCGCATGAGCGGGGATGAGCCGACGAACCTCGTCGACTGGGGCAAGCGCATGGTGGTGCTCCCCGCATGAGCGGGGATGAGCCCTGCCCGTTGGGCTCCGCACCGAGGAGCTGCCGGTGCTCCCCGCATGAGCGGGGATGAGCCCGGGCTCCAGGCCTCCCGCAACCGCACCAAGCCGTGCTCCCCGCATGAGCGGGGATGAGCCCGAGGCGTCGGCGGCCGCCGACGCACTCAGGGAGTGCTCCCCGCATGAGCGGGGATGAGCCGGAGCGCGGGCACTCCACGGCGACCGTGCGCAGGTGCTCCCCGCATGAGCGGGGATGAGCCCGTCGATGGTCGGCATCAGCGAGCCCCCTCCCGGTGCTCCCCGCATGAGCGGGGATGAGCCGCGCTGCGCCAGGCGCGGCACCACGAGCTTCGCGTGCTCCCCGCATGAGCGGGGATGAGCCGCGCGCGGCATCCTGCTCGCTGCTGAATGTCTCGTGCTCCCCGCATGAGCGGGGATGAGCCGCCTGTGGACGCGCTGCTGTCCAACATCGGGGGGTGCTCCCCGCCTGAGCGGGGATGAGCCCTCGATCACCGTCACGTCGCAGGTGGTCGAAGGGTGCTCCCCGCCTGAGCGGGGATGAGCCGACGCACACCCTCACGACGGCGGAGATGCCCGCGTGCTCCCCGCCTGAGCGGGGATGAGCCCCCACGAGGTACTGGGACGCTGGCCGGCGCGACAGTGCTCCCCGCCTGAGCGGGGATGAGCCGACCTCACCTCGTGGCGCGAGAAGGACCCCATCGTGCTCCCCGCCTGAGCGGGGATGAGCCCCAGGCACCGATCGAGAAGCGGGCGGTGGGCAGGTGCTCCCCGCCTGAGCGGGGATGAGCCGCGGCTGGCGGACCGCCTGCGCCCTGCGCGCACGTGCTCCCCGCCTGAGCGGGGATGAGCCCGGCCTCCTCAACGCCGACCTCGCCTCGACCGAGTGCTCCCCGCCTGAGCGGGGATGAGCCCCAGCTGCGGTCGTGGGTCTCGACGTCGACCGAGTGCTCCCCGCCTGAGCGGGGATGAGCCCGCCGCGCAAGACCGGCGGCGCGAGGCCCGCAAGTGCTCCCCGCCTGAGCGGGGATGAGCCGGGGTGCCGCCCTGTCAGGTTGGGAAGCCACCGGCGCTCCCCGCCTGAGCGGGGATGAGCCGTACGTCATCTACGCCCGGCGCATCTGGACGCCGTGCTCCCCGCCTGAGCGGGGATGAGCCGCCTGCCGCCGGCGGCTCGATGCCCCGCGACTTGTGCTCCCCGCCTGAGCGGGGATGAGCCGATCGGGTTCGCCGAGTTCGAGCAGGCCATGACGTGCTCCCCGCCTGAGCGGGGATGAGCCGACGTTGCGGCCGATCCAGTCCCACCCCGCCCTGTGCTCCCCGCCTGAGCGGGGATGAGCCGGCTGCGGCAGATGCGACGTCGTCGATCTGGCCGTGCTCCCCGCCTGAGCGGGGATGAGCCCTACAACCCCGCAACCGGCGTGGGCGACCCGTCGTGCTCCCCGCCTGAGCGGGGATGAGCCTTACTTCCAGGCTCGCGTGAATCCGGACGGCACGTGCTCCCCGCCTGAGCGGGGATGAGCCGTCGCGCGGCCTGGTCGAGCCGGTGTGGGAGTCGTGCTCCCCGCCTGAGCGGGGATGAGCCCTTCTTCCAGGCGTCGCCCTCCAGGCCCTTGGCGTGCTCCCCGCCTGAGCGGGGATGAGCCGGTCGTCAACCTCCGAGCCGAGGAGATCGTCGGGTGCTCCCCGCCTGAGCGGGGATGAGCCCGTGACCAGCGCGTTCTCCAATGGCGGGCTGTCGTGCTCCCCGCCTGAGCGGGGATGAGCCCAGCGGGAAGGCCAGGCCGCCACGGTCGACGGCGTGCTCCCCGCCTGAGCGGGGATGAGCCCGGCTTGTCGACCGTCAGGAAGCGGTCCAGCAGGTGCTCCCCGCATGAGCGGGGATGAGTCCCGCGCTCGCCGCTCGATGGGTCAGTACGCAAGGTGCTCCCCGCATGAGCGGGGATGAGCCGGCACCTGTCTCGCACACGTCGTAGCTGATGGAGTGCTCCCCGCATTAGCCTGGATGAACCCGAGCGCCCCGTGCCCGAGCCCGGGCCGTCCACGGGCTCCGCTACTGTCGGCTGGCATGGGCTCACCGATCCGCCGCGAGGTCGGCCAGGTCTTCGTCCCGGTCCGCGACATGGCTTCCGCGGTGCCGTGGTACTGCCGGCTCCTCGGGCTGCCGGTGGCGACGCCGAGCCACGAGGACACCATCTGCGACCTGCCGATGGATGACGGCCCGGGTGTCGCGCTCGACGCGAACGCTCCCTTCACGCCGGACGGACCGCCGCGGTTCTTCTGGTGGGCCGACGACCTGGCGGAGGTGGAGCGGCACCTGGTGGGGCTGGGGGTCTCCGAGACCAGCGGTGTGGTCGACATCGGGTCGGTCGCGTTCCTGCAGTTCCGGGACCCTGACGGCAACCTGCTGATGGTGTGCGAGAGGCGCGGCCCCAGAGCGTGACACCGCCGGGGCCGCGCCGACCGCGGCGGCGCCCTTACAGGTACTGCCCCGGAGACGGTCGGCCGTCCTCGCCACCGCCCTGCGGCCCGGGTGCGCCGGGGAACCCGCCGGGGGCCCCGCCGGGCACGCCGGCGCCGGGCGGGAGCCCGCGGCGCATCTGGGTGAGCTGGGCCTGAGCGGCCATCTGCTGGGCGACGAGGGCGGTCTGGATGCCGTGGAAGAGCCCTTCGAGCCACCCGACGAGCTGTGCCTGGGCGACGCGCAGCTCTGCGTCGGAGGGGGCGGAGTCCTCGCTGAAGGGCAGGGTGATGCGGTGCAGCTCGTCCACGAGGTCGGGGGAGAGGCCGTCCTCGAGCTCGTGGATGGAGCGTTCGTGGATCTCGGCGAGGCGGCTGCGTGCGGCCTCGTCGAGGGGTGCGTCGCGGACCTCGTCGAGCAGCCGCTTGATCATGCCGCCGATGCGCATGACCTTGGCGGGCTCCTCGATGCGGGAGGTGCCGTCGTCCTCCTCGTCGACGTCGGTGCCGGAGACCTCGGCGCCGTCGGGGGTGACGACGCGCGTCTCGGCGGCCCGGTCGCCGTGGGGCGCGGCGGGCTGGTCGGGGGCGGCCTGCGCGTCGGCGTCGGCCGGGGTGTGCTCGGGCTGCTCGCTCATGGGCCCATCCTTGCGCGTGCTGCGCGCGCACGCGGGCTTGTCCGCTCAGGGCAGGAGCAGCACCTTGCCGAACGCCTCCCCGTCCTCGAGCGTGCGCAGGGCCTCCTCCGCCTCGGCGAGCGGCAGGCGGGCGTGGACGACCGGCCGCAGCCGTCCGTCCTCGACCATGGGCCACACGTGCTGCCCGACGGCGGCCACGAGCGCGGCCTTCTCGGAAGCGGTGCGCGAGCGCAGGGTGGTGCCGGTGACCCAGGCGCGCTTGGCCATGAGGGCGTTGAGGTCGAGCTCGCCCTTGCGGCCCTGCTGCAGCCCGATGACGACGAGGCGCCCGCCGTGGGCGAGCGCGCGGACGTTGGCGGGGAGTGCGGCGCCGCCGAGGACGTCGAGGACGACGTCGGCCCCGTGGCCGCCGGTGGCGTCGCGCACGGCGTCCACGAGGTCCTCCCGGCGGTGGTCGACGACGGCGTGGGCTCCGAGGTCTCGCACGCTGGCGGTGCGCTCGGGCCCTCCGGCGGTGGCGACGACGTGCGCGCCGAGGGCGCGTGCGAGCTGGACGGCGATGCTGCCGACGCCGCCGGACCCGCCGTGGACGAGCACGTGCTCGCCGGGCTGGAGGCGGGCGGTGTCGACGAGGTTGGTCCAGGCGGTGCACACCGCCTCGGGGAGGGCTGCGGCGTCGACGAGGTCGATGCCGGCGGGGACGGGGAGGGTCTGCGTCTCGCGGGCGGCGACGAGCTCGGCGTACCCGCCGCCTTCGAGCAGCGCTACCACCTGATCGCCGACACGCCGGGAGGACACGCCGGGACCTACCTGGACCACGGTGCCTGAGACTTCGAGGCCCGGCCAGGGGGGTGCACCCTCGGGCGGTGGGTACTTTCCGGCGCGTTGCAGCAGGTCAGCGCGGTTCACGCCGGCGGCGGCGACCTGGACGATCACCTCACCCGTCCTGGGGGCGGGCGCGATCTCATCCCCTAGAGAGAGTTTCCCTGGACCATGTTGTCCCGATATCGTGACGGCTCGCACACCGAAAGAGCCTAGCGACGTGCGCCCGACCAGGGCAGACGTGGGTTCCGAGGCGGGCAAGCACGGTGTCTGACGGCGGCGGGACCACCGCCCGGTCGGTGCCGTGCTCGCGGGGTCGGCGGCTGCGCCAGCACCGTCGACACGACAAGAGGCAGACGACCGTCGCGCGGGGCGTCAGAGGAAAGAAGAGGTGTCCATGCTTCGCAGGTTGGGCGTGCGCGGGAAGATCCTCGCGACACTCGCCGTGCCGGTCCTCGTGCTGCTGCTCGGTGCTGCGTGGATCTCGTGGGGGTCCTACCAGGATGCTCGCCGAGCCGAGCAGACCTCGCAGCTCGTGCGCTCCCTGGAGCTGCAGGACCGCGCCGGTACGGCGTTCGCCCAGGAGCGTGCGCTGAGCATCGCGATGTCGCTCGGCATCACGGGGGCGCGGTCGCAGCTGAACGTGGCGCAGGCCGAGACCGACGAGGCGCTCCGGGAGCGCAACGCGGCGCTGGCCGAGCTGGACACCAGCGCGCTCGACCCTCGCGTCGGCCAGGCGGTGCGCCGCACGATGCTCGACGTCGGCTCGGTGGACCTGCTGCAGAAGCAGGTCCTGGACGGCTCCATCACGGAGGGCGAGGCGACGCAGAAGTACAACGCGTTCATCCAGAACGCCCTCGAGGTGCCCCGCATCCTCGCCGAGACCACCCTCGACCGTGACCTCGCGCCGCGCATCGAGGCGTACATCGCTCTGGACGAGGTGCTGCTGAGCAACACGGAGGAGCGCCCGGTCGTGGCCGCAGCCCTCCAGCGGGCGGCGACGGGGCAGGAGATCACGCCCGCGCTGGCCCAGCGCCTGTCCACGGTGATCCGTCAGACGGACCAGCTGCACACCGACGCCGGTACCGCGCTGGACCGCATCCCGGGCCGCCACCTGGTGCCCACGTTCTCGGGTCACTTCGGCCAGATCCGTTCGGCGGTGCTGGCGAACGACTTCGGCCGCATCGACCCGGAGGTCGCGCAGGGCTGGGGCGACCTGTCCAGCGACTGGGTCGACCGCGCGAACGTCTCGCGTGACGAGGTCCGTCAGGAGACCGGCGCGTTCGCCCAGCGCCTGGCCGACGACGCCCGGCAGCAGACGTTCCTGACGGCCGGCTCGGTGTTCGGCGTCGTGATCCTGTCGCTCCTCTTCGCGATCTTCATCGCCCGCCGCATCGTGATGCCGCTGCGGCGCCTGACGGCGGCCACGGCCGAGGTGCGTCAGCGCCTGCCGCGCATGGTGGAGCAGATGGCGGTGCCGGGCCAGGAGCCGTCGGTGGACCTGATCCAGATCCCCGTCGAGTCCCGCGACGAGATCGGCCGTCTGGCGTCTGCGTTCAACGACGTGAACGTGACCACGATGGAGGTCGCCCGCGAGCAGGCCGCTCTCCGTGGCTCGATCGCGGAGATGTTCGTCAACGTGGCCCGTCGTGACCAGGTGCTCCTCAACCGCCAGCTCGCGTTCCTCGACGAGCTGGAGCGGTCGGAGGAGGACCCGTCGACGCTGTCGAACCTGTTCCGCCTCGACCACCTCGCGACGCGTATGCGTCGTAACGCCGAGTCGCTCCTGGTCCTCGCCGGCATCGACTCGGGCCGTCGCGTGCGCCAGCCGATGCCGGTCTCCGACGTGATCCGTACGGCGTCGTCCGAGATCGAGCTGTACGACCGCGTCCGCCTCGACCTGACGGTCGACCCGATGATGCTGGGCCACAACGCCCTCAACGCCGCGCACCTGCTGGCGGAGCTGCTGGAGAACGCGACGATGTTCTCCGAGCCGCACACGCCGGTGGAGGTGTCCACGAACCGCGACCAGCGCGGCGTCGTCGTCACGGTGCGCGACCACGGTCTGGGCATGGCGCCCGACGAGATCGCGGAGGCGAACCGCAAGGTGGCCAGCCGCTCGGCGCAGGACGCCGTCGGCGCCCAGCGCCTGGGCCTGTACGTGGTGGGTCGTCTGGCCGACCGCCTGGGTGCGGTCATCACGTTCGACAACGGGCCGGACGGCACGGGCACGGTCGTGACGGTGGTGTTCCCGTCGCAGCTGTTCCTGCCGGACGAGGCGGTGCCGCTGCCGCAGCCGACGGACCCGCTGGAGGCGTCCACGCAGCGCGAGGTCGCGAGCCTCGGCCACGGCGGCCCCTCGGTCACGGGCCCGCACACGGCCACGGTGCCGGTCGCGGGGGCGTTCGGTCAGCACCCGGAGCTGCCGTCGCTGGCGGAGACGGGCGCACCGTACGCGCCGTCGCCCGCCTACGAGACCCCGGCGTACGAGCAGCCGGCGGCCCGCGCGGCCGCCCCGCTGGTGGAGCCGGAGCCCCCGGTCGCGGTCCCGGTGGACCTCGATGCGCTCACGGACGGCACGACGGCGACCGGGATGCCGCGTCGTCGTACGGCCCGCCCGGAGCCGGAGGACACGGGTGCGGTGGTGCTGCCCCCGATCGAGACGCCCGAGCTGCCCACGAACCTGACGCTCGACGACTCGTGGACCCCGCCGTCCGATGTCGAGGCCAGCGGTCGCTCCCTGCCGAGCCGGCAGCGCAGCGCCCAGCAGGCCGACTCGCTGCCGGAGCCGGCGCCTGTCTCAGCGCCCGTGCTGGCCGTCGACCAGCGCACGGGTCTGTTCTCGAGCTTCCGCTCGCTGAGCGGCATCGAGCCGGACCCTGCGGAGACGGGTTCGCTCCACCTGGAGGGCTCCGGTGACGACCCGGCGGCCCTGCCGGAGCCGCTGACGGCACCGCAGGTCGCAGTGGCCGAGACGCCTGCTCCCGCCCCGGTGCGCCCCGCGCCGGAGCCTCAGCGCCACTCTCAGGAGCAGCAGGCTCATGAGCACCGCGCTCACGAGCACCGCGCCCCGGAGCAGCGTGCGCCGGAGCAGCGGGTCGAGGCGTTCCGTCCGCAGGAGCAGTACGCCCCCGAGCAGCAGGCGCCGACGAACCCGTTCTCGCCCGTGCGTGCCCCCGAGGAGCCGGCGGCCGAGGCTCAGCCGGCCGCGGCCGGGGCGCCGACCGCCGGTGACGGGCTGCCTGCCTTCGAGGAGCTGATGGCGGACCTGCCGTCGCGCCGCAGCCCCCGAGACTCCCAGGGTGCTCGCAAGCGTGGCCTGTTCGGTCGGCGTCCGGAGGACTCGCCCGCTACGACGGCTTTCCCGGCGCAGCAGTCGGAGGCGTCCGAGGGCCCGTTCGCCCCGGTGAGCGAGCCGACGCCGGCCCCCGTGGCCGCCGTTCCGGCGGCTCCGGCGCGTGCGTCGGTGCTCAACCAGCAGCAGCCGGCCCCGCAGGCGTCTGTGGCCGCCCCTGCACAGCCCAGCCCCGTGCCGGCTCCGGCGATCCCGCAGCCGCAGCACGACTCGGTGCCGTACACGCCCGCTCCGGCGGCGTTCGAGCCTGCTGGTACGCCGGCGGGTACGCGCACCACCACCAGCTCTTCCCGTGGCGGCTCTGCTCTGCCGCTGCGCTCCGCCTCGACCGACGCGGTGGCGGATCCGCTCGACCCGCAGTACGTCCCCGACACCGTCGAGGCACGCTCCGAGTGGATGGCGTCGGCCGTCCTCTACGAGGAGATGTCCTCGCTGCTGCGCCGCGGTGTCTTCGAGGAAGAGAGCGTGACTCCGACGAACGACGACACCTACCGCCCGCTCGCCGTCGCCCCGGCCGAGGGCCACGGGCTGGTGCGCCGCACCTCGCGTGCTGCCGAGCGGGTCAGCCCGGCAGACCGCTTCACCGCCCGCATCGAGCGGGATCCCGAGCAGCTGCGTTCGCGGCTGTCGGCATTCCAGTCGGCCACCGCCCGCGGTCGTGCCGAAGGAGATGGCGACGGGGGCTCGACGTGGGCACCCAGAACCGTGAATGATGGCGACCGATCGGCGCCGCAGACGCACTGATCCCTGCGCCGGTGCGGCGGGACGGGGGGCTTGGAGCCCGTCGACCGCCAACGGCGTCCTGACGAGGAGGAAGAGTGACCCTCAGCACCGAAGCGACCAATTTCGGATGGCTTCTGGACAACTTCGTGCGCACCGTCCCGGGGAGCCGCCACACGCTGGTGGTCTCGGCAGACGGTCTGCTCATGGCGATGTCCGACCAGCTCGACCGCACGAGCGGTGACCAGCTGGCCGCCATCGTGTCGGGCATGTCCAGCCTGACGCGCGGCGCCTCGCGCCAGCTCAACGGCGGCAACGTCCGCCAGGCGGTCGTCGAGATGGACAACGGCTTCCTGTTCCTGATGAACGTCTCGAACGGCTCGGTGCTCGCCGTGGTCGCGGAGGCGTCGTGCGACATCGGCCTCATCGGCTACGAGATGGCCCTGCTGGTGTCGCGCACGGAGCAGACGCTCACCCCGCAGCTCATCTCCGAGATGCGTGGCAGCCTGCCGGTCGAGGGTGCGGCCCGCACCACGTCGGTGGGATGAGGTAGCGCCGATGTCGTACGGATCCCACGGAGCAGAGCGTCCTGGACCTCACGCCGGTGACGGCTACGAGGCTGCCACGGTGCGCCCCTACGCCGTCACGGGCGGGCGAGTGCGCTCGGCGATGTCCGACCTGCCGCTCGAGGCGCTCGTCGAGGTCCTCCCCGGCGCAGTCTCGGGTCAGGGTCTGACGCCGGAGAAGCGCGCCATCCTGCAGCACGCGGCCCACACGTACGTCTCGATCGCCGAGCTCTCGGCCCTGCTGCGGCTGCCCCTGGGCGTCGTCCGCATCCTCGTGGCGGACATGCAGGAGGAGGGCCACATCACCGTGCACACCTCGACCCCGGTGAACGTCCACACGGGGCACGGAAGCACCCAGTCGGGCCTGTCCCTGAGCGTCTTGGAGAGTGTTCTCAATGGCATTTCCGCCCTCTGACCGCGCAACCGGCCAGGCGCCCGGCGGTCTTGCACCCAGCTGGGCTCCGGTGAGCCAGGGCGGTGGCGCGGGCTTCGGTGGCTCCGGTTCCGGTGTCCCGGCTCCCGCGGCCGCCCCGCAGGCGAGCGCGCCGGCCCGCACCAGCGTCCTGTCCGGTCCTGGCGCTCCGGCGCCGGCCGCTCCGACGGCCCAGGCGGGCCAGCCCGGCACGGGTACCGCTCCGATGGCGCAGGCTCCCGCCCGTCAGGGGGCGCCTGCCCCGGCTGCGGGCCAGGCGCCTGCGTCGGCTCCGGCCCCGGACCGTGCTGCTCCGACGGTCGTCAAGATCGTCGTGGCGGGTGGCTTCGCCGTCGGCAAGACGACGTTCATCGGCTCGATCTCCGACGTGGAGCCCCTCAACACCGAGGCTGCCATGACGGAGCACTCGGTGGGCGTGGACGACGCGGGTGGCGTGACGGACCGCAAGACGACCACGACGGTCGCGATGGACTTCGGTCGTGTCTCGCTGCCGGGCAACCTGTGGCTGTACCTGTTCGGCACGCCGGGCCAGGACCGCTTCCTGTTCATGTGGGACGACCTGGTGCGTGGCGCGATCGGTGCCGTGGTGCTGGTCGACACGGACCGTCTCGAGCAGTGCTTCCCGGCGATCGACTACTTCGAGTCGCGCAACATCCCGTTCGTCGTCGGTGTGAACTGCTTCGACGGCGTGGCCAAGCACCGCCTGGAGGACGTGCGCGAGGCGCTGCAGATCCCGGCGCACGTGCCGATGCTGTACACGGACGCGCGCTCGCGTGCGGCGACGAAGCAGACGCTCATCTCGCTCGTGCAGCTGGCGATGCGCCAGCTGCGTGCGGGGGCGGGTTCCTGACGGAGTCCTGACTCCGGGGGAGCCCGTCTCAGGGCGTCCCGACGACGGCGGGCCGGCGACCACATGGTCGCCGGCCCGCCGTGGTCGTACCCAGGGTCGGTCAGGCGCCGCTCACAGGAGCCGGCGTGACTCGGGCCGGCTGATGCGCAGCCACCGGTACCCGTAGGAGTCGAGGGTGACCTCGACCTTGCCGTCCTTGCCGATCACCTGCTCGCCGTTCTGCAGGAGGTCGACGAGGCGGGTGTCGGCGGGGATGTCGTCGAGCTCCAGGGTGACGGTGGTCGCTTCGGGGCCGATGTTGTGCAGGGTCACCATCGAGGCGTCCTGCCAGGTGGAGCGCATCGCGAGCACGGAGGGCTCGGGCTGCTCGAGGATCTCGACCTCGCCCCACCCGAGCTCGGGGCACTCGCGGTAGCGCCGGATGAGCATCTGCATGAACGTGTACATGGAGTCGGGGTCGCGGCGCTGGTCGGCGACGTTGACGTGCTCGGGCGCGTACCCGCCGTCGGGCGGCGGGGCGACGAGGCGCCGGGGCTGCGCGCGGGAGAACCCGGCGTTGCGCTCGGCGGTCCACTGCATGGGGGTGCGGACGGAGAGGCGGCCGGGCACGTCGAGGTTCTCGCCCATGCCGATCTCCTCGCCGTAGAACAGCACCGGGGTGCCGGGCAGGGCGAACAGCAGGGAGTAGGCGTTGCGCAGGCGCCGGGGGTCGCCGTCGAGCATCGGGGGGAGCCGGCGGCGCAGGCCGCGGTCGAAGATCTGCATGTGCGGCTCGGGGCCGAACGCCGCGAAGATCTCCTGCCGCTCCTCGTCGGTGAGCCGGTCGAGGGTGAGCTCGTCGTGGCTGCGCAGGAACGTGGCCCACTGGGTGTCGCGGGGGATGGCGGGCCGGGCGCGCAGGGTGTCGACGAGGGGGGCGACGTCCTGCCGGGCGAGCGACAGGAAGAGGTACTGCATGGCGTTGAAGTCGAGCTGGAGCGTGAGCTCCTGGCCGACGGGGCCTTGCACGTCGTCCTCGTCGCCGGTGCGAGTCTCGACGCCGAAGTAGCGGCGCTGCTCCTCGTAGGGCACGTTGACCTCGCCCATGAGGATGGCGTCGCCGCGCCGCCGGCCGAGGAACCCGCGCAGCTCGCGGAGCAGGTCGTGCGGGTCGTCCAGGCCGTCGGCGTGGTCGTCGGCGGTGCCGGAGACGAAGTAGGGCACGGCGTCGACGCGGAAGCCGGAGAGCCCGAGCTGCATCCAGTAGCCGATCGACTTGGCGATGGCGTCGCGCACCTGCGGGTTGGCGGTGTTGAGGTCGGGCTGGTGCCGGTAGAACCGGTGCCGGTACCACTCGCCGGCCTGCTCGTCGTAGGTCCAGATGCCTTGTTCCTCGTCGGGGAACATGACCTCGTCGTGGGTGGGCGGCGGCTCGTCGGCGCGCCACACGTAGAAGTCGCGGTAGGGGCTGTCCTTGCTGCGCCGGGCGGCCTTGAACCAGGGGTGCTGGTCGGAGGTGTGGTTGACGACGAGGTCGGCGATGACGCGGATGCCGCGGTCGCGGGCGGTGCGGATGAGCTCGACGAAGTCGCTGACGTCGCCGAGCCGGGGGTCGACGCCGAGGAAGTCCTTGATGTCGTACCCGTCGTCGAGGTCGGCGGTGGGGTAGAAGGGCATGAGCCACAGGCAGGTGACGCCGAGGTCGGCGAGGTGGTCGATGCGTTGGACGAGGCCGCCGAAGTCTCCGATGCCGTCGTCGTCCCAGTCCATGAAGGTCTCGACGTCGAGGCAGTAGATGACGGCGTTCTTCCACCACAGGTCGCCGGTGTCTCGGATCCGCATGCTTCTTGCCTACCCGTTGTGGGGCTCGCTCGCAGTCGGGGCTGGGCGGTGGTGTGCGCGGTGGTGGGCGCTCCCGACGGCGTTCGCCGCCCGCGGCGCCGGCTGCCGCCAGGGCTGCCGGGACCCGCCCTGGTAGTCTGCGCGACGCCGTGGAGGGCTGACAGAGCGGCCGAATGTGACGGTCTTGAAAACCGTTGTGCGGCAACCCCGCACCGCGGGTTCGAATCCCGCGCCCTCCGCCTCGGGCGTCCGTCCGCCGCCGGTCCGACGGCGGACGGACGCGTGCCGTACGTCGCACCGCTCGGGTGCGTGCCGGGGTCGACCGTCCGCCGTGAACCCGGGATCATGACCGGGTGACCACCCAGGATCCCGGTGCGGGAGCGGCAGGCGAGGCAGACCTCGAGCCTGTGGAGCTGATCCGGCAGTCAGGCACGGTGCACCGTGCGGGCCGGCTGGCCCTCTCGGCAGGGCACGGCAGCTACCGGGTCAAGTCGCACATGGAGCGAGTGGGGCGTGCGCTGGGCCTGGACGAGGTCAAGGCGCACGTGGCGCTCACGGAGATCACGACGACGTCGGTGCGCGGGCCGATCTTCCGCACGGAGGTGTCGGAGGTCCGCACGGTGGGCATCAACGCAGACAGGCTCGCGGAGCTGGAGCGGTACATCGGTGATCTCCCGCCGCGGGCGCGTCTGGACGAGGTGTCCTCGGGGCTGGACCGGATCGCCGCGAAGCCGCCCCTCTACCCGGCGTGGGCGAACGCGTTGTCGGCCGGGGTGGCGTGTGCCGCGTTCGCGTTCTTGAACCACGGCGGCGCGGTGGAGTGCGCCGCGGTGCTGGTCGCCGCGTCGCTGGGCCAGCTGCTGCGGCGTTCGCTGATCCACCGTGGGGTGAACCAGTTCGGGGTCACGATGCTGGCGGCGGCGGTGGCGAGCCTGGCGTACCTGGGCCTGGTGCTGCTGGTGGGGGACCTGCTGGACCTGCCGGGACAGCACGTGGCTGGCTACGTGTCGGCGGTCTTGTTCCTGGTGCCGGGCTTCCCGCTGGTCACGGGGGCGCTCGATCTGGCACGCCTGGACTTCTCGGCGGGCATCTCCCGGATCACCTATGCGGTGATGATCCTCTTCTCGGCGGCACTCTCCCTGTGGGCGGTGTCGGCGGTGGTGGGGCTGCAGCCGGAGGCGCTCGAGCCCGCCGCGCTCGACCCGGTGACGACGTGGTCGCTGCTCACCCTCGCCAGCTTCTTCGGCGTGCTGGGGTTCGCCCTGATGTTCAACAGCCCTTGGTACATGGCGCTCGGCGCCGCGAGCATCGGCATGGTGGCCAACGTGCTGCGCCTGGTGATGGTCGACGTGTGGGCGGTGGCACCGCAGGCGGCTGCCGCGGGGGCCGCTCTGGTGGTGGGGCTCCTGGCGCGTGCGTTCGCGGGCCGGCTGCGGGTCCCGCGCCTGACGATCTCGGTCCCCGCCGTCGTGATCATGGTGCCGGGCGTGACGGCCTACCGGGCGGTGTACGAGTTCAACGCGGGGAGCACGGCCGAGGCGCTGGGGTACGCCGTGGACGCCGGCCTGGTGGTCGTGGCGCTGGCGATCGGGCTGGCTGTCTCGCGCATGCTCACGGACCGCAGCTGGGGCCTCGAGCGCTGAGCGACGGGGTGTGACGCAGGTCGCCGCGCAGCGCTTTGACGCAGGGGGAAACCTCTGAGTAATGTTCTCGACGTTCGCCCGGCAGGGAGGAACGGACACCGAGGAGACACCCGAGAGGGTGGGTACCGGTGGCCGGTCCCGAGGGCGAGATCCCGACTCCTTCATCTCGAGGGCGCAGTGCGCTCTCGGTCGGGACCGGTACGCCCGGATCAACTTCTCAGCCTCACGGCAGGGAGTTGACAGGGAAAAACGAACCGGGTAAGGTTGAAGGGTTGCCCCGGACGGGAAACGAGCGGAAGCTTGGGACCGGATGGTGTGCGTCGGTTGTTTGAGAACTCAACAGTGTGCTTGATAGTCAATGCCAAATTTTATCCCTCGTCGGGT
>NZ_QKWH01000018.1 GCF_003244315.1 Xylanimonas oleitrophica
CCCGTGCACCACGCCCAGGCGCAGCACCTCGACCGGCATGGTCGGCTGGCGCAGGAAGTCGACGGCGTTGAGGACGTCCTCGTCGGCCTCCTGGCAGATCACGATGAGGCGGGCGCCCTGGCCGGGCTGGGTGCGCTTGACCGGCACGGAGTCGTAGAACTCGGCCACGTCGCGCTGGAACGCGTGCGCGCCGCCGTGGTACCGGGCGGCGAGCTGCCCGCGCGTCATGCGCCCGGCAGCGCCGGCGTGGTCCAGCGCGCGCGACAGGGCGGCGTCGTCGAGCCGGGCGACGAGCTCCACCACCACCGGCGAGCCGGACGCGTCGAGCGCGAGCAGGTGCGGCTCGTCAGGCCCCTCGCCGGAGATGACCGGGAAGACCTGCTCGCCCAGGAGCCCGTCGATGTGGGACTCGACCACGCGGTGCGCGCTCGTACCCACGCCGGGGCGGGGCGGGCGCGGCCCCGGGACGATCTGAGGGCGGTCTCCCTCGACCTCGAACAGCGGCACCGGATCCACCTCCCGTCTCGTCGGGCGACGCTCGCGCGGTGGTGACCGCGCCGTGCGACCTTCTCCGCACGTCGCCCATACCTTACGCGGCTCAGCCGGAACTTCCGTGACACGTGCCACGTCCGACGAGGTGAAGGTTGTCAGGAGTGGCCGGACTCCTCGGCGTCGGCGGCCAGGCGCTCCTCGACGCGCGCGACCTTGGCGTCGAGCTGGCCGGTGAACCCCGGCCGGATGTCGGCCTTGAGCACCAGGGAGACGCGGTGCCCGCCCTGCCCGACGGCGTCGGTGGCCGCCTTGATGACGGGCATCACCTCGTCCCACTCGCCCTCGATCTCGGTGAACATGGCCGTGGTGCGGTTGGGCAGCCCCGACTCACGGACGATGCGGACGGCCTCGGCGACCTGGTCCGCGACGGACTCGCCCGCACCGAGCGGGGCGACGGAGAATGCGAAGACAGCCATAGGCCCATCATGCCGAGGAACCGCGCGTGCCAGAACCCGCACGCGGTGTCCCGTGCGCCGGTCCCGGCACCGGGGACGGGAGGCGGCAGGGCCTCGGCGTAGGCTCGGCGGCGCCTCGGCGTAGGCTCGGCGGCGTGAGCTCTCCCCGTGTCACGGTGCTCGCCGGAGGTGTCGGCGGCGCCCGCCTGGCCCACGGCTTCGCCCTCGCCCTGCCCCGGCCCTCGGACCTCGACGTCGTCGTCAACGTCGGTGACGACACCGAGCTGCACGGCCTGTGGATCTCCCCGGACCTGGACACGGTGCTGTACACCCTGGCAGGGCTGAACGACGAGGAGCGCGGCTGGGGGCTGCGCGGGGAGACGTACGCGACGCTCGAGCAGATGGCGCGCCTGGGCGAGGACACCTGGTTCACCCTCGGGGACAAGGACCTGGCCACCCACGTGGTGCGCACGGCCGCCCTGCGTTCCGGGCAGCCGCTCAGCACGGTCACCGCCCGCCTGGCCGCCTCGCTCGGCGTCGCCCCACGGCTGCTGCCCGTCACCGACGACCGGGTGGCCACGGTGCTCACCACGCCCTCGGGGCGCCTGGCGTTCCAGGAGTACTTCGTGCGCAGGCAGCACGCCGACGCCGTGCTCGACGTCGCCTACGAGGGCCTGGCCGACGCGCGCCCCGCCCCCGGCGTGCTCGACGCGGTCACGGGTGCCGACCTGCTCGTGGTGGCCCCCTCGAACCCGTTCCTGTCCGTGGAGCCGGTGCTCGGGGTGCCCGGCGTGCGGGACGCCGTGCGCGCCCGTGGCGAGGCGGGCGCCGGCCGCCGGGTGGCCGTCAGCCCGATCGTGGGCGGCCAGGCCGTCAAGGGGCCGGCCGCGCAGATCCTGGAGACGCTGGGCCACGAGGTCTCGGCCCTGGGCGTCGCGCGCCTGTACGCGGGTCTCGTGGACGTCATGGTGATCGACTCCGCCGACGCCCACCTCGAGACCGCCATCGGCGACCTCGGGCTCGACGTGCTGGCGACCGACACGATCATGGGCGGCCCCGCCGGCCGCGAGCGCCTGGCCCGCGAGCTGCTGTCCGCCGTCGGGCACGCGCTGCCGTGAGCGGCGGCTCCGGCCGGCCGGAGGTGGTCGCCGTCGTGCCGCTGCGCGACGGCGTCTCGGGCAAGTCGCGGCTCGCGGCCGCGCTGACGCCGGACGAGCGCCGCCGTCTGGTGGCGGCGCTGGCGCGGCACGTGGTGGGCACGCTCCGGGAGTCGGACGGCGTGGGGTGGGTGCTGGTGGTGACGGCGGACGTGGCCTTCGTGGAAGAGGTGCTGGCGGGGCTCGGCGGCCCCGGCCCCGCGGGCGGCGCGCACGAGGGGCACGGCGAGCACGGCGTGCGCCCGGCTTCCCTGGAGGTGCTGGCGCAGCCCGCGGACCGGCCCGGCCTCAACGCGGCGCTCGACGTCGCCCGGGAGCACGTGCGCGCCACCTCCCCCGACGCCGTGCTGCTGGTGGCCCACGCGGACCTGCCCGCGATCACGCCCGGCGACGTCACCGCCCTGCTCGGCGCCGCGCGGGAGGCCGACGTCGTCGTCGCCACCGACCGGCACGGCACCGGCACCAACCTGCTCGCCCTGCCCGCAGGCGCGGCCTACGACTTCCGCTTCGGCGCCGGCTCCCGCGGCGCGCACGAGGCCGAGGCGGCACGCCGGGGGCTGCGCGCCGTCGTCGTGCAGCATCCCGGGACGGCCGCCGACCTGGACACGATCGACGACTGGGACCAGCTGCCGGCTGCCGCGCGGGCCCGCCTCGCGGGCTGACACCCTCTCAGGCGCCGAACCGGCCCCGGTGCACCACCTCGTCCAGGGGTCGGCGCCGGCGCCGCGAGGGAGAGCCTGCCGCGCCCTCGCCCGGGTCGGCCCGGTGCCCGACGGCGATCGCCCCCGTGGGCTCCCACGCGGCGGGCACGCCGAACGCCTCGTGGAACGCCGGACGCTCGGCGGCGCCGATGCCGAAGAAGCACGCACCGAGCCCCAGGTCCACGGCGGTCTGCAGGATCAGCAGGGACGCCATCCCGGCGTCCACGTGCCAGTACGGCACCGGCCAGCGCGCCTCGTCCTCCGGGGTCCACGCGCCCGGGCTCGCCAGCCCGGCCCCGGCCTTGTCCGGCTCGGCGTACCGGCCCAGGTAGGCGGCCTTCGAGGCCATCGGCACCACGATCAGGGGCGCCCGGCCCATACCGGCCCGCCAGGCCGACATGTCACGTGACGACGACGCCGGCGAGGCCGCGGCCCAGAACCGCTCCCGGTCCTGCGGCGCTTCCAGCACGAGGAACGACCAGCCCTGGGTGAACCCGGCGCTCGGTGCCCGCACCGCGTTGCTCAGCAACCGGTCCACGTGCTCGGGCGCCACGGGCTCGTCGGTGAACGACCGCACCATGCGGCGGCGGCGGACGACGTCCTGGAACTCCATGGCGACATGGTGGCACTCACCACACGCCCCGGGGCGTGCAAGAGCCCTGGTGGTGGGGACATAGTGAGGGCATGAGCAAGTCTGGCCGCCTGCAGCGCGGCGACGTCACCGCGGGAGCGATCGCGGCCGCGGTGGTGGCCGTCCTCATCGCCGCGGCAGGGTTCCTCGCCGTGTGGACCGCCGGAGGCCAGGCGGGGGACGTGCGGGGCGTGGGCTCCGTCAGCGTCGAGAGCACGAGCAGCGCCGCGCGCTGACCACGCCGGCTGTCGCGCCCGAGGCCCTCGCGCGGACCGCGGCGGACCGCCCGCTCAGCGAGGCCCGGTGACCGGCGGCGCGGGCGGCAGCGGCAGGCGCATCTCCTCCACCACCACGCGGTAGCCCAGCGAGTCGTACAGCGACCGGGCCACCGTGTTGTGACCGAACACGTTCAGCCCCAGCACGTCGAGCCCGGCCTCGCGGCACCACGCCGCGGCGGCACGCATGGTGGCCCGCCCCAGGCCGCGGCCCCGGTGCTCGGGCCGCAGGTGCACGTCGTACACGAACGCGGCCGACGGCGGTCGCAGCCCCAGCCACAGCACGCCCGCCACCTCGCCGGTGGTGGCGTCCTGGACGTCGAACAGCAGCTGACCGTCCGACTCGAGACCCCGGGGCAGCAGCTCCTCGTACTCCTGGTGGGCGCGCGCCAGCGCGTCCTCGAACGTGCCGCCCGCCGAGTCGTGCAGCTCGTGGGCGTACTCCTCGACCGCCCCTGCGAGATAGGACTCGAAGGACTCCGGGGTCATGGGCACGAGCCGCACCACCGCCTGCCCCGGCTCGGCCTCGGGGTCGGTGTCCGGCTCGGCCTCGGCACCCGCCAGCCCGGCGAACCGGGTGACAGGCTGCCGCGCCGCGGGCCCGGCGTCCGGCGTGGCCCCGGCCCCGGTCAGCACGCCGACCGCCCCGGCCACAGCGGCCCCGTCCGCCCCGTCGACCGCAGCAGCCTCGTCGACCCCGTCGACCCCAGCGGTGCCCGCCGCACCGTCGCCGACCTCGCTCCGGGCAGCCTCAGGCCCGCCCGCTCCGGGGCCCGCCGCCGGGGCGGTCACGGTTCCCAGCTCGAGCACCATGTTGCTGGCCGTGGGCACGAACGCGCCCGCCGCCACGAGCGCCGTCGGGGTGGGAGCCCCGGCCATCCGGTCCACCAGCAGGAGCGTCGCGTCGCCGGCACGGGCGTGGGACTCCAGCAGGGCGAGCAGCTCGTCGGCCGGGGCGTCCACGTCGGCGTCCAGCACGAGGAGGTCGCCGGGGTGGCGGGCCAGCCACACCCAGCCCACCTCACGGTCGTCGTCGAGCACCCGGTGGAGCTGCGTGCCCGACAGGCCCTCAGCGGGCGCCAGGTGGTCCACGGCGGCGCGCGCCTTCGCGGCAGCGGTCTCGCCGTCGGCCCACAGCGGTGCGAACTGCCACCGGCGGCGGCGCTCGACCTGCTGGTCGCGCCAGGCGGCGTAGTCGGCCGCGGGGAACGGCAGGAGCTGGAGGGTCACGCCCGGCAGACTACGTGCCCGGAGCCACAGCCCGAAGTCGGCGGCCGCACCCTGGCGGTCACCCGGTCTCGACCTGACGAAGCCTGGGGGTACGCCTGGTCCGGCGAGGGCCGCATCCCTCGTCGAGACCAAGAGGACGCCTCAGAGCCGCTCGGCGATGAGCTCCACGAGCGCCTTGCCCTCCACGCCGGCGAGCTGCACGGCCTGGGTACGGCACGAGAACCCGTCGGCGAGGAACCCGGTGCCCTCCTCGGCGTCGCGCAGGGCGGGCAGGAGCGCGTTCTCGGCCACCTTGACCGAGACGTCGTAGTGGCCCTTCTGCATCCCGAAGTTGCCGGCCAGGCCGCAGCAGCCGGCCAGCACCTCGATCTGGGCGCCGGCGTCGCGCAGCAGCCTCTCGTCCGCCTGGTAGCCCATGACGGAGTGGTGGTGGCAGTGCGGCTGCACCACGGCCCTCACGTCCGAGAGGTCGGGCACCTGCCAGCCCGTCTCCTCGGCCGGTGCGGTGCCCGGCTCGGTGAGCAGCTCGGCCAGCGTGCGGGTGGCGGCCGCGACGGCGGCGGCGCGCGGGTCGTCCGGGAACAGGTCCAGCAGGTCGGAGCGCAGCACGGCGGTGCACGAGGGCTCCAGGCCGAGGATCGGGATGCCGTTGACCGCGTACGGGCCCAGCACGCCGAGCAGCTTCTCCAGCCGTCGGCGGGCGCCGTCGAGCTGGCCGGTGGAGATCCACGTCAGGCCGCAGCAGGCCTCCTGGTCGGGCACGACGACGTCGTAGCCGGCGGCCCGCAGCACCTTGACCGCCGCCTGGGGCACCGAGGGCGAGAGCGCGTCGCTGAACGAGTCCGTCCACAGCACCACGCGCGGGCGTCCGCCGCCGGGACGGCCCGGCGTCGCACCCCCGGACACCTCCGGCGGCACACCGCCGGTCGCGTACCCGCGCCGCCACCACGTGCGGAACGGCATCTCGGCGAAGCGCGGCACCTGGCGGCGGGTGTCCATGCCGCCCGCCCACAGCACGGCGCGGGCCAGCGGCCGCACGGACAGCACCTTGTTGACCGCCCCGGCGAACGGCCCCACGAGCCGGGCCCAGCGCGGCAGCCAGCCCAGCGCGTAGTGGTCCACCGGGCGCAGCCGCCCCTTGTACGTCCGGTGCAGCACCTCGGACTTGTACTGCGCCATGTCCACACCGGCCGGGCAGTCCGACGAGCACGCCTTGCAGCTCAGGCACAGGTCCAGCGACTCGTGCACCTCCGGCGCCGACAGGCCGCCCACGAGCGTGCCGTTCACGGCCTCCTGCAGCACGCGCGCCCGCCCGCGGGTCACGTCCTTCTCGTCCCCCGTGGCCTGGAAGCTGGGGCACATGAACCCGCCGGAGGCGTGGTTGTCGGCCCGGCACTTGCCCACGCCCACGCAGCGGTGCACGGCCGTGGCCATGTCGTGGTGGTCGTGCGCGAACGAGAAGCCGGCGTACCCGGTCTTGCGGGCCACCCCGCGCAGCGCCCCGTCACGGGCCCCGCCGCCGCGCGGGTCCACGGGCCGGCGCGAGAGCACCGGCAGCGCCTGGGGGCGCCGCAGGTCCGCGTCCAGCGCCGCCGGCCGCACCACCACCCCGGGGTTGAGGAGGTCCTGCGGGTCGAACAGCGCCTTGAACCGCTCCAGCAGCGCGATCGCCTCGGGGCTGTACATGACGGGCAGCAGCTCCGAGCGGGCGCGGCCGTCACCGTGCTCGCCGCTGAGCGACCCCCCGTGCCGGGCCACCAGGTCGGCCGCCTCCGTCATGAAGGTGCGCAGCACGGACCCGGACGCCTCGAGCGGGATGTCGATCCGCAGGTGCACGCAGCCGTCACCGAAGTGGCCGTACGGCAGACCGTCCACCCCGTAGCGGGCCATGAGGGCGTCGAGGTCGCGCAGGTAGGCACCCAGCCGCTCCGGCGGGACGGCGGAGTCCTCCCACCCGGGCCAGGCCTGCTCTCCCCCCGCGCTCCCCGCGCCGCCGGGCGTCCCCTCCGCCGCCGGTCGCGGCGGGGTCCGGCCGGCGAGGCCGGCGCCGTCGGCGCGGATCTGCCACATCGCGGTGGCGTCCGGGCCGGCGGGCAGCACCTGCGAGTCCAGCGCGGAGGACGCCGCGACGATCCGCCGCGCGTTCGCCAGCGCCTCCTCCTGCGTCTCGCCGGCCACCTCGATCATCAGCCAGCCCGCACCCTCCGGCAGGGGCGGCACACGCGTCTCCCCCTGCGCCCTGCGCACCACGTCCACCAGGCGGGCGTCGAGACCTTCGACGGCCAGGGGGGTGGCTCCGTCCCCGACGGCCAGGAGCGCCGGGACGTCGTCGGCCGCCGAGGGCATGTCCGGGTACCCGAGCACCACGAGGGTCGGCTTCTGCGGCACCGGCACCAGCCGCAGGGTCGCACCCAGCACCGTCACGCACGTGCCCTCGGTGCCCACCAGCGCCTTGGCGAGGTCCGAGCCGTTCTCCGGCAGCAGGTGCTCCAGCGAGTAGCCCGAGACCTGCCGGCCGAACCGCCCGAACTGGGTGCGGATCAGCGCCAGGTTCTCCCGCACGAGCTCCTTGAGCCCCGGCACCGCGGCGAACTCCGGGTCGCCCGCCCCGGCGGTGAACCGGCGGCCGCGCCCGTCGACGACGTCGAGCTCCAGCACGTTGTCGGCCGTGCGCCCGTAGGCGACGGCGTGCGGCCCGCACGCGTTGTTGCCGATCATGCCGCCGAGCGTGGCCCGGTTCTGGGTGGACGGGTCGGGCCCGAACCGCAGCCCGTGCCGGGCCGCGGCCTTCTGCAGGGTGGACATGACCGTGCCGGGCTGCACGACGGCGGTGCGGGCCTCGGCGTCGATGCTCACCACGTGCTTGAGGTGGGCGGAGAAGTCGAGCACCACGCCGGGGCCGACGGCGTTGCCCGCCACCGACGTGCCCGCCCCGCGGGCCGTGACCGGCACCTCCAGCTCGCGCAGCACGTCCAGCGCCGCCACGACGTCCTCGGTGCTGCGCGGGTAGACCACGGCGTCGGGCAGCACGCGGTAGTTGGACGCGTCGGTCGAGTACTCGGCGCGGCGGCGGGAGCTGGTGTCGACGTCGCCGGAGACGACGGCGCGCAACGCGTCGGCCACGGCCTCGCGCGCCACCGCCGCGGCACGCTCGGCCTCCCGCAGCTCGTCGGCCGTGCGGGACGGCGCCGCGGAGCGGCCCTGGGCCGTGGTCGCCGGGGAGGTCGCCGATGTCGTCGATGTCGTCGCAGCCGCCACGGGCCGATTGTCGCACTGCGTGCCCGGCGGTGACCCGGCCGACCACGCCGACCCCGCCGGCCCCCGGCCGGATGCCGCCCGGTGCCGGGGTCGCTAGGTTCGGCTGCAGGATCCGGCAGCAGGGTCCAGCAGCGAGATCCACCGGCACGAGGGAGCGGGCATGCGGGTCGTCGTCGTGGGGGCCACCGGGAACATCGGCACCGCGGTGCTGCGCGCCCTCGCGGCGGAGCCCGTCGTCAGCGAGCTCGTCGGGGTCGCCCGGCGGGTGCCCGCCCCGGGGGCCGGGCACCCCTACGACCGCGCGTCGTGGGTCCCGGTGGACCTGACCGGCCCGCCCGGACGGGTACGCGCCGGTCTGGACGAGGCCCTCGGCGGGGCGCACGCCGTCGTCCACCTCGCCTGGGCGGTGCAGCCCAGCCACGACAGGCACCGGCTCGAGCAGGTCAACGTGGGCGGGGCGCGCGCCGTCGTCGACGCCGTGCTGCGCAACCACGTGCCGCACCTGGTGGTGCTCTCCTCGTCCGGCGTCTACTCCCCCGGCCCCGCCGACGACCACGCCGTCGACGAGGACTGGGACCGCGACGGGATCGCGTCGTCGTCGTACTCCGTGGACAAGGTGGCCACCGAACGCCTCCTCGACGACGTCGAGGAGCACCACCCGCACCTGGCGGTGACCCGGTTCCGGCCCGCGCTGATGTTCCAGGCGGACGCCGGGCCCGAGGTGGGCCGCCTGTTCCTCGGCGCTGCCGGCGCCCGCGCCGTGCGCCTCCTCGGCCGGCCGGGTGCCGGGCCGCACGGCGGCCGCCCCCGGTTCCCCCTCCTGCCCTTCCCCGCCGGGTTCCGCCTGCAGGCCCTGCACGCCGACGACGCCGCGGCCGCCGTGCGCACCGCCGTCGTCGGGCGTCACCCCGGACCGTTCAACCTGACCACCGACGAGGTGCTCACCGGCCAGGACCTGGCCGACCTCCTCGCGGGCGGCCGGCTCGCACCGGTGCCGCCCCGCCTCGTACGGACCGGCCTCGCCCTCGCGTGGCGAGCCCGGGCCGTGCCCGTGGGCGAGGGCTGGTTCGACATGGCGGCCCGGGCCCCGCTGCTCGACGCCGCCCGCGCCCGCCGGGTGCTGCGCTGGACACCGCAGCACACCGCCCGCGCCGTCCTCGTCGAGGTGGTCGACGCCCTCCTGCGCGACCGACCCGCCGCCACCCCCGCGCTGTCGTCCCGGGAGCGGGGCTGAACCGGCGACGAGACGGCACCACGCCCAGACGCCCCAGACGGCACCGCCCCGGCCCGGAGGTGCTCCCTCCCAGGCCGGGGCGGTGCCGTCTCGCCGCCGCAGCGGCGACCTCGCGGATCAGCCCTCGAAGGTCACGTCCAGCGTGATCTCGCCGACGCCCGCGAGCGCCTTCGACACCGGGCAGCCCGCCTTGGCGCGCTCGGCGGCGGCCTTGAAGCCGTCCGCGTCGATGCCCGAGGCGTAACCGGTCACGGTGATCGCGATGGTGGGGATGCGGAACCCGCCGGCCGGGTCGGGCCCGAGCGAGACGTCGGCCGAGACCTCGATCTGCTCCGGGGTGGCGCCGGCGCCGCCCAGCTCGCCCGAGAACGCCATGGCGAAGCACGAGGCGTGCGCGGCGGCGATGAGCTCCTCCGGGCTGGTGACGCCCTCGGCGTCGTCGGCCGCGCGGCGGGGGAACGAGACGTCGAACGTCGCGGCACCGGAGCTCGTCAGCTCCACCTGGCCGGAGCCCTGCTCGAGGGTGCCGTTCCAGGCGGTGCGTGCGGTACGGGTGGGCATGGCCTCTCCTTCGGTACGGGGGCGTGCTGCCGTCGTGGGACGGCGTCGCCTCTGACGCTAGTCCTGCGCGCGGGTGCCTGCCGACCGTTCCGCCGGACGCGAAGCGGCGGGGCCGTGCCCCCGGTGGGTCAGCGCGGGGAGAAGTCCAGCCCGGCGTCGGCCACGGCCGTGACCGTCCAGGTGCTTCCCTCGGCGTCGCTGAGCTCGTAGGCGGGCAGGAACACCACCGAACCGTCGGGGAGCCACTGCTGGGACAGGCCCAGCCGCGCTCCGGTGATGGTCACGTCGGTGACGGGCCATGCCAGCGGTGCGCCCGGTGCGGGCGGGGTGGGCACCCCGGTGGGCCCCTGCTCCTCCCCGACGCGCAGCTCGGCGATGCCGGGCAGGGTGGTGGGCGTGCTCGCCCCGAACCTGGGGTCGCCCAGGCGGCGGACCGCCTCGGCCGGGCTCACCACGGGGTACTCGCCCAGCGGCACGGCGTCGGCCAGGCTGCCGTCCACCGCCACCACGCCGGCGTCGGTCACCGTGGCGCTCCAGGCGTCCTCCGTGGCGGTGCCGCCCACCACGCGCCGGGCGCTGACCCACCGCGAGGGGTCGTCCTCGCCCGCCGGGCGCACCTGCACCTCGTACCCTGCCGGGTCGACGCCGAGCCGGCGCATGACGTCCGCGAGCGCCGCGGCGGCCTCGTCGTCGGTGACGCCGGTGGGCTGCGGGGTGGGGCAGGAGCCGTCCGCCGCGGGAGCGGCGCACGTCCACGGGTCACGCCCCGGGTCGGTGTAGCCGAAGCTGCCGCGGCCGTCGCCGGCCACCCACACCTGGGCGCCGCTGCCGTCCTGCGACCCGACCGCCCAGGAGGGGGTGCCGCCCTCCTGCGTGCGCACCTCGCCCGGCACGCCCAGGGCGGCTGCGACGCGGGCGGCGGTGGCGGCGTCGGCCACGGGTCGCGGGTCGAGCGCGAACGCCTCGGCCGAGCCGGCGTCCTCCGACAGCCCCTGGGCGTGGAACACGGTGCGGCCCAGGCCCCACGGTCCGCCGGCCATGACGCGGGCACCGCTCACGTCGCCCGGTCCGACGGCGACCTCCGCCTCCGGCAGCGTGGTGACCTCGCCGCGACTCCCACCGGGTGCGGCGAGGGACACGGGGGGTGCGGCGTCGCCCGCCTCGGCGAAGCCGTCGGCCGCCATGTCGAACGAGGCGACGGCGAGGCCGGCGGTGGGGCCGCTCCTGGACTCCGTCCCCGCCAGGTAGCTCGCCCCGCCCACCGCGACCACGGTGGCGGCGGCAGCGGCGACCAGCCACGACGTGCGGGGCCGGCGGGCGCGCCGGGCCGCCAGCTCGTCGCCCGGCGCGGGGGCGGTGGGCGACGTGGTCGGGGCGGTGTCCTCCCCGTCGGCCGCGCTCTCGGCCGCCATCCCGGTGCCGGTGCCGGCGGCGGTCTCGGCGGCAGGGCCGGCCTGCCCGCCCGGGCCGGTGGCACCGAGGAGGTCGTCCACCTTGGCGCGCAGCACTCCCTCGCGCACGTCGAGGTCGGCGGCCGGGTCGGCGGCCGCGACGCGGTCGAGGACGCCGTCGTCCCAGTCGTCGGTGCCGGGGCTCCGCTGCTCGTCGTTCATGGTGGTCCTCCTCCTGCTGGCGGCCAGCGGTGTCGCGGCCGCACCCCCTCTGTGTCCCTGGTGCCGCCCGGCTTGCGCGGCGGCTCGTGCCCGCGCCGGCCCGGCGCGGCGGCGCGCCTCAGCGCGCCGAGCTGCCCTGCGTGCGCGCGTCGTCGCCGTCCGACGCCGACTCCTCCGTGTCCCAGGCGACGCGCAGGCGCGCCCGGGCACGGGACAGGGCGGCGTCGGCCCCGCCGCGGGAGATGCCCAGCACGGCGGCGAGGTCGTCGCCGCCGAGGCCGTCCCACGCCACGAGGAGCAGCAGCCTCCGGTCGCGCGGCGACAGGCGGCCCAGCACGCGCCGCACCCGGTCGTCGTCGATCGCCAGCGTCGCGGGGCCGACGTCGTCGGGCTCGTCGGGCACGACGGCGAGCGGCAGCGCCTGCGTCTTGCGCCGGTGGTTGGCCAGCACGAACCCCGCGGTGCGGTAGAGCCACGGCAGCTCGGCTCCCTCCGGGACGTCCTCCCGCCGGCGCCAGGCGGTGGCCAGCACCTCGGCCGCGAGATCCTCGGCGGCCTCGGCGCGCGACCCGGAGCCGGGCAGACGGCGCACGAAGTAGCGGTGCAGGCGGCCGGAGTGCTCGGTGAACAGCGCGTCGAACCACGCGTGGTCGCGCGCGCTCACCGGGCGCCTGCCGGGCTGGGAGCGCACGGCACGCGGCGGCGCGCGGTCGCACGGGACTGGTCCATGCCCCGAATCTGTCGCACGGGCAGGCAACCTTGCACGAGTCACCGAAGTTCTTCCGGACGACTCCCAGCCGCCGTCCGCGCTTTTCACCCGCCGGTGGGCGAAGACCGTTCCGCCCCGGCCTGCCTAGCGTGGACCTGTGCCGACCGAGCGCCGCGCGCCGCTGGTCCCCCGGTCCGAGGACGGGCCGGCAGGCGGTGCGCCCGCCGCGGCCGCCCCCGCCGCGTCTCCGGAGCACCCTCCCGGGCGTTCTCCTGCGTCTCCTCCTCCTCGCGCGCCACGACGGCGCCACCTGGGCCGCTGGGTGGCCGCCTGCATCGTGGCCGTGCTGCTCGTCCTGGCCGTGTGCGCGCTGCTCCTGGCCCGCGACGCCCGCGCCGCGAGCAGGGCGCTGACCTCGGCCGGGGACCGCATGCCCGCCCTCGAGGCCGCGGCGAGCGGTGACGGAGACCCGGCCGCCCTGTCCGCGCAGCTCGCCGCGCTCCAGCGCGACACCGGGGAGGCGCGGGCCGCGACAGGCGGCCCGCTGTGGGCGGCGGCGGCGCACCTGCCCGCCGTCGGGCCCACGCTCCACGCCGTGGCCGTCATCGCGGCCGCGCTCGACGACGTCGCGCACGACGTCGCCCCCGTGCTGGTGGACGCCCGCGAGACGGTGGCGCTCACCGCCCGCACACCCGACGGCGGCCTGGACCTGGACGCCCTGCGCGCCGTGGCCCCCCGCGTCCAGCAGGCCGACGCGACGCTCACCGACGTGCGCTCCCGGCTCGGTCAGATCGACGCCGACGAGGTCATGGACCCGCTCGCCCAGCCCATGGAGACCCTGCGCGGGCGCGTCGACGACCTCGCCTCCACCGTGGCCACGGCCGACCGTGCGGCGACGCTGCTGCCCGCCATGCTCGGCGCGGACGGGCCGCGCACCTACCTGCTGCTCGCGATGAACAACGCCGAGCTGCGCACCGCGGGAGGCATCCCGGGCGCCCTGGCCCTGCTGCGTGCCGACGGCGGGCGCATCGAGGTGGTCCGCCAGGTCTCCACCGGCGAGGTCGGCCCGTTCCCCACCCCGGTGCTGCCGCTCGACCCGCAGGCCGCCGCCGTCTTCACCGAGCGGCTCGGCACGCACGTGCAGGACCTCACGCTCACCCCCGAGTTCCCCACCACCGCCACCCTCGCCGCCGGCATGTGGGCCGCGTCGCAGGGCGAGGACGTCGACGGCGTGCTGGCCACCGACCCGGTCGCCCTGGCGCACCTGCTGCGCGTCACCGGCCCCGTCGAGGTGGCCGTCCCCCCTGACGCCGCCGCACGGTTCGGCAGCCCCACCGTCACCGTGGGGCCCGACGACGCGGTCGCGCTGCTGGAGAACCAGATCTACACCGTGCTCGAGCCGGAGCAGGCCGACGCCTTCTACGCGCAGGTCACCGCCGCCGTCCTCGGCCGGCTCGGGTCGCCCGACATCGCCCCGGCCGACGTGCTGCCCGCCCTGCGGCAGGCCGCGGCCGAGCGCCGCCTGCTCGTCTGGTCCGCCCGGCCGGACGAGCGGCAGCGCCTCGACGGCACGCTCCTGGCCGGCGCCTTCCTGTCCTCCCCGAGCGCCGCCGGAGCCCTGGGGGTGTTCCTCGACGACACGGTCGTGGGGAAGATGACCTGGTACCTGGACTCCTCCGTGCACCTGGTCTCCTCCCGCTGCACGGCGCAAGGGCGGCTCGACACGGTCGACGTCACCCTGGCCTCCACAGCCCCCGCCGACGCCGGCACCGTGCTGCCCCGGTACGTGGCGGGCCCGCCCGGCGGCGACGTCCCGCCCGGCACCGTGCGAGCCGTGCTGCGCGTGGCCGCGCCACGGGACGCGGACGCACCCCGGCTCCAGCGCGACCCGGGCGGTGCCGCCATCCCGCTCGGGGCGCAGACCGCCCGGCTCGACGGCCGCCACCTCGCCTCCACCACCGTGACGCTCGCGCCCGGGGACTCGACCACGGTGCG
The DNA here is from genome assembly GCF_003244315.1 of Xylanimonas oleitrophica. Classification (GTDB taxonomy): domain Bacteria; phylum Actinomycetota; class Actinomycetes; order Actinomycetales; family Cellulomonadaceae; genus Xylanimonas_A; species Xylanimonas_A oleitrophica. The sequence continues at coordinate 14,312 of NZ_QKWH01000018.1, forward strand.
GGTCGAGAGCCTGCTGCCGCACGCCGCGACCGCAGCGCCGGGCGGGCACCCCACCACCCTCGACGTGTGGTCGACGCCGACCGCTCACGCCGGGGGGCTCCTGAGCGCACCGGTGCCCGCCTGCGGCTGAGGGGACGCCCCGGGTGAAAGGCGCCGACCGGGCCACCTTTCACCCGCCCCCGGGTGATTCGCTCCGGACGAGCACGTGCCTAGCGTGGAAGGCACAGGGGGCCGCCACCGACGAGGGACACGGCCATGAGCGCACACCGCCTTGCACGACCTCGCACCGCCCCGCCTCACCTCCTCGCCAGCGCCGCCGCCCGTGCGGCAGCGCTGGCGATCCTCCTCTCCGGAGCGATCCTGCTGGCCCCGCCCGCCTCGGCCGACGTCGGCCCCGCACCCGAGCCGCCGGGGTACGCCCCGCCGCCTCCCCCGACGCTCGACCTGACCGTGCTGGAACCGATCTGCGACGGCGACGTGCCCTACCTGCGCTACGCCGTGGACGTCACCGGCACCGAGGCCAGCAGCGTCACGATCACGTGGATCGACCCGGGCGGCGACGACGTCGTCCAGGCCGGCCTGCCGATGTCCGGTCGCGTGCTGTGGCCCGGCGCCGTCGTCGGCCCCGCGGGCGAGCCGCTCGACTGGCCCGGCTGGCGCCTCGAGGGCGACACCTGGGTGGAGGGCGACGAGTTCGACTGGGTACGCCCCTCGGTGGACGTGCTGTTCCAGGTCAACCCCGAGGCCACGGTGACGGTGGCCTATCCGCCGTCGTCGCCCGACTGCGCGACCAACCCGCCCGGGGCTCCGGCCGGGAACCCGCCGAGCGGTGCGACGTCCACGCCCGCGGCCGGAGCACCCGGTGGCGCAGGGGCCGGTCTACCGGGTGCTCGTGCGGCGCAGCCCGGGTCGGCCCCCGTGGTCCCGGGATCCTCGTGGCTGCCCACCACCGGCGCCCAGGTGGCCGGGACCGTCATCGGGGCGGCCGTGCTCCTCGCACTCGGCACGGCGGTCGTCGTGCTGGCCAGGCGTCGTCGCGCGTGAGGGACGGGCGCTGACGGCGACGGCGGCCCCGGTGGTGCGATCCGCCGGGGCCGCCGGTCCGCAGGCCCGCTCCGCGGTGCCGCCGTCTGTCCGTGCACGGCACCGGCCGCTGAGCGAGCCGCAGGTTCCGTCAGGCCTCGAGCAGGAGGGTCACGGGGCCGTCGTTGACCAGATCGACGGCCATGTCGGCACCGAACCGACCCGTGGCGACCTCGAGCCCTCGGGCGCGCAGCGACTCGACCACGGCGTCCACCAGGGGCTCGGCCACCGGTCCCGGCGCCGCAGCGCCCCAGCTCGGCCGACGGCCCTTGCGCGCGTCCCCGTAGAGGGTGAACTGGCTGACGACCAGCACGGGCGCACCCTCGTCGGTCACCGAACGCTCGTCACGCAGGATCCGCAGCTCCGCGACCTTGCGGGCCACGGTCTCCGCCTGCGCAGGCCCGTCGTCGTGCGTCACACCGACCAGCACCAGCAGGCCGGGCCGGTCGATCGCGCCGACCACCTCGCCGTCGACGGTGACGCTGGCACGGGTGACGCGCTGCACCACGGCTCTCATGCGCGCACCTCGGCGGCCCGGCCCGGCGCGACGGCGGCCGCGAAAGGCACGCGCACCTCGCCGACCGGCTCGCCGTGCCCCAGCACGGGCACGGTGCCGAGCGCGTCGAGCGCGCCGGCGTCCGCACCCGGCACGTCCAGCGCCCCGGCCGCGCGCAGCACCGCCGCGAGCAGCGCCGGACGCGGTCGGCCCGCGCCGTCGAGCACCTTGAACGCGAACGCGGCCCCGGACGGCAGGGCGCCGGCGTAGACGCCCTCGGCCCCGTCCTTGCAGAACAGGCCCGGCACGGCCCGCATCGCGTCCGTGACGTCCCGGCCGGTGCCGCCCACCATCTCCGGGTGCGCGGACATCGCAGCCGCCACCTGGGCCTCCGCCGACCCCTCGGGGGCCGTGGCCATGCGGGCGAACGCCCGGGCCAGACCCTCGAGCGTGGTCGACAGCAGCGGTGCGCCGCAGCCGTCCACCGTCACGTGCGGCGGGGCCTCGTCACCGGTCAGCTCGCGCACGACGTCGGCCACCGCCCGCTGGAGCGGGTGCCCCGGGTCGCGGTAGGTGGCCGTGTCCCAGCCGGCGGCCACGCAGGTGGCCAGCATCGCCGCGTGCTTGCCGGAGCAGTTCTGCGCCACCGGTTCCGGACCATGGCCCGCCTGCTGCCACGCCAGGGCCGACGGCGCGTGCAGCGGCAGGTCGGGGGTGTTCTGCAGCGCGTCCAGCCCCAGGCCGGCGGCATCGAGGATCTCGCGCGCGCCGTCGAGGTGCACCGGCTCGCCGTTGTGGCTCGCCGCGGCCAGCGCCAGCAGCCGGCCGGGCAGGTCCAGCCCTGAGCGCAGCATCGCCACGGCCTGCAACGGCTTGAGGGACGAGCGGGGGTAGACCACCGCGCCCGGGTCGCCCACCGTCAGCACCGGCTCGCCCGACGGTGCCAGCACCACCAGGTGACCCAGGTGCACCGACTCCACCAGCTCGCCGCGCACCACCTCGGCGAGCAGCCCCGCACCATCGGCCACGGACGCCGTGCCGGGCTGCGGGGCGGCGGCGCTCACCACTGCGGACCCCGGGGCCGCCGCGGACCGTTGCCGGTGCCGTACGGCTTGATCGCAGGGCGCACGTCCACCCAGTAGATGACTGCCGGGGCGAGCGAGATCAGGTTGAGGATCGGCGCCGTGACGTAGCTCGGCGGCAGGCCCAGCACACCGATGACCAGGGCGATGCCCAGGAACAGCAGCCACCGCTGCTTGGTCTGCTTGCCCTCGGCCGCGAACGCCCGCTGCGGGCGCCGCACGGCGTCCACGAGGGCCACGACCTGGAAGGCGACGATCCCGACCGCCAGCACGGCGATCAGCAACAGCTGGAAGCTCCCGATGATGGACACGGAGGGAGCCTACGGGAGCACGCCGCTCAGGGGAGCACCGTGAGGGCCCGTGCCCGGGCGGCACCCGCCACGTGCTCGTCCCACGCCGCCACCACCGTCTCCGGGTGCGCCACGGTCAGCGCGGAGGCCACGTGCATCGCGTCCCCCGCCCGCAACGGCACCGGGCTGGAGGCCACGAGGTCGGCCGCGGCACGCACCACCTGGTCGCCCATCTCCACCACGTGCATCGCCGGCCACAGGCGCTCCCACGCCGCGACGGCGTCCGCGTGCCCGGCGGCGTCGAGCAGCCCCGCCCGCTCCCCCGCCGCGAGCGCCGCCCGCACCTCGACGTCGGCGATGCGGCTGGTCACCGCGAGGTCGGCCCGGTTGAACAGCGCGGACGCCAGCGCCGACCCCGGCTCGGGGAGGCACAGCTTCACGAGCGCTGACGCGTCGAAGTACACGATCGCCATCTGTCTCCCTCTCCTCGGCCGCCGTCAGCGGCGGATGCGGCGCACCAGGCCGGACACGGCAGCCGCCCCGCGCGAGGCGCGCCCGGCGGCCACGGGGACCTCGCCCGACGGCGCCTGCGGGGCCGTGTGCGCCGGGCGCTCGACCTGCGCGGGGGTGAGCAGGCCGTCCCGCACCAGCCCCTGCACGAGGTCGGCGGCGTCGATGCCCGAGAGCCGGGCGACGGGCAGCCCGCGGTCGGTGATGACGACCTCCTCGCCGGCACGAGCCCTCTCGATCCACGACTTGAGCTCGGCGCGCAGCGCGCTCACGGCGACCTCCATGGGCGACGACGGTACCGGCGCGCCGTCGTCACGACCAGACCCCGTCCGCCGTGGGTGGCTCAGAGCTCGGTCAGCGCGGCCCGTGCCTCGTCGGGGTCCACGCCCGCGGCCTCCAGGGCGTCGACCACGGGCGAGCGCAGCAGCAGCACCAGCGCCTGCACGTTCCAGTCGTCGGCGGCGGCCCGCGGGTCGGCGTCGTGCGCGAGCTCGAGCAGGGTCTCGCGGGCGGTGGCCGGGTCCTGGCCGGTGGCGACGGCGGAGGTCAGCAGGCGCAGCCCCGCGGCGTAGCGGTCCAGCAGGTCGGCGAGCCGCGCGCGGTCCTGGGGGTCGGCGCGGCGCAGGCCCGACGGCGCCCTGCGGGCCAGCACGCGCACGCTGCGCATCGCCCGCTCCACCAGCACGGCCTGCTCCTCCAGCCGCACCAGCTCCTCGCGGTGCACCCGGTTGACGTTGACCCGGGCCTGGTCGGCGGCCGCGTGCGCGCGGTCGAGCCACTCCGTGAGCGCCGGGTCCGCCGCGCGCCCGCGGACCAGCGCGGCGTGCATGCCCTTCTCGTCGCCGTCGCGCACCGCCGTCGCGAGCATCTCCACGGTCGCGGCCAGCGCGTTGGTGGCGTTCGTCCCCAGGGTGCGCAGGCCGCGGCGCGGGTCGCCCGGGGTCAGGAGCGCCACGAGGAGGGCGACCAGACCGCCCACCAGGGCGTCGGTCCAGCGGCCGATCGCACCGTCCATGAGCGACGGCAGCCCCACGACCACGACGGCCTGGGTGCCCGCCTGGGTGGCCAGCACGGCCCCGCGGTCGATGAACCGGGCCAGGAGCGCGGAGACCAGCACCACGCTCACCAGCTGCCACCACCCGGACCCGATGAGGTGCACCACCAGGTCGCCCATGCCCACGCCGACGGCGACGCCGAGCGCCACCTCGGCGATCTTGCGCAGGTCACGCTCGAACGAGAACCCCAGGCAGACCCACGCGGCGATCGCGGCGAAGAACGGCTGCGCGTGCCCGAGCACGTAGTGGCCGATGCCGTAGGCCACGCCCGCGGCCAGGGACGCCTGCACGATCGGCCAGAACGAGGCCCGCACGCGCGCCCAGCCCTGCCGCGCCCGGGCCCGCAGCACGAGCGAGCGCACCACGGTGCCCGCCAGGCGGGCCGCCGGCCCGGCGCCGTCGTCGACGCTCACCGCCGCGCCCCCGAGAGGCTCCCGCGACCGGCCACCCGGCTCAGACCAGGCTCTGGTGGCCAGGCGCCGACAGACCTCGCGTCACGGGGCCGCGCGCCTCCGGCCGGTCGGCCGAGACCCCCTCGCCGGGCACCACCGTCTCCTGCGCCGCCGCGACCTCGACCCGCTCGCCGCCCGTACCGTCCGGCGACGCCCCGATGACGCCCACCACCAGCAGCTCGGCGTCCTCGGGCACGTTCCGCTTCACCACGGCCAGGCCCACGGGGCCGAGCTCGTGGTGCCGGGCCACCGACGTCAGCGTGCCCACCGCACGCCCGCCGTCCCCCAGCAGCACCTCGGCACCAGGATCGGGCAGCACGTGGCCCGACCCGTCCAGGTGGAGGAACACCATGCGGCGCGGCGGGCGGCCCAGGTTGTGCACGCGTGCCACCGTCTCCTGGCCGCGGTAGCAGCCCTTGTGCAGGTGGACGGCCGTGCGCAGCCAGTCGAGCTCGTGCGGGATCGAGCGGTGGTCCACCTCGCGCGCCAGGCGGGGGCGGAACGCCTCCACGCGCAGCGCCTCGGTGGCCCACGTGCCCGCCAGGCGCCAGCCGGCCGCCTCGCGCACCGCGACCTCGGCTGCCAGCCGCTCGCGCGGCACCAGCACCAGCCGCCACGGCCGCTGCATGCCCGGGTGCTCGCCCTCGGGCGGGCCGTAGCGGGTGCCACCGGCGGCCACGCGCGGCCACGAGTCCCACCAGGTCAGCGGCTCGTCCTCGGCCCCCTCGGCGGCGACCGGCTCCCCGAGGGCCGCCCACTCGCCGGTCACGTCCGCGACCTCGACCCGCAGCATGAACCGCATCCGGTCGAGCCAGGCCGCCAGCGGGGCCGCGTGGTCCGCCTCGGTGATCAGCCAGGTGGCCTCGCCGTCGTCCACCACGCTCGCCGCGTGCTCCACGTGGCCGTGCGGGCTGAGCACGAGCGTCTCGGTGGACGTGCGCGGCGCCAGCGCCGCCAGCTCCTGCGAGGTGATGTCGTTGAGCCACCGCAACCGGTCCGGGCCGGCCACCCGCACCACGCCCAGGTGCGACTGGTCGACGACGGCGCCCCCGCGCGCCAGGGCACGCTGCTCGGCCACGGGGTCGCCGTAGTGCCAGGCGACGCCGGCGTCCGGGCCGGTGGCCGCCACGGCACCGTGGCGGCCCAGCAGCGGGCTGGCATAGGCGGGCGCGGCGACGTCGTCGCCACGGGTGGTCTGGGGCGCCTCGGTCACGGCACACCTCCTGCGCCGGCAGGGCCGGCGGACGGGCTCAGACCCGGTCGAGCCGGGCCGACGCGTACGAACGGAGCGGGTGGCCGAACGCGGCGAGGTCCTCCACCCACATGAGCTGGCCCTCGACCAGCCCGTAGAGCCGCTTGGCGGCGGTGACCTCGGACGCCGTGGACGTGCGCGCCACGAAGTCCGTGGCCAGGTCCACGCGACCGTTGCCGACCATGCCGAGGAACAGGCTCATGCGGCCCGACGCGTCCGCGACCAGCACCTCGAGGGCGTGGCGGTCCTCCTCCATGCCGTCGGGGCGGTCGCTCGAGACGCGCCAGTAGCCCGTCTCCGTCGACCACACGGTGCCGGCCGTCTCCTCGGGGGCGGGCACGCCGGCCTCCGCGCTCTCCGGCACGGCGACGGGCTCGGGCCACTCACCCTCGGACGGCGGGAAGTCGGGGACCTCGTCGGCGGCGGCGCCCGCGGTCCCCGGCACCGCCGGGGGCGGCGTGTCGAGCACGCGGATCGTCGACTCGAAACGCAGGTACGGGCCGCCGTCGTGGTCGAACACGACGTCGTTGACGAACGCCCGCGACTCGATGCCCGGGTACTCCACCACGCCCTCGCCGCGCCAGCGGCCCACCAGCCAGGCCAGCGGGTACACCTCGGGCGCCAGGCCCTCGGGGAAGGCGAAGGGCATCAGCGCTGACCCTGGAACAGCTTGTAGACGACGTACCCCGCGAACCACGCGATGGCGACCGTGGTGATGCACAGGAGGACGATGAAGAAGACCTCGAGACCGTGGTACATGAGCCCGATCCTAACCGTCGGGACGGCCCGGCGCGGGCGCTCGCCCGACCCGGCCCCGCGAGGCGGGCCGCACGGGGTGCGACGAGCGGCACGGACCCGGGGCGTGGGTGATGACGTACGTCACGTGCGACGGCTGCGGGTGAAAAGCACCCCGCGACGGCTGCGATAGTTGAAGCACGAAACACGGGCGCTCCCGCCCCGCCGCACGCCCCGGGCCCGCCACAGCCCGAGCCGCCCCGCGGCCGGCCTCACGGCACGGCCGCCACGGTGCGGGCGCGGCGTCGCCGAGCACCGCGCCGACGTACGCAGCGCCGACGAGCACGACCGACGTGCCGCGCCGACGCCCCCCGCGCACACCGGTGCGGCGCACGAGGCACGGACCGCGCGGCCACGCCGCCCTCCGGACCGGGACGGGACCCCGTGGTGCACACGAACCCGACCCGAGGAGCTCCCGTGAACGACCTGCCCCTGCGGACGTGGAACGGCCTCGTCATCCCCGCCCGCGGCGCCTACCACCTCGACGCCGAGCACATGCGCGTAGGCTTCAGCGTCACCCACATGATGGTCGCGTCGGTGCGCGGCGAGTTCACCCAGGCGTCCGCCCACGCGTGGATCGCAGAGGACCCCCTCCAGTCCCAGGTGGCCGCCCAGATCCAGGTCGCCTCGCTCGACACCGACAACGCCGAGCGCGACGGGCACCTGCGCAGCGCCGACTTCTTCGACGCCGACAGCTACCCGGTCGTGTCGTTCCGCTCGACCGGCATCACGTGGCAGCCGCAGGCCGACCCGATCTTCTCGTGGGCGCGTCTCAAGGGGCACCACCCCGACCGGGCCACCGCCGTGCCCGCGAGCGCCACCGCGCCGTCCACCCGGCTCCAGCTCCACGGCGACCTGACGATCCGTGGCACCACCCGCCCCGTGACCCTCGACGCCGAGTTCGGCGGGGCCCGCCGCGACCCCTACGGCCGCGACATCTGGGGGTTCAGCGCGAGCGCCCAGGTGGACCGTGAGGAGTTCGGCCTGGTGTGGAACATGGCGCTGGAGACGGGCGGCGTGCTGGTGGGGCGCTCCGTGCGGCTCGAGCTGGCCGGCGAGTTCATCCGCTCGGACGGCGTCACGGGCCGCGGCTGAGGCCGCCGCTCAGCCCAGGAGCACGCGCCCGACGGCGAAGACGAGGATCCCGCCCAGGGTGACGGGCACCGCGGCGGCGGCCAGGCCGGCCCGGGGCCCGGAGAGGCTGCGCAGGCGCTCGAACAGCAGCCGCAGCGCGGCCACGCCGAGACCTCCGGCAAGGCCGGCCACCAGCCCCGTCAGCGGCTCGACCTCGGGCACCACGGCACCGGCGGCGGCGCCGGCCACGGCCGCGACGGCGACCGCGCCCAGCGCGCCGACCCAGCCGGCGGCCACGGGCAGCGCCGACAGGGCCGCCGCGACGGCGACGGCGAGCGCCGCCGTCACCACGAGCGCCGCGCCACCCGTCGAGCGGCCGGTCGCGATCCAGCCGGACGCGGCCACGGCGAGCACCGCCCCGGCCACCGTGCCGCTCACCGACTCCACCAGCCGGGGCCGCCCGTCGCGCCGCAGCATCTCGGCGAAGAACGCGAGCACCAGGGCCATGGCGACGACGATCGGCAGGTGCCGCAGCACCGGCTCGCCCTGCGTCGCCCACGCCACGCCCACGGCCGCCACGCCCGCCGCCGCGACCACGAACGTGGTGCCGCCCGGAGCCGGCACCCGCAGCAGCGGCGCCCAGCCGAGGGCCAGCAGCACCACCAGCACGGTCACCACGCCGGTCAGCCACAGGGTCCCGGCATAAGCCCCGGCCGCGACGGCAGCGGCGAGGACGGCGGTCGTCACGGCACGGGTGCTCAGGCTCACGGGGACGAGTATCCCGGACACCCGCCGCGCGCCGCGCCCGCGTCGCGTGTGACGGCCGTGCGACGAGCAGGCGACAGGCGTGCGACGGACCGGCGTCGGGCAGGGCCTGGACGGGGCAGCGAGGTGTCCGGGAAACGAGGACGTAATGTGGTCGTCACGTGACCCAGGGCATACTGCCCAGGATCACAGAGGTGTGTCGGAAGGGTGTGGGGCACCGTCGCAGGGCGGTACCTTGTCGGGCAGCACGGCCCCGAGGACGGGCTGCCGGGCCACGGCGACCGCTGTGGGCACCCGCCCCCGACGACACCGGGAGGAGGTGCGCCGATGGCCGAGCTGTTGATCCTGACGCCCGCGACAGGCGGGTCCGTCGAGGTGCTGCCCGCCCTGGGGCTGCTCTCCCACCGGGTGCGCGTGCTGCCCATGGAGCCGTCCGCCCTCGTGGACGCCCCGGACTCCGACGTCGTGCTGCTCGACGCCCGGCGCGACCTGGTCGCCGCCCGCACCACGTGCCGCCTCCTGCACGCCACCGGTCTGACGGTGCCGCTCGTGCTGATCCTCACCGAGGGCGGTCTCACCGTCGTCACCCACGAGTGGGGTGCCGACGACCTCCTGCTCGAGACGGCGTCTCCTGCCGAGGTCGAGGCACGCCTGCGCCTCGTCGCCGAGCGCACCTCGCGCGGCCCCGTCGAGGACTCCCCGCAGGAGATCTCCGCGGGCGACCTGGCCATCGACGCCGGCGGCTACACGGCCCGCCTGCGCGGCCGCCCCATCGACCTCACCTACAAGGAGTTCGAGCTGCTCAAGTACCTGGTGCAGCACCCCGGTCGCGTGTTCACCCGCGCCCAGCTGCTGCAGGAGGTGTGGGGCTACGACTACTACGGCGGCACTCGCACCGTCGACGTCCACGTGCGGCGCCTGCGCGCCAAGCTCGGCCCCGAGCACGAGCAGCTCATCGGCACCGTCCGCAACGTCGGCTACCGGTTCGACCCGCCCAAGGACCGCACGCCCGGCGATGCCGACGGCAGCCGGACCACGAGCACCGCGGCGGCCCCCGGCACCCGCCCCACCGACGGCAACGGCGGCACCCGGGCCGCCACCCCCGCGCGCCGCTGATGGGCGAGATCCCCCCGGCCTCGGACTACTCGTCCGCCCTCGTCGAGGGTCCCTGGCGCCACGAGCTCGTGCCCGCCAACGGCGCCCGCTTCCACGTCGCCCTCGCCGGCCCCGAGCGTGCCCGGGAACGCCCGTCCGGCCCGCCCCTGGTGGTGCTGCTGCACGGCTTCCCGCAGTTCTGGTGGGCGTGGCGGCACCAGGTCGAGGCCCTCGCCACCGCCGGCTACCGCGTCGCCGCGATGGACCTGCGCGGCACCGGGGCCTCCGACAAGCCCCCCACCGGGTACGACACCCCCACCCGCACCCGGGACGTGGCGGGCGTGGTGCGCTCCCTCGGGCACGACCGCGCCGTCGTGGTCGGCCACGGCACCGGTGGGGCCGTCGCCTGGGCCATGTCCACCCTCCAGCCCGCCGTGACCTGCGCCGTCGCCGCGCTGTCCAGCCCGCACCCCGCGCACGTGCACGCCACCGTGCGCCAGCTCCTGACGCCCCGCGCACTCCAGCTCCTCGCCTTCGCCCAGGTACCCACGTTCCCCGAGCGGGGCCTGCGCGACGGCGACCTCCTGGAGCGCGTGCTGGCCCTCGGGGCCGCCACCCCGTTCGCCTCCGACGACGTCGACCTCTACCGCACCGTCATGCGCATCCCGTTCGCCGCGCACACCGCCATGGAGTCGCTGCGCTGGACGGTGCGCTCCACCCCGCGGCCCGACGGGCGCCGCTACCTGGCGGCCGTGCGCCGGGCCGTGCCCGTCCCCGCCCTGCAGCTGCACGGCAGCGCCGACGGGCTCCTCCGCCGGGAGCGGGCCGACGTCGACGCGGCCGCGTTCGCGCGCGACCTCCGCTACGAGGTGGTCGACGGTGCCGGGCACTTCCTCCCCGAGGAGGCGCCGGACGACGTGAACCGGGTGCTGCTCGACTGGCTCGCGCGCGTCGCCCCGCTCTGACCCGGTGCCCTGCGCCCTCCGGCGGCGTGCCGCTGTCAGGCGGCCGGCGGCTGCGGCGTGCTCGGCGACGGCGTCGGGCCCGGCTTCACCAGCTTCTCCGCCGCGTCCGGGTCCGTCTCCCCGATGCCGAACGACGGGCACCACCGCGCCACCGGGCAGGCCCCGCACGCCGGGCGGCGCGAGTGGCACACCCGCCGCCCGTGCCACACCAGGTGGTGGCTGAGCATCGTCCAGTCCCTCTTCGGGATCAGCTCGCCCACCTCGTGCTCGACCTTGACCGGGTCCTCCGACGTCGTCCACCCGAACCGGCGGGCCAGCCGCCCGAAGTGCGTGTCCACCGTGATGCCCGGGACGCCGAACGCGTTGCCCAGCACCACGTTCGCCGTCTTGCGACCCACCCCCGGCAGCGTCACCAGGTCCTCCAGCCGCGCCGGCACCTCGCCGTCGTACCGCTCCACCAACGCCTGCCCCAGGCCGATCAGCGCCCGCGCCTTCGCACGGAAGAACCCCAGCGGCTTGAGGATCGGCTCCAGCTCCTCCGGGTCCGCCCCCGCGTACGCCGCCGCGTCCGGGTAGCGCGCGAACAGCGCAGGCGTCGTCGCGTTCACCCGCACGTCCGTGGTCTGTGCGCTCAGCACCGTCGCCACCAACAGCTCCAGCGGCGTCGTGAAGTCCAGCTCCGCGCGCGCGTCCGGGTACGTCCGCGCCAGCTCACGGTCGATCCGCCGGGCCCGGCGTACCAGCGCCAGGCGGGACTCGCCCGTCGGGGTCGCAGCGGGCTGCTCGGCGCCCGCGGCCGTCGTCGTCGGCACGAGAGCAGGGTAACCAGCGCCACCCACGCGCAGCGCGACCAGGCCTCCTGCGCCCACCTGACCCGCGAACGGGGCGATGTGAGGCAGACTTGAGAACCGGAACACACATCTGCAACCCGGACCGGGACGCCCGCGAGGCCGGCCTCCGGTCCCGAGAACGTGAGGAACCCCCGTGGACGACACCGTCGTGCTCTCCGCCCCGCTCTTCGCCGACATGGAGGAGGAGGAGACCCGCGCGCTCCTCGAGACCATGATCCCGGTCGAGCTGTCCCGTGGGGACGTGCTCTTCCGGGAGGGCGAGCCCGGCGACCGCCTGTACGTCATCGCGCAGGGCAAGATCAAGCTCGGCCGCCGCTCCAGCGACGGCCGCGAGAACCTCCTGTCCATCCTCGGCCCGGGCGAGATGTTCGGCGAGCTCTCCCTGTTCGACCCGGGCCCCCGCACCGCCACCGCGTCCTCGGTGTCCGACTCCCTCGTCTACGAGCTGCGCCACCAGGCCCTCGTCGCCTGGGTCAACGCCCACCCCAAGGTCGCCACCCAGCTCCTCGGCGCCCTGGCCCGCCGCCTGCGTCGCACCAACGAGACCCTCGCCGACCTCGTCTTCTCCGACGTGCCCGGCCGCGTCGCCAAGGCCCTGCTCGACCTCTCGACCCGCTTCGGCGAGCCGTCCGACGAGGGTGTCCGTGTGGCCCACGACCTCACCCAGGAGGAGCTGGCCCAGCTCGTCGGTGCCTCCCGCGAGACGGTCAACAAGGCCCTCGCGGACTTCGCCGGCCGCGGCTGGGTGCGGCGCGAGGGGCGCGCCGTCGTCCTGCTCGACATGGACCGCCTGGAGCGCCGCGCGCGCTGACAGGCGCTGCGGCAGCCCGTGGCGAAGGCCCGGTCCGGACGGACCGGGCCTTCGCCACGTCGGCGGCTCAGAGGCGTCCGGCGCCGCCGCCTCACCGGCTCACGAGCGGAGCTCGACCACCAGCTCGACCTCGACCGGGGAGTCCAGGGGCAGGACGGCGACGCCGACGGCGGAGCGGGCGTGCACGCCCGCGTCGCCGAAGACCTCACCCAGCACCGTCGAGGCGCCGTTGATGACGCCCGGCTGCCCCGTGAAGGACGGGTCGCTCGCGACGAAGCCGACCACCTTGACGATGCGGACGACGTCGTCGAGCGAGCCGGTCAGGGACTTCACCGCGGCCAGCGCGTTCAGGGCGCACGTGCGCGCGTAGTCGGCCGCGGTCTGCGGGTCCACCAGGCCCTCGCCCACACCCACCTTGCCCGTCTCCGGCAGCGCGCCGTCGACGAACGGCAGCTGCCCCGAGGTGTACACGTACGAGCCCGTGCGCACGGCCGGCACGTAGGTGGCCACCGGCGCCGCGACCTCGGGCAGCGTGATGCCCAGCTCCGCCAGACGAGCCTCCACGCCCGCCATCACTGGCCGCCCGTCGGGCGCTTGAGGTACGCCACCAGCCCGGTGCCGTCGGGGCCGGGCACCACCTGGACGAGCTCCCAGCCGTCAGCACCCCACTGGTCGAGGATCGCCTTGGTGTTGTGGATGAGGAGGGGGATCGTCGCGTACTCCCACGTCGTAGCCATGCGCACAGGCTAACCGTGCCGGGCCGCACGCAGCACGGGGCCGGGACCGGCGGACGACGTGGTGAGCAGCGCTTTGCACAGGACCTGCACACACACGTCCCACCCCGCCCGGCGCGCTGCCAGGGCGACCCCGTACCCTGGGAAACATGGCGAGTCGACGCACCGCGAGCCCCCACGAGCCCCGGCGGATCACCCGCACCATGCCCGCGACCCAGCTGGTCGCGCTGCTGCTCGCGTTCGTGCTCGCCGCAGGCACCGGCGGCATCCTCGCCGCCGGGCTCGTCATCCCCGTCGCGCTCGGCGCCAACGCCGCCACCGACAGCACCATCGAGCTGTTCGAGGAGGTGCCCGACGAGCTGCAGCCCGGGCCTCTCTCGCAGGCCTCGTTCGTGTACGCGGCGGACGGCACCCAGCTCGCCACGTTCTACGCGCAGAACCGCATCGTGGTGCCCCTCGACCAGGTCTCCGACGCGATGAAGCACGCGGTCATCGCCATCGAGGACGAGCGCTTCTACGAGCACGGGGGCATCGACCCCCGCGGCATCACGCGAGCGTTCGCGAACAACCTGGCCGGCCAGTCGACGCAGGGCGCCTCGACGCTCACCCAGCAGTACGTCAAGAACGTGCTCATCGACCAGGCGGAGCAGGAGGGCGACCCCTTCGGCATCCTCGAGGCCCGCGAGGACTCCGTGGAGCGCAAGCTGCGCGAGGCCAAGCTCGCCATCGCGCTCGAGAAGGAGATGAGCAAGGACGAGATCCTGCAGGGCTACCTCAACGTGGCCCAGTTCGGGATCACCACCTACGGCGTCGAGACCGCGTCCCGGTACTACTTCAACAAGTCCGCCGCCGACCTCACCCCCGTCGAGGCCGCCACGATCGCCGGCGTCACCAAGGCGCCCAGCCTCTTCGACCCCACGGCCAACCCCGAGCAGGCCGAGGCGCGCCGCAACATCGTGCTCAACAAGATGTACGGCCTCGGCTACATCACCGCCGACGAGTACAACGAGGCACGCACCACGCCGCTGGCCGACACGCTGCACATCACGCCCGTGCCGGTGGGCTGCCAGGCCGCCGGCGGGTCGGCGTTCTTCTGCGACTACGTCATCAAGGAGATCATGGGCAGCCCCGAGTTCGGGGAGACGACTGCGGAGCGCCGTGCGCTGCTCTACCGCGGCGGCCTGCAGATCACCACCACCCTCGACCTCGGCAAGCAGATCGCCGCCGAGGAGGAGATCACCGGCCGTGTGCCCGCCGAGAACAGCGCCGACCTCGAGGCCGCCATCGTCTCCGTGGAGCCCGGCACCGGCAAGATCCTCGCGATGGCCCAGAACGAGCCGTACGACCCCACGAGCAACCCGGCACCGGGCACCACGTCGGTGAACTACTCCGCCGACTTCGCCCGCGGCGGTTCCCGCGGCTTCCAGCCCGGGTCCACGTTCAAGCCGTTCGTGCTCGCCGAGTGGCTCAAGGCCGGCCACACCCTCAACGAGACGGTCAACGCGACCAAGGTGACCCGTACCAACCGGGACTTCACCAACTCGTGCGGCGGCGTGAACATCGCCCCGTGGAGCCCCGCCAACACCGAGGGCTCCATCGGTGGTCGCATGCCCGTGCTGCGCGCCACGTACCTGTCGATCAACACCGCCTACGTGGACATGGCCAGCAAGCTCGACCTGTGCAACATCGGTCGCACCGCGTGGGACATGGGCTTCCGCCCGACCCAGACCAACACCGGCCGCCCGGTGCACGACGCCACGTTCGAGGACATGTACATCACGCCCTCGATGGTCATCGGCACCCTCGAGACATCGCCCCTCCAGCTCGCCGCCGCCAGCGCCACGCTCGCGAGCAACGGCACCTACTGCGAGCCCGTGGCCATCACCAAGGTGGTCAAGCCCGACGGCGAGGAGCTCCCGGTGCCCTCGGCCAACTGCAACCCCAACGCCCTGCCCCCGAACGTGGCCGCGACGGTCACCCACGCGATGGAGAGCGTCATCACCGAGGGCACCGCCCGGGGCCGCGGCCTCGACGGCGGGCGCCCCGCCGCGGGCAAGACCGGAACCAACCAGCTCTCGGCGCAGACGTGGTTCATGGGCTTCACGCCGCAGCTGGCCACCACCGTGTGGGTGGGCGAGGCGTCCGGCAACACCTCGCACCTCAACATCTGGTTCGAGGGGCGCCACTACCGCCCGCTGTACGGCTCGCACGTGGCCGCGCCCACCTGGCAGGCGTACATGAACCGCGCCCTGGCCGGCGCCCCGGTGATCCCGTTCCCCGGCCCGGACCCCGCCCTCGTCGGCGCCGCTCCCCGGCCCACCAACACGGCGCCGCCGGCGTCCGGCGGCGACGGCGGCCAGCCGCAGCCTCAGGGCCCGGAGCAGCCGGCCGCCCCGGAGCAGCCGGCACCCCCCGCGCAGCAGGATCTCCAGGAGCAGATCCAGGAGTTCTTCAACGATGGCGGCGAAGGGGCCGGCAACTGAGCCGGACCGGCGCACGCCGGGCGCTCGGCACGCTCGGGGGCTTCGCCGCCCTCGGTGCCGCGGGGCTGGCGTACGCGCACGTCGAGACCAAGCTCTTCACCGTGCGGCACGTGACGGTGCCCGTGCTGCCCCCGGGCGAGCGAGACCTGCGGGTGCTGCACGTCAGCGACCTGCACCTGGTGCCCACGCAGCGGACCAAGCTCGCGTGGATCCGGTCGCTCGCGGAGCTCGAGCCCGACCTCGTGGTCGACACGGGCGACAACCTGGCGCACCGCGGAGCCGTGGGACCGCTGCTCGACGCGCTCGAGCCGCTGCTGTCGACCACCCCGGGCGTGTTCGTCATGGGGTCGAACGACTACTGGGCCCCGTCGTTCAAGAACCCCGCCCGGTACCTGTTCAAGGACTCCCGCGTCATCCACCGCGACCCGGAGCCCCTGCCCTGGGACCGCATGGTGGCGGCGTTCACCGAGGCCGGCTGGAAGGACCTCGACAACCGGCGCGACGTGGTGGTCGCCGGCGGGCGCACGCTCTCCTTCGTCGGGGTGGACGACGCCCACCTCGACCTCGACCGGCTGCCCGTGCGCCCCGCGGGAGCGGCGCCGTCGGGCCCTGTCGGTGCGGACGACGCCGTGCTGCACCTGGGTGTCACGCACGCCCCGTACGTACGGGTGCTGGACCAGATGCGGGCCGACGGCGCCGACATGGTCATCGCCGGGCACACGCACGGCGGGCAGCTGCGCGTGCCGTTCTACGGCGCGCTCGTGACCAACTGCGACATCGACCGCCGTCGGGCCTCCGGCCTGCACGGGTGGCCGGGTGCCCGCCCCGACCAGCCCGGCGGCGCGGACTCGACCTGGCTGCACGTCTCGGCCGGCGCCGGCACCTCGCCGTACGCGCCGGTCCGCTTCGCATGCCGCCCGGAAGCGACGCTGCTCACGTTCACCGCCAGGTAGCGGATCCCGTTTTCGTCCTGGCGGCATGCTCCGCTATGCTGGGCAGGCTTCACCGCGCGGTACGCGTCGGTGGGCATTCCCTCGGGGTGTGGCGCAGCTTGGTAGCGCGCTTCGTTCGGGACGAAGAGGTCGCAGGTTCAAATCCTGTCACCCCGACCAGCCGAAAGGCCCTCTGACCAGCGGAAACGCTGAGTGCGGAGGGCCTTTCGCTTTGCCCGGAAGGGCCAGAATCGGCGCTGGGGGCGCAACTGGGGGTTTATCGCTCTGAACGGAGGCGGATTCCGACGTCCTGCGGCGGACCCCTGACTCCTGCCGGAAGTCGCTCGCGCGCGGCTCCCGTCCAAACGGTGTCCAAGCAACGAGGGCCCGATCACCAGTGGCGATCGAGCCCTCAGAGTCGGGACTGGCGTCAGGCGCCCTCAGTGGGAGGTGCCTGCTGGCCGGCGCCGGGCATCTTGAACAGCGGGTCCATGTGCCAGTCGGGGCCGATGTCTTCGACGATCGCGAACCCGTTCATGAACGTTGCTCCGGTGTGGATCACCGGGCGGAGCTCGTGGCGGTAGATGCGCTCGGTCGTCGAGGTGTCCGAGTGCCCGACCACGTGAGCGATCTGCTCGACGGCCGCGCCGCCAGCCGACATCAACGACACGAACGAGTGCCGCAGCTCGCGTGGCGTCCAGTCGGCGGGGTCGACCGACGGCACCTGCTTGAGCGCCGAGCGGAAGGCTCGCCTGACGTTGGCAGCGTCGAGCCCTGTTCCGAGCGACGTCGTAAAGACCAGGCCAGTCTCCTTCCACTGGGAGCCTGCCCGCGCCCGGTCGCCCTCCTGCTCGCGTTGACGACGTCGCAGCGCCTGGACTGCGACGTCGGGAATCGCGAGTGTGCGGCGGGACTTCTTGGTCTTGGTGTCACCGGACTTCCGAACCGAGCGCCAGACCTCGATGACGGGTGGGACGGCGTCGAGGTCGACGTGGTCCCAGGTGAGGGCGCGCATCTCCTCGGTGCGGATGCCGACGAGCATCGACACCGCGATGTACGGGTACATCCAGTGGCCTTTGGTCAGCGAGAGAACGTCGAGCGCCTGCTTCTCGGTCAAGGACTTGGACTTGCGTCCCGCCTTTCCCCTCGGGGTGATGGCGAACTCGACGACGTTGCGGTCGACGATGTCTCGGGCCACTGCGCGCTTGACCGCGTTGCTGAGCACGGCCTTGGTATCGGCAAGGGTCCGGGTCGAGTGGGTCTTCGCGAGGCTCGCCAGGAACTTCTCGACGTGCTTGGCCGTGAGCTTGCGCAGCAGCACGTCGCCGATGTCAGCGACGATGTGGACGGAGAGGTGCTCACGGGTCTTCACCGTCTGGGAGTCGACCTGCCCTTGACCGTAGGTGAGCCAGTCGCGGACTGCGTCGGCCACCGTCGTCTTGTCGGCGCCCGCGGCCAGGCCCTTCTCGTAGTCGCGGATGCGGCGGTTCAGAGCGGTCAGTGCGGCCGACCTCGACGTGCCCGACCCCTTCCGCCGGATCTCACGGCCGCGGTCGTCGTACCCGACGATCCGAGTCGCGATGAACCGGCGACGCTTTTCGTCCCAGTAGACAGTGCCCTCGCCACGCAAGCGGCGCATCGGCTTCTTCGCCCCGGGCTCGCTCATGCTGCACCGCCCGAGAGGCTGTCGACGTACTCGCGCACCGCCTCGACGGGCACGAGGCGACGGGTACCGACCTTGACGGTGCGCAGCGCGCCGCAGCGGATCAGCTCGTAGACGGCAGTCCGGCCAAGGCGCAGGGCCTCGGCCGCCTCGTCGACCCGGTACAGGACCGGGACGACCCTCCCGGCGGCGATCGACTCATTGCTAGACATCTCTCCCCCAAGGGCTTGATGCCGGCACCGCGGTGCCGGCGAGGGAATCTCCCTCACGCCCTGGGAATGCCCCTCGAAGAGGCACGGAGTAACAGGTCAATCCGAGCTTCCTGGACCGACGACGAACTCAGACGCACACGAATGTGTCCGTGCAGCGTTACTCCGCACGCGGTTACCGAGCATTCCTCCATCGGGCGGGCACCTGCGTCCGCCCTGACCGAGGAAGGACCGCGACCATGTTCCACACCAACTGGCGCACCGGCACCACCCCCAGCCCCCGCTGCGACTCCTGCAACGACGTCGCCGTCGGCGCCGTGGTGTTCTTCGCCGCCGACGGACGCCACGAGTTCAACGCGTGCAACTCGTGCGCAACCGACGCCCTGACGAACTGCGCCCCGGGCGCGCGCATCCGCTACCGCTCCAGGGCCACACGCGCCGAGGTCTCCCGTGGGCTGCTCCGAGGCGATGCAGCATGAACGCCCTGGCCTTCCGCTCCGCCGACGTCCTCGCCGCCCTGGCGCAGATGGACAGCGACGAGCGCACCGAATGGGTCGCACTGGTGAAGCGTGCTGCTGCCAACCTGTCGAACGCCGAATACGCCTGGGCTGGCAACGCCCCCGACGCCCAGCCCGACCCCGACACGTGGGCAGCCAACTTCTTCTGGCTCGGCACCTACCAGCTCGCACACGCGCTCGAACAGGTCACGCAGGAGGCCTGACCCGTGCCAGCGCGACCGCCACGCAGGTCGCCGTCGAGGCATCTGTGGCACCTGCACAACTTCCGCCGGGTTACGGCTCGCTACCGGCCGGTCTCTCGGCGAGCCATGCCATGATCGCCTCGCGAGGGGCGAGTCGCAGCAGGTCCGTGACGGCGGAGAGCTCACAAACCGCGTGCTGACAGCTTCGGCAGACCTCGGTGTGCTGCTCGAAGCGCTTGTGCTCGGCGGCAGGTAGGGCGCCGAGAACATAGGCGGCGGCGTCGAGCATCAACGGGTCTCGTGGTGTGCTGCTCATACGCCGCTCTTCTCCCGGTGGGCGTCGGGAACCGGTGCAGTGCCGTCGGCGCCCGGCGCCCGGCGCGGGGCCAGGCCGCGAGCGATGAGAACGACGCCGAAGGTCAGGCTGAGGAGTGACCACAGCTGCGGCTGGGTGAGGCCGAAGAGGGACTGCTCGTTGATGCGGAAGAACTCGACACCGAGCCTTGCCAGCCCCGCCAGGACGAGGTAGCTGCCGAAGACCTGAAGCGGGGGACGCCGACGGCGTGCACGCGCCCAGAGCAGCAGGGCGATCACGGCTGCCGCCAGAGCCTCGTAGAGCGGCGTCGGGTGCACCCGGACGTCGGTCGGCACGAGCGCGTCGGGCAGGGCCATGCCCCATGGCAGGTCGGTCGGCCGACCGTAGGTGCCGTCGCCCGCCAACCAGCACCCCAGCCGGCCGATGCCGTAGGCCAGCGCGAGCGGCACCGCTGCGGCGTCGGCCACAGCCGCCGCCGGTAGGTGGCGGCGCCGGATGAACACCAGCGCGGTGGCGACGCCGGCAATGAGTCCGCCGTACCAGGTGAACCCGGCTCCGCCCAGGTGGTGCCAGCTCAGCTCATCAAGGTGCTCGAGCAGGAAGTACACCTTGCCGCCGGCGAAACCGAAGATCGTTGCCCACAGGACGAGCGAGTGCGCGTCGTCCTTGTCCAAGCCGAGACGGGAGAAGGCGCGACCGAGGAGCCAGGCGGCGACCAGGGCTGCCAGAGCCTTGCTCACGCCGTAGGACTGGACATCGACGCCCAGGAGGGAAGCTAGTACGGGTCGCATGTTGCTTGTCCGCCTCTCGGTGCCGGGCACCAGGTGCGGCCCGCCTGCTTGCCACGCTGCGCCCGCCATCCCGGAGGCGTCATTGCGGAGCGATCAAGTCTTGGTGAAGGCGTGCCTACATGGCCGGGAACCGACCGGAGGCGGCCGCGCTCATCCGCTTCACGCACCACCGGGCGTAGAGCCGCCCACCGAGACGTCCGAGCGCCGGGTGGGCGGAGGGCCACTGGTAGTCGATCCAGACTCGGAGCCGGCTGCCGCCACCCAAGGGCTCCACGTCGAAGCCCATGGTGTAGTCGCCGATGACGACCAGATCACTGTCGATCGTCTGCCAGGCTTTCGAGGTCGGCTGGGTCCGCCCGATGACCACCTCCTTGAGGTGGAGAGCGAGGCCGAAAGCCTTGCCGTCCATGCAGATGTGGGATCCGACGGCCCTCCCCTCACCGCCGTCCATCATGAGGGACCGGCGTCGAGCGATGTGGGCGCTGAGCGACCCGTTGGTCGTCGAGAAGCTCGAAACCTCGGGCGGTAGCACGGCGAGCTCGGTCACACGTTGCTGGCGCTGTGGCTGCCCCATCTCGATGACCTCCACGTCCGCTCCTCCGAGTTTCCTCTCGTCGTCCGTGTCGGGCGGCTCGCATTCATGACGGTGCGTGAAAAGTTCATTTCTCAAGAACCGGTGCGCAGCTGGCGGCCCTTCTGGGCACTGGCGCCCCGTAGAGCCCGCGAGCTGCGGGATCTCGCCCCCACGCCTCGTCGGGCGTCGCAGCCAGGCCATTGCCCTCGATGTTCTGGATCAGCCGGAGCTGTGCACGTTCACCGAGTGATCGCCAGCGGGTGGTGCGGGATGATCGCGCTCATGGACAGAGAGCCGCCCGGCGGCGGTTGCACTGTCCGGGACTGCACGGAGGCCGGCCCCACCCCGCCCGGTGGGGCCGGCCTCCGTGAGCGGAGTCCGAGGCCATCAGCCGATGCTGCGTTCGATGTTGCCCATCTCTGCGATCTCCTGGGTCTGGGCGTCGATGATCTGCCGGGCCAGGGCGGTCGCCTCCTCGTTCACGCCGTCCTCGATCTCCGCCTGAGCCATGTCGATGGCGCCCTCGTGGTGGGCGGTCATCGTCTGGAGGAACTGCTTGTCGAACTCGGCTCCCTCCAGGCCCTGCAGGTCGGCCATCGCTTGCTCCTGATCCATGCCGTTCATGTCCATCCCGGAGTGGTCCATGCCCTCCATGCCGTCCATGCTCGCGCTGGTCTCCTCACCCCAGTCCTCCAGCCAGCCGGTCATGAGGTCGATCTCCGGCTGTTGGGCCGCGGTGATGCGCCCGGCGAGGTCCTGGACCTCCGGCGTGGTCGCCTTCTCGGTGGCGAGCTGGGCCATCTCCAAAGCGCCCTGGTGGTGGACGATCATCATCTGTGCGAACTGGGTGTCGGCCTCGTTGTGCTCGGCCGCCACGGACGCCGTCGTCTCGGACGATGGCGTGGGCTCTTCGCCGCCTGCATCGTCATCGCTCTGGGAGCAGGCAGCGAGGGCCAGGCCGAGCGACAGGACGAAGGCGGTGGCTCGTGCGGCGCGGCGGACGGTCGTGGTCATGCGGTTTCCCTTCTCGGATGTCGCCCGGAGGACCGGGCGGCGGTGCGCACGCTGGGTGCGCGTCACAGTCGGCTCTTGACCTCTGAGTACAGGTCGTCTGGGGCGAGCCACATGGAGGGGTAGTCGCCCTTCCACAGTTGGGTGCCGTCCGGCCCGATCAGGACGAAGCCGTGGCCGGGAAGTCCTTCGTGCATGCCGGTGCCGAGGGTGCCGTACTCGGCCGAGACGGTGCCGTCGTCGATGAGGAAGGGCGTGCTGATGTCGAAGCGTTCCCGCTCGGGGTTGATCTGTTCAGCGGTATTCATGACGATCGGCAACACGGTGATGCCGGCGGCTGCGAAGTTGGGGTCCTTCTCGATCTCGGCCATCTGCTGGATGCAGGCGTCGCAGCCTGCGCCCTCGTTGAAGTACAGGACGACCGCCTTGCCGTGGTAGTCGGCCAGGCTCACTGTGGACCCGTCGGAGGCGGGCAGTGTGAACTCCGGTGCCGGGCGGCCGGCCTCCGTGGTCGCGGGGCGGGCGGACAGCAGGCCGAACGTCACCACGCCGGCCAGGACGAGGACCGCGACGGCCCACAGCAGGGTGCGCCGGGTGCGTGTGCGCCGAGCCTGGGCGGCCTGCTCGGCCTTGACCTGGGCTAGGGCGGCCTTGCGCTGCGCCTTGGTCGACCGGCCCATGCTTGCTGTGGTCATCGGGAGCTCCCGTGGTGATGCGGCTGGCCCGACGTGCCGGCGGGCTCGGACTTCTGGTGGTGCTCACATGCCGGTGCCGCCGGGGCGGCCGCCACGTGTGGCTCGCCGGGGGTGGGGCGGCGTTCGGTGAGCGTCGCCCACACGAACGCCCCGGCGACGGCGATCAGCGCGAGCCCGAGCACCGGCTCCGGGACGGGGGCAAGCCAGACCTGGACCTCGGAGAAGACCTCGGTGAGCGTGCTGCTGGCGGCGTCCTGGAAGGCGGAGCCGCCGGTCATGTCGCGGCTGCCCGCCAGCAGGATCACCACCACGCCCATGACGGCGAACCCGATCGCGACTGCGAGGTTGACCGTGTTCGTCACCAGCGTCCGACCCGCGACGCGGATCCGCACGACCTTGGCCTGCAGCCAGCGGCGCTCGCGCAGCCGCGCCTTGTCCCACACCAGCGCCATGACGAACAGGGGGAACACCATCCCGAACACGTAGGCAAGCCCCAGCGCCGTGCCACCCACGGCGGATCCGGACAGCACCGAGAGGGTCATCACGCCGGCAAGCACCGGCGCGCAGCAGGACGAGGCGATCCCGGAGAAGACGCCCAGGGCGAAGAAGCTCGCCGTGTCGCCGCGGGCGGTGTCCGGGGCGCGCACGAACGAGGGCAGCGACCACATGCGCCCGCTCAACGCCAGACCGGCCAGGGCCAGCATGAGCAGGCCACCGGCCCAGTACAGCGGGGCGTGGTACTTGGCGATCGCCCCGGCGATGAGCGTGACGCCGAGCGTGATGGGCACCAGCACGACGGCAAGCCCCGCGGCGAACACGAAGGTCAGGGGCAGCAGCCGCCAGCGGGCGTTCTTGGCGGCGCCCGCCAGGTAGGAGGGGGCCAGGAACACGATGCAGCAGGGCGCGAAGAGGGCGACACCACCGGCGAAGAAGGCGGCCAGGACCGAACCGGTGGCCAGCAGCTCGCTGCCCATCAGGGCCTCGCGACCGTCAGGCGGGCGGCCCCCAGGGCGCGGGCCAGCTTGTGCTTGGGCAGGCGTCCGGAGGAGAAGAACTCCCCGTCCAGCAGCACGAGCGGGGCCAGGGCCGGGCGATGGCGGGCGATGAGGTCGCGGCCATCGTCGGAGTCCGCGTCCACGACGACGAGGTTGATGGTGCGCGCTCGAAAGAGCGCACCGAGCGTCTCCTCGGCCTCGTGGCAGAAGTGACAGGCCGGGGTACGGACCATGACGACGGTGGGCGACGGGTCGACGGGCACAGGGATGCTCCTCCGGTGGTTCGGACTGCCCCCAGCCTCAGGCCCAGATCCGGAAGCACCGGTCGACGTTGGATCAAGAATCGATGAAGACCGCCCGGGCCGGGCCGGTCGGATGGGTTCCGCCCATACGTCCGGCGAAGATGGACCGGTGAACGCGATCTCACCTGCCCGCCGTGCCGTCGTGGTCGACGACGAGGTGCCGCTGGCCCGTCTCGTCGGCGGCTACTTCGAACGCGACGGCTACGAGGTGCACCTGGTCCACGACGGCGTCGCCGCGGTGGACGTGCTGCGCGGGGTCGACCCGGACGTCGTCGTGCTCGACCTGGGCCTGCCCGGGCTCGACGGCGTCGAGGTGTGCCGGCGGCTGCGCACGTTCTCCGACTGCTACGTGGTCATGCTCACCGCACGCGCCGAGGAGGTCGACACCCTGGTGGGGCTGTCGGTGGGCGCCGACGACTACGTCACCAAGCCGTTCCGGCCGCGCGAGCTGATGGCGCGAGTGCAGGCGATGCTCCGCAGGCCGCGACGCTCGAGCAGCTCCCAGGTGTTGCAGGCACGCCGACCTGAGGTGATCAGGATCGGACCGCTGAGCATCGACGTCGACGCCCGGGAGGTGACGCTCGACGATGATGCCGTGGAACTGACCCGCACAGAGTTTGACGTGCTGGCCGCGCTGGCGGCCCGCCCCGGACGGGTCTACTCGCGCCGGGCGCTGATTGAGGAGGTCTGGGGCCCGGACTGGTATGGGGACGACCACCTGGTCGACGTCCACGTGCTGCACGTGCGGCAGAAGCTCGGCGACAGCGCGGCCGAGCAGCGGTTCGTCCGCACCGTTCGAGGCGTGGGGTACCGCATCGGCACCGGGGACTGACCGGCCGCCGCACGCCTCAGTGGTGAGATTCATGATCGACCGACACCTCGGACCCCTCAGGGGTGGGCTCACCGCCTGGGTCACCGGCACCACTGATCACCGGACCGAGCACCGTCGTGGAGATGACGAACGCTGCCGCGAACACGCCGAGCGCAATCGCGGGCGCCCACCAGGAACCGAACCGTCGCCTCAGCCTGACAAGCATCGGGATCGATGCGGCCAGGCCCAGCAGACCGAACACGATCCTCCCGCCAGCGGCGGCGACCAGTGCCGTCCCCACGAGCGGACCGACGTGGTGCAGGACGTGCGGGGCCACTCCCATGACGGCCCCGGCCACCCCACTCACAGCGGTCCACGCCGCGCGCAGCCGACCCTGCGTGGCTGCGGTAGCCGCACCGGGCTCACCGCCCGGCGACTCTTCGCGGTCTGGACACTCGTGCACCACGCGACGCTCAGGTCTCACCATGCGGCCTACGTTGCCGCCCATTTCGTAGCGTGATCATCAAGGTGAGATGAAGGTCGGACGAAGCCGACGGCGCGGGCGTCATCTTCGCCCGATTGAACGCCTAACTAGTGGCCCTCGTGGGCAGGCATGCTGCGCCGCCTATTGGCTGCGGACGAGCCGCGAGATCGCCCCCATGGCCTCACGGACCTTGTCGTCATGAACCCCGCCACCGGTCTGCGCCGCTTCGGAAAGACAGTTCCGCAGGTGATCGTCGAGGAGGAGCATGAGGGCTGCAGACTGCAGTGCCCGGGAGGCGGCGGAGATCTGGGTGACGACGTCGATGCAATAAGCCTGCTGGTCAACCATGTGGGCGATGCCGCGCACCTGCCCTTCGACGCGGTGCAGCCGGGCGAGGACGGTGCTCGGATCGGCCGCGGCCACGGTTCTCGCCTCCACGCCCGGCTTGAGCACGACGTCAGGAACTGGCCACGGGGTGGCCGTAGCGGTGGGGGTCTGCGTCGAATGCCGCCGCGCAGCCTGCCGAGCAGAAGGCGAAGGTCACTCCGTCATGTTCCCGCCTGGCCGCGGCATTCTGGGGGTCTACGGTCATGCCGCAGACAGGGTCGGTCGACGATCCGGTTGCCGGGCCGCCGTGGTGGTCGTGGTGGTCGTGGTGCGTCATGGTGTTCTCTCCTTCGATATGGTCGCCGCCGATCTCGACGATGGGAGTGGTGGCCGCGGCGGGCTGGCCGATGCTCGGTACTGGCTTGGGGGCGAAGCGGCGCAGGCGGTTGGCGTTGGTGACGACCGACAGGGAGGACAGCGCCATCGCCAGCGCCGCGATGACCGGGCTGAGCAGGAGGCCGAACGCCGGGTACAGGACGCCCGCGGCGACAGGGATGCCGATGGCGTTGTAGCCGAACGCGAAGGCCAGGTTCTGCCGGATGTTGCGCATGGTGGCCCGGGACAGGTCGACAGCGGTCACCAGGCCGGACAGGTTGCCGGAGATGAGCGTGATGTCGGAGGACTCGATGGCCACGTCGGTGCCGGTCCCGATGGCGGAGCCGACGTCGGCCTGCGCCAGTGCGGGCGCGTCGTTGATGCCGTCGCCGGCCATTCCGACGACTCGGCCCTCGGCCTGCAGTCGCTTGACTTCCTGGGCCTTGTGCTCGGGCATCACCTCGGCCACGACCCGACCGATGCCGACCTGACGGGCGATCGCGGAGGCGGTGGCCCGGTTGTCGCCGGTCATCATGACCACGTCGATGCCGCGCGCCGCCAGGCCGGCGATCGCCGCGGCGGACCCGTCCTTGATCGTGTCGGCGACGGCGACCACGCCGGCGGGCCGTCCGTCCACGGCGGCGAGCATGGGCGTCTTGCCGTCTGCGGCGAGCTGGTCGACGACGGCGAGCAGGCCGGTGGCGTCGACTCCCGCCTCGGTGAGCAGGCGCCGGTTGCCGACGAGTACCTCGCGGCCGTCGACCCGCGCCCGCACGCCCTGTCCGGTGATCGACTCGAAGGAGTCCAGGTCCGCGACCGGCAGGCCGTGCTCGCGAGCGCCGGCGACGATCGCTGTGGCCAGCGGGTGCTCGGAGTCTCGTTCCGCGGCGGCCACAAGTCGCAAGAGCTCGTCGCCGTCGAAGTCCGCGGAAGGCAGGACATCGGTCAGGGCGGGGGCGCCCTGGGTGATCGTTCCGGTCTTGTCCAGGACCACGGTGTCGAGCCGGTGTGCGGTCTCCAGCGCCTCGGCGGAGCGGATGAGGATT
Organism: Xylanimonas oleitrophica; assembly: GCF_003244315.1. Classification (GTDB taxonomy): domain Bacteria; phylum Actinomycetota; class Actinomycetes; order Actinomycetales; family Cellulomonadaceae; genus Xylanimonas_A; species Xylanimonas_A oleitrophica. The sequence continues at coordinate 41,336 of NZ_QKWH01000018.1, forward strand.
CCCTGGGTGGCGCCCTTGCCCGTGCCGACGGTGATCGAGAGCGGGGTGGCCAGCCCGAGCGCGCAGGGGCACGCGATGATCAGGACGGCGACCGCCGCCACGAGGGCGAAGACACCGGCGGGCGGCGGTCCGACGAGCCACCAGATCACGAAGGTCCAGATCGCGACGGCGATCACGGCAGGCACGAAGTAGCTCGAGACCTTGTCGGCAAGCCGCTGGATGGGGGCCTTCGATCCCTGGGCCTGGCGCACCAGGGCGATGATCTGGGCGAGCATGCTCTCGGCGCCGACCTTGGTGGCGGTGTAGCGCAGCGAGCCCGTCTGGTTGATGGTTGCGCCGATCACCGTGTCGCCGGCCCGCTTCACCACCGGGATGGGTTCGCCGGTGACCATCGACTCGTCCACCGCGGACTCGCCCTGGACCACGTGCCCGTCGACCGGAAGCTTCTCGCCCGGTCGGATCACCACGGTGTCCCCGGCGACGACGTCGCCCACCTCGATCTCGATCTCTTCGCCGTCGCGGATCACGCGTGCGGTGCGTGGCTGCAGGCCGATGAGCGCGCGGATCGCCTCACCGGTGCCGGCCTTCGCCTTGGTCTCCAGGAGTCGGCCGAGCAGGATCAGGGTGAGGATCACCCCGACGGCCTCGTAGTACACCTCGCGTGAGTCCGCGGGCAGCAGTCCCGGCGCGAAGGTGGTCACCAGGCTGAACCCGAAGGCCGCGATCGTGCCGAGCGTGATCAGGGAGTTCATCTCCGCCGTGCGGTGGGACAGCGCCAGCCAGCCGGTGCGGTGGACGGGCCACCCGGTGTAGGCCATCACCGGAGCGATGAGCAGCAGCTGCAACCACGGCCGCAGCAGCAGGTCCGGTACCCAGGTGGCACCGAACAGCTCATGCGCCATGACAGCGACTAGGACCGGCGCGGTCAGCACCGCGCCGAAGATGACACGCCGACGCAGGTCCGTGATCTCCGCCGCCCGCTCTTCAGCCTCGGCGTCGGCGCCCTCGACAGCCTCCGACTCGAAGTCGGCGATCGTCACGGCATCGGCGTGCGCATGAGGGGCTTGCAGTTGGGCCTGCCCGGCCACGGCGGCGCCTACGCCCGCGCCGGCGGATGCCGGGACCACCTTCAAGGTCCCGTGCAGCATGTTCATCCCGCAGGCAAATCCGAACTCGCCGGTCTTGTCCGGCACCAGCTCGACGGCGGTTGTCGTGTGGGCCGCCAAGGTCTGGTTGATCTTGAAGTCGGGAAACACCACGCGGGATGAGCAGTCGCCCGCCTCCTGTCGGTCGAACAGCAGTCGCACAGGGGTGCCTTGCTCGACTTCGAGGATGTCGGGGCTGTAGCCGCCCTTGACGGCGATCGCCAGGACCTGGACACCACCGTCCAGGGTGGCCCGCCTGGAGGAACGCGGGCCGAAGAAGTACCAGGCGAGCAGTCCCGTCAGCAGCACTGCGATCGCCACGACCAGAACGTCCATGACCGTCGACCTTCTCCCTTGTGCTCACCAAACCGATGGCCCCCCAGAGGGCGATGCCGTTGTCGTCCGAGCGCTCCTGCACTGGTCCGCATACCCCCGGGGGGTACGTTGACTCTACGGCTCGTGGCTACTCGCGAGCCCTTCGCCGGATTGAGATTCGATGAAGGGTTGTCTTCTTGAGCACGCGCCACGCAGACGCGCCGCTCTGCCGAGGGCAGGGCGGCGCGTGCGTGTGACCGCGTCGGGTTCAGGGCAGACGCTCGTGGTTCTCCCGCGTGATCTCGCGACCCGGGCGTGCCCCGGGTGCGGGCGTCGTTGCCGCTGACTCCCCGCTGCCCTGGGCGGCGTGGTCGTGCCCTCCGTGCCGACTCATCATCCCCATCATCATGACCATGCCGATCGGGCATGCCAGGAGCAGCGCGTAGGGCAAGGCCTTGCCGAGGTCCACACCGAAGGCCAGCAACAGAACCAGGATCGCTCCGCCGGCGATCGCCATGTGCTTGAGGTGGTGTTTCATCGTTGTCCTTCCGCCCGGTGGGACTCGAGCCCGTCGAGCTCTGCGCGAAGCGAGCGGTAGGTCTCGGTATCGATCTCCCCCGAGGCCAGCCGCACGTCAAGGGCGGCCCGTGGGTCCCGGTCCTTTGCGGCGGGGAACAGCCGACACACCACCCAGACCACCAGGGACAGCACCGCCGCCCAGGTCGCCGCCATGACGATCCAGCCGCCGACGCCCATCGAGGTGCACCACAGGCCCATCTCGCCGCTCCGTCCCGTCCAACGGCACGGGTCGTACCGTCAGCAACTAGCCTTCCTGCGGCCGATCAAGATCGCGCGACGGAAACGATGAAGGCTCGATGAAGCCGTGCCCGGCCTAACGACGAAGCGCAGCCAGAGCCGGCGGCACGTCGATCACGAAGGACGTTCCGCCTCCCGGACCATCAGAACGGACCGACACGGTCCCGCCGTGGGCTGTGACCAGGGCGCGCACGATGGCCAGGCCCACCCCGGATCCTCCGTGGCCACGGTCCCTGGCGGTGTCCACGCGGTAGAAGCGCTCGAACACATGCGGCAGGTGCTCGGCGTCGATGCCCTCCCCCGTGTCGACGACGGCAAACCGCACCCCGCCATGGGCCCGGCTGACGATGATCTCGACGGTTCCGCCGCCGGGCGTGTGCCGCAGCGCGTTCTCCAGGAGGTTGCCGAGCACCTGCCCGAAGCGGTCTCGATCCGCAGCGATCGGTGGGAGCTGATCCTCAACCCGGCCGGCGAGCGCCACACCCTTGGACTCGTAACTTGGGCGGGCCGCGTCGACCGCTGCAGCGACGAGATCACCGGCGTCCGCCGATTCCAGAGCGAGCGGAAGAGCGCCGGACTCCGCGCGTGTGACGGCGGCGAGATCCGCGGCCAGGCGGGTCAGCCGCGAGGCCTGGCTACGTAGCACCTCGGCAGTGCTCGGCGTGAGCTGCTCGACTCCCTCCTCGATGGCATCGAGATATCCGGCGATCGTGGCGACCGGGGTACGCAGCTCGTGCGCGACATCGGCCATGAGCCGCCGGCGCATGGTCTCGTTCTGATCGAGGCGGGTGCCCATCTGGTTGAACGCCTCGGCCAGATCGTCGAACTCCGCGCCGATGCGGGGCGGGACGACACGGACGTCGAACCGACCGGCGGCCACCTGCGCCGCCACCGCAGACATGCTTCCCAACGAGGCTCCGATCCGGCGCGACAGGAACAGGCTCACAACCAACGACGTGGCGACCGATGCTCCCAGCGCGACGGCGAGCGTCACTGTGCTCGCAGAGACGAAGGCCTCCTCGGCATGGGCGGCCACGCTGCCCGGCGTCTGCTCCGCGTGCTCCATGTGCACACGAAAGACGCCCGGACCGACCGCCGACGCGACCAGCCATGCCGTCAAGCCGCCGGCAAGGACGACTAGCACCATCGCGACAATCAACCGCCCGGCGATCCCGGAGATGCGTGATGAACGCCGTGTCGCTGCCATCGTCGCTCCTTCCGTCGTGCCCTGTCACAGTCTCTTCGACGAGCAGCGCGCAGTGGACCTGGGGGCTCATCGGTTGAACGCGAGAAGCCGGTCCGCAACCACCTCACCGGCCCAGCACGATCATCGACCACCAGACGCCAGGACATCACCGCCATCAGACGACCGGCGAGCGCCTCGACGGCTCACGCCGACTGGGACGGCCCCTCAGGCACTGACTCCGTGCTGTGTTAGGTGCCGCTCGCAGCCGCCGCCTCGTCGCCTCCTTCATCAAACCTTCATCGGCGCGACGGACCGCCCCGGGTGCGTGCGCATGCCGGGCTCCATAGCGTCGCCAAGATCGCAGAACGCAGTCGAACGGCGCAGGTGCTGCCCACAGCAAGGCGGACCATCACGCCCTCACGAGTCTGGTCATCCGGCGTACCGGACCTGACACGTCGGCCCGCGCCAGCGGTACACCGCTGCCGCGTCATGCACCTGCCTCGGTGCGCCAGGAGACCTCAGGGTGGAACGGGCGCAGCCGGCTCGATGGCTGCACGGAGACAACAGGGAGGCTGAGATATGTCCGAGCACCACGCGCAGACGGGTGCGACGCACCGTGGGAACCAGCAGCACGAGGGCCGTGCGGAGCGACACGGCGAGGCGCAGGACCAAGGTCGCCAGCAGCACCACGATCACGAGCAGGGTCACGGCATGTCTCACGACCCCAAGAAGATGTACCTGCGGTTCGCGGCCATGATCTTGACGGGGATGGTCGTCATGTACTGGACGATGTTCGCCGGGGTCTGGGAGTGGAGCCACATCCGCTTCAGCGAGAGCCGTGTGTTCATGGCGCTCACCATGGGTGGTGCCATGGCACTGGTCATGCTGGCCTGGATGCTGGGCATGTACAGAAACGCCAAGGCGAACGTCGCCGTCGTCATGGCCGGCATCGTGCTGCTCGGTGGCGGGATCGCTCTGGACCGAAGCCAGATCACAGTGGACGACACCGCCTACATGCGCGCGATGATCCCGCACCACTCGCTCGCGATCACCCGGTCGGAGCGGGCCCAACTCGAGGACGTGCGGGTGTGCGAACTCGCCGTCGAGATCAGCGAGTCGCAGCGACGCGAGATCGGCGAGATGGACTGGCTGATCAAGGACATCGAGACTAACGGGCCCGCTACGACGGCGGAGCAGGCGCAAGACCGGCCTGTCCCTGACTTCCAGGAACCGGCAGAGCGCCAGTGCCCCTAGAGCTCGACACGAAGTCGTCGTTGCTCACCGCAACCGGCGCGACACCGCGCGCGGTCCGGCCCGAGCAAGCCCTGAAGGGAATCACGAGAGGGGAAGCTGATGCACAGACGTAGAGTGCTCACCTTCGCGCTGGCGTCCATGGTGGCGGTGACCGTGGCGGCCTGCGGCGCCAGAGGCGAGGAACCACAGGCTGAGGGCAGTCAGACCCCCGCCGGGTCCTCACCTACCGCTCAAACCGACGGTAGTGAACAGACGTCGCAGGTGGACGCGACGTTCGCGGCCACGATGATTCCCCATCACGAGATGGGGATCGAGATGACCAAGATGGCGCTGGAGAAGGCGGCGACTCCGGGAGTCAAGCAAGTCGCCGAGACGGCCCAGGCGTCCCAGCAGGAGCAGCTCCCCCAGCTGCGGGAGATTGCCGACGCCGCAGGCATGGAACCCATGTCGCCCGAGCCTCCGTTGCAGGAGCTGAACGACCAGCAGATGGCCGAGCTGCAGGCGCTGCAGGGCGAGGACTTCGACCGGAGATGGCTGGACGTGTTCCGCAGCCATCACATGGCCGCGATCATGATGGCTGACGTAGCGCTCGCCACCGACGACGACGGACCTGCCCAGGCCCTGGAGCAGACCATCCATGACGGTCAGCTCGACGACGTGGAGCAGATGAACGCGCTGCGGGCCGACCTCGGCTGATATGTAGGTGGTTCCTGTCAAGTGGCAGGTTGAAGCGCCCGCCCTGGGCCGTCGCTCGGGGCGGGC
>NZ_QKWH01000019.1 GCF_003244315.1 Xylanimonas oleitrophica
GGCCCAGGCGACGGCCTGCTGCCCCTGGGCGCCGCCCGCCCCGCCGACCTCCGGCGTCGGCCGGGGGAGCGCCGCCCAGGGGCAGCAGGCCGTCGCCTGGGCCCGCACCCAGATCGGCTCGCCCTACCAGCTCGGCGGCACCGGGCCCGCGTACGACTGCTCCGGGCTCACCCTGCGCGCCTGGCAGAGCGCCGGTCTCGACATATCCCGCACGTCCCGCTCGCAGTACCTCACGGTCGCCAAGATCCCGTACGACCAGATGCGGCCGGGCGACCTGATCTTCTACACCAACCGCGCCGGGGACCACACCCAGATCCGGCACGTGGCCATCTACTCGGGCGGCGGCATGATGATCGAGGCGCCACGGCCCGGGGTGGCCGTCCGCGAGACGGCGATCCGCTGGGGCGAGACCATGCCCTACGCCGGCCGGCCCTGACGAGTCCTGACGGGCCCTGTCGCGGCCCCGAGCGCCTCGCCACGGCCTGACCGGCCTGGACGCACCGGTGGCCCGGTCCCGCGGCTGCGGGACCGGGCCACCGTGCTGTGCGGGTGCGCAGGTCAGGGACGCAGCAGGACCTTCGTGGCCCGGCGCTCGTCCATCGCGGCGTACGCCTCGGCCACCTCGGCCAGCGGCAGCTCCAGGTCGAACACCGCCCCCGGCTGGATCGACCCGTCGAGCACGCGCGGCAGCAGCTCCTCCATGTACCGGCGGGCCGAGGCCATGCCGCCGCCCACCGTCAGGTTCCGGGTGAACAGGCGCCCCACCGGCAGCTCGGGCCCGCCGTTGGGCACGCCCACGAAGCCGACACGGCCGCCGCCGCGCACCACGCTCAGCGCCTGGTCCATCGACTCCTTGGTGCCCACGCACTCGAGCGCGGCGTCCGCGAGGTCGCCGTCGAGCAGGGCTCGCACGGCGGCCGGAGCCTCCGCACCGCGCTCGGCCACCACGTCGGTGGCGCCGAGCCGGCGGGCGAGCGCAGCCCGGTCCTCGTGCCGGCTCATCGCGACGATGCGGCGGGCACCGAGGATCTTCGCGGCGAGGACGCCGGACAGGCCCACCGCGCCGTCGCCCACGACGGCCACGACGTCGCCCGGGCCCACGTGCGCCGAGACGGCGGCGTGGTAGCCGGTGGACATGACGTCGGCCAGCGTGAGCAGGTGCGGCACCAGCCCGCGGGCCTCGACCTCCTCCTCGGTGAGCCCCACCGGGAACAGCGAGTGCTGCGCCAGCGGGATGCGCACCCTCTCGCCCTGGGCTCCGTCCACCGGCAGCCCCTGCCGGTCGGGGCTGCCGAAGAACGTCACGACGTCGCAGGCCGAGGGGAACCCGGCCCGGCAGGCCTGGCACTGGCCGCAGCTCAGCGAGAACGGCACGATCACGAAGTCGCCGACCTTCGCCGACGTCACCTCGTCGCCCAGCTCCTCGACCACGCCCACCAGCTCGTGGCCGATCGGGTGCGGCTCGTGGGTGGGGGCCACCCCGCGGTAGGACCAGAGGTCGGAGCCGCACACGCACGCGGCCACCACCCGCACGACGGCGTCGCCCGGGGTGAGGATCGTCGGGTCCGGGCGCTCCTCGGCACGGACGTCACGGGCACCATGGATCACGGCTGCAAGCATGGTCCTCACGGTACGGGAGGTGCGCCGTCGCCGCGGACCGTGTGCCCGTGCCCGTGCCCGTGCCCGTGCCCGTGCCCGTGGACGACGACGGCGCCGCACCTGGTGGGGTGCGGCGCCGTCGGGCGCTGCTCGGGGCGGCCTGGGCCGCCGTCGGGCGTCAGTGCTTGTAGTAGCCGGCGTTGCGCGCGCGCTCGATGGAGCGCTCGATCTCCGCCTCGGCCTCCGAGCGGCCGACCCAGTGGGCGCCCTCGACCGACTTGCCGGGCTCGAGGTCCTTGTAGACCTCGAAGAAGTGCTGGATCTCCAGGCGGTGGAAGTCGGACACGTCGTCGATGTCCTGGCGCCACGCGGCGCGCTGATCGCCCGTGGGGACGCACAGCACCTTGTCGTCGCCGCCGGCCTCGTCGCGCATGCGGAACATGCCGAGCGCGCGGCAGCGGATCAGGCAGCCGGGGAACGTGGGCTCCTCCAGCAGCACCAGGGCGTCGAGCGGGTCGCCGTCCTCGCCGAGCGTCCCTTCGATGAACCCGTAGTCGTCCGGGTAGCGGGTCGACGTGAAGAGCATGCGGTCAAGACGGATGCGACCGGTCTCGTGGTCCACCTCGTACTTGTTCCGCTGACCCTTCGGGATCTCGATCGTGACGTCGAACTCCACTGTTCCTCCTGTGACGGGTGCGTGCGCGGGGACAAGTGTGCCACGCGCCCGTGTCGCCCCCAGGACGTGTGCACGCGTGCCATGATGCGCACGAACACGACGGGGCGCCTGTTGTGGCGCACGGCACGGCAGAGCACAGCACGGGAGGCACGGCATGGGGTGGCGGGTGCGCACCGGCGCCACCGTGGTGGGCGTCCTGGCTCTGCTGGGCGGCTACCTGGTGGCCGACGCGTACGACGTCGTGCCCGGGATGCTGACGGTGTCGCCTCCGCCGGAGCAGCCGGCGCCGTTCCCCTCGGCCCCGGGAGCCCGCCCCGGCCCGAGCCCGAGCGCCGTCCTGGCGGACCTGCCCGCCGACGCCCCCGCACCACCGGCCGCCGAGGTGGGCCGCCTGGTGACCGCCGTGGCGTCCGACGAGCGCCTGGGGCCCCGCGTCGCCGCCCTCGTCGTCGACGCGACGAGCGGCGACGAGCTCGGCGCCGCGAACGCCGACGTCGGCCTGGTGCCCGCCTCCACCCAGAAGCTGCTCACCGCGGTGGCCGCGATCACCGAGCTCGGTGGCGACACGACGCTCGACACCCGCGTGGTGCTCGACGGTGACGACCGGCTCGTGCTGGTCGGCGGCGGCGACATGATGCTCGCCGCCGGCGCGGGCGACCCGGACGCCGTCCTCGGGCGCGCCGGTCTGGGCGACCTCGCCGCCCAGGTGGCCGCCCGCGTCACCGTCACCGGCCGCACCCAGGTGCAGCTCGCGCTCGACGACTCCCTGTTCAGCGGCCCCACGATCGCGCCCACCGTGCCCCCGCGCGAGGCCGAGCTGGGGTACGTGGCGCCCGTCGCGTCCCTGGCCGTGAACATCGCGCGCCTCACCGACGCCGAGTACGCGCCCCGCTCCAGCGATCCCGCGATGGCCGCGGCCGGCGTGTTCGCCGACGCGCTCGCCGAGCACGGCCTGCAGGTCGTGGGCGACGTGCGCCGCACCACCGTGCCGCAGGACGTGCGCACCCTCGGCACCGTGCGCTCCGCACCGCTCGACCAGGTGGTCGAGTACGCGATGCAGCACTCCGACAACACCATCACCGAGGTGCTCGGCCGCCTGGTCGCGCTCGACGCCGGCCTGCCCGGCTCCGTGGAGGGGTCCACCAAGGCCGTGGTCGACTCCGTGTCCCGCCTCGGCGTGGACATGCGGGGGGCGGTGCTCGTCGACTGCTCCGGCCTGGGGCGCGGCTCCCTGATGACGGTGCGCCAGCTGGTGGAGGTGGTGCGCCTGACCGTGGACCCGGCCCGCCCCGCGCTGCGCGAGGTCGCCGTCGGGATGCCGGTGGCCGGGCTGAGCGGCACCCTCGCCAACCGGTACGGCGGGGAGAACCCCGGGCGCGGGCTCGTGCGCGCCAAGACGGGGTCGCTGCCCGAGATCTCCGGCCTCGCCGGCTCGGTGGTCACCGCCGACGACCGTCTGCTCGTGTTCGCGTTCCTCGCCGACCAGATCCCCGAGGGCGGCGCCTACGGGGCACGCGTCATCTTCGACGGGCTCGCCGGCCAGCTCTCCCAGCTCTCCGCCACCTGACGGTTCTGGCCGTTCTGGCCGTACCGGCCGGGCACGTCGGCGCCGGACCCTGCGGAGCGCCCGCGGACCAGCTCTCCTGGCGCTCCCGGCCACAGCCGGCCTCGTGACGGATACGGTGGGGCGGTGAGCCGTCCCACAGCCAAGCCCGTCGTCGACTGGCCGGCCGCGGCCGAGCTGGCAGCCCGCCTCACGCCGGCCGGACCGCGTGCCTCCCGCGGCGTCCTCGACGACCTCGTCGGCGGTCTGCGCGAGGCCGCCTCCGAGGCCGTCCCCCACGTGCTGGCCACCACCCGCATGGAGCCGGTGGGCGGCGTGCGCACCGTCGTCGGGGGGCCGCAGGACGGCGCGGCGGTGCTCGGGCCGGTGGCCGTGGTGGACCGGGCCACGTGGGCGCTGGCCAACACCCAGGTCATGGAGGCCATGACCGCCCCCGTGGCGCAGGCGCTCGGCGACGAGGCCGCACCGACGTCGGCGGCCTCCCGGCTGGGCGGCGCGGCCGAGGTGGGCGCCCTGCTGGGTCTGCTCTCCACCCGCGTGCTCGGCCAGTTCGACCCGTACTCGGCGCTCGCCACCGAGGGCGCCGGGCCGGGGCGGCTGCTGCTCGTGGCCCCCAACGTGCTCCAGGTCGAGCGGGCCCTCGACGTCGTCCCCCGGGACTTCCGCCTCTGGGTGTGCCTGCACGAGCAGACGCACGCCCTGCAGTTCGCCGCCGCCCCCTGGCTCGCGGAGCACCTGCGCGGCCGGGTCGGCGCCCTGCTGCACGACGTCACCCGCAGCACCGTCGACTTCTCCCGCGCGCCGCTCGGCACCAAGCTCGCGGCCGCCGGCCGCACGGTCTACGACGTGGTGGCGGGTGTGGTCAAGGGGGACGGTGTCGCGCCCTTCGACCGCGTCATGACGCCCGACCAGAAGGCCGAGCTCGCCGAGATCACGGCCGTCATGGCCCTGCTGGAGGGGCACGCCGACGTGATGATGGACGCCGTCGGGCCCCGCGTGGTGCGCACGGTGCGCCAGATCCGCTCCCGGTTCGAGCGCCGCCGCGACGGCGAGGGCAGCCCTGGCCTGGACGTCGTGCTGCGGCGCCTGCTCGGCATGGACGCCAAGCTCGCTCAGTACCGCGACGGCGCCGCGTTCGTGCGGGCCGTCGAGGAGCAGGTCGGCCGGGACGGGCTCAACGCCGTCTGGTCCGGGCCGCAGGCGCTGCCCACGGCTGCCGAGATCGGTGACGCCCGCGCCTGGGTGCGCCGGGTCCATGGCTGATCGCCCGCGGCCGGTGCCGCCCCGGGCGGGGGAGCGCTAGTGGCTCGGGTCGACCCGGCGGTCGCGGCGCTGCGCACGGCCGTGCGCGGCGACCTCGCAGCCCTGCGGCCCGCGCCGGGCGACCTCGTGCTCGTCGCGTGCTCGGGCGGCCCGGACTCGCTCGCGCTCGCCGCCGCGCTCGCGCACGAGGCGCGCCGGGTGGGGCGGTCCGTGCGCTCGCGCGGCTTCGCGGTGCGGGTGGGGGCCGTCGTCGTCGACCACGGCCTGCAGCCCGGGTCGGCCGACGTCGCGGCGCAGGCCGCGCGGCAGTGCGCCGCTCTGGGCCTGGACCCCGTCGTCGTGCGCCGGGCCGTGGTGCACGACGACGGCGCGGGCCCCGAGGGCGCCGCCCGGGAGGCGCGGTACGCGGTGCTCGACGCCGTCGCCGCCGACCTCGGTGCGGTGGCCGTGCTGCTGGGGCACACCCTCGACGACCAGGCGGAGTCGGTGCTGCTGGGCCTGGCGCGCGGCAGCGGTGCCCGGTCGCTGGCGGGCATGCCGGCCGTGCGGGGCCGGTACCGCCGTCCGCTGCTGGGGCTGCGGCGGGCCCAGACCCGGGCCGCCTGCTCCGCGCTGGGGCTGCGTCCGTGGGACGACCCCACGAACTTCCCGCCCGGGAAGGGCAGCGCGCCCGCCTGGTACGCCGGGGAGCCGGGTGCGCGCCCGGCGACGGAGGCCGAGCCCGGCGTGGTGCCGCTGCGCACCCGTGTGCGGCACGAGCTGCTGCCCGTCCTGGAGGACGTGCTGGGTCTCGGTGCGGTCGAGGCGCTGGCCCGCACGGCGGGGCTGCTGCGGGCTGACGCCGACGTCCTGGACGTGCTCGCGGCGGACGTGCTGGCCCGCGCCACCGTGCCGGCGCCTGAGCCAGGGCCGGCGCGGGACGAACCTCGTGCTGGTTCTGGCAGCGCTGGCGAGAGCGGCGGCACGAGCTGCGAGCCGGACGGCGCAGACGGAGCGGAGGGGGCAGACGGACCGGACGGCGTGGGCGGCGCCGGCGGGCTGGTGCTCGACGCCGGTGTCCTCGCCGCGGCTCCCGAGGCCCTGCGCCGACGGGCCCTGCGCGCCGCGGCGCTCGCCGTCGGGTGCCCGCCGGCCGCGACGACCGCCCGCCACGTGGAGGCCCTGGACGCCCTCGTCGTCGGCTGGCACGGCCAGGGAGAGCTCAGCCTGCCGTCGGATGCCCGGGCACGCCACGCGTGTGGCAGGCTTTTCCTGCATCCAGGGCCCGCCGCCGTGCCCACCCCTGTCGTTCCTGAGGAGTAACCCGTGGACCAGTCGGACGTGGCCGGCGACATCGCCGAGATCCTGCTCACCGAGGAGCAGATCGGCAGCAAGCTCGACGAGATGGCCGCCCAGATCGACGCCGACTACGCGGGCAAGGACCTGCTGCTCGTCGGTGTGCTCAAGGGCGCCGTGATGGTGATGGCCGACCTGTCGCGGCGGCTGCACCACCCCGCGCACATGGACTGGATGGCGGTGTCGAGCTACGGCTCGGGCACCAAGTCGTCCGGCGTCGTGCGCATCCTCAAGGACCTGGACGCCGACCTCACGGGCCGCAACGTGCTGATCGTCGAGGACATCATCGACTCCGGCCTGACGCTCTCGTGGCTCGTGGCCAACCTGCGCTCGCGCGGCCCCGAGTCGGTGGAGATCGCCGCCGCGCTGCGCAAGCCCGACGCGGCCAAGGTCGAGGTGGACGTCAAGTACGTCGGTTTCGACATCCCCAACGAGTTCGTGGTCGGGTACGGCCTCGACTACGCCGAGAAGTACCGCAACCTGCCCTTCGTGGCGACGCTCGCGCCCCACGTCTACAGCTGAGACCCGGGGCGCCGACGGCGCGCGCACCGCGCGCCGTCGTCCGTCCCGCCCTGGGCGAACACCGAGGGAGCTCCCAGCCCCAGCGTGTAGTTTCGTCCGAAAGCCTGCGCGAACGAAGGGATGCGGGGGCGAGCCCCGGCGCCGATGAACATCAAGAAGATCCTCAGTGGCCCGATCGTCTGGATCGTGGTCGGCCTGGTCATCGTGGCCCTCGCGTGGGGTGCCATCGCGAGCCCGAGCACGCAACGGATCGAGACGCACCAGGGTCTGGAGCTGCTGCAGGGCGGCACCGTCCAGCACGCCACGGTGGTCGACGGCGAGCAGCGCGTCGAGCTCGAGCTGAGCGAGAACTTCGTCACCGGCAGCGGTGACGACGAGCGGGACCTCGGCCGCAGCGTCGAGTTCTACTACGTCGAGCCGCAGGGCGAGACCGTGGCGCAGGCCGTCGCCGCCGCCGACCCGCCGGACGGGTACGACTCCGAGGTGCCGCAGCCGAGCGTCTGGACGTCGATGCTGTCGCTGCTCATCCCGTTCCTGATCATCGGCCTGTTCATCTGGTTCTTCATGTCCCGGATGCAGGGCGGCGGCTCGCGCGTGATGGGCTTCGGCAAGTCGAAGGCCAAGCTCATCTCGAAGGACATGCCGCAGGTGACGTTCGCGGACGTCGCCGGCTCCGAGGAGGCCGTCGAGGAGCTCCACGAGATCAAGGAGTTCCTGGCCGAGCCCGCCAAGTTCCAGGCCGTGGGCGCCAAGATCCCCAAGGGCGTGCTGCTGTACGGCCCGCCCGGCACCGGCAAGACCCTGCTCGCGCGCGCCGTCGCGGGCGAGGCGGGCGTGCCGTTCTACTCGATCTCCGGCTCCGACTTCGTCGAGATGTTCGTCGGCGTGGGTGCCAGCCGCGTGCGCGACCTGTTCGAGCAGGCCAAGCAGAACTCTCCGGCGATCATCTTCGTCGACGAGATCGACGCCGTCGGCCGCCAGCGAGGCGCCGGCATGGGCGGCGGGCACGACGAGCGCGAGCAGACGCTCAACCAGCTCCTCGTGGAGATGGACGGGTTCGACGTCAAGACGAACGTCATCCTCATCGCCGCCACCAACCGGCCCGACGTCCTCGACCCGGCCCTGCTGCGCCCGGGCCGGTTCGACCGCCAGGTGGCCGTCGAGGCCCCTGACCTCAAGGGCCGCGAGGCGATCCTCCAGGTGCACGCCAAGGGCAAGCCCATGGTGCCGAGCGTGGACCTGGCCGCCGTCGCCCGCCGGACCCCCGGGTTCACGGGCGCCGACCTGGCGAACGTGCTCAACGAGGCCGCGCTGCTCACCGCGCGCAGCGGTGCCCAGCTCATCGACGACCGAGCCCTCGACGAGGCCATCGACCGCGTCGTGGCCGGGCCGCAGAAGCGCACCCGCGTCATGAACGTCAAGGAGCAGAAGATCACGGCGTACCACGAGGGCGGTCACGCCCTGGTCGCCGCGGCCATGCGGTACACCGACCCCGTCACCAAGGTGACGATCCTGCCGCGCGGGCGGGCCCTGGGCTACACGATGGTGATGCCCACGGAGGACAAGTACTCGACCACCCGCAACGAGCTGCTCGACCAGCTCGCGTACGCGATGGGCGGTCGAGTGGCCGAGGAGATCGTGTTCCACGACCCCACCACGGGGGCGAGCAACGACATCGAGAAGGCGACCAGCATCGCCCGCAAGATGGTCACCGAGTACGGCATGAGCGAGAAGGTCGGCGCGATCAAGCTCGGCACGGGCGCCGGCGAGCCGTTCCTGGGCCGCGACTACGGTCATCAGCGCGACTACTCCGAGGCCGTGGCCGGCACCGTGGACCACGAGGTCCGCAAGCTGGTGGAGGCCGCGCACGACGAGGCCTGGGAGGTGCTGACCCAGTACCGCGACGTGCTCGACGACCTCGTGCTGCGCCTGCTGGAGAAGGAGACCCTCAACCAGGCCGAGCTGGCCGAGGTGTTCGCGCCCGTCGTCAAGCGCGAGCCGCGCGACGTGTGGCTGTCGAGCGAGCAGCGCACCGTGCACACCCGGGGGCCCGTCATGGCACCGGGCGAGCAGGCGGCGTCGCTCAACGGCAACGGGCACGTGGTGCCGCAGGACGAGGCGGCCGCGGCCAACCCGGAGCTGCCGCCCGAGCGCATCGGCGAGGTGCCCGAGTGACCGACCCTCGCCCGGCCGAACCGCTGAGCCCGGCGGTCTCGGTGGGCGCGCGGCCGGCGGCCGAGGTGCCGCCGTACGACGCCGCGCGCGCGGAGGCGGCGGTGCGCGAGCTGCTGCTCGCCGTCGGGGAGGACCCGGAGCGCGAGGGGCTGCGGGACACCCCGGCCCGCGTGGCCCGGGCCTACCAGGAGATCTTCGCGGGCCTGCGGCAGGAGCCGGAGGACGTGCTCACCACGACCTTCGACCTGGGCCACGAGGAGATGGTGCTGGTCAAGGACATCGAGGTGTACTCCACCTGCGAGCACCACCTGGTGCCGTTCCACGGCGTCGCGCACGTGGGGTACATCCCCAACGTCGACGGCCGCATCACGGGACTGTCCAAGCTCGCCCGGCTCGTCGAGGTCTACGCGCGCCGCCCGCAGGTGCAGGAGCGCCTGACCTCGCAGGTGGCCGACGCCCTGGTCCGCATCCTCGAGCCCCGCGGCGTGCTGGTCGTGGTCGAGTGCGAGCACCTGTGCATGTCGATGCGCGGGGTGCGCAAGCCCGGCTCGCGCACGGTCACGAGCGCGGTGCGCGGGCAGATGCGGGACCCGGCGACGCGTGCCGAGGCGATGAGCCTCGTCCTCGGGAAGTAGGCCGGGCGTGATCGCCCCCCTCCCGGCGCCGACGCCGGCCCGCGACGCACCCGTCGCGGGGCTTCCTGAGCTGTCCGGCGTGGGCCGGTGCCTGGTCATGGGCGTCGTCAACGTCACCCCCGACTCGTTCTCGGACGGCGGCCAGTGGTTCGAGCCCGGTGCCGCGGTGCAGCACGGCCTGGAGCTCCTGGGCGAGGGCGCCGACATCCTCGACGTGGGCGGTGAGTCGACCCGGCCCGGGGCCGGCCGCGTGCCGGAGGAGCAGGAGCTGGCCCGCGTGGTCCCGGTGGTCGAGCGGCTGGTCGCGGCCGGCGCCGTCGTCTCCGTGGACACGACGCGCGCTCGTGTGGCCGAGCGTGCGGTCGCCGCCGGCGCTCGCATGGTCAACGACGTCTCGGGCGGTCTCGCGGACCCGGACATGGGCCGTGCCGTGGCGGAGACCGGCGCCGCGTACGTGTGCATGCACTGGCGGGGGCACGCCGACGTCATGGACTCGCTCGAGGTGTACGACGACGTCGTGGCCGACGTGCGTGACGAGCTCGACGCCCGCCTCGCTGCCCTGGAGGCCGACGGCGTCCGGCGCGAGCAGGTGGTGCTCGACCCGGGCCTGGGGTTCTCGAAGTCGGGAGACCTGAACTGGCCTCTGCTGGCGCACCTCGACGCGCTCCACGCCCTCGGGCGGCCGGTGCTCGTGGGGGCCTCGCGCAAGAGGTTCCTCGGCCGGCTGCTCGCCACCTCGCGCGGTGGGCTGCGGCCGGGGACGACGGCGGAGGTGGCGCCCGCGGCGCCGCTGGCCCGGGACGACGCGACCGCCGCGATCTCTGCGCTCGCCGCTGCGGCGGGCGCGTGGGCGGTGCGCGTCCATGCGGCGCGTGCGAGCCATGACGCGGTGCGCGTGGCGGCAGCATGGACGGCGGCACGGGACGCGACCGACAGCACCGACGAGCAGACGCAGCAGCAGACGGACCAGCAGGGAGAGCCCAGCCGATGACGATCTTCGCCAGCGCGGTGAACGGCCCGGACGGGCGCCCCTACGACCAGATCCGGCTCGCGGGCGTCAGTGCCACGGGGCACCACGGGGTGTTCCGGCACGAGCGCGAGCAAGGCCAGGAGTTCCGGGCCGACGTGGTGCTCCACCTCGACACGCGGCCCGCGGCGGCCGGTGACCGGCTCGACGACACCGTGAGCTACGCCGACGTGGCGCAGGGTGTGCACGACGTGCTCGCCGGGTCGCCCGCCGAACTCGTCGAGACGGTCGCCGAGCGCGTCGCCGCAGTGGTGCTCGCCCACCCGGGGGTCGTCGCCGTCGACGTGCGCGTCCACAAGCCGCAGGCGCCCATCCCGGTGCCGTTCGACGACGTCGAGGTCGCGATCCGCCGGGACCGCACCAAGGTGCCGGTCGTGGGCGTGGGCGCTGCCGATGCCGAGCCCCGGGCGGAACTGGCGCAGGCAGCACCGGTGGCGGACGAGCCGGCCGAGCGGAGCACCTCCCAGACGGTTCCCGCCGCGGAGCCGGCCGCCGCGGCCCTCGCGGAGCCCGCCGTGCTGCCGGTCGCCGTGCCTCTCCCGGTCCCGGCGGCGGAGCCGCCGCGCCGCGCGGCGCAGGCGCCCGTGCCGGCGGCGGAGCCCGCCCCGGCCCCCTCGGCCGCGAACCGGCTCGACGTCGACCCGCCCGAGCCCGTCGAGGTGGTGCTCGCCATCGGCGCCAACCTCGGTGACGCCCACGGGACGCTCCGCCAGGCCGTCACGGACCTGGACCGGTTGCCGGGCATCCAGGTCATGGAGGTCTCGCCGCTGGCCCGCACCACCGCGGTGGGTGGCCCCGCGGACCAGCCCGACTACCTCAACGCGGTGCTCGTCGCCCGGACGACGCTGTCGCCCCGCGGGCTGCTGCGTGCCGCGCACTCGGTCGAGGCCGCTCACGGGCGGGTGCGTGACGAGCACTGGGGACCCCGGACGCTCGACGTCGACATCGTGCGCTACGGCTCCCTCGTGGTGCAGGCCGACGACCTGGTGCTGCCTCACCCGCGCGCCCACGAGCGTGCGTTCGTGCTGGTGCCGTGGTCGGAGATCCAGCCTGACGCGGTGCTCCCCGGCCTGGGCGGGGGCCCGGTGGCGCAGCTCGCGGAGACGGCGCCCGACCGCGCCGGCATCCGTTGGATGGCGCTCGACTGGCTGACCGAGCCTGAGACGCGCTCCGGTGCGCTGGCCCTGCAGAACCCGTCGGCGCCCGCCGGAACCCCCGCTGCTGGTCGTCCCGAGGAGGGCGCGGCGTCCGGGGCGGTGCCGGCGTCGGCCGAACCGCCCGTGTCCGCGGCCTTCGCGTCCGCGGAGGGGCGCCCGGCCTCGGGTCCCGCGGGGCACGCGCCCGTGCCGCACGAACCTGCGCCGCACCCCGCCGCGCCTGCGCCCCACGAGCCTGTGCCCCACGAGCCCGTGCCCCACGCGCCCGTCCCGCCTGCGCCGGACGACGGCGGAGCGGACGAGCGCACGCGGTCGTCGTACGGTGCTGCTGCCGGTGCCTCGTGGTCCGGGGAGCAGCCGTACGCGCCGGTGACCCGTCCTGAGGACGCCTACCGTCAGCAGCCGTACGACCAGCACCGTGACCAGCCGTACGACCAGCCGTACGACCAGCCGTACGACCAGGAGGCGCACGACCGCGACGTGCGGCCGGTGCGGCGCCAGGACCGTCATGGCCAGGAGGACCGGTACGGCCAGGATCCTCACCCACAGGATCAGCACGGCCAAGACGCCTACCGCGAGCAGGCATACGGACACGAGGCGCCCGGCAGCCGCGCGGACGAGGGACAGCACGGCAGCCCGGCGTACGAGCAGGAGCTCTCCGGTCAGCAGCCCTACGAGCCGGTATGGGCACCGGCTGAGCCGCAGCGCCCGCAGGACCCGTTCCAGCAGCAGGCGTCGTCCGTGCCGGAGCCGGTGGCGCCGCGCCCGTTCACGCCTGAGGCCCCGCCGTCGTCCCGCCCGCAGGAGGCGGTGCCCCCGGCGCCGGCGCCGGAGCCGCTCGCGCCGCGTCCGTTCGCGCCCGAGGCCCCGCCGTCGTCCCGCCCGCAGGAGACGGTCCCGGAGCCGGTGGCTCCGCGCCCGTTCACGCCGCCCGCGCCGTCGGTACCGCCGGCACAGCCCCGGGACGAGGGCGCGCTGCCCGCCTGGGCCCCGCCGACGCCGTCGGAGGGCATGCCGGGCACGCCGCCGCCGGCTGGCACGCCGCCGACGACGGCGACGCCGCGGACGACGGGCCACGCCCGCGCCGACGGCGGACGGCCGGAGGACGACGCGGACCGCTGGACGTCGTACGACCCGCGCGACGGGCGCTGACGTGCGCCGGACCTCTGTGCGCACCCTGGTGCCGGTCGCCCTCGGCGTGACGGTGGTCGGCACGGTGGTGATGCGTGCGCTGCGGGCCCAGGGCGTGCACCTGCCTCCGGTCCCGTGGGTCGAGCACGTCGCGCTGCTGGGGCTGGCCGCGGTGATCTTCTGGATGGGGTGGGCCGTGCGCGCCTACCAGCGGGGGGACCGGCCGGACCTCGACCCGCTGCGGGCCGCCCGGACCTTCGTGCTGGCCAAGGCGGCGGCGCTCACGGGTGCGATCCTGCTCGGCCGCTACCTGGCGTCGGTGCTCGACGTGGTCGGTGACCTCGAGGTGGCGTCGCAGCGGGAGCGCGCGGTCGCGGCGGGTGTGGCGGCGCTGTGCGCGGTGGTGCTGTCCGTGGTGGGTCTCGTGGTGGAGAAGTTCTGCGAGATCCCGCCGCCGGACGACGACGCGCAGGGTGGCGGCGGCAACGGCGGCGGGAACGGCAGCCGTGACCCGGAGCCGCTGGCGTCCTGAACGGGCAGGCCACGGCGCGCGGGCGAGGGCCCGTGCAGGTGCGAGGATGGCGTCATGACTGGTGCCGCCGCCCCGTTCGAGCCTGACGGCGTGGAGTTCCGCAGCGTGTCACCCCGGCTGGTGACCGCCCGCCTGCTCTCGGGCGGCCTCGTCGCCGCGGTGCCCTTCGCGGTGGGGGCGGTCCTCGCGGTGGTGTTCTCGCCCTGGTGGTGGATCCTGGCCGGGGTGCCTGCGGCGTCCTACCTGGGCGCGGTGCTGCTGGTGCCTCGTCAGGTGCGGGCGCTGGGCTACGCGGAGCGTGACGACGACCTGCTGGTGCGGCGCGGGATCTTGTTCCGCTCCCTGGTGGTCGTGCCGTACGGGCGCATGCAGTACGTCGACGTCCAGGCAGGGCCGCTGGACCGGCGGCTGGGGATCGCGCAGGTGCAGCTGCACACGGCGGCCGCGGCGACGGACGCGACGATCCCGGGGCTGCCGCCGGAGGAGGCCGAGCGTCTTCGTGACCGGCTCTCGGCACGCGGCGAGGCGAGGCTGGCGGGGCTGTGAGCGTGCCGGGTGCGGCTCCTGAGGAGCTGGAGTGGCGCCGTCTGCACCCCGTGACGCCGCTCGTGCGCGGGTGGACCGTGGTGGCGGTGGCCCTGGCCTTCATCGGTCAGCAGAGCCTCGAGCAGGCCGGTGAGGCGGCCGAGGTGGCGGGCCGGGTGGCGGGCCTGTGGTGGATGCTGCTGCTCGGCGTGGCGGGGCTGGCGCTGGTGGCTTTCGGTTACGCGGCGCTGGCGTGGCGCATGACGGCGTACGCGGTGGGGGACGACGACGTCCACCTGCGCAAGGGGGTGCTGTTCCGCCAGCAGCGGCACGCGCGCCTGGACCGGCTCCAGGCGGTGGACATCCGCCAGCCGTTGCTGGCCCGCCTGTTCGGCCTGGCGGAGCTGACGCTCGAGGTGGCGGGCGGGAGCGGGTCGGCGGTGGCGATCGGGTTCCTGCGGGAGCCGGACGCGCGGCGCCTGCGTGCCGAGCTGCTCGCGCGCGCCGCGGGGGTGCGGGCGCGTCGGGAGCCGGGCCGTGCCGAGGCTCCCGGTCCGGGGAGCGCGGGCCCGGGCGCGGGCACCGCGCCGTCGGCCGCTGCGGCCGGCACCGCGGCCGGCACCGCGGCCGGCACCGCGGACGGCGCGGCAGCAGGCACGGCAGCAGGCACGGCGGACGCCGTGGTGGACGCTGCGCCGGGCGGTCCGGCTGACGCCGGGACGCCGACGGTGCCTTCGCTCTCGGGGGCTCCTCAGGTCGCACCGGAGGCGGAGGAGGCCCCGGAGGAGGAGGTGTACGCCGTCCCGCCGGGCAGGCTGCTGCACTCCTTGGCGCGCTCGCCGGGCCTGTGGATCACTGCGCTGATGATCCTGGGCGTGGTGGTCGCGGCGCTGGTGACCCGCAGCGTGGGCGTGCTGGTCTCCGCCGCGCCTGCGGTGCTGGGCGGCGGCGGGTACCTCTTCCAGCGGTTCGCGGGGGAGTTCGGGTTCCGCGCGGCGCTGTCCCCGGACGGCATCCGGCTGCGTCACGGGCTGCTGGAGACGCGTGCCCAGACGATCCCGCCGGGCCGCGTGCAGGCGGTGTCGCTCACGCAGGGCCCGTTCTGGCGCGGGCCGGACTGGTGGCGCGTCAAGGTGAACGTGGCCGGGTACCAGAGCGACGACGGCAACGACTCGCAGAACGTGCTGCTGCCCGTGGGCACGCGGCAGGAGGCGCTGACGGCGCTGTGGCTGGTGCTGCCCGACCTGGGTACCGAGGACCCGGTGCGGCTCCTGGACGAGGGGCTGACGGGGTCGGCGCCGGACGGGGCGTTCACGACGGCGCCGCGGCGGGCCCGCCTGCTGGACCCCGTGGCGTGGCGGCGGCACGGGTACGCGGTCACGGACCGTGCGCTCCTGCTGCGGCACGGGCGCGTCGTGCGCCGCCTGGAGGTGGTGCCGCACGAGCGCACGCAGTCCTTGGCCGTGCAGCAGGGCCCGTGGCAGCGCCGGCTGGGCCTGGCCACGTTCACGGTGCACTCGACGCCGGGGCCGGTCTCGCCCGGCGTGCCGCACATCGACGCGGCCGATGCCGGCCGGTTGCTGGAGGAGCAGGCGGCCCGGGCGCGCGCCGCTCGGGCCCTGGCCGGCCCGGAGCGGTGGATGCTGCGGGTGTCTCAGGGGGCGTCTGCCGCGGACGCCGTCGCGCCCGAGACGGCTGAGGCGGCTGAGACGGCTGAGACGGCCGAGCACCCCGCGGGCGCGGCACGGGCGGCGGAGGAGCAGCCGTGAGCGGCCGCAGGCCGGGCCGGCTCGGAGTCGGTGTGGTGGGCGCGGGGCGTGTGGGCGCCGTGCTGGGTAGCGCGCTGCGCGCGACGGGTCACGCCGTCGTGGGGGCGAGCGGCATCAGCGAGGCGTCGCAGGAGCGGATCGCGTCCCTGCTGCCGGGGGTGCCGGTGCTGACGGTGGACGAGGTCGTGGAGCGCGCCGAGCTGGTGCTGCTCACGGTGCCCGACGAAGCCCTGCCGGAGCTGGTCGCGGGGATCGCGGGCGTCGGTGGCTGGCAGCCGGGCCAGCTCGTGGTGCACACCTCGGGGCGGCACGGCACCGCGGTGCTCGAGCCGGCGTTCCGCGCGGGTGCGATCCCGCTGGCCGTGCACCCGGCGATGACGTTCACCGGCACGTCGCTCGACCTCGCCCGGCTGGAGGGCACCACGTTCGCGGTCACGGCCCCCGCGGCCGTGCAGCCGATCGGCCAGGCGCTGGTGGTGGAGGTGGGCGGTGAGCCGGTCGTGATCGAGGAGGCGGTGCGCCCGCTCTACCACGCGGCCCTGGCGCACGGGGCCGAGCACCTCGTCGTCCTGGTGGCCCAGGCGGCGCAGGCGCTGGAGGAGGCCGGCGTGACCGAGCCGGGCCGGGTCCTGCGCCCGTTGCTGTCGGCGGTGCTCGACGGCGCCACGCGCGCCGCGGACACGCGGGAGGACGGCGTCGGGCCGGGGGCGGTCGCTGCCCTCGGCGGGGCGCTCGCGGCAGGGGACACGGCCACCGTGGAGGCGCACGTGGCGGCGCTGGGCGACCTCGCGGCGCGCACGGGCGCCACGGACGTGCCGGCGTCGTACGCGCAGCTGGCGCGCGGGGGAGTGCGCCGGTCGCTGGCGAGCCACCGGATCGACGCGGCGGCCGCGCAACGGCTCCTGGACGCCCTGGGGGAGTGACGAGCGTCCCGGAGAGCCGCTGCCGGCCGCCGGTAGAATCGCGAGGTGACCTCTCCCGCGAACGCCCCTCAGTCGCCCGACGTCGACGCCCCGGAGGCGGACGACCTGCCCGAGCAGCTGCGCATCCGCCGCGAGAAGCGCGAGCGGCTGCTGGCCAAGGGTGTCGAGGCGTACCCGGTGGGGGTGCCGGTCACGCACACGATCGCCCAGGTGCGTGGGGCGTACGGCCACCTCGAGGCGGGCCAGGAGACGGACGACGTCGCCGGTGTCGCAGGCCGTGTGGTCTTCCTGCGGAACACGGGGAAGCTGTGCTTCGTCACGCTGCAGGACGGCGAGGGGAACCGGCTGCAGGCCATGCTGAGCCTGGCGGAGGTGGGTGAGGAGTCCCTCGCCGAATTCAAGTCGGACGTCGATCTCGGGGACCACCTGTTCGTGCACGGCCGGATCGGTTCTTCGCGCCGTGGTGAGCTGAGCGTCTTCGCCGACTCGTGGCAGATCGCGGCGAAGTCGCTGCGGCCCCTCCCCGTGCTGCACAAGGGGCTGTCGGAGGAGTCGCGGGTGCGGCAGCGCTATGTCGACCTGATCGCGCGTCCGGAGGCGCGGGACATGGTGCGGCTGCGCGCGAACGTGGTGCGTTCCCTGCGCGAGAACTTCCACCGCCGTGGTTATCTCGAGGTCGAGACGCCGATGCTGCAGACGGTGGCCTCGGGTGCGGCGGCACGTCCTTTCCAGACGCACATGAACGCCTATGACATCGAGCTGTTCCTGCGTATCGCGCCCGAGCTGTTCCTCAAGCGCGCTGTCGTCGGTGGTGTCGAGCGCGTCTTCGAGATCAACCGCAACTTCCGCAACGAGGGCGCGGACTCCACGCACTCGCCCGAGTTCGCCATGGTGGAGGCTTACGAGGCGTACGGCGACTACGACACGATGGCGGCGCTCACGCAGGACCTGGTGCAGACGGCGGCGCAGGATGCGCTGGGCACCACGCTCGTGACGCTCCCGGACGGCGAGGAGTACGACCTGGGCGGCGAGTGGGCGCAGCTGACGATGTACGGCTCGCTGTCGGAGTCGCTGGGCGAGGAGATCACGCCCCAGACGTCGGTGGAGCACCTGCTGGCGATCGGCGACCGGCTGGGCCTGGAGCTGGAGAGGAAGGCGGTCAGCCACGGCAAGCTGGTCGAGGAGCTGTGGGAGCACCAGGTGGGCGACCACCTGTACGCACCGACGTTCGTGCGTGACTTCCCGGTCGAGACCTCGCCGCTGACCCGTGACCACCGCAGCATCGCGGGCCAGGTCGAGAAGTGGGACCTGTACGTGCGCGGGTTCGAGCTGGGCACGGCGTACTCCGAGCTGGTGGACCCGGTGATCCAGCGGCAGCGTTTCGAGGCGCAGGCGCTGCTGGCCGCCGCGGGCGACGACGAGGCGATGCGCCTGGACGAGGACTTCCTGACGGCGATGGAATACGCGATGCCGCCGGCCGGCGGAATGGGTATGGGCATCGACCGCCTGCTGATGGCGCTGACCGGTCTCGGGGTTCGCGAGACCATTCTGTTCCCGCTGGTGAAGCCGCAGGCCTGAGGAATCGAATTCGTATGGACACCTTTCTTGCCGCCCTGGCGGCGCTCACGCCCTCGGTGGGCGTCGGCCTGATCTTCTGGTTCGCGATGCGTAAGATCGTGCGTGCGGACAGGAACGAGCGAGAGGCGTTCGCGCGTCTCGATGCGCAGGAGGCGCAGGAGCACCGCCAGCGGATTCAGGAATCGCAGCGCGGAAACTCGGGGACCGTCGCCCAATAGCACATTATGTTGCGTGTTCCGTTGACACCGGAAAGTGATTCGGTCATGCTCATTGGTGCGTGAAACGTTTCCTTACCGGAAGGCGGTCCCTTCGTGGTCCAGAAGACTCAGGTCGTGCTGTTCGACGACATCGACGGCAGCGAGGCGGACGAGACCGTCTCGTTCGCTCTCGACGGCGTCTCGTACGAGATCGACCTCACCTCGGCCCACGCTGCCGAGCTCCGTGACGCGCTGGCGACGTGGGTCGGCCACGCGCGCAAGACGACCGGTCGTGCCGGGTCCGCTCAGCGCGGCACGAGCCGCCGTGGTGGCGCCGACCGTGCCCAGCTCGGCAAGATCCGCGAGTGGGCCAAGGAGAACGGCTACCAGGTCTCCGACCGTGGCCGGATCTCGGCCGAGGTGATGAACGCCTTCGAGGCGGCCCACTGACGCCAGCGGTGCCCGCACGGCCCGTGGCCCTTCCCCCTGCGGGGCGGGGTCGCGGGCCGTCGTCGTCCCCACCGCACCGGCCGTGCTGCACCGGCCTCGCTGCACCGGCCGCGGTGCTCGTCCGCGGGGCCCGCCGGCACCCGGTGCGTGCGGTGGCGTCCGGGGCCGCGGCGGGTGCGGGACGCGCAGCGGCGCCTAGGCTCGTTCCATGACGTCCGCACCTGCCTCCCGCCCGCTGTGGATCGGTACCTTCCCCGCGGACCCGCAAGCCCCTGGTCAGGGGGAGGGGGTCTGGCGGGTCGACGTCGGCGCCGACGGCCGCTTCGGCGAGCCGCGGCTGGTGGTCGAGCTGGAGGCTCCCACGTTCCTCGCGCTGCACCCGAGCGGGCGCGCCCTGTACGCCGTGACGGAGGCCGACCCGGGCTCGGTGACGGCGCTGGAGGTGGAAGGCGCAGAGGGCACGACCGGCCTGCGGCGGGTCCGCACGGTGCCGTCGGGTGGGTCCTCGCCGTGCCACGTGGCCGTGGCTGACGACGTGCTGTGGCTGGCCAACTATGGGGACGGCAACGTCACGTGGCTGGCGCTGGACGCCGAGACGGGCGGCTTCGGGCAGGCCAGCGGCACCTTCCGGGCCGAGGGCAGCGGGCCGGACCCGGAGCGCCAGGACGGGCCGCACGCGCACTTCGCGGCGTTCGTGCCGCCGTCGGGCCGGACGGGCGCCGGCGCCGACGTCCTGGTGTGCGACCTGGGCCTCGACGTCGTCCGCCGCTACCCGGCGCGGCCGTGGCCCGACGGCGCCGGTGCCACGCCCGCGGAGGCCGCCGCGCAGCTGCCTCCGGGATCGGGCCCGCGCCACCTGGCCGTGCTGCCGGGCGGCGCCCTCGTCGTCGCGGGTGAGCTGGATGGACGGCTGCACGTGCTGGCGCCCGAGGGGACCGGCGACGCCGGCGCCGGTGCGGACGCGGCGGCGGGGTGGGCGGTCACCGCGTCGGTGCCCGTGTGCGTCACGGAGCCTGCCGAGGGGTCGCCCGTGCAGCCCTCGCACGTGCAGCTCACCCGCCACCCCGCGGGCGACCTCGTGACGGTGGGGGTGCGCGGGTCCGACGTGCTGGCGGTGCACCGGGTGCACGGCGGGGACGGCCCCGCCCCCACCCTGGAGCACCTGGCCGACGTCCCGCTGGGCCAGGGAGCGTTCCCGCGGCACCACGCCGTGCTCGGCCCGGCGTCCCCCGACCAGGAGGAGGGCCCGCTCCTGGCGGTGGTGGCCCGGCAGGGCACCGGCGACCTCGCCTCGGTGCTCCTCGATCCCGCCACCGGGCGTGGCGACGTCGTGGCCGGCCTCGCCCTGGCGACCCCGCCCGCCTGCGTGCTGGAGGCCTGATGGGCCAGGTCCCGCCCTCGCGGGGGCCGCGGGTGGCCATGCTCTCGGTGCACACCAGCCCGTTGGACCAGCCGGGCACCGGGGACGCGGGCGGCATGAACGTGTACGTGGTCGAGCTCGCCCGTGCCCTGGCGGCACGGGGTGCCGAGGTGGAGATCTACACCCGCGCGACCAGCTCGGCGCAGCCCAAGGTGGTCGACGCCTCGCCCGGTGTCCGGGTGATCCACGTGGCGGCCGGCCCGTTCGAGGGCCTCGACAAGAACGACCTGCCCGGGCAGCTGTGCGCCTTCACCGCCGGGGTGCTGCGGGCCGAGGCGCACCGCCCCGAGGGCTGGTACGACGTCGTGCACACCCACTACTGGCTCTCGGGCCAGGCGGGCTGGCTCGCCGCGGACCGTTGGGACGTGCCGCTCGTGCACACCATGCACACGATGGCCAAGGTGAAGAACGCCGCCCTGGCGCCGGGGGACGCCCCCGAGCCGCTGGGCCGGGTCATCGGGGAGGAGCAGGTGGTCGAGGCCGCCGACGCCCTGGTGGCATCGACCCGCGAGGAGGCCGACGACCTGGTCCGCGAGTACGGCGCCGACCCCGACCACGTGCACGTGGTGGCCCCGGGGGTGGACCTCGAGACGTTCACCGCCCCGGCTCCCGGCACCCTCGACCGGGCGGTGCTGCGCGCGCGCCTGGGGCTGCCGGTCGGCCGGCCCGTGATCCTGTTCGCGGGCCGGGTGCAGCTCCTCAAGGGCCCTGACGTGCTGGTGCGTGCGCTGCCGCTGCTCGGCTCCTCGGGGTCGGGCGCGGCGCCCGGTCCGGCGGCGCCCGGTCCGGTGCTGGTGGTGCTCGGGGGCGCGTCGGGCCGCCCGACGGCCGTCCGGGAGCTGGAGGCGCTGGCCCACCAGTGCGGCGTGCGCGACCGGGTGCTGGTGCACCCGCCGGTGCCGCGGCACGAGCTGGCCGACTGGTACCGCGCGGCCGACGTGGTGGCGGTGCCCTCCCACAACGAGTCGTTCGGGCTGGTCGCGGCGGAGGCGCAGGCGTGCGGCACCCCGGTGGTGGCTGCGGCCGTGGGCGGCCTGCGCACCGTCGTCGTCGACGGTGTCTCCGGGGTGCTGGTGCCCGACCACGAGCCGGAGACGTGGGCGCGAGAGCTGGGGGCGCTGCTGGCCGACGACGAGCGCCGTGCCGCCCTGGGGGCGGGAGCCGCGCGCTCGGCGCAGCGGTTCGGCTGGGACGCGGCGGCCGCGGCGGTGCTGGACGTGTACGAGCTGGCGCGCAAGACCCGGGCGACGCGACCGCGACCCGCCCAGCCCGAGCCGGGTCTCTGAGCCCTCGCGGGCGCCGGTGCTGCGGGGGCCTGCGACGGGCGGGTGGCGCTGCGGGTGAGATCGGCCGCCGAGCGGTGCACCATGGGAGCATGCCGATCACCGGAGAGTACGCACCCAGCCCGTCGGACCGGGCCCGTGAGCAGGTCGAGCTGTTCGAGTCCACGAACGGCGCGGAGGGCAACCTCCTCGAGGGCCGCCCGATCATCGTCCTGACCACCCTCGGCGCCAAGACCGGCAAGGTTCGCAAGACGCCGCTCATGCGCGTGGAGCACGACGGCGCCTACGCCGTGGTGGCCTCGATGGGTGGCGCGCCCAAGCACCCCGTCTGGTACCACAACATCGTGGCGAACCCGCGCGTGGAGCTGCAGGACGGCCCGGAGAAGCACGAGTACGTCGCCCGCGAGGTGCAGGGCGCCGAGCGCGACGAGTGGTGGGAGCGGGCCGTGGAGGCGTGGCCCCCGTACGCCGACTACCAGAGGAAGACGGACCGTGTGATCCCGGTCTTCGTGCTCGAGCGCACCGGGTCCTGAGTCACCAGTCGGCCGCCGCGGTGAGTTCCGCGCGCGAACAGGGCAGGATGGGAGCCATGACCTACACCCTCGTGCTGCTCCGCCACGGCGAGAGCGAGTGGAACGCGAAGAACCTGTTCACCGGCTGGGTCGACGTGGCCCTGTCGGAGAAGGGCATCGGCGAGGCCCAGCGGGGCGGTGAGCTGCTCAAGCAGGAGGGCATCGCCCCCGACGTCGTGCACACGTCGCTGCTGCGCCGCGCGATCATGACGGCGAACTTCGCGCTCGACAAGGCCGACCGCCACTGGATCCCCGTCAAGCGCAGCTGGCGCCTGAACGAGCGCCACTACGGCGCCCTGCAGGGCAAGGACAAGAAGCAGATCCGCGACGAGTACGGCGAGGAGCAGTTCATGCTCTGGCGCCGCTCGTACGACGTGCCGCCGCCCGAGATCGAGCTGGGCTCGGAGTGGTCGCAGGACTCGGACGTGCGCTACGCCGGCGAGCCGATCCCGCGTGCCGAGGCGCTCAAGCAGGTGCTGGACCGGGCCCTGCCGTACTGGGACGCCGAGATCGTGCCGGACCTGAAGGCGGGCAAGACGGTGCTCGTGGCGGCGCACGGCAACTCGTTGCGCGCGGTCATCAAGCACCTCGACGGCGTGGACGACGCGACGATCGCCGGGCTCAACGTGCCCACGGGCATCCCGCTGGTCTACGAGCTGGACGAGGAGACGCTGAAGCCCACGAACCCGGGTGGCACCTACCTGGACCCGGCTGCGGCCGAGGCGGCCATCGCGGCCGTCGCCAACCAGGGCAAGTAGTCACGACGACGACGGCGCCGCACCCCGCGCGGGGTGCGGCGCCGTCGTCATGCCGGCGGTGGGCCGCCGGCTCAGCGGGACGTGGCCGTCAGCGCTGCTCCTTCTCGAACTGGTCGCCGGTCACCAGGAACACGATGCGGCGCGCGATGGACACCGCGTGGTCGCCGAAGCGCTCGTAGTAGCGGCCCACGAGCGTGATGTCGACGGCCTCCTGGGTGGTGCCGGACCACTCGGGGCCGAGGATGGCCGCGAACGTCTCCTGGTGCAGGTCGTCCAGGCGGTCGTCGCCCTTCTCCACCGCCTCGGCCAGCTCCAGGTCGCGCGAGGCCAGCAGCGTGGTGACCTGGCGGGCGACCTCGTTCGCGGCCTGGGCCATCGCCGCGAACGTAGGCTCGGCGGCCCCGGCGATCGCGTGCGCGGGGTACCGGCCGCGCGCCACCTCGGCGACGTGGCGGGCCAGGTCGCCCATGCGCTCGAGCGTCGCGCTCATGCGCAGGGCGCTGACCACGATGCGCAGGTCGGTGGCCACGGGTGCCTGCTGGGCGAGCAGGTGCACGCACCGCTCGTCGAGGTCGCGGTGGCTCGCGTCGATCTGGTGGTCGGAGGCGATGACCTCCTGCGCGAGCTGGAGGTCGGCCTCCAGCAGCGCCTTGCCGGCGCGCGTCACCGCGGACTCGACCTGCCGGCTCATCGCGATCAGGTCGTCACCCACCTGTCGCAGCTCGGCCTCGAAGATCTCTCGCATCTGGTTCCTCTCACAGGTGCGCCCGGGTGGGCGTGCGCGTGGGGCGCACGAGGCGCTGGGCCAGCCTCTCACGCCCCTGTGGACTGTCTGATGAACTCTAGGTGCCCTGCGGATGAACACCAGCCGAAGGGCCCTGGGAAGATCGACCTCGTGGCGCTGCGCACGTCCGGGGCACGCATACTCTGGCCCCGTGGACGGAATCATCTCCGGGGTCCCGGTGCTCGCCGCCGGCATCCTCGGCGTGGTGGTGGGCGTCGTCGCCACCATCGCCTTCAGGGTGTCCGACCGCTCCCAGCACCGCGTCCCGGAGCGGCCCGCTCCCGAGCTCGACGACGGCCTGGTGCGCGTGCTGTCCGTGCTGAAGTCGGCGGCCGTGGTGCTCGACGTCGACGACGACGTGCTGCGCGCCTCCCCGCCGGCGTACGCGCTGGGGGTGGTGCGCAACGACGAGGTGACGCACCCCGCGGTGCGGGACCTGGTGGCGCAGGTGCGCCGCGACGGCGTCATCCGAGAGCAGGAGCTGGAGCTGGCGCGCGGCCCGATCGGGTCGGGCACGGTGCTGCTGCAGGTGCGCGTGGCCCCGCTGGGCGTGGACCGGATGCTGGTGCTGGCCGAGGACCGCACGGAGGCCCGCCGGGTGGAGGCGATCCGCCGCGACTTCGTCGTCAACGTGTCCCACGAGCTGAAGACGCCGGTGGGGGCGATCGCGCTGCTGGCCGAGACGGTCGCCGACGCCGCGGACGACCCGGTGGCCGTGCGCCGGTTCACCGAGCGCATGCAGAAGGAGGCGGCGCGCCTGTCGGCGCTCGTCCACGAGATCATCGAGCTCTCGCGGCTGCAGGCGACCGGAGCCCTGTCGGACGTGCGCACCGTGAACGTGGCCGACGTCGTGGCCGAGGCCGTGGACCGTGCCCGCACGACGGCGCAGGGCAAGAACATCGCCATCACGGTCGGCGGCGGCAAGGACGCCCTGGTGTACGGCGACCACAACCTGCTGGTGACGGCCGTGCGGAACCTGCTCGACAACGCGGTGGCGTACTCGCCGCCCCACACCCGGGTGGGCGTGGGGGTGAGCGAGCGCCGCGGCCTGGTGGAGATCGCCGTCGTGGACCAGGGGATCGGCATCGCCGTCGACGAGCAGGACCGCGTGTTCGAGCGGTTCTACCGGGTGGACCCGGCCCGCTCGCGCGACACCGGCGGCACCGGTCTGGGCCTGTCGATCGTCAAGCACGTGGCCGCGGACCACGGCGGCGACGTCCAGATGTGGTCGGAGCCCGGCAAGGGCTCCACGTTCACCCTCCGTATCCCCGCGGCCGACCTGCCCGCGCCCCAGTCCGACGCCGATCCGGCGCCGCCCGCGCCGACATCCGAGGAGGTGGATGCGTGACGCGCATCCTCGTGGTCGAGGACGAGGAGTCCTACCGCGACCCCCTGACCTACCAGCTGACCCGTGAGGGCTTCGACGTCGTCGAGGCCGCGAGCGGCACCGAGGCGCTCGAGCGCTTCGACGCCGAGGGGGCCGACCTGGTGCTGCTCGATCTCATGCTCCCGGGGCTGTCGGGCACGGAGGTGTGCCGGCAGCTGCGCCAGCGCAGCGACGTGCCCGTCATCATGCTCACGGCCAAGGACACGGAGATCGACAAGGTCGTGGGGCTCGAGCTGGGGGCCGACGACTACGTGACCAAGCCGTACTCGTTCCGCGAGCTGCTGGCGCGGATGCGTGCGGTGATGCGGCGGCGCTCGCCGGTCCCGGTCGAGGGCAACGGCCACGCCGTGCCTGACGACGAGGACGACGACGGGGTGCTGGAGGTGGGGCCGGTGCGCATGGACGTGGACCGGCACACCGTCGTGGTGGGCGGCGAGCCGGTGGCGCTGCCGCTCAAGGAGTTCGACCTCCTCGAGCTGCTGCTGCGCAACGCGGGGCGCGTGCTGACGCGCGGGCAGCTCATCGACCGCGTGTGGGGTCCCGACTACGTGGGGGACACCAAGACGCTCGACGTCCACGTCAAGCGCATCCGCGCCAAGATCGAGCCGGACCCGGGCAGCCCCCGCTTCCTGCTGACGGTGCGCGGCCTGGGCTACAAGCTGTCCGACGGCGACGACTGACGCCGCGCGGGGGCTCTGGAGGGAGCCCGGTGGCTGACGTCACCCCCTCTGGGCGGGACTGTTCACCTTCTGTTCACCCACGGATGGGGAACGAGCCACCTTGCCTGCCTAACGTCCAGAGCGACGTCGGCACGCCGCCGGCGCGAAGTCGCGTGAACAGGATGGAACGACACGTGAAGCTCAGCCGCATCTCCCGCGCCGGTTCGGTCGCCCTCGTCGGTGCGCTCGCGCTGACCCTCGCCGCCTGCGGTTCGGACAACCCGACGGGCGACGCTCCCGAGAACACGGGCGCTCCCGCCGCCGAGTCGCCGGCCGGCGACATCTCGGGCACGTTCTCCGGTGCGGGCGCCAGCTCGCAGGAGTCCGCCATGGGTGCCTGGATCGCCGGGTTCCAGTCCCAGAACCCCGACGTCTCCGTCAGCTACGACGCCGCTGGCTCGGGCGCCGGCCGCGAGCAGTTCCTCGCCGGTGGCGTCTCGTTCGCCGGCTCCGACGCCGCGCTGAAGGACGAGGAGCTCCAGTCGTCGACCGAGGTCTGCGGCCCCGACGGCGCGATCGACCTCCCCCTGTACATCTCGCCGATCGCCGTGGCGTTCAACCTGCCGGGCATCAGCTCGCTGAACCTCGCCCCCGAGACGATCGCGAACATCTTCGCGGGCAACATCACCAGCTGGAACGACCCGGCCATCGCCGCGGACAACCCGGACGTCAACCTGCCCGACATGGCGATCACGCCGGTCCACCGCTCGGACGACTCGGGCACCACCGACAACTTCACCGAGTACCTGCACGCCACCGCCGGCGACGTGTGGACCTGGGAGCCGGACGGCGTCTTCCCGGTCGAGGGCGGCGACTCCGCCCAGGGCACGTCCGGTGTGGTCGGCATCGTCAACGACACCGAGGGTGCCGTGACCTACGCCGACGCCTCGCGCGTGGGCCAGCTGGGCACCGCCGCGATCAAGGTCGGCGAGGAGTGGGTCCCGGTCTCGCCGGAGGCCGCTGCCGCCGCCGTCGACGCCTCGCACGAGGTCGAGGGCCGTCACGAGCACGACCTGGCGTTCGAGCTGGACCGGACGACGACCGCCGCGGGCGCCTACCCGCTGGTGCTGATTTCGTACTCCCTCGCGTGCCTGAACTACGCTGACGAGGCGGAGGGCAACTTCGTCAAGGCCTTCCTCGGCTACATCGCCTCGTCCGAGGGTCAGCAGGCGGCTGCCTCCGCGGCCGGTAGCGCCCCGATCTCGGACGACCTCCGTTCGCAGGTCGAGCAGGCGATCGACGCGATCACCGTCGGCTGACGACTCCCCGGTGCCGTGGCCGGGTCGCCCTCGTGGGCGGCCCGGCCATCGGCGCGGAGAGCGTGATGCGGACGACCGAGCAGCAACAAGGAGAACCGTGACCACCACCGCCAGCCCGCCGGCGACCACCCGTCGCCGCCGCAGCGGCGACACCGAGCGCGGCATGAGCCGCGTCTTCCGCTGGATCTCGACCGCCGCCGCCGTGCTCCTGCTGGCGGTCCTCGCCGCGGTCGCGGTCTTCCTGGTGCAGCGCGGCCTGCCGGCCCTGACCGCGAGCGGCGAGGAGCTGCAGACGGCCGGCCGGCTGCCGCGAGGGATGACCCACCTGGGCCAGCTCGTCGGCCCGCTCGTCTTCGGTACGCTGCTCGCCGCCGCGATCGCCCTCCTGCTCGCGACGCCGGTGGCCGTGGGCATCGCGCTCTTCATCTCCCACTACGCGCCCCGGCGGCTCGCCGCCGGCATCGGCTACGTGGTGGACCTGCTCGCCGCCATCCCCTCGGTGGTCTTCGGCCTGTGGGGCGGTCGCACGCTGGCCCCGGTCGTCGCCGACGTGTGGGTGTGGGTCGCAGGGGTGCTCAACTCGATCCCGGGGCTCGAGGTCCGTGCGACCGCGACCGGGCGCTCGCTCGCCACGGCGTCCGTGGTGCTCGCGGTCATGATCCTGCCCATCATCACCGCCGTCTCGCGCGAGGTGTTCCTCCAGACGCCGAAGCTCCACGAGGAGGCCGCCCTGGCCCTCGGGGCGACGCGCTGGGAGGTCGTCCGCACCGCCGTCCTCCCGTTCGGCCGCTCCGGCGTGATCTCGGCCGCCATGCTCGGCCTGGGCCGTGCCCTGGGTGAGACGATGGCCGTGCTGATGATCCTCTCCCCAGGTCTGCTGTACTCGTTCCAGATCTTCGACTCCGGGCAGCAGCAGACCATCGCCGCGTACATCGCCAACCAGTTCCCCGAGTCCTCCGGCCTCGCGGTGAACGTGCTGATCGCGACGGGCCTGGCCCTGTTCGTGATCACGATGGCCGTCAACATGCTCGCGCGCTGGATCGTCGCGCGCCGCAAGGAATTCTCGGGAGCCAACTGATGAGCGCCACGACCTCCACCCCGGTCGGGGACACCGAGCGCGTCCGCGCGATGCTCGGCTCGGCGGACGCCGGCCGCAAGCGCACGGACCGCATGATGACGGGGCTCATCTACGCGGCCTTCGTCGTGGCGATGATCCCGCTCGTCTCGCTGCTGTGGACCGTGGTGATCCGCGGCATCGAGCGATTCAGCCCGTACTTCCTGTCGGTGTCCATGCGCGGCGTCTTCGGCGGCATGGACGCGGGCGGCATCTACCACGCCATCGTGGGCACCCTCGTCATCACCCTGGTGGCCGCGGCCATCTCGGTGCCGATCGGCCTGCTCACCGCCGTCTACCTCGTCGAGTACGGTCGCGGTCCGCTGGCTCGCGTGACCACGTTCTTCGTGGACGTCATGACGGGCATCCCGTCGATCGTCGCGGGCCTGTTCGCGTTCGCCCTCTTCGCGATCTTCTTCGGGCCGGGCGTCCGGCTGGGCGTGGCCGCCTCGGTGGCCCTGTCGGTGCTGATGATCCCGGTCGTGGTGCGCTCCAGCGAAGAGATGCTGCGCCTGGTTCCCAACGAGCTGCGCGAGGCCTCCTACGCGCTGGGCGTGCCCAAGTGGTTGACCATCATCAAGGTGGTGCTCCGCACCTCCGTGGCGGGTCTGACCACGGGTGTGCTGCTGTCGATCGCCCGCGTCATCGGCGAGACGGCACCGATCCTCATCACCGCCGGCTACGCGGACTCGATCAACTTCAACCCGTTCGAGGGCCGTATGGCCACGCTGCCGGTGTACATCTTCACCCAGTACCGTCAGGGCACCGTGCCGTGCGCGCCCGGGGCGCTCGACTGCGTCGAGGACATCAACCTCATGCGCGCCTGGGCCGCGGCGCTCACACTGATCCTGATCGTGATGCTGCTCAACCTCGTCGGTCGGCTCGTGACCCGCTTCTTCGCCCCGAAGCTGCGCTGAGTCCGGCCCCCGACCCCTCCCGACCGACGAAAGACCGAAGGATAGAAGCGATGGCTCAGCGCATCGACGTCAAGGACCTCAACATCTACTACGGCGACTTCATGGCCGTGCAGGGCGTCTCGATGACGATCGACCCCAAGTCGGTCACGGCGTTCATCGGCCCGTCCGGCTGCGGCAAGTCGACCTTCCTGCGCACGCTCAACCGGATGCACGAGGTGATCCCGGGCGCCCACGTCGAGGGCAAGGTGGAGATGGAGGGTGTCGACCTGTACGGCCCCGACGTCGACCCGGTGGCCGTGCGCCGCAGCATCGGCATGGTGTTCCAGCGGCCCAACCCGTTCCCCACGATGTCCATCCGTGACAACGTGCTGGCGGGCGTCAAGCTGAACAACAAGCGCATCAGCCGCTCGGACGCCGACGACCTGGTCGAGTCCTCGCTGCGCGGCGCGAACCTGTGGAACGAGGTGAAGGACCGCCTCGACAAGCCGGGCTCGGGCCTCTCGGGCGGTCAGCAGCAGCGTCTGTGCATCGCCCGCGCGATCGCGGTCAAGCCGCAGGTGCTCCTCATGGACGAGCCGTGCTCGGCCCTGGACCCGATCTCGACGCTCGCGATCGAGGACCTCATCCAGGAGCTGAAGCAGGACTACACGATCGTCATCGTCACGCACAACATGCAGCAGGCTGCGCGCGTGAGCGACCGGACGGCGTTCTTCAACATCGCGGGCACCGGCAAGCCGGGCCGCCTGATCGAGATGGACGAGACGGCCACGATCTTCTCGACGCCGAAGGAGAAGGCGACCGAGGACTACGTCTCGGGTCGCTTCGGGTGATCGTCGGCCCGCAGGGGCCGTGAACGACGGCGGGCCCGCACTCCCTGGGGAGTGCGGGCCCGCCGTCGTCGTGCGTGCTGGGCGGCGCCCTGGGTCAGCCCTGGCCGCCCTCGGTCGTGGCGCCGGTGTCGTCGGCGTCGTCCGGCTCGATGTCCTCGGCCGTGGTTCCGCCGACGGAGACGCCGGGCGTGCTCGTCGCGGAGTCAGGAGCCTGCGTGGGCAGCGAGCCCGCGTACTCCGGCAGGGTGCCGTCGAAGACGGGGAGCTTGAACTCCTTGCTCTGGCCGTCGGCCTCGAGCGTGGCGGACAGGTAACCGCCGGGGATCGTGGTGACGGTGTCGATGATCGCCTGCTCGCCCTCGTCGGTGCCGAGGTAGACGGTGTGGAAGGGCTCGACCGAGATCTGCAGCGGCGCGGCGCCGTCCACGGTGAGCGTGTACTCGAGCTCGCGGTCCGTGGCGTTGGCGAGCGCACCGAGCAGGTTGCCGGGCTCGCCCTCCGCCTCGGAGACGATCATGAGGTTGATCCCGCGCAGCTGGTGGTCGATCTCGACGAGGGTGCCGTCCGAGGCGGCGTAGGAGCGGATCGTCATGGCCGGGCTGCACGCCGACAGCGTCAGCGCGGCGGCGACGGCGGCGGCGCTGAGGGCGGCGTTGCGGGCGGTCCTGGCGGTGCGGGGCACGTGCTCTCTCCTAGGTCGGGGGCGGGCCGGCGGGACCCGTGGCCATCTTAGTGGCGGAATCCCGCCGCCGAGACATCGGACGAGGCGGTGTCGTGACCTGCGGCGACGAGCTCCTCCGAGGCGCCTGCGCCGGGGCGTGCGCGAGGTCGTGAGGGGGCTGGGCCCCCGGGGGGCGCGGGAGCCCGCGTGCTAGACTCCTCGCTGGGAAAGGGGACATCTGCAGATGACTTTCGAAGTAGGCGAGACGGTTGTCTACCCGCACCACGGCGCCGCGCTGATCGAGGAGATCAAGACGCGCAAGATCCGTGGCGAAGAGAAGATGTACCTCAAGCTCAAGGTCGCCCAGGGTGACCTGACCATCGAGGTCCCGGCCGAGAACGTGGACCTCGTGGGTGTGCGCGACGTCGTGGACCAGCAGGGTCTGGACCGCGTCTTCGAGGTGCTGCGCGCGCCGTACACCGAGGAGCCGACCAACTGGTCGCGCCGCTACAAGGCGAACCTCGAGAAGCTGGCGTCCGGCGACGTCATCAAGGTGGCCGAGGTCGTCCGCGACCTCTCGCGCCGCGACGCGGACCGCG
Organism: Xylanimonas oleitrophica; assembly: GCF_003244315.1. GTDB lineage: Bacteria > Actinomycetota > Actinomycetes > Actinomycetales > Cellulomonadaceae > Xylanimonas_A > Xylanimonas_A oleitrophica. The sequence goes on from NZ_QKWH01000019.1 coordinate 31,362, forward strand.
GCCTGTCGGCCGGCGAGAAGCGCATGCTGGCCAAGGCGCGCCAGATCCTCGTCTCGGAGCTCGCGCTGGCGGAGCACACCGAGGAGGAGAAGGCCGAGGCGATCCTCGACGAGGTCCTCGCCTCCTGACGGCGCGATCGCGTGAGCGGTCCGCACCACGCATCGACACGACGCCCCTGCCGATCCGGCGGGGGCGTCGCCGTTCGCGGGAGGGCATGACGCATGACGACCCTGGCGATCCTCACCGCCGCCGGTTCCGGCACGCGGCTCGGCCGTGACGTGCCCAAGGCGCTGGTGGAGGTGGACGGGCTGCCCCTGGTGGTGCACGCCGCCCGCCGTCTGGCTGGCTCGGGCGTGGTCGACGCGCTCGTGGTGACCTCGCCACCGGGCATGGCCGGGCTGGTGGCGGGCGTGCTGGCGGACGACCCGCTCGTGGGGGTGCCCGTGCGCGTGGTAGACGGCGGCGCGACGCGGCAGGCCTCGGTCGCCGCGGCGCTGGCCGTGGCAGGCCCGGACGACGACGTCGTGCTGGTCCACGACGCCGCACGGCCGTTCGCTCCGGCCGCGCTGGTGCGGCGGGTGGTCGCCGCGGTCCGGGCCGGGCACCGCGCCGTCGTGCCGGGTGTGCCGGTGGTCGATACGATCAAGAGCGTGTCCGCAGCCCTCCCCGCTCCCGCCGCAGGTCACGGGCCTGCGAGCGCGGTGGAGACGGTCACGGGGACGCCCGAGCGAGCCGTGCTGCGGGCGGTCCAGACCCCCCAGGGCTTCGACCGCGCCCTCCTCGCGCGTGCCCACGCCGAGGGGGCTGCCCGCGCCGGCGCGGACCACCTGGCGGCCACCGACGACGCGGGGCTGGTCGAGGCGCTGGGCGAGCCCGTCGTCGTCGTGCCGGGTGACGAGGCGGCCCTGAAGATCACCACCGAGCGGGACATGCACCTGGCGGCGCTGTACGCCGGGGACGCGCACCACGCGGCCGTCGCACCGGGAGGCGAGCGGTGACGCCCCTCCCGCGCACCGGGCTCGGCGTCGACGTCCACGCGTTCGCCCCGGAGGGCTCGGACCGCGAGCTGTGGCTCGCCGGCCTGCGCTGGGAGGGCGAGCGGGGCCTGGCAGGCCACTCGGACGCCGACGTCGCGGCGCACGCGGCCGCGGACGCCCTGTTCTCCGCGGCCGGCATCGGCGACCTCGGGCAGCACTTCGGCACCAGCGAGCCGGAGTGGGCCGGAGCGGCCGGCACGGTGCTGCTCGCCGAGGCCGCGCGGCGCGTGCGCGCGGCCGGGTTCGAGATCGGGAACGTCGCCGTCCAGGTGATCGGCAACCGGCCCCGCATCGGGTCGCGGCGCGAGGAGGCGGTCACCGCGCTCAGTGCTGCCGCCGGCGCGCCCGTCTCGCTGAGCGCGACCACCACGGACGGTCTGGGGCTGACGGGCCGGGGCGAGGGCGTGGCCGCGGTGGCGACCGCCCTCGTGGTGCCCACCGCTGCGGACGCCGGGGGAGGCCGTTCCGGTGCGGGTGACGGAGCGTCCCGGGGATCGGACCCCGGGACGGACGGGCGGGACTGAGACATGACCCGCAAGCCGCTCGCAGAACGCCGTGCCCAGCTGGTCGAGGCGGCGCTGCGTGTCGCGGCCCAGGCGGGTGTCGAGGCGGTCACGGTGCGCGCCGTCGCGCACGAGGCGGGCGTCTCGCTCGGCACGGTCCACTACTGCTTCGAGGACAAGGACGAGCTGCTCGACGCGATGGGGCACTCGGTGGGTGTCCAGGCGTCCGAGCAGATCCGGGCGGCCATCGCCGCCGGGGGGCGGGCCGGCCTCGACTACCCGACGCTGGCCCACCAGTGCGCGGGTGCGCTGCTCGAGGGGCTCAAGCAGTGGCGCCAGGTGCGGCTGCTGCTCCTGGAGATCGCCACCACGGGAGCCCGGAACCCGGCGCTGCGCGCCACCGCACGCTCGCACCTGCAGCAGTCCACCGAGATGGCCAAGGGCCTGGTCGCCACGATCGCCGAGGCGGCGGGCGTGCGCTACCGGGTCGACCTCGACTTCCTGGCACGCGTGGTCACGGCCGTGGTCGACGGCATCGAGCTGGCCTGGCTGGTGGACGAGGACGACCGCGCGGCGCTCGACTCCTTCCACGCGCTGGCGGACCTGCTCACCACCTACGTGGACGACCCCGAGCGGGAGCGCGAGGACGAGGGGCGCGAGGGGGCGCCCGGCGCCCCGAGCACCGTGTCCACATAGCCGTTGGCGAAGACGCCGCCGGGGTCGACGGCGGCCCGCACCCGGGCCACGTCCTGCAGCGGGTAGTGGGCGGCGAGGTCCTCGGCGGTGCGCGAGTGCAGCTTGCCCCAGTGCGGGCGGCCGTCGGCGGCGACGAGGATCCTCTCGGCCGCGTCGAACCAGCGGCGGTGGGACATCCGCACGTACTGGTGCACCGCCACGTAGGCCGTCTCGCGGTCGCGCGCGGTGGACAGCCAGACGTCGTCGGGCGCGGCGAAGCGCAGCTCGACGGGGAAGGGCACCGCCTCCGAGGAGCGGCGCAGCCACACGTCCAGCTCGCGCACGACGTCGCGCACCGCCGCACGCGGGATCGCGTACTCCATCTCCCGGAACCGCACGCGGCGCTTGTGGCTGAACACCTCGTGCGACGGCGCCACGTGCTCGCGGGCGGGCAGCGCGCGGGCGGAGAAGCGGTTGAGCCCGGCCGTCAGCCCCGGCGCGGCGGTGGCGACCCGGTTGACCAGCTCGAACAGCCCGTTGCTCAGCAGCTCGTCGTCGACCAGCCCGCGGGCCTCCTGGCGCAGCAGCCGCAGCCGCCCCTTGAGCCCGGACTGGTCGGTGCCCCAGCGAGCGGCCTCGTCGGCGCTGAGCCGGTCGTTGCGGAACGTCAGCGCACGGTGGGTGCCCGGGAACCAGAACAGCTCGGCGTGGTCGGCGCTCGTGGCGAAGGCGTCGACGTCCTCCAGCACGCGGGCCAGCGCCCACGGTTCGTCACGGGCGCGCAGCCAGAACGCGGGCACGGTCTCCAGGGTGACGGCCGTGAGCACGCCCACCGAGCCGAGGCCGAGCCGCGCCACCTCGAACAGCTCGCGGCGGGCGCTGCCCGGCGGGTCGTCCGCACCGGCCGTGAGCACCTCGCCGTCGGGCGTCACCACCCGCACCCCGGACACCTGCGAGGCCATCCCGCCGAACCGGACCCCGGTGCCGTGGGTGCCGGTGGAGATCGCGCCCGCGATCGTCTGGCGGTCGATGTCGCCGAGGTTGGTCAGTGCCAGACCGTGGGCGGCCAGGAGATGGTGCAGGTGGTAGAGCCGGGTGCCGGCCCGCACCGTGACCCGGGCCGTGCCGTCGTGCCGGCGCTCCACGGCCTCGACGCCGGCGAGCAGGTCGAGCTCCAGGTGCAGCCCGTCGGTGGCGGCCGCCGCCGTGAAGGAGTGGCCGGAGCCCACGGCGCGCACGCGCAGGCCGTCCTGGGCGGCCCGGGCGACCTCGGCGGCGACCTCCGCCTCGTCGCGAGGGCGGGCGCGGCGCGCGGGGGTGGAGGCCACCGTGCGGCCCCAGTTCTCCCAGGCGGGCGTGTCGCGGGCGTCGGTGACGGGCACATCGGCAGTCTGCCACCGGCGGCAGCCGCACGACACCCCGCACGGGCGCCCTCCGGGACAGGGTCACGGCACACGTCCGCGGGACGCCGCGCCCGGTACCCTGGAGCGGTGACCCTCCGCCTGTACGACACCGCCACGCGCACGGTGTCCGACTTCGTGCCCCGGACCCCCGGCCAGGTCGGCATCTACGTCTGTGGCGCCACCGTGCAGTCGGCCCCGCACGTGGGCCACCTGCGCCCCTCGGTCGCGTTCGACGTGCTGCGCCGCTGGCTGGAGCGTTCCGGCTATCGCGTCACCCTGGTGCGCAACGTGACGGACATCGACGACAAGATCCTCGCGAAGGCCGCCCAGGCCGGCGTCGAGTGGTGGGCGCACGCCGCCCGGTTCGAGCGCGAGTTCACCGCCGCCTACGACGCCCTCGGTGTGCTGCCCCCCACCTACGAGCCCCGCGCCACCCAGCACGTGCCGCAGATGATCGAGCTCATGCAGCGGCTGGTCGACGCCGGGCACGCCTACTCCACCGGCGAGGGCGACGTCTGGTTCGACGTGCGTTCCTGGCCCGCCTACGGCGAGCTGACCCGTCAGCGTCTCGAGGACCTGGCCCCCGAGCCGGGCGACGGCGCCGAGACGAGCGCCAAGCGCGACCCGCACGACTTCGCCCTGTGGAAGTCCACCAAGCCCGGCGAGCCCGCGACGGCCTCCTGGGACACCCCGTGGGGCCGCGGCCGCCCCGGCTGGCACCTGGAGTGCTCCGCCATGGCGCAGCGCTACCTGGGCGAGGAGTTCGACATCCACGGTGGTGGCCTGGACCTGCGGTTCCCCCACCACGAGAACGAGCAGGCGCAGTCGCGCGCCGCCGGCTACCCGTTCGCGCGCCGATGGATGCACAGCGCCTGGATCACGCAGTCCGGCGTGAAGATGTCCAAGTCGCTCGGCAACGGCCTGCTGGTCTCCGAGCTGCTCGCCACGGTGCCCGCCGTGGTGGTGCGCCTGGCCGTCGTCTCGGTGCAGTACCGGTCCATGCACGAGTGGACGCCCGACACCCTCGAGGAGGCGCGCACCACCTGGGAGCGCCTCGCCGGGTTCGTCGAGCGTGCCACCGAGCGTGTCGGTGCCGTCCCGGCCGAGGAGGTCGCCAAGACCGAGCTGCCCCAGGCGTTCGCCGCGGCGATGGACGACGACCTCAACGTCCCCGCGGCGCTCGCCGTCGTGCACGAGCACCTGCGAGCGGGCAACACGGCGCTCGCGGCCGGCTCCGAGGCGGACGAGGCGGTGCGTGCCGCCCTCGTGGCCGTGCGGGCCATGCTCGACGTCCTGGGCCTCGACCCCGCCGACCCGCACTGGGCCGCGGCGGACGCCGCGTCGTCGGCCGCCCGTGCGGCGCTCGACGCGCTCGTGGCCGCCGAGCTGGAGGCGCGGGCCGCAGCGCGGGCCGCCAAGGACTGGGCGGCCAGCGACGCCATCCGTGACCGGCTCGCCGCCGCCGGCGTCGTCGTCCAGGACGGCCCGGACGGCGCGCGCTGGACGCTCGCCAACTAAACCCCTGACGGCGGCCGCACGGGCGGCCCCGACGCTCCGGTGGCTGGCTCCCCAGCGCCGCCCGACACTACGTACGCGGTGGTCCTCGAGGCCACCTGACGAACCACCGAAGGACTCTCATGGCAGGCAACTCCAAGCGCCCCGGCGCCGTCCGCAAGGCCGGAAGCAAGAAGGGGCCGCAGGTCGGCACGGGCGGTCACAGCCGCCGCGCGCTGCGCGGCAAGGGACCGACGCCCAAGGCCGAGGACCGCGAGTACCACCCGGCGCACAAGCGCAAGGTCGCCGCGGAGAAGCGGGCGGAGACGCAGCAGCGCCGGGACGCCTCGCGGGGCGTGGTGCGCGGCACCCGCCGGTCGACCGACGGCGCCGAGGTCGTGGCCGGCCGCAACGCCGTGCTCGAGGCGCTGCGCACCGACCTGCCGATCACGGCGCTGTACGTCGCGAGCCGGATCGAGCACGACGACCGCACCCGAGAGATCCTGCAGCTCGCCTCGGAGCGCGGCCACGCCCTGCTCGAGGCGTCCAAGCCGGAGCTGGACCGCCTCACGGACGGTCAGGTCCACCAGGGCATCGCGGCCCAGGTGCCGCCGTACGAGTACGCCGACGTGGACGACCTGCTCGACGCCGCCGAGGCCTCGGGCCGCCCACCGCTGATCGTGGCGCTCGACGGCGTCACCGACCCGCGCAACCTCGGCGCCGTGCTGCGCTCCGCCGGCGCGTTCGGCGCCCACGGCGTGCTGGTGCCCGAGCGTCGTGCGGCCGGCGTGACCGCCTCCGCCTGGAAGGTCTCGGCCGGTGCCGCCGCCCACGTGCCCGTGGCCCGGGCGACCAACCTGGCCCGCGCGCTGACCGAGCTGAAGAAGGCCGGCTGCTTCGTCGTCGGGCTCGACGGCGACGGCGACACGGAGGTGGGCGAGCTGCAGCTCGCCACCGACCCGCTCGTGCTCGTGGTGGGCTCCGAGGGCAAGGGGATGGGGCGTCTGGTGCGCGAGACGTGCGACACGGTCGCCGCCATCTCGATCGACGAGGGCGCGGTCGAGTCGCTCAACGCGGGCGTGGCCGCGGGCATCGCGATGTACGAGATCGCCAAGGCGCGCCGCTCGGCCTGAGCGACGGCCTGAGCGACAGGCCCGACGACGACGGAGGCCCGGCGGCACCTGCCGCCGGGCCTCCGTCGTCCCCGGGACCCTGCGAGGGGACGCTGCGCGCAGACGCGGCTCAGCCGAGCAGCGTCTCCTCGTCCTCGTGGGCGCGCTCGGGGGGCAGACCCAGCACGGCCTGCTCGTCCGGCCGGTGCCGCAGCACCTGGTCGACGTAGCTGATCGCGGCCTCCGGCATCGGCACGTCGCGGTGCACGCGCTGCGACAGGTACCAGCGGTGGTCGAGGATCTCGTGGAACAGCTGGGCCGGCTCGAGCTTCTTGCGCAGGTCGCGCGGCACTGCCGCGATCGTGGGCTCGAAGGAGTGCAGCAGCCAGTCGTGCGCCACGAGCTGCTCGGAGTCGTTGAGGCGGTCGGTCGCCGCGCGCCACGAGTCGAGGTCGTTGAGCAGCCGGCGGGCCTGGTTGTCCTGCACGTCCAGGCCGGTCAGGCGCAGCAGGCGCCGCGAGTGGTGCCCGGCGTCGACCACCTTGGGCTGGATCTGCACCGTGGTGCCGTCGATGTCGGTGACGATCGCGAGCTCCCCGACGTCGAACCCGAGGTCGTTGAGCCGCCGGATCCGCTCGTCCACGCGCCACCGCTCGTCGGCGGAGAACGACTCCACCTTGGTGAGGGCGTCCCACAGCTCGGTGTACCGCTCCACGAGGGCGTCCCCGATGCCGATGGCGTCGACCTCCTCGTCGAGCAGCTCGCCGGCCTCGAGGTCGAACAGCTCGCCGATGATGTTGGTGCGGGCCAGGTCGAGGTCGTAGGCGCGCTGGCCGGACGTCAGCTCTCGGTGCAGGTCACCGGTCTCGGCGTCCACCAGGTAGGCGGCGAACCGGTCGGCGTCACGGCGGAAGAGGGTGTTGGACAGCGACACGTCGCCCCAGTAGAAGCCGACGAGGTGCAGCCGCACGAGCAGCACGGCCAGGGCGTCGATGAGGCGGGTCGCGGTGTCCGGGCGCAGCGCCTGGCTGAACACGGCGCGGTAGGGCAGCGAGAAGGCCAGGTGCTCGGTGATGATCGCGGCCTCGAGCGGTTCGCCGTCGTCACCCACGCGGCCCGTCACCACGGCCAGCGGCACCACGGCCGGCACCTCGAGCTTGTGCAGGCGGCGCAGCAGCTCGTACTCGCGGAACGCGTAGTGGTCGCGCGTCTCCTTGATGGCCAGCATGCGGCCCTTGAGCCGCACGAACCGCACCACGTGCCGGGAGATGCCTCGGGGGAGGGCAGCGAGGACGTCGTTGGGCCAGTCCTCGAGCGGCACCCTCCAGGGCAGGTCGAGCAGCGCCGACTCCGGCGTCGCCGCGGTGATCTGGAGGTTCTCCACTGACGGGTCCTTCGAGGGTCGTGCGCGGGGGCTGCGCGCGGGCGGGGCGTCGTCACCTTACGCGGTGCAGGTGACCGGACGGTGACGGCGCGGTGCAGACGACGAGGGCGGGCCCGGCGACGCCGGGCCCGCCCTCTCGCGGTGCGGGGTGACTCAGCTGAGGCGGTTGCCCGTCGCGGCCGAGAACACGTGCGACTGGCCCGGCTTGATGGCGACGTTGATGGTGTCGCCCTTCATCGGGACCTCGCGCGGGTCGATGCGCACGATGACCTGGTCCGAGTCGCCGGCCGACAGGTCGCTCGCGCCGACGTCGCTCTTGAGCGAGCCGTACACGAACGCGTCGGAGCCGAGCTCCTCGACCAGGTTGACCTCGACCTGGAACGAGCCGGCGGTGCCGGAGCCCACGACGTCGAGGGACTCGGGGCGGAAGCCCACGGTCACCTTGCCGCCGTCGGCCTCGGTCAGCGCGTCGACCACGGTGCGCTCGAGCGGCACCTGGGCGTTGCCGACGAGGGCGGCGCCGTCCTTGACCTGGAACGTGCCGATGTTCATGGCGGGGGAGCCGATGAAGCCGGCGACGAACACGTTGGCGGGCTGGTCGTACATCTCGCGCGGGGTGCCGACCTGCTGCAGGACGCCCTTGTTGAGCACCGCGATGCGGTCGCCCATGGTGAGGGCCTCGGTCTGGTCGTGCGTGACGTAGACCGTGGTGACGCCGAGGCGGCGCTGGAGCGAGGCGATCTGCGTGCGCGTCTGGACGCGGAGCTTGGCGTCGAGGTTCGACAGCGGCTCGTCCATGAGGAACACCTGCGGCTGGCGCACGATGGCGCGGCCCATGGCGACGCGCTGGCGCTGACCGCCCGAGAGAGCCTTGGGCTTGCGGTCGAGGTACTCGGTGAGGTCGAGGATCTTGGCGGCCTCCTCGACGCGCTGGCGGATCTCGGCCTTGGGGGTGCCGGCGATCTTCAGCGCGAAGCCCATGTTGTCCGCCACCGACATGTGGGGGTACAGGGCGTAGTTCTGGAAGACCATCGCGATGTCGCGGTCCTTGGGCTGCACGTCGGTGACGTCGCGGTCACCGATGAGGATGCGGCCGCCGTTGACGTCCTCCAGGCCGGCGAGCATGCGCAGCGACGTGGACTTTCCGCAGCCCGAGGGGCCGACGAGGACGAGGAACTCGCCGTCCTCGATGTGAAGGTTGAGCTGGTCGACCGCGGGGCGCTCGGTACCGGGGTACAGGCGAGTCGCGTGGTCGAAGGTGACCGTGGCCATGTGAGTGGTTCCCTCCACCGGCAGGTACGTGCCGGACGATCCGTTGTGTCGGGTGCCGCTGCGTTCACGACAGGCGTGTCTGCGTTGACACTTGATTGAGTTGTGGCACGACGCCGAGGACGACGTCGTCCCTCGCCACCCTGGGGTGACGCGCCCGAGCCTACCCCGAGGCCGGGGCGCGTCACCCCATGATCTTGGTCACGAAACAGTCACGCCCGGTTGCGGAGGGCGCCGGCGAGGTAGGTCAGCACCGCGCCGACGGCGTCCGCGTCGGCCACGCGCAGGCGCGCCACCGTGTCCCCGTCGCCCACCTTGATGCCGACGTCCCCGGGTCCCAGCGTGGCCAGGGCGTGCTCGTCGGTGGTGTCGTCACCGGCGTACAGCACGCGCACCGTGGCGGGCGGCGCGCCGGCGGCCGCCGCGAGCTCCTGCCCGACGACGTCGCGCAGGCGGGCCAGTGCCGAGCCCTTGTCGGCCTCGACGACGGCGACCTCGACCACGTCCTTGCCGTGCAGGGCCCTCAGGCCCAGCCCGGCCACGACGGCGTCGGCGCGCTCGACCGCCCGGGCGGCGGCGTCGGCGGGGGAGCGCCGGGTGTGCAGCACGGCGGCGGCGGGCTTGGTCTGCACCCAGGCGCCCTCGACGCCGGCCGCGACCTCCTCGAGGCCGGCCACGAGCCGGTCGAGCACGTCCTGCTGCTGCGGCGTGAGCTCGACGGGCACCGCCTCGACCTCGCCGTCCGGCAGGACCAGGCCGGTCTCGGCACCGTGGCTGCCCACCAGGTAGGCGCCGGCCGGCGGCCGGGCCAGCGCGGCCAGGTCGGCCAGCGCGCGGCCCGACACCAGGGCCAGACGGGTGGCCGCGTCGTCGGGCAGGGCGGCGAGCGCGTCGACGCCCGCGCGGGCCGCCGCGGTCATGGCCGACGTCGTCGGGTCGTCGACCAGCGGCGCGAGCGTGCCGTCGAAGTCGAGGGCCACCAGCACGGCCGGCAGCCCGCCGCCCGTGCCGGGCGCGGCTGGCGCGGCCAGGGCGTCGAGGGCGGCCGCCAGGTCGCCGCCGACGACCTCCCGAGCGGAGACGGGGACGGCCTCAGACATGGCTCGTCCGGCGCGGCATCGCGGTCAGCACGCCCAGGAAGCTGTCCGACCACTTGGCGACGTCGTCGTTCATCACCTTGCGGCGCAGCCGGCGCATGCGGCGCCGCTGCTCCTTGGGGTCCATCTTCGCGGCCTGCACGATGGCGTCCTTGAGGCCGTCGATGTCGTGCGGGTTGACCAGCACCGGTCCCGGCGCGAGCTCGTCGGCGGCGCCGGTGAACTCGCTCAGCAGCAGCACGCCCTGCTCGTCCGAGCGGGCCGCCACGTACTCCTTCGCCACCAGGTTCATGCCGTCGCGCAGGCTCGTGACGAGCATGACGTCGGCGGCCAGGTAGAGCGCCGCCATCTCCTCCGGCGGGTAGGAGTGGTGCAGGTAGTGGATGGCCGAGTGGCCGAGCTCGCCGAACTCGCCGTTGATGTGGCCCACCAGCACCTCGACGTGCTCGCGCAGCTCCTGGTAGGCGCCCACGTTCTCGCGGCTCGGGCTGGCCACCTGCACCAGCGTCGAGCTCTCGACGTCGAGCCGCCCGTCCTGCAGCAGCTCGCCGTACGCCTTGATGCGGTGGCGGATGCCCTTGGTGTAGTCGAGGCGGTCGACGCCGAGCATGACCACCTCGGGGTCGCCCAGGTCCGCGCGGATCTCCTTGGCCCGTGCCTGGACCTCCGGCGTGCGGGCGAGCTCGTCGAACCGCGTGGAGTCGATCGAGATGGGGAACGCCGCCGCGCGCACGTGGCGGCCGGGGCCGCCGTCCTCGTCCGTCATGGTCACGATCGGCCCGCGCGTGGTGTAGTCCGTCAGGCGGCGTACCGCCCGGATGAAGTTCGACGCGTCGCCGCCGCGCTGGAACCCGAGCAGGTCGGCGCCCAGGAGCCCCTCGATGATCTGGCGGCGCCACGGCAGCTGCTGGAACAGCTCCACGGGCGGGAACGGGATGTGGTCGAAGAACCCGATCCGCAGGTCGGGGCGCTGGTCGCGCAGCATCTTCGGCACCAGCTGGAGCTGGTAGTCGTGCACCCACACGACGGCGCCCTCGGCGGCCTGCGCCGCGGCGGCGTCGGCGAAACGCTGGTTGACGCGACGGTAGGCGTCCCACCACTGGCGGTGGTACGTCGGGGTCGCCACCACGTCGTGGTACAGCGGCCACAGCGTGTCGTTGCTGAAGCCCTCGTAGTAGCGCTCGATCTCCGCCTGGCTCAGCGTGACCGGCACCAGCCGCATCTCGTCGGCGTCGAACGGCTCGTGCGCCAGGTCGGGTGCGCCGGACCAGCCGACCCACGCGCCGTCGGCCTGCTGCATGACCGGCTCCAGCGCCGTGACCAGCCCGCCCGGGGACCGCTGCCAGTCCACGCCGCCGTCGGAGCGGACGGAGAAGTCCACAGGGAGGCGGTTGGCGACGACGACGAGGTCGTACTCGCCACCGACGGAACGGTCACCGGTCTGTTCTTTGCCGGTCAATGGGAATCCTCCCGGTTCGGCTGGGGGTTGCTTGACGGTCTCAGGGTACTCGGAGAGCAGGTCCACGGCCTGGTGAGAGCCGTGTCGTGACCGCGCGGCGGGTGCCGGCGGCCACTACGGTGTGCGCCATGGGAGACGTCGAGGGGTCGGTCGAGGGGTCGCAGACGGCCGCCGGGACCCCCGGGCGCCTCGCCACCGGCACCGAGGTCGGCGGCTACACCGTCCGGTCCCTCCTCGGCCAGGGAGCGATGGGCGCCGTCTACGAGGCCGTGGACGGCGGCGGCGAGGCCGTCGCCCTCAAGGTGCTCCACGCCCACCTCGACACCGACCCCGTCGCCCGCGAGCGTCTGCGCCGCGAGGTGCAGTCCCTCCAGCGCCTGCGCCACCCCGCCGTCGCGCGCGTCATCGACGCCGAGCTCGACGGCCCCGAGGCGTTCGTGGTCACCGACCTGGTCGACGGCGCCACGCTGGAGGACGAGGTCGACGAGGGCGGGCCCCTGGACCCGGTCGACCTGTACGAGCTGGCCGACCAGCTCGCCGGCGCCCTGGAGGCGGTCCACCTGGCCGGCGTGGTGCACCGCGACCTCAAGCCGTCGAACGTGATGGTCACCTCGCACGGCCCGGTCATCATCGACTTCGGTATCGCGCAGGCCGCGGGCGACAGCCGCGCCGCCGCGCTGACCTCCCCGGGGTTCGTCATCGGCACGCCCGGCTACCTCGCCCCCGAGCTGCTCGACGGCGGGGCCCCCACGCCCGAGTCGGACTGGTGGAGCTGGGCGGCGCTCCTGGCGTTCGCCGCCACGGGGCGCTCCCCGTTCGGCGTGCGTCCCACCGAGCTGGTGCTGCGCCGCTCCCGCGAGGGGCGCGCCGACCTCGTGGGCCTGCCCGCGCGCACGGCGCGGGCGCTCGCGGGCGCCCTGCACGCCGACCCGGCGCTGCGGTGGGGCCCGACCGACGTCGCCCGCTCGCTGCGCCGGGACGCCGAGGAGGCTGCTGCTGCGGCGCGCCGGCTGGGGGCGCCGCTCGTCGGGGACGACGAGTCCACCCAGCGCATCGCGGTGCACCCGGAGGCGACGCAGGTGCTGGGGCTGCCCACGCAGGACCTCGGGCCGCTGACGGAGGTGATGGCTCCGGCGACCGACGTGCTGGCCGACCCGGTCTACCCGCTCCCGCCGTCGGTGGAGCCGCCGATGACGGCCGAGGAGCGGGACCGCGCGCTGGCGAACGACGGCGCCACCCGGACGATCCCGGCGATGCCCGCACCGGCGGCCGTGCCGGTGGGGGAGGTGCGCTACCAGCCGTACGAGGCGATCGCCGGGCCGCAGGAGCCCGAGGTGCCCGAGCCGTACGTGCGGCCGGTCCACCGCCGCCGTACCGGCACGGTGCTGGCGTTCCTCGCCCCGCTCGTGGCGCTGGCGGCGACGCGGCCCGGGGTCGCGTTCTGCGTCCTGGCCGCGCTCGTGGTGGTGTGCCGGGTGGTGGGCGCGGCGTCGGAGTCCCTGCACGGGCGCCGCGAGCGGCGCGGCGGGGTGCGGGGGTCGGACGGCGTCGTGGCGGCGCTGCGGCTGCCGTGGCACGTGGTCGCCGGGACGGTGGGCGCGGTGCCGCAGCTGCTGGTCGCGGCGTGCGCGGGCGTGCTGGTCACGGTCCTCGGGTTCTGGGTGTTCGGGGACGGGCGGTTCGTGGTGCTGCCGCGCACCGACGTCGCCTCGCGGGCCGTCGGGGGCGTGAACGCGACCATCGTGTTCTGCGGCGTGCTCGCCGCGGCGATGCTGGTGGCCGCGGTGGCAGGGTGGTTCGGCCCGGCCGGCCGCACGGCCCGGCAGGGCGCCCGGGTGACGCTGGGCGTCCTGGCGCCCGGCCTGGCGGGCGCGGCCGTGGCCATCGCCGTCTGCCTGGTCGCCGCGTGGCTGCTGGCCCGGCCGCTGCTGGACCTGCCGCCGGTGATCCACTGGTGGCCCTTCACCGGACCACCAGGGTTCTGACGCACGGTTTTCTGACGCGGTCCCGGGCCGCCGGTAGGCTGGTGAGCGCCGTCGGACGGCGGCGCCAGGCGTGCCGAACGAAGGACCACGATGTCGACGAACAGCCCGAACCTCTCCAAGGCGCAGCGGCGTGAGGCCGCCCGCGCGGAGGCTCTCGCCCTCAAGCAGAAGCAGGCGGCGCGGGACAGGCGCAACCGGATCGTCACCCTCGGTGTGCTCGGTGTCGTGCTGGTGGCGCTCGCGGCCATCGTGATCTACATCCTCGGCCAGAGCGACACCGGCAGCGGCCCCGAGGTGGAGGACATCCCGCTGAGCGAGGTCGCCACGGTGCCCGCACCGGCGCGCGCCGACGGCGGCATCCCGGTCGGCACCGACGGGGTCGCGGGCGGCGAGGGGGCGGCCGACGCCCCCGAGGTGGGCGTCTACTTCGACTACATGTGCCCCATCTGCGGGGACTTCGAGGCTGCGAACACCGCGTCGATCGAGGCGATGATGAGCAGCGGCGCCGCCAACGTCGTCTTCCACCCCGTGTCGATCCTCGACCGGGCCTCGGCCGGTACGGCGTTCTCGACGAGGTCGGCGGCCGCCGCGGCGTGGGTGGCCGACCGTGCCCCCGAGCACTTCCTCGAGTTCCACGACACGCTGTTCGCCAACCAGCCCGCCGAGCGCTCGCGCGGCCTGTCGAACCGGGAGATGGCGGACCTCGCCGTGGAGGCGGGCGTGCCGCAGGACGTGGCCGACGGCATCGCCGACGGCACCGCGCACCAGGACTACGGCCAGTGGGTCTACTCGGTCACGCGCCAGGTCACGGCCGACGAGGCCCTCGCCAACCCGCAGACCGGCGGCTTCGGCACCCCCACCGTGACCATCGACGGCGAGCGCTGGGGCGGCGACTGGCGCGACCCGGCCGCCCTCCAGCAGGCCGTGGCCGAGGCCGCCCGCTGACCTGCTGACGACCGGCTGAGAGACGAGTACGGCCGCGCGGGCGGGGATCGGTAGTCTGGTCCCCGCCCGCGCGGCCGTCCACGTCCGCGCCGCACGCCGCCTTAGCTCAGCTGGTAGAGCTCCCGTCTTGTAAACGGAAGGTCGTCGGTTCGAACCCGACA
>NZ_QKWH01000001.1 GCF_003244315.1 Xylanimonas oleitrophica
GGGTAGAGCGCGAGGAGCACGCCCAGGGCGAGCACGACGTGCTTGAGACCGTGGCGCAGCCGGTGGCGCCCCGGACAGGGCCGCCACCGGCTGCGCCACGGTCTCAAGCACGTCGTGCTCGCCCTGGGCGTGCTCCTCGCGCTCTACCCCGTGCTGTGGATGGTGGTCAGCTCGCTGCGCCCCGACGGCCAGATCTTCGGCAACCCCTCCATCCTGCCCACCACGTTCCACGTGGAGAACTACACCTACGGGTGGACGGCGCTCGGTCGGCCGTTCAGCGTCTACCTGCTCAACTCCGCCGTCGTGGTGCTCGGCTCCATCGTCGGCAACCTCGTCAGCTGCTCCATGGCCGCGTACGCGTTCGCCCGCCTGCGATTCAGGTTCCAGCGGACGGCGTTCGGCTACATGCTCGTGACGATCATGCTGCCCGTGCACGTCGTGATCGTGCCGCAGTACATCCTCTGGGCCCAGGCCGGCCTCGTGAACTCGTTCTGGCCGCTGATCGTGCCCAAGCTCCTGGCCACCGACGCGTTCTTCATCTTCCTCATGGTCCAGTTCATCCGCGGGCTGCCCCGCGAGCTGGACGAGGCCGCCCGCATCGACGGCGCCGGGCACGCCCGGATCTTCCTGCAGATCATCCTGCCGCTGATGAAGCCCGCCCTGGCCACCACGGCGATCTTCACCTTCATCTGGACCTGGAACGACTTCTTCTCCCAGCTCATCTACCTCACCGACCCGCAGCTCTACACCGTCCCGATCGCGCTGCGCTCGTTCATCGACGCCCAGTCCACGTCGTCGTTCGGGGCCATGTTCGCCATGAGCGTCGTCGCGATCGTGCCGCTCGTGCTCGCCTTCGCCCTCGGCCAGAAGTACCTGGTCCAGGGCATCGCCACCACCGGGCTCAAGTGAGCCCGCAGCCACGCACCACACAGCGAAGGACCACTGCCATGACCAACCGCACCCGCCGCACGGCCGCCGGCACCGTCGCCGCAGCCACGGCCCTGACGCTCGCCGCGTGCGGCGTCGCCGAGAGCACCGGCTCCGGCGAGCTCAGCGACGAGCCCGTCACCCTGCGCGTCATGTGGTGGGGCGGCGACGCCCGCCACACCCGCACCCAGGAGGCGTTCGACCTCTTCCAGGAGAAGTACCCCAACATCACCGTCGAGCCCGAGTTCTCCGACTGGAACGGCTACTGGGAGAAGCTCGCCACCGCCACCGCCGGCGGCAACTCGCCCGACGTCGTCCAGATGGACCAGCTCTACCTCGCCTCCTACGCGGCACGCGGCAGCCTCGTCGACCTCGGCACCCAGGACCAGCTCGACACGTCCACCCTCGAGCCGTCCGTGCTCGACATGGGCCGGTGGGACGACAAGCTCTACGCGATGCCGATCTCCACCACCTCCACCGCCCTGCTGGTCAACACCGACCTCGTCGAGGAGCTGGGCGTACCGCTCCCGGACACCTCCACGTGGACGTGGGACGAGTTCGAGGCGTGGGCGCGCGAGGTGACCGAGAAGTCCCCGGCGGGCACGTACGGCACCGGCATCCTCTACAACGAGTACTCCCTGCAGCTGTTCGCCCGGCAGCTGGGCGACGAGCTGTTCTCCGCCGACGACATCGTGATCGAGCCGGAGACCCTCGCCGCCTACTTCCAGATGGCGCTCGACTGGACCAAGGACGGCGCCGCACCGCCCGCCTCCGTCACCGCCGAGACCATCACCCTCCCGCTCGACCAGCAGGACTTCTCCATCGGCAAGGCGGCCTCCGTCTTCACGTCCTCGACCCTCATCACCGCGTACGCCGCCGCCAGCGGCGCCAACATCGAGCTCGTGCCGCTGCCCACCCCCGACCAGGACACCACGCCGTACGACTACTTCAAGCCCGGCATGTACTGGTCCGTCTCCTCCAAGGCCAAGCACCCCGCCGAGGCGGCCCTCCTCATCGACTTCCTCGTCAACGACCCAGAGGCCGGCCGCATCCTCGGCACCGAGCGCGGCATCCCCGCCAACCCCGACGTGGTCGAGGCGCTCGCGGACGAGCTGACGGCCGAGGAGCAGAAGACCGTCGACTTCGCCGCCCAGCGCACCCCGAAGCTCGGCGACGCACCTGCGATCGTGCCCAACGGCGCGTCCGACATCCAGACGATCCTCCTGCGCTACCAGCAGGACGTCATCTTCGAACGGCAGACCCCGCTGGAAGCCGCGAACGCGCTGATCGCCGAGATCCAGCGCTCCGTCGCCGCAGCCCGCTGAGAACGGAGGAACCATGCTCAAGATCGGCATCATCGGCACGGGCAGCATCGCCACCCTGCACGTGCAGGGCTACCAGCGGTTCGAGCAGGAGTGCGAGGTCGTCGCCCTCTGCGACACCGCACCCGGCAAGGCCGCCACGCGACGCGAGGAGCTGGGCGTCGGCCAGGCCCGCGCCTACGAGAGCGTCGAGGAGATGCTCGCGGCCGAGCACCTCGACCTCGTCAGCATCGCCACCCCGCCCTCCACGCACGCCGCGCTCACCGTCGCGGCGCTGCGGGCCGGCGTCGACGTGCTCGTCGAGAAGCCCATGGCACCCTCGCTCGCCGACTGCGACGCCATGATCGCCGCTGCGCGCGAGAACGGGCGCATCCTCTCGGTGGTCGCCCAGAACCGGTTCCGCGACGACACGGCCACGCTCAAGGAGGTCCTGGACTCCGGCCTGGTCGGCCCCGTCTCCCACGTCCAGGTCAGCTCCGCCTGGTGGCGCGGCCTGCCCTACTACGACCTGTGGTGGCGCGGCACCTGGGAGTCCGAGGGCGGCGGCTGCACCCTCAACCACGCCATCCACCACCTCGACCTCACCCTCTGGATGCTCGGCGCCCCGCGCTCCGTGACCGCCGTGCTCACCAACGCCGCCCACGAGAACGCCGAGGTCGAGGACCTCTCGGTGGCGGTGCTGCAGTACGACCGGGCGCTGGCCGAGGTCACCAGCTCCGTCGTGCACCACGGCGAGGAGCAGGCGATCGTCGTCCAGGGGCGTCACGCCCGCGTCTCCCAGCCGTGGAGCGTGGTGGCCGACGTCGCGCAGCCCAACGGCTTCCCGGCACCGGGCGGCGACCCCGCACGAGTCGCGGAGATCGAGGCGCTCGCGGCTGCCCACCGGCCGCTGGAGCACGAGGGCCACGCCGGGCAGATCTGCGACGTGCTCGCCGCCGTGCGCGACCGACGGCGCCCGGCGATCGACGGCGAGGACGGCCGGCGCGCCGTCGAGCTCGTGACGGCGATCTACGAGGCCGGCATCGAGCGCCGCACCGTGGACCTGCCGCTGAGCCCCGAGGACCCGTACTACCAGGCGGGCACCCTCGTGGAGCGCGCCCCGCGCTTCTTCGCCAAGACGGCGTCCGTCCCCGACCAGGCCGGCGCCATCAGCGTCGGCGGCAGCCCCGCGGCGCGCTGAGCGCCACCCCACCCCTACGGACAGGACCAGGAGAACCATGACCTCCACCAGCGGCGCCCAGTACGCACCGGAGCCGGTGCCCGCACCCGTCGTCGGCCCCGGCGACTTCGTCTTCGCCGCGATGCACCTCGACCACGGCCACATCTACGGGATGAGCGAGGGGCTCGTCTCGGCAGGGGCCACCCTGCGCTGGGTCTACGACCCCGACCCGGCCAAGGTGGACGCGTTCCGGGCGAAGTTCCCCGGTGTCCGGGTGGCCCGCAGCGAGCAGGAGGTGCTCGACGACCCGGAGGTACGGCTGGTCGCCGGCGCCGCCGTCACCTCCGAGCGCTGCGCCCTGGGCCTGCGGGTCATCGAGGCGGGCAAGGACTACTTCACCGACAAGGCGCCGCTGACCACGCTGGAGCAGCTCGAGGCCGCGCGGGAGGCGACGGCCCGCACGGGGCTGAAGTACGCCGTCTACTACTCCGAGCGCATCCACGTGGAGGCGGCCGTGCTGGCGGGCCAGCTCGTCGACCGGGGCGCCATCGGGCGCGTGGTCCAGGTGATGGGCATGGGGCCGCACAGGCTGGGTACCGGCAGGCCGGACTGGTTCTTCGAGAAGGAGCGGTACGGCGGCATCCTGTGCGACATCGGGAGCCACAACTTCGAGCAGATGCTGCACTTCGCCGGCGCCGAGGACGCCGAGGTGGCGTACTCGGCGATCGCGAACTACCACCACCCGCAGCACCCGGGCCTCGACGACTTCGGCGAGGCGAGCATCGTCATGGACAACGGTGCCAGCGGGTACTGCCGCGTGGACTGGTTCACGCCCGACGGGCTGCGCACCTGGGGAGACGGGCGCACGTTCATCCTCGGCACGGACGGCTACATCGAGCTGCGCAAGTACATCAACGTGGGCACCGACGACGGCCCGGGGAACGTGTTCCTCGTGGACCAGCACGGGGAGCACCGTCTGCAGGCGCAGGGCACCGTGGGCTTCCCCTACTTCGGGCAGCTGATCCTCGACTGCCTCGAGCGGACCGAGCACGCGATGACGCAGGCGCACGCGTTCAAGGCCGCCGAGCTCAGCGTGCGGGCGCAGCTCGGGGCTCGCGTGCTGGCGCCCTGACGGCGCCGCCCCAGGACCGTCAGGGCGGCCCTGGGGCGCTTCTGGAGCAGCTCTGGGGTGGCTCTGGGCGGGCGCGCGCGGCGCTGGGGCGGCTCGGCGCAGAGGTGCCGGAGAGGGCTCCGCACGGGTCCGCTGAGGCGTGCGTCACGAAGGGGCTGAGCCGATTTCGTGGCAGGCCCGAACCCGTGTAGAGTCTTCCCCGCTGCCCCGATAGCTCAGTCGGCAGAGCATCTCCATGGTAAGGAGAAGGTCAAGGGTTCGATTCCCTTTCGGGGCTCTGTGATCACGGCGCGGGGCCGCCTCCGGAACGACGGCGGCGGCCTCGCGTTGAGTCACGTTTGTGGCGGGGTAGCTCAGCTGGTCAGAGCGCACGACTCATAATCGTGAGGTCGCGGGTTCGAGCCCCGCCCTCGCTACCACTCACGACCGACGGTCCAGCGGACCATCGGCACGACGACCGGCGTCGTGCTGACACCCGATTGCACGTGGCGCCTTCCGGGGGCGCGAGAGGTGACTCACCATGGCTTCCAAGAGCGCGGACGTCCGCCCGAAGATCACGCTCGCCTGCGTGGACTGCAAGGAGCGGAACTACATCACCAAGAAGAACCGTCGCAACGACCCGGACCGCCTGGAGCTCGCGAAGTTCTGCCCGCGCTGCGGCAAGCACACCGCGCACCGCGAGACCCGCTGACCCTCCGGTCGACGACAACCAGATGACGGTCACGCTGCCGGACCCGGCCTTCGCCGGGCGCGAGTACCCCGCCACGCAGGCGTACTCGGTCGGTCGCGAGAAGGTCCGCGAGTTCGCGGACGCCGTCGGCGCCCTGCACCCCGCCCACCACGACATCGTGGTGGCGCGGGGTCTCGGCCATCCGGACCTGGTGGCGCCTCCGACGTTCGCCGTCGTGATCGCCCAGCGGGCCGAGGCGCAGTACATCACCGATCCCGCCGCAGGCGTCGACTTCTCGCGCGTGGTCCACGCTGACGAGCGGTTCACGCACCACCGCCCGATCGTCGCCGGGGACGAGCTGGTCACCGTGCTGCACGTCGACTCGGTGGTCCACCGCGCGGGCATCGCGATGGTCACGACCCGCTGCGAGATCTCCGCCGTCACCGCCGACGGCCACGAGCCGGTCTCGACCGTGGTCTCCACGCTCGCCGTGCGAGGGGAGGGTCGATGAGCGACAAGCCCGTGCTGGAGCAGCTCGCGGTCGGCGACGTCGTCGGCACGCGCACCCTCGAGCTCGACCGCCCGCGCCTGGTCCGGTACGCCGGCGCCAGCGGCGACTTCAACCGCATCCACTGGGACGAGGCGTTCGCCACCGGGGTCGGCCTGCCGGGCGTCATCGCCCACGGCATGCTCACCATGGGCTCTGCGGTCGCCGTCGTCGAGGACTGGGCCGGTGACCCGGGCGCCGTCGTCGACTACCAGACCCGTTTCACGCGGCCCGTGCCGGTGCCGGCCGACGGCACGGCCGCCGTCGAGGTCACGGCCACGATCGGCGCCGTCGACCTGGAGAAGCGGACCGCTCGCGTGGACCTCACCGTCGTGCACGACGGCGCCAAGGTGCTGGGCAAGGCGCAGGCGCTCGTCCGTCTCTGAGCCGCACCGGCCGCGCACGTCACGACCCTCCTGCCCGACGGGCAGGAGGGTCGTCTGCTGTGCGCGTGGGGCACGCTGCTTCGGCTCGGCTCGGCCCAGACGCCCGGCCCAGCCCCTGCCCAGCGGCAGCGCGGCGTCAGGCCTCGGGGACGGGCCCGGTGGTGGTGCCCTGCACGAGACGCACGGGCAGCACGTGCTCGGCCGGATCCTCCCCGGCGAGCAGCGCGACGACGGCGCGGCCGAGCTCGGCGCCCTTCTCCCGCAGCGGCTGGTGCACGCTCGTGAGCACGTCGGGCGAGAGCCAGGGCAGGTCGAGGCCGTCGAACCCGGCGATCGACACGTCCTCGGGAACGCGCAGCCCCAGCTCGCGCGCGGCGATCACGGCGCCCGCGGCGAGCAGGTCGGAGTGGGCGAAGATCGCGGTGGGCCGCTCGGTCGCCGGCACCCACTGGCCGAGGATCTCGGTGGCGGCGTCACGGCCGTGCTCGACGAGGGACGCCGGGGTCTCCCACGACAGCACGGGCTCGACGACGTCACGGACGCCGGCGAGCCGGTTGCGGGCGGGGGTGCGGTCCACCAGGCCCAGCCGGGTGGCGTCCACGGGGCCGGAGCGTTCCCCGCGGCCGAACGGGAGGGTGATCTCGGCGATGCGGGTGTGCCCGAGGTCGACGAGGTGCCGGACCGCCTCGGCGGCCCCGGCGCGGTCCTCGATGCGGACCAACGGGGAGCCCTGGACCTCGTGCCCCTCGCCGACGACGACGGGGACGCCGCGTCGCTGCAGCGCGGCCAGGTTCGGGTCGTCGGTCAGCACGCCCCACACGAGCACCGCGACGTCCATCGCGGCGGACTCGACCAGGGGGTCCACGGGAGCGACGCGGGGGCGCTCCGCGGGCTCGCCACCCTGCTCACCACCCTGCCCGCCGGTCTGTCCGCCGGTCTGCGCGCCGCTGTGCCCGGCGGGGTCGGCGCAGGGTGCGCAGGCGTCGCGGTCGATGCCGGGCACCAGGAGCACGCCGAGCCCTTGCTCGCCGAGCACCTGCATGAGGCCGTCGAGCACCTGGACGGAGACGGGGTCGCGGAACGCGCGGCCGGGCTGGTCGCCGATGACGACGCCGACGATGCCGGAGCGCCCGGAGCGCAGCTGCCGGCCCAGCGGGTTGGGGCCGGAGTAGCCCAGCTCGGCGGCGGCGGCGAGCACCCGGTCGCGGGTCTCGGGGGTGATGGGCCCGGCGCCGGAGAACGCGAGCGAGGCCGTGGAGACGGACACGCCCGCGTGCTCGGCGACCTTGGCCAGGGTGGGGCGGCTCCCAGGGCTGCGGCCCATCGTGCCTCCTCGGTCGCGCCCGGCCGGTGGCCGGGCTGTGGTCGCTGCTCGTCCCGCGGTGCGGTGGGCGTGAGCCTACCTGCGCGGTGCGGATGCTGTCGCGAAACGATTTGACGAGGGGTGCGGGGTAGGAGAGCGTCAGGGGCGTGAGCAGCCACTCCGCCGATCGCGCACGCAACGCCGCGTGGGCCGTCTTCGTCGTCTTCCTCGCCAACGGGTTCACCTTCGCCACCTGGGCCTCGCGTCTGCCGGCGGTCCGTGACGGCCTCGACTTCTCCGAGCGCCAGATGGGCCTGCTGGTGCTGACCGGCGCGGTGGGGTCGGTGCTGGCGCTGCCGTTGTCCGGGATGATCGTGGCCCGGCTGGGTGCGGCCCGGACGGTGGTGATCTTCTCGCTGGTCGCCACGGCGGGCTACGCCGTCGCCTGCGTCGGCGTGGTCGACTCCCACGCCATGGTGGTGCGTGCCGGTCTGTTCCTGGCGGGCGTGGGCATCGGTGTGTGGGACGCCTCGATGAACCTCGAGGGCGCCGTCGTCGAGCAGCGGCTGGGGCGGGCGATCATGCCGCGCTTCCACGCGGGCTTCTCGTTCGGCACGGTGGCCGGCGCGGGCATGGGGGCGGGTGCCTCCGCCCTCGGGCTGCCGTTCGCGGTGCACGTGGTGACGGGGATGGTCCTGGCGCTGCTCGCCGCGGCCGTGTGCGTGCGGTGGTTCGTCTCGACGCCGGTGACGGCGCGCGCTGCGGGCGGCGCCGCGGTCCCTGAGGCGGTGGCCGGCACCGGCCGGGCGGGGGAGAGCACCGGCGGTGAGCCGACGACGGCGGCCCCGGCGTCGGCGGGCACGGGTGCCGGCCCCGCCACGGCCGTGGCCGGCGGGCAGCACGACGAGGTCGCGCACGGCTGGCGCGACGTGCTCGCCACCTGGCGTGAGCCGCGCACCCTGCTCATCGGTCTGGTGGTGCTGGCCGCAGCCCTCACCGAGGGTGCGGCGAACGACTGGCTGGGGTTGGCCGTCGTCGACGGCTTCGAGGCGTCGGAGGCGACCGGCGCCCTGGGCCTGGCGATCTTCCTGGCCGCCATGACCGCGGCCCGCCTGGTGGGCACGGAGCTGATCGACCGGCTCGGGCGCGTGCCCGTGCTGCGGCTGAGCGCCCTGGGCGCGCTGGTGGGCGTGGGCCTCTTCGTGTTCTCGCCCTGGCTGTGGCTCGCCCTCGTGGGCGTGGTGGTGTGGGGGGCGGCGGCCGCCCTCGGGTTCCCCATGGGCATGTCGGCGGCGTCCGACGACCCGCGCCGGGCCGCGCTGCGGGTGTCGGTGGTCTCCACCGTGGGCTACTCGGCGTTCTTCATCGGCCCGGCGCTGATCGGCCTGCTCGCCGAGCACACCGGGTACCGGCACGCGCTGCTGGTCATCGCGGCACCTGTGGTGATCGGGCTGTCCGTGGCGGGGGCCGCCCGCCCGCTGCCGCAGGCGCAGGCGCAGGAGGAGCGGGCCTGACGGCGACGCCCGCCGTCGTCGTCGGGCCTACCCTGGGCGGGTGAGCATCTCCACCTCCGCCCCCGCCCTGGCCGAGCTGACCACCCTGCGTGTGGGCGGCCCTGCCGACGCGTACGTCGAGGCGAGCACCGAGGCCGAGCTGATCGACACGGTCCGCGCGGCCGACGACGCCGGCCGGCCCGTGCTCGTGGTGGGCGGCGGGTCCAACCTGCTGGTGGCCGACGAGGGCTTCGGCGGCGTCGTCGTGCGTGACGTGCGCACCGGCTTCGAGGTGCAGGGCGAGGACTCCTGCGGGGGCGCGAGCGTCACCGCGGTGGCCGGCCAGGACTGGGACGAGCTCGTCGCAGCCGCCGTCGAGCACGGGTGGGTGGGCCTGGAGGCCCTGTCGGGCATCCCCGGCACGGTGGGGGCTGCCCCGGTGCAGAACATCGGCGCCTACGGCCAGGAGGTGGCGGGCGTCGTCTCCACGGTGCGCACCTGGGACCGGCTGCGCGGCCGGGTGCGCACCTTCGCCGTCGGCGAGCTCGGGTTCGGCTACCGCACGTCGCTGCTCAAGCGCACGATGCGCGGCCGGCCCACGCAGGAGGACCCGCAGGCTCCCTGGTACCCCACGCCGCGCTACGTGGTGCTGGAGGTGAGCATGCAGATGCGCCTGGGCACCCTCTCGGCCCCCGTGGCCTACGCCGAGCTGGCGCGCCGCCTCGGCGTCGAGGTGGGCACCCGGGCGCCGTCGGAGGAGGTGCGGACTGCGGTCCTGGAGTTGCGCAGCGGCAAGGGCATGCTCCAGGACGGCCGGTTCGGGTCCGCGCCGGGCGCCGACCACGACCGGTGGTCGGCCGGGTCGTTCTTCACCAACCCGGTGGTGCCGGCCGACCAGGCCGGTGCGCTGCCCGCCGAGGCTCCCCGGTACCCCGTGCGCTCGGCGACCCCCGAGACCTCCACGGGCCCCAGCCTGGGCGCCGTGGACCCCACCCTGGTCAAGACGAGCGCCGCCTGGCTGATCGAGCACGCCGGGTTCGGCAAGGGGTACGGCCTGGCGGGAGAGCGCAGCCCGGCCACCCTGTCCACCAAGCACACGCTCGCGCTGACCAACCGGGGCGGCGCGCGTGCCGAGGACGTCGTGGCGCTCGCGCGCGCGGTCCGTGACGGGGTGCGTGACGCGTTCGGCGTCGAGCTGGAGCCGGAGCCCGTCCTGGTCGGCGTCAGCCTCTGACGCGCCCCGCGCCGGTGGCCGGGCTCAGTAGACGAGCACCGTGGTGCCCTGCGGCAGGCCCCAGTCGTCCCACAGCCAGTTCATCGCCGCGTTCGACACGCGCACGCACCCGTGCGAGGCGGGGTAGGGCGGCACCGACGGCGACCCGTGCACGGCGATCGCCCCGTTGAAGTACTTGGGCCGCCACATGTCGCCCAGCTCGAGCGTCGAGGAGTGCATGCCGTCCACCTGGCGGTAGACCTCGAACGTGCCTGGCCGGGTGCGGGCCACGTACTCGCGTCCCTGCGCCACGAAGCGCTCGCCGTTGCCGGTCGAGGCGTTGATGACCCGGACGACGCGCCCGTCGTCCACGGCGAGCACGAGCTGCCGGTCGACGTCGATCTCCAGGACGTGCCCGGACGCCGAGCGGGGTGCGGGCACGTGGCCGGCGTCGAGCGCCTGCTGCGTCTGGGGACCGACGACGCCGTCCCGGGTGAGGCCGGCGGCCTTCTGGAACGCCCACACCGCCTGCTGCGTGGCCCACCCGTAGCGTCCGTCGACCTCGAGGAGGAAGTACCCGAGGTCCTGCAGGCGCTGCTGGAGCGCCTCGACCTGGGGGCCCTCGTCGCCGCGCTGGACGAGCTCGGGGCCGGGATCCTCCTCGGCCTCCGCTCCGGGCTCGCCCGCAGCCCCGGCGGGGCCTTCAGCAGCGGGGTCGTCCGCGGCCGGGTCCTCGGCCGCGGGACTCTCGGAGCCCGGGTCCTGCGAGCCCTGGTCCTGCGAGCCCGCGTCCTCGCCTGCGGGGTCCTGCTCCGGCGTCGGCTCCTGCCCGGGCTCGGGGGCCAGCCCCTCGTCGGGCTCGGCGCTCGCGGAGGCGCTGGGCGAGGCCGTCGCGGACGAGGTGGGGGAGGAGCTGGGGGAGGCGGTGCCGGCGCCCTGCTGCCCGGGCCAGGCGCACGCTCCGAGGGCGAGCACGACGCCCACCACGAGGGCCCGCCGCACTGCTGGCACGGCACGTGCCGCCCCGTCCGGCCGTCGCCCGTCGGCCCGTCGCTCGTCCACCCCGTGCGCCCGCTGCGCCATTCACTCTCCCGTGTCTCGTCGGCCCTGGGTCACCACGGTGCCCGGTGGCGGGCCGGTCTGCAGCGTCAGCCGGGGATCGTCACCCGTTCGTGACAGATTCCTCGCCGGTCTCCGCGCCATCCTCCTCCGGCTGGGAGATCCACTCGTCGATCCTGGCGAGCATGCTCGCCCTGCTGGCGTCGGAGGCCCTGCTGGCGCGGACCGACGCGCGAGCCAGGTCGGCCAGCTCGGCGTCGGAGAAGCCGTGCGCGGTGCGGGCCGCCTCGTACTGGGCGGTGAGACGGGAGCCGAACAGCAGGGGGTCGTCCGCACCGAGCGCCACGGTGGCCCCGGCGTCGACGAGGGCGCGCAGGGGTACCTCGGCGACGTCCTCGTACACCCCCAGGCCCACGTTGGAGGCGGGGCACACCTCCAGGGCCACGCCCCGCTCGACGACGTCGGCCAGCACGGCGGGGTCCTCGCTGGCCCGCACCCCGTGGCCGAGCCGGTCGGGGTGCAGCGACTCGAGCACGGTGGCGACGTGGGCCGGGCCCAGCAGCTCGCCCCCGTGGGGCACCGCGGCGAGCCCCGCACGGCGGGCGATGCGGAACGCTGCCGCGAACTGCTCGGTGTCGCCGTGCCGCTCGTCGTTGCTCAGGCCGAACCCGACGACCTCGCCGGGGCCCTCGCCCGCATACCGGGCGGCGAGCCGGGCGAGCGTGCGGGCGTCGAGCGGGTGCCGCATCCGGCTGGCGGCCACCACCACGGCGACCTCCAGCCCGTGGGCGGCGCTGGCCTCGCGCGCGGCGTCGAGCACGATCTCCACGGCGGGCGTGATGCCGCCGACGAACGGTGCGTACGACGTCGGGTCCACCTGCATCTCCAGCCGCACCGACCCCTCGGCGGCGTCGGCCCGGGCAGCGGCGTCGACCACCTGGCGCATGTCGGCCTCGGACCGCACGCAGGCGCGTGCGGCGTCGTAGAGGCGCTGGAACCGGAACCAGCCCCGCTCGTCCGCGGGCACGCGCAACGGGTCGTCGTCGACCAGCGCGGCCGGGACGCGGATCCCGTGGCGGGCGGCCATGTCGCGCAGCGTGGGCACGTCCATGGAACCGGTGAAGTGCAGGTGCAGGTGCGCCTTGGGCAGCGTCGCGAGGTCTCGCACGTCCGGCAGTCTCGCAGGCCGGGGCCCGCTCGCAGGTCAGGCGAGCCAGCCGCGCCGTCGTGCCTCGGTCACCGCCCCGGTGCGGTCGTCCACCCCGAGCTTGGCGAACGAGCGCAGCAGGTGCGTCTTGACGGTGGCCTCGCCGATGAACAGCGCCCGCCCCACCTCGGCGTTGGACAAGCCCTCGGCCACCAGTCCCAGCACCTGC
The DNA here is from genome assembly GCF_003244315.1 of Xylanimonas oleitrophica. Taxonomy (GTDB): domain Bacteria; phylum Actinomycetota; class Actinomycetes; order Actinomycetales; family Cellulomonadaceae; genus Xylanimonas_A; species Xylanimonas_A oleitrophica. The sequence goes on from NZ_QKWH01000001.1 coordinate 12,588, forward strand.
GCCTCCCGGGGCGTCAGCCGCTCGGCGCTGGTGCGCACGCTGCCCACCAGGCGCGTGGCCACGGTGGGGGTGAGCACCGTCTGACCGCGGGCGGCGGCGCGCACGCTGCGCACCAGCTCGTCCCGCGGCGTGTCCTTGAGCAGGTACCCGGTGGCGCCGGCCTCCACCGCCCGCAGGATGTCGGCGTCGGTGTCGTAGGTGGTCAGCACGACGACGCGAGGCGCGGGTCCGCCGCCTGGGGCGCCGGCGGTCAGGGCTGCGGTGGCGCCGACGCCGTCGAGCACCGGCATGCGCAGGTCCATGAGCACGACGTCGGGGCGCAGCCGGGCGGCGAGGTCCACCGCCGCCTGCCCGTCGGCGGCCTCGCCCACCACGTCCAGGTCGGGCTCCACGGCCAGCATGCCTACGAGCCCGGAGCGCACCACCGGGTGGTCGTCCACCACGAGCACCCGCACGGTCGTCCCGCTCACGCCTCGCCCTCCCTCGTGCCGGGCGACGCCGCCCCGGCGCCTGCCCGCTCCGTCCCGGCCTGCGGTGCACGCGCGGGCAGCAGCACGCGCACCGCCGTGCCGCCGTCCGACCCGGGACCCACCGCCACCGTGCCGCCGCCCGCCGACACCCGCTCCCGCATGCCGCGCAGCCCGAACCCCTCCTCGGTGCCCGGCGCGATGCCCTGCCCGTCGTCCAGCACCTCCAGCGCCACCGGTGCGCCGCCCCCGCCCGTCAGGCGGACGACGACGGTGCGGGCCCCGGCGTGCCGGCGCACGTTGGCCAGCGCCTCCTGCGCCGACCGCAGCAGCACCACCTCCTCCTGCGGCCCCAGCGGGCCGACGTCGGCCGTCTCCACCCGCACGGGCACGCCCGTCTCCGCCGACCACCGCCGGCCCAGGCGGTCCAGCGCGTCCGCCAGCGTGGCACCGTGCAGGGGCACGGGCGAGAACGCCGCCACCAGCCCGCGGGCCTCCGCCAGGTTGTCGCGCGCCGTCGCCTCCAGGGTCGCGAGGCGCTCGCGGACCGTGGCCTCGTCGCCGCGGTCGAGCGCCGCCGCCGCCACCTGGGCCTGCATCACCACGGAGGTGAAGCCCTGGGCGAGGGTGTCGTGGATCTCCCGCGCGAGCCGCTCGCGCTCGGCCGCGACGCCGGCCGCGTGCTGGGAGGCGGCGAGCTCCGCCTGGGCGGCACGCAGCCGGTCCACGAGCCGCGCGTTGACCTCCGACTGCCGCATGGTGCGCGCCACCCACAGGCCCAGACCCACGGCGAACACGAACGCGACCCCCATCTGCGGAGCCACCTCGAGCAGCACCGGGACGCTCCAGCCCTCCCCGGCGGCGACCGCCAGCGTCACCCCGGCGCACACGAGCGCGGAGAACACGACGCCGTCGAGCACGTGCTCGGAGAGCATCCACACGTGGGTGAAGGTGACGAAGAGGAGGAGGGTGGCGACCGGCGCCGTCGTGGCCGCGGCTGCCGTGGCCCCCACCAGCACCGTCAGGTAGGCCCGTGCCCGCCAGACCTCGCGGGTCCGTGCCGCCCGTGCGCCGACGACGGCGTAAGCGACCGCGATGACGGCCACGCAGCCGAGCGCCAGCGCCAGGTCCGGGCCCGCGACGTCCGTGAGGGCCAGGGACACCGCGCACAGCGTCAGCAGCGCGTAGAAGGCGGCGTCCCACCACACGACGACGCGGTCCCACGAGGCGTAGGGGCCGCCGGCCGCGGGCGGGCCGTCGTCGGCCGCCCGCGCCGTGGCGGTGCCGTCAGCCGTCGTCACGCCGCCGCCAGCGGAAGGTGCGCACGCCCACCACGAGCCCCACGAGCAACCATGCCCCCAGGATCGCAGCGGCGGGCCCGTGCTGCCAGGAGCCGCTCGGCTCGAGCACCAGGGCGGAGTCGGGCAGGAACACCGAGCGCATGCCCTGCGCCATCCACTTCAGGGGGAACACCTCGGCCACCCGCTGGAGCCACACGGGGAGCTGGTCGAGCATGAAGAAGACGCCGGAGATGAACTGCAGCACCAGCACGACCGGCGTCACCACGGCAGTGGCGGAGCGGCCCGAGCGCGGCAGGGAGGAGAACGCCACCCCGCACACCGTGCCCGTGGCGGAACCGAGCAGCAGCACCCACGCGAACGTCCACCAGCGGCCGGGCTCGTCCGGCAGCGGTACGTCGTAGACGAGCGCGGCCACGGCGAGCAGGGCCGCCACCTGGCCGAGCGTCACCACCAGGATCTGCCCTGCCTTGCCGAGGAAGTACGCCACGGGCGGCAGCGGCGTGGCCCGCAGGCGCCGCAGGGTGCCGTCGTCGCGCTCGACCGCCACGGAGATCGCCAGCGACTGGAAGCTCGACAGCATGACGCCGGTGGCCACCATGCCGGGCAGGAAGTACCGGGCGAAGCTCACCTCGCGACCGGCGTCGTCCACCAGGCCCAGCCCGTCGGAGCCGAACACCGTGGAGAAGATCAGCAGCATCAGCACCGGGTAGAGCAGGATGAAGAACACGGCGTCGCGCTCGCGCAGGAATCCCAGCAGCTCGACGCGGGCGCGGACCAGGGCGAGCGGCAGGACGCCGGGCAGGCGCGGTTCGGTGCGCGCGGGAGGCGCGGGAGGGCGCTCGGCGGCGGGCTGGGTGGCCGTGGTGGGCCGTGGGGTGCTCATCGCTGCTCCTGGAGGGTAGGCCCGGCTGCCGTGGGGGATTCGATGGGGGCTGCGGCCGCCCCGGCGGCCTCGGGGATGGTGGCGCCGTCGTCCGTGGCGCCGTGGTCCGTGGCGGCGGGGGAGCGGCCGGGGGTCTCGTCCCAGGCCTCGATCAGGCCCAGGTAGACGTCCTCGAGGGTGGGGCGCACCACCTGCAGGCCGGGGACCTCCCCGTCGGGTGCGCCGTGGGGCCCCAGCCGTGCGGCGAGGTGGGCGACGAACGCCGTCGGCGCCGCGGTCCGCTCGGTGCGTACCTGCCCGCCCTCGGTCCACGAGACCAGGGGGGTGCGCGCCTCGGGGCCGCCCAGGGTCTCCGGCGCACCCAGGGCGACCACGCGCCCGTCGCGCACGACGGCGGCGCGGTCGGCCAGCGCCGCGGCCTCGTCGAGGTAGTGGGTGGTGAGCAGGATGGTGGTGCCGTCCTCGCGCAGCGAGCGGAGCAGCTGCCAGAACGCCCGCCGCGCCTGCGGGTCGAACCCGGTGGTGGGCTCGTCCAGGAACAGCAGCTCGGGCCGGCCGACGATCCCGAGCGCGACGTCGAGCCGGCGCCGCTGGCCCCCCGACAGCGCCCGTGTGCGGGTCCTGGCCTTGTCCTCGAGGCCGACGGCGGCGATCACCTCGTCCGGGTCGCGCGGGTCGGGGTAGGAGCGTGCGGTGGAGCGCACGGTCTCGGAGACGGTGAGCTCCGACAGGTCGCGGGAGTCCTGGCCGACGACGCCGATGCGGGCGCGCCAGCGCCGGCCGGCGGTCGCGGGGTCCTCGCCGAGCACGAGCACCTCACCACGGTCGCGGGAGCGGAAGCCCTCCAGGATCTCCACGGTGGTCGTCTTGCCGGCGCCGTTGGGGCCGAGGACGGCGAAGATCTCGCCCGCGGCCACGTCGAGGTCGAGCCCGTCGACGGCCTGCTTGGAGCCGTAGCGCTTGTGCAGGCCGGCCACGTGGACGGCGGGGCCCGGGGCGGCGCGCCCGGTCGGTGCGGTGGTCATGGCTCCACGCTCGCGCAGCGGGGCGCCCGCGCGGGACCCTCGTCGGGAGGGACCAGGGGTCCACCGGACGGTGGACCCACCGGGTCTGCGGGGGAGCGGTTCGACCCAGGGGCCGCAGTCGCGTACAGTGGTCCCTCGGTGGTTGACGGCCGCCATGCTGGAACGCGCCCTCGGGAGCGGCCACACGGCGTCGTCGGCACGAAGGGTAGTGGCGCAATTGGTAGCGCAGCGGTCTCCAAAACCGCAGGTTGCAGGTTCGAGTCCTGTCTACCCTGCAAGCGTGATCCCCCGTGGTTTCCAGACTGTCGGGCCGCGCGCAGCGGGGTCCACCGCGGTGGCCCCCGGAACGCCATGAGTCAGTGCGTCCGTCGCCGACAGGCGGCACGGGGCACACGTCGCGAAACGGGGTTGGGCACAGTGAGCGAACCCGCCGGGGCTGTCGAGGCCACGACGGCGCACGGGGACAAGGGCCGCAAGGGTCTCTTCGCCCGCATCGCGCTGTTCGTGCGTCAGGTGATCGCCGAGCTCAAGAAGGTCGTCTCCCCGACCCGCTCCGAGCTGCTGACCTACACGGCCGTCGTGCTCGTGTTCGTCGTGGTGGTCATGATCTTCGTGTCGGCGCTGGACTACCTCATCGGTCTGGGCGTCTTCGCCCTGTTCGGCTGACTGCCGCACCGCCGTCCCACCCCGCATCACCCCAATCGAGTAGTCGGAAAGCAGGTTCGTTCGTGTCCCAGGAGCCTCTGGACCAGACGGAGAACGTCGACGCCCCCGAGTCTGTCGACGCCGCCGCGCCCGTCGAGGGCGACGAGGCACCCTTCGACGTGCCCGCGGACGCGGCCGACGGCGAGGTCGAGGAGACCGCGCCCGCCGAGGACGCCGAGGACGGCGCTGCCGAGGACGAGGTCGTCGAGGACCCGGCCGAGGAGTTCAAGCGCACCCTGCGGACGCAGCTCGGTGACTGGTACGTCATCCACTCGTACGCCGGCTACGAGAACCGTGTGAAGGCCAACCTGGAGAACCGCATCCAGAGCCTGAACATGGAGGACTACATCTTCCAGATCGAGGTCCCCATGGAGGAGGTGACCGAGATCAAGAACGCGCAGAAGAAGACCGTCCGTCGCGTCCGTATCCCCGGTTACGTCCTCGTGCGCATGGACCTCACGGACGAGTCGTGGGGCGCCGTGCGCCACACGCCGGGCGTCACGGGCTTCGTCGGTCACACGCACCAGCCGGTGCCGCTGACGCTCGACGAGGTCTACTCGATGCTCGCGCCCACGATGGTGCCGGCGGCCGAGCCGGGCAAGCCCGCGGCTGCCGCGTCGGCGACGCGGTCGAAGGCCCCCGTGGTCGTGGACTTCGAGGTCGGCGAGTCGGTCACCGTCACGGACGGCCCGTTCGACACGCTGCCCGCCACGATCTCCGAGATCAACGTCGAGGCCCAGAAGCTCAAGGTCCTCGTCTCCATCTTCGGCCGGGAGACCCCGGTCGAGCTGTCGTTCAACCAGGTCGCCAAGATCTGACCGGTGCGCGGGCGGCAGCCCGCGTGACCGCGGCGGCCACGGCCGCCGGCGGCAGCATGCAACCGGGTCATCGCCCACGGCGTCGGCCCACGAAACAGAAAGCCAGGAATCACCATGCCTCCCAAGAAGAAGGTCGTGGGGCTGATCAAGCTCCAGATCAACGCCGGCGCCGCCACCCCGGCCCCGCCGATCGGCCCCGCGCTCGGTCAGCACGGCGTCAACATCATGGAGTTCTGCAAGGCCTACAACGCGGCCACCGAGTCGCAGCGCGGCAACGTGATCCCGGTCGAGATCACGGTGTACGAGGACCGCTCGTTCACCTTCATCACGAAGACGCCGCCGGCCGCGGAGCTCATCAAGAAGGCCGCGGGCCTCCAGAAGGGCTCGGCCACGCCGCACACCGTCAAGGTCGGCTCGCTCACCGCGGACCAGGTCCGCGAGATCGCCCAGACCAAGATGGACGACCTCAACGCGAACGACATCGACGCCGCGATGAAGATCGTCGCCGGCACCGCGCGTTCGATGGGCATCACCACCGAGCTCTGACGGAGCGCCGGTGGAGGCGGGGCGCGCACAGCGGGCTCTGCCTGATCCCGGGGTGCTCTGCTCGGTAGCGAGCAGAGCACCCCGGTCCAGCACAAGACAGTGGCAGGGCCGCACGGCCCGCTACGACCACGAAGGAGAAGCCGTCATGGCGAAGCACAGCAAGGCCTACCGCGCCGCGGCCGAGAAGATCGACCGCGACGCCCTCTACGCCCCGCTCGACGCGGTGCGCCTGGCCAAGGAGACGTCCACCACCAAGTACGACTCGACCGTCGAGGTCGCGTTCCGCCTCGGTGTGGACCCGCGCAAGGCGGACCAGATGGTCCGCGGCACCGTCAACCTGCCGCACGGCACCGGCAAGACCGCCAAGGTCCTGGTGTTCGCCAACGCGGCGAAGGCCGAGGAGGCCCGTGCGGCCGGTGCCGACATCGTCGGTGGCGACGAGCTCATCGAGCAGGTCGCCGGTGGCTTCACGGACTTCGACGCCGCCGTCGCGACGCCGGACCTGATGGGCAAGGTCGGCCGCCTGGGCAAGGTGCTCGGCCCCCGCGGCCTCATGCCGAACCCGAAGACCGGCACGGTCACCATGGACGTGGCCAAGGCTGTGTCCGACATCAAGGGCGGCAAGATCGAGTTCCGTGTCGACAAGCACGCGAACCTGCACTTCATCATCGGCAAGGTCTCGTTCGACGAGAAGCAGCTGGTGGAGAACTACGCCGCGGCGCTGGAGGAGATCCTCCGTCTGAAGCCGTCGTCGTCGAAGGGTCGCTACCTGATCAAGGCGACGATCTCGACCACGATGGGCCCGGGTGTCCCGGTCGACCCGTCGAAGGTCAGCAAGCTCCTCGAGGAGAGCGCGGCCTGAGGCCACGCTCCACCGAGCCGGAGGGCCCGGTGCCTCGCTGCCGCGACGCGGCGCGGGCGCCGGGTCCTTCGTCGTCCGCCCGCCGGCGGGGGAGCGGGTTCTCTCCCGGCCGGCGGTGTGACGCGCGTCCCCTCGGCCTGGGTACCAGGCACGGGTACGGGTCGTGTAGTCTTCTCAGGTAACCCAAGACCGCCGGTCGTCGGACGCTGCCCTCCTGAGGGCGGCCGAAGACCGAAGTCCCGCCCACGTGCGGAGGCCTGCGCAGGTGATCACGACGACGTCCCGCAGCCTGGCTGCGTGAACCGAGCCCCGTGCGCCTGCGCCGGGGCTCTTCTCGTTCCGGGGCTTCGCCATCAGGGAGCCGGTGGTACCACCACCGGAAGGATTGCCATGGCGAGGCCGGACAAGGCAGCCGCCGTCGCGGAGGTCGCGGACAAGTTCCGTGAGTCGAACGCGGCCGTGCTGACCGAGTACCGCGGGCTCACCGTCAAGCAGCTCAAGGAGCTGCGTCGGTCGCTCGGCGGCAACGCAACCTACGCCGTGGTGAAGAACACGCTGACGCAGATCGCGGCCAAGGAGGCCGGTGTCGAGGGTCTCGACGCCGACCTGAAGGGCCCGTCTGCGATCGCCTTCGTGACCGGCGACCCGGTCGAGGCCGCGAAGGGCCTGCGTGACTTCGCCAAGGCGAACCCTGCTCTGGTCATCAAGGGCGGTGTCCTCGACGGGCGCGCCCTGACCGCTGCAGAGGTCACCAAGCTCGCGGACCTCGAGTCCCGCGAGGTCCTGCTGGCCAAGGCGGCCGGCGCGATGAAGGCCAAGCTCTTCCAGGCTGCCTACGTCTTCACCGCGAACACCGCCCAGGCTGCTCGCGTCATCGATGCCCTGCGTCAGAAGCAGGAGTCGGAGGGCGCTGCCGCCTGAGCCCTCGGGCCAGGCGCGGCGCAAGCACAACACCCCCATCGCTTCTGACGGGCATCAGTCAACGCCCAGAAGCTTGATCTGAAAGGAACGCCATCATGGCGAAGCTCAGCACCGAGGAGCTCATCGAGCAGTTCAAGGGTCTGACCCTCATCGAGCTGTCGGAGTTCGTCAAGGCCTTCGAGGAGACCTTCGAGGTCACCGCCGCTGCCCCGGTCGCCGCCGTGGCCGCTGCCCCCGCCGCCGGTGGTGCCGGTGACGGCGCCGCTGCGGAGGAGGAGAAGGACGAGTTCGACGTCATCCTCGCCGCCGCCGGTGACAAGAAGATCCAGGTCATCAAGGAGGTGCGCGCCCTCACGTCCCTCGGCCTGAAGGAGGCCAAGGACCTCGTGGACGGCGCCCCGAAGCCGGTCCTGGAGAACGTCAACAAGGAGACCGCGGAGAAGGCCAAGGCTGCCCTCGAGGGCGCCGGCGCCACCGTCGAGCTCAAGTGACGTCCGCGGCCTGAGCCGCGATCCTCACTGACGAGGCCCGTACCCACCGCGTGGGTACGGGCCTCGTCGTCTCGTCCCGTGGCTGGTGCCTGCGACGCCGGCCACGGGCCCGTGACGTCGTGGTTCGACGTCATGCCCGCCGAAGGCGTAGGATCTTCGGCACCGCTGTTCTTGGGCGGCATATGGCGGCCACCGAGACAACGCCTCGCACCACCCGGTCTACGAGTTCACCCTCGTGCCGACAAGACCGGCCTGGCTTGGCGTCCTTCGGCGCGCCCTCGCGCAGTGGACAACCTTGTTCGGGCCGGGTATGCTAGCGCTTTGCGCTCGCGTGTGCCCACGACGCCCTCATCGAACCCCGCCGGCAGCGGCCCCGTCTCTTCGGAGACCCGGACGACGGCCAGGCGCTCGGACGGCGACCTGCACAGGCACACGAAGCGTACAGCGTGCCATCGAACTGCAGGGAAGGACCCCTCTTGGCTGCCTCGCGCACCCCTTCTGCTCCGTCCGCCGACGCTATCGCGAACCGCACCGCCTCCCGCCGCGTCTCCTTCGCCAAGATCTACGAGCCGCTCGAGGTCCCCGACCTCCTCGGCCTGCAGACCGAGAGCTTCGACTGGCTCCTGGGGAACGAGGCCTGGCAGGCCCGCGTCGCGGCCGCCGCCGGCGCCGTCCCCTCCACGTCGGGCCTGGAGGAGATCTTCGAGGAGATCTCCCCGATCGAGGACTTCGGCCAGTCGATGTCCCTCTCCTTCTCCAACCACCGCTTCGAGCCGCCGAAGTACACGGCGGAGGAGTGCAAGGAGAAGGACTTCACCTACGCGGCCCCGCTGTTCGTGACCGCCGAGTTCGTCAACTACACGACCGGTGAGATCAAGTCGCAGACGGTCTTCATGGGCGACTTCCCGCTCATGACCCCGCGCGGCACGTTCATCATCAACGGCACCGAGCGTGTCGTGGTCTCCCAGCTCGTCCGCTCGCCCGGCGTGTACTTCGAGCGCACGCCCGACAAGACGTCGGACAAGGACGTCTTCTCGGCGAAGATCATCCCGTCGCGCGGCGCCTGGCTGGAGTTCGAGATCGACAAGCGCGACGCCGTCGGCGTGCGCGTCGACCGCAAGCGCAAGCAGTCGGTCACCGTGCTGCTCAAGGCGCTCGGCATGACCGAGTCGGAGATCCGCGAGGAGTTCGCCCAGTTCCCGGCCGTGCTCGACACGCTGGAGAAGGACCACGTCCACACGGAGGACGAGGCCCTGGTCGACCTGTACCGCAAGATCCGCCCGGGTGAGCCGCCGACGGTCGAGGCCGGCCGCGCGCTGCTGGAGAACTTCTACTTCAACCCCAAGCGCTACGACCTGGCGAAGGTCGGCCGCTACAAGCTGAGCAAGAAGCTCGGCGTGGACGCCCCGCTGACGGACTCGACGCTGTCGCGCACCGACATCGTGGCCACCATCAAGTACCTGGCCGCGCTGCACGCCGACGTCACCACCCTCTCGGGCAGCCGCAACGGCGAGCCGGTCGAGGTGCGGGTCGAGACCGACGACATCGACCACTTCGGCAACCGCCGCATCCGCGCCGTCGGCGAGCTCATCCAGAACCAGGTGCGCACGGGCCTGTCCCGCATGGAGCGCGTGGTCCGTGAGCGCATGACGACGCAGGACGTCGAGGCGATCACGCCGCAGACGCTGATCAACATCCGCCCCGTCGTGGCGTCGATCCGCGAGTTCTTCGGCACCTCGCAGCTCTCGCAGTTCATGGACCAGAACAACCCGCTCGCGGGTCTGACCCACAAGCGCCGCCTGTCGGCGCTGGGTCCCGGCGGTCTGTCGCGCGACCGCGCCGGCATGGAGGTCCGTGACGTCCACCCGTCGCACTACGGCCGCATGTGCCCGATCGAGACCCCTGAGGGTCCGAACATCGGTCTGATCGGCTCGCTCGCCTCGTTCGGCCGCATCAACCCGTTCGGCTTCATCGAGACGCCGTACCGCAAGGTCGTCGACGGCCGCGTCACCGACGAGGTCGAGTACCTCACGGCCGACGACGAGGACCGTTACGTCATCGCGCAGGCCAACACGCCGCTGACCGCGGACGGCCGCTTCGCCGAGCCGCGCGTCCTGGTGCGCGTCAAGGGCGGCGAGACGTCCGACGTCCCGGTCAGCGACGTCGACTACATCGACGTCTCCCCGCGCCAGATGGTGTCGGTCGCGACCGCGCTCATCCCGTTCCTCGAGCACGACGACGCGAACCGCGCGCTCATGGGCGCGAACATGCAGCGCCAGGCCGTGCCGCTGGTGCGCTCGGAGATGCCGCTGGTCGGCACCGGCATGGAGCGCCGCGCGGCCGTCGACGCGGGCGACGTCATCGTGGCCACCAAGCCGGGTGTCGTGACCGAGGTCTCGGCCGACATGGTGCTCGTCGCCAACGACGACGCCACCACGTCGAGCTACCGCGTGCAGAAGTTCGTCCGCTCCAACCAGGGCACCAGCTACAACCAGCGCGTGCTCGTGGACGAGGGCCAGCGCGTCGAGGTGGGCTCGGTGCTCGCCGACGGCCCGGCCACGGACGAGGGCGAGCTCGCGCTCGGCCGCAACCTGCTCGTGGCGTTCATGTCGTGGGAGGGCCACAACTACGAGGACGCGATCATCCTGTCGCAGCGCCTCGTGGAGGACGACGTCCTGTCCTCGATCCACATCGAGGAGCACGAGGTCGACGCCCGCGACACGAAGCTCGGCCCGGAGGAGATCACGCGGGACATCCCGAACGTCTCCGAGGAGGTCCTGGCGGACCTCGACGAGCGCGGCATCATCCGCATCGGTGCCGAGGTCGGCGCCGGCGACGTGCTGGTCGGCAAGGTCACCCCGAAGGGCGAGACCGAGCTGACCCCGGAGGAGCGCCTGCTGCGCGCGATCTTCGGCGAGAAGGCCCGCGAGGTGCGTGACACGTCCCTCAAGGTGCCTCACGGCGAGTCCGGCACCGTCATCGGGGTCCGCGAGTTCAACCGCGAGGACGGCGACGAGCTGCCCGCCGGCGTGAACCAGCTGGTGCGCGTGTACATCGCCCAGCGCCGCAAGATCACCGTGGGTGACAAGCTCGCCGGCCGTCACGGCAACAAGGGCGTCATCTCGAAGATCCTGCCGCAGGAGGACATGCCGTTCCTGCCCGACGGCACCCCTGTCGACGTCGTGCTCAACCCGCTGGGCGTGCCCGGCCGCATGAACGTCGGCCAGGTGCTCGAGACGCACCTGGGCTGGGTCGCCAGCCGTGGCTGGGACGTCGAGCTGGCCGAGGACGCGAACGCGGAGTGGAAGTCGCACCTGCCCGAGGTCGCGCATCGCTCCGAGCCGGGCACCCCGGTGGCGACGCCGGTGTTCGACGGCCTGGAGGAGGTCGCCCTGCGCGGCCTGCTGTCGACGACGCTCCCGAACCGTGACGGTGACCGCATGGTCGCCGAGGACGGCAAGGCGCGCCTGTTCGACGGCCGCTCCGGCGAGCCGTTCCCCGACCCGGTGTCGGTGGGCTACATGTACATCCTCAAGCTCCACCACCTGGTCGACGACAAGATCCACGCCCGTTCGACCGGCCCGTACTCGATGATCACGCAGCAGCCGCTGGGTGGTAAGGCGCAGTTCGGCGGACAGCGCTTCGGCGAGATGGAGGTCTGGGCCCTGGAGGCGTACGGCGCCGCCTACACGCTGCAGGAGCTCCTGACCATCAAGTCCGACGACGTCCCGGGCCGCGTGAAGGTGTACGAGGCCATCGTCAAGGGCGAGAACATCCCCGACTCGGGCATCCCGGAGTCCTTCAAGGTGCTCCTCAAGGAGATGCAGTCGCTCTGCCTGAACGTGGAGGTGCTGTCGTCCGACGGCGTCTCCATCGAGATGAAGGAGTCCGACGACGAGGTGTACCGCGCCGCGGAGGAGCTCGGCATCGACCTCTCCCGCCGGCCCAACGCCGCGTCCAGCATCGACGAGATCTGACCCAGCGCGAGCTGCACAAGACATTCATCAAAGAGCTTTGAGGAAGTAGGACATCTTGCTCGACGTCAACGTCTTCGACGAGCTGCGCATCGGCCTGGCCACGGCCGACGACATCCGTGCCTGGTCGCACGGCGAGGTCAAGAAGCCCGAGACCATCAACTACCGCACCCTGAAGCCGGAGAAGGACGGGCTCTTCTGCGAGAAGATCTTCGGCCCCACCCGGGACTGGGAGTGCTACTGCGGCAAGTACAAGCGGGTGCGCTTCAAGGGCATCGTCTGCGAGCGCTGCGGTGTCGAGGTCACGCGGTCCAAGGTGCGCCGTGAGCGCATGGGCCACATCGAGCTGGCCGCCCCGGTCACGCACATCTGGTTCTTCAAGGGTGTGCCGTCCCGCCTGGGCTACCTGCTCGACCTCGCGCCCAAGGACCTGGAGAAGGTCATCTACTTCGCGGCCTACATGATCACGTGGGTCGACGAGGAGGGCCGGCACGAGGACCTGCCGCGTCTCCAGAACGAGATCGACCTGGAGAAGAAGGAGATCGCGGACCGCCGCGACAACGACATCAACGCCCGCGCCACCAAGCTCGAGCAGGACATCGCCGAGCTCGAGGCCGAGGGTGCCAAGGCGGACGCTCGCCGCAAGGTGCGCGACGCCGCGGAGCGCGAGATGGCGAACATCCGCAAGCGTGCGGACGCCGAGATCGAGCGCCTCGAGAACGTGTGGGACCGCTTCAAGAACCTCAAGGTCGCCGACCTCGAGGGTGACGAGATGCTGTACCGCTCGCTCCAGGACCGCTACGGCACCTACTTCGAGGGCTCGATGGGCGCCGCGGCGATCCAGAAGCGTCTCGAGAGCTTCGACCTGGAGGCCGAGGCCGAGTCGCTGCGCGAGATCATCCGCACGGGCAAGGGGCAGCGCAAGACGCGTGCGCTCAAGCGCCTCAAGGTCGTCAACGCGTTCCTGACGACGAGCAACTCGCCCACGGCGATGGTGCTCGACGCCGTCCCGGTCATCCCGCCGGACCTGCGCCCGATGGTGCAGCTCGACGGTGGCCGCTTCGCGACGTCGGACCTGAACGACCTGTACCGCCGCGTGATCAACCGCAACAACCGTCTCAAGCGCCTGCTCGACCTGGGCGCGCCCGAGATCATCGTCAACAACGAGAAGCGGATGCTCCAGGAGGCCGTGGACTCGCTGTTCGACAACGGCCGCCGTGGTCGTCCGGTCACGGGTCCGGGCAACCGCCCGCTCAAGTCGATCTCGGACATGCTCAAGGGCAAGCAGGGCCGGTTCCGCCAGAACCTGCTCGGCAAGCGTGTCGACTACTCGGGCCGTTCGGTCATCGTGGTCGGCCCGACCCTGAAGCTGCACCAGTGCGGTCTGCCCAAGCAGATGGCGCTCGAGCTGTTCAAGCCGTTCGTGATGAAGCGCCTGGTCGAGCTGAACCACGCGCAGAACATCAAGTCGGCCAAGCGCATGGTCGAGCGCACGCGCTCGGTCGTGTGGGACGTGCTCGAGGAGGTCATCACCGAGCACCCGGTGCTGCTGAACCGTGCACCCACGCTGCACCGCCTGGGCATCCAGGCCTTCGAGCCGCAGCTGGTCGAGGGCAAGGCCATCCACCTGCACCCGCTCGTGTGCGCCGCGTTCAACGCGGACTTCGACGGTGACCAGATGGCCGTGCACCTGCCGCTGTCGGCCGAGGCCCAGGCCGAGGCGCGCATCCTGATGCTGTCGAGCAACAACATCCTCAAGCCGTCGGACGGTCGTCCGGTGACCATGCCCTCGCAGGACATGATCATCGGTCTGCACCACCTGACGTCGGAGCGCCCGGGCGGCAAGGGCGAGGGCCGTGTGTTCTCGTCGCAGGCCGAGGCGATCATGGCGTTCGACCGTGGCGAGCTCGACCTGAACGCGACGATCAAGGTCCGCATGGACGACGTCGTGTTCGAGCCCGGTGAGGAGCCCGAGGGCTGGGAGCCCGGCCAGGTGCTGCTCTTCGAGACGACGCTGGGCCGCACGATCTTCAACGAGGCCCTCCCGGTCGACTACCCGTTCCAGAACCGGGTGGTGGGCAAGAAGGAGCTCTCGACGATCGTCAACGACCTCGCCGAGTCGTACCCGAAGGTGGAGGTGGCCGCGGCGCTCGACGCGCTCAAGGACGCCGGCTACCGGTGGGCGACCCGCTCGGGCGTCACGATCGCGATCTCCGACGTCGCCATGCCGGAGGTCAAGAACGAGATCCTCGACCGCAACGAGGAGCGTGCTCTCAAGGTCCAGCAGCAGTTCGACCGCGGTCTGATCACCGACGACGAGCGCCGTCAGGAGCTCATCGAGATCTGGACCCAGGCCACCGACGAGGTCGCCAAGGTCATGCGGGAGAACCTCGAGAACAACTCGCGCAACACCCTGTACCGCATGGTGTCCTCGGGTGCCCGTGGTAACTGGATGCAGGTCCGCCAGATCGCCGGTATGCGCGGCCTCGTGGCGAACCCGAAGGGTGAGATCATCCCTCGCCCGATCAAGTCCAACTACCGCGAGGGCCTGTCCGTCCTCGAGTACTTCATCGCCTCGCACGGTGCCCGCAAGGGTCTTGCCGACACGGCGCTGCGTACCGCGGACTCCGGCTACCTGACGCGTCGTCTCGTGGACGTCTCGCAGGACGTCATCATCCGCGAGGAGGACTGCGGCACCGAGCGTGGCCTCACGCTGCCGGTGGCGGAGCGGATCAACGACGTGCTGGTGCCGCACCCGCGCGTGGAGACGAGCATCTACGCCCGTACCCTCGCCACGGACGTGGCGGACGCGGACGGCAACGTCGTGGCCCACGCGGGCGACGACGCGGGTGACGCGACCATCGAGGCGCTGCTCGCCGCGGGCGTGGAGAACGTCAAGGTGCGCTCGGTGCTGACCTGCGAGTCGCGCGTCGGCACCTGCGCCAAGTGCTACGGCCGCTCTCTGGCCACGGGCAAGCTCGTGGACATCGGCGAGGCGGTCGGCATCATCGCGGCCCAGTCGATCGGTGAGCCGGGCACGCAGCTGACGATGCGTACCTTCCACACCGGTGGTGTGGCCTCGGCCGACGACATCACGCAGGGTCTGCCCCGTGTGACCGAGCTCTTCGAAGCCCGCACCCCCAAGGGTGAGGCGCCGATCGCGGAGTTCACCGGCCGTGTGGCGATCGAGGACTCGGAGCGCTCGCGCCACCTGGTCCTCACGCCGGACGACGGCTCGGAGGAGATCCGCTACCAGGTGACCAAGCGTGCGCGCCTGCTGATCGAGGACGGCCAGCACGTCCAGGTCGGCACGCAGCTGGTCCAGGGTGCGGTCGACCCGAAGAAGGTGCTGCGCATCCTCGGCCCGCGTGCCGCGCAGAAGCACCTGGTGGACGAGGTCCAGGAGACCTACCGCAGCCAGGGCGTGGACATCCACGACAAGCACATCGAGGTCATCGTGCGGCAGATGCTGCGTCGCGTGACCGTGCTCGACTCGGGTGACACGAACCTGCTGCCCGGTGAGCTCGCGGAGCGTACGCGCTTCGAGGACGCGAACCGTGGCGCCGTGGCGGAGGGTGGCCAGCCGGCCTCCGGTCGTCCGGAGCTGATGGGTATCACCAAGGCGTCGCTCGCGACCGACTCGTGGCTCTCGGCCGCCTCCTTCCAGGAGACGACCCGCGTGCTGACCGAGGCGGCCATGAGCGGTCGCCGGGACCCGCTGCTGGGCCTCAAGGAGAACGTCATCATCGGTAAGCTCATCCCCGCCGGCACGGGCCTGTCCCGCTACCGGAACATCGAGGTCGAGCCCACCGAGCAGGCCAAGGCCGAGCTCTACCCGAGCTTCGGCTACGACGAGATCGACTTCCCGACGCTCGGTATGGGCTCGGGCGAGGCGATCCCGCTGGAGGACCTGGACTTCGGCGACTTCCGCTGATCTCCGGGCTCCGGCCTGCTGCACACCGAGGCGCCTCCCGTCGACGACGGGGGGCGCCTCGGCGCGTCTGGTCCATGACGGCGCGACTCGGCGCCCCCGGAAGGGATGGCACTCGCCTGGCGGCGTCGACAGCCTCCCTGACCTGCGATGTTGGTGTGGCCCAACGAAGCGTGCCGTGCGTCTCGCGGTGCTGGCTCGCGGTGCTGGCTCTCGGTGCTGGTGCCCGGCTGGTCCCCGGTGCCGGCTCGTGGCGGCTCGCCGGCGCTCCGGCGCCGAGCCGGCACGGCAGCGGGGGAGGGGTGCGGCGCCGCTCCTCGGCGCCGGTGCGCCGGCGTCCCGCAGGGGGGCGCGGGGTCGCGACCCGGAGCTCGCACCGCGGCGCACCCCTGGCGGAGGGCTGCGCACGTCACAGGGTGCACCTTTGACCCGCCTCTGTCTGCCGGGTAGTCTTGGAGACCGTGCCCGTGCCGTCGTGCGCGCCCGTAACCGGGGTGCGAGCGATGTGAGTGCCCGGGCATCCCGCGATCCCGCCGCAGGCGTCACCGCCGCGTTCACGGATCCGGGCCATCGAGCCGGTGGTAAGTGGCGCAGCGGTCCCTCCGCGTGGACTGCGTGTCGCCTGCTGTCGGCACGCACAGCCTGATACCACCGACGGAGGCCGGCCGGCCTCCGTGAGCTCGAGAAGACGACGGAGACGTAGTGCCTACGATCCAGCAGCTCGTCCGCAAGGGCCGGACCTCGAAGGTCGGGAAGTCCAAGACTCCCGCCCTCAAGGGCTCCCCCCAGCGGCGCGGCGTGTGCACCCGTGTGTACACCACCACCCCCAAGAAGCCGAACTCCGCCCTCCGCAAGGTCGCGCGTGTGAAGCTGTCCTCCGGCATCGAGGTCACCGCCTACATCCCCGGCGTCGGCCACAACCTGCAGGAGCACTCCATCGTGCTCGTCCGCGGCGGCCGTGTGAAGGACCTCCCCGGTGTCCGCTACAAGATCGTGCGCGGCGCGCTCGACACGCAGGGCGTGAAGAACCGCAAGCAGGCGCGCAGCCGCTACGGCGCGAAGAAGGAGAAGGCCTGATGCCTCGTAAGGGTCCGGCCCCCAAGCGGCCGCTCATCGCCGACCCGGTCTACGGGTCCCCCGTCGTCACGCAGCTGATCAACAAGGTCCTGCTCGACGGCAAGAAGTCCACCGCCGAGGCCATCGTCTACGGCGCCCTCGAGGGCGTCCGTGCGAAGACGGACCAGGACCCGGTCGTCGTCCTCAAGCGCGCGCTCGAGAACGTCCGCCCGGCCCTCGAGGTCCGCTCCCGCCGTGTCGGTGGTGCCACCTACCAGGTCCCGGTCGAGGTGCGCCCGGCGCGCTCGACGACGCTCGCGCTGCGCTGGCTCACCGACTTCTCGCGCGCCCGCCGCGAGAAGACGATGACCGAGCGCCTGATGAACGAGATCCTGGACGCCTCGAACGGCCTCGGTGCCGCGGTCAAGCGTCGCGAGGACATGCACAAGATGGCCGAGTCGAACCGCGCGTTCGCTCACTACCGCTGGTAACCGATCGTCGGCCCCGGGTGACCCCCGGGGCCGTCGGCGGATCCGGAGCCGGCCGGCCGAGCGCCAGCCCGGCGCTGACGGACCTCTCCGGCCCTCCGACCACCACCACGACCAAGGGGTAACCAACCGTGGCACTTGACGTGCTGACCGACCTGAACAAGGTCCGGAACATCGGCATCATGGCGCACATCGATGCCGGCAAGACGACGACGACCGAGCGGATCCTGTTCTACACGGGCGTCAACTACAAGATCGGTGAGACGCACGACGGTGCGTCGACGATGGACTGGATGGAGCAGGAGCAGGAGCGCGGCATCACCATCACGTCCGCCGCGACGACCTGCTTCTGGAACAAGAACCAGATCAACATCATCGACACCCCCGGGCACGTGGACTTCACGGTCGAGGTGGAGCGCTCGCTGCGCGTCCTCGACGGTGCCGTCGCCGTGTTCGACGGCAAGGAGGGCGTCGAGCCCCAGTCCGAGACGGTGTGGCGCCAGGCGGACAAGTACGACGTCCCGCGCATCTGCTTCGTCAACAAGATGGACAAGCTCGGTGCGGACTTCTACTTCACCGTCGACACCATCGTGAACCGCCTCAAGGCCAAGCCGCTGGTCATCCAGTTGCCGATCGGTGCCGAGAACGACTTCGTCGGCGTCGTCGACCTGGTCACCATGAAGGCTCTGGTCTGGCCTGGCGACGCCAAGGGCGACGTCAGCATGGGCGCCAAGTACGAGACGCAGGACATCCCCGCGGATCTCGTCGAGAAGGCCGAGCAGTACCGTGCCGAGCTCATCGAGGCCGTCGCCGAGGCGGACGAGGAGCTGCTCGAGAAGTACCTGGGCGGCGAGGAGCTGACCGAGGCGGAGATCAAGGCCGGCATCCGCAAGCTGACGATCACCTCCGAGGCGTTCCCGGTCCTGTGCGGCTCGGCGTTCAAGAACCGTGGCGTGCAGCCGATGCTCGACGCGGTCATCGACTACCTGCCGTCGCCGCTGGACGTCCCCTCGGTCGAGGGCCACGACGTCAAGGACGCCGAGGTCGTCGTCGAGCGCCACGCCGACGCGTCGGAGCCGTTCTCGGCGCTGGCCTTCAAGGTCGCGACGCACCCGTTCTTCGGCAAGCTCACCTACGTCCGCGTCTACTCGGGCAAGGTGGAGCAGGGCGCCCAGGTGCTCAACTCGACCAAGGGCAAGAAGGAGCGCATCGGGAAGCTCTTCCAGATGCACTCCAACAAGGAGAACCCGGTCGACGAGGCGCAGGCCGGCCACATCTACGCCTTCATCGGTCTCAAGGACGTCACCACCGGTGACACCCTGTGCGACCAGGCGAACCCGGTCATCCTCGAGTCGATGACCTTCCCCGAGCCGGTCATCGACGTGGCCATCGAGCCCAAGACGAAGGCCGACCAGGAGAAGCTCTCGACGGCGATCCAGAAGCTCGCCGAGGAGGACCCGACCTTCCGCGTCAAGCTGGACGAGGAGACCGGCCAGACCGTCATCGGCGGCATGGGCGAGCTCCACCTCGACATCCTCGTGGACCGCATGCGTCGCGAGTTCAAGGTCGAGGCGAACGTCGGCAAGCCGCAGGTGGCCTACCGCGAGACGATCCGCCGCACCGCGGAGAAGGTCGACTACACCCACAAGAAGCAGACCGGTGGCTCGGGCCAGTTCGCGAAGGTCCAGGTGACCTTCGAGCCGCTGGACACCACCGAGGGTGAGCTCTACGAGTTCGAGAACGCCGTGACGGGTGGGCGCATCCCGCGCGAGTACATCCCGTCCGTCGACGCCGGTATCCAGGCCGCCATGCAGCAGGGTGTGCTCGCCGGCTTCCCGATGGTGGGCGTCAAGGCCACGCTCCTCGACGGTGCGTACCACGACGTCGACTCGTCGGAGATGGCGTTCAAGATCGCCGGCTCGATGGTCTTCAAGGAGGGCATCAAGCGGGCTGACCCGGTTCTTCTGGAGCCGGTCATGGCGGTCGAGGTCCGTACGCCCGAGGAGTACATGGGCGACGTGATCGGCGACCTCAACTCGCGTCGTGGCATGATCCAGTCGATGGAGGACGCGACCGGCGTCAAGGTCGTTCGCGCCCAGGTGCCGCTGAGCGAGATGTTCGGCTACATCGGTGACCTCCGGTCCAAGACCCAGGGCCGCGCGGTGTACTCGATGCAGTTCGACAGCTACGCCGAGGTTCCTCGGAACGTTGCCGAGGAGATCATCAAGAAGACCCGGGGCGAGTGAGTCCCCACAGGTCGACCAGCACGACCATCAACCTGTAGGAAACCGCAACGCCCCGCGGGATGTAGGCTTCTTGGCCGAGTCTCGCAACGTTCGGGAACATCTACCCAAGTCCCAGGAGGACCCCAGTGGCTAAGGCCAAGTTCGAGCGGACCAAGCCGCACGTCAACATCGGTACGATCGGTCACGTCGACCACGGCAAGACGACGCTGACCGCCGCGATCTCCAAGGTGCTCGCGGACACGTACCCCGACCTGCCGGCGAACGTCCAGCGCAACTTCGACGAGATCGACGCCGCGCCGGAGGAGAAGCAGCGCGGTATCACGATCAACATCGCGCACATCGAGTACGAGACGCCCGCGCGCCACTACGCGCACGTCGACGCTCCGGGTCACGCCGACTACATCAAGAACATGATCACGGGTGCGGCGCAGATGGACGGCGCCATCCTCGTGGTCGCGGCCACCGACGGCCCGATGGCCCAGACGCGCGAGCACGTCCTGCTCGCCCGCCAGGTCGGCGTGCCCTACCTGCTCGTCGCGCTCAACAAGTCCGACATGGTCGACGACGAGGAGATCCTCGAGCTCGTCGAGATGGAGGTCCGCGAGCTGCTGTCGTCGCAGGGCTTCGACGGCGACGACGCTCCGGTCGTGCGCGTCTCGGGCCTCAAGGCGCTCGAGGGCGACGCCGAGTGGACCGCCAAGGTCCTGGAGCTCATGGAGGCCGTGGACGCCAACGTCCCCGAGCCGCAGCGTGACCTCGACAAGCCGTTCCTCATGCCGATCGAGGACGTCTTCACGATCACCGGTCGTGGCACCGTCGTCACCGGCAAGGTGGAGCGCGGCACCCTGGACCTCAACTCCGAGGTCGAGATCGTCGGCATCCGCTCCCCGCAGAAGACGACCGTCACGGGCATCGAGACGTTCCACAAGCAGATGGACCAGGCTCAGGCTGGTGACAACACCGGTCTGCTCCTGCGCGGCATCAAGCGCGAGGACGTCGAGCGTGGCCAGGTCGTCGTGAAGCCGGGTTCGATCACCCCGCACACGGACTTCGAGGCTCAGGTCTACATCCTGGGCAAGGACGAGGGCGGCCGTCACAACCCGTTCTACTCGAACTACCGTCCGCAGTTCTACTTCCGTACCACGGACGTCACCGGCGTCATCACGCTGCCCGAGGGCACCGAGATGGTCATGCCCGGCGACAACACCGAGATGACGGTCGCGCTGATCCAGCCGATCGCCATGGAGGAGGGCCTCGGCTTCGCCATCCGTGAGGGTGGCCGCACGGTCGGTTCCGGCCGTGTCACCAAGATCATCAAGTGATCGTCGCTTGATCGATCTGGTGCGCTGAGCGCCCGCCGATCCTGATCGGCCGACCGAGGCCCGGGTCCCCGCGAGGGGGTCCGGGCCTCGGTGCGTGAGGGACTGGGTGCAGCGTCACAACGCCCTCGGGTTGGAGTTCGCCAACGCGTGTGGCAGACTTGTCGGGTTGCCTGTCACGGGCGCGTTCTTTCTCGTGTCGAACAGTGTGTTGCACCGCAGCCGCGCGGAGCCCTTCGAGGGCCCGGTCAGCCGGCTGGAGCGGGTCCCCCTGCAGTGAGCAGGGGTTCGTGGGTTGCCGTCTGTTCGTACGTTGAGCGCCCCGCACGACCCCAGCTCCCGGTGGGACACACGTCCTTGTGGGAAAGGGTTCGACAGGCTCGACACACGTCGTGGTCCACCTCGCGGTGGATCACTCACCAAACGGCCTTCGTGGCCCGGTGCGCGTCGGATATGCGACACGCCCGAGCGCGGGGGTCGGACAGTAGCGGTTCGAGAGAGAGAGTCAGACGACGCCATGGCGGGACAGAAGATCCGCATCCGGCTCAAGTCCTATGACCACGAGGTCATCGACAGCTCGGCGCGCAAGATCGTCGACACGGTGACGCGCGCTGGTGCGACTGTTGTGGGCCCGGTGCCGCTCCCGACGGAGAAGAACGTCTTCGTCGTGATCCGGTCGCCTCACAAGTACAAGGACAGCCGCGAGCACTTCGAGATGCGCACGCACAAGCGGCTCATCGACATCATCGACCCCACGCCCAAGGCTGTCGACTCGCTCATGCGTATCGACCTGCCCGCGGACGTGAACATCGAGATCAAGCTCTGAGGCGGGTGACATCGAGATGAGCAACCTGCAGAAGAACGTGACCGCGGTGCTGGGCACGAAGCTGGGTATGACGCAGCTGTGGGACGAGGCCGGTCGCCTCGTGCCCGTCACGGTCGTCGCCGTGGACACCAACGTGGTGACCCAGGTGCGCACGGCCGAGGCCGACGGCTACGCCGCCGTCCAGCTGGCCGCCGGCCAGATCGACCCGCGCAAGGTCACCAAGCCGCTCAAGGGCCACTTCGAGAAGGCCGGCGTCACGCCGCGCCGTCACGTGGCCGAGATCCGCACCGCGAACGCTGGCGAGTACACGCTCGGCCAGGAGATCACGGCGGCCGCCTTCGAGGCCGGCGCCAAGGTCGACGTCGTGGGCACCACCAAGGGCAAGGGCACCGCCGGTGTCATGAAGCGTCACGGCTTCGCCGGCGTGGGTGCCTCGCACGGTGCGCACCGCAACCACCGCAAGCCTGGCTCGATCGGTGGCGCTTCGACGCCGTCGCGCGTGTTCAAGGGCCTGCGCATGGCCGGTCGGATGGGCGCCGCCCGTCAGACCACCCAGAACCTGACCGTCCACGCGGTCGACGCCGAGAAGGGTCTGCTGCTCGTCAAGGGCGCAGTTCCCGGCCCCAAGGGCGGCGTCGTCGTCGTGAAGACCGCCGCGAAGGGAGCGTGACCACCATGGCAGCTCTGACCGTCGACGTCGTCGACGCCACGGGCAAGAAGGCCGGCACCGCCGAGCTCCCCGCCGAGGTGTTCGACGTCGTCACCAACGTCCCGCTGATCCACCAGGTCGTCGTCGCGCAGCGCGCCGCTGCCCGCCAGGGCACGCACGCCACGAAGACGCGCGGTGAGGTCTCGGGCGGTGGCCGCAAGCCGTACAAGCAGAAGGGCACCGGCCGGGCTCGTCAGGGCTCGATCCGCGCTCCGCAGTTCGCCGGCGGTGGCACCGTCCACGGCCCGCAGCCGCGCTCGTACGACCAGCGGACCCCGAAGAAGATGAAGGCCGCCGCGCTGCGCGGTGCCCTGTCCGACCGTGCTCGCGCTGGCCGCGTGCACGTCGTGGCCGGCTTCGGTATCGACGGCACGCCGTCGACCAAGACCGCGCTGAAGACCCTGTCGGCCCTGACCGAGCGTCGCCACGTCCTCGTGGTGACCGAGCGTTCGGACGAGGCGACGATCCTGTCGCTGCGCAACGTGCCGACCGTGCACCTGCTCGCTGCCGACCAGCTGAACACCTACGACGTGCTCGTCTCGGACGACGTCGTCTTCACGCAGGGCGCGCTCGCCGCGTTCCTCGAGGGTCCTGCCAAGGGCGCGAAGGCGACCGCCACCGAGTCGGAGGCCGCCGAGACCGCTGAGGAGGCCACCAAGTGACCACCGTGCACAAGGACCCGCGCGACATCCTGCTCGCGCCGGTCGTCTCCGAGAAGTCCTACAACCTCCTCGACGAGGGCAAGTACACCTTCGTCGTGGACCCGCGGGCCAACAAGACCGAGATCAAGATCGCGGTCGAGCAGGTCTTCGGTGTCAAGGTCGACTCGGTGAACACGATCAACCGCAAGGGCAAGACGCGCCGTACGCGTGTCGGCCTGGGCAAGCGCAAGGACACGAAGCGCGCGATCGTCACCCTCCGTGAGGGCACGATCGACATCTTCGGCGGTCCGGTCGGCTGAGCCGGACAGAGCAGATCGAGGACTGAATCCCATGGGAATCCGTAAGTACAAGCCGACGACGCCCGGCCGCCGCGGCTCGAGCGTCGCCGACTTCGTCGAGATCACGCGCTCGGAGCCGGAGAAGTCGCTGGTCCGCCCGCTGTCCAAGACGGGTGGCCGCAACAACTCCGGTCGCGTCACCACCCGCCACAAGGGCGGTGGCCACAAGCGCGCCTACCGCGTGATCGACTTCCGTCGTCACGACAAGGACGGCGTGCCGGCGAAGGTCGCGCACATCGAGTACGACCCCAACCGCACGGCGCGCATCGCGCTCCTGCACTACGCGGACGGCGAGAAGCGCTACATCATCGCGCCGAACAAGCTGTCGCAGGGTGACGTGGTCGAGGCCGGTGCCGGTGCCGACATCAAGCCCGGCAACAACCTGCCGCTGCGCAACATCCCGACCGGTACGGTCATCCACGCCATCGAGCTGCGTCCCGGTGGCGGCGCGAAGATCGCCCGCTCGGCCGGTGCGTCGGTGCAGCTCGTCGCCAAGGACGGCCCCTACGCCCAGCTGCGCATGCCGTCGGGCGAGATCCGCAACGTCGACCTGCGCTGCCGCGCGACGGTCGGCGAGGTCGGCAACGCCGAGCAGTCGAACATCAACTGGGGCAAGGCCGGCCGCATGCGCTGGAAGGGCGTCCGCCCGACCGTGCGTGGTGTCGCCATGAACCCGATCGACCACCCGCACGGTGGTGGTGAGGGCAAGACGTCCGGTGGTCGTCACCCGGTGAGCCCCTGGGGCCAGCCGGAGGGCCGCACCCGCCGTCCGAACAAGCCGAGCGACAAGCTGATCGTCCGCCGTCGCCGCACCGGCAAGAAGCGCTGATAGGAGCCTGGAACATGCCTCGTAGCCTGAAGAAGGGCCCCTTCGTCGACGACCACCTGCAGAAGAAGGTGGACGCTCAGAACGAGAAGGGGACCAAGAACGTCATCAAGACCTGGTCCCGTCGGTCGGTCATCACGCCCGACTTCCTCGGTCACACGTTCGCCGTGCACGACGGTCGCAAGCACACGCCGGTGTTCGTCACCGAGTCGATGGTCGGCCACAAGCTCGGCGAGTTCGCTCCCACGCGGACCTTCCGCGGCCACGTGAAGGACGACAAGAAGGGCCGTCGCCGCTGACGCTGCGGGTTCGCCCGTAGAACAGCAGTGACGACCTGGACTGTCTGAGAAAAGGAAGCAGGACAGCAATGGAAGCCAAGGCGCAGGCGCGGTTCGTCCGTGTCACGCCCATGAAGGCCCGGCGCGTCGTGGACCTCATCCGTGGCAAGCAGGCCGACGAGGCCGTCGCGGTGCTGAAGTTCGCGCCGCAGGCCGCCGCCGAGCCGGTGCGCAAGGTCGTGGAGAGCGCGATCGCCAACGCCCGGGTGAAGGCCGACCGCGCGAGCGAGCGGTTCGACGAGCAGGAGCTCGTCGTGTCCGTGGCGTTCGTGGACGAGGGCCCGACCCTCAAGCGGTTCCGCCCGCGCGCCCAGGGCCGCGCGGCCCGGGTCCTCAAGCGCACCAGCCACATCACCGTGGTGGTCGCTCCGCGAGCTGAGAAGGAAGGGGCCCGATAGTGGGGCAGAAGGTTCACCCGCACGGGTACCGCCTCGGCATCACCACCGACCACCGGTCGCGCTGGTTCGCCGACAGCACGAAGCCTGGTCAGCGGTACCGCGACTACGTCCGTGAGGACGTCCAGATCCGCAAGCTCATGGGCACGGGTCTCGAGCGTGCCGGCATCGCCAAGGTCGAGATCGAGCGCACCCGCGACCGCGTCCGCGTGGACATCCACACGGCGCGTCCGGGCATCGTGATCGGCCGCCGTGGTGCCGAGGCCGACCGCATCCGCGGCGAGCTCGAGAAGCTCACGGGCAAGCAGGTCCAGCTCAACATCCTCGAGGTCAAGAACGCGGAGATCGACGCGCAGCTCGTCGCTCAGGGCATCGCCGAGCAGCTCGCGAGCCGTGTCTCCTTCCGTCGCGCCATGCGCAAGGGCATCCAGTCCGCGCAGCGCGCCGGCGCGAAGGGCATCCGCGTCCAGGTCTCGGGTCGTCTGGGCGGCGCCGAGATGAGCCGGTCGGAGTTCTACCGCGAGGGTCGTGTGCCGCTGCACACGCTCCGCGCGAACATCGACTTCGGCTTCTTCGAGGCGCGCACCACCTTCGGCCGTATCGGCGTGAAGGTCTGGATCTACAAGGGCGACATCACCGAGAAGGAGTTCGCTGCTCAGCAGGCCGCGGCCGCTCCGCGTCAGGGCCGTGGTGGCCCGCGTGGCGAGCGCGGCGAGCGTGGCGAGCGTCGTGGTGGTCGCCGCAACGAGCGTCAGGCCCAGCCTGCCGCCGAGACGCCGGACGCTGCTGCTCCGGCTCCTGCCTCGGCGGACGGGGCGACGGCCACCGAGACCGGAACGGAGGCCTGAGCATGCTGATCCCCCGCAGGCTCAAGCACCGCAAGCAGCACCACCCGTCGCGCTCCGGCGCCTCGAAGGGTGGCAACACGATCGCGTTCGGCGAGTACGGCATCCAGGCTCTCGAGCCCGCCTACGTCACGAACCGTCAGATCGAGGCTGCGCGTATCGCGATGACCCGCCACATCAAGCGTGGCGGCAAGGTCTGGATCAACATCTACCCGGACCGTCCTCTGACCAAGAAGCCCGCCGAGACCCGCATGGGTTCCGGTAAGGGCTCGCCCGAGTGGTGGGTCGCCAACGTCAAGCCGGGCCGGATCGTCTTCGAGCTGGCCGGCGTCCCGGAGCCGCTGGCTCGTGAGGCCATGCGCCGCGCGATCCACAAGCTCCCGATGAAGTGCCGTTTCGTGGTGCGCGAGGGTGGTGCGAACTGATGGCTATCGGAACCAAGGGTCTGGCCCCGGCCGACCTGGACGGCTTCGACGACGAGAAGCTCGTCGCGGAGCTGAAGAAGGCCAAGGAGGAGCTCTTCAACCTCCGCTTCCAGTCGGCCACCGGCCAGCTGGAGTCCCACGGTCGGATCAAGGCCGTCAAGCGCGACATCGCGCGGATCTACACGATCCTGCGCGAGCGCGAGCTCGGTATCCGTACGGCCCCGAGCGCGAGTGAGTGAGGCACCGATGAGCAACGAGACGACCGAGAAGGCCGCCCCCGAGCGGGGCATCCGCAAGGTCCGCCGCGGCTACGTGGTGAGCGACAAGATGGACAAGACCATCGTGGTCGAGGTCGAGGACCGGGTGAAGCACCCGCTCTACGGCAAGGTCATGCGTCGCACCAACAAGGTCAAGGCGCACGACGAGCAGAACACCGCCGGCATCGGCGACCTCGTCACGATCATGGAGACCCGCCCGCTGTCCGCGACCAAGCGGTGGCGCCTGGTGGAGATCCTCGAGAAGGCCAAGTGACCTTCGCAGGAGAGTGATCTTCGTCGCCCGGGTCCCGTGACGGGGCCCGGGCGGCGTAGACTCGTTCTTCGGCCCTGGCGGCGTGACACACGTATGCGTCCGGCCAGGGCCACATCGCAACTATCCGTTCGGCAAGGCTTCTTCGGCGTGCCCGTGGGAGAACCAGCTCGACGACAGGAGATCAATCAATGATCCAGCAGGAGTCGCGACTTCGGGTCGCCGACAACACGGGTGCCAAGGAGATTCTCTGCATCCGCGTTCTCGGTGGTTCCGGGCGTCGCTACGCCGGTATCGGTGACGTCATCGTCGCCACCGTCAAGGATGCGATCCCGGGCGGCAACGTGAAGAAGGGCGACGTCGTCAAGGCTGTCGTCGTCCGGACCGCCAAGGAGCGCCGTCGTCCTGACGGTTCCTACATCAAGTTCGACGAGAACGCCGCCGTCATCCTCAAGAACGACGGCGAGCCTCGTGGTACCCGAATCTTCGGCCCGGTCGGTCGCGAGCTGCGCGACAAGCGGTTCATGAAGATCATCTCGCTCGCGCCGGAGGTGCTCTGACCATGGCGAAGATCAAGAAGGGCGACCAGGTGATCGTCATCGCCGGTCGTGACAAGGGCAAGACGGGCCGCGTGCTCGAGGTGCTCAAGGACAGCGACCGCGTCGTCGTCGAGGGCGTCCAGCGTGTGACCAAGCACGTCAAGGCCGGCCAGACCGCGCGCGGCACCCGCACCGGTGGCATCGAGACCGTCGAGGCCCCGATCCACGTCTCCAACGTCATGCTCGTCGACCCGGAGACCAAGAAGGGCACCCGCGTCGGCTTCCGCACCGAGCAGGTCGAGCGCGACGGCCGCACGAAGACCGTTCGCATCCGCGTGGCGAAGCGCTCCGGGAAGGACATCTGATGACCGAGACGACTCTCGAGGCCCCGGCTCTGCCGCGCCTCAAGCAGAAGTACCGCGAGGAGATCCTGCCCGGCCTCCGCGAGGAGTTCGGCTACCCGAACGTCACCCTGGTTCCCGGTCTGACCAAGATCGTCGTGAACATGGGTGTCGGTGACGCGGCCAAGGACTCGAAGCTGATCGAGGGCGCCATCCGCGACCTGACGGCCATCACCGGCCAGAAGCCGCAGGTGACTCGGGCCCGCAAGTCGATCGCCCAGTTCAAGCTGCGCGAGGGCATGCCGATCGGCGCGCACGTGACGCTCCGCGGCGACCGGATGTGGGAGTTCCTCGACCGTCTGCTGTCGGTCGCGCTGCCCCGTATCCGCGACTTCCGCGGTCTGTCGGCGAAGCAGTTCGACGGCCACGGCAACTACACGTTCGGCCTCACGGAGCAGTCGATGTTCCACGAGATCGACCAGGACAAGATCGACCGTGTCCGCGGTATGGACATCACGGTCGTGACCACGGCGAACACGGACGACGAGGGCCGTTCGCTGCTCCGCCGTCTCGGCTTCCCCTTCAAGGAGGAGAACTGACATGGCGAAGAAGGCCCTGATCAACAAGGCCGCCGCGAAGCCCAAGTTCGCGGTCCGCGCCTACACCCGGTGCCAGCGGTGCGGTCGTCCGCACTCGGTGTACCGCAAGTTCGGCCTGTGCCGGATCTGCGTGCGGGAGATGGCCCACCGCGGCGAGCTCCCCGGCGTGACCAAGAGCAGCTGGTAACCACCGACGACGTCGCAGGTCCGGCCGGGACCCCAGGACGAGTTCCTGGAGCGCCGGCCGGATACCACGACGAGGAAGGGCAAGAGCCCAGATGACGATGACCGACCCCATCGCAGACATGCTCACGCGTCTGCGGAACGCGAACTCGGCTCACCACGACACCGTGACGATGCCGTCCTCGAAGCTGAAGCTCCACATCGCGGAGATCCTTCAGGCCGAGGGCTACATCGCCGGCTGGGAGGTCGAGGACGCGAAGGTGGGCAAGAACCTCACCATCACCCTGAAGTACGGCCCGAACCGCGAGCGCGCCCTCTCGGGCATCCGCCGCATCTCGAAGCCGGGTCTTCGCAAGTACGCCAAGTCGACGGAGATTCCCAAGGTCCTCGGTGGCCTGGGTGTCGCGATCCTGTCGACCTCCTCGGGTCTCCTCACCGACCGCCAGGCTCAGGCCAAGGGCGTCGGTGGCGAGGTCCTCGCCTACGTCTGGTAATCGGAAGGGAGATACAAGCCATGTCTCGAATCGGCAAGATCCCCGTCCCGGTCCCGGCCGGCGTGGACGTCACCATCTCGGGTGCGCTCGTGACGATCAAGGGCCCCAAGGGCACCCTTGAGCACACCGTGCCCGCCCCCATCACCGTCGCGCAGGAGGACGCCACGCTCGTGGTGTCGCGCCCGAACGACGAGCGCGAGTCCCGTGCGCTGCACGGCCTGACCCGCACCCTGCTCGCGAACATCGTCACCGGTGTCACGCAGGGCTACGAGAAGAAGCTCGAGATCGTCGGTACCGGTTACCGCGTGACCGCGAAGGGCACGGACCTCGAGTTCGCGCTCGGCTTCAGCCACCCGGTCGTCGTCAAGGCGCCCGAGGGCATCTCGTTCGCCGTCGAGAGCCCCACCAAGTTCTCGGTGGCCGGCATCGACAAGCAGCAGGTCGGCGAGGTCGCGGCGAACATCCGCAAGATCCGCAAGCCCGAGCCGTACAAGGGCAAGGGTGTGCGTTACGCCGGCGAGGTCGTCCGCCGCAAGGTCGGAAAGGCTGGTAAGTGATGGCTATCAAGATCCTGGGCAAGGGCAAGGCTGTCGCGCGCCAGCGTCGCCACCTGCGCCTGCGCAAGAAGATCACCGGTACGCCGGCTCGCCCCCGCCTCGTCGTGACGCGCTCGAACCGCCACATGGTGGCTCAGGTCGTCGACGACACGGTCGGCAAGACCGTCGCGTCCGCCTCGACCCTCGAGGCCGACCTGCGTGCCTTCGAGGGCGACAAGGTCGCCAAGGCCCGCAAGGTGGGCGAGCTCGTCGCCGCGCGTGCCAAGGAGGCCGGCATCGAGTCCGTGGTCTTCGACCGCGGTGGCAACAAGTACCACGGTCGGGTTGCTGCCGTCGCCGACGGTGCCCGCGAGGGTGGTCTGGCGCTGTGACGACGATCAACGCACGGAAGATGAGGAACCTCTGATGGCTGCAGGGCAGCGCACCGGCGCCCCCCAGGGCGCCAACGAGTCCAACAACGACGGCCGTCGCAGCAACCGCCGCGACGACCGCCGCAACGACCGCCGCGAGGCGGAGAAGAGCGCCTTCGTCGAGCGCGTCGTGACGATCAACCGCGTCGCGAAGGTCGTCAAGGGCGGTCGCCGCTTCAGCTTCACCGCGCTCGTCGTGGTGGGCGACGGTGACGGCACCGTGGGCGTCGGCTACGGCAAGGCCAAGGAGGTGCCCGCGGCGATCGCCAAGGGCGTGGAGGAGGCGAAGAAGAACTTCTTCCGCGTCCCCCGTATCCAGGGCACCATCCCGCACCCCGTCCAGGGTGAGGCCGCCGCCGGCGTCGTGTTCCTGCGTCCGGCCTCGCCGGGTACCGGTGTGATCGCCGGTGGTCCGGTGCGCGCCGTGCTGGAGTGCGCGGGCATCCACGACGTCCTGAGCAAGTCGCTCGGTTCGTCGAACTCGATCAACATCGTGCACGCGACCGTCGCGGCCCTCAAGGGTCTCGAGGAGCCGGCCGCCGTGGCCGCGCGCCGTGGTCTGAAGCTCGAGGACGTGGCCCCGGCCGCTCTCCTGCGCGCTCAGGCCGCCGGTCTCGCCGCGAAGGACGCCGAGAAGGTGGGTGCGTGATGGCTCGTCTCAAGGTGACCCAGACCAAGTCCGCCATCGGCGGCAAGCAGAACCAGCGTGACACGCTGCGGACCCTGGGCCTCAAGCGGATCGGCGACACCGCCGTGAAGGAGGACCGCCCGGAGATCCGCGGCATGGTCGCCACCGTGGCGCACCTCGTCACGGTCGAGGAGGTCGACTGATCATGGCCGGCAGCAAGAAGGCCGCGGCGGCCGAGGAGACCACCTCGGTCAAGCCGCTGAAGGTCCACCACCTGCGTCCTGCCGCCGGGGCCAAGACCGCCAAGACCCGTGTGGGTCGTGGCGAGGCCTCGAAGGGTAAGACGGCGGGCCGCGGTACCAAGGGTACGAAGGCTCGTTACCAGGTGCCCCAGCGCTTCGAGGGTGGGCAGATGCCTCTGCACATGCGCCTCCCGAAGCTGCGCGGGTTCAAGAACCCGTTCCGCGTCGAGTACCAGGTCGTCAACCTGGACAAGCTCTCCGCGCTGTACCCCGAGGGTGGCTCCGTCACCGTCGAGGACCTCGTCGCCAAGGGCGCGGTCCGCAAGGGCCAGCCGGTGAAGCTGCTCGGCACGGGCGAGATCACCGTCAAGCTGGACGTCGCGGTGGACGCGCTGTCCGGCTCCGCCAAGGAGAAGATCCTGGCGGCCGGCGGTACGGTCTCGGAGGACTGACACCACAGGCAGGGCCGGTGGCGCACACGCGCTGCCGGCCCTGCGTGCTGTCCGAACCATCCCGTCCTTGGGGATGTGGTCCAGGGCACACCCTGGAGCCACGTAGAATCCCTTGCGGTCCGGCTGTACCTCGTCGTGCGGCCGGAGGGTCCGGGCCAGGCGGCCCGGGTCGGACGCGTCCAGCCGGCATCGGAGCGGTGATCGTCACCGTGACGGTGCTACACGTCGCCGGGGGGACCGGCGACACGAGAACCCGCATCGGCGGGCCAGGAGGATAGGTGCTCAGCGCATTCGCCCGGGCTTTCCGGACGCCCGACCTGCGGCGCAAGCTGCTGTTCACGATCGCGATCATGGCGATCTTCCGTGTCGGGTCGTTCATCCCGACCCCCGGAGTGGACTACCCGAACGTGCGGCAGTGCATCGCGCAGGCTGAGGACGGGACGTCGCTGCTGGGCCTCGTGAACGTCTTCAGCGGTGGCGCGCTGCTGCAGCTGTCGATCTTCGCGCTCGGCATCATGCCGTACATCACGGCGAGCATCATCGTGCAGCTGCTGCGCGTCGTGATCCCTCGGTTCGAGGCTCTCCACAAGGAGGGGCAGTCGGGCCAGGCGAAGCTGACGCAGTACACCCGCTACCTGACGATCGCGCTCGCGATCCTCCAGTCGACGACGGTCATCACGACCGCCCGGCAGGGCCTGCTCTTCCCGGGCTGTGGCCTGGACGTGATCGCGGACGACAGCGTCTGGACGCTCGTGCTGATGATCATCACGATGACCGCCGGTACGGGCCTGGTCATGTGGCTCGGCGAGCTCATCACCGAGCGCGGTGTCGGCAACGGCATGTCGCTGCTGATCTTCACGTCGATCGCTGCCACGTTCCCGACCGGCCTGTGGTCGGTGGCGGGCGGTAACGACGGCGTGCGCAACATCATCATCGTGCTGCTCGTGATCCTCGTGGTGATCGGTGCGGTCGTGTACGTGGAGCAGTCGCAGCGCCGCATCCCGGTGCAGTACGCGAAGCGCATGGTGGGGCGCCGCATGTACGGCGGCACGAGCACCTACATCCCGGTCAAGATCAACATGGCCGGCGTGATCCCCGTGATCTTCGCGTCGTCGATCCTCGCGATCCCGACGCTGGTGGCGCAGTTCGGCGACCAGAGCGCCGGCTGGGTCCTGTGGATCTCGTCGAACCTGGCCGCGCAGGACGCGCCCCTGTACGTCGCGCTGTACGCGCTGATGATCCTGTTCTTCTGCTTCTTCTACACGTCGATCACGTTCAACCCGGACGAGGTCGCGGACAACATGAAGAAGTACGGCGGCTTCATCCCGGGCATCCGGGCCGGCCGCCCGACCGCCGAGTACCTGGACTACGTGATCACGCGCATCACGTCGGCCGGGTCGCTCTACCTGGTGGTCATCGCTCTCATCCCGACGCTGATGGTCGTGTGGCTCGGCCTCGCGAACCAGCTGCCCTTCGGCGGCGCCTCGGTGCTGATCATCGTGGGCGTCGGCCTGGAGACGGTCAAGCAGATCGACTCCCAGCTGCAGCAGCGTCACTACGAAGGGTTCCTCCGTTGACCGACAGCACCGAGAACACGACGGCCGAGATGCCCTCGCGGCACGACCTCCACCCGGCCCCCGGTCCCGAGGGGCGTGTCACGCGCCTGATCATCATGGGGCCGCAGGGCGCCGGCAAGGGCACCCAGGCCGCTCGCCTGGCCGAGGTGTTCGGCATCCCCGCGATCTCGACCGGTGACATCTTCCGGGCGAACATCAAGGGCGGCACCGAGCTGGGCCGGCTCGCGCAGGAGTACACGAACAAGGGCGAGCTGGTGCCCGACGAGGTCACCGACTCGATGGTTCGCGACCGCCTGGGCGAGGAGGACGCCGCGCAGGGCTTCATCCTCGACGGCTACCCGCGCAACGCGCACCAGGTCGGTGCGCTGGACGGCATCCTGGGCGACCTGGGATGGCAGCTCGACGGCGTCATCGAGCTGACGGCGGACCGTGACGAGCTCCTGGCCCGTATCGCCAAGCGCGCCCAGCTGGAGGGCCGCGAGGACGACACGGAGGAGGCCATCGCTCGCCGTCTGGACATCTACGCCGAGCAGACGGCCCCGCTGACGGCGGCGTACGCCGAGCGCGGTCTGCTCGTCCAGGTGGACGGCATCGGCGAGGTCACCGAGGTCACCGACCGCATCGTCGCGGGCCTGGCCGCCCAGCTGGGCTGATCTGGTGATCTTCGGCCGCGAGCGTGTCGAGCTCAAGACGCTCGACCAGGTGCGCGTGATGCGACGCGCGGGCCTCGTCGTCGCGGGTGTGCACGCGGCGGTGCGTGCTGCGGCCCGGCCCGGGATGACGACGGCGGACCTGGACGCGGTCGCGGCACGGACGATCGCAGAGGCCGGGGCGACGTCGAACTTTCTCGGCTACCACGGCTTCCCCGCGTCGATCTGCACCTCGGTCAACGACGAGGTCATCCACGGCATCCCCGGTTCTCGAGTGCTCGAGGCCGGGGATGTCGTGTCGGTCGACGCCGGGGCGGTCGTGGACGGCTGGCACGGTGACGCCGCGGCGACCTTCGTGCTCGGTGCGGACGGAGCCCTGGCGCCCGGCTCTGCGGAGGCGGACCCTGCGGACGACGCGCTGGTGCGTGCCACCGAGGCGGCGATGTGGGCCGGGATCGCGGCGCTGGCGGCGGGCAGCCGCGTGGGTGACGTGGGACGTGCGGTCGAAGCAGCCGTCGAGGTGGCCGGTGCGGCCACGGGTGCGGTGTACGGGATCGTGGAGGAGTACGTCGGCCACGGGATCGGCACGGCGATGCACCAGCCGCCGGACGTGCTCAACTACGCGACGTCGGACCGTGGCGCCAGGTTGCGCGCCGGCATGTGCCTGTGCGTGGAGCCGATGATCAGCCGGGGGAGCGGGGCCACCCGCGAGCTCGAGGACGGGTGGACCGTGGTGACTGCGGACGGCGCCCGTGCAGCGCACTGGGAGCACTCCGTCGCGATCCTCGAGGGTGGCATCACCGTGCTCACCGCTGTCGACGGTGGTGCGGAGCGCCTCGGTGCGCTGGGTGTGGAAGTCGTCCGGCTCGACTGAACCGCTGTCTGGCGCGGTTCGGCTCCCGGACCCTCGCCGGCCGACGCGACCTCGCCGTCGAGGTGCGGCCACCGAGCCGCCACCAGGCGCCACCGAGGCACCGCTGGGCCGTCGCCGTGCTGCTGCCAGCGGGCTCGCGGTGTCACCGGCCGGCGCGCGTGCGCGCGGTCCTGGATCTGCCGCCCGGCGTCCGGCTCTGTCGGCCGCGCGGGCAGCGGTGCCGCGGCGTGACCCGGGGCACTCCTGCCCCCGGTTCCCAGGACTGGATCGGTCGGGTAGGCTAGTCCGCTGGGTGTAGTCCGTTCGTGCTTGCGTCTCCGACCCTCGGGTCCGGGTCGCGACCGGACGGCAGCACGCGAATCCACGTCAACCCCACGCCGGCGGCGTCGTCCTCCGGTGCGGTCGGGCTCGTCCCGTGGCGCGGAAGCATCAGGACGAACGTCATCGGACGAGAGTTAGCGGAGGACATGGCAAAGAAGGACGGTGTCATCGAGATCGAGGGCAGCGTGGTCGAGGCACTGCCGAACGCGATGTTCCGCGTGGAGCTTGCCAACGGTCACAAGGTGCTCGCTCACATCTCGGGCAAGATGCGTCAGCACTACATCCGGATCCTCCCCGAGGACCGGGTCGTGGTGGAGCTGAGCCCGTACGACCTGTCCCGTGGCCGGATCGTCTACCGCTACAAGTAGTCCATCCCCCACCCGATCGACACTGCCGCCGTCGCGGCCGGGCCTGGCCCGGACCCCGTCGGGGGCGGAGGAACACTGATGAAGGTCAAGCCGAGCGTCAAGAAGATCTGCGACAAGTGCAAGGTGATCCGCCGGCACGGTCGCGTCATGGTGATCTGCGAGAACCTGCGCCACAAGCAGCGTCAGGGCTGATCTCCCCGTGACAGCGCGGTGACGGCGCACGTCGTCACCGTCCAGCGCACCACCACGAACCTCGACACCCCACCTTCGGAGCGAAGCTCCGGCGGAGGCGGCGTCGCAGGGGAACCCCCGGTCCGGAGGCCGGGGCCCGCGGACATCGCGGGAGGGCGGTGCGGAAGACCTCCGGGCGAAGTACAGGAGCCGGAAGGCACATGGCACGTCTTGTCGGCGTCGACCTCCCCCGCGAGAAGCGGCTTGAGGTTGCGCTCACCTACATCTACGGCGTCGGCCGTACCCGCGCCCAGCAGACGCTGGCCGCCACCGGGATCAACCCGGACGTTCGCGTGAAGGACCTCGGTGACACCGAGCTCGTCGCGCTCCGTGACTACCTCGAGGGCAACTTCAAGCTCGAGGGTGACCTCCGCCGCGAGGTCGCTGCCGACATCCGCCGCAAGGTCGAGATCGGCACGTACCAGGGTCTGCGTCACCGTCGCGGACTGCCGGTGCGCGGTCAGCGCACCAAGACCAACGCGCGTACCCGCAAGGGTCCGAAGCGCACCGTCGCGGGCAAGAAGAAGGCCCGCTGACGTCAGCAGTCCGGGCAGCTGGGCGCCGTTAGCGCGCCCGCTCCGGTCCGACGACCTCAGTACCAGGAGAGAACGAGCACATGCCTCCCAAGACTCGTGCCGCAGCCGGCACGCGCAAGCCGCGCCGCAAGGACAAGAAGAACGTCCCCCTCGGCCAGGCTCACATCAAGAGCACCTTCAACAACACGATCGTCTCGATCACGGACCCGTCGGGCGCCGTGATCTCGTGGGCGTCCGCCGGCCACGTCGGCTTCAAGGGCTCCCGCAAGTCGACGCCGTTCGCCGCGCAGCTGGCCGCCGAGTCGGCTGCCCGCCGCGCCCAGGAGCACGGCGTGAAGAAGGTCGACGTCTTCGTCAAGGGCCCGGGTTCCGGTCGTGAGACCGCGATCCGCTCCCTGCAGGCGACCGGCCTCGAGGTCGGCTCGATCCAGGACGTGACGCCGCAGGCTCACAACGGCGTCCGCCCCCCGAAGCGCCGCCGCGTCTGACCTTGCTCCGCCGTGGTCGGGCACGGCAGCGCTCCTGAGAGGTGCTCTTGGCGCCTCTGGGGGGCGGCTGCCGGGCCCGACCCCTGCCCGGCGTCGCGCCACCTGCTTCCCTCCTCGCTCGCGCGGAGGCCGGGTGGCACGGTGCCGGATCCCTGCCCGGGCGGACGGACCGAGTCCGGCCCGGGATCGCGAGTTTCGCGGACACGTGATGCGTCATATGGCGGACGCACACTGAAAGGACAACCACAGTGCTGATCGCACAGCGCCCCACCCTGACCGAAGAGGTCATCTCGGAGCACCGCACGCGTTTTGCCATCGAGCCGCTGGAGCCTGGCTTCGGCTACACGCTCGGCAACTCGCTGCGTCGCACCCTGCTGTCGTCCATCCCGGGCGCGGCCGTCACCTCCATCCGCATCGACGGTGTGCTCCACGAGTTCACCACCGTGCCGGGTGTGAAGGAGGACGTCACCGAGATCATCCTCAACATCAAGAACCTCGTCGTCTCCTCGGAGAACGACGAGCCGGTCGTCATGTACCTGCGCAAGCAGGGTGCCGGGGCCGTCACCGCTGCGGACATCGTGCCGCCGGCGGGGGTCGAGGTGCACAACCCCGACCTGCACATCGCCACGCTGAACGACAAGGGCAAGCTCGAGATCGAGCTGACCGTCGAGCGTGGTCGTGGCTACGTCTCCGCCGCGCAGAACAAGTCGGCGGACGCGGAGATCGGTCGCATCCCTGTCGACTCGATCTACTCGCCCGTCCTCAAGGTCACCTACAAGGTCGAGGCCACCCGTGTGGAGCAGCGCACGGACTTCGACAAGCTGATCGTCGACGTCGAGACGAAGCCGGCCATCACGCCGCGCGACGCGCTCGCCTCCGCCGGCAAGACGCTCGTCGAGCTCTTCGGCCTTGCCCGCGAGCTGAACGTCGAGGCCGAGGGCATCGAGATCGGCCCGTCGCCGACGGACTCCGCGCTGGCCGCGGACCTGGCGCTGCCGATCGAGGAGCTCAACCTCACGATCCGTTCGTACAACTGCCTCAAGCG
Organism: Xylanimonas oleitrophica; assembly: GCF_003244315.1. GTDB lineage: Bacteria > Actinomycetota > Actinomycetes > Actinomycetales > Cellulomonadaceae > Xylanimonas_A > Xylanimonas_A oleitrophica. The sequence continues at coordinate 50,048 of NZ_QKWH01000001.1, forward strand.
TGAGGGCATCCACCAGGTGGGTGAGCTCGTCGCGCGCAGCGAGGCCGATCTGCTCGACATCCGTAACTTCGGCGCCAAGTCGATCAACGAGGTCAAGGAGAAGCTGGCCGAGCTCGGCCTGTCGCTCAAGGACTCGCCGCTCGACTTCGACCCGTCCGCCGCCTACTACGACGGTGGCGACGACGCGGCGAGCTACGACGAGCAGTCGTACTGACGACCCAGTGCTTCGTGCACCCTCGCCGCGGCGGCCCTAGGGCCGCGCGGCGGGGACACCCTTCAAGGAGAACCCGATAATGCCTACCCCCACCAAGGGTCCGCGGCTCGGCGGTGGCCCGGCTCACGAGCGCCTGATCCTCGCGAACCTGTCCACGGCGCTCTTCGAGCACGGCCGGATCACGACGACCGAGACCAAGGCCAAGCGCCTGCGCCCCCTGGCCGAGCGTCTGATCACGTTCGCCAAGCGCGGTGACCTGCACGCCCGCCGTCGCGTCCTGACCGTGGTCCGCGACAAGGGCGTGGTGCACACGCTGTTCACCGAGATCGCCCCGGCCATGGCCGAGCGCAACGGTGGCTACACGCGCATCACCAAGGTCGGCAACCGCAAGGGCGACAACGCCCCCATGGCGGTCATCGAGCTCGTGACCGAGCCCGTCAGCCCGAAGCAGGCCGTCGTCAAGGAGGCCGAGAAGGCCACCAAGAAGTCGGCGAAGAAGGCTGAGCCGAAGGCTGAGGAGACCGTCGAGACCCCGGCCGAGGCCACCGAGGCGCCGGCCGAGGCCGCCGCCGAGACGACCGAGGAGAAGAAGGAGGCCTGAGCCTCCGCTCTCCGAGCGATCCGTCGAGGGCCCCGCACCGTCACCGGTGCGGGGCCCTCGTGCGTGCTCGCCTGCCGGACTTTCCTGGACGCGGGGGAGCGGTGAGCATGGGGGGATGAGCATCGCGGACGACGCCCGGCGGCACGGTGGGCCAGGGGCACCGGTGCCCGTGCTGCTGGTGCACGGGGCGCGGACGTCGCGCACGATGTGGCGGCGTCAGCTCGACGTCCTGGCACGGGCCGGGGTGCCTGCGGCGGCGGTGGACCTGCCTGGGCACGGGGAGCACATCGAGGAGCGGTTCACGCTCGACGGCGCGGTGGCGGCCCTGCGCGGCGCGGTCGAGGATCTGGGCGGCCGGGCGCTGGTGGTGGGCCTCTCGCTGGGAGGCTACGTGGCGATCGAGCACCGGGCGCGCCACCCCGAGCAGTCGGCAGGTCTGGTGGCGGCGTCGTGCAGCACCCCGCCGCAGTCACGCCTGCGGGACGCGTGGGCGGTGGCGGTGCGGCTCATCGAGGGCCGGCCGGACCACGGGGCGCGGCTCAACGACCTGCTGGTGGGGCTCACGCTCGATGCGCAGGCGGCGCGGGACATCGCGGAGGGCGGGTACGCGCTCGAGGTCATGGGCGACGTGCTGCGCGAGGTCGCGAGCGTGGACACGCTGGGGGCGCTGGCGCGGGGCACGAGCCCCGTGTGGGTCGTCAACGGGCGCTGGGACCACTTCCGGGGGTGGGAACGGTCGATGGTCCGGTCTGCCCGGTCGAGCGGCGCGCCGGCCCGTCTGGTCGTGGTGCCGCACGCGCGCCACCTGGTGAGCTTCGACGCCCCGGTGCCGTTCGCGCGGGTGCTGCTCGAGGCTGCCGAGGCGGTCACTCCCAGGTCGAGCGGGGCAGCTCCCACGCCCGGGCCCCGCCCACGAGCGCCGCGGAGTTCGGCACGATGACGACGTCGTCCCCGAGGCGGGCGAGCGCGGTGGGTGTGATGCGGCGCGAGTTGCCGCCGCCGATGTAGAGCCGGTCCCACCAGAACACGGGCCTCAGGCCCTCGACCATCGCCACGACGCGCCGGGACCACAGGCCGTCGCCCAGGCGGCGGCGCTCCGGTTCCCCGACGTACTGGTCGTAGGTGGTGCCGCGCCGCACGGGGGCGTGGGACCACTCCAGGTGGGGGGCGAGCCGACCGCCGTCGAACAGTGCGGAGCCCAGCCCCGTGCCGAGCGTGAGGACGAGCTCGAAGCCTGAGCCGGCGATGACGCCGGCGCCGTGCACCTCGGCGTCGTTGAGCACCATGGCGGGCACGCCCAGGCGGGCGCTGACGGCGGCCTGGACGTCGAAGCTGGACCACGCCTCGACCAGGTTGGGCTCGACGCGCGAGCGCGGCCCGGAGCGGGTGATGTAGTGCGGGGTGTGCACGACGACGCCGTGGCGCAGCATGCCGGGCATGCCGACGGTGGCGCGCTGCGCCGCCGGGAGGCCGCCGGCGATCTCGGCGATCGTCTCGACCAGCAGCGAGGGCGGCAGCGGGTACGGGGTGGGGACGCGCACGGGGGCGGAGTGGGCGGTGCCCGCCTCGTCGAGCACGTTGGCCTTGATCCCCGAGCCTCCGCAGTCGACGGCGAGGGTGAGCGTCTCCGGCATGCCACCATCATCGCCGGGCCGGGCCCGTCCGGGACAATGGCCGGGTGGATCACGCTGGGACCGTCCGTGCACGCCTCGACCTCGCCTATGACGGCACGCACTTCGCCGGGTGGGCGCGCCAGCCGGGGCTGCGCACCGTGCAGGGTGCGCTGGAGGAGGCGCTGGAGCGGGTGCTGCGCCTCGAGGCGCTGGGGCTGCCGGTGCCGCGCGTGACGGTGGCGGGCCGCACGGACGCGGGCGTGCACGCGCGCGGGCAGGTGGTCCACGTCGACGTCCCGATCGAGCGGTGGGCGGCCCTGCCGGGCCGGTCCGACCGCGCTCCTGGACCGTCGCTCGTGACGCGGCTGAGCGGGGTGCTGCCGCCCGACGTCGTGGTGCACCGCGCGCAGCTCGCGCCGGACGGCTTCGACGCCCGGTTCTCGGCGCTGTACCGGCGCTACGCCTACCGGGTGGCGGATCACGCCTCCCTGCGCGACCCGCTGCGGCGCACCCACGTGCTGTGGCAGCGGCGACCGCTCGACGTCGAGGCCATGCACGCCGCCGTGCAGCCGCTGCTGGGGGTGCGGGACTTCGCGGCGTTCTGCAAGCCGCGGCCCGGCGCCACCACCATCCGGGAGCTGAAGGAGCTCACCTGGGAGCGGCCGGAGCAGGGTCCCGACGCCGGGCTCGTCGTGGCCCGGGTGGTCGCCGACGCGTTCTGCCACAACATGGTGCGTGCCCTCGTCGGAGCGTCGGTCGCGGTGGGGGAGGGGCGCAGGCCCGTCACGTGGCCGGCCGAGGTGCTGGCCTCCCGCGAGCGGGAGCGCAACGCCGCCGTCGTGCCGCCGCACGGCCTGGTGCTGGAGGAGGTCGTCTACCCGGCGGACGCCGAGCTCGCGGGGCGCGCCGAGCGTGTGCGGGCGGTCCGCATGGAGGAGGACGTGTGGGAGGGGCCGGCGACGAGCGGAGGGCCGGGCCTCCCCGCACGGGGGTGAGCCGTGCGGGGGGCGCCGCAGCCGGTCCGCTCGGGGACCCGCCGGAGTGCCGGCCCGCCGGTGGTCAGGGCTCCTCGGTCCAGTGGACCGCGGCCTCCTCGGCGCTCGCGGCGGCGCCGTCGATGCCGACGTCCTCGCCGTAGGTCGAGGTGTCCCGGGCGGTGCCGTCCTCCGTGGGCTCGGCGTCGGCGTCGGCGACGAGGCGGCCCGCACGCGTGGTGTCCGGGCGGGTGGCGCCGTCCTCCCACACCTCGGGCTCCTCCGCCTCGAGACGGCGGTCCATCGGCTCGTCGTGCTCCTGCTCCCACTGCGTCTCGCCCCAGCGGCCGGTGCGGTCGCGCTCGGGCGGCGAGTACCCCTCGTCGAGGGGCTCGTAGCGGTCGGGGCCGGGCATGAGCGTGTCGTCGCGCGAGAGCTGGTTGGTGTCGCCCTCGGCGTCGATCTCGGGGTCTGGCCTGGTGGCCGGGGTCTCCTCGGTCATGGCTCCACCGTGCCCCCGGGCGGCGGGGCACGCAGCGCGAGCGGCGGGCTGTTCGCGCTGCGCGATGCCACGGGCGGGCACGTGACCGACCTCGCTTTGGTGATAGTGGAGGCCTGCCGCTAGACTGGCGAGCCGTTGTGCTGTAGTTCCGACGTCCCGCGATCATCAGCGCGCCCACTCGCACCGAGATCGCACGGCCTGGGCGTCAACCAGGAACCTCCCGCGCACAACGACCTGACTCATCGGGCGCCGCTTCTCGCCCGACGACACCAACACGAAAAGGTTACGAACCGTGCGTACGTACACCCCGAAGCCCGGCGACGTCCAGCGCGACTGGTACGTCGTCGACGCGACCGACGTCGTCCTGGGCCGCCTGGCCAGCCAGGTCGCCACGCTCCTGCGCGGGAAGCACAAGCCGACCTTCGCCCCGCACGTCGACGGCGGTGACTTCGTCATCGTCATCAACGCCGACAAGGTTGCCCTGTCGGGCAACAAGCGGACGACGAAGATGGCCTACCGCCACTCCGGCTACCCGGGCGGTCTGCGTGCCGTCGCGTATGGCGAGCTGCTCGAGAAGAACCCTGAGCGCGCCATCGAGAAGGCTGTTCGCGGGATGCTCCCGAAGAACAGCCTCGCCCGTCAGCAGCTCGGCAAGCTGAAGGTCTACCGCGGTGCGGAGCACCCGCACGCGGCCCAGCAGCCCCAGCCGTTCGAGATCACCCAGGTTTCGCAGCAGGCCTGAGCCGCTGCGCAGCGAGACGAAGGATTCGAAAAGTGGCAGAGACCACCGTCGACACCGAGCTGGAGACCCCCAGCACCTACACGACCGAGACCGAGGCGCCCGTCGCCAACGGCGGTCAGTCCATCACGGCTCCGGGCCAGGCCCTGGGCCGCCGCAAGGAGGCCGTGGCGCGCGTGCGCCTCGTCCCCGGTACCGGCCAGTGGAAGATCAACGGCCGCACCCTCGAGGACTACTTCCCGAACAAGGTGCACCAGCAGCTGGTCAACTCCCCGCTGAAGCTGGTCGAGGTCGAGGGCCGCTTCGACGTCATCGCCCGCATCACGGGTGGTGGCGCGTCCGGCCAGGCCGGCGCCCTGCGCCTGGGCATCGCCCGTGCGCTCAACGAGATCGACCGCGAGGCCAACCGCCCCGCGCTCAAGAAGGCCGGGTTCCTGACTCGCGACGCCCGCGTCGTCGAGCGCAAGAAGGCCGGTCTCAAGAAGGCCCGCAAGGCCCCCCAGTACAGCAAGCGCTGATCTGGAGCGCTCTGGCCCCGCAGCCTCGCCGCTGCGGTGCTCTGCGGGGCTTCCAGAGCTGCTCGCTGCGGCCCCGTCGGACTCCGTCCGGCGGGGCCGCAGTCGTGCGCGACCGGCCACGTCAGCGGCGGTCGGCCGGCGTCTACGATCAGGTTGCCCCCACCGAGAGGAATCCCATGGCCCGCTTGTTCGGCACCGACGGTGTCCGAGGTCTTGCCAACCGGGACGTCACCGCGGAGCTCGCGCTGGCGCTCGGCAGCGCCGCGGCGCACGAGCTCGGCTCGTCCCCCCAGTTCTCCGGGCACCGCCCGCGCGCCCTGGTCGCGCGCGACCCGCGCGCCTCCGGTGAGTTCCTGGGTGCCGGCATGATCGCCGGCCTCGCCAGCGCAGGCGTCGACGTCGTCGACCTCGGCGTGGTGCCCACCCCCGCGCTCGCCTACCTGGTGACCGAGCTCGACGCCGACCTCGGCGTGATGATCTCGGCGTCCCACAACGCGATGCCGGACAACGGGATCAAGTTCTTCCAGCGGGGCGGTCTCAAGCTCGACGACGCCGTCGAGGACCGCATCGAGGCGCGCCTCGGGGAGACGTGGGAGCGGCCCACGGGAGCCGACGTCGGGCGGGTGCGCGTGGACGCGGGCATCGCGGTGCAGCGCTACGTCGAGCACCTCGTGCAGAGCGTGGGCACGACACCGGACCACCGCCCCCTGGAAGGGCTGCGGATCGCGGTGGACGCCGCGAACGGTGCCGCCAGCGAGGTGGGGCCGGAGGCGCTGCGGCAGGCCGGCGCGGACGTCGTGGTGATGAACGCGAGCCCCGACGGGCGCAACATCAACGAGAAGGCGGGCTCCACCCACCCGGAGCAGCTCCAGGCCGTGGTGGTCGCGGCGGAGGCCGACTTCGGTGTCGCGTTCGACGGTGACGCCGACCGCTGCCTCGCGGTGGACCACGGCGGGGCGCTGGTGGACGGCGACCAGATCCTGGGGATCCTGGCCCGCTCGATGAAGACGGCGGGCCGTCTGCCCAACGACACCCTCGTCGTCACCGTGATGAGCAACCTGGGCCTGCTGCTGGCGATGCAGGAGTCCGGCATCGCCACCGTGCAGACGGCGGTGGGCGACCGGTACGTCCTCGAGGCGATGCGCGCGCACGGCCACGGGCTCGGCGGCGAGCAGTCGGGCCACATCATCCTCGCCGAGCACTCGACCACGGGTGACGGCGTCCTGACGGCGCTGCACCTGGCGGCCGAGGTCAAGCGGTCGGGCCAGCGCCTGGCCGACCTGGCGGGGAGCATCCCGCGCCTGCCGCAGACCCTGGTCAACGTCAAGGGCGTGGACAAGTCGCGGGCGAGCAGCGACGCGGGCGTGCTGGCCGCGGTCGCCTCCGCGGAGACGTCGCTCGGCGCCACGGGCCGTGTCCTGCTGCGCCCGTCGGGCACCGAGCCGCTGGTCCGTGTGATGGTCGAGGCGGCGACGCAGCAGCAGGCCGACGGCGTGGCCGAGGAGCTCGCCGTCGTGGTGCGCGAGCGGCTCGCGCTGTGAGCGCGGCGTCAACCGGGCCGGCGGAGGGCGGGACGTCCGGCGCGACGGCTGCCGGCTTCACCGGACCGGTCGACGCCGAGCTGCGGGCGGCCGTGGCCGACCTGCTCGCGGCCGTCGGGCCGGACGGGGTGCTGCCGATCGTCCAGGCAGGCGACCCGGTGCTGCGGACCCCGGCGGTGCCGTACACCGGCCAGCTCGGCGACCTCCTGCCGGGACTCGTCGAGGTCATGCGCCGCACCATGCACGCGGCGCCCGGCGTGGGGCTCGCGGCCCCTCAGGTGGGCATCGGCCTGGCGCTGGCCGTCGTGGAGGACGCCGGTGCGCCCGGCGACCCGCGAGAGCGGACCCCGCTGCCGTTCCGGGTGCTGGTCAACCCCTCCTACGAGCCGGTGGGCGACCCGGTGGGCGAGCCGCGCCGGGTGGGCTTCTTCGAGGGGTGCCTGTCGGTCTCGGGCTGGCAGGCGGTCGTGGCGCGGTGGCACGAGGTGCGCCTGACCGCGCAGGACGAGACGGGCTCCGTGGTCGACGAGCGGCTCGTGGGCTGGCCGGCACGCATCGTGCAGCACGAGACCGACCACCTGCGCGGCGAGCTGTACCTCGACCACGCGCAGACCCGCTCGCTGACGAGCAACGAGAACCTCGCCCGCTACTGGGCCACCTCGGTCGACCCGGAGCCGGCCGCGCGGGGACTGGGCTTCGACCTGCCCTGAGCGTGCTGTCAGCGCGCCCAGGGCCTTGCACGGGTGGCGGTCGCGCGACGCGTGGCGGGCGGCGACCGGCGCGTGAAGCCGGGGTGAATGTTCGTGGCTCAGGGGTGCGCTCCGGGCTTCCCCCGATCACGATGGTGCGTGCGCGTGCCTAGGCTGGTGCACGGCCGACCGCCGGCACCCGCAGTCATCGGGTGCGTGCCCGACCGACGAGAAGAGACCTTGCCGTGGACCTGTCGACGTTCCTGGCCCAGCTGGAGGGCTGGATCCTCGCCCTGTCCGGCTCGCCGTGGGTGTACCCGGTGATGTGGGCGCTGGCCACCGTCGACGGCTTCTTCCCGCCCCTGCCGAGCGAGTCGGTGGTGATCACGCTCGCCGTCGCGAGCAAGACGGCGGGTGTGCCGTGGCTGCCCGGCATCCTGCTGACCGCGATGGCCGGCGCCTGGGTGGGCGACCAGATCGCCTACCAGATCGGCCGGTCCATCGGGGTCGAGCGGATCCGCGTGCTGCGCACCCGCCGCGGCCGAGAGACGGTCGCGTGGTCGCGGCGGGCGCTGGCCCGGCGCGGCGCGTCGTTCATCATCGCCGCCCGCTACGTCCCCGTGGGCCGGGTGGCGGTGAACATGACGGCTGGCGCCGTCCAGTACCCGCGCAAGCGCTTCATGCTGTTCTCGGCCATCGCCGCGGTGGTCTGGGCGCTGTACTCGGCCGTGGTGGGACTGACGGCGGGGGCGTGGCTGGGCCACCAGCCGCTGCTGGCGATGGTGGCGGGCGTCGTCGTCGGCGTCCTGCTCGGCGTCGTCCTGGACTTCGCCGTCCGCGGCGTCATGCACGCGCGGACGCGGTCGCCGCAGCCGGTGGCGGCCGCCGTCGCCCCGGCGCCCGTGGACGTGGACGAGGCGGCCTAGGCCGCCACCGTCCTGCCCCCCCGCGGTCCGCCCCCGCCGACCCGGGCCCGGGGAGCGCTCAGAGCTTGCGGAGACGCACCCGCTGCACGGCGTGGTCGGGACCCTTGGTCAGCACGAGCGTCGCGCGGCCCCGCGTGGGCAGGATGTTGTGCTCGAGGTTGGGGGCGTTGATCGACTCCCAGATGGTCAGCGCGCGAGCCGTGGCCTCCTCGTCCGACAGGTCGGCGAAGCGGCGGAAGTAGCTCTCGGGGCGGGCGAACGCCGTGCGGCGCAGCTGTAGGAACCGCTCCACGTACCACTGGCGGATGTTGCGGGTGCGGGCGTCCACGTAGATCGAGAAGTCGAAGAAGTCGCTCACCGCCACGCTCGACTCGTCGGTGGCCGTGGGGCGGGCCGGCTGCAGCACGTTGAGCCCCTCGACGATGAGGACGTCGGGCTTGCGGACCACGACCTCCCCGCCCGGCACGATGTCGTACGTGACGTGGGAGTAGACGGGCGCCCGCACCTCCTCCTGCCCGGCCTTGACCCGCTGGACGAACCGGATCAGCGCCCGCCGGTCGTAGGACTCCGGGAAGCCCTTGCGCTCCATCAGCCCGCGGCGCTGCAGCTCTGCGTTCGGGTACAGGAACCCGTCCGTGGTGACCAGCTCGACCCGGGGGGTCTCGGGCCAGCGCGCCATCATCTCGCGCAGGATGCGCGCCGTCGTCGACTTCCCGACGGCGACCGACCCGGCCACACCGATCACGTAGGGGGTGCGGGGCGCGGGCTCGCCGAGGAACGTCGAGCTCGCCTGGTGCAGCCGCGCCGACGCCGTGACGTACAGGTTGAGCAGCCGGGACAGCGGCCGGTAGACGGCGTCCACCTCCGCGAGGTCGATGGGGTCCCCGAGCCCGCGCAGCCGCTGCACGTCCTCGGTCGTCAGCGGCAGCGGCGTCGACCTCGACAGGCGGCTCCACGCGGCGCGGTCCAGGTCGACGTACGGGGACGCGGGGCCCCGCGCGGCGAGCGAGACGTCCGGCGCGCTGGGGGAGAGGGGCGACGCAGGGTCCGGCGTGCCACCGGCTGCGTCCTCGGAGAGGGCGACCACGTCCCGATTGTGCCGCAACGGGTCCCGCGTCCCGGCATCCGGTCCCTGCGACGGTCGCTCGGTGCTCACCGGACCGGCGCGGACCGTGCTCGCGGGGCGGGCGCCGCCGGGCCGGGCGGCGCCCCGGCGCGCGCGGCCACCGCGACGTCGGCGAGGCGCTCCAGGAGCGCCAGCGCGTCACGCGGGGCGTGCGCGTCCCCGTCGTTGTCCAGGTAGACGACGACGTCGTGCCCGGCGTCGTACCAGCGGCGCACCCTGGCGGCCCACGCGTCGAGCAGGTCGGGGCCGTACCCGGTGGCGTAGAGCGGTTCGACGGGCCCGTGCAGGCGCACGTACACCAGCCCGGCGGTGACGTGCTCGAAGAGCGGCCACCGGCCGGCGCCGTCGGACACCGACAGGGCGACGTCGTGCTCGCGCAGGAGCCGCAGCGCGGCCGGGTCGTCGAAGGACGGGTGGCGCGCCTCGAGCGCGTGCCGCAGCGGCCTGTCGGCGTCGACGTCGGTCCACGGCTCGGCCTTCAGGCGGCCGTCGTGCTCCGCGGCGAGGCGGGCGGCGCCCGCGGTGGTCCGGGGCAGCAGGCCGAGGAACCGTTCGAGCACGTCGAGGTCGAGCGCCTCGCGCTCCGGCAGCTGCCACAGCACGGGGCCGAGCCTGTCGCCCAGGGCCAGGACGCCGCTCGCGAAGTAGTTGGCCAGCGGGGTGCGCACGTCGCGCAGCCGTTTCATGTGGGTCACGAACCGCCCGCCCTTGACGGCGAACAGGAACCCCGGCGGGGTGGCGTCGCGCCAGGCGAGGTAGGAGGCGGGGCGCTGGAGCGAGTAGAAGGAGCCGTTGAGCTCCACGGTGGGGAACAGCGAGGCCACGTGCTCCAGCTCCCGGCGCTGCACCAGGCCAGGCGGGTAGAAGCGCCCGCGCCAGTGCGCGTAGCGCCACCCGGACAGACCGATCCGAACCGACGGCACGCGGCGACCCTAGGACGCGGGCGGGGCGCTCACCCGTCGGCGGCCGGGCGGGGAGGCGGCCGTTCACCCGGCGCACGGCGCGCGGAGGTGGTCCTGGTGCTCAGTAGACTCCTCGCCATGTGCGGAATCGTCGGATACACGGGTCTGGGTCTCCTCGACGGGGCCTCGGCCACCACGCCGGTGCCCTCGGGGCACCCGCTGGAGGTCACGCTGGAGGGCCTGCGCAGGCTCGAGTACCGGGGCTACGACTCGGCGGGCGTGGCGCTCGTGGGGCCGGGTCAGGACAAGGTCGCGTTCGCGAAGAAGTCCGGCAAGCTGAGCAACCTGGTGGGCGAGATCGACGCGCACCCCATGCCGGAGGCGACCGCCGCGATCGGGCACACCCGCTGGGCGACGCACGGCGGCCCCACCGACGCCAACGCCCACCCCCACCTGGCCGACGGTGACCGCCTCGCGGTCATCCACAACGGCATCATCGAGAACTTCGCGACGCTCAAGGCGGAGCTGCTCGCCGACGGCGTCACGTTCCGCAGCGAGACGGACACCGAGGTCGCCGCCCAGCTGCTGGCGCAGGCCTACGCCAGGACGAAGGACCTGTCCGAGGCGATGGCCGTGACGGCCCGCCGCCTCGAGGGCACGTTCACGCTGCTCGCGGTCCACGCCGACGACCCGCAGACGGTCGTCGGCGCCCGCCACGACTCGCCGCTCGTCGTCGGCCTGGGCGAGGGGGAGAACTTCCTCGGCTCCGACGTCGCGGCGTTCATCGCCTTCACCAAGGAGGCGCTGGAGCTGGGACAGAACCAGATCGTCACCATCACGCCGACGTCGGTCGACGTGACGGACTTCGAGGGGCGCCCCGCCGAGGCCAAGCGCTTCACGGTGGACTGGGACGCCGCCGCCGCCGAGAAGGGCGGCTTCGACTCCTTCATGGACAAGGAGATCCACGACCAGCCGCACGCCGTGGCGGACACCCTGCTGGGCCGCACCGACCTGTCGGGTCGTCTGACGCTGGACGAGATCCGCATCGACGAGTCCGTGCTGCGCGCCGTCGACAAGATCATCGTCATCGCCTGCGGTACCGCCGCGTACGCGGGGCACGTGGCCAAGTACGCCGTCGAGCACTGGTGCCGGATCCCGGTGGAGGTGGAGCTCGCGCACGAGTTCCGCTACCGCGACCCGATCGTCGACGAGAAGACCCTCGTGGTCGCGATCTCGCAGTCGGGCGAGACGATGGACACGCTCATGGCGGTGCGTCACGCCCGCGAGCAGGGCGCCAAGGTGCTGTCCATCGTCAACACCCAGGGCTCCACGATCCCGCGCGAGTCCGACGCCGTGCTGTACACGCACGCCGGCCCCGAGATCGCGGTGGCCTCCACCAAGGCGTTCCTCTCGCAGATCACCGCCGCGTACCTGCTGGGCCTGTACCTGGCCCAGCTGCGGGGCAACAAGTTCCCCGACGAGATCTCCGGCCTCCTGGACGAGCTGCGGGCGCTGCCGGACAAGGTGCAGACGGTCATCGAGCGGGGCGAGTACGTCCGTGCCACGGCGCGTTCGATGAAGGACGCGACGTCGGTGCTGTTCCTGGGCCGCCACGTGGGCTACCCGGTGGCTCTGGAGGGTGCTCTCAAGCTCAAGGAGCTGGCCTACATCCACGCCGAGGGCTTCGCGGCGGGCGAGCTCAAGCACGGCCCGATCGCGCTGATCGACGCCGGCCAGCCCGTGTTCGTCGTCGTGCCGTCGCCGAACAGCCGCGAGGGGCTGCACTCGAAGGTCGTCTCCAACATCCAGGAGATCCGCGCCCGCGGTGCGCGCACCCTGGTGATCGCGGAGGACGGCGACGACGCGGTGCGGCAGTTCGCCGACGAGGTGTTCTGGATCCCGAAGGCCCCGAGCCTGCTGCAGCCGCTGCTCGCCGTCGTGCCCCTGCAGATCTTCGCCATGGCGCTCGCCACGGCCAAGGGGCTCGACGTCGACCAGCCGCGCAACCTGGCCAAGTCCGTCACCGTCGAGTGACGGGCGGCGGCCGGCCGGGGAGCGGGCGTCCATGATCGTGGGCGTCGGGATCGACGTCGTCGACGTCGCCCGGTTCATGGCGACCCTCGAACGCACGCCCCGCCTGCGCGAGCGTCTTTTCACCCCCGAGGAGCGGGACCTGCCGGACGCGTCCCTCGCTGCGCGGTTCGCGGCGAAGGAGGCGATCGCCAAGGCGCTCGGCGCCCCGGGCGACCTGCGCTGGCACGACGCGACGGTCCACCGGGTGCCCGGTGGACCGCCGCGCGTCGAGGTGCGCGGCACGGTGCGCGAGCGGGCCGAGCTGCTCGGTGTCACCGCGTGGCACCTGTCGATCTCCCACGACGCGGGCATCGCGTCTGCGATGGTGGTGGCCGAGGGCTGAGGGCACGATGGCCCCGGCACACCGTGGCGCACATCTCGGGAGTGGGGTCTCGCATGGGCACGAAGCGGCGCACGTCGACCGGACGGCTGAGAGCGCTCGGGGCAGCGCTGCTGGCCCTCGCATGGTTGCAGCTCGGGGCGGTGCCAGCACTGGCTGCCACGCCGTCGGTGCAGTACCAGGCGCACTCGCAGAACCGGGGCTGGCTCCCGGTCACCAGCGACGGCGGCACCGGCGGCACCGTCGGTCAGGGGCTGCGGCTGGAGGCGTTCGCGGCGTCGGTCTCCGGCGGTGGCGGCATCGTCTACACGACGCACGTGCAGGACTCCGGCTGGACCCGTGCCACCGGTGACGGGCAGGTCACGGGCACCACCGGCCGGGGCAAGCGCATCGAGGCGCTGCGGATGCAGCTCACGGGCGGGCTGGCGCGCACCCACGACCTCTACTACCGGGTGCACGTGCAGGAGTCCGGCTGGCTGGGCTGGGCGGCGAACGGCGCCACGGCGGGCTCGGAGGGCCTCGCGCTGCGCATCGAGGCGATGCAGGTGCGGATCGTGCCCAAGGGTGCCGCCGCCCCCGGCTCGACCGCCCGCCCGGCCTACTCCGCCGCCGTCGCCTACTCGGCGCACGTCCAGAACGTCGGCTGGCAGGGCGAGGTGCGCGGCGGCGCCGTGGCGGGGACGAGCGGCAGGGGGCTGCGCGTGGAGGCGCTGCGCCTGCGCCTGCAGGACCAGCCGGTCCCCGGCGGGATCGAGTACTCCACGCACGTCCAGGACGTCGGCTGGCAGCCGTACCGCAGCGACGGGGCCGTGGCGGGGACGACGGGGCAGGGCCGCAGGGTCGAGGCCGTGCGGGTGCGCCTGACCGGCGAGATGGCAGCCCGGCTCAGCGTGTACTACCGGGTGCACGTGCAGAACTACGGCTGGATGGGCTGGACGCGCGACGGCGACCCGTCGGGCACGGCGGGGGCCGGCTACCGGGTCGAGGCGATCCAGGTGCTGATCCAGGGCAAGGGCAACGGCCCCTGGTACGGCACGGAGTTCACCGAGTACCGCGCCCCGGCCTCCAACGGCAACGTGGTGCCGTCCACCCTGTGCAACGTCGGTGACGGGTGGCTCCTGCGCTGCGACGCGGCGGCGGCGTTCGGGCGGATGAGCGCCGCGTTCCAGGCCACGTTCGGGCACCCCGTACCGCTGGAGGGCACCTACCGCGCCTACTACCGGCAGGTCGAGGTGTACCAGCGGTACGGGCCGGGTCGGGCGGCCGTGCCAGGCACGTCCAACCACGGGTGGGGCACGGCGATCGACGTGCCCGAGCGCGGCGAGTACGACTACGGGCGGCCCAAGTACGAGTGGCTGCGCACCCACGGCCCCGCCTACGGGTGGGTGAACCCCGGGTGGGCCCGGCAGGGCGGTGGCCGCGAGGAGCCGTGGCACTTCGAGTACACCGGCTGACCGAGCGACCCGGGGACCGGGCTCGACGCCCTGAGGCCCCGCACGCGCGAACGGCCGGAGGCGGGCCACCTGACCAGGTGGCCCGCCTCCGGCCGTCCGCGGTCGGTCAGCCCTGCAGGTTCGGGATGACCTGGCGCTGGAACAGCTCGATCTGGTCCCTGTCGCGGGCCGCGTCGGCGAAGTACGTGATGGCGTACTCCAGCCCCAGGCCGCGCAGCTCGGCGAGCTTCTCGCTGATCTGCTCGGGCGTGCCGACCAGCGGGCCGTTGCGCCAGGAGTCGATCTGGCCGTCGGCGTGCTCCGGAGTGTGCTTGCGGTAGTGCGCCTCGATCCACGCGAGCTTGTCGTCGACCTCGGCCTGGTTCTCGCCGATGACCACGTTGTAGTTGGCCGATCGCGTGATCTCGCCGAAGTCGCGGCCGACGTCCTTGCAGTGCGCCTCGAGCACGGACGACTTGTGGGCGAAGCCCTCCGGGTCGCCGGAGAAGTTCGTGTACTGGGCGTACCGCGCGGCGGTGCGCAGCGTCTTCTTCTCGCCGCCGCCCGCGATCCACAGTGGGACGGAGGGCTTCTCCTCGCCGTCCACGGTGACCTTCTGCAGGGGCTGCGGGTAGCAGAGGGCGCCGTCGACCTGGTAGTGCTCGCCCTGGAAGGTGCCGGAGGAGCCGGTGCGCCACATGCTCGCCATGATCTGGACGCCCTCGTCGAGCGCCTTGATCCGCTCCCCGGCGCTGGGGAACCCGTAGCCGTAGGCGCGCCACTCGTGCTCGTACCAGCCGGCGCCGATGCCCATCTCGGTGCGGCCCCCGGAGATCGCGTCGACGGTGGCGGCGACCTTGGCGAGGTAGGTGGGCTCGCGGTAGGCGATGCAGGTGCACATCTGGCCGAGGCGCACGCGCTGGGACGCGGCGGCGAACGCGGCCATGAGGGTCCACGCCTCGTGGGTGGCCTCGGTGCTGTGCACGGGCGTGGTGTGGAAGTGGTCGTAGACCCAGACGGACTCCCAGGCGAACTCCCCGCCCGGGACCGCCTCGCCGGCCGCGGCGTTGTCGGCGTAGTGGAGGAGAGACAGCATCGTCTCCCAGTGGTTCTCGGGCTGGACGTCGGTGAGGTCGAAGCGCCAGCCCTGCGGGATGAAGAGTCCGAATCGCATGCCGTCAACGTACTCGCCGGGGGCGGCGGAGGCAGGGCGGGCCCGCCGGCGCTCGGGGCCGGTGCTCGGGTCCGTGCTCGTGACCGGTGCGCGACCGGTCGGCACCGGGCGCCGGCGGGGGCCAAGATGGCTGCATGATCGAGGCCTGGCCCGCTGCCGACGTCCGTGCCGCCGAGGAGCCGCTGCTCGCGGCGGGGGTGCCGTTGATGGAGCGGGCGGCCTTCGCCCTGGCCGCGGTGGTGCGCCGTGACCTGGCCCGGCGCCGGGCGGTGCCGGGGCCGGACGGCGGGCTCGTGGAGGGGTCGGTGCGCGGCGCGCGGGTGGCGCTCCTGGTGGGGGCGGGCAACAACGGGGGAGACGCCTTGCACGCGGGGGCGTTCCTGGCGCGGCGCGGCCTGGCGGTGACGGCGTACCTCGCGGACGAGCGGGTGCACGACGGCGGCCTGGCGGCGCTGCGGGGTGCGGGCGGTCGCGTGGTGGTGGTCGACGCCGGGGCAGGGGCGGCGCCGTCGGCCGTCGCCACCGAGGTCGCGGGCGGTGCGGGCGGTGCGGGCGGTGCGAGCGCTGCGGGCGCCGGGGGCACTGCCGGCGCGGGGGCCGACGTCGTGCTGGACGGCCTGGTGGGCATCGGTGCCCGGGGCCCGCTGCGGGGGACGGGTGCCGCCGTCGTCGCCGCGCTCCTGGAGGCGCTGCCCGAGCCCGGTGATCCGGCGCGGCCGTGGGTGGTGGCGGTCGACGTGCCCTCCGGGGTGGGGGTGGACGACGGCACGGTGCCGGGGCCGGTGCTCCCGGCGGACCGCACCGTGACGTTCGGCGCGGCCAAGCCCGGCCTGCTCCTGCCCCCGGCCACGCACCTGACCGGGGCGGGCGCGGTGATCGACCTCGGGCTCGAGCTGGCCGGTACCGGTGCCCAGGCGGCGGCCTCCGCACGCCGCCCTGCCGTGGTGCGCCTGGAGGACACCGACGTCGCCCGCGCCTGGCCCGTGCCGGGTCCCGCGGACCACAAGTACACCCGTGGCGTGGTGGGGGTGGTGGCCGGCACGGCCACCTACCCGGGTGCCGCCGTGCTGGCGTCCTCGGCCGCGGTGCGGGCGGGTGCGGGCATGGTGCGCTACCAGGGGCCGGACGCCGTGGGACAGGCCGTGGTGGCCGCCCGTCCCGAGGTGGTCACGGCCGGGGGCCGGGTGCAGGCGTGGGTGCTCGGCCCCGGCTTCCCCGCCGAGGGCGACGACGACGGCCAGCGTGACCGGGCGCGGGCGGCGCTCGCCGCGGCCTCGGGTCTGCTGCCGGGCGCGGGGGCTCCCGTGCCGGCGGTCGTCGATGCCGGTGCCCTGGCCCTGCTGGACCACCGCTGCCCGGGATGGGTGGTGCTCACGCCGCACGCGGGCGAGCTGGCCGCCCTGCTGCGCTCGCGGGGGGACGACGTCGACCGGGCCGCGGTCGAGGCCCACCCGCTGCGCTGGGCCCGCCGGGCGCACGAGCTGACCGGCGCGACCGTGCTGCTCAAGGGCGGCGCGACCGTCGTCGTCGGGCCTGGGCCCACGGCGTACGCGCAGGCCGACGCCCCGGGCTGGCTCGCCACGGCCGGAGCGGGCGACGTGCTCGCGGGGCTGCTGGGCACGATGCTCGCCGCCCGCTCCGCCGAGGTGGTCGCGCACCCGGAGCGGGCGGCCGAGATCGCTGCCGCGGCGGCCCTGGTCCACGGGCGGGCCGCCGAGCGGGCGAACCCGGGCGGACCCGTCGCCGCGCTCGACGTGGCCGGCGCGCTGCCCGGCACGGTCGCCGCGCTCCTGGCGCTGCGCTGACCGGGCACCGAGGCGCCCGGGCACGGACGAGGCCGGTGCCCGACCGCGCTCAGCGCGGCAGGTGCGCCTCGATCTCCTCGACGATCACCGGGTCGTCGGGCAGGGTGCGCGGCGAGTACCGGCGCACCTCGCCCCCGGGCAGCACCAGGAACTTCTCGAAGTTCCAGCGGATGCGCCCGGAGTGCCCCTCGGCGTCTGGCGTCTTCTTGAGCGCCTCGAACAGCGGGTGGGTGCGGCGACCGTTGACGCGGATGCGGTCCACGACGGGGAACGTGACGCCGTAGGTGGTCGAGCAGAACTCGGCGATCGCGGTGTTCGAGCCCAGCTCCTGGAGGAACTGGTTGGAGGGGAACCCGATCACGGTGAACCCGCGGTCGCGGTACTTGCCCTGCAGGGTCTCCAGGGTCGCGTACTGCGGGGCGAGGCCGCAGCGCGAGGCCACGTTGACCACGAGCACGACGTCGTCGCGGTGCTCGGCCAGCGACGTCGTCGTGCCGTCCATCCGCCGGAAGGGGATCTCGTAGAGGTCGGGCATGCCCCCATCCTGCACCCCCGGTGGGACGATGGGGGACGTGCCCTTCCACCCCCTGCCGGTGCGTGACGGCCTGAACCCCACGCGCCTGGTGCTGCCGCACGACCCGGCGTCGGTCGCGCGATGGTCCACGGCCCTGGAGTACCTGCTCGCGCGGTTCCCGGACGACGCCGACCGGCTGCTGGAGAAGGTGGGCGCTGGCGAGGTGGTGACGGGCCGCGGGGAGCCGGTGGACGCGCGCACGCCGTACGAGCCGCGGGGGTTCCTCTTCCTGTACCGGGACGCGCCGGCCGACGAGCCGCAGGTGCCCGCGCTGACGCAGATCGAGGTGCTGCACCGCGACGAGGACCTGCTGGTGGTGGACAAGCCGCACCTGGTGGCGACGATGCCGCGCGGCCGGTGGGTGACGCAGACGGTGCTGACGCACCTGCGGCGCACCCTGGACCTGCCGGAGCTGTCCCCGGCGCACCGCCTGGACCGCCCGACGGCGGGCGTGCTCGTGCTCACGGTCCGCCCGCGCGTGCGGGGCGCCTACCAGGAGCTGTTCGCGCGGCGGCAGGTGACCAAGGTGTACGAGGCGGTGGCGCCGCTGCCCGCCCCGGGGAGCGAGCCGCCCGGGGGCTTCCCGACGACGGTGCGCAGCCGCATCGTCAAGCAGCGCGGGGTCGCTGCGGCGCAGGAGGTGCCGGGGGAGCCCAACGCGGAGTCGCGCGTGGACCTGGTGGCGCGGGACGAGGCGCGCGGGGTGGGCCTGTACCGGCTGGAGCCGCACACCGGCAAGACGCACCAGCTGCGCCTGCACATGGCGTCCCTGGGGCTGCCGATCCTCCACGACCCGTTCTGGCCGGTGCTGCGGCCCGACGGCGACGAGGACCCGGCGCGACCCCTGCAGCTCCTGGCCCGCTCCCTGACCTTCACCGACCCCCTCTCGGGGGCCGAGCGCCGGTTCGTCTCGCGCCGCGCGCTGGCCGCGTCCCCGGTGGGAGCGGCCCAGCGGCCGGCACCGCGAGCGGCGCAGGCCGTCCCGGGCGCCCAGCCCGGTGCGGGTACGGGGACGGCCGCGCCGGCACGGTGAGAGGATGACCGGCGTGACCACCCCTGAGGTTCCCGCCTTCCCGGCCGGCTACCCGGCGCACGCGGTCGTCGACCTGGAGGCGATCCGCGACAACGTGCGTGCCCTGCGGGGCCACGCGCCGTCGTCGGCCCTCATGGCGGTGGTCAAGGCCGACGCCTACGGGCACGGGCTGGTGCCCTCGGCGCGGGCGGCGCTCGCGGGCGGCGCTACCTGGCTGGGTGTCGCCCAGGCGTCGGAGGCGCTCGCCCTGCGCGCAGCGGGGGTCGGCCCGCAGGAGGCGCGGGTCCTGACCTGGCTGCACGCCCCCGGGGTGGACTTCGAGGCCCTGCTGGCCGCCGACGTCGACGTCTCGGTCGCCGCGCCGTGGGCGCTGGACGGCGTGGCCGCCGCCGCGCGCGCGACGGGCCGCACGGCCCGCGTGCACCTCAAGGTGGACACGGGGCTGGGCCGCAACGGCATCGTCCCGGCGGACGTGCCCGACGCCGCGGCGCGGGCCGCGGCGCTGCAGCGCGAGGGGCTCGTGCAGGTGGTGGGCGTGTGGACGCACCTGGCGTTCGCCGACGAGCCCGGCCACCCCACGCTCGACCAGCAGCGCGCGGTCTTCGACGACGCCGTGCGCACCGTCGAGGGCGCGGGTGTCGAGGTCGAGCTGCGGCACGCCGCGGCGTCGGCCGCCACGCTCACCGCGCCCGGGCTCCACTACGACCTGGTGCGGCCGGGCCTGGCGGTCTTCGGCCTGTCGCCCGTGCCCCAGGCGGGGCCGCCGAGCGCGTACGGGCTGCGGCCGGCGATGACGCTCCAGGCGCGCCTCGCCACCGTCAAGCGCGTGCCCGCCGGGCACGGCGTCTCCTACGGGCACCTGTACACGACGCCGCAGGACACGGTGCTGGGCGTGGTGCCGCTCGGCTACGGGGACGGCATCCCGCGGCACGCGTCCGGCGGGAGCGCCGGCCCGGGCGGCCCCGTGCACGTGGGCGGGCAGGCGTCGGCCGGGATCGGGGCCACGGGGGCCGCCGGGGACGGCGACGCGGACACCGGCCGGGTGGTGCGCGTGGCGGGCCGCGTCTGCATGGACCAGGTGGTGCTGGACCTCGGTCCGTACGCCACCGAGGGCGCCGGCGACGTCGTCACTCTGTTCGGTTCCTCGGACGGGCTGGCGCACGCCGCCGTCGTGCCGAGCGCCGAGGACTGGGCCCAGGCTGCGGGCACCATCAGCTATGAGATCGTCACCCGGCTGGGCGCTCGCGTACCACGCGTGCACGTGGGCCAGCACGTGCTGGGGGATCACAACACCGCTGCTCACGAGGGTCGTGGCAGCCAGTCGACGGCCGGCCTGCCGGCGGAGAGGACCGTGTGGTCGTGAACGACGTGACCACGGCGAGGGTGGAGCTGCCCGACGCCGCGACGACGAAGGCGCTGGGTGCGGCGCTGGCGCGCGAGCTGCGCGCGGGCGACCTGGTGATCCTCACCGGCGACCTCGGTGCGGGCAAGACGACGTTCACCCAGGGGCTCGGCGCCGCGCTCGGCGTGCGCGGCCAGGTCGCGTCCCCCACGTTCATCGTGGCCCGCGAGCACCCGCCGCTGCCGCGCGAGGACGGCACCACCGGTCCCGGCCTGGTGCACGTGGACGCCTACCGCCTCGGCGGGCTGGACGAGCTCGAGGCGCTCGACCTCGACTCCTCCCTCGAGGACTCGGTCACCGTGGTGGAGTGGGGCCGCGGCCTCGCGGAGACGCTGACGGAGGACCGGCTCGAGATCGACCTGGTGCGGCCCCGCGGCCTGACCGACGAGCAGGGGAGCGACGGCGTGCCCGTGGAGGGCACCGACCAGGACCCGGCCGGGCTCGAAGACGCGGAGACCGGCGTGCGGCACGCGACCCTGCGCGGTCTCGGGGCCCGCTGGGCCGGCGTCGACCTCCAGGCCATCGTCGTCGCCGCCCGAACGTAGGCTGGACCCGTGGCAGTTCTCTCGATCGACACCTCCGCAGCCGTCGCCGTCGCTCTCGTGGCCGAGGACGGCACCCTGCTCGCCGCACGCAGCGTGGACGAGCGCCGGCGGCACGCCGAGCAGCTCGCGCCCATGATCGCCGGGGTGCTCGCCGAGGCCGGGCTCGACCGCGGTGACCTCACCGCCGTCGTCGGGGGCACGGGGCCCGCCCCGTTCACCGGCCTGCGGGTCGGCCTCGTCACCGCGCGCACGCTCGCGCTGGCGGTCGGCGTCCCCGCGCTCGGGGTGCCCAGCCTCGACGCGCTCGCCGTCCAGGCCGTCACGGACCTGGCGCTGGCGCCGGACGACGAGGTGCTCGTGGCCACCGACGCCCGCCGCAAGGAGGTCTACTGGGCCCGGTACCGGGTGGTCTCCCAGGGCGGCATCGACGGCGTGCCCGTCGTGGAGCCCGTCGCGGGGCCGGACGTCGCCCGCCCGGCCGACCTGGGCGACGCGCTCGCGCCGCCGGCCGCCGGGCGCCTCGTCGTCGTCGGCGAGGGCGCGACCCTCTACCCGGACGTCCTGACCGTCACCGACGGCGCCCCGGTGCAGCCGGACGCGGCCGCGCTCGCACGGGTCGCGCTGCAGCGCCGCGACGCCGGGCTCGACCTGCCGACCGAGCCGCTGTACCTGCGCCGCCCGGACGTCCAGGAGCCGGTGGCCAAGCCCCGCGTGGTCCCGGCCACCGGTGCCGTGGTGGGCGGCGACGCCTGATGCGGGACGTCTGATGGGGACGGTGGCGGGCGGCCCGCGCGCCGACGGTCCGGCGGGCGGCGCCCCCGCTCCCGGTCACGAGCGCGCCGTGCGCCTGCGCGACCTGCGCCACGACGACTTCGACCGGGTGCTCGAGCTGGAGCGGGCGCTGTTCGGTGCCGGCGCCTGGACGTACGGGATGCTCGCCGACGAGCTGGCGGCCCTCGGGCGCTGGTACGTCGTCGCCGAGACGGCGCTCCCCGACTGCGGCATCGGCACCGCGCGACGCCCCGTGGTGGGTTACGCGGGCCTGTGGTTCGACGGCGACGTCACCCAGGTGATGACCGTGGGCGTCGACCCGGCCTGGCAGCGCCGAGGGGTGGGGCGTGCCCTCATGGAGGCCCTCGTGGCCCGGTCGCGGGAGCTGCGTGCGCAGGCGGTGTTCCTCGAGGTGCGGGTCGACAACGAGCCCGCGATCACCCTGTACGAGAGCCTCGGCTTCGCGCGTCTCGGTGTGCGCAAGCGCTACTACCAGCCGGAGGACAAGGACGCGTACACCATGCGCCTGCTGCTGACCGGCGAGGAGACCCCGTGAACGACGTCGCAGACCTCTCCGCGGGGGCCCGGGCCGACGACCCCCGGGCGGCTGTGCTCGTCACCGCCGACGAGCTCGCCGCCGACCTGCGCCTCGCCGGGCCCGACCCGGTGGCGGGCGCCCCCGTGCTGCTCGACGTCCGCTGGGCGCTCGGCATGACCGACGGGCACGAGCGCTACCGCGACGGGCACCTGCCCGGCGCCGTCTACGTGGACCTCGACACCGAGCTCGCCGCGCCGCCCTCGCCGGCCGAGGGGCGCCACCCCCTGCCCAGCACCGCCCAGCTCCAGCAGGCGGCCCGCCGCTGGGGCGTGCGCGCCGGCTCCCGCGTGGTCGCCTACGACGCCGTGGGCGGCACGTCGGCCGCCCGCGCCTGGTGGCTGCTGCGGTACTTCGGCCTGCGGGACGTGCGGATCCTCGACGGCGGCCTCGCCGCGTGGGAGCGCACGGGCCGGGATCTCGAGACAGGCGAGGTGGTGCCGGCGCCGGGCGACGTCGTCCTGAGCCCCGGCCACCTGCCCACGCTCACCGCGGACGAGGCGGCCCGCCTCGCCGACGGCGACGGCGTGCTGCTCGACGCCCGCGCCCCCGAGCGGTACCGCGGCGAGGCCGAGCCCGTGGACCCGCGCGCCGGCCACGTCCCCGGGGCGCTGTCGGCACCCACCGCTGGCAACCTCGACGACGACGGCACCTTCCGCTCCACGGCCGCCCTGCGCGAGCGGTTCTCCGGCCTGGGGATCGGGTCCGACGGCGGCGGCCCGGTGGGCGTCTACTGCGGGTCCGGCGTGACGGCGGCGCACCAGGTGGCCGCGCTCGCGGCCCTGGGGGTCACCGCGGCGCTCTACCCGGGCTCGTGGTCGCAGTGGTCGAACGACCCGGAGCGGCCGGCGGCGACAGGTCCCGGGCCGAGGTAGCACCGCCTCCTGCGCGCCCGGCGGCGTGGCACGGGTACGCGCAGCACGGGGAGGCGGACGCGCGACGCCGGGCCGGTGCGCGGTGCCCCGGCCCGGCGTGCGGCGCGGTCAGAGGATCTCGGCGACCTGGTCCAGCGCGAGGCGCGGCAGGCGCGGGAAGGGCGTGCCCTCGCCGTCGGCCACGCCGGCGTTGACCACGAGGAACGACCGGAAGCCGGAGCCGGAGAAGAACTCGGCGTCGACGCCGTCGAAGTCCATGCCGTTCATGGGGCCGGCGGCCAGGCCCACCGCCCGCAGCGCCAGGATCAGGTAGCCGGCCTGCAGCAGCGCGTTGGTGCGAGCCATCTGCTCGCGGACGTCGGCGGCCGGGGCGAGCTGCTCCTTGATGTCCGGGTAGACCGGGAACAGGGTGGGCAGGTGCTCGTGGAACGCCGGGTCGTGGGCCAGCACGAGGGAGACGGGGGCCGCCTCGACCTTGGGCTTGTTGCCGTCGGCCATGTGCGCCACCAGGCGGGCCTTCGCCTCGGCCGAGCGCACGACGAGCAGGCGCAGCGGCTGCGTGTTCATCGCGGTGGGGCCGAACTTCGCCAGGTCCCACGCCTGCTGGATCTGCGCGTCGGTGACCTCGGCGTCCGTCCACCGCATGGTGGTGCGGGCGTTGCGGAAGAGCAGGTCGGCCACGTCGTCGCCGACGGCGAGCGACGGGGCGGTGTCCAGGGTCTCGGTCATGTCCGTGCGAACCGGTCGCCGGCGCCCGGTGTTTCCGCTGCCGTGCGTGACGTCGGCCACAGGGCGGAGGGGAGGTCGGGCCGGCACGCCGGCGGCTGGTGCGAGAATGACCGCATGGCTTCCGGTGACCCCCTCGTCCTCGGTATCGAGACGTCCTGCGACGAGACTGGCGTCGCGCTGGTGCGCGGCGACGAGCTGCTGGTGGACGCGACGGCGAGCTCGATGGACGAGCACGCCCGCTACGGCGGCATCATCCCCGAGGTCGCCTCGCGCGCCCACCTCGAGGCGATGATCCCCACGATCTCCAAGGCGCTCGGCGAGGCCGACGTCGACCTGTCCGAGGTCGACGCGATCGCCGTCACCGCCGGCCCCGGTCTCGTGGGGCCGCTGACGATCGGCACCAGCGCCGCCAAGGCGCTGGCGATCGGCCTGAACAAGCCGCTGTACGGGGTCAACCACGTCGTCGGGCACGCCGCCGTCGACCAGCTCGTGGACGGCCCGTTCCCCGACCGGGTCATGGCCCTGGTCGTCTCGGGCGGGCACAGCTCGCTCCTGCTCGTGGACGACATCGCCACCGACGTCACCGAGCTGGGCTCCACGCTCGACGACGCCGCGGGGGAGGCGTTCGACAAGGTGGGCCGCCTGCTGGGGCTGCCCTACCCGGGCGGCCCTCACATCGACCGGCTCGCGCGCGAGGGCGACCCGACCGCCATCCGGTTCCCGCGCGGGCTCACCGCGGCCAAGGACCAGGCGAAGCACGCCTACGACTTCTCGTTCTCCGGCCTCAAGACGGCCGTGGCCCGCTGGGTCGAGGCGTGCCAGGACTCCGGCCGCGAGGTCCCGGTGGCGGACGTGGCCGCGTCGTTCGCCGAGGCCGTGGTGGACGTGCTCACCGCGAAGACCATCGCGGCGTGCCGCCTGCACGACGTGGAGACCCTCGTCATCGGCGGAGGGTTCTCGGCCAACAGCCAGCTGCGCGAGATGGCCGCGAAGCGGTGCGCCGAGGCCGGCATCGACCTGCGCATCCCGCCCATCCGCTACTGCACCGACAACGGTGCGATGATCGCGGCCCTGGGCTCCGCCGTCGTGCGCGCGGGGGTCGCGCCGTCGAACCTGGACATCGGCGTCGACTCGTCGATGTCGCTGACGACCGTCACCGTCTGACTGGCACCGTCTGACCGGCACCGTCTGACTGGCACCGTCTGACTGGCACCGTCTGACCGGCACTGCCTGGCCGGCACCTCTGACGGAGCGAGCCGGGTCACCGCCCGGGCGCGAGCGGGGTGCCAGCCCGCATCTCGGCCACGAGGTGCGCCACGACGGCCTCCAGGCCGTCGTTGCCGCCGTCGGCCCCGTGCGCCGCTGCCACCGCGCGCTGACGCTGGTACGAGGCCCCGCGCTCCAGGATGTCGAGCACCCCGGCCAGCTCCTGGGTGCAGCCCAGGCGCTGCGCCACCGGCTCCAGCTCGGCCACCAGGCGCCGCACCGCGTCGGTGACGAGCTCCTCGTTGCCCGCCTCGTCGAGGATGATGATGGCGTCCATGCCGTAGCGCGCGGCTCGCCACTTGTTCTCCTGCACGAACCACTGCGGCATCGTCGGCACCGGCCGGCCCTCGTCGAGGAGGGTGGACAGGTGCTCCACCAGGCAGTGGGTCAGCGCGGCGAGGCTGAGCAGCTCGGAGATGTTGGAGACGCCGTCGCACACCCGCACCTCGACGGTGCCGAACTTCGGGGCCGGGCGCACGTCCCACCGCACCTCGTCGAACCCGTCGATCACCCCGGTGCGCAGCATGTCGTCCACGTACCGCTCGAGCTGTGACCACTCGTCGAACTGGTACGGCAGCCCGGCGGTCGGCAGCTGCTGGAACAGCAGGGCACGCATGGACGCGTAGCCGGTGTCGCGGCCGTCGAAGAACGGGGACGACGCCGAGAGCGCCTGCAGGTGCGGGTAGTGGACGAGCAGCCCGCGGACGATGGGCAGCACCTTGGCCCGGTCCTCGATCCCGACGTGCACGTGGACGCCGTAGATCAGCATCTGGCGGCCCCACGTCTGGGCTCGGTCCACGACCGTCTGGTACCGCGGGCCGTCGCTCACCTTCTGCGTGGACCAGTGGGAGAACGGGTGGGTGCCCGCGCACACCAGCTCGACGCGCATCGGGTCCGTCACGGCGCGCACCTCGTCGGCCGCGCGCACCAGGTCGGCCCCGGCCTCGCCCACGCTCCGGGACACGCCGCTGACGAGCTCGACGGTGTTGCGCATGAACTCCGGCCGCACGTGCGGGTGCGGCGAGCCGTCGTGCGGTGCGAGTGCCGCGACGACGGCGGGGCCGGCCTGGCGCATGTCGCCCGAGTCGGCGTCCACCAGGGCCAGCTCCCACTCGAGGCCGACGGTCGAGCGCCGCGAAGGGGCGAAGTCCAGCACCATGCGCGTCATGCTCGCACGGCTGCTGGGCACAGGCTCCGAGAAGGCGCGTGCGCCACGCCGGGGTGGTCCCCGGCGGGGCGGCGGTGCGTCAGGGGCCCTGGTGACGGTGACCGGTGCGGGCGACGTCGGGTGCCGTCCGGCTGTCAGGCGGCCAGGGGCTCCACGACGAGCACGTGCTGGGCGCCGGCGACCCGGGTCAGCACGAGGGTGGCCTCGGCGTCGCCCTTGAGAGCCAGCTGGGCGCGCAGCTGCTCCGGGGTGACCGCGGTGCCGCGCTTCTTGATCGTCAGACGGCCCACCCGCCGCTCGCGCAGGTATGCCTTGAGGCGCTTGAGGTTGAACGGCATGACGTCCAGGACCCGGTAGCCGGTGGCCAGCGGAGCCGCGCCCGTGGTGGGGTCGACGGCGCTGTCGGGAGCCGGCTGGTCGGTGGTGACGTAGGCGATGGTGCGGTCCAGCAGGCGGCCGCCGAGCTCACGGGCCGCGTGGGCCACGAGCCCGGCGCGGATGATCGCGCCGTCGGGCTCGTACAGGTAGGCGCCGGGTGCGCCCAGGTCCGGCGCCTCCGCGTCGTCGTCAGGGTCCGAGCGCAGCGTGCGGGTCAGGGTCGAGCCGGCGAACGTGCGCAGGAGCAGGGCGGAGCGGCCGGGACCGTGGGGGGCGAGCGGGCCGAACCACAGGCCTGCCTCGACCACGTCGCCCTCGACCGACACCCACTGCGTCTCGGCGTCGGCCGGCAGGCCGTGGTGCGCGATGCCCGGCCCGACCTTGATGCCGACGGCGGCCACGACGTCACGCAGGGCCCAGACCGCGTCGAGCGGGGGAGCGTAGGCGGCGGGGTCGAAGACCCGCCGGCCGCTGCGCGTGCGGCGGGCGGGGTCGGCGTACACGCCGTCGACGCCCTCGGCCGCGAGGTCCAGCGCCAGCCCGTCGCCGTGCCGCACCTCCGCCTCGGGGAAGTGCCGCAGGTTCACCGTGGCCACCGCGGCAGTGACCTCGTCGACGTCGGTGGCGAGCACCTGGAGCCCGACGCCCGCGAACGCGAGCGCGTCGGCGCCGACGCCGCTCGTCAGGTCGGCGACCTTGGTGACCCCGGCCGCGAGGTACCGCCGGGCGTGGAGGGCCGCGACCACCAGCCGCGTGGCCTGCTCCACGCCGTCGGGCGTGAACAGCATGCCGTCGGCGAAGCTGCCCAGCTTGCCGCGCGTCTTGGCACGCAGCCGGCTCTGGGTCAGGGCGGCGGCGGCGAGGTCGGGGTCGACGCCGTCGTCCCGCAGGCGCATGGCCAGCGCCATCGCCCGCCTCTCGTCGTACGGGGGGAGCGAGCCGAGCAGGGCCCATCCTTCGGGGCTCAGCAGCTTGCTCAGGGTCGAGGCGTCCACCGACCAATCCTGTCAGACGGCGGCGGCGGGGCTCGCGGGACCCCACAGCAGGGCCGGCGGGGCCGCCGGGCTGTGCGCCGGGAGCGGAACGGCCGACACTCCTTGGCACTCGACTTGTCAGAGTGCTAACGGCGCTCCTAGATTGGTCGCAGCGCACGCGCGCTGTGCCGGCACCCGCGACGACGGCCAGCCTCCGGGCGCGATCTCAGTCCAGCACGCATCACAGCGAAAGAGGAGGTCCGACGTGTCGGTCCCCATCAAGCCGCTCGAGGACCGGATCGTCGTCAAGGCCATCGAGGCCGAGACCACGACCGCTTCCGGCCTGGTCATCCCGGACACCGCCAAGGAGAAGCCCCAGGAGGGCGAGGTCCTGGCTGTGGGCGAGGGTCGCTTCGACGACAACGGCAAGCGCATCCCGGTCGACGTCAAGGTCGGTGACAAGGTCATCTACAGCAAGTACGGCGGCACCGAGGTGAAGTACGGCGGCGAGGAGTACCTGGTGCTCTCCGCGCGCGACATCCTCGCGGTCGTCGTCTGACGATCCCTCGGCGGCCGTCCCGGCCGCCGGCCGTCACGAGGCCCCCGCACCGACATCGGTGCGGGGGCCTCGTGCGTGCGGGGGCCTCGTGCGTGCGGTGGCCGTGCGTGCGGACGGGCACGCCCGTGGCGAGCGCGCGTGCCTGGCGAGGTGCCCGCAGACGGGACGTGCCCGGCGGCGCTGCGTCGCGCTGCCGGGCACGGTTCGTGCTGACGGGTGGTGGGGTCAGCCGGTGAGCTGGGTGTTGCCGGCGAGGATGGCGGCGCGCTCGTCCTCCGAGAGGCCGCCCCAGACGCCGTAGGGCTCGCGCACCCGCAGCGACTGCTCGCGGCACTGCATCATCACGGGGCACGAGTGGCAGATGGCCTTGGCGGCCTCCGCACGGCGGCGGCGGGTGGAACCGCGCTCGCCCTCGGGGTGGAAGAACAGAGTGTCGTCCGAG
Organism: Xylanimonas oleitrophica; assembly: GCF_003244315.1. Classification (GTDB taxonomy): domain Bacteria; phylum Actinomycetota; class Actinomycetes; order Actinomycetales; family Cellulomonadaceae; genus Xylanimonas_A; species Xylanimonas_A oleitrophica. The sequence goes on from NZ_QKWH01000001.1 coordinate 78,529, forward strand.
TCGCGGCACGCACCCTGGTACTGCCACTCCCACAGCTCCATCACCGGACCAGGAAGCCTCGAGATCTCCGTCATGACGAACAACCTACAAGTTGTGCAGAAGTTGTTCAAGCACGAGTTTCGCGACGGTGGCCGGGCAAGTTCTGCTCAACTTCACGGATGAAATCTGGACAGCCGACCGGTTCACCCCTTGCTGAACCGCGCCACCTGAACAGGAATCGCGTCATTCGACGTGGCGCGCTGGCGGTGTCTGCACACCATCGGCACAATCGAGCCATGACTTCCTCCCGGCCTGCCTCCTCCGAGGACGGGTCCCGCACGTCGAGCCCTGGCCTCGCCGTCGCGGCAGTCGCGCGGCGCCTGGGAGTAGCACCGGCCACCCTCCGCACGTGGGACCGTCGCTACGGCCTGGGACCGTCCGGACGCACCGCCGGCTCGCACCGCCGCTACACCCCCGAGGACGTGGCGCGCCTCCTCGTCATGCGCCGCCTCACGCTCGAGGGCGTGGCGCCCGTCGACGCCGCGCGGGCTGCGCTCGAGGCCGAGCTCGACGACGTCGGGGCCGACGACGACGCACCCACCGCGCCCGACCGCTCCAGCGAGGGCGGCGCGGAGAGCGAGGGCGACGAGCGGGCGGAGCGCGAGCCCGAGGGCCCCGAGCAGTCCGCGTCCCGTGCCGCGCGCAGCCACCTGCGGGCGCTGCCCGGCGGCGGTGAGGGCGGCCGGGGTGCCGGCGCCACGTCCCTGCCCGGCGCCGCCCAGAGCACCATCTCGGCACGCGTCTCGGCCGTCATCGACGCCGCCCTCGCCTACGACCAGGCGGAGTGCGACTCCCTCCTGCGTCTCGGTGTCCAGGGCGACCCTGCGGCCTGGTGGACCCAGCTCGTCGAGCCGGCGTGGCTGCGCATCGCCCAGCGCACCGTGCTCGGCACCCCCGGCGAGGTGCCCGAGCTCGTGCTGGCGACGGCCGCGCTGAGAGCGTTGCGCGAGTTCACGCAGGCGTTCGAGCACGCGATGGTCAAGGCGGGCAACCCGCCGGCCAACCACCCGAGCCGCATGCGCAAGATCGTGCTGATCTTCGCGGCGCCCGACGAGGTGGTGCCGCTCGCGGCCCACGCGCTGGCCGCCGCGCTCGTGGCCAAGGGGGCTACCGCCCGGATCGTCACGGGCCCGGCCAGCACGCACCGCTCGGTGGAGCTGGTCACCATGGTGCGGCCCGCCGCCGTCGTGCTCGCCACGACCCTGGCCCGCCCCGACCTGGACGTGGTCCACGCGGTGCACGAGAGCTTCGGGGAGCTGCCCATCTTCGTGGGCCTGCGCCGGGACGACGCGGCCAGCGAGGTGCCTCTGGCGACGAGCGTGCAGCGCGTGCGCTCGTTCCCGGGCCTGCTCCACGAGGTCCTCGCCGTCGTCGGCTGACCTGGGAGGGGGATCGGCACCTGGCGCGCGGTGACCGATCCCACGGCGCTGCACGGACGGGCCGGAATACCGGGGACCCGTGGAACGTAGAATCCAGTCATGACGGATGCGACCCCGCACGACCCCTTCGGCTTCCTCGGGCTCACGTACGACGACGTCCTCCTGCTGCCCGGCTACTCCGACCTGGCGCCCTCGGACATCGACACGACGTCGCGGCTGACGCGCGAGATCTCGCTGCGGGTCCCGCTCGTCTCGGCGGCGATGGACACCGTCACCGAGGCGCGGATGGCGATCGCCATGGCGCGCCAGGGCGGCATCGGCGTGCTGCACCGCAACCTGTCGATCGAGGACCAGGCGCGCCAGGTCGACCTCGTCAAGCGCACGCAGACGGGCATCATCGACAACCCCGTCACCATCTCGCCGGACGCCACGCTCGAGCAGCTCGACAAGCTCGCGGGCGAGTACCGGATCTCCGGCTTCCCCGTGGTGGACGCGCAGGAGCGGCTGGTCGGCATCGTCACCAACCGCGACCTGCGCTTCACCCCGGTCGCCGAGTGGGGCACCACCAAGGTGGCCGAGGTCATGACCCCGGCCCCGCTCATCACCGGCCCTGCGGGCATCTCCCGCGAGGAGGCCACGGTGCTGCTGCGCAAGCACAAGCTCGAGCGGCTGCCGCTGGTGGACGCCGACGGCCGGCTCGCGGGCCTCATCACCGTCAAGGACTTCGTCAAGTCGGAGCAGTTCCCGAACGCCTCGAAGGACTCCCAGGGCCGCCTGCTCGTGGGTGCCGCGATCGGCTACTTCGGCGACGCCTGGCAGCGGGCCACCACCTTGATCGAGGCGGGTGCCGACGTCCTGGTGGCGGACACCGCGCACGGCAACGTGCGGATGCTCATCGAGATGGTGGAGCGCCTCAAGAAGGACCCGGCCACCAAGGACGTCCAGGTCATCGGCGGCAACGTGGCCACCCGCGAGGGGGCGCAGTCGTTCGTGGACGCCGGTGCGGACGCCATCAAGGTGGGCGTGGGTCCGGGCTCGATCTGCACCACGCGCGTCGTCACCGGCGTAGGCGTGCCGCAGGTCACGGCGGTGTACGAGGCGTCGCTCGCCGCGCGCGCGGCCGGCGTGCCGGTCATCGCGGACGGCGGCATGCGTCACTCGGGCGAGATCGGCAAGGCGATCGTCGCCGGTGCCGAGACCGTCATGCTGGGCTCGATGCTGGCGGGCACGGAGGAGGCGCCGGGCGAGACGATCCTCGTCAACGGCAAGCAGTACAAGGCCTACCGCGGCATGGGCTCGCTCGGGGCGATGTCCTCGCGCGGCAAGAAGTCCTACAGCAAGGACCGCTACTTCCAGGCCGAGGTGCTCAGCGACGATCTCATCGTCCCGGAGGGCGTCGAGGGGCAGGTGCCGTACAAGGGCACGCTGTCGAGCGTCGCGCACCAGCTCGTCGGCGGTCTTCACCAGACGATGTTCTACGTCGGTGCGCGCACGATCCCGGAGCTGCAGGCCAAGGGGCGGTTCGTGCGGATCACGTCGGCGTCGCTCAAGGAGAGCCACCCCCACGACGTGCAGATGACGGTCGAGGCGCCGAACTACAGCGGCTTCTGATCGTCTCCTGGCGTTCCGCGCCAGGTCGCAACCCGACACCACGCGATGTCGTAAGACCGCCAATGCCGCATCCTCGCCACTCAGAACCCTGACAAGGGGCGTCGTCCCTGGTTAGGGTCGGTGTCGACGGGGTGGCGCACTCAGCGTCACGCGGTCGGTGGCCGGCGGAGCTCCTTGCTCCGGCTCCGCAGGTCTGCTGCTCGCAACGATGAACCGGAGGCGATGCCGGGGAGTCGAGCTCGGTGGCCGTCGCTCAGGCGGCGGCCACCGAGAGACCCCCGCGGGAAGACCCTCGCCCCTCTCAGAAGACGGGAGCGGGCGCCGGTTCCACCGGCCAGGCCGTGGACGCCCCTGGACCCTCCAGCCCCTTGCGTGCGCGCCAGTCGTTGAAGCTCGTGGCCCAGTCCCGGTGCGCGCCCACCTGCGCCAGGTGCAGCTGCTCGAGCGACATGAGGGCCACGTCCTCGTGACGGCGCACGAGGGCGTCGAGCACGTCGAGGGTGGCGAGCACGTCGACGTCGGCCGAGTGCAGGTCGCCCGTGCCCTGGACGCCGTAGTGCGTCACGAGGTCGCCCAGCCGCCGCTTGCCCGGGCGGTAGCGGTCGAGCCAGCGGTCCAGCACCAGCGGGTCCAGCACGGGGCCGACGGCCCTGCCGAGACGCTCGGGGAGCGTGGGGAGCCCGTGGCGCGCGAGCTCGGCGTCGAGCAGCGACAGGTCGAACGCCGCGTTGTAGGCCACCACGGGAACGCCCTCGCGCAGGTGCCCGGCGAGCTCGGCGGCGATCTCCTCGAGGGCCTCGGCGGGGGCCTGCCCGTGCGCGCGGGCGTGCTCGGTGGTCACGCCGTGGATGGCCGCGGCCTCCGCGGGGATCTCGACGCCCGGGTCCACGAGCCAGGTGCGCACGTGCGTGCTGACGCCCGGCACGCGCAGCACCACGGCCGCGGTGACGATGCGGTCGCGCGTGACATCGACCCCCGTGGTCTCCGTGTCGAACCCGACCAGCGGGCCCTCGGCCCAGCCGGCGGTGAAGGCCTGGTACGACTGCTCGCCCATCCGCTGCTCCTGTCTCGTCGTCATCGTCGTCACCGGTGTCGTCGGCGTCTCCGTGCTGCCGGGAGCGACTGTGCCACCGGGCACCGACAGCCCCGGCAGGCGAGCCCCGGCGGCCCGCCTGCCGGGGCTCGCCGGTAGGCTGGTCCGGTGAGCAACGAGATCGAGATCGGCCGTGGCAAGCGCGGACGCCGTGCGTACTCCTTCGACGACATCGCGGTGGTGCCCTCGCGGCGCACCCGCGACCCGAAGGACGTCTCGGTCGGCTGGCAGATCGACGCCTACCACTTCGAGCTGCCGATCATGGCGGCGCCGATGGACTCGGTGATGAGCCCGGCGACCGCGGTGGAGCTCGGCCGCCTGGGCGGCCTGGGCGTGCTCGACCTCGAGGGCCTGTGGACGCGCTACGAGTCGCCGGAGCCGCTGCTCGCCGAGATCGCGCAGCTCCCGGCGGACGAGGCGACGCAGCGCATGCAGGACATCTACGCCGAGCCGATCAAGCCCGAGCTCATCACCCAGCGCCTCAAGGAGGTCCGGGCCTCGGGGGTCACGGTGGCGGGAGCGCTCTCGCCCCAGCGCACGCAGGAGCACTACCAGACGGTCGTGGACGCCGGCGTGGACCTGTTCGTCATCCGCGGCACCACCGTCTCCGCCGAGCACGTCTCGGGCAACGCCGAGCCCTTGAACCTCAAGCGCTTCATCTACGAGCTGGACGTGCCCGTCGTCGTGGGCGGGGCGTCCACGTACACGGCGGCGCTGCACCTGATGCGCACGGGCGCGGCGGGCGTGCTCGTCGGGTTCGGCGGGGGAGCGGCGCACACCACGCGCGTCTCCCTCGGCATCCACGCGCCGATGGCCACGGCGGTGTCGGACGTCGCGGCGGCGCGCCGCGACTACCTGGACGAGTCGGGCGGCCGCTACGTGCACGTCATCGCGGACGGTGGCGTGGGCCGCTCGGGCGACATCGTCAAGGCCGTGGCGTGCGGGGCGGACGCCGTGATGCTGGGCGCCGCGCTCGCGCGGGCGTCCGAGGCGCCGGGTGCGGGCTGGCACTGGGGCTCGGAGGCGCACCACGCGGTGCTGCCGCGCGGGGAGCGGGTCGAGGTCGGGACGGCCGGCACGCTCGAGGAGATCCTGTTCGGGCCCGGCCGCCAGGCGGACGGCACGCTGAACCTGGTGGGAGCGCTCAAGCGGGCGATGGCCACCACGGGCTACTCGGACCTGAAGGAGTTCCAGCGCGTCGAGGTCGTCGTCTCGCCGTACCAGCCGCGCTGAGCCGCCCGCGTCGCGCCTGCTGAGGGTCCCTCAGCAGGCGTACGGTGGCGGCATGGCCACCCTGCGTGAGGCCGGCGCCCCGCCCGCCGCCGTCGACCCCGGCGCCCGGGCGGGCGCCTCCCCGCTGGACCCGGGCGCCGTCGCCCGCCTGGTCGGCCGCGTCGTCACGTCGGGCACCGCGGGCGAGCACGTGGCCACGGCCCCGTTCACCGGCGCGCCGCTCGTCGCGCTCCCGCTGTCCTCGCCCGACGACGTGGCTCGCGCCGTCGGACGGGCCCGCGCGGCGCAGGCGGCGTGGCGGCGGGTGCCCGTCCGGCAGCGCGCCCGGGTGCTCGACCGTGTCGGTGAGCTGGTGCTGCGCCGCCAGCGGGAGATCCTCGACCTCGTGCAGCTCGAGTCGGGAAAGGCCCGGCGCAGCGCTTTCGAGGAGGTCGCCGACGTCGCGCAGACGGCCCGCCACTACGCGGTGCGCGGGCCGCGCTACCTCGCGGAGCGGTCGGAGCCCGGCATGCTCCCGCTGCTGACCGGGGTGCGGGTGGCTCGCCGTCCGGTCGGCGTGGTCGGGGTGATCGCCCCGTGGAACTATCCGTTGACCCTGGCGCTGTCCGAGGCGCTGCCGGCGCTGCTGGCGGGCAACGCGGTGGTCGTCAAGCCCGACCCGCAGACGAGCCTGTCCGCGCTGTGGGTCGCGGGGGCGCTGCACGACGCCGGTCTGCCGGAGGATCTCTTCCTGGTGGTCGCCGGAGGGGTCGAGGTCGGCCGTGCCGTGGCAGGCGAGGCGGACCACGTGGCGTTCACGGGCTCGACGCAGGTGGGCAGGGAGGTGGCCGCGGCGGCCGGGCGGCGCCTGGTCGGCGCGACCCTCGAGCTCGGCGGCAAGAACGCCCTCTACGTCGCCGCCGACGCCGACGTGGCGGCGAGCGTCGACGGGATCGTACGGGCCTGCTTCGCGAACGCGGGCCAGCTCTGCATGGCGATCGAGCGCCTGGTGCTGCACGAGGCCGTGGCGGACGCCTTCCTGGACCGGTTCGTGCCCGCCGTGCGCGCCCTGCGGCTCGGTGCGGGGCTCGACTACTCCGCCGACGTCGGCTCGCTCGTCTCCCCCGCGCAGCTCGAGCGCGTGCGCAGGCATGTGGAGGACGCCGTCGGCCGGGGTGCTCGCGTCCTGGCCGGCGGTGCGCACCGCCCCGACGTGGGGCCGTTCTTCTACGAGCCCACGGTGCTGGACGGTGTGCCGGCGGACGCCCTGTGCGCGCAGGAGGAGACGTTCGGTCCCGTGGTGTCGGTGCGGCGGGTGGCGTGCGACGACGACGCGGTGACGGTCATGAACGACACCCCGTTCGGGCTCAGCGCCAGCATCTGGTCGCGGGACGTGGCACGGGCCCGCCGCCTGGCGGCCCGTGTGGAGGCGGGCACCGTGGTGGTCAACGACGGGTACATGTCCGCGTGGGGCTCGACGGCGGCCCCGATGGGTGGGTTCAAGGCGTCCGGCCAGGGCCGTCGGCACGGGCGCGAGGTGGTCGAGGCCGTGACCGAGGCGCAGACGGTGGTGGCCCAGCGCGGGCAGCGGTTCGGCGTCTCGCTGGACGCCCTCTACGGGCTGGGCGGCGAGGCGCCGTCGCGTGTCCTGACCGCGGCGATGCACACCCTCCGGGTGCTGCGCCGGCCGTAGCCGGGGCGCAGCGGCCCACGAGCTCGCGCACGCGGTGCTCGGGTGCCGGTGCTCAGGTGCTCAGGCGCGCGTCGCGAGCTCGGCGCGCAGGTTGACCTGCGCCTGCGTGGCCCACCGCGCGTGCCCCGCCGGGGTGCGGAAGAGCCGGGGGAGCGCCAGGAGCTGCTCGAGGACGGCGGCACGCCCGGTGCGGAACAGGTCGTCGGGCACGTGGCCGTACTCCGCACGGACCTGGTGCACGTAGCGGGAGTAGCGGGCCGGGGTGCCGCCGAGCACGGCGAGGTCGGCGTCGCTGACCAGCGCTCCCAGCAGGTCGTCCGGGTCGGGCGCGTGGTCGGTGGTGACCAGCACCAGGCGGGCCACCTCCTCGACGTCGGTGGCGGTGAGCGCTCCCGTGGCGACGAGCGGGGCCAGCAGGTGGCGGGCCAGGGCTGCCGAGCGCTCCTCGTCGCTGCCGCCGTCGTTGCCGTCGCCGCTGCCGTCGCCTGAGGGTCGGGTGTCGGTCGGGGCCTGCCCCGGGTCCGCCCGGCCAGCCTCGTGCACCGCGTCGTGGAACCACACGGCCAGCCGCGCCGTGCGGGCCTGGGCGGCGGGGGTCCCGGTCTCCGCGAGCAGGGTGTCGAGGGCGTCGAGCGCTGCGGCCAGGTGGAGGCGGCCGTGGTAGACGCGGTGCGGCTCGCTCCAGCGCTCGAGCAGGTCGTCGCCCACAGCGGCGGCCGCAGCCGTGGTGTCCGTCCCGGTGCGACCGTCGGCCCACAGTCCCTGCCACAGGGCCTGCCACCGCGTCCGCAGCGCGTCCCGGCGCGCGCCGGCCCGCTCGTGCCCGGGGACGCGCAGGCCCGATGCCCCCAGCCGGCGCACGAGCGTGCGGCCGTCGACGGGCTCGGCGCCCGCGGCGACCAGCTCGGCGTGGCGGTCGGCGGGGGTGTCGTAGTGGTCCAGGTCGAAGGCGCGGTCGCCCACGCCCGCGGCCCGCGCGAAGGTGCGCAGCTCGTGCAGCGACGTGTCGGAGACGAGGTGGGACCACAGGGTCCCGTGCGCCGGCCACGCGGGAGCGTCGAGGAGGATCACCTGCCGAGCCTACGGCGGTCCGGAGGCCCGCCCGGCTGCGTCCGATCTCACCCGGTCGGCGGGAACCCGGTGGCGGAGCGGGGCTAGACACCGGGCGCAAACGGGCGTAGAAACAGACATACGGACATCGGCAGAGCGACAGCCGGGCATCGCAGCCCGGCACGGGAGGGCACGTGTACGCACCGGAGCGGCACCAGCAGATCCTCGCCACCGCGCGTGCGCAGGGCCGGGTCGACGTGACCCGCCTCGCGGCCGACCTCGACGTCACGCCCGAGACGGTGCGCCGCGACCTCACGGTGCTCGAGCGCCACGGCCTGGTCCGCCGGGTCCACGGCGGCGCGATCCCGGTCGAGCGCCTCGGGTTCGAGCCGGCGGTGGCCGACCGCGAGAGCGTGCTCGCCGCGGAGAAGGAGCGCATCGCCAAGACCGCGCTCGACGAGCTGCCCGACGGGGGCGCCGTCGTCCTCGACGCGGGCACCACCACGGTGCGGCTCGCGGAGATCCTGCCCCACGACCGCGAGCTGACGGTCGTCACCCACGCGCTGCCCGTGGCCACCGTGCTGGCGGCACGGCCCAACGTGACCCTCCACCTGGTGGGCGGCACGCTGCGCGGCCGCACGCTCGCCGCCGTCGGCGACTGGGCCGAGCGGGCGCTGCGGGACGTGCGCGTGGACGTGGCGTTCCTGGGTACCAACGGGCTCACCGTCGAGGACGGCATCACGACGCCGGACCTCGCCGAGGCGTCCGTCAAGCGCGCGCTGGTCGCGGCAGCCCGCCGCACCGTCGTCCTCGCGGACCACTCCAAGGTGGGCCGCACCGACCTCGCGATCGTGGCGCCGCTGGCACGCGTCGACACGCTCGTGACCGACACCGGGCTCGACCCCGAGCTCGCCGACGAGATCGAGGCCGCGGGTCCCCGCGTCGTGCGGGCCTGACCGAGCGGCCACTGCTGAAGGAGAGCGATGAAGGTCTTCAAGTTCTACGCCCCCGGCGACGTGCGGCTCGAGGACGCCCCCGAGCCCACCCCCGGCCCGGGCGAGATCAAGCTGCGCGTGCGCGCCACCTCCATGTGCGGCACCGACGTCAAGATCTCGACGTCCGGCCACCAGCGCATGGAGCCCGAGCGCGTCATGGGCCACGAGATCGCCGGCGAGATCGCCGAGCTCGGCGAGGGCGTGACCGGGTGGGCCGTGGGCGACCGCGTCCAGGTCATCGCCGCGATCCCGTGCGGCAAGTGCGACTGGTGCCAGGCCGGCATCCCCACGATCTGCCCCAACCAGCTCTCCATGGGCTACCAGTTCGACGGTGGTTTCGCGCCGTACATGATCGTGCCGCCGCAGGTCATGGCCGTGGACGGCCTGAACCGCATCCCCGACGGCGTCGGCTTCGCCGAGGCGTCGGTGGCCGAGCCGTTCGCCTGCGCCATCAACGCCCAGGAGCTCATCGACACGCACGACGGCGACACCGTCGTGGTGGTCGGCTCCGGCCCCATCGGCTGCCTGCACGTGCGCCTGGCGCGCGCCCGCGGTGCCGCCAAGGTGTTCCTCGTCGAGCTGTCGCGCGAGCGCCTCGACCTCGCGGCCGACGTCGTCAAGCCCGACGCCGCGATCTGCTCGGCCGAGACGGACCCGGTCGAGGCCGTGCGCGAGCTGACGGGCGGCCGTGGGGCCGACGTCGTCATCACCGCCGCGGCCTCGGGTGCCGCCCAGGAGCAGGGCCTGCAGATGCTCGCCCCGCGCGGCCGGATCAGCCTGTTCGGCGGCCTGCCCAAGGACCGTCCGACGATCACGCTCGACTCCAACCTGGTGCACTACAAGGAGCTGAGCGTGTGGGGCGCGAACGGGTCGAGCCCCGACCACAACAAGAAGGCGCTGGCGCTCATCGCCGACGGCAGCGTCCCCGTCACCGACCTCATCACCCACCGGCTGCCGCTCGAGCGCGTGGCCGAGGGGCTCGACGTGGTGCGCGGCGGAACCGGAATCAAGGTCACGATCGAGCCGTGAGGCTCGGCGTCACCAGATCAACGACGATCGACGGAGCGTGAACGCAACGATGTCATCCACCACTGCCCCCGCCGCGGCGGGGGCCTCGATCAGCCGCGGGCGTGCTGCCCAGGTGCGGTTGCAGCGGTTCGGGTCCTTCCTCACCGCGATGATCATGCCGAACCTCCCGGCCTTCCTGGCCTGGGGGCTGATCACGGCGCTGTTCATCGGCACGGGCTGGCTCCCCAACCCCATCCTGGGCGGTTACGGCGACGCGAGCGTCGTCGGCTGGGAGGGCGCGGCCACCCAGCTTGCGATGGCCGACGACGGTACGACCTTCTCGCAGTACCTCGGCCTGGTCGGGCCGATGGTCACCTACCTGCTGCCGCTGCTCATCGCGAACGCGGGCGGCCGCCTGGTGCACGGCGAGCGCGGCGGTGTCGTGGGCACCATCGCGACGGTCGGCATGATCGCCGGCTCGACCGTGCCGATGTTCCTGGGCGCCATGATCGTGGGCCCGCTCGCGGCCTGGGTCATGAAGAAGCTCGACGGGCTCTGGGAAGGCAAGATCAAGCCCGGCTTCGAGATGCTCGTCAACATGTTCTCGGCGGGCATCACGGGTGCCGCGCTGTCGGTGGCGGCGTTCTTCGGCATCGCGCCGGTCGTGACCCAGCTGAGCACGCTGCTCGGCAACGTGGTGGCGTGGCTGGCCGACCACAGCCTGCTGCCGGTCATGAGCCTCATCGTCGAGCCGGCCAAGGTGCTGTTCCTCAACAACGCCATCGGCAACGGCGTGCTGGTGCCGCTCGGCGCGCAGCAGGTCACGGAGGCGGGCCACTCGCTGCTGTTCCTGGTCGAGGCCAACCCCGGCCCGGGCCTGGGCATCCTGCTGGCCTTCATGGTCTTCGGCGTGGGCGCGGCGCGCAGCACGGCGTCCGGCGCGGCCGTGATCCAGTTCGTGGGCGGCATCCACGAGGTCTACTTCCCGTTCGTGCTGATGAAGCCGATGCTCATCGTGGCCGCCATCCTCGGCGGGGCGACGGGCGTGGCCACCAACGCGCTGTTCGACAGCGGCCTGCGCGGCCCCGCGTCGCCCGGCAGCATCCTCGCGGTGCTGGCCGTCACGGCCCGCGGCAGCTATGTCGGCGTGATCCTGTCCGTGGTGCTCAGCTGCCTGGTCTCGTTCCTGGTGGCCTCGCTGATCCTGCGGGCGTCGCGGCGCCGTGACCTCGCGGCCGGCGAGAGCGGCGACCTCGACGCGGCGATCGCGCAGACCGAGGCGAACAAGGGCAAGAGCTCGGACGCGCTGGCGGCACTGCGCGGCGGCCCGGCTGCCGAGGCCGCGGGCGAGGCGCAGGCTGTGGTGGGAGGGTCCCGCCCGGTGCGCAGCATCGTCTTCGCGTGCGACGCCGGCATGGGGTCGTCCGCGATGGGTGCGAGCGTGCTGCGTGACAAGCTCCGCAAGGCGGGCGTCGAGGGCGTGACCGTGGTCAACAAGGCGGTCGCGAACCTCGAGGACGACGTCGACCTGGTGATCAGCCAGCGCGAGCTGACCGAGCGCGCTCGGCTGCGCGCGCCCGGCGCCCGGCACCTGTCGGTCGACAACTTCATGAACAGCCCCGTGTACGACGAGGTCGTGCGCGAGGCCCAGGCGAACCGGCCCGAGGCCGGCCAGGAGGTGACGCAGTGACCGAGGTGCTGACCCGCGACCTGGTGGTCGTGCCCGGCGAGGCACGGACGAGGGACGAGGCGATCCGCGAGGCCGGCGAGCTGCTCGTCGGTGCCGGGGCCGTCACGCCCGCCTACGTCGACGCGATGCTCGAGCGGGAGAGCACGGTGTCCACCTTCATGGGCAACGGGCTCGCGATCCCGCACGGCACCAACGAGGCCAAGGCGGAGATCTCCCGGTCGGCCGTGTGCCTGGTGCGCTACGACGAGCCGATCGACTGGGGCGGCAGCCCCGTGCGCGTCGTGGTCGGCATCGCCGGCCAGGGCGACTCCCACCTGGAGATCTTGGGGCGCATCGCCGTCCTGTTCTCCGACGAGGCGGCGGCCCGGAGCGTGCTCGAGGCCCCGGACGCCGACGCCGTCTACACGATCCTCGGGCAGGTCAACGCCTGATGATCGTCACCGTCACCCCGAACCCGAGCCTGGACCGCACCTTCGACGTCGGCGCCCTGCACGTCGGCGAGGTCAACCGGGCGCTGGACACGCACGTGCACCCCGGAGGGAAAGGGATCAACGTCTCGCGCGCCCTCGCCCGGCACGGGGTCGCCACCCGGGCCGTGCTGCCCACGGGCGGGGCCGACGGCGTGGAGCTGGCTCACCTCCTGGGTGGGCTCGGGATCGCCTCGCGTGCCGTGCCGGTGCGCGAGGCGACCCGCAGCAACGTGGCCGTCGTCGACGCGGCGGGCACGACCACGAAGGTGAACGCGGCGGGCCCGGCGCTCGACCCGGCAGAGGCTGCCGCGCTGGTCGCGGCGGTCGAGGCGGAGCTGGAGGCGGGCGCGGCATGGCTCGTGCTGGCCGGCAGCCTGCCGCGGGCAGGCGGCGACGACCTGTACCTGCGGTTGATCGACGCCGCGGGTGCCCGTGGGGTGCCCGCGGCGGTCGACGCCTCCGGCGCGGCGCTGCACGCCGTCGCCGACCACGGGGGCGCGGCGCTGCTCAAGCCCAACCTCGAGGAGCTCGAGGACCTGCTGGGTGCGGCACCGCGCACCGTCGGCGAGATCGTCGACGGTGCGCGGGCCGTGCTCGCCCGGGGGCACGGGCAGGCGCTCGTGTCGCTGGGGGCCGACGGTGCGCTTCTGGTCACGCCCGACGCGTGCTGGTGGGCGGGCGGCCCGCCGCTCGTGCCGCGCAGCACCGTGGGAGCGGGCGACTGCACCCTCGCCGGGTTCCTCGCGGCCCACGGTGACGTCCTCGAGCGGCTGCGGACCGCGGTCGCGTGGGGCCGGGCGGCCGTGGCGCTGCCGGGGAGCGCGGCGCCGGGCCCCGAGGACGTCGACCTGACCGCCGTCCGCGCGGTGGCCGAGCCGCCCGCGCACCTGCACCCCGCCGAGCTCCTGGAGCTCGCCGACCAGGCCCCGGCAGGCACCGTCTCCCGCCCGGGCACCACCCCGACCCATCCCCGACCGTAGGAGACACCGATGTCCCAGCGCACCGCCGTCGTCGCGTCGCTGCAGGGCCTGCACGCCCGCCCCGCCGCACTGTTCACCCAGGCCGTCGCGGCCACGGGCGTGCCCGTCACGATCGCCAAGGGCGACGGCGCGCCGGTCGACGCCGCCAGCACCCTGCTGGTCATGACGCTCGGCGCCCGGCTGGGCGACGAGGTCACCCTCGCCTGCGAGGACGAGGGCGTGCTGGAGGACCTGGCCCGCCTCATCGAGACGGACCTCGACGCGCCGGACGCGGGCGCCGCGGCCGGCACCGCCGCCCCCGCGCAGGAGGCGACCTCGTGACCGTCGACGCCGGTCCGACCACCTTCCAGGGCGTCGGCGTGGGGCGCGGCATGGTCGTGGGCCCGGTCGCCAAGGCGCACCCGTCCCCGGCCGTGCCGTCCGACGGCGGCCCGGGTGACGCCGAGGCGCTGCGCGCGGCGTTCGCCGCGGTGGCCGCGACGCTCCAGGAGCGTGCGGGGGCGGCCGAGGGCGCCATCGCCGAGGTGCTCGCCGCGACGGCCCAGATCGCCCAGGACCCGGCTCTGCTGGCGGACGCCGAGCAGCGCGTGGCCGCGGGGGAGAGCCCCGCCCAGGCCGTGGACCGTGCGGTCGACCGCTTCGCCGAGATGTTCCGCGCCGCGGGCGGGTACCTGGCCGAACGGGTGACCGACCTGCGCTCGGTGCGCGACCGCGTCCTCGCCCTCCTGCTGGGGCTTCCCGAGCCGGGCGTGCCTGCGCTGGAGGTGCCCAGCGTCGTCGTCGCCGAGGACCTGTCGCCCGCGGACACCGCGGCGCTCGAGGTGGACAAGGTGCTGGCCATCGTCACCGAGCACGGCGGGCCCACCGGGCACACCGCGATCATCGCGGGCCAGCTCGGGCTGCCCTGCGTGGTGCGCACCACCGGGGTCATGGAGGTCGAGGCGGGCCGCGAGGTGGCGGTCGACGCCGCGACGGGCACCGTCGTCGTCGACCCCGCCGAGGAACTGCGCGCCCAGGCACGCGAGCGCGCCCGCGTGCAGGAGGAGCTGGAGGGGGACACCGCCCCGGGTTCCACCGCGGACGGGCACGCCGTCGCGCTGCTCGCCAACATCGGCACGGCGGCCGACGCCGGCCGCGCCGCCGCGACCCCGGCCGAGGGCGTGGGGCTCTTCCGCACGGAGGTGCTGTTCCTGGAGCGGTCCTCGGCCCCCACGCTCGAGGAGCAGACCGCCGTCTACGCCGAGGTGCTCGGTGCGTTCGCCGGCCGCGGCGGTGGCGACAAGGTGGTGGTGCGCACGCTGGACGCGGGCGCCGACAAGCCGCTCGCGTTCGTCACCCAGCCCGGTGAGGAGAACCCCGCCCTGGGCGTGCGCGGCTACCGGCTGGTGCGGCGCGAGCCGGAGCTGCTGCGCACCCAGCTCGCCGCGCTGGCGCAGGCGGCGAAGGACACGGGCACCAGCCCGTGGGTCATGGCTCCGATGATCGCCACCGCCCAGGAGGCCGCCGACTTCGCCGCGCTCGCTCACGAGGTGGGGCTCACCGAGCCGTGCAAGGTGGGTGTCATGGTGGAGGTGCCGTCGGCGGCGCTGCGGGCCGCGGACCTGCTGCGTCACGTCGACTTCGTGTCGCTCGGCACCAACGACCTGGCCCAGTACACGATGGCCACCGACCGTCTGCGCGGGTCGCTCGCGGACCTGCTCGACCCGTGGCAGCCCGCGGTGCTCGACCTCGTGGCCGCCACCGCGCGGGCGGGCGCGGAGCTGGGCAAGCCCGTCGGGGTGTGCGGCGAGTCCGCCGCCGACCCCCTGATGGCACTGGTGCTGGCGGGCCTGGGCATCACCAGCCTGTCCATGAGCCCGGGTGCCCTGCCCGCCGTGCGGCACCTGCTGCGGCGTCACGACCTGGACACGTGCCGGGCCGCGGCGGACGCCGCCCTGGCCGCGACGTCGGCGTCCGAGGCGCGCGAGGCGGTGCGGGCGCTCGTCGACCCGGCCGTGCGCGACGCCCTCGCCCTCTAGACACACCGTCGCAGGTGCAGTCGTGGCCCGGTTCCGCACGCGGAACCGGGCCACGACTGTCACGGCACAGGGATCAGGTGCGCGCCGTCTCCACCGCCTCGACGCACTGGCGGGCGATCGCCAGCTCCTCCATCGTGGGCACCACCATCACCAGCGTCTTGGTCCACTCCGGCGAGATGATCCGCGGGTCGTCGCTGCGGGCCTCGTTGCGGTCCTCGTCGATCGCGATGCCGAACGGCTCGAGGCCGTCGATCACCGCTGTGCGCGTCAGGGCGTCGTTCTCGCCGATGCCCGCCGTGAACGCGATGACGTCGACCCGGCCCAGCAGCGCCGCGTACGCACCGATGTACTTCTTGATGCGGTGCACGTACACCGAGAAGGCCAGGTTTGCGTCCGGGTCGCCCTCGTCGACCATGCGGTGCAGCTCGCGCATGTCGTTCTCGCCCGCCAGGCCCTTGAGCCCCGAGCGCTTGTTCAGCAGGTCGTCGATCTCGTCGATGCTCATGCCCGCGTTGCGCGCCAGGTGGAACACCACGGCCGGGTCGACGTCGCCCGAGCGCGTGCCCATCACCAGACCCTCGAGCGGGGTCAGGCCCATCGACGTCTCGATCGGCACGCCGCCCTTGACCGCGGAGACCGACGCCCCGTTGCCCAGGTGCAGGACGATCGAGTTGAGGTCCTGCACCCGGCGGCCCAGCACCCGGGCGATCTTGCCGGCCACGTACTGGTGGCTGGTGCCGTGGGCGCCGTAGCGGCGCACCGCGTACCGGTCGGCCACGTCCCGGTCGATCGCGTACGTGTACGCCTCCGGCGGCAGGTCCTGGAAGAACGCCGTGTCGAACACGGCGACGTGCGGCACGTCGCCCAGCAGCTGCCGGGCGACCCGGATGCCCTGGATGTTGGCCGGGTTGTGCAGCGGTGCCAGCGGCACCAGCGACTCCATCTTCTCCAGCGCCTCGTCGTCCACGATCACGGGGCCGGAGAACAGCTCGCCGCCCTGCACCACGCGGTGCCCGACGGCGTAGATGCCGGCCTCCGACAGCCGCGGCCCGATCTCCTCGAACAGGCCGAGGGCGACCTCCAGGGCCGCGCCGTGGTCGGCCACCGGCTGCTCGCGGCGCGTGGTGTTGCCGGCGAACTTGTGCGTCACGATGCCCGAGGACTCGCCGATCCGCTCGATCGTGCCCTTGGCGATCGCCTCACCGCCCACCGGGTTGACGAGCTGGTACTTGAGCGACGACGAGCCCGAGTTCAGCACGAGGACGGAGCCGTGGGCGCCGTACGCGCTGTAAGGGTTGGGGCGCTCGGCGTCGGGGATGATGCTCACGAGGTTCTGCTCCTGTTCCGGGGCGCTCAGGCCGGCTGCTGGGCCTGGATGGCCGTGATGGCGACGGTGTTGACGATGTCCTGCACGAGCGCGCCGCGCGACAGGTCGTTGACGGGCTTGTTCAGGCCCTGCAGCACCGGGCCGACGGCGACCGCTCCCGCCGAGCGCTGCACGGCCTTGTACGTGTTGTTGCCCGTGTTCAGGTCGGGGAACACGAACACCGTGGCCCGCCCCGCCACCGAGGACTCCGGCAGCTTGGACGCCGCCACCGACGCGTCCACCGCGGCGTCGTACTGGATGGGGCCCTCCACCGACAGGTCCGGGCGGCGCTCGCGGACCACCGCGGTGGCCGCACGGACCTTGTCCACGCCCGAGCCGGAGCCCGACTCGCCCGTGGAGTAGGACAGCATGGCGATGCGCGGCTCGACGCCGAACTGCGCGGCGGTGGCCGCCGAGCTGATCGCGACGTCGGCGAGCTGCTCCGTGGTGGGGTCGGGGATGACGGCGCAGTCGCCGTAGACCAGCACCCGGTCCTCGAGGCACATGAGGAACACCGACGAGACGCTGGAGATGCCGGGCGCCGTCTTGATGATCTCGAACGACGGCCGGATGGTGTGCGCCGTGGTGTGGGCGGCGCCCGAGACCATCCCGTGGGCCAGGCCCAGGTGCACCATCATCGTGCCGAAGTAGGAGACGTCGGTGACGATCTCCCGGGCCCGCTCCACGGTCATGCCCTTGTGGGAGCGGAGCCGCGTGTACTCCTCGGCGAACAGCTCCACGTGCTCCGGGTCGTGCGGGGAGAGCACCTGGGCGGAAGCGATGTCCAGGCCGAGCTCGGCGGCGCGGGCCCGCACCGACGTCTCGTCGCCGAGGATCGTGAGGTCGGCGATGCCGCGGGCCAGCACCGTCGAGGCTGCGCGCAGGATGCGGTCGTCGTCGCCCTCGGGCAGCACCACGCGGCGGCGGTCGGCCCGGGCCCGCTCGATGAGCTCGTACTCGAACATCAGCGGGGTGACGACCTCGGGGCGGGGCACGTCGAGGCGGGCGAGCAGCTCGGCGCCGTCCACGTTCTTCTCGAACAGCGCCCGGGCGACGTCGATCTTGCGGGTCGAGGTCACGGTGACCTTGCCGCGCGTCTTGGCCGCGGCGCGGGCGGCAGGGTAGGTGTCGCGCTGCGTGGAGATCACGGGCACGTGCGGGTCCAGCGCGCGGACCAGGTCGCCGAGGGTGCCCTCGGGCGTGTACCCGCCGGTGAGGATGATGCCGGCGAGCGACGGGAAGGTGGGGGCGCTCTGGGCCGCGAGCAGGCCCAGCAGCACGTCGGTGCGGTCGCCGGGCGTGATGACGACGGCGCCGTCGGACACGTGCTCGAGCAGGTGCGCCAGCGACATGGCGCCGATGAGCACGTCGAGCGCCTCGCGGCCCATGAGCTGGGGGTCGCCCAGCAGCAGCTCGCCCTCGACGGCCTCCCGCAGCTGCGCCACCGTGGGGGCCTGGAGGAAGCTCTCCTCGGGGACCACCCACAGCGGCAGCGTGGTGTCGGCGTTGAGCGCCTCCACGGGGGCGGGGAGCTCGCCGTCGTACCTGTTGACGACGACGCCGACCGGCTGGGCGTGGTTGGCGCGCAGCTCGCCGAGCGACAGGGCGGCCAGCGCCCGCGTCTCCTCCGTGCTGCGGCCCTGCGCGGAGACCACCAGCAGCACGGGTGCGCCGAGGTTGGCGGCCACCTTGGCGTTGAAGGCGAGCTCGGTGGGGCCGGAGACGTCGGTGTAGTCGGTGCCCAGCACCACCACGGCGTCGCAGCGGTCCGCGACCTCGTGGTAGCGGGCCACGATGCGGCTCATGGCCGCCTCGGGGTCCGCGTGGATCTCGTCGTAGGTGATGCCCACCGACTCGTCGTACGTCAGGTCGACGCCGTCGTGGTCCAGCAGCATCTCCAGCACGTGGTCGCGCTGCGTGGCGGCGTCGCCCACGGGCTGGGAGGGCACCCGGGAGACAGGACGGAACACCCCCACCCGCTGGCCCTGGCGTACGAGCAGGTCGATGACGCCCAGGGCGACCGTCGACTTTCCGGAGTCTCCTTCGGGGGAGGCGATGACGATGCTGCGGGTCGCCGTCATGGCGTGGTGCTCCTCGGTTCTCTCGGGGTGCCGGGCGCATCGTGGCGCGCCCGGCAGTGGCGAGCCCGGCCGGGGGTCCCCCGGCCGGGCTCTGGCAGGGCCTTACTCGTTGTCCCCGCCGGTGTCCTGTGCGGCGTGGTACTGCGGGCCGCCCTTGCGGGTGCCGGTCTCGCCGACGTCGGGCCACACCCAGTCGCGCACCTCGGGGATGTCCTCCCCGTGCTGGCGGGTCCACGCCCGGGCGCGGATGCGGGCGTCCTGCATGCGCTGGCGCAGGCCGGCGGCGCGGGAGCCGAGCGAGGGCACGCGGTCGATGACGTCGATGACCAGGTGGTACCGGTCCAGGTCGTTGAGCATCACCATGTCGAACGGCGTCGTGGTGGTGCCCTCTTCCTTGTAGCCGCGGGCGTGGATGTTGCCGTGCCCGTTGCGGCGGTAGGTCAGGCGGTGGATGAGCCAGGGGTACCCGTGGTACGCGAAGATGATCGGCTTCGTCGTGGTGAACAGCGTGTCGAACTCCTTGTCCGACAGGCCGTGCGGGTGCTCCTTCTCGTCCTGGAGCCGCATCAGGTCGACGACGTTGATGACGCGGACCTTCAGGTCGGGCAGCTCGCGGCGCAGGATGTCGGCCGCGGCGAGCACCTCGACCGTCGGCACGTCGCCGGCGGCGGCGAGCACGACGTCGGGGTCCTCCCCGGGTGCCTCGGTGCCCGCCCAGTCCCAGATGCCGAGGCCGCGCGTGCAGTGCTCGATCGCCTCGTCCATGGTGAGGAACTGCGGTGCCGGCTGCTTGCCGCTGACCACCACGTTGACGTACTGCCGGCTGCGCAGGCAGTGGTCGTAGGTGGACAGCAGGGTGTTGGCGTCCGGCGGCAGGTACACCCGGACGATCTCGGCCTTCTTGTTGACCACGTGGTCGATGAAGCCCGGGTCCTGGTGGCTGAACCCGTTGTGGTCCTGGCGCCACACGTGGCTGGAGAGCAGGTAGTTGAGCGACGCGATGGGCCGGCGCCACGGGATGTGGTTGGTGACCTTGAGCCACTTGGCGTGCTGGTTGAACATCGAGTCGACGATGTGGATGAACGCCTCGTAGCTGGTGAGCAGGCCGTGGCGGCCGGTGAGGAGGTAGCCCTCCAGCCAGCCCTGGACCTGGTGCTCCGAGAGCATCTCCATGACGCGGCCGGCGCGGGCCAGGTGCTCGTCCACCTCGGCCGACAGGTACTCGGCGTTCCACTGCTTGTCGGTCTCGTCGTAGACGGCCTGCAGGCGGTTGGAGGCGACCTCGTCGGGGCCGAAGATCCGGAAGTTGTCGGGGTTGCGGCGCACCACCTCGGTCAGGTAGCTGCCCAGCACACGGGGGGCCTCGGCGATGGCCCCTCCGGGGGAGGGGACGTCGACGGCGTAGGCACGGAAGTCCGGCAGCCGCAGGTCCTTGAGCAGCAGCCCGCCGTTGGTGTGCGGGTTGTCGCTCATGCGCAGGTGGCCGGGCGGCGTCAGCGAGACGACGTCGTCGAGGACCTTGCCCTCGTCGTCGAACAGCTCCTCGGGGCGGTAGGAGCGCAGCCACGCCTCGAGGTCGGCGAGGTGCTGGTCGGTGTCGCGGGCGTTGGCGAGCGGCACCTGGTGGGCGCGCCACGACCCGGTGGTCTTCTTGCCGTCGATCGTGGCGGGGCCCGTCCAGCCCTTGGGGGTGCGGAACACGATCATGGGCCAGGCGGGGCGGGAGAGGTCGCCCCCGGCGGCGCGCTCCTTGATGGCGGCGATCTCGTCGAGCACCTCGTCGAGCAGCGCGGCGAACCGGCGGTGGATCTCCCGGTGCGACTCGGTGGAGTCGTCGGCCACCTCGAAGAAGTACGGCTTGTGGCCGTAGCCGACCATGAGGTCGCGCAGCTCCTCCTGGGGGATGCGCGCGAGCACCGTCGGGTTGGCGATCTTGTACCCGTTGAGGTGCAGGATCGGCAGCACGACGCCGTCGGTGGCGGGGTTGACGAACTTGTTGGAGTGCCAGCTGGTGGCCAGGGGCCCGGTCTCGGCCTCGCCGTCGCCGACGACGGCCGCGACGAGCAGGTCGGGGTTGTCGAACGCGGCGCCGTAGGCGTGGGAGAGGGCGTAGCCGAGCTCACCGCCCTCGTGGATCGAGCCGGGGGTCTCGGGGGCGACGTGGGACGGGATGCCGCCGGGGAAGGAGAACTGCTTGAACAGCCGGCGCACGCCCTCGGCGTCCTGCGTGATGTCCGAGTAGGTCTCGGAGTAGGAGCCGTCGAGGTAGGAGGCCGCGACGAGGCCGGGGCCGCCGTGACCGGGGCCGGTGACGTAGACGGTGGACTGCTCGCGCTCCTTGATCGCGCGGTTCAGGTGCGCGTAGAGGAACGTGAGGCCGGGGGTGGTGCCCCAGTGGCCGAGCAGGCGCGGCTTGACGTGGTCACGCTGGAGCGGTTGGCGCAGCAGAGGGTTGTCGAGCAGGTAGATCTGCCCCACGGAGAGGTAGTTGGCGGCGCGCCACCACCTGTCGATGGTCTCGAGGGCCTCCTCCGAGAGGTCCGCCACCCCCGTGGCTCGCCAGGCGGCCTTCGTGGTGGCTGTCGTCGTCGTCATCACACGCTCCCGTCGGTTGGGGACTCGCGGCGTCCGCGCCCTTCATTCCATCGCACAACCTGCGGGTCCGCAGGCGGAGACGGAGCCCACGGCGGGAGCGGTGCACCACCCTCCCGGTGTGGACTGACCACATCCAATCACAGCAGGTGGCGTCCGCGCCGCCCCGGGGCGAGTGACCCCTGGCACATCCGGGCCGGCGGCCTCGTCGCGCGGCGCGCGGCCTCGATACGGTGGGGCCGTGCCCCGCCCGTCCACCGCCCGCGCGCTGCTGCGGCTGCCCCTGCTGGGCGCCCTCGTCGTCGCCGTCCTCGCCGTCGCGCTCTGCGTGCGCCTGGGGATCTGGCAGCTCGACCGCGCCTACGAGCGCGCCGACCTCTCCGAGCAGCACGCCGCGGCCGAGGTGGGTGCCCAGCCCGTCGGCCTGGGCACCCTGGTCGCCCCGCAGTCCGCCATGTCGGGCGACGTCGTCGGCCGCTCGGTCTGGGTCTCGGGCACCTACGAGCCGGAGGGGCAGATGCTGGTCGAGGGCCGTGCGCTCGACGGGCGCACCGGCTACCTGGTGCTCACGCCCCTGCGCGTGGACGACGACGGCACCGGCGGCGCCTCCTGGGCCGACCTCTCCGGGTCCCCGGTGCTGCCGGTCGTCCGCGGCTGGGTGCCCTCGGCGTCCGACGCGCCGGGCCTCGCGGTGCCCACGGGACAGGTGCGGATCACCGGGTGGCTCCAGGCGGGCGAGGCGACCTCCGGCAGGCCCGCGCCCGCGCCGGCACCGGGCGGCCCGCCCGTCACCGACGCCATCTCCACGGCCTCCCTCGTCAACCTCTGGGGCGGGCCGATCTGGGACGGGTACCTCGTGGTCACCGGCTCGCAGCCTCCGCAGGTCGCTGCCGCCGACGGCGGCCCTGCCGCGCTTCCCCGGCCCGTCGTCGAGGGCGCGGGCGTGAACCTCCAGAGCCTCTTCTACGCCGTCGAGTGGTGGGTGTTCGGGCTGTTCGCCCTCGCGTTGTGGGTGCGCCTGGCCCGTGACGAGCTCGCCGCCGCGCGCGCCGGGGCCGAGCAGCCCGGCGGGACGGCGCCCCGCCCGCGCCGCGGCAAGGACGCAGGGATCGCCGGTCTGCCCGGCTGACCCCGCCCCGACCGTCAGCGCGCTGCGAGCGCGTCCGCCATCCGCTCGACGATCTCCGTCAGCACCGGACGCGGCGTCGCCAGCGTGAGGCGCACGAACCCCTCGCCGGCCCGGCCGCAGTCCGCCCCGTCGGTCAGGGCGACGCCCGCCGCCTCCCGGAAGAACCTGGCCGGCTGGTCCAGACCCGCCCCCCGGACGTCCAGCCACGCCAGGTAGGTGCCCTCGGGCGGGGTGTACCGGACCCCGGGCAGCAGCTCGTCCACGAGCGTCCCCAGCAGCCGGCGGTTGCCGTCCAGGTACCGCAGCACGTCCTGCAGCCACGGCTCGCCGTCGTCGTACGCCACCGTGTGCGCCACCACGCCCGGGGTGGCCACCATGTGCTCGACCCACCGGCCCACGCGGGACCAGCGCCGGGCGTCGGCCTCGTCCGAGAGCACCAGCTGGGCCGCCTTGAGCCCGGGCACGTTCCACGCCTTCGACGCCGAGGTGGCGGTGATCGTGTGCGCCGCCGTCGCGGCGGAGACCGACGCGTAGGGCACGTGCTGGTGGCCAGGGTGCACCAGCGGGGCGTGGATCTCGTCGGCGAAGACCCGCCCGCCGTGCCGTTCCACCACCTCGCTGATCGCCAGCATCTCTGCCCGCTCCAGCACGCGGCCGGTGGGGTTGTGCGGGTTGACGAGCACGAGCAGCTGGGCCCCGGAGGCGAACGCGGCGTCGAGCGCGTCGAGGTCGTAGGCGTACCGCCCGCCGTGGGCCTCGTCCGGCACGAGCGGCACCTGCAGCACCTCGCGTCCCAGGTCGGCCGGCAGGGGCAGGAACGGCATGTAGGCCGGCGTCGGGAGGATCACCGGGGAGCCGGGGCGCGTGAAGTGGGTGAGCACCGCCTCGAACGCCACCAGCACGTCTGGCACGGGCCGCACCCGCTGCGGGTCCACCTCCCAGCCGAACCGGCGGAGCGCGAACGCGGCATACGCACGCTGCATCCCCACCTCCAGGTGGCCCGGAAGATAGCCGAGCAGGCCGCGGTCGACGGCGTCGTGCAGGGCGCGCGCCACCGGGGGAGCGGTGCCGAAGTCCATCTCGGCCACGAACGCGCCCAGGGTGTCGGGGAACGCCGTCCACTTGACGCTGCCGGCGGCGCGCAGCGAGTCCACGGTGATGGCGTCGAGCTCGGTGTCCCGGGGCATGTGCCCAGTCTCCCAGTGGAGCCGTGTCGCAGTGGAGCCGTGTCCGGTGGAGCCCTGTCTCAGCGGAGCGGTGTCCCGGTGTCGCAGCGTCGTGGTGTGGTGCCCGTCACGAGACTGCCCCCGAGTGAGGGGCTCTCCTCGCGCGGGCAGGCACCTACGCTGGTGGGCGTGACCGAGGTTTCCGCCGAACAGGCCGCCACCGCCATCCGCAAGGCCCGGGGAGCGCTCTCCCGCTACCGCACGATGGCCCTCGTCACGGGCGTGATGCTCCTGATCCTGGTCGTCGAGATGGTGATCAAGTACGCCATCGGCCAGTTCGTCGACGTCGACGGCGTCATGACCTACCTGCGCTGGATCCCCATCGTGCACGGCTGGGTCTACGTGGTGTACCTGGTCACCGTGCTGCACCTGTGGTCCGTGATGCGCTGGGGCTGGGGCCGCCTGACGACGATGGTGCTGAGCGGCGTCGTGCCCCTCATGTCGTTCGTCGTCGAGCGCCGCGTGCACGCCGACGGCGAGGCCAAGCTCGCCGGGCTCGCCGAGCGCTACGAGGTCGCCGGCGCCTGAGCGTTCGGTGAGGGACGCCACCGCCCGGCGGTCCCGCGCGCAACTAGACTGGTGTGGTGACGACGCCCGCCACCGCCCCTGACAACGCCTCCGGCGCCCCCGCGCCGGCCGACGCGCCCACCACCGCGCAGATCGCCGCGGAGGTCGCCGAGCAGCACCGTCCGGTGCTCGTGGTCGACTTCGGTGCGCAGTACTCGCAGCTGATCGCTCGCCGCGTGCGCGAGGCCAAGGTCTACTCCGAGGTCGTGCCGCACTCGATGCCGGTCGAGCAGATGCTCGCCAAGGACCCGGCGGCGATCATCCTCTCCGGCGGCCCGGCCTCGGTGTACGCCGACGGCGCCCCCGGCATCGACGCCTCGCTGTTCGAGGCGGGCGTGCCGATCATGGGTATCTGCTACGGCTTCCAGGTCATGGCGCAGGCGCTGGGCGGCGAGGTCGCCAGGACTGGCCTGAGCGAGTTCGGCGGCACCCCGGTCGAGGTGTGCTCGGCGGGCGTGCTGCTGGCTGGCACCCCGGAGAAGCAGGACGCGTGGATGAGCCACGGCGACTCCGTGCACCGGGCGCCCGAGGGCTTCGAGGTGCTCGCCACGACGGCAGGCGCCCCCGTGGCCGCGTTCGAGGACCGCGAGCGCCGCCTGTTCGGCGTGCAGTGGCACCCGGAGGTCAAGCACTCGGCCCACGGCCAGGCGGTGCTGGAGCGGTTCCTGTACGACGGTGCCGGGCTGGCGCCCGACTGGACGCCGGGCAACGTCATCGCCGAGCAGGTCGCCGCCATCCGCGCCCAGGTGGGCGACGCCCGCGTCATCTGCGCGCTGTCGGGCGGCGTGGACTCCGCGGTGGCCGCGGCGCTCGTGCAGAAGGCCGTCGGCGACCAGCTCACCTGCGTGCACGTCGACCACGGCCTGATGCGTGAGGGCGAGGTCGAGCAGATCGAGCGCGACTTCGTCGCCGCCACCGGCGTCAACCTCGTGGTGCGGGACGAGAAGAAGCGCTTCCTCGACGCCCTGGCCGGGGTCAGCGACCCGGAGACCAAGCGCAAGATCATCGGCCGCGAGTTCATCCGCGTCTTCGAGGACGCCCAGCGCGACATCATCGCGGAGGCGGGGGAGCACGGCGAGGAGGTCCGGTTCCTCGTCCAGGGCACCCTGTACCCGGACGTCGTGGAGTCGGGCGGCGGCGAGGGCGCTGCCAACATCAAGTCGCACCACAACGTGGGTGGCCTGCCTGAGGACCTGAAGTTCGAGCTGGTCGAGCCGCTGCGCACCCTGTTCAAGGACGAGGTGCGTGCGGTGGGCCGCGAGCTCGGTGTGCCGGAGGAGATCGTCTCTCGTCAGCCGTTCCCCGGCCCGGGCCTGGGCATCCGCATCATCGGCGAGGTCACCGCGGAGCGCCTGGACATCCTGCGCAAGGCCGACGCCATCGCCCGCGAGGAGCTCACCAAGGCGGGCCTCGACGGCGAGATCTGGCAGTGCCCGGTGGTGCTGCTGGCCGACGTGCGCTCGGTCGGCGTGCAGGGCGACGGCCGCACCTACGGGCACCCCGTGGTGCTGCGGCCGGTGTCGTCCGAGGACGCCATGACGGCCGACTGGACCCGCCTGCCCTACGAGGTGCTGGCGACGATCTCGACCCGCATCACCAACGAGGTGCGCGAGATCAACCGTGTGGTGCTCGACGTGACGAGCAAGCCGCCGGCCACCATCGAGTGGGAGTGATCCCTCCGGCTCTCGGCCGGGAGTGACCGGCGAGCCGTCCCACCGACCTGACCGGGTGGTGGGGCGGCTCGCCGCGTCCCGACGGTCACACGGGGCGGAAGTCCCCGCCGTCGAGGTCGGTGACGTCGACGACCAGCTGCTCCGTCCCGTCCCACGGGTCGGTGAACCGCGCGAGCACGTACTCGGGGCCGAGCGCCACCCGCCAGACCCGCCCGCCGTCGCGTGCCGCTGCGGCCCGCGCCGCGCGCAGGTCGGTGGTCCAGCCGAGGCCGCGCGGCTCGCGAGCCGCGCGGTACAGGGTGAGCACGACGTCGTCCATCAGCGGCTCGAGGTCGCTCTCCTTGTCGGCGGGCCGCCCGTCCACCTGGTAGCCGGCCTCGTCGAACAGCTCCGCCCAGGTCTCGGCGTCGAGCAGGGCCTCCGGGTCGTCCTGGGAGGTCCACGCCTCCCGGACGGCGGAGCGCAGGTCCTTGGGGTGCAGGTCCTCCCAGTGCTCCAGGAGGACGTCGGGCAGGGTCTGCGGCGGCACGTCGCGGACGTCGGCCCAGCGCGCCCCCTGCGGCGCCGGCGTCAGGCTGTCGGTGCCGAGGAGGTCGTCGAGGCCCGTCACCGGGCCAGCTCCGCGGCACGGCGGTACGCCGCGTCGGTGTCCGCGAGCACCTGCGGCCAGGCGGTGGGCGGGGCGGCGGAGCGGTTGTGCTCCACGACCCGCTCCAGGAGGGCCCGGTCGGTCGCCAGCCGTACGACGGCGTCGGCGAACGCGTCGTCGTCGGCGGCGAGCAGGCCGGACACACCGTCCTCCAGCAGCTCGGCGGCGCCGGACTGCGACCGGCTCACGACGGCGAGGCCCGCCGCCCAGGCCTCCTGGACCGCCACCGAGAACGCGTCCTGGACGCCCGGCGCCAGGTAGACGTCGGCGCGGGCGTACAGGTCGTGGAGCGCCTCGGGGCTCAGGCGCCCGGGCAGCTCGACCCAGTCGAGGCGGTGCTGGGCGACGTACCGCCGGGCGGCATCGAGCTCCGGCCCCTCGCCCGCGACCGTCGCGCGCAGGGCGCCGGCGGGCAGGCGTCCTGCCGCCGACCGCAGGGCCTCGAGCATCGGCAGCACCCGTTTGCGAGGGGCGAACCGGTTGGCGGCCACCACGTGCAACGCCTGGGTGGGGCGCTCGCCGGGTGGCACGCGCTCGGCGCGCCACGCGAGGTCGACGCCGTTGCGCAGCACCGTCACGGGCGTGCCGTGGGCGGCCCGCTCGACGAACCCGGCGGCCAGGTGGCTGACGGCGGTGTAGGCCACGGGCCAGCGCGACCAGCGGGTGACCCGGTCGAGCGCGGCGAACGCCCGCCACCAGCGGCCCCACACGCTGTGCACCGTCAGCACGGTCGGCAGCCCGCGCCGCGTCAGGGGGCGCAGCGCGGCCTGTGCCGTGGGCGCGAGCATCCCCATGTGCACGTGGACGACGTCGGGGCGCTCGCCCGCCGCCGCCAGCCGCTCGACCAGCGCCAGCAGGTGATGGGTGGAGCGGGGGTGCACGGGGAAGCCGCCCGGCACGCGTGCCGCGATGCGGTGGACGCGCACGCCGTCGTCCTGGACGGCGGTGGTGCAGCCTCGCGCACCGGGCTCCGAGGGCGTCGTCGTGACGACGTCGACCTGGTGGCCCGCGGCGACCTGTCGCCGCGCCAGGTGCGCCACCTGGGTCTCGATGCCGCCGAGCAGCGGGAGGTAGGAGTCGCTCAGGTGCAGCACTCGCACGGCCGGCTCCTTTCTGGCGGGGCTCACGGGGCGCCCACCTGGCGTTTCACCGGGCGGCGAGCGCCCGGTGTCGTTAGCGTGACGTGCGACACAACGACCCGTCACGTCGTCCACCAGGGACTCCGGAGGAGTGGATCGCCATGTCGAGCACCGTCACAGTACGTCCCACCGGCGGGGTCCGAGGGATCGGCCTCGTCAGCATCCTCGCCGGGCTGCTCATGATCCTCGCCGGGGTCGGCGTCTGGGTGCTGGTCGCCTCGCAGCTCGCCGACGAGGACATCACCGTGGCGGAGGACGCCCGGTTCCTCGACGGCCAGCCGGTGCGCGGCCCGCTCACGGCGTACGCGCAGGCCGACATCATCAACCACCACGCCCTCGCGGAGAGCGGTGGGCGCACGTACGCGGAGCTGGAGCAGGGCGACCCGCTGCGCGAGGTGGTCATGACCGCCTCGTTCCTGCGGGCCTCGCTGTTCACGTCGGTCGTCGCGTTCGGGCTCTGCGCCCTGGTGGTGGCGCTCGGTGTGCTGTTCGTGCTGCTGGGCACGGCGCTGCGGCGGCTCGCGGGCCGTCCCGAGGTCTCCGTCAGCGCGCCCGAGCACCCTGTGCCCGCGGCAGGCGGGGTGGCCGGCCGGCACGCCGACCCGGCCTCGGCGCAGCCGCCGGTCGCCACGCCCCGCCCGAGCGGAGCAGACGGGCCGGGCTGACGGGCCGGGCTGACGGGGCAGGGTCCACGTCAGGGCCCGGAAGCCCTGGGGCCAGGGCGACGCCGACGGGGCGGGGGCCGGACCGTGCGCACGGTCCGGCCCCCGCCCCGTCGGCGCCTGGCCACCACCTAGCCACCGCCTAGCCGCCTCGGGCACGGGGGGCTGGTGGGAGACAGGCTCAGGCGTCGCCGTCGGCGTGGTTGCGGCGCCGGATGCCGCTGACCACGGACGCCACCACGAGCACGGCCCCTGCGACCGCCAGCAGCAGGATCGTGGCGAGCCCGACGTCGATGCGGGCGCCCGCCGCCACGGCGAGCACCCCGAGGCCGACGGCGAGGACGATGAAGCCCCACACGATCGTGCCCGTGCGCGGGGTGGTGCGGACCAGGGGCGCGGGCGGCGTCGCCGCCGGCGCCCAGCCGGTCTGTCCCCGATACCCAGGGCCGTAGGCTCCCGGGCCGTAGGCGCCGGGGCCGTCGCCCGTACCACCGGGTGCCGCGCCGTAGGGCGTCCCGCTGGAGAAGGGTCCGGGGTGCGGCGACCCGCCGGGCGAGGGAGTCGCGTGCTGGGGAGCGGCGGCGGACGGCGCGTCGTAGGGCGGTGTCGTCCCGAACGGGGCGGTGCCTGCGGCGGCCACGGTCCGCTCGTCGTCGGGCACGTCGGGCACGTCGAACACCGAGAGCGGCTCGTCCGGGCGGGCGCTGCGGCCCGTGCCGTCGCCCGTGCCGTCGCCGGCATCGAGGACCTGGGTGTCCTCGGGGCTGAGCACCTGCGTGTCGTGCGCGTCGGCCCGCGTCTCGTCAGGGCCCAGCAGGCGGGTGCCCCCGGAGGGGAGCACCTGCGTCTGCGCGGGGTCGTCGGCCGCGGCGTCCTCGGGCGCTGCGGTCTCGGTGGGGTCGTCGTGGTTCGGGTTCTGGCTCATCACTTCTCCTCGATGGTCACGTTGCCGGCTCCCGCGCCGACCAGGAGCCGCAGACGGGCACCGTCGACGGCCTCGTCCGAGTGCAGGTGGGAGGTGCCGCCCCCGACGCGGCTGACGGAGCGCTCCTCGCCGTCGAGCCGCCAGACGACCTGGCCCGCCATCAGCCGCACCTCGGCCTCGACGGCCTCGTCGCGCGGCACGATCACGGTGACGTCGCCGGCCGTCAGCGAGACGGGCACCTCGACGGGCTCGCCCAGCGGGACGTCGGTCAGGTCCAGCTCGGACAGATCGACGGTCGGGTCGCCGAACTGCACGCGGTAGCCCTCCTGGGCCTCGGCCACCGACCGCGCGGTGATGGTGCCCTCCGTGATCTCGGCAGCGCCGTCGGTGGCGACGCGCAGCGGCTGGCCGTCGACCACCACCACGCCGTCCCACAGGGTGACGGGCCGCCCGGAGAGGAAGCCCCACGGAAGGGTCACCACCAGGCCGACGATCGCGAAGAACCCGAGCCACCCGCTCGACCGGCCCCGCACGCCGCTGACCACGATGCCGGCCCCGACGACGAGGAGGGCGACGCCCAGCCAGGTGAGAGGGGCGTCGTAGGAGCTGCCGAGCCACGGCAGCACCACACCTGTGCGCTGCTGGGCCAGGAGCGCCGCCCCGGCGATGAGCACCAGGCCGACGACGGCACCCACCGTGCGCCCGCCGGGGCCGCGCACGATCTCGCGGCGGCGCGGGGCGGGCGGCGGCACCGGTGGCCCGGCCGGCGGGCGGGGCACGTAGCCCGTCTGCGCACCGGACGGCAGGTACGGGGAGGCGTAGACCGGCGGCGCACCCGGAGCGGGCGCGGTCTGCACGGGCTCGCGGTCCGTACGGCCGGGCTCCGGGGCCGAGGCTCGCGCTGCCGAGCCGTGCGCGGGCACGGCGTCGTCGTGCAGCGGGTCGTCGCTGCCGGACGTGCCGGACGTGCCAGACGCGGCGGGGCCGGGCGCGGCAGCTCCGGGCGCGCCGGTCGCCGGGCGCGGAGCCTCCGGCGCGGGACCGCCCTCGTGCCCCGGGGTGCCGGGTGCGCCGGGGCCGGACGGCGCCGCGCCCCAGGGAGCCGCGCCGTGGGCAGCCGTACCGTGGGCGGCCTGCTGCCGGTCGCGGTGACGCTCGCGCAGGTACCGGAACAGGAGCCAGGCGACCGTGCCCCACACGGCGAGCCAGAAGATGCCGAAGAACCAGTCCCAGCCGGTGCTCCACCAGGAGGCGAAACCGTCGCCCCAGGCGAAGCCGGTCAGGAGCACCGCGACCGAGCCGAGCAGTGCGACGTCGAAGTCGCCGCGCAGCGCCTGCTGCAGGTGGATGCGGCCGTCGCTGCGCTCGGGCAGCAGCGCCCAGCCGATGGCGTAGGCCACCAGGCCGGCCCCGGTGAGGAAGAAGCTGACGATCAGCAGGCCGCGCACCAGGAGGGGGTCCCACCCGAGGCGCTCGGCCACGCCACCGGCGACGCCGCCGACCCACCGGTCCTCGGAACGGGCGATCCCGGACCGGCGTACCGAGTCGAAGAACCGGTCTCCGGCGGGCCCCGTGGGGCGAGGCGGGGGGCCGTATGCGCCGGACGGCCGGGGGCCGGGCTCGTGCGGCGGGGGGAACGGCGCGCTCATCGGGAGCCTCCGGGGACGTCGTGGGCGCTGCGGGGCGAGGTGCCCCGCGTGCTCCGGTGGTGCGATCTCATGCCTCGATCCTTGCTCGCCCGCCGCTGCCGGGACATGGGGTGCTGCCCTGAGCCGACCCTGAAAGGTGCCCGGAGCGAGGGTGCCGGCACCCTGGTTCGTGTCCCGGAGGGGCGTCTTCGTGCTGCGGACGTGCCACGATCGGGGCGTGAGCACCACGACCGGACGTCCCGAGAGCGGCGCTGCCCGCCTGCCCCTGCGGCGGCCGCAGCGCGACCGCTGGGTGGCAGGCGTGTGCGCGGGCGTGGCGGCACACACCGGCCTGCCTCTGCCCGTGGTGCGGATCTTGGTCGTGCTGCTGGCGCTGTCCGGTGGTGCCGGCGTCGCCGTCTACGTCTTCTGGTGGGTGACGGTGCCCACGGGTGACCCGCGTGACGCCGCGGCCGCCCGAGAGCCGGCGGCCATGCACCGGCTCGCGCCGCGCCTGCGGCTGTCCGGGCCGGTGGCGCGCATGCAACGCCGGGACATCCTCGTGGGCGCCGTGCTGCTCGTGGGCGCCGCCGTGCTGGTGGCGGTCCGCGCGGGCTGGGACTGGAGCCAGTCGTGGGTGCTGCCGTCCGTGCTCGCGCTGGGCGGCCTGGCGCTCGCCTGGAGCCAGCTCGACAGCCTGCAGCGCGGCGGCGCCGGCCCGGACGGCGGCGACCGCGGCCGGGGCCCGGCGCTGACCCGGCTGGCAGGCGGCCTGGTGCTGGTCCTGGCCGGCGTGCTGCTGTTCGTGGGGCAGGACACCCCGGGCTGGGCGGTGGTGCAGGCGGCGTTCGCCTCGATCGCCGTCCTGACGGGGTTCGCGCTCGTGCTGGCGCCGTGGTGGCTGCGGCTGGCTCGCGAGCTGGGCGACGAGCGCGCCGCTCGCGCCCGCGAGGCCGAGCGCGCCGACATCGCCGCGCACCTGCACGACTCCGTGCTGCAGACCCTCGCCCTGATCCGCAACCGTGCCGACGACGCCGACACCGTGGCCCGCATGGCCCGCGCGCAGGAGCGTGAGCTGCGCGAGTGGCTGTACGACGACCGGCGCGAGCCGGGCACGTCGCTGGCCGCCGAGCTGCGCTCGCTCGTGGCCGAGGTGGAGGACGGCCGTGTCGGCAAGCCGGCGGCCGACGACGCGGGTCCTGTCGCCGTCGACGTGGTCGTCGTGGGCGACTGCGTGCCCACCGAGGCCACCACCGCCCTGCTGCAGGCCACGCGCGAGGCCCTGGTCAACGCCGTCGCCCACGGCCGCCCGCCCGTGACTGTCTACCTCGAGGTCTCCGACGCCGCGGCCGAGGTGTTCGTCCGTGACCGCGGTGACGGGTTCGCGATGGAGGACATCGCCTCTGACCGCTTCGGCGTGCGCGAGTCGATCCTGGGGCGCGTGCGCCGTCGCGGCGGCACCGCCGACGTCACCAGCCGGCCGGGCTGGGGCACCGAGGTGCGCCTGCGCATGCCGCGCGAGCCCGCGCCCGCGACGCCCCACGCGTCGGCCTCTGCGCAGGGCCCCGACCAGGCGGCGGCGCGCCCCGACCAGGCGGCAGCGCGCGACGGCGGCCCCGCCGCCCCGGGTACCGTGCCCCCGACCGTCCCGGGCGCACCGGCTCCCGCCGCAGCGCCCACCCGCCCCGACGAAGGAGCCCGCCCGTGAACGCCCCCGACGTGGCCCTGCCCGTCCCCGTGGTCCTCGTGGACGACCACCACATGTTCCGCACCGGGGTGCGCGCCTCCCTCGACGAGCGCGTCACCGTGGTGGGCGAGGCTGCCGACGTGGACCAGGCGATCGCCGTGGTGCGCGAGAAGCGCCCGCCCGTGGTGCTCCTCGACGTCCACCTGCCCGGCGGTACCGGCGGTGGCGGCGCGGAGGTGGTGCGCCAGTGCGCCGACCTCCTCGGCGGCACCCGGTTCCTCGCCCTGAGCGTGTCCGACGCCGCCGAGGACGTCGTCGCCGTCATCCGTGCCGGCGCTCGCGGCTACGTCACCAAGAACATCTCGGCGTCCGACCTCTCGGCGGCCGTGGTGCAGGTGGCGGGCGGCGACGCCGTGTTCTCCCCGCGCCTGGCCGGGTTCGTGCTGGACGCGTTCGGCACCGCCGCCGGCGAGGTGTCGGTGGCGGACGACGAGCTCGACCGGCTCTCCAAGCGCGAGCAGGAGGTCATGCGCCTGATCGCCCGCGGCTACTCCTACCGGGAGGTGGCCGGCGAGCTGTTCATCTCGATCAAGACGGTCGAGACCCACGTCTCGGCGGTGCTGCGCAAGCTGCAGCTCTCCAGCCGCTACGAGCTGACGCGCTGGGCGGCGGCGCGCCACATCCTCTGACGCCTGGGCCGCGTGGGGCGCAGCCCGGGCGCGCCCGGGGACGGACAAGCGCCCAGCCCGGGCGGCCCCGAGCCGCCCTCGGCGCCCCTCAGCGCGCCCTTGGTGCGTCGGTGGCCTCCGTTCAGCCGTGGAACCTCTCGACGACCAGGTCGACCAGCCGCGGGTCGGGGGCGCCGCCGGTGAGCAGCGGCGCGGCCGTGACGTCGGCGCCGGCCTTGGCCGCCAGGTCGACGAAGAACCCGGGGGCGAGCAGGTAGGGCAGCGCGACGACGCGCGCCGCGGGACGCTCGGCGCGGGCCGCGGCGACGGCGTCGGCCGCCCGGGGACGGGCCGCGCTGAGGTAGGCGAGGCGCACCCGTGACCGTGGCCGGCCGAGGCGTGCGGCGAGCCGTGACGCCGTCTCCTCGCAGCCGTGGAGCGCGCGGGCGTCGCTGGACCCGGCGGCGACGAGCACCAGCTCGTCGTCCGGCCCCAGCCCGGCCTCGGCCGCCCGGTCGGCCAGCACGTCCACGAGGCGGTCGTCGGGCCCCAGGGCCGGGGCGAGGGATGCGCCGCCCCGCGCCGCGACGGCCTGGGTGGCGTCGACGTGCACGTGATACCCGGCCGAGAGCAGCAGCGGCACGACGACGGCCTCCCGGTCCGGCGGCACCGCGGCGAGCGCCGCCGGCAGGTCCGGCTGCTGCACGTCCACGAACGCCGGGCGCACGTCCGCCTCGTCGCCGAGGCGTGCCGCGACGGCGTCGACGAGCGCGGAGACGGCGCGGGCGCCGTCGTCGGACGACGTGCCGTGCGACGTCGCGAGCAGCACCCGCACCGCGGACCGCCCGTGCTCGCCCCGCCCGGACGGCCTGCCCTGCTCCGCCGGACGGTCCGCCTGCGCCGGCCTCCCGGCCGGCCGTGCCTCGTCCTGCGCCGTGTCGTGCGGCTCGTGCGCTCGTCGCGCCCCCTGTGCCCCCTGTGCCCCCTGTGCCTGCCAGGCCGGGGAGAGCGTGACGACGTCGCCCACCACGACGACGGCGGGGGAGCGCACCCCGGCCGCGGCGGCGCGGGCACCGGCGGTTCCCAGCGTGGCCACGGTGGTGCGCTGGCGTGGCCCGTAGCCGTCCTCCACGATCGCCACGGGCGTCTGCGGGGAGCGCCCGCCCGCCACCAGGGCGGCGGCGGTGCCTGCCAGGCCGGAGACGGCCATGAGCAGCACCACCGTGTGCTCGGGGCCGCCGGGCACGCCGTCGAGCAGGGGCGCGACGTCGTCGTGCCCGGAGAGCACGGTGAACCCCCGCGCCACGCCGCGGTGGGTCAGCGGGATGCCCGCGAGGGCCGGTACGGACACGGCGCTGGTGACCCCGGGCACCACCTCGACGGGCACGCCCGCGGCGACGCACGCCTCGACCTCCTCCCCGCCGCGGCCCAGCACGTACGGGTCGCCGCCCTTGAGACGCACGACGTCGCGGCCGGCCAGGGCGTGCTCGACCAGCAGCTCGTTGATCTGAGACTGGCGCACCGGGTGGTGGCCGGGGTCCTTGCCGACGTCGACCACCTGCGTGCGCCCGGCGCGCACGCGCGGCAGGTCGTCGAGCAGGGCGCGGGGCGCCAGGCGGTCGACCACGACGACGTCGGCCCGCTCGAGCAGGCGCAGCCCGCGCACCGTGATGAGGTCCGGGTCGCCGGGGCCGCCGCCCACGAGCCACACCCGGCCGGTGGTCCGGCGGGTCGCCGCGGTCATGACGCCGTCTCCGCCTGCAGGCCCCGGCGGCGCAGCACGGCGCGCTCGAGCGGGGCGAACACGAGCAGCTCGACGGCGATGCCGACGGCCAGGATGAGCAGGATCGCGGTGAGCACCAGCGACATGTCGGCCAGCTCTCGGCCCTGCTGGAGGAACGCGCCCAGCCCGAACCCGATCGAGCCGCCGACGGCGATGATCTCGGCCGCCATGAGCGACCGCCACGAGAACGCCCAGCCCTGCTTGAGCCCGGCGAGGTAGCCGGGCAGGGCTGCGGGGAGGACCACCTCGGTGACCATGGCGACCCGGCCGGCACCGAGCACCTGGCCGACGCGGCGCAGCAGCGGCGGCACCTGGTCCACGCCCGCGACGATGCCGTTGACGATGGAGGGCACGGCCCCCATGAGGATGACGAAGTACACGGTGGCGTCCGAGAGCCCGAACCAGATGATGCCGGCCGGCACCCAGGCCACCGAGGGCAGCACCTGGAGTCCGGTGACGATCGGCCCGAACGTGACGCGGACCCAGCGCACTCGCGCCACGACCACGCCGAGCGGGGTGCCGATCGCCACGGCGGCGAGGAAGCCGAGCACGCCCCGCTCGAGCGAGGTGCTCAGCGCCTCCCAGAGGGTGCCGTCCGCGGCGGCGCTGGTCACGGCGTCGGCCACCTGGCGGGGGCCGGGCAGGTTCCACAGGGGCTGCACGCCCGACCACACCACGGCCTGCCACACGACGAGCAGCACCGTGGCGGCCAGCACGGGCGGCCAGAGGCGGGAGAGGGCGGCCCTGCCGCGGCGGGCGGGTGCCGGCTGCGTCTGCAGGGCGTCCAGCC
Source organism: Xylanimonas oleitrophica (assembly GCF_003244315.1). Taxonomy (GTDB): domain Bacteria; phylum Actinomycetota; class Actinomycetes; order Actinomycetales; family Cellulomonadaceae; genus Xylanimonas_A; species Xylanimonas_A oleitrophica. Next base: position 114,332 of record NZ_QKWH01000001.1, read on the forward strand.
CGGCCTCGACGCCCGCGAGGTCGGGGGAGCGGGGCACACGGCCCTGCGCGCTGGTGCCGGGGTCCGGCGGAGCGTCGGGGGCGGTGGTGTCAGCGGGCATGGCGGCTGATCTCCTCGCGCAGGTGGTCGGTGATCTGCCCCGGCAGGCGCTCGGCGTCCTCGTCGGCGACGCGCCACTCGCGCACCACGCGCCCGGGCCGGGACGACAGCAGCACCACGCGCTGCCCGAGCCGCACGGCCTCGCGCACGTTGTGGGTCACGAACAGCACGGTGCGGCCGGTGGTGCGCCAGATGCGCTCCAGCTCGTCGTGGAGCAGGTCGCGGGTGATGGCGTCGAGCGCGGCGAACGGCTCGTCCATGAGGAGCACGTCGCGCTCCTGCGCCAGCGCCCGGGCGAGGGCCACCCGCTGGCGCATGCCGCCGGACAGCTCGTGCGCTCGCTTGTCCGCGGCGCCGTCCAGGCGCACCAGCGAGAGCAGCTCCCGAGCTCGCTCGCGCCGTTCGGACCGGGGGACCCCGCGCAGCCGCAGCGCCAGCTCCACGTTGCGCCCGGCCGTCAGCCACGGGAAGAGCGCGGCCTCCTGGAACATCAGCGCGGCGGGCCGTGACTCGACGCTGCCGGCCGTAGCCCGCTCGAGCCCGGCGACGACGTTGAGCAGCGTTGACTTGCCGCAGCCCGAGGCGCCCAGGAGGCAGACCAGCTCGCCGGGGGCGATGTCCAGGTCGACGCCGTCGAGCACGGGGGCGCCGGGGACGAACTCCTTGGCGACGCCACGCAGGCGCACGGCGGGCCGCCGCGCAGGCGTGGCCACCGGCGCGGGGGCGGTCGTCGTGCCGGTCGTGCCGGTCGTGGTCGTGCCGGCCGGGGCGCTGGTCATGGCCTCACTCCTCGCCGAGCCCGGCGGCCGGCACCGGGTCGCGGCCCGTCGCCCGGAGCACACCGTTGAGCAGCCGCAGGTCGTAGATGCCGGTCAGGTCGGCGTCGGTGGTCGTGCCGGCCGTGACGCCGTCGGCCAGGAGCGTCGGCAGCGTCGCGGCGAGCGGGTCGGCCGTGAACTCGATGTTCGCGAACGCCCGGTCCAGCACCTCGTCCGGCAGGGGCCGGCCCGCGGCCGCCGCGATCTGCTCGTTGACGAGCACCTTGGTGCCGTCCGGGTCCTGGACCAGCGCGTCGATCGCCGCGAGCTCGCCCCGCAGCAGCGCCTCCACGGTCTCCGGGTGCCGCTCCAGGAAGTCGGTGCGCACGATCAGGTGGGTGGTCAGGAACCGGCCGTCCGGCCACAGGTCCTTCTCGTCGACCAGCACGTGCGCGCCCGCCTCGAGCACCAGGCGCGAGGCCCACGGCTCGGGCAGCCACCCGCCGTCGAGCTGGCCGTTCTGGAAGAGGGTCAGCGTCTGCGCGTTCTCCGTGGGAGTCACCGACACGTCGCCGCCGCCCCGGATGTCGTTCGCCAGCCCCTGCTCGGTCAGCCACGCGCGCAGCGCCACGTCCTGCGTGCCGCCCAGCTGCGGGGTCGCCAGGTGGGTGCCGCGCAGGTCCTCGGCCGACTCGATGCCCTCGCGGACCACGAGCTGGGCGCCGCCCGACGTCGCGCCGGCCACGATGCGCACCGACTGCCCGCCCGACTTCACGAACGCGTTGATCGCCGGGTTGGGGCCGATGAAGGTCGCGTCCACGGCGCCGGCGTTGAGGGCCTCGATCGCCGCGGGCCCGGCGTTGAACACCTCGGTGGAGAGCGCGGTGCCGCCCAGCTCCTCCTCGAAGTACCCGCCCGCCACACCGACGAGCGCCGGGGCGTGGGTCACGTTCGCGAAGTAGCCGAGCCGCAGCTCGTCGGCAGGACCCGTGCCCGGCTCCGCCCCGTCGGCCGAGGACGGGCCGGCGCAGGCTGCGAGCCCCAGGGCCGCCGCGGGCGCGAGCAGGGCGGCCAGGGCGCGGGCCGTCAGGCGGGAGGGGGAGGTCGTCACGGGTTCTTCCCTTCGTCGTCGACCATCCCGGCGGCGAGCGTGCCGCCGTCGTCGGGGTCGATCAGCAGGAACGCGCCGGTGCGGCGTGCACGGGCGTAGGGCTCGGCGGGCACGGGCGCCGCCAGGCGCAGGCGCACGCGGCCGAGGTCGTTGAGCACCAGGTGGTCCGACGGCGTCAGCGCGCCGAGGTCGAGGGTGTCGAGGTCGAGCCGGCCGAGGACGCCCTCGACCACGGCCCGCACCGTGCTGGTGCCGTGCTTGAGCAGGACCCGCCGCCCCGCGGGCAGCGGGGTGGCGGCGAGCCAGGCGAGCGTCGCGGTCAGGTGCTGGGTGGGCTGCGGGGCGCCGTCGGCCGCGGCGAGGAGGTCACCGCGGGCGACGTCGACGTCGTCGGCCAGGCGCACCGTGACCGACTGCGGAGCGAAGGCTTCGGGCAGGGTGGCGAGACCAGCGGCCAGGGAGTCGGCCGTGTCGATGCCCGCCACCGTGGTGCGCAGGCCCGAGGGAAGCACCACCACCTCGTCCCCGGGCCGCACCACGCCCGCGGCCACCTGGCCGGCGTACCCGCGGTAGTCCCGGTAGGCGTCGTCGGTGCCCTGGGGGCGGATCACGTGCTGCACCGCCAGGCGGAACGGCTCGCCCGCCGGCGCGTCAGCGGCCGGCAGGTCCTCCAGCAGCCCCAGCAGGCTCGGCCCCTCGTACCAGGGGGTCCGGTCGGACCGCTCGACGACGTTGTCGCCCAGCAGCGCCGAGACCGGCACCGCGTGCACCTGCTCGACCCCCAGCGCCGCCGCGGCCCGCCGCAGCTGCGCCACAACCTCCTCGAAGCGCTCGGGCGACCAGCCCACCAGGTCGATCTTGTTGACCGCCACCACCACGTGCGGCACCCGCAGCAGCGCCGCCACCGCCAGGTGCCGCCGGGTCTGCTCCAGCAGCCCCTTGCGGGCGTCCACCAGCAGCACCACCGCGTCCGCGGTCGACGCCCCCGTCACCGTGTTGCGCGTGTACTGCACGTGGCCCGGGCAGTCGGCCAGGACGAACGAGCGTGTCGCCGTGGCGAAGTAGCGGTAGGCGACGTCGATCGTGATGCCCTGCTCGCGCTCCGCCCGCAGCCCGTCGGTCAGCAGCGCCAGGTCGGCGTGCTCCAGGCCGCGGTCGCGCGAGACGCGCTCGACGGCGTCCAGCTGGTCGCTCAGCACCGCCTTCGAGTCGAACAGCAGCCGGCCCACCAGCGTGGACTTGCCGTCGTCGACCGACCCGGCCGTCGCGATGCGCAGCAGCGTGGCCGGCCCGTCCAGGGCGCCCGCCGGCGTGGGACGGTGCGAGGTCGGTGCGGTCGTGGTCCCGGTGGCAGCAGCCATCAGAAGTAGCCCTCCTTCTTGCGGTCCTCCATGGCGGCCTCCGAGAGGCGGTCGTCGGCGCGGGTGGCACCACGCTCCGTCACACGGGTGGCGGCCACCTCGGCCAGGACGTCGTCGACGCTCGCGGCGCCGGAGAGCACCGCACCGGTGCACGACATGTCGCCCACGGTGCGGTAGCGCACCGTCTCGGTACGCAGCGTCGCCGCCTCGGCCGGTGTGCGCGGCGCCGACCACGGGCCCGGCGCGAGCAGCATCCCGTCGCGCTCGAACACCTCGCGCTCGTGCGCGTAGTACAGGCCCGGCAGCTCCACCCCCTCCCGGGCCACGTACCGCCACACGTCCAGCTCGGTCCAGTTCGACAGCGGGAACACGCGCACGTGCTCGCCCGGACGGTGCCGGCCGTTGTACAGGTTCCACAGCTCCGGCCGCTGGTTGCGCGGGTCCCACTGACCGAACTCGTCGCGCAGCGAGAAGATCCGCTCCTTGGCGCGCGCCTTCTCCTCGTCGCGCCGGCCCCCGCCGAACACCGCGTCGAACCGGTGCGTGGCGATCGCGTCCAGCAGAGGCCGGGTCTGCAGCGGGTTGCGGGTGCCGTCCGGGCGCTCCCGCAGCCGGCCGTCGTCGATCCAGTCCTGCACGCTCGCCACCTCCAGCCGCAGCCGCAGGCGCTCCACCACCCGGTCCCGGAACGCCAGGACCTCCGGGAAGTTGTGGCCCGTGTCCACGTGCAGCACGGGGAAAGGCACCGGCGCGGGCGCGAACGCCTTCACCGCCAGGTGCAGCATCACCATGGAGTCCTTGCCGCCGCTGAACAGCAGCACCGGGCGCTCCAGCTCGGCCACCACCTCACGGATGACGTGGACGGCCTCGCTCTCCAGGGCGTCGAGCAGGGGCAGGGTGCCGGTCGTGGTCGCCGGCCGCGCGGTCGTCGTGATGGTCATCGGTCCCTCTCAGGTGTGCAGCCCGCACTCGGTCTTGTCGAAACCCGCCCAGCGCCCCGAGCGCGGGTCCGCCCCGCGCTCGACCCGCTGCGTGCACGGCGCGCACCCGATCGACGGGTAGCCGTCCTCCAGCAGCGGGTTGAGCACCACCCCGTGGCGGGCGGCGTACCCGTACAGGTCGTCGCCGGTCCAGGCGGCCAGGGGGTTCACCTTCACCAGGCCGTTCTTCTCGTCGAACGTCACCAGCGGGGTCGCCGCGCGCGTCGGCGCCTCCTCGCGGCGCACCCCCGTGAACCACACCTCGTAGCCCGCCAGCGTGCGGGCCAGCGGCTCCACCTTGCGCATCGCGCAGCAGGCCGCCGGATCGTGGGCGAACAGGTCCCGGCCGTGCACCGCGTCCTGCTCCGGGACCGACAGCGACGGGCGCACGTCCACCACGTGCACGTCCAGCGTGGCCGCCACCGCGTCACGCGTCCCCACCGTCTCCACGAAGTGGTAGCCCGTGTCCAGGAACAGCACGTCCACCCACGGCAGCTCCCGAGCCACCACGTGCGGCAGCACCGCGTCGGCCATCGAGCACGCCACCGCCGCACGGTCCCCGCCCAGCTCGCGCGCCACCCACGCCACCACCTGCGCGGCCGACGCCTCGTCACCGGCCCCCACGCCCGAGCCGCCCAGCTCCGCCGCACCCCGTGCCGCGACCTCCCGCAGCCAGGCGACGTCGCGGCGCTCGCGGGCGTCGCGGCGGGCCTCGCGCGCCGCCAGGTGCTCGGCGTGGGCACGCTCGCGCGCCTCGTACGCCGCCTTCCGGGACGCCGTCGAGCCGCCGGTCAGGGAGGTCGCGGCGGCGCTCTGCGCGCCGGTGTCCGGCACGACCCCGGGGAGCCGCGTCGTCGGGTCCGTGCCGTGCGCCGTCATCGCAGGGCCTCCTCGTCGGCGCGGTGGGCCCACTGGCCGAACGTCTCGCCCTCGGCGCGATCGGCGTCGTACCGCCGCACCACCCGCTCGACGTAGTCGGCCAGCCCGTCCGCGGTGACCTTCAGGCCGCGCACCGTGCGGCCCAGGCCGGCCTCGTCGCGGTCCTGGGAGGCCAGCCCGCCGCCCAGGTGCACCTGGAAGCCCGGCACCTGGTCGCCGTCGTCGTCCTGCACGATCTGGCCCTTGAGGCCGATGTCCGCGGTCTGGATGCGGGCGCAGGAGTTCGGGCACCCGTTGACGTGCAGCGACAGGGGCGTCAGGTGCGCCAGGTCGCCCAGGCGCTCCTCGAGCGTCGTGATCGCACGGGACGCCGTGGCCTTGGTCTCGACGATGGCGAGCTTGCAGTACTCGATCCCCGTGCAGGCGATGGCCCGACGGCGGAACGGCCCCGGCCGGGCGGTGAGCCCGATGCCCTCCAGGGCCTCGACCAGGGGGTCCACCCGCTCCGGAGGCACGTCCAGCACCACGAGCTTCTGGTGCGGGGTCAGGCGCACCCTGCCCGACCCGTGGGCCTCGACGAGGTCGGCGACCTGCCGCAGCTGCGGCCCCGACACCCGGCCCACGACGGGGGAGACACCCACGTACCGCAGGCCGTCCTTCTGCGCGTGCACGCCCACGTGGTCCCCGGGCTGGTCCGGCACCGGGGCGGCGGGGCCGTCCGGCAGCGGGTGGCCGAGGTACTCGCGCTCCAGCACCTGCCGGAACCGCTCGGCACCCCAGTCGGCCAGCAGAAACTTGAGCCGGGCCTTGTTGCGCAGGCGGCGGTAGCCGTAGTCGCGGAACACCCGCACCACGCCGTGCCACACGTCCGGGGCCTGCTCGGGGGCGACGAACACGCCCAGCCGCTCGGCCAGCCGCGGGGCGGTCGACAGGCCCCCGCCCACCCACAGGTCGTACCCGGCGCCGAGCGTCGGGTGCTCGACCCCGACGAACGCGACGTCGTTGATCTCGTGCACCACGTCCTGGCTGGGGTGGCCCGTGATCGCGGACTTGAACTTCCGCGGCAGGTTCGCCAGCGACGGGTCCCCGACGAACCGGCGCTGGATCTCCTCGATCACCGGCGTCGGGTCCACCAGCTCGTCGCGGGCGATCCCTGCCACGGGGCTGCCCAGGATCACGCGGGGCACGTCGCCGCACGCCTCGGTCGTGGACAGGCCCACCGCCTCCAGCCGCCGCCAGATCTCCGGCACCGACTCCACCTCGACCCAGTGGAGCTGGACGTTCTGCCGGTCGGTCAGGTCGGCGGTGCCGCGCGCGAAGTCCTCGCTGATCCCGGCGACGGTGCGCAGCTGCTCGGTGGTCAGGGCGCCGCCGTCGATCCGCACGCGCAGCATGAAGTACCGGTCCTCGAGCTCGTGCGGCTCCAGGGTGGCGGTGCGGCCGCCGTCGATGCCCGGGCGCCGCTGCGTGTACAGCCCCCACCACCGGAACCGGCCGTGCAGGTCGTCGTCCGGGATGGAGTCGAAGCCCTGCAGGGCGTACACGGACTCGATGCGCTCGCGCACGGCCAGCGGGTCGGACTCCTGCTTGAACGCCTCGTTGTGGTTGAGCGGTGTGGTGCCGTCGACCTTCCACTGGCCGTTCGGTCGTCCCGAGGGGCGCGGCGGGCGGGCGGTGGCGCCGGCGGTGGGCGGCGAGGTGCGTGCAGGGGAGGTCATGGGTTCCTTCGCGGTCGGAGTTCCGTGCGCGGGCCGGTCGGAGGCGGACGGCCGGGCCTCCCGAGGAAGGACGCGCGGGCCGCCGCCTAGCGACACCCGCCGCAACGGCGGGGGACAGGGAGCGTGGTCGGCTGCATGGCGCGTGATGGTGCGTGCCGCGGCCGGATCCGACAAGAGGTTCCGCGGAATGCCCGCATTTTGAGACGTGGGTTGTCCATGGGGTTCGCTGCGTCTTGACCGTGCTGCTGCACATCACGTTCGCGCCCGGCGCTCCGTGGTGGTCGGCGCTCTGGCCAGGAGTCGACGCGCAGCGTGCGCGTGGACTGCCTTCGTTCGCCCGGGCTCATCGCGACGTCTCCCGGTACGCAGCCCGGCTCATCGAGTGTGGCGGCGAAGGTGTGCTGCAGGAGTGGTTTCGCGAGTGATCCGGTATCCACCGTCGCCCTGTTGAGCCCGTCACAGTGCTTGGTGACTGCTTCGCCAGCACTGGTACCCTCCGCGAAAGCGGCATTAGGGACAAAAAGCCTCGCCGGTCGGCGGTTCTGTGGTGACATGGCGCTGGATGGGGTTTTTCACCCGCTTTGGGAGCGCTGAAGTGTGACCTAGCGCATACCTTCGGGCTACCAGCGCGATCCGCGTTCGGCGGCCTCGCGCTGGGGCGGGCTCCGTCTGGAGATCGGTTCACGACACGCAGAGGTGCAGAACTGGAATCGGACGGCAAGCATGAAGAAGCCAATGTCGAAGGTCGGATGGGTGGCAGGGCTGACCACCGCGATGATGTTGGCGTTCGCGCCGCTGGCGAGCGCAGGGGCAACTGCCAGAGCCAGGTCGACCGGAACGGCCCGGCGCAGTACGTGACCGCGGGGACCTCCACGACCGGTGTCTCGCCGGGTGTGTGCACGTTCAAGGTCACCGGGGTGATCGCGTACTTCCTCGGATGAGCATGGGGGCTGGTGCGCACCGCGGGTGCGCACCAGCCCTTCTTGGTGTCGAGCAGCGAGCGAGAGAAGAGTCGGTGGAAGTCCAGGTTCGAGAGATGGTCCAGGGATACGGCCGTCGCCGGATCCTTGACGGCGTGACGTTCACCCTCGACGAGGGCATCACGGCGCTGTTGGGTCCGAACGGTGCTGGGAAGTCCACGCTCATGAGGACGCTCGTCACTGACCTGGCGCCGCGGGGTGGTGAGGTCCTGATCGACGGGCGGCCGGTGGACACCAGGTCCGGTCGGCACGCGGCACGGGAACGGATCGGTTACCTTCCGCAGAACTTCGGCTTTGATGCCAGGTTCCGGGTCGTGGAGTACGTGGAGTACCTCGCGTGGCTGCGCGGGATTCCCGCCTCGCAGCGGCCAGCTGCTGCCGACGCTGCGATCGCCGCGGTCGGGTTGTCGAACCAGAGCAGGATGACGATGGGAAGCCTCTCAGGAGGGATGCGTCAGCGAGCCGGGATCGCCGGTGCGATCGTCGGATCGCCGCAACTGCTCGTGCTCGACGAGCCGACTGTGGGCCTCGACCCGTCACAGCGTGCCGAGTTCCGCCGGGTCCTCACTTCGTTGCCGACCTCCAGGATCCTGTTGAGCACTCACCTGACCGACGACGTGGAGGCGGTAGCACAGCACGTGATTGTGCTCGCGCAGGGCCAGATCGCCCATCAGGGGCCCACCGCCGAGCTGATCGACACCTACGGTTCGGTCGACGCCGGTTACCTCGCCCTTGTAGACGTCGGCGACCCTGCCGGGCAGGGCGTGGTGACCCCGTGAGGATCCTGCGCACCGAGCTGCTGCGTTCGAGCCTGCTCTGGGTGACGCTTCCCGTGGCCGCGGCCTGGATCTGGCTGACGTTCAGCCGTTCGAACATGTGGCTGGGCTCGTGGCCTGCCGCATCGACGAACGTGACCGCACCGGCCGCCTACGCTGCCATCGTCTTGGGTGCGCTGGTCGGACTCGATGCTGCGCGCCGGCGACTCGGTCAGCCGACGGCCGCCTTGCGCATGAGCCGTCGTGGCTGGATGGGGCCAGCCGCGCAGCTCGCGGCCGGAGTGCTGCTGGCGCTGGTGCCGATGGTCATCGCGATGGCGGCGGTCACGATCTGGAACGCGCGCACTGCACCCCCGGGCCATCTGTGGGTCTCCTACGTGCTGTTCGCCGCCGCCGTGCTCGTCACTGCGCTGTGTGCATCTCACCTGATCGGCTACGCCGCGCCCTCGGTCGCGATCGCTGCACTGGCAGGAGCCGCGACGGGCTTCATCGCGACCGCTTACGCCGAGGTCCCGCTGTACGGTCCCCCCCATCTGGAGGTCAGTCCGGCGCGACTGGTGCTCGCGTGCGTCCTGGCCGTCGTCGCGCTGTTCGCCGCCGTGCTGGTGCCTGCCAGGGCTGCGGCTTCGACAAGGGCCCCAGGCGGAACGCGGTGGCGGGCGACGTCAGCGGGAGCAGCAGCTGCACTCGCCGCGGCGGTGATCGCTGTCCCGATGTTCTCCTCGTCGGTCCAGGTGCCACGGCCCGCACCCGCCGTCGCCTCCTGTACGGAGGGCAGCCCAGCAGTGTGCGTGTGGCCGGAGCACGCCGCCTATCTGCCCGACCTGGAGCCCCTCGCCTCCCGCGTTGCCGAGACGGCCGACGGCCTCTTGCCCCTGCCGGATCGATTCGTCGAGCAAGGTGTGGCCGAACCGCCCGCGGTCGTCAGCACCTTCGACTGGATCGCACCTGGGGCCGGCCTCTGGCATGTGACGGAGGGCATGGTCAACGTGGTGCTCAACACGGCGAGCGTGCAACGCGCCTGCCTGCCCACGACCGATGCCGGCTGGGAGCATCGGCGAGCGCTGACCGGCCAGCTCCAGTACTGGATGACGGCCAAGGCCTACGGCGACCAACGGCCGAACGCCTACCACGGACAGTTCGACGACTTCTCCCAGGCGCAGGACGCGCTGACACTGGACGAGGAGTCCCAGCGAGCATGGGCCGCGAACATCATCGCGCAGATGGACGACATCCCCTGCGCAGCGGAAGAACCGGTGTCGTGACGCGTCCGGCAGCGAACGCACTGGCTCTCTACGCACGGACCCACCACCTTCTGGTCTATGCCTTCAGCGCCGGGGTCCTCGGTGTGCTACTCGTGCCGGCCATGCGGGGAACGAGGGGGATCTCCAGCTGGGACGGCACCGCGACCACCCCGATCGCCGTCGCCATCGGTGCCGGCCTGGGCGTCGCCGCCGCGACGACCTGGACAGCACGCGGCGGGGCGCATGAGGACACGATGGTCACCCGGATCCCCGCGCTCGTGCGCGTCCTCCATCCCATCGTCGTGGGCGCTGCTTCAACCGCGGTCGCGGCGCTCTCTGCAGCGCTGGTGTACGGGAACGCCGGCCGCGTCGTGGTCTCCGTGCGAGCCGTGCTGCTGTGGAGCGCGCTGGCCTTCATCGGCGCGGCTCTCGGACGAGCGCAGCTCGCATGGGTCGGGCCAGCGGTCTACTTCCTGTTCCTGGGCACCGTGGGCTACCACTCCGACGGCACGCCTCTCTGGTGGAACGTCCCGATGCTGCCTCCGGCCGACATCGGCGCCTGGGCGCTCACTCTCGGGGTTGTCACCATGGCTGCTGTGGCTATCAGGGTGCGAACGGGCTAACGCTTGGAGAGTCCCGCCGTCTCACCGTTGACCGGGTCGCGGTCGTATCCGGTTCCGGTGGGCGTGACCTTGCGCAGCGCCCCGGTGTACGCGGTGCTGTTGTAGCCACCGACGGAGGTGCCGACCCCGCGGCAGCAGAGCACGACGCCGGTCTCCGCGGCATGTGCCGGGTTGGGTGGCGTGCCGCGGGTCACGCTCCCTGACCAGGTGCTCCGCGCGCCGCCTGGGTACCCTGCACACGTGAACGTGCTCTTCGACGTCTTCCTGTTCCTGCACTTCGTGGGCTGGGCCATCGTGCTCGGCGGCTACCTCGCGTCGATGCGCACCCCGGGCCTGTACCGCGGCGTGTTCCACGGCGCCGCCACCGCGCTGGTGGCCGGTGTCGTGATGTTCGGCATCATCGAGTCCCAGGGGTGGGGCTTCGACCGGGCGGCGCTCACCGTCAAGCTTCTCCTCGCCCTGGTGATCACCGTGCTCGCGTTCCTCGCCAAGCGTCAGGGCGCCAAGGGTGACAACGGCACGGGCGCCGTGGCCCCGGGCCTCAAGCACGCCATCGGGGGCCTGACCCTCGTCAACATGGTCGTCGCCGTCTTCTGGCTGGGCTGAGCGGCTCGTGAGCGGCCTCGGCGAGGTCCTGGTCGGGCTGGCGATCCTCGTCGGCCTGATCGGCATCGTCGTCCAGGTGCTCCCCGGCAACGTGCTGGTGCTGGGCGCGATCCTCGTGTGGTCGTGGACGACCGGTGGCGGGGCCTGGTGGGTGTTCGTCGCGGCCGCCGTCGTGATCGCCGTCGCCGAGCTGGGGCAGTGGCTCCTGGCCGGCCGGCACATGCGCAGGGCGGACGTCCCCTGGTCCACGCTCGCCTGGGGCGGGCTGGCAGGGGTGGTCGGGTTCTTCGTGATCCCGGTGGTGGGGCTGCTCATCTTCTTCGTCGGGGGCGTCTTCGTCGCCGAGCTGCTGCGCCGGCGCGACCGGCGGGCGGCGTGGCGGGCCACGGTCGCGGCGGTCCAGGCCACGGGGATCACGATCCTCGTGCAGCTCGCGGGCGGCCTCCTGGCCACCCTGGCCTGGGGCGTCGGGCTGTTCCTGACCTGAGCCGGCACGGGTCGCGGCCGGCAGAGCGTGGCTCGCCCCGCGCGTGAGGGTGCAGCGGTACGGTGCCGCGCATGAGGCACACCGACCTGCCGCTGATCAGGACCGTCTCCACGCCCACGCTGCACCCCTCGGGCGACCGCGCCGTCGTGGCCGTGACCCGGCCCGACCTGGACGCCGACGCCTACGTGGGCCAGCTGTGGACGGTGCCGCTCGACGGCGGCCGACCGCGCCGCACCACCCGCGGTTTCCGCGACACGACGCCCCGGTTCTCGCCCGACGGCACGCTGCTGGCGTTCCTGCGCGCGACGCCGGACGGTGCGCCGCAGCTCTACGTGGTGGACGCCGCGGGCGGCGAGCCCGTCCAGGTCACCGACCGCCTGCTCGGCGTCGGGGACTTCCGGTGGTCGCCCGACGGCGCGCGCATCGCGTTCACGAGCCGCGAGCCGGAGGCAGGCCGCTACGGGTCGGTGGAGGGCGTCGGCGCGGCTGCCGAGCCGCCGCGGCGCATCACCACCTGGCGGTACACGCAGAACGGGCTGGGCTACCACCGCGACCGGCCGCGGCACGTGTTCGTGGTGGACGTCCCGGACGTCACGGCCGAGCCGGTGGTGCAGCCGGTGGCCGGCCCCGGCGGGCCCGCCGAGCCGCGCCCGGCCGTGCCGCAGGCGCGCCAGCTCACCACCGTGCCGGTGGACCACGGGGAGATCGCCTTCACGCCGGACGGCGCGGCCCTCGCCGTCGTCGCGGCGGTGCACCCCGGGGCCGAGGACGACCTGCGCGACGACGTGCTGCTGCTGCGCCTCGACGGCGACGCGTCCGTCGCCGTGGGGCCGGAGGCCGACCTGACCGTCGAGGCCGTGGCGTTCGGGGCGGGGGGCGAGCTGTACGTGCTCGGCTCCGGCGTCGGCCCGGACGGGCGCGACTTCGTGGCGCGCAACGCGGCGCTGCACGTGGTGGAGGACGGCCGGGTGCGCAGGCTGACCGACCCGGAGGAGCTCGAGCTCTTCGGCCCGCTCGTGCCGACCGAGCAGGGCGTGCTCGCGGTGGCCGGCGTGCGCGGCACCCAGCAGCTCGTGCGCGTGGCGGGCGACGGCGCGGTGACCCACCTGACCTCGGGCGACGTGCTCGTGGAGGGTGCCGCCGCGGCGGGCGACGCCGTCGTCGTCGCCTACGCCGACCCGGGCACCTACGGGGATGTGGCCGTGCTGGACGCCGGTGCGGAGTGCGGGCTGCGTCCTCTCACGGACCTCTCGGCCCCGCTGCGCGAGGCCGGCGTGGTGACCCCGGTCGAGCTCGAGGTCACCGGCCGCGACGGCTACCCGGTGCACGGCTGGGTCGCCGTGCCCGACGCGGCGGAGCACGGCGAGGGCCCCCACCCCACGCTGCTGATGATCCACGGTGGGCCGTACGCCGCCTACGGGGTGGGCCTGTTCGACGAGACGCAGGTGCTGGTGGACGCCGGGTACGCCGTCGTCTACTGCAACCCGCGGGGCTCGGCGACGTACGGGCAGGCGCACGGCCGCACCATCCGTCAGGCGATGGGCACCGTGGACATGCACGACGTCCTCGACTTCCTCGACGGCGCGGTGTCCGCCGACCCGCGGCTGGACGGGTCCCGGGTGGGCATCCTGGGCGGCTCGTACGGCGGGTACCTCACGGCGTGGACGATCGCGCACGAGCACCGGTTCGCCGGCGCCGTCGTCGAGCGCGGCTTCCTGGACCCGGAGGCGTTCTTCGGCACGAGCGACATCGGCTGGTACTTCGGCCTGGAGTACGTGGGCGACCACGCCGCCGCGGCCGCCGCCGTGGCAGCCCAGAGCCCCCAGGCGGTGGCGCACCAGGTGCGCACGCCCACGCTCGTGCTGCACTCCGACCAGGACCTGCGCTGCCCGCTGTCCCAGGCGGAGCGGTACTACGCGACGCTCAAGCGCCACGGCGTGGACACGGAGCTCGTCGTCTTCCCCGGGGAGGACCACGAGCTGTCGCGCTCGGGCCGCCCGCGCCACCGCGCGCAGCGGTTCGAGATCCTGCTCGACTGGTGGGACCGCAAGCTGCCCGTGACCCGCTGAGCCGCCACGCGCGACCGAGGACACAGCCGGGGCGCACCGGGGTGTCCCCGGTGACGCCTACGCTTGTGGTGCGATGACGAGCCTCTTCGACCAGCTGCCCCTGCCCGGCCTCGGCGCCACCACCCCCGAGCCCGGGGCTCCCTCTCGCCTGCCCTCCACCGCCCCGCGGTGGGACGCGTGGGAGGAGGAGTCCGCCGACGGCGTGCCCCACTGGGTGCGGGAGGCGCCGGTCGACGACGAGGCGGCCCCGCGCGCGTCGGCGTTCTCGCACATCGACCCGGACGCGCTGCTGGAGGGGCTCAACCCGCAGCAGCGCGCCGCCGTCGTGCACCACGGGGCGCCGCTGCTCATCGTGGCCGGCGCCGGGTCGGGCAAGACGCGCGTGCTGACGCACCGCATCGCCCACCTGCTGGCCACGGGGCGTGCTCGTGCGGGGGAGATCCTCGCCATCACCTTCACCAACAAGGCCGCCGCGGAGATGCGCGAGCGCGTCGAGCAGCTCGTGGGCCCGGCCGCCCAGCGCATGTGGGTGTCCACGTTCCACTCCGCCTGCGTGCGGATCCTGCGCCGCGAGTACAAGACGCTCGGCCTGCGCTCGAGCTTCTCCATCTACGACGCCGCGGACTCCCAGCGCCTGGTCACGCTCGTGACCCGCGAGCTGAACCTGGACCCGAAGAAGTACCCGGCGCGGACGCTGGCCAACAAGATCAGCGACCTGAAGAACGAGCTCGTCGACCCGGAGACGTACGCGGCCGAGGGCGACAAGGACCAGGTCCTGGCGGACGTCTACGCCCGGTACCAGTCGCGGCTGCAGCAGGCGAGCGCGCTCGACTTCGACGACATCATCATGACCACGGTCAACCTGCTGCAGGCGTTCCCGGCCGTGGCCGAGCACTACCGCCGCCGGTTCCGGCACATCCTGGTGGACGAGTACCAGGACACGAACCACGCGCAGTACGTGCTGGTGCGCGAGCTGGCGGGGGCGGGGGACGACGAGACGGGCCTGGCGCCCGCGGAGCTGACGGTGGTGGGCGACTCCGACCAGTCGATCTACGCGTTCCGTGGCGCCACGATCCGCAACATCCTCGAGTTCGAGGACGACTACCCGCAGGCGACGACGATCCTGCTGGAGCAGAACTACCGCTCCACGCAGAACATCCTCTCGGCGGCCAACGCCGTCATCTCCCGCAACTCCGACCGCCGGCCCAAGAAGCTGTGGACGGCAGCGGGGTCGGGGCCCAAGATCATCGGCTACGTCGCGGACGACGAGCACCAGGAGGCTCGCTTCGTCGCGGAGGAGATCGACCGCCTCGGCGACACCGAGGGTGTGCGCCCGGGCGACGTCGCGGTGTTCTACCGGACCAACGCCCAGTCCCGGTCCCTGGAGGAGGTGCTGGTCCGCGTCGGCCTGCCGTACAAGGTGGTGGGCGGCACCCGGTTCTACGAGCGCCGCGAGATCAAGGACGCCATCGCCTACCTGCGCGCGCTGGCGAACCCGGACGACGACGTGAACCTGCGCCGGGTGCTCAACGTCCCCAAGCGCGGCCTGGGGGAGAAGGCCGAGGCGATGGTGGCGGCCTTCGCCGAGCGCGAGCGCATCTCGTTCGGCGCGGCGGTGGAGCGGGCCGAGGACGTGCCCGGCATCAGCACCCGCACCCTCAACCCGCTGCGCGCGTTCCGCGACCTCATGGGCGGGCTGCGCGAGCTCGTGGAGGCCGGGGAGGCGCCCGCGACGATCCTGGGGGCGGTGCTGGACCGCTCGGGCTACCTGGCCGAGCTGCGGGCGAGCGACGACCCGCAGGACGCGACGCGGGTCGAGAACCTCGCGGAGCTGCACGCCGTCGCCACGGAGTTCGCCGACACCGACCCGGACGGCACCCTCGACGACTTCCTGGAGCGCGTCTCCCTGGTGGCCGACTCCGACCAGATCCCGGACGCCGACGGCGACGACGAGGAGGCGGCCCGGCGCGAGGACCAGGGCGTGGTCACGCTGATGACCCTCCACACGGCCAAGGGCCTGGAGTTCCCGGTCGTGTTCCTCACCGGCATGGAGGATGGCACGTTCCCGCACATGCGGTCCCTGCACGACGACTCCGAGCTCGCCGAGGAGCGGCGTCTGGCCTACGTGGGCATCACTCGCGCCCGCGAGCGGCTGTACGTCTCGCGGGCGGCGATGCGCTCGGCGTGGGGCATGGCGAACGAGTTCCCGCCGAGCCGGTTCCTCGCGGACATCCCCGACGAGCTGTGGGACTGGCGGCGGCGGGAGTCGTCGACGCAGTACCTGCGAGGCGGCGGGTCGGCGTGGGGGTCGCGGGGCGGTGGCTCGCGCGGCTCCTCCTGGGGCGAGCGGGGGTCGGTCTCGACCGGTTCTTCCGGCTCGTCGTACGGGAGCAACCGGCTGGGCAGGCCGAAGAACGGCGGGACCGACGCCTCCGGCCCGCGGTTCGGCTCGGCGACGCCGCGCCAGGACGCCGACATCCCGAGCCTCGCCGTGGGGGACAAGGTCACCCACGACGCGTACGGCCTGGGCACCGTCGTCTCGCTCGAGGGCAGCGGCCCGAACGCCGTGGCCAAGATCGACTTCGGCTCGGACGGCACCAAGCGGTTGCTGCTGCGGTACTCGCCGGTCACCAAGCTGTAGCCCGCACGGCGTCAGGCGGCGTCTGCGGCCTCCACGGCGGTGCGCAGCGCCGGCAGGTCCACGCCCGCCTCGTGCGCAGCGTCGGCGAGCACCCGCCCGCCGGGGCAGTCGGCGCGCAGCAGCCCGAGCAGCAGGTGCCGGGGACCGATGCTCTTGTCCTGGAGACGGAGCGCCTCGCGCAGCGCGAGCTCGAGCGCCTTCTTGGCGTCGCCCGTGAACGGGACGTGACCCCTGGTGCCGCGTCGGCGGCGCCGGGCCGCCGCGTCGAGGGCGCCGGCGCCGAACACCTCGTCGGCTCTGGCACGGACGGTGTCCAGGTCGATGCCGAGGGAGGCCAGCGCCTCGCCGTCGAGCACGTCGCCGGCGGCTATCGCGGCGCGCGCCCGGGCGACGACGTGGTCGGGCGCGACGCCGGTGCCGGCGACGGCCTCGCGCAGCGGGGCCGGGTCGACACGGACGCCGTCGACGAGGTGCCCGCCGTCCTCCAGCAGGGCGACGAGCAGGTGGCGGGTGTCGATCTGCTCCGAGCGGAGCGCGCGGGCGACCTCCTGCGCGGTGACGACGGCGGCGCGAGCTCCGCCGGTGAACCTCTCGAACATCTCTCTCACGCCTTCCCGTGCTTCTTGTGGGCTGCCTGCCTGCTGACGCCGAGCGCGGCGGCGATCTGCTCCCACGACCACCCGAGGCTCCGGGCTCGTTGCACCTGGAGGGTCTCGAGGCGGTCGGCGAGCTCGCGCAGCGCCCGGACGGCGCGCAGGCCCTGCTGGGGGTCGTCGCCCGCCGCGGAGGTGAGGAGCGTCTGGCCGTCGGACATGTGTCAACTCTGATTGACACAAGGTCCCGTGTCAACATCTGTTGACACCCGCGCCGCCACGGGGCCCGCCGGCGTCCGGGCCGCCGCGGGGCCCCCTCGTGCTGCGTGCGGGACGAGTTGTGTGACGGCGGTCACCCTGGCTGCGTGAGCAGGGCGTTAGGCGCCGTCCCGCGCCCGGGCTACCCTTGCCGGGGATGTCTTGACGTCGAGACATCGCAGGCAGGCCTCTGCCGGACCACGGGCACAGAGGTTCAACCGATGGAAGGACGCAGCAGGGTGGACCTGTTCGAATACCAGGCGCGCGACATCTTCGAGAAGCACGGCGTGCCCGTGCTGGGCGGCGTCGTGGCCACGACGCCCGCCGAGGCCCAGGCGGCCGCCGAGCAGCTCGGCGGCGGCACCGTCGTCGTCAAGGCGCAGGTGAAGACCGGCGGCCGTGGCAAGGCCGGCGGCGTCAAGCTCGCGCACTCGCCGCAGGAGGCCGCCGAGAAGGCCGGCGAGATCCTCGGCATGGACATCAAGGGCCACACCGTGCACCGCGTGATGATCGCGCAGGGTGCCAAGATCGCCGAGGAGTTCTACTTCTCGGTGCTGCTGGACCGCTCCAACCGCAACTACCTGGCCATGTGCTCGGTCGAGGGCGGCATGGAGATCGAGCAGCTCGCCGTCGAGCGCCCCGACGCCCTCGCCAAGGTCGCCGTGGACCCGATCGTGGGCATCGACGAGGCCAAGGCGAACGAGATCGTCGAGACCGCCGGCTTCTCCGACGAGCTCAAGGCCCCCGTCGCCGACGTCATCCGCAAGCTGTGGACCGTCTTTACCGCCGAGGACGCCACGCTGGTCGAGGTCAACCCGCTGGTCCGTACCGAGGACGGCGCCATCATCGCCCTCGACGGCAAGGTCACCCTGGACGACAACGCCTCCGAGGTCCGCCACCCGGACCACGAGGAGCTCGAGGACAAGGAGACGGCCGACCCGCTGGAGGCCAAGGCCAAGGCGAACGGCCTCAACTACGTCAAGCTCGACGGCGAGGTCGGCATCATCGGCAACGGCGCTGGCCTGGTCATGAGCACCCTCGACGTCGTCGCGTACGCCGGCGAGAAGCACGGCGGCGTCAAGCCCGCCAACTTCCTCGACATCGGCGGTGGCGCCAACGCCCAGGTCATGGCCAACGGCCTGGACGTCATCCTCAACGACCCGCAGGTCAGGTCGGTGTTCGTCAACGTCTTCGGCGGCATCACCGCGTGCGACGAGGTCGCCAAGGGCATCGTCGGCGCGCTGGAGATCCTCGGCGACGAGGCCACCAAGCCGCTGGTGGTGCGCCTGGACGGCAACAACGTCGAGCTCGGCCGCCAGATCCTCACCGAGGCGAACCACCCGCTCGTCACCCTGGCCGAGACCATGGACGGCGGTGCCGACAAGGCCGCCGAGCTGGCCAACGCCTGATCGCCCGAGACGACACGCGAAGACTCCGGAAGCAGAGACTGAAACCACTATGTCGATCTACCTGAACAAGGACTCGAAGATCATCGTCCAGGGCATCACAGGCGGGATGGGTGCCAAGCACACCGCCCTGATGCTCGACTCGGGCGCTCAGATCGTGGGCGGCGTCAACGCCCGCAAGGCCGGCACCACCGTGACGCACAAGGACCACGAGGGCAACGACGTCACCCTCCCGGTCTTCGGCACCGTCAAGGAGGCCATGGCCGAGACCGGTGCGAACGTGTCGGTGCTGTTCGTGCCGCCGGCGTTCACCAAGGACGCCGCGATCGAGGCCATCGACGCCGAGATGCCGCTCATCGTGGTCATCACCGAGGGCGTGCCGGTGCAGGACACGGCCGAGGTCTGGGCGTACCTGCAGGGCAAGTCCACCCGCATGATCGGCCCGAACTGCCCGGGCATCATCACGCCGGGCGAGTCGCTGGCCGGCATCACGCCGCACACCATCACGGGCAAGGGCCCGATCGGTCTGGTGTCGAAGTCGGGCACGCTGACCTACCAGATGATGTACGAGCTCAAGGACTTCGGGTTCTCCACCGCCATCGGCATCGGCGGTGACCCGATCGTGGGCACCACGCACATCGACGCGCTCGAGGCCTTCGAGAACGACCCCGAGACCAAGGCGATCGTCATGATCGGCGAGATCGGCGGCGACGCCGAGGAGCGTGCCGCGGCCTACATCAAGGAGCACGTGACGAAGCCCGTGGTGGGCTACGTCGCCGGCTTCACCGCCCCCGAGGGCAAGACGATGGGCCACGCCGGTGCGATCGTGTCCGGCTCGGCCGGCACCGCGGCCGCCAAGAAGGAGGCCCTGGAGGCCGTGGGCGTCAAGGTCGGCAAGACGCCGTCCGAGACGGCCGCCCTCATGCGGGAGATCCTGCAGAACCTCTGACGCGCAGCGTCCTGACGGCGCCCGTCCCCGCTCGTGCGGGGGCGGGCGCCGTCGTCGTCCCTCGGCGTGGACTCTCCACGCACGGGGTGAGGCAGGGGACGATGGGTGGGTGAGCCCCACCCGCACCCCTCCACGCACCGTCGACGCCGACGCCGGGCCCCGGTCGCCGGGGCTCGGCGACCGGGTCGCCTGGACGATGTCCGGGGTGTGGGCCGTGGTCCAGGGCGTGGTGCTGTCGTTCGCCGTGGTGATGCTGCTGACGGTGGTGGCGGTGCTGGGAGCGCCTGGCACGGGCACGGCGGACGGCCTGTGGGAAGGCGCCTCCCGCGTGGCGGGCGGCCTGTGGCTGCTGGGTCACGGCGCGCCGGTCGTGGCAGGCGGGATCACCTACACGTTCGTGCCGCTCGGGATCGGGGCGCTGGCGCTGTTCACCACGTACGTGAGCGCCAAGCGGTCGGCGCTCCCCTCGGTCGGGGCCGTGGTCGCGGGGACGCTCACGTACGTCGCGCTCACGGGCGGTGGCGCCGCGGCGGGCGGGCTGCGCGGCACCGACCTCGTCATGGCGGTGGTCGGGGGGCTCGTGGTCGGCGGGACCGGCATGGTCGTCGGCGTGCTGGCCCAGCCGGACGCACCGCGGGTGGGCGAGGTCTCCGAGCGGGTCTTCGGCGTCGTGCCCCCGGTCGCCCGACTGGGCGTGCGTGCAGGAGCCCTGGCGCTGGCGCTGGTCACCGGCGTGAGCGCGCTTCTGGTCGGGGGGTGGACGGTGGCGGGACGCACCACCACCGACGACGTCGTGGCCACGCTCGCCCCCGGCTGGATCGGGGGCGTCGTGCTGGCGCTGGCCCAGCTCGCCGTGGTGCCGAACCTGGTGGTGTGGGCCTCGGCGTGGTTGGCCGGCCCGGGCTTCGCCGTGGGCCAGGGCACGTCGTTCGCCCCGGGCGGCGTGGTGGACGGGCCGCTGCCCGCGCTGCCCGTGCTGGGTGCGCTGCCGGGCCCGCACTGGACGGGTGGCGGGCTCCTCTGGGCACCGGCGGTGGTGGTGCTGTGCGGGGTGGTCGCCGGGTGGTTCGCGTGGCGGCGGCTGGAGCCGTCGCTCGTGCGCTGGACGGACGTGGCGCAGGTGGTGGCCGGGGTCGCCGTCACCACGGCGGCCGGCACGGCGCTCCTGCAGCTGTGGGCCGGGGGAGCGGCGGGGGCAGGCCGGCTGGCCCAGGTGGGGGCCGACCCGCTGGTGACGGCCGGCCTCGTCGCGGCCGAGACCGTGGTCGGCGCGGCCGTGGTGGTCGTCACGGCGCACCTGGTCACCGCGCGCAGGTCGAGGGAGCGCTGAGGCGGTCCGACTAGGCTCCCTCCCGTGCAGACCCCCTCCGGACACCCTGTCGAGTCCACGTCCGCGGCACGCGTCGTCGTGCTCGCCTCGGGCGGTGGCTCCAACCTCGCGGCCCTGCTGGCGGCGCACGACGAGCCCGGCTTCGGCGCCCGCGTCGTCGGCGTGGTGAGCGACCGGCCGCGCGCGGGCGCGCTGGACCTGGCCCGCGACGCGGGAGTGCCGGCCGTCGTCGTCGACCCGGCCGACTTCCCCGACCGCCCGGCCTGGAACCGCGGCACGGCCGACGCCGTCGCGGTGTTCCGGCCCGACCTGGTGGTGCTCGCGGGCTTCATGCGGATCCTGGCCCCGGAGTTCGTGGGCCGGTTCGAGCCGCGCATCCTCAACACGCACCCGGCGCTGCTGCCCAGCTTCCCGGGAGCCCACGGGGTGCGGGACGCGCTGGCGCACGGCGTCAAGGTCACCGGCTGCACCGTGCACCTGGTCGACACCGGCGTGGACACCGGGCCGATCCTCGCCCAGGCCGCGGTGCCGGTGCTGGACGACGACGACGAGGCCTCGCTGCACGAGCGCATCAAGGTGGCCGAGCGTGCGCTGCTGGTGGAGACGGTCGGGCGCGTCGCCCGCGAGGGCGTGCACGTGGTGGGTCGCAGGGCCGTCGTCGGCGCCTGACCCGGGCGGGGTGGCGTGAGCGGGCGCCCGCTAGACTCGGCAGCGGCCGTGACTGGCGAGGGTGGGTCACCACCGGGGAGCGGCCAGGTCCGCAGGGCGCCGACGGCGCCCGGGACCGCCCCACCATGTGCGCCGCCCGCCTGGGCGCCGGGGTCCTTCGACACCGTCCGAACGACCCTCGAGGAGACTCGATGTCCGGCACCGCCCCGTCCGCAGACGCCTCCGGCACCTCCGCGGCCAAGGTCCACTCGTCCGCCCCTGACGTGCAGCTCGCCGACGACGCGCAGCGCCCCGTGCGACGCGCCCTGCTGAGCGTCTTCGACAAGACGGGCCTGGTCGACCTGGCCACGGCCCTGCACGAGGCGGGCGTGGAGCTGGTCTCGACCGGCTCGACGGCGTCCACGATCGCCGGCGCCGGTCTGCCCGTCACGCGGGTGGAGGACCTGACCGGGTTCCCGGAGTGCCTGGAGGGCCGGGTCAAGACGCTGCACCCGCGGGTGCACGCCGGCATCCTGGCCGACTCCCGCAAGGCGGACCACCTGCGCCAGCTCGAGGAGCTGGACATCGCGCCGTTCGAGCTCGTGGTGGTGAACCTCTACCCGTTCGCGCAGACGCTGGCCACGGGGGCCGACGAGAACACGATGGTCGAGCAGATCGACATCGGCGGCCCCTCGATGGTGCGCGCGGCGGCGAAGAACCACCCGTCGGTCGCCGTCGTGGTGGACCCGGCGCGCTACCCCGACGTCGTCGCGGCGGTGCGGGCGGGCGGCTTCACGTACGCCCAGCGCAAGGAGCTGGCGGCCGCCGCGTTCGTGCACACGGCCACCTACGACGTCGCCGTGGCCTCGTGGATGGGCAGCGCGGTGGCGCCCACCGACGTCGTCGAGACTCTCGAGGGGGCCTTGTCCACGGGCTTCCCGGCCTGGCTCGGCGCCACGTGGGAGCGCGCGGACGTGCTGCGCTACGGCGAGAACCCGCACCAGCGGGCGGCGCTGTACACGAGCGGGCAGGGTGAGCCGGGGCTGGCCCAGGCGGTGCAGCTGCACGGCAAGGCGATGAGCTACAACAACTACGTCGACGCCGACGCGGCCTGGCGTGCCGCCTGGGACCACGAGGGCCCGGCCGTCGCGATCATCAAGCACGCCAACCCGTGCGGGATCGCCGTGGGCGCCGACATCGCGGAGGCGCACCGCCGCGCCCACGCCACCGACCCGGTGAGCGCGTTCGGCGGTGTCGTCGCGGCCAACGGCGTCATCACCAAGGAGGCCGCGGAGCAGATCGCCCCGGTCTTCACCGAGGTGGTCGTGGCGCCGGGGTTCGAGCCCGAGGCCCTCGAGGTGCTGCAGGCCAAGAAGAACGTGCGCCTGCTCGTCGTGGACACGCCCCCGGCGGCGGGCGTGGAGACCCGACCGATCTCGGGCGGTCTGCTCGTCCAGGCCAAGGACACCTTCCAGGCCGAGGGCGACGACCCCGCCACGTGGACCCTCGCCACCGGCGAGGCCGTGGACGAGGCGACGCTCGCCGACCTCGCCTTCGCGTGGCGGGCCGTGCGCGCCGCCAAGTCCAACGCGATCCTCCTGGCCAAGGACGGCGCCGCCGTCGGCATCGGCATGGGGCAGGTCAACCGGGTGGACTCGTGCCGCCTCGCCGTCGAGCGGGCCAACACCCTGGCGGACGGGCAGGAGCGGGCGCGCGGCGCGGTCGCGGCGTCGGACGCCTTCTTCCCCTTCGCCGACGGCCTCCAGGTGCTGCTCGACGCCGGTGTGCGGGCCGTCGTCCAGCCGGGCGGGTCGATCCGCGACGAGGAGGTCGTCCAGGCGGCCGCGGCGGCCGGTGTGACCATGTACCTCACGGGCACCCGCCACTTCGCCCACTGAGTCGCCACTGAGTGCGCCACTGAGTCGCCTTCCGAGTCGCCTCCGAGTCGTCACTGAGACCCGCCGCACCGTCCAGGAGCAGCGCACGCCCGGCGTGCGCTGCTCCTGGACGGAGCGGGGTCACACGACGGCGTCCTTGAGCCGCACCGCCGGGTCGACGGCGCGCTCGACCGCGACCCGCAGCGGCTCGCTGCCGTTCATCAGCCGCCGCACGGTGCCGACGTCGCGCGGCGAGTCGACGAGGAGCACCGCCCGCACGCGGGCGACGCGGTGGCCGTCGGCCGTGCGCCGGGGGTGCCGGTCGAGCGCCTGCTCCAGGTAGAACGCCGCCCACGGGCCCTCGCCCGGCACCCCGCGGAGCACCACCTCCTCGACCCCGGTGGGCAGGCCCAGGAGCGCGAGGTCGTGGCCGAGCTGGCGCGAGAAGACGTACGGCGCGTGCCGCGGCACGGGGGGCAGCCCCAGCCGCGCCCGCACCTCCTCCGGCTCCGCCGGGGCCTCGTCCAGCCCCAGCATCGCCCGCACGGTCACCTCGGGGTCGTGCAGGGCCGCCGACCAGTGCCCTCCCGGCACCGGGCCGAACACGGGGTGGTCGCGGGTGGCGACGTCGCCCACGGCCCACACCCGGGCCAGCGTCGCGGCGCCGAGCCGCCCCACGCCGTCGGCCGGCGTGGCACGGCCGGTCAGGCGCCCGGAGGCGTCGACGCGCAGCGCACCCCGGGCGTCGAGCGGCAGCGCCCCCGCGAGCCATCCCGACGCCGGCCGGGCGCCGACGGCAGCCAGCACGACGTCGGCCGGCAGGTGCTCGCCGGACTCCAGGCGCACCCCGCCCACGCCGACCTCGGACACCGCCGAGCCCGTGACCAGGCGGACGCCGGCCGCCTCGTACCAGGGGGCGAGGTGAGCACCGACGACGGCGCCCAGCTGCCGCTCCACGGGAGTCGCCGCCGCCTCGACCACGGTGACCTCGGCGCCCTGGCCGGCGGCGACCCCCGCGACCTCGGCCCCCACCCAGCCGGCCCCGACGACCACCAGCCGCAGGCCCGGCCGCAGCGCGGCGCGCAGCCTCTCGGCGTCAGCCGCCGTGTGCAGGGTCCACGCCGGTTCCCACCCCGCAGGCCGCACCGGCTCCGACCCCACGGCGAGCACCACGGCGTCCGCCACCAGGCGGTCTCCTGACGCCGTGACCACGGCGACCGCGTCAGGGGCGGCCTCGAGCCGCACGGCCGGGTCGGACAGCCGCACCTCGTCGGCGAGCTGGCGCACGTCCACGCCCAGGTCCTCGTGCAGCCACACCGGCGCGGGGCGCGAGAACATCTCCTTCGACAGGGGAGGCCGGTCGTACGGCGGCACCCCCTCGGCGCCCAGCACCGTCAGGCGGCCGTCGAAGCCGTGCTCCCGCAGGGCCCCCACGGTCTGGGCGCCCGCGAGACCGGCGCCCACCACCACCACGCTCCGGGGCGGTCCCGCGGGCAGCGGCACGGGCAGGGCAGGGAAACGGCGGGGGGCAGGACGCAGCGGCACGCCCTCACGCTAACCGGCCCGCGGGGCCGGTGGCCGCCGACGGTAGGCTCGCCCCCGTGGAACCCCGCTCCGCCCCCGGCCCGGACGCCCCCACGCCCCCGTCGGGCACCGGGAGGTTCCGCGGACCGGACCCCCGCCTCTCCCTCGTGGTGGCGATGAGCGGGATCACCGTCGCCGCGCTCCTGGGTGCGTTCGTCAGCGCCCGGCTCGGTGCCCTCGCCATCGCGCTGACGCTCGCCGTCGCCGGCACGTGGCGGGCGCTCGCCCCCCGCGCTACCCAGGCGGCGGGCATCGCCGTCCGCGGCAAGGGGCTCGACGTCTTCACCTACCTCGCGATGGCGTCGGTCATCGCGTTCCTCGCCCTCACGGTGCCCCGGCTCGGCTGAGCCGCGCTCGCGACGGGCGTGTGCACGACAGAGCGGCCCCCGTCGTCCTGGGACGACGGGGGCCGCTCTGCGCTCAGGGCGTCAGGCCTTGGGCTCGCCCGGCTCCTGCGAGCCCTCCGGAGCCGGCAGCGACTCCGGCTCGGCAGCGGGCTCCGTCTTCTCGGGAGACGCCTCGACGACCGGCTCGGTCGCCGAGGGCTGCGTCGTTGCCTCGGTGCTCGCCGTCGCCGGGGCGGTCGCCGCGGCCGTGGAAGGCTCGACGTCCTCGTCACCGGCGGGCTCGACGCCGTACGTCTCCTCGAGCTCGTCCAGCGCCT
Source organism: Xylanimonas oleitrophica (assembly GCF_003244315.1). Taxonomy (GTDB): domain Bacteria; phylum Actinomycetota; class Actinomycetes; order Actinomycetales; family Cellulomonadaceae; genus Xylanimonas_A; species Xylanimonas_A oleitrophica. The sequence continues at coordinate 139,973 of NZ_QKWH01000001.1, forward strand.
CGTCGCCGTCCACCACCGTGACCGGAGCGAACGCGCGGTAGAACAGCGCGGCGAGCGCGGCACCCGCGAGCGGGGCGAGGAAGAACAGGACGAACTGCTGCCAGATCGTGGTGTCGCCGGCGAACAGCGCCGAGGCGAACGAGCGCGCCGGGTTGAGGCCGGTGTTCGTGACGGGCCACGAGATGATGTGCAGCGCGCTGAGGGTCAGGCCCACGACCACGGGCGGGTAGGGGACGCGCGAGCGCTCGTCCCGGCTGCCGAAGATCACGCCCACGAAGATGGCGGCGATGATGACCTCGACCAGCAGGGCGGCCACCATCGAGAACTCGGTCTGGCCCTGCGCGAGGCGCGAGAGCGGGGAGTGCTCGCCGAACCCGTTGGCCGTCTGGCCGAGGAACGCGCCCTTGCCGTCCAGGCCGATGAGGCCCGGGAAGCCGGCGGGGACGATCGACCAGAGCACGAGCGCCGAGACGCCGGCGCCGAAGAACTGCGCCAGCCAGTACGGCAGCACGTTGCGCCACGACGTGCGCCCGGCCAGCGCCATGCCGAAGGTCACGGCGGGGTTGAAGTGCCCGCCCGAGACGTGCCCGACCGAGGCCACGGCGGCCATGAGCATGATGCCCGCGGCCAGCGCGACCGGGACGATCGAGCCCTGGTTGAGCTGCAGGTTGAACGTCCAGGTGCCGACGATGCCCAGCACCAGGATGAAGGTGCCGAAGGCCTCAGCGGCCATCCGGGTGAACAGGGGGTACGCGGGCTGTGCGGGCGTGGTGGCGCCTGCGGTGGCCGCCGGGGCGGCAAAGTCCTGGGACATGAGAATCCTTGTGTCTCGTCCGGTGCTGTCGGGGGCACGGTACAGGCCGCGACTGGGTGACGACAGGGTGTGCCCTGACAGGCCGCGGGACCGGGCCGACCCCTCGCGCCGTGCCCGGACCTGCGCCAGAGTGTCCCCATGACCACCTCACCCGTGACCGTCACCGTCACCGGGGCCGCCGGGCAGATCGGGTACGCGCTGCTGTTCCGCATCGGCGCGGGCCAGCTGCTGGGCCCTGACACCCCCGTGCGCCTGCGGCTCCTGGAGATCCCGCAGGCGGTGCAGGCCGCCGAGGGGGTGGCGATGGAGCTCGACGACTGCGCGTTCCCGCTGCTCGACGGCGTGGACGTCTCCGACGACCCGCGCACGGCGTTCGACGGCGCGAACGTCGCGCTCCTGGTGGGTGCGCGCCCGCGCGGCAAGGGGATGGAGCGTGCCGACCTGCTGGAGGCCAACGGCGGGATCTTCGGGCCGCAGGGCCGGGCGATCAACGACGTGGCGGCGGACGACGTGCGTGTCCTGGTGGTCGGCAACCCGGCCAACACCAACGCGCTGATCGCCGCATCGAGCGCGCCGGACGTGCCGCGGAGCCGGTTCACCGCGATGACACGGCTGGACCACAACCGGGCGCTGTCCCAGGTGGCCCGGCGCGCCGGGGTGCCGGTGGCGCAGGTGCGCCGGCTCAGCATCTGGGGCAACCACTCCGCCTCCCAGTACCCGGACCTCTTCCACGCCCAGGTGGGCGACCGGCCGGGCTCAGACCTCGCCGCCGACCGGGGGTGGCTCACCGACGACTTCATCCCCACGGTCGCCAAGCGGGGCGCCGCGATCATCGAGGCCCGCGGCGCGTCGTCCCAGGCGTCGGCTGCGAACGCCGCGATCGACCACGTGCGGGACTGGTACGCGGGCACGCCCGAGGGCGACTGGACGAGCGCGGGGATCTGGTCCACCGGCGAGTACGGGGTGCCCGAGGGGCTGATCAGCTCGTTCCCCGTCACCTCCGACGGCCGGGACTGGTCGGTGGTCGAGGGCCTGGAGATCGACCCGTTCTCGCGCGAGCGGATCGACGCGTCCGTGGCGGAGCTGCTGGAGGAGCGCGAGGCCGTGCGGGCGCTCGGCCTGGTCTGAGCCGCCCTCGCGGTGCGCGCCGTGCGGGCGCCGGTGCGGAAAATCCTGCGAGGAATGTCACCGCAGCCGCTTAGGGTCGGCGTCGATGATCCAGACCTCCGCGGCTCCCGGTACCGACGTGCCCGCCGCTCGTGAACCGCTCGCCGCCGACCCGTCGCGGCGCCTCGACTGGCGCCGTCTGGCGGGGCCGGTGGCCGTGCTCGCCCTGCTCGCGCTCGCCGCGGGGACGGTGGGTCAGGCGCTGGGCACCGTGGCTGCCGGCCAGATGGCCGAGCACCCGGCGCTGACGACCCTCGCGCTGCTGGCTGCCGTCGTCGTGGGCGGCGCGCTCCTGGACACGGCGGGGCAGGTCGCGTGGGCGGGCGTGGTCGACCGCGCGGAGGGCCGCCTGCGGGCGGACCTGCTGACGGCGGCGCTGCGCCAGCCGCTGGCCGCCCTGAACGAGCAGGCCGCGGGCGAGGTGCTCGACCGGGTCGACGACGACACGCACGCGGTGGGGACCTTGGTGCGGCGCCAGCTGTGGGGTGCCGGGCGCACCGTCGTGGGTGTGGTGCCCATGTGGGTCGTGGCGGGCGTGACGTGGTGGCCCGCCTGGTTCCTCTTCCCCGTGCTCGGTGCCGTGGCCGCGCTCCTCGCGCGGCCGCACCTGGGGGAGATCGCCCGCCGCAAGGTGGAGGAGGAGAAGGCCTGGACCGACCACGCGGCAGCCTTCGAGGAGGCCGTGGCCGCCCGCGACGACCTGCGCACCAGCCTGGGGCAGGCGTTCGCCGTCCGCCGCCTCGCGGAGCTGTCCGCGCGGGTGCACGAGCGGTTCGGCCGTGTGCTCGTGGTGGAGAACCGGCTGCTGCGCCAGACGGGCGTGCTGCTGCACGCGCTGCTGGCCGGCGTCGCCGTCACGGGTGTCGCGCTGGCCACGGCCGGGGACCTGTCGGTCGCGCGCCTGGTGACCCTGTTCCTCATCACGGCCACGTTCGTGGGCCAGACCGACAACCTCATCCACCACCTGCCGGACATCCAGGAGGGCCTGGGCGCCGTCACGCGGCTGCGGCAGATGCTCGACGTCGAGCCGGAGCCGGTGGGCGGGGACGACGTCCCCACGGGACCGCTCGACCTCGAGGTCCGCGACCTGAGCTTCTCGTACGGCCAGGGCGGGGGCTTCGCCCTGCAGGACGTCGACGTGACGGTCCCCGCCGGCGCGACCGTCGCCCTGGTCGGCCGCACGGGGTCGGGCAAGTCCACTCTCGCCTCGATGCTGTCGCGCGCCGTCGAGCCGGCCCCGGGCACCGTCTTCGTCGGGGGAGCGGACGTGCGGGACCTGGACCTGCAGCGCCTGCGCGCCACGGTGGGCGTGGTCACGCAGCGCACGGAGATCCTGGCGGGCACGCTGCGCGAGAACGTCACCCTGTTCGCGGACGTCGCGCCGGGAGCGGTCGAGGCTGCCGTGAGCGACCTGGGGCTCGAGGCGTGGGTCGAGAGCCTGCCCGAGGGGCTCGAGACGCTCCTGGGCCCGGGGGGCACCCGCCTCTCGGCCGGTGAGGAACAGCTCGTGTCGTTCGCACGGCTGCTGGTGCGGGACGTGCAGCTGGTGGTGCTCGACGAGGCGACCGCGCGCATGGACCCGCTCACGGAGTCGCGCGTGGTCGCCGCGTCCGAGCGGCTGCTGCGCGGGCGCACCGGCGTGCTCGTGGCGCACCGCCTGTCCACGATCGAGCGGGCCGACCTGGTCGTGGTGCTCGATCACGGGCGGGTGGCCCAGCAGGGGCCCCGCGCCGAGCTCGCGCGCGTCCCCGGGCCGTTCCGCACCCTGCTCGAGGCGAGCGCCTCCGGGGTGATCGACGACGTCGCCGCCCAGGACGGTGGCCAGGAGGCGGGACAGGAGCACGTGCGGCCGGCTGCCGACGGCGCGGTGCTCACCGGCAGCGCCGTGACGGGCGGGAGCGTCGAGGGCAGCGCTGTCGTGCAGGAGGCCTCGACGGCGTCGGCCGCCGCCACCGTGGAGGCGGCCGGCACCACGGCGACGGCTGCCGACGCCGCCGGGCACGGGGGCAGCGCGGACGAGGGTCGCTCGCCGGGCGCCCCGAGGAAGGGGGACGAGGCGGCCGCCCAGGTCGGGGCGCGCCGTCGCACGGGACCGCCGCCGCGCCGGCACGAGCCCGGGGACGGGCTGAGCCTGGCCCGCGGAGTCGTGCACCAGCTGAGGGTCACGCCCCGCTGGGGCCTGCTCGGCGCGATGCTGTTCCTCGTCGCGAGCCTGTTCTCGGCCCAGGGCGCGGTGACCGGGTTCCTGTGGGGGCGGGCCGTGGAGGCGCTGCGCTCGGGGGAGCCGACCGCGCCCCTGGTCGCCCCGATGGTGGTGCTGCTGGTCGTCGCGCCGCTGTGCCTGGCGTGGGCGATCTACGTCTACCCGCGCTGGTGGATCGAGGTGCTCCTGCGGGTGCGCATGGCGGTCATGGCCGGGCAGACGCACCAGCACCGGCTGCCGGCCACGCCGCCGGGGGAGATCGTCGCGCGCGCCATGGACGCCGACCGGTTCGTGCGGTACGCCGACCGGTGGGTCGACTTCGTCAACGGCCTGGCGGTCGCCGGCACGACGGCGCTGCTGGCCTGGTCGTGGCAGGCGGGCGCCGTGCTGCTGGCGGTCATGGTGGTCTCGGCGCTGGCCTCGGCGCTCGGGCGTCCGGTGGCCGGCCGGTCTGCTGCGCGGTCCTCGGCGGCTCGCGCCCGGTTCGGGCGGGCGCTGGTCTCGGCCCTCGACGCCGCCCGCACGGTCAAGCTGGCCGCCCGCACTCCTCAGGTGCACGCGCACCTGAGAGAGGTGGACAGGGGGCGTGTGGACGCCGCGATCTTCGAGCACCGCGTGCAGGCCGTGCTCGACGGCGTACCCACGGTGACGATCCAGCTCGGTGTGGTGGCCGCCTGGTTCGCCCTGCTCGAGGGCTCGTGGGACCTGGCCACCACGCTGATGGTGGCGGGCGCGGTGACGGGCTTCGGCTGGTTCGGGACCGTCGCGGGCGCCGTCGTGACCGAGGCGCCGGGCACGCGTGCGTGGCAGCGGGCCACGAGCCGGTTCGCCGACGGGGCGGACCTGGTGCGCCTGCCCGACTCGGTGAACCTGTCCACCGGTGCGGCCCCCGCGCCCGTGCCCGGCCGGCGCGAGCGTCTCGAGCGCCTGGAGCTGCGCGGGCTGTCGGCCCTGCACGACGACGGCACGATCGGGGTCAGCGGTGTGGACCTCACGGTCGAGCGCGGTGAGCTGGTGCTGCTGCTCGGACAGGTGGGCTCGGGCAAGTCGAGCCTGCTGTCCGTGCTGGCGGGGCTGGTGGAGCACACGGGCGAGCTGCGCTGGAACGGCACCGACGTGCGGGACGCCCAGACCTTCCTGCGCCCCGGGCAGGTCGCCCACGTGGCCCAGGTACCGCGGGTCCTGTCGGGCACCTTCGCGGAGAACGTGCGGCTCGACCACGCGCGCGACGTGGCGGGTCCGCTCGAGGCGGCGCGCATGGAGAGCGACGTCGCCGAGGCGGGGGGCCCGGACTCGCTCGTGGGGCACCGTGGCGTCCGCCTCTCCGGCGGTCAGGTGCAGCGGCTCGCGCTCGCCCGGTCGCTCGCCACGGAGGCCGAGCTGCTGCTGGCGGACGACGTCTCGAGCGCGCTCGACGCCCGGACCGAGATCGAGCTGTGGGAGTCCCTGCGCTCGCGCGGCACCACGGTGGTGGGTGCCACCTCGAAGGGGGCCGCGCTCGCGCGGGCGGACCGCGTCGTCGTCCTGCAGGACGGCGAGGTGGCCGCCGTCGGGCCGTGGCGAGAGCTGGCGGGGCGGTGGGGTCACCTGGCCGGCTGACCTCGGACAGGGGGGCCAGCTGCACGGCGCGCGACGACGGGCACGGAGGTCGCCCGCCCCGCCCGCCGTGCTGTGCCAGGGGCGCGGCTCGCCGGGCGGGCGGCGCCCGCATGCGGCAGATTCCAGGGAGGGCGCGGCGGCAGGTCGTGCCCGACCGGAGGGAGGACGCCCATGACCACGCCCGAGCCCGGCCCCCAGCACGGCCGGCAGCCCGGCTCCGACGACGCTCACGGCAGCCACGCCGGCAGTCAGCCCGACGGCGGCCAGCCGTCGCCGTACGGCCGGCCCGCGCCGCACGGGCAGCCGGCGCCGGCCGACGGCGGCCCGCCCGCCGACGGCCGCCCGCCGTCGTACGCGCAGCCGCCCGCCTACGGCCAGCCCTCTGCAGACGGCCCCGGGGCCGGGTACGGGGCCACCGGTGCGCCGCCGTACGGTCAGCAGCCGTACCCGGCCGGCCCCGGGCAGGCGGCGCCGGCCGACCCCGGCCGCGGGCTCGGCATCGCGGGCTTCGTGCTGGCACTGCTGGGGCCGCTCACCGTGGTCGGCCTGGTGGTGTCGATCGTGGCGCTCATCCGTTCGCGCAAGGCCGGTCGGGGCAACGGGTTCGCGGTCGCCGGCATCGTGCTCGGCGCGATCGGCACGGTGCTGCTGGCGGTGGCGGCCTTCGCGTTCGTCGTGGGGCTCAACCAGTACACGGAGATGTGCAACGACCTCGGCCCGGGCACGCACCAGGTCGACGGGATCTCCGTGTACTGCCAGTGACGTACCGCCAGCGACGCGTCAGCGGAAGACGACGGTGCGGTGGCCGTCCAGGAGCACCCGGTGCTCGGCGTGCCACCGCACCGCGCGGGCCAGCGTGCGGCGCTCTACGTCCTCGCCGATCGACACCAGGTCGGCGACGGCCCGGGAGTGGTCCACCCGCTCGACGTCCTGCTCGATGATGGGGCCTTCGTCGAGGTCGCCGGTGACGTAGTGCGAGGTGGCGCCGATCAGCTTGACGCCCCGGTCGTGCGCCTGCGCGTAGGGCCGTGCGCCCTTGAAGGAGGGCAGGAACGAGTGGTGGATGTTGATGACCTTGCCCGCGAGGTCACGGCACAGCTCGTCCGAGAGGATCTGCATGTAGCGGGCGAGCACCACGAGCTCGACGTCGAGCTCGTCGACCAGCTCGCGCAGGCGTGCCTCCGCGGCGGCCTTCGTGTCCTTGGTGACGGGCACGTGGTGGAACGGCTTGCCGTAGAACTCCGCGATGTCGCGCAGGTCCTCGTGGTTGCCCACGACGCCGACGACGTCGATCGGCATGCCCTGCGAGCGCTCGCGGTAGAGCAGGTCCACCAGGCAGTGCGCGGCCCTGCTCACCAGGACGAGGGTGCGCACGCGGCGCCCGACGACGTCGAGCTCCCAGGTCATCCCGAAGCTGTCGAACGCGGGGGTCAGCGCGGTCACCAGCTCCTCGCGGGTGGCGGTCGTCTCGACCTGCACGCGCATGAAGAACAGGCCCGAGGCCGGGTCGCCGAACTGCTGGGACTCGGTGATGTTGTCGCCCCGCGCGGCCAGCGCCCCCGTCACCGCGGCGACGATGCCCGGTCCGTCCGGGCAGGAGACGGTCAGGACCCACTCGGTGGTGCCCGCGGCGGTCAGCGGGCCGGGGGCCGTGGTGGCGTGCGGTGCGGAGCCGTGCGGGGGTTCGTGCATGGGGGCGTTCACGAGAACACGGTACGGCGTGGGAGTGCACGGCGGGGTCGGCGTCTGGAACGATGGACGCATGAACGACGCTCCCGCCGACGCCACCCGGATCGAGCTGCTCGAGGACGCGCACGCCGGCGAGCTGCTGACGCTGCGCCGTGCGGCCTTCGTGACCGAGGCCCAGCAGTACGGCGACCCGAACATCCCCCCGCTGACGCAGACGCTGGCGGAGCTGCGCGACGACCTGGCCCGTGACGACGTCGTGACCATCGGCGCGTGGGAGGGGCACCGCCTGGTGGGTTCGATCCGTGTGGAGCTGGAGGGCAACCGGGCGACGCTGGGCCGCCTGGCCGTGGCCCCGGACCAGCAGGGCAAGGGGATCGGCACGTCGCTGCTCTTCGCGATCCTGCCGTACCTGCCCGAGCAGGTCACCGAGGTGTGGGCCTTCACCGGCAAGGACTCCAAGCAGAACCTGACGATGTACACGAAGCACGGGTTCGAGGAGCAGTTCGAGGACGCGGCGGGCGAGCTGACGTACACCTACCTGCGGCGCGTGCTCCACGAGGTCGAGGCGCGCAACGAGTCCCACGCCTGACGCGCCGTTCGGGCGGGCAGCGGCGCCCGTCCTGACCTGGGGCGGGGGGCGACGCGCCGGCCCGAGCGGCCTTGAGCCGTCTTGGGTTCGGCGGCCGAAGAGAACGTTCCCGACCGGCTGCCCCCTGGGCCGCCCGCGTGACCAGGGCCACCACCCGGTCGTCGTGCTGTGACCAGATCGTTATGGGTGCAAACCCCTCCCAGGCTTTGACTTCGGATGTCGAACGCAGCAATCTGTGTCTGGGACGGCGGCGATCGGCGCCGCCGAGATCCTCGACGACGAGAAGGAGCGCGACGATGCGACTCGGCAAGAAGATGGGCGTGGTCGCCGCTGGCGCCGCCCTCACCCTCACGCTCGCTGCCTGCGGTGGCGGCGGTGCGGGCGCCGGCGGTGGCGGCGGTGCTGCGGGCAACGGCGACGACGACGTCAAGATCGGTGTCGCCATGCCGACCCAGACGTACGAGCGCTGGATCCAGGACGGCAACAACGTCAAGAAGGGCCTGGAGGACCTCGGCTACAGCGTCGACCTCCAGTTCGCCAACGACGACATCCCGGTCCAGACGCAGCAGATCGACTCGATGATCACCGGTGGCGTCGACGTCCTGATCATCGCCTCGATCGACGGCACCGCCCTCACGAGCCAGCTCGAGTCGGCCGCGGCGGCGAACATCCCGGTCATCGCCTACGACCGCCTCATCCGTGACAGCGAGAACGTGGACTTCTACACCACGTTCGACAACTACTCGGTGGGTGTCGCGCAGGCCAACGCCCTGCTGACCGGCCTCGGTGTCCTGGACGAGAACGGCGAGCGCACCGACGCCACCGGCCCGTTCAACATCGAGCTGTTCGCCGGCTCGCCGGACGACAACAACGCGACGTTCTTCTACAACGGCGCGATGGACACCCTGAAGGACTACATCGACGACGGCACGCTCGTCATCCCCTCGGGCCAGACCAGCTTCGACCAGGTCTCCACGCTCCGCTGGGAGCAGGAGCGGGCGCAGAAGCGCATGGAGGACCTGCTGACCTCCACGTACTCGGGCGGCACCGAGCTGCACGGCGTGCTCTCCCCGGCCGACGTGCTCTCGCGCGGCATCATCACGGGCCTCCAGGGCGCCGGCATGGGCCCGACCCTCGCCGACGGCCTCCCCGTCGTCACCGGCCAGGACGCCGACATCGCCTCGGTCAAGCTGATCCACGACGGCGTCCAGTCCTCGACCATCTTCAAGGACACCCGCCTCCTCGCCGAGCAGGCCGTCAAGGCCGCGCAGTCCTTCGTCGAGGGCAACGAGCCCGAGGCGAACGACACCGAGTCGTACGACAACGGCGTGAAGGTCGTCCCGTCCTACCTCCTCGAGGTCGAGACGGTGTTCCAGGACGACATCCAGCCCGTCCTGATCGACGAGGGGTACTACACGCAGGAAGAGGTCGAGTCGGGCCAGACCCGCTGACCTGATCCCACCCCGGAGCGGACCTGCCCGTCGCCCAGGCGGCGGCGGGCAGGTCTCGCCCCAGGCCGGCCCGTCCCGGGCCGGCCGCGTACCCGGAAGGAAGGACGAGGGCGCATGAGCACGATCCTGGAGATGCGCTCCATCACCAAGGAGTTCCCCGGCGTCAAGGCCTTGTCGAACGTCAACCTCACGGTCGAGCGCGGCGAGATCCACGCCATCTGCGGGGAGAACGGTGCCGGCAAGTCGACCCTGATGAAGGTGCTGTCGGGCGTGTACCCGCACGGCAGCTACGACGGCGAGATCGTCTTCGACGGCGAGACCGCGCGGTTCGGGTCGATCAACGACTCCGAGGCGCGAGGCATCGTCATCATCCACCAGGAGCTCGCCCTGGTCCCGTACCTGTCTGTCGCGGAGAACATCTTCCTCGGCAACGAGGTCAAGGGCCGTGCCGGGCTCGTCGACTGGAACAAGGCGAACGCCGAGGCGGCCAAGCTGCTCGCCCGCGTGGGCCTCGACGAGAACCCGGTGACGCCGGTCGGCGCCCTGGGCGTCGGCAAGCAGCAGCTGATCGAGATCGCGAAGGCGCTGTCGAAGGAGGTGCGGCTGCTCATCCTCGACGAGCCGACCGCCGCGCTCAACGACAACGACTCCGAGCACCTGCTCGACCTGCTCCGCCACCTCAAGGGGCAGGGCATCACCTGCATCATCATCTCGCACAAGCTCAACGAGGTCGCGGACATCGCGGACCGCACCACGATCATCCGTGACGGTCAGACGATCGAGACCCTCGACATGTCCGACCCCGCCTCGACCCAGGACCGCATCATCCGCGGCATGGTCGGGCGTGACCTCGAGCACCGCTACCCGGAGCGCACCAGCGTGATCGGTGACGAGGTGCTGCGGGTGGAGGACTGGACGGTGTACCACCCGACCCAGGCCGACCGGAAGATCATCGACAACGCGTCGTTCAACGTGCGCGCCGGCGAGGTCGTCGGCATCGCGGGCCTCATGGGCGCCGGGCGCACCGAGCTCGCGATGAGCATCTTCGGCCGCTCGTACGGGCGCAACATCTCGGGTCACCTCTACAAGGACGGCAAGGAGATCAAGCTCGGCTCCGTCTCCGACGCCATCCGGCACGGCATCGCCTACGCCACCGAGGACCGCAAGGGCTACGGGCTCAACCTCATCGACGACGTGCGTCGCAACATCTCGCTCGCCGGTCTCGGCAACCTCGCCCCTCGCGGCTGGGTCAACGGGAACGAGGAGCTGCGCGTCGCGGACGAGTACCGCGGGAGCCTCAACATCAAGACCCCGACGGTCATGTCGGTCGTCGGTCAGCTCTCGGGCGGCAACCAGCAGAAGGTCGTGCTGTCCAAGTGGCTCTACACCGACCCGGACGTGCTGATCGTCGACGAGCCGACGCGCGGTATCGACGTCGGCGCGAAGTACGAGATCTACACGATCATCAACAAGATGGTCGCGGCCGGTAAGGCGGTGGTCGTGATCTCGTCCGAGCTGCCCGAGCTGCTCGGCATCTGCGACCGCGTCTACACCCTCGCGTTCGGGCGCATCACCGGTCAGCTCCCTGTCTCCGAGGCGACTCAGGAGAACCTCATGGAGCTCATGACCATCGAACGCGACCAGCCTCTGCCCACGAAGGACTACGTCTCATGAACGCCATCGACTCGCTCCGGGACATGATCACCCGGAACATGCGTCAGAGCGGCATCATGGTCGCGTTCGTCGCGATCGTCGCTTTCTTCGCCATCCTGAACCCGAACTTCCTCTCGCCGACCAACCTGACGAACATCGTCCTGCAGTACTCCTACATCCTGATCCTCGCGATCGGGATGCTGATGATCATCGTCGCGGGGCACATCGACCTGTCGGTCGGCTCGGTCGTCGCGCTCACGGGTGCGGTCAGCGCGGTGCTGGTCATCAGGAACGGCATGCCCTGGTGGGTGGGCGTCCTGGCCGCCATCGCGGTCGGTCTGCTCGTGGGTGCCTGGCAGGGCTTCTGGGTCGCCTACGTGGGGATCCCCGGCTTCATCGTGACGCTGGCGGGCATGCTCCTCTTCCGGGGCCTGACCTACCTGGTCCTGAACAACGCGTCGCTCTCGCCGTTCGGCGGCAACTACTACGACGTCGCCAACGGCTTCCTCAACGGGCTGCTCGGCGGGTACGGCGTCGACGTCTTCACGCTGGTGATCTTCGGCATCGCGGTGGTCGGCTACGGCGTCAGCCAGTGGCGCACGCGCCGCGGCAAGATCGCCTACCAGCAGACCGTCGAGTCGCTGCCGCTGTTCGTCGTCAAGCTCGTGATCGTGGCCGCCGTGGTCATGTGGTTCGGCTACCAGCTCGCCAGCTCGCGTGGCCTGCCGCTCGTGCTGATCATCCTGGCCGCGCTCGTCATCATCTACGGCCTGGTGACGCAGCGGTCGGTGTTCGGCCGCCACGTCTACGCGGTGGGCGGCAACCGGCACGCGGCGGAGCTGTCCGGCGTGAAGGTCAAGAAGGTCTACTTCTGGATCTTCGTGAACATGGGCTTCCTGGCCTCGGTGGCCGGTGTCGTGTACTCGTCGCGCATGAACGGCGCCCAGCCGAGCGCGGGCAACATGTTCGAGCTCGACGCCATCGCCGCCTGCTTCATCGGTGGCGCCTCGACGACCGGTGGTGTCGGCCGTGTGGGCGGCGCGATGATCGGTGGTCTGATCATGGCGGTCATGTCCAACGGCATGCAGCTCATGGGTGTGCCGCAGTCGATGCAGCAGGTGGTCAAGGGCCTCGTGCTCCTGCTCGCCGTCGCCTTCGACATCTGGAACAAGCGCCGCGCCTCGGTCGTGCGCTGACCCTCAGGGCGAGGTTCCCGTGACGCGCGGGTGGGTGGTGTGCCACCCACCCGCGCGTCGTTCTTCTCCTACACTTCCCGCGTGAGAGGACGACTGCCCATGTCTGGCTCGCAGTCGTCCTTGCGCGAGGCGAACCGCGCGCGCGTGGTCGAGGCCGTCAAACGGCACGGCGGGCTGACGCAGGTCGAGCTCACCGGTGCCACCGGTCTCTCGGCGGCCACGGTGTCCACGATCGTCAAGGAGCTGCTCGGCGCCGGCATGGTGGAGGTGCGCCCGGCCGTGCGCTCGGGCCGCCGCGCCCAGCTCGTCACGCTGGCGCACCGGGTGGGGCTCGTGGCCGGCGTGGTGGTGGGATACCGCCAGATGCGCGTGGCGATCGCGGACGTGACCCACGAGGTGCTGGCGGAGCAGACCCTGCCCCTGCCGGCAGAGCACCGCCCCGACACGAGCCTGGACCGTGCCGCGCTCCTGGTGGTCGACCTCCTGGAGCGCGTGGGTGCGGACCTCGAGGAGCTCGTGGCCATCGGGCTGGGCCTGCCCACGCCCGTGGACGCCTCGACGGGTCTGCTCTCGGTGCGGGGGGTGCTGCGCGGCTGGGACGGCGTGCCCGTGGCCCAGGTGCTGGAGAAGCGGCTGGCGCGGCCCGTCTTCGTGGACAACGACGCCAACCTGGGTGCGCTCGCCGAGAGCACGGTGGGTGCGGCGCGCGCGTACCACGACTCGCTGTACGTGCGCGTGTCGCACGGCGTCGGGGCGGGGGTGGTACTGGGTGGCCGGGTGCACCGGGGCGTCGGTGGCACGGCCGGGGAGCTCGGCCACGTGCAGGTCGACCCCGGCGGGCGGATCTGCGGGTGCGGGAGCCGTGGCTGCCTCGACACGGTGGTCGGCGTGCCGGCCCTCCTGGAGCCGCTCGCCACGAGCCACGGGAACCTCACGCTGCGTGACCTGGTCCAGCTCGCGGAGACGGGGGACCCGGGGTGCCGGGAGATCGTGGCCGACGCCGGTGCGACGGTGGGGGCCGTCGTCGCGAACCTGGCCACGGTGCTCAGCCCGCAGTGCGTCGTGGTGGGCGGGGAGCTCGCCGAGACGGGTGAGATCTTCCTCGGACCCGTGCGCGAGGCCGTCCGGCGGCGTACGCTCCTCAGCCAGTTCGTGCCGCTCGAGGTCGTGTCCGCGACGCTGGGGACGCAGGCCGAGCTGATGGGCGCGATCCTTCTCGCGCTCCAGTCCACGGACGTGTTCGAGAACGCCGATGACGGCAGGGGGAACCAGTGACGCCCGGACGGACGCCGCTGCTGGCGTTACGCCAGATCAGCAAGAACTTCGGGGCCGTCGAGGCGCTGGTAGGTGTGGACCTGGACGTGCACGCGCACGAGGTCGTCGCGCTCGTCGGCGACAACGGGGCCGGCAAGTCGACGCTCGCCAAGGTGATCGCCGGTGTGCTGCAGCCGGACTCGGGGCTGATCGAGATGGACGGGGCGCCGGTGACGCTGCCGTCGGCGTCCGCCGCCAACCGCCTGGGTGTGGCGAGCGTCTTCCAGGACCTGGCGCTGTGCGAGAACCTCGACGTGACCGCGAACGTGTTCCTCGGCCGGGAGATGTACAACCGCGCGGGTCTGCTCCAGGAGGGGCAGATGGAGACGGAGACGCGGGCGCTGCTGCGCGACCTGACGGTGCGCGTGCCCTCGATCCGCACCCCGCTGCGGCACCTGTCGGGCGGCCAGCGCCAGGCCGTGGCGATCGCCCGCACGGTCATCGGCAACCCGCGCATCGTGGTGCTGGACGAGCCGACGGCGGCGCTGTCCGTGGCCCACACCGCCGAGGTGCTGACGCACATCGAGCGGCTGCGCGGGATGGGGCTGGGCGTGATCCTCATCAGCCACAACCTCAACGACGTGCGCGCCGTCGCCGACCGGGTCGAGGTGCTGCGGCACGGGCGCAACAACGGGTCGTTCCGAGGCGACGCCAGCCACGAGGAGATCCTCGCCGCGATCACGGGTGCAGGTTCTCCCTCGCTGTGACCGGAGGCGTTACCCTGGACCCGTCGCGACTGGCGCACGCCGGTTCCCCGCCCGAGGGCGGGGGCCGGGCAGGTGGGTCACCACCGGGGAGCGACACGCTGTATGACGACGACGGGTCGTTCGCCTGGGCCCGTGTCGTGGACCTACGTGTCACGTCCGTCCACCGTCCCTCGCAGCGGCGCGCGTCCGCTGCGGTCCCACGCAGCCAGGGAGACGCCCCATGAGCCACACCCCCGACCCCCTCCTGACCGGCGGCATCGCCGACGTCGACCCCGAGATCGCCGCGGTGCTCGACGGCGAGCTGGCCCGCCAGCGCGGCACGCTCGAGATGATCGCGTCGGAGAACTTCGTGCCCCGGGCCGTGCTGCAGGCGCAGGGCTCGGTGCTCACCAACAAGTACGCCGAGGGGTACCCGGGCAAGCGGTACTACGGCGGCTGCGAGCAGGTCGACGTCGCGGAGAACCTGGCGATCGCCCGGGCCAAGGAGCTGTTCGGCGCCGAGCACGCCAACGTGCAGCCGCACGCGGGCGCCCAGGCGAACGCTGCGGTGCTGCACGCGCTCGCCACCGCCGGGGACCGCATCCTGGGCCTGGAGCTGGCGCACGGCGGCCACCTCACGCACGGCATGAAGATCAACTTCTCGGGCCGCCTGTACGACGTCGGCGCCTACGGCGTGGACCCCCAGTCGATGCGGATCGAGATGGACGAGGTCCGCAAGAAGGCGCTCGAGCACCGCCCTGAGGTGATCATCGCCGGCTGGTCCGCCTACCCGCGCCAGCTCGACTTCGCCGCGTTCCGCGAGATCGCCGACGAGGTCGGCGCCAAGCTCTGGGTCGACATGGCGCACTTCGCGGGCCTGGTGGCCGCGGGCCTGCACCCCTCCCCGGTGCCGCACGCCGACGTCGTCTCCTCGACCGTGCACAAGACCATCGGCGGCCCGCGCTCCGGCTTCATCCTGAGCAAGGAGCAGTGGGCCAAGAAGATCGACTCCGCGGTGTTCCCGGGCCAGCAGGGCGGCCCGCTCATGCATGTCGTGGCGGCCAAGGCGGTCGCGTTCAAGATCGCCGGCTCCGACGCGTTCAAGGACCGTCAGGAGCGCACGCTGCGCGGTGCCCGGATCATCGCCGAGCGCCTCTCGCAGCCGGACGTCGCGGGCGCCGGGGTCTCGGTGCTGACCGGCGGCACCGACGTGCACCTGGTGCTCGTCGACCTGCGCGAGTCCGCCCTCGACGGCCAGCAGGCCGAGGACCTCCTCCACGACGCGGGCATCACCGTCAACCGCAACGCCGTCCCGTTCGACCCGCGCCCCCCGCGCGTCACCTCGGGCCTGCGCATCGGTACGCCCGCCCTGGCCACGCGCGGCTTCGGCGACGAGGAGTTCACCGAGGTGGCCGACATCATCGCCGTCGCCCTGCGCGACGGTGCCGCGGCCGACGTCGAGACGCTGCGCGCCCGGGTCGAGCGGCTCACGGCGGACTTCCCGCTGTACCCCGAGCTCCAGCAGTACTGAGGGGGCCGGCGATGACCGCACAGATCCTGGACGGCAAGGCCACCGCCGCCGCCATCAAGGCCGAGCTCAAGGAGCGGGTGGCCGCGCTGCGCGAGCGGGGCGTCACGCCGGGCCTGGGCACCCTGCTGGTCGGTGACGACCCGGGCTCGCAGTGGTACGTCGCGGGCAAGCACCGCGACTGCGCCGAGGTGGGCATCGAGTCGATCCGCGAGGACCTGCCCGCCGACGCCACGCAGGAGGAGATCGAGGCGGCCGTGCGCCGGCTCAACGAGGACCCGGCCTGCACCGGGTTCATCGTCCAGCTCCCGCTGCCGAAGGGCATCGACACCAACCGGGTGCTCGAGCTCGTCGACCCCGACAAGGACGCCGACGGCCTGCACCCGACGAACCTCGGGCGGCTCGTGCTGCGCGTGGGGGAGGAGATCACCTCCCCGCTGCCGTGCACGCCGCGCGGCATCATCGAGCTCGTCGAGCGGCACGGGGTGTCGCTCGCGGGCAAGGAGGTCGTGGTGCTCGGCCGCGGCGTCACCGTCGGGCGGCCCATCGGGCTCCTGCTCACGCGCAAGGCCGTCAACGCCACGGTGACGCTCACCCACACCGGCACCCAGGACCTGCCCGCGCTCGTGCGGCGGGCCGACGTGGTCGTGGCCGCCGCGGGCGTCCAGGGCATCGTCACCGCCGACATGGTCAAGCCCGGCGCGGTGCTCATCGACGTCGGCGTCTCCCGCGAGACGGACCCGGAGACCGGCAAGTCTCGCGTGGTGGGTGACGTCGACCCGGCCGCGCGCGAGGTCGCCGGCTGGTACTCGCCCAACCCGGGCGGGGTGGGGCCCATGACGCGGGCGATGCTGCTGGCCAACGTCGTCGACACGGCGGAGCGCCTCGCCGTCTGACCCCACGAGCCCTTCGTGACGCGGCCGGTCTCGTGCCGGGGCGGGCGGCGATGAGTCCCGGGGTGCGGCGTCGTCCACCAGAGCACTGACGGTGCTGGGCGACGGGAGGGCGGGGCGATGGTGAGCGTACGGGTGCACCTGTGGTTCGACAGGCAGGGGTTGGAGGCAGCGCGGTTCTACGCGGAGCACGTGCCGGGGTCGCGCGTGGACCGGGTGCTGACGGCACCCGACGGCGTCCCCGGGACCACGGCGGGCGAGCCCTTCGTCATCGAGGGCGTGGTGGCGGGCGTGCCGGTGACGTTCCTCGACGCCGGGCCGGACCTGCGGCTGGACGAGGCGTTCTCGTTCTACCTCCTGGTGGACGGGCAGGAGGAGGTGGACCGGTACTGGGAGCTGTTCACGGCCGACGGCGGGGAGCCAGGGCAGTGCGGGTGGTGCACCGACCGGTTCGGCGTCTCGTGGCAGGTGGTCCCGCGCCAGCTCGAGGAGCTGTGCGGCGACTACTCGACCGCTGCGAACCTGCGGACCGTGCGGGCCATGCTGCAGATGGGCAAGATCGACGTCGCGGCGCTGGAGGCGGCCCACCGCGCCGCCTGACGGTTGTGGGCGGGAGACTCGCCGCAATCCCGGCGGGATTGCGGCGAGTCTCCCGCCCACAACGGGGTGTCGGTGCGGGATGACAGAATCTGCGGGTGCCTGAACTGGTCGTCGCCACCGCCAACGTCAACGGGATCCGTGCCGCCTACCGCCGGGGGATGGGGGAGTGGATCGCCGCCCGCACCCCGGACGTGCTGCTGCTGCAGGAGGTGCGCGCCCCCGACGAGATCGTCGACGAGTACCTCGACGGCTGGCACGTGATCCACCAGTGCTGCGACATCAAGGGCCGTGCCGGCGTCGCCGTCGCCTCCCGCCTGCCGCTGCACGCCGTCCGCGTGGGGCTCGGCGCGCACACGCCCGACGGTGGCCCGGAGCCGGCCGTCGACACGGGCCGCTGGGTCGAGGCCGACGTCGAGCTTCCTGACGGCGGCCTGCTGACGGTGGTCTCGGCGTACCTCCACTCCGGCTCCACCAAGCCGGGGGAGGAGCACACGATGGTCGCCAAGTACGCCCACCTGGAGAAGGTGACGGCACGCATGGCCGAGCTCGTGGCCGCCGAGACCCCGGCGCTCGTGGCCGGCGACCTCAACATCGCCCACCAGAACGTGGACATCGCGAACTGGAAGGGCAACCTCAAGAGCGCGGGGTTCCTGCCGGAGGAGCGCGCCTACGTGGACCGCTGGCTCGACGAGCAGGGCTGGACCGACGTCGGCCGGGCGCACGCGGGCGACGGCCCCGGCCCCTACACGTGGTGGTCGTGGCGCGGCCAGGCGTTCGTGAACGACAAGGGCTGGCGCATCGACTACCAGCTCGCCAACCCGGCGCTGGCGCCCAAGGCCGTCAAGGTCGAGGTCGATCGGGCGGAGACGTACGAGGGCCGCTGGAGCGACCACGCGCCGCTCGTCGCCACCTACGAGCTCTGATCCTCCCGCGCTCCCGGGGAGACGCGGGGGCAGCCCTCGGGGCGTCCCAGGGACGACGTCGGGCCCGCTCCTCCTCACCGGAGGTGCGGGCCCGAGGTCGTCGCAGGGTCAGTACCGGATCGCGTCGATCACCTTGACGCGCACCGCGTAGATCGCCGGGACCAGGCCGGCCAGAGCGCCGACGCCGGTCGCGCAGGCCATGCCCACCAGCGCTGCGGTGAACGGGAAGGGCGGAGTGTCCTGCAGCGCCGTGCCGAAGACGCGCTCGACCGGGATGTTCTTGACGATCGCCACGGCCAGCACGACGCCGACGAGCCCGGCCACGAACGTCGCCACCACGGACTCCATCAGCACGCCGAAGAACACGCGGCTGCCCGTGGCGCCGAAGGAACGGCGGATGCCGATCTCCCGGATGCGGTAGCGCACGGTGACGAGGGCGATGTTGAGCAGCCCGAGGCCGCCGAGGAGCAGGGCGAAGCCGCTGACCCCCAGCACCACCCACCGGGTCGCGGAGTCGAGCCCGAACCCGGAGTCCCACGGGAGCTGCACCTCGGCGTGCATGCCGGGCAGCATCGCGGTCAGGTCACGCCGCAGCACGGCCTGCAGGTCCTCGTCGAGCTCTGTGGGCACCCAGATCTTGTACTGCTGGTCGCGCACCAGGTCGGGCAGCCACCGCGCGGCCTGGTCGAACAGCATGTAGGCCATGGGGCCCTCCTGCTCCCAGCGCACGGGGACGGTGCCGATCACGGTGGCCTGCACCGCGGTGTCGCCGCCGAGGGTGACCTGCGGGTGCGCATCGACCGGCCTGCCGTCGGTGAGCTGGTCGAGGAACGGCTGGTTGACCACGAGGGTCGGGCCGAGCGCCTCGGCGTCGCGGTCGGTGAACCATCGGCCGCCGTCCGTGACCAGACGGGTGATCACCGAGTAGCTCGGGTCGACGACGGTGAGCTGGACGTAGGTGTCCGAGGCGCCGGAGCGCACGGGCAGCTGCTGGTTCGCCTGCACCGAGTGGTAGGAGATCTTGTAACGCTCGGCGAGCTCGTCGACAGCCTGGTCGAAGGCGAGCGGGTCGAGCTCGCCCGTGGAGTTCCAGCCGTAGACGGTCAGGGTGGTGGGACGGCCCTGGTCGCGGTCGCTGGACTCCTGCATCGCCTGGCCGAGCATGGAGACGGCGGCGGTGATGCCGGTGATGGCGGTGACCGCGACCGCGACGCCGACGAGGGCGAGCAGCACCCGGACCTTGTGGATGCGCAGCTCGTCCCACGCCTCGACGACCGCGCCGACCAGGCCGCTCATGCGCCGGCCCCCAGGGCGGGTGCGGCGGGCACGGTCGCACCGACGGCGGCCGCGGCCTCGATGACGGGGCCGGGCGCGTCGAGGTGGATCGGCACGAGCACGCCGTCGGCGAGCCGGAACTGCCGGTCGGCACGCGCGGCGATCGCCAGGTCGTGCGTGATGGTCACCAGCGCGGCGCCGGTCTCGGCGGCTGCGGTGTCGAGCAGGTCCATGACCGCCCGGCCGGTGTCGACGTCGAGGGCTCCTGTGGGCTCGTCGGCCAGGATCACGCGGGGGCCGCGCACCAGGGCGCGGGCGATGGCCACGCGCTGCTGCTCGCCGCCGGAGAGCTTCTCGGGCATCGTGTCGAGGCGCTCGCCCAGACCCACGCGCTCCAGCATCTGGGTGGCGAGCCGCTTGCGCTGCCAGAACTTGCGGCCGCGGGCGTACAGCAGCGGCGCTGCCACGTTCTCGACCGCCGTGCGCCCGGCGAGCAGGTTGAACTGCTGGAACACGAAGCCGAAGTCGTCGCCGCGCCGACGGGCACGGGCCCGGGACCCGAGCCGCCCGATGGGCGTGCCCTCGAGCAGGTAGTCACCGTGGGTGGGGGAGTCGAGCAGCCCCAGGATGTTGAGCAGCGTGGACTTGCCGGTGCCCGAGCGCCCGACGACGGCGACGTGCTCACCGGGGGCCACGGACAGATCGATGCCGCGCAGGATCTCGAGCGTCGAGCCGTTGGGGAGCTGCACGTGGCGGGTCACGCCGTGCAGCTCGACGAGGGGCGGCCCGTCGGTCACGGTCGGCGTGCTCATCCGAAGCAGGCCTCCTCGTAGGCGCGCACGGCGCTCATGTCGCCGTCCATGGCGGCCTGGTCGTAGGCGTCGGTGTCGGAGCAGTCGGGCCCGGCCTCGGTGGCGTCCGGGATGGGCGTGAACTCGAGGATGCGGTCGCCCGCGGCCAGGCCCTCGGCGATCTGTACCTGGCTGCCGTCGGTGAGCCCGAGCGTCACGGTGCGCTCCTCGGGCTCCGCGTCGTCCGAGGCCACGACCCACACCTTGCCGGTCTGCGCGGAGCCGAGCACGGCGCTGATGGGCACGACGACGGCGTCGTCCGCGGTGCCGTTGACGATCTCGATCTCGGCGCCGAGGCCCGGGAACGCCGTGACGTCACCGGGGATGGAGCAGGCGACCGTGCCGGTGGCCGACGCGCCGGGCTCGCCGGCCGGGGGCTGCTCTCCGCCGGGCTGCGGGGTGCTGCCGATGCGCAGGTTGCCGCACGTGAAGGGGGCCGGGCCGCCCTTGAGGGTGACCTGGGCGTCGCCGGCCGCGCCGACGAGCCGGTACTGCTGGTCGGCGGTGAGCTGGCCCTGGACGGAGAGCGACTCGGGGCTGACCTTGGCGACGACGTCACCGACCGACACCTGCTGGTCGACGAGCACCGAGGAGGCGAGCGTGCCGGCGATGGGGGCCTTGACGGAGGTGTAGGTCACCTTGGGCTTCTGCTCGGTGACGGTCTGCTCGCCGGTCTCCGGGTCGGTGCGGACCAGCGGGTCGCGGGGGGTCTCCTGCTTGATGACCAGGATGACGGCGTCGGCGGCGACGGGCCCGTCGGGCGTGGAGATCTTCGACACGACGCCGGCGGCGGTGGCCTTGACCTCGACGGGCGGGTCGGCCACGACGGAGGCGGGCACGGTCACGGCGTTCGTGACGGTGCCGGTGCCGACGTCGATCACCGACTGCGTGATCTCGCCCGTGGGCTGCAGGGCGTCGGCCTGGTCGAGCTCTGCCCCTCGGAACGCCATGACCACCAGGGCGGCCGCGATGACGGCCCAGATGGCGATGCGCAGGGCAGGGAAGACGTACGTGCGGGTGACGCCCACTGCGGCTCCTCGCTTCGGTGCGGTCGGTGTCCTTCGTGGCGCACGGTACTACGCGAAACGTACTAGCAGGTGCGCCCCGGGGCGATTTCCGGCGATCCGGGCGAAGTTCACCCGCCGGGGCGCCCGTCGGCGCCCCGGCGAGCCCGCCGTGCGGAGGGTGCCGTTCAGGCGTCGCGACCGGCGGACGCCGACGGCGGTGCCTGCAGGAACGCCGGCGCGGCCAGGCCGGCGTCGGCGAAGGCGGCGCGCACCGCCGCAGCCACGTCCTCGACGGCGTCGGCCCGGACGAGCGCGATCGTCGACCCGCCGAACCCGCCACCGGTCATCCGCGCACCGATCGCGCCGGCGGCCAGGCTGGTGTCGACCGACAGGTCCGTCTCCCGCACCGTCACCTCGTAGTCGTCGCGCAACGAGGCGTGCGAGGCGGTCATGAGGGCCCCGGCGCGGGCCACCACCGCCGCGTCGGGGCTGCCGTCGGCGCCGAGCCCGCCGCGCACCAGCTCCGCGAGCTCGGCGGCGCGGGCCGTCTCCGTCACCACGTGGCGCACCCGGCGGCGCAGCACGCCGTCCTCGTCGTGCTCGGCCAGGGCGGTCAGGGCGTCCTTGAGCCCCTCCGGCGTGACGTCCCGCAGCGTGGGGACGCCCAGGATGCTCGCCGCCTGCTCGCACGACGTGCGCCGCGCCGCGTACTGGCCGTCCACGAGCTGGTGGGGGGCCCGGGTGTCGATCACGAGGAGGGTCAGGCCGGCGGTCGCCAGGTCGAACGGCGTCGGCACCGCGTGCTCCTGCGGCGCCAGGCCCGGCCGGAAGTCCAGCAGGAGCGCCGAGCCCGCCCGGCACAGGAGGGCGGCGGACTGGTCCAGCCCGCCCGTGGCCGCGCCCGCGATCTCGTTCTCCGCCCGGATGCAGGCGGCCACCAGCTGCGTGCGTCCGGCGTCGTCGCCCCCCAGCCCCAGCCCGAACACGTCGTCGAGAGCCACCGCGAAGGCGCACTCGAGGGCCGCGGAGCTGGACAGCGAGGCCCCGAACGGCACGCACGAGTCCACGACGGCGTCGAACCCGCCGACCGCGTGCCCCGCCTCGCGCAGCGCCCACGCCACGCCGGCCACGTACGAGCCCCAGCCCTCCACGGCGCCCGGGGCGACGTCGGCCAGCCGAACCCGCCACGGCTCCGACGTCTGCGCCGAGGCGATGCGCACCACGTCGTCGTCCCGCCGGCGCAGCGCCACGTACGTGCGGTGCGGCAGCGCTGTCGGCAGGCAGACGCCCGCGTTGTAGTCCGTGTGCTCCCCGATCACGTTGACCCGTCCGGGCGCGGACCATACGCCGTCCGGCGCCGGTCCGTCGAAGGTGCGGTCGAACAGGTCGCGCACCCGCTGCGCGCCCTCCTCGGCGGTCCAGGCGGGGAGCCACAGGGGCGCGGCGGGGCGCCCGTCAGTCGTCTCAGGCATGCACCCAGTATCCCGACTGGCAGCGCCGCCTCGTGCACGCACGGCGGGTGGACCTGGCCGCCCGCCGGAGCGGGCACGGCCCGGCACCCCGGAGGGTGCCGGGCCGTGGCTCAGACGACCGGCAGGGGCTGCGTCACGGCAGCGGGTGCGGCCCGCCTCTCGTCGCGAGCGTCGTCCTGCGCCCGGGCCGCCCGCTCCTGCTTGAGGAGGTCGGCGCAGCGCTCGCCGATCATCATCACCGTGATGTTGGGGTTCACGGTCGTGATCTCGGGCATCACCGACGCGTCGGCAACCCGCAGCCCGGTGACGCCCTTGACGCGCAGCTGGGGGTCGAGCGGCGATGCCGGGTCGTCCGGTGCGCCCATCCGCACCGAGCCCGTCGGGTGGTACACCGTGTTGTGGGTGCGGCGCACGTAGTCCGCGATCTCCTCGTCCGTCCGCACGTCCGGGCCGGGGAACAGCTCCCGCCCGGCCCAGGCGGCCATCGCGGGCTGGGCCACGATCTGCCGGGCCAGCTTGATGCCCTCCACCATGACCTCCATGTCGTGCGGGTCGGTGAAGTAGCGGGGGTCCACCTTGGGCTTGTCCCGGAAGTCGCGCGAGCGCAGCCGCACGGTGCCGCGCGAGCGGGCGTGCGTGACGTTCGGCGTCAGGCAGAACGCGTTCGGGGAGGTGGGGTAGCCCTGCCGGGCCGTGTGCATGTCGAACGGCACCGACCCGTAGTGGAACATCAGGTCGGGCCGGTCGTCGCCGCGCGCCACGGCCTGCGCGGTCCGCGCGAAGATGCCGATCTCCCACCACTGGGTGGACGTCGTGGGCATCGGCTGCAGCGCCTCCCACGAGATGACGCCCTCCGGGTGGTCCTGCATGTGGCTGCCGACGCCGGGGGAGTCCACGAGCACCTCGACGCCCACCTCGCGCAGGTGCTCGGCCGGGCCGACGCCCGAGAGCATGAGCAGCTTCGGCGAGTCGATCGCTCCCGCCGACAGCACCACCTCCCGGCGCGCCGCCAGGTGCACGGTGCGGAAGAGCCCGCTGCGCACGTCGACGCCCGTGGCCCGCAGGTCGTCGTCGAACGTGATCCGTTCGACCTGGTGGTCCGTGAGGACCGTCAGGTTCTCGCGCCCCAGCACCGGGTGCAGATAGCTCACGGAGGAGGAGGCCCGGGTGCCGTCCTCGTGCGCGTTGATCTGGAAGAACGCGGCGCCCTCGACCACGGTGGTGCCGTCGTTGAACCGCACGCGCGGGATGCCCGCCTGCTCGCAGGCGTCCAGCAGCGCGACGCCGCACGGGTCCGACGGCGGCACCTGGCGCAGCCGCACGGGCCCGTCGTGCCCGTGGTGGTCGCCGGGCTGGTCGTTGTTCTCGAGCCTCTTGACGTAGGGCAGGGACCGCTCGGCCTCCCACCCGGTTGCCCCCAGGGCCGCCCACTGGTCGAGGTCCTCGGCCGGCGGGTGGAACGCGATGCACGAGTTGTGCGAGGAGCAGCCGCCCAGCACGCGGGCGCGCGCCTGGCGCATGAACGAGTTGCCCCGCTCCTGGGGCTCGATCGGGTAGTCCCAGTCGTAGCCGGACTCCAGCAGGTGCATCCAGCGGTCCAGCCGCAGGATCGCCTCGTCGCCGACGTCGGAGGGGCCGGCCTCCAGCAGCGCCACGGTGACGTCCGGGTCCTCGGACAGGCGCGCCGCCACGGCCGCGCCGGCGGACCCGCCGCCGATGACGAGGTAGTCGTAGGTGTCGGTCACGGTGCTCCTTCAGGCGCGTCGGTGCTGCGGGAACCAGCCGGTCACGGCCGGGCGGAGGTTCTGGTAGATGTGCTTGGCCTCCTGGTACTCGGCCAGACCGGTGGGGCCCAGCTCCCGGCCGAACCCGGAACGGCCGAACCCGCCCCACTCGGCCTGCGGCAGGTAGGGGTGGAAGTCGTTGATCCACACCGTGCCGTGCCGCAGGCGGCGGGCCACCCGCTGGGCGCGGCCGGCGTCCTGCGTCCAGACGGCGCCCGCCAGGCCGTAGTGGGTGTCGTTGGCGATCTCGACGGCCTCGTCCTCGGTGCGGAACGTCTCGACGGTGACGACGGGACCGAACGCCTCGTCCTTGACCGCCGCCGTGCCGCGGCGCACACGGTCGAGCACCGTGGGCAGGTAGTAGAAGCCCTGCGCCAGCTCGCCCTCGCCCCAGCGCCCGCCGCAGCGCAGCTCGGCACCGTCCGCGACGGCCTGCTCCACGTAAGCGCTCACCTTGTCGCGGTGGGCGGCCGAGATCAGCGGCCCCGTCTCGGCGTGCTCGTCGAACGGCCCGCCCAGCCGGATCTGCTCCGCGCGGCGCACCAGCTCGTCGACGAACCGGTCGTGGACCGACTCCTCGACCACCAGCCGCGCCCCGGCCGAGCACACCTGGCCCGAGTGCACGAACGCGGCGTTGAGGGCGTTGTCGACGGCCGCGTCGAGGTCGGCGTCGGCGAACACCACGTTGGGGTTCTTGCCGCCCAGCTCCAGGGCCACCTTCTTGACCGTGGCCGCGGCGGCGCCCGCGATCGTGCGGCCGGTGTCCAGGCCGCCGGTGAACGACACCATGTCGACGTCGGGGTGGCTGGACAGCGGGGCGCCGGCCTCGGGGCCGGCCCCCGTCACCAGGTTCGCCACGCCCGCGGGGACGCCCGCCTCGGTCAGCACGTCCATGAGGAGGATCGCCGTGTGCGGCGTCAGCTCCGACGGCTTGAGCACGAACGTGTTCCCCGCCGCCAGGGCCGGAGCCACCTTCCACGCCGCCTGCAGCAGCGGGTAGTTCCAGGGCGCGATGAGCCCGCACACGCCCACGGGCTCGTGCTCGACCCTGCTGAGCACGTCCCGGTCGCCCGCGTCGACCACACGGCCGGCGTCGTGGCCCGCGAGCTTGCCGAAGTAGCGGAAGCACGCGGCGATGTCGTCCATGTCGATGCGCGACTCGACGATCCGCTTTCCGGTGTCGAGCGACTCGGCGCGCGCGAAGTCCTCCTTGCGGGCCGTCAGCAGGTCGGCCACGCGCAGCAGCAGGTCGCCCCGCTCGAAGCCGCTCGTGGCCCGCCAGGGGCCGTCGTCGAACGCACGGCGTGCGGCGGCGATCGCGCGCTCGGTGTCGGCGGCCGTGGCCTCGCTGACGGTGCCGACGAGCGAGCCGTCGGCCGGGCACCGGATCTCGCGGGTGCCGCCCTCGGCGGCCGCCCGCCAGGTGCCGTCGACGTAGAGCGTCGTGGGTTCGGTCATGGTGCTCCCTCGGTTCAGGCCTCGACCGGTGCGGTCGAGGTCAGCGGGTCCGCGGTGACGTGCAGGAAGTGCAGGTGGCGCTCGTACTGGTCGAGGACGTCCACGATGAGCTCGTCCTTGGTGCAGCCGGTCACGTCGTAGCCCTGGGTGCCCTCGGTCAGGTGCACCTCGATGCGCACGTACGTGTCGGCGGGGTGGGGGACCCCGTGCGCGAACACCGGGGTGGGCGCCAGCACGGGGTGCAGGCGGTAGCGGAACGGTGCGTCGTCGCCCAGGCCCACGGTCAGGGCCAGGCACGGCAGGTCGACGCCGTCGGCCGGCAGGTCCTCGCGGGCCACGTCCAGACCCTGGCGCTCCAGCTCGGCCGCCACCTCTGCGAGGGCCGGGCGGCCGACGTCGTCGAGGAACCGCCGGGCCTGGCGCGGGCCGGGGAACGACATGAGGCGGGTCAGGCGGCGTCGCCAGCCCTGCCCGCCGGCCGTCCCGGCGGGGCCCGGCAGGCTGGTGGGCAGCACGGCGTGCAGGGAGGCGGCCTTGTGCCCCTCGGCGCGCAGCGCCCGGTAGAGGCCCAGCATGACGCCGATCAGCACGAAGGAGAACGGCAGGCCCATGATGATCGTGCCGCCCTGCAGGGTGGCGATGCCGCCGGCCAGCAGCATCCCGAGGGTCAGCAGGCCGGTGGCCACGGCCCAGAAGATCCGCAGCCACGGCGGGCCGTCGTCGCCCGCCCGGTGCACCCGGGTGGTCAGGTTGGCCAGCACGAGCGCGCCCGAGTCGGCCGACGTCACGTAGAACAGCAGGCCGGTCACGATGGCGACGGCGATCGTGGCCGGTGCCCACGGGTGCTGGTCCAGGAGGGCGAACAGGCCCGACGCCGGGTCGTCCACCGCGGCGGCGCCGAACGCCGTGCCCGCCTCGCCTCCGCCCCGGATCCGGTCGATGGCGCTGTTGCCGAACACCGACACCCACAGCAGCACGAACACGAACGGCAGGGTGAGGGTGCCCACGACGAACTGGCGGACGGTGCGGCCGCGGGAGATGCGCGCCAGGAACAGGCCCACGAACGGCGCCCACGCCACCCACCATGCCCAGAAGAAGATCGTCCACGCGTTCTTCCACTCGGCGACGTCGGAGTACGCCATCGTGTCCAGGGACATGCCCGGCAGCATCGTCACGTAGTCGCCCACGTTCATGACCAGGCCGTCGAGCAGGAACGTGGTGCGGCCCGTGACGAGCACGAACGCCAGCAGCGCCAGGGCCAGCACGACCGTCAGCTCCGACAGGCGCCGCAGACCGCGCTGCACGCCGGAGACGGCCGAGAGCGCCGCGACCACCACGGCCAGGGCGAGCAGGGCCACCTGGGCGCCCACGCCCTCGGGGATGCCGAGCAGGTCGTCCAGCCCGCGGTTGAGCATCGAGACGCCGATGCCGAGCGTCGTGGCCAGGCCGAAGATCGTGGCGACCACGGCGGCCACGTCCACGACGTCGCCCAGCCGCCCCCACACGCGGTCGCCGAACAGGGGGTGCAGCACCGAGCGGATGCTCAACGGCATGTCCCGGCGGTACGCGAAGTAGGCGAGCGCCATCCCCATGAGGGCGTACATGCCCCAGCCGATGACGCCGTAGTGGAAGAGCGTCCAGACGACGGCCTCGCGGGCGGCGGAGACCGTCTCCCCGTCGCCCACCGGTGGGGCCAGGTACTGGGCGGCGGGCTCGGCGACGGAGTAGAACATCAGGTCCGTGCCGATGCCCGCGGCGAACAGCATCGCCGCCCGCGTGAACAGCCCGAACTGGGGCCGCGACTGCTCCGGGCCGAGCTTGACCCTGCCCACCCGGGACGTGGCCACCACCACGACGAACACGAGGAACGCCGTGGCGGCGAGGAAGTAGTACCAGCCGAACGCGTCGGAGATCCACGTGACCGCTGAGCCGAGCACCTCCTCCGCCTGGGACGGCCGGACGATCGTGGCGAGCGCCACCGCGAGGATCAGGGCTGCGGACGCGGTGAGCACCACGACGTTGGTGCGTCGTGCGCCAGGTGCCGTCCCCGGTGGGCTCCCGGGTGCCGTCCGGCCGGGGCGCGGGCTCGCGGGACCGGGTGCCGCTGCCGCCCGCACGGGGGCGCCGGGCGCCTCGACGGCTCCCTCGGGGTCGGGGCGATCGGGTGTCGGCGCGCCGGAGCGCGCTCGGGTCACAGGGCTCATGCAGTCCCAACGTCGAGCGGCGTGCTCGACCGATGCTTGGCGTGGCCTCGATCGATCGGTGCCCGAACGTCCCTGCATCGTGGGGAGATGGCATGGGAATGCCCGGGGACAAGCACGATGACGACGAGCGACACTAGCCCTCAGGTCATCAGATCGCCAAGCGGCCTTGACCTTTTCGTGGTACGACCACCACACTGTGCCTGATCAGGTGGTACGACCACACACTGTGCCCGATCAGGGGGCGGGGCGCTCCTCGCGGGACGAGACCGGCGTCAGGCCCAGGCGCATGCCCGCCAGGCCGCGCGAGCGCCGTGCCAGCGAGCGCGCGACGTCGCGCAGCACCCGGGCCCCGGGAGAGCCCGGTGCCGAGAGCACCACCGGAGCCCCGTCGTCGCCCCCCTCGCGGACCGCAGGGTCCAGCGGCACCTGGCCCAGCACGGGCACCTGCGTGCCCAGCGCCGAGCCGAGCGACCGGGCCACCCGCTCGCCGCCGCCCTCGCC
The DNA here is from genome assembly GCF_003244315.1 of Xylanimonas oleitrophica. Taxonomy (GTDB): domain Bacteria; phylum Actinomycetota; class Actinomycetes; order Actinomycetales; family Cellulomonadaceae; genus Xylanimonas_A; species Xylanimonas_A oleitrophica. The sequence goes on from NZ_QKWH01000001.1 coordinate 168,830, forward strand.
GAACACCTGCAGGCGCGTGCCGTCCGGCTGCTCCAGCCACGACATGTTCTCCACCACGCCCACCACGCCCTGGTGCGTCTGCAACGCGATCGAGCCGGCGCGCTCCGCCACCTCCGCGGCGGCCGCCTGCGGCGTCGTCACCACCACGATCTCGCTGCCCGGCAACAGCTGCGCCACCGAGATGGCGATGTCGCCCGTCCCCGGGGGCAGGTCCAGGAGCAGCACGTCCAGGTCGCCCCAGAACACGTCCGCCAGGAACTGCTCCAGCGCCCGGTGCAGCATCGGACCGCGCCACACCACCGGCTGCCCGGCCGGTACGAACATGCCGATCGAGACGACCTTGACGCCGTGCGCCACCGGCGGCAGCAGCATCGAGTCCACGCGGGTCGGCTGCCTGTCCACGCCCAGCATGCGAGGGATCGAGAAACCGTAGATGTCGGCGTCCACCACGCCCACGTTCAGGCCCTCGGCGGCCAGCGCCACCGCCAGGTTCGCCGTCACGGACGACTTGCCCACCCCGCCCTTGCCCGACGCGATCGCGTACACCTTGGTGAGGGACCCCGGCTGGGAGAACGGGATCACCGGGTCGCCCGTGCCGCCCCGCAGCATGGTGCGCAGCTCCTGGCGCTGCTCCGGCGTCATCACCCCCAGGTCCACCGCGGCCCCCGCCACGCCGTCGACCCCCCGGACCGCCGCGGTGACGTTCTCCACGAGCGTGCTGCGCATCGGGCAGGTCGCCACCGTCAGGTCCACGCCCACGCGCACGTGCGCGCCGTCGGCGGCGTCCTCCACGTCGACCGACCGCACCATGCCCAGCTCCGTGATGGGCCGGCGGATCTCCGGGTCGACGACGGTGGTGAGGGCCTCGCGGACCCTGTCGGCGAGTGTGGTCATACCTTGATCCTAGGCGTGGTCGGACGCCGCGCGGTCCGCGGAGCCGTCCACAGAGGTCACGCGCTGGGACCGCTCCTGGTCAGCGCGCTCCTGCTCGGCCCGCTCCTGCTCGGCCCGCTCCGCCTCGCGCTGCTCCTCCAGCTCCTCCAGCAGGTTGCGCAGCTCCGATCGCACGAAGTCGCGGGTCGCCACCTCCGAGAGCGCCAGGCGCAGCGCCGCCATCTCCCGGGCCAGGTACTCCGTGTCGGCCAGGTTGCGCTCGCCCCGCTGCCGGTCCTGCTCCGCCATCACCCGGTCACGGTCGTCCTGCCGGTTCTGCGCCAGCAGGATCAGCGGCGCCGCGTACGACGCCTGCAGCGACAGCATCAGCGTCAGCGCCGTGAACCCGAACTCCGCCGAGTCGAAGCGCAGGTGCTCCGGGCCCCACGCGTTCCACCCCAGCCACAGCGCGCAGAACACCGTCAGGTAGATGAGGAACCGCGGCGTGCCCAAGAACCGGGCGATGCCCTCGGTGGCCTTGCCCACCGCGTCCTGGTCCAGCTCCAGACGCGGCACCAGCTGGCGGCGCGCCTCCTTCGGCGTGTCGAGGCGGTCAGCCACGGGTCGCCTCCGTCCCGCTCGTCGGAGCCTCGTCGATGCTCTCGTCGTCCGACTCGCGCCAGTCGTCCGGGAGGATGTGGTCCAGCACGTCGTCCACCGACACCGCGCCCAGCAGCCGCTTCTCCTCGTCCAGCACCGGCAGCGCCAGCAGGTCGTACGCCGCCAGCAGGCGCGTCACCCGGCCCAGCGGGGCGTCCGGCGTCAGCCACTCCGTGTCCGTCTCCAGCACCGAGCCCACCGCCGCGTGCGGAGGCTCCCGCAGCAGCCGCTGGAAGTGCGCCACCCCCAGGAACCGGCCCGTCGGCACCTCCAGCGGAGGCCGCACCACGAACACCATCGACGCCAGCGCCGGCGGAAGGTCCTGCTTGCGGATCTGGGCCAGCGCCGTCGCGATCGTCGTCTCCGGCCCCAGGATCACCGGCTCCGTCGTCATCAGACCACCGGCCGTGTCCTCGCCGTACGCCAGCAGGCGGCGCACGTCCTCCGCCTCCTCGGGCTCCATCAGCTCCAGCAGCTGCGCCGCCTGCGCGTCCGGCAGCTCGTGCAGCAGGTCCGCCGCGTCGTCCGGCTGCATCGCCTCGAGCACGTCCGCCGCACGGTCCCGGTCCAGGCCCGAGAGGATCGCCACCTGGTCGTCCTCCGGCAGCTCCTCCAGCACGTCCGCGAGCCGCTCGTTGTCCAGCGCCGTGGCCACCTCCAGCCGGCGCGTGCCGCCCAGCTCGTGCAGCACGTCCGCGAGGTCCGCCGGGCGCATGTCCTCGTACGCCTCCAGCAGCCGGGCCGCGCCCTGCTCCTGCTCGGCCGCCGCCAGCCCCGTCACCGCGTCGATGCCCACCACGAGCGTCGCACCCCGGCGCCGGATGCCCAGGGTGGACTTGCCCGCCTGGCGGCGCCGCACGAACAGCTGGTCCACCAGCCAGTCGCCGTTGCGCTGCCGCGCGATCGCCAGGTCCTCGACCGTGGCCTCGCCCGAGCCGTCCTTGAACCGCACCGTGCGGTCCAGCAGCTCGCCCAGCACCAACGACTCCATCGCCCGCTGCTCGAACCGCCGCATGTTCAGCAGACCCGTCGAGATCACCTGGCCGGCGTCGATGCTCGTCACCCGCGTCATCGGCAGGAACACGCGTCTGCGCCCCGGCACCTCCACCACCAGGCCCACCACGCGCGGTGCGCCCTTGGCCCGCACGAGGACGACGACGTCGCGCACCCGCCCCACCAGGTCACCGATCGGGTCGAAGACCTGGGTCCCGGCGAGGCGTGCCACGAAGACTCGGGTTCCGGCGCTCACGCAGGTCAGCCTACGCGTGCCCCCGGACCATGACCCGGACGCGCGTCCGGCGCCCCGCGCAGGCACGACAGGCCACGACACCCGCCCGACCTGGTGGTGACCGGGGGTGGCTTGCGCCAGACTGGGCAGATGAGCTTCTCGCGACCCCAGCCGGTGCCCCGCGTGCCCACGCCCCCGAAGGGGGACGAGGTCGCCGCCTACGAGACCTATCTCGAGGCGCAGCAGGCCGTCGACTACCTCTCCGACAACAAGTTCCCCGTCGAGAACGTCACGATCGTCGGCACCGACCTCAAGATGGTCGAGCGCGTCACCGGCCGCCTCACCTACGGCCGGGTGGCGCTCGCGGGCGCCATGTCCGGCGCGTGGTTCGGCCTCTTCGTGGGCCTGCTGCTGTCCCTGTTCGGCGGGGGCGGGGTCGCCAACGGCGTCATCTTCATCGCCGTCGCGCTCGGTGCCGGGTTCGGCCTCCTCTTCTCCGTGCTGTCCTACGCGTTCACCGGCGGCCGGCGCGACTTCACGTCCCAGTCCCAGATCGTGGCCGCCACCTACGCCATCCTGTGCACCGCCGAGGCCGCCGGCGAGGCGCGGCAGATGCTCATGCGCTCGCCCAGCGGGCTGGGCAAGGCGCGCCAGGCTGCGGCGCCCGCCGCCCCGCCCGCGCCCCGCGCGCCCGACCCGCGCTGGACGACCCCGACGGGCGAGCCGCGCTACGGCGCGATGCTGCCGGGTGCGGGTGCGGGTGCGGGTGCGGGTGCGGGTGCGGGTGCTGCGGGCCAGCCCGGCCAGCCGGCGCAGACACCCGACCCGTCCTCCGGGAGCACGCCTGACCAGGCGCCCCGCTACGGCGCCACGCAGCCCCCGTCGAGCGGCGACCGGCCCGCCCCGCAGGCGCCTCCCGCGGACCCGTACGCCCCGCCGTCGGCCTCGCCGCGCCCGCCGGCGGACGACGACCCGCGCCCCCAGGGCTGAGACCGCGCTCGCGCCGGCTCTCGCCCGTCCGGCAGAAGGTCCCTGGTCCGGCAGACCGATCTGCCGGACCAGGGACCTTCTGCCGTACAGGCGGCGGGGGGGGGGAGCGCCTCAGCCGCGCAGCGACGCCATCCACGCCTCGACGGCGTCCGGGTCGCGGGGCAGAGCGGCCGAGAGGTTCTCGTGGCCGTCCGCCGTGACCAGCACGTCGTCCTCGATGCGCACGCCGATCCCGCGGTACTCCTCCGGCACCGCGAGGTCGTCCGCCTTGAAGTACAGGCCGGGCTCGATGGTGAACACCATGCCCGGCTCCAGCACGGCGTCCTGGTAGAGCTCGCGGCGGGCCTGCGCGCAGTCGTGCACGTCGAGCCCGAGGTGGTGGGAGGTGCCGTGCACCATCCAGCGGCGGTGCTGCTGCCCCTCGGGCGTCAGCGCCACCTCGGCCGTGACGCCGTCGGGCAGCAGGCCCCACTCCTCGAGCCGGGCTGCGATGACCTCCATGGCGGCGGCGTGCAGGTCGCGGAAGCGCGTGCCGGGCCGGGCGACGGCGAACGCGGCGTCGGCGGCGTCGAGCACCGCCTGGTACACGCGGCGCTGCACGTCGGTGAAGGTGCCGTCCACGGGCAGGGTGCGGGTGACGTCGGCGGTGTAGAGGGAGTCGACCTCCACGCCGGCGTCGAGCAGCAGCAGCTCGCCGGGGCGCACCTGCCCGTCGTTGGTGATCCAGTGCAGCGTGGTGGCGTGCTCGCCGGCGGCCGCGATGGTCTCGTACCCGACGGCGTTGCCCTCCAGGCGGGCGTGGGCGTCGAACGTGGTCTCCACGACGCGCTCGCCCCGGCGGTGCGCGACGGCGCGGGGCAGCGCGCGGACCACCTCGGCGAAGCCCTCGATGGTGCGGTCCACCGCCTCGCGCATGTGCTCGATCTCGAGCGCGTCCTTGATCAGGCGCAGCTCGCTGGTGGTCACGACGAGCGCCTCGTCGGTGAGCTCGCCGGTCTCGGCGTCCTCCACCCCGGCCTCGGCACGGATGGCCTCGACGAGAGTCTCCACGCTCTCGTCGGCGCCGGTCACGACCAGCAGGGTCACGCCGGCCCCGACGTCCTTGGCCAGGGCGTCGCGCAGCTCGTCGACGTGGCGGGCCTCGATGCCGGTCTGCGTGGTGACGTCGTCCAGCGAGGGGCGGGCGCCCACCCAGAACTCGCCGTAGCGGGAGTCGGCGTAGAACTCCTCGGTGTCGCGGGCGGCGAGGGGGCGCACGTAGAGCACCGCGTGGTGGCCGGAGCCGTCGTCGCCCTCGCCGTCGCGCACGGGGTGCATGACCAGCACGGCGTCGGGCTCGTGGTCGGTGCCGAACCCGGTCAGGTGCGCGAAGGCCGAGTGGGGGCGGAACCGGTAGTCGGTGTCGTTCGAGCGGGTCTTGAGCGATCCGGCGGGGATCACGAGCCGGGCGCCGCGGAAGGAGGCGGAGAGGCGTGCGCGCCGCTCGGCGGTGAAGGGCACGGCCGGCGACGGCTCGACGTGGAGGTCGGCGCGCGGGGCCCAGCGGGAGGTGATGAACTCGACGAACGCCTTGGAGCTCGGCCGGTTGCGGTGGTCGCTGGGCGCCTGAGAGGGCTTCGCGGTCTCGGCGGGCTCGGTCTCGGGCGTGGTGATGTCGTCGGTCATGCGTCCCAGTCTCGCACCCGGGGCCGTGCCTGCGGGAGGCCCCGGCCGCGACGACCGGCGTACCGCCCGGCCGGGTCAGCCCCGGCCGAAGTCGCGCAGGGCCTGGGAGAGCACCCGGTTGAACGCCTCGGGGGCGTGGCTGTTGACGTCGTGGCCGGCGCCGGGCACGACGACGAGGGTGCCGTCGGCCGCGGCGGCCAGGTGCCGCTGCTCCTCGAGCCGGAGCCGGTCGCGGGCCCCGTTGACGAGCCACACGGGGACGCGTGCCGCACGCAGGTCGGCCACGGAGGAACGGCCTGCGAGCTGTGTGAGGGCGTCGGTGACGACCTGCCAGCCGGGCCGGAACGTCTCGGGGGCGGTGGTGTCCCCGGCGATGGCGGGGACGTCGGTGCCGGGGGCGCGGGAGCGTCCGCCGAGCGCACCTGCCCGCAGGCGTGCCAGGGCGGCCCGGGTGCCGCGGCGTGCGGCGCCCAGACCTCCGACGGTGGCGTGCGCGACGTCGCGGAACAGCGCCACGGGCTTGCCGCGCGGGTCGGAGCAGCAGGCGGCGGCCACCACGCCCACGAGCCGGGACGACGACGTGCCGGCGCGCGACGCCTCGCGCGCCGCGTACGCGAGGCTGGTGTAGCCGCCGAGGCTCAGGCCCACCAGGGCGACCGGGCGACCGGGGCCGAACGAGCGGACCGCGTCGTCGACGACGTCGAACGCGGCAGGCAGGGTGAAGCGGTCCTCGTGGCGCGCGCCGTGGGCGGGCAGGTCCACGGCGACGGCGTCGTGGCCGGCGTCGTGCAGGTAGCGCAGCTGCGGTGCCCAGATCGCCGACGACGTCCGCATCCCGTGCACGAGCACCACGGCGGGGGGCGTGGGGGAGGAGCTCATCTCTCGATGGTGCGCCGTGCGGCGCGGCGGCGCGCGGGAGGGGCGCCGCAGGATCGGTGAAGCGGTCGTGCGGACCGTCTTCACGCCGGGCGGGGCGCTCGGGACCGCATCGTCGAACTGGCGTGGAACGGCTGCCGGACGGCCGTCGGGCGGTGGCGGTGCTGTGACGTGCGTCGTCCGCCGCTCGTGGCGGCCTGGACCTGCACCGGCGCGTCCCTATCCTTGGTCCGTGATCGACCTCCACACGCACTCGACGGCGTCCGACGGTACGGGCACGCCGGCGCAGGTCGTGGAGGACGCCGCGGCGGCGGGCCTCGCCGTCGTCGGCCTCACCGACCACGACACGGCGGCGGGCTGGGACGAGGCTGCCGCCGCCGCCGCACGCGTGGGGGTCGCCCTGGTGCGCGGTGCCGAGATCTCGGCCACCGCGGACCACGTGAGCGTCCACCTGCTGGCCTACCTGCACGACCCCACGCACCCGGCGCTGCTCGCGGAGCTGGAGCGCACGCGCACCGCGCGGCGCGGGCGGCTCGAGCGCATGGCCGCCCTCCTCGCGCAGGACTACCCGATCACCTGGGAGGACGTCCTGGCGCAGACGGGCCCTGGCGCCACCGTGGGGCGGCCGCACCTGGCCGACGCCCTCGTGGCCGCCGGGGTGGTGGCCGACCGGGACGAGGCGTTCGCCACCGTGCTGCGGCCGGGCACCCGCTACTACGTGCCGCACCACGCGCCCGACGCCGTCAGCGCCGTGCGCGCCGTCCGGGCTGCGGGCGGTGTGCCGGTGCTCGCCCACCCGGGCGCGGCGCAGCGGGGGCGCGTAGTCACCGAGGCCACCATCGAGGAGCTGGCCGCCGCGGGGCTGGCCGGGCTCGAGGTGGACCACCGCGACCACGACGAGGCCACGCGGGCCCGGCTGCGGCAGGTGACCCGGTCCCTGGGGCTGCTGGTCACCGGGTCGAGCGACTACCACGGGGCGGGCAAGCCGAACCGTCTCGGAGAGAACACCACCGCGCCGCACGTGCTGGCGCAGATCGAGGAGCAGGGGTTGCTGGACGTGATCCGCCCATGAGCGACGTGATCAACGTCGTCCTCTTCACCGAGGTCTTCGTGACCCTCTTCGTGATCATGGACCCGCCCGGCACCGTGCCGGTGTTCCTGGCCCTGACCTCGCGCATGACCCCCAAGCAGCGCAACCGGGCTGCCCGGCAGGCGATCCTCGTGGCGTTCGGCGTCATCGTGGTGTTCGCGGTGTTCGGGCAGCAGGTGCTGCACTACATGGGCATCTCGCTGCCGGCCCTGCAGGCGTCGGGCGGCCTGCTGCTGCTGTTCGTGGCCATGGAGCTGCTCACCGGCAAGATGGAGGAGCCTGAGCCGGCCAAGGGCGGGTCGGTCAACGTGGCGCTCGTGCCGCTGGGCACCCCGCTGCTCGCGGGGCCGGGCGTCATCGTGGCCACGATGGTGTTCGTGCAGCAGAAGGTGGCCGACGGCGACAGCGCCGTGGCGCACTGGGTCGCCATCGCCGTGGCCATCGTCGCGGTCCACGTGTGCACCTACCTGGCGATGCGGTTCGCCAACGTCATCCAGCGCGTGCTGCGCGACTCGGGCGTCACGCTGGTGACGCGCATCGCCGGTCTGCTGCTGGCGGCGATCGCCGTGCAGATGATCGCCACCGCCGTCACGGAGTTCGTCCGCGCCGCCTGAGGGGCCGGCTCGGCCGGGGCACGGGGGAGTGGTGCGCAGCGCCTAGCGGACCGGTTCGAGGACGACGCCGACCGTGCCGCCGTCGGGGATCTGCTCGGCGGCGCGGACGGCGCGCTTGACCGGCAGCACGTAGCCGCCCTGCTCGTCGCTGGGGAACACCGACGTGGACCAGCGCGTGCCCCCGATCGTCGCGGTCACCTTGATCGAGCCGAACCCGCGCGGCGGCAGGGGGAGCTCGGCGAGCTCGTCGGACAGCTCGGGAGGCACGGTCACGAACCACCACGCCTCACGGCGGGCGGACCACTGCCAGAGCGGGGCGGTGAACTCCAGGCGCACCCGGCAACGGTAACCGGGCCTCGGGGCGGGGCGCTCGGCCCGGCTCTCGTGGCCGTGCGTCGCGGGCCCGAGGAGGGACCGTGGCGGGATGGTGCCGATGGCGCGGTCGCGCCACCGCATGCCTCTAGGTTGTGGCCCATGAGGTCCACCCCTGCCGTCTGTGCTGTCGCGCTCGTCCTGCTCACCCTGGTGCTGTTCGTCTTCGACCTGCCCGACGCGCTCTCGGCCGCGGTGCAGGTGGGCTGGGCCGCAGCCCTCGGGGTGCTGCTCTGGCTCGGGGCGACCGCGCTGCGGAGCAAGATCCGGGCCCGGCTCCTCGACCTGGTGGCCGACGGGCCCGGTGGGCGCGACGAGGTGCGCGACCTCGACGTCCACCACGGCGAGGGGCGGGTGCCCCAGCAGCGCCCCCGCCCGTGAGCGGGGAAGGCGCCCGGCACCCGTGAGCGAAGGGCCCGGGCCCGGCAGCAGTGCTGCCGGGCCCGGGCCCTTCGGTGTCGTCCTGGGCGGGCGTCAGCCCTCCGTGGAGGTCTGCTGCGGCCCGCCCGCAGGCTTGCCCCCGCGCGTGCGGCGGCGGTTGCGGGGCCGACGACGGCGCTCGCCGTCGCCCCCCTCACCCGCGCCGCCGGCCGCGCTCGCGCCGCCCGCGCCGCCGGCCGCCGTCGCGCCCGCGTCGGCCGAGGTGCCCTCGTTGCGGCGGCGCTCGCCACCACCGGAGCGAGGACGGCCACCACGGCCGCCCCGCGAGCCGCCGCCGTCGCGGGAGCCCTCGCGGGACCCGGAGCGCGAGCCGCCCTCGGAGCCCTGGCGCGGCGTGTGCCGCTTGCCGGTCTCGCCGAGGTCCTCGAGCTCCTCGGCCTCCAGGCCGCCCAGCTTGCGCTTCTCCTTGGGCAGCCGGCCCTTGGTGCCCTCGGGGATGCCGAGGTCGGAGAACAGGTGCGGCGAGGAGGAGTACGTCTCGACGGGCTCGGCGAAGCCGAGGTCGAGCGTCCGGTCGATGAGCTGCCAGCGCGGCACGTCGTCCCAGTCCACGAACGTGACGGCGGTGCCCTTGTTGCCCGCGCGGCCCGTACGGCCGATGCGGTGCAGGTACGTGCGCTCGTCCTCGGGGCACTGGTAGTTCACCACGTGCGTGACGTCCTCGACGTCGATGCCGCGCGCGGCCACGTCCGTGGCCACCAGCACGTCGATGTGGCCGTTGCGGAAGGCGCGCAGCGCCTGCTCGCGGGCGCCCTGGCCCAGGTCGCCGTGGATGGCGCCCGCGGCGAACCCGCGCTCGCGCAGCTCGTCGGACACCTTGGCGGCGGTGCGCTTGGTGCGCGCGAACACGATCGTGCGGCCGCGGCCGTCCGCCTGGAGGATGCGGGCCAGGACCTCGACCTTGTCCAGCGCGTGCGCGCGGTAGACGACCTGGCGCGTGTTCTTGACGGTCGCGCCGCCGTCGTCCGGGTCCGCGGCACGGATGTGCGTGGGCTGCGACATGTAGCGGCGCGCCATCGACACGACCGGGCCCGGCATGGTGGCCGAGAACAGCATGGTGTGCCGCTTGGCCGGGGTGCGGGACAGGATCCGCTCGACGTCGGGCAGGAACCCGAGGTCCAGCATCTCGTCCGCCTCGTCCAGCACCACGGTCTGCGCGCGCGTCAGGTTGAGGTGGCCCTGGTTGAGCAGGTCCACCATGCGGCCCGGCGTGCCGACGACGACCTCGACGCCCTTCTCGAGGGCCTCGATCTGCGGCTCGTACGCGCGGCCGCCGTAGATCTGCACGATGCGCACGCTGCGCTTGCGCGAGGCGTTGGCGAGGTCGTTGGCGACCTGGACGGCCAGCTCGCGCGTCGGTGCGACGACGATGGCCTGCGGCTTGCCCGGGGCGGGCAGCTCGTCGTACCCGGGCTCGCCCGGGGCGACGACACGGTGCAGCAGCGGGACGCCGAAGCCCAGCGTCTTGCCGGTGCCGGTCTTGGCCTGGCCGATGATGTCGTGGCCCTGCAGCGCGACCGGCAGGGTCATCGCCTGGATGGGGAACGGGTGCGTGATGCCCACCTCGGCCAGCGCCTCGACGATCTCGGGGCGCACCCCGAAGTCGGCGAACGAGACGTCCTGGGCCTGGATGGAGGAGACGGTGCTGCCCGCCGCGGCGTCGGCGGCGCCCGGGTCGACGACCTGCGCGCCGTCGGGGACGGTGTTCTCTGTGGTGGTCACAAGTGCCTTCGGTCTGTAGTCGGCGCGGCGCGACCTGGGAGGCCGGGGCCGGGAGGCCCGCAGGCGCTGCCACCGGCGCGCTGCACCGGGTGGACGGCAGCCGATCGCGGAAGGACGTCGCGACGCCGCGGGATCCCGGCCGGAACCGGGTCTCCGCGGGCCGTCGCGGAAGATCTGCACGGGACGACCGGGCAACCGTGGTACGCACCCAGTCTACGCGACGGCGCCTCCCGCGCCCGTATCCTGGCCCGATGAGCGAGCCGACCCCTGCCGACGAGCACGTCCTCGACCTGGTCGGCCTGGCCGCGTACCTCCGGCTGCGCACGTTCTCGCTGCTCGCGGCGCAGGCGGCCGGCGCCCCCGACCTCGACGGCGCCCAGCGCCTGGCCCGCATCGCCGGCCGGGTGGTGCGGCACCAGGAGGACCTGCTCGCGCTGGGCGAGGCGCGCGGGGCCGACGCCGTGGCGCTGATGTCCCCCTTCGACGGCCTGCTGGACGCGTTCGAGCAGCGCACGCCGGCCTCGACCTGGTGGGAGGGCCTGCTGACGGGCGTCGTCGGCCACGGCGTCTCGGGCGACCTGTGCCGCCTGCTGGCCCGCGGCCTGTCGCCGGGCGGTGCGGACGCCGTCCTGCCGGCGCTCGCGGACGAGGAGCACGAGGACGACTCGGCGACGACGCTGGTGCGGTCCGCCGCCGCGGCGGACCCGGTCCTCGCCTCGCGGCTCGCCCTGTGGGGACGGCGCGTGGTGGGCGAGTCCCTGTCGCTCGCCCAGGAGCTGCTGGGCCGCAGCCCGGCGCTCGGGGAGCTGGCCCGTGCGGCGGCCCGGGCGGCCGGCGTCACGGACGGCGCAGGCGCGGCGGTCGGCTCGTCCGCGGACGTCACGGCGTGGGTGCTGGGCGAGCTGACGGCCGAGCACACGCGTCGGATGGACCGGATGGGCCTGGCGGCCTGACGCCTGCGCCCGTCGGGCGCCGACGCGGCGGTCGACGGCCGCTCTCGCGCGGGTGCTGGGCGCGGTGCCGGGGCAACGGAGCGGTGCCGACAGACGGACGAGGGCCGGTGGCAGCAGCCACCGGCCCTCGTCCGTTCCTCGCCACCGGGGTGGCGGACCGCTTCGGGCGGTCGTGGTCAGAGCGAGCCGAAGCCCACGCGCCGGGTCTCCTCCGGGCCGACCTCGACGTAGCCGATCGTCGCGGCGGGCACGACGACGCGACGGCCGCGGGTGTCCGTGAGCTCGAGGATGCCGCCGTCGGCCAGGGCCTTCTTCAGGGCTGCGGCGACCTCGTCGGCGGTGAGGTCCGTCTCCAGGGCCAGCTCGCGAGGCAGGTTCTGCACACCGATCGTGACTTCCACGTTCTCTCCTTCGCAGGCGCGGGCTGCCGCGCGGGTGACTTGCCGGGACTCGGAGCGCTGGGCCCGAAGCCGCCTCGATCCTAACCAGGCACGTCGTGCCGGCGGCGCCGGGCAGGTCCCCTTTTCGCCGAGGGCCGACACCGGTGTCGGTGGCCCGTGATCGGATGTGCCCATGACCCCGACCGCCGCACCACGCCTCGTGCTGCCCGCGCACGCCGCGGCGGCGGACGTCGTGCTCGACCCGTCGCAGCGTGCGGCGGTGGAGACGGCGGCGTCCGCCCCCGCCACGCTCGTGGTGGGCGCGCCGGGCACCGGCCGCACGACCGTCGCGGCCACCGTCGCCGTCGAGGCGGTCACGACCTGGGGCCTGGAGCCCGCTCGCGTGCTCGTGCTGGCGGCGTCGCGCCGCTCGGCGGCCCGGCTGCGGGACCAGGTCGCGGCGGCGTCGGGCCGTACGCTCGGCGCGCCGATGGTGCGTACGGCGGCCTCGGCCGCGTTCGCGGTGCTCCGTACGCGGGCGGGCGCTCTCGGGGAGGCGGTGCCCACCCTGGTGTCGGGCCCGGAGCAGGACCTCGTGCTCGCCGAGCTCCTGGCGGGCCACCTCGAGGGGGAGGGCGCGCCCCTGGTGCTGCCGCCCGGCCTCCCGGAGGACGCCCTCGGCCTGCGCGGCCTGCGCCAGGAGCTGCGCGACCTGCTGATGCGCGCGGCCGAGCGCGGCGTCGGCCCGGTGGAGCTCGACGCGCTGGGGCGCCGGCACGACCGTCCCGAGTGGGTCATGGCCGCGCAGCTCTACGAGGAGTACCTGGACGTCACGGCGCTGCGGCTCGGAACGCCCGACGCGGGAGCCCGCTACGACCCGGCGGTCGTGGTCGACGAGGCGGCCCAGACGCTGGCCGCGTGGGAGGCGGAGGTGCCCGGCGTCCCCAGGCCGGAGTGGGACCTCGTCGTCGTGGACGACTACCAGGAGGCGACGGTCGCCACGGCCCGCCTGCTGCACGTGCTGCACGACGCGGGGGCCCGGCTCGTGCTCCTCGCCGACCCCGACTCGGCCGTCCAGGGATTCCGCGGGGCGACGCCGGGGCTCGTGGGCCGTGCGGCGGCGCCGCCGCGCCCGTCTGGCCCCGCGGAGGCCGGGGTGCCCGCCGCGCTGGGGGCGTTCGGCGCCGACGTCGTCGTGCTGGGCACCGTGTGGCGGCAGCACGCCGCGCTGCGCCAGGTCACGCGCGAGGTGACCTCCCGGATCCCCACCGTCGGCGCGCCGTTCCAGCGCGGGGCGGAGGCCGGGGCCGCGGAGCCCGAGGCGTCGGCGGGCGGGCCGCCGGCAGGAGTCGCCGTGGCCGTCCTGTCCGGAGCGGCGCAGGAGGCGGCGTACGTGGCCCGCGAGCTGCGCGTGGAGCACCTGCTGCACGGCACGCCGTGGGAGCGCATGGCGGTCGTCGCACGCAGCGGAGACCGGCTCGCGTCGCTGCGCCGCGACCTCGTGGCGGCCTCGGTGCCCGTCGCGCTCCTGGGCTCGGACGTGCCGCTGCGCGAGGAGCCCGCCGTCGCACCGCTGCTCGCGGCGCTGCGCGTGTGCGCCGCCGCGCCGCCCGGCAGCCTCGACGCGTTGCTCCACGAGCTGACGGCGGGATCCCCGGGGGATACCGATGACGCCGATGGCCCGCAGGCGCCGGACGCTACCGACGACGCGAGGGAGGCGCGCTCCTCGGAGGACGAGCGGCGTTCTCCGGGGGGCGAGCCCCCGGCGAGCCCCGAGCCGTACCCGCTGCTCGACCCGGACACGGCCGCGGCCCTGCTCACCTCCCCGGTGGGCGGTCTCGACGCCGTCGGGCTGCGTCGCCTGCGCCGCGCGCTGCGGGCCGAGGAGCTCGCGAGCGGCGGGGGGCGCTCCTCCGACGCCCTGCTGGTCGAGGTGCTCGGCGACCCCGCGCGGGCCGCGACGCTGCCGTCCGCCGTGCGACGAGGGCCCGTGGCGGTCGCGCGGGTGCTGGCCGCGGGGCGCGCGGCGTCGACCGAGCCTGGCGCCACGGCACAGACGGTGCTGTGGGCCGTGTGGGCGGCGACCGGCCTGGCCGATCGGTGGCGTGACGCGGCGCTCGCGGGCGGCCCGGCGGGTGTCCGGGCCGATCGTGACCTCGATGCCGTGCTGGCGCTGTTCCGTGCGGCCGAGACGTACGTCGACAGGATGCCGGGTGCGCCGGTCGCAGCGTTCGTCGACTACCTCTCGTCGCAGGACCTGCCTTCCGACTCCCTGGCCGCCGCGGCGTCGGGCGCGCACGCGGTCGAGGCGCTGACCCCCGCCGGCGCGGCCGGCCGGGAGTGGGACTTCGTGGTGGTCGCCGGCGTGCAGGACGGCGTGTGGCCGGACCTGCGCCTGCGGGACTCGCTGCTGGGCTCCCAGGCCCTGGTGGAGCTGCTGTCCGGACGGTCCGAGGACGCGCACGGTCTGGGACCGGAGGCCCGCAAGCAGGTGCTGGCCGACGAGCTGCGCGCGTTCGCCGTGGCGACGTCACGCGCACGGCGGCGGCTGCTCGTCACCGCGGTCGAGGACGCGGAAGAGGCGCCGAGCGTCTTCTGCGACCTCGTGGTGCCCCCGGGAGAGGACGGCGGCGCGGACGGCCGCGACCCGCGACGGGTCGAGGTCGGTGCCCCGCTCGACCTGCGCGGCGTCGTGGCCACGGCGCGTGCCGAGCTCGTGCGCGCCGTGGCCGGCGGGCCGGGCGGGCTGAGCGCGCCGGGTGCCGGCGCGACGCCGGGCGGGACGCTCCCCGCCGGGCCGGCGGGAGCGCGGGACGGCGGCCCGACCGCCGTCGCCGCGGTGCTGCTGGCCGACCTCGCCGCGGCGGGCGTCCCGGAGGCGGACCCGCGCACCTGGTACGGGGTCGCCGGGGCGTCGAGCCAGGAGCCGCTGTGGGGAGAGGACGACACGGTGCCGGTCTCGCCGTCCAAGGTCGAGACGGTGACCACCTGCGCGCTGCGGTGGGCGTTCGAGTCCGCGGGCGGCACCGCGGCGGAGGACACGAGCCAGACGCTCGGGACGCTCGTGCACGCCATCGCCGAGGATCTCCCGGTGGCCTCGCTCCACGAGCTGCGCGCCGAGCTCGACCGCCGGTGGCCACAGCTCGCGCTGCCCGACGGATGGCCTGCCCGGCAGCTGCGGCAGCGGGCCGAGCGCATGGTGGAGCGGCTGGCGCAGTACACCGCGGAGACGGGCCGCCCGGTCGCCGTCGAGGCGGAGCTCGACCTCGAGGTGGGGCGGGCCCGCCTGCGCGGCAAGATCGACCGGGTCGAGGACGCCGGTGACGGATCGGTGGTGGTGGCCGACCTCAAGACGGGGCGCAG
The DNA here is from genome assembly GCF_003244315.1 of Xylanimonas oleitrophica. Classification (GTDB taxonomy): domain Bacteria; phylum Actinomycetota; class Actinomycetes; order Actinomycetales; family Cellulomonadaceae; genus Xylanimonas_A; species Xylanimonas_A oleitrophica. The sequence goes on from NZ_QKWH01000001.1 coordinate 184,057, forward strand.
CGCACCGAGCAAGGAGAAGGTCGCCGAGCACGCCCAGCTCGGCGCGTACCAGCTCGCCGTCGAGGGCGGGGCGCTGGACCTTCCTGAAGGGACGCGCAGCGCGGGCGCCCGGCTCGTGTTCGTGGGGACCCCCACCGTGGGCCCTACGGTCAGGACGCAGGCCGCCCTGTCGCCAGCGCCCGACGGGTCGAGCTGGGCCAGCGCGCTGGTCGAGGGTGCCGCGGACGCGATGGCGGCCGCCCGGTTCGACGCCCACCCCAACGACCTGTGCCCCATGTGCCCGGTGCGCCGGTCGTGCCCGCTGCAGCCCGAGGGAAGGAACGTGATCCCGTGAGCGAGCGAGCCGGACAGCACGGTGCGCGTGGTTCGTCGTGCGCACCCGGAGCGGAGCGAGGACGAGCATGAGCAGCGAGGAGGAACAGCTCTGGCTGGACCTGGGCGCTGTCGCCGCCGGGTCCGAGCCCGTCTCCGCGCAGGGCGGGGCGCGGCTGGACGACTGGTCGGCGCTGGACGGCGGACCCGGTGGCGCGGGCACCGGTGGCAGCCTGCCGGAGGACGCCGAGGGTGCCAGGCTCTCGGCGCGGGAGATCGCCCGCCTCGTCGGCCGGCCGGAACCGACCGACGAGCAGGTCGCGGTGATCGAGGCGCCGCTGGAGCCGACGCTCGTGGTGGCGGGCGCCGGGTCGGGCAAGACGGAGACCATGGCTGCCCGTGTCGTGTGGCTGATCGCCAACGGACTCGTGGAGCCGGAGCAGGTGCTGGGCCTGACGTTCACGCGCAAGGCCGCCGGTGAGCTGCAGGTGCGGGTGACCTCGCGCCTGGCCCAGCTGGCGCGGGCCCGGGGCCGTGCCGGCGGCGCCGCCGACGCGACGATCGACCTGCTGGCCCGCCCCACGGTGGCCACGTACAACGCGTACGCTGCCTCCCTGGTGACGGACCACGGGCTGCGGCTCGGTGTCGAGCCGGGGTCGCGCCTGCTCGGCGAGGCCAACCAGTGGCAGCTGGCGGCGCAGCTCGTCGAGTCGTGGGACGAGGACCTGGGCACCGACCGTGCCGTCTCTGGCGTGATCGGTGCGGTGATCGGGCTCTCGGGCGAGCTGGGCGAGCACCTGGTGGGGGTGGACGAGGCCCGCCAGGCGCTCGACACGATGCTCGAGCGGCTGGAGGCGCTGCCGCTGGGGCCTCGGCAGCGCAAGCGCACCGGTGACGTCGAGAAGCTGGTCGCCGCGGTGGCCGAGCGCCGCCGGCTCCTGGATCTCGTCGCCGAGTACCGGCGCCGCAAGCGCACCGCCGACGCACTGGACTTCGGCGACCAGATCGCGTTCGCCGCCGAGCTGGCGCGGACCGTGCCGCAGGTCGGGGCCATCGAGCGCTCCCGGTTCCGCGTGGTGCTGCTCGACGAGTACCAGGACACCTCCTACGCGCAGGTGGAGCTGCTGGCCGGGCTGTTCGGCGGCGGGCACGCGGTCACCGCGGTGGGCGACCCGCACCAGTCGATCTACGGCTGGCGCGGAGCCTCGGCGTCGGGCCTGGCCCGCTTCCCCGAGCGGTTCCGGCGGGCCGACGGCGTCCCGGCGGGGGTGCGCTACCTGTCGACGTCGTGGCGCAACGACGCCGCGGTGCTCGCCGCCGCGAACGTGGCCTCGGCGCCCCTGCGGGGGGCGACCGACGTCGGTGGCACGGCCCGTGTCGAGGTGCCGCCGCTGGACCTGCGCCCCGGGGCGGGCACGGGGGTGGTGGCCGCGCAGGTGGCCAGCACGCTCGAGGAGGAGGCCGAGGTCGTGGCCGAGTGGGTGGCGGCACGGTGGCGCCCGGGCAGCCACCCGGGCGGCCGCACCACGGCGGCCGTGCTGTGCCGCGCCCGTTCCCAGTTCCCGGCGGTCGAGGTGGCGCTGCGCAAGCGTGGCCTGCCTGTCGAGGTGGTCGGCCTGGGCGGTCTGCTCTCCACGCCCGAGGTGGTCGACGTCGTCGCGCTGCTGGAGGCGGTGCACGACCCGTCCCGCGGCGACTCCCTGCTGCGCCTGCTGACCGGGCCGCGCGTCAACCTGGGCGCCGCGGACCTGCACGCTCTCGGGTCCTGGGCCCACGACCTCGCCCGCGCGGACGACCCCCGGCGGGCGGCTGCCGGCGCGGCCCGGACCGGGGACGACGCGGAGGCCGAGGGGCGCCCGGTCGACGCCGACGAGGATCCCGCGGTGGTGGAGGGCGACGTCGTCGACCACCGCTCGCTGGTGGACGCCCTCGACGACCTGCCCGCCCCCGGGCGTCCCGCCCGCGACGGGCGGGTGCTGAGCGCCGAGGCGCACGCGCGCCTGACGGCGCTGGGCCGGGTGCTGCGCGGGCTGCGCGGCCTGACCTACCTCTCGTTGCCCGAGCTCGTCGTGCAGGCGGAGCGAGCGCTCGGCCTGGACGTCGAGGTGGCCACCGCGGAGGCGGTCGCAGCACTGACCCAGCACGCCGAGGGCGTGAGCCGGCGCGGCCGGGAGCACCTCGACGCGTTCCGCGACGTGGCGGCGACGTTCGCGCAGTCCGCGGACATCGCCACTCTGGGCGCGTTCCTCGCCTGGCTGGGCGTGGCGCAGAACCAGGAGCGCGGTCTGGACATGCCGGTGCGAGAACCCGACCCGGACGCCGTGCAGGTCATCACCGCCCATGCCGCCAAGGGGCTGGAGTGGGACGTCGTGGCCGTGCCCGGGATGGTCGACGGGGTCTTCCCCACCATCGCGGAGTCCTCGAACGGGCAGCGGACCGACAGCGGCTGGCTCACCGAGGCCGGTTCGCTGCCGTACCCGCTGCGCGGTGACGCCGACGACCTGCCCGCCTTCCGCTGGGAGGCGGCAGCCGACACCAAGGACCTGGTGACGCTCCGCGACGAGTTCCGTGCGGCGTGCGGGGAGCATGCCCTGTCGGAGGAGCGGCGCCTGGCCTACGTGGCCTTCACCCGGGCCCGGCGCGAGCTGCTGCTCACCGCCCACTGGTGGGGCACGGGCAGCAAGCCGCGCAGGGTCTCGCCGTTCCTCACCGAGCTCGCCGAGGCCGGTCTGGTGAGCGCCGACGGCTGGGCCGCGGCGCCCGAGCCGGACACCACCAACCCGCGGGACGACGTCGAGCAGGTCGCCACCTGGCCCGCGGCCGACGACGTCGAGACCGCCACGCCCCGCCAGGTGCTGCGCGCGACCGCCGGCCTGGTGGAGGCCGCCGCCCACGCCCGCCCCGACGTCCCCGCCGGGGAGCTGACCGCTCCCGCCGACGTGCTGCACGACGGGGCGGGCCACGACGTCGTCGAGCTCGCCCGCATGCTGCTGGCCGAGCGTGACGAGCGCACCGGCGGCGAGGTCGAGATGCCCGCCCACGTCTCGGCGTCGGGCCTCGTGCGGCTCGCGACGGACCGCGACGCGTTCGCCCTCCAGCTCCGCAGGCCCGTGCCCTCGCAGCCCACGGTCCACGCCCGGCGAGGCACCCGGTTCCACGAGTGGGTGGAACGGTGGTTCACGTCCTCCTCGCTCGTCGACGTCGAGGACCTGCCCGGCGCGGACGACGGCGACCTGCCCGACGACGCCGACCTCGACGCCCTCCAGGAGCGTTTCATGGCGAGCGAGTGGGCTGGGCGCACCCCGGTGGCCGTCGAGCAGGACGTCGAGACGCCCCTCGCCGGTGTCATGACGCGTTCCCGCATGGACGCCGTCTTCACCGACCCCGAGCGTGGACCCGACGCCGTGGTGGTCGTGGACTGGAAGACCGGCCGTCCGCCCACCGACGCGACCGCCCGTGCGGCGCGCGAGGTGCAGCTCGCCGTGTACCGGCTGGCATGGTCGCGCTGGAGCGGGCTGCCCCTCGAGAAGGTCTCGGCCGCGTTCTGCTACGTGGCGACCGGCGAGACCGTGCGGCCCGAACGGCTGCTGGCCGAGGAGGAGCTGGAGGCCCTGATCCGCGGCGAGCGTGCACCCGCCTAGATCCCCCCGGCCGGCGTCTCAGCAGGACGCCTGGGCGCTGCGGCTGCGGTTCTGCTGCTGCGGGCCGGGGCCTCCTGCCTGGGCCCCTCAGGCGGTGTCGTCCTCGCGGGTGGCCTCGTCCAGGTCCGTCAGCATCGCCACGGCGTCCTCCACGACGTCGTCGAGGTGGTGCCGCACGCCGTGCAGCAGCCAGCGCGCCAGGGCCAGCTCACCCACGAGCAGCGCCCGGTCCACGAGCCGCGGGTCCTGCAGCTCGGTGCGGCGCAGCTGGTACGCCTCCATGATCGAGTCCACCGCCTCGGGAGGGGCGGCCACCAGCAGCCAGGCGAGGTCGTCGGCCGGGTCGGCGACGCGGGCGTCGGACCAGCCGGTGACGGCCGCGACGCGCGACCCGGTGACGAGCACCTGGTCTGCGGCGAGGTCGCCGTGCACGACGACGGGCCTGAACCGCCACAGGGCGACGTCCTCGAGCGCGGCCTCCCAGCGCCGCAGCAGCGCCGTGGGCACCCGTCCGGTGGCGGCGGCCTCGTCCAGCTCGACGAGCCGGCGCTCGCGGTACTCCTCGGCGGTGTACGAGGGCAGCCCGCACGACTCGACGACGGAGACGGGCAGCTCGTGGACGGCGGCGAGGGTGCGGCCGATGTCGGCGGCGAGCCCGGGCCCGGGGGTGAGCGACTCGATGTCGAGCGCCGTCCCGGACAGGTGCTTGTGCACGACGGCGCGCCCGCCCTCGGGCAGCGGTGCCGACCCCGCGGTGCGGGGCACGGCGAAGGGCAGCACGCCGGCCTCGTGGTACAGGTGGAGCGCCTCGAGCAGCTCTGTCTCGGCCTCGAGCGCGGCGCCGGCCATGGTGGAGCGTGGGGCGCGGACCTCCCACTCGGTGCCGTCGGCCGCCGTGACGACGGCGACGTCGTAGTCGCCGGGCACCTCCTCGGAGCGGACCGACCGGGCGTCGAGGCCCGGCACGGCCGCCGTGGAGAGCGCGGCGAGCGTGAGGGGTGAGCGTGGCACCCGTTCACGGTAGCGGCGTCGCGGGGGTGCTGGGGACTCCGGGGTGGTGTGTCGGTGCCCGGGTTACGGTCAGGTAGTGGCCATCCCTCTGCCTCCCGTGCCCGCCCTGGACCTGCCGCTCGCCCGTGCGGTCCACGACCGTGCCGCCGAGCGCCGTGAGGAGGACCTGCTCCCGCGCCTGCACCGGGACCCGGCGACGCGGGTGCTGGTGATGCACGGCGACCGGTTCGCGGTGGCGGGTCCGTCACGGCTGGTGGTGGTGCCTCCGACGGGGCTGCCGGCCCCGGCGGACGCGGGGCCGGCGCCGCAGCCGCGGCCGGACGCCGCGGACGAGCCGTCCGACGTCGTGCGCGACGCCCCGCCGGCGCAGGAGCCGCCGTCGTGGCTGTTCCTCGGCACGCACGACGGCGCGGCCTACGTGGTGCTGGCGCTGCCCCCCACGGCGGACGCGCTGGCGGTGCTCGACGGCGTCGAGAGGCTCGCGGGTCATGCCGCGCAGGGGGCGGACGGCTGGCTCGGTCTGCGAGGGCTCGAAGGGCTGGACGAGCTGCAGCAGGGGCTGGCGACGGAGGCGGTGGCGCTGGTCAACTGGCACGCGGTGCACCGCCACTGCCCGCGCTGCGGGGCACCGACCCAGGTGCGCCGCGCGGGGTGGGTGCGCTGGTGCCCGGTGGAGGAGCGCGAGCTGTACCCGCGCACCGACCCGGCGGTGATCATGGCGGTGGTCGACGACGCGGACCGGATCCTGCTGGGGCACGCGGCGCACTGGCCGCCCGGGCGCTACTCGACGCTGGCCGGGTTCGTGGAGCCGGGGGAGAGCCTGGAGCAGGCGGTGCGCCGCGAGGTGGCCGAGGAGGTGCGGGTCACGGTGGCGGACGGGCCCGGGGACGTCGTCTACCGCGGCTCGCAGGCGTGGCCGTTCCCGGCGTCGCTGATGGTGGGCTTCCGCGCGCGGGTCGCGGGGCGGGCGGGCGACGTCGCGCCCGACGGCGTGGAGGTCACGGCGGCACGCTGGTTCACGCGGGCGGAGCTGCTGGCGGCGGTCGAGGCGGGCGATGTGCTGCTGCCGGGCCGGGTGTCCATCGCGCGGGCGCTGATCGAGGAGTGGTACGGCGAGGAGCTGCCGTCCACCTGGTGAGCACCGCGCCTCGACGTGGCGCGCACCCCGAACGTTGTGGGCGGGAGACTCGCCGCAGGACCGAGGGTTCTGCGGCGAGTCTCCCGCCCACAACGGGGTGAGGGGGCGTCGTCAGACGGCGAGGGCCTTCTTGACGTCCTGCAGCGACGGGTTGGTCGCCGCCGAGCCGTCGGGGTACACGACCGTCGGGACCGTCCGGTTGCCGCCGTTGACCTGCTCGACGTACTCGGCCGTCTCGGGCTGCTCCTCGATGTCGATCACCTGGTAGCCGATGCCCTCGGAGTCGAGCTGGGTGCGCAGCCGGCGGCAGTAGCCGCACCACGCCGTCGAGTACATCGTGATGGTGCCGGGCGCGGGGAGCGTGGGCTGGGCGGTCATGCGGTGGTCCTCCCTGGGGACGGTGGGCTCGCGGTGTCGGGCGCGGCTGCAAGAATCGCAACCGATGTCCACCCAGACCAACTCTTCTCTGCCCGCAGGCCATCCCGACGCGATCCTCGAGGCGCTCGACCCCGAGCAGCGGGAGGTCGCCACCGCGCTCAGGGGGCCTGTCGTCGTGCTCGCGGGCGCCGGGACGGGCAAGACCCGCGCGATCACGCACCGCATCGCCTACGGGGTGCGCACGGGCGTGTACAAGCCGACGTCGGTGCTGGCGGTGACCTTCACGGCGCGTGCTGCGGGGGAGATGCGCACCCGTCTGCGCGAGCTGGGTGTCGCGGGCGTGCAGGCCCGCACCTTCCACGCGGCCGCGCTGCGCCAGCTCTCGTACTTCTGGCCGCGCGTCATCGGCGGGGCGCCGTCGCGCATCGCCGAGTACAAGGCTCCCGCCGTGGCGGAGGCGGCACGGCGCATCGGCATCAGCGTCGACCGCGTGGCGGTCCGCGACCTCGCCTCGGAGATCGAGTGGGCCAAGGTGTCCCTCGTCAGCCCGGACGACTACGTGCGCCGCGCCCTGACCGACGGCCGCCCGGCGCCCGCCGGGTACGACCTGCAGACCGTCGCCCGGCTGGCCACCGCGTACGAGGACGTGAAGAACGAGCGCGGCGTCATCGACTTCGAGGACGTGCTGCAGATCCTCGCCGGCATCCTGGCGGAGAACCGGTCGGTGGCCGACGAGGTGCGCTCGCAGTACCGCCACTTCGTCGTCGACGAGTACCAGGACGTCTCGCCGCTGCAGCAGTTCCTCCTGGACCAGTGGCTGGGGGACCGCAGGGAGCTGTGCGTCGTCGGCGACCCGTCCCAGACCATCTACTCGTTCACCGGCGCCACCCCGCGGTACCTGCTCGACTTCCGCCGGCGGTTCAAGGACGCGCAGGAGATCCGCCTGGTGCGTGACTACCGCTCCACCCCGCAGGTGGTGCACCTGGCCAACGAGGTGCTGCGCCGCGGCCGGGTGACCGGGGCGCTCGAGCTGCGCGCCCAGCGCCCCGCCGGCCCTCCGGTCGGCTTCACCACCTACGACGACGACGAGTCGGAGGCCGCGGGCATCGCCGCCCGGGCGGGCCGGCTCATCGCCGCGGGCACCCGCCCGAGCGAGATCGCGGTGCTGTACCGCACCAACGCGCAGTCCGAGGCCTTCGAGGCCGCCCTGTCCGACGCCGGGATCGGCTACCAGGTGCGCGGTGGCGAGCGGTTCTTCCAGCGCAAGGAGGTCCGCGACGCGATCGTGCTGCTGCGCGGCGCCGCCCGCTCCGCCGACCCGGACCAGCCGATGCCGGAGCAGGTGCGCGACGTGCTGACCACGGCGGGCTGGTCGGAGAAGCCGCCCGCCGCCCGGGGTGCCGCCCGGGAGCGCTGGGACTCGATGCAGGCCCTGGTGGCGCTCGCGGACGACCTCGCGCGTGCGCCGGGAGCCGACGGAGAGCCGGCGACGATCGCGACGCTGGTGGCGGAGCTGGAGGAGCGCTCGGCGGCGCAGCACGCCCCCACGGTCGAGGGTGTGACTCTCGCGTCGCTGCACGCGGCCAAGGGTCTGGAGTGGGACGCCGTGTTCCTGGCAGGGATGAGCGAGGGGCTCATGCCCATCTCGCTGGCGGAGACGGACGAGGCGGTGGCGGAGGAGCGCCGCCTGCTCTACGTGGGGGTCACCCGTGCGCGCGTGCACCTGGAGGTGTCGTTCGCCCGTTCCCGCAACCCGGGCGGGCGGGCGTCGCGCAAGCGCACGCGGTTCTTCGACGGGTTGTGGCCGGACGACCCTGCAGACCGCTCCCGCACGCCCCGGGCCAAGAAGGGGCAGGCCCGTGACCTGCTGACGGGCGAGCACGACGTCGCGCTGTTCGACGCGCTGCGCGAGTGGCGCCGCTCGGTGGCGCAGGAGACGGACAAGCCGGCGTACACGGTGCTGTCGGACGCGACGCTCGCGGCCATCGCGGAGATCCGCCCGACGTCCACGATGCAGCTCGCCCGCGTCAACGGCATCGGCCCTGCCAAGATCGACAAGTACGGCGAGTCCGTGCTCGCCATCGTCGCGCAGGCGGCCTCGGGGGCCTCCGACGGCGGCTCCTGAGAGCCGTTCCTGCGGGTGGCTCGCGGGGTCCTGCGGAGGGGCCGGAAAAAACACCCGAAAAAAGATGTGGCGCTCTGGGGGTGGCGGTCTATCCTCGGAGAGTCCTTGACCGGGGGCGCGCGCCGAGAGGTGCGAGCCCGAGAACAGTGAGGAGGTGGGTGCAGCGATGGAGATCTTGAAGAACACCGTGTCGACGAACGGCCTGAACGCGAGCTACGGCTCCCTGCGGACCGTTCCGTTCCGCATGCGTGGGCTGGTGGGCACGTCCGGCGTGGCAGGGGACACCTCTGCCCTGACGCAGCTTCACGGCAAGCGACCGGGACACGTCGATCTCGCTCTCGCACCCGACTCCGTACCCTGGGGGCAACCGGCTTAAGCCGGAACCAGGCCGCGGAGTCCACCCAGGATCCGCGGCCTTCGTCTTTTCGAGGACGGGAACCGGCCCTCACCGGGCCAGGTCACCGGGACCACTGGTACCACCAGAGGTCCACCGCAGGTCCTGAACGCACACAACGACGTTCGTTTGAGAACCTGACGGAGGACATCGTGCGTCTCGCGCACCTGCTGGACGAGCGGCACCTGGAGACGGCTCCCGGGACCGCCGCCTGGACCCCGCACCAACCCGTACCCACCGCGGCGGCCGACAAGGTCGCCTTCGACTCGCTGCTGCAGGGCATGCTGCCCTGCCGTACCAACGACCCCGAGCTCTGGTTCGCCGAGCACACCGCGCAGGTGGAGCAGGCCAAGGCGCTGTGCCGCACCTGCCCGCTGCAGGCCGGCTGCCTGGAGGGCGCGATCGAGCGCGCCGAGCCGTGGGGCGTGTGGGGTGGCGAGGTGTTCGTCGACGGCGCCGTCGTGGCGCGCAAGCGCGGCCGTGGCCGGCCGCGCAAGACGGAGCAGGCGGCCGCGGCTCCCGCGGCGACGGCGCCCTCGCCGGCGCCGTCGCCGTCGCCGGCCGCCGTGCCGGCCGTGAGCGCGGCCTCGGTCGTGCCCGCCGAGTCGCGGACGGCGGCCGCCTGAGCCTCACCCGGGATCTCCTGGGTGAGGCTCAGGCGCCGGCCTGGTGCTCATCCTGTCGACGGGGCCCCGCAGGGCCGAGCGCCCGTGCTGCCGGCCTCAGCGTCGTGCACCCGCACCGCGGGTGGGGTGGTACCCGCCGCACCTCGGGCAACGTCTCGGGCAGCGCCACCTCGAGCAGGGCCCCGGCCGACGTCGGCCGCAACCCGTCGAGGTGGGCGAGCACCTGGGCGCAGGCGAGGCTCGCCCCGGCTGCCGCGAGCGTCGTCTCCTGGGGCGGCTCGGTCCCTCCTCTGAGCTGTGCGGCCAGCGCGGGCCACACGGGGTCGTCGTCGGTGCGGTGCAGGTCGGCGCACCGCGCGCACGCGGTGGTGCCGGGCAGCACGAAGGGTCCGACGACGACGTCGGCCTCCCGCACGGTGACCGGCAGGTGCGGCACCCCCTCGCCGACGAGCCGTGCGTAGCGGGCGGGCGCGGGGGAGTGCGTCTCGACGAGCACGACGACGTCGGGAGCGCCGTCGGTCCGCACGCGGCAGCGCGGTGCCACCTGCGCCAGCGTGGCGGCGAGGGTCTCGTGACGAGGACGTCCGACGTCGCCGGGGCGGTAGGCGCCGAGCCCCAGGTCGGTGGTCTGCACGGGCGAGGCGTCCTGGAGCACGAGGGTGCCCACGCCCGCGGTGGCCAGGTGCAGGGCGACGGCGGCACCCGTGCGGCCGAGCCCGGCGACGCCCACGCACCGCCGAGCGCGGGTGGCGAGCGTCGCGCGACCGGCCCCGTCGGCGCGCAGGGCACCGAGCGTGGGGGAGTCGGCGGCGCCGTCGGCGGTCGCGGTCACGGTGGCGACCGCGGGGGGCTGCCGGTCGGTGGTGCCGGTGTGCTGGAGGAACCCGCCGTGGTGGAGCAGGAGGGCGATCTCGTCGCGGCGGCCGGGGTCGATGCCGCGGCGTCGGGCGGCGGCCGTCGGCGAGGTGTGGCGGCGGACGGCGAGCTCGCGGAGCCAGGCCACCTCGGCGTCGTCGAGACCGCCCACGCGCACGGCCCAGCGGGGGTCGGTGCCGAGCTGGACCTCGCCGTGGCCGCGGTCGAGCACGGGGGTGCCGGGCCGCAGCCGGACGTCGTCGAGCGGGGGCGCGGGGTGTGCGCGCCGGCCGGTGGGCGGTACGGCGGGTGCCGCCGGTGCCTGGGCGGCGGTCGTGGTGAGCGGGGGTGGGGCGGCCGGAGGCGGGGCGACGGGTGGCATGCGGTCAGCGTGCCAGTGCCTGCGGGCGCGGCTCGTGCGTCGTCCACAGCCCACGTGAGCCGCGTGCCGTGCGCGTCTCGATGTGTCTCTCACCACAACCTTGGGGTTTGTTAGGTACGGTCGGGGAGTGGCCCATGACGCGCCGGCGTCCGTCGAGACGTCCGTGGAGGTGCGCCGCAGCCGACGGCGGACCGCCACCGTGAGCGCCTACCGCGACGGCGATCGCACGATCGTCGCGATCCCGGCGCGCTTCTCGCGTGCCCAGGAGCAGGAGTGGGTCGCCAAGATGCTGGCCCGCCTGGAGCACAAGGAGCGCCGTCGGCGGCCGTCGGACGACGAGCTGGTGGCTCGGGCCCGGGACCTGTCGGAGCGCTACCTGGCGGGGGCGGCGCGGCCCACGAGCGTGCGCTGGTCGGCCAACCAGGGCCGGCGCTGGGGCTCGTGCACCCTGGTGGACGGCTCGATCCGCATCTCCACCCGGTTGCAGGGCATGCCGTCGTGGGTGCTGGACTACGTGCTGCTGCACGAGCTGGCCCACCTGCTGCACCCGGGGCACGGCCCGGAGTTCTGGCGGCTCCTGGAGGGCTACCCGCGCACGGACCGGGCGCGGGGGTTCCTGGAGGGCGTGAGCTTCGTCCAGGACGAGCCCCCGGGCGCCGACGTCTGACCTCGGTGTCCGAGGTCTGGCCGGGCCCGGGGAACGGGCCGGTCAGGACCGGTCGGTGCCGGTCGGTGCCGGTCAGTGCTGGTCGTCGTCGCCCAGGATCTGTGCGAGCGCCTCGTCGACGTCGGAGTGGGCCGTGGCCTGCGCCTCGCGGCGTGCGAGGTAGCCGGCGGGGTCGTCGAGGTCGCCGGGGCCGGGCAGCAGGTCTGGGTGGTCCCAGACGTGGTCGCGCCCCTCGGGGCCGCCCGCGACGGCCACGTGCGCGAACAGCGCGGCCGCGTCGCGCGAGCGGCGGGGCCGCAGCTCCAGCCCGACCAGGGAGGAGAAGGTCTGCTCGGCCGGCCCGCCCGCGGCCCGACGGCGCCGCAGCATCTCGCGCAGCGGCACGGCGTGCGGCAGGTGCGGCAGGGCGGCCTGGGCGCTGACCTCGTCCACCCACCCCTCTACGAGGGCGAGCGCCGTCTCCAGGCGCAGCAGGGTGGCCTGCTGCTCGGGGGTGGGCTGCAGGCCGAAGATGCCGCCGCCCGCGAGCGCCCGGCGCAGCGCCTCGGGGTCGGACACCTCGACGTCCCGCACCTGCTCCTCGAGGGTGTCGAGGTCGATGGTGATGCCGCGCGCGTACTGCTCGACGAGCCCGGTCAGGTGCGAGCGCACCCACGGCACGTGGGTGAACAGGCGGGCGTGGGCGGCCTCGCGCACGGCGAGGAAGTGCCGCACCTCGTCGGCGGGGGCGTCGAGGCCGTCGGCGAACGCGGCGACGTTGGTGGGCATCAGCACCGTGCCGGGGCCGGGCAGCAGCGGCAGGCCCACGTCGGTGGCGCCGAACACCTCCCGCGAGAGGGTGCCGGCAGCCTGGCCCACCTGCATGCCGAAGGCCGCGGCACCCAGGCGGCGCAGCAGCTGGGCGGGGTCGAGGCCGCCGAGGCCGAGCTGCTCGAGGCCGAGCCCGGAGGGCCCGAGGGCGCCGGCGGGCAGGCCGGGCAGCTCGAGGCTGACGTCGAGGTCGCCGGGGAGCTGGTCGGCCAGCACGGTGGCCAGGGCGTCGGCCATGGACGCGGCGACGGGGGCGACGAGGCGGTTCCACGCGGGCAGCGTGGCCTCGACCCACTCGGAGCGGCTCCAGGCGTGCTTCTGGCCGCCCGACGGCGGCAGGGTCGTGGCGGCGTCGAGCCACAGCTCGGCGACGGTGAGGGCGTCGGTCGCCTGCCGCGCCTGGGTGCCCGTCAGGGACGGGTCGCCCTCCGCGACCGCGACCTGGCGGGCGAGGTCGTGCGCGACGTCGGTGTTGACGGGACCGTCGCCCGAGGCGGACAGCATGCGCTGCACCTGCGCCAGGACGTGCTGCATCGTCGCCGGGTCGGGCATGGCGCCGCCGCCGGCCAGGGCTGCCGGGTCGATGCCCTGCGCGCGCATCTGGGCGATGACCTCGTCGGCGCGGTCGCCGAACAGCTGGCCCAGCAGCTCGCGCAGACGGCGCTCGTCGTCGTCGGGATGGTTCATGGGTGGGCTCCTCGCGTCGGTCCTCACCGTAACCAGGGCGGCGGGGGCCGTGGGGTGCCCGGTGGCGGCTTTCGCCCACAGCGCACCGGCGCCGGGGAGGGCCGCGGTGGGGCAGGTTCCCAGGCGGAGCGGGGATGATGGGCGGGTGACGTCGACCGACCCCCGTACCGGTGCCGGCCTGGGTGGCGAGGACAACGGCTCCGTGGGCTTCCCCGAGCCGGCTGCCCCTGCCCCGGTGGGGCCGCGCGCCCTGGTGCTGAGCGCCTCGCTCCTGGCCACCGCCCTGCTGTCCGCCGTGGCCCTCGTGCTGCCCACCGGCTACGCCGTCCGGGCGCCGGGCCCCACGGAGGACACCCTGGGCTCGCAGCGCGTCGGCTCGGGGCAGGACGCGCGCGAGATGCCCCTGGTGGAGATCGAGGGCGCCGAGACCTACCCGGCGTCGGGCCAGCTGCGGCTGACCACGGTCTCGGTGGGCGGCGGCCCGGTCAGCAACGTGTACGCCGGTGACGTGCTCGCCGCGTGGGCGTCCCCGGCGCGGGCGGCGCTGCCGGTGGAGGCCGTGTTCCCCGCCGGGGTCACGCAGGAGCAGCAGCGCGAGGAGAGCGCCGCGCAGATGACCAGCTCGCAGGAGAACGCGACGGCCGCGGCCCTCACCGAGCTGGGGTACGACGTGCCGGCCACGCTGACCGTCGCCGGCACGCCAGAGGGGTCGGGGGCGGCTGGGGTCGTCGAGGAGGGCGACGTCGTGCGCAGCCTCGACGGGCGACCGGTGGCCACGCACGCCGACCTGCTGGGCGAGCTGGACCAGGTCACGCCCGGCGACGACGTCGTGCTCGGTGTCGAGCGCGACGGGCGCCCGCAGGACCTGACGATCACGACGACGGACGGCGGCTCGCGTGCCGCCCTCGGCATCCTCGTCAGCTCGCAGTACGACTTCCCGATCGACGTCTCGATCCGCATCGAGGACATCGGCGGGCCGAGCGCCGGGATGATGTTCGCCCTGGCGATCATCGACGTGCTCACGCCCGAGGACGAGCTGCAGGGCCAGGTGGTGGCGGGCACCGGCACCATGGACGTCGACGGCGCGGTGGGGCCCATCGGGGGCATCGAGCAGAAGCTGCGCGGCGCGGTGCGTGACGGAGCGGCCTGGTTCCTGGCCCCGGCGGACAACTGCCCGCAGGTGGTGGGCGAGGTGCCGGAGGGGCTGCGCGTGGTGCGGGTGGCCACGCTGGCCGAGGCGCGCGACGCCGTCGAGGCCATCGGCGCAGGCCGCGGCGAGGCGCTGCCCACCTGCTCCTGACGGCGGTTGCGGAGCGTCCTGCCGGGCGCTTCCGGGCACCGGCAGCGGCGGTGCGGCAGGCCTCTGCCACGCGGCACGACGGCCACCGGCTGACGTGCGCGGGCGAACGGTGGGAACCTGGGGCGGACCACAGACGTTCCCCTTACCGGTCGTGCACACGCGCGACACCTGATCCACCCCAGCGAGGTACCTGTGTCGTTCGCCCCACCCCGTCGTCCCAGCCCGCCGCCACGGCGAGGCCGCAGCCCGCTCGTCGTCGCGCTCGTGGTGCTCGCGGCCATCGTCGCGGCGCTGCTGATCCTGGCGCAGTTCTGGACCGAGATCATGTGGTTCCAGGCGCTCGACTTCGGTCGGGTCGTGTGGACGCAGTGGATCGCCCGGGCCGCCCTGTTCGCCGTCGCGTTCGTGCTCATGGCCAGCGTCGTGTTCTGGTCGTTCTCCGCCGCGTACCGGTCCCGGCCGGTGTACGCGCCGTCGACGCCGGAGCAGGCCACGCTGGACCAGTACCGCGAGGCGGTCGAGCCGCTGCGCCGCGTGGTGACGATCGCCGCCCCGCTGGTCGTCGGGTTCTTCGCCGGTGTGGCCGCGGCCGCGCAGTGGCGCACCGTGCTGCTGGCCCTGAACTCCGTGCCGTTCGGCACCACCGACCCGCAGCACGGGCTCGACGTGGGCTTCTACGTCTTCCAGCTCCCCGCGCTGCGCTTCGCCGTCAGCATGCTCATGGCCGTGGTGGTCGTCTCGGCCATCGCCGCGCTGGTCACCCACTACCTGTACGGCGGTCTGCGTGTGGGCCCCGTGCCCGACGGGACGGCGCGCACCACCCGTGCGGCGCGCATCCACCTGTCGGTGCTCGCAGCCGTGTTCATGCTGCTGATCGCCGCGAACTACTGGCTCGACCGGTACTCGATCCTGCTGTCCTCCGGTGACCGGTTCGATGGCGCCTCCTACGCCGACGTGCACGCGGTGATCCCCTCCAAGGCGATCCTCACCGGTGTCGCGCTGCTCGTGGCAGCCACGTTCGTGGTGGCCGCGTTCCGCGGCAACTGGCGCCTGCCGGCCATCGGCGTCGGCCTCATGGTGGTCTCCGCCGTGGCGATCGGCGGCATCTACCCCGCCGTCGTGCAGCGCTTCCAGGTGACCCCGAACGCGCAGGAGTACGAGGCCGAGTACATCCAGCGCAACATCGACGCGACGCACAAGGCGTTCGGGCTCGACAACGTGGAGACGCAGCAGTACGACGCCACCACCCAGGCGGAGGCGGGCGCGCTGCGCGAGGACGCCGAGACCACGGCGTCGGTGCGGCTGCTCGACCCGCAGGTGGTCAGCCCCTCGTTCCGCCAGCTGCAGCAGAACAAGCAGTACTACAACTTCACGAACAACCTGGCCGTGGACCGCTACACGGTGGACGGGGAGTCGCGCGACACCGTGATCGCGGTGCGCGAGCTCAACCTCGACGGCCTGGGCAACAACCAGCGCAACTGGGTCAACGACCACACCGTGTTCACGCACGGCTACGGCGTCGTCGCCGCCTACGGCAACCAGCCGGGCCCCGACGGCCGGCCCGCGTTCTTCGAGGGCGGCATCCCCACCCAGGGCGCGCTGACCGACATGTTCGAGGGCGGCTACGAGCCGCGCATCTACTTCAGCCCGGCCACCACCACGTACTCGATCGTCGGTGCCCCCGAGGGCTCCACGCCGTGGGAGCTCGACTACCAGGCGGACGACGCCGAGGGTGGCGGTCAGGTCAACTACACGTTCCCCACCCAGGAGCGCACGGCCGGCCCGAGCGTCGGCTCGTTCCTGTCCAAGGTGCTGTACGCGCTGAAGTTCGGCTCGCAGGAGATCCTGTTCTCCGAGCGCGTCACGAGCGAGTCGCAGATCCTCTACGACCGTGACCCGCAGCAGCGCGTGGCCAAGGTCGCGCCGTGGCTCACCCTCGACAACCGCGTGTACCCCGCGGTGGTCGACGGTCGCGTCAAGTGGATCGTGGACGCCTACACCACCACGAACGCGTACCCGTACTCGACCTCGACGCCGATGCGTGAGTCCACCGCGGACACCCTCACCGCGCAGGCCCAGGGCCTGCCGGTGGAGCTGCCGCAGGAGGTCAACTACATCCGCAACTCGGTCAAGGCGACCGTGGACGCCTACGACGGCTCTGTGACGCTCTACGCGTGGGAGCCCGAGGACCCGATGCTGCAGGCCTGGGAGAACGTGTTCCCCGGCTCCGTGCGCCCCCTGGCGGACATCTCGGGCGACCTGATGAGCCACCTGCGCTACCCGGAGGACCTGTTCAAGGTCCAGCGGTCGCTGCTCACGCAGTACCACGTGACCGAGCCCGGCCAGTTCTTCTCGGGCCAGGACTTCTGGCGCAACCCGCAGGACCCCACGGTCCAGACGGAGCCCAAGCCCCTGCAGCCGCCGTACTACCTGACGCTGCAGATGCCGGGCCAGGAGCAGTCGTCGTTCTCCCTGACGTCGACGTTCATCCCGGGTGGCAACTCCGACCGCGAGATCCTCACCGGGTTCCTCGCCGCGGACGCGGAGGCAGGGTCGACTGCGGGGGAGAAGTCCCCCGACTACGGCCGGCTGAGGCTCCTGGAGCTGCCCCGAGACCTGACCGTCCCCGGTCCGGGCCAGGTGCAGAACAACTTCGACTCCAACCCGATCATCTCCGAGCAGCTCAACATCCTGGAGCGCGGTTCCTCGAGCGTGGTGCGCGGCAACCAGCTGACGCTGCCCGTGGGCGGCGGCCTGCTGTACGTCCAGCCGGTGTACATCCAGTCCGCCACCGGCACGCAGTTCCCGCTGCTGCGCCGCGTGCTCGTCGCCTTCGGTGACCAGACCGGGTACGCCGCGACGCTCGACGAGGCCCTGGACCAGGTGTTCGGGGGCGACTCGGGTGCGGCTGCCGGTGACGCCGGTGGCGAGGCCGAGGACGAGGCGCCGATCACACCGGCGGACCCGGGCACCGACCTGGGCAGCCCGGCGGCGGAGCCGACGGCTGAGCCCACGCAGCCCACGCCGACGGAGACGACCGAGCCGGAGCCGACCGACACGGCTCCGGCCCCGGCCCCGGCAGCGCCGGGCGACCCGCGGGCCGAGCTCGACTCGGCGCTGCAGGAGGCCAACGCCGCCATGCAGGCCGGTCAGCAGGCTCTCCAGCAGGGCGACTTCGCCGCCTACGGCCAGGCGCAGGAGCGGCTCCAGGCCGCCCTGGAGCGGGCCGTGGCAGCGGAGGACGCGCTGGACGGTGCGGGAGGCTGACATCCGGGCCGCAGGTCGGGGTCTGGGTGTGACGCTCGTCGCACGCAGGCCCCGACCTGCGGTTTTGCCTCAGGCGCCGATTTGGACCTGGGGCGGACATGGCGTAATGTTCAGGGAGTCGACGCGGGGTGGAGCAGCTCGGTAGCTCGCTGGGCTCATAACCCAGAGGTCGCAGGTTCAAATCCTGCCCCCGCTACCACACAGGATCACGAGAGTGGTTCTGAACGAAGGCCCCCAGGGATTCCCTGGGGGCCTTCGTCGTTGTCGGGCTCCGGTCTCGTCCCCGACGAACGCGACCGAGCCCGCGGACGGCTCGACCCGGCAGCCCGCCCACGACGCTCACGTCGAGGTCAGCCCGACCTCGCGAAGCAGCGCGGCGTCGACGGACGGGGGAGCGCCGAACTGGCGACGGTACTCGCGACTGAACTGTGACGCGCTCTCGTAGCCGACGGCGTAGGCGGCACCTGCGATGTCGCTCGGGTCGGCGAGGAGCCGCACACGCGCCTCCTGGAGGCGCAGCCGCTTCTGGTACTGGACAGGGCTGAGCGCGGTGATCGCGCGGAAGCTGCGATGAAAAGCCGACGGACTCATCCGGGCGAGCCGTGCGAGATCCTCGATGCGGAAGGGATCGGCGTAGTGCTCGCGGATCCATCGCACCGCGTGCCCCACACGGCTGAGGCTGCTGTCAGCGAGGCCGAGCTGGCGCACCACGGGGCCGAGCGGGCCGGTGAGCGCCAGCCAGTGCAGCTCCCGTTCGAAGATCGCGCCCAGCACCGCGCGGTCCTGCGGCCTCTCGATGAGCCGTACCGTCCGGCCCACGGCATCGATCACGTCGGGCGAGGCGTCGGCGACCGCGATACCGGCTGGCACGGGGCCGCGCGGTGACGGAGGGCTCTCCAGCAGCAGCTCGGCGATGATCGCGGGCCGCAGGGTCATGGCGAAGCCGAGCGCCGGCCGGCGCGCGCTCACTCCGAAGAAGTGGCCCATCACAGGCACCTCGACGGATGTGACGAGGCACTGCCCGGCGCCGTACTCGAACACCTGCTCGCCGACCGCCATGCGTTTCGAACCGCGGGCCATGAGCACGAACGACGTGCCGGTCACGGATCCCTCCGGCGGGCCCTCGGTCTCGACCCGGGAGGCCACGATGCCGTCGACGATCGTCGTCTCCGCGCCGGCGAGGCGGTCGATGAGCCTGCAGACGTCTTCCAGCTCCATTCGGCGATTGAAGCACCGGGGTAGGCGCTCTCCTACGCGATTCGACCGATCCGAGCAGGATCAGGCAAGAGCCTGCGACGATCCGTCTAGGGCTCAGGGCGCTCGGGTGGTGTGCTGGTCGCACCAGCCAACAGGAGGAGCGCACAGTGGACGTCTCATTGGTCATCGGCGGCAGTGCGGGGATCGGGCAAGCGGCGGCCGTGGAGATCGCGCGCCGCGGCGCGGCGGTGATCGTGACCTACCGCAGTCACCCGGAGGGCGCACAGGAGGTCGTCGCGCAGATCGAGCAGCAGGGAGGGCGTGCCGCAGCGCTCGGCCTGGACGTCGCCGACATCTCGTCGTACCCGGCGTTCCGCGAGCGTGTCGCGCAGGTGCTCGCCGGGTGGGGGGAGGAACGGATCACGTCGCTGGTCAACAACGCGGGCGTCGGCGCGGCCGCCACCCTCGAGGAGGCGACCGAGGAGTTCTGGGACCGACTTCAGAGCATCCTGCTCAAGGCGCCCTTCTTCCTGACCAAGGAGCTCGTGCCCCTGGTCGCAGACGGCGGCGCCATCGTCAACACGACCAGCACCTCGACGCACCCGACCGGGCTGACCGTCGGCTACTCGGTCTACGGGGCGATGAAGGGCGGCCTCGTGGTCCTGACCCGATACCTGGCCAAGGAGCTCGCTCCTCGCGGTATCCGCGTGAACTCGGTGTCACCCGGCGTCACGCGCACCCGGCTCGGCGACGACGCGTTCACCCGTTTCCCCGAGATCATCCCCGACCTCGCCGCGCGGGTCGCGCTGGGGAGGATCGGCGAGCCGGAGGACGTCGGCAAGGTCATCGCGTTCCTCACCTCGGGCGACGCCGGCTGGATCACCGGCCAGGACGTCGAAGCCTCGGGTGGTCACGACCTGTGACCGGACGACCTGTGACCGGACGGCTGGGCGCGGCGGCCGAGCCGGTGCCGGCTGGCTCGTCGCCGCGCGTCCGACGGCGTCCGCACACCTACCTCTGACCTCACTGACCTCACTGACCTCACTGAAAGGAACGACCATGACCATCGGATACGGCTTCTCCGCCACCATGACCGCACACCCGGGACGCGGCGACGAGCTGTTCGACGTCGTCCGCTCGGGCCTCGATCCGGGCAGCCCCGCGTCGACCCGGTTCTGCCTCGTGTACCTCGTCAGCCGCTCCGCGTCCGACCCGGACGTGGTGCACCTGGTCGAGGGCTGGACGAGCGCCGAGGACCATCGACGGGAGTTCGACACGGACGCGGCGCGGGCCATCGTGGCGCGGTTCGACGGCCTGCTCGCGAAGGACCCTGAGTACACCGACCTCGTGCCCGTGACCGGCAAGGCGGTGCTCGCGTGACCGCGAAGACTGCGCGACCCGCTGTCGATCCCGAGCTCGCCGAGCTCTACGCGGCCCTTCCAGCACCGGTGGTCCTCGACCTGGACGTGCTGCCGCACATCCGGCCGTACTCGTCCGCACCGGTCGAGCCCTTGCTCGAGGGGCGGCCGATCCGCCGGCGGGAGCTCACCGTGACGGCCGCGGACGGTGCTGCGCTCGCGCTCTCGATCTTCTCGCCGGCCGGTGCGGACCGCGCTCGTCCCGCCGTGCTGTGGCTCCACGGCGGAGGCATGGTGATGGGCGACCGTTTCGCGCAGATCGACATCCCCTTGGAGTGGCTCGAGCAGCTCGACGTCGTCGTCGCGAGCGTGGAGTACCGCCTCGCGCCCGAGGTCCGCGGGGACACGCTGGTCGAGGATGCGTACGCCGCGCTGAGCTGGCTCGCTCGCGAGGCCGAGGAGCTGGGCATCGACCCGGCGCGCCTCGTCGTCGCAGGAACGAGCGCCGGTGGCGGACTTGCGGCCGGGGTGGCGCTGCTGGCTCGTGAGCGCGACCTGCCCGTGCGCGCTCAGGTGCTGTTGTGCCCGATGCTCGACCATCGCAACGTCACGGTCTCCAGCGCGCAGTTCACCGCCCCGGACATCTGGTCGCGAGAGACGAACGCGTTCGCGTGGGGGCAGGTGCTGGAGGGCATCGACCAGGACGAGGTACCCGCCGCCGTCTCGCCGGCACGGGCGGCCGACCTGTCCGGTCTGCCTGACACCTACCTCGATGCAGGCTCCGCGGAGACGTTCCGCGACGAGGTCGTCGACTATGCCAGCCGCATCTGGGCCGCCGGCGGGGATGCCGAGCTGCACGTGTGGGGAGGCGGCTTCCACGGCTTCGACGCCGTCTTCCCGCAGGCCGACCTGTCGCGCCGCGCACGCGCGGCCAGGATCGACTGGCTGCGCCGGCGCGTCTGAAGGCCGACGCGGGCGGGGCTCGCGGGGGCGGGCCCCGCCGGCGTCATGTGCCGAGCAGGCTGCTCACCGCGTCGCGCTCGGACGTGGCGGCGTGCTCCTGAGCCACGGCTCCTGGAGGGGCCCCACGAGACGAGAGAACGGGCGGCCGGCATGCCCCGACCGCCCGTCCCACGTGTGTCGCACCGGCAGACGCCTCTCGGCGCGCGGCCGCTCGTAGCGGCTGAAGGTGAAGCCCGGGGGTCGTGACCGGTGCGACACCCGGTACAACCGGGCCGCGGGCGTGAATGTTCCCAGGGGGGCACGTGCCGGCCAGGCGGCGCGGGCCTCCGCGGTGAGCGGTGGGGGCGTCGCGGAGAGCGACGTAGGCCACGTGCCGGACGGCTCAGGGGTCTCGGGGCGCTGCCGATGCCTCGGGAGAACCCCCCCGTCGTCATCCTTCGAGGTGTCTCCATGCCCCGCACCGGCCTGTACTCCCGTCTGTCCCTGAGGTGGAAGATCCTCGTCGCCACGCTGACCGGAGCGCTCATGGCCGTCCTGGTCGGGGTGACCGGCTATGTCGCCACGGGCACCCTGCAGGCCACCCGGGACGACGAGGTGGGCCACGAGGCTGCCTATGTCGCAGCGCTGCAGCACGCCGCGGTGACGGCCAAGGCGGTGGCGAACGACGAGCGCGGGTTCCTGATCACCGGTGACACGGAGTACGTGGACCAGATCGTGGACCGCTTCCGCACCATCGACGCCGATCTGGAGACGGCGGCCTCGCTGGCCGAGGACGACGAGCGGCGGGCGGCCGTCGCCGAGATCGCGTCCGGGATCGCGGCGTGGCGCGCCGTCGTCGAGCAGGAGCAGGCGCTGTACGCCACGGACCCTGCTGCCGCGACGGCCATGGCTCTGGAGGAGAGCCGCTCGGCCCGCAAGTCCTACGAGGAGCTGCTGGACGCTGCGAGCGAGGAGGCGATGGCGGACCTGCAGAACGGGACGGCCTTCGCCGGGCAGGTGAGTCAGGCGCGGACGGCGCTGCTGGTGCTGCTCGTCGGTGCGGTGGCCCTGGCTCTCCTGGTGGGCTGGCGCCTGAACCGCCGGGTGACCCGCGCCGTGGCGGAGCAGGTGGCTGGTCTGCGAGCCGTCGCTTCCGGTGACCTCACCTACCGCGTGCCGGTCACGTCGGGTGACGAGTTCGCGGTGATGGCGACGGCGCTCAACGAGACGAGCGCGGGGCTCGCGACGGCGATCAGCACCGTCGCGGCGAGCAGCGACCGCCTGTCCACCGCGTCGCAGGAGCTGGCCGTGGTGGCGGACGGTCTCGCGGACGGTTCGGCGCGCTCGTCGAGCCAGGTCGGTGTGGTGGCGAGCGCGGCGCAGGAGGTCAGCCGCAACGTCGAGGCTGTCGCCGCGGGGGCCGAGCAGATGGGCCAGTCGATCCAGGAGATCGCTCGCAGCACCGCCGAGGCGGCCGAGGTGGCGCGGCAGGCGGGCGAGTTCACGCAGAGCACGGACGAGCGGATGGCTCGGCTCGGCGAGGCGTCGCAGCAGATCGGCACGGTGGTCAAGGCGATCACGGCGATCGCGGAGCAGACGAACCTGCTCGCGCTGAACGCGACCATCGAGGCCGCCCGGGCGGGGGAGGCGGGCAAGGGCTTCGCCGTCGTGGCGGGCGAGGTCAAGGAGCTCGCGCAGGAGACGGCGCGGGCCACGGAGGAGGTCTCTCGCCAGGTCGAGGCGATCCAGGGTCAGACGGCGACGGCGGTGGCGGCCATCGGCCGAATCTCGGCGGTGATCGCGCAGATCGGCGACCACCAGTCGACCATCGCGGCGGCGATCGAGCAGCAGAGCGCGACGACGGCGGAGATGACCCGGGGTGTGGCCGAGGCGGCCGGTGGCAGCGGGCAGATCGCGGCGAGCATCACCGGTGTGAGCGACACGGCGGAGGGCGTCACCCGGGCGGCGGACGAGGCGCGCCGGCACGCGGCGGCCATGGGCGACCTGGTGGGGGAGCTGCGCGGGGTGGTGGCGCGCTTCTCGGTGTGACCGGGGTCGGACCCTGGACAGCTCATATGAACATCTGAAAGAGTGTTCATATGAACAGTGCTCGAGCGTGCTCGTCCAGGACCATCCTCTGATGGGCGCCGGGCACGCCCACGGGCCGGCCGTCTCCAGCGGAAGGCGCCACCTGCGCCCGCTGGTGATCGCGTTCTCCCTCACGGCCACCTTCATGGTGGTGGAGTTCGTGGTCGGGTTCTGGACCGGGTCCCTCGCCCTCATCTCCGACGCCGCCCACATGGGCACCGACGTCATCGGTCTGGGCATGGCCATGGCCGCCATCCTCGTCGCGAGCCGCTCCACCGACCCGCAGCGCACCTACGGCCTGTACCGGCTCGAGGTGCTGGCCGCCCTCGCCAACGGCGTGCTGCTGTTCGGTGTGGCCGGGTGGGTGCTGGTCGAGGCCGTGCGCCGGTTCTCCGAGCCGCCCGAGGTGCCAGGGCTTCCGCTGCTGGTCACGGCCGTCCTGGGGCTGGTGGTCAACGTCATCAGCTTCCGGCTGCTGGCGGCCGGTGCCAAGGAGAGCCTCAACGTGCGCGGCGCGCACCTCGAGGTGCTCGGGGACCTGCTCGGATCGGTCGGCGTGGTCGTCGCCGCGGTGGTGCTGTGGACCACCGGCTGGTCGTACGTCGACCCCCTCGTCGGCGTCGCGATCGGCCTGTTCATCCTGCCCCGCACCTGGAGGCTCAGCCGCCAGGCGCTGCGCATCCTCCTGGAGGTGGCTCCGCCCGAGGTCGAGATCGCGCAGGTGCGTGACGCCCTCCTCGCCGTGCCCGGCGTCGCCGCCGTCCACGACCTCCACGTCTGGACCATCACCTCCGGCATGGACAGCGCCAGCGCCCACGTCGTCGTCGAGGCCGGCGCCGACCGCGATACGGTCCTGACCGGCGTGCACGCGGTGCTGCGCGAGCGGTTCGAGGTCACCCACGCCACCATCCAGTGCGAGGCCGAGCGGTTCGGCGACGAGGAGGCGCACCATGCCTGAGCGGGCGGAGCACCACGACGACGTGCTGAGGGAGAACGTCTCCCGGGTGCGGCGACGGATGCCGTCCGACGACGCGGTGGCCGACGTCGCCGACGTCTTCGCGCTCCTGGGCGACCCGGGGCGGCTGCGCATCCTCACCGCCCTCCTGGAGGGCCCGCTGCGGGTGCGTGACCTGGCCGAGGCTGCGGGCGTCAGCGAGTCCGGAGCGTCGCACGCGCTACGGCTGCTGCGCGCCCACCGGGTCGTGAGCGTGCAGCGGGTGGGGCGCGAGTCCCACTACGAGATCGACGACACGCACGTGCGGGCGCTGCTCCAGCTGGCCCTCGACCACGTCGGCCACTCGGTGCTCGTCCACGTGGCCGACGAGGCGCCGGCCGAGGGCGGCTGCCAGGGCTGACCCCCTTCGCGTCCCTGCGGCGTGTGGCCCGCACCGCAGGGGTACACCCGTTGTTCACCCACGTGTCCCTCTACTCCGGCAGGGCCGTGCCGATCGGAGAGGGCGTGACTCTCCCGATGCCCGGTACCGCCGTCGCCGGCAACCTGGCCACCACAGGACAGACCGACCGATCGGCAGGCCGCACGATCGGCGAGCTCAGCGCACCTGTCCCGCAGGTCGACGCCGCCGACGCGGTCTCCCTCGTCGAGCGGATCTTCCGCGAGCACCCGCAGCTGCGCGCCGTCGCGGTCGTGGGGCTGGAGGGTCCGCCGGCGCTGCTGAGCCGCAGCAGCCTGGAACGGCAGCTGAGCGGCCGTCTCGGCTACGGCCGCGCGCTGCTGTCGCGCGCCGTGGCGGGCGACGTCGTCGACGCGCACAGCCTGCGCGTCGACGCGGACCTGCCGCTGCGCGACGCCGCGGGGATGCTGCTGGCCCAGCGCGAGTGGCTGCGCGACGACGACGTGCTGGTGCTGCACCAGGACGGCACCACCGGTGTCGCCTCGGTGGCGGCGATCTTCCGGGAGATCGGCCTGGTCTACCAGGAGATCGCCATGCGCGACCCGCTCACCGGGCTGCCGAACCGGCGCATGCTCGACGAGCACGGCACGCGCCTGCTCGCCACGGGCACCGACCCCGCCAGGGTGGCCGTCCTGTACGCCGACCTCGACGGCTTCAAGCAGGTCAACGACACCCTCGGGCACAAGGCCGGCGACGAGCTCCTGGTGGCGTTCGCCCGCCGCCTCGACGGGTGCGTGCGCCCGCAGGACCTCATCGGGCGGCTCGGCGGTGACGAGTTCGCCGTGCTGCTCACCGACATCGACCCGGAGGAGGCCACCGCCGTGGCCGACCGTGTGGTGGTGGCCGCGCAGGAGAAGTTCACCGTCGAGGACCACCGGGTGGAGGTCTCGGCCAGCGTGGGTATCGCGCTGGGCTCCGAGCTGACGGGTGACGAGCCCGTCTACGGGGTGCTCGACGAGCTCCTGGAGCGGGCGGACCGCGCCATGTTCCGCGCCAAGCGCGCCGGCAAGTCACGCGTCGCGCGGTGGTTGCGCGTGGAGGAGGCCGGGGCCCCGGGGCGCCGCGCCACCCTGCGCCGGCGTCTGGAGCACGCCATCGCGCACGGGGACCTGCACCTGCACTTCCAGCCCAAGCTCGACCTGCGCACCGGCCGGGTCGAGTCCGTGGAGGCGCTGCTGCGCTGGACGGACGAGGAGCTGGGCGTCATCTCCCCGGGTGAGGCGATCCCGGTGGCCGAGGTCACCGGCCAGATCGTCGCGCTGGGGGAGTGGGTGCTGCGGGCCGCGTGCGCCCAGGCGCGCGCCTGGCAGGACGCCGGCCGCGACTGGGCGGTGGCCGTCAACGTCTCCCCGGTGCAGCTCGCCGAGCCGGGCCTGCCCGAGCAGGTGCTCGCGGCCCTGGAGGAGGCGGGCATCCCGCCGCGTCTGCTCCAGGTGGAGGTCACCGAGACCGCCGCGATCGCCGACCTCCCGCTCGCCATCGAGCAGCTCCACCGTCTCCAGGAGGCCGGCGTCTCGGTCCATCTCGACGACTTCGGCGTGGGCTACTCGTCGTTGGGCCGCATGCGCAGCCTGCCGGTGAGCACCCTGAAGATCGACCAGAGCATCGTCTCGCGCATCGACTCCGACGAGGCCGACGCCCAGCTCCTGTCCGGCGTGATCAAGGCCGCGCACACGATGGGGCTGACCGTCGTGGCGGAGGGCGTCGAGCGCACCAGCCAGCTCGACCGGCTGCGCGAGCTGGGGTGCGACGTCGCCCAGGGCTACCTCATCAGCCGGCCCCGCCCCGCGGGAGAGCTCGAGACCGCCCCCTGAGCCGCTCTCGTCGGGTGTGACGCGGTCCACGGCCCGTGCGCTGGGCGGCCCGCCGGGGCGCGCCTAGGCTCGGTCGCGGTCACTCCCGCGTCTCGAAAGGCCTCGCCGTGCGCCTGCCCCGCCCGATCCTGTCCGTCGCCGCCGTCGGCGTCACCGCGCTGGCCCTGACCGGGTGCTCGACGCCGGGCACGACGACGGACGCCGGCTCGCCGTCGCCGTCGGCCGCCGCCTGCGAGCCTGGCGCGCTGCCCACCCTGACCGACGGCGTGCTCACCGTGGGTGCGAGCGACCCGTACGAGCCCTGGTACGTGGGCGAGCGCACCAGCGGCGAGGGCTTCGAGTCCGCGCTGGTGTACGCCGTGGCCGAGCGCCTGGGCTACGAGCACGACGACGTCGAGTGGGTCGACGTCACGTTCGACCAGATCGTGGCGCCGGCCGAGAAGCCGTTCGACCTCGCCGCCTACCAGACGACGATCACCGAGCAGCGCCGCACCGCGGTCGACTTCTCCAGCCCCTACCTGACCACGCGGCAGGGCGTGATCGTGGCGGACGACGGCCCGTACGCGGGCGCCACCACCCTGGCGGACCTCGAGGGTGCCAAGGTGGGCGTCACCGCGGCCCAGACGTCCCTCGACGCCGCCGAGGCCGCGTGGGGCGACGCCGTCGAGGTGGTGCCGTTCAGCGCGGCCGGCGACGGCATGCAGGCGCTGTCGTCCGGGCAGGTCGACGCCATGGTGATGGACGTGGACCAGGGCGTCGCCGCGTCGACCGTCTACTTCCCCGACACCCAGGTGGTGGGCACCCTGCCGCAGCCGGGCGAGCCCGAGCAGCTCGGGCTGGTGCTCGACAAGGACTCCGCGCTCACGGCCTGCGTCTCCGAGGCGGTCGACGCGCTCGAGGCCGACGGCACCCTGGCCTCCCTGCGCACGGAGTGGCTCCGGTCGGACGACGTGCCCGAGCTCGGCTGACGGCTCCGGGCGCGCTGGCGGGCCCGCGCTCGTCTCAGGGGATGGGGGCGGCGAGCCCGGCCCGGTCCACCAGGACGGCCAGCTGTTCGCGGCCGCTCAGGCCGAGCTTGGTCATCGCGCTGCTCAGGTGCGACTTCACGGTGCTGTCGGAGACGTAGACGCGGGCTGCGATCTGCGGGTTCGACAGTCCGTGGGGCAGCCACGCCGCGATCGCCCGCTCGCGCTCCGTCAGTCGTGCGAGCGCCGCACGGGCCTCCTCGCGCGGGGCGGCCTCGGCGGCTGCGCCGGACAGGTGCCGGATGAGCGCTCCCGCCGCGTCCTGGCCGAGCGCCCCGGCGCCGTCGGCGACGGCTCGCACGTGCGCGGCGATCTGCTCGGGGTCGTCGTCCTTGCCGAGGAACCCCTGGGCGCCGGCCCGTACCGCCGCCAGGACGGTCTCGTCGGTGCCGAACGAGGTCAGTGCCACGACGGCCGGCGGGTGCGGGGTGCGGTGCAGGGCCTCGATGGCCGCGATGCCTCCGACCCGGCGCATGTGCAGGTCCATGAGGACGACGTCGGGGCGGTGGGCTGCCACCTGGGCGGGCACCTCGTCGCCGTCGCTCGCCTCGCCCACCACGGTGATGCCCTGGGCGGTCAGCACCGTGGTCAGCAGCCTGCGGACCATCGGGTCGTCGTCGACGACCAGCACTCGTGTCACGCTGCCGGAGCGTAGCCGCCCTGGCCGACAGCGGTGCGCTACGTCGCCGGGACGGCGGCCCAGGGCAGGTCGGCCGTGACGGTGTACCGGTCGGGGCCGGGTTCCACGACGAGGCGGCCGCCGAGCGCCTCGGCACGTTCCACCATGCCGGTGACCCCCGAGCCGGTGCCCGGGAAGGTCGGGGCGCCGGGCACCAGCGGGTTGCTGACGCGCACGTGGACGCCGTGGTCGCGCCCGGCGCGCACGTTCACCTCCACCGGGGCGCCCGGGGCGTGCTTGAGCGCGTTGGTGACCGACTCCTGGACGATGCGGAACGTCGCCCGGGTCAGGGCGGTGGGTGCGTGCTCGGCGTCCGAGACGAACACGGTGCCGGAGACGGTGTGCCCCTGCTCGCGCAGGCCGTCGAGCAGGGGGACCAGGTCCTCGAGGCTCGCCCCCGGCATGCCCGTCTCGTCCCCCGTGCGCAGCGTGGCGATCAGGGACCGCATCTCGGCGATGGCGTGCTGGGCGGAGGCCCGCACCTGACGGGCCGCCTGCTTGGTCTCCGGGTCGCCGTGCGTGACCTCGATGGCCGACGCCTGGAGCGAGATGGCTGCGATGTGGTGCGCCACGGTGTCGTGGACCTCGCGGGCGATGAGCTCCCGCTCCTCCTGCCGCGTCATCCGGTCCTGGAGCACCGCGACAGCCGTGGCCTGCGCGGCCCGGGAGTCGTCGGCCGCGGCGCGGAACCGCCGCAGGAGCCCCGCTCCTACCGCTGCTGCGACGAGGACGACGCCCCACACGAGGAACTCCCACGGGCCCGGGTAGCTGGTGAGCTCGCCGGTGACGGTGTCGTGGACGGCGAAGACCCGCCCGCCGGGCTCGCGGGCGAGGTCGCGGACCAGCGCCACGGCCGTGGCGGAGCCGGCGGCGACGCCGCACAGCACGGCCGTGCGTGCGCGTGCCGTGGTCACCACCCACGAGAGCGCGAGCAGCGCCGCGAAGGAGTCGAGCTGGAGCAGGAGGCTGGCGGCCGACGCCCCCAGCGTCAGCGCCACGGGGTGCTTGCGGCGCAGCACGAGCAGGCCGGCCAGGGTGGCCCCGACGAGGAACGCGAGCATGCTCATGTTCGACAGCGGCGCGTCCGGGCCGTCGATGTACGCGACGGCCATGATCGAGCTGCACGCCGACGTCGTGACGGCCACCGCGGTGCCCCAGCGGGCGACCCAGCGTGCGAGCCGCCCGCGACGGACGCCGCCGTGGCCAGCAGGGGCGGCGGCCGGCGGCGAGGGCGACGGGGGATGCATGCCCGGCAGCGTACGGGCGTGCGCCGACACCGGGCCTCGCCCGACCGGGTGAGATCTCTGCGTGCGTCCTGCCCGGTCGGGCAGCAGGTCCTGCCCGACCGGGCGATGTGCGTCAGGGGGTCGCGCCACGAGGGTTGACGACGTCAATCCACCCCCTTATCCCGAGGAGTCATCATGAGCGAGCAGCTCTCTCAGCCCGGCCAGCCGTCCTCCCCGCAGCCCGGGCAGACCGCCGCGCCCACGCAGGCGGACCTCAAGCGCCAGGTGCGCGAGGCCAAGGCCGTCGCGAAGGCGAACCGCAGCTGGTTCGGCCGGCACAAGGTGCTCACCGCGCTGGGCGCGGTGGCCGTCGTCGCCGTCGTGGCGGCGATCGGAAGCGGCGGCGACGACGCTCCCGCCGCGCCTGGCACGACGGCGTCGGTGGCCGCCGGGACGGACGGGACGGACACCGTCGACGCGGCCGCCGAGACCCCGGCCGAGGCGCCCGCCGAGGCGCCCGCTGAGCAGTCCGCCGGCGTCGGCACCGCCGTGCGCGACGGAAAGTTCGAGTTCACGGTGACGGCGGTCGAGCCCGGCGTGGCGCAGGTGGGCGACGAGTTCCTCAACAAGGCGCCGCAGGGCCAGTTCGTGCTGGTGCACCTGACGGTCGCCAACATCGGCGACCGCGCGCAGATGTTCTACGACGACGCGCAGAAGGCGTACGACGCGGCCGGTCGGCAGTTCTCCGCCGACACCGAGGCCGGGATCTACCTGGAGGACTCCAACGCGTTCCTCAAGGAGATCAACCCGGGCAACACCGTCGAGGGGATCCTCGTGTTCGACGTCCCGACCGACGTCACGCTCGCGTCGCTCGAGCTGCACGACTCGCTGTTCTCCGGCGGCGTCACCGTGGCGCTCGGCTGAGCGGGGCGCGGTCAGCACCTACGCGGGCGGCTCCGAGGCGGACCTGCTGCGCTGGCTGACCGACCTCGCCCAGGCGGTCGCCGCCTCGGGCGAGCACGCCTCCATCACCGTGCACCTGTCGCGCGGCTGCCCGGGCGAGGTGGTGTGCGACCTGCCCGGAGGCGCCGGCCCGCGCCCGGTCGAGCCGCCCGCCGGCCGCACGGTCGGCCGCTTCGCCGCGGCCGAGTGGGCGCTGTACCCCCTGGCCGACGACGTGCGGGCGGGCGTGGAGCCCGACCACATGCGGGACATCTACGCGGCCATCGAGACGGCGCGCGCCAACGGCACGTTCCGCGCCTCGGAGCACTTCGTCACCCGCCTCGAGGGCGACCTGGGCACCGTGCTGGAGACCGTGGTGGGCGGGTGGGCCCGCGTGGGCCGCACCGTCCAGCACGTCACCAGCCACCTGACCGTCTCGGTCAACAGCCCGAGCCACCGCGATGTCACGGCCTGAGACCGCGCGGCGGGCGCCGCGCCTCGAGCTCAAGGACATCGTGCTGATGGTGATGCTCGGTGTCGTCTTCGGGTTCCTCTACTGGGCTCTCGTCCAGGCGTGGAACGGCCTGGCCGTGCTCATGGGGCCGGCCGGCGACCTGGCCCAGCACGTGCTGCTGGGCGGCTGGCTCATCGTGGCACCGATCGCCATCGCGATCCTGCGCCGGCCGTTCGTCGGGATCGTCGCGGAGGTGATCGCCTCGGTGATCGAGGTGGTGTTCCTCGGCTCTCCGGTGGGACCCATCCTGCTGGTCGTGGCCGCCATCCAGGGTCTGGGCAGCGAGCTGCCGTTCGCCGCCGGCCGCTACCGCCGGTTCGGCTGGGCCCGGTACGCCGTCTCGGGCCTCATGGGCGCGGGGCTGGTGTTCGTGTTCTCGGCGTTCCGGTTCGACTGGTGGGGGCAGGACATCCTGCTGCTGCGCCTGGGGCTCCAGCTCGCATCCGGTGTGCTGCTCGGTGGTCTGCTGGCCCGCGTGGTGGTGGACGCGCTCGTGCGCACGGGGGCGCTCGACAACTTCGCGATCGTGCGCGACCAGGCCGACCGCCGGGCGCCGGTGGCGCGCCGTGAGCGCTGACCCCGCCCCGCTGGTCGAGGTCCGCGGGCTCGAGGCCGTCTTCGCCACCGGGGACGGCCTCGGCCCGGTCGACCTGCGCATCGAGCCGGGCGAGCAGGTGCTCGTCGTGGGGCCGTCCGGGGCCGGCAAGTCCACCCTGCTGCGCTGCCTGCACGGCGCCGTCCCGCACGCCGTGCACGCCGAGATGACGGGCACGGTGGCGGTGGCGGGCCGCGACGTCCACGCGACCGGCGTCGCCGACCTGGCGGACACCGTCGGCGTCGTCGCGCAGGACCCGGAGACGGGCGTGTGCCTCACCGAGGTGGCCGACGAGGTCGCCTTCCCGCTCGAGAACCTGGGCACCGCCCCCGAGCAGATCGCGGGGGCGGTGCGCGACGCCCTCGACCTGGCAGGGGCCGCCCACCTGGAGGGCCGCAGCACGGACACCCTCTCGGGCGGGGAGCTGCAGCGCGTGGCCCTGGCGGCAGCGGTCGCCCCGCGCCCGCGCCTGCTGCTCCTGGACGAGCCGACGGCGATGCTCGACGGCGACGGCGTCCAGGCCGTGCGCGCCGCCGTCGACCGCGTCACCCGCGCGGGCACGGCGGCGTGCGTGCTGGTGGAGCACCGGCTCGACGAGTACGCCGGGCCGGACGGCACGAGCGGGCTGCCCGGGCGCTGGGTCGTGGTGGACCGCAACGGCCGCGTGGTCCACGACGGCCCGGCTGCCGACGTGCTCGACCGGGCGGGGGCGGACCTGCTCGCGCAGGGTTGCTGGCTGCCCCTGGACGCCGAGCTGCGCGTCGTCCTCGGGTCCGGGGACCTGACCTCCGGCGTCGTGCGCGACGGGCTGCGGGCGCTCGCGGCCCGAGCCGAGGAGCAGACGGCGCCCGAGCCTGAGCCCGGACCTGGGTCTGAGCCCGGGGCCGCGGTGCTGCGGGCGCGCGGCCTGGCCGTCGCACCGATCGGGTCCCCGCGGCCCACGCGCCGCCGGCCCGTGACGCCCGTGCTGCGCGACGTCGACCTCGAGCTGCGCGCCGGTGAGCTCGTCGCGGTGGTGGGCGCCAACGGCGGGGGCAAGTCGAGCCTGCTGACCTGCCTGGCGGGGGTGCAGGAGCCGCTCGCCGGCACGCTCGAAGGTCCCCGGCCCGGGTTGGTGCTCCAGAACCCCGAGCACCAGCTCTCGCGCACCACGGTGCGCGAGGAGGTGGCTGTCGGCCTGCCTCCGGGGCCGCAGACCGAGGTGCTGGTCGAGGAGGTGCTGCGCGAGCTCGGGCTGCTGGACCACGCCGAGCACAACCCGTTCCGCCTCTCGGGCGGTCAGAAGCGCCGTCTGAGCCTGGCCGCGGTGCTGGTGCACGAGCGGCCCTTCCTCCTGGCGGACGAGCCGACGTTCGGCCTCGACCGGCACGGCACCGTCGCGGCGGCCCGGGCGCTGGCAGGTGCCGCGGCGCAGGGGCGGGGCGTGATGTTCACGTGCCACGACCTGCGCACCGTGGCCGGCTACGCCGACCGGGTGCTCGTGGTGGGGCAGGGCACGGTGCTGGCCGACGTCGGGCCGCTCGACCTGGTGCGCGACCAGCGCCTGCTCGCCGCCGCTCGGCTGCACCCGCCCCGCCTGGTGCAGCACCTGGCGGCCGAGGTCGGCGGGTCCGGCGAGCTGCGCGCGGTGCTGCAGGGGCTCGACGACGCGGTGGCGGGCCTGGCCCGCCCGGCCACGGCGGTGGTGCCGGTATGAGCTGGCTGGAACGGGCCAACCCCACGGTCAAGATGGCGCTGCTGCTCGTGGTCTCCCTGGCCACGCTGTTCCTGCTGGACGTGCGGGTGCTGCTCACGCTGTACCTGCTGGGCCTGGTGGCCGCCTACGGTGCCGCCCGCCTCGACGTGCGCACGCTCGCCCTGGCCCAGGTGCCGTTCCTGCTGTTCGCCGTGGGCCTCGTCATGGTGAACGCGGTGAGCCGGCCGGGGGAGCCTCTCGTGGAGGGCTCCGCCGTCCGCGTGACCGTCGAGGGCCTGGTCATGGGCGTGGCCCTCGCCCTGCGCGGCATGGTGATCGGCGTGCTGACCGTCGCGTTCCTGGCCACCACGCCGCCGCGCGACCTCATGGCGAGCCTCGCCCAGCACGCCCGGCTGTCGCCGCGGTACGCCTACTCGATGCTCGCCGGCCACCGGATGCTGGTGGCGATGCCGCGGCGCTGGGCCACGATCCGGGCCGCGCAGGCGGTGCGGGCGCCCCTCGGGCGGGACGGGCGGCCCCGCCTGGGTGTGCGCGACTTCGGCCGGGCGGCCTTCACGCTGCTGGTGGGGTCGGTGCGCGCCTCGGAGCGGATCGCGCTCGCGATGGAGTCGCGCGGGCTCTCGGCAGGGCCGCGCACGGTGTGGCGGCCGGTGCCGGTGGGACGGCGCGACGCCGTGCTGGCCGTCGTCGTCCTCGGCACGGCGGTCGCCGTCGTGGTGGGCGGCCGGCTGGTGTGAGACGGGTCGAGGCCCCCGCCGAGACGTCGGCGGGGGCCTCGACCGGTCCCGGTGCTGGGCGTCAGCGCGAGGGCGTGTAGTCGCCCAGGGACGACGGCGGCTGCGTGAGGTCCGGGTCCGCCTTGAGGTAGGCCCGGGTCTCCCGCGCCACCAGGCCGGACAGCAGGAGCAGGCCCACCAGGTTGGGCAGGGCCATCAGGCCGTTGAGGATGTCCGCCACGCCCCACACGAGGTCGAGCTCCCACAGGGCGCCCACGAGGCACACCAGCGTGAACACGGCCCGGTAGGGGAGCGAGACGCGGATGCCGAACAGGCTGGTGGCGCAGCGCTCGCCGTAGTAGGCCCAGCCGATCACCGTGGACAGCGCGAAGAACACGACGGCGATGGCGACGACGGCCCCGCCCACCTGGGCCAGCGGGCCCGACGACATGGCCTCGGCCGTCATCGCCGCGCCTGCCGAGCCGGAGTACCAGGCGCCCGAGGTGATGATGACCAGGCCGGTGAACGTGACCACGACGATGGTGTCGATGAACGTCTGCGTCATCGACACCAGGCCCTGGCGCACGGGGTGGTGCGACTTGGCGGCCGCCGCGACGATGGCCGCCGAGCCCAGGCCCGACTCGTTGGAGAAGAGGCCGCGGGCCACGCCGAACTGGAGAGCGAGGGCCACCGTGGAGCCCACGAACCCGCCGGTGGCGGCAGTCCCGGTGAACGCGTCGGTGAAGACGAGGGCCAGCGCGTCGGGGATGGCGGTGACGTTGGTGGCGAGCACCAGCAGGCCGGCCAGGAGGTAGAAGAGGATCATCGCGGGCACGAACGAGGCCGTGACCGCGCCGATGCGCTTGATGCCGCCCACCAGCACGACGCCGACCAGCACGGTGATGACGATGCCGGTCACCAGCGGCGGCACGCCGAACGTGTCGTCGAGCGAGTGCGCGATGGTGTTGGTCTGGGTCATGTTGCCGATGCCGAACGCGGCGAGCGCGGCGAAGAGCGCGAACGCCACGGCGAGCACCTTGCCGAGCGGGCCGCGGATGCCCTGCTTGAGGTACTCCTGCGGGCCGCCGCGCTGCTCGCCCTTCTCGTCGGTCACGCGGAAGCGGGAGCCCAGGAAGGCCTCGGAGTACTTCGACGCCATGCCGACCAGGCCGGTGACCCACATCCAGAACAGGGCGCCGGGGCCACCGAGGCCGATGGCCGTGGCGACGCCCGCGATGTTGCCGACACCCACCGTGGCCGCCAGCGCCGTGGTCAGCGCCTGGTAGTGCGAGATGTCGCCGCGGGCGGTGTCCCCGGAGCCGTCCCGCGGCTTCTCGGAGCGCTGGACGAGCGCCAGGCGCAGTGCGGGCCCGAGCTTGCGGAACTGCAGCCCGCCCAGGCGGATCGTCAGGAACAGGCCCGTCCCGAGCAGCAGGGGGATGAGCAGGAAGGGGCCCCAGACGAAGGACCCGGCCTGGGAGACGAAGTCGGCGAAGGAGCTCATGGCGGCTAACCGTAACCTGCGTCACACCGTGAGCGGGAGACCCGGTCGCCCGGGTCCCGGCGCAGGTCAGGCGAACAGCGCCGTGCCGTACTTGAGCAGCACCACCGCGACGGTCAAGAGCAGCCAGGCCGTCAGCAGGATCCCCAGCCCGCCGGAGCGCACCAGCGACATCGCGAACGCCTGGACCCGGCGCGGCCAGCGGAGGTTGTCCTCCACGATGTTGAGGTGCAGCATCGAGAAGAACACCAGCGTCGTGGCCAGCTGCACCGTCAGGCACCAGGGGCACAGCGCGTGGATGTTGACGACCGCCTCGTAGAACAGCCAGTACGCGAAGACGAACCCGAACAGGTAGACCGTCTGTGCCGCGATCATGAACCAGCGGGGGAACCGCACGCCGGCCAGGCCGGCCACGGCGACGGTGATGACCACCGGCTCGGCCACCAGCCCCAGGAACGAGTTGGGGAACCCGAACACCGACGCCTGCCAGGACTGGGCGACGGCGCCGCACGAGACGATCGTGTTGATGTCGCAGGCGAGGGCCTGGTCGGGGTTCGCGGCCAGGTGCACGGCGTCGACCGACAGCACGAACGCGGCGGTGAGGCTGATGAGCGCGCCGACGAGCATCTCGCCGAAGAGCCACCGGCGGGAGTGGAACAGGCCGGTGGGGCGCTCGCCCACGAGGGTGTCGTCGAGCGCGGCAGGCTCGGGCTCGTGGTTCGGCTCGACACCGTCGGCCGGCTCGTGGAGCCCTGCCGACGGGGGAGCGGGCGTGGTGCTGGGCATGTGTCCCCCGGGGGTCGTGGTGTCGCCCAGCGTAGGGACATAGTGGTCTGACCACAAGAGGTCGGGCGGTGTGCGATCGACCACGCGGCGCGAGGGTGCGAGGCTGACCCCATGAGCGAGACGGTCGTGGACCAGGGGCTGCTCGTCCCCGAGGGGGCGCACGTGCTGGGCGACCCGGCGGCCCCGGTGACCGTCGTGGAGTTCGCCGACCTGGAGTGTCCCTACTGCCGTGACGCGACGCCCGTGCTGCGCGACGTCGTCGCCTCGTCCGGCGGCACCGTGCGGCTCGTGCTCCGCCACTTCCCGCTCTTCGAGGTGCACCCCCACGCCCTCGTGGCCGCGCTCGCCGTGGAGGCAGCCGGCGCGCAGGGCCGGTTCTGGGAGATGGTCGAGGAGCTGTACGCGCACCAGGACCGCCTGGCTGACGCCGACCTCGTGGCGGCCGCCGAGCGTGCCGGTGTCCCCGACCCGGGCGCCGTCGCCGGACCGGCGGCGCAGCGGTGGTCCGAGCGGGTGCGGCGCGACTACGGCGACGGCCTCGCCGCCGGGGTCGAGGGCACCCCCACGGTCTTCGTCGGCGGGGTGCCGCTGCGCGGGCGCGTCACCCCCGAGCGCGTGCGGGACGCCGTCGCCGCCGCTACCGCGCGGGCGGGCCGTCCTCGCTGACCGGCTCGGGACGGACCGGCTCGGGACGGACCGGCTCGGCCGGCTCCGACGGGTTGGCCCAGTCCCCGGCGGGCAGCGCGGCCGGCGGGCCGTCCGGGGAGGCAGGTGAGCACAGGGGCCAGCGCTCACCCATCGACCGCAGCACCAGCGACCCGAGCACCGCCGAGACGGCGGACCCCACCAGGATGCCGATCTTGGCCTGCTCCACCAGCACCTCGTCGTCGAACGCCAGCTCGGTGATGAACAGCGAGATCGTGAACCCGATGCCTGCCAGCATGGCGCCGCCCAGCAGGTGGGAGTAGCGGACCCGCCCGGGCAGGTCGCCCAGGCCGAGCCGCAGCGCGAGCGAGGACGCGGCGAAGATGCCGACGGCGTTGCCGACCACGAGCGCGACGGCGGTGCCGATGGTCAGGGGAGAGGTGGCCGCGGCGCGCAGGGTCTCGGCGTCCACGCGCACGCCCGCGTTGGCGAGACCGAACAGCGGTACCACCGCGTACGCGCTCCACGGGTGCAGCACCCGTTGGAGGCGGTCGTTGGCCGGGACGGCGGCGCGGGAGGCCACCTCCGTCAGGTGCTGCTGCTCCGCCGTCGTCTCGTGCGCGAGGCGCTTGGCGTACCCGTGCACGGCCACCACCTCCTCGCGGCGGGCGAGCGAGGCCGGGACCAGCAGGCCCACGAGCACTCCGGCGAGGGTGGCGTGCACGCCGGAGGCGTGGACGGCGAACCACAGGGCGACCCCGGTGGCCACGTAGGGGGCCAGGCGCCACTCGCGCACCCAGCGCAGCCACACCAGGACGCCCACGAGCGCCGCCGCCACCAGCAGCCCGGGGACGTTCACCTGGTCGGTGTACGCCACGGCCATGACGGTGATGGCCCCGATGTCGTCCACCACGGCGAGGGTGAGCAGGAACAGGCGGAGCTGGTCCGGGCACCGGGGGCCGAACAGCGCGAGCACGCCGACGAGGAAGGCGGTGTCGGTGGACATGACGATGCCCCAGCCGTGCGCCGCTTCGGTGCCGGCGTTGAACGCGAGGAAGATCAGGGCCGGCACCAGCAGGCCGCCGAGCGCCCCGAGCGCGGGGACGGCGATGGCGCGCCGGTCGCGCAGCTCGCCCGTGGTGGCCTCACGGCTGATCTCCAGGCCGATGACCAGGAAGAAGACCGCCATGGTCGCGTCGTTGACCCACGCGTGCAGGTCCATGCCCCACGACCAGCCGCCGACGTCGACACCGAGCCAGGTGTCCCAGAAGGCGTGATAGGTGCCGCCCCAGGGGGAGTTGGCCCACAGCAGCGCGAGCACCGAGGCGCCCAGCAGCAGGGTGGCGCCGCCGGACTCGGTGGCGAGGTAGGAGCGCACGTGGGGCGCCAGGGGGCGCAGGGCGATCCGCAGGGGTGGCCCGGGGCGGCCGAGGTCCGTCACGTCGGGGTCAACCCTCCTCGTGGCCGGCGCCTTCCCGGGGCGGCGCGTCAGGGCTGGTCGTAGACGTCCTTGACGACGAGGACGGGGACCGAGGCGTCGAGCAGCACTCGCTGGGTGGTGGTGCCCATGACGAACGTGCCCAGGCTCGAGCGCTTGCGGGCGCCGACGACCACCAGGGTGGCTCCGGCGGCCTCGGCGGCGTCGAGGATCGCGTCGGCAGGCTCGGCGTCCTTCTCGCGGAAGGTCACCGGCTCCAGGTGCAGGCCCTCGGGCAGGTCGGCGAGCCGACCCGCCAGGGGCTCCGGCACGCCGTCGTCGTCGCCGCGCGGGTTGAGCACCAGCACCGACAGGGGAAGCCGGCGGCGGGACGCCTCGGCGATGCCGGCCCGCAGGGCGGCGTCACCGTGCGGGGAGGCGTTGCAGGCCACGAGCACCGTCATGCCGTCCACCTTCTCACGACCCCCGCACCGGCGGCGCGCGTCGCGGGCTTCGCCGCGCGATCGTGACCTGGCCGGCGACCTGCCGTCACCGGGCGCCACCCGCCTGCGGCGCGGCCACGGAGAGCCCAGCCGGCAGCAGCGCCGGCAGCGAGCGCAGCAGCGCGGCGACGCGCGGCGCGCGGGAGTCGCCCGCCATCCGTTCGACCGGTGCGGTCACGCTCACCGCGGCGACGGGGCGCCCCTGGCGCAGCACCGCCACCGCCACGCACGCGATGCCCGGCTCGTTCTCCTCGTCCTCCTGGGCGTATCCCTGGCGGTGGGCGGTGTCGAGCGCCCGGCGCAGGTCGGCGGGCGAGCAGTCGCCGGCCGCGAGGCGGGCGAGCGCGGCGTCGTCGAACGGCCCGGTCGTGGCCTCGGTGGCCGCGAGCCAGGCCCGGCCCAGCGCGGTGGTCGCGGCGGGGCGGTGGCGCCCGACGGCGGACCAGACGCGCACCGCCCGCTGCGGCTCGACCTTGTCGAGGTAGACGATCTCGCGCCCGGCGAGCGCGCCGAGGTGCACCAGCTCGTCCACCTCCGCCGAGACGGCGGTCAGCGCCGGACGCAGGAGCTGGGGGAGGTTCTCCTCCTGGAGGAACGCGCTGCCGAGGGCCAGGGCGGCGGGTCCCAGGCGGTAGGCACCGTCGGGTGCCTGCTCGGCGTAGCCGCGGTGCCGCAGGGCGGCGAGCGTGCGGTGCAGGGTGGTCTTGTTGACCTCGACCTCGGTGGCGAGCGCTGCCAGCGGGGCGCCGCCGGCGCCGGCACGGGCGAGCGCGTCGAGGGCCTGGAGCGCCTTGTCGACGCTGCCGAGGGGGCTCGCTGACATGAGGGCGTCCCTTCCGGTACGGTGCGTTGCGTAGCGTACAACATGCGTTCACCCATACGAAACGCTCCGGGCGACGGTGTCCGGCGCGAGAAGACGGAGCCCACGATGGACCCAGTCCTCGACCGCATCGGTGAGCTGCGCGTCGTCCCCGTCGTCGTCGTCGACGGCGCGGACGAGGGCGCCCGGCTCGCCGACTCCCTCGTCGCCGGCGGCCTGCCCGTCGCGGAGGTCACCCTGCGCACGCCCGGAGCGCTCGCCGCGCTCGAGGCCGTCGCCGCCCAGCCCGACGTGCTCGTCGGGGCCGGGACCGTCGTCACCGCCGCACAGGTCGACCAGGTCGTCGAGGCCGGCGCCCGGTTCCTCGTCTCGCCCGGCCTCTTCGAACCCGTCGTGCGCCGCGCGCAGGAGCGCGGCGTGCCGATCCTGCCCGGCGTGGCCACGGCCTCCGACCTCATGCGCGCCGTCGACCTCGGGCTCGACGTCGTCAAGCTCTTCCCCGCCTCCGTCGTCGGCGGCCCCGCCGCCGTCAAGGCGCTCTCCGGGCCCTTCCCGCAGATGCGGTTCATGCCCACCGGCGGCGTCAGCGCCGCCAACCTGCACGACTACCTCGCCCTGGACGCCGTCCTCGCCGCCGGCGGCTCCTGGATGGTCGACCGCGCGCTGGTCACCGCCGGCGACTGGGCCGAGATCACCCGCCGCACCCGCGAGGCCGTGGGCCTCGCCGCCGACCCCAGCTACCGGGAGGCCTGACCCGTGAACCCGTCTGTCAGCACGCGCCCCGCCACCGAGTGCCGCTACGACGTCGTCGCCCTCGGCGAGGTCATGCTCCGCCTCGACCCCGGCGACCGCCGCATCCGCACCACCCGCACCTTCGACGTCTGGGAGGGCGGTGGCGAGTACAACGTCGCCCGCGGCCTGCGTCGCGCCTTCGGCCTGCGCGGCGCCGTCGTCACGGCGCTCGCGGACAACGAGGTGGGCCGTCTCGTGGAGGACTTCATCCTCACCGGCGGCCTCGACACGAGCTGGATCCGGTGGCACGAGTACGACGGCATCGGCCGCACCGTGCGCAACGGGCTCAACTTCACCGAGCGCGGCTTCGGCGTGCGCGGGGCCGTCGGCGTCTCCGACCGCGGCAACACGGCGATCGCGCAGATGCGGCCCGACGATGTCGACTGGGACGCCCTGTTCTCCCAGGGGGTGCGCTGGTTCCACACCGGCGGCATCTTCGCCGCGCTCTCGGAGTCCAGCGCCGAGGTGGCCGAGGCCGCGATGACCGCGGCGCGCAAGCACGGCACCGTCGTCTCCTACGACCTCAACTACCGCCCCTCGCTCTGGAAGGGCATCGGCGGGCCGGCGCGCGCGCAGGAGGTCAACCGGCGCCTGGCCTCCCACGTCGACGTCATGATCGGCAACGAGGAGGACTTCACGGCCTCGCTCGGATTCGAGGTCGAGGGCGTGGACGAGAACCTCACCGACCTCGACACCGGAGCCTTCCGCGCGATGATCGACAAGGCCGCGGCGGAGTACGAGAACTTCCAGGTCGTCGCGACGACGCTGCGCGGGGTGCGCACGGCGACGGTCAACGACTGGGGCGCGATCGCCTGGTCGCGCGCCGAGGGCTTCGTCGAGGCGACGCACCGCCCGGCCCTGGAGATCTACGACCGCGTGGGCGGCGGCGACTCGTTCGCCTCCGGCCTCGCCTACGGGCTCATGGAGCTCGGGTCGCTCCAGGAGGCCGTGGAGTTCGGCGCCGCGCACGGGGCCCTCGCGATGACGACGCCAGGGGACACCACCACGGCGACGCTGGCCGAGGTGGCCAAGCTCGCCAGAGGCGGCAGCGCGCGAGTCCAGCGCTGACCCTGGGGTACCGCCCTGACGCCGCGTCAGGGCGGTACCTCCCGGCCGCCCGGACATCGACGGAAGCGGTGCGTCAGCGTTGCCGGGTGCGGCGTCAGGGATCCGTCAAAGGCCCCCTGCAGGGCCTGCCGCGGCGCGTAGACCAGGACGCATGACCGACCTGGCCTACCTCGTGCTGACCGTGGTGTTCTTCGCCGCGGTCGCCCTCGTCGCCCGCCGCAGCGGCCGGGGGCGTCCGTGAACGCCCCCGATCTCGCGGCCCTCCTCGTGACGGCCGCCCTGCTCGCCTACCTCCTCCTCGCGCTGCTGCGCGGCGGCAAGGCGCGGTGACGAGCCTCGTGACCACCACCGTCGGCATCGCGCTCGCGCAGGTGGGCGTGCTGCTGATCCTCCTCGCTGCGGTCCACGCCCCCTTCGGCGCGTACCTCGCCCGCGTCTACTCCAGCCCTCGGCACTGGCGCGTCGAGCGTCTGCTCTACCGGTCCGTGCGCGTCGACCCCGACGCCGAGCAGCGCTGGAGCACGTACCTGCTCTCCCTGCTGGGCTTCTCCCTCGCCTCGGTGCTCCTGCTGTTCGGGCTCGGCCGTCTGCAGGCGCACCTGCCCTGGAACCTCGGCTTCACGGGCCTCGATCCCGCCGGTGCGTGGAACACCGCCGTCAGCTTCACCACCAACACCAACTGGCAGTGGTACTCCGGGGAGGCCGTGGCCGGGCACCTGCTGCAGATGGCCGGCCTGGCCGTCCAGAACTTCGCCTCGGCCGCGGTCGGCATGGCGGTGGCCGTCGCTCTCGTGCGCGGCTTCGCCCGGTCCGGCACCGACGCGCGCGTCGGCAACTTCTGGGCCGACCTGACGCGGGGCGTCACGCGCGTGCTGCTCCCGGTCTCGTTCGTCGCCGCCCTCGTGCTCGTGGCGAACGGCGTCGTCCAGAACCTCGACCCGCACACCGCCGTGACCACGCTCTCCGGCGGCACCCAGACCGTCCTCGGAGGGCCGGTCGCCTCGCAGGAGGCGATCAAGCAGCTCGGCACCAACGGCGGCGGCTTCTTCAACGCCAACTCCGCGCACCCGCTCGAGAACCCGAACCCCGTCACCAACCTCCTGGCGGTCTTCCTCATGCTGGTGGTCCCGTTCTCGCTGCCGCGGGCCTTCGGCCTTCTCGTCGGCGACCGCCGGCAAGGGTGGGCCGTCCTCGGCGTGATGGCCGGGCTGTGGGCCGTGGCCGTCGCGCTCACCACCTGGGCCGAGACGGCGGGCCCAGGCCTGGTGCCTCAGCTCGCGGGCGCCGCCACGGAGGGCAAGGAGGTGCGGTTCGGCATCCCGGCCAGCGCCTTGTTCGCCGCCTCCACCACCGGGACGTCGACAGGCGCGGTCAACGCGATGCACGACAGCTTCACCGCCCCGGGCGGCGGCGTCGTCCTCTTCACGATGCTGCTCGGCGAGATCGCCCCGGGCGGCGTCGGTGCCGGCCTGTACGGGATGCTCGTGCTCGCCGTCGTCGCCGTGTTCGTCGCCGGTCTGATGGTGGGGCGCACGCCCGAGTACCTCGGCAAGAAGATCGGCCAGGGCGAGATGACGCTCGTGGCCCTGTACGTGCTGACCACGCCCGCCGTCGTCCTGGTCGGCACGGCGCTGTCCGTGGTGCTCGGACCCGGCCTCGCCGGCATCCAGGAGCCCGGCCCGCACGGGCTGTCCGAGGTGCTGTACGCGTTCGCCTCGGCCGGCAACAACAACGGCTCGGCGTTCGGAGGCCTCACCTCAGGAACGCCGTACTACGAGACCCTGCTCGGCCTGGCGATGCTCGCCGGCCGGTTCGTGCCGATCGCCCTCGTCCTGGCGCTCGCCGGGCGCCTGGCCTCGCAGCGCACCGTCCCGCCGTCCGCGGGCACGCTGCCCACCCACCAGCCCTTGTTCGCGGGCCTCGTCGGCGCCGTCGCGCTGGTGGTCGTCGGCCTCACCTACGTCCCGGTCCTGTCCCTCGGTCCCGTCGTGGAGTCCCTGTCATGAGCGCACCCGTGCGTACCTCGCCCACCGTTGCCGGGTCCCCGTCGTCGCGCACGGCGCCGCGGACCGACGGCGGCCACCGCCGCCCCGTGCGCGGCGGCCGTGCCCTGACCTGGGCCCAGGTCCGCTCCGCCCTGCCCGGCGCCCTGCGCAAGCTCGACCCCCGCCGGATGGTGCGCACCCCGGTGATGTTCGTCGTCGAGGTAGGAGCCGCGGCCACCACGCTGCTGGCCGTGGCCGAGCCGGGCGTCTTCGCCTGGTGGGTCGCCGCGTGGCTGTGGCTCACCGTCCTGTGCGCCACGCTGGCCGAGTCGGTCGCCGAGTCGCGCGGCAAGGCCCAGGCCTCCACGCTCCGGGCGGCCCAGCAGCACACCACCGCGCGCAAGGTGGTCGCACCCGCGGAACCCCTGCGGTACGGGTCGAGGCGGGCGGAGATCGAGACCACCGTCGTGCCGTCCGCGACCCTCCGTGTCGGCGACCTCGTCGTGGTCGAGGCCGGGGAGACGATCCCCGGTGACGGGGACGTCGTCGAAGGCGTCGCCGCGGTCGACGAGTCGGCGGTCACGGGGGAGTCCGCCCCCGTGATCCGCGAGTCGGGCGGCGACCGCTCGGCGGTGACCGGCGGCACCGTGGTCCTCAGCGACCGTGTCGTCGTGCGCATCACCGCGCCGACGGGCTCCACGTTCGTCGACCGGATGATCGCCCTGGTCGAGGGCAGCGAGCGCCGGCGCACGCCGAACGAGACGGCGCTCGACGTGCTGCTGACCTCGCTGACCATCGTGTTCCTGCTCGCCGTCGCCACCCTCCAGCCCTTCGCTGTCTACAGCGGTGCGCGGCAGCCGCTCCTCGTGCTCGTCGCCCTGCTCGTGTGCCTCGTCCCGACGACGATCGGCGCGCTGCTCAGCGCCATCGGGATCGCCGGCATGGACCGCCTGGTGCAGCGCAACGTGCTGGCGATGTCGGGCCGCGCCGTCGAGGCGGCGGGCGACGTGGACGTGCTGCTGCTCGACAAGACCGGCACCGTCACGTACGGCAACCGCCGCGCCACGCGCGTGCTCCCCGTGGGTGCCGTGACCGAGGCCGAGCTGGCCCGGGCCGCCCGCCTGTCGTCGCTCGCGGACGAGACCCCCGAGGGGCGTTCGGTCGTCGACCTCGTCGACGCCGTCCTGGGTGGTTCCGCCGAGCTGCCGCCCGGCGCGGAGCAGGTGCCGTTCTCGGCCCAGACGCGGATGTCCGGGGTCGACCTGGATGCCGAGCCGGGGGCGGGGCACCCGGGCGAGCCGTACCGCGTCCGCAAGGGTGCCGGCTCGGCCGTGCGCGCCTGGCTGCAGTCGACCGAGGCGCACGTGCCCGCCGCGGACGCCGAGGAGCTCGCCGCCCTGGTCGACGGCGTCTCCCGCTCCGGCGGCACCCCGCTCGTC
Organism: Xylanimonas oleitrophica; assembly: GCF_003244315.1. GTDB lineage: Bacteria > Actinomycetota > Actinomycetes > Actinomycetales > Cellulomonadaceae > Xylanimonas_A > Xylanimonas_A oleitrophica. The sequence goes on from NZ_QKWH01000001.1 coordinate 228,810, forward strand.
GTCGCGGAGCAGCGGGGCGAGCGCCCCGCGCGCGTGCTCGGCGTCGTCCACCTCAAGGACGTCGTCAAGGAGGGCATGCGCGAGCGGTTCGACGAGCTGCGCGCCATGGGCATCCGAACGGTCATGGTGACCGGCGACAACCGGGTCACCGCGCAGGCGATCGCGGCGGAGGCGGGGGTGGACGACGTCCTCGCCGAGGCGACCCCGGAGGACAAGCTCGCCCTCATCCGGCGCGAGCAGGAGGGTGGGCGGTTGGTCGCGATGGCCGGCGACGGCACCAACGACGCCCCGGCGCTCGCGCAGGCCGACGTCGGGGTCGCGATGAACTCCGGCACGTCGGCCGCGAAGGAGGCCGGCAACATGGTCGACCTCGACTCCGACCCCACCAAGCTCATCGAGATCGTCCAGATCGGGAAGCAGCTGCTCATCACCCGCGGGGCGCTGACCACCTTCTCCGTGGCCAACGACGTCGCGAAGTACTTCGCGATCCTCCCGGCGATGTTCGTGGGGGTGTTCCCGCAGCTGGACGTGCTCGACGTCATGCGGTTGGCCAGCCCCGAGTCGGCCGTGCTCAGCGCGGTCGTCTTCAACGCGCTGATCATCGTGGCCCTCGTGCCGCTCTCGCTGCGGGGCGTGCGGTACCGCCCGGCGTCGGCGGCGGTCCTGCTGCGCCGCAACCTGCTCCTCTACGGGCTCGGGGGGCTGGTGGCGCCGTTCGTCGGCATCAAGCTCCTCGACCTGCTCGTCTCGCTGATCCCCGGAGTCTGACGCCATGACACCCACCTCCACCCCGCCCACCGCCTCGACCGGGGCCGCGGCCTCTTCCACGCTCGTCGCCCTGGGCCGCCACGCCGGGGCCGGGCTGCGCATGCTCGTGGCCTTCACGCTCCTGCTCGGCCTCGCCTACCCGCTCGCCGTCACGGGCGTCGCCCAGATCGCCTTCCCCTGGCGGGCCGCCGGGTCCCTCCTCACGTCCGACGGCGCTCGCACCACCGAACGCTCCCAGGCCGTGGGCTCGGCCCTGGTCGGGCAGGGCTTCGAGGGCGCCGAGTGGTTCCACCCCCGTCCCTCGGCCGCGGGCGACGGGTACGACACGCTGGCCTCGGGCGGCTCCCACCTCGGCCCCCAGAACGCCGACCTGGCGGCGACCGTCGCCGCGCGACGGGAGCAGGTCGCGGCGGAGGAGGGTGTCGGCCTCGCCGACGTGCCGGCCGACGCCGTCACCGCCTCCGGCTCGGGGCTCGACCCGCACGTGAGCCCGCAGTACGCCGCGCTGCAGGTGCCGCGCGTCGCAGCCGCACGGGGCCTGGACCCCGCCGTCGTGCGCGACCTGGTCGCCGCGCACACCGCCGGGCGCCCGCTCGGCGTGCTCGGCGACCCGCGCGTGAACGTTCTGGAGCTCAACCTCGCGCTCGAGCGGCTCGAGTGAGGCACGATCGCACCGTGCACGACGACGACGGCGCTCCCCGGGCTCGGGGCGCGCGGAGACGAGGCCGGCTGTCGGTCTACCTCGGTGCCGCGCCCGGAGTCGGCAAGACGTACGCGATGCTCGACGAGGCCGCGCGCCGGCGGGCGCGCGGCACCGACGTGGTCGTGGGACTCGTGGAGACGCACGAGCGCGCCGCGACCGCGGCCATGCTCGAGGGCCTGGAGGTGGTGCCGCGCCGCACCGTGACCTACCGCGGCACCACCCTCACCGAGATGGACACCGACGCCGTGCTCGCCCGCGCGCCCGAGGTCGCCCTCGTCGACGAGCTCGCGCACACCAACGCGCCCGGGTCCCGGCACGCCAAGCGCTGGCAGGACGTCCACGACCTCCTCGACGCCGGCATCGACGTGGTGACCACCGTCAACGTCCAGCACCTCGCGTCCCTCACAGACGACGTCGAGGCCGTCACCGGCGTGCGGCAGCGCGAAACCGTGCCCGACCAGGTGGTGCGCGACGCCGACCAGATCCAGCTGGTCGACCTGTCTCCGCAGCAGCTGCGCCGCCGCCTCGCCCACGGCAACGTGTACCGGGCCGAGCAGATCGACGCGTCGCTCACCTCCTTCTTCCGCGAGGGCAACCTCACGGCGCTGCGCGAGCTCGCCCTGCTGTGGCTCGCCGACCGGGTCGACGACGCGCTGACCCGCTACCGCTCCGACCACGCCATCACCGGCACCTGGCCCGCCCGCGAGCGCATCGTGGTCGCCGTGACCGGCGGGCCCGAGACGGAGACGCTCGTGCGGCGGGGCGCCCGCATCGCACAGCGTGCCGCCGGGTCGGAGCTCCTGGCCGTGCACGTGCTGCCCACCGACGGCCTGCCCGTCGCGGCACCCGGCACGATCGCCGCCCAGCGGGCGTTCGTCGAGTCGCTCGACGGCACCTTCCACACGGTGGTCGGCGAGGACGTCGCCTCCGCCGTCGTCGACTTCGCCCGCGGCGTGAACGCCACGATGATCGTCGTCGGGGTCTCACGGCACTCGCGCTGGCGGCAGGCGTTCCTCGGCTCCACGAGCGCCGAGATCGCCCGGCTCTCCGGAGCGGTCGACGTGCACCTGGTGACCCATGAGCGGGCGGGTGCCGGGCGGCGCTCGCGGGCCCGCTGGTCGGCCCTGTCCCCGGTGCGGCGCGTGCTGGGCCTCGGAGCGGCCGCCGTCGGTCCGCCGGCCCTCGCGGCGCTGCTGCTCGTGCTGGACCGGGCGCCCGAGGACCTCTCCAGCCCGCTCATGTTCTTCCTGGCCCTCGTGGTGGGCGTCGCGATCCTGGGCGGCCTGTGGCCGGCGCTGCTCGCCGCCCTGGTCTCGTTCGCGTGCCTCAACTGGTTCTTCACCGAGCCCACCGGGCGGCTCACGGTGGCCAGCCCCGGCCAGCTGCTCGCGCTGGGCGTCTTCGTGGTGGTGGCGGCGGCCGTCGCCTCCGTCGTGGACCTCGCTGCGCGGCGGACCGTGGAGGCGTACCGCGCTCGGGCCGAGGCCTCGACGCTGGCGGCGCTGTCACGCTCGGTGCTCTCGGGCGAGGACACCGCGCAGGCGGTCGTGGAGCGGCTGGCCGAGACGTTCGGGCTCGAGCAGGTGCGGCTGGACGTGCGCCGCGACGGGCGCTGGCGGGCCGCGGCGGTGGCAGGCCGCGGTGCCGGGACGGAGGCCCGGGCAGGGGGCCAGGGCCGGCCGTCGCCGGTCGCCGGGGAGTCGCAGGTGCGGATCGACGACGAGCACCGGCTGGTGCTCACGGGCCGGGTGCTGCCCGCGAGCGACCGGCAGGCGGTCGAGGCGTTCGGCGCCCAGGCGCGCATGGTGCTCGAGCACCGCCGGCTGCGTGAGGCCGCCGCCCAGGCGGTGGCGCTCGAGCAGGCCGAGGCGACGCGCACGGCGCTCCTCGCCGCCGTCTCGCACGACCTGCGCACGCCGCTGGCCTCCATCCGCACCGCCGTCGACGGCCTCACCAGCCCGGACGTGGAGCTCGACGCCGAGGACACCGAGGCGCTCGAGGCGACCCTCGCCGACTCGACCCGGCGGCTCGAGCGCCTCATCGACGACCTGCTGGACCTCTCGCGCCTGCAGACCGGGGCCGTACGGCCCGTCCTGCGTCCGGTGTCGCTGGAAGAGGTCGTGCTGCTGGCCGTCGAGCCGTGGCTGGGCGACGTGGACCTCGACGTGCCCGAGGACCTGCCGCTGGTCCGGACGGATCCGGGCCTGCTCGAGCGGGTCGTCGCCAACCTGGTGTCCAACGCGGTGCGGCACTCGGGCGCGCGGCCACGAGTCGTGGCCGGCACCGGGCACGACGACGTCGTGGTCCGGGTCGTGGACACCGGGCCGGGCGTGCCCGACGCCCGCAAGGCGACCATGTTCGAGCCCTTCCAGCGTCTGGGCGACGCCTCCGGCACCGGCCTCGGGCTGGGCCTGGCCGTCGCGGACGGGCTCGCGGACGCCGTGGGAGCCGCCGTCACCGCCGAGGACACGCCCGGCGGGGGGCTCACGATGGTGGTCACGGTGCCCGTCGCAGCGCGGACCGGGCCCGACGCCGGTCCGCTCACGGGCCGGGGGTCCGCGCGATGACGGGCGGCAACCGCGTGCTCGTCGTGGACGACGACGCCGGGCTGGCGCGGGCGCTGGCGATCAACCTGCGCGCCCATGGCTGGGAGGTCACGGTGGCGGGCACCGGCGCGGCGGGGCTCGACGCCGCCGCCTCCGCCCGCCCCGACGTCGTCGTGCTCGACCTGGGCCTGCCGGACATGCCGGGGCTCGACGTCGTCGCGGGCATCCGGGGCTGGTCGCGCGTGCCGATCGTCGTGCTCTCGGCGCGGCAGCTCGGGGAGGACAAGGTCGACGCGCTCGACGCCGGCGCCGACGACTACGTGACCAAGCCGTTCGCCATGAACGAGCTGCTCGCCCGGCTGCGGGCCGCCGTGCGGCGTGCGCAGCCGGCCGAGGCGGACGAGCCGGTCGTGGAGGCGGGCGAGCTGATCATCGACCTCGCACGCCGCACGGTGACGCGGTCCGGGCGCGCGGTGCGGCTGAGCCCTACCGAGTGGGGCCTGCTCGAGGTGCTCGTGCGGAACCGAGGGCGCATGGTGGGCAGGCAGCAGCTGCTGCACGACGTGTGGGGGCCGTCGTACTCCTCGGAGACGAACTACCTGCGCGTCTACAGCGCGCAGCTGCGTCGCAAGCTCGAGGCGGACCCGGCCCACCCGCGCCACATCCTCACGCACCCGGGGGCCGGCTACCGGTTCGAGGTGTAGACGCCCGCGGAACCCGGCACAGCCCCGGTCCGTTGGGCAGGGAGCCGACAAGGGAGGGTTTCACCGTGCAGTGCCCCACCGACGGGACCACGCTCGTGATGAGCGAGCGCAAGGGTGTCGAGATCGACTACTGCCCCACCTGCCGTGGGGTGTGGCTGGACCGTGGCGAGCTCGACAAGATCATCGACCGGTCGATGGAGGCGGAGATCGCCGCCGAGCCGGCGTCCCGGCCCGAGCCGCCGGCGTCGGCGCCGCCCCCGGACTACCGCGCGGTGCCGCCGGGCGGGTACGAGCAGCAGCGGTACGACCAGCCCCGCTACGGCGGCGAGCGGTACGACGACCGCCGTCGGGACCCGCGGTACGACGGCCGCGACGCCTACGGCCGCAAGAAGAAGCGGGACTCCTGGCTCGAGGACCTCTTCGACTTCTGACGCGCGACGGTCAGGGCAGCTGCTCGCGCACCTGGCGCTTGGCCCGCGTGAGCATCCCCGCCATGCCGTTGAGGCGCAGCGGGCTCACCGCCCGGGTCAGGCCGAGCGACAGGGGGAAGTCCTCCGGCACGTCCAGGACCTGCTGCGGCGTGAGCCCGCTCAGCCCCTGCGCGAGGATGGAGGCGAACCCGCGCGTGGTGGGAGCCTCCTGCGGTGCCGTCGCGTAGAAGTGCACGACGCCGTCGCGCACCTCGGCGAAGGCGCGCACCGGCGACTGGCACTCCTCCACCTTCTCCAGCAGTCCCGGCTGGCTCGCGTACCGCTCCGGCAGGTCGGGCAGCTCGCCCGCGAACTCCAGGAGCAGCTGGAGCCGGTCCCGCTCGGTGAGGGCGAGGAAGTCCTCGCGGATCTCGGCGAGCTGCTCGGGCAGCGCGGGCGTCGCGGTGTCGGTCATGGTCCCAGTCTCTCGCAGGTGGTCAGGCGGCGGAGGGCCGGCGGCGGCACCGGTCGCCGCCGCCGGCCCTGTGCTCACCGGGGCTCGGGCCTCGTGCCCGGTCAGGCGGCCGCGCCGGCGCGGGCAGGCACCTCGCCGGGCTCGGCGCCCGCTGCGATCGGCACGCGCACCGAGTTGCCCCACTCCGTCCACGAGCCGTCGTAGTTGCGCACGTTCTCGATGCCGAGCAGGAACTTCAGGGCGAACCAGGTGTGCGAGGAGCGCTCGCCGATGCGGCAGTAGGTGACGACGGCGTCGTCGGCCGTGATGCCCAGGCCGCCGGCCTCGGGGGAGCCCTGGTAGATGGCCTCGAGCTCGGCGCGCGGCTTGTACGTGCCGTCCTCGGCCACGGCCTGCGCCCACGGCACGTTGCGCGCGGTGGGGATGTGGCCGCCGCGCAGCACGCCCTCCTCGGGGTAGTCCGGGATGGCGATGCGCTCGCCCGTGTACTCCGGGTTGGAGCGGATGTCGACCAGCGGGCCGCGCCCGAGGTGGGCCAGCACGTCCTCCTTGAAGGCGCGGTAGGTGGTGTCGTCGCGCTCCACGACGGGGTAGTCCACCCGCTCGCGCTGCGGGATGTCGGTGGTCAGCTCGCGGCCCTCGGCGGTCCAGAGGTTGCGGCCGCCGTCGAGCAGGCGCACGTCCTCGTGGCCGAACAGCGTGAACACCCAGGCGGTGTAGGCGGCCCACCAGTTGTTCTTGTCGCCGTAGAGCACGATCGTCGTGTCGCGGGTGATGCCCTTGGAGCCGAGCAGGGCGGCGAAGCCCTCGCCGTCCAGGTAGTCGCGCTCGACGGGCAGCAGCAGATCGGTGTGCCAGTCCACCTTGACCGCGCCGGGGATGTGGCCGGTCTCGTAGAGCAGCACGTCCTCGTCGGACTCGACGACGACGAGCCCCGGGTCGTCCAGGTGCTCGGCGAGCCACGCCGTGGTCACCAGCCGCTCGGGGTGGGCGTACTCGGCGAGCTTCGGCGACGGGTCGAGCTGGGCGGGCATGTGTCCTCCTGCGGTCGCGGGTCCGGCCACGGGCGGTGGCTGCGGGCGCACCGGCGGGCGCGCACGTCTACGCAACCACGGGACCGGCGTCGTGCGTCCCGCTCAGCGATGCAATCTCACTACTTGGGACGCAAAGATGAGACGGGTGGCTCACGCCACGGGCGCCGCCAGGTCCCACTGCGTGAAGCGCCCCGCCGCGAGCACGAGGGCCAGCACCACGAGGGTCGCGTTGATCGCCAGCTGCTGCGTCTCCCGGCGCCGCACGTGCACCGCGATGGCCAGCAGCTGCAGCGCCGCCAGGCACGTGGCGGCCAGCGGCGTCAGCCACACCATCTCGCCCGTCGCCTGCGGCACCACCAGCCCTGCCGCCCCGGCCATCTCGACCAGCCCGATGAGCCGCACCGCCCAGCCGGGCATGGCGCCCGCCCACGGCATGCGCTCCGCCAGCGCCGGGCCGCGCAGCACCTTGACGGCCCCGACGACGAGGTAGAGGGCTGCGAGCAGCCCCGTCACGACCCACAGCGCGATGTCCACGCGGTCCTCCCGGCGACGTCCGGGCCTCCCGGCCCCGGTCCGGCGGTCGACGGCGACCACCGGGAGGCAACCTAGCGTGCCGGCCCGGGCGAGGGAACTGCGGCAGCCCGTGCGCCCGGGTGCCGGCCGCCCGACGCGCCCGCGAGAGCGCGGCCCACGCGGGGCCCCCGAGCGTGGCCGCGGTGCTGGCTGCCGGAGCGTGGCCGCGGTGCTGCCTACTGGAGCGCGGCCCGCGCCGTCGACGTCGCGGACAGCCCGATGCCGGCGTCGAACGCGCGGGTGAACCAGCGCACCAGCGGCGGGTGCGAGGTGGCCGCGAGCGTCACGCGGGCCGTGGCGCCGTCGGGCGCCGACGCCTCGACCACCCGCAGGTCGCGCAGCGAGCCGGCGCTGCCGCCGTGCTCGACGAGGTAGCGCTGGACGCTCGCGCGCACGTCGGCGTCCGTCAGCGGCAGCCGGCTCGCCGCCGCCGGGCCGTCGAGGCCGGCCAGCACCTGGGCCGGCGGGGCGGAGTCCGCGGCGTCGGCAGCGACCAGGTCCGTGACGTCGAACAGGCGCTTGCGGTCCAGGTGCACCGCGCTGGCAGATGCGACCATGCCCACGAGCATCAGACCGATCACCACGAACCCGAGCGACAGCAGCAGGATGCGCCCCGACTCACGCGCGTCGTCCCGCGGGTCCACCCGGCCTCCTCTGGATCTGGCGGCGCGTCCGGTCCGGTGCGCGCCCGGGAGAAGAGTGCCAGAGGTGCGCGGGGGGCCGCGCACCCCGTCCCCAGCGGTCGCACGCGCGAGGCCGGCCCGGAGCACCCCGGACCGGCCTCGCGCGCACGGGCCGCCCTCAGCCCGCCAGGAACCTGTCGTACGCGGCGTCGGTGAGGAAGGGCGGGAAGCCCTCGCCGAGCGCCACCTCACGGAACACGGCCGCCGCGTCGTCATACCGGTCGCCGTCGAAGCGCTCGAGGCCGGCCAGCACCTCCTGGAGCACCTGCTCGGTGCGCTCGCGCGTCACCGGGCCCTGCTCCGTGCGGGTGCCGGACGCGATCCACTGCCACACCTGGGACCGCGAGATCTCGGCCGTGGCGGCGTCCTCCATGAGCCCGTCGATCGCCGCGGCGCCCGTGCCCCGCAACCAGGAGGCGATGTAGCGCACTCCCACCGAGACGTTGGAGCGCAGGCCCGACTCCGTCACGGTCGCGCCCTCACGGCTCGCCGAGGCGACGTCCAGCAGGTCCGCCTGCCCCACCCGGACGTCGTCGCGGCGACGGTCCACCTGGTGCGGGCGGTCGCCCAGGACGGCGTCGAACTGGGCGCGCGCGGTGTCGATGAGGTCGGGGTGCGCCACCCACGACCCGTCGAACCCGTCGGCGGCCTCCCTGCGCTTGTCGGCGGCGACCTTCTCCAGAGCGCGCTCGGTGACCTCGGGCCGCCTGCGGTCGGGGATGAACGCGCTCATCCCGCCGATCGCGTGGGCCCCGCGCCGGTGGCAGGTGGCCACCAGCAGCTCGGTGTACGCCCGCATGAACGGGGCGGTCATGGTCACCTGGTTGCGGTCGGGCAGCACGTAGCTCGACCCGCGGGTGCGCAGGCACTTGATGACGGAGAACAGGTAGTCCCACCGGCCCGCGTTGAGGCCGGCCGCGTGCTCGCGCAGCTCGTAGAGGATCTCCTCCATCTCGAAGGCGGCGGGCAGCGTCTCGATCAGCACCGTGGCCCGGATCGTGCCGCGCGGGATGCCCAGCGCGTCCTGCGCCGTCTCGAACACCTGGTTCCACAGCCGCGCCTCGCGGTAGCCCTCCAGCTTGGGCAGGTAGAAGTACGGCCCCCGGCCGCGGGCCACCAGCTCGGCCGCGTTGTGGAAGAGGTACAGGCCGAAGTCGACCAGCGACCCCGACGCCGCGGTGACGCTGCCGTCCGGGTGCCGCACGCGCAGGTGCGCCTCGGGCAGGTGCCAGCCGCGCGGGCGGAACACGATGGTGGGCAGGTCCCTCAGCTCGGTCGAGCGCAGCGCGTAGCTCTTGCCCGCCTCGCTGGTGAACGCCAGCTCGCCGCGGATCGCGTCCCTCAGCGAGAGCTGCCCGCCGACCACGTTCTCCCACGTGGGCGAGGAGGCGTCCTCGGCGTCGGCGAGCCACACCCTGGCCCCCGAGTTGAGGGCGTTGATCGTCATCTTCGGGTCCGTGGGCCCGGTGATCTCGATCCGGCGGTCCTCCAGGCCGGGAGCGCCGGTGGACCCGGCGACGCGCCACGAGGGGTCGTCGCGCACCGGGCGGGTGCACGGGTTGAAGTCCGGGTCCTCCCCGTCGGCGATGGCCCGCACGCGCTGGGCACGGGCGGCCAGGATCTCGGCCTGGGCGTCGGCGAACCGCTCGTGCAGCAGCGCCAGGAAGTCCAGGGCCTCGGGCGTGAGGATCTCGGCGTCGCGGTCCGTGGCGCGGCGGGTGGGGGTCACGGTGGTGCCCGACGCCGGCCCGGCCGTCCGCTCCTCAGTGCGGGTGGGCTCGTGCGTGGGGTCGGTGGGCTTGTCGGTCGCGGTCGTCATGCGTGCCTCCTGGCTGTGGGTGCCGGCGCGCCGCGGGGAGCGCGGCCCGCCGGGGGCCGGTCAGTGGAACTGGGCCGTCTCGGTGGAGCCGGCGAGCGCCAGGGTGGCGGCGTCGGGGTTCAGCGCGGTGGCGATCTTGTCGAAGTATCCGGTGCCGACCTCGCGCTGGTGCTTGGTCGCGGTGTACCCGCGGCTCTCGGCGGCGAACTCTTCCTCCTGGAGCCGCACGTAGGCGGCCATCTGCTCACGGGCGTAGCCGTGGGCGAGGTCGAACATGGAGTAGTTCAGGGCGTGGAACCCGGCCAGGGTGATGAACTGGAACTTGTAGCCCATGGCGCCGAGCTCGCGCTGGAACCTGGCGATGGTGTCGTCGTCCAGGTGCTTCTTCCAGTTGAACGACGGCGAGCAGTTGTAGGCGAGCATCTGGTCGGGGAACTCGGCCTTGACCCCCTCGGCGAACCGCTTGGCCAGCTCGAGGTCGGGGGTGCCGGTCTCCATCCAGATGAGGTCGGAGTACGGGGCGTACGCCTTGGCGCGGGCGATGGACGGCTCGAGGCCGTTGGTCACCTTGTAGAAGCCCTCGGCGGTGCGCTCGCCGGTGATGAAGGGCCGGTCGCGCTCGTCGACGTCGGAGGTGATGAGGGTGGCGGCCTCGGCGTCCGTGCGGGCGATGACGATCGAGGGGACGTCCGCGACGTCGGCGGCCAGGCGGGCGGCGTTGAGGGTGCGCACGTGCTGCTGGGTGGGCACCAGCACCTTGCCGCCCAGGTGGCCGCACTTCTTCTCGCTGGCGAGCTGGTCCTCCCAGTGCACGCCCGCGGCACCGGCGGCGATCATCGACTTCATGAGCTCGTAGGCGTTGAGGGGGCCGCCGAACCCGGCCTCGGCGTCGGCCACGACGGGCACCAGCCACTCCTCGACGCTCTTGACGCCCTCGGAGAACTCGACCTGGTCGGCGCGCAGCAGGGCGTTGTTGATGCGGCGCACCACGGTGGGCACGGAGTTGGCCGGGTACAGCGACTGGTCGGGGTAGGTCTGCCCCGCGGCGTTGGCGTCGCCGGCCACCTGCCAGCCGGAGAGGTAGATGGCCTGGAGGCCGGCCTTGACCTGCTGCACGGCCTGGTTGCCCGTCAGGGCGCCGAGGGCGTTGACGAAGTCCTCCGAGCGGAGCTTCTCCCACAGCTGCTGGGCGCCGCGGCGGGCGAGGGTGTGCTCCTCCTGCAGCGAACCGCGCAGCACGACGACGTCCTGCGGGCTGTACGTGCGCTCGACGCCGGCCCATCGCGGGTCGGTGGCCCACTGCTCGGCGAGCTGCTCGGCGGTCTGGACGGCGTCGCCCGGGCGGGCGGGGCGGCCGGTGGCCGTGCCCGCGGTCGCGCCCGGGGTCCTGTCCGGCGTCTTGTCCGAGGGGCGGTCGGTGAGGGTCGTCATCGTGTCCTCCAGGTCGAGTGCTGTCGAGTGCTCTGCGAGCGCCTGTGACTTCGACCTTCCTCGCCCTCGCCGGGCCTGCGCCAGGGTGGCCCGGGGAGAAGTTCTGCCGTTCTTCTCCTTGAGGGAAAGGGTGACGTGTGTCACCCTCAGTTATGGCTATCTCGACGTCGAGAGACCTTGCGGCACCGCCCGCGCCGGCGACCCCGGCGGTGCCGCTCCAGGACGAGCCCGACGCCCTGACCATCGGGCGCCGGGTCCGCCACCTGCGCACACGCCGCGGCATGACCCTCGAGGAGCTCGCCGCCGCCATCGGCAAGGCGCCCTCCCAGGTCTCCCTGCTCGAGAACGGCCGCCGCGAGCCCACGATCGCGCGCCTGCAGGCCGTCGCCCGGGCGCTCGGCGCCTCCATCGACGACCTGCTCGCCCCGGAGCCGCCGTCGCACCGCGACGCGCTCGAGATCGAGCTCGAGCGCGCCCAGCGCGGCCCGCTGTTCAGCTCCCTCGGCATCCACCCCGTCCGCGTCGGCAAGTCGCTGCCCGGAGACGCGCTCGAGGCGATCGTGGCCCTCCAGCGCGAGATCGAGCGCCTGCACACCGAGCGAGCCCTGACCCCCGAGGAGGCGCGGCGCGCCAACACCGACCTGCGCCACGACATGCGCGCGCAGGACAACTACTTCCCCGAGCTGGAGGAGGTGGCCCGCCGCCTCCTGGACGGCGTGGGGCACCACGGCGGGCCCCTGCCCCAGCGACAGGCCAGCGATCTCGCCGCCCACCTCGGGTTCCAGATCCACTACGTGCCCGACCTGCCCCACTCCACCCGCGCCGTCATCGACCGCCGCCACCACCGCGTCTACCTGCCCAGCAACGGCATCCGCGGCCGCTCCGACGCCCGCTCCGCGCTCCTGCAGGCCCTCGCGTCCCACGTGCTCGAGCACGCCGAGCCACGCGACTACTCCGAGCTGCTGCGCCAGCGCGTCGAGGCCAACTACCTGTGCGCGGCGCTCCTGCTGCCCGAGCGCGACGCCGTCCGGTACCTGCGCGCGGCCAAGGAGCAGCGGGCGATCTCGTTGGAGGACCTGCGCGACGCCTTCGCCGTCTCCTACGAGACGGCGGCGCACCGGTTCACCAACCTGGCCACCCGCCAGCTCGGCGTCCCCGTGCACTTCATGAAGGTCCACGAGTCCGGCGTCATCCACAAGGCGTACGAGAACGACGGCGTGCGGTTCCCCACCGACGCCCTGGGGACGGTCGAGGGGCAGTACGTCTGCAAGCACTGGACCGCCCGGGTCGTCTTCGACGTGCCTGACAGGCTCAGCCCGTACTACCAGTACACCGACACCGTGACGGGTACCTACTGGTGCACCTCGCGGGTGACCGACACGCCCGACGGGCAGTTCTCCGTGTCCGTGGGCGTGCCGTTCGCCCAGGTGAAGTGGTTCCTCGGCCGGGAGACCACGGCCCGCGCCACCTCGCGCTGCCCCGACGAGTCGTGCTGCCGCCGCCCGCCGCAGCCGCTGGCCGCCAAGTGGGCCGGGCACGCCTTCCCGAGCGCCCGCCCGCACGCCTCGATGCTGGCCGCGATGCCGCAGGGCGCCAGCCCCGGCGTCGACCAGACCGAGGTCTACGAGTTCCTGGAACGGCACGCGCCGCAGGGCTGAGAGCCCTGCGGCGCGTGCGTGCGTCGTGCTCGGTGCGTCGGCGGTCGGTGACCGCGGCGGTGCCGGTCAGGCCTGCGGCTGCGGCGCAGCCGGCCGGTCGTCCGGCGTACCCGCCCCGGTGAGCCCGTCGCCGCCCTCGGCAGCGATCTCGTCCACCGTGGTGCTGGGCGCGAGGTCGGGTCCGGTCAGGTAGGCGGAGCGCGCCAGGGCCATGGAGCCGACGGCGGAGGTGGCGAGCTGCAGCGCGACCGCGATCACCACCTTGACGGTCGAGTCGAGGGCGGGCTGCAGCAGGAGCACGCCCACCACCACCTGGACGATGCCGAACCCGGCAGCCGTGGAGACCGCCGAGGCGCGCGTGTACAGGTCGGGGAAGCGCAGGAGCCCGAGCCCGGCGCTGAGGAACGTCAGCGCTCCGAGCACCACGAGCACCTGCCCGATCACGGCGAGGACCTGTGTCATGCCGTCACCTCCGTCCTCGGGTCATGACCCGTGCGAGCGAGAGCGCCGAGAGGAACCCGACGAGGGACGCGACGAGCACGAGGTCCAGCGTCCCGGTCGCGCCGAGCAGCGTGCCGAGCAGCGCCACGAGCGCGATGACGCCGAAGAAGAACAGGTCGGCCGCGACGGCCCGGTCGGCGTCGCGGGGGCCGCGGACCATGCGGTGCACGGCCGGGAGCATGGACAGGGTCACCAGCACGACGGCGACCCACAGCACGGCGGTCATCGGTCGGCTCCTTCCCGGCGCGTGGCGCGCAGCATGTGCTCCTCGATCCGGCGCACCTCGGCGCGCAGCTCGTCGGGGCCGTCGGCGTACATGCCGTGCACGTACAGGGTCCAGCGGGCCTCGTCGGCCCCGTCGGCACCGCCGGCACCGCCGGCACCGCCGGGGGCGTCGGCCTCGGGCCGGTCGCCCTCGCCGGCGCGCGCGCCCAGGGTGAGGGTGCCGGGCGTCAGGGTGATCGCGGCGCCGAGCAACGTGACCTCGGCCTCCGTGCGGCACCGGCTGGGATAGCGGGCGACACAGGGCGTGGACGCCTGCCCGGGCGTCACGCTGTCGCGGATCACCTTGACGTTGGAGGCCACGACCTGGCCCAGGAACCACAGCACGAACCAGGCCCAGCGCAGGGGCCACGTGATCCAGCTCATCCGTTCATCACCGCCTGCACGTAGGTCGTGGTGTCGAGCAGGTTGCCCGCGGCCACCTCGCACAGCGCGAGCAGCCCCTCGGCGCCCAGGCCGAGCACCACGGTCAGGGCGGCCAGGGCCACCGACGGCAGCGCGAGGCCGAGGCCGACGCGCCGTCGCGGCTGCACGGCGAGGATGGTGGTGGCGTCCCGCGCGACGGTCTCGTCGAACTCGCCGGTCGCGTGGTCGGGGGCGAGGCCCCCGCTGCGCGCGGCGCCCTTGCGGGCCCAGAACATGCCCGACCAGATCTTCATCATGGACATGAGGGTCACGATGCTGACGACCAGCATCACCACGACGGCGGCGATCTCGCCGGCGTCGAGCGCGGCCCAGATGAGGGTCAGCTTGGCCACGAACCCGGAGAACGGCGGGATGCCGGCCAGCGACATCGCGGCGACGAAGAACGCGACGGCCAGCAGCGGCTCGGCGCGGGCCACGCCGGTGACCGACCCGAGCGGCCCGGTGCCGTACCTGACCTCCACGGCCCCGGTGGACAGGAAGAGCGACGCCTTCACGATCATGTGGTGCAGCAGGTAGAAGATGCCTGCCGTGAGACCGAGGGGTCCGAAGAGGGCGACGCCGAGCAGGATGTAGCCGATCTGGCTGACCATGTGGAAGGCGAGGATGGAGCGCGTGGAGCCCTCGCCCACGGCGCCCATGACGCCCACGGCCATGGTGATCGAGAACATCAGCACGCCCACCCACAGGTACTCCTGCATGCCGTCGAACACGACGGCGTACACCCGGTAGATCGCGTACACGGCGACCTTGGTGTGCAGACCCGAGAACAGCGCCGTCACGGCGGGCGAGGCGTCCGGGTACGTCCGGGTGAGCCAGCCGTGCGCCGGGACGATCGCGGCCTTCATCGACAGGGCGAAGAGGCACAGGGCGACGGCGACCGCCACGGTCGTGGACTCGCGGGCGGCGCCGGCCAGCTCGGCCAGGTTGACGGTGCCGGCCACGCCGTAGGTCAGGGCCACCCCGGCGAGGAACACGGTGGAGACCAGCAGGTTCATGGTCACGTACAGCCGCGAGCCGGTCAGGCGCCGCAGGGGGGCGCGGCCCGAGAACGACATCACGAGCAGGCCGTAGGACGGCAGCAGCATGACCTCGATGAACACGAAGAGGTTGAAGAGGTCGGCGGTCAGCAGGGCTCCGTTGACGCCGGCCGTCAGCACCAGCACGAGCGGCGCGAAGAACCGCAGGTGGGCGTGGCCGGAGGCGATGGCGAACGCCGAGCAGGCGAGCGACAGGATGCCGGTGACGGTCAGCAGGAGGGCCGCGAGCTGGTCGGCGACGAAGGGGATGGCGATGCCGGGCCCCCACAGGCCGACGGCGTGCCCGACGGCGGATCCGTCCGCCGTGGCGGTCACGAGCCACACGCCCGCACCGACAGAGGCGGCGAGCGTGGTCAGCAGGACGGCGTCGGAGCGGCGGGGCCCGAGGGGCAGGAGGACGAGCAGCGCGGCCACCACGAGGGGGACGGCCACCAGCATGGGGATCGCGGCGCTCACGGGGTGGGCTCCTTGTGGATCTCGGGTGCGGCGGCCCCGTAGGCGCGCGCGATCTCTGCCACGTCGAGTGGGTCGTCGGAGGCGACGACCTCGGAGCGCGCGGCGTCGGACAGGTCCCTCGTGTCGTCGTCGCGGCGGCCCACGACGGACAGCGCCAGCATGTAGACGGTGATCGCGAAGGCGATGACGATGGCCGTCAGCACGAACGCCTGGGGGAGCGGGTCGGCCGTCGTCTGGGGGTCCACGGCGCCGTCGAGCGGCTGGTCGCGGCGGCCCGTGCCGCCGGCGGCCACCAGCAGCACGTTGACGGCGTGGCTGAGCAGCGCGAAGCCGAGGGCGATCCTCAGCATCTCCCGCTGCAGGACGAGGTAGACGCCGCCGGCGGCGAGCAGGCCGACGATGATGGCGACGATCATGCGCTCTCCTTCCCGGGAGCCACGGGCTCCGGCTGGGCGGGAGCCGGCCGCGGGGCGGCCGGTCGGGGCGGTGGTGCGGTGCGGCGGGGTGGTGGTTCGCTCCCGAGGAGGTCGAGGGCGGCGACGACCACGCCGATGACGGCCAGGTACACGCCGACGTCGAACACCACGGCCGAGGTCAGGTGCACGCCGAGGACGTCGGCGTGCAGGGGCCGCAGGAACGACCCGTCGGCCAGGCCGGCGAGACCGGTCAGGACGGCGATGCCGATGCCGGAGCCCACGAGGCGGAACGCCACCTTGGACCGGTCGGCGTCGCCCGCCGCCGCGAGGTAGGCGAGGGCGAAGCCGGACGCGGCGACCAGCGCCGCGATGAAGCCTCCGCCCGGAGCGTTGTGGCCCCGCAGCAGGAACCACAGCGACACGAGCACCATGACCGGCGCGAACAGGCGGCTGGTCGCGCGGGTGAAGACGCCGTTGGGCCCCGGGTCGGCCAGCGGGCCGGTGCGGATCAGGCGCGGCTCGGCGTCCTCCTTGGTGGGCAGGATCCGGGTCGCGTCCAGCAGCACCGCGATCACCAGGCCGGTCAGGCCCAGCACGGTCAGCTCACCGAGGGTGTCCAGCGCGCGGTAGTCGACGAGGATCGTGTTGACGACGTTGGTGCCGCCGGTGTCCGCGTAGACGTTCTCGAGGAAGTAGCGCCCGGCGGGGGACATCTCGCGCCGGCCGGTCAGCGCCCACGTGCCGGCGGCGGCCACGAGGCCCGTGACCACGGCGAGCACCCCGGCCCCGGCAGCACGGCCGCGCGAGGGCCGGGCGAAGGTGCGCGGCAGGCGGCGCAGCAGCAGGACGATCACCACGACGGTCAGCACCTCGACGAGCAGCTGGGTCAGGGCGACGTCCGCGGCACCGAGCGTGAAGAACAGGAGCGCGACACCGAAGCCGACGATGCCGACGGTCACCACGGCGCCGAGGCGGGAGCGCGCCCGCACCACGGTGGCGACGCCGGCGGCCACCACGGCCAGGAGCAGCCAGTCGGTGCCCTCCACGTGCGTGAGCGAGGGCCCGAGGCCCCCGACGGAGCCGAGGGCCACGGCCGCGATGACGACGGTGCCGACGAACGGGACCGCGAGGTGGCGGGCGGGGGCGTCGCTGCGGGTCAGGTCGCCGACGCGCACACCGAGCGCGATCGTGCCGCGCTGCCAGGCCGCGACAGCCTGGACACCCGTGATCGGGAACAGGCGCCGGTCCAGGGCACGCTCGACGCGTGCCGCCTTCCAGGCCAGGAGGCCACCGAGCACCCAGACCCCCATGGAGAGGGCGAGCGCCACGGTGAGGCCGTGCCAGAGGGCCAGGTGCGGGTGCGTCTCCTCGCCGGCGGCGGCGCTCGCCGCGGTGGCGGCGAGGTCGTCCAGCGACCAGGCGGCCAGCCCGATGACGACGCCGGCCAGTGCCGGCAGCAGGGCCGGGACGAGCAGCCCGGGGCCTTCCTCGTGCGGCTTGCGCGGGATGTCGGCCGACGCGGTGCCGGGCAGGGTGCGCAGCACCATGCGCGCGCAGTAGGCGAAGGTGAACACGGCGCCCACGGCGACGACGACGGCCAGGGCGGTGCCGGCCGGCGTCGGAGCCTCGACGAAGGAGGCGAGGATGGCCTCCTTGGAGACGAAGCCTGCCAGGGGCGGCAGGCCGGCCATCGAGGCGGCCGAGAGCACCAGGATCACCGAGGTCCACGGCATGGCCCGGCCGACGCCGCCGAGCAGGCGCACGTCACGCGTGCCGGTGCTGTGGTCGAGGATGCCCACCACCATGAACGCGGCCGACTTGAACAGCGCGTGGGCCAGGGTGTGCACCGACGCGGCGGCCAGGGCCTCGGGCGTGCCGATGCCGATCGTGGCGACGATGAGGCCGAGCTGGCTGACGGTCGAGTAGGCCAGCAGCTCCTTGAGGTCGTTGCGCTGCAGGGCGAACACGGCACCCATGACGCTGGTGAGCAGCCCGATGCCGACCAGCAGCACCGTCCACACCGGGACGTCGGCGAGGGCGGCCGAGAAGCGCAGCAGCAGGTAGATGCCGGCCTTGACCATTGCGGCGGCGTGCAGGTACGCGCTGACCGGGGTGGGCGCCACCATCGCGTCGGGCAGCCACGCGTGGAACGGGAACTGGGCAGCCTTGGTGAACGCCGCGACCGCGACCAGGGCGGCGACGGCACCGGCGAACGCCGGGTCGCTCTGCCAGGCCTCGTGCTGGAGGGCGGCGTGCAGCTGCGTGGTGCCGGTGCGCACGGCCACCGCGATGACGGCACCGAGCAGGCACAGCCCGCCGCCGACGGTCACCAGGAGCGTGCGCACCGCGGGGGCGTGCGCCTGCGGGCCGGTGCGGGAGATGAGGAAGAACGAGCACAGCGTCGTCATCTCCCACGCGACGAACAGCACGATGAGGTCGTCGGTGAGGACCAGGAGCGTCATGGCCGCCGCGAAGCCGGTCATCAGGCCGTAGAAGCCCGGGTGCGGCCCGCGCGCCAGGTACCGGGCGGAGTAGGCGAGCACGAGCGCGCCGACGCCGAGCACCAGCACCAGGAACAGCACGCCGAGGCCGTCGGCGCGCAGGCGCAGCGCCACGTCGATGCCGGGGATCCAGGGCACCGACCAGGTGGTGCCCTCGGGCGGGGGCGCGAGGCCGACCCAGGCGGCCAGCGCCGCCAGGCCGGCGGCGAGCGGCCAGCCCGCCTCGCGGCCCATGACGCGGCCCAGCAGGGGCGCAGCCAGGGCGAGCAGGACGACGAGACCCAGCAGCACGGGCAGCATCAGCGGGCCTCGGGCAGGTCGTGGGGGTGGCGGGCGGGCGGGATCGGGCTCGCGGACGCGACGGCTCGGCTCACAGGGGTCCTCAGGGGTCGACTGACGGGACTCGTGGTGGTCCACCACAAGATCGCCGACCAGACTTCCCGGCACGCCGCGACGATCTTACGTGCCGTGCCGGGGTGGTCGGGACTCTCGACGAGACAGTACAGCGGACGGGCGCGCCCGGCCGGGTGAGCGGGCTGGTAGGAGCGCTGGTGGGAGCCTCCGGGAAGCCCTCGGTGCCGTGGGCGCGGCCCGCGGGAGCTCTCGCCGCTCCTCAGGTCGCGCCGCCCCGGCCGCCGCGCGCCATCGTGAGCAGTCGGGTCGTGGTGCTCCAGCTGCGCCCCGTCAGCACGGTGCCGGCAGCCCGTTCGAGCACCTTCGCGGTGATGCGGGAGGTGCCGATGCCGTCGACGTAGTGCACGTACAGGACTCCGGAGGCCACGGTGAGCAGCTCTCGTCCCGGGTTGGCGAGAGCCAGCCGGGCGACGCCCGCGGCGTCGAGCGTGCCGAAGGGCACGTGCACCTGCAGCTGCGCGGGGTGGTCGCGCGCGGCGGCGGTGAACGGGTTGGCGGCCACGACGGCCTCCAGGCGCTCGAGGGAGAGGGCGACGGCGGGGAAGGGCTCGCCGAGCCGCTCCTCCAGGGCTCGGGAGACGAGGTCCGCGACGGCGGTCTCCGACGTCGCGCCGGAGGCGCCCGCCGTCGCGACGAGGTTGCCGCTGGCGGCGTAGGTGCGCGCGTCGGCGAGCCCTGCCGCCGTGGCGGCCGCGCGCAGGTCGGCCGCGGGCACGCGGTGGTGCGGTCCCAGGTTCACGGCCCTCAGCAGGACGACGAACGTGTCGCTCATGCCCCCATGCTGCCCACCGCCGCCGCTCGCCCGCCAACGTGAAATCCGGGTGACATCTCCGTGACACGGCGGCGTGGGAGTGGTGGCGAGAATCACACCGTCGTAGTTTGGCGACAGGGACGGTGCCTCGCCGTCCTCCGGGAGGCCAGCCGATGGGATCGACGCCCTGGTTCGGGTGGGGAGCTGGACGGCCGGTCGCGGCCCGACGGCACACCGCGCGCCCGGGCGCGGCTCCCGGAGCCGGTCGCCTGCCTCACCTACGTGCCCGTGCCGCCCTGCACCGAGAACCACGGGGCGGCGTCCCGTGGGGCGAGGGCAGGGGACGCGGGCGGCGACGGCGCTGACGCGCCGGAGGGAGCATCCCCGTGGTCCGTACCTCTCACAACCCCGTCTCCGGCACCTCCGAGCCCCAGGGCGACAGCCGGCGAACCTTCGTCGTCGACACCTCGGTGCTCCTGTCGGACCCGCGGGCCCTGTACAGGTTCGCCGAGCACGACGTCGTCCTGCCGGTCGTCGTCGTCACCGAGCTCGAGGCCAAGCGTCACCACGCAGAGCTGGGCTACTTCGCCCGCAAGGCCCTGCGGATCCTCGACGAGCTGCGCGTCGAGCACGGACGGCTCGACGCGCCCGTCCCGGTCGGCGACGCGGGCGGCACGCTGCGGGTCGAGCTCAACCACATCGACCCCCAGGTGCTGCCCGCCGGGTTCCGGCTCGGGGACAACGACACCCGGATCCTCGCCGTCGCCGCGAACCTCGCCTCCGAGGGCCTCCAGGTCACCGTGGTCTCCAAGGACCTGCCGATGCGCGTCAAGGCGTCGGCCGTGGGGCTGGACGCCGAGGAGTACCGCGCCGAGCTGGCCGTGGACTCCGGCTGGACGGGCATGTCCGCGATCGACGTCTCCGACGAGCAGATGTCCACGCTGTGGGAGAACGAGCAGCTCGAGATCACCGAGCTCGACCCCGCCGTCGTGGAGGCGGCTTCCCCGCTGCTGGTGCACACCGGCCTGGTGGTCCACTCCCCGCGCGGCTCGGCCCTGGGCCGGGTCACCGCCGACAAGAAGGTGCGGCTCGTGCGCGGCGACCAGGAGCTGTTCGGCGTGCACGGCCGCTCCGCCGAGCAGCGGGTGGCGATCGACCTGCTGCTCGACGACGAGATCGGCATCGTGTCGCTCGGGGGCCGGGCGGGCACGGGCAAGTCCGCGCTCGCCCTGTGCGCGGGCCTGGAAGCGGTGCTCGAGCGCGGTCAGCACCGCAAGATCGTCGTCTTTCGGCCCCTGTACGCGGTGGGGGGCCAGGACCTCGGCTACCTGCCCGGCAGCGAGTCGGAGAAGATGAACCCCTGGGGGCAGGCCGTCTACGACACCCTCGGCGCGCTGGTCGCCCCCGAGGTGGTCGACGAGGTGATCCACCGCGAGATGCTCGAGGTGCTGCCGCTCACCCACATCCGGGGCCGGTCGCTGCACGACGCGTTCGTCATCGTCGACGAGGCGCAGTCGCTCGAGCGCAACGTGCTCCTGACCGTGCTGTCCCGCATCGGGCAGAACTCCCGGGTGGTGCTCACGCACGACGTCGCCCAGCGCGACAACCTGCGGGTGGGCCGTCACGACGGCGTCGCCGCCGTGATCGAGAAGCTCAAGGGTCACCCGCTGTTCGCGCACGTGACCCTGACCCGCTCGGAGCGCTCGCCCATCGCCGCGCTCGTGACCGACATGCTGGAGACGTTCGACCTGTGACGCCGCCGGCCGGCGTACGCCGCCCCCGGACCGCGTGGTCCGGGGGCGGCGTCGTCACCAGGTGGACACCAGGGGCTGAACGGGCGGCGCCGGGGCGTCAGCGCACGGCGAAGCCGGCCCGCAGCAGCACCGCGTCGCGCGACGACGGGCCCACCAGCAGCTCGAAGTCGCCCGGCTCGACGACGCGGGCACCGGTCGCGTCCACGATGGTGCAGTCGGCCACGGGCAGCTCGAGCTCGACCACCCGGCGGGCACCCGGCTCGAGGTCCACCTGCCGGAACGCCTTGAGCTCCTTGTCCGCCCAGCTCGCCGAGGTCACCAGGTCGCTGACGTACAGCTGCACCGTCTCGCGCGCCGGCCGGCGCCCCGTGTTGGTCACGGTGACGCGCGCCCGCACCACCTCGTCGCGACCGACGACGGGGGAGAGCACCTCCAGGTCCGAGTAGGCCACGGTGGTGTAGCTCAGGCCCTCGCCGAACGCGAACGCCGGGCTCTGCGTCAGGTCCGCGTACCGGCTGCCGTGCTGCCCGCGCACCTGGTTGTAGTAGGTGGGCTGCTGTCCCACGTGCCGGGCGAACGAGATCGGCAGGCGGCCGGACGGCTCCACCAGGCCGAGCAGCAGCTCGGCCAGCGCCCGCCCGCCCTGCATGCCGGGGTTGGCGGCCCACACCAGCGCCGCCGCCTCCAGCGCGGCCGGCGGCAGCACCAGCGGCTTGGACGCCAGCAGCACGACGACGAGCGGGGTGCCCGTCTCCCGGCACGCCGCGGACAGCGCCTCCAGCATCGCCACCTGCCCGCCCATCAGCTCGAGCGTCGCGGTGGAGCGACCCTCGCCGACGAGCTCGATGCGGTCACCCACCACGGCCACCACGTGGTCGGCCTCGCGCGCCGCCGCGACCGCCTCGGCGATCAGCCTCTCGTCCGGCGGGCACGGCACCACGACCGGGGGCCGCGGCTGCCCGTCGGGGAACGTGGCCCCCTCCGGGTCCGGCTCGAGCGTGAGGATGTCGGCACCGCGGGCGTGGCTGACCTCCCAGCCCGCCGGCACCAGCTCGCGCAGGCCGTCGAGCACCGTGGTGATCATCTCCCGCGGGTGCCCGTCAGGGATCCAGCCCGCCTGGCCGCTGTTGCCCGCCCAGTCGCCCAGCTGCGTCTGGGCGTCGTCCGCCAGCGGCCCGACGACGGCCACGCGGCGCGGGACCACCGCCTGCCCGTCCGCGGCGACGGCTCGTCCCGCGGGCCCCGCCACGAGGTCGCCGCCCAGCGGCAGCGCCGGCCGGCCGTCCACGGGCTCGTTGCGCAGCAGCACCAGGGACCGGCGCGCCACCTCCAGGTTGAGGTCCTGGTGCGAGCCCACCACCGCGGCGATGCGCTCGCGGGAGGGGCGGCGCCGGTCCTCGAACAGCCCCAGCTCGAACTTGAGCGTGAGGATGCGCTCCACGGCCCGGTCGAGGTCCGCCTCCGCCATGAGCCCCAGGTCGATGGCCTTGAGCGCGCCCTCGAAGAAGTCCGGCGTCGTCATGACCATGTCGTTGCCCGCCTTCACGGCGGCCGCGGCGGCGTGCGCGTGGTCGGGCTGCACCTTCTGCTCCCACACCATGCGGCCGACGTTGTCCCAGTCGGTGACGAGGGTGCCGGTGTAGCCCCACTCGCCGCGCAGCACCTCCGAGAGGAGCCAGTCGTTGACGGTGATGGGCACGCCGTCGGTGGTCTGGTAGCCGAGCATGAACGTGCGGCAGCCCTCCCGGGCGACCCGCTCGAACGGCGGCAGGAACCAGGAGCGCAGCTTGCGCCGGGAGATGTCGGCCTCCGACGCGTCGCGGCCACCCTGCGTCTCCGAGTACCCGGCGAAGTGCTTGGCGGTGGCGAGGATCGCCGTGGGGTCGGTCAGGCCCTGGCCCTGGTAGCCGCGCACGGCGGCCGACGCCAGCTCGCCGATCAGCAGCGGGTCCTCGCCGAACGTCTCGTCCACCCGCCCCCAGCGCAGGTCACGGGCGATGCACAGCACCGGCGAGAACGTCCAGTGGATCCCCGTGGCCGAGACCTCCACGGCTGTGGCCCGGGCCATGCGCTCGACCAGGTCGGCGTCCCACGAGGCGGCCATGCCGAGCTGGGTGGGGAAGATCGTGGCGCCCTCGAAGAACGAGTGGCCGTGGATGCAGTCCTCCCCGATGAGCAGGGGGATGCGCAGCCGGGTGGCGTCGGTGAGGTCGTGCGCCTGCAGCACCCGCTCGGGCGAGGCGTGCAGGATCGAGCCCACCTGACGGCGCAGCACGTGGTCGGCCAGGTCGTCGCGCGCGTCCAGCTGCAGCATCTGACCCACCTTCTCCTCGGCGGTCATGCGGCTGAGCAGGTCGCGCACGCGCTCGGCCACCGGGAGCGCCGGGTCGAGGTAGGGCAGGACGTCCGTCTGGGGTGCGGTCACGGGAGGGGCTCCTCGGTGGGGGAGGGGGTGGAGGTCGGCCGGGCGTCCGCCGTGCCCGCGGCGGGGGCGGCGTCGGCGCGCGTGCCGGCGCGGGCTGCGGGGCGCGCCGCCGGGCGCACGGCCGTCACGGCGCTGGTCGCACGGAGGCCCTTCTTGCGCAGCGCACGGGCACGCTCGCCCGCGGACCGCAGGCGCGGGTTCACGTACTCGTCGATGCCGAAGTTGACGAGCGAGAGCGCGGTGCCGAGCAGGGCGATGGCCAGGCCCGCGGGCACGTACCACCACCAGAAGTCGGGGAACGCGCCGTTCTGCTGGGCCCAGTACAGGATCGTGCCCCAGTTGAGGTTGGTGATCGGGATGACGCCGATGAACGCCAGGGTGGTCAGGCCCAGCACTGCCGCGGTCACCGTGCCCACGAAGGACGACGCGATGATCGCCGTCAGGTTGGGCAGCATCTCCACGGTGATGATCCGCCACAGCGGCTCGCCGTTGGCCCGCGCCGCCTGGACGAAGTCCCGGTTGCGCAGCGACAGCGTCTGGGCGCGCAGCACCCGCCCGCCCCACGCCCACCCGGTCAGCGCCAGCACGGCCGAGACGAGCAGCAGGCTCGGGTTCTCCTGCTGGGAGGCCACGATGATCATCAGCGGCAGGCCCGGCAGCACCAGGAACACGTTGGTCAGCGCCGAGAGTGACTCGCTGCGCCAGCCGCCCACGTAGCCGGCCGTCACGCCCACCACCACGGCGATGATCGTGGCGATCAGGCCCGCGGTGAACCCGACCACGAGCACCCCGCGGGTGCCCAGCACGATCTGGCTGAAGACGTCCTCGCCCATGTGCGTGGTGCCCAGCCAGTGGGCCGCCGAGGGCGGCTGCTTGAGGGCGTCGAAGTCCTTGTCGAGCGGGCCGTAGGGCGCGATGACGTCGCCGAGCGCCGCCAGCAGCACGAAGAACCCGAGGATCGCCAGCCCGGTGATCGACTTGGCGTTGCGGAACATCGCGAACGCGCCCGCGGCGCCGCGCCCGCGGCGTGCGGCCACCGGCGTGGTCGGCTCCGGCGTCGTCGGCGTGCCGCTCTCGGCGGCCTGGGCGAGGGAGGTGGTGGACACGTCATGCCTCCGTCTGGCGCGTGCGCGGGTCGAGCACGGCGTAGGCGACGTCGGCCAGGACGTTCGCCACGAGCACCGTGAGGGTGATGACCAGGAACAGGCCCTGCATCAGCGGGTAGTCCTTGGCCGCGGTGGCGTCGAGCAGCAGCTTGCCGACGCCGGGGTAGGAGAAGACGAGCTCCATGACGAGCGTGCCGCCCACGATGAACCCGAGGGCCAGGGCGAAGCTGGACAGCTGGGGCAGCACCGCGTTGCGCGCCGCGTACCGGGTCAGCACCCGCCGGTTGCTCAGCCCCTTGGCCTGCGCCACCGTGACGTAGTCCTCGTCGAGCACCGTGATCATCATGTTGCGCATCCCCAGCACCCAGCCGCCGAGCGACGCCAGCACGATGGTCAGCGCGGGGAGGGTGCCGTGCCGGATCACCTGGCCCACGAAGTCGAGGGTCAGGGCGGGCACCGCCCCCTTGTCGTAGGCGTGCGAGGCCGGGAACCAGCCCAGCGTGGTGGAGAAGAACGCGATCGCGATCAGGCCCATCCAGAAGTACGGCACCGTGGAGAAGAACGTCGCCACCGGCACCACCACGTCGGCCCGGCTGCCGCGGTTCCACCCGATGAGGGCACCCAGCGACGTGCCGATCACGAAGCTCAGCACCGTGGCGACGCCCACCAGGCCGATCGTCCACGGCAGGGCCACCGCGATGACCTCCGTGACGGGCGCGAGGCCCTTGGAGAACGCGCGGCCCAGGTCGCCCGAGAGCATCAGCACCCAGTAGTCGCCGTACTGCTGCAGCAGCGTCCTGTCGGAGTCCAGACCGAACAGCGTGCGCAGCGACGCCGCAGCCTCCGGGCTGATGCGGCCCTGGTTCCTGGCCATGTACGCGGAGACCGGGTCGCCCTTCATCATCCGCGGCAGGAAGAAGTTGATGGTGATGGCCGCCCAGGCCGTGAACAGGTAGAAGGCGGCGCGGCGCGCGAAGAACCGCACGGTCGTCATCGCCGGGTCCCCTCTCTCGTCTGCGCGAAGTGCTTGTCCGGGTCCGGGGAGGCGGCCAGCAGCGCCTGCGTGTACTCGTGCTGCGGGCGCAGGATGACGTCGTCGGCAGGGCCGCGCTCCACCACCCGCCCGCGGTGCAGCACCACGATCTCGTCGCTGAAGTGCCGGGCCGTGGCCAGGTCGTGCGTGATGTAGAGGACGCCCAGGTCGCGCTCCCGCTGCAGGTCCGCCAGCAGGTTCAGCACCCCCAGCCGGATCGACACGTCGAGCATCGACACCGGCTCGTCGGCCACCAGGAGCGAGGGGCGCGAGGCCAGCGCCCGCGCGATCGCCACCCGCTGCCGCTGCCCGCCGCTCAGCTCGTGCGGCCGGCGGTCCACCGTGGCCGCGGGGTCCAGCCGCACGCGCTCCAGCAGGCGGTGCACCTCCGCCTCGACCTCCTCGGCCGGCACCACGTGGTCCAGCCGCAGCGGCCGCTCCAGGTGGTGACGCACCGTGTGGTACGGGTTCAGCGAGGCGAACGGGTCCTGGAACACCATCCGCACCTGCTGGCGGTAGCGCCGCAGCGCCCGCCCGCGACGGGGGACCGGCGCGCCGTCCAGCAGCACCTGGCCCGACGTCGCCCGCTCCAGCTGGGTGATGATCTTCGCGATCGTCGACTTGCCCGACCCGGACTGGCCCACCAGCGCCACCGTGCGCCCCGACGCGATCGTCACGCTCACGTCGTCGAGCGCCAGCATGTCGCCGGCGCCCCGCACGCGGTAGCGCTTGGTCACGTGCGAGAGCTCGAGCACGCTCATGACGCCACCTCCTCGCTGGTCCCGGCACCGGTGCGCACGAAGTCCCCCCGGTCGCCCGTGAGGCTCGGGAACGAGCCGAGCAGACGGCGCGTGTACTCGTGCTGCGCTCGGTGGTAGATGTCCGACGCCGTGCCCACCTCGACCACCCGCCCGTCCTTCATCACCGCGATGCGGTCGCTGATCTCCAGCAGGAGCGGCAGGTCGTGCGTGATGAGCACGACCGAGAAGCCCAACTCGGCACGCAGCTGCGAGATCTGCTGCAGGATCTCCCGCTGCACCAGCACGTCCAGCGCCGTCGTCGGCTCGTCCATCACCATCAGCTGCGGCCGCAGCGCCAGCGCCATCGCGATCATCACGCGCTGGCGCATGCCGCCCGACAGCTCGTGCGGGTAGGAGCGCAGGCGCTCGCGGCCCACGCCC
Organism: Xylanimonas oleitrophica; assembly: GCF_003244315.1. Classification (GTDB taxonomy): domain Bacteria; phylum Actinomycetota; class Actinomycetes; order Actinomycetales; family Cellulomonadaceae; genus Xylanimonas_A; species Xylanimonas_A oleitrophica. The sequence goes on from NZ_QKWH01000001.1 coordinate 255,897, forward strand.
ACCATCTCCAGCAGGTCGCCGCACCGGGCGGTGCGCTCGGCACGGCTCGTCCCCGGACGGTGCGTGGTGAAGACGTCCCCGAGCTGCTCGCCGATCGTCATGACCGGGTTGAGGGCGTTCATCGCCCCCTGGAACACCATCGACACCTTGTCCCAGCGGAAGCGCCGCATCTGCTCGTCCGTCAGGGAGCCGAGGTCCACGTCGGTCCCGGACTCGTCGTGGAACACGGCGGATCCGGAGGTGATCACCGCCGGTGGCCGCAGCAGCCTCTGGATGCCGTACGCCAGCGTCGTCTTGCCGCAGCCGGACTCGCCGGCCAGGCCCAGGATCTCCCCGCGCCGCAGCTCCAGGGAGACGTCCTTGACCGCCTCGACCGGTGGCTCGACGTCGTAGAGCACGCTGAACCCGGACACGGTCAGCACGTTGTCGCTCGTCACGCTCGTTCCTTCGTTCGGCCGTCGCGGCGGCGGCGCGCGCGGGACCAGGCCCTGGGGACCGGGCCTCGTGCGCGCCGCCGCCGCGACGGGGGGAGGGGCCTCAGCTCGCGGGCTCGAGCGAGGTGAGGATCAGCACGGCCGACGGCTGCGTCGGGTCGGGGTTGGCGTACGGGTCGTCCTCGCCCGGCCAGCCCACGTAGCTGCGCGTGTTGAACTCGCCGATGAACGGGCGGGTCCCCACCGGGATCACGGGCACCTGCTCGACGAAGACCTGCTGGACCGTCTCGAGCGCCTGGGCCCGGGCGGCGTCGTCGGTGGCGCCGGCGTACGCGTCGAGCGCGGCCGTGGCCTCCGGGCTGTCGAACCGGCCGAAGTTGTAGTCCGCGGCCTCGCCGAGCGGCTTGAGCCAGCGCCCGTCCATGGTGTCGCTGTACAGGTCGTACGGCGTGGCGCCGGTGTCGGTCCAGTGCAGGATCGCCTGGAAGTCGCCCTCGCCCTTGGCTGCCCACCACGTGTCCGAGTCGGGCGTGTCCACCGTGGCCTGGGCGCCCAGCTCCTTGGCGGAGTCGGCGATGAGGCTGATGCCCGTCACGTAGTCGCTCCAGCCCTGCGGCACCGTGAGCGCGAAGCTCACCGGCTCGCCGTCCGGGTCCACGAGCGACTCGCCCACGCCCGTGTAGCCGGCGTCGGTGAGGATCTTGCGCGCGGCATCCACGTCGACGGCGTAGTCCTGGCCCTGGTAGGCGTCGGTGATGAAGGCGTCACCGGCGGGCGTGGGCAGGCCGGTGACCGAGGTCAGCTCCGGCACCCCGCCCTCGCGGGCGATCTGCTGGTGCTTCTTGCGGTCCACGACCAGGTTCATGGCCTTGCGGAACGCGACGTCGTCGAACGGCTTGGTGGCGGTGTTGACGAACATCGCGTCGATGCCCAGGCCCGCAGCCGCCCAGTAGACGTTGGCCGGGTCCTTGTCGAGATAGGCCGACTGGACGTTCGGGATGAACGCCTGGGCCCAGTCCGCGTCACCGTTGGCCAGGGCGGTGGTCAGCGCCGTGTTGTCGTTGTACGACACGTAGTAGAGGGTCGGCACCGCCAGGTCGCCGCCCCAGTAGTCGTCGCGCGCGGTGAGCTGGACGCTCTGCGAGGAGTACTGGCTGAGCACGTACGGGCCGGTGCCGACCGGGTCGAGGTTCGGGTCGGTGGTGGGGTCGTCGACCGCTTCCCACACGTGCGCCGGGACGATGTGCTTGTGCAGCACCTTGTCCTGCTTGACGTACATGGAGCTGCCGAACGTGATGGTCACCGCGTCGCCGTCGACCGTGACGTCCTGGATGCCCAGGGCCGCGTTGTCGAGCTCGGGCTTCTCCGTCAGGAGGCGGAACGTGAACGCGATGTCCTCGGCCGTGAAGGGTTCGCCGTCGTTCCAGGTGACGCCGTCACGGGCGACGACGGTCAGGGAGGTGTAGTCGTCGTTCCAGGTGAGCTCCTGGGCGAGCCACGGGCGCACCTCGTCGGTGGGGTCCACCAGGTTGACGAACGCCAGGGGCTCGAGGATCGCGTTGATGTACCCGAGCTTCATGGCGGACGAGTCGCCCACCCACGGGTTGTTGGACTCGGTGGCGATGGCGCCGTCGGGCTTGGCGATCGTCAGCGCGGCGCCGGCTCCGCCCGCGCCCTGGGCGGGCTCGCCGCCCGACGCGCCGCCCGAGCAGGCGGCGAGCAGCAGGGCCGCCACCGTTCCGGCGGCGACGGCGGCAGGGATCTTCAACCTCATCGTTGACTCCTCGTGGAGGTGGTGGGCGCTGCACGCGGCGGCGCACCGGGGGTGCTGTGCTGGCCCGGCGCGCGTTCCGGGGGCGTCGATGACCCCGGCGGGACCGCTCCGGACGAGCGATGCGTGCACGTTACAGTCCGGTAAGTAAGTTTGAGAAGACGAGGGACCGGACTTCACCATCACGAATCGGCAACGGACTGCCGCCGGACCTGCCAGAGCCGGGCGTAGACTCGCCGCAGCCTTCCCAGAACAGGACGTGATCGACCGCCATGAGCTCCACGAGGCGAGAGCCGCGCTCGCGGCCCGAGACCCTCGAGCGGCGCCGCGAGATCCTGCGGGCAGCCATGGCCACCTTCGGGGCCAAGGGCTACAACAAGGGCCCGCTGACCGAGATCGCCGAGCAGGTCAACATGACCCACGCCGGGATCCTCCACCACTTCGGGTCCAAGAACCAGCTCCTGCTCGAGGTGCTGCGCTACCGCGACGAGAGCGACGTCGCCGAGCTCGCCGAGCAGCACATCCCCGACGGCGTCGACCTGTTCCGGCACCTGGTGCGCACCGCGTTCCTCAATGCCGACCGTGCCGGCATCGTCCAGGCCTACGCCGTGCTCTCGGCCGAGTCCGTCACCGACGACCACCCCGCCCGCTCGTTCTTCGAGGAGCGCTACCGCACCCTGCGCACCGAGGTGGTCGAGGCGTTCCGCGTTCTCTGCGCCGAACGGGGGGTCGAGGCGCCCGAGACGGTCGAGCGTGCCGCCGCGAGCATCCTCGCGGTGATGGACGGGCTGCAGGTGCAGTGGCTGCTCGACCCCACGGCCGTGGACCTCGGCGAGGCCAGCGCGTTCGCCATCGAGGCGATCGTGGCCCAGGTGCTCGACCCCCGAGCGACCCCCGTCGGCGACACCGCCGCGGACGAGGGCCCCGGCGCGGACGCCCCCACGGGGCAGGGCGCCACGACCTGAGCCGGCCTGAGCCGGCCTGAGCCGGCCTGAGCCGGCCTGAGCCGGCACTGCCCCTGCGCCCGCACGCCTCTCCTGCGAGCGGCGCTGCCCTCAGTCGGCGCTGCCCTCAGTCGGCGCGGTTCTCGGTCGACGCTGCCTTCGGGTGGCGCTGTCGGCGGCGGTGCCAGGGCCGGACGGCGGCCCGCCGTCGCCCGTACCGGTGCACCAGCAGCACGGCCAGCAGGCCCGCCCCGGCCCCGACGGCGGTGTCGAGCGCCCGGTCCGTGGCCAGCGAGGCCGGGTCAGCGGGGGCGCCCAGCGCCGTCATGAGCAGCGCCATCGGCGCGATGAGCACCTGCGCCAGCCCGTAGTGGCGCGCCACCACCACCTCGGTGAGGACCTGGCAGGCGACCACCACGGCCGCCGTCGTCCAGAAGCCGAGGTCCGCGGCGAGCAGCGGGTAGGCGACGCCCAGGGCGCCGACGGCGGTGCCCGCTGCGCGCTGCAGCGCGCGGACCGCCATGTGGCGCGCCGTGGTGCCCTGCAGCACGGCGGTGGAACCCATCACCGCCCACGAGGCGTGACCGAGGCCGAGCAGCGTCGAGACGGCCGAGGCAGCGACGCCCCCTGCCGCGACCCGCGCGGTGGCCAGCCGCCATCCCGGGCCGGGCGCCGCCGCGCGGGCCTGGGCACGCAGGGTGGTGCGGGCCGGGAGAGCGGCGCCGGGCGCGGGGCCGGTGCTGTCGCGCAGCAGGGAGCGCATCGTCGCGACGTCGGTGGCCAGCGTCAGTGCGGTGGGGCGCGTGCGGCGCCAGGAGGCGTCGTCGGCGAGCGCGGCGGTGGCGGCGTCGAGGGCGGCCTCGGCGGCGGCGCGGCTGCCGGCGTCGCCGGAGGCGAGGGCGTGGGCGACGGCCGCCCCGGCACGGCGGACGGCGAGCCGTGCGGGCGCCGTCGGGCGCACGAGGGCGCCGGCCATGCAGACGACCCAGGCCAGGAGGGCGCCGAAGGCGCCGGCGAGCGTGCGGGGCGCGACGTCGGCCAGGGCGGGCGCGCCGGCCACGCCGGCACCGGCGCAGAAGACGACGATCGTGGCCCCGGGGGCACCGGTGCGCAGCAGCAGCACCAGGGCGGTGCTCGCCGCGGCCAGCAGCGACATCAGCAGGAAGGTGACGGCGGTGGGGGTTCCGAGGGCGGCGACCACGGTGAAGGCGGCGACGGAGCCGGTCATGAGCACGCCCACGAGCGTGAGGACGGCGGCGCGGCGCCGGTAGGTGTCGTGGCGCCCGTACAGCGACGTCAGGGCGCCCAGGGCTGCGAACGCGGCGGCCTCGCGGTGGCCGGCGAGGGCAGGCACCGTGATGGCGAGGCCCGCCGCCAACCCCACCCGCACCGCGGCGGCAGCCGTGGCGTCGGCCCGGGCGACGCGCAGGGAGTCGCGCAGCAGGGTGGGGTCGAGCAGCTCGCGGGCGGCGGCACGGACGGGGGAGAGCGGGTGGGGCGCAGGGGCTGAGGCTGACATGCTTGCCTCAGTCTACGGTTGCGGGAGGGCTCGCCCCGTCGTCATGACGCCACCGAGCCCGGTCGCCGGCACTCGGACCCCGCCACCCGCAGGACCCGCCACCCGGAGACGCCGCGGGCGGGAGGCCGCCGCACCCCGGAGGGCGCGGCGAGCTCCCGCCCACGAGCAGGACGATCAGGCCTTGGTCGGCGGCTTCGTCATCGACAGCACGTCGAGCGCCTTGTCGAGCTGCTCCTCCGTGACCTCGCCCCGCTCCACGAAGCCCAGCGCGATCACGGCCTCGCGCACCGTGACCCCCTCCTTCACCGAGTGCTTGGCCACCTTGGCCGCGGCCTCGTAGCCGATCACCCGGTTCAGCGGCGTCACGATCGACGGCGACGACTCCGCGAACGCCCGCGCGCGCTCCACGTTCGCCGTGATGCCCGCCACCGTCTTGTCCGCCAGCACCCGCGAGCCGTTGGCCAGCAGGCGGATCGACTCCAGCACGCCCTGCGCGATCACGGGGATCTGCACGTTCAGCTCGAACGAGCCGCTCGCACCCGCCCACGCCACCGTGGCGTCGTTGCCGATCACGCGCGCGCACACCATCAGCACCGCCTCCGGCACCACCGGGTTGACCTTGCCCGGCATGATCGAGCTGCCCGGCTGCAGGTCCGGGATGAAGATCTCGCCCAGCCCCGTGTTCGGGCCCGAGCCCATCCAGCGCAGGTCGTTGTTGATCTTCGTCAGCGACACCGCGATCGTGCGCAGCGCGCCGCTCAGCTCCACCAGGCCGTCACGCGACGACTGCGCCTCGAAGTGGTCGCGCGCCTCCGTCAGCGGCAGGCCCGTGTCCTCGCGCAGCAGCTCGATGACCCGCTGCGGGAACCCGGCCGGCGTGTTGATGCCGGTACCCACCGCGGTACCGCCCAGCGGCACCTCCGCGGCACGAGGCAGCGCGGCCTCGACCCGCTCGATGCCGTAACGGATCGCCGCCGCGTAGCCGCCGAACTCCTGCCCCAGCGTGACCGGGGTCGCGTCCATCAGGTGCGTGCGACCCGACTTCACCACCGTGGCGAACTCGTCCGCCTTGGCCTGCAGCGCGTCCGCCAGGTGCGTCAGCGCCGGCACCAGGTCGTTCACCACACCCGCCGTCGCCGCCACGTGCACCGACGTGGGGAACACGTCGTTCGACGACTGCGAGGCGTTGACGTGGTCGTTCGGGTGCACGTCCTTGCCCAGCGAGCGCGAGGCCAGCGTGGCGAGCACCTCGTTGGTGTTCATGTTCGACGACGTGCCCGAGCCGGTCTGGTAGACGTCCACCGGGAAGTGGGCGTCGTGGCGGCCGCTCGCCACCTCGTCCGCCGCGGCCACGATCGCGTCCGCGACGTCCTGGTCCAGGACGCCCAGCTCGGCGTTCGCCCGGGCCGCGGCCTTCTTGACGCGGGCCAGGGCCTCGATGTGCCCCCGCTCGAGCGGGGTGCCCGAGATCGGGAAGTTCTCGACCGCACGCTGCGTCTGGGCGCGGTACAGGGCGTGGGCCGGGACCCGGACCTCGCCCATCGTGTCGTGCTCGATGCGGTACTCGATCTCGTCGGCGCCCGTGGCGGCGTCGACGACGCTGTCGGAAGTCATGGACCTATCGTGCCGCACACCCGCGCGTGGCTCGAACCCGCGCGAGCGTGCGGCACCGACCGGCCGGGCGAGCGCTCAGACCTGCGGGGCCTCGCCGACCTCGCCGGCCACCTCCACCAGGCGGGCGCTGCCCTCGGCCAGGTCGTACTCGACTCCCACGATCGCCAGGCGCCCCGCCTCCACGCCGTCCCGCAGCGCCGCCGAGTAACCGCGCAGCATCTCCACCGTGTGGCGCACGTGCTCGGTGCGCAGGGTGTCCGGGTCGAACGCGTCGGTGGCCCGGGCACCCGGGCGTGAGGTGATCCCCGCGACCGACGGCATGACGCGGTCCACGACGGCGCGCACGAACCCCGGGGGCTGCTCGCCCGTGGCCAGGGTGTGGGCCGTCGCGGCCACCGCCCCGCACGAGTCGTGCCCCAGCACCACCACCAGCGACGCCCCCAGCACCTCGGTGCCGTACTCGATCGAGCCGATCACGGTGGTGTCCAGCACGTGACCGGCCGTCCGGACCACGAACACGTCGCCCAGGCCCTGGTCGAAGATGATCTCGGCTGCCACCCGCGAGTCGGAGCAGCCGAAGATCACGGTGTGCGGGTGCTGCGCGGCGCGCAGCTCCCGGCGTCGGTCCGCGTTCTGCGACGGGTGGGCAGGCTCACCGGCCACGAACCGGTGGTTGCCCGCCCGCAGCGCGGTCCAGGCCTCGATGGGCGTCGTGGGCGCGGGAGTGGTGGCAGCAGTCATCAGGGTCTTCCTCTCGACGATCAGGGCAGGGCGGCTCGGAAGCGTGGTGTCAGGCGTCCACGTCCTCCCCGAAGCCGCCACCGGCCGCGGTGGTCCCCGCCGTGCCGTCGGACGCCTGCGCGGCGGCGAGCCGCTCGCGCGCGCCGTCGAGCCACTCCTGGCAGCGCGCCGCGAGCGCCTCGCCCCGCTCCCACAGGGCGAGCGAGGTCTCGAGCGCCTCCCCTCCGGCCTCCAGGCGCTGCACCACGAGCAACAGCTCGTCGCGCGCCTGCTCATAGCTCAGCGAGGCGGGGTCGGGCAGGTCGGGCAGGTCGGACCGGGCGGGGCTGGTGTCGCTCACGAGGGACAGTCAACAACACCCCGGGGACAACCTCGGCGTCGATCTCGGCGTCGGCCGCGGTCGTTATCCGTTTGCCCGGGGCGCGCCCGGCCGGAGACCATCACCCGCATGGGACATCTCGAGGTGGCGCACGTCGAGTACGTGCTGCCCGACGGCCGCACGCTCCTCGACGACGTCTCGTTCCGGGTGGGGGAGGGCAGCGCCACCGCGCTGGTCGGCCCCAACGGGGCCGGCAAGACGACGCTGCTGCGCCTGGTCACCGGGGAGCTGGCCCCCGACGCCGGCAGCGTGACCGTCACCGGCGGGCTCGGCGTCATGCCGCAGTTCGTCGGCTCGGTGCGCGACGCGTCCACGGTGCGCGACCTGCTGGTGTCCGTGGCACCCCCGCAGATCCGCGACGCCGCCCGCGCCGTCGACACCGCCGAGCAGGCCGTCATGGAGGTGGACGACGAACCCGCGCAGATGGCCTACGCCCAGGCGCTCGCGGACTGGGCCGACGTCCGCGGCTACGAGGCGGAGACGCTGTGGGACGAGTGCACCGTGGCGGCCCTCGGCGTGCCGTACGAGCGAGCCCAGTGGCGCGAGGTGCGCACCCTGTCCGGCGGCGAGCAGAAGCGGCTCGTCCTGGAGGCCCTGCTGCGCGGCCCCGACGAGGTGCTGCTGCTCGACGAGCCCGACAACTACCTCGACGTGCCCGGCAAGCGCTGGCTGGAGGAGCAGCTGCGGGCCACCCGCAAGACGGTGCTGTTCGTGAGCCACGACCGCGAGCTGCTGGCCCGTGCCGCCGACCGCATCGTCGCGCTCGAACCCGGCCCCACCGGTGCTGACGCCTGGGTGCACGGCGCCTCGTTCGCCACCTTCCACGAGGCGCGGCGGGAGCGGTTCGCCCGCTTCGAGGAGCTGCGCCGCCGGTGGGACGAGAAGCACGCCCAGCTCAAGAAGCTCGTGGTCACCCTGCGTCAGGCGGCCGCCGTCAGCCACGAGATGGCCTCGCGGTACCGCGCCGCCCAGACACGCCTGGCCAAGTTCGAGGAAGCCGGCCCGCCGCCCGAGCCGCCGCGCGACCAGGACATCACGATGCGGCTGCGCGGCGGACGCACCGGTCTGCGCGCCGTGACGTGCGAGGGGCTGGGGCTCACCGGGCTCATGAAGCCGTTCGACCTCGAGGTGTTCTACGGCGAGCGGGTGGCCGTGCTCGGCTCCAACGGCTCCGGCAAGTCCCACTTCCTGCGCCTGCTGGCCGGGGGCGACGTCGCGCACACAGGGACGTGGCGGCTCGGGGCCCGCGTGGTGCCCGGGCACTTCGCCCAGACGCACGCCCACCCCGAGCTGGCGGGGCGCACCCTCGTCGACATCCTCTGGGCCGACCACGCCCTCCAGCTCGGGCCCGCGATGTCCTCGCTGCGGCGATACGAGCTCACCGCGGCGGCCGAGCGCCCCTTCGACCGCCTCTCGGGCGGCCAGCAGGCGCGCTTCCAGATCCTGCAGCTCGAGCTGAGCGGCTGCACCGCGCTGCTGCTCGACGAGCCCACGGACAACCTCGACCTGGAGTCCGCCGAGGCCCTCCAGGAGGGGCTGGAGGCGTTCGAGGGCACCGTGCTGGCCGTCACCCACGACCGCTGGTTCGCCCGGTCGTTCGACAGGTTCCTCGTGTTCGGGTCCGACGGCGTCGTCCGCGAGACGCCGGAACCCGTCTGGGACGAGCGGCGGGTCGAGCGGGCGCGCTGAAGCGTGCGTCCCGGGCCGCGCGAGCCGGGCCGGGCGCGTCCCCCCGCTCAGTCGCCGTCGACGGTGGCTGCCAGCTCGCCGCGCGCCAGGCGCAGGCGCACCCGCGTGCCCGGTCCTGCCTCGTCGGGCTCGCGGACCACGTGGCCGTCCTGGCGCTGCACGACGGCGTAGCCGCGCTCCAGCGTGGACGCAGGGGACAAGGCCCGCACCTGAGCCTCCAGCCGGCCCACCTCGCCGGCGGCGCGCAGCAGCGCCGCGTCGAGGCAGTGGCGTGCCCGGCCCAGCGCATGGGCGACGTCGCGCTCACGCGCCTCGAGCATCGTCTGCGGGCGGGCCAGCACCGGGCGCGAGCGGACGCCGTCGAGCCCCCGCTGCTCACGGTCCAGCATCTCGGTGATCGCCCTGCGCATGCTGCGGCGGCACCGCTCCACGCCCAGGCGCTCCTCAGCGACGTCGGGCACCACCCGCTTGGCCGCGTCCGTGGGGGTCGAGGCACGGTAGTCGGCCACGAGATCGAGCAGCGGCGCGTCCGTCTCGTGCCCGATCGCGGACACCAGCGGCGTGCGCGCTGCTGCGGCAGCGCGCACGAGCGTCTCGTTGCTGAACGGCAGCAGGTCCTCGACCGCGCCGCCGCCGCGCGCCACCACGATGACCTCGACGTCCGCCATCGCGTCCAGCTCGGCGATCGCCTCGCTCACCTCGCGCACCGCGTTCACGCCCTGCACCGCCACCTCGCGGATCTCGAAGCGCACCTGCGGCCACCGGGCACGGGCGTTGACGACGACGTCGTGCTCGGCCTTGGACTCGCGCCCGCACACCAGCCCCACCACACGGGGCAGGAACGGCAGTGGCTTCTTGCGCTCGGCGTCGAACAGGCCCTCGGCCGCCAGCACACGCCGCAGCTGCTCGATGCGTGCCAGCAGCTCGCCCACGCCCACCATGCGTACGTCGGTGGCCCGCATCGACATGCGCCCCGTCTTGACCCAGAACTCGGGCTTGGCCTGCACCACCACGTGGTCGCCCTTCTCCGGCCTCGCCGGCAGCGCGCCCATGATGCGGGTCAGCATGTGCACCGGCAGGGACGCCTCGACGTCGGTGTCGCGCAGCGTCAGGAACTGCATGCCCGACGTCGGCCGGTACGTGTGCTCCACCACCTGGCCCTCGACCCACACGGGCGACATCCGGTCCACGTACCCGCGGATCTTGTCCGCCAGCAGCCGCACCGGCCACGGGCGCTGCGCCGTCGTGTCGGCGGCCTTCTCGGGCAGCGGCTGGGGGGTGGCATCGGGCTGGTCGGTCACGCGCCCAGCATGCCTGACGCCGCCCACAGGCCGGCGACCGGTCCCCGCGAGTGACGGCGTTCACCGAATCTGGACAACTCCGCCCGGGAGCCGGTCACAGCACTCCACCTAGACTGGCCGGGTGACCGTCACGACCAGCGACCCGACCACCGCCACCTCCACGAAGCGTGTGCTGCTGGCCGCCCCGCGCGGCTACTGCGCCGGCGTGGACCGGGCCGTCGTCGCCGTCGAGAAGGCCCTGGACACCTACGGCGCGCCCGTGTACGTGCGCAAGGAGATCGTGCACAACAAGCACGTCGTCGAGACGCTGCGCGAGCGCGGCGCGATCTTCGTCAACGACACCGACGAGGTGCCCGAGGGCGCCCGCCTCGTGTTCTCCGCCCACGGGGTCTCGCCCGCGGTGCGCCAGGCTGCCGCCGCGCGCAGCCTCGACACGATCGACGCGACCTGCCCCCTGGTGACCAAGGTGCACAAGGAGGCCGTGCGGTTCGCCAAGGACGACTACGACATCCTGCTGATCGGCCACACCGGTCACGAGGAGGTCGAGGGCACGGCGGGCGAGGCGCCCGACCACGTCCAGGTGGTGAACTCGCCCGACGAGGTGGACCAGGTGGTGGTGCGCGACCCGGCGAAGGTCGTGTGGATCTCGCAGACCACCCTGTCGGTGGACGAGACCATGGAGACGGTGCGCCGCCTGCGCGAGAAGTTCCCGTCCCTGCAGGACCCGCCGAGCGACGACATCTGCTACGCGACGCAGAACCGCCAGGTCGCGGTCAAGAAGCTCGCCCCGGAGGCCGACGTCGTCATCGTGGTGGGCTCGGCCAACTCCTCGAACTCGGTGCGCCTCGTCGAGGTGGCGCTGCAGGCGGGTGCCGGTTCCGCCTACCGCGTGGACCGTGCCGCGGAGATCGACGACGCCTGGTTGGAGGGCGCCACCACGGTGGGCGTCACCTCGGGCGCGTCCGTCCCGGAGATCCTGGTGCAGGACGTCATCAAGCACCTGGCCGCTCACGGGTTCGGTGAGGTCGAGGAGGTCCGCACGGCCACGGAGGACCTGATGTTCTCCCTGCCGCGCGAGCTGGCTCGTGGCCTCAAGGCTGCCGGTCAGGAGGAGAAGCGGCCGCGCCGCGAGCAGCGCACGTCGCTCCCCGTGACGCCGGTCTGACGTCCGGCCCGGCAGGACTGCGCCGCGCCTGGAGGCGCACCACGGACGACGGCCGCCTCCCCACGATGAGGGAGGCGGCCGTCGTCGTGCTCGGTGCTGCCGGGGCAGGCCGGTTCGCCGCGGCTCGGCCCGCCGCGGCTCAGCCTGCTGCGACCTCGTCGTCGGCGGCGCGATCGGCCGCCTCGTCGAGGGCGCGCTGGTCGGCTGCGACGAGCTGCTCGAGGGTGGCTGTGCGCTCCGTGACAGAGACCGTGTCGATGGCCACGACCCGTTCCTCCTCCGCGGCCAGGAGCTCGGGCTTGGTGATGGGCCGGGGCACCTCCTCGATGCCCTTGACCTCCTCGATGTCGTCCTTCTCGTCCACCACGTCGAGCTCGACCATGCGCCGGGCCGAGGTCAGGACGTTGCGCTCCAGCGAGCCGATCATCGAGTTGTAGCTCTTGGTGGCCGACTCCAGCGCTCGCCCGGTCTTGGTGATGTGGCCGGTCATCGTCACCAGGCGGGAGTAGAGCTCCTTGCCGACGGTGAGGACCTTCTGGGCGTTCTCAGCCAGGGCGTCCTGCCGCCAGGCGTAGGCGACGGTGCGCAGCAGCGCCACCATCGTCATGGGCGTGGCCACGATGACGTTCTTGCGCGCCGCGTACTCCAGCAGGTCGGGCTCGCGCTCGACCGCCGCGGACAAGAACGCCTCGGCAGGCACGAACATCACCACGAACTCGGGCGCGGGGGAGAACTGGTCCCAGTACTTCTTGGCGGCCAGGTCGTCCACGTGCTTGCGCATGTGCCGCACGTGGGCGTCCAGGCGCTGCTGGCGGTAGTCCTCGTCGGTGGCCTGCTGCGCCTCGAGGTAGCCGAGGAACGCGACCTTGGAGTCGACGACGACGCTCTTGCCACCCGCCAGGTGCACCACCATGTCGGGGCGCAGCAGGCCGTCGTCGGTGGAGACCTGTGCCTGCTCGGTGAAGTCGACGCGCTGCAGCATGCCGGCGGCCTCGACGACGCGACGCAGCTGCAGCTCGCCCCAGGCGCCGCGCGTCTGGGAGGAGCGCAGCGCGGTGACGAGGTCGCTGGTCCCCTTGTGCAGCTCGGCGTTGGCCTCGGCCAGCCGGCGCAGGTGCTCCGAGAGCGTGGAGTGGCCCTCGATGCGGGCCTTCTCCGCCTCGGCGACCTCCTCACGCACCTTCTCGACCGCCTTGCTCAGCGGCTCGACCAGCGCCTTGAAGGCCTGCTCGCGCTGGACCAGCACCTCCTCGTTCTTCACCGTGGAGGCCTTGAGGGTCTGCTGCGCCAGCTCCAGGAACTGCTGGGAGTTGGCCGCCAGCGCCTGCCCCGCCACGGACTGGAAGCGCTGCCGCTCCGCCTCCTGGTCCTCCTTGACGGCACGCAGCCGCTGCTCCGACTCCTCCTTGAGGGCCTGTAGGCGCCGCTCGGCGTCGGCGCGGGCCTCGGCGACACGGCGCTCGGCCTCGTCCCGCACGAGGTCGAGCTGCTCGCGCAGGCCGGCGGCCTCGCGGCGCAGCCCCTCGATCTCGGCGTGCCCGCGGGCCAGCTCGATGTCGGCCGAGCGGCGTGCGGCGCCGGACCGGTTGGCGGCCACGAGCCAGCCCACCAGCACGCCCACGGCGAGCGCGCCCAGCAGCAGGCAGATCCAGGTCGTCGTCGTCATGCCCGCAGCGTCCCACGGGGCACCGACACGGAGGTGGGTGCCCGCGCCGCACGGGTGAAACCCGCCCGGGCGCAGGCGCCGCCTGTGGAGGGCTTGGCGAGAGGCAGGGGCGACTGCGTACTGTCACGACTGACACGAGCAGCACCGCCGACCTCACGACGAACAGGTGATCCCCCTGAGCGCCCCTACGCCGGCCGGCCCTCCCGGGCCTGCGACCGCACCCGCCGCACCCGCCGCACCCGCCGCACCCGCCGCCCCGCCTGACCCGTCCGCCGCGCTGAGCCTGCGCGGCCTGTGGAAGCGCTTCGGGCAGAAGATCGCCGTCGCGGGCGTGGACCTCGACGTCCCCGCCGGCTCGTTCTACGGCCTGGTCGGCCCCAACGGGGCGGGCAAGACCACCACCCTGTCGATGGCGACGGGCCTGCTGCGCCCGGACTTCGGCGTCGCCACGGTGCTCGGCACCGACATGTGGGCCGACACCGACGCCGCCAAGCGCCTGCTGGGCGTGCTGCCCGACGGCGTGCGGCTCTTCGACCGTCTCACCGGTGCCCAGCTCATCACCTACGCAGGTCTGCTGCGCGGGCTCGACCGCGAGACGGTCGCGGCGCGCGCCGAGGACCTCCTGGTCGCCATGGACCTGGTCGCCGACCGCGACACCTTCGTCGTCGACTACTCGGCCGGCATGACCAAGAAGGTCGCCCTCGCCGCCGCCCTCATCCACGCGCCGCGCGTGCTCGTGCTCGACGAGCCCTTCGAGGCGGTGGACCCGGTCAGCGCCGCCAACATCCGCGACATCCTGCGCGGGTACGTGGACGACGGCGGCACCGTCGTCGTCTCGAGCCACGTCATGGACCTCGTGCAGCGCATGTGCTCGCACGTCGCCGTCGTGGCGGGCGGGCACGTGCTCGCGGCGGGCACGGTCGACGAGGTGCGGGGCGAGCAGAGCCTCGAGGACCGGTTCGTCGACCTGGTCGGCGGGCGCAAGGACGGGGAGGGCCTGGCGTGGTTGCGCAGCTCGTCCGCCTCAAGCTGACCCTCATGGCCAACACGCTCCGCCGGAGCGTGTGGCAGACCATCGGGATCATCGCCGGCGGGGCCTACGGCCTGTTCCTCGTGGCCCTCGCGGTGGCGGGAGCCGTCGCCGGGGGCACGGTGGACCCGGTCACGACGGGCGCCGTGCTGGTGGTCGTGGGCGCCGTCGTCGTCCTCGCGTGGTGCGTGGTGCCCGTCTTCGCCTACGGCGTGGACGCCACCCTGGACCCGCACCGCTTCGTCACCTACGGCATCCCGCGCCGGTCGCTCCTCGCGGGCCTGACCGTGGCGGGGGTCGTGTCGGTGCCAGGCCTGACGACGGCGCTCGCCGCCCTCGGCGTCGCCTTCGCGTGGTGGCGCAGCCCGGCGGCCCTCGTCGCGGCGCTGGTCGGTGCGGTGCTCGCCGTGGCGCTGTGCGTGGTGGGGTCCCGTGCCGTCACCACGGCGCTGGCGCCCTTGCTGGAGTCTCGCCGCTCGCGCGAGGTGCTGGCGGTCGCGGCGCTCGTGCCCCTCATGCTCGTGGGCCCCGCGTTCGGGTGGTTCGCGCAGCGTGCGAGCGGGTTCGCGGTCGACGGCGACGCGACAGGTCCGGTGCTCCGCGACCTCGCCGCCGTGGTGGCATGGACGCCGCTCGGCGCGCCGTGGGGCTTCGCCGCCGCCGTGCACGACGGCGCGTGGGGCTCGGCGGCGGGCCGGCTCGGCGTCGGGCTGCTCACGCTGGCCCTGGCCGCCGCCGTGTGGGACCGGGCGCTGCGCCGCACGCTGGAGACGCCCAGCACGAGCGGTTCCAGCGGGGCACGGGGCAAGGGGCTCGGGATGCTGGGACGGCTGCCCGCCACACCGACCGGTGCCGTCGCCGCGCGGGCGCTGACCTACTGGCGGCGCGACCCGCGCTACTCGGCGTCCATGGCGGTGATCCCCCTCCTGCCCGTGGTGATGATCTTCGCGGGGCAGGGCGCCGGACCGGGTGCCAGCGTGGTGGTGCTGATGCTGGCGCCGCTCACCGCGTGGGTCCTCGGGTTCAGCATCTCCAACGACATCGCCTACGACCACACGGCGTTCGCGCTGCACGTGGCCACCGGCACCGCCGGGCGGGCGGACCGGTGGGGGCGTGCCCTGCCCGTCCTGCTGATCGGGACGCCGCTCGTGTCGGCCTACGCGGTGGTCTCGACGGCCGTGACCGGCAGCTGGGGCGCGCTGCCGGCGCTGCTCGGCCTGAGCCTGGGCACGCTGGCGCTGTCGACAGGCGTCTCCAGCGCGGTGGCCGTGCGGTGGCTCTACCCGGTGGCCAAGCCGGGGGAGAGCCCGCTCAAGCAGCCGCAGGGCGCGACGGGCGCCACGATGCTCGCCCAGGCGGTGTGCAGCGGCCTGACGCTGCTGCTGTCCGCGCCGGCGCTCACCCTCGCCCTGCTGGCGATGCTCCTGCCCAGCCCGGTGCTCGGGTGGGTCACGCTCGTAGTGGCTCCGGCCCTCGGGGTGCTGGTGCTGGTGCTCGGCGTCCGCTGGGGCGCCGCCACCTATGACCGGCGTGCCCCGGAGCTGCTCCAGCGCGTGCAGTCGTACGCCTGAGAGGGCTCAGGTCTCACGACGGCGGGGCCCGCGCCGTCGTGAGACCCGCGCCGTCGTGGGGCCGGCTGTCGTGGGGTCCGGCCGATGGGTGCGCGGGTGGGAGCGCGGGGCTGGCCGGGTGTGGTGGCTCGTCCGCTGGAAGACTGGTCGGGTGCCCGACGACGACCTGCCCATGACCGTGCCCGCCCCGCTCGACGTGCCCCTCCCCGCAGGGTGGACGGCGCGCGTGCCCCACCTCGACGACGTCCCGGTGCTGGCCGACCTGGCGGCGGCCGAGCGCCGTGCCGCCACCGGCAGCGGGACGCCCGACCCGGGTGCCGTGGCGGGCGAGGTGGCGGGCCCTCGGTCGTGGACGCGCCGCCAGGCCGTGGCGGTGGACCCGCAGGGCACCGTGCGCGGGTGGGCCTCCGTGCACGACCGGGCGGCGGGCCGCGTCGTCGTCGAGGTGCGCGTCGACCGGTCCGGCCCCGACCCCGACGCGGTAGCGGCGGGAATGTACGCCTGGGTGGACGCGCAGGGGCGCGAGCTGGCCGCCCTGCGCGGCGTCGGCGCCGCCCAGCTCGACGCCGGCCCCTACGCGGACGACGCCGACCAGCGGCGCTGGCTCGCGGCGTCGGGCTACGAGCACGTGCGCACCTGGCTGCAGATGCGCCGCCCGGTCAGCCCGGCCGAGGCGGAGGACGGGGCGTTCCCGCCGCCCCGCGCCGGGGTGACCGTGCGACGCGTCGCCGCGCACGAGAACGGCGTCCCCGTCGCCGTGGACCTCCAGACGGTGCACCAGGTGCTGGAGGACTCCTTCCAGGACCACTTCAACTCCTACCGGGAGGGGTTCGCCGAGTTCCTGCAGCGGCTGCGGGAGGACCCGGGGCACCGGTGGGACCACTGGTGGCTGGCGTTCGTCGACGACCCGCAGGACCCGCAGGCCCCGCCGCTGCCGGCCGGGGCCCTCGTGGCGTCCGTCACCGCGCCGGAGTCCGACGACCCGGGCACGTACGTCGAGTACATCGGCGTGCACCGGCGGGCGCGCGGCCGCGGCGTGGCCAAGGGGCTGCTGTACGCCGTCGTCGCGGACGCCGCGCGCCGCGGGCGGAGCCGGGTGAGCCTCGAGGTCGACGCCGACAGCCCCACCGGGGCCGACGGGCTGTACACCTCGCTCGGCTGGGAGACCGCCTACGCCACCGAGTCGTGGCACAAGGACGTCGAGGTGAGATGACGGTCGTCGCGGCCCTCCCGGCCGCGGGGCGGGCCGCGACCCGTAGACTCTTCCGACGTGGCTCTCACCATCGGCATCGTCGGCCTGCCCAACGTCGGCAAGTCCACGCTCTTCAACGCTCTGACCCGCAACCAGGTGCTCGCGGCGAACTACCCGTTCGCCACGATCGAGCCCAACGTGGGAGTGGTGCCCCTGCCGGACCCGCGGCTGGAGAAGCTCGCGGAGATCTTCGGCAGCGAGCGGATCCTGCCGGCCACCGTGTCGTTCGTGGACATCGCGGGCATCGTCAAGGGCGCCTCGGAGGGTGAGGGCCTGGGCAACAAGTTCCTCGCGAACATCCGCGAGGCCGACGCGATCTGCCAGGTGACCCGGGTGTTCTCCGACCCCGACGTGGTGCGCGTCGAGGGATCCACCGACGCCCGCGGCGACATCGAGACCATCTCGACCGAGCTGATCCTGGCCGACCTCCAGACCCTCGAGAAGGCGCTGCCGCGCATCGAGAAGGAGGTCAAGATCAAGAAGGGCGACCCCGCCCTCCTGGAGGCCGGCAAGAAGGCCCAGGAGATCTTGGAGCAGGGCACCACGCTCTTCCAGGGCGCGAAGGCCGCCGGTCTCGACCTGGCCGACGTCGCCTCGTTCCAGCTCATGACGGCCAAGCCGTTCATCTACGTCTTCAACACCGACGACGCCGGCCTGGCCGACGAGGCCATGCAGGCCGAGCTGCGCGAGCTGGTGGCGCCCGCCCAGGCGATCTTCCTCGACGCCAAGTTCGAGTCCGAGCTGGTGGAGCTCGAACCCGACGAGGCCCGGGAGATGCTGGAGGCCAACGGCCAGGCGGAGGCGGGCCTCGACCAGCTCGCCCGCGTCGGCTTCGAGACCCTGGGCCTGCAGACCTACCTGACGGCGGGCCCCAAGGAGTCGCGCGCCTGGACCATCCGCAAGGGGTGGACGGCGCCGCAGGCGGCCGGCGTGATCCACACCGACTTCGAGCGCGGATTCATCAAGGCCGAGGTCATCTCGTTCGACGACCTGGTCGAGGCCGGCTCCGTGGCGGCGGCCCGCGCGGCGGGCAAGGCACGTGTCGAGGGCAAGGACTACGTCATGCAGGACGGCGACGTCGTTGAGTTCCGCTTCAATACATGATTCGTGTCCTGGCGTGGGAACTCTCAACGGCGGCAGGTAGAACGTGCTCGGGTTGTAGGGTTGGGTCGTGGTTGCCGATGTCATCGTTCTGACCGGTCCTCCGGGCGCAGGTAAGTCGACCACGGCACGCGAGCTGGCCCGACAGTACGACCGCGCTGTGCATCTGCATACCGATGATTTCTGGAGATACATCGCGGCTGGTGCGATTCCTCCTTACCTGCCGGAGTCCGATGAGCAGAATCAGACGGTGATGCGAGTGATCCGGGACGCGGCTTTCGCATACGCCGAAGGCGGGTTCGTGACCGTGGTGGATGGCATCGTCGGGCCGTGGATGATCAACCACTTCGTGCCTACTGAGAACAGCCAGAATGTCCCGGCGGTTCACTACGTCGTGCTCCGTCCGGGTCGCACTGAGACGCTTCAGCGCGCGCAGGGGCGGACAGCGCCGGAAGCGCTGGTCGAGGCGGAGCCCATCGATGTGATGTGGTCGCAGTTCGAGGACCTCGGAGACTACGAGGGTCACGTCATCGACTCCACGGATCAGTCGCCGTCAAAGACGGGCAGCGCTGTTTGGAACGCTGTTTTGAGCAGGGACTTCCTGCTCCCGCCTAGATCTTCCTAGGTGGGGCCGAGCTTGCCACCAGGTGAGCAGCCAGCGTCGTGCGCCGCGGTGCAGCAGGGCGGCGTGGCCGTGGACCGCTGACGACCGCCGTGGCGGGCGGATCTACTCCTCCGCCTCCGTCTCTGCCACCCGGGCCGGCGCAGTGAGGGTCTGCTGCGCCTGGCGGCCCGACCGTTGTCGCCGGGGCGTGCTTGAATTGCGGCATGAGCCGATCGCTGACCCCGCAGCTAGCGATGCTGTGGGAGTCCGATGAGCCGGTGGCCGCTCTTCAGCAGCGTTTCGGCTTCCCAGATGCCCTGTCTGCTGGTCGTTGGGTGGCCGAAGCCCTGAAGACTCACTGGGACATCGAGGTGACCTCTTGCGAGCGGCTTGTGATGAGTGACCGCAACGCCCTCGCCTGGGTTGTCGGCCCGGATGGCCCGTTTATCGCCAAGTGGTCAGTGACCCCTGAGCGCTTCAAGCGTCTCTCTGCGATCGCACGGCTGACCGCATGGCTCGGTTCCCGCGATCTCCCGGTCTCCGTCCCGGTCGCTGCACTGGATGGCGAGACTCAGGTGCAGCTGGGGGACGCCTCGATGGGGTTGCAGCAGGAAATCGTTGGCGAGCATCTCGATGTTGATAATGCTGAGCAGGTTCACGCCGCTGGCGCTGCGCTGGCCCGGTTGCATCGGGCGCTCGAGTCCTATCCCGAGGCGGGGGACCTCGCCACCTGGCTCTCGAAGCCTGAGCCACTCACTGCCCGAATCGACCAGTGGTTGAAGACCGCAGGTGAGCACGTTCCGCCGGAAGCGTGCGCTGCACTGCGAAAGATCGCTGCTGACGCGCCCCGAGTGCCTGCAAGACACCAGCTCGTCCATGGCGACATTCGCTCGGCGAATATTCTGTGTGATGGCCCTGTAATTACCGCTTTCATCGATTTCGACGAGGTTCGGCTCGACTTTCGTATCGACGAGATTGCACGATCTGCGGTGCTGCTGGGAACGCAATTCCACGATTGGGGTCCGGTTACTGCCGAGGTGCGCACAGCCTTCCTTGCGGGATACCAGTCAGTCCAGCCACTGGGGCCGGAGGAGCGTCAGTGGTGGAACGTCCTGGTGCTCTGGTACTCCCTGGCCTTCGTCCCGCCCGGCGACGATCCGACTGGTTGGAGACCCGCGGCACTCGACCACCTAGCCACACTCACCAACGTCTAGAGCACGGCATCCCTGTCACGCGCTCCGAGTGTTCGGGTACATCGAACGCCCCAGGACCCGGTCGAGTTCAAGTCCTACAACGCCTGCATGAGGTCGAGCCAGGGGTGACCGGGGTGTGCTCGTTGTAGTGACCGACTCAGCCATTCCCGACTGCTCGCATCGAGCGCAGGCAGGCATCGTTTCAGATCGTGCGTGTCCTGTGGACGAACGTGTTTCGCCTTCAGGAGAAGTTGGACCTCCGGACGCAGATGCAGGATCCCCTCCGAGGTCCACAGTGTCTGGTCGATGGGTCGGGAGATCGTGCGATCCCGCTTGAAGCGCCATGTGTCGCCGTCGACGCTGTCTAGGGCGTGTCTCCCATTGAGTTGACCAGCGGGTGTCGGGTGGCGAGGCTGAGCGCTCGTGGACGTAGGTGAGCCGAGCTACCCGTGCCCGTGCTGTGGGCACCTAGTGTTCGGCGAGCCGCCGGGCAGCTTCGAGATCTGCGATGTGTGCTTCTGGGAAGACGATCCAATTCAACTGCGGTGGCCGGACTGGAGCGGTGGCGCGAACCGACCTTCCCTGATCGATGCTCAGCGCGCTTACGCCGACCTCGGGGCGATCGAGCCCCGGTTTGTCCGGATGGTGCGCGCTGCAACATTGTCTGAACCAGTCGACGCTGGTTGGCGTCCCCTCGATCCGGCCGTCGACAGGTTCGAGCCCTGGTCGGTCCGCAGCGCGCCGTGGCCCGAGGATCGCACGACGTTGTACTGGTGGCGGCCGACCTACTGGCGTCGCAGTTGAGGACCGGTCACACCTTGGTCCACACGATGCAAGCGGACAGGACGACAGCGGCACGGTAGGTGATGGCGAGTTTGTCGTAGCGGGTCGCCAGCCCGCACCATTGCTTGGTCAGGGCGAAGCCGCGTTCCACGACGTTGCGCCGCTTGTATTTCTCCGCGTCCAGTGCCGGTGGACGCCCGCCGGCTGAGCCCTTGCGCAGGCGGGCGGCGGCGGAGTCCTTCTTCTCGGGAATGACGGCCTTGATCCCACGGGAGCGCAGGTGCTCCCGAACGGGTCCGGTGGCGTAGGCGCGGTCGGCAATTACAGCGTTAGGTGTGGTGCGCGGACGGCCGCGTCCCACAGCGCCGGACACGGATGTCGGCGAGCACCTCGGTGAGCATGGCACCGTCGTTGCGCTGCCCGCCGGTGATGACCGCGGCCAACGGACGCCCCCGCCCGTCCACCGCGTGGTGGATCTTGGACGTCAGCCCGCCACGCGACCTACCGATGCCGTGACCCGCAGGTTCACGCTTCCCGCCGAGCGAGCCGGGGACGAACCCGTCAGATGGATTCGTGTGATTCGCTCGTGCCCCCTGTGTCCTGATCCGGGCGGGTCGTGTTCGTCGCGTGCTGGTGCGCACGGTTGATCGTCGCGTCCACCGACACTGTCCAGTCGATCTTGCCCTCAGCGTCCGCGGCTGCCAGCAACCCGGCAAGCACCCTGTCCCACGTTCCGTCACCCGCATACCGGCGGTGCCGCTTCCACACCGTCTTCCACGACCCGAAGTGCTCACGAGGCAGGTCTCGCCAGGGGATCCCGGTCCGGTATCGATAGATGATCCCCTCGACCACCTTCCGGTTGTCCCAGAACGGGTGGCCACGCTGACCGGAGTTCGAGGGCAGCAGCGGTTCGATCCGCTCCCACTGCGCATCCGTAAGCGACTGGAACCGAGTCGACGTCACGCGGCGACTATGCAGCGCGCCGACTCACGAATATGGGAGACACGCCCTAGGAGGACGTCGTACTCCCAAGGATCTGCGCCACTTGCCCGGAGCCAGAGGTTGCCGCAGGCGTCGGGGACAGCCGCGTGCGCGTTGTCGGTGATCGGGGTGAGGCTGCCGGCGGCGGCCCACACGTCGAGTCGGCCGTTCATAAATGCGACGAATGCGCTGAGGTCGCTGCGGGGGATGCTGATGTCGAGATCCCCGTGTTCACGAGCGGTTCCGCTGAACGCGTCGATCGCCCACCCGCCGGCGATCCACCAGCGTCGCGAGTAGTCGCGCAGGAGGTGGGCGGCGTCCGAAGGTGTGCGGCCTCGCCAGGGCCCGTACAGACGAACGGTCTCAGCGTGGCTCAGCATGCGCCGCAGTTTGCGAGCGGGCGATGCCCCATCGTCGCCCCACTGCCCGCAGATGGTCCTCCGTGCCGGAACTCGGTGGAGTTCCGCTTCAACGTGTAGCCCGTCCTCGCTCCGACGCCCGCGGTCGCGCGCTGGGCGGCCGCCTCCGCCGAGCGGGTGCTGCCGCTGTTCGGGGCCGACGCCGAAGCACGGGACCGCATCGGGGACGCCGGCGTACGGCGCGGGGCGGGTCAGCGCGGCCGAGGAGATCGCCAAGAGGCTGGTCGCCGTGAAGGCGGCCGGGGCCACGATCCGTGCCATCCAGGCGGAGGTCGGCACGCGCTCGGTCTGAGGCGGGCTCGCTACAGCTCGCGGACGTGCAGCAGGCTGCGCAGGTCCACCTTGCGCCGGAGGTGGGAGCGCTCGGCCGCGTCGACGATCACGGCGGCCCCCAGCCAGGCCGCGCCGCTGCGCGCGACCAGCGTGTGCGCCGCCTCCACCTGCGCGCCGGTGGCGACCCAGTCGTCCACGAAGAGCACCCGGTCGCCAGGGCCGAGCAGGTTGCGGCGCACGCCCAGCCGCAGGTGACGGTCGCGGTAGTCGGGCGGGGCGGGGACCTGCAGCCAAGCGTCGGAGTCGGCGGCGGGGCCGGGATCCTTGAGGAGCTCGACGAAGCTGACGCCGAGGTGGACCGCGACGAGGGTGCCGAGCAGGGATCCGCGCGACTGGGGCCCGGTGACCACGGACGGCGGTGTCTCGGAGAACAGGGCTGCCAGCGCGGGGCCCAGTCCGGCCAGCAGGTCAGCGTCGCGCCACCAGCCCGTCGGGTCGGCGCGCAGGTCCGGGTCGGTCGCGTCACCGAGCCAGCGGAAGCCCTCGTGCAGGCGGGAGCGGAGCACGCTCGATGGTAGGGGAGTGCGGGCCGGGTCGGACGGTCGGCGGGGCGGCCCGCGGCCGGGACCTCGGGGTGCGGCCGGGGCCCGGCCGGAAAATCTGGTGACACGCGTGGGCGCCGCCGGTGAGCATCGAAGGTTGGCGTGTTACAGCACCCGAGCCTCTCGATGCCAACTGTTAACGGGCTGTTAAGTGAGTAACAGTTGTGATTCAGGTCGCAATCAACTCGGTAACGATCCGGTTGCGACTGCCGGAAAGCTCACATCGTGGACAGTCGGCCTCGTATGTTCTGCGGAACCCGAGCGAGGGGTGACCCCGGTCACGCTTCGCTGCCAGTCGGGTGCCCGTCCCCAGAGGAGAGTTCACGTGAGAATCACTCGTGCCGGAGCCGCCGTCTCGGCGCTCGCCGCCGGAGCCCTGCTGCTCTCGGCCTGCACCAGCCCTGCTCAGAACGACGAGGCGGACGGGAACACGAGCCCGACCGCCGCGACCGTCGAGCCCACCGGAAGCTGCAAGCCCGACCTGGGCGGTGTCGAGACCGCCGACGGGAACATCAGCTACTCCGTCGGTGAGGCCGAGTTCCTCGGGTACAACTCCAACACCCCGGAGACCTACTCCACCTACAACACGGCCGTGACCGACCGTCTCATCGGCGGGTTCTGGTACTGGGGCGTGGACGGGTCGGTCTGCCGTGACGAGGCGTTCGGCACGTACGAGGCCATCTCCGAGGACCCGCTGCAGGTCCGCTACACGATCGCCGACGACGCCACCTGGTCGGACGGCACGCCCATCACGTACGCCGACTTCCTGCTCGACTGGGCCGCCCAGGCGATCACCACCGACGGCACCGTCACCACAGACGGCAGCGAGACGGCCCTGTTCAACCACATCTCGGGTCTCACCCTGGGTGACTACGTGCCCGAGGGCCCGAAGGCCGACTCGGCCGACGCCAAGTCGTTCCAGTACGACTACGAGCGCGTCTACGCCGACTGGGAGATCCAGATCAGCGGTCCGTTCCCCGCGCACGTCGTGGCCGAGCAGGCCGGCGTCTCCACCGAGCAGCTCGTCGAGGCGATCCACAACCTCGACATGTCCGTGCTGCAGCCGGCCGCCGAGTTCTGGAACACCGGCTGGCTCTCGCAGACCCCGGGCGAGCTGCCCGACCCGGCGCTGGTCCCCGTCTCCGGCCCGTACACCTTCAAGGAGGGCGGCTGGGTCGCCGGTCAGTCGATCACGCTGACCGCCAACGAGAACTACTGGGGCACCCCGGCCGCCACGCGCGAGCTCACGTTCCGCTTCGCGCCGGCCGACACCCACGTCCAGGCGCTGCAGAACGGTGACCTCGACGTCATCGAGCCGCAGGCCACGGTCGACACCGTCGCCCAGCTCGAGGCGATCGGCAGCTCGATCACCATCACCACCGGCCAGACGCTCACGTGGGAGCACCTGGACTTCAACTTCGGTGCCGGTCCGTTCGCCGACAGCCTGCCGCTGCGCGAGGCGTTCGCCTACTGCGTGCCGCGCCAGGAGATCGTCGACAACCTGATC
The DNA here is from genome assembly GCF_003244315.1 of Xylanimonas oleitrophica. Taxonomy (GTDB): domain Bacteria; phylum Actinomycetota; class Actinomycetes; order Actinomycetales; family Cellulomonadaceae; genus Xylanimonas_A; species Xylanimonas_A oleitrophica. Next base: position 280,436 of record NZ_QKWH01000001.1, read on the forward strand.
AAGCCGGTCGACGACTCGGCCGAGGTCATGAACGCCCGTGAGGTCTTCCCGTTCCAGGACGGCTACGACGAGGTCGTCGAGGCGGCCTACGACGGCCGCTACGACCAGGTCGACCTCGACCAGGCCAAGGCCAAGTTCGAGGAGGCGGGCGCGACCGCTCCGGTCCAGGTCCGCATCGGCTACTCGGCCCCCAACCCGCGCCGCGCGGAGGAGGTCGCGTCGATCAAGGCCTCGTGCGACCAGGTGGGCTTCGAGGTCCAGGACGTCGGCTCGGCGGACTTCTTCGACACGGTCCTGCCGAACGGTGACTACGAGGTGGCGCTGTTCGCCTGGGCCGGCTCGGGCCAGATCGCCTCGGGCCAGAACATCTACTCCTCGACCGGTACCCAGAACTACGGCAAGTACTCCGACGCCGAGGTCGACGCCGCCTGGGAGACCCTGGCCTCCTCGGCCGACCCTGAGGTCCACACCGAGCAGGTGAAGATCATCGAGAAGAAGCTGTGGGACACGCTGTACGGCATCCCGCTGTTCGCCCACCCGGGCGTGGCGGCCTACAGCTCGACGCTGCAGAACGTCCGTGACAGCGCCGCCCAGAGCGGTGCCGTCTGGAACGCCGAGCAGTGGTCTCGCGCCTCCTGACGTGAGACGACCGGGGCACCGGTGACGGTGCCCCGGCCCTCGTCGGCCGACGTGCCGCACCGCAGGGGGCAGGGGTCTCACCCTGCCCCCTGCGGCGTGACACCGCCCGCCCGTACCGCCGACCTGTCGGCCCGCCCACGCGGCCGCCGGCCCGCAGGTCTCCCCACCCAGCAGACGTCGCCGCCCCGCGGCCGTCTCCGAAGGGCCCACCCGTGCTCAAGTTCATCCTGCGGCGCGTCGCGGTCTCCGCGGTCGTGCTCCTCGCCGCCTCGTTCCTGATGTTCGTCCTGACGATCAACTCGGGCGACCCCCTGAAGGACCTGCGCGAGTCCAACGCCACCAACAAGCAGCAGCTCATCGACGCGCGGATCGCGTTCATGGGGCTCGACCTGCCCTGGTACGAGCGCTACTGGAACTGGCTCAAGGGCGTGGGCGGGTGCTTCACCGGCCAGTGCGACCTCGGCGTGACCGCCAACAACGTCGACGTGCTGAGCCTGACCACCCAGGCGGCGGGCGCGACGCTGCGCCTGGTGACCCTGGCGACCCTCCTGGCCATCGTGGTCGGCGTGGCGCTCGGCATCCTCACCGCCATCCGCCAGTACTCCGGCTTCGACTACTCCGTGACGTTCGGGGCCTTCCTCTTCTTCTCCCTGCCGGTGTTCTGGGCGGCGGTGCTGCTCAAGGAGTACGGCGCGATCCGGTACAACGACTGGATCGCCACGGGCCAGTACCAACCGGTCACGATCCTGGTGTCCGCGGCGGTGCTGGGCTTCGTGCTGCAGGCCGTGCTGGGTGGCGACAGGCGGCGGCGCCTGCTGACGGCGGGCGGGACGTTCGCGTTCGTCACCGTGGTGATGTTCGTGCTCAACGCGCTCGACTGGTACCGCAACCCGATGTTCGGCGCCGGCATGGTGCTGCTCGTCTCGGCCGGCGCCGGCGTCGTCGTCACCGCCCTGGTGACCGGCTTCGGCAACCGGCGCGTGCTGTACGGCGCGCTCACCACGGCCGTGGTCGGCGTGGTCGCATACTTCGTCTTCGCGCCGGTCCTGCTCGACCCGTCGTGGCTGTCGCTGATCGGGCTGTTCCTGCTGGCCGTGGTGGTCTCGCTCGGCATCGGGTACGCCTGGGGCGGCTACGCCCGCCGGCAGGCCATGCTCGTCACCCTGGTCACGGGTGTGCTGACGAGCCTGGCCGTCGTCTTCGACATCCTCGTGGCGCACTGGTCGAGCTTCCTGGGCCTCAAGTCCCGCCCCATCTCCACGATCGGTGCGGCGACGCCCAACTTCACCGGTGGCTTCTGGGAGTCGGTGCTGGACATGGGGGCGCAGATCCTGCTGCCGACGGTGCTGCTCACCCTGATCTCGGTGGCCTCCTACAGCCGTTACACGCGCTCCTCGATGCTCGAGGTGATGGGCCAGGACTACGTGCGCACGGCGCGGGCCAAGGGGCTGTCGGAGCGTGCCGTGATCACCAAGCACGCGTTCCGCAACGCCCTCATCCCGATCACCACGATCGTGGCGTTCGACTTCGCCGGCCTGATCGGCGGCGCAGTCATCACCGAGCGGGTGTTCGGCTGGAAGGGCATGGGTGCCCTGTTCGCCGACGGCCTCAACCACGTGGACCCGGCGCCGGTGATGGCGTTCTTCCTGGTCACGGGTGTCGCGGCCGTCCTGATGAACCTGGTGGCGGACATCATCTACGCCTCCCTCGACCCGCGGATCAGGCGGTGACCGCCGTGCACGCTCCCGTGCCGAGCACCGTCCGACCTGCCGCCGAGCCTCGCACCACCGGAGACCGCCATGAGTGAGATCAGGAACACCAGCCCCCGCGGGGAGGACTTCGAGCCCGTCCCCGCCCAGGCGGGCGTCGACGCCATCGGCATGGCCGCCGGCGTCGACCAGACGCCGCTGCCGGAGGAGGACAGGTCGTACAGCCAGGGGCAGCTCGTGCTGCGCCGGTTCCTGCGCCACCGCGGCGCCATGACGTCGCTCGTGGTGCTGGCGGTGATCGTCGTCGTGGCGTTCACGTCCATCGGCATCGGGCCGATCCCCGGCTGGTGGAACAAGAACTACATCCTCACGTACCCGAAGATCGGCGACGGGTCGCCCACCTGGGCGCACCCCTTCGGGCAGGACACGATCGGCAAGGACTACTTCGCGCTGGTCATGCGAGGCACGCAGCGCTCGCTCATCATCGCGTTCGGCGTCGGCGTGATCTCGACCGTGATCGGCACGGTGATCGGTGCGCTCGCCGGGTTCTACCGCGGCTGGGTGGAGTCGGTGCTGATGCGGCTGACGGACCTGTTCATCGTGATCCCGCTGCTCGTGCTGGCCGCGGTGCTCGGCAAGATCGCCTCGGGCTGGGGCGTGTGGGGCCTGACGCTGATGCTGGGCCTGGTGACGTGGACCGGGCTGGCGCGGCTGGTGCGCGGCGAGGTGCTGTCCCTGCGCGAGCGGGACTTCGTGACGGCGGCGCGGGCCGTGGGCACGAGCGCGAACCGCATCATCTTCAAGCACGTGCTGCCCAACGCCGTCGGCGTCATCATCGTCGCGGCCACGCTGGCGATCGCCTCGGCCATCCTGCTGGAGACGTCCCTGAGCTTCCTCGGGTTCGGCGTCCAGGCCCCCGACACGTCGCTCGGGACGCTGATCTCCACCTACCAGAACGCGTTCACCACCCGGCCCTGGCTGTTCTGGTGGCCGGGCGTGCTCATCCTGGCGATCGCGCTGTGCGTGAACTTCCTGGGTGACGGCCTGCGTGACGCGTTCGACCCCCGCCAGAACAGGACCAAGGCCTGATGACCACCGACACCACCATCACCGAGCCGGCCACCGCGCGCAGCGGGGCGGTGCTCTCCTTCGAGGACCTGCAGGTCACGTTCGGCACCGAGTTCGGCGACGTGCGCGCCGTCAAGGGGATCTCCCTCCAGGTGCACCCGGGCGAGGTCGTGGCCCTCGTGGGGGAGTCGGGCTCCGGCAAGTCCGTCACGTCGATGACGGCGCTCGGCCTTCTTCCCAAGAACGCCCGGGTCTCGGGCACCGTCCGCGTGGGGGACAAGGACCTGTCGCGGCTCGACGCGCGGGGGCTGCGCACCCTGCGCGGCAACGACGTCGCGATGGTGTTCCAGGAACCCATGACGGCGCTGAACCCGGTGCTCACCATCGGGGACCAGCTCACCGAGGCGCTGCAGCTGCACGGCATCGCCTACGGCAAGCAGGCGAGCGCCCGCGCGGCGGAGCTGCTGGCCATGGTGGGCATCCCCGAGCCGGAGCGGCGGCTCAAGCAGTACCCGCACGAGCTCTCGGGCGGTCAGCGCCAGCGCGTGGTGATCGCGATGGCGATCTCGTGCGACCCGAAGGTGATCATCGCCGACGAGCCCACCACGGCCCTGGACGTCACCGTGCAGGCCGACATCCTGGACCTGCTGCGCTCCCTGAAGGACAAGCTCGACACGGGCATCCTGCTCATCACCCACAACATGGGCGTGGTGGCCGACATGGCCGACCGTGTGGCGGTGATGCTCAAGGGCGACCTGGTCGAGGAGGGCACCACGGAGCAGGTGCTCAACGACCCGCAGCACGAGTACACGAAGCGGCTCCTGGCCGCGGTGCCGCACCTCGGGAACGGCCCGGGCCAGTTCGGCAGCGTGGCCGAGGTCTCGGCGCCCGCCCGGCAGGAGGCCCCGGCGCTCGACCTGCAGAACCTGGTGATCGAGTACCAGCGCCTGGGCAGGCCGGCGTTCCGTGCTGTCGACGACGTGTCGTTCTCCGTGGCGCAGGGCGAGATCGTGGGCCTGGTGGGCGAGTCCGGGTCGGGCAAGTCCACGATCGGCAAGGTGGCGCTGGGGCTCATGCCCGCCGTGTCCGGGTCGGTCTCGATCCTGGGGCACGACCTGGCGAAGCAGGGCGGCCGGCGGCTCAAGGAGCTGCGCAGGCGCATCGGCGTGGTCTTCCAGGACCCGGCGGCCTCGCTCAACCCGCGGTTCCCGATCGGTGACGTGATCGCCGAGCCGATGGTGGTGCACAAGGTGGGTGACGAGAAGGCGCGCCGGGAGCGGGTGTACGAGCTGCTGGACGCCGTCGAGCTGCCGCGCAGCGCCTTCAACCGCTACCCGCACGAGCTGTCGGGCGGTCAGCGTCAGCGTGTGAGCATCGCCCGCGCCCTGGTGCTGGACCCGGAGCTGCTGGTGGCGGACGAGCCGACGTCGGCCCTGGACGTGTCCGTGCAGGCGAGCGTCCTGAAGATGTTCACGGCGCTGCAGGAGCGCTACCAGTTCGCGTGCCTGTTCGTCAGCCACGACCTGGCCGTGATCGACACGCTCGCGCACCGGGTGGTGGTGCTGCAGAACGGGCGCATCGTGGAGCAGGGGCCGCGCGAGGAGGTGCTGCGCAAGCCGAGCGAGGAGTACACGCGCCGGCTCATCGCGGCGGCCCCGGTGCCGGAGCCGGGGGAGCAGCGGCGTCGCCGCGAGGAGCGCCACGCGCTCCTCAAGGAGCTCGGCGAGGAGGTGGCCGAGCTGCACGTGGACGCCGCGACGCCGCCCTCGCGTGCGGTGCCCGGTGCTCAGGGCGGCAACGCCTCCCGCGCGGGCGGGGTCCTCGGGGGCTGATCCGGGAGCGGTCGGCGGGGTCGTGCGGGTTCGCCCGTGCGGTCCCGCTCGCCGCGTCGACGAGGGGACGACGACGTGAGCCGCAGCCGTCTGCTGGCGCGCCGGGCCGGTGCGCACCGCGGGCTGCTCGTGCTGCTGTGCCTGCTGGTCGCGGCGGTGACCGCGGGCCTGGGTGCCACGCTCGGGTCGGTCCAGGCGTCGGCGGCGGCGGCCGCGCGGACCGGTCTGCCCGAGGGTGCGTCGGTCACGGTGACGACCCGCCTGGCCGAGGACGCCGTGGCGCAGGACGAGCGTGTGCGGGCGGTGGTCGCGGACCTGTTCCCCGGGGTGCCCCTGGACGTGGTGCGCTCGCAGGTCGCCGACCCCCGGGAGCCGTCGGCCCCGTTCGTCACCTGGACCCTGCGACCGGCCGTCGCCGCGCTGGTGCCGGGCGACCTGCGTGCGGTGGCGGCGGGCTCGGCCGGGCTGCGCGGGGCGCTGCGCACCGACGAGGCCGTCGCCGTCCGCGGCCTGACGGTCGAGGACTCGCTGGGCCCGCCGTCCGCGGAGCTCGACGCCGCGCTGACGGCCGCGGGCGCTGTGGCGCTGGTGCCGGTGACGCTCCTCGGGCTCGTCAGCCTGGTCGCCCTCGTGCAGGTGGCGCGGCTCGTGGGTGCGGTCCGGGGTGAGGAGGTCGCCCTGCTGGTGTCGCGCGGCGCGTCCGTGCGGCAGATCGCCGGCGCGGCGACGCTCGAGGCGTCGGTGGTGGCGCTCGCGGGGGCGCTGGCCGGCACGGCGGTGGCCGCGGTGGTGGTCCCCGGTGTCGCGGGCGGCGCTGCGGGGGCGGCGGCAGGAGCGGCCACGGTGGCCACGGTGGCTCTCCCGCTGCTGGCGGTGGCTCTCGGGGTGGGAACGGTGGCGGTCGTCGTGCTGGGCGCGGTGGCGGTGGCCGGGGCGCGGGCGGTGGCACGTCGTGGTGCGACCGAGCGGTCCGGCAGGGTCCGCCGCGCGGCTGCGGGCGCCACCGTGGTGCTCACCGTGGCGCTGGCGCTGCTGTGCGCCGAGCGGCTCCACCGTGCGGGTTCCCCGCTGGTGGGCACCACTCAGGGGGTGCGCACGGATCCCTTGGCCGCGGCGGCGCCGGCGCTCGCGCTGGCCGCGTCGGCGGTCGTGGTGCTCGCGCTGCTGGGCCCGCTCGCTGCGGCGGGGGAGCGGGTGGCCTCCCGGGGACGGGGCGTGGTGGGCGCCCTGGTGGCACGGCAGGTGGCACGGGGGCTCGGCGTGGTGGCCGTGCCGGTGGTGCTGCTGGTCCTGGCGGCGGGGTCCGTGGTGCTGGCCGGGGCCTTCGCGGGGACGGCGGAACGGGTGCGCGACGACGCGGCGGCCCTGCGCGTCGGCACGGACGTGCGCGTGCGCCCGGGCACGTCGCCCGGTACCCAGGGGCCGGTGACGGGGCTCGACGGGCTCACGGGGCTCGAGGGGGTGGCCGCGGCCGCCCCGGCGCGCGAGGTCGCAGCCGCCGTGGGGCAGGACCCGGTGCGGGTGCTGGCGCTGCCTGCCGCGCAGGTGCCTCGGGTGGTGCGGGCGCCGGGCGTCGACGTCGAGCGGCTGGCCGCCGCGATCGAGGTCTCCGCGCCGCAGGACGGCGCCCTGCCCGCCGTCGTCTCGCGCGCCCTGGCCGACCGCCTCGGACTCGCACCGGGCGACCGCCTGGACCTGCGCGCCCACGGGGCCACGCTCCCCGTGACCACGGCCCTCGTGGTGCCCGCCGTGCCAGGGGCGTCGTCGCAGGCCGCCGTGCTCGTGGACCTCGGGGCGCTGGCGGCGCGGCTGCCGGAGGGCGCGGGGGCGGCCGAGGTGTGGGTCGCCGCCGTGCCGGGGCACGGGGAGCCGGGCACCGCCGCCGCGCTCGCCGCCCGGGTGGCCGACGCCGTGCCCGGGGCACAGGTCGTCACCGCCCGGCCGGGCTCCTCGCCGGGCGCCGTCGCCGACCCGTCGGGGTCCGTGCGGCGGGCGGCGTGGGTCGCTGCGGCCGGCACGGTGGTGCTCGGGCTCGGCGGGGTGCTCGCCGTCGCCGTCGCCACGCTGCGGGCCCGGCGGGGCGAGGTGGTCGTCCTGCGCGCGGTCGGCACGGGGCCGCGCGCGCAGGCGTGGGCCCGGGCGGGCGAGCTGCTCGCGGCGGGCGGGGCGGCGGTGGTGCTCGGCGCCGGTGCCGGCGCCCTGGTCGCGCTGTCCGCCGTGCCCCTGCTCGCCCGCGCGACGGTGCCCGGTGCCGGGCTGCTGGACGTGGAGGTCGTGCCCGCGACGGTGCCTACCGCGGCGGGGCTCGCGCTGCTGGCCGCCGGGGTCGTCGCCGTGGCCGCGGCCACCGGGGCGCGCGTGGCCGGGCAGGCCCGGGACACCACCTGGCGGGAGGAGGTGCGATGAGGGCGATGCTGCTGCTGGTGCGCCGGGGCCTGCGCGCCTCGTGGGGCCCGACGGCGCTCCTGGCCGTGGTCGCGCTGCTCGCCGCGCTCGTGGCGTCCGCCGCCCCGCGGGCCGTCACGGGGATCCACGCCCGGCAGGTGGTCCACGAGACGTCGGCCCTGACGCCGCTGACCCGGGACGTCGTCACCACGCGGGCCGGGGTGGCGGGCGCGGCAGGTCTCACGGACGCGGGGCCGGGGGCACCGGCCCCGCGGTGGGCCGAGTACCTCGACGGGCTGGAGGCGCTGCGTGCCGCCCAGCCCGAGCCCCTGCGGTCCGTCCTCGGGGCCCCTGACCTCGGCGTGACCACCGGCGAGCTCGGCACCGAGGCCGGCCCCGCCAGCGACGTGCGGCACCCGACGCTCCTGCTGCGTGCCGCCGCCCGCGTGCTCGACCACGTGCGGGTGGTCGAGGGCCGCTGGCCCGGGGCGACCGCCGTCACCCCGGCCTTCGGCGGGGTGGGCTGGGGGGCGGACGGGCCCGTCGAGGTGGCCCTGTCCGTCCCGGCGGCCGAGGAGCTCGGCTGGCAGGTCGGGCAGGAGCACCCCGTCGACGGCAACCCGTTCGTGCCCGCGGTGGTGCTCGTGGGCACCTACGAGGCGGTGGACCCTGACGGCGCCTACTGGGCGCACCAGCCGGCGGGGGAGCGGCCCCTGGTGGTGGACGACCTGAACATGGGCAGGTCGGCGCAGGCAGCCGCCTACGTGGACCCGTCGATGCTGCGCGTGGCGGCCGCGACGGGAGCGACGACCCGCGCCTGGTTCCCGCTCGACGTGGGGGCCTCGCCGCGGACCGGCCCCGACGACGTGGCCCCGCTCCTGGCCCAGCTCCGAGGGCTGACAGGCCGGACCCTGGAGGTGGTGCCGGGCGACCCGGTGACGTTCCAGGGCACCACGGAGGTGGTGGGGACGCTCGAGCGCCTGGCCGGGCAGCGGGCCGGCGTGGACGCCGTCGTCGCGGTGCTGGCCTCCGGGCCGGTCGGGGTGACGCTGGCGGTGCTGGTGCTCGCCGCCCGCCTGGTGGCCGAGCGGCGCAGGGGGACCCTCGCGCTGCTGTCCGCCCGCGGTGCCTCGCCCGGGCGGCTGCGCGCTCTGACGGCGCTGGAGGGCCTGGTCGTGGGGCTCCCGGCCGCTGCCGCAGGGCTCGCCGCGGGGCTGCTGCTCGTACCGGCCGGCCCCACCGCCCCGGTCACGGCCGGCCAGGTGGCGGGCGCCCTGCTCGCAGGCCTGGCGCCGGCCGCGGTGCTGGCCGCCGCCGGCGTGCCCCGCGGGCTGCGCGCGGGCCGGGCCGACCTCGCCGGGCCGGCCCGCGGCCGCGCCCGCCTGGTCGGGGAGGCGCTCGTGCTCGCCGCCGCCGCAGCGTCGTCGTCGCTGCTCCTCCAGCGCGGGGCCGTCGCTACGGACCGCGACGGCGTGGACCCGGTGCTCGCCGTGGCCCCGCTCCTGCTGGCGCTCGCGGTCTCCCTCGTCGCGGTGCGGCTGGCGCCGCTGGGCGCCCGCGCGCTCGAGGTGCTCCTGGCACGTCGCCGCGACCTGGTGCCGTTCCTCGGTGCGGCCCGCGCGACCCGGGACGCCGCCGGGGGTGTCGTGCCGCTGCTGGCCCTGGTGCTGGCCGTGGGTGTCGCCGGGGCCGGGGCGGTGCTGCAGTCCACGCTCGCGCAGGGGGTCACGCACCAGGCGTGGGCGGCGGTGGGCGCCGACCTGCGTGTCGCCGGTCCCGTCCTCGGGCCGGACAGGGTGGCGGCGCTGCGGGACGTCGAGGGCGTCGCCGAGGTGGCCACGGTCGCGGACCTCGGGTCACGCACCCTGCGGGTCGGGGTGGGCGGGTCGAGCGCCGGTGTGCTGGCGGTCGACGCCGCCGCGCTGGCGCGGGTGCAGGACGGCGTGCCGGGCGCGGTGCCGGCCGTCGCCGACCTCGCGGCGCGCGCTGCCGCGGCGGCCGGTGACGGCGGGGCGGAGGCTGCCGGCGGGACCGGGGGCGACGGGTCCGGTCCGGGCGGGCTGGCCGCGCTCACGACCGCGGCCACCGGGGTGCGGGCGGGCACGCCCGACGTCGGGCTCGTGGCCGGCCGGGTCGTGCCCACCGACGTGCTCGCCACCGTGGACCTGCTGCCGGGCGTGGCCTCGGCCGGCCCGCACGTGGTGGTCGACGCAGCGCAGGCAGCGGGCGTGCTGGGCGATCAGCCCCGCCCGCGGCTGGCCCTCGTCGCGCTCGACGACGACGCCGACCGGCCCGCCGTCGTCGCCGCCGTCCGGGGCCTGCTGCCCACCGCGGTGGTGGACGACCCGGCCGTGCAGGCCGACGCGCTGCTCGGCTCGCCCGTGGCCGCCGGGCTGCGCGCCACCTCTGTGGCGGTCGTGGCCCTGGCCGCGCTGGGGTGCGTCGGCGTCGTGGGCACCACGCTGCTGCTCGGTGCCCCGGAGCGGGGGCGGCTGCTGGCGCTGCTGCGCACCCTGGGGATGCCGCGCCGTGCGGGCCGTGCCCTGGCCGCCTGGGAGCTCGGGCCGTGGGCGGCCGTGGCGCTGGGCGTCGGCGCGGCGCTGGCGTGGGCGCTGCCCGTCCTCGTGCTCGCGGCCGTGGACCTCACCGCCCTGACCGGCGGGGACGCCCCGCCGCCGCTGCGGCTCGACCCTCTCGTCCTGGCCGCCGTCGCCGGCGGCTTCCTCGCCCTGGTGGCGGGCGGCGCGGCACTGGCCGCGGCGACCGCCCCGACGTCCACCGACGGTGCGCTGGCCGAGCGGCTGCGCGCCGGGGAGGAGCGCTGACATGCCCGTCCACGTGCCCGTCCAGGACGACCGGTCGTCCGCCGGCCCGGGCCGGCCGCCCGCCGGCGGGGAGATCCGCTGCCGCGACCTGGTCCGCGTCTTCGCCGCCGAGGGCGTGGAGGTCCAGGCGCTGCAGGGCCTGACCCTGGACGTCGAGCCGGGCGAGCTGGTCGCCCTGGTCGGCGCCTCGGGCTCGGGCAAGTCCACCCTTCTGAGCATCCTCTCGGGGCTCGACACCCCCACGGCGGGGTCGGCGGTGGTCGCCGGGACCGACCTGCTCGCGACGGGGCGGCGCGAGCGCGTCGCCTACCAGCGTCACACCGTGGGGTTCGTGTGGCAGCAGACCTCCCGGAACCTCCTGCCGTACCTGACGGCGGCCGAGAACGTCCGGGTGCCCCTCGAGCTGGCCGGCCGCGGGGGCGGACGGGGCGCCGGCAGGAGGGCCGCGGCGGACGCCCGGGTGGCCGAGCTGCTCCACCTGCTCGACGTGCACGACGTCGCCGACCGCCGGCCGGGCCAGATGTCGGGCGGGCAGCAGCAGCGCGTGGCGGTGGCCGTGGCGATGGCCAACGCGCCGCGGGTGCTGCTGGCCGACGAGCCCACGGGCGAGCTGGACGAGGCCACGAGCGCCGAGGTCCTCGAGGCGCTGCGGGCCGTCAACGAGGCCACCGGCGTGACCACGCTCGTGGTCACGCACGACCCCACGGTGTCCGAGCACGTGGCACGCACCGTGCAGATCCGCGACGGTCGCACCTCCACGGAGGTGCTGCGCCGCAGCGAGGTGGACGAGCACGGCGCCGAACGGCACGTGGCCGAGGAGTTCGCCGTCCTGGACCGGGTGGGCCGGATGCAGCTCCCGCCCGACTTCGTGGCGGCGCTGGACCTGCGCGACCGCGTGCGCCTCGCGCTCGAGCCCGACCACGTCCAGGTCCGCCCCGCCCAGCAGGAGGAACGATGAGCGCTCACGCACATGGTGGCCGCGACGGTGCGGTGGCGGGGGAGCCCGGCGCGCCGTCGGTCGCGCTGCGCGCGGAGGGGCTCTCGCGGACCTTCGGGTCCGGCGCGGTGGGCGTCCGGGCGCTGGCGGACGTGAGCCTGAGCGTCCCGCCGGGCCGGCTCGTCGTGGTCACGGGTCCCTCGGGCTCGGGGAAGACGACCCTGCTCCACCTGCTCGGCGGCCTGGACCGGCCGACGTCGGGCCGGGTGTGGCTCGGGCCGGCCACCGACGGCGGGCCCGAGCGGGAGCTGACGGCGATGCCCGAGGAGCAGGTGCTGGCCGCGCGGCGCGAGGAGATCGGCTACGTGTTCCAGTCCTTCGGGCTGGTCCCCGTGCTCTCGGCGGCCGAGAACGTCGAGGTGCCGCTGCGCCTGGCACGGACGGCGCCGGCGGAGCGGGCCGCCCGGGTGGCGCGGGCGCTCGGGCTCGTGGGGCTCGCCGGGCACGCCGCCCAGCGGCCGTACGAGCTGTCCGGCGGGCAGCAGCAGCGCGTCGGGATCGCGCGGGCTCTGGTGGCGGCGCCGCGGGTCCTGCTGGCGGACGAGCCGACGGGGCAGCTCGACTCCGGCACGGCCCGCACGATCATGGACCTCGTGCACGGGCTGGTCCGCGGCGAGGGGCTGGCCGCGGTGGTCAGCACCCACGACCCGGAGCTGGTCGAGCGGGCGGACCACGTGCTGCGGCTGCACGACGGGCGCCTCGTCGACGAGAGGTAGCCCCGGCGACCCTGCCGGCGGAGGCTGCGCACGGGCCGGGTGCGCCCTGCGGGTGGGCGGCGGGCGTCCACGATGCAGGACACGCGGGCACCTGCGGGCGGCGGCCGGGCCCAGCGCATACCGTCGGAGGATGACCGGCCGGCTGAGCGACGAGCAGCGGGCGGACTGGTACGACGCCGAGAACGACTGGGCCGCCGACGACGACTTCTACCTGGCGCTGGCCAGCGAGCGCGGGGAGTCACGGGTGCTCGACCTCGGCTGCGGCACCGGCCGCCTCACGCTCGCGCTCGCCCGCGCCGGCCACCTCGTCACCGGGGTGGACCCGGACCCAGGTGCGCTGGCCAGGGCGCGGGCCAAGCCGGGCGCCGACGACGTCATCTGGGTGGAGGGCACGTCCTCGGCGGTGGCGGACGCCGAGTTCGACGTCGCCCTCCTGACGGGGCACGTGGTGCAGGCCATCGTCGACCCGCGGGACTGGGCCGAGACCCTCACCGACCTGCGCCGGGTGCTGGTGCCGGGCGGGACGCTCGCCTTCGACACGCGCGACCCGGCGGCCCGGGCGTGGCTCCGGTGGAACCCCGTCGACTCGCGCGCCGCCGTGGTGCTGACCGACGGCACGCAGGGCGTCGGCTGGTACGACGTCCAGGACGTCACCGACGGCGTGGTCACCTTCCACGACCACCGCGTGTTCGCCGACGGCACCGAGACGGTGGACGAGGGCCAGCTCGTCTTCCGCACCGAGCAGCGCCTGCGGGCCGACCTCTCGGGGGCGGGGCTCGTGGTCGACGCCGTCTACGGCGGGTGGCACCGCGAACCGGTGGGGGAGGGCGTGGGGGAGCTCGTCGTCGTCGCCCACCGATGAGGGCGAGACGGGTCCAGAGCCTGTGACGGCCCTGTTAAGCCGATATACCGACTCGATAACGTTCGCCACCTGGAAGCGGACAGACCTGGCAATCCGGGTGACGTGCGGCATACGCTCGGCCCCGTTCGCGCTTGCTGGACCCTGCCGCGCGAGCCCCGCCCCGGCCACGGACGCGGGCTCGTCGGCCGGACGACGGCCAAACAGCCGCCGATGCCCTTCTCGGAGGAAACACATGAAGCTCAGGCGTTATGCCGGCGTGACGGCGATGACCGTCGCCGGCGCCCTCGCCCTCGCCGCCTGCTCGGGCGGCTCGACCGGCGGCGACGACGGCGCCTCTGGCGCCGGGACCGCGTTCGTCACGGTCAGCGGCACGGAGCCGCAGAACCCGCTCGTGCCCACCAACACGAACGAGGTCGGCGGCGGTCTCGTCGTCACGCAGATCTTCTCGGGCCTGGTGTACTACGGCGCCGACGGCTCGCACCACAACGAGATCGCCGAGTCGATCGAGTCCGACGACGACCAGACGTGGACGATCACGATCGCCGACGGCTGGAAGTTCAGCGACGGCTCGCCGGTCACCGCGAACAGCTTCGTGGACGCGTGGAACTACGGCATCCTGCGCCAGAACGCCCAGACGCAGTCGTACTTCTACTCGTACATCGAGGGCACGGACGACGACGGCCTGGCGGACGGCCCGGCCAGCGGCCTCAACGTCGTCGACGACCACACCTTCACCGTCACGCTGAAGTCGCCCGACGCGGAGTTCCCGCTGCGCCTGGGCTACTCGGCCTACTACCCGCTGCCCGAGGCCTTCTTCGAGGACCCGGACACGCTGGGCGAGCAGCCGGTGAGCAACGGCCCGTACGTGGTCGAGGAGTGGAACCACAACCGCCAGATCTCGCTGCGCCCCAACCCGGAGTACCCGGCTGACGGCCCGCGCGCGGCGCAGAACGACGGCGTCGACTACGTCATCTACGACAACGAGGACACCGCGTACCTGGACCTCCAGGCCGGCAACCTCGACATCATCCAGAACGTCCCCGCCAGCGCCATGGGCACGTTCGAGGACGACCTGGGCGACCGCGCCGTCTCGATCCCGGCCGCGATCATCCAGACGATGACCGTGCCGGAGTACCTGCCCGAGTTCCAGGGCGACGCCGGCATCAAGCGCCGCCAGGCGATCTCGCACGCGATCGACCGTGAGCAGATCACCGAGACGATCTTCAACGGCTCGCGCATCCCGGCCCACGACTTCACGTCGCCGGTCGTCCCGGGCTACTCGGAGAAGATCCCCGGCTCCGAGGTGCTCGACTACGACGCCACGCGCGCCAAGCAGCTGTGGGACGAGGCCGAGGCCGAGAGCCCCGTCGGTGCCGACTACACCCTGCAGATCGCCTCGAACGCCGACTCGGACCACCAGACGTGGGTCGACGCGGTGTGCAACAACATCCGCCAGGTCCTCGAGATCGGCTGCGAGTTCTACCCGTACCCGACCTTCGCGGAGTTCCTGAACGCCCGCACGGGCCAGGCCGTGCCCGGCGTCTTCCGTGCTGGCTGGCAGGCGGACTACCCGTCGATGAGCAACTTCCTCGGCCCGATCTACCGCACGGGTGCCGGCTCCAACCACGGCTTCTGGTCCAACCCCGAGTTCGACCAGCTCCTGACCGAGGGCGGCGCGGCCGCCACGCCGGAGGAGTCGCAGGAGATCTACCAGCGCGCCCAGGAGATCCTGTTCGCGCAGCTGCCCGGCATCCCGCTCTGGTACAACTCGACGACCGCCGGCTACGGCGAGGCCGTCGAGAACGTCCAGTTCGGCTGGGACAGCGCTCCGATCCTCTACGAGGTGACGAAGCAGGGCTGATCCCCGCGATTAGCACTGGAACGGTCTGAGCCTCTAGGCTCACCGCCAGCCAAGAACGGAGGGTGGGACGCTCCCGGGTGTCCCACCCTCCGTCATGTCCCGTCGGTCTCACAACCCACCGAGGCGCCCATCATGCTGTGGTACATCGGCCGCAGACTTCTCCAAGTGATCCCCGTGTTCCTGGGGGCCACGCTCCTGCTGTACGCGATGGTCTTCGCCCTGCCGGGCGACCCCGTCGCCGCGCTCGGCGGCGAGCGCGGGCTGTCTGCCGCGGTCCAGGAGCAGATCCGCTCCCAGTACAACCTGGACAAGCCCTTCATCGTCCAGTACCTGCTCTACCTCAAGGGCGTCGTGACGTTGGACTTCGGGATGACGTTCAGCCACCGCCCGGTCATCGACATCATCGCCGAGGCGGTGCCGATCACCTTCCGCCTGGCGCTCATGGCGCTGGTCATCGAGGCGATCTTCGGCATCGGCTTCGGTCTGGTCGCCGGCCTGCGCAAGGGCGGCGTCTTCGACGGCACCGTGCTCGTGCTGAGCCTCCTCGTGATCGCCGTGCCGACCTTCGTGCTCGGCTTCGTCATGCAGTTCGTCGTCGGGGTCCAGCTCGGCTGGCTGCCCATCACCGCCGGGCGCGACCCGAACTTCGTGAGCCTGCTGATGCCGGCCATGGTGCTCGCCGCCACGTCGCTCGCGTACGTCCTGCGCCTCACGCGCACCTCCGTCGCCGAGAACATCTCGGCCGACTACGTGCGCACCGCGCGGGCCAAGGGCCTGCCGCGGGCCCAGGTCACGACCCGGCACGTGCTGCGCAACTCCCTCATCCCGGTGGTCACGTTCCTCGGCGCGGACCTCGGAGCCCTCATGGGCGGGGCCATCGTCACCGAGGGCATCTTCAACATCCCCGGTGTGGGCGGCACCCTGTTCCGTGCGATCACCACGGGCGAGAACACGCTCGTGGTGTCCCTGACGACGCTGCTCGTGCTCGTCTACATCGTGGCCAACCTGCTGGTCGACCTGCTGTACGCGGCGCTGGACCCGAGGATCCGTTATGCCTGAGAACCCCATGCACCCCGCCACGCCCCGGCCGGGACAGGAGCGGTACACCGCCCCCGCCGACCAGGCCAAGCTCGGCGCCGTCGACGCCGTGGACACCACCGAGGCCCCCTCCAGCCTCTGGAACGAGGCCTGGCGCGACATGCGCCGCCGGCCGCTGTTCTGGGTCTCTGCCACCATCATCGTGCTGGTGTCGCTGGTCGCGATGTTCCCCGGGCTCTTCACCAGCCAGGGGCCCCGTGTCTGCCAGCTGGCGAACTCGCTCGGGGACCCGGCGCCCGGGCACATCTTCGGGTTCGACCGTCAGGGCTGCGACATCTACGCCCGCACCATCTACGGGGCGCGTGCGTCCGTCGTCGTGGGCGTACTGACCACGCTCGCCGTCGTCATCCTGGGCACCACGGTGGGTGCCATCGCCGGCTACTTCGGCGGCTGGTTCGACACGGTGCTCTCGCGCCTGACGGACATCTTCTTCGCCGTGCCGCTGGTGCTCGCCGCCATCGTCATCATGAGCGTGCTGCCCGAGCGCAACACCTGGACGGTGGCCGCCGTGCTGGCCTCGTTCGGATGGACGTCGATCGCCCGCATCACTCGCGGCTCGGTCATGAGCGTGAAGAACAACGAGTTCGTCACGGCCGCCCGCGCGCTGGGCATGAGCCGCGGGGCGATCCTGCTCCGCCACGTGCTGCCGAACTCGGCCGCGCCGATCATCGTCTACGCGACGGTCGCGCTGGGCACGTACATCGTCGCCGAGGCCACGCTCACGTTCCTCGGCATCGGCCTCCCGCCGTGGCTGGTCTCCTGGGGTGGCGACATCTCGATGGCCCAGCAGTCCCTGCGCGTCAGGCCGGAGATCCTGTTCTACCCCGCCGGTGCCCTGGCGCTGACGGTGCTCGGCTTCATCATGCTGGGCGACGTCGTGCGTGACGCCCTCGACCCGAAGGCACGGAAGCGATGACCAGCGTGACCAACATCGAGACGAACCCCTGGCCCGAGCGCTCCGCGGGCGCCGTCGAGCCGCTGCTGCAGATCAGCGACCTGCGGATCTCCTTCACCACGGCCGCGGGCGAGGTCGAGGCGGTCAAGGGCGTGGACCTGACGGTCTACCCCGGCCAGTCGGTCGCGATCGTCGGCGAGTCCGGCTCGGGCAAGTCGACGACCGCGCACGCGATCATCGACCTGCTGCCCGGCACCGGGCGCGTGACCGGCGGCAGCATCCGCTTCGCCGGCCGCGAGCTCGTCGGCCTGGACCGCAAGCAGGTCGAGGACGTGCGAGGCAAGGAGATCGGCCTCGTCCCGCAGGACCCGATGTCGAACCTGAACCCAGTGTGGCGCATCGGCAAGCAGGTCGAGGAGGCTCTGGTCGCCAACGGCTTCAAGGGCAACAAGGCGCAGCGCCGCACCCGCGTCGCGGAGCTGCTGGCCGAGGCGGGCCTGCCGGACGCCGAGCGGCGGGCGGCGCAGTTCCCGCACGAGTTCTCGGGCGGCATGCGCCAGCGTGCGCTGATCGCGATCGGGCTGGCCTCGCGGCCGAAGCTGCTGATCGCCGACGAGCCCACCTCGGCGCTCGACGTCACGGTCCAGAAGAAGATCCTGGACCACCTCGAGGGCCTCACCCACGAGCTGGGCACGGCCGTCCTGTTCATCACCCACGACCTGGGGCTCGCCGCGGAGCGTGCCGAGCACCTCGTGGTGATGTACAAGGGGCGCGTCGTGGAGTCGGGCCCGTCGCGGGAGATCCTCTCCAACCCGCAGCACCCGTACACGCGGCGTCTGGTGTCGGCGGCCCCGTCGCTGGCCTCGCGGCGGATCCAGAGCGCGCACGAGCGTGGGCAGGTCTCTCCGGACCAGCTCACGGCGCACGGCTCGGCCCGCCCGGGTGACGACGTCGTGGTGGCACGCAACCTCACGAAGAAGTTCAAGATCCGGGGCTCGCGCCCGGGGTCGCACACGGACTTCACCGCAGTGGACGACGTGAGCTTCGCCCTGCCGCGTGGCCGGACCCTGGCCCTCGTGGGGGAGTCGGGCTCGGGCAAGTCCACCGCGGCCAACATGGTGCTGGGCCTCCTGGAGCCGACGTCGGGCACGGTCGAGTTCGACGGGCAGGACGTCACGGCGCTCTCGTCCCGTGAGCAGTTCGCGTTCCGTCGTCGCGTCCAGCCCGTGTTCCAGAACCCGTACGGCTCGCTCGACCCGATGGTGTCGATCTACCGGACCCTCGAGGAGCCGCTGCGGCTCCACAAGACCGGGGACGCCAAGGAGCGCGAGGCGCGCGTGCGCGAGCTGCTCGAGATGGTGGCGCTGCCGGCGTCGACCATGCGCCGCTACCCGAACGAGCTCTCGGGCGGTCAGCGTCAGCGCATCGCCGTGGCGCGTGCGCTCGCGCTCAACCCCGAGGTCATCGTCCTGGACGAGGCGGTCTCGGCGCTCGACGTGCTGGTGCAGGCCCAGGTGCTGACGCTCCTGAACGACCTGCAGGCCCAGCTCGGGCTGTCGTACCTGTTCATCACCCACGACCTCGCGGTGGTCCGTCAGATCGCGGACGAGGTCGTGGTCATGCAGTCCGGCAAGGTCGTGGAGCACGCCGCCACCGACGAGGTGTTCGACAACCCGCGCCAGCAGTACACGCGTGACCTGCTCGCTGCCATCCCGGGCTCCAGCCTGGAGACGGGCACGATCGCGGGCTGACGCCGCGCACGCACGACGGCGGCCGCCCCTCCTCACGAGGGGCGGCCGCCGTCGTCGTCCCTCTGCGCGGGGCCCCTCGTCGTGCCCCGGTCGTGCCCTCGGTCCAGCCCCTGCCCCGCCCCTGTCCTGCACCTCGTCGTGCCCCGGTCGCAGCCGCGCTCGGCTCCGTGCGCTGCACCGACGGCGTGCGCGGCGGGCCTCCCGGTTTGCCCCGTGCCCTCCGGATAGGGACGCTGGGAGGATGACGAGAACAGGCAAGCCGGCCTCCGGGGTGTTCTACCCGGCCGCCGGCATCATCGTGGTCTTCGTCCTCCTGGCGGTCCTGGCGACGGGTGGGACGACCCGCGTCATGGACTTCCTCCAGGCCAACGTGATCGGCGCGTTCGGCTGGTACTACGTGCTCCTGGTCGCCGGCCTCGTGGTGTTCTCCCTGTGGATGGGGATGAGCCGGTTCGGCGACATCGTGCTGGGCAAGGACGAGGACGAGCCGTCGTTCAAGCTGCCCGTGTGGTTCGCGATGCTGTTCGCGACGGGCATGGGCATCGGGCTCGTCTACTGGGGCGTGGCGGAGCCGCTGTCGCACTACGCGTCCCCGAAGCCGGGCGTCGAGGGGTCCGACGCGGCGCTGGCGCAGGCCGCGATCGGGCAGAGCTTCCTCCACTGGGGCATCCACGCGTGGGCTATCTACGCCGCCGCGGGCCTGGCGCTGGCCTATGCCGTGCACCGCAAGGGCCGCTCGGTCTCGATCCGCTGGGCGCTGGAGCCGCTGCTGGGCAAGCGGGTGCGCGGCCGGCTCGGTGACGCCATCGACGTCGCCGCGGTCGTCGGCACGGTGTTCGGCGTCGCGACGTCGCTGGGCTTCGGCGTGCTCCAGATCGCCGCGGGCCTGGGCTTCCTGGGGGCGGGCGAACCGACGGTCGGCATGCAGATCGCCTTGATCGCCGGCATCACGGCCATCGCCACGATCTCTGTCGTCTCGGGCGTCGGCAAGGGCATCAAGTGGCTCTCCAACGGCAACATGGTGCTGGCGGGGGTGCTCGCCGTCGTCGTGCTGCTGCTGGGGCCCACCCTGTTCCTGCTGCGCGAGTGGGTGCAGTCCCTGGGGTACTACCTGCAGAACGTGCTGCGCCTGACGTTCGACACCACGGCGTTCCAGGGTGAGGCCGGGCTGGCGTGGCAGTCGTCCTGGACGATCTTCTACTGGGGCTGGTGGATCTCGTGGGCGCCCTTCGTGGGGGTCTTCATCGCCCGCATCTCGCGCGGCCGCACGGTGCGCGAGTTCGTGCTGGGCACGCTGCTGGTGCCGAGCCTGGTGACCACCCTGTGGTTCGGCATCTTCGGCGGCTCGGGCCTGTACCGGGAGCTGCAGCAGCCGGGCAGCATGGTGGGACCGGACGGCGTGAACTCCGACACCGCCCTGTTCCAGCTCTTGGAGGGGCTGCCGCTGGGGCCGGTGCTGGCCGTGATCGGCATCGTGCTCATCGTTGTGTTCTTCGTGACCTCGGCGGACTCCGGGTCCCTCGTGCTGGCGATGCTGTCCTCGGGCGGCGACCCCAACCCGCGGCGCTGGTTGCGCATCTTCTGGGCCGTGCTCGCGGGGCTGCTGGCGATCGCGCTGCTCCTGGCGGGTGGTCTGGCCGCGCTGCAGACGGCGTCGATCCTCATCGCGCTGCCCTTCTCGGTGGTGCTGATCGGCATGTGCGTGGCCACGGTCAAGGCCCTGCGCGTGGAGCACCGCGCGCTCGTGCGGGCCGAGCGGCGGGCTGCCCGCGAGGCGTTCGCCGAGGAGCTCACCGAGCAGGTGAGCGAGCACGTGACGACGTCGCTGACCGAGCAGTTCGAGGAGCTGTTCCCCGAGCCGGACGGCCGGCGTCGTCGTCTGCACTGGCGACGGCAGCCCACCCCGCCCTCCGGCGGGTAGGATGGGGCCGCCCGGGAACGTCGGCGGCTCCGCCGTCAGGCACCCGGGCGGCCCTCCAGCATCGCGCCGGCCCAGCCGCGCCGTCGTGCTCGGGCCACGCCCGCGGGCCGGCAGCGCCGGCCGCCCACCCGAGGAAACGAGAACCCTAGATGGCTGTGCGCTCCGACCTGCGCAACGTCGCGATCGTCGCCCACGTCGACCACGGCAAGACCACCCTCGTGGACGCGATGCTCAAGCAGGCGGGCGCGTTCGGCGCCCACCAGCACGTCGAGGACCGGGTCATGGACTCCGGCGACCTCGAGCGTGAGAAGGGCATCACGATCCTCGCCAAGAACACGGCGGTCCGGTACACCGGCCCGTCGGCGGCCGAGCACGGCGAGGCCGAGGGCATCACGATCAACGTGATCGACACCCCGGGCCACGCCGACTTCGGTGGCGAGGTCGAGCGCGGCCTGTCGATGGTGGACGGCGTGGTGCTGCTGGTGGACGCCTCGGAGGGCCCGCTGCCGCAGACGCGCTTCGTGCTGCGCAAGGCGCTGGCCGCCAAGCTGCCGGTCATCGTCGTGGTCAACAAGGTGGACCGCCCCGACGCCCGCATCACCGAGGTCGTGGCCGAGACCACCGACCTCCTGCTGGGCCTGGCGAGCGACCTGTCGGACGAGGTGCCGGACCTGGACCTCGACGCCATCCTCGACGTGCCGGTCGTGTACGCCTCGGCCAAGGCCGGGCGCGCGTCGCTGGAGCAGCCGGCCGACGGCGGCCTGCCCGCCAACGACAACCTCGAGCCGCTCTTCGCCACCATCCTGGAGAAGATCCCGGCACCGACGTACGACGAGGCGATGCCGCTGCAGGCGCACGTCACCAACCTCGACGCGTCGCCGTTCCTCGGGCGTCTCGCGCTGCTGCGCATCTTCAACGGCACGCTGCGCAAGGGCCAGCAGGTCGCCTGGGCCCGCCACGACGGCACGCTGAGCAGCGTCAAGATCACCGAGCTGCTGGAGACCAAGGCGCTCGACCGCGTCCCGACGGAGTCGGCCGGCCCCGGCGACATCGTCGCCGTGGCGGGCATCGCCGACATCATGATCGGCGAGACCCTCACCGACGTCGACGACCCGCGTCCGCTCCCGCTCATCACGGTCGACGACCCGGCGATCTCGATGACCATCGGCATCAACACCTCGCCGCTGGCCGGCAAGGGCGGCAAGGGCCACAAGGTCACCGCCCGTCAGGTGAAGGACCGCCTGGACGCGGAGCTCATCGGCAACGTGTCGCTGCGCGTGCTGCCCACCGAGCGCCCGGACGCCTGGGAGGTGCAGGGCCGTGGCGAGCTGGCGCTGGCGATCCTCGTCGAGCAGATGCGCCGCGAGGGCTTCGAGCTGACGGTGGGCAAGCCGCAGGTGGTCACCAAGACCGTCGACGGCAAGGTCGTCGAGCCGATGGAGCGCATGACCATCGACGTGCCGGAGGAGTACCTCGGCGCTGTCACCCAGCTCCTCGCCCAGCGCAAGGGCCGCATGGAGACGATGTCGAACCACGGCACCGGCTGGGTCCGCATGGAGTTCATGATCCCGGCGCGCGGTCTGATCGGCTTCCGCACCAAGTTCCTCACCGAGACGCGCGGCACCGGCATCGCGGCCTCGATCTCCGAGGGCTACGAGCCGTGGCACGGCCCGATCGAGTCGCGCAGCACCGGCTCGCTCGTCGCGGACCGTGCCGGCAAGGTGACGCCGTTCGCCATGATCAACCTGCAGGAGCGCGGCTCGTTCTTCGTCGACCCCACCCAGGAGGTCTACGAGGGGATGATCGTCGGCGAGAACTCCCGCAACGAGGACATGGACGTCAACATCACCAAGGAGAAGAAGCTGACGAACATGCGGTCCTCGACCGCCGACAACTTCGAGAACCTCATCCCGCCGCGCAAGCTCACGCTCGAGGAGTCGCTCGAGTTCGCGCAGGAGGACGAGTGCGTCGAGGTGACGCCGGAGGTCGTGCGCATCCGCAAGGTGGTGCTGGACGCCACCGAGCGTGCCCGCGCCGCCGCCCGGGCGCGCCGCAGCTGATCCTGTGATGGCGACGGGGGACGGCGTCGCGCGCACGGCAGGTGGCACCTCGCGTCCGGCGGGGGAGGCCGCACGTCCCGAGGAGGGCTCGTCACCGCGAGCCGCCTCGGGGGCGGACGCCGAGCGCGCGACCCCGTCCCCTCTCGTGTCTCCCGCCCCGTCTCGCGTGGTGCCGGCGGGCGGGCTCGTGGCCGTCCACGCGCACCCGGACGACGAGACGCTCTCGACGGGCGGGCTGATCGCGACGTGGGCGGCCGCGGGGCTGCCCGTCACCGTGGTGACGTGCACGCGCGGGGAACGAGGCGAGGTGATCGCGCTCCCGGGCACGACGTCGGAGGGCCTGGCCCACCTGGAGGGTGACGGCGTCGCCCTGGCGGCGCACCGCGAGGCGGAGCTCGCCACGGCGCTGCTCGCCCTCGGCGGCGGGGAGGCCGGCGCCGTCGGGCACCGGTTCCTCGACCAGGTCGACGTCCCGGGCACCGCGCAGCCGGCAGCGTCCGGACGTCCAGGGGCGCGGTACGAGGACTCGGGCATGGCGTGGGTCGCGCCGGGTGTGGCGGGCCCCGACCCGGAGGCCCGTGCGGGCTTCGCCACCGTGCCGATCGACGACGCGGCGCTGCGCCTCGCAGCGCTCCTGCGACGCCTGCGCCCCGCCGTCGTCGCCACCTATGAGCGCGGCGGCGGCTACGGGCACCCGGACCACGTGCGCGCTCACGCCGTCACGGTGCGGGCGCTGCACCTCGCCGCGTCCGACGACGCCGCCCTGCCGGGCAGCCCCTGGCGGCCGCAGCTGTGGCAGGCGGTGGCGGCGGCCGGCGAGCTGCGTGCTGCGAGGTCGGCGCTGGCCGCTGCCGCCGACGTCCGCGGGGCCGCCGCCCGGGCCGGCCTGACCTTCCCCGCGGACGACGACCCGTTGCCCGCGCTGGCTCGTGATGACGCGGCGCTCGGGGATCTGCCCCCGGGGGCGCTGGCCACCGTGCCGCTCGGCCCCGTGCTGGACCGCGTGGTGGGCGCGCTGCGTGCCCACGCGACGCAGGTGCAGCACGTCACCGTGCCGACCGCGCCGTCTGCGCACCTGGCGGGCGCGGGTGTGCTCGGCTGGTACGCCCTGTCGAACGCCGTCGTCGCCCCGCTGCGGGCCCACGAGCGGTACCTGGTGACGGCGGGCGCAGCGGACGCCCAGGCCGCCTCGGTAGGCTCGGCGGGATGAGCAGCGACCTCCACCCCTCTGGCGCGCGCCCTCGGGAGCAGCAGCGCCCACCGCTGCGGGCCGTCGTGGTGCGCACCGTGCTGGCGGTGCTCCTGGGGGCCGTGATGGGGGCGCTCGGCACCGCCACGCACCGCACGGTGTGGCACGAGCTGCCGCTCGGTGTGGTGGTGGCGCTCGCGCTGACGGCGTCGACTGCCGTGCTGTGCCGCGCCTGGAGCGGGTACGGGACGCTGCTCGCGGCCGGCGTGGGATGGGTCGCGGCCGTCCAGGTGCTGGCGCTGCCCGGTCGAGGCGGGGACGTGCTGGTGCCGGACCCCGCGGCGGGGCTGCCGTTCGGGTGGGCCGGCCTCCTGTGGAGCTACGGGGGAGTCCTGCTCTTCGCGGTCGCCGCGTTCCTCCCGCGTCGGTGGTTCGCGGAAGCCGTCCCCGAGGCGGACTGACGGCAAACCTCCGCCGAACCTCCACGCCCGCGTGGAGAGAGGTCCGGCTGCCCTGCGTGCCCGGCGACGTAGGATTCCCCGGAGTGCGCTCGGGCACGCCCAGCACCGTCGCCCGCCGCGCGCTCCCCGAGCAGACCCCGGGCTGCCGCCTGCCGGCGGCGGCCGCAGAACATCACCGCACGGAGCGTGCCGATGGGCCACCCGACCGAGCGCGGCAACGCGCCCGAGCCGACCACCGCAGCCGGACCTGACGCCGGGTCCACGGCCGACGACGCCGTCCCCGAGCCGAGCACCCCGGCTCAGACCTCGTCCGTGCCGCCGGACGCGGACGAGGCGCGCCCCGGGAGCGCGGCGCCCGAGAGCGCGGACGGCCCTGCGGCGTCCGGGAGCGCGGACGGCCCTGCGGCGTCCGGGAGCGCGGACGGCCCTGCGGCGCCCGAGGACGACGGCGACGAGGCGCCCGCCCCGGCGCAGGAGACGAGCCCGGCGCCCTCGGCGCCCTCGGAGCCGTCGGCTGCCGCGCAGGACGACGACGAGACGCCGTACGTGCCCCCGGTCAAGGCGTACGAGCGGCCCGAGGAGCCTGCCGTCCCCACGGCGCAGTACTCCGAGGGCGAGCCCACGATGGCGCTGCCTGCGGTGGTCGGCACGATCGCCGGCCCCGCGGCCGGCCCCGCGGCGAGCGCAGCGCAGGGCGCGGGACGGGGCAAGGACGCCCCGCCGGCGGCCGTGCCGCCCGCGCAGGCGGGCCTGGGCACCGCCCCCGGGGTGCCCGCGGGCGCGTCAGGGCCTGGCGCCCCGCCGGCGGACCCGCTCTCCGGCCTGGTGGGCGACGGTCAGCCGAGCCGCGCCCCCAAGGCGCTCCTGTGGGCGGGCGTCGCGGTGATCGTGCTCGCCGGGGTGTACGCCGGGGCCCAGTGGGCGTTCGCCGACCGGGTGCCGACGGGCACGCACGTCGCGGGCATCGACCTGGGCGGCCTCTCGCGCGACGAGGCCGTCTCGCAGCTCGAGGCTGGTCTGGGGCCACGTGCCGCCGAGCCTGTCGAGGTCGTGGCCGGGGAGGCGTCCACGACGCTCGACCCGGCGTCGGCCGGTCTCCGGTTCGACGCCGCGGGCACCGTCGACGGGCTGACCGGGTTCTCGCTCTCCCCGGGCCGGCTGTGGGCGCACCTGACCGGCGGCGCCGACACCGATCCCGTGGTGCGGGTCGACGGCGCCCGCCTCGACGCCACCGTGGAGCAGCTCGTGGACGGGCTCGCCACCGAGCCGGTCGACGGCACCGTGGCGTTCACGGACGGCGAGGCCGTCGCGACCCCCGCCCAGGACGGCACGCGCGTCGAGGCCGAGGGCGCCACGGCGGTGCTGCGCGAGAAGTGGCTCGTGGAGCAGGGACCCTACGAGCTGCCCACCGAGGCGGTCGCCCCGGAGATCACGCAGGCCAAGACCGACGCCGCCCTCGAGCAGGCACGGACCATGATCTCGGCTCCCGTCGTCGTCCAGGTGGGCGACCAGCGGCCCGAGCTGCCCCCCCAGACGCTCGCGGCGCTCGCGTCGTTCGAGCCCTCGGGCGGGGAGCTGGCCCCGGTGCTCGACGCGGACAAGCTCGTCACGGCGGTCGTGGACCGCACGCGGAACCTGCTCACGGAGCCGGACGACGCGCACTTCGAGTTCGTCAACGGAACCCCGCAGATCGTGGGCGGCAAGCCGGGCACCACGCTGGACCCGGCCGCGCTCGCGGAGGCCGTGCGCACCGCCGCGCTCGGGACGGAGCGGACGGCGAGCGTCGAGCTCGTGGAGCGGGACCCGGAGCACACGCGGGAGGGTCTCGAGAAGCTCGGGATCAAGGAGGTGGTGAGCAGCTTCAGCACCCCGCTGACGAGCGAGCCGGTCCGTACCCGCAACCTCGTGCGCGGCGCGCAGCTGGTCAACGGCACCCTGATCGAGCCGGGCGCCACCTTCTCGCTCCTGGACACCCTCTCGCCCATCACGGTCGCCAACGGCTACTATGCAGCCGGCGTGGTCAGCAACGGCCTGCACACCGAGGGCGTGGGCGGTGGTCTGTCGCAGATGGCCACCACCACGTACAACGCCGGGTTCTTCGCCGGGTTCGAGGACGTCGAGCACCGCCAGCACTCGTACTGGTTCTCCCGCTACCCGGCAGGGCGCGAGGCGACCATCTACGTGGGCTCGATCGACATGCGGTTCAAGAACGACACCCCCTACGGAGCGCTCATGCAGTCGTGGGTGGCCGACGGCCGCCTGCACGTGCAGATCTGGAGCACCAAGTACTACGAGGTCAAGGAGCGGTCGGGCGAGAAGCGCAACATCGTGCCGGCCACCGTGGTCACCAAGTCGGGGCCCGGCTGCGAGAGCTACCCGAAGGGCAACGACGGGTTCGCGATCTCGTACTTCCGCCAGGTGTTCCTCGAGGGGCGGATGGTCAAGGACGAGACGTACTCCTGGACCTACAAGCCTGACAACGGGATCGTCTGCGCGGCCCCCGAGCCCACCGGACCGCCGCCTGCCGAGGGCGCGCCGGCGCCGGCGGACGGCTGATGCTGGGCCGTACCGAGCGCGAGTCGCCCGCCCATGCGGCGCTCGCGGCGCACCTGGGCCGCTGGTCGGGCGTGCACGGGGTGCGCCCGGAGAGCGACGCGGGTGCCGACGAGCAGGTGGAGCTGCTGGACCTGGGCACCTCGGCGGAGACGCTGGCGACGGTCGCGAGCATCGCGGACCTCGCTGCCGTCGTCCACGTGGGGCACCCGGAGCTTCCGGCCCCGGGCCTCGAGCAGGTGCTCCTGGCGGGCGACGCGTCGCTGATCCTCACGGCAGCGGTCGCGGTGCCGTCCCAGTGGACGTGGGTGGGTCGCCCGGGGGCGACGGGCGGGGCGGTCGTCATCGACGAGGCTGGTCTGCGCGACTGCCGCGACCTGCTGCGCACGCTGGGCGTCTCGCCGCGGCTGGTGCCCACGCGCACGCCGGTCGAGGAGCGCCTGGCGGTGGCGGGGCCCTCGGGGTCCCTCGTCCTGGAGCGGTCCCGCGTGCCGGCGGCGCTGACGGAGCTGCCGGGCGCCGAGCACCTGGCAGCTCTCCCGCCCGTCTGGTACGGACTCCTGGAGTCGCGCGAGGAGTGGCCGCGCTTCGAGGACCCGGCGCAGGTGTGGCTGGCGTTCGGCCCCTACGACGACCACCGGGGTTCGCTCCAGCCGACGCTGGCGGTGATCGCGGAGGCCGGGATCGACCTGCAGCACCTGCGCTCGCACCCTTCCGCGCTGGGGCCCCACGTGTTCTTCACGTCGTTCCGCTGCCCGCGCGTGGAGGTGCTCGACGCCCTGGTGGCCGAGCTGGACGCGCGCGGCGTCGCGCACCGCACGCTCGCGGTGCTGCCGGGCTCGGAGTTCGTGCCGGGACCGCAGGCGCTGGCGCCACGGTGGGCCGGCGCGTGACCACGGTCGCGTACCTCGGCCCGGAGGGCACCTTCACCCACGAGGCGGTGCGCGGGTGGGGACGGCGCTCTGGGGAGACCGTGGTGGAGCGCCCGCTCGACACGGTCGCCCAGGTGCACGACGCCGTCGCCTCGGGCGCGGCGGACCGCGGCGTGGTGGCGATCGAGAGCTCGGTGGAGGGGTACGTGGTGCCCTCGCTGGACGCGCTGGTGGGCAGCGCCGGCGTCGTCGCGGTCGACGAGGTGGTGCTGCCCGTGTCGTTCGACGCGTTCGTGCGCCCGGGGCACGGGGAGCTGACGGAGGCTGTGGCCCACCCGCACGGGCTGGCGCAGGTGTCGCGGTTCGTGGCGGAGCGCGGGCTGCGGCCGGTGCCTGCGCCGTCGAACGCCGCGGCGTGCCGGGACGTGGCAGCGCACCAGGTGGCGTTCGGCCCCCGGCTGTGCGGTGAGCTGTACGGCCTGGAGCGGCTCGCGTCCGCGGTGGAGGACGTGGGCGGCGCGCGCACGCGGTTCCTGGTGCTGGCGCGGCGGGACGAGGCGGCCGCCGTGCTGGCGCAGGCGCGCGAGCAGGGCGCGTCCGTGGCGGCGCAGTGGCGCACGATGCTGGCGATCACCCCGGTGGTGACGGGACCCGGTGTGCTGGCGCGGGTCACCGCGGCGTTCGGTGAGCGGGGCGTGAACATGTCGAGCCTGGTGACCCGGCCGCTCAAGGCCCGGGCGCTGCAGTACGTGTTCGTGGTGACGCTCGACGCCGCGCCGTGGGCCCCCTCGGTGCGGGGGCTGCTCCAGGACCTCCTGGCCGCCGGGGACTCGCTCAAGACGCTGGGCGCCTACCCGGCCCAGCCGGGCGACGGCGGATTGGACGGCGTGCTGCCCGACCACGTGCCGGTGGCCGGCGTCGTGGCGGGCGACGACGCCGAGGCGCAGGCGAGGGGGCTGCTGTGGTGAGCGCGGACGTCTCGCGCGTCGCGGTGCTGGGGCTGGGGCTGGTGGGCGGTTCGCTCGCGCGGCTCCTGCACGCGCGAGGGCTGGCGGTGGTGGGCTACGACGCCGACCCCGCCGCCCTGGACGCGGCGCGGGACGCGGGCCTCGAGACGGCCGACGACGTGCCGGGCGTGCTCGCCGGGGCCGACCTGGTGGTGCTGGCAGTGCCCCTGCGGGTCATGGAGCCCACCGCGCGGGAGGTGGCTCGGCACGTGGCCGGCACGGCGGACGCGACCGTCACCGACGTGGGCTCGGTCAAGGGACCGGTGCGTCGCGCGGTGGAGGCTGCCGGCCTGGGGGAGCGGTACGTGGGAGCGCACCCCATGGCCGGCACCGAGCGCAGCGGGTTCGGTGCCTCGAGCGCCGACCTCGTGCGTGGTGTGCCGTGGGCGGTGACGGTGACCCGGGCGACCGCGGGCGGGCGCCTGGCGGCGCTGCTGCGCCTGCTGACGGGGCCGCTCGAGGGCACGGTGGCGGTGCTCACGGACGAGCTGCACGACGAGGCGGCCGCCCTGGTCAGCCACGTGCCCCACGTGCTGGCGACCCAGCTGCTCAACGCGGTGGCGGGCACCCCGGTGCGGGAGGTGGCGCTGGGCCTGGCCGCCGGCAGCTTCCGGGACGGCACCCGGGTCGCGCTCACGGACCCGGCCCGGACCGAGGCGATGGTGGTCGAGAACGCGGCCTGGGTGGCGCCCGCGCTGCGCCGGGCGGTGCGGGACCTGGAGATGCTGGTGGCGGCGCTGGAGACGGGGGCGCCGGTGCACGGGTTCTTCCACGCGGCGGACGGGGTGCGCGCCGTCCGCCGGGAGATGCCGGCCGAGCCCGGGGCGGCGCGGGCGCGGGGCGTGCAGGACGAGCCGCCGGTCGCCCTGGCGGGCGACTGGCCAGCAGCGCTGCGCGAGCGGTGCGCGGCCGGGGCGGTCGTGGTGGGCATGACGGCGGACGAGGTGCTGCTGGGCCTGTAGCCCCCGCCGGACGCTGCTTGCGGTCGGCCGGCGTCCGCGGTGCGGGCGGCGCCCTGGTGCTCTGGGCGGTCAGGGGTGCCGCGGTGCCCGCCGTGGCGGGCGGGGCGGGATGCGCTTGACGGCCTCGATGGCCGGCCCCGGCACCCGCACCTCGTCGGAGCGGCCCGACGACGCGGCGTCGGTACGCAGCCGCAGCCCGGCGTCGTCGGTCTCCAGGACGACGCCGATGACGTCGGTCCACACCGCTCCCCGCCCGGCGTCGCGCGCTTCGCGGGCCTCGTCCGGGGACAGGCGTCGGCGCACCACGACGCGGGCTCCCGCCGGCAGGTGCCGCCACGCGGGCGTGTCGTCGCTCACACGGACCACCTTTCGAGACGGTGGGGCCAGGACCCGGCGTCCGGGGCCCCGGGGGCGATACTAGAGTTCGGACAAGACCGTGCATCCTCGTGCGGCCGCCGCGGCGCTCGCGCCGCGCGGCCCCCTCATCGTGACGGAAGGTTCCCCTCGTGACCTACGTGATCGCCCAGCCGTGCGTCGACGTCAAGGACAAGGCGTGCATCGAGGAATGCCCTGTCGACTGCATCTACGAGGGCAAGCGCTCGCTGTACATCCACCCGGACGAGTGCGTCGACTGCGGTGCCTGCGAGCCGGTGTGCCCGGTCGAGGCGATCTACTACGAGGACGACGTGCCGGAGCAGTGGAAGGACTACTACAACGCGAACGTGGAGTTCTTCGACGACCTGGGCTCGCCTGGCGGTGCCGCGAAGATGGGCCAGATCGACAAGGACCACGCGGTGATCGAGGCCCTGCCTCCGCAGGCCTGAGCGGCCGGCACCTCGTATGGGACTCGCTGACCTCCGCGACCTTCCCTACCCGTGGGACACCCTGGCGGACGTGACCGCCACGGCTCGTTCCCACCCGCGCGGGCTGGTCGACCTGTCGATCGGCACGCCGGTGGACCCGACCCCGGCCGTGGTGCGTGACGCGCTGGCCGCGGCGTCGGACGCCCCCCGGTACCCGTTGACGTACGGCACGCCTGCGCTGCGAGAGTCGGTCGCGGCGTGGTTCGCGCGCCGCCGCCAGGTGCCCGGTCTGGACCCGGCGGGCGTGCTGCCCACCCTGGGCTCCAAGGAGCTGGTGGGGCTGCTGCCGTCGCTGCTGCGCCTGGGGCCGGGGGACGTCGTGGTGCACCCCGCGGTGGCCTACCCCACGTACGACGTCGGTGCCCGGTTCGCCGGGGCGACGCCGCTGGCGACCGACGACGTCGAGGAGTGGGCCGGGCGCACCGACGTGCGGCTGGTGTGGGTCAACTCGCCGTCGAACCCGACGGGCGCGGTGGCGAGCCCCGAGCGGCTGCGCCGGGTGGTGGAGGCGGCGCGTGCCCTCGGTGCCGTCGTCGTCTCGGACGAGTGCTACGCCCAGCTGCCGTGGGCGGACCGCTGGGTGGGGCCTGGCGGCGTGTCGCGGGTGCCGAGCCTGCTGGACCCGGAGGTCGCGGGCGGCTCCCACGAGGGGTTGCTGGTCGCCTACTCGCTGTCCAAGCAGTCGAACCTGGCGGGCTACCGTGCCGCGTTCGTGGCGGGGGACCGGCGGCTGGTGGCGGATCTCCTGGCGACGCGCAAGCACCTGGGCATGATCGTGCCGCGCCCCGTCCAGGAGGCGATGCGTGCGGCGCTGGACGACGACGCGCACGTGGACGCCCAGCGGGCGCTGTACGGGCGGCGTCGCGAGGTGCTGCTGGGCGCGCTGCGGGACGCCGGGTGGGTGGTGGACCACTCCGAGGCGGGCCTGTACCTGTGGGCTCGCCCGGCCGACCCGCAGGACGCGCCCGGCAGCCGGGAGCTCGTGGCCCGGCTGGCGCGGCTGGGCATCCTGGTGGCACCCGGGGAGTTCTACGGCCGGGCCGGGGCGCAGCACGTGCGGGTCGCGCTGACGGCGCCCGACGACGCGGTCGAGGACGCCGCGCGCCGGCTCCGGGGCGAATGACCCGACCGGCGTCGCTGCACCGCCGCATGGTCGCGGCAGGATCGAGCTTTGACGAGTTCCTGCCCACCTCTTGCCCGAGAGGCGGGGATCACGGGAGCATGTGAGCATCCGGTGTGCACTCCGGATTGGAATGATGAGGCTCGGCGGGGGTAGGTTTCACCCCAGGCCGACGCTGCCCTTGCGCACGATGCCGACGCGAGTCGGCGGCGAGGTGCCGCGGCGACGTCGCCGAGCACGCAGCCACGGCGTGCGCCACGTACCAGCGCAGGGACTCGCCACACCGGAGCCCCTGCTCGCCAGGAAGGACACCATGACGACTACCCCGCAGTCCGTGCCGGGCAGCAAGGTCGAGCTCACCGCCGGCGAGCGCAGCCTCGAGCTGCCCACCGTGGAGGCGAGCGAGGGCAACGGCGGGATCGTCGTCTCGTCGCTCCTGAAGGAGACCGGCCTGGTCACCTACGACCCCGGCTTCATGAACACCGCGTCGACCTCGTCGGCGATCACGTACATCGACGGAGACCAGGGCATCCTGCGCTACCGCGGCTACCCGATCGAGCAGCTCGCGGAGCGGTCCACGTTCCTCGAGGTCGCCTACCTGCTCGTCTACGGCGAGCTGCCCGACGCGGCCGCGCTCGAGGCGTTCACGGAGCGGGTCAACCGCCACACGCTCGTGCCCGAGCAGTTCCGTGCGTTCCTCTCGGCGTTCCCGCGCGGCGGCCACCCCATGTCGGTGATGGCCTCGGCCATGAACGCGCTCGCCACGTTCTACCCCGAGTCGCTCGACCCGCACGACGACGAGGCGGTCGACCTGGCCACCGTGCTGATCCTCGCCAAGATCCGCACCATCACCTCGTACGTGCACCGCTCGATGACGGACGAGCCGCTGCTGTACCCCGACTACGCGCGCGGCTACGTCGAGGACTTCCTGCGCATGTCGTTCGCCGTGCCGTACCAGCAGTGGGAGGCCGACCCGGTCGTCGCCTCGGCGATGGACAAGCTGCTCATCCTGCACGCCGACCACGAGCAGAACTGCTCCACGTCGACGGTGCGCATCGTGGGCTCCTCGAACGCGAACCTCTACGCCTCCGTCGCCGCCGGCATCAACGCCCTGTCCGGCCCGTCGCACGGTGGTGCCAACGAGGCGGTGCTGCTCATGCTCGAGCGCATCCGCTCGGGCGGCGACTCCGTCGAGACCTTCATGAAGAAGGTGAAGAACAAGGAGGACGGCGTCCGCCTCATGGGCTTCGGGCACCGGGTCTACAAGTCGTACGACCCGCGCGCCGCCATCGTGAAGAAGCACGCGGACGCCGTGCTCGAGTCGCTCGGCGTCAAGGACGAGCTGCTCGACATCGCTCTCGGGCTCGAGGAGATCGCCCTCAACGACGACTACTTCGTCGAGCGCAAGCTCTACCCGAACGTCGACTTCTACACGGGCCTGATCTACAAGGCCATCGGCTTCTCGCCGGCCATGTTCACGCCGCTGTTCGCGCTGGGCCGCATGCCCGGCTGGATCGCCCAGTGGCGCGAGATGATGAAGGACCCG
Source organism: Xylanimonas oleitrophica (assembly GCF_003244315.1). Taxonomy (GTDB): domain Bacteria; phylum Actinomycetota; class Actinomycetes; order Actinomycetales; family Cellulomonadaceae; genus Xylanimonas_A; species Xylanimonas_A oleitrophica. Next base: position 313,628 of record NZ_QKWH01000001.1, read on the forward strand.
TCGACGAAGATCGGCCGCCCGCGCCAGATCTACACCGGCGCCACCGAGCGCGACTACGTGCCCGCCGAGCAGCGCTGACGCCTCGCGCACCAGGCACGACGACGGCCCCGTCCCCACCAGGGACGGGGCCGTCGTCGTGCACCGGGTGAAGTACCCGCGGACGCCGGGCGGTCGCCCATCGTTCACCTGCGCGGCGGCGGCAGTTCACCGCCCGGGCCTAGCGTCCAGGCGACCAGGGTGACCGCGTGCCGCACCGGCACGGCCGCCCGCCGCACCACGGGAGAAGACCTCATGCTTCGCACTACCGCGCGCCGCACCTCGGGCGCCGTGGCGCTCGCCGCGGCCGCCGCGCTGGCCCTGTCCGCCTGCTCCGCGAGCTCGGAGGCGTCCGAGACGTCGGCTGCTGCCGCCTCGGCCACCTCGCTCGCCGACTTCGGCACCTTCGCCGACCTCGAGGCCGCCGCCAAGGCCGAGGGCGCGCTCAACGTCATCGCCCTGCCCCGCGACTGGGCCAACTACGGCGAGATCATCGACCTGTTCAAGGAGCGGTACCCGGAGATCACCGTCAACGAGCAGTCGCCCGACGTCTCCTCGGCCGAGGAGATCCAGGCCGCCAAGACGAACAAGGGCCTGGACACGGCGCCCGACGTGTTCGACCTGGGCCTGGCCGTCGCCCTGGAGAACACCGACGTCTTCGCTCCCTACAAGGTGCAGACGTGGGACGACATCCCTGAGGAGCTCAAGGAGCCGTCCGGCCTGTTCGTGGGCGACTACGGCGGCTACATGTCGATCGGGTACGACTCCTCGAAGTTCCCCGAGCCGACCTCGCTGCAGGACCTGCTCAAGCCCGAGTACAAGGGTGCCGTGGCGCTCAACGGGGACCCGACCCAGGCTGGCGCCGCGTTCGCCGCCGTGGGGCTGGCCACCGTCCAGAACGGCGGGACCCTCGACGACTTCCAGGCCGGCGTCGACTTCTTCGGTGACCTCCAGAAGGCCGGCAACCTGCTCAAGGTCGACGTCACCACCGCCACCGTCGCCTCGGGCGAGACCCCCGTGGTGTTCGACTGGGACTACCTGAACGCCGCGCACCAGTCGGACAACGCCGCCTGGAAGACGGTCGTGCTGCCCGGCACCGGGTACGCCGGGTACTACAACCAGGCGATCAACAAGGACGCCCCGCACCCGGCCGCCGCACGCCTGTGGCAGGAGTTCCTCTACAGCGACGAGGTCCAGAACCTGTGGCTCAAGGGCGGTGCCCGCCCGGTGCGCGCCGAGGCGATGGAGGCCGCTGGCACGATCGACGCCGACCTGTACGCGGCGCTGCCCGAGCCGCCGGCCGAGACTGTCGTGCCGACGCAGGAGCAGAGCACGGCCGCCGGTGAGCTCCTCGGTCAGACCTGGGCCGCGGCCGTCCAGTGACGACCGTGAGCGAGGGCACGCCCACGGCACCCGCCGTGGGCGTGCCCGCCCGCCACGAGGGACGGCCGGACCCCGCCCGGGCGCCCCGGCCGCGGACGGGGCTGCTCGCGGCGCTGGGCCTGGTGCCCTTCGCCGCGTACGTGCTGCTGTTCCTGGCGCTGCCGACGGCGCTCGCCGTCGGCACCGGGTTCCTGGACCGCGACGGCGGCTTCACCTGGCACAACCTCAGCGCCCTCGGCGACCCGGTGATCCTGCGGACCTTCGGCGCCTCCCTGTGGCTCTCCGCCCTCACCGCCCTGATCGGCGCGGTGCTCGGTGCGGCCGTCTGCTACGCCCTGCTCGGCCTGCGGTCCGGGCACCCGGCACGGACGCTCGTCGAGGCCGCCTCGAGCGTGCTCGCACAGTTCGGCGGGGTCACCCTCGCCTTCGCCTTCATCGCCACGATCGGCCTGCAGGGCATGGTCACCGTGTGGCTCCGCGACTCCTTCGGCCTCGACATCTTCGCCAGCGGCGCGTGGATCTACGACGTGCCGGGGCTGATCGCGCCCTACGTCTACTTCCAGGTGCCCCTCATGGTCATCACGTTCCTGCCGGCCCTCGCCGGCCTGCAGCGGCAGTGGTACGAGGCCGCGCTCACCCTGGGTGACACACGTGCCGGGTTCTGGCGGCACGTCGGTCTGCCCGTGCTGGCGCCGTCGTTCCTCGCGAGCCTCCTGCTGCTGTTCGCCAACGCGTTCTCCTCCTTCGCCACGGCGGCGGCCCTGGCCAGCCAGGGAGCACAGATCGTGCCCCTGCAGATCCGTGCCGCGCTCGTGAGCGAGACGGTGCTGGGCCGCCAGAACCTGGCCGGCGCGCTCGCGCTGGGCATGGTGGTGGTCATGGCCGTGGTGATGTGGCTGTACTCGCTGGTGCAGCGCCGGGCCGCGAGGTGGCAGCCGTGAGCGCCGCCGACGTCGCCCAGCCCGCCCCCGTGCCGCAGCCGGCGACCGGGGCCGCGCCCGAGCCGCACGCGGCGCCACCGGCAGAGCGGGGGCGCACGGAACGACGGCACGGCCAGGTGCGAGGTCTGGGCCCCGGCCCGGTCACGCGCTGGGCGGTCGCGATCGTCGTGGGCGGGCTGTTCGCCCTCCCGATCCTGTCGATGCTCGAGTTCACGCTCCGCGACGGGGACGGGCACTCCCTCGCCCGCTGGGCGGCCCTGCTGGACCCGGACAACGCCGCGCGGTACGCCCCGCTGTGGCAGGGCCTGCGCAACTCGCTGGTGCTGGCCGCCGTGACCGTCGCGATCGTTCTGCTGCTGCTCGCGCCCACGATGATCCTGGTGACGCTGCGGTTCCCCGCGCTGCGCCGCCCGCTGGAGCTGGTGGCCCTGCTTCCGATCTCGCTGCCCGCGATCGTCCTGGTGGTGGGCCTGGCGCCCGTGTACCTGTTCATCGGGCGCACCTTCGGCACGGGGGTGTGGCCCCTCGCCCTGGCCTACGGCGTGACGGCGATGCCGTACGCCTACCGGGCCATCCAGGCGTCGATCGACGCCACCGGGGTCCGCACGCTGGCCGAGGCCGCGCGGACGCTCGGCGCCGGCTGGCCCACGGTGCTGCTGCGCGTCCTGGCTCCCAACCTGCGCGGCGGTCTCCTCGCGGCCTCCCTCATCTCGGTGGCCGTGGTGCTCGGCGAGTTCACCATCGCCTCCCTGCTCGCGCGGCAGAACCTGCAGACCGCGCTGCTCGTCGTCAACCGGCAGGACGCGTACGCCGCGGTGATCCTGTCGTTGCTCTCCCTGCTGCTCGTGCTCGTGCTGCTCCTGCTCATCGGGCGGGTCGGGGCGCGTGGCGGCCGCGGAGCCCGTACGGAAGGACCCTGAGATGACCACCACCGCCACGTCGGCCGAGCCCGCCGTCCTCGCCCGCGAAGGGGTCGCCGTCACGTTCGAGGGCGTCGTCAAGGACTACGGGTCCACCCGGGTGCTGCGCGGCCTCGACCTGCAGGTGCGGCCCGGCGAGCTCGTGTCGCTGCTGGGACCCTCGGGCTGCGGGAAGACGACGGCGCTGCGCGTGCTCGCCGGCCTCGAGCACGCCACCGAGGGCGCCGTGCGCATCGGCGGCCAGGACGTGTCAGGGGTGGCGACCCACCGCCGTGACATCGGCATGGTGTTCCAGGCGTACTCGCTGTTCCCGCACCTGACGGTGGTGGCGAACACGATGTTCGGCCTGCGCCGACGCCGGGTGCCCCGGGCCGAGGCCGCACGCCGGGCCGCCGAGGCGCTGGAGCTGGTGGGCCTGGGACACCTGGCCGAGCGCTACCCGCACCAGCTGTCCGGCGGCCAGCAGCAGCGCGTCGCCCTGGCCCGCGCCCTCGTGACCGCCCCCAAGGTGCTGCTGCTCGACGAGCCGCTGTCCGCGCTCGACGCCAAGGTGCGCTCCGGGCTGCGGGACGAGATCCGGCGGCTGCAGCTGCGGCTCGGGATCACCACGATCTTCGTCACGCACGACCAGGAGGAGGCGCTCGCCGTCTCCGACCGCATCGCCGTCATGGACTCCGGGCGCATCGAGCAGCTCGGCACCCCCGAGGAGCTCTACCTGCGCCCCGCGACCCCCACGGTCGCCGCGTTCGTCGGCCTGTCCAGCGTGGTGCCCGCCCAGGTCACCGGAGGCGCCGCCCACGTGCTCGGCACGGTGGTGCCCGTGCTCGGGGACCGTGCCGACGGCCCGGCGGAGGCGTTCCTGCGCCCGGAGAACGTGCGTCTCCTGGACGCGACGGCCACCCAGGGGGTGCCCGGCACGGTGGAGGAGTCGATGTTCCTCGGCAGCCTGCGCCGCACCCTGGTGCGCACGGTCGACGGGGACCTGGTGCGCGTGCAGCACCGGGCGGAGGACAAGGTGGGCTTCGGCGACACCGTGCGGGTGGCGCTCGACGACGTCCCGGTCGCCGTCCGCTGACCCACCGCGCGGCGGGCTGCGCGGCGGGTCGGCGTGCATGCGGCCCGGTGCGGGTGGTTCGGTGCGGGCCGGCTGCTGCCGCTCAGTCCGTGACGGCGACCCGGAGCTCGACGGTGCCGGCCTGCACGTCGCTCTCTCCGTCCCCCGCACCGCTCCCGGCCCCGTCCGCGCGCTCCCAGGCGTCCCGGTAGTCGCGGGCGGCGCGCACGGCGCCCTCGCGGGTCCAGAGGCGGTCTTCCACGCGCACCTCGACCACGTCGGTGACGGACGCGGTGGCCACGGCCCAGTGGGCGACGGCCCACGCGGCGGCCGCGGCCTCGTCCAGGGGCAGCCCGGCGGCGTCGACCGTCACGGGCACCACGCCGTCCTCGTCCTCGCCGGCGCGCAGGGCCTCGGCGGGCAGCCCGAGGTCCCGCAGCGCCCGCTCCTGGAGCCTCTGCACGGCCACGTCCGAGGCCAGGGTCTCGTCGTCCGGCACGGGGTCGAGCTCGCACGACAGGGCGGCGGGGGAGTGGCCCGTGAGGGCTGACGCCCACGCACGCGACCGGGTCTCGTGCTGGGCGTACGCGTCGGGGAAGCCCGAGCGCTGCACCGTCTGGGCTGCGACGGTGACCTCCATCTCCTCGTACCCGGGGACGCGTGCGAGGGCGTCGTAGAACGCCCCGGTGGCGTGCACCGGGTCCTGGACCTGCTCCGGGGTGCCCCAGCCCTGGGACGGGCGCTGCTGGAACAGCCCCAGGGAGTCACGGTCGCCGTAGGTGATGTTGACGAGCTTGGACTCCTGCAGGGCCGTCGCCAGGCCGATCGTGGCGGCGCGTGCGGGCATGCCGCGCTGCAGCGCCGTCCCCGCGACGAGGGCCGCGTTCTCGGCCTGCACCAGCGACAGGTACCAGTCCGTGCCGTCGAGGTCTGCCGCGCACCGCTCGGACACGGGTCGCGCGCCCAGCCGGTCCACCAGGTGGACGACGGCGCCCGTCCCCGCCGCGACGAGCACGACGGCGGTCAGCGCGCCGACCACGCGCCGGCGTCGGCGGCGCCTGCCGTGCGCGAGCCGCGCGGGGGACAGGGGTCCGCCGGGCCGGGCTGGGGGACGAGGCGTCATGGGAGCACCGAGGCGGGTGGGCGCGGTGACGGGAGAGGGGCCGGGGCCGCGGTCACTGGGCGTGCAGCGCCGCGTTGAGCTCGATGCCGACGCCGCCGCGGGCGAGCACCTCGACGGTGCCCGTCGACGAGTTGCGGCGGAAGAGCAGGCCCGGGACACCGGACAGCTCGCGGGCCTTGACCACGCGAGGTCCGCCGTCGGGACCCTGCTCGCCCAGCACGGTCACCTTGGTGCCGGCGGTGACGTACAGGCCGGCCTCGACCACGCAGTCCGCCCCGAGGGCGATGCCCGCGCCGGCGTTGGCGCCCAGCAGCGCGCGCTCGCCGATGACGACGCGTTCCGTGCCGCCGCCCGACAGCGTGCCCATGATGGACGCCCCGCCGCCGATGTCGGCGCCGTCGTGCACCACGACGCCCTGCGCGATGCGGCCCTCGACCATCGAGGCGCCGAGCGTGCCGGCGTTGAAGTTCACGAAGCCCTCGTGCATCACGGTGGTGCCGGGGGCCAGGTGGGCGCCCAGGCGCACGCGGTCGGCGTCGGCGATGCGCACGCCGGAGGGCACCACGTAGTCGACCATGCGCGGGAACTTGTCCACGCCGTAGACGGTGACGGGGCGCCCGCTCGTCGCACGCAGCCGCGCACGGGTGGTCTCGAACCCGTCGACGGCGCACGGGCCGTGGTCGGTCCAGACGACGTTGGTGAGCACGCCGAAGATGCCGTCGAGGTTGATCGTGTTGGGGGCGACCAGGCGGTGCGAGAGAAGGTGCAGGCGCAGGTAGGCGTCGGCGGCGTCCGCCGGCGGGGCGTCCAGGTCGACCACGGTGCGCACGACGGAGGTCTCCACGCCGCGGGCCTCGTCCCGGCCCACCAGCGCTTCGAGCGAGTCGCGCTCCTCGGGCGCCCCCTGCGACGGGGCGCTGTGCGCCGGCTCGCCCAGGGCCGGGGCCGGGTACCAGACGTCCAGGGTGGAGGGGGCCTCGGTCCCGAGCAGCTCCGGGACGGTCACGGTGGCGAGGCCGTAGCCCCACGCGGTACGGGCGGCGGTGCGGGTGTCGCTCATGGCGGCAACCCTACCGACGGACGCTAGGGTCGCGGCATGCCCTCCACCGACACCGCACCCGCTCCCCGCCGGCCCGGCACCGACCTGCGTGCCCTCGTGCAGGAGGCGGTCGACGGACCGGGTACCGACCTCGTGGGGCTGCTCGCAGCGGTGTGCGACGCCGAGTCGGTCAGCGGGGGAGAGGCGGCGCTCGCGGACGCGATCGAGGCGGCCCTGGCTGCCGAGCCCCACCTGGAGGTGGTCCGTGACGGGGACTGCGTCGTGGCGCGCACCGCTCTGGGCCGGGCCCGGCGCGTCGTCGTGGCCGGGCACATCGACACCGTGCCGCTGAGCGACCCGCCGAACCTGCCCACCCGGCTGGTGGGCGAGGGGGACGACGCCGCGCTGTGGGGCCGCGGCACCGTGGACATGAAGGGCGGGGTCGCCGTCATGCTGGCGCTCGCCGCCGAGCTGGGCCGCCCGGGCAGCGAGCCGGCCAGCGACGTCACGTGGGTGTTCTACGACAACGAGGAGGTCGAGGCAGAGAAGAACGGCCTGGGCCGCCTGGCCCGCCACCGCCCCGACCTGCTGTCGGGCGACTTCGCCATCCTGGGCGAGCCGTCCGACGCCGGTATCGAGGGCGGCTGCAACGGCACCATGCGCGTCGAGGTGCGCACCCGTGGCGTCGCCGCCCACTCGGCGCGGGCCTGGACGGGCAGCAACGCCATCCACGCCGCCGCGCCGGTGCTCGCCCGCCTGGCGGCCTACGAGCCGCGCGAGGTGGAGGTCGACGGGCTGGTCTACCGCGAGGGGCTCAACGCCGTCGGGATCTCCGGCGGCGTGGCCGGCAACGTGGTGCCCGACCGCTGCACCGTCACCGTGAACTACCGGTTCGCGCCGGCCCTGTCTCTCGCCGGTGCCGAGGCCCACCTGCGTGAGGTCTTCGACGGGTTCGAGGTGGAGGTGACCGATGCGGCCAGCGGTGCCCGCCCCGGGCTCGACGACCCGCTCGCCCGCGAGTTCGCCGACGCCGTGCTCGCCCTCACCGGCGGCGCCCCCAAGCCCAAGTACGGGTGGACCGACGTCGCCCGGTTCGCCGAGCTGGGGGTGCCGGCGGTGAACTTCGGCCCCGGGGACCCGCTGCTCGCGCACAAGGACGACGAGCACGTGCCGGTACGCCAGCTCGCCCTGTGCCGGGACGCGCTGCGGGCCTGGCTGCTCGGGACGGGCCCGGCGGGCGAGGCGTGATCGGGCACCCGTAGGCTCCAGGCATGAGCAGCTCTGACGACGGCGTGGCCCAGAAGGGCGCCGGCTACCGCAAGGGGCCGGTGCTGCTGCGCGGCACGCAGATCCCCGCACAGACCACCGACCAGCGCCTCCTCGCCGCGGGGGAGGGCGCCGACTGGCTCCACTCCGACCCGTGGCGCGTCATGCGCATCCAGTCGGAGTTCGTCGAGGGGTTCGGTGCCCTGGCCGAGCTCGGCCCGGCGGTCTCGGTGTTCGGCTCCGCCCGCACCCCGCGCGACCACGCCGACTACGCCGCCGCCGTCGAGGTGGGGCGCATGCTCGTCGAGGCGGGCTACGCCGTGATCACGGGCGGTGGCCCCGGCATCATGGAGGCCGCCAACAAGGGGGCCGCCGAGGCCGGCGGCAAGTCCGTCGGGCTGGGCATCGAGCTGCCCTTCGAGCAGGGCATGAACGAGTACGTCAACCTGGGCGTCAACTTCCGGTACTTCTTCGCCCGCAAGACGATGTTCGTCAAGTACGCGCAGGGCTTCGTGGTGATGCCGGGCGGGTTCGGCACCTTCGACGAGCTGTTCGAGGCGCTCACGCTCGTGCAGACCCACAAGGTGACCGGCTTCCCCCTGGCCCTCGTGGGCACCGACTACTGGGGCGGCCTGCTCGAGTGGATCCGCACCGCCGTGCTCGACCGCGGCATGATCGGCGAGGCCGACCCGGACCTCCTGCACCTCACCGACGACCCCCGCGAGGCCGTGGACTACGTGATCGAGCGCGGAGCGCGGCTGGCTGCCGAGGAGCGTGAGGCGGTCGAGGCGCTGCGCCAGGACCAGGCGGCCGCGGCGACGTCGTCGGAGTGAGCGCCGTCCCCGCGGCGGGCACCCCGCTCGTGCTGCGCGGCCGTGAGCTGGGGCTCGGCGCCGACGGCTCCCGCCGCGGCGTGGTCATGGCCATCGTCAACCGCACCACCGACTCGTTCTACGCCCCGGCGCGGCTCGCCGACGACGCCGCCGCCCTCGACGCCGCCCACCGAGCGTGGGAGGAGGGCGCCGAGATCCTCGACGTCGGCGGCGTGCGCGCCGGGGTCGGGCCGGAGGTCGACGAGGCCGAGGAGGTCCGCCGCGTGGTGCCGTTCGTGGCCCGCGTGCGCGAGGCGCTGCCCGACCTGGTGATCTCCGTGGACACGTGGCGCTCCGGCGTCGCGCGCGAGGCGGTGGCCGCGGGCGCGGACCTGCTCAACGACACCTGGGCCGGCCACGACCCCCACCTCGTCGAGGTCGCGGGGGAGGCGGGCGTCGGCGTCGTCTGCTCCCACACCGGCGGCGCCGCCCCGCGCACCGACCCCTACCGGGTCGACTACCCGCTGCCCGCCGACGCCCCGGCCGGCACCGACCCGCGCGACGGCGTGCTGCTCGACGTGCTGGGCACCCTGCGACGCGCGGCCGCCCGGGCCGTGGCCTGCGGGGTGCCCCCCGCCAGCGTGCTGGTGGACCCCACCCACGACTTCGGCAAGAACACCTGGCACTCCCTCCACCTGCTGCGCCGCACGTCCGAGCTCGCAACCCTCGGCCACCCGCTGCTCATGGCGCTCAGCCGCAAGGACTTCGTGGGGGAGACCCTCGGCCTGCCGCCGGCCGAGCGGCTCGAGGGCACGCTGGCCGCCACGGCGCTCGCGGCCTGGATGGGCGCGCGCGTCTTCCGGGCGCACGACGTCGCGGCCACCCGGCGCGTGCTGGACATGGTGGCGGTGGTGCGTGACGAGGCGTCGCCGGCCGCGGTGCTGCGCGGCCTGGCGTGAGCGGCGGGGCCCGTGCCCGGCGCGCCTGCCGCGCGGATCCGCGGCATCCCGGGCACAGGGGTTCCGGGCCGTGTCCCCCTGTGAACTAGAATGGTCCAGGCCGTAAGGACCGGACAACGGAATGGAGAGCCACAGATGGCTGCGATGAAGCCGCGGACGGGTGACGGGCCGCTGGAGGTCACCAAGGAGGGACGTGGCATCGTCATGCGGGTCCCGCTGGAGGGCGGTGGCCGTCTGGTGGTCGAGCTGAACGCCACGGAGGCGACCGAGCTCGGTGAGGCTCTCCAGGCCGTCGTGGCCTGAGCGCCCCGTCCGGACCGCGCGAGCGCGGGGCAGGTGACCTGCCCCGCGCTCGCTGTGTCTCCAGGACCCCGTCGTGAGCGGCGCCCCCGCCGGCGCCCGTGGCCGGTGGTCAGCGCCGGACGGCGAGGAGGAGGCCGTCCCCCGACGGCACGAGGGCGGGCACCAGTCGCTCGTCCGCCCGCAGCGAGCGGCCCACCTCGCGCACCAGTGTCGTGACCTCGTCCCGCCGGGCCGGGTCGGCCACGCGGCCGCCGTGCAGGGCGCCGTCGACGGCGACGACGCCTCCCGGGCGCAGCAGGCGCAACGCCTCGGCCACGTGGTCGGCGTAGGCGTGCGGCTCGCCGCCCACCAGCACGAGGTCGTACGCGGCGTCGGTCAGGCGGGGCAGCACGTCCAGCGGGCGGCCCGGGATCGCACGGGTGCGGGCCGGCGCCACGCCCTCCTCGGCGAACGCGGTCCGCGCGGCACGCAGGTGCTCGAGCTCGGCGTCGATCGTGGTCAGCACGCCGTCGGACGGCATGCCGCGCAGCAGCCACAGGGACGCGACCCCTGTCCCGGTGCCGACCTCGACCACGGCCCGGGCCTGCAGCGCCGCGGCGACGACGCTCAGCAGCGCACCGGCGCCGGGCAGCACGGCGGGGCACCCCAGCTCGGCCGCGCGCTCGCGTGCACGCAGCAGCACGTCGTCCTCGGGCACGAACCCCTCGCTGTACACCCATCCGGCGGTGCGCGACCGGACGGCCGTGGGGTCGAGGTCGGCGCTGATGGGAACCTCCGGGCTGGCTGACGTGCGGGTGGACGAGGTGCTGCGGGTCACGGGGACGCGGACGTCTCGTGAAGGTGCACCCCGGCGTGGTGGCGGACCCGCCTGGATGCTAGCGCCACGTGGCACGATGGAGCGTGATGAGCACCGTGGACCAGGTCACTCCCGCCGCGCAGCACGCCGCCGACGCCGGCCGTGACGTCGCGCCCGCGGCCGAGCCGTGGACCCCGCCGACGTGGGACGAGATCGTGCGCGAGCACTCCGCCCGCGTCTACCGCCTGGCCTACCGCCTCACGGGCAACCGGCACGACGCCGAGGACCTCACCCAGGAGACGTTCCTGCGCGTCTTCCGCTCGTTGTCCGGGTACACGCCCGGCACGTTCGAGGGCTGGCTGCACCGCATCACCACCAACCTGTTCCTGGACTCCGTGCGACGCAGCCGGCGCGTGCGGATGGAGTCCATGGGCGACGACGCCACCCGCGTGGCCGACGACGACGCCTTCGGGCGCCCGGAGCGCGGGTTCGAGCACGCCAACCTCGACCACGACGTCCAGGCGGCGCTCGACGCGCTGCGGCCCGAGTACCGGGCCGCCGTCGTCCTGTGCGACATCGAGGGCCTGTCCTACGAGGAGATCGCGGTCACGCTCGGGGTCAAGCTGGGCACGGTGCGCTCGCGCATCCACCGGGCCCGCGCCCAGCTGCGCCAGGAGCTCGAGCACCGCCGGAGCGGTGCATGACGGCCGGCCACCTCGGGTCGTGGCTGAGCGCGCTCGCCGACGGCCAGCTGCCTCCCGACCAGGCGGAGCGCGCGCTGTCCCACGTCGCGGTGTGCGGGCTGTGCGCGGCCGAGCTGGAGGCGGCGCGCGAGGCGCGCAGGGCGCTCGCGGCGGCGCAGGAGGTCCACGCGGCGCCCGACCTCACCGCTCGCCTGCTGGCCCTGTCGGCCACGGTGCCGCCGACCCAGGGCGACCCGCTGCGCGAGCGCCCGCAGCCGGGACCCTGGTCGGCCCGTGCGCCGTGGGAGGGCACGCTGACCGGTGACCTCGCTGCCTCGGCCCGACGGCGGCGGGTGCGCCGGGCCGTCGGCGTCGGCGTCGGGGGGCTCGGTGCCGCGGCTGCGGCGCTCTTCGCCGTCGGGAACGTGCCCGTCGTGGTGCCCGACCCCTCGCCCCAGCACGTGCTGACGCTGCTGGCTCGCACGGGGCCGGACGCCGCCGCGGCGGGGCAGGACGTCCTCGGCAGCGTCGTGCCGCCCGGGGCTGCGGCGGTGGCCGCCGGCCTGGGCCCGGGCACCGACGCGCGCGACGCCGCAGCGCTCGACTGGGTGGGGCGGCAGGGCTGGGTCAGCCCGGACGCGCTGCCGGCCGGGCTCGACGTGACCGCGCTGCGCCTGGTGGGTGCCCGGGGGGAGATCCTCGAGCTGGACCTGTCGGGCGAGGCCGGGCACGTCGTCGTGCGCGAGCAGGTGGGGCGTCTCGCCCCGGGCACGGGCACGACGCAGCGGCTCGGGGGTCGCGAGGTCGCCGTGCTCTCGAGCGAGCCGTGGCACGTGGCGTGGCAGTGCGACGACGTCGTCGTCGACGTCGCTGCCGACGTGCCGCAGGAGGTGCTGGAGCAGGTGCTCACGGCGTTCCCGGGTGACGGCTACGATGCGGGCGTCCTGCCGCGGATCGCCCGCGGGTGGTCCGTAGTCACGGGAACAGCGACAGGAGCCCAGCCCCAGCCATGACGCACGAGCCGACGGGCGAGGCGCCCACCCCGCAGACCGACCTCTTCGCCCCGCCCGAGCCCCTCGTGCGGCCCGTGCGGCCCGCGGCGGCCGTCCCCGTACCAGCTGCCCCGCCCGCACCAGCGGCGTCCCCGGTGCCTGGCGCCCTCGCGGTGCCTGGCGCCTCTCCGGCACCGGTCCCGTCGCCAGCCGGTCCTGTGGCCTCCGGATCTGCGGTGCCCGGTGCTGCCCCGACGACGGCGACGACCTCGGCCGGAGCGGGCGCCGGGCCGGACGACGGCCCCGCGGGCGCCGGCGTCGCACCGGCAGACCACGCACCCGGGGCGACGGTGCGGCCGCGGCGCGCGGACCGTCCGCGCGTGCCGGGGCGCACGGTGGTGGGCCTGGCGACCCTCTCGCTGGTGCTCGGCCTGGTCGGCGGGTTCGCGGGCGACCGGGTGAGCGAGACGCTGCGGCACGGCCGCACGTCGGACAACGCGCTGCCCGTCTCCACCGCGGGACCCGCCTCCCGCCCGGCCGGGTCGGTCGCGGCGCTGGCCGCAGCAGTGCTGCCCAGCGTGGTGTCGATCGAGGTGGCCGGCGCCACCGGGGTCTCGACAGGTTCTGGGTTCGTGGTCCGCGAGGACGGCTACCTGCTGACCAACAACCACGTGGTGGCCCCGGCCGCCCAGGGGGCTGCCGTCACCGTGACGTTCTCCGACGGCCACGAGGTGGAGGCGCGGCTCGTGGGCCGCACCGCCGACTACGACCTCGCCGTGCTCAAGGTCGAGGAGACCGGCCTGACGCCGCTCGTGCTCGGGGACTCGGACCAGGTCGCCGTCGGTGACGCCGTGATCGCGGTGGGCGCGCCTCTCGGGCTGGAGTCGACCGTCACCACCGGGATCGTCAGTGCCACGCACCGCCCGGTGCAGGCGGGGGAGGCGGCGCAGGCCGCCTTCATCGACGCGGTGCAGACGGACGCGGCGATCAACCCCGGCAACTCCGGCGGGCCGCTCGTGGACGCCCGCGGCGAGGTCGTGGGCATCAACTCCGCGATCGCGCAGCCGCCCGGTGCGCAGCAGGCCACCGGCAGCATCGGGCTGGGCTTCGCGATCCCCTCCAACCAGGCGCGGCACACGACCGAGCAGCTCATCGCGACGGGCACGGCCACCTACCCGGTCATCGGTGTGCTGCTCGACGGCAGCTACCGCGGCGAAGGGGTGCAGGTCTCGACGACCGAGCAGCAGGGGCGCGCGGCGGTGACGCCCGGCGGTCCCGCCGACGCGGCGGGCATCCGCCCGGGGGACGTCATCCTCGCCATCGACGGCCGCCCCGTCTCGCGCAGCGACGAGCTCATCGTCGCGATCCGGGCCAAGGCCCCGGGCGACGCGGTGACGCTGCGCGTGCGGACCGGCGACACCGAGCGGGACCTGCGCGTCGTCCTCGACGAGCAGGCGAGCGAGTGACGGGCTCGCTGCCGGTGCCGGCACGCCACCGGCCGTTCACCCTCCCCGGTTAGGCTGGCAGACGTGTTCGACATCAACGGCGGCGAGCTGCTGATCATCGCGGTGCTCGCGGTGGTGCTCATCGGCCCGGAGCGCCTGCCCGAGTACGCGTCACAGCTGGCGTCCCTCGTGCGGCGAGGGCGGGCGTTCGTCCAGGACGCCCGCACGCGGGTCGGTGACGAGCTGGGCGGGGAGCTGGACGACGTCGACTGGTCCAAGCTGGACCCGCGCCAGTACGACCCGCGCCGGATCGTGCGCGAGGCGCTGCTCGAGGACGGCCCGCTGCTGCCCGGCCCCGGCGAGCGTGGGGCCGCCCGCTCGGCCGCTGCCGGCACGGCCGGCGCCGCGGCCGCGGGCGCTGCGGCGGGGGCGGTGCGCACCAGGGCGCCGGAGGAGCCCGCCCCGTTCGACGACGAGGCCACCTGACCGGTCGCGACCGCCCGGGCGCGCGTCCGTCGGGCGCGATCAGCACCACGACGTGGCGCACGTTTCGGTGCGCCCCTCCACACCTGCCAGAATGGAGCCCATGTCCGACGCCGCACCTACCGCCGTCCCGACGGCCGGAGGCCGCCCCCGCATCCTGTCCGGCATGCAGCCCACGAGCGACTCGCTGCACCTCGGCAACTACCTGGGCGCGCTCACCCAGTGGGTGGCTCTCCAGGAGCACAACGAGGCGCTGTACTGCGTGGTGGACCTGCACGCCCTGACGGTGAACCCGGACCCGGCGGCGCTGCGCGAGCGCACCCGCCGGACGGCGGCCCAGTACCTCGCGGGCGGTGTCGACCCCGAGCGGTCCGTGCTGTTCGTGCAGTCGCACGTGCCCGAGCACACCGAGCTCGCGTGGCTCCTGAGCTGCCAGACGGGGTTCGGCGAGGCCAGCCGCATGACCCAGTTCAAGGACAAGTCGGCCAAGCAGGGGACCGACGGCACCACCGTGGGCCTGTTCACCTACCCGGTGCTCATGGCTGCCGACATCCTGCTCTACGACTCGGCGCTGGTGCCCGTCGGGGAGGACCAGCGCCAGCACCTGGAGCTGACGCGGGACCTGGCCGAGCGGCTCAACGCCCGCTTCGGCGAGGGCACGGTGGTGGTGCCGGAGGCGCACATCGTCAAGGCGACCGCCAAGATCCAGGACCTCTCCGAGCCCACCGCGAAGATGAGCAAGTCGAACAACGGCGGCAAGGGCGTCGTCTGGCTGCTCGAGGACCCGAAGAAGGCCGCCAAGGCCATCAAGGCCGCCGTGACGGACGCCGACGAGACCTACGGCGTGCGCTACGACCCGCAGGCCAAGCCGGGCATCTCCAACCTCCTGACGATCTTCTCGGCCGTGACCGGCCGTGACGTCGACACGATCGCCGCGGAGTACGACGGCCGGGGGTACGGCTACCTGAAGAAGGACCTCGCTGACGCGGTCGTGGAGTTCCTGGTCCCGTTCCAGGAGCGTGCCGCCACGTACCTGGCCGACCCCGCGCAGCTCGACAAGGTGCTGGCCGACGGCGCGCAGCGCGCCCGTGCGATGGCCCGGCCGGTGCTCTCGCGCGTGTACGAGCGGTTCGGGCTGCTGCCCGCGAGCCAGGGCTGAGGGGTCCGGGCGTGAACCTTCCCGAGCGCGGGCCTGCCCAGGCCCGCATCGGCATCGCCATCGAGGTGCCGGAACCGTGGAGCGCCCAGCTGCAGGCCGCGCGCGCACGGTTCGGCGACCCGCTGGCGGGGGACATCCCGCCGCACATCACCGTGGTGGGACCCACCGTGGTGGACGAGGCCGTGCTGCCGGCCGTGTGGGAGCACCTGGAGAAGGTGACCGCCGACATGCCGGCGTTCCGGGTCCACCTGCGCGGCTCGGGCACCTTCCGGCCGATCTCGCCCGTCGTGTTCGTCAACGTGGTCGCGGGGATCGCGGAGTGCGAGCTCCTCGAGCAGTCCGCCCGCTCGGGCGTGCTGGCCCAGGAGCTGCGCTTCAACTACCACCCGCACGTCACCGTCGCGCACGAGGTCCCGGACGAGGCCCTGGACCGGGCGTTCGAGGAGATGGCCGACTTCGACGCGGAGTTCGACGTCACCGCGCTGTGGCAGTACGAGCACGGGGACGACGGCGTGTGGCGCAAGCAGAGGCGCTTCGCCCTGCGAGACGCCTGAACTCTTCCTAGGGTCGGCGCGTGAGCACCGCCGCGACCAGCACCGTCACCCCGCGCGAACCTGACACGCCCCCGGGGCTCGTCGCCCGGCTGAAGGAGCGCGCGCAGCGGGCCCTGGAGTGGTGGAAGGACTCGCGCCCGGGGCGGACGCTCGCCTGGTACGGCGCGCGCAACGGCGCCCAGCTCTGCGGTGGCATCGCCTACTCCGCCCTCTTCTCCCTCTTCGCGGCGCTGACGATCGGCTGGTCGATCTTCTCGTCGCTGCTGGGGGCCCGGAGCGACCTGCGAGACGCCGTGTTCGCCCAGGTCGACGTCTGGGTGCCTGGCCTGATCGGCTCCGACCCCGAGACGGCGGTGCTGCAGCCGGACGAGATCACGCTGCCCTCGGCCTTCAACACCGCCACGCTGGTCGCCCTGGTGGTCGGCCTGGTCTCCGCGCTGGGGGTCATGGCAGCGCTGCGCAGGTCGGTGCGAGCGATGTTCGGGGTGCTCGCGCAGGAGGACAACGCCCTGCTGGCCCGGGTGTGGCAGCTGGTGGGCTTCCTGGTGCTGGGGACGGGCATCGTCGCGTCGGCGGCGGCCTCGGTGTCCTCCCGCGCCGTCGGCAACGTCGTGGAGGACTGGCTGGGCGGCTCGTGGCCGGTGGCGGTGGCCATCGGTGCGGGTGCGGCCGCGGTCGGCGTGGTCATCGACGCGCTCGTGGTCGCAGGGATCGTGGTGCTGGTCGGGGGAGTGCGGCCCGGTCGTCGCGACCTCGTGCTCGGGTGCCTGACGGCGGGCGTCGTGGCCGGCGTGCTGCGCTGGGTGGGTACGTCGGTGGTGGTGGGCTCGGGCGACCGGAACGCGCTCCTGGCGGCTGGTGCCGCGGTGGTGACGATCCTTGTGCTGGTGAACTTCGTGGCCCGGGTGCTGCTGATGGTGTGCGCGTGGATGTACGACCCGCCACGCCTGGACGAGCTGGAGCGTGCCGAGCACGAGCTCACGGCTCGGCGTCACGCCGAGGAGGTGGACCGCATCGTGCAGCAGGGCCAGGGCCAGGGCCGCCCCTGGAGCCCGTTCGTGCGCGGATACCGCCGAGCGCTGCTCTCCTGACCCCAGCCTCCCGAGCACGGCCCGGCGCAGGAGGGGGCGCCGCCACGGTGAGACGACGAAGGGCGGGGCCGGGTGCCGGTCCGCGGCACTCCCTCCCGAGGTGGAGGGCGCGCAGCGCCCGTGGACGCTGCTGCGGATCGGCACCCGGCCCCGCCCGGCGAACCTCAGCGCGCGGCTGGGGTCCCGACGAGGCTCAGAACGCGCGAGTGATCATCGCGCGCTTGACCTCCTGGATGGCCTTGGTGACCTGGATGCCACGGGGGCACGCCTCCGTGCAGTTGAAGGTGGTGCGGCAGCGCCACACGCCTTCCTTGTCGTTGAGGATCTCGAGGCGCTGCTGGGCACCCTCGTCGCGGCTGTCGAAGATGAAGCGGTGCGCGTTGACGATGGCGGCCGGGCCGAAGTACTGGCCGTCGGTCCAGAAGACGGGGCAGGACGACGTGCACGCGGCGCAGAGGATGCACTTGGTGGTGTCGTCGAACCGGTCACGGTCGGCCTGGGACTGGATGCGCTCCCGGCTGGGCTCGTTCCCCGACGTGATGAGGAACGGCATGATCTCGCGGTAGGAGGCGAAGAACGGCTCCATGTCGACCACGAGGTCCTTGACCACGGGCAGGCCCTTGATGGGCTCGACGGTGATCGGCTTGTCGGGGTTGACGTCCTTGAGGAGCGTCTTGCACGCGAGCCGGTTGCGGCCGTTGATGCGCATGGCGTCGGACCCGCAGATGCCGTGGGCGCAGGAGCGGCGGAACGTGAGGCTGCCGTCCTGCTCCCACTTGATCTTGTGCAGGGCGTCGAGGACGCGGTCGGTGCCGTGCGCCTGGACGGTGAACTCGTCCCAGATCACGTTCTCGCCGTGCTCGGACTCGGGGTTGTAGCGCCGGATCTTGAGGGTGACCTCGAACGAGGCGACGGCGCCGGGGGCGTCGTCGGTCTGCGTCCCGGCGTCGGCGCGGGTGTTCTCAGCGACGGCAGTCATCAGTACTTCCGCTCCATCGGCTCGTAGCGGGTCTGGGTGACGGGCTTGGACCCGAGGACGACCTTGTAGCCGTCGAACTCCTCGACGTGGTCGAAGTAGCCCTCGATGTGCCCGTCGGCGACGTCGGAGGCCGACGTCGGGCGGCGGTACGCCATGGTGTGCTGCATGTAGTTGGCGTCGTCGCGCTGGGGGTAGTCCTCGCGGTAGTGGCCGCCGCGGGACTCCTTGCGGTTGATGGCCGCCAGCACGGTGACCTCGGCGATGTCGAGCAGGAAGCCCAGCTCGATCGCCTCGAGCAGGTCGGTGTTGAACAGCTTGCCCTTGTCCTGGACCGAGACGTTCTTGTACCGCTTCTGCAGCTCGCGGATGTCGGAGAGCGCGGTGTTGAGCGACTCGCCGGTGCGGAACACCTGGGCGTTGGCGTCCATGGTCTCCTGGAGCGCCTTGCGGATGTCGGCGACGCGCTCGCCGTCGGGGCGACCGCGCATCTCCTCGAGCTGCTGGACGACGCGCTCGGCCGGGTTCTCCGGGAGCGGCTTGTGCTGAGCGACGGTCTTGGCGTACGCGGCGGCGGAGCGGCCGGAACGCTTGCCGAAGACGTTGATGTCGAGGAGCGAGTTGGTACCGAGGCGGTTGGAGCCGTGCACCGAGACGCAGGCGACCTCGCCGGCGGCGTAGAGGCCCTTGACGACGTTGTGGCTGTCGCGCAGCACCTCGCCGTCGACGTTGGTGGGCACGCCGCCCATCGCGTAGTGCGCGGTGGGGTAGACGGGCACGGGCTCGGTGTAGGGCTCCACGCCCAGGTAGGTGCGCGCGAACTCGGTGATGTCCGGGAGCTTGGCGTCGATGTGCGCCGGCTCCAGGTGGGTCAGGTCGAGCAGCACGTAGTCCTTGTTGGGGCCGGCGCCGCGGCCCTCGCGCACCTCGTTGGCCATCGACCGGGCGACGATGTCGCGGGGGGCGAGGTCCTTGATGGTGGGGGCGTAGCGCTCCATGAAGCGCTCGCCCTCGCCGTTGCGCAGGATGCCGCCCTCGCCTCGGGCGGCCTCCGACAGGAGGATGCCGAGGCCGGCGAGGCCCGTCGGGTGGAACTGGAAGAACTCCATGTCCTCCAGCGGCAGCCCGCGGCGGTAGGCGAGCGCCATGCCGTCACCGGTCAGGGTGTGGGCGTTGGACGTCGTCTTGAAGATCTTGCCGGCGCCGCCGGTGGCGAACACGATCGCCTTGGCCTGGAAGACGTGGATCTCGCCGGTGGCGAGGTCGTAGGCGACGACTCCGGTGGCGTTGACCTCGGCGCCGTCCTCGAGCTCCTCGGTGGTGAGGTCGTGGTCGGTCAGCAGGTCGAGCACGTAGAACTCGTTGTAGAACTCCACGTCCTGCTTGACGCAGTTCTGGTAGAGCGTCTGCAGGATCATGTGGCCGGTGCGGTCCGCGGCGTAGCAGGCGCGGCGCACCGCGGCCTCGCCGTGGTTGCGGGTGTGGCCGCCGAACCGGCGCTGGTCGATCTTGCCCTCGGGCGTGCGGTTGAACGGCAGGCCCATGCGCTCGAGGTCGAGGACGGCGTCGATGGCCTCCTTGGCCATGATCTCCGCGGCGTCCTGGTCGACGAGGTAGTCGCCGCCCTTGACCGTGTCGAACGTGTGCCACTCCCAGTTGTCCTCCTCGACGTTCGCGAGGGCGGCGCACATGCCGCCCTGGGCGGCGCCGGTGTGGGAGCGGGTCGGGTAGAGCTTGGAGATGACGGCGGTGCGGGCGTCCTTGGACGCCTCGAGCGCTGCGCGCATGCCGGCGCCGCCCGCGCCGACGATGACGACGTCGTACTGGTGTGTCTGCATCGTGGTTATCAGTCCTTTGTCACTCGAAGCAGATCGACGCGAGCAGCGCCGGGTCGGCGTTCGCCGGGCACGGCTCGAACGTGAAGATCACCAGGGTGCCGAGCGCGACCGTGATCACGAAGGCGAGGTAGAGCAGCGTCTTGAGGATGCCGCGCGTCAGGTCCCGGGAGGCGTAGTCGTTGATGATCGTGCGCACGCCGTTGGTGCCGTGGAACATGGCGAGCCACAGCATCAGCAGGTCCCAGACCTGCCAGAAGGGGCTGGTCCACTTGCCGCCGACGAACGCGAAGTCGATGCGGTGCACGCCCTCGCCGACCATGAGGTTGACGAAGAGGTGGCCGAAGATCAGCACGATCAGCAGCACGCCGGAGGCGCGCATGAAGACCCAGCTGTAGAGCTCGTAGTTGCCGCGCGTGGTCTTGCGGCGCGCGTACGGGTCGCGGGGCGAGGGGATCACCTGCGCGGAAGGCGTCGTGGTCATCAGTGGCCACCTCCGAAGACGTTCATGAGATGGCGCGGCAGGAAGCCGGCCATGGTCACGACGAACAGGCCCAGCACCACGTACAGCATGACGCGGTGGTAGCGCGGGCCCTTGGACCAGTAGTCCACGAGGATCACGCGCACGCCGTTGAACGCGTGGAAGACGATGGCGGCCACGAGGCCGGCCTCGCCGAGGCCCATGATCGGCGTCTTGTAGGCGCTGATGACCACGTTGTAGGCCTCGGGGCTCACACGCACCAGGGAGGTGTCCAGGACGTGCACGAGCAGGAAGAAGAAGATGAGGACGCCGGTCACGCGGTGCGCGACCCACGACCACATGCCTTCGCGGCCGCGGTAGAGCGTGCCGCCGGGTGCTTCAGGCACGGTGGGAGCCTCCGGTCAGTGTCGATCTGTGTCGTGGCTGTGCAGCTGCGGCCAGGTCTGGGTGGCGCTGCGACGACGCCCCCACGCTGACCGTCTTGGGTGCCACTGTAATGACATCGGGTCGTGTCGAGGACCGGCCGACGGGGGTCAGGGCGGTCGTGGCGTCCGGTTTGTGAGCCATCCCACAGCCTTGCTGTCGCGCCCGGCGGAACGCGTCACCTCGCGGCGGCGTTGACGGCTTCCCGGCCCACCGGTCCGGCCAGCGGCTGCGGGGGTCGGCGCCGGGCGCCGTCACTATGCTGCCGAGCATGACGGAGCGCGCTGCCATCGACGACTTCTACGCGGTCGTGCCCGCCGGCGGCTCCGGGACACGCCTGTGGCCCCTCTCGCGGGCCGGCGCCCCCAAGTTCCTGCACGACCTGACCGGGTCGGGCCGCAG
The DNA here is from genome assembly GCF_003244315.1 of Xylanimonas oleitrophica. GTDB lineage: Bacteria > Actinomycetota > Actinomycetes > Actinomycetales > Cellulomonadaceae > Xylanimonas_A > Xylanimonas_A oleitrophica. The sequence continues at coordinate 334,784 of NZ_QKWH01000001.1, forward strand.
CCTCCTGCAGGCGACGGTGGACCGCCTCGTCCCGCTCGCGGGGCCGGACGGCGTCGTGCTGGTCACGGGGGAGGGGCACGTCGCGGCGGCGCGCGAGCAGCTGCCCGGGCTCGGGGACGACGCCGTGCTGGCCGAGCCGCTCCCGCGCGACTCGATGGCGGCGATCGGTCTGGCGGCGGCCGTGCTGGCCGAGCGCCACGGCGACGTCGTGGTGGGCTCGTTCGCCGCCGACCAGGTGGTCTCGGGCCGCGCCGCGTTCGAGCAGGCGGTGCGCGAGGCCGTGGTCGCCGCCCGCGCCGGCTACGTCGTCACCGTCGGCATCGCCGCGTCGCGCCCGTCCGTCGCGTTCGGCTACGTGCGCAGCGGCGACCCGCTGGGGATCGACGGCGCACCCACCGCGCTGCACGCCCGCGGCTTCACCGAGAAGCCCGACGCCGCGACGGCCCGCGAGTACCTCGCCTCGGGGGAGTACCGGTGGAACGCCGGCATCTTCGTCTCCCGCACCTCGGTGCTGCTCGACCACCTCGCCGCCCAGCGGCCGGCGCTGCACGACGGCCTGCGCGAGATCGCGCGCGCCTGGGACACCCCTGAGCGGGCAGCGGTCGTGGAGCGGGTCTGGCCGGGCCTGGAGAAGATCGCCATCGACCACGCGGTGGCGGAGCCGGTCGCTGCGACCGGCGGGGTCGCCGTCGTGCCCGGCACCTTCGGGTGGGACGACGTCGGGGACTTCAACTCGCTCGCCGCGCTCCTGCCGAGCGTCGACGGGTCGGGCGACAAGCTGGTGGGCGTGGGCAGCGAGGTGGTGCGGGTCGAGACGGGCGGCAACGTGGTCGTCCAGGGGGCGGACCGCGTCGTCGCGCTCCTTGGCGTCGACGACCTCGTCGTCGTCGACACCCCCGACGCCCTGCTGGTGACCACCCGCTCCCGGGCGCAGCAGGTGCGCTCGGTGGTGGACGCGCTCCGCGAGCGCGGGATGGACGATCTGCTGTGAGCCTGGACCGGATGACCGTCACGGACCTGCACGCACGGATCGAGAAGCTCGCCGCCGGCCTCCACGAGGAGCTGGTCGCGTTCCGGCGAGACCTGCACGCGCACCCCGAGGTGGGGCGAGCGGAGGTCCGCACGACGGCGGCGGTGCTCGAGCGCCTGCGGGCAGCAGGTCTGAGCCCGCGCCCGCTGCAGGGCACCGGGCTGGTGTGCGACGTCGGCCCGCAGGACGCCGTGGACGCCGAGGGCGAGCCCGTGGGCCGCCTGGCGCTGCGGGCCGACATGGACGCGCTGCCCCTGCAGGACCGCTGCGGGTGCGGCTGGCAGTCCACCGTCCCGGGCCTCGCGCACGCGTGCGGCCACGACGTGCACACCACGGTGCTGCTCGGTACGGGGCTGGTCCTGGCCGCGCTCGACGCCCAGGGCCTGCTGTCCCGGCCCGTGCGGCTGGTGTTCCAGCCGGCCGAGGAGGTGATGCCGGGCGGCGCGCACGACGTCCTGGCGCAGGGCGCGCTCGACGGCGTGGACCGGATCGTGGCCCTGCACTGCGAGCCCAAGCTCGACGTCGGGCACGTGGGCACCCGCATGGGCCCCATCACGTCGGCCTCGGACGCCGTGTCGGTGACCGTCTCCTCGGCCGGCGGGCACACGTCGCGCCCGCACCTGACGGGCGACGTCGTCTACGCGCTCGGCCAGGTCGTGACCCAGGTGCCCGCCGTGCTCGGCCGCCGCCTGGACCCCCGCTCCGGCGTCAACCTCACGTGGGGCTCGGTGCACGCGGGCAACGTGCACAACGCGATCCCCGCGACCGGCACGGTGACCGGCACGCTGCGCTGCCTCGACGTGCGCGCGTGGGAGCGCGCCGGCCGGGTGCTGCACGACGCGGTCGAGCAGGTCGTGGCGCCCTACGAGGTGGACGTCACGGTGCACCTGACGCGCGGGGTCCCGCCGGTCGACAACGACGGTGCCGTCACGGCCGAGATCGAGGCGGCGGCCCGCGCCGTGCTCGGCCCCCAGGGCGTGGTGCTGACCGAGCAGTCGCTGGGCGGCGAGGACTTCGCCTGGTACCTCACCAAGGTGCCCGGTGCCATGTTCCGGCTCGGCACGGCCACACCCGGGCAGCGCCGGTACGACCTGCACCAGGGCGACCTGGTGGTGGACGAGCGCGCGATCGGCGTCGGGGTGCGGCTGATGGCCGGCCTGGGCGCGGGGGTGCTCGCCCCGGAGTGAGGCGGCCCGCGTGGCACAGGATGACCGGGAGCGTTGCGATCAGGTCACGAAGTCCCGCGGTGACCCCCGCGAAACGTTCCCGTCACGGGGCACTCGCTAGGCTGCCCCGATGACCGAGGCCGCGACGTCCGCAGCCTCGCGCAGACCCCGTCTGACAGGAGCTCGAAAGTGAAGAGGACTACGCGGTTCGCCGCGCTCGCCGGCGTCGCGGCGCTGGCTTTCGCAGCGTGTGGCCAGGCCCCGGAGCAGAGCGGTGGGGAGGCGACCGGCGACGCCGCGTCGTCGGACTTCCTGCCCTGCATCGTCTCGGACCAGGGTGGGTTCGACGACAAGAGCTTCAACCAGCTCTCCTACGAGGGCGTGCAGGCCGCCGCCGACTCCCTCGGCACCGAGCTCAAGCAGGTGCAGTCGCAGTCGGAGACCGACTTCAAGGGCAACGTCCAGTCGCTCGTCGACCAGGGCTGCAACGTCATCGTCACCGTCGGCTACGCCCTGTCGGCGACCACCGTCGAGTCGGCCAACGCCAACCCGGACGTCGAGTACATCATCATCGACGACGCGGCGGACAACGACTTCGACGGCGAGACCGACGCCCCGAACATCAAGCCGCTGCTGTACGACACGGCGCAGGCCGCCTACCTCGCCGGCTACCTGGCCGCGGGCTACTCGCAGTCGGGCAAGGTCGGCACCTTCGGCGGCGCCGAGTACCCGACCGTGACGATCTTCATGGACGGCTTCAAGCAGGGCGTCGACCACTACAACGAGGTCAAGGGCACCAGCGTCGAGGTCGTCGGCATGGACCAGTTCACCGGTGGCTTCGAGGCCAACGAGACGGCCAAGACGACGGCGAAGAACATCATCGACCAGGGTGTCGACGTGATCCTCCCCGTGGGTGGCCCGATCTACCAGTCGGCCATCGCCGCGATCCAGGACTCGGGCCGCGACGTCGCGCTCATCGGCGCCGACGCCGACCTGTACGTGACCGACCCGTCCAGCCAGGCGCTGGTGCTGACCTCCATCCTCAAGAAGATGGACGTCTCCACCGAGGAGGCCGTGCAGGCCGCGGGCGAGGGCACCTTCGACCCGGAGCCGTACGTCGGCACCCTCGAGAACGAGGGCGTGGACATCGCCCCGCTGCACGACTTCGAGTCCAAGGTGGACCCGGCGCTCGTGGAGGAGGTCGAGGCGCTCAAGCAGCAGATCGTCTCGGGTGAGCTGAAGGTCACGTCCTACCTCGCCGAGTGACGTCGGTGCGCTGACGCCCGGCGTCGAGCGCTCTGCCATCATGCGTGCATGAGAATGGTCCCGGGCGGCCCACGCCGCCCGGGACCGTTCGCGTGTCCCGGCCGGGCCGCCCGGCCACCAGCACCACCCGCGACCCAGCACCACCCACCCAGCACGCCCCGACCAGTACCGAGGGAACCCAGATGAGGCTCGAGCTCCGCGGCATCACGAAGCGCTTCGGCGCGCTCGTGGCCAACGACCACATCGACCTGGTGGTCGAGCCGGGAGAGATCCACTGCCTGCTCGGCGAGAACGGCGCCGGCAAGTCGACGCTCATGAACGTCCTGTACGGCCTCTACACGGCCGACGAGGGCGAGATCGTGCTCGACGGCCAGGTGCAGCGCTTCGCAGGCCCCGGCGACGCCATGGCCGCCGGCATCGGCATGGTGCACCAGCACTTCATGCTCGTGCCCGTGTTCACCGTCGCGGAGAACGTGATGCTCGGCCACGAGCACACCCGCGGCGGCGGCCGGCTCGACCTGGAGGCCGCGCGCACGCAGGTGCGCGAGATCGCGGCCCGCTTCGGCTTCCACGTGGACCCCGACGCCGTCGTCGAGGACCTCCCGGTGGGTGTCCAGCAGCGGGTGGAGATCATCAAGTCGCTCGCGCGCGACGCCGACGTGCTGGTGTTCGACGAGCCGACGGCGGTGCTCACCCCCCAGGAGACCGACGAGCTCATGGGCATCATGCGCCAGCTGCGCGACGAGGGCGCCGCCATCGTGTTCATCACGCACAAGCTCCGCGAGGTCCGCGAGGTCGCCGACCGCATCACCGTCGTCCGCCACGGCCGCGTGGTGGGCGAGGCGTCCCCGACGGCGACCGACGCGGAGCTCGCGTCCCTCATGGTGGGCCGCGCCGTCGAGCTCACCGTCCACAAGGACGCCCCCGTGCTGCGGGACAACGCGCTCGAGGTCTCGGGCCTCGTGGTCACCAGCCCGGACGGCCAGGTCATGGTCGACGACGTGTCGTTCGAGGTGCGCGGGGGCGAGGTCCTCGCCATCGCCGGCGTCCAGGGCAACGGCCAGACGGAGCTCACCGAGGCGCTGCTGGGCCTGCAGGAGGACGTCGCGGGCAGCATCCGCCTCGACGGCAATGAGCTCGTGGGGCGCAGCGTGCGCCAGGTGCTCGACGCAGGCGTCGGCTTCGTCCCCGAGGACCGCAACCATGACGGCCTCGTCGGCGAGTTCAGCATCGCCGAGAACCTCATGCTCGACCGGTCGGACGGGCCTCCGTTCGTGCGCCGCGGAGCGCTCCAGCTCGGCGAGCGCGACCGGTTCGCGCACGAGAAGGTCGCCGAGTTCGACGTGCGCACGCAGGGCATCGACACCAAGGTGGGCCGGCTCTCGGGCGGCAACCAGCAGAAGGTCGTGCTGGCCCGCGAGCTGTCACGAGACCTGCGGCTGCTGGTCGCGGCCCAGCCCACGCGTGGCGTGGACGTCGGGTCCATCGAGTTCATCCACAAGCGCATCGTCGCCACGCGCGACGCCGGCGTGCCCGTCATCGTCGTGTCCACGGAGCTGGACGAGGCGGTCGCGCTGGCCGACCGGATCATGGTCATGTACCGCGGCTCCGTGGTCGGCATCGTGCCGTCCACCACGCCGCGCGACGTGCTCGGCCTGATGATGGCCGGCATCGCCCCCGAAGGAGAGGCGGCATGAGCGAGCCGAACCCCCGTCGAGAGGACTCGCTCAGCGAGGCGCTCGACAAGGCAGACACCCAGGCCGAGCCCGGCCTCGCCGAGGAGCTCGAGCAGGAGCTCGCGCGCCAGGAGCCCCAGGCGCTCGCCCCGCAGGGCGACGACCGCTGGCGCGACGCCGTGCGGGAGATCTTCGCGGGCAGCCCCGCGGTGGCCGTGGGCGCCCTCCTGCTGGCGATCGTGGTCGGATCGATCATGATCGCCTTCACGGACTCGGGCGTGCAGGAGGCGGCGCAGTACTTCTTCGCGCGGCCCACCGACACGTTCGCGGCGCTCGGCGACGCCATCGGAGGCGCCTACTCGGCGCTCTTCCAGGGAGCCGTGTACAACTTCCGTGCCGACTCGTTCGCCCGTGGCATCCGCCCGCTGACCGAGACGCTCAACTACGCGACGCCGCTGATCGCGGCCGGCCTGGGTGTCGCCGTCGCGTTCCGCGCCGGTCTGTTCAACATCGGTGGCCAGGGGCAGATGCTGGTCTCCGCCACCGCCGCCGGCTGGGTGGGCTTCGGGGTCACCGGGCTGCCGTTCCCGCTGCACCTGCTGCTCGCGCTCGTCGCGGGCCTGGCCGCGGGCGCCCTGTGGGCCGGCATCGCGGGCTTCCTCAAGGCCCGCACCGGCGCTCACGAGGTGATCGTCACGATCATGCTCAACTACATCGCGTTCTACCTGCTGTCGTACCTGCTGGCCACGCCCGGCCTGCTGCAGGCCCCAGGGTCCGCCAACCCGAAGACGCCGCCCATGCAGGAGTCGGCGATCCTGCCCCCTCTCGTGGGTGAGCGCTACAACCTGCACTGGGGCTTCGTGCTCGCCCTGCTCGCGGTCGCCGCCTGCTGGTGGCTGATGAACCGCTCCAGCACGGGCTTCGCGTTCCGGACCGTCGGGGAGAACCCGCGTGCCGCCCGCGTGGCGGGCATCGACGTGCCCCGCACGACGGTGACCTCCATGCTGGTCGCCGGTGCGCTGGTGGGCCTCGCAGGTGTCACGCAGGTGCTCGGCACGGTCACGACCGGCTTCTCGAGCGACATCGACGCCGGCATCGGCTTCGACGCCATCACGGTGGCGCTCCTGGGCGGGTCCTCGCCGGTGGGCGTGCTGTGGGCGGGCCTGCTGTTCGGCGCGTTCAAGGCCGGCGGCTCTGCCATGCAGGCCGCCGAGGGCATCCCCATCGAGATCGTCCTCGTGGTCCAGTCGCTCATCGTCCTGTTCATCGCCGCGCCGCCGCTGGTGCGCGCGATCTTCCGGCTGCCGCAGCCCGGCTCGAAGCCCGGCGCGAGGAAGAAGGTGTCCGCATGACCGCCCAGGCCGTCGACCCGGCTCCCGGCGCGCCCGCTCCGGACGCGCCGGTCGAGCACCGCACCGTCGAGACGGTCTCGTCCAAGGCGCCCGTCATCCTGGCGGTGCTGACGGGACTGCTGGCGCTGCTGCTCGTCGCGGCCCACCACCCCGGTGACGTGCGGTTCGCGCTGGGCTCTTCCCACGACTTCTTCGAGATCCCGGTGATCGTGGTCCCGGGCCCTGTGGTCGCCTGGGGCGGCGTCGTGGTCATGGCGGCTCTGACGGCGGTCGCGTTCGTGCTGACCTCGGCCCTGCGACGGCACGTGCCGGCGTGGGTGACCGTGCCGTTCGCCGTCGTGGGCCTGGTGGCGTTCCTCGCCTGGGCCGGCGCGGGCAGCCCCCGTGACCTGTCGATCACAGGCCTGATCTCGGGCGCGATCGCGCTGTCGATCCCGATCGTCTACGGCGCCCTGGGCGGTGTCATCGGTGAGCGCGCCGGCGTGGTGAACATCGCCATCGAGGCGCAGCTCCTCCTGGCCGCGTTCACCTCGGCGCTGGTCGGGTCCATCACCCGCAGCCCGTGGGCCGGCCTCGTCGCCGCCATGCTGGCGGGCGTGCTGGTCGCGCTCGTGCTCGGCGTCTTCGCCATCACCTACCGCGTCAACCAGGTGATCGTGGGTGTGGTCCTCAACGTGCTGGTCATCGGCATCACGAGCTTCCTCTACTCCCAGCTGCTCGTCCCCAACGCGCAGGCGCTCAACACGACCCCGCGCTTCCCGCGGGTCGGCATCCCGCTGCTGGAGCGGATCCCGGTCATCGGGCCGGCCGTCTTCAACCAGACCGTCGTGGTCTACCTGATGTTCGTGGTCACGGCGGCGGTGTGGTTCGGCCTGTACCGCACGCGGTGGGGCCTGCGCGTGCGTGCCGTCGGCGAGCACCCCAAGGCCGCCGACACCGTGGGCATCAAGGTCAACGCCACCCGTTACCGGGCGCTGCTCATGGCGGGTGCCGTGGCCGGCATCGGCGGGGCGTTCTACACGGTCGTGTCGATCGGCCAGTTCGGGCGCGAGATGACGGCGGGTGCCGGCTTCATCGCCCTGGCCGCGGTCATCTTCGGCAAGTGGGACCCGCTGCGCGCGGCGTTCGCCGGCCTGCTGTTCGGTTTCGCCTCGAACCTCCAGTCGATCCTCAGCGTCGTGGGCGCCCCCGTGCCCAGCCAGTTCATGCTGATGCTCCCGTACGTGATCACGCTGCTCGCGGTGGCGGGGCTGGTGGGCCGCTCGCGCGGCCCGGCGGCCAGCGGCGTCGCCTACGAGAAGGAGTGACCGTGGCCCACGGAGCGGGCGTCGTCGACGCCGGCACGGGCGTGGACTGGGACGCGCTGCGCGCCCGGGCCCGGGAGATCATGGCGCGTGCGTACGCGCCCTACTCGCACTACCCGGTCGGGGCGGCCGCCGTCGTCGACGACGGCCGTGTGGTCGTGGGCTGCAACGTGGAGAACGCCGGGTACGGCGTGACCCTGTGCGCCGAGTGCGGCCTCGTCTCCGACCTCGTCGCGGGCGGCGGCGGCCGCCTCGTGGCCTTCGTCTGCGTGGGTGGCGACGGCCGTACCGTCATGCCCTGCGGCCGGTGCCGGCAGCTGCTGTGGGAGCACGGCGGCCCCGGGCTGCTGGTCGAGACCCCGCGTGGCATCGTTCCGATGACGGAGGTGCTGCCGCAGGCGTTCGACGCGCAGGACCTCGACGTCGTGCACCATCACCAGGAGGACAACCAGTGAGCAGCCCCGCGAGCACCGGACGGTTCGTCGGTATCCGGCCGACCCCCACGGAGCTCTTCGACGCCGTCGACGTCATCCGCACCAAGCGTGACCGTCAGCACCTGTCGAACGCCCAGATCGACTGGGTGATCGACGCCTACACGCGCGGCGTGGTGGCCGAGGAGCAGATGGCGTCGCTGGCGATGGCGATCTACCTCAACGGGATGAGCCGCGGCGAGGTCGTCCAGTGGACGCAGGCGATGATCGCGTCGGGCGAGCGGATGGACTACTCCTCGCTCGGGGTGCCGACGGCGGACAAGCACTCGACCGGTGGCGTGGGCGACAAGATCACGCTGATGCTGGCCCCGCTGGTGGCGTCGTTCGGGGTGGCGGTGCCGCAGCTCTCGGGTCGCGGGCTGGGGCACACGGGCGGCACGCTCGACAAGATGGAGGCCATCCCCGGGTGGCGGGCGTCGCTGAGCAACGACGAGGTGCTGGCGCAGCTCGACTCCGTGGGCGCCGTCGTGTGCGCGGCCGGGCCGGGCCTGACCCCGGCCGACAAGAAGCTGTACGCGCTGCGCGACGTCACGGGCACGGTCGAGTCGATCCCGCTGATCGCGAGCTCGATCATGAGCAAGAAGATCGCGGAGGGCACCGGGGCGCTGGTGCTCGACGTGAAGGTCGGCTCCGGGGCCTTCATGAAGGACCTGGCGGACGCCAGGGAGCTGGCGCGGACGATGGTGGACCTCGGCACGGACGCCGGGGTGACGACGGTGGCGCTGCTGACGGACATGTCGACCCCCCTGGGCCGCACCGTGGGCAACGGGCTCGAGGTGCGCGAGGCGGTCGAGGTGCTGGCGGGCGGCGGTCCTGAGGACGTCGTGGAGCTGACGGTCGCGCTGGCCGTGGAGATGCTGGGCGCCGCCGGGCGGCCGGTCGACGCCGACGAGGTGCGCTCGGCGCTGGCCGACGGGCGTGCCATGGACACGTGGCGCCGCATGATCCAGGCGCAGGGCGGCGACCCGGACGGCGAGCTGCCCACGGCGCAGGCGACCGAGGACGTGCTCGCGGACGCCGACGGCGTGCTGACCGCCCTGGACGCCTACGCCGTCGGCGTGGCCTCCTGGCGGCTGGGTGCCGGGCGCGCGCGCCGGGAGGACCCGGTGCAGGCGGCCGCGGGCATCGAGATCCACGCGAAGCCGGGTGACGTCGTCCGGGCGGGTGAGCCGATCCTCACGCTGCACACCGACACCCCGGAGCGGTTCGGGCGTGCGCGCCAGGCGCTCGAGGGCGCCTGGAAGGTGGCTCCTCCGGGGGCCACCGTGGTGTCGCGCCCCGTGGTCATCGACCGGATCCACTGAGAGCCCGAGGGTTCGGGCCGAGCTGGGCGGCGCGCGTGCGCGGGGATCTGCACCTGAGTGCGCTGCTCGCCCGGCTCGGTCTGTTCTCGGGGCCGCTGCCTCGGCCTCCGGCGGCTGCGGCGGCTGCGGCGGCGGTCCCCGACGACGTGGCGCGGGGGCTCGAGGGCGCATCGCCCGCCGCACGACGCAGCGTGCTGGACCCGCTCGGCCTCCGGGCGGCGGGGGAGCGGGCGCGCTCTGCGGGCCGGTCACCCGCGGTGCTGCCTCACCTCGACGGTGCGCGCCCCGTCCCGGCACGCCAGGTGGACGAGACCACGTGCGGCTCGGCGGTGCTCACGATGCTCGCGCTGGCCGCCGACCCGCGGCTGGCGCTCGAGGTGGCCCGAGATCCTGGCCCCCGCTTCGCGGCGCTGCAGCACCGTGTGCTGCGCCGCACGAGCGTGGCGGGGCCGGTGCCGTGGCCGCGACGGTACGGCACCCCGCCTTGGGCGGCGGCGCGCGTGGCCCGGTTCGGCCCGCGTGACCGGTCCGTCCGGTACACGCACCGCGTGGTGGGGCGCGGGGCCAGCGGGCGAGCCGTGCTGTGCGCAGCGGTGGCGGCCGCGGCCGCGGGCGTGCCGGTGCCGCTGTACAGCGGCGGCTCGCTGCGCCAGGGGTGGCAGGCCGCCGTGCCGCGCCACGTCGTGCTGCTCGTGGGGGTCGACGCCGGCACGGGTGCGCTGCGGCTGTACGAACCGTCGTCGGGCACGGTGCACGGCGTCCCGGCCGGGGTCTTCCTCGCCCCGGCGTCGGCCGCGCCGGGGGCGCGGGCCGCGCTCACCGTGGCGCTCGGCGGCTGGCCGCACGTGGTCTGGGCCTTGCTGCCGCGCTGAGCCTCGGGTCGCCGCACGCCGATGTGCGGGCGCGACGGGGCGGTCCCACGATGGGGGCGTCCGATTCCCCCTCGTGCGAAGGAGGCCCACATGAGCACCCAGCCCGGCCACGACAGCTGGCGCGACACCGGGCTCGAGCAGCCTGACCTGCGCGACCCCGAGCTGCGTGAGGTGGATCCCGACGACGTCGCGGCGCGCGAGACGGTGAACCTGCTGGAGGAGGCGCTGGCCCCCCAGGAGCCGCCCTCGAACGAGGCGCTGGCCGAGGAGTACCGGCCGCGCACGCCGCGGCCTGACCTGGCCGGCGAGGCGGACGAGGCCGACGTCGCGGAGCAGGCCGAGGAGGTTCCCGGCCTGGGCGACGACGAGCCCGTCTACGAGGACGTCGTCGACGAGTACGTGGTGGACGAGGACGAGCAGGAGGTGTGACGCCCGCCGCGCCCGCCGAGTCGGTGCGCGGCGGGCGCGGCCAGTAGGTTGGGGCGCATGAGCGATCCCGCCCTCGTGGACCTGATCCCGTCGTTGCCGAAGGTCCTGCTGCACGACCACCTCGACGGTGGTCTGCGACCGCAGACCGTGCTCGAGCTGGCCGACGCGGTGGGGCACGAGCTGCCCGCCGCCGACGCCGCCGCGCTGGGCGAGTGGTTCCAGCAGGCTGCGGACTCCGGTTCCCTCGTGCGCTACCTGGAGACGTTCGAGCACACCGTGGCCGTGATGCAGACCCCCGAGGCTCTCGCGCGCGTGGCGAAGGAGGCGGTGCTGGACCTGGCCGCCGACGGTGTGGTGTACGCGGAGCAGCGGTGGGCGCCGGAGCAGCACCTGCGGGCGGGCATGACCCTGCCGGACACGGTGGAGGCGGTGCAGGCCGGCATCGACGAGGGCGTCCGCGAGGCCGCCGCGGCGGGCCGGACGATCCGGGTGGGGCAGCTGCTGACCGCGATGCGGCACGCCGACCGCTGGATCGAGATCGGCGAGCTGGCGGTGGCCTACCGGGACGCCGGGGTGGTCGGGTTCGACCTGGCGGGCCCGGAGGACGGGTTCCCGCCGGACCGGCACGCGGAGGTGTGGCGGTTCCTGGCGGAGAACGACTTCCCGGTGACGATCCACGCGGGCGAGGCCGCCGGCGTGCCGTCGATCGCCCAGGCGGTCCACCGCGGCCAGGCGGACCGGATCGGGCACGGCGTGCGGATCGTGGACGACATCACGTTCGGCACCGACGCGGACGGCTCGCCCCTGGCGACGCTGGGCTCGCTCGCCCACTGGGTGCGCGACCACCAGATCCCGCTCGAGATCTGCCCGGTCTCGAACCTGCAGACCTCGGCGACGGCGGCCACGTCGGTCGCCGACCACCCGGTGACCCGGCTCAAGGAGCTGGACTTCGCGGTCACCCTCAACACCGACAACCGCCTGATGTCGCGCACGTCCATGACGCACGAGATGACCCGTCTGGTCACCGAGGCGGGCTGGACGATCGACGACCTGGCCGACGTGACCATCGCGGCGGCCTGGGGCGCGTTCGTCCACCACGACGAGCGGCGCGCGATCGTCGACGAGCTCGTCGTGCCCGGATACCAGAAGATCGAAGGAGCCCAGCTGTGAGCGCACCCGTCCCCACCACCCCCGAGGAGCTCGCGTCGTTCGTCGACCACACGCTGCTCAAGCCGGAGGCCACGGCCGACGACGTGACGGCGCTCGTGGAGGAGGGGGCCGCGCTCGGCGTCTTCTCGGTGTGCGTGTCGCCGACGTTCGTGGCGCACGCCCGCGAGGTGGCGGCTGGTCGCCTGAAGGTGGCCACGGTGTGCGGGTTCCCGTCGGGCAAGCACGTCTCGTCGGTGAAGGCGGCCGAGGCGGCGCAGTCGGTGGCCGACGGCGCGGACGAGGTGGACATGGTCATCGACGTGGGGGTGGCGCGCACCGGTGACTTCGACGCGGTGCAGGCGGACGTCGCCGCCGTGCGTGCGGCGGTGCCGGGCGACCGCCTGCTGAAGGTGATCATCGAGTCGGCGGCGCTGAGCGACGAGCAGATCGTGGGGGCCTGCCGCGCCGCGGAGGCCGCCGGGGCTGACTATGTCAAGACGTCGACGGGCTTCCACCCGGCCGGCGGGGCCTCGGTGCACGCGGTGGCGCTCATGGCCGACACGGTGGGCGGCCGCCTTGGCGTCAAGGCCTCGGGCGGGGTGCGCACGCTGCCGGACGCGCTGGCGGTCATCGAGGCGGGGGCGACCCGCCTGGGGCTCTCCGGCACGGCCGCGGTGCTGGCCGGGTTCGGCGACGGCGCGCAGGCAGCGGCCGCGGGCGACGGCGGCTACTGACGGACGCCGCGGCCGGGACGCCGGCGGACGGGAGCGCCCCGGTGCCGTGAGGGCGCCGGGGCGTTCCCGTCTGTCGCCGATCAGGTTAGGCTCGCCTCACCATGACTCAGGACGCCACGACCTCCGCCCCGCCCGCACGCACGCGGGTCCCGCACACGGTGACCGTCACGGCCACCCGCCGGCTGACCCCGCACATGGTCCGTGTCACCGTCGGAGGAGAGGCTCTGCGCGGCCTCGACGTGCCGCCGTTCACCGACCGCTACGTCAAGCTCGTCATGGCGGAGCCGCCGGTGGTCGACGGCGTGCCGCAGGGCCGCCCCCTGCTGCGCACGTACACGGTGCGCGCCGTCCGCGAGGCGGAGTGGGACCTCGACGTGCTGCTCCACGGTGACGAGGGGCTGGGTGGGCCGTGGGCCGCACGGGCCCGGCCGGGTGACCCGGTGACGTTCCTGGGCCCGGGCGGCGGCTACGCCCCGGACCCCGAGGCGCCCTGGCACCTGCTGGTGGGCGACGCCTCCGCCCTGCCGGCCATCGCGGCGTCGATCGAGGCGATGCCCGAGGACGCCGTCGTGCACGCGTTCGTCGAGGTCGACGACGAGGCGGAGAAGCAGGACCTGCCCGGCCCCGCGGCGACGCGCGTGACCTGGGTGGTCAAGGGGGGAGAGTCGCTCGAGGACGCCGTCGTGCGGGCGCACGCCGCCGGCACGCTGCCGTCCGGTGTGCCGCACGCCTTCATCCACGGCGAGGCCGGCTGCGTGCGGGTGCTGCGCCGCTGGGCGCGCGCGGAGCTGGGCGTGCCGCCGGAGCGGCTCTCGGCGTCCGGCTACTGGCGTCGTGGCGCGGATGACGAGCGCTGGCGGGCCGAGAAGGCGCAGTGGCGCGAGGCGGTCGAGCGGGACGACGCGGAGCTCGCGCACGCCTGAGCCAGCGCGGCCCGGCGCCGGTCCGGCCGCGCGAGGTGCTGCCGTCCCGCCACACCGACCCGGTCGTGCGAGACGGCGCCGGCCCGGCCCTGTCAGGGGCAGGGCCGGCGCCGTCTGCGTCAGGGACGAGGACGCGTCACAGCCCGAGGGCCGCGGCGACCTCCTGCTTGAGCGTGGCCAGCGCGTCCTGCGCGACCGCGCGCGTCTCGCCCACCTGCTCGAAGGTGGCGCCGGGGTCCACCGGGCGCACCACCTCGAGGTAGCACTTGACCTTGGGCTCGGTGCCGGACGGCCGCACGACGACGCGGGTGTCGTCGTCGGTCAGGAGCGCGACCCCGTCGGTGGGCGGCAGCTCGTCGGTGCCCTCGGAGAGGTCGATCACGGTGACCACGGGTGCGCCGGCGAGCGTGCGCGGCGGGGCCGAGCGCAGCCGGGCCATCGTCTCACCGATGCGCGACAGGTCCTCGAAGCGCACCGAGAGCTGGTCCGTGAGGAACAGGCCGTGCTCACGTGCGAGGTCGTCGAGCTGGTCGACGAGGGTGCGCCCCTGCGCCTTGAGCCGGTTCGCGAGCTGGGCCACGACGAGGGCGGCGGAGATGCCGTCCTTGTCGCGCACGCTCGCCGGGTCGACGCAGTAGCCGAGTGCCTCCTCGTAGCCGAACACCAGGCCGGGGGTGCGTGAGATCCACTTGAACCCCGTCAGCGTCGTGGCGTGCGCCAGGCCGTGCTTCGCGGCGACCGAGGCCAGCAGCCGGGAGGAGACGACGCTGTTGGCCAGCACAGGCGTCGCACCGGAGCCTGTCGCCCGCCCGCTGGTGGCGACCTCGTGGCCCAGCAGCGCGCCCACCTCGTCGCCGTGGAGCATGCGCCACCCCTGTGACCGGGAGGTCTCCGTGCCCTGGTAGGTGCCGGTGCGGCGGTCGCGGACGGCCACGGCGCAGCGGTCGGCGTCCGGGTCGTTCGCGATGACCAGGTCGGCGTCGACCTCCTGGGCCAGCGCCAGCGCCAGGTCGATCGCCCCCTTCTCCTCCGGGTTGGGGAAGGCGACGGTGCGGAAGTCAGGGTCGGGGTCGGCCTGCTCGGCAACCGGGACGACGTCGGTGAAACCGGCCTCGGCCAGCACGCGCGCCAGGGTGGGGCCGCCGACGCCGTGCAGCGACGTCGTGACGATCCGCAGGTCGCGTGCGGCGCCGTCGGACAGCGCGCCGACGGCGGCGACGTAGGCGTCGACGACGTCGTCGCCGAGCACCTGCCAGCCGGAGCCCGCGCGCTCCACGGCCGCGGCGGGGCCGACGGCGGCGATGCGCTCGGCGATCAGCGCGTCGTAGGGCGGCACGATCTGCGCGCCCTGGCCGGCGTCGGTGACGACGCGCCCGCCCAGGTACACCTTGTAGCCGTTGTCGGCCGCCGGGTTGTGGGACGCGGTGACCATGACGCCGGCGTCGGCCTCCAGGTGCCGCACCGCGAAGGCGAGCACCGGGGTGGGCAGCGGCCGGGGCAGCACGTGCACCTCGATGCCCTGCGCCGTCATCACGGCCGCGGTGTCGCGGGCGAAGTCGGCGGAGCGGTGCCGGGCGTCGTAGCCGACGACGACGCGAGGCGCGGGCCCCTCGGCGCCGACGGCGTCACGCAGGTACGTGCCCAGCCCGGCCGCCGCGGCCGTGACCACGGCCCGGTTCATGCGGTTCGGGCCTGCGGCCATCGCGCCGCGCAGGCCGGCGGTGCCGAACTGCAGCGTCCCGGCGAAGCGGTCGCGCAGCTCGGTGACGGCGGCCCGCGCCGCCTCACCCTCGGCCGTGACGCGCTCGACGAGCGCGCGCAGCTCCGCCCTGTCGTTCTCGTCGACGTCGTCGCGCTCCCAGGCGGCGGCCGCCTCGAGCAGGTCCTGCAGCCCGGCGCTGCCGGTGGCGCCGGGAGCGCCGTCGTTCACGTGCGCGGTCACGGTGGTCCTCCGGTCCCTCAGACGAGCTTGACGACGCGGGCGAGCAGGTCGCTGATGACGGGCCCGGCCTCGGCGCCCGCCTGCAGCACCTCCTCGTGGGACAGCGGCTCGGGGCTGATACCGGCCGCCAGGTTCGTCACGAGGGACATGCCCAGCACCTCCATGCCGCAGTGGCGGGCCGCGACGGCCTCCAGCGCGGTGGACATGCCCACCAGGTCCGCACCCATGACACCCGCCATGCGCACCTCGGCCGGCGTCTCGTAGTGCGGCCCCCGGAACTGGGCGTACACGCCCTCCGGCAGCGTCGGGTCCACCTGCTTGGCCAGCTCCCGCAGGCGCGGGGTGTAGAGGTCGGTGAGGTCCACGAACGTGGGCCCCTCGAGCGGGGAGGCCGCGGTGAGGCTGATGTGGTCCTTGATGAGCACGACCTGGCCGGGACGCCACGACACGTGCAGGCCGCCGCAGCCGTTGGTCAGCACCACGCTCGTGCAGCCGGCGGCGGCAGCGGTGCGCACCCCGTGGGCGACGCGGCGCACGCCCTTGCCCTCGTACAGGTGGGTGCGCGAGCCGAGGACCAGCACGTGGCGGGTCGAGCCGTCGGCCCGCTCCACGCGGATCGAGCGCGTGGTGGGCACGTGACCCGCCACGGCGGGCTTGGAGAAGCCCGGGATCTCGTCGGAGGGGATCTCCGCGACCACCTCGCCGAGGAGCTCGGCGGCCCCTCCCCAGCCGGAGCCCAGCACCAGGGCGATGTCGTGGCCGGGCACGCCCGTGGCCTCGGCGATGTGGTCCGCGGCGGCGCGGGCGACGTCGAACGGGTCCGTCGACGGGTCGTCGAGGTCGGGCACGGAAGGGGTCTGGCTTGCCATGGTGCCGACATTAGCCGACGGTGCTGGAACAATGGCGGCCGTGCGAAGCCATGCGACTGCTCACACCCCCGTGCCCGAGCCCGCCCCCGTCACCACCCCGGAGGACGCCGTGCGCGCCGTCCGCGAGGGCCAGCACGTCGTCGTGCTGGGCGGTGGCCCCGGCGGCTACGAGGCCGCTCTCGTGGCACGCAGGCTCGGCGCCCGCGTCACCGTCGTGGAGAAGCAGGGCCTCGGCGGGGCGGCCGTCCTGACGGACGTGGTGCCCTCCAAGACGCTCATCGCCACCGCCGAGTGGCTCACCATCGCCGAGCGGGCCCCCGACCTCGGGATCCGCTCGGGCGCCGGCCCCGCCCAGGTGGACCTCTCGGCGGTGAACACGCGCGTGCTGGCGCTCGCGGCAGCCCAGTCGGCCGACATCCGCGCCCGGCTGGAGCGCGAGGGCGTCGAGATCGTGACCGGCGCCGGCCGCCTGGAGAGCAAGTCGCGCGTGGTGGTGTCCCACGACGGGCGCGACGTGGCGCTCGACGAGGCCGACACGGTGCTCGTGGCCACGGGCGCCACGCCCCGCACGCTGCCCACGGCCGTGCCCGACGGCGAGCGCATCCTCACGTGGACCCAGCTCTACCAGCTCGACGCGCTGCCGGAGCGGCTGATCGTGGTGGGCTCGGGCGTCACGGGTGCCGAGTTCGCGGGCGCCTACCGTGCCCTGGGCTCCGAGGTGGTGCTGGTCTCCTCGCGCGACCGGGTGCTGCCGGGCGAGGACGAGGACGCCGCCGAGCTGCTGGAGGGCGTGTTCCGCTCCCGCGGCATGGAGGTCATGTCCCGCTCGCGCGCCGCCTCCGCCGAGCGCACGGCCGACGGGGTGGCAGTGACCCTGGCCGACGGCCGCGTGGTCGAGGGCTCGCACGTGCTCATCGCCGTCGGTGCGGTGCCCTCGACCTCCGGCCTCGGGCTGGAGGAGGTGGGCGTGGCCCTCACCCCGAGCGGCCACGTCGTCGTGGACAAGGTCTCGCGCACCACGGTGCGTGGCGTCTACGCGGCGGGCGACTGCACCGGGGTGCTGCCGCTCGCCTCCGTCGCGGCCCAGCAGGGTCGCATCGCCATGGCCCACGCTCTGGGCGACGCCGTCGAGCCGCTGCGTCTGGGCACCGTGGCCGCCAACATCTTCACCGCCCCCGAGATCGCCACCGTCGGCTACAGCGAGAAGCAGCTCCAGGAGCAGGGGCTGCGGTACGTGACCACCACGCTGCCGCTGGCGCGCAACCCGCGCGCCAAGATGCTGGGCATGCGCGACGGGTTCGTGAAGCTGTTCGCCCACCCGCAGGGCACCGTGCGCGGGGGCGTCGTCGTCGCGCCCCGCGCCAGCGAGCTGATCTTCCCGATCACCCTCGCCGTGGCGAACCGTCTCACGGTGCACGACGTCGCCAGCGCGTTCACCGTCTACCCGTCGCTGTCCGGGTCGATCGGCGAGGGCGCCCGGGTGCTGCACGGACAGGTCCGCGGCCAGGACGGCTAGGCCCACCGGGGCAGCCTCGGGTGTCCGGCGGGTGGTGGCCGGGCGGGTAGGTTCGGGGCATGCTCCTGCGACTCACCCCCGCCGAGGCCCTCGGCCTGGCCCGCCTGGCCGACGTCGACGTCCCGCCCGTGGTCACCTCCGTGGCGGCCGACGACGGCGTGGTGCGCGTCAGCGCCGACCTGCGCCGCCTGGACGACCTGCCGGGCCCGCTGCGGCTGGCTGCACGGCTGGCCCCGGTGGTGCGTGCCGAGCTGCGCGTCCTGTCCTTCGCCGCGGGCGTGGCCACGGTGGGGGTCGAGGTCAACGCCGCCGGCCTGCCCGCGCACAAGCTGCTGCGCCTGGCCGCCGAGCCCCTCGAGCGCGCCCTGGTCAGGCAGGGACTGCCCGCCGGGGCGGTGGACATCCGCAGCGACGCCACGGTGGCGGTCGACGTCGCGGCGCTGCTCGAGCAGAAGGCCCCCGGCCTCGACGTCACGCGCCTGGCGGTCGAGGGGCAGGAGGTCGTGGTCGAGGCGTCGGTGGGCTGAGGGCAGTCAGCCGTCCAGGAGAGCCAGGAGGGTTGGCAGCGCCTCGCGGAACGCCGGCATCAGAGGCAGCCCCGCGAGCTCGCCGACCCTCGCCCAGCGCACCTCGAGGCTCTCCGGGTCGGTGGCGGCGGGCACCACCTGCGCCCCCGGCGCGACCTCCGCCACCACCGTGGTGTACCGCCACACGCCGTGGTCGAGCACGTGGGTGCCGCGCACCGCCACGGCGGCCGGGTCGATGCCCGCCTCCTCGCGCGTCTCGCGCAGCGCACCCTGCTCGGCGCTCTCGCCCGCGTCCAGCGCGCCGCCCGGCACGCCCCACGTGCCGCCCTGGTCCGACCAGAGGGCCCGGTGCTGCAGCACCACGTCTGACACGGCCCCTGACCGGTCCCGGCGGGCCAGCAGCAGCCCGGCCGCCCCGAATCGGCCCCAGTGCCGGTGCGGCTCGCCGCCGTCCGCGGTGCCGAACGTGCACTCCACCCACCCGTCACCGCCGTGGCGGTGCAGCGCGTCACGAGACGGAAAAGGGTTGGGCACCTCGTCAGGCTAACGGTGAGGATGTCCCGGTGAGCGACACGACCACCGATGAGTTCCGCGACCCGGCGCGGTCTGCCCCCGACATGGACGAGAGCATGCCCGGCTGGAAGCGGAACGTCGCCGTCTTCCTCACCGGCCAGACGGTGTCGCTGCTGGGCTCGATGCTGGTGCAGTACGCCGTCATGTGGCACCTGACCATCCAGACGCAGTCCGGCACCGTGATGATGTGGTCGATCGTGTTCGGCATGCTGCCGCAGGCGTTCGTCTCCGTCTTCGGCGGGGTGTGGGCCGACCGGCACCACCGCAAGCTGCTCATCATCGGTGCCGACGCCGCGATCGCCACCGCCACCCTCGCCCTGGCGCTGCTGATGCTCTCCGGCGTCGACGACCTGTGGGTGATCTTCGCGGCCCTGGCCGTGCGCTCCACGTTCGCCGGCATCCAGACGCCGGCGGTCAGTGCGATGATCCCGCAGATCGTGCCGCAGTCCCAGCTCATCCGGATCAACGGGATCAACCAGTCGATCCAGTCCGGCATGATGCTGCTCGCCCCCGTGGTGGCGGCAGCCATCTACGCCAACCTCGACATCGTCGCGGTGTTCTTCGTCGACGTCGTCACCGCCGTGATCGGCATCGGCATGCTGCTCCTGGTCTCCGTGCCGCGGATCGTGCGCAAGGACACCGGGGCGGACGGCGCCCCCGTCTCCTACCTGGGCGACCTCGTGGCGGGCGTCCGCTACATCGGGCGGCACGGCCCCGTGCGCTGGCTGATGGTGCTGTTCGGCGTGACCATGGTGCTCGTCGGCGCGCCGTCCTACCTGACACCGCTGATGGTGACCCGCACCTTCGGCGACGAGGTCTGGAAGCTCACCGCGAACGAGATCTTCTGGGCCGTGGGCATGCTCGCCGGCGGTGTCGTGATGGCCGTGGTCGGTACCCGGGTCACCAACCGCGTCGCCCTGCTGGTCGGGGCGATCCTGGCCGCCGGGGTCCTGACCACCGGGTTGGGCCTGGCGACCAACATGTGGGTGTTCTTCGCCCTCGGCCTCCTGGTGGGTACTGCGTTCTCGTGCATGAACGCGCCGGCCGTGACCATCCTCCAGGAGACGGTCGAGCCCGAGATGCAGGGCCGGGTCTTCGGGTTCGTCGGCATCGTGATGACGGTCGCGATGCCCGCCAGCATGGTCGTCTTCGGGCCGCTCGCCGACCGGTACAGCGTGGAGTCGCTGCTGGTGGTGGCGGGGGCGCTGCTCGTGGCCTTCGTGGTGACGGTGCTCGCGCTGCCGGGTGCCCGGCGCTCGCTCGCGCAGGTGGCGGCTCCGGCGTCGGCTCCGGCGTCGTCGGCGGACGCCGAGGCCCCGGCCGCGAGAGCCTGACGGCGCCGCGCACGCTGACTGCGCCGCACACGACGGAGGGGGGCGCACGCCGCGGCGTGCGCCCCCCTCCGTCGTGGTCAGGTCAGACGATCTCGCAGATCGCCGCACCGGCGGTGACGCCGTCGCCCGGCGCGATGGCGAGCGACCGCACCGTGCCGGCACGGTGCGCGAGCAGCGGCTGCTCCATCTTCATCGCCTCGAGCACGACGACGAGGTCGCCCTCGGCCACCTCCGCGCCCTCCCCGACCGCCACCTTGACGATGGTGCCCTGCATGGGGGAGGCGAGCGTGGTGCCGTTCGCGGCACCGGCCCGCGCCGCGCCGCGGCGGGCGGGACGCCGTGCGGCCCCACGCGCGTTGGCGGTGCGGGCACGGCCGGCAGCGACGCCGAGGCCCGCGGGGAGCACCACCTCGAGGCGGCGTCCGCCCACCTCGACGACGACACGCTCGGACTGCGGCTGCAGCTCCTCGGCCTCCGGCTCGGGGACCGACGGCGTGGCCGGAGCCAGCGTGGTGAGCGTGTCCGCGAAGTCGGTCTCGATCCAGCGGGTGTGCACCCGGAACGGCTCGCCGTCCTTCGGCACGAAGTCCTCGGCCTCGAGCACCGCCCGGTGGAAGGGCACCACCGTGGGGATGCCCTGCACCTCGAGCTCGCGCAGGGCCCGTCGGGCGCGCTCCACCGCCTGGGCACGGGTGGCCCCGGTGACGATCAGCTTGGCGATCATCGAGTCGAACGCGCCGGAGACGGCGTCACCTTCGACCACGCCGGTGTCGACGCGCACGCCCGGGCCGGACGGCCAGCGCAGCGTGCTGATCTTGCCGGGCGCGGGGAGGAACCCGGCGGCGGGGTCCTCGCCGTTGATGCGGAACTCCAGGGAGTGGCCCCGCACCGTGGTCGAGTCGTAGCCCAGGGGCTCGCCCGCGGCGATGCGCAGCTGCTCGCGCACGAGGTCGATGCCGGTGACCTCCTCGCTCACGGGGTGCTCCACCTGGAGACGGGTGTTGACCTCGAGGAACGAGATGGTGCCGTCCTGGCCGACGAGGAACTCGCACGTCCCGGCACCGACGTAGCCCGCCTCGCGCAGGATGGCCTTGGAGGCACGGTCGAGCTCCGCCTCCTGCTCGGGGGTGAGGAACGGCGCGGGTGCCTCCTCGACGAGCTTCTGGTGGCGGCGCTGGAGGGAGCAGTCCCGCGTCGAGACCACGACGACGTTGCCGTGGGCGTCGGCCAGGCACTGCGTCTCCACGTGGCGGGGCCGGTCGAGGTAGCGCTCCACGAAGCACTCGCCCCGGCCGAACGCCGCGACGGCCTCACGCACGGCGGACTCGTACAGCTCGTCGATCTCGTCCGCGGTGCGCGCGACCTTGAGGCCGCGGCCGCCGCCGCCGAACGCCGCCTTGATGGCGATGGGAAGGCCGTGCTCCGCAGCGAACGCCCGCACCTCGGCGGCGTCCTGCACCGGGTCCGGCGTGCCCGCGACCAGGGGAGCGCCCGCCTTCTGTGCGATGTGCCGCGCGCTGACCTTGTCGCCGAGCGACTCGATCGCGGCCGGCGGCGGGCCGATCCACACCAGGCCCGCGTCGATGACGGCCTGGGCGAACTGCGCGTTCTCGGACAGGAACCCGTACCCCGGGTGGACCGCGTCGGCGCCCGAGCGGCGGGCGACGTCGAGCAGCTTGGCCGCGTCGAGGTAGGTCTCCTGCGCGCGGGCGCCGCCCAGGGCGAACGCCTCGTCGGCCAGGCGCACGTGGAGCGCCTCGCGGTCGGGGTCGGCGTAGACCGCGACGGACGCGAGCCCGGCGTCGGCGCACGCGCGCGCGACACGGACGGCGATCTCGCCGCGGTTGGCGATGAGGACCTTGGTGATGGGCACGGCTCACCGTAACGCCTGGCCGTGCGCGCTCCGGAGCCGCGCGGGGGCTCCCGTCAGAAGTCTGTACGCGGTGCCAAGCGCGGTCCGGGCGCTTTGGAGGGATCCGACATGGCGTCAGGGACGTGAGCGCTGCCGGGGGCCTCGCGGTTGGTGGAATCGTCCAGGACCTTCCGCGCCACGCCCCGGGCCGTGCCGTGGCGCAAGCCCGCCACCGCCCCTGCTCAGGTTCGGCTCTCAGGTGCCGATCTGCGTGGTATGAGCAGCAGGGATGCACGGCGCAGCACACGTCTGGAGCGAACCTGCCGGAGGCCGGCGGTGGCGAGCGGGCCCGTCATCGGGCGGCTCCTGGCGATCCTCTACGGGTCCAGCGCGATCATCGGGCTGGCCGCCAACGGCATCCACCTCGCGCAGTCGGGGGACGGCGACGTGTGGCGCCTGGCCGGGAACCTCCTCGTCCTGGCCCTCGCACCGCTGTTCCTGCGGATGCGGCGCGTGGTGCCGTGGGTGGTGAACGTGGCCACCACGGTGGGGGCCGGCCTGGTGACCCTGGCCGTGCTCCTGACCCAGAGCGGGCCCGGCGCGGCCTCGGTCGCCATCCTGTACCTGCTGGTCACGCTGCCCACCTTCTACCTGTATCCCCGCTCGGTAGCGTGGAGCCACAGCATCGCCGTCGGCGTCCTGGCGCTCGTGACCCTGTACGCGCACGGCTCGTTCGACGCGCCGTCGGTGGTGCGCGGCGTCGGTGTGGGAGTGGCGCTGGCCGTCGTCATCGGGTGGCTGGTGCGGGCCGGTGACCTGGCGGAGCGGGACTTCACCAGCGGCCTGACCAACCGGCGCGGGTTCGAGCGACGAGCCCAGGCGTTCCTGCAGGGGTACGACGGCAGCAGCCGCGCCGCGCTCGTCGTGATCGACCTGGACGGCCTGGACTCCGTCAACGAGCGGCGGGGGAGCGACTACGGCGACGACCTCATCCTGCGGCTCGGCCGGGCGTGGACCGCCGTGCTGCCCGACGGCGCCCTGCTCGCCCGCCACGGCGGCGACGAGTTCACCCTGATGGTGGACGACATCAGCCCGGAGGGGCTGGAGGCGATCCTCGCCAAGATGCGGGCCGCCACCCCCGAGCTGACCTTCACGGCCGGCGTGGCCTGGTGCGCGGCCGGGGAGACGCTGACCATGCTCATGCTGCGGGCCGACGGCGCGATCTTCCAGGCCAAGCGCCGCGGCTACGGGCAGACGGTCGCGGCGGTGGGGGCCAGCACCGTGCGCAGCGGCTCGGACATCCGTGACGCTCTGGCGCGCGGCGAGTTCGTGCTGCACTACCAGCCGGTCGTGGACCTGACGACGGGCACGGTGGACAAGGCGGAGGCCCTCGTGCGCTGGGTGCAGCCGGGGGGCCGCACCGTCCCGCCGGACGAGTTCATCCACCTGGCGGAGCAGACCGGCGCCATGCTCGAGCTCGGCGACTGGGTCGTGGCCACCGCCTGCCGCACCGCGGCGACCTGGCCCACCACGGTGGACGGGCGCCCCGTGGCAGTCAGCGTCAACGCCTCGGGCACCGAGCTGCAGGACCCCTCGTACGCCGGGCGGGTGCTGCGGCACGTCGCCGACGCCGGGCTGACGCCCGACCGCTTGATGATCGAGCTGGTGGAGAGCAACTACAGCCTGTCTTCGCGGTCGGTCCGGGAGAACCTCATGAGCCTCACCGACGCCGGGGTGCGCCTGGCGATCGACGACTTCGGCACCGGCTACTCGAGCCTGAGCCGGCTCGACCAGCTACGCGTGGACATCCTCAAGATCGACCGTTCGTTCGTGCGGGCCCTGACCGGGCCGGACCAGCCGATGCCGGTGGTCACGGCGATCCTGGCCATGGCCGACGCGCTGCGGATCGAGGTCGTGGCCGAGGGCATCGAGACGGCCGAGCAGGCCGACTGGCTGCGCAGCCGCGGGTGCACGCACGGGCAGGGGTACTTCTACTCCCGCCCCGTGCCGGAGCTGGGACCCGCCGAGCTCGCGCTCGTCGGGAGCTGAGCCCGCCGGGCCTGCCCGAGGACGCCGGGGCCCAGGCCGCGGCCTCAGTCCCGCAGGGTGTGGAACGGGATGTCGATCTCGGCGAGCAGCTCGCGCAGCAGCGGCAGCGAGAGGCCCACCACGCCGTGGTGGTCGCCCTCGATGCGCTCGACGTACGGGCCGCCGAGACCGTCGATCGTGAAGGCCCCGGCCACGTGCAGCGGTTCGCCCGTGGCGACGTAGGCGGTGATCTCCTCGTCGTCGACGTCGGCGAAGTGCACGGTGGTGGACGACGTCGCGCCCAGGGTGGCGCCGGTGCCACCCGCGTCGGCGTCGCGGACGTCGACCAGCCAGTGGCCGGTGTGGAGCACGCCGGAGCGGCCGCGCATGGCCTTCCAGCGGGCGACGGCCTCGTCGGCGTCGGCGGGCTTGCCCAGCACCTGGCTGCCGCCCTCGCCCTCGTCCGAGGGCAGCTCGAGCATGGAGTCGCAGCCGATCACGACGGCGTCGGAGACCTGCGCGCCGAGCATGTCGGCCACCGCCTCCTCGTCCTCCAGCCGCCGGGCGACGTCCTCCGCCTTGGCCTGCGCGAGCACCAGCACGGCGTCGGCAGGCTCCAGCCCCCCGAACCGCTCGCGGGCGGCGGCGAGCGTGGCCTCCTCGTCGACGCCGGAGACGACGACGGTGGGCTCCACGCCGGCAGAGCGCAGCGTGGTCAGGCGGGCGGGGGAGGCGGAGGCGAGGACGACGTGCGGCACGTGGCCAGCCTATCCGCCGGTCAGCCGAGCAGGAGCGCCGCAGTCAGCAGCACGGCAGGGGACACCACCGTGGTGACCAGGATCGTGTCGCGGGCCAGCACCTCACCGCGTCGGAACCGGGCGGCGTAGTTGTACACGTTCTGGGCCGTGGGCAGCCCGGCAAGGACGACCGAGGCGAGCACCGCGGCGTCGTCGAGCCGGAACGCGTACCGGGCCAGCAGGTAGGCCAGCACGGGCATGACGAGCGCCTTGAGCACCGAGGCGGTGGCGGTGGCCGCGCGCGACGTGCCGCGCGCCAGGGGCCGCGAGCCGTGCAGCGACATGCCGAACGCCATGAGCATCATCGGGATCGCGGCGCCGCCCAGGATCTCCAGGGGAGCGAGCACGACGTCGGGCAGCGACCACCCCGTGGCAGACACCACGGCCCCGGCCACCGACCCCAGGATGATCGGGTTGCGCACCGGCTGGGCCAGCACGAACCCCCACGAGACGCGGCCCGCGGTCTGCGCGTCGAGCAGCAGCAGGGTCACCGGGGCCAGCACCAGGAGCTGCAGCAGGATCACCGGCACCACGGCCGTCGGGTCGGCCAGCACGTACACCGCCACGGGCAGCCCGATGTTGTTGGCGTTGACGTAGCCGGCCGAGACCGCGCCCACGGTGGCCTCGGACGCCGTCAGGCGCAGGCGAGCCGCGTGCACCAGGAGGAACAGGCCCGCCGTGGCGAGCGCCGCGCAGGCCTGCACCAGCAGGGGGGCGTGGAACAGCTCGGCCAGGTCGGCGTCCGCGATCACCGTGAACAGCAGCGCCGGGCTCGCCACGAAGAACGCGATCCGGTTGAGCGCCTCCTGCGCGCCCGGCCCACCGATGCGCAGGCGGCCGCTGACGTACCCGGCCGCGACCACCACCGCGATGATCGCGAACCCCGTCAGGATGCCGCCCATGCCCCTCCCGCCGTCGTCGCGCCCGCGCCGTCAGGCGAGCGCGTCGCGCATGACGTCGAGGCCCACCGAGCCCAGGGCCAGGGCGCGGGCGTGGAACGCCCGGACGTCGAGGTCCTCGCCGCGCGCCCGCGCGGCGAGGCGGGCGTCCTCGCGCGCCTGCTCCCACAGGCGCTGACCCACCTTGTAGCTCGGCGCCTGGCCCGGCCACCCCAGGTACCGGGTGTACTCGAAGCGCACGAACCCCTCGGCCATGTTGACGTTCGCCTTCAGGAACGGCCAGGCCTTCTGCGCGTCCCAGGTGCCCCCGCCCCACTCCGCGGGCGCGGGCAGGCCCAGGTGCACCCCGATGTCGAACACCACGCGGGCGGCACGCATCCGCTGCGCGTCGAGCATGCCCAGCCGGTCGCCCGGGTCGTCCAGGTAGCCCAGCTCGTCCATGAGCCGCTCGGCGTACAGCGCCCAGCCCTCACCGTGCCCGGACACCCAGCACATGAGGCGGCGCCAGCGGTTGAGCGTGTGCCGCTCCACCACCGCGGCGCCGGCCTGCAGGTGGTGACCCGGCACGCCCTCGTGGAACACCGTCGTCTTCTCGCGCCACGTGCTGAACGTGGTGACCTCCGGCGGCACCGACCACCACATGCGGCCGGGCCGGGAGAAGTCGTCGCTGGGTGGCGTGTAGTAGATCCCGCCGGTCTGCGTGGGCGCGATCATGCACTCGATGGTGCGCACCGGCTCCGGGATGTCGAAGTGGGCGCCGTGCAGGTCGGCCACAGCCTGGTCGGCCGTCTCCTGCATCCAGGCGCGCAGCGCGTCGGTGCCGTGCAGCTGGTAGCGGGGGTCGGCGTCGAGCCGGGCCACCGCGTCCTCGACCGTGGCGCCCGGGCCGGCGATCTCGCGGGCCACGGCGGTCTGCTCGGCCACGACGCGCGCGAGCTCGTCCAGGCCCCACGCGTACGTCTCCTCCAGGTCGACCTCGGCGCCGAGGAACGCGCGGGAGAACCGGGCGTAGCGCTCGCGACCCACGGCGTCGGCCTCCGGGGCCCGCGGGGCCAGGTCGCGCTCGAGGAAGTCGGCGAGGCGCCCGTACGCCTCCCGCGCCGCGGCGGCGCCGTGCTCCAGCTCCTTGCGCACCAGCGAGCACGCCGCGGAGTCGTCGAGGACGGCCGCGGCCTCGGGGCCGGAGACCAGGCTCGTGAAGAACGAGCCGGCGCCGGCCAGCTCGCGCGCCTGGGCCACGCCCTCGCGCACCTGCCGCACCGCGGCGACGTTGCCGCGGTCCGCGGCCTCGCGCAGCGCGGCGACGTACCCGTCGATCGCGCCGGGCAGCAGGTTGAGGCGGGCAGCGACGTTCTCCCACGCCTCCACCGTGCCCGTCGGCATGATGTCGAACACGTCGCGCAGGCCCTGGAGCGGCGAGGCGATGTTGTTGAGGTCCGCGAGGTCCTCGGCGGCGTCGTGCAGCTCGAGGGCCAGACCCAGGCGCTCGCGCATCGCCGCGAGCGTCACGCGGTCGACGTCGTCGGCCGGTTCGAGGGCGCCCAGCTCGCGCAGCGTGGCCCGGTCCAGGTCCGCCTGCGCCTCGCGCCCGGCCGGCGAGAGGTCGGTCATGAGGTGGTCGTAGCCGGCCAGCCCGATCGCCGTCGCGGTGAGCGGGTCGAGCGCGGCCGCGCGCTCGACGTAGGAGTCGGCGACGGCGTCGATCGCGGTGGGCGTGCGGGTGGGGTGCGCGTCGGTCACGGGCGTGAGCCTACTCACCTGCCCGCAGGGAGGTGAGGGTGTTTCAGGAGCGCAGGCTCCAGCGCCAGGCGTCGGCGTGGTGCCGCCCCGAGCGGCCGCCGAAGCTCTTCGCGGTCACGCCGGCACCGTTGCCCCGCACGGAGCGGGACCGGTTGGTCCACTCGTCGATCGGCTCGACGTCGTCCGGGAGCCCGTTGGAGGCCGCCACGGCGGCGAGTCCCGCCACCAGCGCGGCGACCTCCACCTCGTCGGGCTCGCCGCGCACGATGCGCACGGCCCGTGCGGCCTCGCCCGGGCGGTCGCCCGCCTGCTCACCGGTCACTCGTCGTCCTCCTCGTCCTCGTCGTCGCCGAACCCCGGGGCGGCGCCGCGCGAGGCGGCCCACTCCACGACGTCGTAGCCGCCCTCGGCCAGCCGCGCCGTGGCCTGCTCGCCGGCCTCGTCCAGCATGTCGATGACGCCGTCGAGCGTCATGTCCGCCCCTTCGCGCGGTGCGGCGACCACGAAGCCCAGGTAGAAGGCCTCCGCACGCTCGATGCCCTCGGGCAGCTCGTGCTCGTGCGGGTGCTCGTGGTCGTCGTCCTCCGGCTCCCACACCGAGCTGGTCAGGTCCGGGTGCATGCCCAGCGCGTCGTGCAGCGCGTCGAACAGGCCCGCGTTCAGCGTCCCCACCCGGTTCTCCAGGGCGAGGATCCGCGGGTCCTCGTCGGCCTCGGCCGCGCCGAACTCGGCCCGCACGCCGACGGCGGTGCCCACGTACTCGTGCAGGGCGGCGGCCAGCGCGTCGACCGCGCGGTGCATGGGCTCGGGGTCGACGGCGTTCAGCGGCGCCGGGCCGTGCGTGGCGTCCTCGTGACTCATCGGGCGATTGTCCCTCAGGTGCGGGGGGTGGTCACAGCGGGATGTTGCCGTGCTTCTTGGGCGGCAGGCTGGCGCGCTTGGTGCGCAGGGCCCGCAGCGCCCGCACCACCTGTCCACGGGTCTCCGAGGGGCGGATCACCGCGTCCACGTAACCGCGCTCGGCTGCGTCCCACGGGTTGACGATGGCCTCCTCGTACT
This sequence comes from Xylanimonas oleitrophica, assembly GCF_003244315.1. Taxonomy (GTDB): domain Bacteria; phylum Actinomycetota; class Actinomycetes; order Actinomycetales; family Cellulomonadaceae; genus Xylanimonas_A; species Xylanimonas_A oleitrophica. The sequence goes on from NZ_QKWH01000001.1 coordinate 363,616, forward strand.
CCGCGGTCAGGCGCGCGCGCTCCGCCTCGACGTCGCCCCCGGCCTTCTCGACGTCGGCCAGCGCGCGGCGCTGGAGGATGTTGACCGCACCGCCGGCGCCCATGACGGCCACCTGCGCCGTCGGCCACGCCAGGTTCACGTCCGCGCCCAGCTGCTTGGAGCCCATGACGATGTACGCCCCGCCGTACGCCTTGCGGGTGATGACCGTGACCAGCGGCACGGTGGCCTCGGCGTAGGCGTAGATCAGCTTGGCGCCGCGGCGGATGATCCCCTGGTGCTCCTGGCCCACGCCGGGCAGGAAGCCGGGCACGTCCACGAACGTCAGGACGGGGATGTTGAACGCGTCGCAGGTGCGCACGAACCGGGCGGCCTTCTCGGCGGCGTCGATGTCCAGCGTGCCGGCCATGACCATCGGCTGGTTGGCGACGATGCCCACCGCCTGGCCCTCCACGTGCCCGAAGCCCACCAGCACGTTGCCCGCGAACAGCGGCTGCACCTCCAGGAACGAGTCCGGGTCCAGCACCGACTCGATCACCGTGCGCATGTCGTAGGGCTGGTTGTCGCTGTCCGGGACGAGGACGTCGAGCGCCTCGTCGTCGTCGGACGGCTCCAGGTCGATGTCCTCCGGCGGGAACGACGGCGCGTCGGAGAGGTTGTTCTGCGGCAGGTAGCCGATCAGGTGGCGCACGTAGTCGATCGCGTCGTCCTCGTCGGCGGCCATGTAGTGCGCCACGCCCGACCTCTCGTTGTGCGTGCGCGCGCCGCCGAGCGTCTCGAAGTCGACGTCCTCGCCCGTCACCGCACGGATCACGTCCGGGCCGGTGATGAACATGTTCGACGTGCCGTCGGCCATGACGATGAAGTCCGTCAGCGCGGGGGAGTAGACCGCGCCGCCCGCGCTCGGACCCAGGATGAGGGAGATCTGCGGGATCACGCCCGACGCCGCCACGTTGCGCCGGAACATCTCCGCGAACTGCGTCAGCGCCGCGACGCCTTCCTGGATGCGGGCCCCGCCGCCGTCGGAGATGCCGATGATGGGCACGCCCGTGCGCAGCGCCAGGTCCTGCACCTTGGCGATCTTCTGCCCGTGCACCTCGCCCAGCGAGCCGCCGAACACCGTGAAGTCCTGGCTGAACACGCACACCTGGCGCCCGTCCACCGTCCCGTAGCCGGTCACCACGCCGTCGCCCGGGATGCGCTTCTTGTCGAGGCCGAAGTTGCGGCTGCGGTGCGCGGCCAGCGCGTCCAGCTCGACGAACGAGCCCTCGTCGAGCAGCGCCTCGATGCGCTCACGGGCCGTCTTCTTGCCGCGCGCGTGCTGCTTGGCCTGCGCGGTCTCCTCCGGCTCGGTGATGGCTGCGGCACGGCGGCGCTCGAGGTCGGCGAGCTTGGCGGCGGTGCCGGCGAGGGTCTCGGTGGCGTCGTTCACGCAGGTGAGCCTAGTTGGGGGAGTCGCACACAGCGATGCGCGGCGCGACGCGCCCGGGCCCAGTTCTTTGGCGGTTCCCCACAACCGCCATGCGGGGCGGGGCGTGCGCGGTGCGGTGGGTGCGGCAGGATGCCCGGGTGAGCACCCCTGCCCGCGAGCCCCTCGACGCCGACCGCCTCCGCCGCGAGCTGCTGCGCCCCGCCGGGGCGTGGGCGAGCCTCGACGTCGTCCCGTCCGTGCCCTCCACCAACGCGCGGCTCGTCGAGCTCGCCTCGCACGCCGCCCGGACCGGTGCCGGCAGCGGGCCGGGCGGCCTCCCCGCGCCGGCGGCGCTCGTGGCGGAGCACCAGACGGCGGGCCTGGGTCGCGCCGGCCGCACCTGGACGACGCCGCCCGGGGCCGCTCTGACCGTCTCGGCCCTGCTGCGCCCGCAGGTGCCGCCGGAGCGGCTCGGCTGGCTGCCGCTGCTGAGCGGGCTGGCCGTGGTGCGCGTGCTGCGCGACGCCGGCGTGGCGGCCGCGCTCAAGTGGCCCAACGACGTGCTCCTGCCCGCGGCCGGACCCGTGCCGGGGCTCGGGGCCTGGCGCAAGGTGGCCGGCGTGCTGGCCCAGGTCGTGCCCGCAGCCCCGGGCGCCCGGCCCCCGGCGCGGGGTGAGGCGGGGCGACCGGGGTCGGTGGACGTCGTCGTCGGCATCGGCCTCAACGTGTCCCAGACGGCCGACGAGCTGCCGGTGCCCACGGCCACGTCGCTGGCCCTCGCGGGGGCCGGTGGCGGCGGGTCTGGTGCGCGGTGCCTCGCGGGCGACCGGACGGGGCTGCTGGTCGCGCTGCTGCGCGAGCTCGCCGCCGTCGTCGCCCGCTGGGAGGCGCACGGCGTCGGCGCGGCCGGTGCGGGCGGGGAGACGCCGCTGGCCGAGGAGTACGCGGCGGCGTCGGCCACGCTGGGGCAGGGCGTGCGCGTGGAGCTGGCCGGCGGTGCCGGGGTGATCGAGGGCGTCGCCGTGCGTGTGGACGACGACGGCGCGCTCGTCGTCGCCGGGGGCGACGGGGAGCGCGTCGTCGCCGCCGGCGACGTCCACCACCTGCGTCGGGCGTGAGCCCGCCCGGCCCCGCCTGGCGGCGGGGACGGGCGGGCGTCAGGCCGTGACGAAGCGCAGCAGGGCCTCGTTCACCTCGCCGGCGTGCGTCCACAGGAGCCCGTGGGGCGCTCCCTCGATCTCGACGTACTCGGCGTCCGGCACCAGGGCGTGGAAGCGGCGGGCCGTGGCGTCGACGGGCAGGATGTTGTCGGCCGTGCCGTGCAGGATCAGGGTCGGCAGGCCCGCCTCGCGCACCGCCTCGACGTCGGCGCGGAAGTCCTCGATCCAGCTCGGGACCACCGCGTACGCGGCGACGGGGGCGCTCGCGGTGGCGGTGTTCCAGCTCGCGGTCACCACCTCCTGGCTGATGCGGGAGCCCAGGTTCTCCTCGAGGTTGTAGAAGTCCTCGTAGAACTTGGTGAACCAGGCGTAGCGGTCGCTGCGGGCCGCCTCGACGATGCCGTCGAACACCTCCTGCGGGACGCCCTCGGGGTTGTCGTCGCGCTGGACGAGGAACGGCTCGAGCGAGGCGAGGAACGCGAGCCTGGCGACGCGGCCGGTGCCGTACGTGCGGGTGTAGCGGGCGAGCTCACCGGTGCCCATGGAGAAGCCGACGAGGATCACGTCGTGCAGGTCGAGGGTGGTGAGCACGGCGTCGAGATCGGCGGCGAACGTGTCGTAGTCGTAGCCCGCGCCCACCTTGGAGGAGCGGCCGAACCCGCGGCGGTCGTAGGTGATGACGCGGTACCCGGCGTCCAGCAGCTCGCGCGCCTGCAGCTCCCAGCTCGTGCCGTCCAGCGGGTATCCGTGGATGAGGACGACGGGCTGGCCGGTGCCGTGGTCCTCGTAGTAGAGCTCGACGGCGGTGCTGTTCTCGGTGCCGACGGTGATGTGTGCCATGACCTTGCTCCACTTCGATCGCGGGGAGAACGAGCGTTCTCCCCTGATGTGCAGTACGGTAGAGAACGATCGTTCTCAGCGCAAGGGGGAAGATGTGACCAGCGGACGAACCGCGGACGACGAGCTGCGCGAGCGCCTCGTGGAGGCCGCCGACGACCTCTTCTACGCTCGTGGGATCCAGGCCGTCGGCATGGACGCCGTGCGGGAGGCCGCCGGCGTCTCGCTCAAGAAGATCTACGCGCTGGTGGGATCCAAGGACGAGCTGGTCGTGGCCGTGCTGCGGCGGCGGGCCCGCGCGCTCCAGGAGGCCCTCGAGGCCAGCGCCGACCGCGCCGGCGACGCCCGCGCCAAGGTGCTCTCCGTCTTCGACTTCCTCGACGCCTGGTTCTGCGAGCCCGGGTTCCGCGGCTGCGGCTTCATCAACGCCTTCGGCGAGCTCGGCTCCACCACCCCCGCCGTCGCCGACGCCGTGCGCCGCCAGAAGGCAGCCTTCCGGGAGTTCGTCACCGAGCTCGTCGTCGCCGCCGGGGGCACCCCCCAGGCCGCCGTGCAGATCGCGCTCCTGGCCGAGGGTGCCCAGACCACGGCGGCGATCAGCGGCGACCCGCACGTCGCCCGGGAGGCGGGCGCCGCCGCCGCGACGCTGCTCGACGCCGCCACCCCGGCCACGGTCTGAGCGCTCCCGGCCCGCTCCCAGGCTGCGCCCCTAGACTGGCGACGTGACGAGCGACACCTCCACCGGCGCCGGCGAACCCGCGGTCTCGCCCGACGCCAGCGTCGACACCGCGGCCCGCATCGACCAGGAGATCCTCGGCGGCCCCCGCCGGTACACGCTCGACGACCTCGTGGAGGGCACCGGACTCTCGGCGGAGTTCATCGCCGGCTACTGGCGCTGGCTGGGCCTGCCCGTGCAGCACCCCACCGCCCGCTGGTTCACCGAGTCCGACATGGACGCCCTGCGCGAGATCGCCGAGCTCTCGTCCGACGAGAACCTCGACGAGCAGGCCCTGCGCACCCTCGTGCGCTCCCTCGGCCACAGCACCGAGCGTCTCGCGCTGTGGCAGGTCGAGGCCTTCGTCGAGCATCTCGGGCGCGAGTACTCGCTCGACGACGTCAGCGCCCGCCTCACGACCATCGACCGCATGCCGCGGCTGGCCGACGTGCTCGCCCGCCAGCTCGAGCACGCCTGGCGCCGCCAGCTCGCCGCCGTCACCGGCCGGCTCGCCACCGAGTTCGCCGGCGCTCGCGGCGAGGACCGCGCCGACGAGCACCAGCTGCCCCTGAGGCGCGCCGTCGGGTTCGCCGACATCGTCAGCTTCACCAAGCGCACCGCCGGCCTCGGGTCGCACGAGCTCAGCGAGTTCGTGCAGAACTTCGAGACCCGGGCCCGCGACGTCGTCATCGAGGCCGGCGGGCGCGTGGTCAAGACGGTGGGCGACGCCGTCCTGTTCATCGCCGACGACGTCACCACGGGGGCCGAGGTGGCCCTCGGCCTGGCCACCCCCCACCCCAGCGGCATGGAGATCCCCGTGCGCGTCGGGTTCGTCTGGGGCCGGGTGCTCTCCCGGTTCGGCGACGTGTTCGGCCCCTCGGTCAACCTCGCCTCGCGGCTGACCGAGCTCTCCGACTCCGGCCAGGTCCTCGTGGACCCGCCCACCGCGGCCCTGCTGGCCACCTCGTCGCGCTACGCCCTCACCGAGCAGCCCGAGACGGAGGTCCAGGGGCTCGGCTCCCTGCGGCCGGTGCGGCTCCAGCGCTCCTACACCGGGGCGTGACGGCCTGACTGCCTGACAGCTACCGGGACCGCGGCGGTGCCGGTGCTGCCGGCGTGCGGGGGAGGTCGGCGTCGAGCGGCTCGGGCTCCGGATCGAGAAGGCTCGGCCCGTCGTTGCGCACCGAGCTCACCAGCGGGCGCACGGGGCGCAGGTCGAACTCCTCGAGCGGGGAGCCCAGCAGCCGGGCAGCCTGCTCGGCACCCACCGCGGGGTCGAGCCACTCGTCCCACGCCTCGCCGGGCAGCGCCACGGGCATCCGGTCGTGCAGGTGCGCCATCGGGGCGCTCGCGGCGGTGGTGACGATCGTGGTGGAGACGAGCCAGCGGTCCGGGTCGTCGTCGGCCCTGGACGGGTCGCGCCAGAACTCGTACAGCCCGGCGAGCAGCACCGGGTCGTCGCCGCGGTGGATCCAGTACGGCTGCTTGGCCGCCTTCGCCCGGGGCGCGGCGCCGGGCGGCAGCGGCAGCCGGCGCCACTCGTAGTAGCCGTCAGCCGGCACCAGGCAGCGGCGCACGGCGAGCGGCTTGGCGAAGGCCCGCTTGGTGAGCAGCGTCTCGGAGCGGGCGTTGATCATGCGCGGGCCGACGGAGGGGTCCTTGGCCCAGCCGGGCACCAGCCCCCAGCGGGCGACCTGCAGCGACCGCGTGATCTCGCCCGTGCTGCGGCCCTCGACGCGAGCGGGGCGTTCCACCACGATGCGCACGTCGTCGGTGGGAGCGACGTTCCACGACGGCGGCAGGAGCCGGGCGTCCTCGGCGAGCTCGGCGAGGGCGACGTCGTCGGCGAGGTCCTGGGCGTCACGGAAGGAGGCGTATCTGCCGCACATGCCTCCATCTTCCCGTCAGCCTCCGACGGCGAAGGGCTCGTAACGTTTCGACTAGGATGGCGGCCATGCCCGACCAGCTTCCGTCCTCACGCGCGCACGGCCGCAGCGCGGCCAAGTGGGTGCTCATGCTCGGGGCGCTGGCCGCGCTGCCGGCGTTCACCGTCGACATGTACCTGCCGTCGCTGCCCGACGTCGCCCGGGAGCTCGGCTCGACCGACACGCTCGCGCAGCTGACCATCTCCGCCATGCTCGTGGGCGGTGGTGTCGGGCAGCTGGTCATCGGGCCGCTCTCCGACAGGTTCGGCCGCCGCACCCCGCTGCTGTGGGGCCTGGTGCTGCAGGTCGTCACCTCGATCCTGTGCGCCGTCGCCACCGACATGGGCGTGCTCATCGCGCTGCGCCTGCTCCAGGGCTTCTGCAACGCCGCGTGCGGCGTGGCCGCCGTCGCGGTGGTCCGCGACCGGTTCGTGGGGGCCGAGGCCGCCCGCATCCTGTCCCGGCTCATGCTCGTCATCGGTGTCGCACCCATGCTCGCGCCGACGCTGGGCTCGGCCATCGCCGCCCACACCTCCTGGCGCTGGATCTTCGCCGTCCTCGCCCTCCTCGGCGTCGTGCTGGGTCTCGTCGTCCTCCTCGTCATGCCCGAGACGCTGCCGCCCGCGCGGCGTCGCCCGGGTGGTGCCCGCTCCGCGCTCACCGGCTACGGCACCCTCCTGCGCGACCGCCAGTTCATGGCGCTGGCCGTCATCCCCGGCCTCGGCATGGCCGTGCTCATGAGCTACGTGGTCGGCTCCCCGTTCGTGTTCCAGGAGCACTTCGGTCTCGGCAAGGGCCAGTTCGCGCTCCTGTTCGCCGTCAACGGGCTCGGGCTGGTGGTCTCCGCCCAGATCAACGCCGCGCTGGTGCGCCGTGTGGCCCCGGTGCGTCTCCTGCGCGCCGGCCTCGTGCTCCAGGCCCTGTGCGCCGTGCTGCTCCTGGTCGTCGCCGTCACCGAGGCCGGCGGGCTGCTGGGGCTCCTCGTGGTGCTGTGGTGCGTGCTCGCCTTCCAGGGGCTGATCCCCGCGAACGCCTCGGCGCTCGCCATGTCCCGGCACGGGGAGATCGCCGGGTCGGCCGCCGCCGTGATCGGCGCCGTGCAGTCCGGGGTGTCCGGCCTGGTCAGCCCGCTCGTCGGCCTGCTGGGCGGTGGCGCGGTGGCGATGTCGGTGGTCATGCTCGCCGCGGTGCTGGGTGCCATCGTGGTGCTCGCCGCCGCCACGCCCGCCTTCCGCAAGGGCGGGTGGCACCTGGCCGCCTGACGCCAGGGCACCACGACGCCCAGCGGGCATCCAGGAATTCACCCGCTCGCCGACGGCGGTTCACAGGCTCGTGGTGGCGCCCTCACCCGGTCGGGGTGAGATCCGGGCATGCGAACCACACTCGTGCGCACGGTCGCGGCCACCATCGCCGCGACGCTCCTGCTTCCCTCGGCCGCGGTCGCCGCCGAGAAGGGCGCCGGCCACGGCGACGCCGCTCGTGGTGGGAAGGGCTCCACCACCACCCACGTCCAGCCCACCCTGGTCGGCCGCGCCACGCTGCCGGCCGACTTCCTCGCGGACGGGCCGCCGTCGGGCGCCGCCATGACACCCGCCAACGGGCGCCAGGGCCCGCTGCCCGGCCAGGTGATCCCCGGCTTCTCCGCCATGGTCGACAACGGCGACGGCACCTTCTGGGCCCAGCCGGACAACGGGTTCGGCTCCAAGAGCAACTCCGCCGACTTCCTGCTGCGCAACTACCTGGTCAAACCGCACTGGGACACCGGCGAGGCGGCGAAGGGCAAGGGCAAGGGCAAGGGCGGCAAGCCGGGCACGGGCAGCGGTGACATCGACGTGCTGCGCCACATCACCTACAACGACCGCAACCGGGTGCTCGACTTCCCGATCGTCAACGAGGACACGCCCGACCGGCTGCTCACCGGCGCAGACTTCGACGTCGAGTCCGTGGTGCTCGCCAAGGACGGCACGTTCTGGGTGGGGGAGGAGTTCGGGCCCTTCATCCTCCACTTCGACGCCGACGGCACGCTGCTGTCGAAGCCGTACCCCATGCCGGGCGGCCGCAAGGCGGCCGACAACCCGTACCGGGGGCAGGACGAGGAGCCCACCGTGCGCTCCAGCCGAGGCTTCGAGGCCATGTCCGCCTCGCCCGACGGTCGCTACCTGTACCCGGTGGCCGAGGGCGTCTACCCGGACGACCCGGACCAGCGGCGCCGCGAGGTGCTCGAGTTCGACACCCGCAAGGGCCAGTACACCGGCCGGACCTGGAGCTACCAGGCCGACCAGGAGGCCAACGTGATCGGCGACTCGTTCACCGTGGGCAAGGACCGGTTCTGGTTCGTGGAGCGTGACGACTTCCAGGGCGCCGCCTCCGTGACCAAGCGCGTCTACGAGGTGGACCTGCGCCGCACCGACCACGAGGGGTACGTCACCAAGTCGCTCGTGCTCGACGCCCTGCGGATCGAGAACCCGCACCGCATCGACGCCGGCGAGGGCTACGGGCTGGGAGAGACGTACTCGCTGCCCGTCCAGTCGTTCGAGACGGTGCTGCGCCTCAAGGACGGCCGCGTGTTGATCGGCAACGACAACAACTATCCCGGCAACGACTCGCGCGTGCCCGGCACGCCCGACGACACCGAGATGGTGGTGGTCGAGCTCAAGAAGGTGCGCTCGCAGGACGCCGGCGTGCCCGTCGTCGCCCACCGTGGCGCCTCCGGCTACCGCCCCGAGCACACCCTGGCCGCCTACCAGGAGGCCATCCTCCAGGGCGCCGACTACATCGAGCCCGACGTCGTCGCCACCAAGGACGGCGTTCTCGTGGCCCGCCACGAGAACGAGATCGGCGCCACCACGAACGTCGCCGACCACCCCGAGTTCGCCGACCGCCGCACCACCAAGACCATCGACGGGCGGCCCGTCACCGGCTGGTTCACCGAGGACTTCACCCTCGCCGAGCTGCGCACCCTGCGCGCCAAGGAGCGCATCCCCGCGACCCGGCCCCAGAACACCGAGTTCGACGGCCTCTACCAGGTGCCCACGCTCGACGAGGTCATGGACCTCGCACGCCACTCGCGCACCCTCACCGGCAAGCCCGTCGGCGTCTACCCCGAGACCAAGCACCCCACGTACTTCGCCTCCATCGGCCTGCCCCTCGAGGAACCCCTCGTCCACGAGCTGCGCAACAACGGCCTCGACTCCGCCAAGGCGCCTGTCATCGTGCAGTCGTTCGAGACCGGCAACCTGCGCAAGCTCGACCGGCTCACCAAGGTGCGTCTCGCGCAGCTGGTCTCCAGCAGCGGCGCACCCTACGACCTGGTCGCCGCCGGGGACCGGCGCACCTACGCCGACCTGGTCACCCCCGCCGGCCTGCGCGAGATCGCCCGCTACGCCGACGCCGTCGGGCTCGAGAAGAACGTCATGATCCCGCGCCAGGCCGACGGCACCCTCGGCCGCCCGACGCCGGTGATCCGCGACGCGCACCGCGCCGGTCTCGAGGTGCACGGCTGGACCTTCCGCCGGGAGAACCAGTTCCTGCCCGCCGAGCACCGCTCCTCTGCCGACCCCCACGGCATCGGCGACGTCGAGGGCGAGATCCGTGCGTTCCTGCGCGCCGGCATGGACGGGTTCTTCACCGACAACCCCGACCTGGGTGTCGCCGCGCTGCGCCCCTGACCCACCCACCGGCACCACCTACCCGGCAGGGCCCGGGCCGCCACCGCGGCCCGGGCCCCGCCACACCCCGTCCCCACCGGCGTGATCGGCCTCCCACCCCCTAGGGTCGGAGCGTGCCCACCACCCTGCCGCGGCACGCGGCCCACCGGCGTGCCCACCGCATCGCGCGCGGCACCGCCATGGTCCTCACCGCCGTGCTCGCGTTCGCCGGAACCGGCGCCGTCGCCGCATACCTCGACTTCAAGGACGACATCGACGTCTCCGACGTCGACGCGCTCCTCGGCACCGACAGGGCGACGCCGTCGCGCGACCCTGACGACCCGTTCAGCGGACGAGCCCTCAACATCCTCGTCATGGGCACCGACTACCGCGGCGAGGGCAACGACGCGCTCGCCGGGGACGGCGACGAGTTCCACTCTGACACCACGCTGCTCGTGCACGTCGCCGGGGACCGCAGCCGCATGGAGATCGTCTCTATCCCGCGCGACTCCCTCGTCGACATCCCGGCCTGCCCGCTGCCCGGCGGCGGCCAGAGCTCCCCGCGCCGCAACGCCATGTTCAACTCCGCCTTCGCCATCGGCGGCGGGCCCAGCAAGGACGTCACCGGCGCCGCCGCATGCACCATCCGCACCGTCGAGACCCTCACCGGGGTGCCCATCACCGACCACGTCGTCGTCAAGATGAACGGCGTCATCGGCGTGGTCGACGCCATCGGCGGGGTGCCCATGTGCCTCCCCGAGCCCGTCAAGGGCAACAACCACGTGGACCTCGACCTGCCCGCCGGCGAGGTGCGCCTCGACGGCTACCAGTCCATCAACTTCCTCCGCGCCCGCAAGGGCCGCGGCATGGGCCTGGAGCTGGGCAGCGACCTCGCTCGCATCCAGCGCCAGCAGTCCTTCGTCGACGCGATGGTCCGCGAGATCCTCGCCCAGAACGTCATCACCGACTCGCCGCGCCTCTACCGGCTCGTCCAGGCCGTGCTCAAGTCCATCTCCACCAACCCCGGCCTCGCCGACCCCGCGGCGCTCGCCGGCCTCGCCTGGAGCGTGCGCGGCATCGACCCGGCCGACATCGTGTTCACCTCGCTGCCCGTGGTCAACGCGCCGCGCGACCCCAACCGCGTGGTGTGGGTCGAGCGCGAGACGGACAAGATCTGGGAACGCATCGCCGCCGACCAGCCACCGGGCTGGGATCCGTCCCAGGAGCCCGAGCCGTCCGACGGCGGTGGCGACGCAGGGGGCAGCTCCACCGGCCCGTCCGGGTCGCCGGCGCCGTCCGCGCCCGACGCCGCCAGCCCGCCGCCGGACGAGCCGGCCCCGGGCGACACCGGTGTGCCGTCGCCCGGCTCCAGCGCCCCCGCGGCCGAGGAGCCGTCGCCCAGCCCGACACCGTCCCTGCTGCCCGGCGTCTGCGGCTGACAGCGGCACGGCCGCTCGAAGGACCACCGGTGGTCGCCGCCTGGGGTCGGCGTACGGCGGTGGGCGAGGGCGGTGCACGACGGCGGTCGGCCTGGGCCTGCGTCCGCGCCTCGCGCGCCCGGGTGGCTCGGGGCGCCGGGCCTACGGGTGGCGCAACGCGACCAGGCGGTCCACCGCTTCCCGCAGCACGTGCTCCTGCTTGACGAACGTGAACCGCACCGCCGTGCGAAGACGCTCGTGCGTCGCCGAGCCGGCCCGGCAGAACGCCGTCATCGGGATCGCCACCACCCCGGCGAGCTCGGGCAGCCGGCGGCACAGCTCGACGCCGCCGGCCGGTGACCCCTCGACGTCCGTGAGACCGAGCCGCTCCACCAGGCGCGCGCCGTCCGCCACGACGAAGTACGTGCCGCGAGGCACGATCACGTCGAAGCCCGCCTCGCGCAGCCCGCTGCACAGCAGGTCCCGGCGCGCCGCCAGCGACCTGGCCAGCGCACGCGGCGTCTCGTCGTCGGCCAGCGCCTGCGCGATCGCTGGCTGGAACGGCGCCCCCGAGACGAACGTCAGGAACTGCTTCACCGTGCGCGCCGCCGTCACCAGCTCCGCAGGGCCGTGCACCCACCCGATCTTCCACCCGGTGAGGCTGAACGTCTTGCCGCTGGAGGAGATCGTCAGCGTGCGCTCGGCCATGCCCGGCAGGGTCGCGACCGGCACGTGCACCGCACCGTCGAACGTGAGGTGCTCGTAGACCTCGTCCGTGACCACGATCGCGTCCCGCTCGCGCGCCACCTGCGCCACCACCTCCAGCTCGGCGCGCGTCAGCACCGTGCCGGTGGGGTTGTGCGGGGTGTTGACCAGGATGATCCGGGTACGGTCGCTGGCCGCGGCGCGCAGGGCCTCGACGTCGAGACGGAAGCCCTCGGGGGTGGGTGCGAGCGCGACCGGCACGTGCGTGGCGCCGGCGAGCGCGACGACGGCGGCGTGCGCGTCGTAGAACGGTTCGAGCGTGATCACCTCGTCGCCAGGTCCGGCGAGTGCGAGCACCGAGGCGGCCAGGGCCTCGGTGGCCCCGGTGGTGACCAGCACCTCGGTGTCCGGGTCGACGTCGAGCCCGTAGCGGCGCCGCTGGTGGTCGGCGACGGCGGCGCGCAGCTCGGGGATGCCAGGCCCGGGCGGGTACTGGTTGACGCCCGCCTGGATCGCCGCGACCGCGGCTGCTTTGACGTCGTCCGGCCCGTCGACGTCGGGGAACCCCTGGCCCAGGTTGATCGCTCCCGTGCGCGCGGCCAGCGCGGACATCTCCGCGAAGACCGTGGCGGCGACCTCGCCGCCGGGGGAGAGCAGTCCGGTGGCGCGGGCGACGTCCTGCCAGGCGCCGCGGGGGAGGGACGTCATGGTCGCGAGACTAGCCCTGAGCACGTGGCCAGGCCGGGGCGTCTCACCGGGTGCCGCGGGGAGCCCGGGACGCCGGTGGCTACCCGCCGACGTCGGCGTAACGGTCCACGACCGCCACGTGGCCCGCCTCGACCGGGACGGCCAGCGGGACCCAGCCGCGCAGGCCGCTGGGCACGAACGGCAGCGGCACCTCCAGCCGTACCCGCACGCCCACGCTCGCGTCCGGGGTCAGGCACGGGTCCGCCGAGCACTCGAACGTCAGCACGCCCGGCTCGTGCGCCGCCCCGCGGTCGAAGCCCTGGTCCGCGAAGGCGATGGCCGTCGCCGTGTGGGCCCGGGCGAGCCCCTGACCGGTGCTCGACGCCGTCACCATCGCGCGGGCAGCCTCCCGCGCGGCGCCCTCGGCCGCGAAGGCTCCTGCCTGCAACCGCCCGGCCACCAGCACGAGGTAGATCAGGGGGATCAGGAGGAGCACCGCCGTGCCGATGAACTCGACCACGGCGCTGCCGCGCTCGCCGTCGCCCTGCTGCTGCGGTGGCTCGTCCTGCACGCTCATCCCTCCTCCAGCGCGTGACCCTGGACGGTCATGGCCCCCGACGGCCCGAGGACGCCGACCACCGGGAACGGCGTCCGCACCGTCACCTCCACCACCGGCAGGCCGTCCACGTGGGTGCGGCCGACGGTCACGTCGCTCGCGTAGCGGGCCGACAACGACGTGCTGAGCAGCTCACGGGTCCGCGCGGCGCCGTCAGCCGCCGTGCGGTCTGCGCGTGCGGCGACACGCGCACCCTCGGCCGCGGCGTCGATCGCCAGCGCGCGGACGTGCTGCACGAACCCCACCTGGGCAACGGCGAGGAAGATCGCGACGACGAGGGCCGCGACCATGGCGAACTCGGCCACGGCCGACCCCCGCTCGTCGGCACCGCCATGACCCGGGTCGGGTTCTGAGCTGCTCGCACCCGCCGAGCCAGGGGCGCGGACGCCGCCACGCGGCACCGCCCTCACCCCGTGACGCTCGAGATCGCCTGACGGAACGCGTCCTCCAGGAGAGGCCCGGCGATAGCCCACAGGGCGACGACGAGGCCCGCCGTCATGAGGGTGACGAGCACCCAGCCGGGCACGTCCCCGCGCTCAGGGTCGTGGACGGCGGGCAGCGCCGTGTCGTGCTCCGTCGAGGCGGGGGTGTCGCGAAGTTCGGTCATGGGGGTTCCTTTCCTGGGCTGCATCGGTCACAGACCGATGCGGAGCGTGGCGAACGAGGGGAAGACGGCGAAGACGACGGTCACGGGGAGGATGAGGAAGACGACCGGGACGAGCATCGCGACCTCCTTCTTGCCACCCGCCTCCATGAGAGCGCGGCGCCCCGCCTCCCGGACGTCCTGCGCCTGTGCGCGCAGCACCTCCGCGAGCGGTGTGCCGCGCTCGAGGGCGACGGCGACCCCCTCCGCGAAGCGGGTCAGCGAGGGCAGGCCGGTGCGGTCGGCCATGTCGACCAGCGCCGTCGCGATGGGGGCACCGGCACGCACCGCCGCGAGCATGTGCCCGATCTCCACCGAGAGCTCGCCGCGCGCGGTCGTGGCGACCCGTTCCAGCGCCGACACCGGCGCCTCCCCAGCGGTCACGGCGAGGGCGAGGAGCTCGGCGACAGTCGGGAACTCCGCCGCCATGCGTTCCTCGCGCTGCGTGATCTGGCGGCTGAGCGCCTGGTCGCAGGCCACGAACCCGCACGCCCCGCTGATCACGACCAGCAGGAGCAGCGGCAGCACAGCGAACCCGCGCGTCGCCCCGATGAGGAGGGCGAGCGCGAGGCCGGCCGTGAGACCCGCGACCGTCCACACCACCTGGCGTGCACGGAACTGGTCGACGGTCTCCGACGACCCGGCCCGGTCCAGCCGCCGCCGCACCTCGGCCCGCGGCGAGCCCAGACGCTCGAACCAGTGGGCCACGTCCGCAGCCCACGGTGCCAAGAGCCGCTCCACCACGGGGAACGGTGAGCGGACAGGCATCTCGCGCAGCAGCCCGCTGGTCGAGTCCCGCGGTCGCAGGGCAGGGGCGAGCCGCTCCACCAACGTCATGCGGCGCGCCCGCACACCGACGACGACCAGCAGCACGCCCAGACCGCCCACCAGTCCCAGCAGCGCCCCGAGAGGCGAGAACCACTCGCTCATCGCAGCACCCGGCCTTCCTCGGGCAGCCGGCCGATCTGGATCATGATCTGGTAGGCCACCACCGAGCACGCCGCTCCTCCGGCCAGCACGGCCACGCCCGCGGCGGAGTCGTACGCGCGCGCCGTCTCCGGCCGGGTCGCGAGGAACGCCAGCACGAGCCACGGCCCGGCAGCCGCCAGCCGGGCCCCGTTGACGGTCCAGGACTGCCTGGCCTCCAGCTCGCCGCGGGTGCGTGCGTCCTCGCGCAGGAACGTCGACAGGGTGCGCAGCAGGCGCCCCAGGTCGGTACCGCCCACCTCCCGCGTGAGCCGCAGCGCCTCGATGATCCGGTCCGCCACCGGGTCGGCCAGCCGTGCCTTGAGCAGGTCGAGGCACTCGGAGAAGCGGCCCGTGGCCCGGTAGTCGGCGGCGAACCGCGTGAACGGCTCCCGCAGCTCCGCCGGCCCCCGCTCGCCCAGCTGGCTCACCGCCTCGGGGAGGGAGAGCCCGGCGCGGACGCCGGAAGCCAGATGGTCCACCACCTCCGGCCACACGTCCCGCAGGTCCCGCCGCCGCTTGCGCGCCCGAGCGCGGACGAGGGCGGACGGCGCGGCAGCGGCCATGACGGTGAAGCACACGGCGATGGCGGGTGACCGGGTGGTGGCCAGCACGGCCAGGAAGACGACGGACGCGACCGCGGCGCTCGCGCCGTAGAGCGCACCAGGTGTCACACCGCTCGCCCCCGCCTGGACCAGTAGGTCCTGCGTGCGGGCACGGCGTGCGGCGACGCGTGTCGATCTCGCCGGCGGCTCCCAGAAGGACCACCAGACGCAGAAGAGCCCCAGCCCCAGCACCAGCCCGACGAGCACGCCCATGTCAGCCCGCCACCTCCGCCGTCGACGACGCGAGCAGCGCACGCACGTCCACACCGACCCGGGCGAACCGCTCCTCGCCCGTGGGGAAACCGTCACCCCGCACCAGCTGCCCGCCCTGCGAGGCCGGCAGGCGGTGGAACAGACCCGCCGTCTCGACCCTGCCCTCCTCGACCCGGCCGGTGACGGCCACGATCTCCCGGACCTGCCGCTCGCCGTCAGGCGTCACCCCCAGGTGCACGACGACGTCGATCGCCGAGGCCACCGTCGGCACCACGAAGTGGTGCGTGACGTTCTCGCCCGCCAGCAGCGGCAGGGTGCACATCTTGTTGATGGCCTCCCGGGCGCTGTTCGCGTGCAGCGTGCACGTCCCCGGGATCCCCGCGTTCAGCGCCACGAGCATGTCGAAGCTCTCCGCCTCGCGGACCTCGCCGATGACGATGCGGTCGGGCCGCATCCGCAGGGCCTCCTTCACCAGGCGGCGCAACGGGATCTCGCCGGTGCCCTCGAGGCTCGGCTGGCGGCACTGCATCGCCACCAGGTCGCGGACGTCGAGCCGCAGCTCGAACACCTCCTCGCACGTGATGACGCGCTGACCCGACGGGATCGAGCCCGACAACGCGTTGAGCATCGTCGTCTTGCCGCTCTGCGTCGCCCCGGCCACGAGGATGTTCAGGCCGGCGCGCACGGCCGCGTCCAGGAACGCCGCCGCGTGCGGCGTGAGCGAGCCCAGCCGGACGAGGTGCTCCAGCCGGGTCGCGCGCACCACGTGCTTGCGGATGTTGACCGCCATGTGCTCGCGGGTGACGTCGGGGATGACCACGTGGAGCCGGGAACCGTCGGGCAGCGCCGCGTCGACGAACGGCGAGCTGAGGTCCAGGCGCCGCCCGCTGGCCTTGAGCATGCGCTCCACCAGGTCGCGCACCTGCTGGGTGGTCAGGAGGGTCGTCGTCAGCTCGGACACCCCGCCGCGTGCCACGAACACCTGGGCGGGTGAGTTGACCCAGATCTCCTCGACGGACGGGTCGTCCAGGTACTGCTGCAGCGGGCCCAGCCCCGCCAGGGCGTCGACGATGACGCGCGCGGTGGCGTCGGCGTCGTGCAGCGGCGGCACGAGCCCGCGCGCGCTGCGCTCGACGTAGTCGCCCACGGCCTCGGCCACGAGGCTGGCGAGCTCGGGGCGCTCGCGGACCGGGTCGATCCCGCGGCGGCGCACGAGCTCGCGGACCTCGCGCTCGAGGAGCGTCGCCCCTGCGTCCTGGCTCGCGACAGTCATGCGTTTCCTCTGGTCGGTGCTTCGGTGCGCGACCGTCCCAGCCGCTGCAGCGCCGCCTGCTGCGGAGCCAAGCCCAGAGGGTAGGGGAACTGGGTGACCTCCGGGAACGGCCTGTGGAGAACCTCCGGAGGAGGTGGCCGGCCTCTGTTCGCACCCACCCTGGACGGGTGGCCCGGGCTCGCTCTCGGATTGCGACCCGCGCTGGCCGCGGGTCACCTGTACCGGTGACCACCGACCCCAGGAACGTCCCAGGCGCGACCACGGACCGAACGCCCGGCGTCCTGCACCACCAGGCGTCCGCCCGGCCGCTCGCCGTCGTCACCGGCGCGTCCAGCGGCATCGGCCTGGAGCTGGCGCGCGAGCTCGTCGCCCGCGGGTTCGACGTCGTCGCCACCGCCGAGGACGACGTCGCCGCCGCGACCCGCGACCTCGCCCCTCCCCGCGACCTCGCCCGTCCCCGCGACCTCGCCGAGGCGGGGGCGTGGGTGCAGCCCGTGCAGGCGGACCTGCGCACCACGGCGGGGCTGCGGGCGCTGGAGGAGGCGGTGCTCGCCGTCGGGCGCCCGGTCGAGGTGCTGGCGCTCAACGCCGGCGTCGGCAACTCCGGGGCGTTCGTGGACACGCCGCTGGAGAAGGACCTCGACGTCGTCGCGGTCAACGTCACCGCCCTGGTGCACCTGGCCAAGCGGCTGGTACCGCCCATGGCGGAGCGCGGGCGGGGGAGGGTGCTGGTCACGTCGTCCGTGGCAGCCCTGATGCCCGGGCCCTACTACGCCACCTATGCGGCCTCCAAGGCCTTCGCCCTCTCGTTCGCCGAGGCGCTGCGCCACGAGCTGCGCCGTACCGGTGTCACCGTCACCGCCCTGCTGCCCGGCCCCACCGCCACCGACTACTTCGCGGGCGGCCCCCAGACCACCACGCCGATGGGCCGGGGCCCCAAGGACAGCCCCGCCAAGGTGGCGAGGGACGCCTGCGACGCCCTGTTCGCCGGCAAGGACAAGGTGGTGGTGCGCTCGGTCAAGGCCCGCACGATGGCCCTGCTGGGCTCGGTGCTGCCGCTGCGTGCGCGCACCGCCGTCCACGCCCTCGCCGCCCGGCCGTCGCGCGCCGGGCGCGAGGCGAGCCGCCGCCACGATCGGTAACGTCACGGCCATGAGCGACGCCAACACCCCCGGCCCGGACCCCACGGCAGGCACCTCCGAGAAGCCGGACCGGCTGCCCGTGGACCTCGCGCAGATGTTCGACCTCGCCCGGGCGGGCGCCGACCTGCTGCTGGAGTTCGTCGACGCGGGCGTGGACCCCAACCTCACCAACGAGCAGGGCGACAGCCTCCTCATGCTCGCCGCCTACCACGGGCACGCCGAGCTGGTCCGCGGGCTCGCGGCCCGCGGCGCCGACGTCGACGCCCTCAACCTGCGCGGCCAGTCGCCGCTCGCCGGCGCCGTCTTCAAGGCCAACGACACCGTGATCGAGGCGCTCGTGGAGCTCGGCGCCGACCCCGACGTCGGGGTGCCCACCGCCCGCCAGACGGCGCAGCAGTTCGGGCGCACCCTGCCCGAGCGGCCCGTCGCCTGACCCGCCCCTCCGGCGGCGCCGCACCGCACCCGGCGCCGCCGGACGCCCGACCCGCTCGGCGCGGGTAACCTTGAACCTCGTGGCATCCATCGACTTCCCCGCAGAGATCAAGGCGCTCCGCGCCACCCTCGAGTCCATCGAGGGTGTGAGCGACCCCGAGGTGCTGCGCCGGAAGGTCGCCGAGCTCTCCGAGCAGGCCTCGGCCCCCGACCTGTGGGACGACCCCGAGGCTGCCCAGAAGGTCACCTCCGCGCTCTCGGCCACGCAGGCCGAGCTGAACCGCGTCAAGGACCTCGGCCAGCGCATCGACGACGTCGAGACCCTGGTCGAGATGGGCCAGGAGATGGAGGACGAGGCGACGCTGGAGGAGGCCGAGGCCGAGGTCGCCGCCATCCGCAAGGACCTCGACGCGCTCGAGATCCGCACGCTCCTCGCCGGCGAGTACGACGCCCGCGAGGCCGTCGTCACCATCCGCGCCGGCGCCGGCGGCGTCGACGCCGCAGACTTCGCCGAGATGCTCATGCGCATGTACCTGCGCTGGGCCGAGCGGCACGGCTACCCCACGCGGGTCATGGACACCTCGTACGCCGAGGAGGCCGGCCTCAAGTCCGCCACGTTCGAGGTCAACGCGCCCTACGCGTTCGGCAACCTGTCGGTCGAGGCCGGCACCCACCGCCTCGTGCGGATCTCGCCGTTCGACAACCAGGGCCGCCGCCAGACGTCGTTCGCGGCGGTCGAGGTGATCCCGCTCATCGAGCAGACCGACTCCATCGAGATCCCCGAGTCGGAGATCAAGGTGGACGTGTTCCGCTCCTCGGGCCCGGGCGGGCAGTCGGTCAACACGACCGACTCCGCCGTGCGCATGACGCACATCCCCACGGGCATCGTCGTGTCGATGCAGAACGAGAAGTCGCAGATCCAGAACCGCGCCGCCGCCCTGCGCGTGCTCCAGTCGCGCCTGCTGCTGGTGCGCCAGCAGGAGGAGGCGGCCAAGAAGAAGGAGCTCGCCGGCGACATCAAGGCGAGCTGGGGCGACCAGATGCGCTCCTACGTGCTGCAGCCGTACCAGATGGTCAAGGACCTGCGCACGGAGCACGAGTCGGGCAACCCGGCCGCGGTGTTCGACGGCGCGATCGACGACTTCATCGAGGCGGGCATCCGCTGGCGCCGCTCGGCGCAGACCGCCGACGCCTGAGCCACGAGCGCGACGCGAGGTGGCCCCAGCACGGGGTGACCGCGGACCACGGAGGGACCGGGCGCAGCCGCGCCGGGTCCCTCCGCCGTCTCTCCGGCCCCGGGTGCCGGGACGGTCGGGGGAGCGGTGGTGCCCGTCGTCAACGCCGCGCAGCGGGTGACGTTGCCCCGGGCGACGCGGTGATCCGCGGCACGCCGCGTGTCACTGCCCCGGCGCGGGCGGCGTGCGTGCGACTCTCGTTGACCGGGACCGCCGGTCGTCGTCGGTCCCGCAGCACTGTCCCCGAGCACGGGAGCCCGCGCCGTGATCCGATTCGAGAACGTGACGAAGGTCTACGCCAGGGGGGCGAGGCCTGCGCTCGATGAGGCGAGCGTGGACATCGCCCGTGGCGAGTTCGTCTTCCTCGTCGGCGCCTCCGGCTCCGGCAAGTCGACCTTCCTGCGCCTGGCCCTGCGCGAGGAGCGTCCCACCCGCGGCAAGGTCTACGTGGCCGGCCGCGACCTCTCGCGCCTGTCCTACTGGAAGGTGCCGTCGCTGCGCCGCAACATCGGCATGGTCTTCCAGGACTTCCGCCTGCTGCCCGGCAAGACGGTCTACGAGAACGTCGCGTTCGCGCTCCAGGTGATCGGCCGGCCCCGTCACGTCATCAAGACGACCGTGCCCGAGGTGCTGGAGATGGTGGGCCTCGACGGCAAGGAGAAGCGCCGCCCGCACGAGCTGTCCGGTGGTGAGCAGCAGCGCGTGGCGATCGCCCGCGCGTTCGTCAACCGGCCGCCGATCCTGCTGTGCGACGAGCCCACCGGAAACCTGGACCCCACCACGTCGCTGGGCATCATGCGCCTGCTGGAGCGGATCAACCGCACCGGCACCACCGTCATCATGGCCACCCACGACGACGAGATCGTCAACGAGATGCGCAAGCGCGTCGTCGAGCTGTCCGCGGGGCACGTGGTGCGCGACGAGGCCGCCGGCGTGTACGGCGAGCGGGAGCGGATCCTGCCCGACGTCGCGGCCACGCCGGTGCTCGACGCCCCGGTGAAGGTGGCCCGCTCGGCCGAGCCGCGCATCGAGATCACGCCCGAGGTGGGAGACATCGAGGCCGAGCGGGCTGCGGAGGCTGCCGCCGCCCGGGCCGCGCAGGAGGCGGCCGCCGGCGCTCCGGTGCCGACCGCCAGCGCTCCGCTGCCCGCTGTCAGCGCCCCGACGGCGCCCGCCAGCCCCGCCGCTCCGACGCGCCGGCGTCGCCAGGGCGCCCTCAGCCGTGCCGAGCGGCGCATCAGCCTCGGCACCGTGACCGCTCCGGGCCAGCCGACGCCGTCGGCCCCCGTCCCCGCCGTGCCCGCGACCCCGATGCGGCCGCAGTGGGCCGCCACGCACACCGGGACGCTGCCGCAGGTGGCGCCCGTGCACGAGCGGCAGACGGTCCAGCAGCCGCTCCAGCAGACGGTCCAGCAGGTCGTGCCGCAGCCCGCCGCGGAGCCCACGCCTGAGCCGCCGACCCCGGCAGAGCCCGTCACCTATGGCCGCCCGGCGCCCTACGGCGCCGGTCGCCGCACCGACCCCGCGGGCCGCCCGCCGTCGGACGCCGACGACGTCGTGCAGCAGGTGCTGCGCGAGAACGCGGTCCGCGCGGGCCGGGAGGGCTGAGCGGTGCGTCTCCAGTTCGTCCTCACCGAGGTGGCGCACGGTCTGCGCCGCAACCTCTCGATGGTCGTCTCCGTCGTGCTCGTCACCTTCGTCTCCCTCGGGTTCGTGGGCTCCGCGGCCCTGATCCAGAAGCAGGTCGACAAGCTCAAGGGCGACTGGTACGACCTCGTCGAGGTCTCCGTCTTCCTGTGCCCCACCGGCTCGACCGCCGCCACGTGCGCGGCGGGGGAGGCCACGCCCGAGCAGATCGACACGATCGAGAACGTCATCTCCACCGAGCTCGGCTCCGAGGTGGCACACACCTACTTCGAGTCCAAGGGCGACGCGTTCGCCGCGTTCCAGGAGCGCTACCCCGACGGGTACCAGGGCACGCAGCTCACCGAGGACGACATGCAGGCGTCGTTCCGGCTCAAGCTGGCCGACCCCGAGAGCTTCGAGGTGGTCTCCGACGTCCTGTCCGGCCGTGACGGTGTCGAGGTGGTCGAGGACCAGCGGGCGGTCTTCCAGCCGCTGTTCCTCGCCCTGAACCGCGCCTCGCTCATCGCGGCGGGCCTGGCCGTCGTCATGCTGCTGACGGCCGGCCTGCTCATCACGACGACGATCCGCCTCTCGGCGGTGTCCCGGAAGCGCGAGACCGGCATCATGCGGCTGGTCGGTGCCTCCAACCTGTTCGTCCAGCTGCCGTTCATCCTGGAGGGGGCCATCGCCGCCGTCGTGGGCTCGTTGCTCGCCGTCGGTGGCCTGTGGCTGGGAGTGCGGTACCTGGTGACCGACTG
The DNA here is from genome assembly GCF_003244315.1 of Xylanimonas oleitrophica. GTDB lineage: Bacteria > Actinomycetota > Actinomycetes > Actinomycetales > Cellulomonadaceae > Xylanimonas_A > Xylanimonas_A oleitrophica. Next base: position 385,627 of record NZ_QKWH01000001.1, read on the forward strand.
GCTCGAGAAGTCCGTGGACTGGGTGGCCTACATCGGCACCACCGACGTCCTGCAGGTCGCCCCCCTCCTGGTCGGCATCGCCGTCGCGCTCGCGGTGGTGTCGTCCGTGGTGACGCTCAACCGCTACACGAGGGTGTGACATGAGAACGACCAGGATCCTCCGGGCCGCGATGGCCGGGGTGCTCGCCGCGACCCTGGGGCTCGGGGTGGCGGCCACGGCCGTCGCGGACGACATCGACGACCGGCGTGCTGCGGCCGAGGCGCAGGCGCGGGCCAAGAAGGCCGAGCGCGAGGAGCTGCAGAACGACCTGGAGCACTCCAACGCGAAGCTCAGCCAGGCCGTGCTCGCACTCAACGAGGTGGAGGGCAGGCTGCCGCTCGCGGAGGCGGAGCTGGCCGCCGCGCAGGCGAAGCTCGAGAAGGCGCGCCGCGAGGCGGAGATCCTCGCCCAGCGCCTGCAGGACGCGCAGGACGAGGAGGCGTCCGTCACCGCGCAGATCCAGGCGGGCGCCGGCCAGGTCGACGCGGCCCGCGCCGACATCGTGCAGATGGCGCGGGAGGCCGCGCGCGGCAAGGGCGAGGTCTCCGCCCTCGGCCTGGTGACCGGTGCGCAGAGCACCGAGGAGTTCCTGCAGAGCTACGCCGTCACGTCCTCCGCCGCCCGCAGCCAGGCGCGCACGCTCACCGAGCTGCAGGACGCCGAGGCCGTCGCGCGCAACCAGCAGGCCCGTCTGGAGGCGATCCGGCAGACCATCGGGCAGCTGAAGAAGGCGGCCGACGACAACGTGGTGGTCGCCCGCAGCGCCCAGCAGCAGGCCCAGCAGCGCAAGTCCGAGGTCGAGGGGCTCATCGCCCAGCAGCGCCGGCTCAAGGCCGAGGTCGAGGCCGAGCGCGCGACAGCCCTGCAGGAGATCGAGCAGAACAAGAAGGAGCAGGCTGCCGTCGAGGCGGACATCAAGCAGCTCATCCAGCAGCAGAAGCAGCGCGACGCCGAGATCGCGGCGCGGCGTGCGCAGGAGGCGGCGGCGGCCGCCGCCGCCCGGGAGCAGGCCAACGCGGGCAGCGGGTCGGGCGGAGGGTCGGGCAGCACCTCCGGTGGCGGGTCCGGCGGTGGCGGAGGCGGCTCCGCCGGCGGGGGCGGCGGGGGCGGCGGGGGCTCCAGCTCCAGGAGCTTCCTCGGATGGCCCACTGACTCCCGCGTGGTGACGAGCCACTACGGGATGCGCCTGAGCCCCACGTACGGCGTGTGGATGCTGCACGCGGGCTCGGACTTCCGCGCCGGCTACGGGGCGCCCATCTACGCCGCGCAGGACGGCGAGGTCGACGCCTCCTACTGCGCCGACGGTCCCGGGTGCAACGTGCGCATCAACCACGGCAGCTACAACGGCCAGAACGTGCGCACCCGCTACCTGCACCTGGCGAACAACGGCCGCGCCCAGGTGGGCCAGTGGGTGCGCAAGGGGCAGATCATCGGGTACTCCGGCGGCACCGGCCGCATCACCGGACCGCACCTGCACTTCGAGGTGTACGTCAACGGCTCCTCCACCAACCCGGTGGCCTGGCTGCCGTGACGCGTGCGGCGACGACCGCGCCGCGGCGGACCCGCCGGGACTAACCGGGCCCGGCCGCCCGCGCCGCGGGGACCAGGAATTCCCTGGCTCCCCGCGGCGCTGCGCGTATCCTGGGACGTCGCGCTCCGCCGTCGTGCCTCGTAGCACCGGCAGGAGCGTGCGACGAGGAAGGAGCACACCGTGGCCAAGGCGCCCAAGCAGGTACCGCAGGCTCAGCCGAAGCAGAAGCCGAAGGCCCCGCAGGGACCGGCGCGCCAGATCGTGGCGAACAACAAGAAGGCGCGCCACGACTACGTGATCGAGGACGTCTACGAGGCGGGCATCGTGCTCTCCGGCACCGAGGTCAAGGCCCTGCGCATGGGCCGGGCGTCGCTCGTGGACGGGTTCGTGCTGGTGGACCGTGGCGAGGCGTGGCTCGAGGGCGTGCACATCCCCGAGTACTTCCAGGGCACCTGGAACAACCACGCGCCGCGGCGCAAGCGCAAGCTGCTGCTGCACAAGGACGAGATCCTGCGCCTGCAGTCCAAGGCTCAGGAGAAGGGCCACACCGTGGTGCCGCTGTCGCTGTACTTCCTCGACGGGCGGGCCAAGGTGGAGATCGCCCTCGCCCGAGGCAAGAAGGAGTACGACAAGCGGCAGACGCTGCGCGAGAAGCAGGACATGCGCGAGGCGCAGCGTGCCATGCGGCACAAGGAGATGCTGGGCTGAGCCGGGGCTGCGGCGGAATACGCTCGCACCACGTCCGGTTGACCCACTACGATGGGACTCCCGGGGCACGCCCCGGGACCTGGCCTCGGTCAGGGCAAGATTGACAACTGCACATGGGGCTGATCGGTTTCGACGGTGGTCGTGCCTCGAGGAGAAGCGGGCCGAGGATGCAGGCTCATCTCGTAAACGCATTGCCTGCGAACCAATAGTTGCCGATAAGTCGCGCAACGACTTCGCCCTCGCCGCCTGAGCGAGCCTCGAAGTCCGTGAGCCCGGGATCGCTCTCGACCCGGTAGCTCGCGTCATCTAGAGAGCCACTGCTCCTAGCCCACGTCGTCGGGGCTAGGGGGACTCTTAGACGACTGGGCCCGTCTACGAATGTGTCTGCGCAAGCGTAGGGGCCGAGAAAATCCACAGCAGACTGCGCCCGGAGAAGTCCTCGACAAGCGTCACCGGACCAGGGTTCGATTCCCTGCAGCTCCACCACCGACAGTTGTCGTACGAAGGCCGCACCCCTCGGGGTGCGGCCTTCGTGCTGTTCGCCCTCCTGCTGTTCGCGCCGCGGTGTCCTGGGCCGCCCGTGCGGACGGCGGAACCTTCCGCCCCGGGCCGGGGCCGCACGGGCCGGCTCGCGCCCTACGCTCGGCGACATGGACGCCCTGACCCAGCCTTCCGGCGCCGGCCGATCGCCAGCACGGCGCCGCCGGCCCGCGCTCGTGGCTCTCGTCGCGGCGCTCGCCGTGCTCGTCCCGGCGACCGTGGCAGCCGCCGTGCTGGTGCCCGCGCACCTGGAGCGGCAGCGCGTCGAGCGGCTCACGGCGCTCGCCGCTGCCGACGCCCGGCTGCTCACGGACGCCCTGGAGGAGGCCCGCGCAGCCGTCGCCGCACGGCAGGACGCGCAGTCCGCCGCACGCGACCTGCTCGACGACGTGGCGCTGCCGTTCACCGAGGCGGCGATGGAGGTCGCCGACGAGGAGACGGCAGGGCGCCTGAGCGCAGGGGTCGAGGCGCTGGCGGCCGTGCTGACGTCCGAGGAGCAGCCGCTCCCGTCCCTCGCGCCGGACCTCGACGAGAAGCCGCTCGCCGACGTCCTGGCCGCCCGGTACGTCGGCACGGGCGACGACGCCGCGCTGGCCGAGGCGGAGCGGGTGCGTGACGCCGAGGTGGCTCGGCTGGCAGCGGTGGCGGCGGAGGCTCGCGCGCAGGAGACCGAGGTCCACGCTGCTGCGCGCGGTTACGTGGGGCTGCTGGCCGCGGTCGCGCCGGCCGTCGTCGAGCCGGCACGCGCCACGCCGCACCAGCACGAGCGCGCGGGGGAGGAGCCCCGCGCGCGCCTGGCGGCGGCGGCCGCGGCCGTCGAGGAGCTGGGCGCGCTCGTGCCCTCGGACGCCGCGACCGCCCCCGAGGTGCGTGGCGCGGCGCTCGGGCTCGACCCTGGCGCCGCCGACCGCGTGCGTGAGCTGGGGGCCGCCGCGGAGGCGGTGCGGGCCTCTCACGCCGAGGTCGTCGCCGCCGAGGAGGCCGCTGCCCGCCAGGCCGCGGCACGTCGTGCGGCCGCCGGGTCCTCCGGCGGCGGGTCCTCCAGCACCGGTGCGTCCTCGGGCGGGAGCGGGGCGTCGGACGGCGGCGCGGGCTGCCGCATGATCCCCGTGGCGTCCTGGAGCGGCGTCACGATGACCTTCGTGTGCCACTGACGGTGGCCCCGGCGGTGGCCGGGGCACCGCTCGCGCACGCCGCGGCGCGCGGTCACCATGGTGGCGTCGGCGCGGGGGCCCTCAGCCCCGGTAGCGTCGCCCTCTCCGAGAGCTGACACCCCGAGAGGCGCCCTGTGAACCGACCCCGACCCGCGCGCGACGAGCTCGTGCGCCCCGCCGTGACGCCGGGCGACGCCCACCCGGCCGCCGAGGGGGCCACGGACCCGCGGGTGGGCGCCCGGTTGACCGTCGCGGTGCTGGTGGCGGTGGGCAGCGGTGCGCTCATCTCGCTGCAGGGCCGACTCAACGGCGACCTCGCCACGGCGGGGACGGGGCCGGTGCTCGCCACGTGGTTCTCGTACGTGGGCACGCTCCTGGCAGCCGTGCTGCTCGTGGTGGCCCGACGGCGTGTGGCGGTCACCGTCAGCCTGCTGCGCGGCGCGGCCGCCTGGTGGTGGTTCGCGGTGGGGTTGTGCAGCGTCCCGTTGGTGGTGGCGATGTCCGCGGGCATCCCGCTGGTGGGCGTGGCGGTGGCGTCCGTGTGCACGGTCGCAGGGCAGACGATCGCGGGCCTGGCCCTGGACGCGCGCGGCGTCGCCGTGCCGGCCCCGATCCGGTTGTCGCCGCGGCGGCTCCTGGCGGGCGCGCTGGCGCTGGCGGGCCTGGGGTTCGCGGTGCTGGGCGGCGCGTCGGCGTCGGGTGCGGGCTGGCCGGTGGTGGTCGCGGTGGCGGCGTTGTTCCTGAGCGGTGCGCTGCTGTGCGTCCAGCAGGTGGGCAACGGACGGGTGACGCACCTGACGGGCGACCCGGTGCTGGCCACGCTGACGTCGGTCACCGGCGGCCTGGTGGGCATCTCGGCGGTGTGCGCCGTGCTGGTGCCGTTCGGGCTGCTCGACGGCGTACGTCTGCCGTCGCAGTGGTGGCTGTACCTGGGCGGCCCGCTGGGCACCCTGATCACGATCGCGGCGGCGTACGCGGTGCGCCACCTGGGCACGTTCGTGCTGACCATCACCGTGGTCAGCGGGCAGATGGTGATGGCCCTGGGCCTGGACGTGCTGGGCGTGGTGCCCGTGCGATGGCCGACGCTGGTGGCCACGACGGCGGTGGCGGTCGCCGCGCTCCTGGTGGTGCAGCGGCCGAGGCGGGCGGGCGCCCGGAGGGCGGCCCGCCGGTAGTGCCGGCCGTCTGCCGACGAGGCCGGACCAGCGGGCACGCGACCACGGTGCCAGGGGAGCTGTGGCCTCCACCACATCGCTAGGGTGGCCGCGTGGCTGCTCCGCCGACCGACCCGAACCTCGGACTCGTCCCTGCTCCCGCGACGGCGAGCGGGGGAGAGGGCTCCGTGGTGGTGCCCGACGGGACCCCGCTTGTCTGCGCGCCCGAGCTCGCGCCGGCGGCGCGCTGGTGGCGGCGAGTGATCGACGAGGCGTTCGCCGTCACGCTCCTCCCGGTGCAGGCACCCGCTCAGGCACCGGTCCGGCCACCGGCTCAGGCGCCGGCTCGGCTCCCGGCGGGCGGTACCGCCGTCGTCCTCGACCTGGACCCGGCGCTGCCGGTGGGCGGCTACCGGCTCGAGACCGGCGGGCGCACCGCCCTCGTGCACGCCGCGTGCGCCGACCTCGCCGGGGCGCACGCCGCCGCCCAGACGCTGCGCCAGCTCGCCGGCCCGCAGGCGTTCCGCCGGGCGGCGTCCGGAGCGCCGCTGGTGCTGCCCGTGGGCACGGTGCAGGACGCACCGAGGTTCCCCTGGCGCGGTGTGCTGCTCGACGTCGCCCGCCACTTCCTGCCCAAGGCGGACGTGCTGCGCTTCGTGGACCTGGCCGCCGCCCACCACCTCAACGTCCTGCAGCTGCACCTGACGGACGACCAGGGCTGGCGCGTCGAGATCGAGCGGTACCCCCGGCTGACCGAGGTCGGCGGCTGGCGGCGCGAGTCCACCGTCGGCACGTGGCGCACCGGCACGCCGGACGGGCAGCCGCACGGCGGCTGGTACACCAAGTCCGACCTGCGCGAGATCGTCGCCTACGCCCGCGAGCGCGGGGTCACCGTGGTGCCCGAGATCGACGTGCCCGGCCACGTCGAGGCAGCCGTCGCCGCCTACCCCGAGCTGGGCACGCGCAAGGTGCCGCACGAGGTACGGACCACGTGGGGCGTCAGCACGGACGTGCTCGACCCGTCCCCGGAGGCGCTCGCGTTCTTCCGCGACGTGCTCGACGAGGTCTGCGAGGTGTTCGACGCGCCCTGGGTGGCCCTCGGTGGCGACGAGGTGCCCACGACGCTCTGGCGCGCCAGCCCCCAGGTCGTCGCGCGGGCCGCTCGGCTCGGCCTCGTGGACGATGCGGGTGAGCCGGACGTCGCCCGCCTGCACGGCTGGTTCCTGGCGCGCCTCGCCGCGCACCTGCGCGCCCACGGGCGGCGTGCGGTCGTGTGGGACGAGGCCTTCGGGCCGGACCTTCCCGCCGACGCCGTGGTCACCTGCTGGCGCGGGTGGGCGGTCGGGGCACGGGCGCTCGCGGCCGGGCACGACGTGGTGATGGCGCCGGAGCAGTCCGTCTACCTCGACCACCGCCAGTCCGACCACCCCGGCGAACCCGTGCCCGTGGGGTTCGTGCGCACCCTCGAGGACGTGCACGGCTTCGAGCCGTTCCCCGCGGGGATGGACGTGCCGGACGGGCCCGGGCGGCTGCTCGGGGTGCAGGCGCAGGTGTGGACCGAGCACCTCGACTCCGCCCGCCGGGTGGACTACGCCACCTTCCCGCGACTCGCCGCGTTCGCCGAGGCGGCCTGGACCAGCACCCTGCCGGGGCGGCGCGGTCCCTGTACGCCCGCCACCACGGCGTTCGTCGAGCGGCTCCGGCGCGACCACCTGCCACGCCTGGACGCCGCCGGCGTGGAGCACCGCCCGCTCGACGGGCCCCGGCCCTGGCAGACCCGCCCGGGGGTGGCCGGCCACCCGCGCGACCTCGACGCCGAGCTCGCCGCGGGCGGCTGGGAGGGCGTCGGGGGCTGGGTCGAGGAGCCCGCACCGGCCGGAGCCCCTGACGACGGGAAGGACGGCGCATGACGGACCTCGTGGTGCGCGGCGCCCTGCTCCCGCAGCCCGACCGCGGCCTGAGCGCCCCGCACGACCTGCACCTGGCCGGCGGCCGGGTCTCCGCCGTCGTGCCCTCCGGCAGGCCCGCGCCGCCGGGCGTCCGGGTGCTGGACGCGGGCGGACGCGTCGCCGTGCCGGGGTTCGTGGACGCCCACGTGCACGGCGCCGCCGCCGTGCTCGACCCGGACGTGCAGCTGGCGATGCTGCGCCAGGGCGTCACCAGCATCGTCGTCGGGCAGGACGGCGTGGGTTTCGCCCCGTCGGACGAGCGCACCTGCGCCTGGGCGGCGCAATACTTCGCCGGGATCGACGGCGTCCACCCGACCTTCCGCGGCGGCAGCGTCGCCGAGCTGCTGGCCACGTACGACGGCACGACGGCGGTCAACGTGGCCACGCTCGTCCCGCACGGCACCGTGCGCCTCCTCGTCATGGGAGCCGCCCAGCGGCCCGCGACGGCCGACGAGACCGGCCGCATGGCCGCGATCGTGGGGCAGGCGCTCGACGACGGCGCCGTCGGCCTCTCCACCGGGCTCGAGTACGTCCCCGCCGCCTGGGCCGACGAGGCCGAGCTCGTGGCCCTCGCCCGGGTGGTGGCGGAGCGCGGGCTGCCGCACGTCTCCCACATGCGCGGCTACGAGGCCGCCGCCCCCACGGCCTTCGCCGAGCTGGTGCGCATCGCCCGCGCCACGGGCGTGGCCACGCACGTCTCCCACCTTCACGGTCCCTCCGACGCGCTGGGCGCGATGGTCGAGGATGCCGGCCTGGCCGGTCTCGACGTCACCTTCGACTCCTACCCCTACCTGCGGGGCTGCTCGATCCTCGCCATGGTGGCCCTGCCCACCTGGCTCCCGCTCGCCGACCCGGACGCGACCCTCGCGGCGCTCACCGGCCCCGCCACGGCCGACCGCCTGCACGCGCACCTGGCCACGCTCGACGACCTGTGGCCCCGCACCACGCTCGCCTGGGTGCCGGGCACAGACCCGGTGACGGGGGAGGCGCTGCGCTGGGCGGAGGGGCTCACGGTGCCGCAGGTGGCCGAGGGCCTCGGTGTGCGGCCTGCCGACGCGGCGCTGCGCCTGCTGGTCGCCTCCCGGCTGCGCGCCTCGTGCGTGTTCGCGCAGCCGCCCACCAACAGCGCCGAGTCGGTGCGCGTGCTGGCCGACCACCCGGCGCAGGTCGCCGGGTCCGACGCGATCTACGCGCCGTTCGGCCTCGCGGCCGAGGCGGGCGGCGAGGTGGGGGGCGGCGGGTTCCCGCACCCGCGCGGCTGGGGCGCCTTCGCCCGGTTGCTGGCGGGCCGGGTGCTGGGGCGCGCCACCGACCTGCACGACGGCGCCGGGGCCGACCTGCTCGGCCTGCCCGGCCCGCAGGAGGAGGCGGTCCCACGGTGGAGCTGGGCCGACGCCGTCGAGCACATGTCTGCCCGTGCGGCGCGCCGGTTCCGGCTGGCGGGGCACGGCTCGCTCGCGCCCGGGGCCGCGGGCGACGTCGTGCTCGTCGACCCGCAGGCCGTGCAGGACCAGGCCACGTACGCCGACCCGCGCCGGCCGGCGTCGGGCATCGACGACGTCGTGGTGGCGGGGGTGCCCGTGCTCGCCCGCGGCCGGCTCACCGGGGCGACACCGGGACGGCCGCTGCGGCCGGCGCCCGTGGGCGTCCCGCGGGCGCCGGGACGCCAGTAGGGTCGCTCGCGTGACCCGGATCGACGACCCCGCGTACTCCTGGCCCCTCCTGACGCTCGACGACGACGCGCTGGAGCACAACCTCGCCACCGTGGCGGCCGCCGTCGCCGCGGCGGGTGCCGAGCACGCTCCGCACGTGAAGACGGCGATGTCCCGCGACCTGTTCGCCCGGCAGCTGGCTGCCGGCGCGTGGGGCGGCACCGTGGCGACGCCGGCGCAGCTGCGCACGCTGGTGCGCTGGGGGCTGCCCCGGGAGCGGGACGGCGTGCGGGCGCTGCTGGCGAACGAGCTCGTGGACCCGCGGGAGCTGGCGTGGCTGCGTGAGGTCCTCGACGCCGGTGCGGCCGCCGAGGTGTGGCTCTACGTCGACTCGGCGCGCGGCGTCGAGCTGCTCGCCCGCGCCTTCGCGGGCGCGTCGGCGGCGACGACGGCGCGCCTGGGCGTGCTGGTCGAGCTCGGCGTGCCCGGCGGGCGGACGGGGGTGCGCGGTGTCGAGGCCGCCGTCGCGCTGGGTCGCGCCGTCCACGACGCCGGTCTGCGGCTCGTCGGCGTGGCCGGCTACGAGGGACCCGTGGCCGCCGGCACGAGCGAGGCGGAGCTCGCCGCCGTCGGCGCGTGGTGCGCCGGGCTGCGCGAGGCGGCGGCGGGGGTGGCCGGCCTGGTCGAGGGGCCCGTCGTGCTCAGCGCGGGCGGCAGCGCGTTCGCCGACGTGGTGCTGCGCGAGCTCGTCGCGCCGGCAGGCGCCGCGACCCGGGTGGTGCTGCGGTCCGGCGCCTACGTCACGCACGACCACGGCCACTACGCGCGCACCGACCCGTGGACGCGGCTGGGCGCGGCCCCGCTGCGCCCGGCCATCACCGTGTGGGGCCAGGTGCTCTCGGTGCCCGAGCCGGGCCTCGTCGTGTGCGGCGTCGGACGGCGCGACGTCTCGTACGACATCGACCTGCCCACGCCGCTCGCCGTCCGGCCCGTGGGGGAGGACGGACGCCTCGGCACCCCGCGGGAGCTCGCGGGCGCGCGGGTCACCGCCCTCAACGACCAGCACGCCTACCTCGCCGTGACGGAAGACCAGGGGATCGAGCCCGGGGACGTCGTCGCCTTCGGCGTCTCGCACCCGTGCACCACGCTCGACCGGTGGCGCACCGCAGTCGTCACGCGCGGCGACGCCGTCGTCGCGCACTACCCGCTCGACCTCCGGGAGGACCTCGCATGACCGTCAAGACCGCACTGTCCACCACCGGCGCGCCGGCGCCCGCGCACACCTTCCACCAGGGGGTGCGCAAGGGGCCGTTCGTCCAGGTGAGCGGTCAGGGCCCGCAGGACCCGGCCACGGGCGAGTACCTGTACCCGGGGGACGTGGCCGCCCAGACGACGCGCACGCTGGAGAACGTCCGTGCGATCGTCGAGGCCTCGGGCGCGACGTTCGACGACGTGGTGATGCTGCGGGTGTACCTGACGAAGCGCGAGGACTTCGCGGCGATGAACGAGGCCTACGGCGCCTTCGTGGCGGCGCACTCCCCGTCGGGCGTGCTGCCCAGCCGCACCACGGTGTTCGTGGGGCTGCCGCGCGAGGAGATGCTCGTGGAGATCGACGCCCTGGCTGTCGTGGACTGACACCGCCCGCCCCCGTGCCCGCCCGTGCCCTCGCTCTCGCCGTCAGCCTCAGGGGGCGGTGGGGGCGGGGGCCGAGCCGCTGCGACGGGCACGGACCTCGAGGAGGGCGCGCCACCCCAGGCGGCCGACGGCCAGGAGCACCCCTGCCGCCGCGGCCCACGGCAGCAGCGTGCCCACCACCACGAGCGCCCAGCGGCCGGCGACCACCAGCGCCTCCCAGCCTGCGCTGAGCCCGCCCAGGAACCCGGGCGGGGGAGGCGCGGTCGCGGCCAGCGCGCTCGCGTCCGCGGTGATCCAGACCTCGAGCGTGGACATCGCGACCTGCTCGCTGAGCGACGCCCGCCGGGAGCGCAGCGCGTCGAGCTCGGCCTGGCGGTCGGAGAGCTCCTTCTCGACGCGCAGCAGGTCGGCGGTGTCGGCGGCCTGGACCATGAGCTCCCGCAGCCGGTCGGTGGACGTGGTGAGGGCGGCGACGCGGGCGTCGAGGTCGCGTCCGGTGGCGGTGACGTCCTCCCTGGTGACGGAGACGTCGGCGACCTCACCGAGATCGGCCAGGGCGTCGACGGTGCGGCTCACATGATCGGCCGGCAGGCGCAGCACGAGCGTGGCGCTGGGTGCGGTGGAGGGGGATCCGCGCCGTTCCTCGCGGCTCTCGACGTGCCCTCCGGCCTCCTCGGTGAGCACGGAGAGCCGCTGGGCGGCGGCGGCCGGGTCGGCGGAGACGACGGAGGCGGTGCCGCGGGTGATCACCTCGCGGGCGGTCTCCTCGGCGGTGCCGTGGACGGCGCCCTCGGGGCCCGTGCCCTCGGCGGCCTCGGGAGCAGCGGCGCCGGTGGCCGGGGTCTCAGCGGTGTCGGCGGTGCCGGCGGCTGCGGCGTCGGGCGCTCCGGCAGAGGCGTGGTGCTGGACCACCGCGCCGCCCGGGGCGACGTGGTCGCCGGCGAGGCTCTCGGCGGCACCGTGCGGCGGGGCGCCGCAGGCGGCGGTGACGGTGACGAGGGAGACGGCCAGGAGCAGGGCTGCCGAGGCCCGGGCAGCGGCCTCGCGGGGGCGGGCTGCCGCCCGGGTGCTGCCGGTCGGAGCGGTGCGGGGGGTGCTCATGCCCTGTCTGTGTCGTGGGCGGGAGAGGCTTGCGACGGCCGTGTTTCGAGGCGGTCACGATTCGGCATCGGCGTCGACAGGGTATGGACCGACCTTGGTTAAGCCGCTTTACTAACAAACATGTCCGCGACGACCGGTACCGGCGCCACCCGGCGAGCACTCGGGTTCGGCCTGCGTGCCACCGCCAAGGTGCTCCCCGAGCACACCCGCGCCCACAACCGCGCGATGGTGCTCCAGCACCTGTTCCACGCAGGCCCCACCTCGCGCGCCGACCTCGCCCGCGCCACCTCCCTCACTCGCGTCACCATCTCCGACCTCGTGAGCGTGCTCATCGCGGAAGGGCTCGTGGAAGAGCTGGGCGTGCAGCGCGGGGGAGGGGTCGGCAAGCCGGCGATGCTCGTCGGGATGCGCACCCACGCGTTCCAGATCGTGGCCGTCGACCTGTCGGACGACACCGTGATGCGCGGTGCCGTGCTCACCCTGACCGGCGAGGCCGTGGAGCGCCGCTGCCTGGAGGTGGACGACCGCACCGGCGACGAGCTCGTCGACCTGGTGGAGGAGTTCACGCGCGGGCTCCTCGACGCCGCGACCCAGCCGGTCGTCGGCGTCGGCATCGGGTCGCCCGGTGTCATCGACGTCGACGGGCGCGTGCTCGAGGCCCCCAACCGCCGCTGGACCGACCTGCCGCTCGCCGCGCTCCTGTCGGAGCGCCTCGACCTGCCCGTCCACGTCGCCAACGACGCCGACGTCGCAGCCCTGGGGGAGTACACCTTCGGCGGCGCCGAAGGCTCCATGCTGCTGGTCGCCGTCGGCCAGGGCGTCGGTGCCGGCGTCATGGTCGACGGCGCGCGCGTCCACGGCGTGCGTCACGCGGCCGGCGAGCTCGGCCACGTCACCGTCGCCGACGACGGTCTGCCGTGCGCCTGCGGACGCCGCGGCTGCCTCGAGACCCTGCTCTCCGCCCCGGCCCTGCGCCGTGCCGTCGCCGGCCTCGACACCGAGGCGGCCGACGTGGCGCTCGCCGCCGTGGGCCGCACGCTCGGAGTCACGCTCGCCCCCGTGGTCTCCGCCCTGAACCTCGGCGAGGTGCTGCTCAGCGGCCCTGCCGACCTGCTCGACGGCGCCCTGCGCGAGGCGGCCGAGGCCGCCGTCGTCGAGCGCACCATGCCCGCCGTCCACACCGGCCTGCGTGTGCGGATGGCGACCCTCGACGAGGACGTGGTGCTCTCGGGCGCCGCCGTGCTCGTCCTCGCCGCCCAGCTGGGGATCTCGTGACCCCGCCGGCCCGGCATCGTCCCTGACCCACGAACGACCTCACCGACGACGACGTCACCACCCCGCCTGCGACGACGCAGGGAGCACCGCACGGTGCAGCGCCACCCGGCCGGCGGCACGCCGCCGGCACCAGCGAGAGGAACTACCCCAGTGAAGAGGAACCGTCTCGTCGCCACCACCGTGGCCACGACCACCACCCTGGCGCTCGGCCTGAGCGCCTGCGCGTCCGGCAGCACCGGCACCGGCACCGACGGCACGTCCGAGGGCGGCGCCGGCGACATCCGCGTCTGGCTCGTCGGCTCCGACACGCCCGACGAGGCCCGCGAGTACCTCAAGACGACCTTCGAGGCCGAGAACCCTGGCTCCACGCTCACGATCGAGGAGCAGTCCTGGGGCGGGCTCGTGGACAAGTACACGACCGCGCTGTCGGGCTCCGACAGCCCCGACCTCATCGAGATCGGCAACACGCAGGCCGCGGCGTTCACCTCTGCCGGTGCCTTCGAGGACCTCACGGACCGGTACGAGGAGCTCGGCGGCGACGACCTGCTGCCCAGCTTCGTGGAGGACGGCACCTACGACGGCAAGTTCTACGCCGCGCCGTACTACTCGGGCGCCCGCGTGGTCGTGTACTCCAAGGAAGTCGTCGGTGACACGCCGGTGCCCACCACCTGGGACGAGTACGTGGCCACCGTCAAGGCCGCCACGACCGACACCGTCTCCGGCCTCTGGACGCCGGGCAAGGACTGGCGCAACGGCATGACGTTCGTGTGGGCCAACGGCGGGCAGATCGCCACGCAGGCCTCCGACGGCACCTGGGAGGGCGGCTTCTCCACCCCCGAGGGCATCAAGGGCCTCGAGCAGCTCCAGGACGTGATGCTCACCGCCAACCGCGCGCCCGCCGACTCCGACGAGCAGGAGCCGCAGGTGCCGTTCTGCGCCGGCCAGGTCGCCTACCTCGCCGCCCCGGCGTGGGTGTCGGGATCGATCGGCGCGGACGAGGACGCCGAGGTGCCGGGCTGCGGCTCGGGCATCGGCTCGCCGGAGAACCTGTCGGCCTTCGCTGCGCCCGGCAAGACCGCGGGTGAGGCGGCCCCCGTCCTCGCGGGCGGCTCCAACATCGCGATCCCCATGCGCTCGGCGAACAAGGAGCTGGCCTACGAGGCGCTGAAGATCATGCTCTCGGACGAGTACCAGGGGCTCCTGGCCGAGGCCGGCCTCGTCCCCGCGAAGGTCTCGCAGGCAGACCTCATGCCGGACGGCGTGTTCGCGCAGGCCTCCGCGGCTGCTGCCGCCGAGGCGATCAGCACGCCGGCCTCCCCGAAGTGGGCCGACGTCGAGGCCTCGGGCGTGCTCGAGGACTCGTTCGTGAGGCTCGCCCAGGGCGGTGACGTCACCGAGATCGCCGCAGCGCTCGACGCGGCGATCGAGAGGACGCTCAACGGCTGACGGCCGGGGCGCGGCGGGCGTGGACGACCGTGGCCGCCCGCCGCGCCCCCGCGCCGCGCCCTCGGCGCAGGCGACCTCCTGACGACCCTCGACACCGGAAGCCTCCGATGACCTCCTCCACCACCGTCGCGCCCCCGGGCACCGGGCTGGACGCGCCGCCCCGCCGACGACGCCGCCGCGGGTCGCCCTTCCCGTATGTGCTGCTCGCGCCGTCCCTGGCGGTGCTGCTCGTGCTGGTCGGCTACCCGCTCGTCAACCTCATCATCACGTCGTTCCAGCACTACGGCCGCGAGCAGGCGTTCGGCCAGCCCCCCACGTGGGCAGGCCTCGAGAACTACACGACCGTGCTCACCAGCGAGACCTTCTACCGGGTCCTCGGCCGCAGCTTCGCGTTCATGGTCGTGGCCGTCGTGACGACGTTCGTGCTCGGCACCCTGCTGGCGCTGCTGATGATGCGGCTCGGCAAGGCGATGCGCATGCTCGTGTCGATCGGGCTGCTGCTCGCGTGGGCCATGCCCGCCCTGACGTCCGTCATCGTCTGGGGCTGGATGTTCGACACCCAGTTCGGCGTGGTCAACCACGTGCTCACCCTCATCACCGGGCAGCAGTGGGCTGGGCACTCGTGGCTGATCGATCCGCTCAGCTTCTTCGGCGTGCTGCTCCTGATCATCGTGTGGCAGGGCGCGCCGTTCATCGCCTTCACGATGTACGCCGGGCTGACCCAGGTGCCGCACGAGGTGCTCGAGGCGGCCCAGCTCGACGGCGCGGGCGCGGCCCAGCGCTTCTTCCGCATCCAGGTGCCGTACGTGCGCACCATCATCACGGTGCTGATCGTGCTCTCGATCATCTGGGACCTGCGCCTGTTCGCCCAGGTGTACGCCCTGCAGGGCATCGGCGGCATCGTCGAGGAGACGTCCACGCTCGGCGTGTGGATCTACCAGGTCGGCACCGCGTCGGGGAACTACGGGATGTCCGCGGCCGCCGCCGTCGTCATGGTCGTCATCATGCTCGTCATCTCCTCCGCCTACGTCCGCCAGACCCTGAAGGAGGAGGACTGATGGCCACCGCCACGACCACCCCGTCCCTGCCGACGACGGCGGCTGCCCGTCCGCTGCCTGCGGGCGCCGCACGCTCCCCTCGCAAGAAGCGGTCCGCGAACGTGGTGTTCGCCGTGCTCGGCGTGATCGTCTTCGTCTGCTCGGCGTTCCCCGTGTACTGGATGGTGTCGAGCTCGTTCCTGCCCACCAACAAGGTCCGCGCCGCGACGCCGACCTTCTTCCCCGGGCCGGACGACTTCACGCTGCGCAACTACGAGACGGCGATCTTCGGGCAGAACCGCGCACCGTTCCTGCCCGCCCTCGAGACCTCCCTCAAGGTCACGTTCATCTCGCTCCTGGTGGCTCTCGTCATCGCCTTCCTCGCGTCGGTGGCGCTCGGCCGGTTCCGCTTCCGCGGGCGGCGCGCCTTCATCGTCTCGATCCTGATCGTGCAGATGATCCCTGGCGAGGCGATGCTGCTGACGTACTTCCGCATGATCGACTCGTGGCAGATGCTGAACACGATCATCGGGCTCACGATCCTCTACATCGCGAGCGTGCTGCCCTTCACGGTGTGGACGCTGCGGGGGTTCGTCGCCGCCGTGCCCATGGAGCTGGAGGAGGCCGCCATGATCGACGGGTGCTCGCGCACCGGTGCGTTCTGGCGGGTCACGTTCCCGCTGCTGGCGCCCGGCCTGGTGTCCACCGGCGTCTTCGCGTTCATCCAGGCGTGGAACGAGTTCGTCCTGGCTCTGGTCATCATGTCCCGGCCGGA
The DNA here is from genome assembly GCF_003244315.1 of Xylanimonas oleitrophica. Lineage (GTDB taxonomy): Bacteria > Actinomycetota > Actinomycetes > Actinomycetales > Cellulomonadaceae > Xylanimonas_A > Xylanimonas_A oleitrophica. The sequence goes on from NZ_QKWH01000001.1 coordinate 401,624, forward strand.
GTCGATGACCCTGCCCGTGTGGCTGCGGACCTTCCAGCAGGCCACGAAGGCCACCGACTGGGGCGCTCTCATGGCGGGGTCCACGCTCGTGGCCATCCCCGTGGTGATCTTCTTCCTCATCGTGCAGGGCCGGATGACCGGTGGGCTCGTCGCCGGGGCGGTGAAGGGCTGAGGTGAACCTCCCTCGTGCCACCGTCGGGCTGGACATCGGCGGTACCAAGACGCTGGCGGCGCTGCTGGCCCCGGACGGCCTCGTCGTCGCTCAGGCCCGCATCGCCACCACCCGGGGTGCGGACGGCGTGGTCGACGGCGCCGTCCGCGCCGTGCAGGGGGTGCTGCGTCAGGCGGGGCAGGATGCCGCGGCCCTGGGCGGGGTGGGGGTGGGCGTGCCCGGCATCGTGGACCCCGCCACGGGGACGGTGCGCCACGCCGTCAACCTCGGCGTCGACGGCGTCCCCCTGCCGCTGGCCCGCCGGCTGGCCGACGAGCTCGGCGTGGGCGCCGTCGTCGAGAACGACCTCAACGTGGCCGCCGTCGGCGCCGCCCACCTGCTGCCCGAGCCGGACGGCCGGTCCGACGACCTGGCGTTCCTCGCCCTCGGCACCGGCCTCGCGGCAGGCCTCGTGCTCGACGGCGCGCTGCGCCGCGGCTCGACCGGCGCCGCCGGCGAGATCGGGCACGTCCCCGTGCACCCGGACGGGCCGGTGTGCGCCTGCGGGCAGCGCGGCTGCCTGGAGCTGTACGCCTCGGGCAGCGCCGTCGAGGCGCTCTGGCCGCCCGGCACCCACGGGCGCTCGCCGGACGTCCCGGCCCCGGTGGCCCTCTTCGAGGCCGCCACGGCGGGGGACCCGGCGGCGACGGCCGCCGTGCAGCGGTACGCCGACGCCGTGGCCGCAGCGGTGCGCATGCTGGTGCTGAGCGTCGACGTGCGTCACGTCGTGCTGGGCGGGGGAGTGGCCCAGCTCGGCGAGCCGCTCCTGGAGGCGGTGCATGCCGCGCTCGTCCGGCAGGAGGCGGCCTCCGCGTTCGTCGCCTCCCTGGCGCTGCCCGGACGGGTCCGGCTCGCGCCCGGGCACGTGCCCGTCGGCGCGGTGGGCGCCGCCGTCCTGGCCCGCGCGATCCCCGCCCGCCCGGCCGCCGTCCGGCCAGCCGAGACCGCCTGAGAACGGAGACGAGATGGAAGTCGTGATCGCCACGCCCCAGGAGCTGGCCGTGCTGGCCGCCGACGCGGTCGAGGCGCTGCTGCGCCGCAAGCCCGACGCCGTGCTCGGCCTGGCGACCGGGTCGAGCCCGCTGCGGGTCTACGACGAGCTGGCGCGGCGGCACGCCGAGACCGGGCTGTCGTTCGCCCAGGCCCGCGGGTTCATGCTCGACGAGTACGTGGGGCTGGCTGCCGACCACCCCGAGCGGTACCGCAACGTGATCGAGAAGGAGATCGTCTCCCGGGTGGGCTGGGCGCCCGAGCGGGTGCAGGGGCCCGACGGGCTCGCCGAGGACCTCGCCCAGGCGTGCGCCGCCTACGAGGAGTCGATCGCGGCCGCGGGCGGCGTGGACCTGCAGATCCTCGGCATCGGCACCGACGGGCACATCGGGTTCAACGAGCCGGGCTCCTCGCTCGCCTCGCGGACCCGGATCAAGACGCTGACCCGCCAGACGCGGGAGGACAACGCCCGGTTCTTCGGCGGCGAGGTCGACCAGGTGCCGCGTCACTGCCTCACCCAGGGGCTGGGCACGATCATGGAGGCGCGCCACCTGGTGCTGCTGGCCACGGGCAAGGGCAAGGCGGAGGCGGTGCACCAGCTCGTCGAGGGTCCCGTCTCGGCGATGTGGCCCGCCACGATCATGCAGATGCACCCGCACGCCACGGTGCTGCTGGACGAGGCCGCGGCCTCGCGTCTCCAGCTGGCCGGGTACTACCGCCAGACGTACGCCTCCAAGCCGCAGTGGCAGGGGCTGTGACCTTCCCCGGGCAGGCCTCGCGGGCACCGGAGGCCTGCCCCGGTGTCGGTCCCTGCGACGTAGACTCCACCGCATGAGCGATCCCTTGTCGTCCCCCTCCGTCCAGCCGGCCGACCCGTCCGAGCAGACCGGCACGGGGACCGGGCTGCTCGAGCGCGAGGAGACCCGGCAGGAGGTCGAGCCGGGCGACCACGAGCGCTTCGCGCACTACGTGCGCAAGGAGAAGATCATGGAGTCGGCGATGACGGGCAAGCCCGTCATCGCGCTGTGCGGCAAGGTGTGGGTCCCCGGGCGCGACCCGAACAAGTTCCCCGTGTGCCCGGTCTGCAAGGAGATCTACGACGGCCTCCGCGACCCGCAGGACGGCGAGGGCGACTCGAGCAAGTGAGCGCCCAGTCGCTTCCCGACCCCGAGCCCGACCCCTTCGACCTCTTCGCCTCCGCGCAGGAACCCGGGGACACCCCTGAGCGGTCCGCCGCCGGGACGTCCGGGGCTCCCGGCCCGCAGGGGCGCCCGGTGCCGCAGTCGCCCTCGGTCTCGGCGGCCGAGCAGCTCAGCCCGGCGTTCCCGCGGCGGGCCCCCTGGGGCACGGCGTCGAACCTGCGTGCCTGGCAGGCCGAGGCGCTGGAGCTGTACCGGTCCAGGGAGCCGCGCGACTTCCTCGCCGTCGCCACCCCGGGCGCCGGCAAGACGACGTTCGCGCTGCGGGTGGCGACCGACCTGCTGGACCGGGGCGTGGTGCGCCGCGTGACGGTGGTGGCGCCCACGGAGCACCTCAAGACGCAGTGGGCCGACGCCGCAGCGCGCGTGGGCATCCGGATCGACCCGCAGTTCAAGAACAGCCAGGGCCGCCACGGTGCCCACTACGACGGGGTGGCGCTCACGTACGCCCAGGTGGCCGCCAACCCGGCGCTGCACCGGGCCCGGACGGAAGCCGCCCCCACGCTGGTGATCCTCGACGAGGTGCACCACGGCGGCGACGCCCTCAGCTGGGGCGACGCGGTGCACGAGGCGTTCGAGGACGCGACGCGGCGCCTGTGCCTGACGGGCACCCCGTTCCGCTCGGACACCGCCCCGATCCCGTTCGTCACCTACGAGGCCGACCAGCACGGGATCCGCCGCTCGAAGGCCGACTACACCTACGGCTACGGCGACGCGCTGCGCGACCACGTGGTGCGCCCCGTGCTGTTCATGACGTACTCGGGCAACATGCGCTGGCGCACCAAGGCGGGGGACGAGGTCTCGGCCCGCCTGGGCGAGGCGATGACCAAGGACATGACGCAGCAGGCGTGGCGCACCGCCCTGGACCCGAACGGCGAGTGGATCCCGTCGGTGCTCGCGGCGGCGGACAAGCGCCTGACGGAGGTGCGCCGGTCGGTGCCCGACGCGGGCGCGCTCATCATCGCCACCGACCAGACGGCGGCCCGGGCGTACGCCGGGCACCTGGCCCGTCTCACGGGCGAGAGCCCCACCGTGGTGCTGTCCGACGACGACGGCGCCTCCGCACGCATCGACGAGTTCTCCCAGAGCGACAAGCGGTGGATGGTCGCGGTCCGGATGGTCTCGGAGGGCGTGGACGTCCCCCGCCTCGCCGTGGGCGTCTACGCGACCTCGACGTCCACGCCGCTGTTCTTCGCCCAGGCCGTGGGGCGCTTCGTGCGCGCCCGGCGCCGCGGGGAGACGGCGTCGGTGTTCCTGCCCAGCGTGGCCCCGCTGCTCGAGCTGGCGGGCGGCATGGAGATGGAGCGCGACCACGCCCTCGACCGCCCCAGGACGGCGGAGGAGGAGGGCGCCGAGTACGACCCGGAGGCCGAGCTGCTCGCTGCGGCGAACCGGGAGGAGAAGGCGTCGGGCGAGCTGCTCGGCTCGTTCGAGGCGATGGAGTCCCAGGCGTCGTTCGACGGCGTGCTCTTCGACGGCGGCCAGTTCGGCACAGGGGCCGACGTCGGCTCGGCCGAGGAGCTCGACTTCCTGGGGCTGCCCGGCCTGCTGGAGCCGGACCAGGTGGCCACGCTGCTGCGTCAACGCCAGGCCGAGCAGATGCGCGGGCGCGGCCAGGCTCAGCGCCAGATGACGGAGGCCGAGGCGGAGCTGGAGCACCGCCGGGCCGCTGCCCTGCGCAAGGAGCTCTCCAAGCTCGTCTCGGCATGGGCGCGCAAGAGCGGCCGGCCCCACGGCTCCGTGCACACCGAGCTGCGCCGCCGCTGCGGGGGCCCCGAGGTGCCCATGGCCACCGCCGACCAGCTGCAGGCGCGGGTCGAGATGGTGCGCGGCTGGTTCGTCGGCGCCAGGTGAACGTCAGGTAGGTGCCCGAAGGCGGCAGGCAGCCGTCAGCCCAGGCGGTGCTCGACCGTGGGGATGGCCGGGTCGCCCGAGGAGAGGCGGCGGGCACCGCGCGGCAGCTCCGCCCGGGAGGTCTGGTGAGTCCGGGCGGCGTTCTGCACCCCGTACGCCCCCGTCCAGCGTGAGTCGACCGCGCCCTCCATCACGAGGGGGGCCAGCAGCGGGCGCAGGTCGTCCGACTCCGGTGCCCAGGCCGCCACGAGCGCGTCCGGCCCGGTGACCAGCACCTCCTCGGTGGCGCGGCCGTCCTCACCGATGCGGCGGGCGGCCTGCTTGCGCCCGCCCTGGCTGGTCTTGTTCGCCGACGCCTTGGCGACGGGCTGGAGCACGCCGTGGGCGTCGGCGCGGGCCACCAGCTTGTAGACCATGCCGCACGTGGGCGCGCCCGAGCCGGTGACGAGGGAGGTGCCCACCCCGTAGGAGTCGACGGGCACGGCTGCCAGGGAGGCGATGGCGTACTCGTCGAGGTCGCTGGTGACGGTGATCTTGGTCCCCGTGGCCCCCAGCTCGTCGAGCTGGCGGCGCACCTCGACGGCCAGCCCGCCCAGGTCGCCCGAGTCGAGCCGGACGGCGCCCAGCCCCGTGCCCGCGGCCGCGACGGCGTTCTCGACGCCGCGCCGCACGTCGTAGGTGTCGACCAGCAGCGTGGTGCCCGGTCCCAGCGCCGCCACCTGCGAGCGGAACGCCGAGAGCTCGTCGTCGTGCAGCAGCGTGAACGCGTGGGCAGCGGTGCCGATCGTGGGGAGCCCGTACCGGTAGCCGGCCTCGAGGTTCGAGGTGCCCGCGAAGCCGGCGACGACGGCGGCACGTGCGGCCGCGACCGCGGCCTGCTCGTTGGCGCGGCGGGCCCCCATCTCCAGCACCGGGCGGTCGACCGCGGCGCTCGTCATGCGCGAGGCGGCCGAGGCGACGGCGGAGTCGTAGTTGAGGATCGACAGCACGAGCGTCTCCAGCAGCACCGCCTCGGCGAACGTGCCCTCCACCTGCAGCACGGGGGAGCCGGGGAAGAAGGTCTCGCCCTCGGCGTAGCCGAGCATGGTGCCGGTGAACCGGTAGCCGCTGAGGAAGTCGATGGTGCGGGCGTCGACCACCTGCGCCTCCTCCAGGAACGCCAGCTCGGCGTCGTCGAACCGGAAGTGCGGCAGCGCCTCCAGCACCCGCCCCGTCCCGGCGAGGACGCCGTAGCGGCGGCCGGCGGGCAGCCGCCGGGTGAACACCTCGAAGACGCAGTGGCGGTGCGCCGTCCCGTCCGCGAGGGCGGCCTGGAGCATCGTCAGCTCGTACTTGTCGGTCAGCAGCGCCGTCGAGGGGCGCAGGGCCGGGGGCACGGCGGCCGGCAGGCCGGCGTCGGGGGCGGCGGTGCCCCGCTCTGGCTCGGTCATCGCAGGGTCCAGGTGCTCGAGGCGGAAGGGTCGGTGGACACGTTAGGGCTCCGGCGGCGTCTGCGCTGGTCGAGGCCGGGATCCGGACGCCGCGGTGGACACCTGCGTGCGGGGCGCGTGCGGGCCCCGTCCTGGTCCGTAGGCTGGGGCCCGTGACCGTCACGACGTCCGGGCCCGGCTCGCAGACCGCGGAGGAGACCACCACCGAGGAGGTGGTGCGGCTCGCCGATCCCTGGGTCACGATCGTGTGGAACGACCCCGTCAACCTGATGACGTACGTGGCGTACGTGTTCGAGAGCTACTTCGGGTACTCGCCTGCCCGGGCGCGCACCCTGATGCTGCAGGTGCACCGCGAGGGCCGGGCGGTGGTGTCGACCGGGCCGCGCGAGCGCATGGAGGTGGACGTGCAGGCGATGCACGGGTTCGGGCTGTGGGCCACGATGCAGCGGTCCGACGACGCCGCCGGCGGTCCTGGTGCCGCAGCGGGCGGGGCGGGGGCGGGCGCATGACGCCGTTCCGGGCCACGCCGGCCGGCTACGAGGCCTTCTGGGAGGACGCCGAGCGCCAGGTCATCGCCGGGGTGGCCCGCGAGGTGGCGGTGATGCTGCGCGACCAGGCGGGGCTGCCCGAGCGGGACGAGGAGGACCCGCTCGGTGCCCTGGAGGCCACCACGCAGTCCACCGGCACGCCCCGGGAACCCGACGACCCCGCCGCGCGACGCCTGCTGCCGGACGCCAGCCGCCGCGACGACGACGTCTCCGCCGAGTTCCGGCACCTGACGCAGACGGACATCGCGGCAGGCAAGGTGCGCGCGCTGGAACGCTTCGCCGACCTCGTCGACGGGGGTGACGGGCGTGACGGTGCCGGCGGCGGCTACGGCGACGCGGACGACGAGGCCGACCTGGGCCTCGACGACCTCGAGGCCCTCGGCGGGGCCGACACCGTCGCCGACCTGGTCGACGACCTCGACGGCCCCGAGGACGGCGGCACCGCGCGTCCCGGCATCGTCGTCATCGGGCACGACGCCGCCCGCGACGCCGCCGCAGCCCTGACCGACGTGCGCCTGGTCGTGGCACAGCGACTGGGCCTCGACACCGACGACGACGTGGAGCTGCTCCACGACGAGGTGCTCGCCGACGTCGTCAGCGACGACCCCGTGCGCGGCCTGGACGCCGACGTGCGCCGCTACTGGGGCGGGATCTTCGTGGCCACCGGGTTCGCCCAGCAGTCCCTCGTGGAGGCCATGCTGGACGACCTGCGCGGACGGCGCCGACCCGCCTGACCGGCCCGACCGGCCGCCCCACGACCACCTTGTGGCGGCCACCACGCGTGGTGCTGGTCACCCGGACCGGAGATGACGGGACGTCAGGGCTACGCTTGCCGATCGTGAACGACGCGCCCATCGGGATCTTCGACAGCGGTGTGGGTGGCCTGACCGTCGCTCGCTCGATCCTCGACCAGCTGCCCCACGAGCAGGTGCTCTACATCGGCGACACCGCGAACTCGCCGTACGGGCCCAAGCCGCTCGCCGCCGTGCGCGCCATGGCGCTCGCCGTCATGGACCAGCTCGTCGACGACGGCGTCAAGATGCTGGTCATCGCGTGCAACTCCGCCACCGCCGTCGCGCTGCCCGACGCCCGGGAGCGCTACGAGGTGCGGCGGGGCATCCCCGTCATCGAGGTCATCAAGCCTGCCGCGCGGCGTGCCGTGGTGACGTCCCGCAGCGGGCGCATCGGCGTCATCGGCACCAAGGCCACGATCAACTCCCGCGCCTACGAGGACGCCTTCCACGTCACGCCCGGGCTGGAGATCACCACGCAGGCGTGCCCGGAGTTCGTGCCGCTGGTGGAGAAGGGCATCACCTCGGGCGAGGAGATCCTCGGCTACGCGCACGAGTACCTCGACCCGGTCAAGACCGCCGGGGTGGACACCCTCGTGCTGGGCTGCACGCACTACCCGCTGCTGACCGGCGTCATCTCCTACGTCATGGGCGAGGACGTCACCCTGGTCTCGAGCGCCGAGGAGACGGCCAAGGACGTCTACCGCACCCTGGTGGCCCACGGCCTCGAGCGTTCCCCGCAGGCCGGTGCGCCGCAGCACCGGTTCCTGGCCACGGGCCCTGCCGCCCCGTTCGAGCAGCTGGCCCGCCGGTTCCTCGGGCCGGAGGTGCGTCTGGTGGAGGCTGCCCGATGAGGCTGCGGACGCTCGGGGTCTCGGGCTCCGCCCCGCGCGCGGACTCGCCGGCGTCCTGCTACCTCGTCCAGGTGCCGGCCGCTGTCGTCGCGGCGGGGGTCGCTGCCGGCGTCGTGCCCGGCGACGTCGAGGTGCGCGACTGGAACCTCGTCATGGACCTCGGCAACGGAGGCCTCGGGCACCTGCTGCGGCACGTCGAGGTGCACGACCTCGACGCCGTGGCACTCAGCCACCTGCACCCCGACCACTGCGCCGACCTCTCGGGCCTGTACGTGCACCTGAAGTACCACCCGGTGCGCGGCTCCAGCCGCACGGGCGTCCCCACCCGCCTGCCCGTGCTGGGCCCGGCGGCCGTGGCCGAGCGCGCCGGGCAGATGTACGGGCTCGAGCCGGGCGAGACGATGGAGGGCGTCTACGACTTCCGGCCGCTGGTCGAGGGAGCCCCCGTGACGCTCGGCCCGCTCGAGCTGACCCCCTTCCGGGTGTTCCACCCGGTCGAGGCGTACGGGTTCCGGGTCACCGGCCCGTCCACCGTGCACGACGGACGGCGTGTGACGCTCGCCTACACGGGCGACACCGACTACTGCCCCGGCGTCGTCGAGGCCGCCCGCGACGCCGACCTGCTGCTGTCGGAGGCCGCGTTCGCCGAGGGGCGCGACGACGGCGTCGAGCCGGGCATCCACCTCACGGGAAAGCGGGCCGGACGGCTCGCCTCGGAGGCCGCGGTGGGCAGCCTGCTGCTGACCCACCTGCCCGCCTGGAACGACCCGCAGGTGGCGCTGGCCGAGGCCCGCACCGAGTACGACGGCCCGGTGGCCGTGGCCCAGCCCGACGGCGTCCTGGACCTGTGAGCGTGCGGGTTACCCTCGACGCGTGACCAAGGTTTCGGTGTGGGCCGCGCTCGCCTGCGACGTGCTCGTCGTCCTGGTGTTCACCGCGGTGGGCAGCGCCAGCCACGCCAGCCTCGAGCACGGGGTGGCCCACGTGGTGCTGCTGGGCGTGTCGTTCCTGCTGGCGCTGGGCGTGGGCTGGGCTGCGGCCCGGGCATGGCGCGCCCCCGCCCAGCCGTGGCCCACCGGCGTTGCCGTGTGGTTCGCCACCGTGGTGCTGGGCATCTGGTTCCGAGCGCTGCTCGTGCCCGGCGCGGGGGTCGCGGTGTCGTTCGTGCTTGTCACCGCGCTGTTCCTCGGTGCGACGATGCTGGGCTGGCGCACGGTCGACACCCTCGTCCGCCGGCGTGCCGCCCAGCACTGACGCCGCGGCGGCCCGGCTCCTCGCGAGGAACCCGGCCGCCGCGGCGTCAGGTCAGAGCGCTGCGGCCACCAGGGGCGCCAGGGCGCGGAACGCCTTGCCCCGGTGGCTGATCGCGTTCTTCTCCTCGGGGCTCAGCTCGGCCGCCGTCCGCGTGCCAGCAGCACCGTCCGGGCCGGGGGCCTGCTCGTCGGGCACGAGGACCGGGTCGTAGCCGAACCCGTGCTCCCCGCGCGGAGCACCGACCAGCACGCCGCGCATCTCCCCGCGCCGCACCTCCTCGACACCGTCGGGCGTGACCAGTGCGGCCGCGCACACGAAGCCCGCGCGACGGTGCTCCGGCACCTGGATGGCCGAGAGCTGGGCCAGCAGCAGGTCCAGGTTCGCCTGGTCGTCACCGTGCCGGCCAGACCAGCGTGCGCTGAAGATGCCGGGGGAGCCGCCGAGCACGTCCACGGCCAGGCCCGAGTCGTCCGCGACGGCGGGCAGCCCCGTCGCCCGGGCCAGGGCACGCGCCTTGATCAGCGCGTTCTCCTCGAACGTGACGCCGTCCTCGACCGGCTCGGGCGCGCCGAGCCCGCCCGCCGTGACCACGGCGTCCTCGGGCAGCGCGTCCAGCCCCGGCTGGGAGCGCAGGATCGCCACCAGCTCGACGAGCTTCTTGCGGTTGTGGGTGGCGAGGACCAGGCGCGCCCCAGCAGGAACCTCGATCGTCCCCGCGCCGGCGTCCGTCATCGCCCGAGCTCCTGCGCGAGGGCCGCCCGCTGGATCTCGGCCAGCCGCGCGTTGCCCGCCACGGCGAGGTCGAGCAGCACGTCCAGCTCCGCGCGGTCGAACGGCGCGTGCTCGGCGGTGCCCTGCACCTCGACGAACGTGCCCGAGCCGGTGACCACCACGTTCATGTCGGTGTCCGCCCGCACGTCCTCCACGTACGGCAGGTCCAGCATCGGCACGCCGTCGATGATGCCCACGCTCACCGCCGACACGGAGTCGGTGAGCACCGGCCTGCCACCCTTGACGTGCCCGTGCCGCTGGCCCCAGGCCACGGCGTCCGCCAGCGCCACGTAGGCACCCGTGATCGCCGCGGTACGGGTACCGCCGTCGGCCTGCAGCACGTCGCAGTCGAGAACGATCGTGTTCTCGCCCAGCGCCGCGACGTCGACGACCGCGCGCAGCGACCGGCCGACCAGGCGCGAGATCTCGTGCGTGCGCCCGCCCACGCGCCCCTTGACCGACTCGCGGTCCGAACGCGTGGACGTGGCCCGCGGCAGCATCGCGTACTCGGCGGTGACCCAGCCCTCGCCCGAGCCCTTCTTCCACCGCGGCACACCCTCGGTGAAGGACGCCGCGCACAGCACACGGGTACCGCCGAACTCCACGAGCACCGACCCCTCGGCGGCGTCCAGCCACCCCCGGGTGATCGTCACGGGACGCAGCTCGTCGGGGGCGCGCCCGTCGGCGCGCACGATGCCGGAGGAAGAAGCGGGGGAGGTCATGGCGCCACCCTAACCGGGCGCACCGGCCGCGCACCGGCCCGCTCTGGCCGGCCCTGCGCGGAACGTAGGGTTGAGCGGTGCACCTGATCGCCTCCGACCTCGCGTTCGCCTACCCCGGCCGGAAGGTCCTGGAGCACGTCGACGTGCGCGTCTCCGACGGCGTGCGCCTCGGCGTGGTGGGGGAGAACGGCTCCGGCAAGTCCACCCTCCTGCACCTGCTCGCCGGGCGCCTGCAACCGGGCGGCGGCGACGTGCGCCGCCAGGGCACGCTCGCGCTCGTCGAGCAGGAGCTGACACCCGCCCCCGGCGAGACCGTGGGCGACGTCGTCCGCTCGGCGCTCGCGGGCGTGCGTCAGGTGGCCGCCGAGCTCGACGCGGCGGCCGCCGCCTTCGACCACGACGCGGGAGACCTCGGGGAGCTGACCGAGCTGCTCGCCAAGGCCGACCACCTCGCCGCTTGGGACGCCGACCGCCGTGTCGACGTCGCCCTCACCCGGCTGGGGGCGCCGCGCGACCTCGACCGCGAGCTCGCCACCCTCTCGGTGGGCCAGCGCTACCGCGTGCGCCTGGCGTGCCGCCTCGCCGAGCGCAGCGACCTGCTGCTGCTCGACGAGCCCACCAACCACCTCGACGACGAGGCCATCGGGTTCCTCACCGAGGAGCTCCGCGCCTGGCGTGGCGGCGTCGTCCTCGTGACGCACGACAGGCAGCTGCTCGACGACGTCGCGACGGCGATCCTGGACCTCGACCCCTCGATGGACGGCCGGCCGGTGCTCTACGGCCAGCCGGGCTACCTGGCCTACCGGTTCGCCAAGAACCAGGCGATGCACCGCTGGCGCCAGCGGTACCGCGCCGAGCGCAAGCGGGCCCAGCAGCTCGCCGAGCGCCTCGACGCCTCCTACGAGGGGCTGAGCGACGAGTGGCGCCCGCCCAAGGGATCCCAGAAGCACCGCCGTGGCACACGGGCCCGCATCCACGTCAAGGCTGCCGACCGCCTCGTCGAGAAGCTCGAGGCCGAGGCCGTCGAGGTGCCCGTCCCGCCGCTCGAGCTCGTCTTCCCGGACCTGCCCTCGCTCTCGCCGGGCTGGGACCCGGCGCAGCCGCTGGTCGAGCTGCGCAACCCGCGCGTGGTCGGCGAGCCCGGCGCTGACGGTGCTCCGCAGGTGCGCCTCGACCTGCCCGGCACCCGCGTGGCCGTGCCGCCCGCGGGGCGGCTGCTCGTCGTCGGCCCCAACGGCACAGGCAAGTCCACGCTGCTGGCCGCGCTGGCCGGCCGCCTGCCGCTGGACCGCGGCAGCCGTACGGCCGTCGACGGCGTGCGCGTCGGCGTCGTCGGGCAGGAGAACGCGCCCATCGTGGGGCGCGGGCTCGACGACCCGCGCACCCTGAGCGGGTTCGACGCCGCGGCCAACGAGGCGCTCGCCCTGCTCTCCCGGGGCGCGCTGGACCCGGACCACGTGGTCCCCGTGGCAGCGCTCGGCCTCCTCGCGGAGGAAGACCTCGAACGGCCGCTGGCCGAGCTCAGCGCCGGCCAGCGCCGCCGGTTCGAGCTCGCGCGCACCCTCGTCGCCGCGCCGCACCTGCTCGTCCTGGACGAGCCCACCAACCACCTCAGCATCGACCTCGTCGACGAGCTCACGCGCGCCCTGGCGCGCACCTCGGCCGCCGTCGTCGTCGCCACGCACGACCGCCGGATGCGAGAGGACCTGGCCGACTGGCCGACCCTCACCCTCGGCTGAGCGGTGCCAGAACGAGCGCGCTCCTGTGCGTGCTCGCCCTGCCACGGGTCACGGCAGCCGGCCGACCCAGCCCATCGCCTGCTTGACCAGCACGCCCTGCCCGCCCACGAACTCCGACTGCACGTCCTCGCTGCACGCCTCCTCCGGCGTCAGCCAGTCCAGGTCCAGGGCGTCCTGCTGCGGACGGCAGTCGCCCGTCACCGGCACGACGTACGCCAGCGACACCGCGTGCTGACGCGGGTCGTGATAGGCCGTGATCCCCGGGGTGGGGAAGTACTCCGCCACCGTGAACGGCTGCGGCGACGTCGGCACCTGCGGCAGCGCCACCGGGCCCAGGTCCTTCTCGATGTGGCGCAGCAGGGCGTCCCGGATGCGCTCGTGGTACAGCACCCGGCCCGAGACCAGCGAGCGGGTCAGGCCCCGCGGGCCCATCCGCAGCAGCAGACCCACCGAGACCACGTCCCCGGACTCGTCCACGCGCACCGGCACGGCGTCCACGTACACCAGCGGCAGCTGGGCGCGGACCACGGCCAGGTCCTCCGGGGTCAGCCACCCGGCCGGGCGCGGGTTGTCGGGCCGCCAGTCGTCGGGCGGTGGGGGCATCTCGGCTGACGCGGTCACCCGTCGTTCCTACCACGCCACCCCCGGCCAGGCCGGGAGCACCACGGGGAATATGGGAAGGCCCACGTGCGCTGCCCATGACGTACCGACGAGAGGAAGAACCATGGCTACCGTCGAGCTCACCGACGAGACGTTCGAGAAGACCGTCACCGACAACGACATCGTGCTGGTCGACTTCTGGGCCTCCTGGTGCGGCCCGTGCCGCCAGTTCGCCCCGATCTTCGAGCAGTCCTCGCAGGAGCACCCCGACGTCGTCCACGGCAAGCTGGACACCGAGGCGCAGCAGCGCATCGCCGCCGCCGCGGGCATCACCGCCATCCCCACGCTGATGGCGTTCCGCGAGGGCATCATGGTGTTCAACCAGGCCGGCGCGCTGCCCGCGCCCGCCCTCCAGCAGGTCGTCGAGGCCGTCAAGGGCCTCGACATGGATGAGGTGCGCAAGACCCTCGCCGAGCACGAGAACGGGCACGCCGAGGCGGGCGGCCAGCCGCAGGCCTGAGCGGGCCTCCTTCGCCCGAAGACGGCGCTGCCACCCTCCGAGGGTGGCAGCGCCGTCGTCGTTCCTGACCTGCGGTGATGTCGGAGGTTCGAACTAGCGTTCTATCCATGGCTGCACGGCAGAAGTACACGTACGAGCGGTTGGCGGAAGCGGCCGCGAGCTCGACGTCGATGACGGAAGTGATGCGTCACCTGGGTGCACCCCTGCGTGGCGGGTCCATGAGTCATGTCAGCAAGCGTCTGAAGGCGCTGGGAATCGACACCAGCCACTTCCCACGCGGCCAGAAGTACTCGCCAGAGCTGCTTGCCGAGGCGGCGGCCAGCTCGGACTCGGTTGCGGGGGTCCTGCGATTTCTGGGACTGATCCAGGCGGGCGGCACGCACGCGCACATCAGCCGACGGCTCAAGGCGCTGGGAATCGACACCAGTCACTTCCGGCGGGACCAAGGTGGCCGCAAGCGCGTGAACCGCCTGGAGGCGTGCCAGGTGTTGGTGCTCGATCCGACCGCGACGAAGCGCCGGGATCCCAAACGTCTGCGTCGGGCCCTGCTCGAGATCGGTCGCGAGTATGCGTGCGAGGTGTGCGGTTGTGATGGCCGGTGGCAAGGCTTGCCTCTGACCCTTCACGTCGATCACATCAGCGGTGACTTCCGCGACAACCGCCAGGAGAACCTGCGGTTCCTCTGCCCGAACTGCCACGCCCAGACGCCGACCTTCGCCGGTTTGGGCACGGGGAGATACAGCCGGCCCACCGTCCTGCCTCGGGCGATCGACCAGGTGGTCTGAGGCGGCACGAGGGCGTCGGCCGCTGAGGTCGCCGCCCTCGTGCTCTGGTGCGCGCGACGGGACTCGAACCCGCACGCCTCTCGGCACCAGGGCCTAAACCTGGCTCGTCTCCCATTCCGACACGCGCGCGACCACAGCCTAGAGCGTGCTCAGCGTCGAGGCGGGGCTCAGGTGTCTCCGACGGGCGCCGAAGAGCCCAGGGGCATGCTGGGCCAGGGTTCAGCCGGCGTCGAGCCCGAGCGTCTTGCGCAGACGGGCCACGTGGCCCGTCGCCTTGACGTTGTACTGCGCGACGGTGACCTTCCCGTCCGGGCCCACGACGACGGTCGAGCGGATGACGCCCGTGACCTCCTTGCCGTAGAGCTTGCGCACGCCCCAGGCGCCGTACCCCTCCAGCACGCCGTGGTCGGCGTCGGACGCCAGCGGGAACGTGAGCTGGTCGCGCGCGGCGAACTTCGCCAGCTTGTCCGTGGTGTCGGGAGAGATGCCGACGACGGTGTAGCCGGCGCCCTGCAGCGACGCCAGGGAGTCGCGGAAGTCGCACGCCTGTGTGGTGCAGCCCGGCGTCATCGCGGCCGGGTAGAAGTACACGACGACGCCCTGGAGCCCCGGCTCGGCCAGCGCGGCGGAGAGCGAGAAGTCGCTGCCTTCAGCGGTGGGCAGCGTGAAGTCGGGGGCGGTGTCGCCGACGGCGAGACGGGGCACGGGTTGCTCCTCGGGGCGGGTGGGCAGGGCTGGGGGAGAGCCTAGTTGCCGCGCCCGCGTCGACTAGCGTTGGTCGCGTGAGCACCACCGCACCGCACAGCACCACCTCCTCCGGCACGACGCCGGACGTCCCCGTCCGCATGCTGTTCGACCGGCTGCTGGTGCAGCCGGAGGTCGACGCCTCGGAGCGGCAGACGTCGGCCGGCCTGGTCATCCCCGCCACCGCGCAGGGGCCCAAGCGCCTGGCCTGGGCGGTGGTGGTCGCCAAGGGGGAGCACGTGCGGCAGGTGGCCGTGGGTGACCGGGTGCTGTTCGACCCGGAGGAGCGGGCCGAGGTGGAGATCGGGGGCACGGACTACGTGCTGCTGCGCGAGCGGGACGTGCACGGCGTGAGCCAGGCCGAGACCGAGTCGGGCACCACGGGCCTGTACCTCTGAGCGCTCCGACAGGGCCTGTCGTGCAGGTCACAGGCCCGCAGCCGGTCCTCGGTTACCGCCCGGCCCCGGCCGGCTGCTAGTGTTTCTCTCCGTTGCGCGCCATTAGCTCAATTGGCAGAGCAGCTGACTCTTAATCAGCGGGTTCGGGGTTCGAGTCCCTGATGGCGCACCAGCGAAGCCCTCACCGTCAGGTGGGGGCGTCGTCGTGAGAGCAACGTTCCAGCCTCGTGCTGGTAGCGTTCCTCCTCGCGCGCCATTAGCTCAATTGGCAGAGCAGCTGACTCTTAATCAGCGGGTTCGGGGTTCGAGTCCCTGATGGCGCACAACGCACGAGAGCTTCGACGCACGAGAGCCCGGCCGGGATCGGCCGGGCTCTCGTCGTCTCCGGGGCGTGACAGGAGCGCGCAGCGGCTACGCGAGGCGCAGCGTGGTGATGCAGGTGGGCGAGCCAGGTGCCGTCTCGAACGGGACCTGGCCGGTGCGCCCGTCGTGCTCCACGGTGATGGTGCCGCTCACGTCCTGGGGCAGCCAGAAGCCTGCGAACCCGTTCGCCGCGGTCCGTGCGGTCTCCTGGAGCAGCACCTGCCCGTCGTCGTCGGTGAAGGTCACGGTGATCTCCGTGTCCGTGAGCTCTCCGCGGCACGTCGCGAGGTTGTGGAAGTAGCACTCGTGCGTGCGGTCCACGTACGGGGCCACGGAGACGTAGCGCTCGTCAGCGGGCAGTGCGAGGCGGCTCTCGGCGCCGCCCGCGTCCACCACGGTCAGCTCCTCTTCGCCCACCGACACACCCTGGTAGCCGGCGAGCGGCCGGGCGTCGCTCGAGTCCTCGAGCTGGGCGATCAGCTGCTTGACGTCGCCTCCAGGCGCCGTCGCCTGCTCTGCCGGTGGTTGCGTCGTGCAGGCGGCCAGCGAGGCGGCGGCGAGGGTGGCGGCGAGCACGGCGGCGGCAAAGGGGCTGCGGTTCCTCATCCCTCCATCCTGGCGGTGCGGTGGCGCCCGGTCGGGGGCCGATGGGCCCGTAGGGGCCGTGCCGGAGGTCAGGCGGGGGCGTGGGCTGTGCGGCCGTACCCTGGTCCGGTGCACGACCTGACCCCCGACATGCCGCCTGCGGCCGCGCAGCCCGAGCCGATGTTCCGCACCCAGCCGGTGAGCTTCGTGCGCCGTAGCGGGAGGCTCACCGCGAGCCAGCAGCGTGCGTGGGACGAGCGGCGGGACGCCTACCTGGTCGAGGTGCCACGCGCGGTGGCCCGCACCTCGGTGGACCCGGCGTGGCGGTTCGACGCCGAGGCGGTGTTCGGGCGGCGTGCGCCGCTGGTGGTGGAGATCGGCTCGGGACAGGGCGAGAACGTCGTCGAGGCGGCGGACGCGCACCCCGAGCGGGACCACCTGGCCGTGGAGGTGTATGTGCCCGGGCTGGCGCAGACGATCGTGCGCGCGGGGCAGCGCCGTGACCGTCAGGGGCTGGCGAACCTGCGCCTGGTGCAGGCGAACGCGGCCGAGCTGCTGGCCACCTCGCTGCCGGAGTCGAGCATCGACGAGCTGTGGGTGTTCTTCCCGGACCCGTGGCACAAGGCGCGTCACCACAAGCGGCGGCTGGTCACCCCTCGGTTCGCAGAGCTGGCGGCGCGGGTGCTGCGGCCGGGCGGCACGTGGCGCCTGGCCACCGACTGGGCGGAGTACGGCGAGCAGATGCTCGAGGTGGCGGAGGCGAGCCCGGCCTTCCGCAACGCGCACGGGGCAGGTGCGCGGGCCCCTCGCTTCGCCGGCCGCGTGCTGACGAGCTTCGAGCGCAAGGGGCTGGCGGCTGGGCGCAGCGTCACGGACCTGGAGTACGTACGCGTCTGACCAGGGCGCTCTCGCTGGGAGGGCCGATGCGGTCGCTCGCCGCGTGTCGGGGTGCCGTGAGCGCTCGCATCCCCGAACATCGGTCGTGACAGATGTCACGATGTGGCTTGCCTCACTGCTGATAGTCGGGCACTCTGAGGCCCCTGGACGCGTCCTGGACGTGCCCACCCCGTGCGCAGCGACGCGCACGGCGAACTGCCGACTGCAATGCCAACGGAGGCATCATGGCCGACACTTCCGACCTCGCCGGCGAGACCGACTACCAACGGGTCCAGAGATCGCCGGAGTTCCAGGACCTGCGCCGCCGGTTCCGGAACTTCGTCTTCCCGATGACGGGCCTGTTCCTCGTCTGGTACTTCGTCTACGTCCTGCTCGCCAACTACGCCCACGGGTTCATGAGCATCCGTCTCGGGGACAGCGCCATCACGGTGGGTCTCGTGCTCGGGCTCGGGCAGTTCGTCTCGACGTTCGTCATCACGATGCTCTACGCCCGCTGGGCCAACCAGAAGTTCGACACCCAGGCGGACGCGCTGCGCCGCGAGATCGAGGGGGACGTCCTGTGAGCACCGCGACCACCGCCGTCCTGGCCGCCACCGGCACCGACGTCGGCAACCCAGTCGTCAACATCGCCATCTTCGGCGCGTTCGTCGCCGTGACGCTCACGATCGTCATCCGCGTCTCGCGCCAGAACAAGTCCGCCGCCGACTTCTACGCCGGCGGCCGCAACTTCACCGGCGGGCAGAACGGCACCGCCATCGCGGGCGACTACCTGTCGGCGGCCTCGTTCCTCGGCATCTGCGGCGCCATCGCGCTGAACGGGTACGACGGCTTCCTGTACTCCATCGGGTTCCTGGTCGCGTGGCTCGTGGCCCTGCTGCTGGTCGCCGAGCTCCTGCGCAACACCGGCAAGTTCACGATGGCGGACGTGCTCTCCTTCCGCCTGCGCCAGCGCCCGGTGCGCATGGCGGCCGCGCTGGCCACGCTGCTCGTCGTCTTCTTCTACCTGCTGGCCCAGATGGCCGGTGCCGGCGGCCTCGTGGCCCTCCTGCTCGGCATCGACAGCGCTGCCGGCCAGAACCTCGTCATCGCGGTCGTCGGCGCCCTGATGATCCTCTACGTGCTGGTGGGCGGCATGAAGGGCACCACCTGGGTGCAGATCATCAAGGCCGTGCTGCTCATCGCGGGCGCCGCCGTGATGTCGCTGTGGGTGCTCGCAGAGTTCGGCTTCTCGCTCTCCGGCGTGCTGCAGGGCGCGGTCGACGCAGCAGGCCCGGGCGGTGAGGCTCTTCTCGAGCCGGGCGCGCAGTACGGCGCGACGGCGGTCTCCAAGCTGAGCTTCCTGTCCCTCGGGCTCGCGCTCGTCCTCGGCACCGCAGGCCTGCCGCACGTGCTCATGCGCTTCTACACGGTGCCGACCGGCAAGGAGGCCCGCCGCTCGGTCGTCTGGGCCATCTGGCTCATCGGCGTCTTCTACCTGTTCACGCTGGTGCTGGGCTACGGCGCCGGCGCCCTCGTCGGCCCCGAGACCATCAACGCCGCCCCCGGCGGCGTCAACTCGGCGGCACCGCTCCTGGCGTACGCCCTGGGCGGCGAGGTGCTCCTGGGCGTCATCGCGGCCGTCGCGTTCGCCACGATCCTCGCGGTCGTGGCCGGGCTGGCCATCACGGCGGCGGCCAGCTTCTCGCACGACATCTACGCCAACGTGATCCACAAGGGCAAGATGAAGGCCGACTCCGAGGTCAAGATCGCCCGCTGGACCGTGGTGGTCATCGGCGCCATCGCGATCGTGGGCGGCATCTTCGCCAAGAACCAGAACGTGGCCTTCCTGGTGGCGCTCGCGTTCGCCGTCGCGGCGTCCGCGAACCTGCCCACCATCGTGTACTCGCTCTTCTGGAAGCGGTTCAACACCGCGGGCGCGCTGTGGAGCATCTACGGCGGCCTGGCGTCCTGCATCCTGCTGATCACGCTGTCGCCCACGGTCTCCGGATCGGAGACGGCGATGTTCCCGAACGTGGACTTCGCGATCTTCCCGCTCACCAACCCGGGGCTGGTCTCGATCCCGATCGGGTTCCTCGCGGGCATCGTGGGCACCTTCCTGTCGAAGGAGAAGCCGCACCCGGAGAAGTTCGCGGAGATGGAGGTGCGGTCGCTGACCGGCGCCGGCTCGGAGCGTGCCGTCGTGAACCACTGACGACACGCCCCGTCAGGGGGAAGGGGAGGGCGGGCGGCCCGGCACGGTCGCCCCCCCTCTCCGCGCCCGGCCAGGTGTGCGGAGCTGGTGCCCGTGTCCCGGGGCGGCAGGAGCGGCGGGTCCGGCGCGCCCCGCGCCGTGCGGGGTGGCCCCCTCCGGGGGGACGATGCCTGCATGACGCAGCGCGAGCAGGTCGGCAGCCAGAGCGGCGAGCAGGGCAGCGAGCAGTTCGAGGAGACGTACGACGTCGTGGTCGTCGGCGGCGGACCGGTGGGGGAGAACGCCGCCGACCGCGCCGGGCGCACCGGCCTGTCGGTCGCGCTGGTGGAGGGCGAGCTGGTGGGGGGCGAGTGCTCCTACTGGGCCTGCATGCCCTCCAAGGCGCTCCTGCGGCCCGGCGCGGCCCTGGCCGCCGCCGCGCAGGTCCCCGGCCTCCAGGGGACGCTCCAGGGCGTGCACGTGGACGCGGACGCGGTGCTCGCCTGGCGTGACCAGGTCACGAGCGACTGGGACGACACCGGCCAGGTGGGCTGGCTGGAGTCCGCCGGGATCACGCTGGTGCGCGGCCACGCCCGGCTCGCCGGAGAGCGGCTGGTGCGGGTCGAGGCTCCCGAGGTGGGCGCTCCCTCGCCTGACGGCGTGGTGGACGACGCCGCCACCAGGTCCGCCGACCGTGCCCGGACGCGGCTGCTGCGCGCCCGCCGGGCGGTCGTGGTCGCCACGGGCAGCGTGCCTGTCCTGCCGGACGTGCCGGGGCTGGCGGAGGCGGCCCCGTGGAGCAGCCGGGAGGCCACCGGGGCGGACCGCGCGCCCGCTTCGCTGGTGATCGTGGGTGGCGGCGTCGTGGCCACCGAGATGGCCACCGCCTACGCCGACCTGGGATCGCACGTGACGCTCCTGGCGCGCAGCGGGCTGCTCTCGGCCGCCGAGCCCTTCGCGGGGGAGCTCGTCGGCCAGGCGCTGCGGGACGCGGGGGTGGACGTGCGGCTGGGCGTGGAGGTGCGCCGCGTGGACCGGGCGGCGCCCGGAGAACCCGTCACGGTGACGTTCGCCGCCCGGGAGGGCGAGCCCCGCGAGGAGCAGGTCGAGGCGGAGGAGATCCTGGTGGCCACGGGCCGGGTGGCCCGAACGTCCGACCTGGGCGTGGACGCCGTCGGGCTGGAGCCCGGCCAGCCGCTCGCCGTGGACGACACGATGGCCGTGCTCGACGTCGCGGCCGGGTCTGAGGGGCCGTGGCTGTTCGCGTGCGGTGACGTCACGGGCCGCACCCAGACCACGCACCAGGGCAAGTACCAGGGGCGGGTCGCCGGGGACGTGATCGCTGCCAGGTTCGGGGACGGCCGTGACGGCGTCCCGACGGCGGGCGAGACCCCGCCGGCGGCGGGGCACGAGGCGCGCCCCTGGTCCCGGTACGCGGCCACCGCCGACGCCGTGGCGGCGACCCAGGTGGTGTTCACCCGTCCGCAGGTCGCCTGGGTGGGCCCCACGGAGCGGACGGCTCGCGAGCAGGGCCTGCACGTCCGCGCGGTCTCCTACGAGCTGGGGGACGTCGCGGGCGCCACCGTCACCTCGCCCGGGTACGCCGGGCGAGCGCAGGTGCTCGTGGACGTCGAGCGCCGCATCGTGGTGGGTGCCACCTTCGTCGGGCCGGACGCGGGCGAGATGCTGCACGCGGCCACGGTCGCCGTCGTCGGGCAGGTGCCGCTGGAGCGGCTGTGGCACGCGGTGCCGGCCTACCCGACGGTCAGCGAGGTGTGGTTGCGGTTCCTGGAGTCGTACGGGCTGTAGCCGGCGCCGACCGGCAGTGCGTCAGTCGGTGGCGAGCGAGCCGTCGGAGCTGAACACGAGCCCCAGCGTGATCTCGCCGCTGCGCAGCGCCGCCTTGGTGAGCGGACCGCCCGCGTCGAGCGAGCGGAAGTCGCTGAAGGTGAGCCCGTAGGTCTCCTCGAGCCCCGGCTGGCAGAACGGCCGCTCGGTGCACTCCGGACCGGCGCCCAGCACCAGCCCCTCGCAGGCATCGGCGAGGTCGGAGAGCGTCGTCAGGTCGTGCTCCTGGGCGAACGCCTGGGTGACGGCGAACGCGTTCTGGTCCTGCGCGGCCGACGGCGCGCCGAAGGTGAGCCCCACCTGCTGGCCGAGGGAGGTCAGGGCGTCCACGGTGGCGTCCAGGTCGCCGCTGGCCACGGGCTCGGCGTCGGCGCCGTTGACGTCCCTGTTGATGAACTCGGCCAGGGTGCCGACGTACTCGGGCACGACCTGCACCTGGTCGCCCGCCTCGAGCGCCGGCAGGTACGTCTCCCGGTTGCCGATGGTCACGACGTCGGCCTGGTAGCCCGCCTCGCGCAGCACGGCGGCGTAGATGTTGCCGAGCGTGGCGCTCTCGGCGAAGTCGGCGGCGCCGACCTGGACCGCGGCGCCCTGGGCGGGGCCGGTGACGCCCGGCGTGATGCCGGCCGAGGCCACCCACTCCGCGGCGACCTCCTGGGAGCTGCGCCGGTCGACGTCGACCGCCTTGTTGAGCGAGATCAGCGCGTCCGTGTCGAGAGCGGCCGAGACCTGGTCGAGCAGCGGCACGAGCCCGGGGTCGGCGGCCGCGGCCTCGGCGTTGACCGCCGGGATCACGTTGTCGACCGTCTGGAGGTGCTGGTCGTCCTCGAGCACGACGAGCTGGTCGCCGGGCACGGGCTCGCACGTCGCCGTCACCGGAGCCTGGGCGCCGGTGCCGCCCGGGCTGGGGGAGGCGCCCTGGGAGGAGCCGGGAGCCCCGCAGGCACCGGCCAGCAGGAGGGCGGCCGCGGAGGCGGCGAGGGCGAGCGGACGGCGGGCAGGGTGGGCGTTCATCGTCGGCTCCTGGTCCGGGGCAGGGGTGCAGGCGCCGGAGGACCCGACGTCCTGCTCATTCGACCGCGAGCCACCGACAAGGGCAACATCCGCGCCCGGCGCGTGCGCAGGTCACGGCGTCGACGGGAGCGGTGCGGCCCGGCGCCGGCCCCACCCGGTGCCTAGCGGGCAGCGACCGCGTGGTCCGCCCGCAGCCGGGCTGGGGTGGCGAGCCGCTGGAGGACGGCGAGCGCACCGTCGACCACCAGGCACAGCGCCGCGACCAGCAGGCCGCCGGCCAGCACCTGGCCGTAGCGCTGGGTGCCCATGCCGAGGGCGACGACCTGCCCCAGGCCCCCTCCGCCGGCCAGCGCGGCGAGCGGGATGGTGGCGACCACCTGCACGACGGCGGTGCGCACGCCCGCGGCCAGCAGCGGCACGGCGAGCGGCAGCTCGACCTGGCACAGCACGCGCCAGCCCGGCATGCCCAGACCCCGGGCGGCGTCCCGGGCGGCGGGGTCGGCGCCCCGCACGCCCTCGTAGGCGCCCACCAGAAGCACGGGCACCGCGAAGACGGCGGCGGCCACCACCGTGGCGCCGTTGCCGAAGAGCCCGCCCGTGGCCAGCAGCAGGATGATCGCCAGCGTGGGCAGCGCGCGCGAGGTGTTGGAGAGCGCGACGACGACGCCGGAGCCGCGCCCGCTGTGGCCGAGCAGGGCGCCCAGCGGGAGGGCGAGCGCAGCAGCCAGCCCGGCGGCGAGCGCGGTCATGCCCAGGTGCTCGACCGTCAGGTCCAGCACGCCGCCCGGCCGCGTCCACACCAGCGGGTCGTTGAGGTAGCGAAGGGCCTCACCCAGCACGCCGTTCATGCCGGCCTCCGGCGCAGCCACGGCGTGGCAGCGCGCCCCGCCGCCCAGAGGGCGACGTCGAGCACGAGGGCCAGCAGCAGGGTGGCCAGGGTGGCGGCGGTGATCTCGGCCCGGAAGAAGTTGTTGCGGAACCCCTCGAACATCAGCTGCCCGAGGCCGCCGTAGCCGACCACGACGCCCACGGTGACGAGGGCGACCGTGGACACGGTGGCCAGGCGCAGCCCGGCGACGACGGCGGGGAGCGCCGCGGGCAGGCGCACCAGCCACGTGAGCTGCCACGGGCCGTAGCCGAGGCCGCGCGCCGCCTCGAGGGCGGCCGGGTCCACCGACTGCAGCCCGGCCAGCGTCTGGCGCAGGATCACCAGCACCGCGTAGACCACCAGGCCCACCAGCACCGGGGTGCGGCCGATGCCCAGCACGGGGGCGAGGATGGCGAACAGGGCCAGCGACGGCACGGTGTACAGCACGGAGGCCAGCGCGACCAGCGCGCCGGCCACGCGGCGTCGGCGGACCACGAGCAGGGCGAGCGGCACGGCGACCAGCGCGGCGAGGGCGACCGCCTCGACGGTCAGGAGCAGGTGCTGCCAGGCGCGGGTGCCGAGCACCTCGCGGTGGGTCACCACCCACTCCCAGGAGAACCACGGGTTGCCGGGCATGCGCTCGAACCTACCCGGTCACGTAGGTTGGGGGGCGTGTCCGCACGCATCGAGCTCGACGCCGTCAGCAAGGCATACCCGGACGGGACGGTCGCGGTGGGCTCCCTGAGCCTCGTGGTCGAGCCCGGCGAGGTGCTCGCCCTGGTGGGGCCGTCGGGCTGCGGCAAGTCGACCACGCTGCGGATGATCAACCGGCTCGTCGAGCCGACGGGCGGCCGGGTGCTGATCGACGGTGTCGACACCTCCACCATCGACCCGGTCCGGCTGCGCCGCCGCACGGGGTACGTCATCCAGGACGTCGGCCTGCTCCCGCACCGCACGGTCGCCGCGAACGTCGCCACGGTGCCCCGCCTGCTGGGCTGGGACCGGCGCCGCACGCGCGAGCGGGTCGGTGAGGTGCTGGAGCTGGTGGGCCTGCCCGCCGCCACCTACGGGCGCCGGTACCCGCACGAGCTGTCCGGGGGAGAGCGCCAGCGGGTGGGCGTGGCCCGCGCGCTGGCCACCGACCCGCCGGTGCTGCTGCTGGACGAGCCGTTCGGTGCCGTGGACCCGGAGCTGCGCCGGTACCTGCAGGCCGAGCTGGCGCAGATCCTGGCCGACGTCGGCTCCACCGTGGTGCTGGTCACCCACGACATCGACGAGGCCGTGCGCCTGGGACGGCGCGTGGCCGTCCTGTCGCGCGGCGGTCACCTGGAGCAGGTGGCACCGCCCCTGGCCGTGCTGGCGCACCCCGCCACCGAGCGGGTGCGGGAGTTCGTGGGGGAGGGGGCCGCGCTCCGGGTCCTCCAGCTCGCCCGCGTCGCGCCGGAGGACCTGGGACGCGATCCGGGTCACCTCGCGCTCGACGGCGCTCCGCGGGTGCCGCTGGGCGCGACGCTCGCCGACGCGTTCGACGCGCTGGCCGCACTGCCTGCGGGCGCCGGCGCGCCGGCGCGCGTCGCGGTGACGGACACGGCGGGCACCGTCGTCGGCGTCCTCACGGCCGACGGCGTCCTGGCCGCCCTGCGCCGGGCGACAGACGGCGCGGCACCCCGCGCCGACGTGCCGCCCGCAGCGGCGGGCGGGGCCCGGATGGGCACGGGGACCGCCTGACCCTGGAGCGGGGGTCGCTCGGCCCCGGCCTCGGCGCGCCGTGCCCGTTAGGCTCGGTCCGTGACCACCAAGCGCGTTGCTCTCGCCACCTGCTCCGACCTGCCCCAGCTCGACGCCGACGACAAGCCGCTGGTCGCCGCGCTCGCGGACCGCGGCGTCACGGCGGAGCCCGTCGTGTGGGACGCCCCCGACGTCGACTGGCCCGCCTACGACCTGGTCGTGGTGCGCTCGACGTGGGACTACTCGACCCGTCGCGAGGAGTTCGTCGCCTGGGCGGAGTCGGTGCCGCGCATCGCCAACTCGGCGGACGTGCTGCGCTGGAACACGGACAAGTCGTACCTGCGGGCGCTCGAGGCCGCCTCCGTGCCGGTCATCCCCACCATCTGGCTCGACCCCGCGAGGCACTTCTCCAAGCGCGCGGTGCACACCCGCATGCCGGCGTTCGGCGACTTCGTGGTCAAGCCGGTGGTCTCGGCGGGGGCCAAGGACACGGGCCGCTACCAGCCGGTGAGCGCCCAGTCGCGCGCCCTGGCGATCGAGCACGCGCGGCGGCTGCTCGACTCGGGCCGCTGGGTGATGATCCAGCCCTACGTGACCAGCGTGGACACCACCGGCGAGACCTGCCTGACCTTCGTGGACGGCGTCTTCCAGCACGCGACCCGCAAGAACGCCCTCCTCACCGGTCCGTCACGCCCCACCGTGGGCCTGGGCCTGTACATGGAGGAGAAGATGTCGCCGGTCGAGGCGACGCCCGAGCAGCTCTCCGTGGCGACGAAGGCCCTCGAGGTGGCCGCCGCCGAGCTGGGGCTGACCGACCCGCTGCTGTACGCCCGCGTCGACCTGGTCTCCGGGGACGAGGGCCCGCTGGTGATCGAGCTGGAGCTGACCGAGCCGTCGCTGTGGATGCAGTACTCCGGTGCCGTCCCCACGCTGACCCGGTTCGCCGACGCGATCGCGGCGCGCGTGGCCTGACGCCCCCCTTCTCGCACGACGACGAGGCCCCGCACCGGTCGGTGCGGGGCCTCGTGTCTCTCGGCGGTCGCGCGGGCCCCGGCTGCTCGGGGGGTGCGGCGGACCTGCGCGCTGTCCCGATGCCCTCGGGCCACGACGACGAAGGCCCGGGACCCGACCGCCGTCTCCGGCGATCGAGGCCCGGGCCTCGTCTCTGCGGGGTGAGTAACGGGACTTGAACCCGCGACCCCCTGGACCACAACCAGGTGCTCTACCAGCTGAGCTATACCCACCATGACCGGGCGCTCGCGCACCGGCCGACGGAAAGCATACCCGAGGGTTCGGGCGGTCAGGACACCGTGGGCCGCTTGGTGACCGACGTCTCGGAGATCCGGGCCGCCACGGCGCGCGCGGTCGCCGAGTCCGGGCCCGGCTGGGGCACGAACAGCGCCTCGCGGTAGTACCGGAGCTCGTCGATCGACTCCAGGATGTCCGCCAGCGCGCGGTGGCCGCCGTCCTTCTTCGGAGAGGCGAAGTACACGCGCGGGAACCACCGGCGGGCCAGCTCCTTGATCGAGCTGACGTCGATGATGCGGTAGTGCAGGTGGCCCACCAGCTGCGGCATGTCCCGATCGAGGAACATCTTGTCCGTGCCCACCGAGTTGCCCGCCAGCGGCGCCTTGCGCGGGTCCGGCACCCACTCGGTCACGTACTCCATGACGGCCTTCTCGGCGTCGGCCATCGTGCCCGCCGTCTTCAGCTCCTCCAGCAGGCCGGAGCGGGTGTGCATGTCACGCACGAAGTCGTCCATGCCCTCCAGCGCCTCGGCCGGCGGGGCGATCAGGACGTCGACGCCGTCGCCCAGCACGTTGAGCTCGGAGTCGGTCACGACGGCGGCGACCTCCACCAGGGCGTCCGAACGGACGTCCAGGCCGGTCATCTCGCAGTCGATCCACACGATGCGGTCGTTCGGGGAAGCAGGGCTCACGCGGGTCAGCCTACGTGCCCCGTACGGCGAGAGCCCCGATCCCCGGCCGCTCGTGGCGAGCGCGCGGGGGAGCGGGGCTCTCGGACCCGGGCGTGCTGCCCGGGCTGGTGCGGCACCGGCCCTGGGGGGCCGGCGTCGGGACTCCTGCTGTCATGCGGTTCGCCAGGCGGACGCCGCCGCAGGGCGGCTGCTGCGGTCGGCCTGCTCGGCACGCTCGGTGCGGCGCAGACGACGCCGCTCCTTGCGCTCCTCCCGACGCTGCCGTCGCAGCGTCCGGGCCAGGCGCTCCTGCTCGGCCCTGGCGAGCCGTTCCTCGTGGTCGGCCCGCGCCAGCGCGTGGACCATCTCGGGGTGCATGGGGTTCTTCTCTCTCGTGACGTGGAGTGGCGGGACGGGCCAGGTCCCCTCCACCACCGGCACAGAGCCGGCGGATCGTCACCGCGGTGCGTTCAGAACTCTCCCAGGAGGCACCGACACGGAGCGAGGCATTTTCGACGGCCCCGTCCGCCGCATCGGTAGCATGGCCGCCGACGCCCCACCCGTGGGGCCGCGCCTCCGTAGCTCAATGGATAGAGCACCGGCCTTCTAATCCGTAGGTTGCAGGTTCGAGTCCTGCCGGGGGCACGCTGAGCAGGGGCGGCCAGGTGTCTCCTGCACGACGTCGCCAGTGGGCGGTGTCGTTCGCCCATCGAGGGTTCCGCCCCGAACGACCTGACCCCGGCTCACGCTCTGCCGGTCTCACCCCTGGCCCACGCGAACGTCACGGCGACGGTCCGGTGGGCCTGCTCACGGTCGGGCAGTGCTAGCCGATCCGAACGGAGGATCTTCTGGAGCGTGCTGCTCCGGGGGTTCTGTGCAGCACGGCGGGGCAGGATGCCTGCCGCCAGCCCAGGGAAGGGAGACGCGGATGGTGGAGCCGGGGCAGTTGGACGACGGGACCGAGCGGCACTGGTGGCGGGGGCGACCGCGCCGCCGGGTGACGGTCGCCGCCGGTGTGGCGGCGGCCCTTGTGCTGTCCGGTGTCGGCGGAGTCGCCTACGCGCGGCACAGCAACCAGGTCAGGATCGACCAGACGCTCACCCAGGTGGTGGCGGCCCAGGACCAGCGAAGCGCGCGCCGCGACGCTGACCACCCAGGTGCAGGCCGCCGAGGAGCTTCTTGCCCAGACGGACGGCAAGGTCGACGATCCCGCCGTGCGCCCCGCCCTGGAGCAGGCCGTCGCCCAGGCGCGGCGGGCGTCTGACGTCCGGGCACCGCGCACCGGCGACACCCTGGACGAGGCGCGCTCGGCGCTTGCCGAGGTGGAAGCGGCGCTGGCTGCGCTCAACGAGGCGGCGAGCACCCTCGACCAGGCGGTGCGGGCGGTCGAGGGCTCCCACGCCGAGTTCCTCTTGCGGGAGGCGGTCGCTCAGCTGGAGGAGGCGAAGGCGGCGCTGGGCCAGTCGGTGATCACCGGCGAGGAGGTGCTGGCTGCCACCGAGGGCAAGGTCGCGGACAACCAGGTCCGTCAGGCCCTGCGTGACGCCCTGGACGCCGCGCTGGCGATCACGGGCGAGGTGGACACCCAGAGCCTCGAGGCGGTGCAGTCCGCCACCAAGGTGCGTACGGACGCCAAGGGCTCGGTGGAGTCCACGACCCAGCAGGTGCAGGACGCGACCAAGGCGTGGGAGGAGGCGGAGCGGGCCCGGATCGCTGCGGAGCGTGCCGCTGCCGAGCGGGCTGCGGCGGAGAAGGCCGCTGCGGCTCAGCGGCAGGCTGCTGCCAAGTCCTCGTCCGGCTCGGGTACCAAGTCCTCGACCTCGACCAAGTCGGGCGGCAGCACGGCCAAGTCGGGTTCGTCGGGCTCCTCGGCTCCGAAGTCGTCGGGTGGCACCCCTAGCGGCGGTTCATCGGGTGGCGGGTCTTCGGCGGACTGGGACTCCATCATAGACAAGGTGTTCGGTGGCGGTACTTGCATCCACATGGACGAGGCCGGCAATACTTGGACTAGCAACAACTGCTGACCACTCCTGATCCACTGACCCGCACCGCTCTCGTGGCGGTGCGGGTCAGTGTCATTTCGAGGCCTGAGCCCTCCGAAAGACCCTCTTCCAAAACCCGGATCACGAGGTTCAGGCTGCGCCACCCCGCGACGGCTGAGCCCGGGTAGAGCGGGAGGCTCCCCGTGGGGCGAGATGGAGCTGGTGATAGTCCACTCGGTGAGTTCAGGACGCGCTAGGCATCCGCGCCATGACGGCGGACGACGTCTTGGAGCCACGGGGCTCGATGAACTCCGAGTGCCGAATCATGGGCAGTTGGGCATCGCGTAGTTGATGCCGTCCACCCGGTTCTCCACAAGCTCACATCGTGGTGTGCCCTCGCCAATGAGGAACAGGATGGCAACGAGGCAGGCGAGAAGAGCTCCCACCAGGGCCGCGAGCAAGCCCCAAGTCCTCATCCTCCGATGTTTCCATACCGCGATTCTCGACCTCCGCCGTGACGCCCCCTCAAGTCACAGGCGCTCGGAGCGCTCGGACCGGCTCGTGACGCGCGGGGTGACCTGCCCGCCTGCTCTCCTCGGCTGAGCCCTCGCACGCTGTCCTGTAGTACGGTGCCGCCAACCTCACGGGCGCTCTGAGCACAGAGCTGAGATCGGACTGCCGCTGTCCGAGCACCGTTCGAACCTGTCCGGGTCATGCCGGCGAAGGAAGAAGGAGCTCATGACGCGTACCCCTGCCCAGGACTCGCCCCGCACCGAGGACGCTCACGCAGCGGCCGGCGACGCAGCGTCGCCGCTGAACTACCGGACGCACACCGCGGACTACGTGGTGGACGAGGAGCACGGGATCCGGGTGCCAGTCACGCGGATCGCCCAGGACGACTCGCCGGACGGCACCCCGAACCCGCCGTTCTTCACCTACCGCACCACGGGGCCGGGCAGCGACCCGGTGCGGGGCCTGCCGCCGCTGCGCGCGGAGTGGGTCGCGGCCCGCGGCGACGTCGAGACGTACGAGGCGCGCGGGCGGCGCCTGGAGGACGACGGCAGCCGGGCGCTGCGTCGTGGTGCGGCGAGCCAGGAGTGGAAGGGTGAGCAGCGCCCGCCGCTGCGGGCTCTGCCGGGCCGGCGGGTCACCCAGATGCACTACGCCCGTCAGAGCGTGGTGACGCCGGAGATGCGTTTCGTCGCGCTGCGCGAGGGCGTGGACGTCGAGCTGGTCCGCTCCGAGGTGGCGGCCGGCCGGGCGATCATCCCGAGCAACATCAACCACCCGGAGTCCGAGCCGATGATCATCGGCCGGGCGTTCACCGTGAAGGTCAACGCGAACATCGGCAACTCGGCGGTGACGTCGTCGATCGCCGAGGAGGTCGCCAAGATGCGGTGGGCGACGCAGTGGGGTGCCGACACGGTCATGGACCTGTCCACCGGTGACGACATCCACACCACGCGGGAGTGGATCCTGCGCAACTCCCCGGTGCCCATCGGCACCGTGCCGATCTACCAGGCGCTGGAAAAGGTCGGCGGGGACCACCAGGCGCTGACCTGGGACGTGTACCGGGACACGGTGATCGAGCAGTGCGAGCAGGGCGTGGACTACATGACCGTCCACGCGGGGGTGCTGCTGCGGTACGTGCCGCTCACGGCCGAGCGGGTGACGGGGATCGTCTCGCGGGGCGGGTCGATCATGGCCGGCTGGTGCCTGGGGCACCACCGGGAGAACTTCCTCTACGAGCACTTCGACGAGCTGTGCGAGATCTTCGCGCGGTACGACGTGGCCTTCTCGCTGGGGGACGGCCTGCGGCCGGGCTCGCTGGCGGACGCGAACGACGCCGCACAGTTCGCCGAGCTGGAGACGCTGGCCGAGCTGACCGAGCGGGCGTGGGCCTACGACGTGCAGGTCATGGTGGAGGGGCCGGGGCACGTGCCGCTGCACCTGGTGCGGGAGAACGTGGAGAGGCAGCAGGAGCTGTGCAAGGGCGCCCCGTTCTACACGCTCGGCCCGCTGGTGACGGACGTCGCCCCGGGGTACGACCACATCACGAGCGCGATCGGGGCCACGGAGATCGCCCGGTACGGCACCGCGATGCTCTGCTACGTGACCCCCAAGGAGCACCTGGGGCTGCCCGACCGGGACGACGTGAAGACCGGGGTGATCACCTACAAGATCGCCGCGCACGCGGCCGACGTCGCCAAGGGGCACCCGGGCGCCCGGGACCGGGACGACGCGTTGTCCAAGGCGAGGTTCGAGTTCCGCTGGCGCGACCAGTTCGGCCTGTCCCTGGACCCGCAGACGGCGGAGTCGTTCCACGACGAGACGCTGCCCGCCGAGCCGGCCAAGACTGCCCACTTCTGCTCGATGTGCGGGCCGAAGTTCTGCTCGATGCGCATCTCTCAGGACATCCGCTCGGAGTTCGGTGACGCGGAGGGGCAGGCGCGGGTCGTGGAGGAGGGGATGGCGGCCAAGGCCCGCGAGTTCCGCGCGGCGGGCGGCAGGGTCTACCTTCCCGACCCGGTCGTCCCCGGGCGGGGATAGCCGGCACCGCGCACCGGGTCCCGACGGCCCGGTGCGCGGCCTGGCGAGCGCCTGGGCGAGGTCCTGGGCACGCTCTCGGCGGGTGCTGCTCGTGCGGCACCCGCCGAGACCTCAGTCGAGGTTCGTGCAGAGCGCGGAGGCCTCCAGCGCGGGCTCGAACTCGCACTGGGTCCTCGCGTAGGTCTCGGGGACCACCTCGCCGAGCACCTCGGGGTGCGCGGAGGCCGCGGCGGCGAAGTCGTCGAGGGTGGCGCACTCCTCGAACGCGGGCCACAGGGCCTGGCGGGAGTCCTGCATCTCGTCCGCCTCGAGCGCCTGGGCGAACGCCTCGTGGCACGCCTGGGCGGGCTCGACGGCGTGCTCGGTCTGCTCGGCGCCGCCGCCGCACCCGGCGAGGAGGATCGTCGCTGCGGCCACGGTCACGAACCCTGTGCGCTTCATGGGCGTCCAACGTAGCGGCGATCGTGACGCATGTCACCAAACGGGCGAAACGCTCAGGGCGAGACGAATGCCACCGGGTCCCCGAGGTCGGCGTCGGGCTCCGCCACGCGTGCCACCGCCCAGAAGAGCAGCGCGACGCCGAGCGCGCCGGCGTCGGGCGCACCCTTCGCTCGGTCGCCGAGGTAGCTGGCGCGGCCCTGGCGGGCGCGCAGGTCGGCGGTGTCCAGGGCGCCCTGCCGGGCCCGACGGGCGACGTCGGCGTACCCGGCGCCCTCGGCCAGCGCGTCGGCCGCGGGGCTGAGGGCGTCGACAAGGGTGCGGTCGCCCACCTCGGCCTCGCCCACGCGCTGGATGGCCGCGAGCCCCTCCCGGACGCCGTCGGCGAACGCGTGCCGCTCGTCGCCCGCGGCGCCGGCCGTGCCGAGGGCCTGGGCCACCGACTGCAGCAGCAGCCCGAGCAGCGGGCCGGACGTGCCGCCCACCTCGTCGAGGAACACCTGCGCGCCGGTGCGGAACGCCGGCTCGCCGGGTGCGGCTTCGATCCCGGCACGCACGGCGGCCAGCCCCTCGCGCAGGTTGTCGCCGAAGTCGCCGTCACCGGCGAGCTGGTCGAGCCGGGTGAGCTCGTCGCGCGCGGCGACGGCGGCGTCGGCGTACGCCTGGAGGATGGCGTGCTGGTCGAGGGCGGGAGCGCTCATCGGGTCGCCTCCACGGGTGCGGGGGAGCCGGTCGGGGTGCCGGCCGGGATGTCGGTCGGTGCCGGGAACGCGGGGGTGACGGCGGGTGCGCGCCACAGGTCGAGCCAGTCGTCGCGCAGGCGGGTCACGGTCAGGGAGAACCCGGCCATGTCCAGACCGGGCACCAGCGTCCCCACCGCCTGCGCCGCCACCCGTAGCCCGCGCTCCTCCAGGGCACCGGCCGCGGCGTCGTGCACCGTGTACAGCTCGAGCAAGGTCGTGGCGCCCATGCCGTTGGTGAGCAGCAGCACGTCGTCCCCGGTGGCCTCCGCGCGCTCGAGGCTGTCCAGCACGTCGCTCACCATCCGCGGCACGAGGTGCTCGAGCCCCTCGTAAGAGACGGTGCGCTGCGCGCGCTCGCCGTGGATGCCGACGCCGTACTCCAGCTCGCCGTCGGGCAGCTCGAACGCGGGGCCACCGTCGGCCGGTCGGGTCTGAGCGCGGGAGGCGACGGCGAGGCTGCGCGAGGCGGCCACGACGCGCTCGCCCAGGTGAGCCAGCTCGTCGAGCCCGAGGCCGGAGTCGGCGGCGGCGCCGAGCAGCTTCTCCACGACAGGGGTGGCCCCCGTGCCGCGCCGACCGGTGCCGGTCTCCTCGCTCTCGGTGGCGACGTCGTCGTCCACCAGGACCCGGCGCACCTCGACGCCGTCGGCGCGCAGGCGCTCGGCCGCGATGCCGAAGTTGATGCGGTCCCCGGTGTAGTTCTTCACCACCAGCAGCACGCCGTCGGGGCCGGCCACCGCCTTGCCGGCCTCGTAGACCTGCCGGTTGTGGGGCGAGGCGAAGACGCGGCCGGGGACGGCGGCGTCCAGGAGGCCGCGGCCCAGGAACCCCGCGTGCATGGGCTCGTGGCCCGAGCCGCCGCCCGAGACGATTCCCACCCGGCGGTCGGGGTGGCGCTCGCGGGCCAGCAGGTAGGTCGGGTCCTCGTGCAGCTCCACGAGCCCGGCGTGCGCGCGGGCGAAGCCGCGCAGCGACGCGTCGACGCCCTCGGTCGGGAGGAAGAGGCGGTCCATGCGCTCCACACTCTCATCGGGTCCGGGCGGGACGCGCGCCGAGCCGGACCGCGCCACCGACGGCGCCCGAGCGTAGGGGTCTGTCACGGGACGACCCCGGTTCCGTGACAGACCCCTACGGTCGGCGGGGGGCGGGGGCGCTGGGTCGCCGTGCGGGTGCGGCAGACCTGGCTAGCGTGGCGGCATGCGCGCGATCGGAGTGACGACGACGGGCGGTCCGGACCGGCTGCAGGTGCTCGACCTCCCCGACCCGCAGCCCGGCCCGCACGAGCTCGTGGTGGCGGTGCACGCTGCGACCGTCAACCCCACCGACATCGCCCTGCGCGAGGGCGTCGGCATCCCCGACGGGCTCGAGCCGCCCTACGTGCCCGGCATGGACCTCGCCGGCGTGGTGGTGGCGGTGGGCGACGGTGTCGAGCTCTCGCCCGGGGACCGCGTCGTCGCGGCGGTCAACCCGAGGCGCCCCCAGGGCGGCGCCTACGCCGAGCGCGTCGTCGTGCCGGACACGTCGGTGGCCCTGCTGCCCGACGGCCTGGACCTGGTGGCCGCCGCGACCCTCCCGCTCAACGGGCTCACCGTGCAGCGGGCGCTCGAGCTGGCCGACCTGCCGCCCGCCGGCACGCTCGCCGTGACCGGCGCCGCCGGCGCCGTGGGCGCGTTCGCGGTGCAGCTCGCCCACCACCGCGGCTACCGCGTGGTGGCCGACGCCGCGGACGAGGACCGGGAGCTGGTCGAGAGCCTGGGCGCCGACACGGTGCTGCCGCGGGGTGACGGGTTCGCCGCGGCGGTGCGGGCCGCCGAGCCCGGCGGCGTCGACGCCGTGCTGGACGCCGCCCTGCTGCAGGTGGCCGTCCTGCCTGCGGTCCGCGACGGCGGCGTGCTCGTCTGCGTGCGCCCGTTCGACGGCGAGGCCGACCGCGGCGTGCGCACCCCGCTCGTGCTGCCAGCGGACTACCTGCACCGCGAGGGCTGGCTGGACGAGGTGGTCCGGCTGGCCGACGACGGCGTGCTGACGCTGCGCGTGGCGCAGACCTACCCCGCCGAGCAGGCCGCCGAGGCGCACCGCCGCCTGGAGGCCGGCGGGGTCCGTGGCCGGCTCGTGCTGACCTTCTGAGGTGGCCGGCAGCCGTGCACCGGTACGAGCGGTCCCGGGCGCCCGCGGACGCGCCGGTGACCCGCACGACCTTGCGCCACCACCGGCGCGGTCGTTTGGCGAGCGCGCGCCCACCAGCGAGGATGACCCCGTGACACTGCCACTGGGATCGCGCGCCGCCCGCCAGGTCGCGGGCCGACCGGACCCCGCCGTCGCCGACGAGCTCGGCATCACCGTCTACGACGTCGCGCGGGACCTGCGCCGCGACGTCGACGCCGTCCGGCTCCCCCTCCCGATCGACGGCGCCTCGGCCGCCGAGTCGTCCCGCGGGCGCCTGCTCGCCCAGCTGGACGAGCACCTGCTGCCGCGCCTGCGCGAGCTGTCGTCGCCCGCCGTGGTGGTGGTGGCAGGGTCGACGGGCGCGGGCAAGTCCACCCTGTACAACTCGCTGCTGGGGGAGGAGATCTCCCAGGCCGGCGTGCTGCGTCCCACCACCCGCGAGCCGGTGCTGGCGTTCAACCCCGCCGACATCGAGGTGATCCAGCCGGGCCCCGTCACGGAGGCGTCGCGGGTCGTCTACCACGACGGCGTGCCGCGCGGCACCGCGCTCCTGGACGCCCCCGACCTCGACTCGTTCCTCTCCGAGAACCGCAGCACCGCCCAGCAGCTCCTCGAGGCGGCCGACCTGTGGTTGTTCGTCACCACGGCGTCCCGCTACGGCGACGCCCTGCCCTGGCAGGCGCTGGCGCGCGCCACCGAGCGTGGCGCGTCGGTGGCGATGGTGCTCAACCGGGTCCCTCCGGAGACGCTGACGACGATCCGCGCCGACCTGCTGCAGCGCCTGCGCGAGCACGGCATGACGGACGTGCCGCTGTTCGTCGTGCCCGACGTCGGCCCCCACGAGGGCCTGCTGGACGCGCAGGTGGTCCAGCCCGTGCGCCGGTGGCTGGCGCTGCTCGCCGGACCTGAGCGGTCGCGCGCCGTCATCGTCCGCACCCTGAAGGGGGCGCTCGGTGCGCTGCCCGCCTGGGTGACGTCGTTGGCCGACGCCGTGGACGCCCAGGGCGAGGCCGCCGACCACCTGCGCGCCGTCGTCGAGCACGAGCGCCCCGCCGCCCGCAAGCTCGCCCGGGACGGCGTCGAGGCCGGCGTCGTCGCCGGTGCCGCCGTCGAGGCCCGCTGGCGCGAGCTGTCCGGCACCGCCAAGGTCGACCGGGTCAAGGTCAAGGACGGGGCCGTGCGGTCGCTGCGCCGCACCGGCCGGCGCCGGGAAGACGCGCTGCGCACCCTGCGGTCCGACGTCGAGGCCGCGGCCGTGCGCACGCTCGAGGCCGCCGGGGCCCGCGTCGAGGAGCGCCTGCGCGCCGTCCTCACGGGGCCCGGTGCCCCGGCGGGCGGCACCGCCGTCGTCCCCGAGACCGCCGAGCGCGCCACCGCACGCGAGGCTGCCGTCGCCACGGCGGTCGAGGGATGGTCGGCGAGCGCCGAGCAGGTGGTCGAGCTGCTCGGCACGGGGGAGACCGCTGCGCGGGCGTCCGCGGCCGTCAAGGCGTTCGGCCCCCACGGGCTCGGCACCCTGCTGCTGGCTGCCGCGGCCGGCAGCGACGACGCGGCGCGGCTCCTGGTGCGGGTCCTGGGAGACCTGCACACGGAGGCGGTCGAGGCCCTGCGCGAGGACCTCGCCGACCGCGCGGCGACCACCGTCGACGCCGAGCTCGACGCCGTGGTGGCGAACCTCGACTCCCCGAACCTGGCTCAGGACGCGGCCTCCGGCCTGCGCGTCCGCCTCGCCGAGCTGAGGAGGCTCACGTGACCGACGACATCACCCTGCGGGCCCGCACGGAGGACCTCGCGGAGGCGTTGTCGCTCGTGGGCGCACGCACCGACGAGGCCACGCGGGCGCGGGTGCGCCAGGCCGTGGAGGGTGTGCGCGAGCGGTTGGCGCTCGGCGTCGACCACACGGTGGTGGCGCTCGCGGGCGGTACCGGGTCCGGCAAGTCGAGCCTGTTCAACAAGATCTCGCGCCTGTCCTTCGCCGACGTCGGCATCAAGCGGCCGACGACGGCACGGGTCACGGCAGCCTCCTGGGACGACGGCGCCGAGGCCCTGCTCGACTGGGTAGGGGTGGACCGGGAGCGCCGCATCGTGCAGGCCGACGAGCTCGAGGGCGACCTGGGCGCGCTGGACGGCCTCGTGCTGCTGGACCTGCCCGACCACGACTCGGTCGAGCCCGCGCACCGCGAGGTGGTGGACCGGGTGCTGCCGCTGGTCGACCTGCTCATCTGGGTGGTGGACCCGCAGAAGTACGCGGACGACGCGTTGCACTCGGGGTACCTGCGCGAGTCGGTGGGCATGGAGGCGTCCATGCTCGTGCTGCTCAACCAGATGGACACGGTGCCGCAGGGCCGCCGCGAGGAGCTGTTGACCGACCTGGGCCGCCTGCTGGAGGACGACGGCCTGCACGGTGTGCCGGTCGTGGCCGTCTCGGCGCGCACGGGCGAGGGTGTGGCGCAGGTGCGGGAGGTCCTGGAGGAGGTGTGCTCGCGTCGCTCGGTCGCGGCCGGGCGGGCCGCGGGAGAGCTGGACGCCGCGGCACGGCTGCTGCTGTCCCAGACGCCGGCGGAGGTGCCGTGGCAGCTCGACCAGGCGGTGGCGCGCGAGCTGCCCGGCCTGGTGGAGGCGACAGGGCTGGACGCGGTGGCGGGGCAGGTCGGGGCGGCCGTGCGCAACGGGTACGGCATGCCGGAGTTCCCGGTGCCGGACCGGGACGCGATCACGCTCGCGCGGGCACGGTGGCTGACCTGGGCGGGCGCGTCGCTGCGCCCCGGGTGGCAGCGCGCGATGGCCGAGGCGGTGCAGGGCGCGGACGCGCTGCGTGCCGCCGTGACGGACGCGACGCGCTCGGTGCGTCTGGACGTCAGGGGACCGCGCCATGCTCGGACGCTGCGCCGGGTGGCGTGGTCGCTGCTCGGCGCCGGCGTGGTCGTCGGCGTCCTGGCGGGCCTGGTGACCGGTGGGGTGCTCGACCTGGACGCCCCCTGGCCGGCCGTGCTGTGGGCTGTCGCCGCCGTGCTGGTCGTGGGTGGGGCAGGGTGCGCGCTGGCCGGGGTGCTGGCCAGGCGCTCGCTGGCGCGCCGTCGTGCCGAGGGCGTCGCCCGCGACGGACGGTCGGCCCTGGAGAAGGTGCTCGTCGACGGTCTCGGCCGGCCGACGCAGGAGCTGCTGGCCGAGCACCGGCGTGTGCGTGAGCTGGCGGAGGCGGCTCTCGACCGTCCGGTCCCGCCGCCGCTGACCGGACCCGTGACGCTGCCCCCTGCCGAGGCCGTCGCGCGGCCGTCCACAGATGCCGCGCGCGACGGGGCGGTCACCGCGCCCGTCGCCTGATCCTCCTCGCAGCGGCCGGTGACCGACCGGCCCCGTGACAGGAGGACTCATGAGCGACGTCAACGTGACGGTGGTCGGCCACGTCGGCCAGGACCCCACGCTGTACACCTCGGGCAGCGGTACCCGCTGGACCTCGATCCGGGTGGCCAGCACACGGCGAGTGCGCGACCCGCGGACGGGCGAGTGGGGCGACGGGCCCACCATGTGGTTCACGGTGCGTTCCTTCGGCGACCGGGCGCTCAACGTGGTCGAGTCGCTGCGCAAGGGCACCCCGGTGGTGGTCTCCGGCCGTCTGGCCTTCGAGGAGTACGAGGTCACCAAGGAGGTGCGCGGCGCCGACGGCGCGGTGCACGAGGTGAGCGAGACGCGGCACGCGCTGGCGGTCGAGAACGCGACCGTGGCGGTGGACGTGGCCCGGGGCGTGGCCCGCTACACGCGCACGGTGCACACCGAGGTGCTCCCCGCCGGCGCTCCCGCGGGCGGGGCGGCAGCCCTGGGCGCGGGCCAGGAGGGGGTGCCCGGGCCCGTGGAGGAGGACGTCGAGCCCGACGTGCTGGAGCACGAGGACGAGCGGCAGGCAGTGCCTGTCTGAGGGCTGCGTCGCGTAGGCTGGGGGGTCGGCCGCGAGTGCCGGCCCCCCCAGCATCCTGCTCCCTGCAGTACCGAGCGATCGAAACGGTGGAAACGAGCCAGTGGCTGAGTTCATCTACACCATGTACAAGGCGCGCAAGGCGCACGGCGACAAGGTCATCCTCGACGACGTGACGCTGAACTTCCTGCCCGGCGCGAAGATCGGCGTCGTGGGCCCCAACGGGGCCGGGAAGTCCACGATCCTCAAGATCATGGCCGGGCTGGAGCAGCCGTCCAACGGCGAGGCCCGCCTGTCGCCCGGCTACACCGTGGGCATCCTCCAGCAGGAGCCGCCGCTGAACGAGGAGAAGACCGTCCTCGGCAACATCGAGGAGGCGGTCGCGGGCATCAAGGCCAAGATCGACCGCTTCAACGAGATCTCCGGCCTGATGGCGGAGCCCGACGCCGACTTCGACGCGCTGCTCGCCGAGATGGGCGAGCTGCAGGAGGCCATCGACCACGCCGACGCCTGGGAGCTCGACTCCCAGCTCGAGCAGGCGATGGACGCGCTGCGCTGCCCGCCGCCGGACGCCCCGGTCAACGTGCTCTCCGGTGGTGAGCGCCGCCGCGTCGCGCTGTGCAAGCTGCTGCTCGAGAAGCCCGACCTGCTGCTGCTCGACGAGCCCACCAACCACCTCGACGCCGAGTCGGTGCTGTGGCTCGAGCAGCACCTGGCCACCTACCCCGGCGCCGTGCTGGCCGTCACGCACGACCGCTACTTCCTCGACCACGTGGCCGAGTGGATCTGCGAGGTCGACCGCGGCCGCCTGTACCCGTACGAGGGCAACTACTCCACCTACCTGGAGAAGAAGCAGGCCCGCCTCGAGGTGCAGGGCAAGAAGGACGCCAAGCTCGCCAAGCGCCTCAAGGACGAGCTCGAGTGGGTGCGCCAGAGCGCCAAGGGCCGCCAGGCCAAGAGCAAGGCCCGTCTGGCCCGCTACGAGGAGATGGCGGCCGAGGCCGAGCGCACGCGCAAGCTCGACTTCGAGGAGATCCAGATCCCCGCGGGGCCGCGCCTGGGCAACCTGGTGCTGGAGGCCAAGGACCTCGAGAAGGGCTTCGGCGACCGCAAGCTCATCGAGGGCCTGTCGTTCACGCTGCCGCGCAACGGCATCGTCGGCGTCATCGGCCCCAACGGCGTCGGCAAGTCCACGCTGTTCAAGACGATCGTGGGCCTGGAGCCGCTCGACGGCGGTGAGCTGAAGATCGGTGAGACGGTCTCCATCTCGTACGTCGACCAGTCGCGCGGCGGCATCGACCCGAAGAAGACGCTGTGGGAGGTCGTGTCCGACGGGCTCGACTTCATCAAGGTGGGCAACACCGAGATCCCGTCGCGCGCCTACGTCGCGTCGTTCGGCTTCAAGGGGCCGGACCAGCAGAAGCCGGCCGGCGTGCTCTCCGGTGGTGAGCGCAACCGCCTCAACCTCGCGCTCACCCTCAAGCAGGGCGGCAACCTGCTGCTGCTCGACGAGCCCACCAACGACCTCGACGTCGAGACCCTGGGCTCGCTCGAGAACGCGCTGCTGGAGTTCCCCGGCTGCGCCGTGGTCGTGTCCCACGACCGGTGGTTCCTCGACCGCGTGGCCACGCACATCCTGGCCTACGAGGGCACGGACGAGAACCCGGCGAGCTGGTACTGGTTCGAGGGCAACTTCGCCTCCTACGAGGAGAACAAGGTCCAGCGCCTGGGCGTCGAGGCGGCTCGCCCGCACCGTGTGACGCACCGCAAGCTCACGCGCGACTGACGTCGCACCGAGAGGGCCGGGTGGCCGCGCACCGTCGCGACCGCCCGGCCCTCTCGGCGTCCCGGAACGAGGTGGGTGCGAGGTGCGCGCGGGTGCGGCCAGCAGGTGCTGGCCTGCGAAGGCACCGCTCTCCGGGTAATCATGGGGCCATGACCGACCCGGACGACGTCTCTGAGCGCCCCGCGACGGAGACGTCGTCACCCCGCCGGACGTCGGTGGCGGCCGAGGCGCTGACGAGCGACCCGCGGGCGGCCGAGCTGGTGGACGCGCTCGACGCCCTGCGCGCACGGCTGGCGGCGCTGCGGCTGCCGCTCGAGACTCCGGGCGCCCCCGCGGCTCGTGCCGACCTGGCGCGCGCCGTCGACCAGCTCGACGACTACCTGCTGCCGCGGCTGCGGGCCGAGCGGGCGCCCCTGCTCGTCGTCGTGGGTGGCTCCACCGGGGCGGGCAAGTCCACGCTGGTCAACTCGGTGCTGGGCGAGCACGTCACCGCCCCGGGGGTGCTGCGGCCCACCACGCGCTCCCCGGTGCTGGTGCACCACCCCCTGGACGCGCGCTGGTTCACGACCGAGCGCGTGCTGCCGGGCCTGGCCCGCGTCACGACCGCCGTGCCCGAACCAGCCGTGCCAGGGCCGGCCGTGCCAGAACCAGCGCACGGTGCTGCGGGCGCCCGGTCTGGCGCGGGGGCGGGGCGCACGCTGCGGCTCGTCGCGTCGGAGGCGCTGCCGCAGGGGCTGGCGCTGCTGGACGCGCCCGACATCGACTCGGTCGAGACGGCGAACCGCGAGCTGGCGGCGCAGCTGCTGGGCGCTGCGGACCTGTGGCTGTTCGTCACGACGGCCGCCCGGTACGCGGACGCCGTCCCGTGGGACCTGCTGCGCACCGCCGCCGAGCGGCACGCCCAGGTGGCGCTGGTGCTCGACCGGGTGGACCCGGGCGCGGAGGCTGTCGTCGAGGACCTGCGCCGCATGACGGGTGAGCACGGGCTGGGCGAGGCACCCGTCTTCGTGGTGCCCGAGGCGGGGCGGGAGGGTCCGGAGAGTCTGGACGGTGGCCTGCTGCCTGAGCGTGCCGTCGCAGAGGTCTCCACCTGGTTGTCCGGCCTGGGCGGCGACCCGGAGGCGAGGCGCCGGGTCATCACGGCGACGCGGGACGGCGTCGTCGACGACCTGGTGCGCCGGGCGGTGCACCTGGCGGACGCCGCCGACGCGCAGGAGGCCGCCGACGCGCGCCTGCGGGAGGCGGCCGAGCGCCATCACGACGACGCGGTGCGCCAGGTGGAGCAGGCGACGTCGGACGGCGCGATCATGCGGGGCGAGGTGCTGGCACGCTGGCAGGACTTCGTGGGCACGGGGGAGTTCTTCCGGTCGGTGGAGAAGGGCGTGGGCCGTGTGCGCGACGCCGTCGGCGCGTTCTTCCGCGGCCGCCCCACGCAGGCGCCGCAGGTGGAGCAGGCGATCGCGCACGGCCTGGAGTCCGTGGTGCTCGACGCGGCCGAGCAGGCGGCCGAGCGCACCTACGACGCGTGGCGGGGCGACCCTGCGGGGGCACCGCTGCTGGACGGCCTGGAGCTGTCGCGCACCAGCGCCAACCTGCGCACGGAGATCGGGGAGCAGGTGCGCGGCTGGCAGGGTGACGTGCTGGCCCTGGTGCGCGAGCAGGGCGCCGCGCGGCGTGGCACGGCCCGGGCGCTGTCGCTCGGCGTCAACGCGCTCGGTGTCAGCCTCATGGTGGTGGTGTTCGCGGCGTCGGCGGGCCTGACGGGGGCGGAGATCGGCATCGCGGGCGGCACGGCGATCGTGGCGCAGAAGCTGCTGGAGGCCGTCTTCGGCGACGACGCGGTCCGGCGGCTGGCGGCGCAGGCCAAGCAGCGGCTCTCGGCCCGCGTCGCGGCCGTGATGACGGGGCAGGCGGCCCGGTACGTGGCCCAGCTCGACGCGCTGGGCACGGCAGAGGCGGGCGGACCAGGGCTGCGGGAGGTCGCGCGCCGGGTCGAGGACGCCGCGGCGCACGAGCGTGCCGGGCGCCCGGAGCGGCCCGCGGGCACGACCCGCCCGTGGACGGGCCGTCTGCTGCGCGGCGCAGGGACGGTGCGGCCGCCGGAGCGCCCGGAGTCGCACCCCGTGCCGGCCGCGTCGCCCGGGAGGGGCGACGTCACGACGGAGACGGAGGGGCGCGACGATCCCGGGTTCTGGGGGCGTCTGTTCGGCCGGCGGGGCCGCGCATGAGCCGCATCGACCTCGCCGAGCGCACGGTGGCGCTCGAGTCGGCCCTGCACGAGGCGTCAGGCCGTCTGGACGAGCCGCTGCTGGACGAGGCACGCCGGGTGGTGGCCCGCGCCCACGAGCGCGGCGGGCTGTCCGCCGAGCACACCGTCGTGGCCCTGGCCGGTGCCACCGGGTCCGGCAAGTCCAGCGTGTTCAACGCCGTCACCGGTGACGAGGTGGCCACGGCGGGCGTGCGGCGCCCGACGACGGCGCACGCCCTGGCCGCGGTCTGGGGTGAGGGCGCCGACCCGCTGCTCGACTGGCTCGAGGTGCCCACCCGGCGTCAGATGACGGCGGGGGCTGCGCCGCCCGAGCCGGAGCCGACGACGGGCCAGACCCGCGGCGTCACGGGCCTGTTCCGCCGGCACCGCACCCCGGCGGGCATCACGTCCGGGTTGGTGCTGCTCGACCTCCCGGACCACGACTCGGTGGTCACCGAGCACCGGGTGCGGGCCGAGCGGCTGGTGGAGCGAGCCGACCTGCTCGTGTGGGTGGTGGACCCCCAGAAGTACGCGGACGCCGCCCTGCACGAGCGGTACCTGCGTCCGCTGGCCGGGCGTGCCGACGTCGTGGTGGTGGCGCTCAACCAGGTGGACCGGCTCGCGCCCGCGGACGCCGAGGCGATGCGCGCGGACCTCGAGCGGCTGGTGGCCGCCGACGGCCTCGCCGGGGCGCGCGTGCTGGCGCTGTCTGCCCGGACCGGCCAGGGGGTC
Source organism: Xylanimonas oleitrophica (assembly GCF_003244315.1). Classification (GTDB taxonomy): domain Bacteria; phylum Actinomycetota; class Actinomycetes; order Actinomycetales; family Cellulomonadaceae; genus Xylanimonas_A; species Xylanimonas_A oleitrophica. Next base: position 444,983 of record NZ_QKWH01000001.1, read on the forward strand.
GACGAGCTGCGCGGCCTGCTGGCCGAGGCCGCGTCTCGCCGTGAGGCGGCGACGGCGCGGCTCGTCCTGGACGAGCGGGCCGTGGCCGAGCGGATCGCGGCGGCGTGCGGGGAGGGACCGCCGGAGAAGGCGCAGGAGCGTGCGCAGACCGCCCTCGGGGCGGCGCTGGAGGCCGCCGCCGGCGTCCCGACCGTTGTCGACGCGGTGCGCCGCTCCGCCACCCGGGACGCGCGGGCGGCGACGGGGTGGCCGGTCACGCGCTGGCTCGGGAGGCTGCGTCCCGACCCGCTGCGGCGCCTGGGGCTGCGCCCGGACGAGCTCCGCGTGCCCGCGGGCCGCCCCGACCTGCTGCGCACCTCGCTGCCCGCTGCCCGCCCCGGGGTGCGTGCGGCCTCGGCGTCGGCCGTGCGCGCCTACGTGGACCAGGTGACGCAGGGCGCGCCGGACCCGTGGGTCCTGGCCGCCCGGCGCCGGGTGGCCGACGCCGTCGACCGGCTGCCCGACGCCCTCGACCAGGCCGTGGCCGGCACCGCGATGGAGCCGGCACGCCGGCCGCTGTGGTGGCGGGTGGTCGACGTCCTCCAGTGGTTGCTGCTCCTGGCGGCCGTGGCCGGCGCGCTCTGGCTGGGGGCCGCGTTCCTCACGGCCTACCTCCAGCTTCCGGCCCTGCCGACGCCGGTCCTGACCGTGGGCGGCCGGGCGTGGGGCGGCGAGGGGGACGGCCTGGCCCTGCCCTGGGGCACGGTCCTGCTGGTCGGCGGCCTGCTCGCGGGGGTGCTGCTCGCTCTCGCCTCGCGGCTGCTCGGCGCGGTGGGAGCGCGACGGCGTGCCGCGCGCGCCCAGCGGCGGCTGCGCCAGGCGGTGGCCAAGGTGACCGACACCCACGTGCGTCAGCCGGTGGGCGACGAGCTGGCCGCGCTGGCGCGGTGCCGGGCAGCCGCCCGCCTGGCCGCCTCCTGAGCAGCAGGGAGCGCCGGGGGCAGCCGGCCCCCAGGTGGCGGGGTTAGCCTTCGCTGGTGACTCGCCTGCACGTACCCGTCCACACCCGTTGGTCCGATCTCGACGCCTACCAGCACGTCAACAACGTCGAGATGTTCCGCCTGCTCGAGGACGCCCGGATCACCGCGTTCTGGAAGCACTCGCCGGACGAGGTGGGGGAGTCGTGGCCCACCGCGATCCTGGACACCGGCCCGCACGCCACCAGCCACACCTTCGTGGCCAGCCAGCAGATCGAGTACCTGCGCCCGCTGGGCTTCACGCGCCGGCCCGTGCGGGTCGAGCTGTGGATCGGTTCGATCGGCGGGGCGAGCCTGCAGGTCTGCTACGAGGTGCACGACGGCGCCCCGGGCGGCTTCCCCCGCACAGGGCCGGCGTCCGGCGCCTCTCCGTACGCGAAGGCCGCCACCACCATCGTGGTCGTGGACGCCGCGACGGGGCGTCCGCGCCGCATCAGCGACGACGAGCGCGCCGCCTGGGCTCAGTTCGTCGAGGCGCCGGTGAGCTTCCGCCGCTGAGACGACCGCTGTCTCAGCCCAGCAGGTCGAGCACCTTGCGCTCGGCTGCGGACCGTGTGCGGGTGGGGCCGATCGTCTGGCCGTTCTCCCAGAGGTCGAACAGGCGCGGGTCGATGTAGCTGGAGCGTGCCACGGCAGGAGTGTTGCCGAGCTCCTCGGCGACGTCGCGCACCACGGCGGCCACCACCTTGCGCCGGGCGCGGTCGGACGACGGCGCGGGCCCGGTGTCGGCCAGCGCCCGGGCGGCGAGCACGGTGGCGTGCCAGGTGCGGAAGTCCTTGGGGGTGGCGTCGGGGCCGAGCAGATCCTTGACGGCAGCCTGCACGTCGGCGCTCGTCACGTCGTGCCACGGGCCGTCGTCCTCGCGCCAGGCCAGGAGGTCGGTGCCGCCGGGGCGTCGCTTGAGCGTGCGCACGATCTCGGCCACCACCGCGTCGTCCACCTCGACGTCGCGCAGCTGGCCGCTCTTGGCCGGGTAGCGGAAGTGCACGGTGCCGTCCTGGTGCACCACCACGTGGTCCTTGCGGATGGTGGCGAGCCCGTAGCTGGAGTTCTTCTTCGCGTACACCTCCCCGCCGGCCCGGAAGTAGGCGAGGTCCAGGAGGCGGAAGGCGAGCGCGAGCACCTTCTCCCGCCCCAGGCCGGGCTCGGCCAGCGCACGGGTGACCCGGCGTCGGGCGGCGGGCAGGCGGCGGCCCACCTCGAGCACGTGGTCGTGCTTGCGGCGGCTGCGGCGCTCCGTCCACGCCTGGTGGTACAGGTACTGCCCGCGCCCTGCGTCGTCGTACCCGAACGCCTGGACGTGGCCGTTCGGGTAGCGGCAGATCCACACGTCGCGCCAGGCGGGCGGCACGGCCAGGCGCCGGCAGCGGTCCAGCTCCTCGGCGTCGCGCAGGGGTGATCCGTCGACGTCGAGGAACACCCAGCCGCGCCCGGCCCTGCGCCGACGGTAGCCGGGGGAGGAGACGGAGACGCGGCGCAGTCGGGGCACCGGGACATGGTGGCCGGACGGCGTCGTGCTCGCACCGCGGCCGGCGCGAGCACGACATCGTCAGGCGGGCAGGCGGACCATGCCTTCCTGCGCGATCGAGGCCACCAGCACGCCGTCGCGCGTGTACACGCGGGCGAACCCGAGGCCGCGACCGCCCTGGGCGGTGGGGGCCTCCTGGACGAACAGCAGCCACTCGTCCACCCGGGCGTCGCGGTGCCACCACATGGTGTGGTCGAGGGACGCCATCGGCACCCCGGCACCGACGTCGAGCCACGACCTGCCGGCGCCGCGCAGCACGGGCTCGAGCATGATCTGGTCGCACGCGAAGGCGAGCAGCGCGCGGTGCAGCAGCACGTCGTCGGACCCGACGGCGTGGCGGGCCCGCACCCACACCATCTGCCGGTCGGTGCGGTTCGGGTCCGGCGCCAGGTACAGCGACGTGCCGACGTGCGCGAGCTCGAACGCCGAGTCGTGCGACCACCACCGCGCGGCGGGGTGGTCGATCGAGCCGAGCTGCTCGAACGCGCTCGTGACGTCCTCCGGTGCCGGCACGTCACCCGGCATGGGGCGGGCGTGGTCGTAGCCGGGCTGGTCGGTCTGGAACGAGGCCGTCAGCGACAGGATGGGCTTGCCGGACTGGATCGCGTGGGTGCGCCGCGCGCTGAAGGAGCGACCGTCGCGCAGACGCTCGACGGCGAAGTCGATGGGCACCTCCAGGGCGCCCTCGCGCAGGAAGTAGGCGTGCATCGAGTGCGGCAGCCGGTCGCCCTCGACGGTGCGGCCGCACGCGATGATCGCCTGGGCCAGCACCTGCCCGCCGTACACGCGGTTGGCGAGGCCGGGCAGCGAGCGCCCTCGCCACACGTCCTCCTCCCCGCGCGGGCCCCAGCCCTGCACCTCGCTCAGGTCGAGCACGGCCAGCAGACGGTCCAGCGCGTCGGGCACGGCAGCGCCGGGCGTGCCGGCGGCGTCCGGGGTGGTGGGGGTGGTCCCCTGGCTCACGGTCACTCCTCGAAGGTGTTGATCAGGGAGAAGGCCGCCCGCTCCAGGTAGTCCCACAGCTCGGCCTCGTGCAGCGGCGCGAGGCCCAGCGAGTCGACGGCGGCGCGCATGTGCGCGAGCCACCGGTCCCGGGCGTCGGGGTTGACCTTGTAGGGCGCGTGGCGCATGCGCAGGCGCGGGTGGCCGCGCTGCTCGGAGTACGTCGTCGGGCCGCCCCAGTACTGCTCCAGGAACAGCGTGAGGCGTTCCTTGGCGGGCCCCAGGTCCTCCTCCGGGTACATCGGGCGCAGGACCTCGTCCTCGGCGACGCCCTCGTAGAAGGCGTCGACCAGGCGCACGAACGTCTCGTGGCCGCCGACGGCGTCGTAGAAGGTACTGGGTCTCACCTGCACATCGTGCCAGAACGCGCAGGGCCCCATGACCCGCCCACCAGGGCCGGTGGTCCGGGTGCGCCCCCTGGGGCGTCCGTGGGATGCTGCCGGTGCGAAGCTCCCGCAGGGGCGCCCCCGGCGGGGCGACGGCAGGGCTACGCTGGGCGTGGACCTGCAACGGCGCAAGGGACGGAGATCACCCACATGAACAAGGCGGACCAGATCCTCGAGGCGCTCGGCGGCACCACGAACGTGGTGGAGCTCGAGCCGTGCATCACGCGACTGCGGGTCCAGGTGAGCGACCCGTCGCTGGTCGACGAGCCTCGGCTCAAGCAGTCCGGCGCGTTCGGCGTCGTGCGCTCCGGCCGGGTCATCCAGGTGATCGTCGGTCCCGAGGCCGACGACCTCGCCGCGCAGATGGACACCCTGCTCGCCTGACCTGCTCGCCTGACCTGCTCGTACGACGACGGCGCCCCCGGTCCCACCGGGGGCGCCGTCGTCGTCTCCGGGGTGCTGCCCCGCGCCGCGCTCGGGCCGCGCCGCGGGGTGCGACCGCCGCTCAGCCGCGCATCGGCGACTCCGTGCTCAGCACCCCCGCGGCCCGCAGCTCGCGCTGGGCGGCACCCAGCAGGGCCCGCGAGACGTCCCACTGCTTGGCCGGCCGCACCTGGGCGTGCAGGGTGAACGCCATCGAGAAGTCGGTGACCGAGTCCACCCCGCGCACCGACGGCGCCTCCAGGAAGTGGGGTGCGAGCTCGCCGTCGCCGTGGACGGCGTCAGCCGCCCGCCCGAGGGCGGCACGCACCGTGTCGACGTCGGCGTCCACCGGCACGCGCACCTCGGCGACGGCGCGCGACCACTGCTGGGTGAGGTTCCCGGCCTTGAGGATCTCGCCGTTGCGGACGTACCAGAGCGTGCCGTCGAAGCTGCGCACCTGGGTCAGGCGCAAGCCCACCTCCTCGACCGTGCCCACGGCACCGTTGAGGTCCACGACGTCGCCGACCCCGTACTGGTCCTCGATGAGGATGAAGATGCCGGAGATGAAGTCGCGCACCAGGCTCTGGGCGCCGAAGCCGAGCGCGACACCCACCACACCGGCGGAGGCGAGCAGCGGTCCCACGTTGACGCCCACCGCCGTGAGGGCCATCAGCGCCATCACCGTGCAGATCACGATGTCTGCCGTGGACCGCAGGATCGAGCCCACCGTGCGGGCGCGCTGGGCGCGGCGCTCGCCCGCCGCCGGGTTGGCGAGGGTCAGCGCCTCGTCCACGAAGGCCGGCCGGCGCGCCTTGCGGCCCGCCCGCCTGCTGCCCGCGACCTCCACGGTGGCGACGTCGGTCACACCTGCCGCGATGCGCTCGGTGACGTGCCGGATGGTGCGCCGCACCAGGGCGAGCACGACGACGCCCACCAGGAGGATGAGCAGCACCTGCAGCGGCCAGCCCACGAACCAGTCCCAGAAGGCGACCCCGGCGTCCGCGGTCTCCTGGACCACCTTGACCACGCCGTCCGTGGGGTCCGGCGACGGCCCGGAGGCGGTGGCCACCGGGGCCTGGGGGGCGAGCCTGCTCGGCACCTGGGCTACGAGATCCGTCATCACGGGCCACACGGTAGCGACGGCGTGTGGAGGGCTCGTGACGCCAGGCGCAGCGCGAGGCGGTGATCGCGCAGAGCGATCACGCTGCGCGGGCAGCGCAGAGCGATCACGGTGCGCGGCGGGTACCCGCCGGCCCGGCAACCTGCGCCCGGGCCGGTGCGGTGCGCTGCTGGGCCGCTGGTCAGGTGGCAGTATCGTCCCGTGACCCAGGAGACGACGCCGACCGACGACGTTCCCGCCGACCTGCGCGAGCTCGCCCACCTCCACGGGGTCCGCACCGAGTTCCACGGCTTCGACGGGACCGTCCAGCAGGTGCGCGCCTCCACGCTCGTGGCGGTGCTCGAGGCGCTCGGCGTGCAGGCGGCGTCCCCGCAGCAGGTCTCCCTCAGCCTCGCCCTGGCCCGGGACGAGGAGTGGCGCCACGTGCTGCCCCCCACCCTGGTGGTGCGCCAGGGCGCGCCGTCCACCGTGCCGGTGCACGTCTCGCACGGGGCCGAGGCCCACGTGTGGGTCGAGATCGACGGGGCGGAGCCCCACGCGCTGGCGCGGGCCCGCCGGGAGCGGCGCGACCTGCGCCAGCTCGAGACGTTCGTGGAGCCGCGCACGGTCGACGGGCGCCGCGTGGGCCGTGCCACCTTCGAGGTGCCCACCGACCTGCCGCTGGGCTGGCACTCCCTCCACGTCTCCTCGGAGGGCAGCGAGGCGCGCTCGACGCTCGTCGTCACGCCGCAGCGCCTGACGCTGCCGCCCGCCGTGGAGGACGGCCAGGTGTGGGGCCTGCTCGTCCAGCTGTACTCGGTGCGCTCGCGCACGTCCTGGGGCCTGGGCGACCTGGCCGACCTGGCCGACGTCGCGTGGCTCGCCGCCCACCGCGGCGGAGCCGACTTCGTGGCGGTGAACCCGCTGAACGCGGCCGAGCCGGTCACCCCGATGACGCCCTCGCCCTACCTGCCGACTAGCCGCCGGTTCCTCAACCCGGTGTACGTGCGTGTCGAGGACATCCCGGAGACGGCCTATCTGTCCGCGGCCGACCGTTCCCTCGTGGAGTGGGCGGCCGAGCCGGTGCGGGCCATGGCCACCGACCCGGGCCCCATCGACCGGGACGCGGTGTGGGAGGCCAAGCGCGCCGCACTGGAGGTCGTGTTCACCGCCCCGCGACGGGCGGCCCGCCAGGCGGCGTTCGAGGCGTTCGTGGCCGAGCAGGGCCCGGGGCTGCGCGACTTCGCGACCTGGTGCGCGATCACCGAGCACCTGGCGGGGCAGGAGTGGCCGGCGGAGCTGTCCTCGCCCGACTCGCCGGCGGTCGCGGCCCTGCGCGAGCAGCTCGCCGAGCGCGTGGAGTTCCACTGCTGGCTCCAGTGGGTGGCGGACGAGCAGAAGAGCACCGCCCAGCGCATCGCGTGCGAGGCGGGCATGAAGATCGGGGTCATGCACGACCTCGCGGTGGGGGTGCACCCGTACGGTGCCGACGCCTGGGCCAACGGGGCCTACCTGGCTCGCGGCGTCGAGGTGGGCGCACCGCCGGACATGTACAACCAGCAGGGCCAGAACTGGTCGCAGCCGCCGTGGAACCCGCGCGCCCTGGAGCGCGCCGGGTACGCGCCGTACCGCGACATGCTGCGCACGGTGCTCCGGCACGCCGGAGCCCTGCGCGTCGACCACGTGCTCGGGCTGTTCCGCCTGTGGTGGATCCCGGGCGGGTCGCGCGCCTCGGCCGGTGCGTACGTCACCTACGACCACGAGGCGCTCGTCGGCATCTTGTGCCTGGAGGCGCACCGCGCCGGCGCCGTCGTCGTGGGTGAGGACCTGGGCGTGTTCGAGCCGTGGGTGCGCGACTACCTCGCCGACCGCGGCATCCTGGGCACCTCGGTGCTGTGGTTCGAGCAGGAGGAGGGGCGGCCGCTGCCGCCCGAGAGGTACCGGCACCTGACGATGGCGTCCGTGGGCACGCACGACATGCCGCCGGCCGCCGGGTACCTCGCCGGGGAGCACGTGGACCTGCGCGAGCGGCTCGGGCTCCTCACCGAGCCGGCCGCCGTGGTGCGCCAGCGTGCCCGCACCGAGCGGGACACCTACGTGCAGGCTCTGACCGAGCGCGGGCTGCTCGGCGAGGACCCGTCGGAGCGGGAGGTCGTCGAGGCGATGCACCGCTACCTGCGTGCCGCCCCCGCGGCTCTGCTGGGCGTGCAGCTCGTGGACGCGGTGGGGGAGCGGCGCTCGCAGAACCAGCCGGGCACCGACCAGGAGTACCCCAACTGGAAGGTGCCGCTCGGAGACTCGAACGGCACCCCGATCCTCCTGGAGGACCTGTTCGAGTCGCAGCGGCTGCGCAGCCTCGTCGCGGCGCTCAACGCCTCGCGGTAGCGCGCTCGCACTCGGACGTGCAGGGAGGGCCAGGACGATCGTCCTGGCCCTCCCTGCACGTTCACGGCCGTCAGGAGGCCGCGCCGGCCTCCGCCGCGTCGACCCGCTGCGCCACCAGGGCGCGCTCGGTGTCGGCCAGGTTCTCCACCACGAGGCGGCGCAGCGCCGGGGCCGCGTCCGCGTTCGCCTCCAGCCAGCCGCGCACGGCGTCCCGCAGCGCCACCGACGCCACCGGGGCGGGGTAGAGCCCCGCGACCAGCTCCTCCGACATCTGGTAGGAGCGCGACTCCCAGATCGGCAGGAGCGCGTCCACGTACCGCTGCACCATCGGCTCCAGCAGCGCCGGGTCGGTCACGCGGCGGAACCCGAGCGCCGTCTGGCGGATGATCGCGTTCGCCACCTCCGGGTCGTCCACGATCGAGGCGAACGCCGCCTCCTTCGCCTCGACCGACGGCTTCGAGGCCCGCACGCGGGCGGCGGCCTGCCTGCCCGTCGCCGTGTCGTCGGCGGCCAGCGTCGCGTCGATCTCGGCGTCGTCCGCCGCACCGAGCTGCACCAGGCCCTGCAGCAGGTCCCAGCGCAGGTCCGTGTCGACCGTCAGGCCCTCGAGGGTGAGCGTGCCGTCGAGCAGGGCGCGCAGCGGGGCCCCGTGCTCACCGGTCACCGCCTGGGCGGCGAACGCCCGCACGAGCTGCAGCTGCAGGTCCGACCCGGGTGCGGCCTGCTGCGCCAGCGCCCACAGCTCGTCGGCCACGCGCACCGCGTTCGCCGCGCGGCGCGCCGGGTCGGCGTACGCCGTCGCAGCGGTCGCAAGCTGCGAGAGCACCACCGACACCGTGGTCGACTCCGTCTCGGCCCCGACGTTGCCCAGCACCAGGTCCACGAACGAGGACGCCGGGGTCTCGCCGTCGCGCACCGCGTCCCACGCCGACACCCACACCAGGCAGCGCACCAGCGAGTCGCTGATCCGCGAGAGGTGCTCCACGGCGAACGCCAGCGAGGCCTCGTCGAGCCGCACCTTGGCGAACGCCAGGTCCTCGTCGTTGAGCAGCACCAGGCCCGGGCGCTCGCGGCCCACGAGCTCCGGGACCTCGGTGCGCTCGCCGTCGACGTCCACCATCACCTGGTGGGTGCGCACCACGGTGCCGTCCTCGCCCAGGTCGTAGAACCCGATGCCGAGGCGGTGCGGACGCAGCGTCGGGTGCTCCTCGGGTGCCGACTGCAGCACCGCGAACGAGCGGATCACGCCGTCGGTGTCGACCTCCAGCTCCGGCCGCAGCGTGTTGGTGCCGGCCGTCTCCAGCCACGCCCTGCTCCAGGCCTCCAGGTCGCGGCCCGAGGTCGCCTCGAGCTCCACCAGCAGGTCGCGCAGCTCCGTGTTCGAGAACGCGTACTTGCGGAAGTACGCCGCCAGGCCCTTCATGAACTCCTCGCGGCCCACCCACGCCACGAGCTGCTTGAGCACCGAGGCGCCCTTGGCGTACGTGATGCCGTCGAAGTTGACGTACACGTCCTCCAGGTCGTTGATCGGCGCCACGATGGGGTGCGTGGAGGGCAGCGAGTCCTGCCGGTAGGCCCACGTCTTCTCCGACGCGGTGAAGGTGGTCCAGGCGCCCGTCCACTCCGTGGCCTCCGCGGTGGCCAGCGTCGAGGCGAACTCCGCGAACGACTCGTTGAGCCACAGGTCGTTCCACCACTTCATGGTGACCAGGTCGCCGAACCACATGTGCGCCAGCTCGTGCAGGATCGTCACGACACGGCGCTCGCGGCGGCCGTCGGGCACCTGGCTGCGGAACACGTACGACTCGGTGAACGTGACGCAGCCGGGGTTCTCCATCGCGCCCATGTTGTACTCGGGCACGAAGAGCTGGTCGTACTTGTCGAACGGGTACGGGTACTCGAACGTCTTCTCGAAGAAGTCGAACCCGGCGCGGGTGACGTCCATGACGTACTCGGCGTCCATGTACTGCGACAGCGAGGCGCGGCAGAACACGCCGAGCGGGATCGTGCGCCCGTCGGTCGAGGTGAGCTCGCCGCGCACCACGGCGTAGGGGCCCGCCACCAGGGCCACGAGGTAGGTGGAGATGCGCGGGGTCGCGCCGAACGTCCACGTGGCCGTGGGCTCCGGCTCGCCACCCTCGAGGACGACGGCGCTGCCCGCCGGCTCCGGCTCGGGGGTGGGCTGGTTGCTGACCACCTGCCACCGCTGCGGAGCGGTGACGGTGAGCCGGAAGGTGGCCTTGAGGTCGGGCTGCTCGAACGTGGCGAACACGCGCCGGGCGTCGGGCACCTCGAACTGGGTGTAGAGGTACACCTCGCCGTCGACCGGGTCCACGAACCGGTGCAGGCCCTCGCCGGTGTTGGTGTACGCGCAGTCCGCGACCACCACCACCTCGTTCTCGGCGGCCAGGCCCTCCAGCGCGATGCGCGAGTCCGCGAACACCGCCGCCGGGTCGAGCTCGCGCCCGTTGAGCGTCACCGAGCGGACGGCGGGGGCCACCAGGTCGAGGAAGGTGCTCGCCCCCTCCCTGGCGCTGAAGCGGATCGTGGTGGTCGACGCGAACGTCGTGGGGCCGGTCGTCAGGTCCAGCGCGATCGCGTAGGACTCGACGGCGGTGACGACGTCGGCGCGCTCGGTCGCCTCGGCGCGGGTCAGGTTCTCTCCGGGCACGGGTACTCCTCGTTCTTGGCACCGCGGACCGGGGTGGCCAGCGGGGCGGCGTGCGTGCGGGCCCCTTCGGCGCGACCCGGCGTCGATCCTCTCACTCGCGGCCCCGCGAGACGGTGCGCCGAGGGTCCCGCGCGCCGGGCGCGTTCGACGTGCGGGTGGTAGGCGTGGCATCCTGCCGGGTGCGCTGCCGCGCGACCTGGCGTGCGCCGGGCTCCGGCGAACCGCCGGTCCATGCCCGGAGGGAGTACAGAATGTCCGGCCCGAACACCCCGGGTCCCGTGCCGCCCCCGCCGCCCCCGCCGCACGAGCCCGAGACCCACGCCGATGCCGCGGCCGAGCGGACGGCGGCGATGCGGCCGGTGAGCGACGGGACCCAGCGGCTCGACGCCGTCCCGCACGGCGTGGCCCCGACGCACCCGTCGACGCCGCCCGCCGTGCAGCGGGTGTCGGCCGCGCGCCGTATGCCGCGGCCCGTCTCGCCGCCGTCGTCGCCGTACGGCGGCCCCGCACCCCGGCCGGCTCCGCCGGCGGCGCGGCCGACCCTGCCTCCCGCCGGCCTGCCGGTGCAGCAGGTGGCTGCGCCCGGCGCGAGCGCCGAGCCGTGGGCCGCCCCCGGCGCGCCCACCGTCCGGCACGCCCCGGTGCCGCAGCCCGCGGCCCCCACGGTCCAGCAGCCGCCGGTCACCACGACGGCGCAGCAGCCGGCCGTCGCGCCGTACGCGCAGCCCGCGCCGTACGCGCCGCAGCAGCCCGGTCACGCACCGGGGTACGCGCCGCAGCCGGGCTACCCGCCGCAGCACCACGCCGCGCAGCAGCCGCCCGCGTACGCGCACCAGCCGGCCGCACCGGCGCCGCAGTACGCGGCGCCCCACGCCGCGCCGCACCCGGCCTACGCCGGTCCGGGTCAGCCTGCCCAGCAGGCGCGCCGTCGCCGGCTGTCGCCGGGGTGGATCGCCTTCATCGTGTTCGACGTCGCGCTGGTCGCCGTCCTGGGCGTCGTGGTGTGGAACCTGTTCGGGGGCTCGCCCGCCACGGAGGACGGCCCCGGTGCCGGCACCGCCAGCGTCGCTCCGTCGGACGAGCCGACCGAGGAGGCGCCGCCCGCGCAGACGCTGGCCTCGTTCGCGGCGCCCAGCGGGAACATCACGTGCGAGATCACCACGGCGGCGGTGACGTGCTCGATCGCGGAGCTCAACCAGCAGCCGGCCCCCGTGGAGGGATGCGACGGCACCACGGGGTACCGGGTGACGATCGAGGCCGCCACGGGCGAGGTGGACCTGCCGTGCGTGCCGCCCGACGAGCAGCCCACGCCCGCGCCTCAGGACGTGCGGCGCCTGGAGTACGGGCAGTCCGTGACGGAGGGCCAGTTCACCTGCAACAGCGAGCAGTCCGGCATGCAGTGCCGGGACGACCGCAGCGGGCGCGGGTTCACCGTGGCGCGAGCCGGCATCGGCTCGTTCTGAGCCGGCCGCTCCCGGACTCCTGACGACGGCGGGCCCGGGCTCTGTGAGGAGCCCGGGCCCGCCGTCGTGCTACCGGGTCACCAGATGCGCACGCGCTCGGCGGGCGCCAGCCACAGGGCGTCGCCCTCCTGGACCCCGTACGCCTCGTAGAACTCGTCGACGTTGCGCACCACGCCGTTGCAGCGGAACTCGTTGGGGGAGTGGGGGTCGGTGGCCAGGCGCCGCACGACCTCCTCGTCGCGCCCCTTCGACTGCCACACCTGGGCCCAGCCGAGGAACACGCGCTGCAGCCCGGTCAGGCCGTCCACCACGGGCGCCTCGTCGAGCGACGTGCCCAGGGAGATGCGGTAGGCCTTGATCGCGATCGACAGGCCGCCGAGGTCACCGATGTTCTCACCGATGGTCAGGCCGCCGTTGACGTGGGGACCGTCGGGGCCGAGCTGCTCGGGCACGAACGCGTCGTACTGTGCGATCAGGGCCGTGGTGCGCTTCTCGAACTCCGCGCGGTCGGTCTCGGTCCACCAGTCCTCGAGGCGGCCGTCGCCGTCGTACTTCGAGCCCTGGTCGTCGAACCCGTGGCCGATCTCGTGCCCGATGACGCCGCCGATGCCGCCGTAGTTGACGGCGTCGTCGGCCTCGGGGTCGAAGAACGGCGGCTGCAGGATCGCCGCGGGGAAGACGATCTCGTTCATCCCCGGGTTGTAGTAGGCGTTGACCGTCTGCGGCGTCATGAACCACTCGTCGCGGTCCAGGGGGCGGCCGATCTTGCCCAGCTCGCGGTCCAGCTCGAACGCGTAGGCACGGCGCACGTTGCCCACCAGGTCCTGCGCGTCGACGACCAGGCCGGAGTAGTCGCGCCACCGGGCCGGGTAGCCGATCTTGGGCGTGAACTTCTCGAGCTTGGCCAGGGCCTTGACCTTGGTCTCCTCCGACATCCAGTCGAGCTCCTGGATGGACTCGCGGTAGGCGGCCACGAGGTGCTCGACGAGCACGTCCATGCGCTCCTTGTGCGACGGCGGGAAGTGCCGGGCGACGTACTGCTCGCCGACGGCCTCGCCGAGCGCCCCCTCGACGAGGGACACCCCCCGCTTCCAGCGCTCGCGCACCTCCTGCGCGCCCGAGAGGGTGCGGCCGTAGAAGTCGAAGTTCGCCTCGACCAGCTCGTCCGTCAGGTACGGGGCGCGCGCCGAGACCAGGTGGTAGGCGGCCCACAGCTTCCAGTCCTCGAGCGGCTCCGACTGCCACAGCCGTGCCAGCTCCTCGACGAAGGACGGCTCACGGACGACGAGGGCGTCCAGGGCGCCCGCCGGGGCACCCAGCGCCGCGGCCCAGGCGCGCCAGTCGAACCCGGGGGCGCGCTCCACCAGCTCGGCCAGCGTCATCGGGTTGTACGTCGCGGTGGCGTCGCGGTCGCGCACCACGTCCCAGTGGTGGGCCGCCAGCCGGGTCTCCAGCGCCACCACACGTGCGGCCGCCTCGTCGGCGTCGAACCCGGAGCCCAGGCCCAGCGCCTCGCCCGCGCCGGCCAGGCGCAGCATGCGGGCCACGTGGGGCGCGTACTTCTCCCGCACCGAGGCGTACTGCTCCTCGCGGTAGTACGCCTCGTCGGGCAGCCCCAGGCCCGACTGGACGAGGTAGGTGACGTACCGCTCCGGGTCCTTCGCGTCGTTGTCGACGTAGAAGGCCACCGCGCCGCCGCCGCCCGTGCGCTGCAGCGCGCCGAGCACCCCGACGAGCTCTGCCGGGGTGGCCGCGCCGGCCAGGAGCGCCAGCTCGGGCGCCAGCGGGTCGGTGCCGAGCGCCTCGACGCGCTCGGTGTCCATGAAGCTGGAGAACAGGTCCCCGATCTTCGCCGCGGTGCTGCCCGGCGTGGTGTCCTCGGCCGCCGCCAGGTCGGTGATGATCTGGCGCACCCGCTCCTCGGACAGGTCGTGCAGCGCACGGAAGGCGCCGTCGATCGCGCGGTCGGCGGGGATGACGTGCGACGCGATCCACCGGCCGTTGACGTGCCGGTAGAGGTCGTCCTGCGGGCGGATGGCGGGGTCGAGAGCGTCGAGGTCGATGCCGGACCTGAGGGATTCGGTCGTCATGACGACACCCTACGGGCGGCCCCGGGCGACCCACCCGCCCGGTACGCCACAATGTCCCCATGCGCCTGCACATCGCCACCGACCACGCCGGTTTCGAGCTCAAGACCCACCTGCTGGAGCACCTGCGCTCCCAGGGGCACGACGTCGTCGACCACGGAGCCTTCGAGTACGACGCCCAGGACGACTACCCGGCGTTCTGCATCGCCGCGGCCGAGGCCGTCGTCGCCGAGCCCGGCTCGCTGGGCATCGTCATCGGCGGGTCCGGCAACGGTGAGCAGCTGGCGGCCAACCGTGTGCCGGGCGTGCGGGCCATCCTCGCCTGGTCGCTGGAGACGGCTCGCCTCGGCCGCCAGCACAACGACGCGAACGTGGTGGCCGTCGGCGGCCGCATGCACTCGCTGGAGGAGGCCACGGCGATCGTCGACGCCTTCGTGACCGAGCCGTTCAGCGGCGACGAGCGCCACCAGCGCCGCATCGACCAGATGGCGGCGTACGAGGCGACGCGCGCAGGCGCCTGACGTGCCCGAGGGCCACACGGTCCACCGCCTGGCGCGCACGTTCGCCGAGCTGTTCGCGGGCGAGGTGCTCGCGGTGAGCAGCCCGCAGGGCCGCTTCGCCGCCGGTGCCGCGCTCCTCGACGGTCGCCGGCTGGTCACGAGCGAGGCCTGGGGCAAGCAGCTCTTCCTGGGCTTCGACGGCACCGAGGGTGCAGACGGGGCCGACGGCCCGGCGCGGCTGTGGCTGCGCGTCCACCTCGGGCTGTACGGGGCGTGGACCTTCGCCGGCGACGGCACGGCCGCCGTCGCGCACGCCATCGGGGCGCCGCGCAAGCGCGTCGGCGAGCGGGAGACGGCGCTCGCGGCGGAGCAGGACGCCGGCACGGCGGGCACAGCAGGCACCGTCGCCACCGGCACGGTCGGTACAGCAGGCGCAGCCTCCGGCGTGCGGCAGGCGTGGGACCCGCCCGCACCGCGGGGTGCGGTGCGCGTGCGGCTGCTGGGCCAGCACGCGGTGGCCGACCTGACGGGCCCGACGGCCTGCGAGGTGATCACGCCCGCGGACAAGGCGGGGGTCGAGGCCCGCCTCGGCCCCGACCCGATCCGGCCCGACGGCGGCCGCGGCTCCCTGGAGGCCGCGCGCGCCGACTTCGTGGCCCGGGTGCGCCGGTCCCGGGTCGCGGTCGGTCAGCAGCTCATGGACCAGGCCGTGGTGGCCGGGGCGGGCAACATCTACCGCGCCGAGGTGCTGTACCGCGCGGGCCTGGACCCCCTGCGGCCCGGGCGCGACGTCGACGCCGGGACGCTGGCCGCGCTGTGGGACGACCTGGTGGTGCTCATGCGCGACGGCGCGGCCACGGGCGCCATCGTGACGACCAGGCCCGAGCACAGGGACGGCGCCGGCCAGCCGGGTCCCGCCCCCGAGGGGCGTCGCCGCACCCGGCAGAACACCGACGGCACCCCGGGGGCCGTGCCGGCGGACGAGGCGTTCTACGTCTACCACCGCGACGGCCAGCCGTGCCGCGTGTGCGGCACCCCGGTGCTGGTCAAGGAGCTGGCGGGGCGCAACCTGTTCTGGTGCCCCGCGTGCCAGCGCTGAGCGGGCCGCGCCGGGGGAGCCGGCGGTCGCGGCGCGCCGGCGCTCCGAGGCGCCGGTGCGCCGGTGCGCCTCAGACGGTGACCGCGGCGTCCGGGGCGGCCAGCGCCAGCAGCACGAGACAGACGACGGCGACCGCCATGCTGAGCCCGAACGGCGCCCTGCTGGACGGGCGCTCCACCGCCACGACGCCCGCGCCGACCGCGAGGAGGGCAGCCAGGACGCCGCACGCCCAGGCGAGGCGACCCGGAGCGGCGTCGGGACCGGTGAGGACGACGGCGACGGCAGAGAGCAGCAGCACGGGTGCGAGCACCCCCGACACCCGGCGCCCGAGGCGGTGGGGCAGGCCCCTCACCCCCGTGGCGGCGTCGTCGGCGAGGTCCGGCAGCGTGTTGGCCACGTGCGCGCCCGCGCCGAGCAGGGCGGCGGCCCCGACCACCCAGGGGGCCGCGACCCGGTCACCCGGGGCCGCCAGCACCACGAACAGGGGCAGCAGCCCGAAGGACAGGGCGTAGGGCAGCCACGACCACACCGTGGCCTTGAGACGCGCGTTGTACGCCCAGGCGCTCGCGACGGCGACAAGGTGGAGGCTGCCGCCTACGGCGCTCGCCGCGAGCGAGGCGGGCACGCAGACCGCGACGGCGGCGAGCGCCGCCGCGCGCAAGGTCTGGGCGCCGACGAGCCCGGCCACGACCGGCTTGCCCGTGCGGCCGACGGCGAGGTCGCGCCGCGCGTCGATCCAGTCGTTGGACCAGCCGACGGAAAGCTGCCCGCTGAGCACGGCGAGGGCCACGAGCACGACCGTCGTCGGTCCCGCGCCCACCGCCGCGGCCAGAGCCGTGGCCAGCCCCGTGACGACGACGGTGGGGCCGGGGTGGCAGGCGAGAGCCAGCCCCCGCAGGGCCCGCCAGAGCCGCGGACCGGCCTGGTCCTGCGTCGCCTCCACGGCCTGCACCATGCCGCCACCGTAACCGGGCAGGGCCCACCGCGCGCGGGGGTCCCGGGCCGGTGTGACGATGCCGGGGTGTCCCGAGTCCTCGCCGTCGCGCCCGTCCTGCCCGAGCACGTGCACGCGCAGGAGGAGATCAGCGCCGTCCTGGCGCCGATGCTGGCCGGGAGCCCGGCGCGGGCCGAGCTGCTGCGGCGCCTGCACTCCTCCTCGGGCGTGCGCCGGCGGCACCTGGTGCAGCCCCTCGAGGAGTACGCCGCGACGACGACGTTCGGGGCGGCGAACGCGGTGTTCCTGCGGGAGGGCACGGCGCTCGCGGAGCGGGCGAGCCGCCAGGCGCTGACAGCCGCCGGGCTGGTCCCGGGCGACGTCGACCACGTGTTCAGCACGTCGGTGACGGGCATCGGGGCGCCGTCGCTGGACGTGCTGCTCGCCGAGCGTCTCGGGCTGCGCGCGGACGTGCGGCGCACGCCGTCGTTCGGCCTGGGGTGCGCGGGCGGGGCGGGCGGGCTGGCCCGCGTGCACGACTACCTGGCTGGGCACCCGCGGGGCGTGGCGCTGCTGGTGTCCGTGGAGCTGTGCTCGCTCACGCTCCAGCAGGGGGACGGCTCCACGGCCAACATGGTGGCCTCGGGACTGTTCGGCGACGGCGCCGCGGCCGTCGTCGTGGTGGGGGACGAGCACCCGCTCGCAGGCCGGGCCGGCCACGGCGCTCGCACGGCCACCGTGGTGGGCACGCGGTCGTGCCTGTACCCGGGCACGGCCGGAGAGCTGGGCTGGGAGGTGCGCGACAGCGGGTTCGGCATCGTGCTGTCCGCCCGGCTGCCGGAGCTGCTCGGCGCCCACCTGCTCGGGGACGTCAAGGGGCTGCTGGCGGAGCACGGCCTGACGCCCGGCCAGGTGCCGACGTGGGTGGTGCACCCGGGCGGACCTCGGGTGCTGGACGCCGTGCGCGACGCCCTCGGACTGACCGAGGCCGACCTGCGAGAGAGCCGGACGAGCCTGGCCACGGCCGGCAACCTGTCCTCGGCGTCGGTGCTCGACGTGCTCGCCCGGACCCTGGCAGGCTCGCAGGCGCCGCCCGGGTCGCCTGCCGTGCTGATGGCGTTCGGGCCGGGGGTGGCGACGGAGATGGTGCTCATGCGGCTCGACGGGGAGGTCTGAACGTGGTCTGGTACCTGGCGCTGGTGCTCGCGACGGGGGTCGAGCGGCTCGTGGAGCTGGTGGTCTCGGCGCGCAACGCCCGGTGGTCGTTCGCGCGCGGGGGTGTGGAGTCAGGCCGCGGGCACTTCCCGGCGATGGTGGCGCTCCACACCGGTCTGCTCGTGGCGTGCGCGGCCGAGGTGGTGCTGGCCGACCGCCCGTTCCTGCCGTGGCTCGGCTGGCCCATGCTCGTGCTCGTGGTGGTCAGCCAGGTGCTGCGCTGGTGGTGCGTGGCGGTGCTGGGACCGCAGTGGAACACCCGCATCATCGTGGTGCCGGGCCTGCCCCTCGTCGCCCGCGGCCCGTACCGGTGGCTGCGGCACCCCAACTACGTCGTCGTCGCGCTGGAGGGAATCGCCCTGCCGCTCGTGCACACCGCGTGGGTGACCGCGATCGCCTTCACCGTGCTCAACGCCGTGCTGCTGCTGCGCTTCCGCATCCCTGCCGAGGAGCGGGCGCTCGGTCTGGCGGCGGGCGCCGCCGGCGGCCGCGGCCGTGACGTCGGCACCGCGGACGGGGCCGGCGTCGTCGGCGGAGGGGCAGGGGCCGCGCGGTGAGCAGGGCCGACGCCGACGTGCTCGTGGTCGGCGGCGGGCCGGTCGGCCTGGCGGCGGCGATCGGCGCCCGCGAGGCCGGCCTCGACGTGCTGGTGCTGGAGCGGCGTGAGGGCACGCTCGACAAGGCGTGCGGCGAGGGGCTGCTGCCCGGCGCGCTCGCTGCCGTGCGGGAGCTCGGCGTCGACCCGCCCGGTCACCCGATCTCCGGCATCAGCTACCGCCGTCCTGGAGCTCACGCCGACCACCTGTTCACCGCGGGTGAGGGCAGGGGCGTGCGACGCACACGGCTGCACGAGGCGCTGCGCGAGCGGGCCGAGCACGCCGGCGCCGTGCTCCTGCACGCCTCCGTCCACGACCTGCGGCAGGATGCCGCCGGCGTGGAGGTCGAGACCGGCCCGGCGCGTCTGAGGGGCCGCTGGCTGCTGGGCTGCGACGGGCTGCACTCGACGGTGCGGCGGCTGGCCGGGCTCGACGCCGGCAGCCGGGCGCGGCCCGCCGGCCGCGCAGCGGCGACGCGACCCGACGCCCGGGCACGGTACGGCCTGCGCCGCCACTACCGGGTGCGCCCGTGGAACGACCTGGTGGAGGTGCACTGGAGCGACCGCGCGGAGGCGTACGTGACACCGGTGGCGCCGGACGTCGTCGGTGTGGCCGTGCTGGGCCCGCGGCACGCCACCGCGGGCGGCTCCTTCGAGGAGGCGCTCGCCGCCGGGTTCCCCGAGCTCGCCGACCGGCTGGCCGGGGCCGAGCCCCTCGGCGCCGTACGAGGCGCGGGGCCGCTGCGGCAGCGGACCACGCGCCGTACCGCCGGCCGCGTGCGCCTCGTGGGCGACGCCTCCGGCTACGTCGACGCCCTCACCGGCGAAGGGGTGCGCGTGGGCCTGGCCCAGGCGCGAGCGGCCGTGCGGCACCTCGACGACGCGGACGCCTACGAGCGGGCCTGGCGGGCGGCGACCCGCGACTACCGGTTGCTGACCAGCGGGCTGGTCGCCTGGGCCACCGGCCCCGCCCGGCGTGCGATCGTGCCGGCGGCCCGCGCCCTCCCGCCGCTGTACGGCGCGGTCGTGGAGCGGCTGGCCCGCTGAGAGGCCACCGGCTCAGAACACCCAGCTGCACACCGGGGCGAGCGGCCACCCGAACGCCGCGCTCGCGGCCGCGAGGGTGCCGGGCGAGCGCTCGACCACCTGCCCGGCGGCGGCCATCGACGCGAGCGACGTCCCGCCGAGGTAGGCCGCTCCCAGCTCGCGCACGTCCAGCTCCAGGTCGGCCGGGTCCTCGGTGCGCTCGCACGTCGCCTCGCCGAACGCCTCCGCACGCAGCCGCCACGTCCCGGCGTTGGCGGGCACCCGTGCGTCGCCGACCCCCAGCACCACGTCGACGTCGGCGGCGTACCGGCGCCCGGCGAGCGCGGCCGGGACGTCGACGACCCGCACCCACAGGTTGTCGGCCAGGCGCTGGTCCGCGGCCCGCGGGTCCGCCAGCAGGTGGCTCACCACGTCGTCGGCAGGCAGCATGAACGGGTGCACCTGGGTGGTCAGGTCGAGGTCGGTGAGCACGCCCCACAGGGCGCGGGCCGCGGCGGCGTCGAGCGCCACCACCTCCCCGGTGCGCACCGTGCCTCGCGGACCCGTGGGCTCCCACTCGAGGCTGCGGCGGAACAGCGCGTACCCCCGAGGCTGGCCGTCGCGCTCCACCACGACGATGCGACGCGACTCCTGGCCGCCGCGGAACATCGGTGCGTCCTCCCAGAAGTGCGCCTGCAGCTCCGGTGTCTCCCGCGTGGCCCAGCCAGGGCGGTTGACCCCCGTGACGCCGCCCGGAGCGGCACCCGCGGCACGGTGCACGCGGTCCACCAGCTCGCCGTGCGCCTGCCGGGTCGCGTGCTCCACGCGGACCGTGTGCTCTGCCGCCCCGGGTACCTCCCGCAGCGCGGCACCGCGCGGGACGGCGAGGCGCAGGTCGTGCGCCGCACGCCCGTACCCGAAGCGGCCGTAGATCGCGGCCTCGGCGGCGAACAGGGCCGAGACCGGCTCCCCGCGCTCCCGGCACCGCCCCAGGTGCAGGTCGATCATCGCCCGCAGGATGCCGCGACGGCGGTGCTGCGGGTGCACGCCCACCCAGGTCAGGCCGGCCACAGGCAGCTCGCCGCCCGGCACCGGGAAGCGCGCGAAGGGGTAGGAGGAGTGCATCGCGGCCAGCCCGTCGGTGCCGTCGGCCTCGACCCCCACGGTGCGGGACCACGTCAGCGGGGACGGCAGCCGTTCCAGGTCGTCCAGGGCGTGCGGTGAGGGGAACGCCCACGTGTCCAGGTCGAGCACCGCTCGCAGGTCGCCGGGGCCCAGCCCGCGGAAGGCGTAGCCGGCGGGGAGCGCGGCGGGGGCGATGTCAGGGCGGTCGGCGGGTGCGTCGTCGGTGCTCACCGGCTGATCGTCACCCGCCGAGGGGCCGGGCACCACCCCTTTTGCGCGGAGGGCAGCGTCCGCGCCCGGGTCGAGGGACCGGCCCCCGCCGCGGTGCTGCCCTAGGGTCGTGCCGTGCCCCGCCACGCCACGCAGAGACCGGACGACGCCGAGGACGCCGCGGCCAGCCCCGGCACGCAGGAAGACGCCGCACAGGAAGACGCAGCGCAGGAGTACGCCGCCGCCGTGCTCGCCCTGGTGCGCCGCATCCCGCCCGGCCGCGCGATGACGTACGGCCTGGTCGCCGAGATCGTGGCCGAGACGCTCCACCGCGGCGGGCCACGGCAGGTGGGGCAGGTCATGGCGGGCTCAGGGGACCGCTACGCCCACCTGGTGCCCGACGGCGCCGCCGTCGTCGGGCCCGCCCAGGACGACCACCACGTCGCGTGGTGGCGGGTGGTCAACGCCTCGGGTGCGCCGCCGGCGCACCACCTGACCGCCGCGCTGGACGCGCTGCGCGCCGAGGGCACGCCGCTCACGCGCGACGGACACCGGGTAGACCTGCGCAGGGCCGTGTGGTTCCCGGGGATCGAGGACGACCCACAGGCGTAGGGCGTCGGTGCCCGTCGTCCCACCGGCGGCCGCGCCGCCGTCATCCCAGCGGCGGCCGCGCCGCCTGCGGCCGCCGCCGTGCCTGCGGCCGCCAGACCGCCTCAGACCGGCTCAGGCCTTGCGCGGCGCCACCCGGGCGAGCAGCGACCCGGCCCTGGAGCGCACACGCCCCGCCGTGGTGGCCTCCCGCTCCTGCGCGGCGGCCAGCACGGTGAGCACCGACGCCGGGTCGCCCTGCAGCAGCATCGTGGTCAGCGCGGTGCCGTCCCAGCGGGCGAGGTCCCGCTGCACCTTCTCCGCCGGGCCCACCAGCGCGATCTCCTCGACCAGCTCCAGCGGCACGGCCCGGGCAGCGTCCTCCCGGCGCCCGGCGAGGTACAGCTCCTGCACCTCGTCCAGCACGTCCTTGTAGCCCAGACGGTCGAGCGACGCCTTGTGGAAGTTCGCCTCCTTGGAGCCCATCCCGCCGGCGTACAGCGCCACGTGCGGCCGGATGACGTCGGCCGCCGCCTCGACGTCGTCACGCACCACCGCCGGCACCGTGGCGAGCACTTCGAAGCGGGACGACGGCGACCGCGACCCGCTGCGCGCGGCGAACCCCTCCGCGAGCAGCGCCCGGTGCTCGGCGTCGGCCTTCGGGGCGTAGAAGCCGGCCATCCAGCCGTCGGCGATCTCCGCGGCCAGCGCCACGTTCTTCGGCCCCTGCGCGGCGAGCACGATCGGGATCTCGCGCCGGCGCGGGTGCACGGTGGGCTTGAGGGCCTTGCCCAGGCCCGTGGCGCCCGCGGTGTCAGCAGGCAGGGGGAGGCGGTAGAAGTCGCCGTCGTAGGTCACGGGGCGCTCGCGGGCCACGACCTCGCGCACGACGTCCACGAACTCCCGCGTGCGGGCCAGGGGCCGGCGGTAGGGCTGGCCGTACCACCCCTCGACCACCTGCGGGCCGGAGGCGCCGAGGCCGAGCACGAACCGCCCGCCCGAGAGGTGGTCGAGCGTGATGGCGTGCATGGCCGTGGCGGTGGGGGTGCGGGCAGCCATCTGGGCGATACCGGTGCCCAGCCGCACGCGGCGGGTCCGAGACCCCCACCAGGCCAGGGGCGTGAAGGCGTCGGAGCCGTAGGCCTCGGCCGTCCAGACGGAGTCCAGGCCGAGGGCCTCGGCGGCGACGAGGGCGGGAACGATGCCCTTCGGGGGCTTGCGGGACCAGTAGCCGGTCTGGATGCCGATGCGCACGGTGCTCCTCGTCGAGTCGGTGGCGGTGCGCCCGTCCCGGTGTGGTGGCGGTGGGCGCGACTTCCCGGGACGCGGCGTCCTGGGTAAGCCGCGTCACACCCTAGCCGACGGCGGTGGGGGAGCCCGGTGTGCCCGGTGTGCCCGTACCACCGCACCGAGGCGGCCGCCTCGTCACCGGCTCCGCTCCGCCAGAGTGTTGAGCAGGGCGGCACCTGCGGCGGCGTCGTCGACCGTGACCGCCACGGAGCGGCCGCCGGAGCGCTCCACGAGCAGCGCCTCGCCGCGCCGCAGCACCACGCCGACGCGCCCGCCGCGTCCCACGCGCCAGCCCCACCCGCCGAAGTCCCGCATGGGCTCCACCTCGATCACGGACGCGCGCTCGATCTCGGCGGCGGGCACGTGCGTGCGCGGCCAGCCGAGCCGGGAGCGCACCGTGAGGCCGGTGGCGTCCACGCGCACGACGAACGCGAACATCGCGGCGAAGAGCACGCCGAGCAGCAGGGGCATCAGGAGCAGCGTCCACATCTGCAGGGCCACGGTGACGCCGACCATGCCGATCGTCGTGGCAGCGCCGATGCCGACGCCCGGGCCGCCCGCGATGCGGCGCAACCACACGACGCGCTCGCCGTCGGCCACCGGGAGCCGGGAGGCGTCGGCCGGCACCTGCCCGTCCGCGGCCTGCGGCGGGTCGGCCGGCACCAGGAACGCGGCGACCGCCGCCGGCACGAGGGGCGCCAGCAGGGACACGGCGAGAGCCGTGCCGACGCCAGGCGCCTGCGCGGCGTCGCCGAGCCCGCGCTGCGGGGCGAGGGACATCAGCAGGGTGGCAGCGCCGAAGGCGCCGGACCACACCGTCGCGCCGGCCACGATGCGGCGCGTGGCCGCAGCCTGCCCGCGGAACCAGCCGATGGCGGCGAAGAGGACGCAGGGGCCGGCGGTGCTGGCGACGATGGTGCCGACGAAGCCGCCGAGGGAGGCGAAGCCGTCCGGCTGGCCGTCGGGGCCCCAGTGGGAGGCGACCGGGTCCGGGAGGTCGGCCCGCCACGAGAGCACGAGGGCGACGGCGGTCAGCAGCAGGGCCGTCGCCGCCAGGGTCGACCACAGGACCACGGCGCGGGCTCGTGGGCGCCAGGTCTCCGTGGTCGCGGTGGTGCCGGGCTCGTGCGTCATCGCTTCATCGCCTCCTTGAGCAGGGTGGTCGCTGTCTCGGTCGTGAGGTGGGCGTCGCGGGCCGCGGCGACGAACGCCGCGAGCGCTGCCTCGAGCGGCGCGCGGTCGCCCGTGGCGGCCTGGACGACGACGGCGCCGCGCCCGCGGCGCAGCTCGATCACGCCCGCGTCGCGCAGCTGCTGGTAGGCGTGCAGCACGGTGTGCACGTTCAGGTCCAGGGACTCGGCCAGGTCGCGGGCGGCCGGCAGCCGGTCGCCCGCCTTCAGCTCGCCGTGGGCGAGCGCCACGTGCACCTGGGCGACGAGCTGTGCGTACAGCGGCTCCTCGCTGCCCGGGTCGATGCGCCAGATCACGAGATGAACCGTACTTGTTCTATTGGAAATAGAACAACCAGGGTCGGCAGGTTCACCCGCCCCGTCGCGGGTCTGCGCTGCGAAGAGGGCGAAGAACGAGAACGGACGGGGTGCGGCCCGCAGGCCGCACCCCGTCCACCGGCGCCCGTCACCGCGAGCCCGCGTCCTCAGATCATGTACTCGATCAGCGTGGCCGGGTCCTCGTGCCGGTCCCGCTCGGCCACCGGCTGCGACGGCACGCGCACCCGCGCCGGCACCCCCAGGGCCACCGCCCCCGCCTGCACGTCCTTGACCACCACCGCGTTCGCCCCCACCTGGACGTCGTCACCGATCGTCACCGGGCCCAGCACCTTGGCTCCTGCGCCCACCATCACGCGGTTCCCGAGGGTGGGGTGACGCTTGCCGCGCGTCATCGAGCGCCCGCCCAGCGTGGAGCCGTGGAACAGGATGCAGTCGTCCCCGATCTGCGCCGTCTCCCCGATCACCACGCCCATGCCGTGGTCGATGAACAGCCGCCGCCCGATCACGGCACCCGGGTGGATCTCGATACCCGTGACGAACCGGGCCACCTGCGAGACCAGGCGGGCCGGCAGCCGCAGCAGCGGCACGTGCCACATGCGGTGGCTGAGCCGGTGCACCCACAGGGCGTGCACCCCGGGGTAGGCCAGCGCGACCTCCAGGCGGGTGCGTGCCGCCGGGTCGTGGGCGTGGGCGGCGTCGAGGTCCTCGAGCAGGATGTCCAGCAGGTGCCGCAGGCCGGGCCGGTGCCCGGGAGGGAGCGGGTGCTCGTGCCCCCGGTCCGGCCCGGCCTGGGTGCGCTCGCGGACGGCGCGGAGGTCGGTCACGTCAGCGTTCGCCTCAGTCCAGCAGGTCGGCGTAGAGCACGGTGGACAGGTAGCGCTCGCCGAAGTCCGGCACGATCGCCACGATCGTCTTGCCCGCGTACTCCTCGCGGCCGGCCAGCTCGACCGCCGCGGCCAGCGCGGCGCCCGAGGAGATGCCGACCAGCAGGCCCTCCTCCTTGGCCGCCCGGCGAGCCCACTCCACGGCCGTGTCGGCGTCGACGTCGACGACCTCGTCGTAGACGTCGGTGTCGAGGATCTCCGGGACGAAGTTCGGGCCGATGCCCTGGATCTTGTGCGGTCCCGGGGCGCCCCCGTTGAGGATCGGCGACTCCTTCGGCTCCACGGCGACCAGCCGCACGTCGGGCTTGCGCTCCTTGAGCACCTGGCCCACGCCGGTGATGGTGCCACCCGTGCCGATACCGGAGACGACGACGTCGACCGCGCCGTCGGTGTCCGCCCAGATCTCCTCCGCCGTGGTGCGGCGGTGGATCTCCGGGTTGGCGGCGTTGGCGAACTGGCGGGCCAGGACGGCGCCGGGCCGCTCGGCAGCGATGCGCTCCGCCTCGGCGACGGCGCCCTTCATGCCGTCGGCCCCCGGGGTGAGCACCAGCTCGGCCCCGTAGGCGCGCAGCAGCGCACGGCGCTCCTTGGACATGGTCTCGGGCATCGCCAGCACCACCTTGTAGCCGCGGGCCGCGCCGACCCACGCGAGCGCGATGCCCGTGTTGCCGGAGGTGCCCTCGACGATGGTGCCGCCGGGCTGGAGCTCGCCCGACGCCTCCGCGGCGTCGATGATGGCGACGCCGATGCGGTCCTTGACGGAGTTGGCGGGGTTGTAGAACTCGAGCTTCGCGAGCACGGTGGCACCCTTGCCGGCGGCGAGCCGGTTGAGGCGCACGAGCGGGGTGTTGCCGATGAGCTTGGTCGCGTCGTCGTAGATGCGGGCCATGGGTCGTCCTTCGCTTGGTGCGGGTTGCTGACGGGTGCTGCGAGAGCAGCGGCCGGTACGGCACGAGCGGCCGCGTTCGCCGCGACCCGGAGGGCGGCAGGGGCCCGGCGGGTCAGGCGTGGCGCGGACGCCCTACCGACAGCCGCGACAGCGCGGACCGGCCGGGCCGGTCGCGAGCGCACGGAGGACGACGGCGGTACGCACGGTCAGCTCCCTCCGGCAGGCGGCGTCGGACGTGGCGCGCCGCGATGGACAAGGCCGGGTGGTGCCGGCCCAGGTCACACATTATGGGCGGTGGCCCAGGTCACGCCAGGCGGGCGACCGGCAGACGGGACGAGAAGACCCCCGGCGGGGCCATGATGCCCTGCCGGGGGTCGGGGGAGCGGGCGACGGGAATCGAACCCGCGTAGCCAGTTTGGAAGACTGGGGCTCTACCATTGAGCTACGCCCGCACCGACACCGACGGCGGACCTGCGCGGAGAAGGCGCACGACGTCGGGATCGCGGGGCAAGACTAGCAAAGCGTCACCCCTGCTCTGGTGTCGCGGAGGGCGCTGGGGGCCGCTGGTTCCGTGCGCGGGCGCCGCGTCCTCGCCGGTGCCCTCCCACGAGACCATCGGCGGGAACCACCTAGACTGGCCCGCGGTCGCCGTGAGCGGCCCACGGGGTGTGGCGCAGCTTGGTAGCGCATCTGCTTTGGGAGCAGAGGGTCGCAGGTTCAAATCCTGTCACCCCGACCGGGCGGGAATCGGCCCGTGGTCTAGGGATTCTAGGCCGCGGGCCGTTCGCGTATCCAGCCCCTGCGGCTGGGCTGTAGCAATGTGTGCAGCAATCGAAGCCTGTCCGATCTCACAGAGCGCGCGAGCTCGCGCCGAAGCCCAGAGCCTTGATTCCGCCCGATCAAGGTTGTGGCCTCACCGACGCCGGACGCCGGTCGGTGGCAGCCACGCGCCGAGGAGGCGGTGCCGGTCGTGGGCGCCGGCCCCTGGTCCATCGCCGCGCACGCGCCGCCCGGATTCTTCACCCGCTCCCGCCTCCCGTTTAACTTTACGCGTGAGCGCGGGGCGTGTAATGTGTGTGGTGTCAGAGAGACGGGGCCAAGGCCCCAGAGCCAAGGAGTCACCATGAACACCAAGATCAACCGCGAGGACTTCGCCAGCCAGGCCGAGTACGACGCCGCCGTCGACGCTGCGGTCGAAGCTCGCATCGCCGCCCAGGTCGAGGCGCTCGACGCCGCGATGCCGTCGTGGGAAGACGAGGAGGCCCGCCGCGAGGCCGAGCTCGCCGCGCACGACCTGGACTACCTGGACGACTGACCGCCCCGCCGGTGCCCACCCTGCACGGGGTGGGCGCCGGCCCCTGTCGCCCGGGAGGGCTCATGGACACCGAGATCTACGGCCAGCACACTGCTCAGGTCCTTCGCCTGTTCGATGCGCTGCCCGAGCTGAACGCCGAGCAGTGGAAGACCCTCGGCGCGTCGCCGGTCGCCGCCGCGCTGGAGACCATGCTCGACGACTACGACCTCTACGAGGCGCTGGAGAGAGGTGATGCGACCGTCCTCGCCTCAATGAGGGCCAGCAACGACGCGCACAAGGCCCTCGACGGGCTGGAGCGAGTCCTGACGGAGCGCGCCTGGGAGAACGCGCCGGCGGACGCGTGGCGCGCGGCGTTTCACGAGGCACAGCTGACCGCCGGGGCTGGCCGGCGGTCGTTTGAGTTCGTGAGCCTCTCCGTCATCGCGCTCGTCGTCCAGGACCTCATCGACCCGGACCTCGTCCGCGACGTCGTCACGGCGTGGCAGGGCGTCGGGGTCGCCCTGGACGCGGCGGAGCAGTGATGGATCACGACGACAGGAGGACGACCATGAGCACCACCCCCAAGGACCTCGAGCAGACCCAGGACGGCGGGCCGTTCTTCGAGGTGGCCGAGATCTACAGCGAGCCGCTGGAGGGCCTGGCCCGCACGGTGTGGGCCCTGGCGACGCGTCACCACGAGGGTGTCCTGGCGCCCGAGGCGAAGGCCGGCCCCGACGACCTGCCCGCGCGTCCGGCGGTGTGGGGCCTGGGCGGGCACTACGCCGCGCACATCCTGCGCCTGCACGGGCGGCGCCTGGCCGCCGAGCGTGACGACGCCCCCGCCTGGACCGAGATCGTCGCCCGGCACCCGGCAGCCCTGTCCCGGAGCGGGCGCCTCGAGGATGCCCTCGCCCTGGCGCTGGAGCTGCGGCGCGCCCCGGGCGGCCCCGACGGGACCCGGGGCACCATCGGGCGCGACCTGATCGGCTGGCTGACCGCCGCCGAGGACGACGCCAGGCGGGCGCCGCAGGCCACCCGGCTCGTGCGCCACGTGCACAACCTGCCCGACGCCGGGCGCGAGCACTACGCCGGCGCGTGGTGGGCCACCCACGGGCCGCGCGTGGCCGAGCGCCTCAGCCTGGCCGACGCCGCCGGGCGCGCCGGGCGCGCGTGGTCCGAGGACGACCGCGCCCTGCGCCAGGCTCAGGCCGCCGTCGCCCTGGGCATGTGGTCTGCCGGCGCGTGGACCAAGGCGTCGATCGCCAGGTCGGTCGGGGTCTCGCGGCCCACGCTCGACGCGTGGATCGAGCGCGGCCAGTAGGATGGCCACCGAGCCCGGCCGGGCGGTCTCTCTGACAGGACTCCTCCCCGGCCGGGCTCACCCATGCCCGGCGCGCGCCTGCCCCGCCCGGTAGCCCCGCACCGCCGCGGGTCGCCATGTCAACGCACGGCGACATCGCAGGCGTGTCAACGCACGGCGACATCCCGAGGGCCCGTTCTTCACCCGCTCCCGCCTCCCGTTTAACTTTACGCGTGAGCGCGGGGCGTGTAATGTTTGTGGTGTCAGAGAGAGACGGGGCCAAGGCCCCGGAGCGGGACAGCACGAGGAGCCGACCATGAAGACCAACGCCTGGACCCACCCGACCACCGGCCAGATCCGCCACTACCTCGACAACTACGAGGTCTGGGGCCTCATCGCCTACGACGTGCACGGCGTCGCCAACCGGGGCCGTGTGCTGTCCGCGAAGTTCTGGCTCGACCAGGACGGCGTCCTGCACATCGACCGCCTGGAAGAGCGCGGCCAGATCCGCGAGTACAAGCTGCGCGCCGCGATCGAGGCTGCCCTCGCCCCGGCCCCCGAGGGCGAGCCCGCCCCCGAGACCGCCGAGACGCAGGCCGCCGAGACCGAGGCCACCGAGGCCGCCACCGAGGCCCAGGCCGACCTCGCGTTCGCCGCACACGTCGCCACCCTGGACGACGAGCCGCCGGCCGAGGAGCCCTACGCGACCCGCCCCCGCCGCACCACGATGCGCCCCGGCTGGAGCAACGCCCGCCGCTACCGGTGACACCCAGGGCGGGCCGCGCTAGCATGGGCGCGTGCTCCCCGCGTGAGCGGGGGTGATCCGGCGTTCCGAACGACTGGGTCTTAGGTCGACTCGCAGTGCTCCCCGCGAGAGCGGGGGTGGTCCGTGACCTGGTACGGCCCGAACATGTTCCCCGCGAGAGCGGGGGTGACCCGAGACGCTGCAACAACAGCGCACAGGGCATGAAGTAATCCCCGCGCGAGCGGGGGTGACCCGGGGCGGTGTAACAGCATCGCGTGCTCCCCGCCTCAGCGGGGTTCCTCCGGGACAGCACGAAGCGGCCCCCGCCTCCATCAGGAGGCGGGGGCCACTGTCGTTGGTGTTCTGCGCGTCAGGCGTCGGGGTCGCGGCGCACGAGATGGATCTGCGGGTCCGAGGACAGGTGCAGCCGCTGGAGCCAGGCGTCCACGGCGGGGATCGCCATGATGCGGGCCAGCGCCCCACCCACCGCAGCGATGCCCGCACCGACCGCCGTGATGGTCGCGACGGCGTGCTCGCCCAGCAGGTGCCCGAGCTCCTCGCCGAGGATCGCAGCCACAGCCGGAGCGACGACGCCGAGGACGATCACCGTCGAGAGGATGCCCTGCACCACGGTGCGCCAGGTGGCGCGCTGCGGGTGCGCCTGCTGAGTCGTGACAGGGGTCGCGGTCATCCGAAGGCCACCTGCTTCGTCTTGAAGGCGACCCAGGCGCCGGGGTTGCGGAACACGATGTGCGGCACCCCGGTGACGGAGTCCTGGTTGGAGTAGGTGGTGGCGAGCGGCTTGCCGTTGCCCTGCGGGACGACGTACCAGGTGGCGCCCCGCTGCGGGTCGCCCTGCACGTCACAGGTGATGAGGAACATGGTGGCCTCCGGGATGGGTGTCAGCGGCGTCGGGCTCGGCGCCGTGGGGGTGGGGATGGCGGTGGTCGGCGCGCTGGCGCCGGGCTTGGTGGCGAGGGAGCCGCCTCGGATGCGGGCGGCGACAGCGGCCACGCGCCGGGCGTCGGCGTTGATCTCGAAGTGCATCGCGTCCTTGCGGCCGGTGTAGTTGCCGCCCCAGCGCACGACGCCGTCGAGGTCGGCGAGGATGCTGCGGATGGCGGCGACCTTGGCGGCACCGAACGTCCGCATGGGGTCGGCGCCGAGCGGGTGCGCGGGCGCGTTGAGGTCGATGGCCGTCGCCGACGCGTGGTTGCTGTAGCCGGAGGTCTGCCCGCGGATCGCGCGGTACGCCCAGCCCCACGACCAGTCCTGCCGGATCGGCTCGACCTCCGCGTCGAAGCGACGGCACAGGTAGTCGAAGACGGTGTGCACGTCACCGGGCAGGACGCGGCCCGTGATCCACCGCAGCGGCACCAGCACGTCGGAGGTGGGGTGGACGGTCCAGCCGTTCTGGCTCGTGGCCATGGATGCCTCCCGGGCATGACGAAGGCCGCGAGCACCCCCGGGCGGGGGCCGGGTCGCGGCCTGATGGATGGGTGGGTCAGGTGGTCGGGTCGTGCCCGGTGAAGCGCTCGGTCAGCTCGGTGATCCGCTCGTCGCGGGCGCGGGCCTCGACCAGGTGCTGCTCGAGGGTGTCCTCGAGGCCGCGCACGCGGCTGCTGGCGGCGGTGGCCTGTTGGCGGGCTCCCTCGACGGTGCCCTGGACGCGGCGGATGTCCTCGCGCACGCCCTCCAGCTCGCGGCCGCGCTGCCGGTCGGCCGAGCGCAGGCCGGCGATGTCGCGCTGCACGGTGTCGAGCCCGGCGAGCACCGCGTCAACCTTGGCGCCGACGCCGTCCAGGTCGTCCCTGAGATTGGTCGAGTGCGTGTTGGCGACGTGGTCCCGCACCACCCTGGTCTGACCAGCGAGCTCGTCGAGCCGCTGCTTGAGCCAGCGGCCCGCGTAGGCGAGAGCGACCATCGCGGCGGTGCCGAGCACCGTGCCCAGGGCGGCCAGTAGGCTGCTGTTGTCCTGGACCAGGCCTGCTGCAGCCTCCAGAGTCATGCGCTCCTCCGTCTCGTGTAGCGGGCGCGCCGTGGTCGGCAGGCAGACCCGAGAATGCTGTTTACGTGCGCTCCGGAGACGCATGGCGGCTCTTCTGGCGCGACTCCTGGGCGCCGGCGTCCAACAGCACGTTCGCCGTGTGGAACGCACGCGTGGGCAACCAGAGGACGTTCGCGCTCGACCGTCGCGCCGGCCTCGTGACCGGTGTCTTCACGTGCATGGCGGGCACGCTGCAGCCGGGCGACGTCGTCTGCACCGGCATCCCCGAGGGCTTCCGTCCCCTGCGCACGCAGTACGTGCCGCTGACCCCGTACTCCGGCGTCGTCGAGCCGTTCCTCATCATCAACACCCAGGGCGAGTGTCAGATCTACTGGACCGGCACCGTGTCGTCGGTGTCCATGTGGATGCGTGGCGGTGTCGCGTGGGCGGTCAACTGAGGGGCCGCCCGCAGCCTGAGTCACAGGGTGCTGATGAGGGCGACGCGGAACGCTGCCACCTGTGCCGGGACCGGCGTGCCGGACTGACGCACGACGGGGCGCACCGAGGTGTTCGCGGGCACCGGGATCAGCCACGACGCGGTCTGCCGCCACGAACCGGACGAGGACCCCTGGAACGCGTACATGCGGCCGGCGCTGAACCCTCCACCGTTGAAGCTCACACCGATGACAGGGCTCGCGGCGGCACCGTTCCACAGGTAGTCCATCGAGACCATGTACCAGCCTCGCACCGGCAGCACGACGGCCCCGGACGCGAGCGACAGGCCGTCCGCGTCCTGGGCCGCGTCGCAGACGGGGAACGTGTCGGTGCCCCCGCCCACGTTGATCGGGTTGGTCTGCTGCAGGTGGATCGCCAGGCTCCTGACGGCGTCGGCCGCCCACAGGCGCCGCCATGCGTCTCCGGAGCGCACGTAAACAGCATTCTCAGCGGTGATCCAGACTTGGTCGCCGGGCTTGACGACCGTCGGGTTGGCGGTGGCCCACGCGTCCGCCGCCGCGAGGGTCGCGAAAGTCATGATGTCGCGGATGCCAGCCACCAGGCCGTTGATCGCGGCACGGGTGGGCGGCTGGGTCTCGGGCATCAGCTCGTGGCCGCGGGCGTCAGTCACCATCGGGGGTCTCCTCGATCTCAGGGATGTCAGGGGTGTCGCCCTGGCGGGCGTGGAAGGCGTCGTGGATCGCGGTCACCGCGACGACGGCGCCGCACAGGGCGCACACGCTCCAGGCGTCGTCCTGCCGGACCGGGCCGGCGAGGGCCTCCTCGAGCGCAGGGGCTTCGGTGGGGTCGGTGGTCACACGCGCCTCCGGTAGGTGATCTCCAGGGCCATGCCGCCGCCGGCGCCGCGCACCGCGGCGTAGGAGCTGCCGACGAGCGCGAAGCCTCGGTAGGCGCCGGTGCGGAACGCTTCGCGGACGGCCGCGCTGCCGAGTACCCCGCCGACGGCGTACCAGCCGGTCCCGTTGACGCCGGGTCCGAGGGCGTCCCAGGTCGGGCCGGCGCCGTTCGGGATGCCCGACTTGGAGGGGTTGGTGATCGATGTCAGGGACACCCACCCCAGCGAGTAGGGCACCCCCAGGTCGACGCCCATCAGCTGCACGCGCATGGCCGTGATCTCGACGGCGCCGAGCTGGGTGATCTTGGTGCCGTACCCGGCGGCGCCGTACAGCAGCCCCGATCCGTCGCGCTGCCCCTGGTAGAGGATGTTCGGGTAGCCGTAGCGGCCTGCGTTCCAGTCGTCCCACCGGCTCGTGGACACCCGGTAGGTGCCCACCCACGACGGCTGGACGATGGTCCTGACCGTCTCGTAGCGCTCGACCGGCGCCGAGGAGGGGTAGGTGACCCTCGCGGAGTCCGACCACCCGGAGGGACCGCCGGCGTTGCTCTGCTGGATCTGGATCAGCATCGTCTGGCCAGCGCTGATCGACAGCGTGGTCGAGGTGCCCGTGACCGCTGCCCTGGTGGTCCACGTGGCGCCGCTGTTGGTCGAGTACCGCACCTGGGTGGTGTCGACGGTGGCCGGCTTGCTCCACGTCACGGTGACCGTGCCACCGGAGCGGGACACGGACGGTGCTGCCGGGCGGGCTGGCGCGACCGTAGCCGCGGCGCCGCGCCGCCCGATCGCGGCGACCCCTGACCCGTCAGCGGCCCATCCCAGCACGACGACGTCGCCCGCGGCCGGTGACGCGTAGGACGCGACGGTCCAGGCGGTCACCGTCTCCCCACCGCCGACGTCGACCGTGACCCGGCCCGCCTGCGAGCCCGACCCCACGGCCGTCACCGTCCCGAACAGGGGCTGCGCACCGACCTCAGGAGAGGGCACCGAGTCCCTGGGTGCCAGCGCCATCACCAGGGCACCCGACTGCTGGTCGCGCAGCACCCAGCAGGGCTGCCCGATCATCGCCGCCCAGTCCACGTCTGCCAGGGCAGGCAGGTCGATCGGGTCAGAGCCGCGCAGCTCGACCTGCACCGTGCGCTGGCCCGCGGCCACGATGGTGGCCAGCTCCACGGCCCGGATGTCCGCGCCAGGCTTCGGGCCCTGCGGGAGCGCCTGGACGAGCGCGGCGAGGGGGTTGGTCATTCCTCGACTCCTACGGTCAGGGACGTGGGGGTGGCGCCGAGCAGGTCGACGGTGCCGCCCAGCACGTAGCCGGTGCGGGTCACGCCGTCGCGGACCACGCGCACGGCGTCGTCGGGCTCAGGGCGCGGGTCTGGTGCGATCTGCACGTCGACCACGCGCGCCGGACGCAGGCCCTCGGCGAGCTTCTTGCGGCCCGCGGCGTAGGCCTGCGCCTCGGACGTGATGAGGTCGGAGGACCAGGCGGCGTTGACGCGCCCGTAGGTCGCCACCGCGTAGGGGCCGGCCGTGGCCTCGATGGGCTCGGTGCGAGCCAGGGGCTGCCCGTCGTCGCCCGTGATCGAGGACATGACCGTCCAGGAGTTGAAGACCCCGGTGCGAGACCCTGCGCGCGGGGCGGACACCAGGGTCGGCATGGCGCCGTCGCGGGTCGGCTCCCCGTCGCGGTAGGTCACCACAGGGGCGGGCGAGTCTGGCAGCGGCGGCAGCAGCTGCACGTTGCCGTCCGCGTCCGGGCGCATACGCGCTGGCCACGTGTCCGCGATCTCGTACAGCGCGGCCAGCCGGTCGCCCGACCATTGCTTGCCCGGGGTGACGTCGATCGACGGCAGGGCCGGGTCGATCAGCGCGACCATGCCCGCCGGGAGCATGCGCCGCAGCTCTGAGGCCAGGGTCGAGCCGGGCCCAGGTGAGCGGGGCACGAGGATCTGGTCGTCGGTCGCACGCTGGAGCAGGCCGACACCGCTCACGCGCACGGACCCGTCGTCCTGCTCTTCCCACGCCTGCACCCGGCAGGCGGCCAGGCGGGTGACGTACTGCGTGCCGGTCACCGCGGAGGTCACCACGACCGCCAGGGCCAGCCACTGCCCGTAGGTGGCCAGGGGGTGGGCGGTGTCGTCGCCGGGCAGCCAGTCACGGCGGCGACCGTCCTCCACGCTGTAGCGCGGCACGGTCAGGGTGCACGACTCGGGCACGCCCTTGCCGGCCACGTCCCAGGAGACCGACCCGGACAGGATCGGCACCTGCGCGGCCAGCATCCCGAGCTCGGGGTGCCATGCCTGGATGGACGGTTCCCAGCGGTAGCCGGAGGACATCACCGAGTGCGGGGCCCCGTCACGCATCGGGCACCTGACCGATCACGCCGTACTGGCCGTAGTCCAGGGCGTCGAAGTCGGCCCAGGTCCGGCCGGCGAAGAAGCGGTCGAAGTCGTCCCACGTGGAGGCCGACCACATGTGGTCGAAGTCGTCCCACGTGTACAGCGCGACCGGCACGTCCGGCTCCGGGTCGTCGATCCACTGCACCGTCAGCGTGTACACGCGGGACGTGGACAGGCCACCGTCCCCGTCCCACAGCTCCGACGGCCACCCCAGCACCACGCCGAGGTCGGTGGCGGGCAGGTCACGCACGGAGCCGTCGGTGCGCACGGCGATGCCGCCGCCCGCGCGCATCACGCGTGTCAGCGCCTCCCCGGCCTCCCGGGTCAGCAGCAGCCGGAACGTCGTGGTGCCGTCTCCGGCGGGACGCATGACCACCACCGGGCGGGACCGGCCCTCCACCCGGAAAGCCACGCTCCCCACGTGCGGGTCCCGCGGCAGGCCGTTGTGGATCCACATGCGCACCGGGATCACGGTGCGCCCGTCCAGCGACTGGACCAGCGCGCGCCGGTAGGCGCCGTCCGGCTGCCACCGCACCTGGACCGGGTCGGACGTCACGACCTGCTGACCGTGCGTCAGCTCGTACACCACCGGCAGGTTGATCGGGGCGCGCACGTCGATCAGCACGACCTGGCCGTCCGGCGCGGTCCGCCGTCCGCCGGGGACGTCCCACGTGACGTCCCCGGCCCGCCCTCGCACGACGAACTCCTCCCCCTGCGGGACACCGGTGACGATGAGCTGCACCGGCTCGGGGGTGAGCCCGCTGAGCAGGGACGCTGTGATCTGTGGCATTACTGGCGCCTCGCTCCCACGGCCAGGGCTGCCTCGTCGGCGGCCTGCTTCATCTCGGCGTGCACGACCGCACGCATGGGCTGCCCGTCCACCAGGAGGGTCAGCTCCGTGCCGGCCATCGCCTGCGCGAGCGCGCCCTTGTCGAGCGCCACCTGCACGGCTGTGACCCCACCGCCCGCCCCGGCCGCGGGGCTGGCGTAGGCCAGCGATCGGGTGACGTCAGCGGGCAGGACGTACCCCGACGTGCGGGGGACGTGGAGCTCGGGTCCCTCCTCGCCGACGATGTACGCCTGCCCGGCCTGGGTCGGGCCGCCCTTCGCACGCCGCGGCAGGCCGAACACCCCCGCGAGGAGGTTCTCGATCTGCTTGCCGACGCCGGCGATCTGCGCCTCGACCTGCGCCTGCTGCCGGGTGAGGTCGATGACCTGCGCGTTGGCCGCCGACAGGCCGCCCTTGGAGAACGCGCTGGTGACGTTCTGCCCGGTCAGGGCCGCGTACTGCTCGATGCTCGCGTACTGGCCGTTGAGTGCCCTGACCTCGGCCGCCGACATCGACAGCAGCGCGTCCGCCATCGCCAGGCCGCCCTGCACGCCGGCCTGCCCGACCTCCTGCACGATCGCGGGAGCGAACCCCCTCGACACGAGCTGGCCGACCTTGCTGGACAGGCTCTTGACCTTGCTGGCGTAGTCGCGTGCCGAGGCCAGGATGCCCGCGCCGGTCGGGCGGCCCGACCACGGGTCCCGCCCGGACGCCGAGTCCAGCGAGAACCCGCCGATCAGCGACGACGCGGTGCGGTCGCTGATCTGCTGGAGCTCGGCTGCGCGCTGCTTGGCGGCGTCGAGCTGGTCGGTGACGTGCGTCAGCGTCCCGTACAGGCGCGAGAACGACTTCTCGGCCTGCTCGCCCATGCGGGCCAGGCTGACCCGGGAGGAGTACGCGAGGGACTCGTCCTGGTCCAGGGTGCGCAGCCGGTCGACCAGGGACTGCGCCGAGGAGAGGCCGCCGGTCGCCTGCCCGAGGATGTCGCCGCGCGAGAGCGTGCGCTCGTAGGCGGCCCTGTCCTTCGCGAACGCCTGGAGCTGCGCGACGGCGTCGTTGTACCGCTTCTCCGCCGCCCAGAACCGCTCGTCCAGGCTGCGCTTGCGGTCCTCGTCGCCGCGGGTGGCGGCTGCCTGGATCTGCGGCCACAGCCGCTGCATCTCGGCCTGCGCACGGTCACGCTGCGTCTCGTACTGCCGCGACGTCGCCGACACGCGACCGCCCCCGGCGTACCCACCCAGGCCCAGCGCGTCCGCGCCGCGCTCGTTGAGCGCGTCGAGGAAGCCCGGCGCGACCCGCTCGATCGACTGCCTCGATTCCTTGCGGACCACGTACTCGTCCCGGTGGACGATCCCGGCCGGCTCGTGCTTGCCGCCCGGCCCCGTGTACCCACCGGTCGCGAACGTCTGCCGGCCGCCGAGCCCAGAGGTCCCCACCGAGACGGTGCCGTTCACACCGACGGTCACGGTGCGCGACAGGCCCGCCAGCGACGCCTTGATGGCCTCGATGGTGGGTGTGGCGTTGTCGCGGGCGGACACGACGATCGCACCGCCCTGCTTCGACACCCAGTCCGTCAGGCGGACCGTGACCGCGCGCCCCTTCGAGTCCTCACCCGTGATCGTGACCGCACCCGTCGTCGAGTCGACGGCGTGCTTGTAGTTGCTCAGGGTGGTGCGCGCCTCACCGTCCGACCCGTAGATCGTGACCGTGCCCGACGCCTGATCCACCTGCGCCGTCAGCCCGTACAGCACCCGCTCAGCCGACCCCGAGTGACCCTCGATCTCGACCGTGCCCTTGGCCGCACCGATGTCCGACGTCAGCCGGGCCAGCGTCTGGTGCGCCAGCGTCGCGTCCGCCGCGATCGTCCAGGGCTTGACGTGCCCGGCCTCCTGCTCGATCGTCGTCCGCAGCCCCCGCGCGGCACCCTCCGCCTCGGCGGTGTTGCCGGTGAACGTCACCGGCCACTCGCCAGGCACCTGCTCCGTGATGGTGGCGCCGAGCCGGGCAGCCTCAGCCTCGACCGTCGTCGACCCGTCACGCAGCCCCTGCGCCAGCGAGTCCGCCAGCGCGGCCGCCGCCTCCGGACCCTGCGACTGCATCACAGCGGTGACGAGCGCCATGCCGCGCTCCATCTCCAGCACCCATTCCGACGACGCCCCAGCCAGCGTCTCCTGCGTCAGCGCGTCGAACCGCGCCAGCTCCTCCACGCTGGCGGTGGTCAGCTGCTCGACCAGGCCGGCCGCCTCCGGACCCAGGGACTGCAGGTAGCCGATGGTCGACGCCGACAGGGAGTCGGTCAGGCGCATGAGGTTGGACTGCCAGTTCTGCTGCGCCTGCACCTGCCGGTCGAGCTCGGCGAGGTAGTCCGACAGACTGACCTTGACGTCGCCGACGAACTTCTTCCAGGCGTCGCCCTCCTGGCCCTTGGACTTGGCCGTCTTCTTGGCCGTCTCCTCCTGCTTGGCCTGCTGGGCGGACAGCATCTCCGTGTACGTGCCCGAGATGTTGATGAACGACCGGGACGCCTCGTCGTAGGACTCGCGCGTCTTCTGGACCCGCTTCGCGAGCTCGTCCAGCGCGTCCGACGACAGGTTCGCCGAGGCCCCCACACCGTCCATGCCCTCGGCCAGGTCGGATGCCGACTGACTGGCCATGTCCTGCGCGTTCTCCGCCTCCAGGAGCACGTCCCGGAACGAAGGCATGAGCTCCAGCAGTTGCGCGGTGCTGGCGCCCGTGAGGTCGAGGTAGGCCTGGAACTTGGCGGTCGCCATCGCCGGGTCCGAGGCGTACATGGAGGCCAGAGCCTGGCCCATGCGCTCGAGCTCGTCAGTGACCAGGTCGGCCGACGAGTTCATCCCGAGGAGGTTGCCGGCGAAGTCGTCGAACCGGTCCATGATCCCGGGGTCGGTGACGCGCTCGAAGGCCTCGCGGAGGTTGTAGCTGTCACCAGCGATGCCCTTGATCTGGACCGCGGCGAGCTCTGCGGCGTCCGAGACGTCGAGGAGGATGCGAGTCCACTCCGCAGCGCTACGGGGGTCCGACTCCTCCCCGAACGCTGCGGCGGCGATCTGGGCTGCCGTGAAAGCCGCGGCGGCGACGCCGAGCGCCTTGGCGAGTGCGCCGAGGGCAGGGCCGAAACGGCGGAGCTTGTCCACCGTTCCGGGCGAGATGGCGCCGATGTCCCGCATGGCGCGGGCCGTCTCGATCACGCGGGGGAAGGTCAGCAGGAAGCCGCCCGCGAGGAGGCTGGTCACGCCGACGAGGCCGGTCATCCCGCCGATGGCCTGCTGCATCGGGGCAGGCAGGGCCCCGAAGGCCTCGGCGAGCCCCGCGACGGCGTCGGCGCCGGCGGCCAGCGCGGGCAGGAATGCCTGCCCGACAGTGATCGCCGAGTCGGTGATCGCGTTCTTCGCGATCTGCATCTTGGCCTCGGCGGTGTCGTACCGCTTGCCCGCCTCGTCGACGAGGGCGGTGTTGGCCTCCCACTCCTCGTTTGCCAGGCCGACGGCGCGGGTGGCCATGCCGGTGGCGGTGGCCAGACCCTGGAGCATGCCGACCTGCCGGATGCCGGCGATGTTCAGGTCCTTGAGGGTGCCGTAGGTGTTCCCGCCAGCCTTGTTCATCGCGTCGAGGCCGCCGATGACGGCGTCGAGCGCGACGATCGGGTTGCTCCGCCACGTGCTCGCGAACCGCTCAGCGCTCATGCCGGCCAGGTCAGCGAAGCCCTGCAGGTCACCGGAGCCCTCGACGACCGCCTTGGAGATCGTCTGGATGGTCTGCGACATGGCCGTGCCACCGGCCTCGGCCTCGATGCCGATCGAGGACATGGCGGCGGCGAGGCCGAGGACCTGCGGCTCGGTGAAGCCCGCGACGGCGCCGGCGGCCGACAGGCGGGTCGACATCGCGACGATGTCAGCCTCGGTCGTGGCGAAGTTGTTGCCCAGGCCGACCACGGACGCGCCGAGGCGGCCGAT
The DNA here is from genome assembly GCF_003244315.1 of Xylanimonas oleitrophica. Classification (GTDB taxonomy): domain Bacteria; phylum Actinomycetota; class Actinomycetes; order Actinomycetales; family Cellulomonadaceae; genus Xylanimonas_A; species Xylanimonas_A oleitrophica. The sequence goes on from NZ_QKWH01000001.1 coordinate 484,785, forward strand.
GTCAGACTCGCTCGTGCCCATCACGGCCGCGAACTTCGCCAGCGCCATGGCCGCTTCCTCGGCGGACAGGTTCGTCGTCTCGCCAAGGTCGATCATCGTGCGCGTGAACTGCACGATGCCGCCCGTGCTGATGCCGAGCTGGCCGGCCGCCTCCGCCACGGCGGCGATCTCGGTGTGCGACGACGGCAGCTCGCGCGCCATGCCGCGCAGACCCGCCTCCACCGCGGCCAGCTGCTGCGGCGTGCCCTCGACGGTCTTGAGCACGCCCGTCCAGGCCGACTCCCAGTCGACGGCAGCCTTGACCGTGGCGCCGGCGGTGGCCGTGGTGATCGCGCCGAATGCCGACAGCGCCATCCCGGCCCGGTCCCACGACTCGCGGTTCTGCTCGACCGAGGTCGTCAGGCGCCCGAGTGCGGTCTGCTGCTGAGCGGCAGCCGCCGACGTCTGCTCCATGGAGGCGCGGTGGGCGGCCTCGGCGGCCGTGACCTCCTTGGTGGCCTTGTCCACGTCGCGGCGCGCCTTGGCCACCCGCTCCTCGGCCGCGACGGCCTGCGTCGACTGCGCCCCGTGCCGGGTGCGCGCGTCCGCGAGCTGCTGCTCGGCGACTCGCAGGCGCCCGGCAGCGTCGGCCTGGGCCTTCTGCGCCCGGTCGACCCGCTGCCCCGCCTTCTCCGCCGCGTCGGCCACCTTGTCGGTGGCCTTGGCCGCGAGGTCCATCCCCCGGACGAATGCCTGGTACTCGGCCTCGAGACGGATGGCGTAGGAGCGAGTCGTCACGATTCACCCCCTGGAGAGTCGGCACTGTGCTGTTGAATGGCGGGATGAGCGAAAAGACAAAGGGCGGCCAGGCTCTGCTGCCGCTGCTGAGCGTGATCGGGCTAGGAGCCCTGCTGATCGGCGCGATACGCGGCATCAACGGCATCCCGAGCGGGTGGCTGATCGCGCTCGTCGGCTCGGTGCTGCTCGTGGGCGGTCTGATCCATCGAGCGGTCCGCCAGAGCCGGAGCAGCTAGGTCCCCCGCCTGGTCCTGGACGCGGTGGACCAGGAGGTACTCGCCCGGGCCCGGCTCCTTGCGCTTCGTCGCCTGCCCCTTGGCCGCGCACGCCTGGCAGGTGACCTTCTCCACCTCGTACTCGCCCTCGGAGCGGGGGTCCCACGCGTGTCCCTTGGGCTGACCGCAGCCGGGGCACGCTGACGCTTCGAGCAGCAGCAGCGCCTCGGCCAGCGCCCGGTCACGCGACGACCACGCACCGCCAGGTGCGGCCGCACCGAGGTACACGGTGGGCCGCACCTTCCACTCGCGGGCGGCGCGCAGACCGAGGGTCAGCCCCGGGCGCTCCTCGAGGTGGCGGAGGAGAAAGGGGCGTCGATCACCGGCTCACCGAACTTGGCCTCCGCGACGGCGGTCAGGAGGCGGCCGACCTGCAGCGGGCCGTGCGGCTTGCGCTCCATGGCCTTGAGCTGGGCGACGGTGATGGGCTGGCCGACGGCGGTGCCGGCCAGGACGTTGCCCTGCCAGTCCTCGACGCGGACGACGGACGCGGCGATCTGGTGCAAGTTGCGCTCGTTCTGCGCCGCGGTCCGCTCCGCCTCGCGCGCCCCGTTCGCCACGACCCACTCGGCGTGCTCGGCCTCGTACCTGGCCTTCACGCTGGGGTGGGCGTTCTTCGACGGCTTCTCCGGCTCGGGCAGAGCGTCCGGCACCGGGTGCTCCTCGTTGATCGCCTTGAAGACCTCGCCGTCGAGCGCAGTCACGTACCAGGTCGTCTTGGACTGCTGCTGGATCTCGGCGAGCTCGGCGATGCGGGCCTCGATCCGCGCGACCCGGCCGCCGTCGTCCTCGACGGAACGCTCTCCGGCGGCCTCCTCGCGGCGAGCGACGTCGAGCTCGCGCACGAGGTGCTCGTACTCGCCGAACACGCTGGTGTTGCCGTAGATCTCGACGGACCGCTCGGTGGCGGACATGCCGCTGATCCAGGTGTCGAGGTCGAACGCCGGGGCCAGGGTGGGCTCGGCGGCGGGCTGGTCGGGGGTGGTGTCGGTGATGGACTGCTCGATCACGGGGTGCTCCTTCACGGGGTTCACGGGGTCACGGGGTGGGTGGTTCCCGGCCGGGCGCGCCCCGTGTCGCACGCCCGGCCGGGGGTCGAGGGGGTCAGGAGCCGGCGCCGCCCGCCGCGGCGGTGACCTTGGCGCCCTTCTTGAAGCGGCCCTGCTGCAGCAGCGGGAACGTGGCCTTGAGGAAGCCCTCGCCCTGACCGCCCGTGGTCTGCGGGTTGTCGATCATCACGAGGTAGACGTCGTACTCGTCGCCCTCGGCGGCGGCCTGCGCGGCGGGCTTGCCGACGCGCTTGGCGATCCAGCCGATGACGCCGACCGAGGAGCCGATGACGGCCAGCGGGTCGTTCGCGGTGGGCTCGCCGTTCTCGTAGTCGCGGAAGAGCACGAGGCTGCCGGCGTAGTTGCCGACGGTCGGCGTGACGACGTTCGCGACGTCGGTGACGGACCGCTCGTTGACGGTGTCCGACGCCTCGACGTCCAGCGTGGTCGTGGTGACCACCTGGCTCGAGATGTTCTTGACGCCGGTCGCGGTCAGCTCCGACAGGTCCGGCATGAGCTCGTTGGCGATGCCGTTCTCGCCGGGGATCCACAGGTACTGGGTGACGCCCAGGTCGACGATGCGGGGCATGGTCAGGCCTCCTTCTTCTCCGCCGTCTGGGCGGACTTCGCGGTGGGGGTGGGAGCCGGCCGGGTGGTCGGCTGGGTGGCCACCACCGCGGGGGTGGCGGACAGGTCGCGGCGGGTGACCTCGATCGGCTTGAAGCCGGGCAGGGCGGTCTGGTCGCCGCGGGCGACCTCGATCGGCTGGAATCCGGCCGTCGAGGGCTTCGGGGTGCGCTTCGCCATCGGGTGCCTCCTCAGGTGTGTTCGGGCATGGCGAGGACCCCCGTGCGCGGCGCGCAGGGGGCGTACTAGGGGTGGGGTCAGACGGTCAGGGCCGACCAGCGGGTGGGCAGGAACCAGCGGGGCGGGATCGTGTCCGGGTCCTTCGTGATGACGCCGCCGACCTCGTCCTCGGTCAGGCGCACGCCCGGTGCGACCTCGAGGAGGTGCAGGCGAGCGCGGACGACGGGGATGGCCTGCATGAGCCAGGTCGGGTGGCCAGCGGCGATGTTCACGTGGGTGCGCCACACGTCGCCGGTGCTGGCCCGGGTGACGTCCTGCTCGGGGCCGGGCTCACCGCCGGTGGACCACACGAGTGCGTAGGGGTAGACGCGGCCGCTGTTGTCGGCGGGCGGGGTCTGCAGCGGGTCGCCGGGGTCGGCGCCCGGGATGCGTCCGACCTCGCCGTCGTAGACGGTCACGGTGGTCTGGTCGAGCGCCGTGAGCACGGCGTCGTGCATGGCCGCGACGTTCACAGCCGGTCCACGATCTGCGCCATGGCCTGCTCGAAGGCTGGGGCGTTGCGGTCCAGGGCCGGACCCATGTACGGCTGCGGCGCCATCTTCGAGGTGCCGAGCTCGACGAAGAGGCCGTAGTTCGCGGTCGGGCCGACCTCGCCGGACACGCTTCCGGCGGTGGCCTGCACGTCGGAGCTGATCGTGGCGCGCAGGTTGCCGGTGTCGACCGGGACACCGGTCTTCGCGTCGCGCTCGACGTCGAGGGTGGCCTTGCGCACGACGAGCTCCACGATGGGGCCCGCCTTCTGCCCGGCCTGCCGCAGGTCGGTGGACATGCGGCGGATGCCGCGCACGTCGAACCCCATCAGCCACCACCTCCGGGCTGGTTGTTCTGCTCATCGACGGCGGTCAGGACGTGCTCGAGCGCGTGGGACGAGTACGGCGCCGACGTGACGGTGTACTCGCGGCCGACGAGCGCGGTGGGCCCGTTGGCGTCGACGGCGTCGACGCGGATGCGGGCGCCGATGGCCTGGGCGGCCGCGGGCCGAGGGAGGGCGACGGTGACCTCTCGGACGGTGACGTCCTGCCCGGCGGCGTCACGGATGCCGGCGTCGAGCGCCTGGTAGGTGATGCGGGCAGGCCCGGTGTAGGTCTGGATCGGGATGGACGGGCGGGGGCCGGTCACCGGGTCCCAGCCGCCGCCCGTGCTGCCCTGCGTGATCGTCACGACCGCGTTCATCGAGCCCTGCGTTGTGGCCGTGTGGTGAGCGGCCCAGTCGGGGTGGATGGGGCGGGTGCTGTCGAGCGGCACGGCCGGTCACCGCCTCACGGGTAGGGGCTGAACTCGATCACGCCGAACCCGCGGGGACCGCCCGGCATCCAGGCGGCGTCGTCCTCGGCCTGGACAGCCTGGTCGCGCAGGGTCTGGGCGTGCTTGCGCAGCGCGTCGGCGACCTTGGCGCCGTCGGTGCTGATGCCGTCCGCGGTGCGGACCACCTTGCCGACGAGGGCCTCGCTGGTCGCGATGGCATCGAGGGCGTCGGCCGCGGCCCGCTTGACGACCCAGACGGGGGCGTCGTCCTCGCTGCCGCCCTGCAGGGCGAGGTAGCCGCTGATCTGGTCGTCGGTCAGGGTGCGGCGGGCCTCGTCGGACGCGACGTCGGCGAGCAGGAGCCGGACCTGCTCGACGGGCGTGCTGTAGCCCACGGTGACCTCCAGGGGGACGGTGAGGGCGAGGTGGGCGGGGTGGTGGCCGCCCCGCACCGGGTGCGGGGCGGCCACCGGCCGGGTCAGGAGCCGGCGCCGTCCGAGGCGTAGGTCGCCTTCGGGTCGACGTGGGCCGCGCCCACGACGTGACGCACCCGGTACTGGATGGTGTCGTCGTCGAACGACCCGTCCTCGGGCGCGATGAGGCCGCCGCCCACACGCGAGCCGGTGTCGGCCTTCACGCGCAGGTCGGGCGTCTCGTGGCCCCGCAGGAAGCCCAGGGTGAGGGCCTCACGAGCCTGGCCCGGGGTCGGGACCAGGAACCACGAGCTGGCCGCCGTCGCCGACCGGTCGATGACCGGCAGCCACGGGTTCACGGCCAGCTTGACCTTGCCGGCCATGTAGTTCGACGTGACGGTCGTCTGACCGTTCTGGTCGGTGAACCGCAGCTCGGTGGCCTGCAGGATGCGGTTCGCCTGCGTCTCCAGGCCGGGGCCCACGACGAGCGTGAACGACGGCACCGAGATGGGGCGGTTGTCGCTGTCGCGGCGCTGCCCGATGGCCGTGATGGCCTTGTCGAGGTTCTCGCCGGTCAGCGGGTCGTGCGCCACGGCGTTGCCGTTGGCCGACTTGAAGAACGACGTGTTGATGCCGCCCGAGCCGACCAGGAGCGACGTGGCGAGGAAGTCCTCGGTCTCCACGGCGCCCTGCGCCAGACGCTGCGGCAGGTCCCGGAAGGCGTCCAGGTCGTCGTTGATGATCATCTCCCAGGTCAGGGGGATGCGAGCGCCGCGCTTGGCCACCTTGAGGGTGTACTTGCCCTCGGTGAGCTTGCGGGCCGGGTACTCGGCGCCCTCCCCGACCGGGTCGAGGATGGAGCGGCCGCCGAGCAGGTCGACGAGCTCCTTCGGCCGGAAGTCGCGCACGGTGGTGCGGCCGGCGAACGTCGCCCACGTCGAGGGCAGCGACCCGTAGGACGCCATGAGGACGCGGTCGAACACCCCGCCGAGCAGGTAGGGGAAGTCCGACGTGGAGAGCGACTCGACGAGCCGCACCCGGGCGCGCATGCCCTTGATGCCACCGGAGTGCATGACCTCGCCCCAGAGCTCGGCCGCCTCCTTGATCTTGGCGTGGTACTGGGCGCCGCGGGCCGGGGCGCGGAAGCCGCCCTCGGCGCCGCTCTTCTCACCCTCAGCGACCGCGAGGTCACCGGTGAGGATCTCGATGTTGTCCATGGGGGTCCTCCTCAGACCTGCGCGATGGCGACGGGGATCTCGGCAGCGGCCGCGGCCTTGGTGGCCAGGGCGTAGCCGAACAGGGTGTTGTCCGTGGCGGTCGCGGTGAGCTGGCCGCTGGACGTGATGTAGACCGGGTCGCCCACGTTGGTGACGGCCCCGGTGACGGAGAGGTTGAAGGCGCCCGCGCGCCACACGGTCGCGGTGCCGTCCTCGGCGCGGTCGGTGATGGCGACGCCCACGAGGGAACCGACCTTCACGGCCTGCCCGGACTTGACGCCGGACGCGACGGGCAGGGTCACGTGGACCGCGTCACGCAGGTACTCGTTCGTGGCCATGGCTCAGGCCCCCTTCGACATGTCGAACGCGGCCAGGGCCGCAGCGTGCGCGTCGGCCTCGGTGACCGACGTCTGGACGGGCTGGGTGGCGCCGACACCGCGGACGGAGCCGACACCCGACGCCTCGGCGATGGACGCCAGGAGCGTCTCGTGGGCCTTGCGGGCCTCGTTCACGACCTCGCCGAACTTCTCGGTGTCGAGGCGGTGCTCGGCGTCGAGGGGCAGCGGGTTGCGGGTGGCCTCGGCGACGATCGCGTCGAGCGACGCCGGGACGAGGTCCTTGTTGGCCTCGCTGGCGAGCTTGCGCGCGAAGTCGCGCGCCTTGGCGGCGGCCACGGCCTGGTCACGCTCGGACTCGGCGGCGGCGGCTCGGGCCTCGGCGGCCTCGACCTTCGCCTCGAGCGCCGGCACCAGGGCGGCCTTCTCCTCGAGGCCCGCGTAGCGAGCCTCGTCGACCTGGATGGTCCCCATGGGGTCCTCCTTCTTGTGGGGCGGGCGGGGTCCCGCCTCCACGGCGGGCGGGTTGGGCTCGGCCGCGGGCGCGGCTTCGCGGACCGGCGCCGGGGCGGCGTCGGTGGTCTGGGTGGTGGCGGTGCTTGCGGCCTCGTTGACGGGCACGTAGACGGTCGTGGCGCGCACCTCGATGCGCTCACCGGTCAGTTCCTGCGGCACGCCGTCGGCGGACGTGTACGACTGCTGGTAGGTGCCGGGGGTCTCGCCGTGGATGGAGAACCACACGTTCGCGTCGTCGAAGTCGCGGACGTACACCCACCGGTCGTCGGCGCCGTAGGCGTCCCCGACGAGACGGTCGAGCGCCTCTCGCTTGTCGTTCGCGGTCGCCTCGGCGACACCACGCTCGACGGCGCGCACGTTCGCGCGGGCCGACTCTACGAGCTGCAGGACCTTGCCGCCGCGGCCCGCCTTGGTCACGAAGTCGACCGACTGGGCCTCGATGATGCGGGAGATGACCGGGCGGCCCTGGTCGTCGTTCTCGCTCACCTCGGCCGACGCGCGGATCGACAGGCCGATGGCGTCCTTCATCTCGGCGATGGCGGCCCGCCACGGGGTGAAGACCTCGATCTCGGCATCGAGGGCGCCGCCGTCCTCGTCGACGAAGACCGCGTCGGTCACGAGGCGGGCGGCGAGGTCCTTCACGGACCGCTCGGGCCGGTCCCACCGCTCGGACTCGGACGGGTGGTCGAGGTACATGTGGGTGCCGGCGGCGAAGACGTTCGCCTCGGCGGCCGCCTTGATCGTCTCGACGGGGTACACCCCGGACGAGCCGACGCCGGCGGAGATGATGCGGACCTTGAACCGGCCCGCGCCCTGGACGGCCTTGGTCGCCTCGGTCAGGGAGGTCGACTCACGCAGGATCGTGGTGGACATGGTCACCTCCCGGGGGACACTGGTGGGATGGTCGTGATGAAGGTCGAGGCGGCGCATGGGTGACGACGACGACCGGGACTGCGTCGAGCACGTGTGGGTCCTGGACGGTGCGTACATGCGGGCCGGGCGCAGCACCCTGGAGTACGGGTGCAGCAGGTGCGGTGCGGTCTCGGTGCGGCCAGCGAACTGGTCAGGACGCGGCGGGGAGTAGGTCCCGCACCGGGGTCACGCCGTAGGAGTCGCGCCAGCCCGGCGTGGAGCGCCGCTGTGACAGGTCGTCCCAGCCGATCTGCCCCGCCCGCAGCAGCCGCAGCCGCTCGGGACCCATGACGGCCAGCTGCTCCTTCTCGGGCAGGGAGTCGAACCAGGCGCGGGCGTCGGGCAGGGTCGACTCGGGCTCCTCGATGTCGAAGCCGAGGTCGGCCCACGACTTCGTGACGGGCAGCGCCGTGCACCGACCGTTCTGGTGGTCGATCGGGCCCGGCTCCTCCACGGGGTGGATGGAGCCGTGCTGCGCCAGGCACGACGGGCACGTGCGGTGGGAGAGCTCGGCGATCCACTGCCACCCGGTCAGGACGTCGGCGTTGGCGCGGCGCGCCGCCCGGGAGGCCTCGCGGTGCGCGTCGAGCATCTCCGTGCGCGCGATCGTCATGGCCCGGGACAGGCCCCCGTTGAACCCGCCCTCGAGGCCGCGCAGCATGCGGCGGGCCGCGGTGCGGGGGTTGTCCCCGACGGTCACGCCGCGCACCAGGTGGCGGACCATGCTGTCGGTCGCCTCGTCCGACAGCGGGATCGTCAGGGCGGTGACCTGAGAGGTGGTGCGCCGCACGATCGCGTCGAGCGCGGCCGCGTCGAGGCGGTCGAACGTCGCGGCCACCGCGTAGTCCCCGGCGACGGACGCGCGCGGCATCTGCGCAGCGATGATCCGCGCCTGCCACTCCGCCGCGGCGTCGGTGATCGCGGGCACGTCCTGCAGGATCCGCACGCCAGCGTTCGCCGTGAGGTCGTCAAGCCGGTCACGGGTGGCGTTCACGGCCTGCGCGACCCGCTCGGCGCGGGCGATGCGCCACGCCGGCGGCCAGGTGCCGTTCTCCTGCGTGTACTCGACGAGCTCGGCGACGACGGTCTCCCACTGGGCGGCAAGGTCGTCCCAGGCCTTGACCCACGCCGCGACCATGTCGCGGGTGGCGGCGTCGACCGTCCGGTCGAGCTGGACGCGCATGCCGCGCGCCAGGCGCAGGGTCTCCCGGTTGACGGCCATCAGGCGTTGTCGCCCTCGACGTCGTCGTCCTCGACCGGCGGCTGGATGACCCGGGCGGGGTCGTTGCCGCGCCGGAACGCGTCCACGACGGCCTGCCCGACAGAGGCGTAGGGGTCGATCCAGTTGCCGTCGGCGTCGGTCATCTGCTCAACGATCTCGTCGGCGTCCTTCACCCCGAGCGCCTGCAGCAGGAGCTTCGCGATCACCAGGGGTGGCAGCTTGCCGGTGGCGTCGGCGTCGACGATGGCCTTGACGATGGTCTCGAGCGGCGTCTCGTCGAGACTGGGCCAGTCGATCTCGATGGTCTGGTCGGTGGCGCCGGCCAGGGTGACGACCTCGCGGCCGGTGAAGTCGTCGCGGCCGATGGCGCCGCGCAGGCCGCCCTGCGGGGCGCGCACGGCCTCGCGGATGACGTAGGAGAGGATCGCGCGGTGCGCCTCGGTCCACACGGTCTGCCGCTGCCGCATGGCGAGCTTCGTGGGCAGGTTGAGTGTCTCCGCCACGGCGCGGGCGCCGGTCTGGCCGGGGTCGGACATGAGGGTCGTGACAGGCACGTCCAGGGCGGCGCCGACCATCGCGGCCAGCGGGCGCCCGGACTCGGAGTCGATGGTGGCGCCGGTCTTCGGGATGGCTTCGAGGGTGACGTCGGCGGGAAGCACGGCGGTGCTGCCGACGTTGTTCTCGTTCCCGGCAGGCGCCTCGCCCTGGGGGCGGCGGGCCAGTGCCTGACGCATCCCGGCGGCGCGCGAGGAGTTCTTCGCGCTGGCCTTCCACGCGAACTGGCTCAGGGCCTTGACCAGCAGCGCCCAGTCGGACAGGAAGTCCTTGTAGGCGCGCGCCCACGGCAGGGCGGCGTAGGCGTCCCCGACGCCGAACTTCGCCCCGTCGAGGGCGTTGACCTTGACGTGGTAGATAGGGGCGTCCCAGCGGACCTCGACGCCGCCGATGGCCTTCGGGCGGGTGCGGGGCCGGTACGTCAGCGCCGGGTAGTACGCCTTCTCCTGGACGGTCTCGAACCCGGTGCCGTCGGCCTTGAGGACCTGCGACGTCCACGACCGCAGGTAGTACCAGGGGTCGTCCTTGTCGTCGGGGTTCGTGATGACGTCGTCGATCTCGTCGAACGCGATGGACCGGACCTGCACGAACCCGGTGCGGGGGTTGGTGAAGCAGGCCAGGAACACGTTCCCGTCGGTGCCGAGCGCGATCTCGAGCTGCTCGTGTGCCTGGTCGCCGGTCAGGGCCGACCTGTTGCCCGGGTCGTCGAGGAACCGCTGCACGGCGGCGTTGACGTCCTCGCCGCCGTCGGCGCCCTTGGCGCGGGCCGCGATCTGCACGCCCTGCCCCCACACGTAGGCCTGCCGCACGGACAGGCCCCGCTTGATGAGCGGGTTCGCCAGGTACATGACCCGGGACAGGCGGGCGGCGGTGCGCAGCCCCTCGCGGGAGAACTCGGCGGCGCCCTGCGCGTCCAGGCGCCGCCAGCCCTTGTCCTCCAGGGTGCGCTCCAGGTCGAGGACGGACTCGGTCAGCAGCGCGAGGTTGGCCTCGGCGGCGCGCGCCCGGTCGATGGCCTCGGTGACGACGGCGGACTCCTGGAGGCCGAGGGCCTGACGGATGCGTCCCACGTGACGGCCTCCCTTCGAGCTAGTAGCCGCCGAGGTAGGCGTGCGGGTCGTCGTCGATGAGGTCTTCGGCCGTCACCGTCTCCTCCTCGAGGAGCGGGTACAGCAGGAGCTGGTTCACGGCCTGCGACATGGCGTCGACCTGGTCGTCGTGCGCGCCGGACGGGAAGGCCTTGGCCTCCTCGACGAAGTCCTCGACCCACGGGGCGAGCGTCGCGTCGGGAAGGACCACGTTCCCGGCGTGCGCGAGGGGGCTGACGGCTGAGGCTCGGGCGTACTTCGAGCCCTGCGGCTCGACCGGGATCAGGCCGGGCATGGTCGACTGCAGGGCGTTGATGACGGCCGGCCCGTTCGCCTTGTCCTCGACGAACTTCGCCACGGCCTGCGGCCACCGGGCCGCGAGCGCCTTGAGGGCCGTCACGGTGTCGTTGAAGTTCATGCGGCGGCGGACCTGGTCGAGCAGGTAGACGTCGACGCCGATGCGTGCCCAGACCTGGAGCACGACGTAGTCGCTGGTGGGCTTGTCCTTGAAGGTCAGGTCGGCGCTGATGGCCATCTCGTGGCCCTCGCCGGGCAGCCATCGGGACCCGTCGGCGCGGTCGATCCACAGGGGCTGGTCGTAGCGTGCCCAGTCCTTGGGGAAGAGGTTGCCCTTGTCGGCTGTGGGGCGGCCCTGGTAGAGCGCGTTCCACACGCGGGGGCCGACCTCGCGGCGGGTGCGTTCCCAGTCCTCGGCGCTGCGTTGGCGGCCGGTCTTCTCGTCGCGGCGGGCGGACTGCATCCACTCGCCGGGCTGGCGGCCGAGGGGGTCGGTCTCTCCGGCGTCAGGGTCGTAGTCGGCCTGGGCGGGGATGTTGATGACGTGCCAGCGGTGGCCTTCTTCGGAGGCGATGAGCCTGCCTGCGAGGTCGTCGTGGTGCCAGCGGGTCAGGATGAGGATGACCGGGGCGCCGGGCGCGAGGCGGGTGCGGCCGACGGAGGTCCAGAATGACCAGGCGCGTTCGCGGTAGGTCTCGGACTCGGCTTGCTCCATGTTGGAGATCGGGTCGTCGATGAAGAGCACGTCGGCGGGGCGGCCGGTGAGTCCACCCGCGATGCCGACTGAGCGGACGCCGCCGCGGCGGCCGGCGAGCTGCCAGGCGGTGACGGCGCCGTTGTCGGGTGCGATGCGCAGGCCGAGGTCGAGGGAGCCGTCGGCGCCGTTGTTCTCGGTGATGAAGCGGCGGATGTCGCGGCCGAACTCTTGGGCGAGGGACTCGGCGTAGGACGCGACGACGATGCGGCGGTCGGGGTTGCGGAGCAGGAACCAGAGCGGCCCGGTCTTGGTGACGCGGGTGCTCTTTCCCTCCTGCGGGGGCATGGAGATGATGAGCCGGTCGATCTTCCCGGCTTCGACGTCGACGAGGGCTTGGTCGATGACGTCGAGCGCGGGTGTCTGGATCGTGCCGGGGGTGATGGCCTGTGCGAGGGCGCCGGGTGTCGGGAAGGGGTCGGTCTTGGGCTCGAACGCGCGGGCGGCGTGTTCGAGGAAGTCGAGGGACACGGTGTGCCTCCTCGCCTCCGTCCGTGTGAGTCCCCAACCACGGCGTCCGGTGGCTGCGGCCGGTGGGCGTCGTTGGGTTGGGGCGTCATGGATGCCGAACGCCCCGCCTGTGGGGCCGGTGGCCTCGGGGCGGGGCGTTCGCGCTATGCGGTTGTGGTGGCCTCTTGTGCAGATCACCTATCAGAGCACACAGTAGCGTTGGTGATTCGGTGAGGCAAGGGACACGCCGGAATGTCACCGAACGTTCGGGCGGATAGGTGTGCCTATCCGACGAGCTGGGAGACGCGGCCGCGGCTGACGCCGAGCACGACGGCGGTGTCGGTGACGGACAGGCCGCGCTCACGGAGGCTGGTGGCGACCTCGCGGGCGCGGCGGGCGGCGCGCTGCTGGGCGGCGGCGGCCTCGGCGCTCTCGCGGCGGGCTGCGGCCACCTCGACCTCGAAGCCGTCGAGGTCGACGTGAAGGTCGATCTCGACGGTCTCGGGGGCGACGTCGAGCATGGTGGCGACGAGGTCGCGGGCCTGGTCGGGGGCGTCGCGCAGGGTGCGCTCCTGAGTGACGCCGACGCCGTCGACGTCGATGACCCACCACTGACCCTCTCGGGTCGCGGTGGCCTTGTAGGTCGTGCTCACTGCAACCACCCCTCTGGGAGACATGCCATCTGCTTCTGGATCGAGCGGACGACGCCTGCGGTGACGTCGCCGTGCCGGGGAAGCGGGGCGGTGTGCTTTCCGCACGGGCACCCGTAGACGGTGTGGCGGCCGCCCTCTCGGATGACCTTGCACCCGTGGGCGGCGAGTGCGTCCTGCACCTCGCGGCGCTTCATCGGCTTGACCATGACCCTAGTTTAGGGGGTCTAGACAGTCAATGTCAAGGGGGGCTAGACAGGCCGGGTCGTCGGCCGCGGCGTCAGGTCGATGCCGACACCGGCCAACGCCCGCTCCACCCCGGGCGTCATCTGCCCGGCCGCCGCGAGATGCAGCAGGGCCACCAGCGTGTCATCGTCCACGCCACCGCACTGCGCGATCATCACCGCCTGCTCCAGCCGGTGCAGGTAGTCGCCCGGACCCGTGGTGCACGCGGCCAGGCGGTCGAGCGCGGCCTGCTCGGCGTCCGTGCGTGCCCGCTGGAGGCCGACGGCGGCGAGCATCCGGTCGAGCGCGCTCACGGCCGCCACGCCTCGTCGTAGTCCGGGTGACTGGCGTAGGGCAGGGCGAGCGCGCGCAGCACAGCGTGCGCGCTGTCCTGCCACCCGAGCGTGTAGCGGTCGTCGCCCTGCGGCCAGTCCGGTGCCGCGTTCACCCCGACGATGCGCCGCTTGGCCTCGCACTCGGCCAGGAGGCGGGCCGGCTGCCCGCAGTCGCATGGGTACGTGTAGCCCTGCTCGTCAGGGCTCGCGCCGCACCCGACGCGGTGAACGTCATCAGCACCGGCCTCGTCCTCGGCGATGCGGGCCAGCAGGAACTCGGGCAGGGTCACAGCACGCGCTCCGGTCTACTCGGCTTGTTCGTCCACCCGTCGCCGAACCCGGCGCGGTAGGCCCGCTCCATGTCGACAGCGGTGTACGTGCGGGTCTGGGCCGCTTCGCGGACGGCGTGGCGCTCGACCTCAACCTCATCAGTCACCGCCACGATCCGCGCGAGCTCGTCGTCCGAAGCGGTGCGGCTGCGCCGGACATGTTCTCGACCCTCGGGGCCGTCGACCAGCTCGACCCACTCGACCCGGCCGCCGACATACACAGACAGCGTGCCCTCCACGGTGCGGGCGGGGTCCAGCCCCAGGATCTGCGCGAAGCGCGCGAAGATGGGGTCCGGCTCGATGATGCGGGCCATGCTCACACCTTCCCATCAGGGGCCGACATGGGCGCCTTCACCGGGCCACCTTGACCCGGGTGTCGCCCGGCAGGCCCGTCGCGGTCCACGGCCACACCGTCACCGTCACGGTCTTGCGCGTCGGGATCCGGGCCGCCTCGTCCGGGTCCTGCGTCATCGTGACCTCGGTGACGTAGTCCGTCTCGACCCGGAAGTCCGTCAGGTAGCCGGTCACGGTCGTGCCGTTCGTCTCGAACGTGACCCGCCGGCCGACGTCGTCGAGCTGGAGGGTGGCGAGCGTCTTGGCCGTCACGGTCGTGCTCCTCGCTGCCACGTGGTGCCGTGGCCGTCGTCGTGCTGCTGGTGTCGTGTCTCGGTCTGGCAGGGGCCGATGCGGAGCCCGAGCCGGTCGCCGCACGGGCGACGCTGGACGGGCCCCACGGTGGCCAGGTGCCCGTCGACCACGATGTGGGCGCCGGACTCGGCGGCGGCCCGCAGCGCCTCGAAGAGGCTGCCGTCGTCGGGCTCGGGCTCGGGTGGCTGATGCTCGGTGACCGGCTGGTAGTAGGCGTGCATCACGACCGCCGCCCCAGCGCCTGCTCGATGCCCTCGGACACTCTCGTGAGCCAAGCGGATGTCGCGTCGGCCGTGTCGCCACCGCCCCGCGCCGGCGGCCGGTACCGGTCGTCGAACTCGCCGCCCTCGCCCTGCTCCGCCAGCCACGTCAGCATGAACATCAGGTGGCAGCCCGCGTGCGCCAGGTGCGGCAGCCCCGACTCCGGGTCGAGCGTCTCGCCGTCCCAGTGCGCCGTCATGTGCCGCATCGCCGCCGCGTAGGACTTGCCCCACTCGTAGCCCTTGCGCCAGTTGTGGGCCGCGTACTTCTCCGCACCGAACGCCAGCACCTCGGCGATGGCGTCCATGCCGGCCTTCGGCAGCAGGTCGTACCGCTGCGGCTTCGTGCCCTTGCGGCCACCGGTCGTGGACGTGGTCATGGTCTCGGTCATGCGATCACCTCGGCGTAGTGCAGGAGGTCGCGCACACGGTGCGCGTCCTCGACGTGGGCGTTCCAGGGGCGGGTCAGGAGGTAGGTGGCCACACCGGCCGCGTTCAGGGCGTGGTAGTTCGCGGGCTTGTCGTCGACCATGACGTCGAGGCGGGCGATGGTCTTGTCCGCTGCGAACGTGATCGTGTCGAACGGCAGGGCGTGGGCGTCGAGCCAGCGCAGGGTCGCGGCCTCAGCCAGGCCCGGGCCGCCGAAGCGTCGGTCGGTGACGATGTGGATGGTGTGCCCGGCGGCGCGGATGCGGTCGAACGCCTCGGGCACGCCCTCGAACGGGGCGCCGTGCGTGAAGATCACCCCGGCGCGCACGCCCTCGTGGCACACGTCCAGGAACTCCGGCAGCGTCAGGTCCCAGTCCTCGTAGAACTCCCACCGGGTCGGGTCCGGGTAGTGGCGGCCGAGGCGCCCCGGGTCCCGCCCGGCCGAGCGGATGATGTGCTCGCGCACGGACGCGGCGAAGTCGTAGCAGACGCCGTCGAGGTCGATGCCGACCCTCATGCCGCCTCCCCGGTCTCGGGCCTGCGGGTGTCGCGGATGAGTTCGAAGTCGGCCCAGTCGCCGGCGTCGTCCACGGTGAACGTGAGCAGGCCCGGCTGGGAGTCGCCCGCGCCGCCACCGTTCGCCCACCACGCCGACCCGTTGTCGAGCGTCGGCGCCTGGAACCACCACCGGTCACGGCCGTCGATCTGCCCGGTCGGCTCGACCTTGAGGTGGTGCCAGTGCCCGGTGACGAGGATCGTCGCGGCTGCCAGCGGCATGCCGCCGTGCGTCTGCCGCGCCCACCAGGCGGGCACCTGGTTCGCGTTCGTCCCGGCGCGGTGCCCGTGCGCGAGACCGATGACCGCGCCCCGCACCTGCAGGGCCAGGGTCTCGTCCCACGTCGACTCGGGGATGATGAACGTGACGTCGTCGCGACGCATGCGCGCGAACGTCTCGGCCACGCCCTGGTGGATCGCCAGCCCGAAGTCGTCCCCGGGCGTGCCCAGGAGCTCCTTCCCCTCCGACCAGCGGGAGTGGTTCGACGGGACGGCCGCCACCCGGGTCGAGCCCGGTACCCGGTCCGCGATGCGCTCGACCCACCGGGTCAGGAACCGCTGCGCGTCGAGGATCTGCTGCGGCAGGCTCCCGGTGTTCATCCGCGCCTGGCTCTTGGTGTTCGAGAACCCCTCGATCAGGTCGCCCGGGTCGAGGATCAGCGCGTCCTCGCACGGCACGGCACGCATGCGGTCCTCGAGCTGGGCCAGGAGGTGCTCGGTGCGGTCGAGGAACTGGGGCCAGCCGCCGCGGTGGTCCTGCTTGTGGATCTGCGCGTCCGCGACGACGACGACGCGGGTGCGGGCGCCGGCCTTGACCTTGGTCTTGCGGGTGCGGGCCGCGCGGGCGACCTTGGCCAGCTCGGTGAAGGTCTCCGCGCTGGCCGTCTCGGGCCGGTCGGTGATCGTGAACCGGGCGTAGTGGAACATGCGGGACGCGCCGGTCTCGGGGTCGGGCTCCGGGCGGCCCCACAGGCGCACCTGGGTGAGGGTGACCTGCCGATCCTCGGGCACGGTGATGCCGGCGTGCTCACGGATCGCGTCCCGCCACTGCTGCTCGTCGCCTTCGATCTTCGGCAGGTTGATCGAGACCTCGACGGCCTGCCCGGCGTCGTAGCGGATGTGCGGCTCGTACCCGGTGGGGACGGTGGGGCGCGGTCGGGGCACGCGGGTCGCGGCCTGTGCGGCGTGGAGGTCAGCGAGGCCCATCAGTCCTCCAGGTGCTTGCAGGAGCAGACGCCTGACCGGTGCCGCTGGATGACCTGGTGGCCGATGGTGTACCCGGCGCGCGTCAGGGTGTCGGCGATGGCGCGGTTGGTCTCCCCGGAGTCGGCGGCCAGGACGCGCGCGAGCCAGGCACGGTCGTCGTCGTCGAGGCGTTCGCGGATGCGTCGCAGGCCGCATCCCTGACGCTTGGCGTCGACGCTTGGCTGGTGGAGGTCAGCGAGGGCCATGGTGGCAGGGGTCCCCTTCTCAGGCGGTCTTCTCGGCCTGCTTGGCGCGGGCGCGGGTGCGGGCGGAGTTGATGACGAGGTCGATGACGTCGCGGACGCGGTAGGTGTTGGCGCCGTTGCGGGCCTTCCCGGCCTCCAGGAGGCGGCCGGCGTGGTGCCACCAGCGGATGTTGTTCGCGAGGGTGTCGGCCTTGATGTCGATGCCGATCAGGCCGTGCACGGCGCGGGCCATCTCGGTGGCGGGCAGGAGCATGTCGGCGACCTGGTCGAGGAGCCAGGCGCGGCGGTCGGCGAGGGCGTAGGTGGTGCCGCAGCCGGGGCAGGTGACGTCGGTGGCGCCGGGGCGGGCGTAGAGCTCGCCGTGGCAGGGTCGGACGGTCAGGTCGGTGACCTCGGTGCCGGCGACGATGCGGGTGGTGGTCTCCTCGACGTCGGCGGTGCAGGGTCCGGCGTACTGCATCTGCGGGGGCACGTCGATGGCGCGCTTCATGCGCTGGATGGCGTCGAGGAGTTCGCCGATGAGGTCGCCGCCGTCGGGCTGGGCGCGCATCCAGGCGATGTTGCCGGTGAGGAACCCGGCCAGGGCCTGGGGGGTGTTGAGGGGGCGGTACAGGCCGCGGCGCTTGGCGATGGTGTCGGCCACGGAGGTGAGGGTGATCAGGAGGTCCCAGCGCGCTTCGGACGGGGTGTACCGGTAGGGCAGGTGGGTGGCGCCTTCGGTGCCGGGCACGGTGTGGCCGTGCTCGTCCTTCTCGGAGGCGTCGACGGTCTGCCCGTGGGCGATGCGGTCTTCGGCGTCGGCCAGGAGTCCTGGTCGGGTCTGGGGCAGGCCGGTGCGGCGCAGGGGGTTGAGGTCGGGGTGGCCGATGCGGCGCCGCTCAGTCTTGGGCAGGTCGCAGAGCTCGCAGTGCTCGTGGTGGGGCTTGCTGGGGTGGGTGAGGACGGCGGGGTCGGGTTCGGGGGTGTCGGCGAGGGCGGTGAGGAGGGTGGTGAGGCGGGTGCCGCACTCGGCGCAGACGTAGCAGGTGTCCTCGACGTCGCGGCCGCACTCGAGGGTGCAGGGCTGCATGTTCCGGGTCACAGGCCGTTGACCTCTCGTTCCGGGGTGGGGGTGTCGGGCTGGTGGTGGCGGTGGCGGCGGAGCCAGCGGGCGGCGTCCGCGCTGGCGTGCTGCTGGTCGCGGGTGGTGGTGTAGGTGGCGCGGAAGGTGGCGCCGCAGGGGCAGGTGTGCGCGATGACGCCGTTCACGTGAGGGCCTCCGTCCAGATCGCGGCGATGAAGAGGGCCATGGCGGCGATGCCGAAGCCGGCCGCGGTGCGGGTGGCGAGGCGGGCGCCGCGCTGGGTGCCGGTGAGGAACGCGACCGATCCGGCGGTCCAGGTGGCGGCGGCGAACACGGCGGCGGTGGCGGCGAGGGCTCCGGTGATGGTCATGCGGTCCTCCCAGCGGTCAGGACCCAGCACGCCATCCCGGCGGCGACCAGACCCCAGATCAGGTCGAACGAGGTGGGGGTCTTGCGCTGCCACCACTCGCGAAGGCTGACGACTGCGCCGATGGCGTTGAGGACGGTGAGCGCACCCGTGACCCACCCGTCACCGAGGGCGAGCACGCGTGCTGCGCCGTACAGGGTGAACAGTGCGTGGACTGCCGCGTGGACGAGGAAGACGGGGTGGCGTGGTGGCGTCGGCTTCTTGCCGCGGGTGCCGGTGTGGGCGTGGATGCCGAGGCGTTCCGCGGCGGTGGGGATGGTGTAGGTGTCGCTCATGCGGGCACGTCCTCGGTGACCTCGACGACGGCGGTGGTGGTGATCATGGGTCCGGCCTCCTTGCGGGTGATGCCGTCGACGTGCAGGACACGGCGGACGCTCAGCTCGAAGCGGCCGGCCTGGAGCTCGGCGAGGATCTCGTCGCAGCCCTCGCCTTCGGGTCCGAGGTCCCAGCCGCCGCCGAGGGTGTTGAGGCTGGAGCGCACGACGCCGGGGCCGACGCCGTTGTAGCGGTGGGTCCAGCCGGTGAGGTCGACGACGGTGTAGCGGAGGGTGCCGCCGGGCTCGAACGCGGCCTGCCGGGTGGCGATGATGAAGCGCTCGTCGCGGGCGCGGACGGTCCACCAGCGGGTGCTGGGGTCGCCGGTGAAGCGGATGCGGTCGCCGACGTGGATGGTGGCGGCCTGTTCGCGGGTGCGGCGGGTGCGGTCGTCGACCGGGGTGGTCTGGGTGGTGGTCATGTCTGGTCCTCCTCGTCGGTGTAGCGGCCGAGCTCGGCCCTGACGCTCACGGGCGGCGGTGCGGGCGGCGGCGGAGGAGGTGTCGGCCACCACCTGGAGTCCCACGCGTCCTCGGGGATCGGCCAGCCGGGCCGGACGGGCCCGAGCACGCGGACCCAGTGCCGGGCGGTGCGTCGCGCGCCGCACCGGCACTCGGCGTAGGCCCAGACGCCCTCGTACTCCCAGCCGGTCGGCCAGTGCAGGTGGAGCCTCATCGGTCCACCACCTCCTCGCGCTCGGGGCGCAGCTCCCACGGCATGTCCTCGTCCCAGATGGACACGCCCGTCTCCGGGTGGAACCAGACGTTCGGCTCCTGCTCGTAGCGGTAGTCGGCGGCGGTCACGGGATCAGCAGCGACGGCAGCCCACAGCCAGGCCGCCCTCACGAGCCCTCACCGCCCCCGACGCGCCGCAGCTCACGCGGCACGATCACCGGGACCTGCTCGTCCCACACCGCACGCATCGCCGGCGTTAACCCGGCCACGACCAGCGCCTCGAGCAGACCGTCCAGGATCCGCCGCAACGCGATCGACACCAGGTCGCCCTGCTGCTCGGCCAGGCGAACCTTCCGCTCCTCGACACCGGCCGCGATGGCCTTGGCCGCGAAGTCCACCAGGGCCCGCTCAGCCTCACCGAGCTTCGCCCACCAGATGTTCGTCTTGGCCTCGAACGTGGTGCCGGAGTCCTTCCCGCCCTGCACGTCCTTCGTGACGCCCCAGACGCGCTCACGCTCCTCCAGGTCGGCGACCATGCGGCGCAACGCCAGGACCTCGGCGTGCTTCCACGACACGGCCCGCAGGATCGCCTCGGTCGGGTCGACCTTCGGCACGTCGTCCCCGTAGGCCTCGACCAGCAGGTCAGCGGCAGCCTTCTCCAGCCGGGCGGCCTCAGCACGGCGTGCCGCGGCGGCCTTCACCTGCGGGGCACGCCCACCGTGCGTGTCACAGTGCGTGCCACCCCGGATCGGGTACTTCGTGCACGGCTCGTCCGGCGCACCGGACCGGTGGCCCTGGCAGCCGCGCGGGTGGGTCTTGCCGCACTTCGGGCAGTCGAACGCGGGCATCAGGCTCCCGCCTCATGGGTGTCGTCGCTGGTCGGCGCCCCATGGGTGTGGGCGTTCGTGTTGCACCTGTCGCGCTTCTGGTGTCGGCCATCGCAGCCGTGGCGGTGCTCGATGAAGTGGGGGAAGAACAGTCCCGGGAGGTCCTTGACGGTGTGCTCGTCAGCGGTGCCCAGGCAGCGGCAGCATGCGCAGGGTGTGGTGGTGTCGTAGTTCCACTGCCGGCCGACGGCGTCTCGGTGCCAGGTGGTGTCGTGCTGGTCGCGGACGCAGGGGATGCCGTCGCAGTTGCGGGCGGTGCACGGCGGGTGGCCGAGCGCGGTGCGGAGGTCGTTGACGCGCACGACGGTGCCGCTGTAGCCGGTGCCGTCGATCCCGACGGTCGCGAAGTGGAACTCCTTGTCAGCGCGGTTGATCAGCGCCTGCACCCGCTCCACCTGGGTCTCGGCCTTCTCGGCGCGCCGCTTCCAGTAGTCGCCCCGCGCCTCGGGCGGGAGCGTCTTGGAGAACGGCGTGTGGCTGGCGCCCTCGAGTGCGGCGCGGACCCGCTCTACCCGGGCCTCGGCCTGGTCCGCGCGGGTCCACGCGTCGAGTCGGTCCTGGCGCGCGGACACGATGGAGCACTTCGCATCCAGGAACCGGCTCTCCCACGTGTCCCTCTCGTCTGCCAGCGCGTCGGCTTCGACTGCCCGGGCGCGCAGGTCCAGGGCGAGGCCCCGCTTGGACCACCGGCGCTCGAACGTGTCGGCCATCGCTCGCAGCGCGTCTCCCAGCTCGCTCATCGCTTCCCCCCCTCGTCGGTACGGGCCAGGCGGTAGGCCACCTTGGCGATGCGGAGGGCGCGCCGGAACGCGTTGCGTCGGGCGATGGTCGCCTCCAGGTTCAGGCCGATGCGCCACGCCTCCTGGCGCGCTTCTTCTGCGGCCTCAACCTCACCGCCGATGAGGGTCAGCACCTCGTCCCGTGCGAGGGCCAGCGCGTCCCGCTCGGCCTCGGCCTCCCCGGCGCGGCGCTTCCACTCGTCGCGCTCCTCGTGGGCGGCCACGATCTCGTCGTTGTAGTCGGCCGCGACCTGGCGGGTAGAGGCCAGGTCCGCCTCTGCTCTCTCGGCGCGGTCGCGCCATGTGACGCCTGCGGCGACCGCCCCCAGGCCGAGCAGTGCCAGTCTCAACCTCTCGTCGCTCATCGCTTCTCCTCCTCGTCGGTGCCGGGCTGGCGGCGGCGTCCCCACCGCCGCCCGTCGATGCGGCAGCGGTGCAACCCGTCGCGGTGACCAGCGGGCAGGCGGCACTCGTGGTCCCCGTCTCGGGAGCGGCACAGGGTTCGGTCGGCACGCATCGGCTCGGGCTCGACCCAGGGACCAAGGCCGTGCTGGGCGCACCCGTCCAGGATGCAGAGGCAGGTGAGGTCGTGGCCGGGGTCGCGGCGCTCGTCGGTGCCGGGCTCGTGGCACGGCGGCTCGTGTCCGTCGGGCAGCGTGCAGGGGATGCCGCCGACGCCCTCGCAGGGCGAGGGCTTCTCGTCGGTGCCGGGCTGGCGGTCGAACTCGCCTCGGAGCGCGCTGAGCAAGCCGCCCTCGTAGAACGCGGGGACACCCCAGCCGTCGGCGCTGGCGTGCTTGGCGAACGCCTCGCTGATCTGGCCGACGGTGTACGCCTCCGCCTGCCCGCCCAGATGCCCGGCCTGGGTGAGCGCGGCCACGACGGCGGCGGAGATGCTGTCGAGGATCAGGTCCGACACCCCGTAGGTCATGGCGGGCCGGTCGCGCAACGCGGCCTTGACCACCTCCACGGCGTCGCGCTCGGGGGCGGTCACCTCGTCGCGGGACAGGTCGCAGCGGTAGCAGCCGGGCACGTGCTCAGTGTGCGTGTGGGCGGTCATGCGCCCCACCCCTCGTGCTGCACGCCCTCGGCCTCCAGGTCGGCCACGACGGTCTCCGCGATGGCTGCGCTCTCCGCCTCGCCGTGGTAGAGCCCCAGAGCCTCCGCCACGATGCCCAGCACGTCGTCGCGGGTGAGCGCGGTGCGGCCGTTCACGCGGGCGGTCATCGGCCCTCACCGCCCTTGGGCTTCCGCGACGCCTCGGGCATCACGACGATGAACAGGCCGGGGAGCCAGATGCGCCACGCGCTCCGGGCGGTGGCGACGGTCTCCGCCAGGTCGGCCTGTCGGTGCTCGGGCACGCGGGCGGGGCGCAGGCGGCGCAGCAGCGCCTCCCACCCGTCCCATGCGAGCCGGGCGAGGATCGACGCGAGGTAGAGCAGGCCGACGAATCCGACGACAGTCACGATCCACAGGGCGACGGTCTCCATCACGCCTCACCGCCCAGGTACGTCGCGGCGAGGGCGTGGATGTCGTCGCGGTCCACGTAGCCCGGCTCGAAGCGATGACGCTGCTTGTCATCCGCCAGCGCCAGCACCTCGCGGGCAAACGCCAGCAGCGCGGGCACGTCAGCGCGGGCGTGCGCGATGAACTCGGCGTCGGGCTTGCGGAGCCCATCCGCCACCGTCAGGCCGGGAGCGCGTACCGAGATGAGGTAGCACGCACCCAAGGCCGTCCGGTCCCGGTGCCATGGCCCGTCGGTCGCTGCGTCCGCTCGCGCCTGCATCTCCGCGAGCCGCTGCATCACGTCGGCGCTCATCGCGCACCGCCCCGGCAGTAGATGCACTCGGGGTCGGAGCCCTGGTCGTCCAGGTGTGCGGCGTGCTCCGCCTTCTCGGGGTCGATGCCGGCGCGGTTGAGCAGCCAGTCGTAGCCGTACAGGAGGCCGCTCATCGGTCGCCTCCCGCCTGCTCGGCGCGGAGCTGGATGAGGGCGGCTGCGAGAGCCTGCACGAGCGCGAAGACCACGCTGCTGCCCATGGCGGCGCCGTCGGGCTCCGGGAGCTCGTCGACACGGTCGAGGCAGGCTTCGACGAGGGCGTCGAGGGTGTCTCTGTCGTCGTTGATGGCGACGGCGAACATGCGGCCTGCCCAGTAGGCGTGCTCGGGTGCGTCCTGGTCGAAGGACGGCCTCGCGAAGGTGGCGCCGGCGCCGAAGCGGGCGTTGGTGGCGTTGCGGAGGATGACGCCAGCGGAGAGCGCGAGGGCGCGCATGGTCATGCCGACGTTCGTCCGGCACGGGTCGAACTTCAGAGCGGCGACCGCGGCCTGCGGATCGTCAGCGTCGATGCTCGCGACGACCCGGACCATCATGGTCTCGAGCTCGTCCAGGGTCATGACGTGCGGCTCAGCCACGGTCGCCCCCAGCCTGCTCGGCGCGGGGCACCAGCGCGGCGCGGATCTCCTCGCAGACCGCACCCACGAGCACGGGGTACACGATCTCGCCAGCGGCTCGTGCCTGGGCGCCGGAGCGCTCGTGCTTCGTCACCACGGCCAGCACCGCGTCGACCACGGCTGCCACGTCGCGCAGTCCGCGCTCGGTCGCCTCCCGGGCGCCGCGCGCCTCCGCCTCGGCCAGGGCGCCGTGTACGCGCACTGCTATGTGGCGCGACAACGCGTTCCACTGGTCCTCGCGGTACACCTCGATGTACGAGTAGCCCTCGTCAAGGTTGTCGCGCCCGTGGTGCGCCGCAGGGCTCCCGGCGAGCCAGTCGCTCACCGTCTCCGCCAGGGCGTCCAGGGCGGCGGTGGTCTCGATGCGGTCGGTCATGAGTCAGTCCTTGCTCTCGGTGGTGATCCCGGCCGGGCACGGCTGGGCGAGACCCTCGGGCCAGGCGACCTTGGCCATGGCGTCGAGGTGGTTCTTGGGGAGCTCGTCGATCGGGCGGCCGAGGGCGCGGGCGCCCATGGCGGCCAGCACGAGCGCGTCGGCCTCGTCGTTGCCGGTGACGTCGACGTCGACGTAGCGGCGCACGACCGCGGCGAGCACGGTGTCCTTGCCGGCCGCGCCAGAGCCCGTGGCGTACTTGGCGCGGGCGGAGGGCGTGACGACGGCGAGCCGGTGGTCGTTGACGAGGAGGCGGTGGGCGAGCATCCACCACAGGCCAGCGCGCTCGGTGGCGTGCGGGCTCTTGGAGGCGTAGGCCAGGCCCTCGAGGACGACGAGGTCGGTGTCGTCGGACACCCACGCCATGGCCTCGTCGACGATGTCGCGCAGGCGTGACCAGCGGGCCGGGTAGGTGTCGCCGGCGGGGCTGGTGCGGATGCGGTCAACCTGGGCGAGGTGGCCCGCGCGGGGGGCTGCCCAGACGACGGCGACGCCGGTGGAGGTCAGGGACAGGTCGAGGCCGACGACCTTCATGGCCGCCTGCGCTTCTGGTCCCAGGCGGCGTAGAGCGCGAGCACGGCGAGCATCAGGGCGCCGGCCCAGGTCGCGGTGCTCATGCGGCCTGCCGGGGTCGGCGGCTCAGGCGCGGGTTGGTGACGCCGGCGCGTGCGAGGATCCTCTGGACGCCCGGGCCGGACAGGTGCGCGGCCTGCGCGATGGCCTCTCGGGAGTAGCCCTCGGCGTGGGCGCGGATGACGTGGTGGTCGCGCACGGCGCGCGAGTGCCGCAGCTTGGTGGTGTCGCTGTCGACGGTGGAGGCTGCCTGGTGCAGGTCGTCGAGTGCGGTTCGTGCGGCCATGTGCCCCACATTACTGCATGTTCCCGAATGTTGGTACCCCATTTCACCCGCTGTCGAGGTGACACGTTCCGATTTGTTGCGTTACGTTCAGGGCATGCACCGGCTGATCAGGCCGCGTCCACCACCATGTCGTGGACGCGACAGACGCAACTCAATCGAATGGCACCACCAGGCCTGCGCGCGCACCCCTTGGGGCAGGCCGAAGCGTTCGCCGCGCCCGGAACGAACCGAGGCCCGAGACCCGCAGCAATGAAGCTCAACGGAGTCTCGGGCCTCTGTCGTGCCCTGGGGCTGGTTTCGGCTCTACGAGAGCGACATCCGGTCGTCGCACGTCGTGCCCATGAGCGCCTCGATGGCCCGGATGCGGGCCAGCTCTGGGTTGTCGTTCGCGGTCAGGGCGAGCATGGCCACGGCGATGCGCCGCTGGTAGTCCGCTACAGTCAGCGGCTGGAACACGGACGTCACAGAGCGACTGCTGACATCATTGTGTGACACTGGCAGTTGCCTTCCTTCGGGAGTGGTTTTCAGCGGCCCGTACCCCTCGTCTTCTTGGCCGGAGTCTGTGGGGTGCGGGCCGTTTTCTGTCCTTCTGGTGGAGGGATCGTATGTCGGGTCGGGGGTGCTGTTGGCGTGTCCCTTCGTCATGGCGTGTCGAACACATGTTCGAACGAGCAGGTGACACGCGACACTGTAGAGCCCGGTGCAGCGTCTGTCCTGGTCACCCGCCCGGGGGTCTTCCCGCAGGTCCCGGCCGTGACCGGAACGTTTTCACCCACTGAGGGCCGAGAAGTGCAGCAGTTGCCGCCCCGGCGGGGTCGGCAGGTGCCGCCCCTGCACCTGCTGGTGCCTGACGGGTCGGGCACGGTGTTCGGCGGCCGTTCGCGCCTCATGACGCGTCTCCTGTCCTGTCCGCGGTCCGCCCTGCTGCGGCCCGCGCCCGGCACTGTGCCGGTACCCCCCTGAATCTGCGAGTCGCAGCGGGTGAAACAGCGGGTGAAGAGCATTCGGGGACACCTCGGGGGCGCCGTCCGGCCGCTCTTCACCCGCTGCCGGGTCACGCCGCCACGAGCTCCTCGCCGTCGGCGGGGCGCCGCGCGCCTGCCGGCGGGTTCTTCCACATCCGCTCTCGCTCGCGCCGCGTGGTGCCGCCGTACACGCCGTCGCGCTCACCGCGGGTCAGGCCGACGGTCAGGCACGCCTCCCGCACCGGGCACTGAGCGCAGACCTGCTTGGCCGCCCGCGAGGACCCGCCCTGCTCGGGGAAGAACGCGTCAGGGTCGGTCTGGGAGCACAACGCCTGCGCCTGCTCGTCGAACGTCAGCCACCGGCGGGGCGTGAAGCCCTCCGGCCACACGTCCATCCGCGGCAGCGTGCCCGGCTGGCTCACGCGGCCACCGCCTCGCCAGTGATGGCCTCGACCACGCACGCGATGAGGTCGCGCGCGGCCGGGGGCGTCACGGCGTTGCCGCTCAGCTTCACCTGCTCGCGCCGGTTGCCGACCATGACGTAGTCGCCGGGGAAGGCCATGGCGCGCTTGATCTCGTCGGGCTCGAGCATGCGGAACCGGACGTCCTCGACTTCGATGGTGGGCCGCTCCGCCTGCAGCACCGACTGGTGGCCGGCGGTGGTGACGGTGCGCACGGGCTCGGACGCGGGCGTGGTCATCTCGGCGCCGCCGCCGTTGTTCCGGTGGATCAGCGCGTAGGCCTCCCGGGTGAGCATGGTCGGCATGGGGCCCACGGTCGGACGGGCGTCCTCGTTCCACGTGCCGCCGGACGGGACGACGAGCCCGTGGTGGTTCCCCGAGGCGGTGACAGTCGCCAGCGCCTCGGACGCCGGCCGGGCCACGGACCCGCCACCACGGAGCTCGGCG
The DNA here is from genome assembly GCF_003244315.1 of Xylanimonas oleitrophica. Classification (GTDB taxonomy): domain Bacteria; phylum Actinomycetota; class Actinomycetes; order Actinomycetales; family Cellulomonadaceae; genus Xylanimonas_A; species Xylanimonas_A oleitrophica. The sequence goes on from NZ_QKWH01000001.1 coordinate 511,402, forward strand.
AGGAACGGCGGGAACGCGAAGCCCGTCTCGGTGCGGGTCGTCATCGTGCGCATGGCCTCGGCGGCGATGCGCGCCTCCTTGCCCTCGCGGCCCTCGACAGGCACCGCCAGCGGGGGCAGGGCGATGCCCTTGGACTCGCGGGTGTGCATGGTCTGCGTCGGCTCGGACAGCGGCCACGCCCGGTAGTAGGAGTTCGGGTCGCCGTGGCGCGGGTGCCGCGGGTCGGCGGCGTCGTAGGGGTTGCCGCCGTTCTCGACCAGCAGGGGCGCCCAGTAGCGCTCGATGCCGACCTGGATGCGGCGCATGGTCTTCTCCGCCAACGGCTTGTCCCGGTCGCCGATGCGCTGGCCGGGGTTGGACCAGTCGATGATCGAGCTCGCGGGCATCCAGTACGGCTCGACAACCTCGTTGCGGCACGAGCTCGACGGGCACCGGTAGAGGTACTGGGAGCGGTACCGGCCGGGCCGGGTCTGCCCGTCGCCCCTCTTCCACCACTGCATGGCCTCGACGGTGGTCTCGCAGCGCGGGCACCACGCCTTCGGCCGCTGCATGCGCTCGAAGTCCGGGGCGCGCTCGCCCTCCTTCGTGAACGCGATGTACACCCGGTCGCGCGACTGCGGGGCCGGCAGGCCCATCGCGGAGGCGTGCATGGAGTTCAGGCTGATGATGCGGTGCCGGTAGCCCATGGAGTGCATGGCGCCGAGCCACGCCTGGAACAGGCCGCCGCGGGTCCCGGTCGGGCTCGACCAGTCGACGACCTCGACGACGTTCTCCACGAGCACGGCGCGGTAGTCGTGTGCCTCGGTGAACCGCACGACGTCCCACATGGTCGCGCGCGAGCGCTCGGCCGCTGCGTCGGGCAGCACGTCGCCGAACAGGTCCGGCTGGATCGGCGCGGCCTTGCGGCCCTTGGCTCGGGAGTGGTTCGTGCACTCGGGGGACGCCCACAGCATGTCGGTGTGCGGCACGTAGCGGGGGTCCGTCTGCGAGATGTCGGCCTGCAGGTGGTCGACGTCGGGGTGGTTCGTGTTGTGGGTCTCGATGGCCTTGTCCCAGTGGTTCGCGGCCAGGCGCACCTGCACACCGGGCACCGAGACGGCTCCGGTGGAGCTGCCGCCGGCGCCGCAGAACAGGTCGGTCATCGTGAGGTTCGCGGTCATGCTGGGGTCTCCGTGCGGTCGATGTAGACGTGGATGGCCGTGCCGTCGTGGCGCAGCCCCTCGAGGCGGTAGGTGCCGTCGTTGAGGCGGACGCGTCGGTCGAGGACGAGCTGGCGGGTGCAGCCGCGGCCGTGGCAGGTGTGTTCGGTGTCGACGAGGTACTGGGGGGCGCCGAGGTAGGTGGCGGCCCGGACGGTCGTCATGCGGTCGCCTCGAGGCAGTCGCCGTGGTGGAGCGTCACGTGCTCGTCCGCGTAGTACGGGGCGGTCACGGTCGGGCCTCCTCGTGGTTGCGGAGGTCGGTGTGCGCCGACTGCGCCGCGAGGGTGCGCTTGCGGTGCTGGTGGTGAGGGCCCGCCCAGCCGCAGGTGCTGCAGTGGGCGCGGGCGGTGTAGAGCCAGCCGCCTTCGCGGGCGAGGCCGGTCTTCACGGAGACGTGGGTGTCGTGGCTCATGCGCCCTCACCGCCCTGAGCTGGCTCGGCCAGGCGCGCCCGAACCACGTCGTGCACGGTGTTCGGCACGGCACCGACCGACGCCTCCCACTGCATGAGCTCCAGCAGGTTGCGGGTGCGGAGTTCGTGGGCGATGGCGAGGGTGGCGGAGACCTGGGCCTTGGCCGCGATGAGCGTGGCGGACTGGGCGGAGCCGAGGCCGTCGAGCGTGCGCTCGGCAGCGACGATGTGGGGGTTCCCGATCACTGGCCGGTCTCCGCCCTGGCGAGCGCCTCGCGCAGGCGCTGGGCGATGAGGTGCGCGGTGGCGTTGCCGACGTCCTGCGGGATGTCAGCGCTGGCCTCGGCGGCGATCTCGTGCACGTTGGCGGTGAGCACGTCGCGCTCGGTCTCGGCTGCCGCGCGGCGGGCCCGCTCCTCGGCGGCTTCCTGGCGTGCGGCGTCGAGGTCGTCGCGCAGGTCGGCCATCTGCCGTGCCCACGCGTTGCGCTCGGTGCCGAGGGCGTCCAGAGCGGTGCGTGCACGGCGGAGCTCGGCGACAAGGTCAGGGACGTCAGCCTGTGACTCGTCCACGGCGTTGCTCACGAGGCTCGGGACCATGCTGACGGCGTAGTTCTCGTCCGCGGAGTCCCGGCGGTCGACCTCGGCGAGGGCGGCGTCGACCGCCGTCGCGCGGGCCTCGATGGCGTCGAGGTCGAGCGCCTGCGGGTCCGTCTGCTCGACGGCGGTCATGGCTTCACCGCCTCGCCCGTGTGGGCCTCCTTGGCCGCGTGCCACTCGGACGCGAGGATCTCCGCCCAGAGGTCGGCGTCGAACTCGCCCTTGCCCCAGCCGCCGGACTGGTCGGAGAGCGGGATGCCGCCGAGACCCATGTAGGCGACGCCGTCCTGCACGAACAGGATCGGGGTGTGCATGATCGTGGAGAAGTCGCGGTAGCCCGTGACGTAGCCGCCCTCGTCGATGCCGGGGACCTTCTCGGCCCGGAAGCGGACTGCCGTGAACTCGGTGTGGAGCGGGTTGTTCTTGAACGGCTTGGTCGCTCCCTGGTGATCTGGCTTGGTCCACCGGCCGTGCCCGTCCTTGGCCGGCCCGGCGATGCCGGTGAGGCTGTAGCTGCCAGCCCAGGAGTGGATCCAGGTGGCCGGCTTCTCGGCGGCGCTGTACTTCTGCGCGAACGCGCGCGCCTGGACGCGGAAGTCGATGCGGCCCTGCTCGTTGCGCTGGACGGCCGCGATGACGTCCCGGTCCGTGCTCTTCGCGTACTGGGGGATCACTTCGACACCTCCACGCGGACGCCGCGCTCGGCGAGACGGCGGGCGACCTCGGGCCGGTACTCGGCCTTGAGGAGCGTCGCGACCTCCTCCAGGACGCCGCTCAGCGCCTGCACCTGGGCCTCGTCCACGGGCGGGTGCTCGCGGAGGTGCACGGCGATGGCGAGGGCGGAGAGCGCGTACTGCATGTAGTCCTCGGCGCTGCCGAACGAGCGGGTCGCCGTGCCTGCCGTGTGGCCCCCGCCTCGCAGCGGCTTCACCTCCGGCAGGTCCTCGCACCGGATCACGATGGCGTCGAGCGGGACGACCTGGACCTCGGTGTAGCCCCCCTCGGTGATGTACTTCTCGGCCTCGTCGGCGTACTTGACCGGGATGGTCACCACCGTGTCTCCACGGCGCAGGTAACGGACCTCGCTCACTTCGACGCACCCCCCTGCGGCGGGTCGATGTGGGTGATGTGGGCGTGGCGGGTCATGCGGCACCTCCGGTGCTCTGGGTCGTGCTGGTCTGGGTGGCGGCCGGACGCACCGGCGGCCGGTCGCGCGGCACAAGCGGGCTCACGCCGTACTCGAGCGCGGCGAGGAACGCCTCGCGGCCCTCCGGGTCGGGATAGCGGCTCATCAGCGCACCGCCTCCCACCGCTGCGCCGCAGCGTTCAGGTCGGCGATCAGGACGTAGTCGAAGCCACGGCTGGTGAAGGCGTGCATGAACGCGACGGCGGCCTCGGCGGTCTCCTCGGCGACGCGGGACCGCTCGGCGGCCTTGTCGAGGGTGTGCTGGAGGCCGGGCGGGAGTTCGGTGGTGCCAGCCGGCGGGGCGGGAGCGGGCACCACCTCGCCGGCCGGGTCCAGCGCCTGGAGCTCGTGGGCCTCGAAGGCCCACCGCCCCTGACCGTCGACGTCGACCTGGTAGTAGGTGAAGTGCTGGCCGCGCCAGTTGGTGGCGAGCTCCTCGGCGACGGTGCCGTGCGCTCCGATCACGGAGCGGGGCACGTACTGCCCGGCGTGGATGCGGACCCGGGCGCCGAGCGTGAGGGCGGTCATGACTGCACCTCCGCCAGGCGGTCGTGGGCGGCGATGAGGCTGCGGGCCGCCGGCCAGGTGTCCAGGGTGACGGCGCCAGTGCGGTCCATCTCGCGCAGGTCCCGCGCCAGCGCGGCCGTGGCGTCGAGCACGGCGCGCACGGCGTCCTCGTGGGCGTCGAGTTGCACGAGCGAGTTGCCCGGCACGGCCTGCGGGCCGAGCACTGTCGCCGCGTCCGGGCGGGTGAAGAGCGTCTCGTGGCGGCCGGTGGTCGGGATGGCAGCCGGGGACAGGGCGTCGACCTCACCGGCGATGCCGGCGGAGCGCGGGCCGGTGATCTGGACGATGCCGCCGGTGCGCTCGGCCTCGGCCAGGGCGTCGTGGCGGTGTGCCCAGCGGGCGCGGGCGCCGTCGTACTGGGTCTCGGGCAGGTGCTTCATCGGCCCTCACCGCCCAGCAGGTACGCGCGCACGGCCTCGGCCTGGGCGAGGAGTTCCTCCTGCACCTCGGGGTCCTGGACCGACCACGCGTACTCAGGCGAGACGCCCTCGCCTTGGGTCACCATGAGGAGCACCCGCGCGATCTCGTCGATGTCGTCGAGCGCGGCGGACAGGACAGCGCGGGCGGCGTCCTCGTCGGTGATGTGGGCCGGGTCGAGCAGTGCCGCGGTGGCGCGGTCGAGCGGGGCGGTCATGCTGCGCTCCCTCGGGGGGCCGCGTCCGCCAGCAGGCCGGACACCCTGGCGAGGGCGAGCTCGCGCAGCACGTCGGGCGCGCTGGCGGACGGCAGGGTCAGCACGTCGGCCAGGTCGCGGCGAAGCACCTGCGCCAGGCGGACGGCGACGGGCGCCTCGTGCCGCGGGCGCTCGACGGGGCGCCGGTTCTCGACGGGCTGCGGGGAGTAGAACGTGCCCGTGGCCAGACCGCGACCCTTGGCGAGGATGCGCCCGCGGTGGCTGGCGACGACCTCGGCGACCTGCTCGCGCACCTTGGCGTGCGGGTACGCCGTGGGGCTGTCGTCCGTGCTCGGGGCAGGAGCGCCGAGGTGCCGGGCGACGTAGCCGGATGGGGCGGTCATCGGGCCGCCTCCTCACGCTCGCGCCAGGTCTTGGCGTGGTCGTCGAGGATGAGGACCTCGCGCTCGTCGGTGATGTGCGCGATGCCCACCGACGTGCTGCCGAGGTAGGAGGACCTGCCGCCGTCGAACAGGACGATGACCTGCTTGCCGGGCAGCTTCTCCCACCGGTCGACGCCGACGGTGCGCATGATCCACATCAGGAGGTCGAGCCCGTAGGCGGAGCCCTCGCGGCCGAGGCTCTTGCCGACCTCGTCCTTGCGGGGCGTGTCGAGGACCATGCCGCCGACACCGATGCCCCCGCCGTCGAACTTGACGTGGAGCATCGCGGTGACGATGCCGTGGTCCGTGGTGCCGAACGTGGTCGACTCGATGGTGCCGACCTGGCCGCCGTAGGTCTTGCCGCCGTGCTCGACGGTGATGGTGCGGCCCATGGTCAGCGCCCCCGGTTCACGGCACGGGCTCGGCGGGCCGCCTTGTTGGCGGCCCGGCGGCGGGCCTTGGCGTGGGCGGGCACGGTGCCCTGGTAGATCTCGCGGGACGACTTGTTGGACAGGCCGGCCAGGATCGCGGTCTGGAAGGAGGTGGGTCCGTCGGTGGACATTCGGTGCTCCAGGTTCTGTGGTGGTGGTGGAACACCAGTGACATTACCGAGTATCACCGAATGTTGCAACGCCGAACATGGAGCATGAGCGGGTGACGGTTCAGCGGAGGTCGTGCTGGTAGTTGTCCAGACGCGCGTAGTGGCCGCGCTTGATCAGCTGGAACTCGCCCTTGGCCCCCCAGCGGTTCTTGTCCACGATCGTCAGCGTCTCTTCCGGGTGGTCCGGGTTCTCCGACAGGAGGATCACCACGTCCGCGTCCTGCTCCAGCGCGCCGGACTCCTTGAGGTCCGACATCATCGGCTTGGCCCCGGCACGGCCCATGGGGCCGCGGTTGAGCTGCGCCAGCACCAGGACCGGGACGTGGAGCTCCTTGGCGAGGATCTTGAGGTCGCGGGAGAACTCCGCCACGACCTCCGACCGCATGCGCCTTCCGCCGGAGGGGTCGCGCATGAGCTGGATGTAGTCCACGACGACCGCGGCGAGCTTGCCCCGCCGGGCGACCGTGCGCGCGTGGGACCGCACGTCGGTGGTGGTGACGCGCGGGTCGTCGATGATCGACAGCGGGAGCGCCTGCACGGCTGGCAGGACCCTGGCGACCTTCGCCCAGTCGTCCTCGGTGAGCCGGTGGTCGATCAGCGCCCCGAGGTTCACGCGGGCCGTCTGGGCGATGATCCGCGCGTCGACCTCGAACTTCGACATCTCGAGGTTGTTGACCGCGACGTGCCCGTGCTCGGCCAGGCCCAGGGCGGCCTGCACGGCCATGAGCGTCTTGCCGGCGCCGGGTCGCGCTCCGATGACGTACATGCACCCGGGCCGCCACCCGCCGATGAGGTGGTTCAGGTCAGCCCACGGGGTGGGCACCGCGTCCGGCTTGCTGTCGAGCTGGTCGACGAACTCGGACAGGTGCTCGCCGAGGTACCCGGTGGACGTCGTGATGTCGCGGGAGGTGCTGTCGATCCACCCGCGAGCCATCTCGACCAGGTCCGCCGCCGGGACGTTCTCGTCGACGCCTTGCCGGATGCGCGCTGCCGTCTCAGCGAGACGCCGGCGTGTCGCGGACTCCATGACCAGGCGGGCGTGGTGGTCGGCCAGTGCCCGCACGGGAGCCGCGCCCACGAGGTCGGCCAGCCACGGCCCGTCCACGCCGCGGACATCGCCAGGCAGGGCCGCCAAGACCGTCAGCGGGTCCGTCGGCTGTCCCGCGGCGCGCAGGTTCCGCATCGTGGCCCACACGGCGCTGCACCGGGGGTCGGTGAAGTCGTCCGCCTGAACGGCGACGTCGTCGACGACGTCGTGGTGCAGCAGCGCCAGCCCGACCAGGGCGTGGTCCGCCGTCATGGTCGTCACGCCCCACCGGCCTTCCGGGCGGCCCGGCGAGCAGCCTTCTCGGCCTCGCACCTCTCGCACTCAGGGTCGTGGAACGTCGTGCCGTGAGCACACCGGATGCCCGGACCGAACCCGTAGGGGTCGACCTCCGACACCGGCCTAGCCCCGGCCGCCGCCGCGGACACGCTGGCCGGCCCCGGCCGGAAGCCCTGCGACTCGGCCTCGCGCCGCAGCCAGTTGCGCCACGTCGCCACCCAGTCGAGCTTGATCCCCTGGTGCCCGGGCTTGGCCCGCCAGTAGTCCACGAACGCGTCCGTGACTCGCTTGTGGTCCAGGCCCGGGCACTCGGCACGCGCCCAGGCGACCATCTCGGTCGTGACCGGGAACGGGTCCGGGATCCGGGTGCCCCTCTTCGCCGCAGGCTTGCGCGCCGTCGTCGTCGCGGCGTCAGCCGCGCCCTGACCAGAGGTCGTAGACCTCTGGGGTGCCTGGTGCTGAGGTGCTGGTGTAGGTGCTGGTGATACCGGTGGGTAACCCGATGTGGAACCCGTACCCTCCGGCATCGCGGAACCCGAAGGGGAACCGGAAGGGTAAACCGATGGGTAAACCGTAGGGTTCGACTCGGCCAGGACCGCGGCCCCCTCGTCGAACGACAGCGCCCTCCGGTCCAGCAGCTCGGACACGGCCGGCACGTCCCACGCCCGCAGGTCCGGCGCCGACTTCCGCAGCCGCACGAGCTGCCCGACGAGCACCTGCCGCAGCGTCTTGGACGACATGGCCTCGACAGCCTTGGCGAACGCGACGGCCATCTTCGGCTGCTTGAGGAGCCCGTCGTGCTTGGCGAACGACCGGATCAAGACCTCTTCGGTGGTCCGGTCGATCAGGATGAACTGCCCGGCCTGGAGCTCGCCGGCGGCGGCCTCGACGAACGCGGGGGTGGCGTCCTTCGCGGCCTGCGCGATGCGTCCGGGGCGCCAGTCGGCGACGCCGGCGAACGTGAGGGACGGCGACGTCAGGAGGTACTCGTACAGCCACTGGGCACCGAACGACAGGTCCGTGTAGTCGTCGTCCGCCCACATGGCGGGGCGCAGCTGGGCGTACTCACGAGCCATGGGCACTGCCCTCCCGGATCGAGTTGATGACGGCCTGACGCGCACGATCGACCGCGTCGACAGCGCGGCGGAGCTGCATGAACGGGTGCTCGCCGTACCGGGAGACCAGGCCCCAGGCGGCCTCAGCGAGCGTGCCGTGGTGACGCAGGAGCGCGGCGACGTCGGCCAGGTCGGCCTCGGTGCACTCGCTGTCGCGAAAGGCGCGCTCCTCCGACGGCAGGACGCGCGTCACGCCGAGGGCACGGCGGATGCGGTCGAGCTCGGCGCTGATGGACTCGACGTCGCCGCGGGCGCGCAGCCGCTGCTCCACCAGATCCTGGACGCGGGCCTCCTGGGCCTCGTAGACCTTCGCCGTGCCGGCCGCGATGCCCTCTCGGATCGCGTCCTGTCGGAGGGTGTCCTGTCGGGCGATGACCGAGCGCACGGCGTCCCACGACGGCCGGTGGTCGGCGGGCTTGCGGCGAGCCGGCGTGACGACCTGCATGCGGGTCTTGGACCGGCCGGGCACCATGAGGCCCCACCCGTCCGGGAGCTCGCCGTCGTGCACGACGCCAGGGACGGTGACGAGCCACCACTCGTGGCACTCGTCGGCCCAGGTGTCGGCCTTGCCGGGCTGGGCCAGCTCGGTGAGCCAGTCGGCGCGGGAGGCCTTGACCTCGTGGCCGACGAGCAGGCGCCCGCTGGTGCCGGTGAAGCCGACGTAGATCGCGTCGCAGCGGCGGCCGCGACCCCACGAGCCGTTCTGCCCGACCTCGGGGACGAAGACGCCGCCGGGCAGGGGCGCACCGGGCTTGATGTAGTGCCGCTTGAGCCGCGCCATCAGGTCCTCGGTGACCGCCCGGTCAGACGGCTTGGCCGGGACAGGCTCGGCGGCGGTGAACAGGTCCGCGGTCATGGCGCTCACCGCCCCTGCTCGTGGGGGATGAAGCCCTGGGCGAGGGCGTCGCGGACGGTCACGGCTGGTCGGTCCCCGAGGAACAGGGTCGCCTGGTCCAGAGCATCCTCCAGCAGGTCCTCCGAGGCGTCCTCGTCCTCGAGGTAGGCGTTGATGGCCATGGCGAGCGTGTCGATCGTCTGCAAGTGGTGGCGGGTCGCGCGCTTGCGGAACGCGCGCTGCTCGTCCTCGGTGCGCGCCACCGGCGGGTACTGCTCGTTGAGCTCGGCGATCCAGGTCTTGACGTGCATCTCGTAGGCGGTCTGCCCGGCGAGCCAGCGGGCGTGGTCCTTGGGGTCGAGGTCGCCGGCCTGGACGAGGGCGCCCTTGATGGTGCGCTGGTCCTTGAGCTTGGCCTGCAGAGCGGCGAGGTCGGCGCGGACCTTGGCGGGCCCGACGCGCTCGGTGTACGCGGCGCGCTCCTCGGGCGTGCCGCGCAGGATCTGCTCGGTCGGGGTCTGCTGGGGTGCGGTGGTGGTGGTCATGTCTCTCCGGTTGGTCTGGTCGTTCAGAGGGGGCGCCAGGTGGGTCTGGGCATGGGCTTGGTGTCGCACCATGCGCAGACGACCACGGCGGTGCGGACGAGTCGGGCAGTCTCGGCCCACTCGTCCCAGCGCCGCTCAAGCTCGTCGGCGTGGGCCAGGCAGAGGGTGCGGTTGCGCCGGCAACAGGACCGGGTCTCGACCCAGGTCCCGGGCTGCGCGCAGGCGTCGTCGGGGTAGGCGCAGCCGACGTGCGCGTTCAGGTCGACGTCGAGCGCCACGACGTCGGCGACGGCAGCGGGCATCAGATCACCCGCCACTCGACCGGCGGCATCGGCAGCTGGTACTCGTGCTCGTCACAGACGACGACGCCTTCCGGGGAGAGGGCGACGTCGATCCACCCGGCGATGAGCTGGGCCTGGTGGATGCCGCAGACGGGCTGGGAGGGGTGGCGGCCGGGGCAGATCGTCCGGCCGGCCACGACGGCTGGTCGCGTGCAGCCGTCGGCAGCGCAGCCGACGGTGAGGGTCAGGTCGACGTCGAGGGCGGTCACGAGGCACCGCCGTTCGCGAGCTCGAGGAGCACGTCGGCGTGGCAGGGCTGGTCGAGCGGGCACCAGCAGGCGAGGTCGTGGCCGGCGAGTTCCGTCACGTCCAGGTCGGGGACGGTCGGGAGGTACTCGCGGTATCGGTCGACGGACGCCTCGTGCGCGGACGTGGCGTCTGCGTACTTCACGTCCATGACCCACCACTCCGTAGGGACGACGTGGGTGATGACGAAGGGGTTGCCCCACTTCGTGCCACGGGTGACGACGATCGCGCCCTCGGGCTTGCGCCAACCCTTCGTGCGGCGCAGCTGGATGCGCTCAGGCATCGTCGTCACCTGCCTCGGCCCGCAGTTCCTCGACGGGCGTGTTCAGGAGGGTGAGCAGGTCGGTGGCGGTCACGCTGGCGTCGACCATGCGGGCGTCGAGCAGGCCGGTGGCGTACTCACGGATCATCGCGAGCCGGGCGTGCGCCTCGACGTCGTGATTGGCGGCCAGGGCGGCCAGCAAGTCGGGCACGTCGCACACCGAGTCCTGCAGGGCGGCGACCCCCTTCTCCGTGACTGGGCCCTTGCCCGGCTTCGAGTCGAGCGCGCGCGTGTAGCGGTCGGCGATGGCGCCGACGTCGAGGGCGGTCATGCGCGGGCCTCCCTCGCCGCAGAGAGCCGTGACCGGGCCTGCTCAAGCTCTGTCAGCAGCTCCTGGTGCCGGGGCGTGCCGGGCAGGGTCCGCTCGAGCGCGCGGAGCAGGTGCCGGACGTCGCCGAGCGCGGCGTGCTCGCGCACGGCGGCCGTGGCCTGGTGCGCGGGTGCGGCTGGTCGGGTCATGCGGCACCACCCTCGGCCGGCGGAACCGACACGATGACCGCAGGCGGGTGCGCGGTGCTCGCGTGCGCGAGGAACAGGTAGCCGCCCATCAGAACGGCGGCTCGTCGGTCGCGAACCCGCCGCCACCACCGGTGGCCCACGGGTCGTTCTGCTGGCCGCCGGCCGCGCGCTGGCCGCCGCTGCTGCCGCCGGCGCGCTGGGCGCGGGTGACCTTGGCGGTCGCGTTGCGCAGCGACGGTCCGACCTCGTCCACCTGCAGCTCGACGACGGTGCGCTTCTCGCCCTCGCGGGTCTCGTAGGACCGCTGGGTGAGGCGGCCCTGGACGATGACGCGCATGCCCTTCGTCAGGGACTCGGCGACGTTCTCGGCGGCCTCCCGCCAGACCGAGCAGGCGAGGAACAGGCTCTCGCCGTCCTTCCACTCGTTGGCCTGCTTGTCGAACGTGCGGGGCGTGGACGCGATGCGGAAGTTCGCGACCGCGGCGCCGGACGGCGTGAACCGCAGCTCCGGGTCCGCGACGAGGTTGCCGACGACGGTGATGGTGGTCTCTCCGGCCATGGTGATGGTCCCTTTCAGGCGGTGCGGGTGGAGGGCCCGGGGCGGGCGCCCAGAGCGATGAGTCGGGCGTCGATGCGGTCGCGCGCGGCGCGCAGCTCGATGACGCGTTGACGGCGGACGGACGGCTGCCGGGGTGGTCGGTGCTTGCCGTCCATGCCGGCGGCGGCCTGCTCGAGCAGGGCACGCCGGGTGGCGGTGATGGTGGGGGTGTCGCCGTGGGTGGCGGCGTACTCGTGGCGGAGGGCCTCGGCCTGGGCCCAGGTGAGGGTCCAGGGCTTCATGGCCGCTCCCGCAGCAGGTGCGCGCGCAGGGCCTCGGCCAGCTCGCGGGCGTCAGACTCGTCCAGGTCGATTGGCTTGGTCGCCAAGACCAGAAGGGCCATCTCCTCGACGTCGAGCGCGGCGGTGAGGATCGGGCGCACGAACTCCACCCAGGACTCACGCACGGCGTCGGTGGTGCCGCCCCACAGGACTGCGGCGCCCTCGTGGTAGCCGCAGCGGGAGAGGTACGCCTCCTTGGCCGCGCGGTCGAGCGGGGTCGCGTCAGCCACGGCCCTCACCGCCCAGCGTCGTCGCGGCGATGTTGCGGACCTCCCGCACGAGCAGCGAGCCGGACACCGTCGGGTCGCGCTCGTCCGCCAGCGCCAGCACCTCGCGGGCGAACGCCACGAGACCGCGCACGTCGTCTGCCACCTCCTGCTCGATGCCACCGAAGCGGTGAACTCGCTCGGCCTGTGCCTGCATCTCCGCGAGCCGCTGCATCACGTCGGCGGTCATCGGTCGGCCACCGCCTCGATGGCGGCCACGGGCACGACCGCAGAGCGGATGCCGCCGGAGGTGATCTGCTCGGCGAGCACCTTGGCAATCGCCTCCCGGGCGCCGCGCGCCTCCGCCTCGGCTTCGACCTGGGCGAGCCAGCGGTCGAACCGGGCGCCGTCCTCCTCCTCCATGCCGCGCCACCGCGTACCGTCCACCCACCGACGGGCGGAGATGAACGCTCGACGCACCTCGTCGTTGGTCAGCCGCTCCACACGCTCAGCCACGGCGGCCTCCCGGCTTCTCAGCGCGGGCGCGGATCTCCCGGGCGATGGCCGAGCCGTACTCGCGCGCCTCAGCCATCCGGGGGCCGTCCTCCATGCCCACGGTCCAGGCCGTCACAGCGGCGCGCTCCGTCGCCTCTCGGGCGGCGTGCGCCTCCACCTCGGCGTCGTGGCGGGCGAGCCACGCGTCGAACTCAGACTCGGCGGCACGGCGCGTCACCGGCACGGTGTCGATGTTCATGCGGCACGCGACGAACGCGCTCCGCACCTGGGCGGTCGTCGGCGCCGGGCGGTCCCGGTCAGGGGCGGTGGCGATGTGCTCGGCGCTCACGCTGCGCCCTCCATCTGCCCGATCTCGATGAGCAGGCCCTCGACCTCGTCAGCGGTCAGCTCGTCGGTCGCGCTCACCTCACGCCCGAGCTGTGCGGTCAGGAACGCGAGCACCTGCGGCTTGGTCGCCGCGATCTGCCGGGCGGCCAGCGCCTCCAGCAGCGCGGACCGCTGCGCGTTCGTTGCAGGCTTCGGCGCCGGGGTGGCGAACTCGTCGCCGGCCGCGGGGTCCTGCGGGTCGGGCGTGACGCGCTCGACCGCGTCCTCGACGACCTCGGCGTCGTGGACCTCCTCCGCCGGGCCGGCCGGACGCGGGGCCCGGCGGCCAGCGACCGCGGCCGCCAGCTTCGCCGAGCCCGAGCGCGGCGACGGCTCAGCCGGCTCGTCGACGGGCACGGCGGCCGACATCTCCTCCGGCGAGTACACGTCCGACAGGTCCTGCGGGAACGCGCGGCGCAGCGCCAGCGCCTCCGCGCACTTCGCGAGCATGAGCGCCGGCTTGGACGCCCACATCGAGTTCGGCTTCCCGTCACGCTTGAGCGCCACGTACTCCTGGTAGAGCGCGATCGCGGGGTAGCGCTGGCCGTCCCGCAGGACCGTGACCTTCGCGGCGACCGGCGCCTTGTTCGACAGCCACACGTCCTTCCACTGGCCGTCCTCGCCGCACCACAGGGTGTCCTCGTACCCGAACGTGCCCTTGGCCCGGTCAGTCGCACGGCGGGCCACGAGCCGGAACCCGTCGATCCCGGTCTGGATGGTCTGCTTGCCCTGCCGCTCGATCATGTAGATCTGCCGGGCGAACGGGTCCAGGCCGGTGCGGGTGGCGGTGTGGAAGAACACGGCCAGGTCGGCGTTGCTCGCGTTGGACACGCCGAGCTGGTGGAGGGCGGCGACCTGCTTCTCGGTGAAGAACGCCTGCCCGTCCTTGATGGTCAGGTCCGAGGCGGGCCCGCGGGTGGTGATCTCGGTGGACATGGGGGGTCACTCCTTCGGTTCGGTGAGGGTCTTGGCGACGCCCACGAGGGACACGCCGGTCTTGTTGCCCTGGCGGCGCGCCACGACGACGTCGCCGTACTTGGCGAGGCGGGCTGAGCCCATGGCCTCCAGGAGGCGGGACTTCGCGGCGCGCTCGGCGGCCTCGGCGGCCTTCTTCGCGGCCTGCGCCTCGACGAACTCGCGCGCGGCCGTCTCGGAGATCTCGACGCTGGTGTCGGGCTGGATCAGCGGGTGGAGGCGCTTGAGGGTGTCGAACGTCGCGACGTGGTCGTCGAGCGCTGGCGCCGCGGTCGGGTCCTGGGTGGAGAGCCAGAAGTCGTGCGCGATCTGCTCGAGCCCAGCCGCGGTGTCGGGGTCGTAGTCGAGGCGGTACTCGCGGAAGTCGAGGCGGGTGGTGAGCAGGGCGATGTAGCCGCGGCGGGCGCCGGTGACGTGCATCTGCCACTGCATCTGGGCGGCGTAGTAGGCCGGGACCTCGTCGGTGCCCGGGGCGCCCCACTCGTCGTCGTCGCGGGCGGTCTTGGCGTCGACGACGGCCTCGGGCGGCTGCACCTGGGCGAAGCGGGCGGGCCGGGTGCGCCACGCGGCGCCGTCGGGCGTCGCGGCGGCCCAGGTGCCGAGCTCGCGGTAGAACTGGCGCTTGACGTGCCCGAACTCGGGGTGCTGGTCGCACCACCAGCGGAGGATGCCGTCCTCGAGGTAGTGGCCGCGCGCCTTGACGTCGCCGTTGCGGCCGTCGTCGGCGGGGACTTCGCCGCGCAGGACGTGCCACACGGAGCGGGGCGAGTCCCAGGGCGAGAGCCCGAGGATCGCGGCGACCTTGGACGCGGTGACCAGGCGCTGCCACTCGGGCGTGCCGGGCGCGGGCGCGACGGGGCGGGTGTCGACGGCGGTCACTGGTCGCCTCCGATCTGCACGGCGCGGGCGCGGATGACGCCCTGTGCGGCCACGATGGCTGCCCACGAGTTCAGGGCGGCCACGTCCTCGTAGGTCATGCCGTCCGTCAGGTGCTCGGCGGCCCAATCCAGCGCCTCCCGGGCGCCGCGCTCCTCCGCCTCGGCCAGCAGCGGAGCGAGGGCGGCGCGCAGGTCGGACACCAGGACGCACGACCCCACTACCTCCTCGTAGGCGTCGAAGTGGTCGAACTGGTGCTCGCTCACCCAGGCGTCCAGGGCGGCGGCGGTCTCGATGCGGGCGCTCATCGGGCCACCCCCACCGGCTCGGCGGACACCACGCGGACCGTCTGCTCGATCAGGTGCGCGCGCCGGACACGGCACGACCGCAGATCCTCGAGCGCGGCCGCCCGGTCGTCCCACGGCAGGTGGTCGAGCTCGGTGTGGCGCCCGTCGGTGCACAGGCACGCGGCGAAGGTCGTGCTCATCGCGCACCACCGCCGGCCACGACGTAGCGGGCGGCGAACCAGCCGGCACCGACGAGGATGGTGAGCGCGGCGAGCGTGCCGCCCGACAGCGGCGGCGCCGCGAACGCGACGACCAGCGCAGCGGCGGCCGCCGTCAGCACGACGATCAGGACCAGCGCGGCGCCGAGCACCGGCAGCCGCACGTGACCGGCCTCGGCCAGCCCGTGCGCCGTGCGCAGCACCGGCCAGTCCAGGTAGAACGCGCGCGGGTGCGCGGCGGCCCAGGCGTCGAACTCGACGGCGTGCTGCCCGCACAGGTCCAGACCCAGGTCGATGCTGTGGTGCACGTCCTGCGTGGACTCGCAGTCGGGGACCTCGCACGCCGGGACGGCCTCGGCGGCGGCGAGCCGGGCGGCTCGGTCCTCGAGCGCGTCCCGCTTCCAGTCGTACCCGTTCATGGGTACCCTCCTTCGTGAGTGGTAGGCCAGGCCCCTGGTTGATCTGTGGTGGTGATGTCGGGGGTGCTGGCCTGCTGCTGTTCTGGGCTGTCAGGCGTCGACGAGGGAGTCCGTGAACTCCGCGGGCGTCGTGGTGATCAGGTACTTCGACCGCAGGTCCAGGTCGGGGTTCAGGCGCTTGGCCTTGATCCGCCCGGCCCGGATGAGGTCGCGGACGCCCTGCTGGGAGATGCCGACGGCCTGGGCGAACTCCGGGACAGACCAGGCGGCCTTCTCGAATCGGACGACCATGGGGGCCTCCTCAGGCTCAACTTCCACCGAATCTCGGTGCTCCAATGCACACAATGATGCAGTGAACGTTCGGTGATGTCCAGTAGGAGTGGCTGACGAGTCTGGACTTCACCCCACGGACGCGCCGTGAGGTGCAGCGCGGATGCGTGCGACACGCAGCAACCTGCGGCTACCCTCCGGGGTGTGTCCCCATCACCCTGGCAGTGCCACGATGTGACCCAACTGGAGCGAACATGACCCCGAGGACCCACTCATGCCCGAAGCAACCCCCGAGGGGCGCGCCCGCGCGCGCCACGCCGTAGACGCCGCGATCACCGAGAGGGGCGTCTCCCGCACCCGCGCCGCAGCGCTCGCCGGCGTCGCCGACGTCACCGTGCTCCGCTTCCTGAACGGCGATCAGTGGCCCCGCACCCAGCCACTGGCCAAGATCGAACGCTGGCTCGGCTGGCCCGTCGGCTCCATCAACCGCATCGCCGAGGGCGGCGCCGTCCCGGACAGCCCCGAGGCCGCCACCGAGTCAGGCCGCATCGCTCTGCCGGCCGCCGCCGCCGACTACCAAGACCTGACCGAGTCGGAGCTCGCCGAGGCGATCACCGCGGCTCACGCGACCTTCATGGAGCGGGCCCGCACGATCCGCGCGACGCGACCCCGCGCATGACGAAGAGCGCCCCACCTTCCCGCTCGGGAAGGTGGGGCGCTCTGGTGTCTGGCAGGGCCGCTCAGTCGAGCGCGGCGGTCGCCTTGAGCAGCGCCGCCCGCGCGCGGTCCATGTCGGCGTGCAGGTACGCCTGCGTCGAGGCCAGGGACGCGTGGCCCATCATCGCGGTGATGACCTCCTCCGGCGTGCCCTCCGCGCGCAGGAGGTTCGCCGTCGTGTGCCGCATCTCGTGCCCGGTGTAGAGGCGGCCGGCCGGGTGGCGCGCGCCCGCCTGCTCCTGGATGGACCGCCAGGCATCGCCGTCGCCGTGCTTGTCCCACGGCAGACCGTCGGCGGGCCGCGCCCACACCAGCCCCAGCGGCGACGGCCCGGCGTCCCGCCACTCGAGCAGCGCCTCCTCCAGCTTCGGGGCCATGGGCAGCACGCGCTCGCCCGCGCGAGACTTCGGGCGCACCCAGTGCCACGTCAGGTGCGCCTGCCGTGCCTCGTACCCGTCCGGCATGGCGAACCCCCGCGCCGGGCACGACGCCGCGCTCCTCTTCCCGCACGTCGGCGGCTGCGCCTTCTTGCAGCACCCGTGCTTGTAGGACAGGCGCTGCATCTGCCAGGACACGAGCATCGTGTGGGCCTTGAAGTCGACGCGGTCCCACTCCATGCCCAGCGCCTCACCCTGACGCAGGCCGCCGTAGAACCCGGCCAGCCAGCGCGAGTAGTCCTCCCGCAGTGACGCGACCTTGAGGATCCGCCTGGCCTGGTCGAGGGGGATGTCCTTGCGGTCGTGCTTCGCCTTCTCCGGACGCGGCACCAGGAACACCCGCTGCGGCACCTGGTGCCCCTCGAGCGCCGCGGCCTTGCACAGCCGCATCAGGACCGACTGCGCGTACCCGGCGGTCGTCGTCGACTTCCCGGCGTCGATGATCCGGCGCGTCAGGGTGCGCACGTCGGCCGGGGTGAGCTCGGCCAAGCGCCGCCCGCCGATCGTGGGCAAGATCCACTTGCGCACGATGGACGCGTCGGTGCGGTACGTGTTCGGCGTGACCCTGGTCTGGTAGATCGGCAGCCACGTCTCCGACCAGGCGTTGACGGTGGTGGAGGCGCGGACGCCCGCCGTCGGCGCGCCGTGGGTCTCGACCTCGCGGCGCTTGACGCGCAGCTTGCGCTTCACCTCGGCCTCGGAGGAGCCGTAGACGCTGATGCGCCGGGGTGTGCCGTTCGCGGTGGTGCCGGCCATGAGGGCACCGCGCCAGTGGCCCTTGCAGGTGTGCGGTGGGCGCACCCGTGCGCGCTTGCCGGTCTCGTCGGTGACCCACTCCGAGGGCGGGCAGTCGGGGTGGTCGTGGATCGGGTAGACCGAGCCGGTCCCGTAGGCGACTCGACGCTCCTTGCTCACTGTGCTCCTTCTGCAGCAATGTCCTGTAGCAATGTCACCGTGCATATTGTGCCCTACTTGGGTACGAGGGCCGCATGAACGCGCGTCTCGCGCGGACCTACGTACAGTAACATTTGGTTTGGGAGCAGAGGGTCGCAGGTTCAAATCCTGTCACCCCGACCGAAAGGCCCCGACGAGAGAGAGCTCTCGTCGGGGCTTCGTCGTTCGTGCCGGAGGGCCGACGCGGACCGTGACCGGCTGAGGCGCAGTGCCTGATTGCCTAGCACCTCCGCATCCAGCATCGCGGTCATGAGTCCGAGCGGAGGATCACCTTCCCTTCGACCCCGCGGGCGAGCATGCGGTGGGCTTCCGCTGCACGTTCCATCGGAAGGGTGGCGGCGATGCGGGGAGCGATGCGCTCCTCTGCGGCGAGCTCGAGCAGCAGCGTGAGGTCGGAGGCGAACCATGCGGGGTGGTCCGCGACGAATCGGGTGGAGACGTAGCCCTGGATGCCGATACCGCGCACGAAGAGACCCATGGACGTCGCCCATGCGCTCCCGAGAGCAGCGCCCGCGAGGCCCACGATGCTGCGTCGGCCGTTGCGGAGAGCGCCCGTCGCGCCGTAGACCACCAGCGTGCCGCCCGTGCGGAGCAGGGAGAGAGACCTCCGGCCCACGCGGCCACCGACACCGTCGAACGCGGCATCGACCCCATCGGACGCAGCGCGACGGACTTCCGCGCTCCAGTCCCCGGCCCGGTCCACCCCGACGAAGTCGTCACCGGAGAGCGCCGCAAGGCGCCGCGACGAACCCGTCCCGATCACCCTCAGGCCGCGCAGCCGAGCGAGCTCCACCACCGCTTGCCCCACCGCACCTGTCGCTCCGTGGACCAGAATGGTCCCACCTTCTCCCACGGACGATGCCCGAGTGAGCATCTGCCAGGCTGTGATGTAGGTCAGCACGAGAGCCGAAGCCGTCTCATCTGTGACCGAGTCGGGGACGATGACCACGTACCGGTCGCTGACGAGAGCGCGGGTCGTGTATCCACCGGTGCCGCCCGTCCATGCCGCTACCCGGTCGCCCGGAGAGAAGCGCGCGGTCGGGCCCGCCTCCTCCACGACGCCGACGACGTCATACCCCGGGACGGGGGAGGAGCCGGCCCCTGGGACCAGGCCCTCCCGGAGGAGAAGGTCACCATAGGCGACTCCCGCCGTGGCCACCCGGATCAGCACCTGATCCCCCTCGGGAACCGCCCGCTCGACCGTGCGCACGGCGAGCACGTCGGGGCCACCTCGCCGCGCCACGGCGATCTCCTGGGCGGAGATGATCCCTGGCATCCTGGACTCCTATCCTTGAATTCCTCAAGCAAAGCGAATTCACTTGAATTTTTCAAGTAGGAGGTCGGGGTCATGGATTGCGGAGAGACGGTCGTGCTGGCAGTGCTCGTCGACCAGGTGGCAGCACGACACCGCGAACTGGCCATGCGCGCGGCCGCGGGCGAGGGTCTGCCCGCGAATCTGGCCGAAGCCCTGTGGCTGCTCGGCGGTGCCGAGACGAGCCCGAGCATGCGGGAGCTCGCAGATCGTCTCCGGTGCGATCCCTCGAACGCCACGGTCTTGATCGGGGAGCTCGAGCGCCGCGGCCTCGTCGCCCGGGCCGCCGACGTCAGTGATCGACGGCGGCGAATCGTGACGGTCACGGAGGCGGGGGCGCGTGTCCTGGATCACATGGCCGCAGAAGTCACGGCGGCTTCACCGCTCCGGCGCCTGACCGACGAGCAGCACGCCGCCCTGATGTCGACACTCACCATCGCCAGCGCCACCGACTAGGTGCCACCGACGAGGTACCACCGACGAGGTGCCACCGGGTCGCCCTCGGCGAGCCGAAGATGCACGGCCCCTGGGGGCCAAGGGGGCGCAGGTTCAGATCCGGTCAGCCCGACGCCTGCCGACGGTTCCTCGCCAGGGGCCGGCCGCCGTCGTCTCCCGCCGCCTGCCGACCTGTGCGGCCGGCCCGTGGCAGGGAGGGGCCGACCGGACAGGCGAGGCAGGCAGGGCAAGACCAGGGTCAGGCCAGGGAAGCACCCGATATCCGCCTGTCCCCGGCGTCTGGGAGCGTTGAGGGCGTGGACGCCCTCAACGCCTTCGTGCTCGACGCCGCCGCCGGGCCCTGGGCCCTCGGCGTCCTCTTCCTGACCGCGGTGGTCGACGGCGTCCTGCCGCCCGTGCCGAGCGAGGGCGTGCTCGTGGCTCTCGCGGCCGTCTCCGCCGCGGGCGGTGGCCCACCGCTCGCTCTCCTCGTCGCCGTCGCGGGTGCCGGCGCCTGGATCGGGGACAACCTCGCCTTCCTCACCGGGCGCTGGCTCGGCCGCAGGCCTGCCGCCGGTCACCCGCGGCTCGCCGCCGCCGTCGCCCGGGCGGCGCTCGCGCTCGAGCGGCGCGGCGGCTCCGTGGTGCTCACCGCCCGGTTCGTGCCCGTGGGCCGGGTGGCCGTCAGCCTCGCCGCCGGCGCGAGCGGCCTGGCCCACCGGCGCTTCGCGGCGCTCAGCGCGCTGGCCGCGCTCGCCTGGGCCGTGGTCACGACGGCGATCGGGCTGTGGGCGGGCTCGTGGCTCGGCGACCAGCCCCTGCTGGCCGTGGTGCTCGCCATCGCCGTCGGGCTGCTGCTCGGGACGGCCGTGGACGCCGTCGTGCGCCGTGCCCGGCCGGTGCCCGCCGACGTGCTCCCGGTGCCCGGGCCGCAGGTCGAGGAGGACCCGGACGCGGGGCTGGTGGGGGCCGCGCCGCCGCCCCCTCGCGGGCCCTGAGCCCGACGACGCGGGCCGCCGCGCGACCTGCGCGCGGCGGCCCGGGAGAGGCCCGGCGGACCCTGCCGCGAGCGGCATGCCGTTGCCGTAGGATGAACGGGTTGCCCGTACGCCTGTCGAACGCTGTCGTCGTACGGAACCTGCACCCCGTGCCGCGGAAACGCTGACGCAGACGCGCGCGCACGCACCCGATCACAGTTGGAGACCATCGAAGTGAAGAGCGCCGTCGAGACCCTGGAGCCCACCAAGGTCAAGCTGACCGTCGAGGTGGACTACGACGAGCTCAAGCCGAGCATCGACCACGCCTACAAGCACATCGCGGAGCAGGTGAACATCCCCGGCTTCCGCAAGGGCAAGGTCCCCCCGCAGATCATCAACCAGCGCGTGGGCTGGGGCGCCGTCGTCGAGCACGCCGTGAACGACGCCCTCTCGGGCTTCTACGGCCAGGCCGCCTCCGAGCAGAACCTGCGCCCGCTGGGCCAGCCGTCGGTCGAGGTCACCGAGATCCCCGCCAAGGCGGGCGAGGGCCAGCTGAAGTTCGTGGCCGAGGTCGAGGTCCGCCCGGAGATCGAGCTGCCCGAGCTGAGCACGTTCGACATCGCCGTCGAGTCGACCGAGGTCACCGAGGAGGACGTCAACGAGCGCCTCGACGCCCTGCGCGAGCGCTTCGGCACCCTGGTGGGCGTGGACCGCCCGGCAGCCGAGGGCGACTACGTCGTGATCGACCTCAAGGCCGTCATCGGCGAGGAGGAGGTCGACTCCGTCTCCGGGATCTCCTACCAGATCGGCTCGGGCAACATGCTCGAGGGCCTGGACGAGGCGCTGACCGGTCTCTCGGCCGGCGAGACCACCACCTTCCGCACCCAGCTCGCCGGTGGTGAGCACGAGGGCGAGGAGGCGGAGGTCACCGTCACCGCCACGACCGTCAAGCAGCGTGACCTGCCCGAGGCGGACGACGACTTCGCCCAGCTCGCCTCCGAGTTCGACACGCTCGAGGAGCTGACGGCCGACCTGCGCGAGCAGGTCGCCTCCATCAAGAAGTCGAACCAGGCCGTCACGGCTCGCGACGTGCTCCTCGAGAAGCTGCTCGAGGCCGTCGAGGTCCCCGTTCCGTCCGGTGCCGTCGAGGCCGAGGTGCACCGCCACCTGGAGTCCGAGGGCCGCCTCGAGGACGACGAGCACCGGGCCGAGGTCACGGTGGACGCCACCAAGGCGCTCAAGAACCAGATCCTGCTCGACACCCTCGCCGAGAAGCTCGAGGTCAAGGTCGGCCAGGGCGAGCTCGTGGAGTACCTCGTCCAGGCGTCGCGCCAGTACGGCATGGAGCCGCAGCAGTTCATCCAGACGCTCGACCAGGGCGGTCAGATCCCCGCGATGGTCGGCGAGGTCGCGCGCTCGAAGGCGCTGGCCGTGGCGCTGCGCAAGATCGACGTCAAGGACGGCGAGGGCAACGTCGTCGACCTGAGCGAGTTCATCGGTTCGGACGAGGAGGACGCCGCGAGCTCGGCGCTCGAGTCGGCCGCCGCCGAGGCCGCTGAGGCCGAGGACGCTCCTGCCGAGGCGCCGGCCGCCGAGGCCGCCGCCGAGGAGAAGCCGGCCAAGAAGCCTGCTGCGAAGAAGGCTCCGGCGAAGAAGAAGGCCGCCGACGAGGCCGCTGCCGAGGAGAAGCCGGCCAAGAAGCCTGCTGCGAAGAAGGCCCCGGCGAAGAAGAAGGCTGCCGAGGAGACCACCGAGGCCTGAGCCTCCGGTCGAAGCGCGACGACGGCCGGCACCCTCCACAGGGAGGGTGCCGGCCGTCGTCGTGCACACTGGGCCGTTCCCGGACGGCCCTCCCGGACGGCCGTCCTGGGGTGGTGCCGCGGGCTCAGCCCCGTGCGGCGCTGCCGGGCGCGTGCTCGCCCGCCCGGTCGGAGACCCCCTCGGGGGCGCCGCGGCGGCGCTCACCGCCGATGACGGCGGCGACCCCGGCGCCGGCGAGCACCAGCCCGGTGAGCGTCCCGACCGTGAAGGGCTCGTCGAAGAACGCGGCCCCGGCCAGCGTCGTCGTCGGCACGACGAGGAAGAGCAGCGCGTTGAGCACGGTGACATCGACCGAGCGCAGCAGGTGCCAGTACAAGGTGTAGGCCCCGAGCATCGGCACGAGGGCCGTGAAGGTGGCGTTGGCCCAGAACGTGGGGTCCCGGGGTGGGGTGGCCGTGCCCGTCGCGACGGCGACGAGCACGAGGACGACGACGGACGCCGCGGTGTGCACGGTGAGCGCGGGCAGCGCGGGGCTGGTCACGGCCAGCCGTCGCTGCCAGAAGGTGGCAGCCACCAGGCTGGCTACGGCGACGGCCGGCAGTCCGTAGGCGGCTGCGGGGGCGTCGGAGGCGCGCAGGTCGGCGCCCACCAGGAGGGCGACGCCGCCGGACGCCGCGACGAGCCCCGCCCACTGCGCCGCGTGCACGCGCACCCCGAGCAGCGGCCCGGCCAGGGTCGCCACGACCACCGGCTGGACGGCGTCGACCAGGGAGGCGGCCCCCGTGCTGACGCCGAGGGCGATCGCGCCGTACACGGGGAGCACATACCCCACCTGGGAGAGCACGCCGATGCCCGCCTGGTGCGCGAGCTGGCGTCCCCGCGGAGGGTTGCCGAGGCCGGGTGCGGCGCGGGCGTCGCCGGGTGTGCGGGGGCGGTTGCCCCCGCAGGTCGCGACGGCGTGGCGCGCCGCCAGCAGGAGGGCCAGGACGGCGGCGGCGACGAGGAAGCGCCAGAGGGTCAGCGTGACCGCGGGGGCCTGAGCGGTGCCGACCTTCGCGGCGAGGAACCCCGAGCTCCAGCACGCGACGAAGCCGACCGCGGCGGCAGCGAGTCGCACCCGCCCGTGTATACCGACCTGTATACCCATGCTGTGAATATACAGGTCGGTATAGTTCTCGCATGGCCGACCGGACAGCTCTCACCCCCGCCGCGCGCAAGGTGCTCGACGCGGCGTCGCGCCTGTTCTACGAGCACGGCCTCCACGCGGTGGGAGTCGACACCATCGCGGCCGAGGCCGGGGTCACCAAGAAGACCATCTACGACAGGTTCGGGTCCAAGGACGCCCTCGCAGTGGCCTACCTGCGCGCCCGCGACGAGGCCTGGCGCACGCTCCTGGAGGAGACCCTGGCCGCCCGGCCGCAGCCAGGGCCCGAGCGCGTGCTGGCGCTCTTCGACGCCGCGCAGGCATGGTCCGGGCGGGGTATGGGCCGCGGCTGCGCGGCCATCAACGCGCGGGCCGAGGTGGCCGACCCGCAGCACCCCGTCGCGCTCGAGGTGGCCCGCCAGAAGGCGTGGGTCCGCGAGCGGGTCCGCGACCTGTGCGCCGAGGCTGGGCTGGCCCGGCCCGACACCCTCGCGGGAGCGCTCATGCTGCTGTACGACGGCGCGCTCGCCGAGGACGGCATGGGCACCGCTCCGGCCCCGTACGCGACGGCCCGCGCTGCCGCCCAGACGCTCCTCGGTGCGGCCGGCTCCGCCTGACGCTGCAGGCGGTGCGGGCACATGCGCCGTGAGCGAAACAGCCCCGTGCCTGGGACGTCGGCGGCAGCCGGTCACGTTAGGGTCGAGCGACACCGATCGCTAAGGAGACCGACGTGAACGACCCGCTGCGGATGGACAGCAACGGTCCCGTGGCTCGCGCTGACGGACCCAGCTTCGGACTGAACGACTCCATCTACAACCGGCTCCTCAAGGAGCGCATCATCTGGCTCGGCTCGGAGGTGCGCGACGAGAACGCCAACGCCATCTGCGCGCAGATGATGCTCCTGGCCGCCGAGGACCCGACCAAGGACATCTGGCTGTACATCAACAGCCCCGGCGGCTCGATCACGGCCGGCATGGCGATCTACGACACGATGCAGTTCATCGAGCCCGACGTCGCCACGGTGGCGATGGGCATGGCCGCCTCGATGGGGCAGTTCCTGCTCTCCTCGGGCGCCAAGGGCAAGCGCTACGCGACGCCCCACGCCCGCGTCATGATGCACCAGCCCTCGGGCGGCATCGGCGGCACGGCCACCGACGTGCGCATCAACGCGCAGCTCATCATGCACATGAAGCAGGTGCTGGCGGAGCTGACCGCGGAGCAGACCGGCAAGCCGCTGGAGCAGATCCTCAAGGACAACGACCGTGACAGCTGGTTCACGGCCTCCGAGGCGCTCGAGTACGGCTTCATCGACCACGTGGTCGAGAACGCCTCGCTCGCGGGCGGCGGCGGCATGAACACCGCGAGCTGACCGGCGAACGCAGAGCGAAGGAGAAACAGGTGAGCCACATGAGCTCGGAGTCGATCAACCCCGTGCAGTTCGCTGCCACGGCCGGCCGCCTCGCCGGCGACTTCGCCCGTCCCGGCGGGATCGGGCTGCCCCACGGCGCCCCGTCCAGCCGGTACGTGCTGCCGCAGTTCGAGGAGCGCACCGCCTACGGCTTCAAGCGCCAGGACCCGTACACCAAGCTGTTCGAGGACCGCATCATCTTCCTCGGCGTGCAGGTGGACGACGCCTCGGCCGACGACGTCATGGCGCAGCTGCTGGTCCTGGAGTCCCAGGACCCGGACCGCGACATCATGATGTACATCAACAGCCCCGGCGGCTCGTTCACCGCGATGACGGCGCTGTACGACACGATGCAGTACATCAAGCCGCAGATCCAGACGGTCTGCCTCGGCCAGGCGGCCTCCGCCGCGGCCGTGCTGCTGGCCGCCGGCCAGCAGGGCAAGCGGTACGCGCTGCCGAACGCGCGCGTGCTGATCCACCAGCCGGCCATGGAGGGCGGCGGCTACGCGCAGGCGTCGGACATCGAGATCCACGCCAACGAGCTGATCCGCATGCGCGAGTGGCTCGAGGAGACCCTCGCGCACCACTCGGGCCGCACGGTCGAGCAGGTCCGCGAGGACATCGAGCGCGACAAGATCCTCACGGCGGCGCAGGCCAAGGACTACGGACTCGTCGACCTGGTGCTGGAGTCGCGCAAGCCGCAGGCGGTCACGGCCCGCTGAGGCACGTCCCGACGGCGTGACCGGGGGAAATCTCCTGGTCACGCCGTCGGAGATGCGACGCACCGGGCAAACCGGCTGACAACGTCGCCGCGGTGGTGTGGAATGGTCGCAGTTGCATGACTCCCGCTGTAGAGAAGGAGACGCCTGGTGGCACGGATCGGTGACGGGGCTGACCTGCTCAAGTGCTCGTTCTGCGGCAAGTCGCAGAAGCAGGTCAAGAAGCTCATCGCAGGCCCAGGCGTGTACATCTGCGACGAGTGCATCGACCTGTGCAACGAGATCATCGAGGAGGAGCTCAACGAGGCGGCCGAGCTCGGGCTCACCGAGCTGCCCAAGCCGCGGGAGATCTTCGAGTTCCTCGAGCAGTACATCATCGGGCAGGACTCCGCGAAGCGGGCGCTGGCCGTGGCGGTGTACAACCACTACAAGCGCATCCAGGCCGCGGAGGCCGGGCGCACCGACGGCGAGGACGGCGTCGAGATCGCCAAGTCGAACATCCTGCTGATCGGCCCCACGGGCACCGGCAAGACGTACCTGGCGCAGACGCTCGCCAAGATGCTCAACGTCCCCTTCGCGATCGCGGACGCCACGGCCCTGACCGAGGCCGGGTACGTGGGCGAGGACGTCGAGAACATCCTCCTCAAGCTCATCCAGGCCGCTGACTTCGACGTCAAGAAGGCCGAGACGGGCATCATCTACATCGACGAGGTCGACAAGGTGGCCCGCAAGGCCGACAACCCGTCGATCACCCGTGACGTCTCGGGCGAGGGCGTGCAGCAGGCGCTCCTGAAGATCGTGGAGGGCACCACCGCGTCGGTACCCCCGCAGGGCGGGCGCAAGCACCCGCACCAGGAGTTCATCCAGATCGACACCACCAACGTGCTGTTCATCGTGGCCGGTGCCTTCGCCGGCCTCGACGACATCGTGGCCGCGCGGGCCCGCAAGCGCGGCATCGGCTTCGGGGCCCCCATGGAGACCGGTGCGGAGGAGGACCTCTTCGCCGAGGTCCGGCCCGAGGACCTGCAGAAGTACGGTCTCATCCCCGAGTTCATCGGCCGTCTGCCCGTGATCGCGTCCGTCTCGCCTCTCGACCGCGAGGCGCTCGTGCGGATCCTCACCGAGCCGCGCAACGCCCTGGTGAAGCAGTACCAGCGGATGTTCGAGATCGATGGCGTCGAGCTGGAGTTCGAGGACGACGCGGTCGAGGCCATCGCCGAGCAGGCACTCCTGCGCGGCACGGGCGCCCGTGGTCTGCGCGCCATCATGGAAGAGGTGCTGCAGCAGGTCATGTTCGACGTGCCGAGCCGAGACGACGTCGAGCGTGTGGTCATCACCCGCGCCGTGGTGCTCGAGAACGTGAACCCGACACTGGTGCCGCGCGCGAACCCCGTCCGGGGGCGCACGCCGCGCGAGAAGAGCGCCTGACCCGCTGCTCGTCCTCTCGGAGGGACGAGCCCGAGCGTGACGCTGCCGCCGTCCCTGAGCCAGGGGCGGCGGCAGCGTGCTGTGCAGGCTGTGCTGGGCGGGTCGTCAGCCCGTGACGTCGACGCTCTGGACGCTCGGCCTGGGGCCGCTCGTGTAGATCGCCTCGATCACGTCGGCGAAGTCTTGGAGCACCAGGGCGCGCTTGACCTTCAGCGACGGTGTCAGGTAGCCGTTCGCCTCGGTGAAGTCGTCCTCCAGCACGTGGATCTTGCGGATCGACTCGGCGCGGGACACGGCCTCGTTCGCACGAGAGACGGCCCGCTCCAGGTGCGCCAGCACGTCGGGGTGCGTGCGCGCCTCCTGGAGGGGCATGGCCGGCAGGCCACGGGTCGAGAGCCAGCCGGGAAGCATCTCGGCGTCCAGCGTGACCAGGGCGGCGATGAACGGCTTCTGGTCGCCGACCACCACCACCTGGGACACGATCGGGTGCGAGCGCAGGCGGTCCTCGAGCACGGCCGGTGCGACGTTCTTGCCGCCGGCGGTCACGATGATCTCCTTCTTGCGGCCCGTGATGCGCAGCCGGCCCTGGGCGTCGAGCGAGCCGATGTCGCCGGTGCGGAACCAGCCGTCCTGGATCGCCTCGGCCGTCAGCTCGGGCTGGTTGTGGTAGGCGCGGAACAGGTGGGGCCCGGCCAGGAGGATCTCGCCGTCGTCGTCGATGCGGATGCTCGTGCCCGGGAACGCGGGGCCGACGGTGCCGATCGCCACGGAGCGGGGCAGGTTCACGGCGGTGGGCGCCGTGGTCTCGGTGAGGCCGTAGCCCTCGAGCACGGTGACGCCGACGCCGCGGAAGAAGTGGCCCAGGCGCTCGCCCAGCGGCGCGCCGCCGGAGACGGCGTGCTCCACCCGCCCGCCCATGGCCTCGCGCAGCTTGCCCAGCACGAGCCGGTCGGCCAGGGAGTGCTGCACGCGCAGGCCCACGGGCACCGTGCCGGCGTCCTGGGCGCGGGAGGTGGAGATGGCGGTACGGGCCGCCCAGTGGAAGATGCGGCGCTTGAGCGCGGAGGTGGCGGCCTTCTGCTCGGCCGAGTTGTAGACCTTCTCGAACACGCGCGGCACGGCGAGCAGGAAGGTCGGCTTGAACGAACCCAGGTCCGGCACGAGGTTCTTGACGTCCGGGGTGTGGCCCAGCACCGCGCTCGACGTGATGACGGCGACCTGGATCAGGCGGGCGAACACGTGGGCGAGCGGCAGGAACAGCAGCGTGCGGGCGCCGTCGCGCTCCAGGAGCTCGGGCAGCACCTCGCGGGCGTTGAGCGCCAGGTGCGCGAAGTTCCCGTGGGTCAGCTCGGTCCCCTTGGGGCGGCCGGTGGAACCAGAGGTGTAGATGATCGTGGCCAGGTCGTCGCGACGCACCTGGGCGCGGCGCTCGGCCACCTTCTCGGCAGGGACCGCAGCACCGGCCTCCCGCAGCGCGTCGAGAGCGCCGGTGTCGATGACGGCGACGTCCTCGAGGGCCGGCAGCCGGTCACGGACCGAGGCCACGGCGTCGGCGTGCGCCGGCGTCTCCACCACGGCGAGGCGCACCTCGGCGTCCGACAGGATCCAGTGCACCTGCTCGGGGGACGACGTCTCGTAGACGGGGACGGGCACGGCGCCCGCAGCCCACACGGCATAGTCGAGCAAGGTCCACTCGTAGCGCGTGCGGGACATGATCGCCACGCGGTCCCCGGCCGCGATGCCGCGGGCGAGCAGGCCGCGTGCGACGGAGAGCACGTCCGCGTCGAACTCGGCAGCCGTCACCGGCAGCCACGGGCCGTCGGGCGTCTCCCGGCGCTCCAGGAGCGGTGCCTCACCGGCGCGTGCGACGCGGTCGGCCAGCAGCGTGCTGATGCTGGTGCTCTCGGGCACATCCACCAGAGCGGGCGTCGTGGCGGTGTTCATGCGGGGCTCGTCTCCTGCCGTCTGCGCCCGGGCAGGGGCGCCCGGACCGGGGGTGACCTTACACGGCCGCGCGAGAGGGCCGGACGGCGTCGGGCCGCCCAGGGGCGCGAACGTAGGATCGGGGCATGGCGAACCCCGAGATGCCGGCCGAGATCCTCGGGCTGCGGCGCAGCATCGACAACATCGACGCGGCGCTGGTGCACCTGCTGGCCGAACGGTTCAAGCTCACACGGCGCGTGGGGGAGCTGAAGGCGCAGGGCGGGCTGCCGCCCGCCGACCCCTCGCGGGAGGACCAGCAGATCGCACGGCTGACGGGGATCGCCACGGAGTCGGGGCTGGACCCGGCGTTCGCGGAGGCCTTCCGTGCGTTCATCGTGGCCGAGGTGATCCGCCACCACGAGCTGATCGCCGCGGAGTACGAGGCGGGCCGCCGCGAGGGCGACCTGCCGCCGCTCGACACGTTCTCTTGAAGCGGGTAGGCAGCCCCGCACCTCTCGTCCCGCAGGGACACGTCCCGCCGTCGTGGGCCCAGGACGGTCGACGAGCGCCGCGCGCGGTGGCGTGGCCCTCCGGCCCGTCGCAGGCTGGAGGGACCGCCGAGAACAGCGAGGTGTGACTACAGCTATGAAGATCGACTGGATCAAGCCGCTCATCGGCCACCCGGGCCCCTTCGCCACCGTCTACCTGGACTCGACCCGGTCGGCCGACGCCGCCGACAAGGACGTGGTGACCCGGTGGAACGGCGTGCGCCGGGCGCTCGCCGACCAGGGCGCACCCGACGGGGTTCTCGCCGCCGTCGAGGACGCCGCCCTGCGTCGCACGCGCAAGCCGGGCGCGCACGGGCGGGTGATCATCGCCGACGAGAGCGGCGTGCTGGTGGACAAGGCGCTGCGGACGCCCCCGGCGGTGCCGGCCGGCGTCTGGAGCACGACGCCGGCGCTGCTCCAGGCGGCTCTCGCCGCGGACGAGGAGGTCGACGCCCTCAAGGTGGAGGTCGACCGCACCGGCGCCGACCTGCGCCTGGTGGGTCAGCGGGCGTGGGACGAGGCGCGCACCTTCGAGTCGCCGCACGACGAGATCACGCAGAGCGACCGGCGCAGCAACTCCCACGGCAACAACGCGGACCGGGGCGGCAGCGCCACGATCGAGGCGCGAGCGCTCGACTCGTGGGAGCGCAACGCCGAGGCGGTGGCCCGGGAGATCGAGAAGGTCGTGGCCGACGAGCGGCCGGAGATCGTGCTGATCACCGGTGACGTCCGGACCGTCAACCTCGTCAAGGACGAGCTGAACCGACCGGTCGCGGAGATCACCGTCGAGGTGCCGGGCGGTGGGCGCAACGCGGGGGTGCGTGAGGACACCTTCGTCGAGAACGTGGAGGACGCGCTCGACTCCTACCGCGAGCGGCGCCGCGAGAAGGCGCTCTCCGCGCTCCGTCAGGGGCTGGGCCGCGAGCAGGGCGCCGTCACGAGCCTGGACGACGTCGTGGCCGTGCTCGCCCGTGGTCAGGTCGAGGAGCTGGTGCTCAGCGAGGACGTCGCCTACGACGCCCAGCTGCGTGTCGAGGACGAGGGCGCGGGCGGGCCGCTCAACGGGCGCTGCCTGTGGATCGGCCCTGACCCGCTCTCGATCGCGACGTCGAAGGACACGCTGGTGGACGCGGGCGTGACGGACGGGATCGAGGAGCTGCCCGCCGCGGTGGCCCTGATCCGTGCCGCGTTCGGGCAGGACGCCGGGCTGACGTTCGCGCCCGAGGGCTCCGTCGAGCTGATCGACGGCGTCGGTGCGACGCTGAGGTGGGACGACGAGGGCACGCCGCGCGAGGTTGCGGCCACCATGAGCGGGGACGACGAGCGCCTGCAGTGACGCGCGGCTGACGGCCGCAGCCGTGCAGGCACGGCTCCGGGACGACGAGGCGCCCCGTCCGCAGGGACGGGGCGCCTCGTCGGTCTCTGGCAGGTCTCGGGGTCAGGCCTTGGGGGCCTTCGCCGGCGGCTCGCCCAGCTCGCTGCTCACGACGACGATGCCGCCCTGGACATCGGCGTCGCCCTGGCCCTCGGCCGCGGCCACGAGCTCGAGCGGACCCTCGACCCGGCCGGCACCACGCACGTCGACCAGGGCCGACTCGACCCCGGTGAGCGCAGCGGACGGCACGGCGAGCGTCGCCGAGAGGATCGGCGTGCGCATCGAGACCTTCGCCTCGGACTTGATCTTGCGCAGCGCGGCCAGGGCGTTGCCGGCAGCGGAGAGCTGAGCAGGGTCGGCGTCACCCGCGGCGGCGCGCAGGCCCTCCGACGTCGGCCACGGCGCGCGGTGCACCGAGCCGTTGCGCCACCACGACCAGACCTCCTCGGTCGCGAACGGCAGGAACGGCGCCAGCAGGCGCAGCATCGTGTCGAGCGCCAGGGCCAGGGCGGTGCGGGCGGAGGCCGTCTCCGCCGAGACCTCGTCGGCGGACAGGCCCGCGCCGTAGGCGCGGTCCTTGACCAGCTCGAGGTAGTCGTCGCAGAACGTCCAGAAGAACGTCTCCGTGGTCTCCAGGGCCCGCGTGTGGTCGTAGGACTCGAACGCGTCGGTGGCGGCGTCCACCACGGACGCGAGCCCGGCGAGCATGGCCCGGTCGAGCTCGACGGTCACGAGCGACGGGTCGAGCACGATCTCGCCGGTGCCCGACTCGGGGTCCACGCCGAACGACAGGGCGAACTTGGAGGCGTTGAGGACCTTGATCGCCAGGCGGCGACCGATCTTCATCTGGCCCTCCTCGAACGCCGCGTCGGTGCCCAGGCGCGCCGAGGCCGCCCAGTACCGCACCGCGTCCGAGCCGTGCGTCTCCAGCAGGCCCATGGGAGTGACCACGTTGCCCTTGGACTTGGACATCTTCTTGCGGTCCGGGTCGAGGATCCAGCCGCTGATGGCGGCGTTGGCCCAGGGGAGGGTGTCCAGCTCGAGGTGCGAGCGCACCACCGAGGAGAAGAGCCAGGTGCGGATGATGTCCTGGCCCTGGGGGCGCAGGTCCATCGGGTAGACACGCTCGAACAGGTCCTGGTCGCGGTCCCAGCCGCTGACGATCAGCGGGGAGAGCGACGAGGTCGCCCAGGTGTCCATGACGTCGGCGTCGCCGACGAACCCGCCCGGCACGCCGCGCTGGTCCTCGGTGTAGCCGGCGGGCGCCTGCGACGTCGGGTCGACGGGGAGCTGGTCCACGGACGGCACGATCGGGTGGTCGTGGTCGACCTCGCCCGACTCCAGCACCGGGTACCACAGGGGGATGGCGACGCCGAAGAAGCGCTGGCGGCTGATGAGCCAGTCGCCGTTGAGGCCGCCCACCCAGTTCTCGTAGCGCACGCGCATGAAGTCGGGGTGGAACTCGAGCTCCTTGCCGCGCTGCAGGAGCTGCTCGCGCAGCTCGGTGTCGCGGCCGCCGTTGCGGATGTACCACTGGCGGCTGGTGACGATCTCGAGGGGCTTGTCGCCCTTCTCGTAGAAGTTCGTCATGCGCTGGGTCGGCTTGGGCTCGCCGTCCAGGTCACCCGACTCGCGCAGGGCGTCGACGACGGCGGTGCGGGCGCTGAACGTCGTCTTGCCCGCCAGCGCCTCGGCGTACAGCGTCGCGCCGGGGCCGCCGGCGATCCACTCGGGCGTCTCACGGGACAGGCGCCCGTCGCGCTGGATGACCGAGCGGGTCGGGAGCTGCAGCTCGCGCCACCACTGCACGTCGGTGAGGTCGCCGAAGGTGCAGCACATGGCGATGCCGGCGCCCTTGTCCATCGCGGCGGCCGGGTGGGCCAGCACGGGCACCTCCACGCCGAACAGCGGGGAGGTGACGGTGGTGCCGAACAGCGGCTGGTAGCGCTCGTCGTCGGGGTGCGCGATCAGGGCGACCACGGCGGGGATGAGCTCGGGGCGGGTGGTCTCGATGTAGACCTTCTCGCCGTCGGGCCGGTGGAACGCGACGCGGTGGAACGAGCCGGGGTACTCGCGGGCCTCGAGCTCGGCCTGGGCCACGGCCGTCTGGAACGTGACGTCCCACAGGCCGGGGGCCTCGGCCTGGTAGGCCTCCCCGCGCTCCAGGTTCTTCAGGAACGCCTTCTGCGCGGTGGCGCGCGAGGTCTCGTCGATCGTCTGGTACGTCTGCGACCAGTCCACCGACAGGCCGAGGCGGCGCCACAGGGCCTCGAACTGCTTCTCGTCCTGGGCGGTGAGCCGCTCGCACAGCTCGATGAAGTTGCGGCGGCTGACGGGCACCTGGTCGGCCGGCTTCACGGCCTTGCCCTCGGTGCCCTCGTGCGGCGGCGTGAAGTCGGGGTCGTAGGGCAGCGAGAGGTCCACGCGCACGCCGTAGTAGTTCTGCACGCGGCGCTCGGTGGGCAGGCCGTTGTCGTCCCAGCCCATCGGGTAGAAGACCTCACGGCCGCGCATGCGCTGGAAGCGCGCGACGACGTCGGTGTGGGTGTAGCTGAAGACGTGGCCCACGTGGAGCGAGCCCGAGACGGTGGGCGGCGGCGTGTCGATGGAGAAGACCTGCTCGCGCGTCTTGCTGCGGTCG
Organism: Xylanimonas oleitrophica; assembly: GCF_003244315.1. Classification (GTDB taxonomy): domain Bacteria; phylum Actinomycetota; class Actinomycetes; order Actinomycetales; family Cellulomonadaceae; genus Xylanimonas_A; species Xylanimonas_A oleitrophica. The sequence goes on from NZ_QKWH01000001.1 coordinate 545,001, forward strand.
AACGCGAAGGTGCCCTCGGAGGTCCAGCGCTCGTCCAGCTTGGGCTCCAGGCCCTCGAGCGAGACCTTGTCCGGTACCTCCCGGACCACCGCGCGGACGACGTCGCCGGATACCGCGTCGGTGGCGGGCTGCGGGGTCGTGGCGGGGGAGGGGGTCGGGAAGTCGCTCATGGTCGCTCATTGTCCCAGATCCGCGACGGCGGATCGCACCTTCGCGCTGGTGTCAGAGGCCGCGCACGCCATGGTGTGCGCTACCTCTGGCACGGGTCACATGTCGCGGTAGCGCTTCGCCCCCGCGATCAGCTCCGCCATCTGCTCGGCCGTGACCTGCCGGCCGTCGCTGCGCGGCGGCCAGTAGGCCAGCTCGTCCGGGTCGTAGGGCCGCACGTAGGCAGGTGTGTCCCGCTGGAACCGCCAGCCCTCGGCGAGCGGCCCGACGTCGTAGGCGCCCCAGCCCACCCGGTCGAGGAACGCGATCACGAGCTGCTTGGCCCGTGCCGCCTCCGGCGTCGGGTCGTCGCCCGCGACGGGCAGCACGGACCGCTCGGTGCTCCCCGTCGGCCGGGCCAGGGTCCACATGTGGTGGAAGTTGATGTTGTTGAACGCCTTGATCACGTGCGCCCCGGGAAGCGCCCGGGCGAGGAGCTCCGACGTCGTCGTCTCCTCGGAGTCCAGCTCGGGGATGCGCCCGTCGCGGTCCGGGTAGTAGTTGCAGGTGTCGAGCACGGGCTTGCCCGCCAGCTCGGCGGCGGGCAGCGAGCCGAACGCGGTGAGCGGCACCGAGACGACGACGAGGTCCGCCCGTGCGGCAGCCTCGGCCGCCGTCGCCGCGCTCGCGCCAGGCCCGAGATCCTCGACCAGGCCCTGCAACGTCTCCGGGCCGCGGCTGTTGGCCAGCACCACCTCGTCCCCGGCGCCGAGCGCCAGGCGTGCGATGGTGCTGCCGACGTGACCGCTGCCGATGATGCCGGTGATCGCCATGCCTCCAACTGTGCGCCCCGACGGGCTCGTGCGCCACGGTGGGTGCCGAGCGACTCGTGCGGAATTACTGGTCATGGAGCAGATCTCTGACTAATGTCAGAGATTGTGACCACGGATTCCTATGACGTCGGTGTGCTGCGACGGTTCAACCGCTCCTACACCCAGCGCATCGGCGTGCTCGACGACTCGTTCCTGGGCACCGGCATGCCGCTGGGCACCGCCCGGCTGCTCTTCGAGATCGGTACCCAGCCCGGCACCACGCGTGCCCTGCGTGCCCGGCTCGGCCTGGACTCCGGATACCTCTCCCGGCTCCTGCGCCGGCTCGAGCGCGAGGGACTCGTCGCCGTCGTGCCCGATCCGGCGGACCGCCGCCGGAGGCTCGTGGACCTCACGGACCCCGGGCGGGCCGCATGGGAGGAGCTCGACCGCCGCTCCGAGCGCACCGCACGGACGCTCCTCGACCCCCTCACCTCCCGCCAGCGGGAGCGGCTCGCCGCGGCGCTCGCAGAGGCGGACCTCCTGGTGCGTGCGGCGACCGTCGAGCTCGGGGTCGTCGACCCGCGCGACCCGGCGGCACGTGCCGCCGTCGGCGCCTACTTCGCCGAGCTCGCCCGTCGGTTCCGCGAGGACAACGTCGTCGACGTCGGCGCGGCCGTGGCTGCCGACGCCCGCAAGCTCGCGGCGCCGCACGGCGCGTTCGTCGTCGCGGTGTCCGACGGCGAGGCCGTGGCGTGCGGGGGAGTGCACCGGATCGCCGACGGTGTGGCCGAGATCAAGCGCATGTGGGTGCACGGTGGCTGGCGCGGTGCCGGCCTGGGATCACGCCTGCTGCGCCACCTGGAAGGCCTGGCCGCCGAGCGCGGGCTCGGCGTCGTGCGGCTCGACACGAACGAGGAGCTCGTCGAGGCGATCGCGATGTACGAGCGGGCCGGCTACCGCCGCATCGACCGGTACAACGACAACCCGAACGCGACGCACTTCTACGAGAAGGTGCTCTGACTCCTCGCTGTGTCAGAACCAGCGGAGGGTTGCGCGTGCGCTGCCTCTGGCGCGGGGTCCCAGCGCAGGAGGTCGCCCGGCTGGCAGTCGAGCGCGACGCACAGCGCCTCCAGCGTGGTGAACCGGACGGCCTTGGCCCGCCCGTTCTTGAGCACCGCCAGGTTCGCCGGCGTGATCCCCACGCGCTCGGCGAGCTCGCCCACCGACATCTTGCGGCGGGCGAGCATGACGTCGATGTCGACAACGATCGGCATCAGACGACCCCGTCGAGCTCGGCGTGCAGCGCGGTGGTCTCGGCGTCGAGCGCCACGGCCCGCTGGAGCAGCAGGCGTAGCACGTACACCAGCAGGGCGACGCCTGCGCCCACCGCCGTCGCGAAACCGAGCATGAGCATGACGCCCGGCTGGCCGGCACCGGCGGCGACCAGGCCCACGTTCAGCCCCGCCGCGACCACGGCGGCCACGATGCCGCTGGCGATGACGACGTCGACCCACCGGAACGCCGCCGGGGAGAACACGGTGTCGTCTCGGACCATCGTCAGCAGCCGCCAGAGGCACACGACGACCACCTGGGCGGGGACGAGCCCGAGCGCGGCGATCGTGAGGACCGGGTAGCGCAGGTGAGCGAGCTCGGGCGCCTGCGAGGCCATCCAGGCGGCCTGCTCAGGCAGCACGACGAGCTGGACCAGCAGCACACCGCCCATCGCCACCACGAGCAGCACCTTGAGGAAGTTGACCGCTACCGCACCCATCGCCGGCTCCCCGGATCGACACCTATCGAATAACGATAGAAACCTATCGCGAGACGGTCATGACAGGAAGCCCTCGCGTCGAGCCGGACCAGGCTGCCCTGTCACGGCACGCGGGCGAGCCAGGCGGGATCCGCGTACTTGCCGTCGGCCAGCTCCTGCGCCTCGGCTCGGGTCTCGTCGTCCAGCTTCACCGGGCGCAGCCCGTACGAAGCCGTGAACTCCGCGACCATCGCCGCGATCACATCCTCCCGCGGCAGCCCGGTCTGGGACCGCAGCGGGTCCACCCGCTTGACCGCGCTCTTGATGCCCTTGTCCGAGAGCTTCTCCCGCCCGATACGCAGCACGTCCAGCATCTTCTGGGCGTCGATGTCGTAGCTCATCGTGACGTGGTGCAGCACCCCGCCGGCGGCCAGGCGCTTCTGGGCCGCCCCGCCGATCTTGCCCTGCGGCGAGGCGATGTCGTTGAGCGGCTGGTAGGTGGCGTCCACGCCCACGGTGCGCAGCGCCCGCAGCACCCACTGGTCGAGGAACGCGTAGGAGTCGGCGAACGACATCCCCGCCACGAGTGTGTCCGGCACGTAGAGGGAGTACGTGATCGCGTTGCCCGGCTCCACGAACATCGCTCCGCCGCCCGTGATGCGCCGAACCACCTCCAGGCCGAACCGGTCGGCCGCCTCGACGTCCACCTCGTTGCGCAGCGACTGGAACGAGCCGATGATCACGGACCCCGCCGCCCAGTCCCAGAACCGCAGGGTGGGGCGGCGGCGGCCCTCGGCCACCTGCCGGGCCAGCACCTCGTCGAGCGCCATCTGCATGCGCGGGCCCTGGTAGCCGGCGTCGAGCAGCTCGAACGTGTGGTCCTCCCACGTGGAGGCGCGGCCCAGGGCCCGCATCGTGGCGAGCACCAGGTCGCGGGGCGAGAAGCCGATGAGCGCGGTTCCCGCGGCGGCTCGTTCGACCGCCTGGACGAGCGCGTCGAAGGGGGCGTCGACGGCGGCGCCCTCCAGCGCCGCCGTCAGCCGGGCGAGCGCGTCGTCCTCGCCCCACGGGTCCTGCCCGTGCTGAGGGCTCCCGTCACGCTGCGGGTCAGGCTCCAGGAAGAAGTCACCCGAGACGACGACGTCGCGCAGGCGCGGCGTGCCGCTCTCGGGGGCCGCCCCGCCGTCGTCCACCACCGCCTCGACGACGACCAGCTTGCCACCGGGCACCTTGCGCTCACCATGCACACGTCTCACCGGAGCACTGTGCACCACGGGGGCGCCCCGGCACAGCCCGCGGGGGTGTGTCCAGCGGCACGCCCCGGGCAGGGCCGCCGGGGGCGTCTCGCCGGGCCGCCCACGGTCGCCCTGCCGTACTGTGACCGCGTGACCCTACGAGAGCGCCACAACGTCAAGCTGTCCGGCCTGCCGGACGGCACCCCCATGGTCTTCGCGCACGGGTTCGGGTGCGACCAGTCGATGTGGCGCCTGGTGGCCCCCGCCTTCGAGGCGGACCACCACGTCGTGCTCTTCGACCACGCCGGCGCCGGCGGTGCGCACCCCGACGCCTATGACGCGGAGCGTCACGCGACCCTCGACGGGTACGCCGACGACGTGGTGGACCTGCTGGACGAGCTCGCCCTCGGCCCGGTCGTCTTCGCCGGGCACTCGGTGAGCGCGACCATCGGCATCCTCGCCGCTGCCCGCCGCCCCGACCTGTTCGAGCGGCTGGTGCTCGTGGGCCCCAGCCCCCGCTACATCGACGACGACGGCTACCGCGGCGGGTTCTCCGCCGAGGAGATCGACGAGCTGCTGGCCACGATGGAGACGAACTACCTGGGGTGGTCGGCCGTCATGGCGCCGGCCATCATGGGCAACCCGGACCGGCCCGAGCTCGGCAGCGAGCTGACCGAGCTGTTCTGCCGCACCGACCCCAAGGTGGCCCACCGGTTCGCCCGCGCCACGTTCCTCTCCGACAACCGCGCCGACCTCGCCGCCGTGCGCACACCGAGCCTGGTGGTCCAGTGCCGGGAGGACGTCATCGCGCCCGTCGAGGTGGGCCGGTACGTGCACGAGAACCTGGCGGGCTCGGAGTTCGCCCTCATCGACGCCGTCGGCCACTGCCCCAACCTGAGCGCCCCCGACGAGCTCGTCGGTGCCATGCGGGAGTACCTCACCGTATGACACCCGCCGGCCGTGCCCGATCGTGGGACAACAGTCCCGTGGCGCTCCTGCGCCTGGACGGCGACGGCCGCATCCTCGACGCGAACGACACCTTCCTCGCCTGGGCGGGCGGTGACGGCCCGGGGGAGCGGCCCGACGTCCGCGGCCGACGTCTGAGCGATCTGCTCACCGTGGGCGGGCGCATCTACTGGGAGACCCACCTGGCACCGTTCCTCACCCTCCAGGGACGGGTCGACGAGGTGGCGGTCGAGCTGCGCACGCCCGCCGGGCCGCTCCCGGTGCTGCTGTCCCTGGTGGCACGCCGTGACGAGCGGCAGGCCGTCGTCGACGTCGCCCTCTTCGCCGCCCGCGAGCGGGTGCGGTTCGACAGGGAGCTCGTGGCCGCCCGCACGGCGGCGGAGGAGGCGGCCGAGCGCCTGCACTGGGTGCACGACGCGCTGACGGTGCTGTCCCGGGCGGCGACCGTGCCGCAGGTCGAGCAGGCCCTGACCGACAGCGTGGCGCGTCACCCCGCGATCGCCGCAGCGGCGCTGCACGCCGTCGGGGCGGGGCACGGCGGGCCGGGGCAAGGTAGGGCGGGGCACGGCGGGGAGGCGCTCGCGACCGGGGACGACGCGATCCAGGGCGGTACGGCGGGCGGTGCCGTCGTCGTCCCGGTGGCAGGCACCGGCGAGACGTACGCGCACCTGGAGGTCACGCTGCACGGCCGCCCAGGAGACCCCCCGCTCGACCACGAGGCCCTGCGCACGATCGCCCAGCAGGGCGGCGTGGCCCTGGAGCGGGCGCTGCTGCACGAGCAGAGCGTCTCCGTCGCTCACGAGCTGCAACGTGCGATGCTCACGCAGGACCTGCCCAGCGACGGGCAGGTGGAGGTGCTGGCCGAGTACCGCCCCGCCGTCAGCGGGCTCGAGGTGGGCGGCGACTGGTACGACGCGTTCCCCGTCGACGACACCACCCTGGCCGTGGCCGTGGGGGACGTCGTCGGCCACGGGCTGCACGCCGCGACCGCGATGGGGCAGCTGCGCACCGCGACCCGGGCGCTCGCGGCCCCGGGCCTGGGGCCGGCCGGAACGCTCGGTCTCGTCGACCAGTTCGTGGCCCGGCGGAAGGTGGGCTACGCCTCCACCCTCGTCTACGCGGAGCTGGACACCGTCGTCGGGACGCTGCGGTACGCCTGCGCGGGCCATCTGCCACCCCTCCTGGTCCGCGTGGACGGGACGGTCGAGTACCTGTGGGGCGGCCGGTCCTCGCCGCTGGGAGTGCCCGCAGGCGGGGGGCTGCGGGCCGAGGGCGAGGTGCGGCTCGCGCCGGGGGACGTGGTGCTCTTCTACACCGACGGCGTGGTGGAGCGGCGCGACCGCCGGCTGCGTGACGGCCTCGACCAGCTCGCGCGGGTGGCGGCCCGCCGCGACCCTGTCGACGAGGGGGACGTGCTGGGGCAGTTCTTCGACCTGGAGGCGAACCAGCGCGACGACGCCTGCGTGCTCCACGTCGCGTGGCGCGGCACCGGAGCCGTGCCGGCCGTCGAGGTGCCGGCGGACGTGGGGGCCGTGGCGGGACTAGGCTCCTGAGCATGGCTGCTTCCTCTCGTCTGACCGTCGGCTATGCCGCGATGCTCGAGCAGTTCCACCCCACCGAGGTGGTCGAGCTCTCGGCCTACGCGGAGGAGCACGGCTTCTCCGGCGTCATGGCTGCCGACCACTTCCAGCCGTGGGTGCCGCAGCAGGGCCAGGCGGCGTTCGTGTGGAACGTGCTGACCGCGCTGGGCGAGCGCACCCGCGGCGACATCGGCCCCGGCGTCACGGCCCCCACGTTCCGCTGGCACCCCGCGATGGTGGCGCAGGCGTCCGCGACGCTGGCCGCCATGTACCCCGGCCGCCACTGGCTGGGTCTCGGGTCGGGTGAGGCGCTCAACGAGCACGTCGTGGCGGGCTACTGGCCCGAGGCTCCCGAGCGCATCAACCGGATGTTCGAGGCCATCGACATCATCAAGAAGCTCTTCCAGTCCGGCATCGAGGGCAAGGACGTCAAGCACTCGGGCCAGTTCTACAAGCTCGAGTCGACGCGGCTGTGGACCATGCCCGAGGTGGCCCCGGAGATCCTCGTGGCCACCGCGGGCCCTGTCACCGCCAAGCGGGCCGGCAAGCACGCCGACGGCCTCATCACCGTGGGCGCGCCGCTGGAGAAGATCGAGATGCTGTTCGGCAAGTTCGACGACGGCGTGCGCGAGTCCGGCCGCGACCCCGAGGGCATGCCCAAGGTGCTCCAGGTGCACATGTCGTGGGCCGAGACCGACGAGGAGGCCCTCGCCAACGCCATGACCGAGTGGCCCAACGGTGGCATGAAGTTCCCCAAGGCCGACATCCGCTCCCCGCACGACTTCGCGCAGATGGCCAAGCTGGTGCGCCCGGAGGACTTCGAGGGCCGCATGGTCATCTCCTCCGACCCGGACAAGCACCGCGAGGCCATCCAGAGGTACGTGGACCTCGGGTTCGACCGCATCTACCTGCACAACGTCGGGCGCAACCAGCGCGAGTGGATCGAGGTCTTCGGCCGCGAGGTGCTGCCGAAGCTCTCCCGGTGACCGTGCCCGTGGGTGAGCCGGCCGGCGAGCGGCTGGCCGTGTGGGCCCCCGCCGGGCTCGGCGAGGTGCGTCCCGGCGACGACCTCGCCGAGCTCGTCGGTGACCTGCTCGACCGCCCCGCCGGCGATCCCGACGCGCTGGCCGAGGGCGACGTCGTGGTCGTCACGTCCAAGATCGTGTCCAAGGCCGAGGGGCGCGTGGTGGCCGCGGACGACCGCGAGCAGGCCATCACCGACGAGACCGTCCGGGTGGTGGCCACGCGCGAACGTCCCGGGCTGCCGCCGCTGCGCGTCGTGGAGAACCGGCTCGGCCTGGTCATGGCCGCCGCCGGCGTGGACGCCTCCAACACGCCCGAGGGCACGGTGCTGCTGCTGCCCGAGGACCCGGACGCCTCCGCGCGTGCGCTCCGCGACGCCCTGCGGTCGCGGTTCGGCATCGACCGGCTCGGCGTCGTCGTCACGGACACCGCCGGGCGTGCCTGGCGCGACGGGCTCGTGGACATCGCCATCGGTGCCGCGGGCGTCCAGGTGGCCGACGACCTGCGTGGGGGCGTCGACTCCCACGGGCGGCCGCTGTCGGTGACCGTGACCGCCGTCGTCGACGAGATCGCCTCGGCGTCGGAGCTGGTGCGCGGCAAGGCCGGTGGGAGGCCCGTCGCCGTCGTCCGCGGGCTCGGGCGGTTCGTCCCCGCCGCGTGGGGCGAGGCGTCCGACGGCGGTGCACCCGGCGGCGGCCCCGCCGTCGCCCCCGTCGGCGCACGGTCGCTGGTGCGGCCCAGCCAGGACGACCTCTTCCGGGAAGGCTCCGCCGAGGCGTACGCGCGCGGCTACGCCGACGGGCTGGCCGCGCACGACTGAGCGGCGATCACGGCGCGCCACCTCGTCGGGGGAGCGGGTGAGGTCTGCGGGCGGGTTCCACGCTGTCCACCCAGGTCAGAGCCGTATCTGAGGTCGGCCTGAGCGCCGTTCGGCAAGCCTGCGCTTGCTGGCGCGAACCCCCCAGCAGGGGTTCTGCTGGTCCCATGAGCGTCGCCGACCTTCTCCACCTGCCCGGTTCGCGCGTGCGCCCCGAGGCTTCGAGCGCCGCGGGGCTCGAAGCCCGCGGGAGCCTCGCCCAACGCCTCAACTGGCTGCGCGCCGGCGTGCTCGGCGCCAACGACGGCATCGTCTCCGTGGCGGCCGTCGTCGTCGGCGTCGCCGGAGCCACCACCTCCCGCTCCGCCCTGCTCACCGCCGGCATCGCAGCCCTCGTCGGCGGAGCCATCTCCATGGCGCTCGGGGAGTACGTCTCCGTCTCCAGCCAGCGCGACTCCGAGAAGGCCCACATCGCCCGCGGCGAGCTCGAGCTCGCCGACGCCGACGTCGTCAGCCCCTGGCACGCCGCGTTCGCCTCCGCCGTCGCCTTCCTCACCGGCGGGGTGCTGCCGCTGCTCGCGGTGCTCGCCGTCGCCGTGCCGTGGAAGGTGCCCGTCACCGTGGCCGTGGTGCTGGCGGCGCTCGCCGTCGCCGGGTGGGTGGCCGCGTGGATCGGCGGGTCGGCGCCCGGGCGCTCCACCCTCCGCGTGGTGATCGGCGGGGCGCTCGCGCTCGCGGTGACGTACGGGATCGGGTCCCTGCTGGGGGTCACCGGGGTGGTGTGAGCCGCGCCCGCTGCTGGCGCGTGAGCACGAGCGGATGCAGTGTCGTCCTGACAGCGCACCCACCCGTGCCAGGTGACAACAAAGGAGTTGTGCCATGCGCCGTGCACACCGTCGTGCCGCCCGCCTGATCTCGCTGCTCGCAGCAGCCGGTTTGACGGCCACCGCCACCGCTGCCACCCCTGCCACCGCCGTCTCGGCGTCGGCCGCCGAGGAGCCCGCCCGCTATGTCGCGATGGGCGACTCGTTCTCGGCCGGGTCGGGCGTGTGGCCGCCTGACAGGTCCGCCCCCGCGATCTGCCTGCGATCGACGGCGAGCTACCCCCGCATCATCGCCACCACGACAGGGGCGGTGCTCGCCGACGTCACCTGCGGCGGAGCGGACACCGCCGACCTCGCCCGCGCCCAGTACCCGGGCCTCGTGCGTCCGCAGTTCGACGCGCTGAGCGAGGACACCGACCTCGTCACCATCACGATCGGCGGCAACGACAGCAACGTGTTCGTCGGCGCGCTCCTGGCGTGCGCGGCCAAGGGAGCGACCACGGCCGGCTACGGCAACCCGTGTCAGCGCTGGTACGGCAGCCACTTCCACGACGTCGTCCGCTCGACCACCTACCCCGCAGTGCGCCAGGCGCTGACCGACATCCACGCGCGGGCCCCGCACGCCCAGGTCGCGATCCTCGGGTACCCGTGGATCCTGCCGGCACAGGAGGGCTGCTACACCAAGATGCCCGTCGCACGCGGTGACGTGCCGTACCTGCGCGACCTGCAGGCCACGCTCAACGGCGTCATCGCCCAGGCCGCCGCCGAGACCGGCACCACGTTCGTCGACCTGTCCGAGGCGAGCGAGGGACGCGACGCCTGTGCGCCCGCAGGGACCCGCTGGGTGGAGCCGGTGCTGTGGGGCACCAGCGCGGTGCCCGTGCACCCCAACGCGCTCGGGGCGTCCGAGATGGCGGCGGAGGCGATGCGCGTGCTCGGGCTGTGACTGCGTCGCGTGCACGATTTCCCTCATCGTGCGGGGTGCGCTGCCGATGAGTACGGTGCACGAGGTAGATCGGAGTCGCAGTCAGGGGGCAGCGCGTCATGCAGTTTCTCGACGTCAACAACGTGCAGGACGTGACCGTGCTGGACCAGTGGTCCGCCGCGATCGAGGAGTGGGCCAGGGCCGACGACGCCGTCGACTGGCGGCTGCCGACGCTCGAGCAGCAGAGCCACGAGTCCGCCGCCTGAGGTGAGACGACGAAGGAGGGGCCGGCGCCGCGCGCCGGCCCCTCCTTCGTCTGTGCCGCGGCGGTGCCGCGGCGGTCGCCCGCGCCAGGCGGTCATGCCTGGGTGGCCCCCGGGGCGTACGGCAGCCGGACCCGTTCGAGCACCGGGCGCGGCGCCATCCCATAGCTGTAGATCTCGATGCGGTCCGCGCCGGCCTCGGTCGCGGCCGCGACCTTCGAGCGCAGGTGCTCGGCCGAGCGCGTGTCCGGGTGGCCGGGCCGCAGGATCACGCGCAGCTCGGCGCTCCCGACGGCCTCGCGCACGGAGGCGACGTCGGCCGCGAGGCGCTCCGGGTCGGCCGCGTAGCCGAGCACCACGTAGGCGTCGCTCTCGCGGGCGACGGCGGCGGGGTCGATCGCCAGGCGCCATGCCTGCGCGGCGGCGGGCGCGCCCTCGGGCAGGCCGTCGTCGTACCCCAGGACGGCGCCGGTGAGGTCCATGAACGCCAGCCGCTGCCCGTGGCTGCGCACGACGGCCGCGACCTGCGCGGCGAGCGAGGTGACGGCGGAGCTCCGGGCGCGCAGCAGGTGCCCGAGGTCCTCGCCCAGCACCTCGGTGAGCGCGTCGAGGGTGGCGGGGAACGGCGCAGCGCCGTCGAACGCCGCGTCGACGACGGCGCGGGCGCTCGCCGCGAGACGCTCGACGTCCGCGCCGGCGTCGGCAGCTCCGGTGCTGCAACCGGTGCAGAAGCACAGGCCCAGCACCGCCTCGGCACCGGGCCCGACGGGGGCGAAGGACCGCTCGTGGTGGTGGCCGTGGGCGAAGGTCTGCGCGCTGAGGGCCTCGGCGACCACGTCGGTGCCGCGGGAGGCGACCTCGTCGGCCAGCGCGGTCGCGTAGGCGCGGACGGCGGGGGAGGAGGGGCACAGGTTGGACAGCAGCGCGTCCCCGAAGCAGGTCTGCGAGGCGGAGCCCGGGTGCTGGGCGCCGAGCGAGGTGTTGTGCAGGAACACGGTCCAGGCCTCGACGGCGGGGCGGTCGTCCAGGGCGAGGAGCTCCTGGACGGCGCGCGTCTCGTCGGCGGGCTGGGGGAGCGGGCGCAGGGATGCGCCGTGCCACCGGCGCTCGTCGAGGGTGAGGAAGACGCCGTCCTGCCTGTAACGCAGGCGGCGGGGTCCCGCGTGCGGCACCACGTCCCGGGCCTGGTGGTAGGCCACCGCCACGGCGAGGGACCCGAACCCGAGGTCCCGTGCCTGGTGGGCGACCTGCGCGGGTCCCTCGTCCAGCAGGTCGGAGGGGAAGGCGTAGAGGCTGCCGAGCGGTGCGAGGCCCATCAGTTCTCCTTGAAGGTGGGTTGCAGAAAGGTAAAGACTGTGTTTCGCCGGTTGACGGGTTGACCGGACAACTGCGAGCGTACTGGTGATCCACCCCACATCCAGCCCCCGACGGAAAGCGGATCACCATGAAGACCTGGAAGCACGCCGCAGCCACCGCGGCCGCCGCCGCTGCCGCCCTCGGCCTCGCCGCCTGCTCGTCCGAGACCGTCGCCGGAGGCGGCCAGGACGACGGCACCTACGTCATCGGCTACGACTCCTACTTCGTCGGCAACACGTGGTCGGCCCAGCTCGAGGCGGAGTTCACCTCGGCGACCCAGCGCGAGGCGGACCGCATCGCGGACGTCATCGTCACGCAGTCCGACAACGACGCCCAGCGACAGATCTCCAACGTGCAGTCGATGATCGCCCGCAACGTCGACGCCATCATCGTCACGCCCATCTCCCCCGAGGGCATCGCCCCCGTGCTGCAGCAGGCCGAGCAGGCCGGCATCACCGTGGTCCTCAACGCCCAGGGGGCGGACACCGACGCGTACGCCTCGTACGTGAACGTCGACGACGAGGACTTCGGTGCCACCGGTGCCGAGTGGCTCGTCGACAAGCTCGGTGGCAACGGCCGCATCATCGCCATCAACGGCCTCGCCGGCGTCCCCACCAGCGACCTGCGGTTCGCCGGTGCCAAGAAGGTCTTCGACGCGGCGCCCGGCATCGAGATCGTCTCCACCGTGGACGGCGGCTGGGACCAGGCCACCACCAAGACGGCGGTCGAGTCGGTGCTCGCCGCGAACCCGGACATCGACGGCGTGTGGTCGCAGGGGGGCTCCATGACGCTCGGTGCCATCGAGGCGTTCGAGGCAGCCGGCGTCCCGCTGGTCCCCATGACCGGTGAGGACAGCAACGGCCTGCTCAAGAAGTGGCAGGCGCTGACCGAGGCCGGCGACACCGGCTTCGACTGCATCGCCGTCGCCAAGCCCACCTGGATCTCGGCCCGGGCGCTGGAGAACACGCTCGCCGTGCTCGACGGCGAGGACGTCCCCAAGGACGAGATCCTCGACCCCGAGGTCATCACGGCGGAGAACGTCGGCGAGTTCGTCCGCCCGGACCTGCCCGACAGCCTCTGGGTCAACACCGAGATGACCGACGACGAGATCCGGGCGCTCTTCGCGAGCTGACCCGCCGTGACGGAGCAGAGGACCTCACCAGTGAGCCAGAAGACCCACGGAACGCGACCCGGTGAACGACGGGAGGCGCTGACGTGCACGCACGTGTCCAAGTCGTTCGGACCGACCCGGGCCGTCGCCGACGTCGACTTCCACCTGGACGCTGGTGAGGTCCTCGCCCTCGTCGGCGAGAACGGGGCCGGCAAGTCGACCCTCATGAACATGCTGTCCGGCGGCCTCGCCCCGGACACCGGCGAGATCACCGTCGCCGAGCCGACCGGCGAGCTCGGGCGCCGCGTGGCGATGGTCCACCAGGAGCTGAGCCTCTTCGCCAACCTCACGGTGGCGGAGAACCTCGCCCTCGACCACGCGGAGCCCGCGAGCGAGCCAGAGAGCCGGGCCCGCGCCCGGGCCGTGCTCGACCGGCTCGGCGTCGACATCGACGAGGACGCGACCGTCGGTGACCTGAGCGTCGGCCAGCGCCAGCTCGTCGAGATCGCCAAGGCGATCACCGTGGCCCCCGTGCTGCTGATCCTCGACGAGCCGACGTCCTCCCTGGAGGGGCCGCAGGTCGAGCTGCTCTTCCGCGCGGTGCGCCGGCTCGCCGCCGCCGGCACCGCCGTCGTGTTCGTCTCGCACCGCATGGACGAGCTCTTCGAGCTCTGCGACCGGGTGCTGGTCATGCGCGACGGCGCCCAGGTCGACTTCGGCGACCTGGCCACCCGCACCCGTGCGGACCTGGTCGCGTCGATGGTGGGGCGTGAGACGACGTCGTTCTACCCCGACCGGGCCGCGCCCGACGCGGTCCGGGCAGCCGACGAGGCCACCGCGGCGGTCGAGCTCGACGGCGTGAGCGTCGCCGGGCGGCTGCACGACGTGAGCGTCTCCTTCCCCGCCGGGGTCATCACCGCCGTCGCCGGGCTCGAAGGGCACGGTCAGTCCGACCTGGCCGAGGTCGTGGCCGGCGTGCGCCGTCCCGACCACGGGACCGTGCGCCGCTCCGGCCGGGCGGTGCGGTTCGCCACCCCGAGGGCTGCCGTCCGGGCGGGCATCGGGTACGTGGCCCCGGACCGCCGCCTCGACGGGCTGCTGCTCGACCAGTCGATCACCGCCAACGCGATGCTCGCCGCCGCTCCGCGCATCTTCCGCTCCGGGTTCGTCTCCGCCCGCAAGGAGCGGGCCACCGTGCTCGGCGTCGTCCAGACCCTCGCCGTCCGGTGCGCCTCGGTGCTCCAGCCCGTCGTCGAGCTGTCCGGCGGCAACCAGCAGAAGGTGCTCGTGGGCCGCTGGCTCATCGACGACGACCTGCAGGTGCTGGTCCTCAACGACCCGACCCGCGGCGTCGACGTCGGCTCGCGGGCGCAGATCTACGACGTCGTGCGGGCGCTCGCCGACCGGGGCGTCGCCGTGCTGCTCGTGTCCACCGACCTCCAGGAGATCCTCGGCCTCGCCGACCAGGTGTACGTCATGTACGCCGGTCGCGTCACCGGCCGCCTGCCCGCCGACGGCGCCACCGAGCAGTCCGTCATGCACCTCGCCACCGGAGGGAACGACCATGTCTAGCGCCGCAGGATCCCTGCTCCCGCGCGTCTCCACCACCTCGCTCAGGTCCGTCGGCAGCGCACGCTTCCTGTGGCTCGTGGCCGCGCTCGTGGTCGTCGTCGCCGCGGTCGCCCTGCCCGCGTTCCGCAACCCCGTCAGCGTGGGCTCGCTGCTCGCCAGCCTCACCCCGATCCTGCTCATCGCCGTCGGCCAGGCCGTCGTGGTCATGTACGGCGGGATCGACCTGAGCGTCGGTGCCACGGCAGGCCTGGCGACCGTGCTCGTGGCCCTCAGCCCCGTGCTCCCCGGCGGCGCGCCGCTCGCCCTGGCGCTCGTCCTCGCCGGCGGCCTCGTCGTGGGCCTGCTCAACGCCGCGGGCGTCGTCGCCGGGATCAACCCGCTGCTCATGACGTTCGCGATGTCCGGCGTCGTCCAGGGCGTGGCCCTGCTCCTGCAGGGCACCGAGGGAGCCCGCATCCCGGGCGCCGTGTTCGACGTGCTCGGGGCGAGCGTGGGACCGGTGCCGCTGCTCGCCGTCGTCGCGCTCGTGGTGCTCGTCGCGACCTGGCTCTGGGTGGGGCAGACCCGCACCGGGCGGGTCGTGCAGGCCGCCGGGTACGACCGCCGGACCGCCACCCGCCTCGGGTTCCCCGTGCGGCGCACCACGTTCGTCGTCTACGCCGTCTCCGGCCTGCTCTCCTCGGTCGGCGGCCTCGCCATCGTGGTGCGGACCTACACCGCCGACGCCCTCGTCGGCTCCAGCGCCGTGATCGACTCGATCGCCACCGTGCTCGTGGCCGGCATCGTCATCACCGGCGGCATCGGCTCCGTCCTGAGCGTGCTGCCCGCCGCGCTCATCATCGCCGTCGTCGGCCAGGTCATCACCCTGACCGGCACCGACAGCTACTACCAGACGATCTTCAAGGGCGTGCTGCTCGTGGCCGCCGTGGGCGTCTACAGCCTCGCCGGCAAGAAGATCACCGTCCCGTGGCGGCTGCGGCAGCCTGCCGTCGCCCGCCCCGCCGACGAGAGGAGCGCGTCGTGACCAGCCTCGACACCACGCCCCGTCAGGTGCCCGCGCTCGGCGCGCCCACCCTGGCCGAGCGGGTCGCCCGGGTCCCCACGCCCATCTGGGTGGCCTACGGCCTCACCGCCGCATGCCTCCTGCTGCTCGGCCTGAGCACCAGCAACGGGTTCGACCCGGACCGGCTCCTGCGGATCCTGTCCAACGCGGCCCCCCTCGGCGTGGTCGCCATCGCCCAGACGCTCGTCATCATCAACCGTGGCCTGGACCTGTCGGTCGGACCCGTCATGAACACCGCCGCCATCCTGACGGCGTCGCTGTCCGCGGCGAGCGGCGCGAGCCTGGCCACCACGCTGCCCGTCGTGATCCTCGTCGGCGCCGGCATCGGGCTCGTCAACGGGGTCATGCTCGCCTTCACCCGCATCCCGCCGCTGCTGGGCACCCTGGCCATGGCCACCGTGGTGCAGGGGGTCAACGCGCTGGTCACCCGTGGCCAGCCGCGCGGCGTCGTCCCGGGCGAGCTGCGCCAGCTGGCCGACGGACGCGTGCTCGGCCTTCCCTTCTCCGCCTCGCTGCTCGTCTGGCTGGGCCTGCTCGTCGTGGTGGGCCTCGTGCTGACCACCACCGTCGCCGGCCGCCAGTTCAAGGCCGTGGGCGCCAACCCCCGGGCCGCGTGGCTCTCCGGCGTGCCCGTCCGCTCGCACACCCTGACCGCCTACGTCGCCTCCGGCGCCCTCGCCGCGGTGGCCGGCGTGCTGCTCATCGCCTACTCCGGGTCGCCGTCCCTGACCGCCGGGGACAGCTACGCGCTCAACTCCGTGGTGGCGGCCGTGATCGGCGGCGCCTCGCTCGCAGGCGGCCACGGCGGCATGACCGGTACCTTCGCGGGCGTCGCCGTGCTCGCGTTCCTGACCACGGTGCTCAACTCCTACAACATCCCGTCGCCGGTGCAGCTCGTCGTCAACGGCGTCGTGCTGATCCTGATGCTGCTCGTCAACAGCCGCCTGGCCGAGAGGAAGGGACGCCGATGACCCGCTGGAACGAGCTGACCTGGCCGCAGGTCCGCGAGGCCGTCGAGCGGCAGCCGGTGGCCATCCTCGCCCTCGGCGCCGTCGAGGAGCACGGGCCCCACCTGCCGCTCGGCACCGACGTGTACGCGGCCGAGGCGTTCTCCGCCCGCATCGCCGAGGCCGCCGACCTTCTCGAGCTGCCGGTCCTGCCGTACGGCCAGGTCTGGTCACTGGAGCACTTCGACGGCAGCCTGTCCATCAGCGACGCGACGCTCGTCTCCCTGCTCGTCGAGCTCGCCGCAGGCCTGCAGCAGGTCGGCGTCAAGGGGCTCGTGCTCTACTCCGCCCACCTCGGCAACGCCGCAGCGATGAAGTCCGCCGTGCGCCGCCTCGAGGAGACCGGCGGGCTGCCCGCCATCGCCCTGACCTACCCCGGCCTGTCCGCCGTCGCCGACCAGGTAGCGCAGAGCCCCCGCAGCCATCCCGCGATCATGCACGCCGACGAGCTCGAGACCTCCGTCATGCTCGCCGTCCGCGAGGACCTGGTGCACATGGACCGCGCCGTGCGGGAGTACCCCGACTACCCACCGCACTTCGAGGCCGCACCCCTGCGGTGGGACACCCTCAGCAGCAGTGGCGTCTTCGGTGACGCCACCGCCGCCACGCAGGAGAAGGGGCGGCGCATCGTGGACCACGTCGTCGCCACCGCCGCCGAGATCGTCGGCGCATGGAAGGAAGGACTCCGATGAAGGACGACGACGTGATCGGCGTGGAGGTGCTGCAGGACCTCGACCCGGACTCGCCGGTCAGCCGCTACCGGCAGATCGCCGACCAGCTCGCAGCAGCGGTCCTCGACCGCCGGCCCGGCGCCCGGCTCCCGTCGGAGTACGAGATCCTCAACCGGCTCGGCGTGAGCCGTGCCACCGCCACCCAGGCGCTGCGCGACCTCGAGCAGCGCGGGCTCGTCACCCGTCGCCAGGGCAAGGGCACCTTCGTCGCCGACCCCGACCGTGCCATCCGCAGCAACCGCCCGGGTGTCCTGCCCTCCTTCAGCGAGGACCTGCGCGCGGCCGGACGCACCACCAGGGAGCGCGTCATCGCGCTCGAGATCGCCAGCGCCCCCGCCGACGTGGCCGCCGCCCTCGGCATCGGCAAGGGCGACGACGTGTGGAGCCTCGAGCGCATCATCGTCAGCGACGACCAGCCGGTCGTGCACCTGACGTCCTGGCTCTCCTGCGCCACCGTGCCCGCCCTGAGCAGGTCCGCCGTCGAGGCCACGTCCCTCTACGAACAGCTCTCCCAGATCGAGGGGTCGCGCCCCTGCTCGGCGGACGAGCAGTGGAGCGCCGCCGTGGCACCGCCGACCACCGCGACCGTGCTCGACGTCGGGCGGAACGCCCCCGTCATGCGGGTGGTCCGCACCGCGTACCTGCACGACGAGCGCCCCGTCGAGTACGCGATCGCCTACGTGCGGGGCGAGACCTTCGCCGTCTCCATCCACATCGACGCCCACCAGCACCGCAGCCGGCTGCTGGCCTCGCTCACGAAGGCAGCCGGGTGACGGGCGCCGGGGGCGCGCTCGGTCTCGGCATCGATCTCGGGACCACGAGCGTCAAGGTCCTCCTCCTGGACGAGGTCGGCAGCACCGTGGCCTCGGCGAGCCACCACCACGGGATCGACCCGACGTCCTCCGGCGTCCAGGCCGACCCGGAGCGCTGGTGGGACTCCCTGAGGACGGCGCTGGCGGCGCTCGCCGCGGAGGCGGACCTCGCCCGGGTCGCGGCCGTCGGCCTCAGCGGCAACATGAGCGCCGTCGTCCTCGTCGACGACCAGGTGCGCCCCGTGGCTCCCGCCCTCCTGCTGGCCGACCAGCGCGGCACCGACGAGATCACCGCGCTGGACCCGCCGCTGCGCCGTGACCTCGCCGCCCGGACCGGCAACGAGCCGCAGGCCGTGTTCTCCCTGTCCAGCCTGCTGTGGTGGCAGGCGCGAGACCTCGACGTCCTGCGCAGCGCGCAGCACTACCTCTCCGCCAAGGACTTCCTGCGCGCCCGGCTCACGGGCGAGGTGGCGACCGACCCGACCGACGCCTACAACTCCCTGCTGCTCCGGCCCGGCACGTGGGAGTGGGACGAGGGCACGATCCAGGCGCTCGGCCTGCCCCGGCGGATCTTCCCGCCCGTGCTGCCCAGCACCGCGCTCGGGGGCCGCACGACCCGCACCGCCGCCCGCGAGACCGGGATCCCCGCCGGGGTGCCCGTCGCCGTGGGCGCGGGGGACATGGCCGCCGCGCTCGCGGGCACCGCCGGGCTCGACGCGGGCGACGCCGCCGTCTCGCTCGGTACCTCCGCCACCGTCATGGCCGTGCTCGGTGCGGGCGCGCGCCCCGACGTCGGCCCGCGCGCCACGGGGACCGTCACCTACCACCCCACCGCCGACGGGTCCTGGTTCGCGCTCGGCTCCCTGCTCACCGGTGGCCTGGTGGTCAACTGGTTGCGCAGCACGGTGGGGGCCGACGCCATCGCCCAGGCGCCAGCCGACCCCGACGCCGACGACCCGCTCATGTTCATGCCCTACCTGGCCGGCACGGGCAGCCCCGACTTCGACAGCGCCGCCACCGGGACCCTCCTCGGCGTCACCCCGACCACCACGCCGCCACGCCTGGTCGCCGCCGCGCTCGAGGCCGTCGCGTTCGACGTCGCCCGGCTGCTGGACCTCCTCGCGGACGGACCGGCGGGCGGGTACCGCCGGGTGGTGCTCTCCGGCGGTGGCTCCCGCATCGGCGCCTGGCCCCAGATCATCGCCGACGTCACCCGCCTGCCCGTGCACGTCCTCGACGAGCCCGACCTGTCCGCCGTCGGGGCAGCCGTGCTCGGCTGGGCTGCCGCCGGCGTCTACGTCGCCCCGCCTGCCGCCGGCACCGAGATCGCCCCACGGGCCGCCACCGCGGCCGCCTGGGACCGCCGCCGTGCCCGGTACGAGCGCCTGCGCGGCCAGGCCCTGGCCCTCGGGCGGCAGACCGCCTCCGGGCCTTCCCGACCTTGAGCACCACGAGAGAAAGCAGCACGATGATCCGTACCGTGACCGGAGACATCTCCTCCGACGAGCTGGGGTTCACCTACTCCCACGAGCACCTCCTCGGGGCACCGCCCGAGCACAAGCGCGCCGACGAGGACCTCGTCATTCTCGACCCCGCCATGGCCCTCGTCGAGGCCAAGGAAGCGCTCGCCGTCGGCGTCCGCAGCCTCTACGAGGCCTCCGCCTGGGACTACTCCCGCCGGCCGGCCGAGCTGCGCAAGATCTCCGAGGAGACCGGGCTGCAGATCATCGCCTGCGGTGGGTTCAACAAGGGCGAGTGGTTCGACGACCTGCTCGCCGACCGCACCGTGGAAGAGCTGCAGCAGCAGATCGTCGCGGACGTCACCACCGGCATGGACGGCACCGACGTGCGTGCCGGCGCCATCAAGTACGGCACCAGCTACAACCGCGTGACCCCCGTGGAGGAGCGCGTGCTGCGCGCCGCCGCCCGGGCCCACCGGGCCACCGGTGCCGTGCTGCACGGCCACACCGAGACCGGCACCATGGCGCTCAAGCAGCTCGACATGCTGGAGGAGGAGGGCGTCGACCTCAACCGTGTCGGCATCGTCCACCTCATGCGCAACCCGGACCCTTACCTGCACAAGAAGATCGCCGGGCGGGGCACCTACCTCTGCTATGACGGCTTCGCCAAGATCAAGTACTTCCCCGAGAGCACCCGCATCCAGGTGATCCTCGACGTGGTCGAGGCGGGCTACGCCGACCGCGTCCTCATCGGCGGCGACCTGGCCCGCAAGACGGACCTGACCGCCTACACCGGCGGACCCGGACTGCACTACATCGCGGGGGAGTGGCTGCCCCGGTTCCGCGACGAGCTGCGCCAGCGTCACTACTCGCCCGCCGACGTCGACGAGCTCGTGCGGCTCTTCTTCGTCGAAAACCCGAAGCGGTACTTCTCGTTCACCGAGCCGTACTGAGCCGTACTGAGCCGCGCAGCGGGGCGAGCCCCGTCCGGGCTCGCCCCGCCCCGACCTTGAGGACGACCCGCATGCCGCACCCCCTGCTCCCCGCCGTGACCGAGGCCGGGGTGATCGCCACCCTCCGCGCCCCCGACGCCGACTCCGCCTCCTTCGCCGTCGAGACGCTCGTCGACGCCGGGGTCACCGCCGTCGAGATCACCTACACCACGCCGGGTGCCGGCGTGGTCATCACCGAGGTCGCCCGCCGGTTCGGCGACGCCGTCCTGGTCGGTGCCGGCACGGTCACCCGTGCCGACCAGGTGCACGAGGCCGCCGAGGCCGGCGCCCGGTTCCTCGTCTCGCCAGGCCTCGACGAGGCCGTGCTGGCTGCGATGCGGCAGACCGCCGCACTCACGATGGTGGGGGGCTTCACGCCCACCGAGGTGCAGCGCCTCGCCGCGCTCGAGGTCGACGTCGTCAAGCTGTTCCCGGGCAGCCTCGGGGGGCCGGGCGTCCTGCGCGCGCTGCGCGGCCCGTTCCCCGACCTCGTCTACGTGCCCACGGGCGGGGTCAGCGTGGACAACGTGGCGGCCTGGTTCGCGGCCGGGGCGGCCGCCGTCGGCGCGGCCAGCGAGCTGGCGCCCGCGGCGGCGATCCGCGACCGTGACGCGCAGACCCTCCGTGCCAACGCGGCCGCGTTCCTCACGGCGGTGGCGCAGGCGCGCACGGGCCGCAGCGCCGCCTGACCGCAGGTCCGCTGCCCGCCGCGGCCTCAGGTGACGACGGAGGGGGACGGCATGCGCACGCCGTCCCCCTCCTTCGTCCTCGTCGAGGCCCGTTCAGGGCTCGACGGGCGTGGCGGTCCCGCCGGTGATGCGCAGCAGCTCGGCGTACGACGTCGGGAACACGGTCTTGGCGTGACCGGCCGCGGCCCAGACGACGTCGTGGCGGCCCAGCGCCTCGTCCACGTACGTGGGCACGGGTGCCGAGTGGCCGACCGGTGCGACGCCACCGATCACCTGCCCGGTGGCGGCGTGGACGTCGTCCTTCGACGCGCGCGTGACGGTGCCGCCGAGCCGCGAGCCCAGGAAGCCGGTGTCGACCCGGTGTGCGCCGGACGTCATCACCAGGACGGGCTCGCCGTCGAGCAGGAACACCAGCGAGTTGGCGATCTGCCCCACCTCCACGCCCAACGCCTGCGCGGCGAGCGCGGCCGTGGTGGCGGCGTCGTCGAGCCAGCGGATGCCGGCTGCGGCGTCGTGCGCCCCGGCCTCCACGAGCGCTGCGCGGACCTTCTCGACGGCGGGGTGCGTCGATGCGATCTCCGGCGCCGGACGGGTCTCGGGAGTCGCGGGCTCAGCCATGGGCCGATGGTAGTGAGCCCTACCGCCTCGGGTCGATGACCGTCATCCCCGCGCGCGGTGCGTCCCGCAGGCCCGGCAGCAGCGCTGCACCCTCCTCGAGCCCGACGACGCGCTCCACGAGGTCCTGCGGGCGCAGCGCCCCTGCGGCCACGAGCGCCAGCATCTCGGGATAGTCGGCGGCGGCCATGCCGTGGCTGCCGAGGACGTCGAGCTCCCAGGCGATCACCCGGCTCATCGGCACGCGCGGGTGACCCTCGACCGGAGGGATCAGCCCGACCTGCACGTGCCGACCTCGCCGGCGCAGGCTCAGGACGGCGTCGGCGCAGGTCTGCTCGCTGCCCACGGCGTCCACGGTCACGTGGGCGCCCCCCGTGAGCTCGTGGACGGCTGCCGGGACGTCGGTGGTGGGACCGGCGAGCACCGTGTGCGCCGCGCCGGCGCGGCGCGCGGTCTGCAGGGCGCCGTCGTGCCGGTCGACGGCGACCACCTGGGCGCCGCGGGCGGCGGCGACCATGACGGCGGAGAGGCCGACCCCGCCCGCGCCGATCACCACGACCCGCTCGCCGCGCTGCACCTGGGCGCGCCCGACGACGGCCCGGTACGCCGTCGCGAACCGGCAGCCGAGGCTCGCGGCGGTGGCGAAGCCGACGCCGTCGGGGATCGCGACGAGGTTCGCGTCCGCGGCGTGGAGCACCACCTGCTCGGCGTAGGAGCCCCAGTGGGTGAAGCCCGGCTGGGTCTGGTCGGGGCAGACCTGCGCCTGCCCCGACGTGCACCACTCGCAGGTGCCGCAGCCGCACACGAACGGTGCGGTGACGCGGTCGCCGGCCTTCCAGCGCCGGACTCCGTCGCCGACGGACGTGACGACGCCCGCCAGCTCGTGGCCGGGCACGTGCGGCAGCGCGGGGATGTCGGTGTCGTGGCCGGCCCAGGCGTGCCAGTCGCTCAGGCACAGCCCTGTCGCGCGGACCTCGACGACGACTGCGCCGGGCGGGGCGGTCGGTGCTGGGACGTCACGGACCGAGACGGGGCCGGCGAACTGGTCGAAGACGATGGCGCGCACCTGGCGATCCAACCATGGGGGGTGGCGCGGTCCGACCGAGCAGCGGCCCGGGTGGGCACGCCTCAGGCACGGCGAAGCCCGCCGGGACCGGGACCGGCCGGCCGTGGCGGGGAGACGGCACGACGCCTCCCCGCCACCGCCGCGAGGCGGGCTATCGCACGGTCACCGTGGCCGTGCGCGAGTACTTCTGCCCGCCCACGTCGGCCACCACGGTCACCCGCACGACGCCGGGCCTCTCGGCCCGCAGGTGCCCGTCGGGCGTCACGGTGGCTCCGGCGGTGTTGTCCTCGTTGAGCGCGACCCGGTAGGTGTAGGTCGCACCGGGCGCCGGGGGCGTCACCGACGCGTGGAGGGTCACGCCGCGCTGGGCGTCACGCCGGCGCACCTCCTGGTCGCCGAACGAGACCAGCCGCTCGTGCAGCGTCACGTCGCCGTCGGTCAGGGCGCCGGAGCGCACCACCACGGGGAAGGTGGTGGACTTCCGTCCGCCGTCGGCGGAGACGGTCGCGGTGATCTGGGCGACGCCCGCCCTGACCGGCGACACCTCGCCGTCGCCGGACACCTTGGCCACCCGCGGGTCGGAGGAGCGGTACTCGACCTTGACCTTGTGCAGGTCGTAGAACGAGTCGTCCGACCGGGTGGCGGACAGGTTCGCGTGGATCACGTTCTTCGGCGTCGCGGTGTTCAGCACCACGCCGTCGGGCACCGCGGCCACCACGTTGAGGGACGGCTTCAGCCGGCCGGACAGCGTGAACGCCGACTCCAGCCCCTCGGAGCGGTCCGACGACGGCCCCACCCACAGGCCCCAGCGGCCGTTGTCCCACGTCTTGCGGCCGGCCCTGGTGTCCCAGAACCACAGGTCCTTCGCCTCGACCGACAGCTCCACGCGCCGCGTCTCGCCGGCGGGCACGGTGACCTTCTCGAACGCCTTGAGCTGCGCGTCGGGCCGTTCCGCGCTGCCCGCCTTCGGGGAGGTCACGTACAGCTGCACCACCTCGGCCCCGTCGACGGCGGACGTGTTGCGCACGTCCACGCTGGCCCGCAGCGTCCCGTCGACGGCCACCCGGTTCCTCTCGACCCGCAGGTCGGAGTACTCGAACCGGGAGTACGAGAGGCCGTGCCCGAACGGGTAGGTCACCTCGCCGGTGAAGTACTGGTAGGTGCGGCCGTTGCGGCCGTCGGTGGGCGTCATCGTGTAGTCGCGCGGGTCGGCGAGCTGCTCGACGTCCGCGTACTGCGTGAACGGCAGCCTGCCGCTCGGGTTGGCGGCACCGAAGAGGATCCGGCCCACGGTGTCGCCCTGGTACATGCCGTTGTAGGTGGACCAGACGATCGCGGCGGCCTCGTCCTTGAACGGCTCGATGTCCACGGTGCTCACCGCCTGGATCCACGCCACCGTGCGCGGGTTGAGCTCTGCGACGGTGCGCACCAGGTCGGCCTGGCCGCGGGGCAGCTCGATGTCGGGCCGGTCCTCGTCCTCCGAGGAGTCGGAGGGGTTGCCCGGGATGAGCGGGTTGGTGGAGCTGTTGCCGGCGATGGTGCCCACGTAGGCGACGACGGCGTCCGCGTCGCGGACCGCCTGTTCCTGCTCGGCGGTCAGCTCGGGCACGAACGAGTCGTTCTCGTAGACGAACCACAGGGTCTGCGGGCCCGTGGGACCGGAGTACGCCGACGACTCCGGTGCGCCTGTCGCGGGCACCTGCCCGACGACGTCGCCGTCCCGCGACCCGACGCGGACGTCGAAGCGCCCGCCCTCGAGCGTGGTGGCGGCGCTGCCCTGCAGCACCTGGACGCTGGCCGTGCCCTCGGGAACGTCGACCTCGGCGCCGAACCAGCCGCCCCAGGCGCCGAGGGTCTGCATGCTGTCGTACGCCGTCGCGGGGTTGTTCCACGGCTGCACGCCGCGCCACCCGGAGAACATCTCGCTGCGCAGGATCGTCTCGGGCGTCACGCGCCCCAGCTCGGCCCCGGAGGCGTCGAGGAACCGCACCGCGGCCGGGGTCGCCGCCTGCCCCGCGGCCGGGGGCACCCGCGTGCCGATGGACGGCTTGCGCCTGTTCTCCAGGCCCGACCTGTTCATGCCCGGGATGTAGGTGACCTGGGCGTCGGGTGCCACGGCCCGGACCTGCGCCTCGATGCCCTGCAGGGCGTTCTTCGACTCGGCCAGGCGGGTGGGGGAGTAGTCGCCGTGCACCTCGGTCGTGGCCAGCGGTCCCACGACGACGACGTTGTCCGCGTCCTCGGGCGTGAGGGGCAGCGCTGCCGGGCCGTCGGACCCGGCGGGGGAGTCGTTCTTGAGCAGGACGACCGCCTCGTCGCTCATCTGCTGCGACACCGCCAGGTGCTGGGGGTTGGAGACCTGGTTCTCGATCGTGTACTCGGCGCTGCGCCAGGGCACCAGCTCGGCCGGGTCGAACTCGCCGGTGCGCATGCGGATGGTGAACGTGCGCACCAGGGAGGCGTCCATGTCGGCCTCGGTGACGTTGCCCTCGGCGTACGAGCCCTCGAGGTAGGTGGGGTAGTCCTGGTCCATGCAGTCCAGGTCGACGCCGGTCTTGAGCGTCCACGCCACCGCCTGCGGGGCGGTGAGCGGCTCGGTGAAGCCCGGTGGCGTCCAGTGGTGGTTGGAGGGCTGCCACACGTCGCGCACGGCGTCGCAGTCGGAGACCACGGTGCCGGTGAACCCGAACGTGCGGCGCGCGAGGTCCTCCACCAGCTCCTTGCTGGCCGAGACAGGCGTGCCGTTGACGGCGTTGTACGCCGTCATGAGCGATCCGGCGCCGTGCTCGCCCACGAGCTTCGCGAACGCCGGCGTGTAGTACTCGCGCAGCTCCGCCTCGGTCAGGTTCGAGCTGCCGGTGTGCCGGTTGTTCTCCGAGTTGTTGGCCAGGTAGTGCTTGGGTGTCGCCACCGTCTTGAGGTACGTCTCGTGCTCACCCTGCATGCCGTCGACGAACTGGCCGCCGATCTCGCCGGTGAGGAACGGGTCCTCGCCGTACGTCTCCTCCGCGCGGCCCCAGCGCGGGTCGCGGTCCATGTTGATCGTCGGTGACCAGTAGGTGAGTCCCTTGTGCGCCGCGGCGACGCCGGGAGAGGCGAAGTTGTTCATCGCCCGTGCCTCGTTCGACGTGGCGTCTGCCATCGCGCGCACCAGCTCACGGTTCCAGGTGGCCGCGATGCCGAGGCCGGTGGGGAACTCGGTGGCCTCGCCGCCCTGGTTGAGCAGGTGCTCCGGGTCCTCGGCCGCGCGGGCGACCCCGTGCAGCGCCTCGTTCCAGTAGTTGTACGCCGGTACGCCGAGGCGGGGGATCGCCGGGGCCACCCCCGCGTTGTGCTGCCGCTCGGCGCGGAACTGCTGGATCTTCTCGGCCCGGGTCATGCGGGAGACGAGGTCCGCGGCGCGCACCTCGAACGGCAGCGTGGTGTCGAGGTAGGCGGGGGCCCGCTCCGGGGCGGTGTGCCCCGGTGGGGTGGTGGGCGCCGTGGCCAGGGCCGACGGCGCGGCCATCGTGGTGGTCAGGAGTGCCGTGGCGGTCAGCGCCCCGGCCAGCGCGGCCGCGCGGGCCCGCCTCGAAGGTGACTTCATCGTCGATCCATCCTGTTCGCGAAGGTGCCGCTGCGGCCGCGCCGCTGGTGCGGGGTGATCCTGGCGTGGTGCCCGGTGAGGCGTCCGCAACGGTGCGGCGCCGGTCGACGACGTCGTCGACCGAGGTCGCGATGGTTGACCGTCGAACGGATCGGATCGATTCGTTCGGGCGTCAAACTAGGCTGGCCGCCCCCTGCCCGCAACGGCAGCAGCGGGGAAGCCCACCCCGGGCCGCGATCTGCGGTGTCCGACGCCGTGGCTAGGCTCGGGCGAGCCAGCCGTGCCGTCGTCGCCTGACGACGGACCTACCGAGGAGAGCCCATGATCGACTTCCAGAACGCCAGCTACGTCAAGCTCGGGTACTGGGACCTGACCGACGCGGCGCAGGCGCTGTCGCCCGTGCTGGCCGCGGGCGAGCAGATCCACCTGGCGTTCAAGGGCATCCGCGACTCGGTGACGTTCACCGACAAGCGTGTCATCGCCCTCAACGTGCAGGGCATGACGGGCAAGAAGAAGGACTACACGACGCTGCCGTACTCGAAGATCCAGGCGTTCTCGATCGAGACCGCCGGCACGCTCGACCTCGACTCGGAGCTGGAGATGTGGTTCAGCGGCCTGGGCAAGGTGAAGCTGGAGTTCAACCGTCAGGTGGACATCCGCGGCGTGGGGCAGCTCCTCGCCGACAAGACCCTCTGACACCTGCCACGATCAGGGCATGAGCGCTGCAGGCATCGTCCAGGTCACCGTCACCTGCGACTCGGCCGAGACCCTCGACGCCATGGTGCACGGGGCGGTCTCCGCCAGGCTCGCCGCGTGCGGGCAGGTCGAGGGCCCTCTCACGAGCACCTACCGGTGGGGCGGGGAGGTCCAGACCTCCACCGAGTGGCGCGCCACCTTCAAGACGACGGCGGCCCGGGCGGGAACGCTCGAGGAGTTCCTCGTCGAGCAGCACCCCTACGACCTGCCCGAGGTGCTGCGCACACCCGTCCTCGGCGGGGAGGCGCTGTACCTGGACTGGGTGCGGGAAGCCGTGGGCGACTGAACCTGCGTCGCCTCAGGCCCAGATCGCCGCCGGTATCCCGTCATCGAACCGTTCGGGAGGGTCGGGGTAGGAGACTGCCTCACCGGCGCAGAACCTGGCGGTGCTCCAGCAGGCTGCCGCGGCGTCCAGCACGTCGTCGACGGCGGCCCGCCTCCCCGCCAGGCCGAGCTGGGCCGGGACGACGATGCCGTGGGCGGCGAGGGCCTGCTTGCGCTCCTCGGTGCCGGCCCACGTGCTCTTGGGGTGGGCCATGTGTCGACCTGCCATCGTCGCGAACGACACCTCGGGGTGGATCTCGATGACCTGGCGGTCGGTGGAGGTGACCCAAGGCGGGCGATGTCCTCGCCGAAGTAGCCTCGGGCGTCCGAGGCGAACCCGACCCAGCCCGTCTTGCAGGCGTCGACGCCCAGCACGCGGAGACCCAGGGCTGCGGACACCACGTCACGATGCCACGCCGGGCGGGAACGCGCCGGTGCTAGCCCGAGGCTCGCGCTGCTCGCGCGGCTCTGCGCCGTCGGGACGCCCGGACCACCAGGAACCCGGCCACGCCGAGGCCCAGCAGGGCGACCACCACGAGCACGGGAAGCAGCACCGCCAGCGCCGACAGCGCCACGGCGCCGACGTCCTCGGCCGTCGAGAGCGCGGGCGCGGCGGCCCCGCCGGTGGACGCGTTCGAGACCACGCGCGCCGTCGCCTTGACCAGGTGCACCACCAGGGCGAGCACGATGCCCAGCACGACGGGTAGCCACTGCCCGGAGGAGACGAACGTGCCCGGGTCCTGCACGGTGACGGTCTCGGAGGTGGCTCCGGCGCCGAAGGCGATGCCTCCGGAGGTGGGCCGCACCACCGTCTGCACGGCGTCGTTGAACGAGTCGAGCACGGGCACCTTGTCGGCCAGCACCTCGATGAGCAGGAGCACGCCGAGCACGGTGAGCACCCACCCGTTCTCGAGCCAGGACCACCCGCCGGGCAGCGCCACGAGGTCGGTGTGGCGGGACAGGAGGCCGAGGCCGAGCAGGGGGACCCAGGCGTTGAGACCGGCGGCCATGGCAAGGCCGGTTCCGGTGGCGAGCTCGAGCATGGCGCTCAGTCTGCCGGTCAGCGGCGGTGAGCGGTCACACGTGCCGCCAGTCGACGCCGTCGACGAGGTCGCCGCACCGCGGGTCCACGGCCTGCTGCAGCTTCACGGCGTGCACGGCCACGTCGTGGTGGTGCGGGCAGGCGAACACGGGCCGCTGGCAGCAGGACGGCGTGCCCCGCCATGCCACGGGTCCGTCGCACGGGGTGGTGGTGTGCGCGTCGATGAAGCACGCGACCTCGGCCTCGTAGCCGAGCAGCTCGAGGAACCGTCGGGCCTCGTCGGGCCCCAGGGGATCCGAGGTCACGGGACGCCTTTCGTCCGGGCAACTTTCCCTTGAGGCTAGACGGGCGGCGCCGTGCATGCACACGAGCCAGCACCGGCCGGCGGGGCGCTCGCGGTCAGGTGGGGTCAGGTGGGGTCGTCGCCCCATCCGGGTCCCTGGTCGGGCTCGTCCCCGGTCTCGCGCCCGGGCAGGGGGCCCTCGCCCCACGCCCAGCCGGACCAGCGCTCCACCTCGATGCGGATCATGGGTCCGTCGGGGCGGTGCCGGGCGTACTGGGGGTAGCGCTCGGTGAGCGCGGCCACGGCCACCGACCACCCGCCGTCGTCGTCACCGTGCAGGTCGGCTCCCGGGCTGGGTGCCGCCACCACTCGGGCCACGCCGTCGGCCCGCACCCACCACAGCCGGGACCAGTCGTCGTCGTACCGGTCGGCGAGCACGGCCACGTGCGGGTTCTGCGCGATGGTGCGCAGGCGGCGCAGTGCGGTCGTCGACTTCGGCTTGTGGTCCACCACGGACACGATCGCGGCGTGCCCCGCCCCGGCGGGGCCGTGCGGCGGCAGCACGGCGAACGTCATCGGGACCACGTGGGGGGTGCCGTCGGCGCCCGCCGTCGCCAGGACCACATGACGGGCGGCGGCGAGGCGCTCGCGGCACTCGGCGGGGGACAGGCGCATCCCCCGATGGTGGCGCAGGTGCGCCCCTCTCACCCGGCAGGGCGCCCGACGGCGGGGCAGCGGGGGGTCAGCGCTGCGTGCGGGCGGTCTGCGTGTTCGACACCTGGGCCCGGGGCCGGATGATCAGTGAGTCCACGTTGACGTGGTGGGGGCGGGTCGCGGCCCACACGACGGCGTCGGCGACGTCGTCGGCCACGAGCGGCTCGTAGCCGGCGTACACGGCGGCGGCCTTCTCGGCGTCGCCGTCGAACCGCACCAGGGAGAACTCGGTCTCGACGGCCCCCGGTGCGATCTCGATGACGCGGACGGGTTCTCCGGCCAGCTCCAGTCGCAGGGTGTTCACGATCATGCGCTCGGCGTGCTTGGAGGCGGTGTACCCCGCCCCGCCGGGGTAGGTGCCGTGCGCGGCGGTGGACGTGATGGTGACGATGTCGCCGCGCCCGGACTCGCGCAGAGCCGGGAGGAACGCCTGCGTGACCCGCAGGGTGCCGAGCACGTTGAGCTCGTACATGGCCCGCCACCTGTCGAGGTCACCCGTCTCGACGGGTTCGAGGCCGAACGCGTTGCCCGCGTTGTTGACCAGCAGGTGCAGCGGCCCGTCCGCGAGCACCGTGTCGCGCAGCCTCTCGATGGAGGCATGGTCGGTCTGGTCCGCGACGACGGCGGTGGCGCCGGTCTCCTCGGCCAGGGCTCGCAGCCGGTCCTCGCGGCGGGCCGAGGCGACGACGTCCCAGCCCTCGGCGCGCAGCCGGCGGACGGTGGCGGCGCCGATGCCGCTGGAGGCTCCGGTGACCAGGGCGCGCAACGGTGCCTGCGGTTCGCTCATGGGTGCAGCCTCTCGGTCGGTCTCTCGGTCGGTCCGGACGTGCCGGGCGGGTGTGCCAGGCGTCAGGGTGCCACAACCGCCTGGTGGTCGACGGCGACGCCGCCTGCCCCGTGGCGAGGGCAGGGCGGCGCGGAGGGCGGAAGACCTGGACCGCGGGCGTGGTTGCCGAGGACGTGACCGACCCTGTCGCTCCGTCCGCGTCCCTGCCTGCCACCCCGCCTGCCGGCGGGGCACGAGGCGCGCTCTCCCTGCCCGCAGCGGTGGACGTCGTCGTCGTGGGGGCGGGCCAGGCCGGCCTGTCGGCCGGCTACCACCTGCTGCGTCGGGGGTTCGTCCCGGCCGTGGTGCCCGACGGCGAGGCGGGGCCGGCAGGGTCGAGTCCGGCACCTGCCCGCACGTTCGTCGTCCTCGACGCCGAGGACGGGCCGGGTGGTGCGTGGCGTCACCGCTGGCGCTCGCTGCGGATGAGCACGGTCAACGGCATCTACGACCTGCCCGGCGTCGACAAGCCGCCCGCCGACCCGCAGGCACCCAGCGTGGACGTGCTGCCCGCCTACTTCGCCGACTACGAGCACGAGCTGGGGCTCGGGGTGGTGCGGCCGGTGCGGGTACGGCGCGTGGAGCGTGCCGACGGCGGCCTGCTCGCCGTGCTGGCCCGGGCCGGAGGCGAGGAGGCCACGGAGGTCACGGAGGTCACCTTGCGGGCCCGGGCCCTGGTCAACGCGACCGGCACCTGGTCGAAGCCGTTCTGGCCGCGCTACCCGGGCCAGGAGACGTTCCGGGGCCGCCAGCTCCACACCGCCGGCTACGTGCGTGCCGAGGACTTTGCCGGACGACGCGTGGCCGTGGTGGGCGGTGGCATCAGCGCCCTCCAGCTCATGGAGGAGATCAGCCACGTGGGCGAGACGTTCTGGTTCACGCGCCGCGAGCCGGTGTGGCACGAGGGTGAGTTCGACGCCCGGGCGGGGCACGACGCCGTCGCACGCGTGGAGGAGCGGGTCCGGGCCGGGCTGCCGCCCCTGAGCGTGGTCTCCGCGACCGGGCTGGTCCGGGCGCCGTACGTGCGGTCGCTGGAGGAACGGGGCCTGCTGGTGCGGCGGCCCATGTTCACGCGCATCGAGCCCGACGGCGTGGTGCAGGCGGACGGCACCCTGCTGCCCGTGGACGTCATCTTCTGGAACACCGGGTTCCGGGCGGCGCTGGACCATCTGCGCCCGCTCGGCCTGCGCGAGCCCGGTGGCGGCGTCCGCATGGAGGGCACCCAGGTGGCGGGGGAGCCGCGCGTGCACCTGGTGGGCTACGGGCCGTCGTCGTCCACGGTGGGTGCCAACCGTGCGGGGCGTGACGCCGTGAACGCGATCGTGCGGTTCCTCGACGGCGTCGCCGCGGTGGCGCAGGGGGCGAGCGCTCAGGCCGGGTAGAGCGGGTTGTGCCCCGGCGTGACCTGCTCGCCGTCACGGACGGGGCCGGGGGCCGTGCCGCCGCCCCACGGGTCCTCGCCCAGCGCCTCGCGCCCGTGCGGCTCGAGCCACCCGTCGAGGGCGGGGCCGGCGGGAACGATCTGCGTGGGGTTGATGTCCTTGTGCACCACGTAGTAGTGCTGCTTGATCTGCTCGAAGTCCACCGTGTCCCCGAACCCGGGCGTCTGGAACAGGTCGCGGGCGTAGGCCCACAGGTGCGGCATCTCGGAGAGCTTGTTCCGGTTGCACTTGAAGTGCCCGTGGTAGACGGCGTCGAACCGCACCAGGGTGGTGAACAGGCGCACGTCGGCCTCGGTGATGTGCTCGCCCATGAGGAACCGGCGCGTGGCCAGGCGCTCCTCCAGCCAGTCGAGGGCGTCGAACAGTCGGTGGTAGGCCTTGGCGTACGCCTCCTGGGAGCCCGCGAAACCCGCGCGGTAGACGCCGTTGTTCACCTCGGTGAACACCTTGCGCATCACCGACTCCATCTCGGCCCGCTCGTCCGGGTCCGTGGGCAGCAGGCGGGGGGCGCCCGGACGGTGGTGCTCGGCCCACTCGGTGGACAGGTCGAGGGTGATCTGGGCGAAGTCGTTGGTCACCACCGCGCCGTCACGGGTGTCCACGATCGCGGGCACGGTGATGCCGCGCGGGTAGTCGGGGTGCCGCGCGAAGTAGGCGTCCTGGAGGCGCTCGATGCCGAGCACCGGGTCCTTGCCGCCCGGGTCGAGGTCGAACGTCCAGCTCCGTGCGTCGTGGGTGGGGCCGGGCAGGCCCAGGCTGATGGCGTCCTCCAGCCCCAGCAGGCGCCGCACGATGATCGAGCGGTTCGCCCACGGGCACGCTCGGGCGGCCACCAGCCGGTAGCGCCCCGGCTCCACGGGGTAGGTGTCCGTCTCGGGGTCGTGCCCGCCGTCGGGACTCCCGCCGCCGCGCACGATGCGCGTGGTGATGTAGTTCTGGTCCCGCACGAACTCCTTGCCCTTGACGGTGTACGTACCGCCCTGGGTGTGCTCCGGGTGCTCAGCGTTCGTCGAGGCGCCGTTCATGGTTCAACCCTACGGGCGATCGGCGGGCTCGCAGCCGCTGCTCGTCCCGCGTCCTCGGCCCCGGCGCCCTGCTCCTACGCCTTGGCTCTGGCCGCCGCCTTGGCCGCCTTCTTGAACTCGCGCACCTTGGCCAGGCTCTCCGGGCTGGTGACGTCAGCGATCGAGCGGTGCGACCCTTCGTCGCCGTAGTGGCCGGCCGCCTCGCGCCACCCGGCCGGCCGCACCCCTCGCTGCTTGCCCAGCAGGGCGAGGAAGATCTTCGCCTTCTGCTCGCCGAACCCGGGCAGCGCGTGCAGGCGGCGGAGCACCTCGGTGCCCGTGGGAGCCTCGCCCGAGGCGCCCGGGTCGGTCCAGATCCGCGTGACGTCGCCGTCGTACTCCTCGACGACGGCGCGTGCGACCGCCTGGATGCGCCCGGCCATGGACCGCCCGTACCGGTGGATCGCCGGCGTCTGGGTGGCCAGGGCCACGAACTCGTCCGGGTCCGCCTCCGCGACGGCGTGCGGGTCGATCGACCCGAGCCGGTCGAGGATCTTGCGCGGCCCCGCGAACGCCGCCTCCATCGGGTACTGCTGGTCGAGGAGCATGCCCACCAGCAGCGCGAACGGGTCGTCGGTCAGGAGCTGGTCGGCCTCGGCGTCGCCGGTGAGCCACAGGGTGCCGGTCATGGGCACCATTCTGGCCGACCTCGGCACGGCTGACCGGGCGAACGCCCCGCCACGCCGCCCTGCCGCCCTGCGCGGTGGCCCGGCCCCGGGCAGCATGGGCGCATGGCCGTCCCCGCGCGCATCGCTCCCGTCCTCCAGCGGATCAACCCGTACGTGGTCCCGCTGGCCCGACGGGTGCCGCCGTGGGTGGTGGTGCACCACGTGGGCCGGGTGACGGGCCGGGCGTTCCAGACGCCGGTCGTCGCTTTCGCGGCGCGGGCGCCGCTCGACCCCACCGTCACCGCGGCCCCGCGCACGCCCGTGCAGACCAAGAGCGTGCGGGACATCCTCGTGGCGCTGCCGCTGCCGTGGGGCGAGGACACCGACTGGGCGCAGAACGCGCTCGCGGCGGGCGCCTTCACCCTGACGCGCCAGGGAACGGACTACGACGTCACCGACGTGCGCGTCGTCGACGCGCGGGAGGCGGCCGCGCTGGGGGTCAAGGCGTCGGCGGCCACGGAGCTGCTGCGGGTGCGGGCGTTCCTGGTGGGCACCCTCCACCGCAGCGTGCTGCCGGACATCTGACGGTCACCTCTGACGTCACACGGTGGGGAAGATCCCGGACCCGAGCGGGCTCTGCGCGTCGAACCCGGGCAGCACCAGGAAGCTGCCGCTGGCCGTCGGGGTCACGTACCCCATGAGGTCGTCCACCTCGTCGAGGCGCTGCTGGGTGCGCACGAACGTCTCCAGCGTGCGCTGGAAGCTGATGAAGAACACCCCCTGCTCGCCGCCGCCGTCGGTGCCCGTCGCGGGGGCGGCGAACCCGTAGGACCGGCGCAGCATGAGCCCGCTGCCGGTGAACGACGGGTGCGCGGCACGGGCGTGGGACCGCGCGGGTGTCAGGTAGGCGCCCTCGGGGGTCTTGGCCCGCAGGTCCACCTCGTCGTCACGCACGCCGCCGGACAGGGGTGCGCCGTCGGACCGGCGGCGTCCCACCACCTCGTCGCGCCGCTGCGGCGTCTCCGCCGAGAACCGGGCCAGGTCGAGCACCAGGCGGCGCAGCACGACGACGGTGCCGCCGGCAGCGGCGGGATGGTCGGCGGCGGAGACCCACACGTCGGCCGCGAGTTCCTCCTCGGTGCGCGGCACCTGGATCCCGTCGAGATAGCCGAGGGGGCTGCGGGCGACGGTGCCCTCGCCGGGCGCGCGGAAGCAGTGCTCGGCCCACCGGGTGGTGCGCAGCCCCGGCACCGCGGCGTCCGCCGCCCGCTCCAGCGCCGTGAGCACCGGGGGCAGCACGGTGGGGTCGGTGGCGTGCAGGGCCACCAGCAGGTCGCCGTCACGACGGCGCGGGTCGATGCGGTCGTCGCCCGCGAAGGTGGGCATCGGCCCGGCTCCGGGCAGGTCTCGCGGCAGTCCTGGCAGGGACAGCAGGCGCGGACCCGCCCCCACCGTGACGGTGAGGTCGCCGGGGCCGTCCGGCACGACGTCGGTCTCGGGCCGCGCCGGGTCGGTCAGCGCCAGGATGCGCACGCCGAGCGCCGCGAGCACCCGGCCGGTCTGTGCCGCCGTGGCGCCGTCGAGGTCCCAGACGGCGAGGAGCCCGTGCGGCTGCGGGGCGGCCGGCGTCGTCACGCCGGCCTGGTGCACGCCGTCGGCGGGGACCGGCACACCGCCGGCCGGTGGAGGTTCGCTCGCCGGCGTGCCCGCCGCCCCGGGAGAGCCCGGATGACCGCGCAGCGCCGCCGCTCCGCCGATCCCCGCCACGAGGCCGCCCGCGCCGAGCAGCAGCGCGCGACGGCTCACGCCCGAGGCCGGCACGTCGGCGGCGTCCCTGGGCGGGAGGGGCGGTGAGCGGTGCTCGGGACCCTCCGTCGTCACGGCGCCGCCCCGTCGTCTCCGGCCGTCGGCCCTGGCAGCGCAGCCACGCGGGCCTCGGTGTCGCGAAGGTCGACCCGTGCCCACGTGGAGCCCAGGCGCACCTCGACGCGCAGCGCCCTTCCCTGCTCGTCCACCCAGTAGCGCAGCCCCGCCGCCTCCGGGTCCACGGACCCGGTCGGCGACCCCGCGGTGCCGTCCTCCGGGCCCTCTGTGCCGTCTGTGCCGTCGCCGGGGCGCACGGGCCCGGCGAACACGGTGACCGGGGTCCCCGCCACGGTGTCCTCGCGCAGCCACAGCGCGCCACCCTGGCGCAGCAGGAGCGGGTTCTCGGGCCGGTCGGCACCGAGCGCGGCGACCACCGCGAGCAGCGACCCCATCGAGGAGCCGCCGGGATCGGCGGGGGCCACCGTCCACCCGTCGAACGACGCCGGTGGTGTGGGGCCGTCGGGGCCGTCGGGCAGAGGCCGCGGGGCGATCGCCACCCGGCCGCCGTCCCACACCACCGTGTCCGTGACGGCGCCGTCGGTGGTGACCGACACGGCGCCCGTGTGCGTCGTGTAGTCGAACACGCCCTCGAGACCGACCTGGTGGCCCTGCTCGGTGTACGACGCCGAGACCTTCCGCGCCCCGGCGTCGTAGTTGCGGAACCGCACCACCGCCAGCCGCTCGGCCTCCTCGGTCGTGACCGGGCGGGCGCTCGCGGACGGCGACGGCGCGGAGGTGCCGTGCCCGTCCGCCGCGGGAGAGCAGGCGCCCAGGAGCACGGCTGCCACGGCTGCCACGGCGGCGGCGAGGAGCGAGCGCGCTCGCGGCCGCGGGGCGGCCCCCGCGGGGCGGGCCCGCCACCGCGAGGCGGCCGCCGTCACGACAGCCCGCTCCGCTCGGCGAGGAGGCCAGCGTCCGGCACGGTGACGTCGTCGAGCACCGGCATGCGCACGGCGGCGGGGAGCCGCTCGGGCAGCGTCTCGACGTCGGTCATGGACGGCTGTGACGGCGGCGCCGGCACCTGGAGGAAGCTCGTGCCCGGCGGCACGGTGGCGGCCGGCAGGCCGTCCGCGGTGACGGCGGGCTGCAGGGCGGTGGCGTCGTCGCAGCCGACGGCGAGGAGGCCGGCGGGGGCGGAGCTCGGTGCCGGGTCGGAGCCCTGCACGCAGTTGCCCGTGGCGGGTGCCCGGTCGGCGGAGACGTTGCCGACGTCCACGCCGTTGGCGCCGACCCCCGGGGCCGTGAAGGCGTTGCCCTCGAGGCGGTTGCCGGAGGCTGCGAGGTCCTCGGCGTTGGCCAGCAGCACCCCCGCCACGGGGTTGCCGGCCACGAGGTTGGCACGCAGCACGTTGGCCTGCCCGCCGCTGATGCCGACGCCGATGCCGAACCCGCCGTCGGCGTGCTCGGGCGAGGTGTCGGAGGCGTTGGCGGTCACCACGTTGCCCACCACGGTGTTGCGGCGCTGCGGCACGAACGCCTCCTGGTAGTTGCTCAGCAGCGTCATGCCCACCCGGTTGCCGGAGAACCGGTTGCCCACCACGACCACGGAGTCCGACGCGTTGGCGTTCTCGAACCCCACGGCGTTGCGCTCGGCGACGTTCCCCTGGACGAGCACGTCGCAGTCCTGGCACTGGCCCACGTAGATGCCCGAGTCCGCCGACCCGGAGGCGTAGCTGTCGCGCACGTAGCCGTGCTGGGCGTCGAACGCGTAGATGCCGTACAGCCCGTTGCCGTAGGTGGTGACGTGGCTGATGCCGAACCGCTGCACGGGCGGGTGCTCCTGAGGGTCGAGGCGCTCGTAGCCGTCGACGCCGTGGGCGGAGGGCTCGCCGTCGGCCCCGCGCATCCCCGTGACCAGCACCCCGTAGAAGGTCGTGTACCGGACGGTGAGGTTCTCGATCCGGACGCCGTCGGCCGTGGCCACGACCCCGGAGGGGCGCAGCCCCTCGCCGTCCACGACGACGCCGTCTCGCTCGGCGCCGCGCAGCGTCACGTCCTCGGTCTCGATCAGCACCTGCTCGGTGTAGGTGCCGGGGGAGACCAGCACCATGTCGCCGGGGGCGGCGGCGTCGACGCCCTCCTGGATCGTCGCGGCGTCGGCCGGCACGCGGATGACACGGGGCTCGCCGCCGGTGCCCTGCGCGGTGGAGCCGGAGGGCGCGGCGGTGGGCGCCGCCTCGCGGCCGCTGCCCGGTGCGGTGCAGCCGGCGAGCGCGAGCAGCACGGCCAGGGGGAGGAACCAGGCGCGGCGGGTGCGGTTTCCGGGCACGTCACCCAACGTACCGGCGCGGTCGCTCACCAGCGCCCCGAGCGGCCCCCGGCCGCTCGCACGGGTCCGCTCACGAGCGAAGCGGTTGCTCGGCGAACCGATCTCGCTCCCGAGCGGCGTACATCACACAGCTGTGCTCAGAATCACGCGATGGGTAGGCCACCGCTCGCTCCGCGCCACCGCGCGGCCGGACGGCGCCGCACCGGGCGCCGTGGGGCCGCTGCTTCCGCTGCCGTCGTGGCCCTGACCGCCGGGATGGTGGTCGCGCCCCTGGTGCCGGGCGTGCCCGACCCGCCCGCCAGCGCGGCGCCGGAGGACGTCATCGCCGCAGGCCGGGTGTTCGCGGACTACGACGGCGACGGCGTCTACGACGAGGACCCCCAGGGCGGGTTCGTCGAGCACGGGGTCGACGGCGTCACCGTCACCGTCACCGACGCCCTCGGCCGCTCGGCCAGCACCCGCAGCGTGCGCGCGCAGGAGTTCGTGCTGGGCCAGGACGGGCAGCCCGGCGGGTGGGCGTGGACCGCCGACGGCGACTGGTCCATCACCGAGGGCGAGTTCGCGGCGCAGAACGACGGCGCCGTCCCGTTCGTCAAGGAGGGAGAGCCCGCCGCGCAGCTGCGGGTCACGTTCGCCGAGGTACCCGCCAACCACGAGTCGTGGTTCGCCGCGGACCGGCAGCAGAACGGCACCTCCGTCCAGTTCGTGCAGGCCGGGGACGAGTCGGTCGACTACGCGCTGCTGCGGCCCGAGGCGCACCGGGTGGACCCGCTGGACGTCATCACAGCCGTCCAGTCGGCCGGCTCGCCCGCCCACCCGTCGGTCGCGGACGTGCCGGCGCTGGTCTCGGCGGACTGGACCACCTCGCAGGCGATCCACTCCTACCAGGACCTCAACCAGAACGGCGTCTACGACGAGGGCATCGACAGGTTCGCGCCCCTGGACCCGGACGGCAACGAGTACCGCTGGTACCAGGACCTCAACGGCAACGGGTTCTGGGACGAGGGCGAGCCGCCGTCGAGCGTCGCGTTCATCGACGAGAACGGCAACGGCGTCTGGGACATGGGCCCGTGGAGCCAGAACACCGTCTACGGAGGGCTCGCGCCGACGGGTCCCACGCAGACGGTCCAGCCCGTGACCTTCGGCAGCGTCAACATCCGCTACCCCGGCAGCGGGGCGGGGTGCTGGGCCGGCCCGATCACCGTCACCCAGCGCCTCGTCGAGCCCCAGACGGTGCCCGACCACCCCGAGACCGCGGTCGACGAGAGCAGCAACCCGCGCGCCGGCGCCTACGTGGCGACCGGCGTGCCCGTCCCGTCGTGGTGCCCGGCGTCACCGGGCACCGTCAGCGGCGTCTTCGTCCCCGGCGGATTCTACGACGGCGAACCGCAGTTCACCGCGGCACCCACCACCGAGGTGACCACCCCGGAGGAGACGCGCGAGATCGCGACGTTCGGCGAGGTCGGGTCCGTGTGGGGCGTGGCCTACGAGCGCACGAGCAACACCGCCCTCGTCTCCGCGGCGTACAAGCGCCTGTCCGGGCTGGCCGAGCACCGGTGGGGCGGCTCCACCGAGCGTGCGCTCGGCGGGATCTTCCGCATCCCCGACGTCCTGGCTCCGGGCACGGGCAAGATCGCCGACGACATCGGGCCCAGCGGCGACGTCGAGCCGTGGTTCTCCCTGACCGACGTCGGGATCCCGGTCGGTTCCGTGCCCTCGAACGCGGCGCGCGGCATCGACGCCCCCACGGACAGCGTCGCCGACCCGGACGCCTTCGCCCGGGCGGCCCGGGTGGGCATCGGCGGGATCGACACGTGGACGGACGGCTTCACCACGTACCTGTACGTGATGAACCTCGCGGACCAGAACCTGTACCGGATCGACATCTCGCCCACGAACCCGGGCAGCCCCGCCTACGACCCCGGGTTCACGCCCACCGCGGCCGACGTGCTGCAGATCCCGCTCGGGCTGGGCCCGCAGCAGCGCCCGTGGGCCGTCGAGGTGTGGAACGACGAGGTTCACGTGGGCTGGGTCGACACGGGCACCGCCCCCGGATCGTGCGCCGCGCAGGTCGACCCCGGGCTGCCGCCGGTACCAGGTGGCACCCCGCCGCCGGACCCGGGCCTGCCCGAGTGCGACAGCTACGAGCCCATGACGGCCGTCATGGCCACCGTGGGCGTCGACGGCGGTGCCCCGGTGCCCGTCCTGGAGATGTCGCTGGGCTACCCCCGCGGCAACCCGATCGGCAACTGGGGTGACCAGGGCGACCGCTACTCGGACGAGAACCCGCAGACGCGCCACTGGAACACGTGGACCGACGTGTGGACGTGGGACGCGGCCGACGCCGACGGCGACGGCTGGCCGGACGGCTCCGTGGGCATCGACGCGGGGCAGGGCAGCGGCTGGTCCACCGGTCACCACGTCCAGGTCTACCCGCAGGCCGTGCTGTCCTCGTTCACCTTCGACCCGGACGGCTACGTCACCCTCGGCTTCACCGACCGCACCTCGCTGCAGGGCGGGAACATCCAGTGGGCGGCCGACGTCGGCCAGCCCGGCGGGTCGTCGCCGGAGACGTACTTCGAGACGGTCTCCTCCGGGGACATGCTCGTGGCCGGGTGGGACACCCACGAGCAGACGTACGTGCTGGAGAACCAGGGGTACACCCGGGCGTGGGGCCTGGACGGCACCTACAACCAGCGCTGGGACGCCTCCGTGGAGCACCACTCCACCGGGCCGGGCGGGTACGAGTTCTACGACGACGACCAGGCGCTCGACGCCTCGGCGCGCGGCGCCAGCGGCACCCTCAACCACGAGGAGGTCTCCCTCGGGGCGGTGCTGCGCCCGCCGGGCGCCACCCAGGTGGCGACGACGGCGTTCGACCCCCTGGTCAACATCCGTGTCCAGGGCCTGATGTGGTTGTCGGAGGACGCCGGCACGCCCGAGCGCGCGGTCGAGCTCACCGACGACCCGGGCCAGGCGGTGACGCCGAGCGGCTCCTTCCAGAAGGGTGGCGGCCTGGGCGACCTCGACGCGCTGACTCCGCCGGCGCCGGTGGAGATCGGCAACCGGGTCTGGTTCGACGCGGACCAGGACGGCGAGCAGAGCGCCGACGAGCCCGGTGTCGGGGGAGTGACGGTCGAGCTCGTCGACGCCGACGGCGCCGTCATCGGCACGCAGGTCACCGCCGACGACGGCACCTACTACTTCTCCACGCGCGACGACGACCCCGAGCACTTCGCGCCGATGGAGCACGGTGCGGACTACACGGTCCGGTTCGTGCGGCCCGACGACGGTGCCCTGACCGTGGACCTGTGGGGCACCACGGTGACCGCTCCGTGGTCCGCGGTGCCGTTCACGGCAGAGCAGGCGACGCCCGAGGTGCTGGTCAACCCCCGCGACCCCACGGACAACTCCGACGGCGTGAGCGTGCGTCCCGAGCCGGTGCTGCCCGAGGATCCGCCGCCGCCCGCGCCCGCGGTGGACCCCGAGCGCACGGACTCCAACGCGGACCTGGTCACGGGCGAGTTCGCGTTCACCCTCGGTGGCCCCGGCGCGAACGACCACTCCATCGACGCGGGCTTCCTGGCGTTCGCCCCCCTCACGGTCGAGAAGATCATCGACCCGACGGGCGCTCCCGCCGCCCCGGGGACGACGTTCGACCTCGTCCTGGACGCCGTCGACTTCCGGGGTCTGCCGGTCGGTCCGGCCGCCCCCGACCCGGACGCAGCGTTCACCTTCGCGGAGCTGGCGCAGCTCGAGCAGAACGCGGACCTCGTGACGCCCGCCGACCCGGACGGCATCGCCGACGGCGTGCTGACCGTCACCGCCGGGGCGGACGGCACGTTCGAGCCCCTGACGGCGTGGTTCCCGCTCGGGACCACGGTGCAGGTCACCGAGGCGGCCAGCGACGCCGTCGAGGAGGTCACCTACGCCCCCGAGGGGCCGGTCGAGCTGGTCGACGGCGGCACCGTGGCCGCCCCCGTCACCGTGCGCGTCACCAACCGGCTCGCCGCCGGCACGTTCACCGTGACCAAGTCGGTCGACGGCGCGGCGGCCGGCCAGGTGCCGGACGGCGCCACCTTCCCGATGCAGTACTCCACCGACGGCGGGGCCACGTGGGTGGACTTCGTCATCGGGTACGACGCCGACGGCGACGGGGCGCCGGCACCGTTCACGTCCCCGGCGCTGCCCGTGGGCACGCAGGTGCTGGTGCGCGAGGCGCTGCCCGCCCCGCCCCCGGGCGTGACGTGGGGGGCCGTGACGATCGGTGGCGAGGGCGTCACGTACGACCCTGCCACCGGCCAGGCGTCGTTCACCGTCACCGCGGGCGAGACGGGCGTGGTGCTGACGGTCACGAACGTGGCGGAGCCGGCGCCCGGCGGCTTCGAGGTGGTCAAGGAGGTGACCGGCGGGGCCGCCGGCGACGTCCCGGCCGGGACGGTGTTCCCGGTCGAGTACTCGACGGACGGCGGGCAGACGTGGCTGCCGCTCGAGGTCGCGGCAGACGGGACACCCGTCGGGGTGGCCGACCTGCCCGCCGGCACGGTGGTGCAGCTGCGCGAGGGAACCCCCCTGCCCGCGCTGCCCGGCGTGGTGTGGGGCACGCCCACGTTCACCGTGGGCGCCGGTGCGCCGCAGCAGGGCTCGGCCACGTTCGTGGTGGAGCCGGGCGTCACCGTCTCGGTGACCCTGACGAACCTCGCCGAGCCCGAGCCCGGTACGTTCTCGGTGCGCAAGATCGTGCTCGGCGGGGCCGCGGGCGTCGTGGGGCAGAGCGCCCCGACGTTCGTGCTCGAGTACGCCGTGGTGCCGCCGGACCCGCAGGAGCCGCTCGAGTGGGTCCAGCTCCCGATCCCGTGGGGACAGGTCGCGTTCCCCGAGGGAGAGTTCGAGCCGGGCACCCAGATCATGGTCCGGGAGGCGGAACCGCTGCCCGGCGTCGCCGGGGTGGAGTGGGGGCCGCCGCAGCTCTTCGTCGACGGCGAGCCGGTCGCCTCTCCCGCCACGATCACCGTCAGGCCCGGCGACGAGCCGTCGCCGGTGATCTCCCTGCTCAACACCGCCCAGCCGGCGCCCGGCGCGTTCACGATCAGCAAGGACGTCCAGGGCCCGGCCGCCGGCGCGGTCTCGGGCGACGCGACGTTCACGATCGAGTACACGATCGACGGCGGGGCGCCCGTCCAGGTCGAGGTGCCGTTCGGCGGCACGGTGACGGTCCCGGACGTCCCGGCCGGTGCGACGGTGACCGTGAGCGAGGTGGGGCTCCCGGACGTCGCCGGGGTCGTGTGGGGTGCGCCGGTGATCTCGGTCGACGGCGTGCCGCAGACGGGCGACCCGGTCACGTTCGTGGTCCAGCCCGGCACCGGCGTGGCCGTCGGCGTCAGCAACACCGCCGAGGAGGCCCCCGGCCGCTTCACGGTGGTCAAGGAGGTGACCGGCGGCGGCGCCGCCGACGTGCCCCCGGGCACCGAGTTCGTGCTCGAGTACTCGACCGACGGTGGGGACACCTGGGCCGGGCTGACCGTGCCGCTCGGCTCGCTCGCCACCTCGGCGGACCTGCCCGCCGGCACCCAGGTGCTGGTGCGCGAGGGGCCGCTGCCCGCGGTGCCTGGCGTCGTCTTCGGCGAGCCGAGCATCACCGGGGAGGGCGTCACCACCGACGCGGCGACCGGGTACGCCACGTTCACCGTGGGGGCGGCCGGCGTGGTCGAGCTGACCCTGACGAACCCGGCCGAGCAGGCGCCGGGCGGCTTCGGCGTCGTCAAGGCGGTGGACGGCGAGGGCGCCGGTGGCGTGCCGAGCGCCGTCACGTTCACCGTGGAGTACTCCACGGACGACGGTCAGACGTGGACGCCGCTGACCGTCAGCCCGGGCAGCGGCCTCCCGGTCACGGTGGCCGACCTGCCGGCCGGGACGCAGGTGCTGCTGCGCGAGACGGCGGACCGGCCCGCCCTGCCCCAGGTCGAGTGGGGGGCCGTGACGATCTCGGGCGACGGGGTGACCTACGACCCCGCCACCGGCCAGGCGTCGTTCACCGTGGGCGCCGGGACCACCGTGGTCCTCACGGTCACGAACACGGCCGACCTGGCTCCCGGCACGTTCTCCGTGGAGAAGGCGCTGACCGGGGGCGCGGCCGGCGAGGTCCCCGACGGCACGACGTTCACCGTCCGGTACACCTACACCGGCGCGGACGGCGAGACGGTCGAGGCGGAGCAGACCCTGACCGTGGGCGAGCCCTGGACCTCGGCCGAGCTGCCCGCCGGCACCGTCGTGACCCTCACCGAGGTCGACCTGCCCGACGTGCCGGGCATCACCTGGGGCGAGCCCGCCTTCAGCGGCACCGGCGTCACCGTCGACCCGGCCACCGGCCAGGCGACCCTGACCGTCGGCGCGGGCGCCGTGGTCGAGGTGGTGCTGACCAACGACGCCGGGCACGAGCCCGGCCGGTTCACGGTGCTCAAGGTGCTCGACGGCGACGGGGCCGCCCTGGTGCCCGACGACGCCACGTTCACGATCCAGTACGCGGTAGGTGACGCTCCCGTCGAGACCGTGGAGGTCGTGGCGGGTCAGCCCTGGATGTCCCCCGAGCTGCCTTACGGGGCCGAGGTCACGGTCTCCGAGCCGCGGCTGCCGCTGGTGCCCGGCGTCACGTGGGACGTGCCCTCGGTGAGCGTGGACGGCGGCGAACCGGCCGCGCCACCCGTCACGTTCACCATCGGCGCCGGGACCACCGTCGGCGTCGTCGTGACCAACCACGCGCAGCTCGCTCCCGGCGCGTTCACCGTCGTCAAGCAGGTGACGGGCGGGGCCGCGGGCGCCGTCCCCGACGACCAGGTGTTCCCGCTCGAGTACCTGGTGGACGGCGAGGGGCCGACCGTGCTGGGCGTCCCC
This sequence comes from Xylanimonas oleitrophica, assembly GCF_003244315.1. GTDB lineage: Bacteria > Actinomycetota > Actinomycetes > Actinomycetales > Cellulomonadaceae > Xylanimonas_A > Xylanimonas_A oleitrophica. Next base: position 589,488 of record NZ_QKWH01000001.1, read on the forward strand.
GCCTCCGGGGAGCCCGTCACGGTCTCGGGGCTGCCCGACGGCGCGGAGGTGCGCCTGCGCGAGGTCACCCCGCTGCCCGAGGTGCCCGGTGTCGTGTGGGGGCAGGTGACCATCGCGGGCGAGGGGGTGACCTACGACCCGGCCACGGGGCTCGCCGTCTTCGCCGCGGCCGACGGCGCCTCGGTCTCGCTGGTGGTCACGAACCCGGCCGAGCTGCCCCCGGACCCGCCGGGGCCGACCCCGCCACCACCGACGACACCGCCGCCGGCACCGCCGACACCGCCCGCCCCGCCGCCGGCGACGCCCCCGCCACCGGGCCTGCCGCCGGGGGAGACCCCGCCGGGGGAGACGCCGCCCGGAGCGGCGCCCCCGCCGTCGGCGCGGCCGCCCTTCCCGTGGCTGCCCGTCACCGGTGCCTCGGGGGTGGGGCTGCTGCTGGCCCTGGCGGCCGGGGCGGTCACGCTGGGCACCGTGCTCGTGCGCCGTCGACGTGGCGGCACGGATCCCACCGGCGAGGAGTGAGGGCACGCACCTCGGGCGGTCAGCCCGCCCGAGGTGCGACCCGCACGCCGCGGGCGCAGGCTGGGTGAGGCAGTCCGCAGGGGGACACGTCGCCGGCGCAGCGGTGCGCCGGGAGAGAGCGCCGGGTGCGCCCGGCCGTCGCGACCCTCCCGAGCCGGGCGGGATCGTCTCCGCAGATCGTCTCCGCAGCCCGACGCGCGGCGCGCCGCACGAGCCCCGGAGGAGCACCCCATGGGCACCACGACCGCTCGCCACCGCTCTGGTCAGAGCCCGGACCGTCGCTCTGGTCACGTCCCCCGGCACGTCCCCCGGCACGTCCCCCGGCACAGCGCCGGCCGCGGCTGGCTGCGGCGGAGGGCGGCCGTCGTGGCCGCCCTCGGGATCGTGGCCGGCTCCCTGGCCGCCCCGGTGGTGGCCCCGCAGCCGGCCCAGGCGGTCGACGTCGTGGTCGGAGGGCTCGTCTTCGCCGACTTCGACGGCGACGGCTCCTTCACCGTCGACGACCACCACCAGGACATGGGCATCGCCGGGGTCACCGTCACCGTGACCGACGCCCTCGGCGCCTCCACCGAGACGCTCACCGAGCCGGACGGGACATGGTCGGTCACGGAGGGCACCTTCGAGGCGTTCAGCGACCACCTGCGCGTCGAGTTCTCCGACCTGCCGCCCGGTTTCGAGTCCTGGTTCGAGGGACCGCAGAACCGCACCAGCGTGCAGTTCGTGCGCAGCGGCGACACGTCGGTCGACTTCGCGGCGGTGATCCCGAGGGACAGCCACAACGAGAACCTGCTCGCCACCACCGTGATCCAGTCGGCGGGCGCCTACGACAACGCCTACTCCAGCAACCTCGCCTCCGTCGTCGTCAACCCGTGGTCCGTCGACAGCAACCCGGGAGCGCCCACGCGGCTCGACTCCCCGGACGCCGACCCCAAGTTCGCCGAGCGCACCGTCCTGGCCCGCTTCGGCGACACCGGCTCGCTGTGGGGGTCGCGCTACTCGCGCGGGCTCAACGACCTCGTGGTCTCGGCCACCTACAAGCGCATGGCCGGGGTGGGACCGCTCGGGATCGGCGGCCTGTACCGGGTGCCCGACGTCCTGCAGGAGGACGGGACGCTGCGCGAGGGGCTGAGCACCGAGGTCTGCTCCGACCCGGCGGCACCGCCCTGCATGGAGCCCTGGGTCGACGTCACGAGCATCGGGATCGACGTCGGGCAGGTGCCCAGCACGGCCGACCGCGACATCGCCGACCCGACGCTCCCGCACCCGGACACCGACGCGTTCGAGCGCGCCAACCGGGTCGGCATCGGCGGCATCGCCTCCTGGAGCGGGGAGGACCTCGACTTCGCCTACCTGTTCCTGGTCAACCTGCAGGACCGGAACGTGTACCGCATCGACGTCACCGGCGCGATCGACGACCCGGCGTACGTGCCCACGGTCGCCGACGTCACCATGATCGAGACCGGGTTCGACGAGACCCAGGTGCCGTGGGGCATCGAGGTGCACCAGGACCAGGTGTACGTGGGCTGGGTGGACACCGGCACCACCCCGGGGGCTTCCGCCGCGGCCGAGGGCATGCGGGCACACGTCTCGCGCTTCCACGTCGAGACCACCGGGCCGCTGCAGGAGGTGCTCTACGACCAGGGCGTGGCGGGGATCGACCTGGGCTACCCGCGGGGCAACCCCATGGCGAGCTGGGGCAACAACCGGCCCGCGGGCTACTACGCCGGGCTCTACCCCCAGATCGCGCGCTGGAACGCCTGGACCGACGTGTGGGCGTGGGACACCCGGGACCAGAACGGCAACGGCTTCCCCGACGGCAGCGTGGGCTTCCCCACCGACTGGGGCAACGCCCAGACCTACCCGCAGCCGATCGTCGCCTCGATGACCTTCACCACCAACGGGTTCATGGTCGTGGGCCTGGCGGACCGTACGAAGACGCAGTCCGGGAACCGGTCGCAGGCCTCGCACCTGTCCGGGCCGGGCGAGATGCTCGCCGGGGACCACTTCGAGTCGATCTCCTCCGGGGACGTGCTGATGGCCGGCTTCGACGGCACCGACCGGTGGGACCTGGAGTCGAACGGCACCGTGACCGGCGTCGGGTGGAGCGGTGAGCCCGTCACGGTGAGCTCGACGGCCGGCGGCCTCGGTCAGGGGCCGGGGACCCCCGGGGGCACCCACCAGGAGTACTTCAACGACCAGCAGGCGCTCGGGGACCCGGGCATCAAGGCCGTCCAGAACCACCAGGAGGTGGCGCTGGGTGCCGTGGAGACGTTCACGGGAGCCACGGAGGTGGCCGCCACGGCGTTCGACCCGCTGGACCAGATCCGGGTCGCGGGCGTCATGTGGTTCGACAGGCCCACCGGTGCGCCGACCCGCGCCTTCGAGCAGACCCTGGACTACTGCTACGGGGCGCTGGAGTTCCGGTGCGACGAGCCCGGGCCGTACTTCCAGAAGGGCGGCGGCCTCGGGGAGCTCGACACCCTGGCGCTCCTCCCGCAGATCGAGATCGGCAACCGCGTGTGGTTCGACGCGGACCAGGACGGCGTCCAGGACGCCGACGAGCCGCCCGTCGCCGGGTTCCTCGTCCAGCTCGTCCAGGACGGGCAGGTCCTGGGGGAGCAGCTCACCGACGCGAACGGCGAGTACTACTTCACCTCCCGGGCCACCTACCACGTGCACACGGAGACGGGCGTGGTCGAGGTGCCGGACCCCCACCACGTCGAGGGCTTCGACGTGCGGGGCGGCGAGTACACGGTCCGGTTCGTCAAGCCCACCGAGGGGCAGCTGGTGCTCGACGACGACCGCCTGCCGCCCGTGCCGTGGGAGGAGGTCTCGTTCACCACCGTGGAGGCGCAGCCCCCACCGCTCCAGGGCCCCGGCGACCCCGGCACGCTCTCCGTGGACGCCGACCAGGACCGGCTCGGCTCCAACGCCGTCCCCGACCCGGACGACCCCGCGATCGGCGAGCACGTCTACACCGCCGGCAACCCGGGCGAGAACGACCACTCGATCGACGCGGGCCTCGTGGCCGACGTCTCCGTGACCGTCGTGAAGGAGATCGACCCCGCCGGGGGCAGCGCACCCGACCCCGCCGAGTTCGACATCGAGGTGGCCGCGAGCGACTTCCGCGGGCTCGACGTCGTGACGCCCGAGGAAGGTGCCGCCTTCGTGCTGCCGCCCTCCGACGCAGCGTTCACCGTCGGGGTGGGTCAGGAGAACGGGCACACGATCGCCTCCCTGCCGCTGGGCACCGTCGTCGAGGCGCTCGAGGTCACCACGGCCGGGGTGGAGGAGGTGACGGTGAGCCCGCCCGGCCCGGTGCGGGTGACGGGCAGCCCCGCCGACCCGGGCGCCGCGCCCAGCTCGCAGGTCGTGACCATCACCAACCGGATGGTGGCCGACGGCGCGTTCTCCGTCGCCAAGACGGTGACCGGCGGCGCGGCCGCCGCCGTCCCGGCCACCACCGTGGTCCCCGTCGAGTACTCCACCGACGGGGGCACCACCTGGCAGGCGCTGCCCGCCGCCGTGCTGGCCGACGGCGTGCCCGTCGCATCCCCGGACCTGCCGGCCGGCACGCAGGTCCTCGTGCGGGAGGGATCCCTGCCCGAGATCCCCGGTGTCGTCTGGGGCGAGCCGGCGTTCTCCGGCGAAGGGGTCACGGTGACCGGCGAGGGCTACGCGTCCCTGACCGTCGGCAGCGGAGCCACCGTCGAGGTGGGCCTGGCGAACACCGCCGAGCCCGCCCCCGGGCAGTTCACCGTGACCAAGACGCTCGTGGGCCCCCAGGCTGGCCAGGTGCCCCCCGGCACCGAGTTCACCCTGGTCTACACCGTCGACGGCGGAGCACCGCAGACCGCCACCGTCGGCGTCGGCGAACCCTTCGTCTCCCCGCCGCTGCCCGCGGGCTCTGTCGTGACCGTCAGCGAGGTCGACCTACCACCGGTCGACGGCGTGCAGTGGGGCACCCCGGTGCTCAGCGTCGGCGGCACCCCCGTCGAGGGCGGCACCGCCTCGTTCCTGGTGGGACCGGGCGCCACGGTCGAGGTGGGGCTGGAGAACACGGCGGACGACCTGCCGCCCGGCACCTTCACCGTGCTCAAGGAGCTGGCCGGCGGCGGGGCGCCCCTCGTGCCCCCCGGCACCACCTTCACCGTCCAGTACACGGTCGACGGCGGCGAGCCGCAGCCGCTCGAGGTCCCGGTCGGCCAGCCCGTCTCCGCCCCCGACCTGCCCGCCGGCGCCACCGTGACCGTCAGCGAGCCGGCGCTGCCGGACGTCCCCGGCGTCGTCTGGGGCGCCCCGGCGCTCGCAGTCGACGGTGTGCCGGCCGAGGGGGGCACCGCCACGTTCACCGTCGGGTCCGCCACCGGCGTGTCGGTGCTGGTCACCAACACGGCCGAGCCCGCCCCCGGCAGCTTCACGCTCGGCAAGGCGCTCCAGGGCGACGCCGCGGACGACGTGCCCGCCGGCACCACGTTCCCCCTCCAGTACTCGTCCGACGGCGGGGCGTCCTGGACCACCGTCGAGGTCGCCCCGGGGGAGACCACCACGGTCGCGGACGTGCCCGCGGGCACCACCGTCGTCGTGCGCGAGGGAGACCTGCCCGGCGTGCCGGGGGTCGGCTGGGGCACCCCCGTGCTCACGCTCGACGGCCAGGCCCAGCCGGGCGCCGAGGTGAGCTTCACCCTGGCCGGCGGCACCACGCCGGGCGTCGCGGTCACGGCGGTCAACACCGCCGAGCCCCTGCCCGGCACCTTCGTGGTGACCAAGACCGTGACCGGCGAGGCGGCGGACGCGGTGCCGCCCGGCACGCAGTTCGTCCTCGAGTACTCGCTCGACGGCGGCCAGACGTGGTCGGGGCTCGCGGTGACCGCCGGCGGCACGGCGACGTCGCCCGAGCTGCCGGCCGGCACGCAGGTGCTGGTGCGCGAGGGGGCGCTGCCCGTCGTCGAGGGCGTCGCCTGGGGCGAGCCCGTGGTGGACCCGACCTCCTTCACCGTGGGGCAGGGCGGGCCGCCGGTGACGGTGTCCCTGACGAACACCGCCGACGTCCCGCCCGTGGGCGGCTTCTCCGTGACCAAGACGCTCACGGGGGACGGCGCCGCCCTGGTGCCGGACGGCACCACGTTCACCGTCGAGCACACGGCCACGCTGCCGGACGGCACCGTGCTGGGCCCGCGGTTCGCGGACGTCGCGGTGGGGGAGACGTGGACGCTGCCCGAGCCGCTGCCGGCCGGCACGCAGGTCTCGGTGACCGAGGGGTCCCTGCCGGTGGTCGAGGGGGTCACGTGGGGAACCCCGGTGCTCACCGTCGGCGGCGAGCCCGCCGAGGGCCCCGCCGTCTTCACGGTCGAGGACGGCGTGACCGTGGCCGTGGGCCTGGAGAACACCGCGCAGCGCACCACGGGCGCGTTCACGGCGCAGAAGGTGGTCAGCGGGTCGGCCGCCGGGCTGGTGCCCCCGGGCACCGTGTTCGTGCTCGAGTACTCCGTCGACGGCGGCCCGTGGCAGACGCTCGACATGCCGCTCGGCGAGGTGGCCACCTCGCCCGACCTGCCCTACGGCACCCCGGTGACCGTGCGCGAGACCGTGCTGCCGGAGGTCGAGGGGGTCGTCTGGGGCACGCCGCAGATCTCCGTCACCACGGACCCGGTGACCCGCGAGGTCGCCTCCTTCGTCGTGGGCGCCGGGGTCTCGGTGGGGCTCGTGGTGACCAACCCGGCCGAGCCGGTGCCGCCCCCCGAACCCCCGGTGGACCCGGAGGTGGGCACGTTCGCGGTGGGCAAGACGCTCGCGGACGACCTCGAGGACGCGGTGCCGCAGGGCACCCGGTTCGCCGTCGACTACGTGGTGGGCGACGGCGACCCGCGACGGGCCACGTTCGCCGTCGGGGACGTGTTCCTCTCCGAGGACCTGCCCACCGGCACGCAGGTGACCGTCACGGAGGTGGACCTGCCCGAGGTCGCAGGGGTCGTGTGGGGCGCGCCCGTGCTGACCGTGCTGGGGCAGGACGCCCAGGGGCAGAGCGTCACCCTGACGATCGGCAGCCCGGGGACCACGGTGCTGGTCAACGTCGAGAACGTGCGGGGGAGCGTCCCGCCGCCGTCTCCGCCGCCTGGGCCCCCGCCGCCGGAACCGTCACCCGGGCCGCCGCCGCCCGGGCCGGTCCCACCACAGCCCCCGCCGGGCGAGCCGCCGGCAGCCGCCCCGCCGGGTGCGGCCCCGTCGTGGCTGCCGTGGTGGCCGTGGCTGCGGGACCTGCCGCGCACGGGAGCCGACGGCGCCGCGCTCGGGGTGCTCGCGGGCCTCGGCCTGCTGCTGGTGGCGCTGGGGGCGGCGGTGCTCGCCGCTCGGGCCCGTCGGCGGGCGACCGCGCCGCGGGCGACACGCCGTGGTGGTCGTGGCGGCTGACCGTGCGCCTGGCCGTGGGGCTGGGCAGGAGGGCGGAGACGGGTCCGGCGCCCCTGCGGCCTCAGGCCGGCTCGAACGTCAGCACCGGGCGCCCGGTGGAGGGGTGCCGCAGCACCGTGGTGCGCACCCCGTACACGGGGTCGAGCACCTCGGGCACGAGCACCTCCTCGACCGGGCCGGCCGCGACCACGCGGCCGCCGTCCGTCCCGGGCGCCAGCACGACCACGTGGTCGCAGGCCTGTGCGGCCAGCGTCAGGTCGTGCAGCGCCGCGAGCACCGTGACGCCCTGCGCGGCCAGCGAGCGCACGAGCGACATGGTGGCGAGCTGGGCGGCGACGTCGAGGTGGTTGGTCGGCTCGTCCAGGAGCAGCACCCGAGGTTCTTGCGCCAGGGCGCGAGCCAGGTGCACCCGCTGGCGCTCGCCGCCCGAGAGCGTGCCCACCAGGCGCCCGGCCAGGTCGGCGGCCCCGGCACGCTCCAGCGCGGCCGCGGCGACGGCCCGGTCGTCGTCGGAGTCTCCCGCCAGCAGGCCCCGGTGCGGGGTGCGGCCCAGCAGGACGGCGTCGAGGACCGTCAGGGGCAGGTCGGTGGCGGCGTCCTGCTCGACGAGCGCCAGCAGCCGGGCCCGGCGGCGCCGCGGCATCGCGAGCAGGTCCTCGGTGCGCACGTGCGGCTCGCCCTGCTCCTGTCCCAGTCCCTGCCCGGGCTCCGGGACCGGCCCGCCGACGAGGTGGACGCGCCCGCCGTCCGGTCGCTGGACCCCGGCCACCAGGCGCAGCAGGGTGGACTTGCCGGCCCCGTTCGGGCCGAGCAGGCCCGAGACGGCGCCAGGGGGAGCGGTGGCGTCGACGTCGTCGAGCACCAGGCGCCCGTCCACCGTCCAGCGCACGCGCCGGGCGTCGACCCCGAGCGGCGCCTCGTCCTGCAGCCTGTCGGAGGTCGCGAGGCTCGCCCGGCCGGACCGGGCCGGGTCCTGGGACACCTGGTCGGACGCTCGCCGGGCCGCGGTGCGCCGGCTCGGTGCGAGGTCTGTCATGCGCGGGCCCTGCCCTTCCACAGGAGCGCGGCGAACACGGGCGCCCCGATCGCTGCCGTGACGATGCCCACGGGGAGCTCGCGCGGCTCGAACACCGTGCGGGCCAGGGTGTCCGCCCACACGAGGAAGCTGGCACCGGCCAGGGCCGAGAGCGGGAGCAGGGCGCGGTGGCGCGCACCGACGAGCAGGCGCACGGCGTGGGGCAGGATCAGGCCCACGAACCCCACGGAACCGGACTGCGAGACCAGCGCTCCGGTGAGCAGCGCCACGCCGACCAGCAGCGTCCAGCGCACCCGCTGGACGGGGACGCCGAGGGCCGACGCCGCGGTGTCGCCGAAGGTGAAGGCGTCGAGCAGCGAACCGGTGCAGGCCAGGGCGGTGCCGAGCACCAGCACGGCCCCGCCGGCGATCGCCACCGACGTCCAGGTCGCCCCGGCGACGGACCCCATCAGCCAGGACAGGATCTCCCGGTACTGGTCGCCCTTGGCCGACCAGAAGATGACGAACGACGTGGCGGCGGCCGCGAGCTGGCCCACCGCGAGCCCGGCCAGCACCGTGCGCGCGGGGGCGAGGCCGCCGCGGCCCGACGCCGCGGCCAGCGCGAGCGTCGCCACCAGGGCCGCCGTCGCGCCCACGAACGCGGCCACGGGCAGGAGCACCGTGGCGCCCAGCACGAGCACGCAGGCGGCGCCCAGCGAGGCGCCCGACGACAACCCCAGCAGATACGGGTCGGCGAGCGGGTTGCGGGTCAGGGACTGCATGACCACGCCGCACACGGCGAGCCCGGCGCCGACCGCCGCGGCGGTGAGCACCCGCGGCAGGCGCAGCTGCCACACCATGGCGTCGGGGAGCCGGTCGGGGGGCGTCACGCCCAGCAGGTCGCCGACCCCGAGGTGGGTCGTCACCGACCGCCACACGTCTCCCGGCCCGAGCGCGGCGGGCCCGATCGTCACGGCCAGCACCACCGAGGCGACCAGCACGACGGCGCCGAGCGCGGCCCAGGCCGGCGTGCGCACGCGCCCGCCCGCCCCGGCCCCCGGAGGAGCGGGAGCGGGGCGTGGCGCTGCGACGGGTGCCGGCCGCGTCACGGCAGGTCGAGCTCCTGGAGCTGCGCGGCGAGGTCGGCCACGGCGTCCGCGTTGCGCACGCCCGCCTCGCTCGCCGGGAAGGGGACGGTGAGGTAGCGGCGCTCCTGGACGGCGGTGAGCTCACGGGTGGCGGGGTTCGCCTCGAGCCGCTCGATCTTCTGCTGCGCGGAGTTCCAGGTGGCGTCCACCAGGACGATGACGTCGGGGTCGGCGGCGATGACCTGCTCGGAGGACATCGAGGTCCAGGTGTCGTGGACGTCCGCAGCGACGTTCTCCAGCCCCACGGCGTCGAGGATCATCTGCGGGGCGCCGATGCCGGCACCGACGTAGGGGATGGTGTCGCCGGAGGAGTACCACAGCGCCGTCAGGCCGCGCTCGTCCGGCGTGACGGAGGCCAGGGTGGCGCGCTGCTCCTCCACGAGGCGGGCTGCGGCGTCGCGGGCGTCGAAGATCTCGCCCACCTCGATGATCTCGTCGAACACGGCGTCGAAGGTCAGGGGGTCGGGCATGTAGGCGGCGTCCTTGCACGCCGACGGCGAGACGTAGGTGTTCACGCCGAGCTGGCGGAGGGTGGCGCGGTCCCCGGCGCCCTGGGCCGTCACGTTGGACTCCCAGCCGGCGTAGACGAGGTCGGGCTCCAGGGCGAGGGTGGCCTCGGTGCCGGGCACCTCGTCGCTGAACGGCTCGGCCACGGGCGTGCCCGCCGCCGCGTCGGCCAGCGCCGGGGGCAGGGGGCCGTCGAGGAACGCGGAGCCCACCAGGCGGTCGCCCAGGCCGAGGGCGAGCAGCATCTCGGCGGTCGTGGACTTGATCGTCACGACCCGGCTCGGGGCCTGGTCGAAGGTGACCTCGAACCCGCAGTTGTCGATCGTCAGGGGGTAGGCGGTGCCGGTCGCCGCGGGGGTGGTGCCGCCGGTGCTGTCGGCGCCCTGACCCGGGGCGGCGGACCCGGCACCGGGCGCCGAGCAGGCCGCGACGGCGGCGAGAGCGAGCACGGACAGCGCCGTGGGGAGCGCGGACCGGAGGGCGTTCGAGGGGGGCGAGGCAGGGCGCAGGCGCACGCGGACGACTCCAGGAGGGCAGGGAGCGGCTGGGAGACCGACGCGCCATCTCGCGTCACGCGGAACCGCGGCCCAGATGCGCAGGCCGCGCCGACGGGCCAGAGGCGGGCCCGTGATCCGGGTCGAGCGTAGTACGGCCGTGCGGCAGGAGATCGTCGAAGAAACGGCAGACGAGGCGAATAGTGACCGTTGCCGTACTTATTGCATTTGGGTAACGTTCAGGCTGGCGGATTCGTCCGTTTTCCTTACATATTCAAGGAGGCACGATGCGAGTTGCAGGAAGAGCCGCGCGCGCGGCTGTCGGCAGGTCGTCCTGGTCACGATGGCGCCCGAGGGCCGGAGCCGGGGCGGCGCTGACCGCCTCCGTGGCGCTCGTCGCCGGCCTCGTGGCCGTCGCCCCCACCGCCGCGGCCCAGGGCACCCTGGGCGCGACGTTCACGCCGTCGGGCGACTGGGGCACCGGGCACCAGATGTCCGTCACCGTCACCAACGGCACCACCACGACGGCCCCGGGCTGGCGGCTCGAGTTCGAGCTGCCGCAGGGCACCGCCATCACCAGCGCGTGGGACGCCGACGTCTCGCGCGACGGCAACCGGTACACGATCACCTCCAAGGTGTGGGCCGGCCCGTTCGCGGCCGGCGCGTCGCAGACCTGGGGCTGGGTCGGGACGGGCCCCTCCGCCCAGCCGATCGGCTGCACCATCAACGGCGTCCCCTGCGGCGGCGGGACGGCACCGCAGCCGCCCACCCCGGAGCCCACGACGCCCGCCCCGACCACGCCGGCACCGCAGCCGACGACCCCGCAGCCCACCCCGGAGCCCACGGCCCCGGTCCCGGCGCCCGGGGACCGCAAGCTCGTCGGCTACTTCGCCGAGTGGGGCGTCTACGACCGCAACTACCACGTCAACAACATCAAGACCTCAGGCTCCGCCTCGCAGCTGACCCACGTGCTGTACTCCTTCGGCAACACGACCGGCGGGCGCTGCACCATCGGCGACGCCTACGCGGCGTACGAGAAGGCCTACACGGCCGACCAGAGCGTCGACGGCGTCGCCGACTCCTGGGACCAGCCGCTGCGCGGCAACTTCAACCAGCTGCGCAAGCTCAAGGCCGCCAACCCCGACCTCAAGGTGCTGTGGTCGTTCGGCGGCTGGAGCTGGTCGGGCGGCTTCACGCAGGCGGCGGCGAACCCGCAGGCCTTCGCGGACTCCTGCTACCAGCTGATCAACGACCCGCGCTGGGCCGGGGTGTTCGACGGCATCGACGTCGACTGGGAGTACCCCAACGCGTGCGGCCTCACCTGCGACTCGTCGGGTCCGCAGGCCTTCGACCGCGTCGTCAGCGCCCTGCGCGACCGGTTCGGCAGCGACTTCCTGATCACCGCGGCCATCACGGCCGACGGCAGCGACGGCGGCAAGATCGACGCCACCGACTACGCGACGGCGACGCGCAAGCTCGACTTCCTCATGCCGATGACGTACGACTACTTCGGCGCGTTCAACCCGCAGGGCCCGACGGCCCCGCACTCGCCGCTCACCGCCTACCCGGGCATCCCGCAGGACGGGTTCAACTCGGAGGCAGCCGTGAACAAGCTGCTCGCCTCGGGCATCCCGGCCGACAAGATCCTGCTGGGCGTCGGGTTCTACGGCCGTGGCTGGACCGGCGTCTCCCAGGGGGCACCCGGCGGCTCTGCCACGGGCGCCGCCCCGGGCACCTACGAGCCGGGCATCGAGGACTACAAGATCCTCAAGACGCGCTGCCCGGCCACCGGCACCGTCGGCGGCACGGCCTACGCCCACTGCGGCGACCAGTGGTGGAGCTACGACACCCCCCAGACCATCGAGGGGAAGATGGCGTGGGCCAAGGACAAGGGCCTCGGTGGCGCGTTCTTCTGGGAGCTGTCCGGTGACACCGCCGACGGCGAGCTGATCGGCGCGCTCTCCCGCGGGCTGCGGTAGCCCCGGTCCCGGCGCGCACCGAGCGTGCCGCGCGAGATGGTCCACCACCTCGCGCGGCACGCTTGCGCGCGGCGATAGACTGCACCGCACAGGCGTCGACCCGGCCATCACCGGCGAGCCTCCGGAAGAAAGGGACGTGCGAGCGTCCTGACTAGACCCGGACGGGTAGGCCCGTCACAGCCGTGAACGAGCGGTCTGCCCGGGCCCGCCGCACTAGCGGCGAGAGCGGGCGGGCAAGCGGGGTGGTACCGCGGCACCCTGCCGGAGACGGCAGGTGGTCGTCCCCGCAGGAGTCCTGCCGGCCACCGCTCGAGGAGCCTCGTCCCATGGTCTACCCGCTGCACCGCTCTGCCGACGCCCCGTCGTCGACCCCCGACCACCCCGGCGCCGCGTTCGGCATCCCGGCCTCCCCGGACCTGCCCGCGATCGAGCGCGAGATCCTCGGCTTCTGGGAGCAGGACGACACGTTCCGCGCCTCGGTCGAGAAGAACCCGGCGGGACCGGACGGCAGCAACGAGTTCGTCTTCTACGACGGCCCCCCGTTCGCCAACGGCCTGCCGCACTACGGCCACCTGCTCACCGGGTACGCCAAGGACGTCGTCCCGCGCTACCAGACCATGCGCGGCAAGCGGGTCGAGCGCCGCTTCGGGTGGGACACCCACGGCCTGCCGGCCGAGCTCGAGGCGATGAGCCAGCTCGGGATCAAGACCAAGGACGAGATCCTCGAGCTCGGCATCGAGAAGTTCAACGAGGCGTGCCGCGCCTCGGTGCTGCGGTACACCGACGAGTGGCGCGACTACGTCACCCGGCAGGCCCGCTGGGTGGACTTCGACCACGACTACAAGACCCTCAACCTCTCCTACATGGAGTCGGTCATGTGGGGCTTCAAGCAGCTGTACGACAAGGGCCTGGTCTACGAGGGCTTCCGTGTGCTGCCCTACTGCTGGAACGACCAGACGCCGCTGTCCAACCACGAGCTGCGCATGGACGACGACGTCTACCAGCAGCGCCAGGACCCGGCCGTGACCGTGGGCTTCCGCCTCACCTCGGGCACGGCGGACGGCGCCGTCCAGGCAGGCGACCTGGTGCTGATCTGGACCACCACGCCGTGGACCCTGCCCTCCAACCTGCTGGTCACGGTGGGCGCGGACATCGAGTACGTCGTCGTGCGCTCCTCCTTCACGGGCCGGCCCGAGCGCTACCTGCTCGCCACCGACCGTCTCGCCGCCTACGAGCGCGAGCTGAAGGACGAGGGCGTCGAGAGCATCGAGGAGCAGGTGGTGGCACGCCTGCGCGGCAGCGACCTGGTCGGGCTGGGCTACCAGCCGCCCTTCGGGTACTACGCGGGCCACGACCGCGCGCACCGCGTCGTCGAGGCGGACTACGTCACCACCACCGACGGCACCGGCGTCGTGCACAACGCGGCCGCCTTCGGCGAGGAGGACAAGGTCGTCACCGACCGCGAGGGCGTGGCCCCCGTGCTCCCGGTGGGCCCCGACGGGAAGTTCACGTTCCCGGTCGTGGACTACGAGGGCATGCAGGTCTTCGACGCCAACGCCGTCATCATCGACCACCTCAAGGCGCGCACCCGGGTGGGCGGCGGAGCCGACCCGGCCGAGACCGGCGCCCTGGGTGCCACCACCGAGGGCACGGTGCTGCTGCGCCGCGAGTCCTACGCGCACTCCTACCCGCACTGCTGGCGCTGCCGGCAGCCGTTGATCTACATGGGCGTCAGCTCCTGGTTCGTCGAGGTCACCAAGATCAAGGAGCGCATGCTCGAGCTCAACGAGCAGATCTCGTGGACGCCCGAGCACATCCAGCACGGCCAGTTCGGCAAGTGGCTGGAGAACGCCCGCGACTGGTCCATCACCCGCAACCGGTTCTGGGGCTCGCCCGTGCCGGTGTGGAAGTCGGACGACCCCCAGTACCCCCGCGTCGACGTGTACGGCTCCCTGGAGGAGCTGCAGCGCGACTTCGGCGTGGAGGTGACGGACCTGCACCGCCCGTACATCGACCGCCTCACCCGCCCGAACCCGGACGACCCGACCGGTAAGTCCACCATGCGCCGCGTCGAGGACGTCATGGACGTGTGGGTCGACTCCGGCTCCATGCCGTACGCCCAGGTGCACTACCCCTTCGAGAACGCGGAGTGGTTCGAGAACCACTACCCGGGTGACTTCATCGTCGAGTACATCGGCCAGACCCGCGGCTGGTTCTACACGCTGCACGTGCTGGCCACCGCGCTGTTCGACCGCCCCGCGTTCCGCACGGCGGTGTCCCACGGCATCGTGCTCGGCTCCGACGGGCGCAAGATGTCCAAGTCGCTGCGCAACTACCCGGACGTCAACGAGGTGTTCGACCGCGACGGCTCGGACGCCATGCGCTGGTTCCTCATGTCCTCGCCCATCCTGCGCGGCGGGAACCTCGTGGTCACCGAGGAGGGCATCCGCGACAGCGTGCGCCAGGTGCTCCTGCCGCTGTGGAGCACGTACTACTTCTTCACCCTGTACGCGAACTCGGCGAAGGGCGGTGCCGGCTACCAGGCGCAGACGGTCACGGCCGAGCGCGTGCCCGGCCTGGCCGCGCTGGACCGCTACCTGCTGGCCCGCACCCACGACCTCGTCGCCCAGGTCACCGGGCAGCTCGACGCCTACGACATCGCGGGCGCCTGCGAGTCGGTGCGCGAGCACCTGGACGTGCTGACCAACTGGTACGTGCGGACCCAGCGCGACCGGTTCTGGCAGGAGGACGTCGACGCGTTCGACACCCTGTACACCGCCCTCGAGGTGCTGTGCCGCGTCATGGCGCCGCTCGCCCCGCTGCTCACCGAGGAGGTGTGGCGCGGTCTGACCGGCGGCCGCTCGGTGCACCTGGAGGACTTCCCCTCCCCGACGGCCGACGCGGCCCTGGTGCCCGACGACGACCTCGTCGCCGCGATGGACGAGGTCCGCGCCGTCGTCTCCACCGCGCTGGGCCTGCGCAAGGCCAACAAGCTGCGCGTGCGCCAGCCGCTGGCTCGCCTCACCGTGGCCGTCGAAGACCCGGCGGCGCTCGCGGACTACGTGCCGCTCCTGGCGAGCGAGCTCAACGTCAAGGAGGTCGACCTGCTGCAGCTCGACGCCGGCACGGCCGAGCGGTTCGGCATCACCGAGCGCCTGGCGGTCAACGCCCGCGCGGCGGGCCCGCGCCTGGGTCGCGGCGTGCAGGCGGTCATCAAGGCCGCCAAGGCCGGCGCCTGGGGTCGCGACACCGACGGCGTCGTCGTCGTCACCACCGACGACGGCCCGGTGCCGCTCCTGGAGAGCGAGTACGAGCTCACGACGGTCGTCGGGGAGGGGGTCGCCGACGGCGAGGCCCGGCTCGCGGCCAGCGTGCTGCCCGGCGGCGGGTTCGCCGTCCTCGACCTCGCCCTGACGCCCGAGCTCGAGGCCGAGGGCTACGCCCGCGACGTCATCCGTGACGTGCAGGACGCCCGCAAGGCCGCCGGCCTGGAGGTGAGCGACCGGATCGACCTGGCGCTCGACGTGCCCACCGAGCGCATCGCCGACGTCGAGGCGCACCGCGAGCTGGTCATGCGCGAGACGCTCGCGCAGACCCTGTCGGTGACGCACGCGGACGTCCGCGCGGTGCGCGTCACCAGGGCAACGACGATCGACACGGGGGCCGAGGCGTGAGCGCGAAGAAGGGTGCCGACCGCAAGGCGGCGCAGCAGGCGGCCGAGGAGGCTGCCGCCCAGGAGTCCCTGCGAGAGGTGTACCGCGAGATCATGTCGCGGGCGCCGGAGCACGACATCGACCCGACGCTCGCCCGGGTCGCCCGGGTGCTCGAGCTGCTGGGCGACCCCCAGAAGGCCTACCGGGTGGTCCACCTGACCGGGACCAACGGCAAGACGTCCACGGCCCGCATGGTCGAGTCGCTCGTGCGCGAGCACGGGCTGCGCACCGGCCTGTTCACCTCCCCGCACCTGACCAGCGTGACCGAGCGCATCCAGGTCGACGGCGAGCCGCTCAGCGCGGCCCGTTTCGTCGAGGTGTGGGAGGACGTCGCCCCGTACGTGGGCGTCGCCGACCGCGAGTCCCAGGAGGCCGGCGGTCCTCGCCTGAGCTTCTTCGAGGTGCTCACGGTCATGGCGCTGGCGGCGTTCGCCGACGCCCCGGTCGACGTCGCGGTCGTCGAGGTCGGCCTCGGGGGGACCTGGGACTCCACCAACGTGGTCGACGGCGAGGTGGCCGTGGTGACGCCCGTCGCGATGGACCACCAGCGGTGGCTCGGCTCCACCCTGGAAGAGATCGCCGGCAACAAGTCGGGCATCGTCAAGGAGGGCGCGACGGCGGTCGTCGCCGCGCAGGAGGACGTCGTCGCGGACGTGCTGCGGGCACGCGCCGCCCGGGTCGGTGCCCGGCTGGTGCGCGAGGGCTACGAGCTCGAGGTGGCAGGGAGGCAGGTCGCCGTCGGCGGGCAGGTCCTGGACCTGCAGACCCCGGCGGGCCTGTACTCGGGCATCTTCCTGCCGCTGCACGGGGAGCACCAGGCGCACAACGCGCTGCTCGCGCTCGCGGCGGTCGAGGCGCTGATGAGCGGCGGCGGGGCGCTCGACGCCGGAGTGGTCGAGGCCGGGTTCGGCAGCGTCACCTCACCGGGCCGCCTCGAGACGGTGCGCTCCTCGCCGACCGTGCTGGTGGACTCCGCGCACAACCCCCACGGCGCGGAGGCGCTGGTGGCCACCCTCGACGAGGCGTTCGACTTCACGCGCCTGGTGGGCGTGGTGGGGATCATGGCGGACAAGGACGCCGAGGCGCTGCTCGCCACCCTCGAGCCCGTGCTGGCCGAGGTGGTGCTCACGCGCAACAGCTCGGACCGCTCGGCCGACCCCCTGGACCTGGCCCGCATCGCCCAGGAGATCTACGGCGAGGACCGGGTGCACGTGGCGGAGCGCCTGGACGAGGCGATCCAGCTCGCCGCCGACCTCGCCGAGCGCGACGACCCGGTCGGCGTGGGCGTGGGCACCGGCGTGCTGGTGACCGGCTCGGTCGTCACCGTGGCCGACGCGCGGGTGCTGCTCGGCCGCCGCTGAGCAGCCTGGCCCGCGCGGCGGGGCGGGGCCAGGGCGGGCGCGGCCGATCACCGGCCGCGCCCGCCCTGCTCGTCCCTGCCGTGCTCATGGCCGGACCGGCCGGGCGGGTCAGGAGGCGCGGTAGTAGACGGCCACCGGGTGGTCGGGGTGGTCGATGACCTCGACCGGGGTGTCGAAGACGTCGGTGAGCACCTCCGGCGTCATGATCTCGGCCGGCGTGCCCACGTACCGGATCCGCCCCTCGGTCATGGCGACGATCCGGTCGGCGTACGCGGCGGCGAAGTTGACGTCGTGCACCACGACCACCACCGTCTTGCCCAGCTCGTCGGCCGCGCGTCGCAGCTGGGTCATCATGGCCACGGCGTGCCGCATGTCGAGGTTGTTGAGCGGTTCGTCCAGCAGCACGTACTCGGTGTCCTGGGCCAGCACCATGGCGACGTAGGCGCGCTGGCGCTGCCCGCCGGAGAGCTCGTCGAGGTAGCGGTCCTGCAGGGCCGTCAGGTCGAGGAACTCCAGGGCTCGGTCCACGGCCTCGACGCACTGCGGGGTCAGGCGCCCCTGCGAGTGCGGGAACCGGCCGAGGGAGACGAGCTGGCGCACGGTGAGGCGGGCGACGAAGTGGTTCTCCTGCCGCAGGATCGCCAGCGAGCGGGCGAGGTCGCGGGGCTTGGCCCGGGTGACGTCCATGCCGCCCACGTGGACGGTGCCGGCGTCGGCGCCGAGCAGCCGCCCGACGATCGTGAGCATGGTCGACTTCCCGGCGCCGTTGGGGCCCACGAGAGCGGTGACGCCCCCGCGGGGCAGCTCCAGGTCGACGGGTCCGAGGGCGTGGACGTCGCCGTAGGTCTTGACGACGTCGGCGAGCGAGATCACCGCAGTCCCTTCCGCAGCAGGTAGACGAGGAACACGAGGCCGCCACCGAGCTCGATGATCACGGTGACGAGCCCCGAGGCGTAGAAGACGTGCCGCAGCACGAAGTAGGCGCCCAGCAGCGTGGCCGTGCCGACGGCGCAGACCATGGGCAGCGTCAGCGAGTGCCGGCTGGAGCCCACGATCTGATAGGTGAGCATGGCCACCAGGAACCCGAAGAACGTCATCGGGCCGATGAGCGAGGTCGAGACCGAGACGAGCACGGACACCACGGTCAGGGTCACCAGCACCTCGCGGCGATAGGGGACACCCAGGCTGGTGGCGGTCTCCCGGCCGAGGGAGACGACGTCGAGCACGTGCCGGCGCCGCCACAGCACCGTGCCGGCCACGAGGCACACCCCGGCGCCCAGGGGCAGGTAGGAGGCGCTGGCGGAGGAGATCGTGCCGAACAGGCGGGCGGTGAGGACGTCGAACTCGCTGGGGGTGAGCATGCGCTGCATGAAGGTGGCCATCGAGCCGAACGCCATGCCGAGCACCACGCCCACGAGCAGCAGCACGTGGAGGCTGGCGCGCGTGCCGGTGAACAGCCACCCGTAGAGCAGGGTGGCGAACGCGACCATCACCAGGCTCTGGAGGATCATCTTGCCGACGCCGTCGGTGGCCGTGGCGGCACCCGCCCCGAGGAAGAAGACGAGGCCGGTCTGCACGACGCGGTACAGGGCGTCGTAGCCGAGGATCGACGGCGTGAGGATCCGGTTGTTGGTCACGGTGTGGAACACGACGGTGGCCAGGCCCTGGCAGACGGCGACCACGACGATCGTGCCCACCGAGACGAGGCGGGACTCGACGATGATCCAGTACCCCCGGCTGCCGGGGGTGGC
The DNA here is from genome assembly GCF_003244315.1 of Xylanimonas oleitrophica. GTDB lineage: Bacteria > Actinomycetota > Actinomycetes > Actinomycetales > Cellulomonadaceae > Xylanimonas_A > Xylanimonas_A oleitrophica. The sequence goes on from NZ_QKWH01000001.1 coordinate 608,389, forward strand.
GGGGTTGCCGTAGGTGAGGATGCCGACGGCGGCGGCGAGGGCGACGAGCAGCACGGCGGCCAGGCGCACGCCGTAGCGCTCGCGCAGCGGCACGACGGCGGGCTCCTGGCCCGCGCCGGCGGGAGGCGCGACGGCGGTGCGGGGCGCCGAGGGGGCGGTGCGCAGGGCCTCAGCCATGACGCCGCAGCCGCAGGACGAGGGCGATGAAGGCCACGGCGCCGACGACGCCGAGGATCATGGAGACGGGGATCTCGAAGGGCATGCGGATGATCCGTCCGACGATGTCGCACGCGGTGACCAGGGCGATGCCGCCCAGGCACACCCACGGCAGGTTGGAGCGCAGGTCGTCGCCTCGCAGCAGGGAGACCACGTTGGGCACGACGAGCCCCAGGAACGGCAGGAAGCCGACCACCACCGTGGTCACGCCGGTGGCCACGGCGACCATCGCGGTGCCGAGCAGCATGACGTGCTCGTAGCGCACGCCGACGCTGGTGGCGACGTCCTTGCCGAGGCCGGCGACCGTCAGGCGGTCGGCGAGCACGAAGACGGCCAGGCACACCAGGGCCACGACCCACAGCACCTCGTACCGGCCGCGGACCACGGGCGTGAAGGACCCCATGAACCAGGTGCCGAGGAGCTGGAGCCGGTCGGTCGAGATCGCGATGACGGTGGTCAGGGCGGAGACGACGGCGCCGAGCATGATGCCGACGACGGGCACGATCAGGGTGGTGCGCAGGCGAACCCGCTGGAGGATGGCCATGAAGACCATCGTCCCGACGAACGAGGACACCGACGCGAGCACCATGCGTGTGGTCAGCCCGGCCGTGGGCAGCAGCAGCACGGAGGCGAGCAGCCCGAGGGCGGCCCACTCGCTGGTGCCGCTGGTGGTGGGGGAGACGAACCGGTTCTGCGTGAGCTGCTGGAGCACGACGCCGCTGACGGCCATGGCGCTGCCGGCCAGGACCAGGGCGAGGGTCCGTGGCAGCCGCGTGATCTGGAACATCTCGGCGCCCCGCTCGGCGCGCAGGTCGTAGACGCCCACGAGCAGGGAGGTCACCACGAGGCCGGCGGTGACGAGCGAGAAGACGGCGAGGGCGGCCGGTCGCTGCCACCACCCCTGGCGGGGCGGGGCAGCGACCGGTGCCGTGGTGGAGGACGTCACGCGGCGGCGGAGAAGGCGGCGGCGACCTGCCGGTACAGGTTGGTGTAGGCCTGGATGTCCTCGGTCAGGTAGAAGGTCGGGTCCAGGTAGACGACCTGGTCCTCGGTGACGGCGGTCACCTGGGCGAGGGCCTCGGAGCCCGAGACGAGCTCGGCGGCGGGCGTGTACCCGTCGGTGCCGGCCGAGGTGGCGCCGTCGCGGTCGAGCACGACGATCCAGTCCGGGTCGGCGGCGGCGATGGCCTCGACGGAGATCTCGTCGCCGTGCGAGGTGTCCTCGGCCTGCTGGGCGATCGCGGGCTGGAGGCCGAGCGTGGGGTAGAGCATGCCGATGCTGCGGCCCGTGACGGGGGCCGAGTACTGGATGGAGCCGCCGGAGGTGATCAGGCCGGCCACGGTGGAGGTGCCGTCGTAGGCCGCGGCGGCCTCGGCCACGGCCGCGTCGTGGGCCTCGACGAGGGCGGCGGCCTCCTCCTCGCGGTCGAAGATCTGGCCGAGGATCTCGATCTGGCGCTTGATCTCGTCCGCCAGGTCCTCGCCGTCGCGCGGCGAGGTCTCGATGACGACGGCGCCGGGGTTCTGCGCCACGATGTCGTCGTAGAAGCTGCCGAACCGCATGCCGCCGATGATGAGGTCGGGCTCGGCGGCCACGATGGCCTCGAGGTTGGGCTCGCGGTGGTTGCCCACGTTCGCGACGTCGTCGTTCTCGGTGTACTCGGGCCACAGGCCGTCACCCATGACGTCCTTGGGGGCGGCGACGAGGTCGACGTCCCAGGCCGCGAGCGTGGAGAAGACGCGGTTGTCGAGCGCCACGACGCGCTCCGGGTCGACGGGCACCTCGACGGTGCCGTGGTTGTCCTCGACGGTGACGGTGCGTGACTCCTGCCCGCCGGTCCCGGGTTCGGTGACCTCTGCGGCCTCGCCGGTGCTGCTGCAGCCGGCGAGGGCCAGGGCCAGGGCGAGGCCGGTCGCTGCGGCGCGGCCGGTCCGGGTTCGTGCGGGGTGCGTCGTCTGCACGCTCTCTCCTTAGGTAAGGCTGACCTTGCCGCTGCAGACTAGGTGGTTTTTTCGCAAGAGTCATGTCACGTAATTGGCATCGTGACCGCTTCGTGACCTGCGGCCGCTGCGGCAGCGGCTTGCACACCACGCCCCTGCGGGTGTGGCATGACGGCGAGGGCACTCGACGCCGAGGGCCGGGGAGGCACGGAGAGATGAAGAAGCTGCTCGACGACCCGGCGCGCGCGGTCGAGGACTCGCTCGCCGGCTTCGCCGCCGCGCACGCCGGCCTCGTGCGCGTGCACGGCCTGGACGAGCCGTCCGGCCCGCTGTTCGTGGGCCGGGCCGACGGTGCCGTGGCGGGCAAGGTCGGTGTCGTCTCCGGCGGAGGGTCTGGGCACGAGCCCCTGCACGCCGGGTTCGTCGGGGACGGCATGCTGGACGCCGCGGTGCCCGGCGCCGTCTTCACCTCTCCGACACCCGATCGCGTCGCGGCAGCGCTGCGGGCGGCCGACACGGGCGCCGGCGTGCTCGCCGTGGTCAAGAACTACACGGGCGACGTGCTGAACTTCGAGACGGCGGTCGAGCTCGCCCAGGCCGAGGGCGCCGAGGTCGCCACCGTCGTCGTCGACGACGACGTCGCGGTCGAGGACTCGCTCTACACGGCCGGCCGCCGCGGGGTGGCCGGCACCCTCGCCGTCGAGAAGATCGCCGGGGCGGCGGCCGTGCGCGGCGACAGCCTCGACCAGGTGGCGGCCGTGGCCGGGCGCGTGGTGGCGAACGTGCGCTCGATGGGCGTCGCCCTGACCGCCTGCACGGTGCCCGCCGTCGGCAGGCCCGGCTTCGACCTCGGCGACGACGAGGTCGAGATCGGCATCGGCATCCACGGCGAGCCGGGCCGCCGCCGGGTCCCGATGGCGCCGGCGAGCGAGATCACGCGGCTGCTGGTCGACCCGGTGGCCGACGACCTTGGCCTCGCGGCGGGCGAGCGCGTGCTGCTGTTCGTCAACGGGATGGGCGGCACGCCGTCGAGCGAGCTGTACGTGGTCTATGGTCGGGCGCGCAGGCTCCTGGAGGAGCGCGGCGTCACCGTGGCCCGCTCGTTGGTCGGCAGCTACGTGACCTCGCTCGACATGCAGGGCGCGTCGGTCACGGTGCTGCGGCTGGACGAGGAGCTCGAGGGGCTGTGGGACGCCCCGGTGCGAACGGTGGCGCTGCACTGGTGACGCCAGGACGAGTCGGGGGAGAGTCGGGGATGACGCTGGACGCCGCGTGGGCCAGGCGCTGGATCGGCGAGGCCGCCGCGCAGGTGGCGGCAGCCAAGGACGGGCTGACCGAGCTCGACCGGCAGATCGGCGACGGTGACCACGGGATCAACCTGGACCGTGGCCTGCAGGCCGTCCTCGCCAAGCTCGACGAGAACCCCCCTGGCGCCGACGGCGGCCCCGTGGCCGTCGGCGACGTCCTCTCCCTGGTCGCCACCACCCTGATGTCCACGGTGGGTGGCGCCTCCGGTCCGCTGTACGGCACGGCGTTCCTGCGCGCGGCCCGGTCGGCCCAGCGTGAGTCCCTGGGTGCCAGCGCGGTGGTCGCTGCGCTCGAGGCGGCTCTCGAGGGCATCGAGGCCCGAGGGCGCGCGAGGCCGGGGGAGAAAACCATGGTCGACGCCTGGCAGCCCGCCGTGGACGCCGCCGTGCGGGCCGCCGACGACGGCGGGGACGCCGTCGCGGTCCTGCGCGCCGCGGCGGAGGCCGCCGACGCCGGGGCGAGCGCGACCGTGCCGCTCGTCGCCACCAAGGGGCGGGCCTCCTACCTGGGCGAGCGCTCGGCCGGGCACGAGGACCCGGGGGCGCGCTCGACGGCCCTGCTGCTGCGTGCGGCGGTGGTGGCGGCCGAGGCGTCGTGACCGTCGCCCTGGTGCTCGTCTCCCACTCGGTGCGCCTCGCCGAGGGGGCGGCGGAGCTGGCGGGTCAGATGGCGCCCGACGTCGTGCTCCAGGTAGGAGCCGGGGTGCCGGGCGGTGCGCTGGGCACGTCCCTCGACGTCGTGCGGGACGCCGTGGCCGCGGCCCTGCGCGACGCCGACGGGGCCGTGGTGCTCACCGACCTCGGCTCGGCGGTGCTCACGGTCGAGTCCGCGCTGGAGCTGGAGGGATCGTGGGCCGGCAGGGTGCGCCTGGCGCAGGCCCCGTTCGTCGAGGGCGCCGTGGCGGCCGCGGTCGCGGCGCAGCAGGACCGGCCGCTCGGGGAGGTGGCGCTCGCCGCAGAGGCAGCGGCGGCACAGTTCGGGCGTGGCGCTCGTGGCGGAGCGCGGGCCGCGGACGGCCCCGGCGGCCTGGAGGGCGGGCCCGGGCGGGTGTCCGCACGGGTCGTGGTGCGCGACCCGCTGGGGCTGCACGCGCGGCCGGCGGCGCTGCTGGCGCGAGCCGTCGCGGACCTCGGGGTCCCCGTGACGGTGGACGGCGTGGACGCCTCGTCGGTGCTCATGCTCCTGCAGCTCGGGGTGCGGGGCGGGCGAGAGGTCGAGGTCGCGGCCCAGGGCCCTGGAGCCGAGGGGGCGGTGCGGGAGGTCGTGGCGCTGATCGAGGGCGGGCTCGAGGGCTGAACGACCGTGCTGCCTCCCGGGGTCCGGGTCGGGCGCCGGCCGTGCGGCCGATAGCCTGGAGCCGTGAGCACCAGCAAGGACCGCCCCGCACCCGGCGACCGGATCAAGCCCAAGAAGTCGGCGCTCGAGCAGTTCACGTCCACGACGCTCGCCCTCGAGGCGTTCTGCGTGGCGTTCGCCGCCGTGGCCCTGTACGGGCTGCGCGACAGCGCCTACGAGAAGGGGCCGGTGGAGATCACCAGCCCCACCGTGATCTGGGTCGCGGGCGGCACGCTGTTCCTCCTGCTGCTGGTGCTCTCGCGCCTGACGAGCCGGCCCGTGGGCATCGCGGGCGGCACGGTCGCCCAGGTGCTGGTCATCGCCACGGGGCTGGCCCTGCCGATGATGTACCTCGTCGCGGGCGTCTTCGTGATCATGTGGGTGGCCTCGCTGCGGCTGGGTACCCGCATCGACAGGGAGCGGCGGGCCTACGACGCCGCCCACCCGGAGACCGCGCCGAACGTGTGAGGCTTCCGACGGGGGCCGCCGGTGCGGACCGGCGGCCCCCGTTAGGCTTCGGGGCATGACGCAAGAGACCACCGTCCCCGCCGTCGAGCGCACCCTGGTGCTGGTCAAGCCCGACGGCGTCCGCCGCGGGCTGTCCGGCGAGGTGCTGCGCCGCATCGAGGCCAAGGGCTACACCCTGGCCGCCGTGCAGCTGCTGACCGCCACCCCCGAGCTGCTCTCGCAGCACTACGCCGAGCACGTGGGCAAGCCGTTCTACCAGCCGCTGGTGGACTTCATGCTCTCGGGCCCCACGCTCGCCGTCGTGGCCGAGGGTCAGCGTGTGATCGAGGGCTTCCGCTCGCTCGCGGGCACCACCGACCCCACCACGGCCGCTCCCGGCACCATCCGTGGCGACCTGGCCCGCGACTGGGGCACCTCGGTGCTGCAGAACATCGTGCACGGCTCCGACTCGCCGGAGTCGGCGGAGCGCGAGATCGCGCTCTGGTTCCCGTCGCTCTGACGCCCTCCCTCCCACGACGCGGGTCCCCGGGTCCCCGGTCCTGACCGCTCAGGACCGGGGACCCGGGGACCCGCGTCGGTCGTCAGGGGCTGCGGGGGTCTGTGGGCCCTGCCCGCTAGGCTTCGGCGGGTGCACCTCAAGACGCTCACGCTCCGGGGCTTCAAGTCGTTCGCCTCGGCGACGACGCTGAGCTTCGAGCCGGGCGTCACGTGCGTCGTGGGGCCCAACGGCTCCGGCAAGTCGAACGTGGTGGACGCCCTCGCGTGGGTCATGGGCGAGCAGGGTGCCAAGTCGCTGCGCGGCGGCAAGATGGAGGACGTCATCTTCGCGGGCACCTCGGGCCGCCCGCCGCTGGGCCGCGCCGAGGTCGCCCTCACCATCGACAACACCGACGGCGCGCTGCCGATCGACTACACCGAGGTGACGATCTCGCGCACGCTGTTCCGCAGCGGCGGCTCGGAGTACGCGATCAACGGCTCGCCGTGCCGTCTCCTCGACATCCAGGAGCTCCTGAGCGACTCGGGGATCGGCCGCGAGATGCACGTGGTCGTGGGGCAGGGGCAGCTCGACGCGGTGCTGCGTGCCACCCCGGAGGACCGCCGCGGGTTCGTGGAGGAGGCCGCCGGGGTCCTCAAGCACCGCAAGCGCAAGGAGAAGGCCCTGCGCAAGCTGGACCAGATGGCCGGCAACCTGGCGCGCCTGACCGACCTGACCACCGAGCTGCGGCGGCAGCTGGGCCCCCTGGGGCGCCAGGCGGAGGCGGCGCGGCGGGCGCGCACGGTGCAGGCGGACCTGAGGGACGCGCGCAGCCGCCTGCTGGCCGACGACCTGGCCCAGCTGACGGCACAGATCGAGGCGGAGCAGGCGGACGAGGCCGCCCTGCGCGAGCGGCAGGCCGCCACGGAGGCGGCGCTGGGTGCAGCACGCGAGCGGCTGGCTCGGCTCGAGGTGGCGGCCGCGGGGGCGACGACGGCGGCAGCCCGGGCGGGGGACACGTTCCACGCCCTGTCGGCGCTGCGCGAGCGGCTGCGCGGCCTGCGCACCCTCGCGGAGGAGCGGGTGCGTCTGCTGGGCACGGCGGAGCCCGAGCACCGCGGGCAGGACCCGGCCGAGCTCGAGGCCCAGGCCGAGCGGGCCAGGGCGTCGGAGGCGGAGCTGGCCCGGGAGGTGGAGCTGGCGCGCACGGCGCTGGCCGGCGCGGTCGAGGCCCGGGCCGCGGCGGAGGCGGCCGGGAGCGAGGCGGAGAAGGAGCTGGCCGCCCTGCTGCGGGGCGCCGCGGACCGCCGCGAGGGGCTGGCTCGGCTGGCCGGCCAGGTCGCCGCGCGCCGCAGCCGCGTCGAGGCGGGCGACGCCGAGCTCGAGCGGGTGCGCGCCGCGCTGGAGGAGGCGGAGCGGCGCGAGCAGGAGGCCGTGCGGGAGTTCGCCGCGCTGGAGACCCAGGTGGTGGGCGCGGAGGCAGGGGAGGAAGGCCTGGACGCCGAGCACGAGGCCGCCGCCGACGCGCTGGAGGAGGCCCGTGCCGCCGTCGCCTCGCTGGAGGAGCGGCTGGCCGCCGCCGACCGGGACCGGGCGACGTGGTCGGCCCGCGTGGAGGCGCTCGAGCTGAGCCTGGACCGCAAGGACGGGGCCGGTGCGCTGCTCGCGGCGGACGCGCCCGGGGTGCTGGGCTCGGTGGCCGCGCTGCTGGGCGTGGAGGCCGGGTACGAGGACGCCGTGGCGGCCGCCCTGGGGCCCCTGGCCGACGCCGTCGCCGTCGCCGACGTGGACGCCGCGGTCGACGCGCTGCGCCTCCTGCGCGACGACGACGCGGGCCGGGCCGGGCTGGTGGTCGGCTCGGAGGGCGCCTCGCAGGAGCCACCGGCTCAGGTCGGCGCGCTGCCCCCGGGGGCGCGCCGGGCGCTCGACGTCGTCACGGTCTCGGGGCCCGCCGCCGCGCCGCTGCGCGCGCTGCTGGCCGACGTCGTCGTCGTCGAGGACCTGGCGGAGGCCAGGGCGCTCGTGGCCGCCCAGCCGGGGGTGGTGGCCGCGACGCGCGCCGGCGACCTGCTCGGTGCCGTGCGCGCCTGGGGCGGGTCCGCGGCGGCGCCGAGCGTGCTCCACCTGCAGTCCGCGCTCGACGAGGCACGCTCCAGCGCCGAGGAGGCGACGGCCCGCGGGGAGCGGTGCCGCTTCGAGCTGGCGGCGGCCCGCGAGGCCCTGACCGGGGCCCAGGACCGGTACGACGAGACTCTCGACCGCCTCAACGAGTCCGACGCCGCGCTCGCCGCGGTGGCCGAGCGGCTGGGTACGCTCGGAGCCGCGCAGCGGGCGGCCCGGGCCGAGGCGGAGCGGCACCGGAGCAACCTCGCCCAGGCCACCGAGCGGCGGGCCGCCGACGAGGCCGAGCTCGCGGAGCTGACCCGGCGCCTGGAGGTGGCCGAGGCCGAGCCCGCACAGTCCCACGAGGCTGTCACCGAGGCCACCCGCGCGCGCGACGCCGCCCAGGAGGCAGCGACACAGGCGCGCTCCGCCGAGACGGAGGCACGGCTCGCCCTGCGCACCAGCGAGGAGCGCGCCCGAGCCGTCTCGGGGCGGGCGCACGGCCTGGCCCGGGCGGCCGCCGCCGAGCGAGCCGCCCGCGAGAAGGCCGCGGCGCGGGCGCGGGCCCGCACCGCCCAGGCGCAGGTCGCCGCCTCGGTCCGCGACGACGCGACCACGGCGCTCGACGCGCTGGCCCGGTCGATCGAGCGGGCCGCCGCCGAGCGTGCGGCCGCCGAGGAAGCACGCACGGCCCGCGCCCACGAGCTCGACGCGGTGCGCGCCGACGTCGACCGTCTCGCCGGCGAGCTGCGGGAGCTGACCGACGTCGCCCACCGCGACGAGGTGGCGCGCGCGCAGCAGACCCTGCGCCTGGAGCAGCTGCGCGCACGGGCCACCGACGAGCTCGGCACCGACCCCGAGACCCTGGTCGAGGAGTACGGCCCGCACCGGATGGTGCCCGTGCCGCGGCCCGAGGGCGCGGCCGAGGAGGATCCCGACCCGGAGCCCGTGCCGTACGTGCGCGAGGAGCAGGAGAAGCGGCTGCGGCAGGCCGAGCGGGCGCTGGCCCGCATCGGCACGGTCAACCCGCTCGCCCTGGAGGAGTTCGCCGCGCTCGAGGAGAGGCACCGGTTCCTCACCGACCAGCTCGCGGACCTGAAGAAGTCCCGCCAGGACCTGCTGCAGATCGTCGAGGACATCGACGAGCGGGTGCAGCAGGTGTTCGCCGAGGCGTTCCGGGACACGGCCGCGCAGTTCGAGCGGGTCTTCCCCACGCTGTTCCCGGGCGGCGAGGGCCGGCTCGTGCTGACCGACCCCACCGACCTGCTGGGCACGGGGATCGAGGTCGAGGCGCGCCCGGCGGGCAAGAAGGTCAAGCGCCTCAGCCTCCTCTCGGGGGGCGAGCGCTCGCTGACCGCGGTGGCGTTCCTCGTCTCCATCTTCAAGGCGCGCCCCAGCCCGTTCCTCATCATGGACGAGGTCGAGGCAGCGCTCGACGACGTCAACCTGGGCCGCCTGCTCGACATCTTCCGGGAGCTGCAGCGCGACTCCCAGCTCATCGTCATCACGCACCAGAAGCGCACGATGGAGATCGCCGACGCCCTGTACGGCGTCACGATGCGTGGTGACGGTGTGACGACCGTCATCTCCCAGCGCCTGCGGGAGGCCGCGGACGCCTGAGACCGCGGGCCTGGGGCTCGTGTCCTCGCAGAATCCTCACCTCCCGTCCCGGGCGTGTGCGAGCGGGTGAGGGAAACTTGGTGCCATGGTCACGTTCGTCGTCTGGTGTGTCGTCGCTGTCCTCCTCGTCGCCGGTGTGTTCCTCGTGGCGAACGTGATGGAGCGGCGCGACGACGACGTGCCCGTGGGGCTCGGCGGCAGCCTCCGCGGTTTCTGGAGCAGCTTCCGGGCGGGGCTCCGGCGCGAGCGGCGCGAGGAAGCGGTGCCGGAACCGGTCGACACGGATCTCGACACGTTCTTCGCCGGCACCGTCGAGAGCGGGCCCGCCTACGTCGACGCGGAACAGCTCTCCGACGTGCTGCACCGCGCACGTGAGCAGGCCACCCGTCAGCTCCACGTGGGCACCGTGCACCGCCCCGACGTCGCGCCCGAGCCGGCCGCCGGGGCCCCCGCCTCCCCGGCGCCGGGCCCGGCGTCCCCGGGCGGGCGCGGCTGACCGCCCCGCCCCGCCGCGCGCACGTGCCCGCCGCCTGCGTTCTGGGAGACTGGGACTCGTGAACGACGTCCTCCTCTGGCTCATCCCCCTGGCCGTCCTCGTCGCCGGCGGCGGCACGGCGGCCCTGCTCGTCCCGCGCTCGCGCCGGCAGCGTGACCTGCCGTCCGGCACCGTCCTCGAGCGGCCGACGACGGCGACCGGCGACGCCGCGGCCCCCGCCCCCGCCGAGGCGCCCCCCGCAGCAGAGGTGCCCGCGACCGCTGCCGACGTCGAGGCCGTCCCCGTCGAGCAGCCCGCCCCCGCGCAGGGGCGGCTGGTGCGGTTGCGCGACCGGCTCGCCCGCTCCGGCTCGCCCCTCGGTGCGCGCCTGCTCGCGGTGCTCTCGCGCGACCAGCTGACCGAGGACGACTGGGACGAGATCGAGGAGACGCTCCTGCTCGCCGACGTCGGCGCCGGCCCCGCCGGGGAGCTCGTCGAGGCGCTGCGCACGCGTGTTCGCGTGCTCGGCGTCACCGACACCCAGGCCGTGCGCGCGCTCCTGCGCGAGGAGCTGGTCCGGCTCGTCGACCCCGGCATGGACCGCGCGCTGCGCACGGCCGGTGACGAGCCCGGCCAGCCGGGCGTCGTCATGGTGGTGGGCGTCAACGGCACCGGCAAGACCACCACGGTGGGCAAGCTGGCCCGCGTGCTGGTCGCCGAGGACAAGAAGGTGGTGCTCGGCGCGGCGGACACGTTCCGTGCCGCGGCGGCGGACCAGCTGCAGACGTGGGGCTCGCGCGTCGGCGTCACCACCGTGCGGGCGGACCGTGACGGCGCGGACCCGGCGGCCGTCGCGTTCGACGCGGTGCGGCAGGGCAAGGCCGACGGCGCCGACGTCGTCCTGGTGGACACGGCCGGTCGTCTGCAGAACAAGGCCGGCCTCATGGACGAGCTCGGCAAGATCACGCGCGTGGTGACGCGCGAGGCCCCGCTGACCGAGGTGCTGCTGGTGCTCGACGCCACCACCGGCCAGAACGGCCTGACCCAGGCGCGCGTGTTCGGCGAGGTCGCCGGGGTCACGGGCATCGTGCTGACCAAGCTCGACGGCACCGCCAAGGGCGGCATCGTCGTGGCCGTGCAGCGCGAGCTGGGCGTGCCGGTCAAGCTCGTGGGCCTGGGGGAGGGGCCGGACGACCTGGCACCGTTCGACGCGGAGCAGTTCGTCGACGGCATCCTCGGCGACTGAGGTCGCCGCTCCGGCACAGGCAGACCGCAGCGGCGGCGCGAACGCGGCGCAGACGCCGCGCGGCGGCACGTGGGCGTCCGACGACTCGTCGGGCGCCCACGCCCGTGTCACGGCCAGGTCACGACCGGGACCGCTGCGTCCCGCATGCTGGACGCAGCGGGCAGGGAAACCCAACGTTTACCCGTGCGCGGCGTCTGTCACGCCGTCGTAACGCGAGAAGGTCCCGGTGGAAACGGTGCTCCCTCACGGTTGACCCGTCCGGCCGCCCGGCTGGTGAGGGAGGGAACCTGATGTTGGATACCGGAGTCACCGCGTGGATGCTCGTGTCGGCGTCCCTCGTGCTCCTGATGACGCCAGGCCTGGCGTTCTTCTACGGCGGCATGGTGCGCGGCAAGTCGGTCCTGAACATGATGATGATGTCGTTCGGCGCGATCGCCGTGGTCGGCGTCATCTACGTGCTCTGGGGCTGGTCGATGTCCTATGGCTCGAGCGTGGGGGGCATCTTCGGCAACCCGTTCGACCAGTTCGGCCTGGGGGGCAGCTTCGACCCCGTCACGGTGCTGAACGAGGACACCGGGGCGTTCATGCCCACCATCGTCGACGTGGGCTTCCAGGCCACGTTCGCGATCATCACCGTCGCGCTGGTCTCGGGCGCGATCGCCGACCGCGTGAAGTTCGGCTCCTGGATGGTCTTCGCGGCCGTCTGGGTGACGCTCTCCTACTTCCCCCTCGCGCACATGGTCTGGGGCGGTGGCCTGCTGTCCGACGAGGGGCCGTTCGTCTTCGGTGACGCCGCCCCGATCGACTTCGCCGGTGGCACCGTGGTGCACATCAACGCGGGCGTCGCCGCGCTCGTGCTGGCCCTGGTGGTCGGCAAGCGCAAGGGCTTCGGCACCGAGCCGATGCGCCCGCACAACCTCCCCTTCGTGATGCTGGGCGCCGCGCTGCTGTGGTTCGGCTGGTTCGGCTTCAACGGCGGGTCGGCGTACGGCGCCGACGAGGCCGCGGGCCTGGCGTGGGTCAACACGACCACCGCGACCGCGGCCGCGATCCTCGGCTGGCTGCTCACGGAGAAGATCCGTGACGGCCACGCCACCTCCCTCGGTGCCGCCTCCGGCGTCGTCGCGGGCCTGGTGGCGATCACCCCGGCCGCCGGGGACGTGTCCCCGCTCGGGGCGATCGTCGTCGGCGCCGTGGCCGGTGCGCTCTCGGCGCTCGCGGTCGGCCTGAAGTACCGGTTCGGGTACGACGACTCGCTCGACGTGGTGGGCGTCCACCTCGTGGCCGGCCTGTGGGGCACCGTCGCGCTCGGCTTCCTGGCCACGGAGACCGGCCTGTTCTACGGCGGCGGCCTCGCCCAGCTGGGCGTGCAGGTGGTTATCGCGCTGGTCGCGATCGCGTTCTCCGCCGTCGTCACCCTGGTCGTCGCGCTGGCCGTCAAGGCCACGCTGGGCTGGCGCGTCACCGAGGAGAGCGAGGTCGGGGGCATCGACCTCGCCGTGCACGGCGAGACCGCGTACGAGACCATCGCCCAGGGTTCGGTCATCAAGGAGGTCCGCGCATGAGCAAGCTCGTCACCGGTGTCATCCAGCCGCACCGTCTCGACGACGTGAAGTCGGCCCTGGAGGCCGCCGGCGTCCGCGGGATGACCGTGTCGGAGGCCAGCGGCTACGGCCGCCAGAAGGGTCACACCGAGGTGTACCGCGGGGCGGAGTACACGGTGGACCTGGTGCCGAAGGTCCGCGTCGAGGTGCTGGTGGCCGACGAGGACGCGGCGGCGGTCGTCGACGTCGTGGTCGGCGCCGCCCAGACGGGCAAGATCGGTGACGGGAAGGTCTGGGTGGTCCACGTCGAGGACGTCGCCCGGGTCCGCACCGGTGAGCACGGCGACAGCGCCCTGTAGGCGGCCGTGACCGACGTCCCCGTGCAGGACGACGGTCGGTCAGGTCAGGGGCAGGCCCCGCACCCCGCGGACGGGGTGCGGGGCCTGCGCGCTGATCTGCTGGCCGCGGCGACCGACCTGTCCGGACCGTCGCGCTCCGGCGTGGCTCGGCGCTCGGCGCTGGTGCGCACGGTGACCGAGCGGCTGGGCGCGCTCTACGACCAGGCCACCGACGGCGTCGAGCCCGCCGGGCTGGCGCTGGCGGCGGTGGGCAGCCTGGCCCGCGGCGACCTGGGGCCGCTGTCGGACCTCGACCTGGTGCTGGTGCACGACGGGCGCACCCACCCGGCCGAGGAGCTGGCGCGCGTGGCGGAGCGCCTGTGGTACCCGCTGTGGGACTCCGGCGTGGACATCGACCACGCGGTGCGCTCCCTCAGCCAGACGCGGCAGGTCGCCTCGAAGGACCTGGCGGCGGCGGTGAGCTGGCTCGACGTGCGCCCGGTGGCGGGGGACGCCGTGGTCGTGCACCGGGCGGCGTCGGCGATCCTGACGGACTGGCGTGCCGCGTCGCGGCGCCGGCTGCCGGAGCTGCTGGCATCGGTGCGCGAGCGCGCGCAGCGCTCGGGAGAGCTGGCGTACCTGGTCGAGCCGGACCTGAAGGAGGCGCGTGGCGGCATCCGGGACGCCGTCCTGCTCTCGGCCCTGGCGGCCACCTGGCTCACGGACCGCCCGCACGGTGCGGTCGACCGGGCGTACACGCACGTGCTCGACGTGCGCGACACCCTCCAGGTGGTGACCCGGCGCCGTACGACGCGGCTGCTGCTGGCCGACCTGGACGAGGTCGCGGAGCGCTCGGGGTTCGACGACCCGGACGAGCTGCTGGCGTCGCTGGCCGAGGCCGGCCGGGAGATCTCCTACGCCCTCGACTCGACGGTGCGCCGCGCGCGCCAGGCGTTGCAGCGCCCGCCCGCGCGCCGTCCGCTGCTCGTGCGCGGACGGCGCACGCCCCCGCGGCTGCGGGCCGTGGGCGACGGGCTGGTGGAGCACGACGGCGAGCTGGTGCTCGCGGTGGACGCGAGCCCGGAGAGCGACCCGCTGCTGAGCCTGCGCGCCGCGGCGACGGCGGCGCGCACCGGGCTGGTGCTGTCGCCGGTGACGGTCGGGAGCCTGGCCCGCGGTGCGCCGCTGCCCGAGCCGTGGCCGCGCGCGGCGCGCCAGGCGTTCCTCCAGCTCCTCGGCTCGGGGCCCGCCCAGGTCCCCGTCTGGGAGGCGCTCGACCTGGCCGGCGTGGTCACGTCCTGGATCCCCGAGTGGGCGGGGGTGCGCAACCGGCCCCAGCGCGCCGCCGTGCACCGGCACACCGTGGACCGGCACATGGTGGAGACGGTGGCCCGTGCCGCGGCCCTGCGCCGTGCGCTGCCCGAGCCGGCGGCAGTGCGCGGCGAGGTCCTGCTGGTCGCGGCCGTGCTGCACGACGTCGGCAAGCGGCGCGGGGCACTGGACCCGGACCACTCGGTCGAGGGCGCCCGCCTCGTGCCGGGGATCGTGGCGAGGATGGGGTTCGGCGAGGACGTCGCGCGCGACGTGACCCGGCTGGTGCGCCACCACCTGGTGCTGTCGGAGCTGGCCACGCAGGCCGACCCCGGCGACCCCGCCACGGTCGCCCGGCTGCTGGACGCCGTCGACCACCGGGCTGACCTGCTCGCCGAGCTGCGGGTGCTCACGGAGGCGGACGCCTCGAGCCTGGGAGCGAAGAACGGGTGGACGTCCTGGCGGGCCCGGCTGGTCGACGACCTGGTGCGCCGGGCGCGGGCAGCCCTGGGCGAGGGCGCCGGTGCGGGGGAGGCCGGGACCGGCGCTCGCGCCGGCGGGTAGGCTGGGGGACCGTTCCACACCGTTCACGAGACCTCGAGGACCGCCCTGGTGTTCAACTCCCTGTCGGACCGGCTCACCGCGACCTTCAAGAACCTCCGCGGCCGGGGACGCCTGTCCGAGGCCGACATCGACGCCACCGTGCGCGAGATCCGCCGGGCGCTGCTCGACGCCGACGTCGCCGTGCCCGTGGTGCGCGAGTTCACCGCGGCCGTGCGCGAGCGTGCGCTGTCGGCCGAGGTGTCCGGCGCGCTGAACCCGGCGCAGCAGGTCGTCAAGATCGTCAACGAGGAGCTCGTCGAGATCCTCGGGGGGCACACGCGCCCGCTGTCGTTCGCCAAGGTGGCCCCGACCGTCATCATGCTGGCCGGCCTCCAGGGCGCGGGCAAGACGACCCTGGCGGGCAAGCTGTCGCTCGCCCTGCGCGAGCAGGGCCACACCCCGCTCCTGGTCGCTGCCGACCTGCAGCGCCCCAACGCCGTCACCCAGCTGTCCGTGGTGGCCGAGCGTGCCGGCGTCCCCGTCTACGCGCCGCACCCCGGCAACCAGGGAGCGGAGACCGACGTCGTCATCGGCGACCCGGTGGGCGTGGCCCGCGACGGTGTGGCGTTCGCCCGGGACAAGCAGCACGACGTCGTCATCGTGGACACCGCGGGCCGCCTCGGCGTGGACCAGGTGCTCATGCAGCAGGCCGCCGACATCCGCGCGGCGATCAGCCCCGACGAGGTGCTGTTCGTCATCGACGCGATGATCGGCCAGGACGCCGTCGCCACGGCCAGCGCGTTCCTCGAGGGCGTCGACTTCACCGGCGTGGTCCTGTCCAAGCTCGACGGCGACGCCCGCGGTGGTGCCGCGCTGTCGGTCGCGAAGGTGACCGGCCGCCCGATCATGTTCGCCTCGACCGGTGAGAAGCTCACCGACTTCGAGGTGTTCCACCCCGACCGGATGGCCTCGCGCATCCTCGACATGGGTGACGTGCTCACCCTCATCGAGCAGGCCGAGCGCGCCTTCGACGCCGAGCAGGCCGAGAAGATGGCGCAGAAGGTGGCCACCGGCCAGGACTTCTCGCTGGCCGACTTCCTGGTGCAGATGCAGCAGATGAAGAAGCTCGGCTCGATGAAGAAGATGCTCGGGATGCTGCCCGGCATGGGGCAGATGCGCGAGCAGCTCGAGAACTTCGACGAGCGGGAGGTCGACCGCATCGAGGCGATCATCCACTCGATGACGCCGGCCGAGCGCGAGAACCCCAAGATCATCAACGGCTCGCGCCGTGCGCGCATCGCCCGCGGTTCCGGCACCACCACGACGGCGGTCAACCAGCTGCTGGAGCGGTTCGAGGCCGCGCAGAAGATGATGCGCCAGATGGCGCGGGGCGGCGGGATGCCGGGGATGCCCGGTGGCATGCCGGGCATGCCGGGGATGCCCGGCGGTGGCAAGAAGTCCCGCGGCAAGCAGCAGCCCGCCAAGAAGGTCAAGGGCAAGTCGGGCAACCCGGCCAAGCGCGCCCAGCAGGAGAAGGAGGCGCTGCAGCGGGCCCTGGGTGGCCCGGCCGCGCCGGCCGGTGCGGCGGGCTCGTCGTTCGGCGTCGGCAAGCAGCAGCCCGAGGACGTCGACCTGTCGCAGCTGCAGCTGCCCGAGGGGTTCGACAAGCTGCTCGGTGGCCGCTGAGGCTCCCGCTGCGGGCGGCCGGCGCCGTGAGCGACCTCGCTTTGGCGCCGGCCCCCAGGTCTGGCACAATGGGCCGGTACTCGGTGTGCCCAGGCCCCTCTCACCTGCGCGACGCCGCGTCCTGATCCCGCTCGCCGCTCGACCCCACGAACCGGTGTGCGCGGGTCACCCATCCCAGAACCAGGAGTGACCACAACAGTGGCCGTCAAGATTCGCCTCAAGCGCCTCGGCAAGATCCGGGCCCCGTACTACCGTGTCGTCGTCGCCGACTCGCGCACCAAGCGCGACGGTCGCGTGATCGAGGAGATCGGCAAGTACCACCCGACCGAGGAGCCCTCGTTCATCGAGATCGACTCCGAGCGCGCTCAGTACTGGCTCGGCGTCGGCGCGCAGCCGACCGAGCAGGTCGCCGCCATCCTCAAGGTCACCGGCGACTGGCAGAAGTTCAAGGGCATCGAGGGTGCCGAGGGCACCCTCAGGACCAAGGCTGCCAAGGGCGACACCGCCTCGGCGGTCGAGGCCGTCAACGCCGAGGCCGAGAAGGCCAAGGCCAAGGCTGCGGAGCGCAAGTCCGCGCCCGCCGAGGAGGCCCCGGCCGAGGCTGAGGCCGAGGCCTGATGCTCGCCGAGGCCCTCGAGCACCTGGTGCGCGGCATCGTGGACAACCCGGACGACGTCCAGGTGACCGCGAAGGCGCTGCGCCGGGGCGAGCTGCTCGAGGTCCGCGTGCACCCGGACGACCTCGGCCGAGTCATCGGCCGGGGCGGCCGCACGGCCAAGGCGCTGCGCACCGTCGTCGGTGCGCTGTCGACCGACGGTCCGGTGCGGGTCGACGTCGTCGACGTCGACCGGCGCTGAGCACCCACGCGAACTGACGACGGGACCCGGTCCGCACGCGGACCGGGTCCCGTCGTCGCATCCCGGACCGGGACCGCCGGCCGGGACGGACGGACAGGAGACGACATGCAGCTCGTGGTGGCCCGCGTCGGGCGAGCCCACGGCCTGCGCGGCGAGGTGAGCCTCGACCTGCGCACCGACGACCCGGAGAGCCGGCTGGCGGTCGGGCAGGTGCTCGCCACCGAGCCGGCGTCCGCCGGCCCCCTGACCGTGCTGACCGTACGCACCCACCAGGAACGCTGGCTCGTGCGCTTCGCCGAGGTGGCGGACCGGACCGCCGCCGAGGCGCTGCGTGGCGTCGAGCTCGTCGTCGAGGCCGACGCCTCCGACGAGGAGGACGCCTGGTACCCGCACGAGCTGCGCGGCCTGCGTGCCGAGCTCGTCGACGGGACCGTGGTGGGCGAGGTCGTGGCGCTCGAGCACCTGCCCGCCCACGACGCGCTCCTCGTGCGCGAGACCGGGGGAGAGCGCACCCTCGTGCCGTTCGTCAAGGCCATCGTCCCGCAGGTCGACGTGGCCGGCGGGCGCGTGGTGCTCGACCCGCCCGGCGGCCTGCTCGCCCGCGACGCCGACAACCTCGTCGTCGCCTCGCCCGACGGCGACTCTGACGGCGACTCCGACGGCGGCCCCGACGTGGACACCGGCACGGGTCGCGCCGAGGGCGAGAGCTGACGTGCGCATCGACGTCGTCTCCATCTTCCCGGACTACCTCGCCGCCCTCGACCTGTCGCTCGTCGGCAAGGCGCGGCGATCGGGTCTCCTCGACCTGCGGGTCCACGACCTGCGGGACTGGACCGCGGACCGGCACCGCACCGTCGACGACACCCCGTTCGGCGGCGGTGCCGGGATGGTCATGCGCCCCGACGTCTGGGGCGCCGCCATCGACTCCGTGCTGGGCGACGACCCGGAGGGGCACCTGGTCATCCCCACGCCGTCGGGTGAGGTGTTCACGCAGCGCCACGCCGAGGCCTTCGCCACCGAGACCCACCTGGTCGTGGCGTGCGGGCGGTACGAGGGCATCGACGCCCGGGTGGCCGAACGCTACCGGGCAGCCGGGCGGCGGGTGAGCGAGCTGTCGATCGGCGACTACGTGCTCAACGGGGGAGAGGTCGCAGCCCTCGTCATGGTCGAGGCGGTGGGGCGCCTGCTGCCGGGGGTGGTGGGCAACCCCGAGTCGCTGGTCGAGGAGTCGCACGGCGCGGCCGGGCTCCTCGAGTACCCGGTGTACACCAAGCCGCCCGCGTGGGAGGGGCTGGAGATCCCCGAGGTGCTGCTCTCAGGGCACCACGCGAAGATCGACCGGTGGCGGCGCGACCGCGCCCTGGAGCGCACGGCCGCCCGGCGTCCCGACATGGTGGCCGCGCTCGACGTGGCCGGGCTCGACAAGCACGATCTGCGCCTGCTGGCCGAGCTGGGCTGGCACGTCGACGGCGGACGGCTGCGCCGGACGTCCGACGCTCCGGAGGGCACGGGCTCACCGGCACCTGTGGCAGAATAGGTCGGCGGTGCGTCCACAGCCGGTATCGGCCTCTGCCACAGGGGAGACGCGGGACGCACCGGAACCACCATCATCACCGACCCGCGCGCCCGCGCGGGCCTGAGCTTGCGCCTGACCTGTGGCAGGCGGGGAGAGAACAATGCACACGCTCGACATCGTCGACGCAGCCTCGCTGCGCTCCGACATCCCGGACTTCCGCGCCGGTGACACCGTCAAGGTCAACGTCAAGGTCGTCGAGGGCAACCGCTCGCGCGTCCAGGCCTTCCAGGGTGTCGTGATCGCGCGCCAGGGTGGCGGCGTCCGCGAGACGTTCACCGTCCGCAAGATCAGCTTCGGCGTCGGCGTGGAGCGCACCTTCCCGCTGCACGCCCCGACGATCGACTCGCTCGAGCTCGTCACCCGCGGTGACGTGCGTCGCGCCAAGCTGTACTACCTGCGTGCGCTGCGCGGCAAGAAGGCGAAGATCAAGGAGAAGCGCGAGACCCCGGCCAAGTGAGCCGCGGCCTCACGGCCTCCATCGACGACGGGCGGTCCCTCTCCGGAGGGGCCGCCCGTCGTCGTCCTCCCCGCGGTCCGGTGGGGAGCGCCCTCGAAACCGTGACAGAATCCGACCCCGTGACCCACCCTCAGCCCGCGCCCGAACCTGCCGACCTTCCGCAGGGACCGTCGCGGGGCCCGGCCCGCCGCGGGACCGGGCTGCTGCGCGAGACGGCGATCATCGTCATCAGCGCGCTCGTGCTCTCGTGGCTCATCAAGTCGTTGCTCGTCCAGGCGTTCTTCATCCCCAGCGGCTCGATGCGCGACACCCTCGAGGAGGGCGACCGGGTCATGGTCTCGCGCCTGGTGCCCAACGTCTTCGACGTCCACCGTGGCGACATCGTGGTCTTCAAGGACCCGGGCGGCTGGCTCCCGCCCTACGAGCCGCCGGACCAGGGCCCGGTCGGCAACGCCGTCCGTCACGCCCTGACGTTCGTGGGTCTGCTGCCGCAGGACACGGGCGAGCACCTCATCAAGCGGGTGATCGGCATGGAGGGCGACCACGTGGTGTGCTGCGATGCCGAGGGGCGGATCGAGATCAACGGCGAACCGATCGACGAGACCTACATCCGGCCGGGGTCGATCCCGAGCCAGACCCCGTTCGACCGCACGGTGCCGCCCGGCATGCTGTTCGTCATGGGCGACAACCGGCAGGACTCGCAGGACTCGCGCTACAACGAGTCGAAGCCGGGCGGAGGCTTCGTCCCGGTCTCGAACGTGGTGGGCACCGCGTTCGCGACGGTGTGGCCGTTCGACCGTGCCACCTGGCACCGCAACCCCGGCTCGGTGTTCGTGGAGGTCCCCCAGCCGTGACGTCCGCGCGTCGACCCACCCCGCCCCGCAAGGCCGCCGGGACCACTGGCCGGCGCGCACCGACGCTGCGGCACGAGCGTGCGCTCGTCTCGGCGGGGGCCCGGCTGGTGGCGGGCATGGACGAGGTGGGACGCGGCGCCCTCGCCGGTCCCGTCAGCGTGGGCGTCGTCGTGGTGGACGCCGCGACCCGGACCGCGCCCAAGGGCGTGGCCGACTCCAAGCTGCTCACGCCGGTGGCCCGTGAGGCGCTGGTGCCGCAGCTGCAGCGCTGGGGCGTGGCGTGGGCCGTGGGGCACGCGGGGCCGGCAGAGATCGACGCCCACGGGATCGTCGCAGCCCTGCGCCTGGCGGGGCGCCGTGCTCTCGCGCAGGTGCGCCGGGTGTGCGGTGACGTCGACGTGGTGCTCCTCGACGGCTCTCACGACTGGCTCTCCCGCCGGCAGGTGGACCTCTTCGAGGCGGCGGACCTCGACGTCGACGGCGCGCCCGACACGGACCCGACGGTGCGCACGATGGTCAAGGCCGACCTGCAGTGCGCGTCGGTGGCCGCGGCGAGCGTCCTCGCGAAGGTGGAGCGCGACATGCTGCTGTCGCGGCTGGCGCGCCAGTACCCCGTCTACGCCTGGGACCAGAACAAGGGCTATTCGGCGCCCGCGCACCTGGAGGCGCTGCGCCGTCACGGCACGACGCCGCAGCACCGTCGCTCCTGGAACCTCAGCGCCCTGGCGGGCGACCCGGCAGCAGGCGGGGTGGCAGCGGGTGGAGCGGCGGGCGCCGGGGTGGCTGCGGCCCAGGCGGCGCAGTTCGGCGAGGTGGTGGCCGAGACGCTCGACGTGGCCGCGGACGCCCAGGCCCCCGACGGGCGAGCAGCCGGTGCGCGGGTCGGTCCCGGCGAGCCGGGCACGGACCTGGGATGATGAGACCGTGAGCGCCGAAGACCTCGAGAACTACGAGACCGAGATGGAGCTCGCGCTCTACCGCGAGTACCGGGACGTGGTCGGCCTGTTCTCGTACGTGGTGGAGACCGAGCGCCGCTTCTACCTGGCGAACCAGGTCGACCTGCAGGTGCGGTCGGCCGCGGGCGAGGTCTACTTCGAGCTGCGTCTCGGGGACGCCTGGGTGTGGGACGTCTACCGCTCGGCCCGGTTCGTGAAGTCCGTGCGGGTGGTGACGTTCAAGGACGTCAACGTCGAGGAGCTGGCCAAGGCCGACCTGGCGCTCTGACGCCGGTCACGGACCCGAGCTGACCGGAGCTGCCGCCGGGGTCTGGGGCGGCGTGAAGCACCGCACCGACCTGCCCGTGCCGACCTGCCCGTGCCGAGTCGCCTGGGCCGGACGCTGTCCCCAGGACGACCCTGCGGCCGGCGCTGCACACCGCCGCCCGCAGGCCCCTCATGCTGCGTCCCGGCCTCGGCAGGCTGCCTCTCGGAGGTGGTCGCGATGGCGGCGAAGGACGACGTAGGGCGGCGCGGCGAGCAGATCGCCGCGGAGCGCCTGGTCGAGGAGGGCTACACCGTGCTGGCCCGCAACTGGCGCGGCACCGGTGGTGAGCTGGACCTGGTGGCGGTGCACGGCGGCACGCTCGTGGCGGTGGAGGTCAAGACCCGCAGCGGTGACCGGTTCGGGCACCCGGCGGAGGCGGTCACGCCTCGCAAGCTGGCCCGCATCCGGCGGCTGACCGGGCAGTGGCTGCACGAGCACGCGCGCCGGAGCGGCGGCGAGCCCGGGGACGACTCTGGGGACGAGACCGGGTCCGAGGTCGGGTCCCGGGTCGGGCACGAGCCCGCCGCAGGTGCCGGCCGGTGGCGCTTCCGTGACGTGCGCATCGACGTGGTCGCGGTCGTGCTGCCCCCGGCGGGGCCGGTGCGCGTCGAGGTCCTGCAGGGGGTCTGCTGATGGCTCTGGGGACGACGGCGGCCGTTGCTCTGGTGGGGCTGGCCGGTCACGTGGTGGAGGTGCAGGCACAGCTCGCCTTCTCGGTGCCCGGGTTCGCGCTGGTCGGGCTGCCTGACACGGCGCTGAGCGAGTCGCGGGACCGCGTGCGGGCGGCGGTGCTCTCGTGCGCGATCGAGTGGCCGAACCGCAAGATCACGGTGAACCTCTCGCCCGCGTCGCTGCCCAAGACTGGCTCGGCCTTCGACCTGGCGATCGCGGTGGCCGTGCTCGCGGGAGCCGGCAGGGTCCCTGCCGCGGGCCTGGAGCGGGTGGTCCACCTGGGGGAGCTGGGCCTGGACGGACGGCTGCAGCCGGTGCGCGGCGTCCTGCCGATGGTCGCTGCCGCGGTGGCGGCGGGTTACCGCGACGTCGTGGTCCCGACGGCGGACGTGGCCGAGGCGTCGCTCGTGCCAGGGGCGTGCGTACGCGGTGCGACCACGCTCGCCGAGGTGGTGGCGCTGCACGGCGGACACCCGCCGGTGCTGCCCGACGTCGACCCGGTGCGCCACCCGCGCACGGCCGTCGCGCCCCGGGTGCCGGGAGACCTCGCGGACGTGCTCGGCCAGGAGGTGCCGCGCCTCGCGCTCGAGGTCGCCGCAGCGGGTGGGCACCACCTGCTGCTGTCCGGGCCGCCGGGAGCCGGCAAGACGATGCTGGCCTCCCGCCTGCCGGGGATCCTGCCGGACCTCACGGAGGCGGAGGCGGTCGAGGTCACGGCCGTGCACTCGGTGGCCGGCACGTTCGACCCGGGCAACGGGCTCCTGACCCGGCCGCCGTACGAGGACCCGCACCACACGGCGACACCGGCCGCCGTCGTGGGCGGCGGGTCGGGCCTGCCGCGTCCCGGCGCCGCCTCGCGCGCCCACCGCGGCGTCCTCTTCCTGGACGAGGCGCCCGAGTTCGGGTCGCGGGTCCTGGAGACCCTGCGGCAGCCGCTCGAGCACGGCGAGCTCGTGATCCACCGGTCCGGCGGGACGGCCCGCTACCCGGCCCGGTTCCAGCTCGTGCTCGCGGCCAACCCGTGCCCGTGCGGCATGGGGTCGGGCAAGGGGCTCGACTGCACGTGCACCGCGCTGGCCCGCCGTCGCTACCTCGGCAAGCTGTCGGGCCCCCTGCTCGATCGCGTCGACGTCCAGGTGGGTGTCGAGGCCGTCGGCCGGGTCGACCTGGCCGAGGGGCGCGGGGAGCCCTCGGCGGCGGTCGCGGCCCGTGTCGCTGCGGCCCGCGCGGCTGCCCGGGAGCGGCTCGCCGGTACCCCCTGGACGCTGAACGCTGAGGTGCCCGGCGCATGGCTGCGCGAGCGCATGCGCTCCGTGCGCGGGGCGCTCGGAGAGCTCGACAAGGCTCTCGACCGTGGGACGCTGTCGCTGCGCGGCGCCGACCGGGTGCTGCGCCTGGCCTGGACGGTGGGCGACCTCGCCGGCCGCACGGTGCCCGACGCCGCCGACGTGGGCCTGGCGATGATGCTTCGCACCGGGAGGCCGGCATGAGCGGCCCGGGCTTCGACGTCGACGACCCGCTGCTGGCGGCCGCAGCGTGGAGCCGCCTGGCCGAGCCCGGAGACGAGGTCGCCGGTGCGCTGGTGGCACACCTCGGGGCTGCGGGGGCTCTCGCCTGGCTGCTGGAGGTGCGTGACGCCGGCCTCGTCGAGGCCCCTGACGGGCTGCTCGTGGACGCGGGCCGCGCGGCGGCCTCCGGTAGCGCGACGGCGGCTGGCAGCACCACGGCGGTGCGGGCGCTCGCGGCCGCGGTGACCCGCTGGACGCCGCGCCTGGAGGACCTCGACCCGCGGCGCGAGCTGCGGGTGCTCGAGCACACCGGCGGCACGCTCCTCCTGCCCGGCGACCCTCGGTGGCCGCGCGGGCTCGACGACCTGGGGGCCGGGGCGCCGTTCGCGCTGTGGGTGCGCGGCGAGGCCGACCTGGCTGCGCTCGCGGCGCGCTCGGTGGCCGTCGTCGGGGCCCGGGCGTCGACGTCCTACGGGGAGCACGTCACGGCCGAGCTCGCCGCGGGGCTCGCGGACCGGGGGTTCACCGTGGTCTCCGGGGGTGCGTACGGGATCGACGCCGTCGCGCACCGTGCGTCCCTGGCGGCGGGCGGGGCCACGGTGGCCGTCATGGCCGGTGGCGTCGACCGGATGTACCCGCAGGGCAACCACGCGCTGCTGGCGCGAGTGGTCGGGGCCGGTGCGCTCGTGGCCGAGGTCCCACCGGGCTCGGCACCGTTCAAGCAGCGGTTCCTCGCGCGCAACCGGCTGATCGCCGCCATGACCCGTGCGACCGTGGTCGTCGAGGCGGCGTGGCGCTCCGGCGCGCTCTCCACGGCCCGGCGTGCGGCACGGCTCCTGCGCCCCGTCGGTGCGGTGCCGGGTCCGGTCACCTCGATGGGCTCGGCAGGGTGCCACCAGCTCCTGCGCGACGGCGTCGCCACCTGTGTCACGGACGCGGCCGAGGCTGCCGAGCTGGCCGGCACGCTCGGCGAGGACGCCGCGCCGGAGCGGGACGGGCCCGTCGGCGAGGCGGACGGGCTGGACGCGGCGACCCGGGCCGTGCTGGACGCGCTGCCGGTCCGCGGAGCGGCGGACCCGGCCGCGCTCACCAGGGTGGCGGGGCTCTCCCTGCCCGCGGTGCTCGGGGCGCTCGGCGTGCTGGAGGTGCGGGGGCTCGCGGAGCAGGACGGCGCACGGTGGCGCCGCGCACGGCGGGCTCTCCCTGCCCGCGCGCGCTGAGCGGACATGGTCCGGCTGGTCGTCGCCGTGACGGACGCCGTGCCCTGCCCGCGCGCTGAGCGGACCGTCAGGCACGGGCTGGGCAGTCCGCAGGGGCAGCGCCCGTCCGCGTGCACTGAGCGGCGGTGCGACACGCCCGCGGGCTGCCGGGGTGTCCGCCGGTCCCGCGGGCACACTGGCGCAGATGGGGACCGATCCACGACCCGTGCAGCCCGCCGCCGGCCCTGCGGCCGGGCTGGACGCCGACCTGCCGCCGCTGCCCGCGGCGATGGATGGCGCTCTCGTTCGGTTCGCCCAGCACCTGGACGCCCAGCGAGGCCACTCCGCGCACACCCGCAGGGCCTACGTGGCGGACGTCACCGGTCTGCTCCGCCACGCCGTCCGGCACGGGGCGCGGACGCTGGAGGACGTCCAGCTCTCGCTCCTGCGCGGCTGGCTCGCGGCACAGGCGCAGCGGGGACTGGCGCGGGCGACCCTCGCTCGCCGGGGTGCTGCGGCGCGCACGTTCCTGCGCTGGGCGCACCGGGCCGGCCTGACGAGCTCCGACCAGTCCGTGCGTCTCGCGAGCCCCCGCGTGCCCCGCACGCTGCCCACGGTGCTGTCCGCCGACGCCGCAGCGCGGCTCCTGGACACCGCCCGGGACGACGCCCTGGCCGCCGAGGGGGACGACCGCCCGGCGGCCCTGCGTGCATGGGCGGCGGCGGAGCTGCTGTACGGGTCCGGGATCCGTGTCGGAGAGCTGGTCGCGGTCGACGTCGACGACGTCGAGGTCGGCGAGCGGCTGGTCCGGGTGCTCGGCAAGGGAGGCAAGGAGCGCGTGGTGCCCTTCGGGGTGCCCGCCGCCCGCGCCGTCGGGGCGTGGCTGGAGCACGGGCGGCCCGCCCTGGCCGTCGCCTCCACCGGCCCCGCCCTCCTCGTGGGCGACCGCGGGGGGCGGTGGGGGCAGCGGCAGGTGCGCGAGGCCGTGCACCGGCTGGCCGCCCGCGCCGGCGTCGACGACGTCGCTCCGCACGCGCTGCGGCACTCGGCGGCTACGCACCTGCTGCAGGGCGGCTCGGACCTGCGCAGCGTCCAGGAGGTGCTCGGGCACGCGAACCTGGCCACCACCCAGCGGTACACCCACGTCGACGCCGAGCGGCTGCGCGCCGTCTACACGCAGGCGTTCCCGCGCGCCTGACACCCTCGATGAGGCGGGCGTCGCGGGGCTCCTCAGCGCGCGGGCAGGAGCACGATCGGTGCGGCCAGCCCGAGCAGCACCAGCGGGTCGAGGTAGACGTCACCGCGTCGGACGCCCCAGTGCACGCAGGTGCCCCCCGCCGCCGCTGCGGGCGCACCGGCCCCCGTGCGTGGTCCCGTGCCCGCTCCCGTGCCCGCTCCCGTGCCGAGGAGGCCGACCCCGGTCGACACGGCGGGGGAGGCCGGCGAGCAGTGGTCGGGGTTGGCGGCGTCGCCCGGGCCGGTCGACAGGACGCCCACGGGGTCTCCGGCCGCGACGGCCGTCCCGGCAGGCACGGTCGCGGTGACGGGTTCCAGGGAGGAGCGCAGCCCGTCGGGGTGGGTGACCACCACGACGGGCTTGCCTGCCACCGGCCCGGCGAACGTGACGGTCCCCGGTCCGGGGGAGGCGACGGCCGCGCCGGCCGGGGCCTGGAGGTCCACCCCGCGGTGCCCCGGCTCCCAGCGCCGGGCGGGGAGGTCGAACAGGTGGACCACCGGGCCCGGCACGGGAGCGACGTAGCCGCGAGCGGCCGTCTGCCCCGCCGGTGCGGGAGGGGCGCCCGTTGCCGAGGGCCCGGGTGCCGGCGCCGTCAGGAGCGGCACCAGCAGGGTGGCGGCGAGCAGGGTGGTCAGAGGCTGCGGTGCGACCATGGGGGGAGCGTGCCCGCTCCCCATGACCGGAGCGGACCCGCTGTCACCGGCTGTGCGCGGGGCTCCGGACCGCCTGCCTGGGGGCGGGGTCGCTCGTGCGCTCTGGCCTGGCCCGCCTGGCCGCCTGGCCGCCTGGCCCGCCGGGCTGTTCGGCCTGCTCGGCCTGCTCGCTCTGCGGGGAAGGGCGGCGGGCCTGGGCCCGCGGTGTCGAGCGCCGGACGCGCGCCGGACGCTCACGGCGTCAGGTAGACTTCCCCAGGCGATCGGTCCGTTCGCACCCCACCCAGTTCTCCGGCTGAGGCTCTCGCCTGCCGGGAGCGGGGACCAGGGGGGCGGCGTGCCGGTCGACTTCGCGCGTCACCACGCGCCCGCTCCGCCCCTCCTCGGGACACGGTGCGGGGCGCGGCCGCGTCGGCAGCGGTCTGCACGGGCCTCCACCAGGAGGGACGTGCGGTGCCGGCCCGGCGTGACGCCAGGGGTGCGGCCGCCCGGCACGCACCGACAACCGAGTGACGCGACCGGCAGCGCCGGTCGCCTGATGCGCGCGGGCACGGGAGGATCCCGGCTCGTGCGGCGAAAGGACCAGTCATGGCCGTCGTGACCATGCGCCAGCTCCTCGAGAGCGGTGTCCACTTCGGGCACCAGACCCGCCGTTGGAACCCGAAGATGAAGCGCTTCATCTTCACCGAGCGCAACGGCATCTACATCGTCGACCTCCAGCAGTCGCTGTCGTACATCGACCGTGCCTACGAGTTCGTCAAGGAGACCGTCGCCCACGGCGGCTCGATCCTGTTCGTCGGCACCAAGAAGCAGGCCCAGGAGCCCGTGGCCGAGCAGGCCGCTCGCGTGGGCATGCCCTACGTGAACCACCGCTGGCTCGGCGGCATGCTCACCAACTTCACCACGGTGCACAAGCGTCTCCAGCGCCTCAAGGAGCTCGAGGAGATCGACTTCGACGACGTGGCCGGCTCCGGCCTCACGAAGAAGGAGCTCCTGGTGCTGCGCCGCGAGAAGGACAAGCTCTCGCGCACGCTCGGCGGCATCCGCGACATGGCCAAGGTGCCGTCCGCGGTGTGGATCGTCGACACCAACAAGGAGCACCTCGCCGTCGACGAGGCCCGCAAGCTGGGCATCCCCGTCGTCGCGATCCTCGACACCAACTGCGACCCGGACGTGGTCGACTACGCGATCCCGGGCAACGACGACGCGATCCGCTCCGTCACGCTGCTCACCCGCGTGATCGCCGACGCCGCCGCCGAGGGCCTGCTCCAGCGCCACTCCGGCCGCTCGGGTGCCGCCGCCGAGGCCGAGGCCGAGCCGCTGGCCGAGTGGGAGCGCGAGCTCCTCGCCGGTGCCGAGGCCGCCGCCCAGACGGAGCCGAGCGACGCGCCGGCCGCCGAGGGCGACGCCGTCCCCGCCGGCAACACGGCCCCCACCGAGGGCGCCTCGGGCACCGAGACCGCCGTCACCCCGGGCAACGAGGCTGCTCCCGCCGTGGACGCCGCCGCCGAGGCCGCGAAGTCCGAGTGAGCTGACGCGGGCCGGGGACCGTCCCAGGTCCCCGGCCCGCGCCGCCCGCCTGCTGCACCCACTTCGACCAGGAGGACTCTCCCCACCATGGCGAGCTACACCATCCAGGACATCAAGGACCTGCGTGCGCTCACCGGCGCCGGCATGACCGACGTCAAGAAGGCTCTCGACGAGGCCGACGGCGACCAGCAGAAGGCCGTCGAGCTCATCCGCAAGCGCGGCCTGGCCAAGGCTGCCAAGCGCGAGGGCAACGCGACCTCCGAGGGCCTCGTGGCCGTCAAGGTCGAGGACGGCGCCGCCGGCCAGACCGCGACGCTCATCGAGCTCAACGCGGAGACCGACTTCGTCGTCAAGAACGAGAAGTTCGTGTCGCTGGCCGAGCAGATCCTCGAGGCCGCCACCGCCGCCGGTGCTGCCGACGCCGACGCCGCCCTGGCCGCCCCGGCCGGTGGCGAGACGGTCGCCGACCTCATCGCTGCCGCCGCCGGCACCCTGGGCGAGAAGATCGTCCTGCGCCGCGTGGCCCGCGTCGAGGGCCCGAAGGTCACGACGTACCTGCACCGCACCGCCAAGGACCTGCCGCCGTCGATCGGCGTCCTCGTCGTCACCGACGAGGCCGGCGAGGCCGCTGCCAAGGACGTCGCGCAGCACATCGCCGCGATGGCGCCCTCCTACCTCACCCGTGAGGACGTCCCGGCCGAGGTCGTGGAGAAGGAGCGCGAGATCGCCCGCGAGGTGTCGATCGCCGAGGGCAAGCCCGAGGCCGCGCTGCCGAAGATCGTCGAGGGTCGCCTGAACGGCTTCTTCAAGGACGCCGTGCTGGTGGACCAGCCGCTGGCCAAGGACACCAAGGTCACGGTCGGCAAGCACGTCGAGGCGACGGGCGGCAAGCTGCTCGGCTTCGTCCGCTTCCGCGTCGGCAACTGACGCGACCCGGGTGGCCCGGCCCTACCGAGTACGGTAGGGCCGGGCCGCTCGCGCATCCGGGCTCACCATGCGCCGGACGCACACTCACTCCCGCAGCACGAGGCCGGCACGAAGGACAGGACGGTGGCCATGACCGAGATCGAGAACCCCATGACGGACGCGGTGGCACGGCCCGCCGCGCGGCGGGTGCTGCTCAAGCTCTCGGGCGAGGCCTTCGGCGGCGGCAAGATCGGGCTGGCGGCCGACGTGGTGCGTCGGATCGCCGCGGAGATCGGTGCCGCGGTGCGCGAGGGCGTCCAGGTGGCGATCGTCGTCGGTGGTGGCAACTTCTTCCGCGGCGCGGAGCTCTCTCAGGCCGGTATGGACCGTGCCCGCGCGGACTACATGGGCATGCTCGGCACGGTGATGAACTGCCTGGCGCTGCAGGACTTCCTGGAGCAGAGCGGCGTCAAGACGCGCGTGCAGACCGCCATCACGATGGGGCAGGTCGCCGAGCCGTACATCCCGCTGCGCGCCATCCGGCACATGGAGAAGGGCCGCGTGGTCATCTTCGGCGCCGGTGCCGGCATGCCGTACTTCTCCACCGACACCGTCTCGGTGCAGCGCGCGCTGGAGACGCACTGCGACGAGGTCCTGATGGGGAAGAACGGCGTGGACGGCGTCTACAGCGCCGACCCGCGCACCAACCCCGACGCGGTGCGCCTGGAGCACCTGACCTACACCGACGCGCTGGTGCAGAACCTCGAGGTCATGGACGCCACGGCCCTGAGCCTGTGCCGCGACAACGACGTGACGATGCGGGTCTTCGGCCTGGAGGGTGCGGGCGACGTGACCCGTGCGCTGCTGGGCGAGAAGATCGGCACCCTGATCACGGCCAGCTGAACCACCCACTCGACAGACGCTTAGGAGCACACCGGTGATCGACGAGACCCTCCTCGAGGCCGAGGAGAAGATGGACAAGGCGATCGAGGTCGCCAAGGAGGACTTCGCGGGCATCCGCACCGGCCGTGCGAACGCGGGCATGTTCAGCAAGATCACCGTGGACTACTACGGTGCGCCGACCCCGCTGCAGCAGCTGGCCTCGTTCAACATCCCCGAGGCGCGGACCGTGCTGATCTCGCCCTTCGACAAGGGCGCCATGGCCGTCATCGAGAAGGCCCTGCGCGAGTCCGACCTGGGCGTCAACCCGTCCAACGACGGCAACGCGATCCGCGTCATCCTCCCGGCACTGACCGAGGAGCGCCGCCGCGACTACGTGCGCCTGGCGAAGACGAAGGCGGAGGAGACGCGCGTGACGGTGCGCAACATCCGCCGCAAGGCCAAGGAGACGCTGGACCGCATCGTCAAGGACGGCGAGGCCGGCGAGGACGAGGTCGCCCGCGCGGAGAAGGAGCTCGAGGCGCTCACGAAGAGGCACGTCGACATGGTCGACCAGCTCCTCGCGGGCAAGGAGAGCGAGCTGCTCGAGGTCTGATGGCGGCCGCACCTCTCGAACCCGCGGGGACGGCGCCCCAGGCGTCCCGTGCCGGTCGCAACCTCCCGGCGGCCATTGCCGTCGGCGTCGTGCTGCTCGGTGTCTTCGGCGCCTCGCTGTGGTTCCGCCCGGAGCCGTTCGTCGCCCTGGCGATCATCACCATGGGCGCCGGCCTGTGGGAGCTGAAGCAGGCGTTCGCGCGCCGGCACCTCAACCTGCCGTTCCTGCCGCTCGCGGTGGGCGGGGCGGGGATGGCGGTCTCGGCGTACGCGGGCGGCCCCGAGGCGCTGCTGGTCGCGTACGTGCTCACCCTCGCCGCGGTCGTCCTGTGGCGGGTGCTGGACGGTCCGGGGCCGCAGGCGCTGCGGGACGCGGCGGCGAGCGTGTTCGCCGCGACGTACGTGCCGTTCCTGGGCGGGTTCGTGGTGCTGCTGCTGGGGCAGGCAGACGGCGCGTGGCGGGTGGCGCTGTTCATCCTGCTGGCGGTGGCCAACGACACGGGCGGCTACATCGCCGGCGTGCTGTTCGGCCGCCACCCGCTCGCGCCGACGGTCAGCCCCAAGAAGAGCTGGGAGGGGCTGGCGGGCTCGCTGGTCCTCGCGGTGGTGGTGGGCCTGGGCGGCACGGTCCTCGTGCTCGACCTGCCCTTGAGCACCCACTGGTGGCTGGGGGTCGTGCTCGGCGTCATGACCGCTGTCACAGCCACGGTGGGCGATCTCGCGGAGTCTCTGCTCAAGCGCGACCTAGAATTGAAGGACATGGGTTCGCTGCTCCCTGGCCACGGGGGCGTGCTGGACCGCGTCGACTCGCTCCTCGTCACCGCCCCGTTCGTCTACCTCGTGCTGTCGGTGGCTGCCTCGGGAACCACTGCTTAAGGAAGTACGCACATGGCCGGCACCCCTCTCGGCACGCCGAAGCTCCGCCCTTCGGCCGAGACCACGACCTCCGTCCGCCCCTCGGACGAGACGAGGCCCGTCCCGCTGCAGATGGCGCCGCGGCGGCGCGGCAAGCCGCCGCGCCACTTCGCCGACCTCACGCCGGCCGAGCGTGCCGCGTCCGTGGAGGCGATGGGGGAGAAGCCCTTCCGGGCCAAGCAGCTCGCGACGCACTACTTCACGCACTTCACGTCCGACCCGGAGCAGATGACGGACCTGCCCAAGGCGACGCGCGAGGAGCTGGCCAAGACGCTGTTCCCCCCGCTGCTGCGCGCGACGCGCACGCTCGAGGCGGACGGCGGCACCACGGTCAAGACGCTGTGGCACCTGTTCGACGACGCCAAGGTCGAGTCGGTGCTGATGCGCTACCCGAACCGGACCACGCTGTGCGTCTCGAGCCAGGCCGGCTGCGGGATGGCGTGCCCGTTCTGCGCCACCGGCCAGCTGGGCCTGACCCGGAACCTGTCGACCGCGGAGATCGTCGAGCAGGTGCGCGCGGCGATGCGCTCGCTCGCGGAGGGTGAGATCCCGGGCGGCCCCACGCGCCTGAACAATCTCGTCTTCATGGGGATGGGCGAGCCGCTGGCCAACTACAAGGCGGTCATCGAGACGGTGCGCACGCTGGTGGCCCCGCAGCCGGAGGGCCTCGGCATGAGCGCCCGCAACATCACCGTCTCGACCGTGGGCCTGGTCCCGGCGATCAACAAGCTGACGGCGGAGGGCATCCCGGTGACGCTGGCGCTGAGCCTGCACGCGCCGGACGACGACCTGCGCAGCGAGCTGGTGCCGATCAACACCCGCTGGAGCGTGGACGAGGCGCTCGACGCGGCACGGGCCTACTTCGACAAGACGGGCCGGCGCGTGTCCATCGAGTACGCACTGATCAAGGACATGAACGACCACGCCTGGCGGGCGGACCTCCTGGGGGAGAAGCTCAACGCTCGCGGCAAGGGCTGGGTGCACGTCAACCCGATCCCGCTGAACCCGACGCCGGGCTCGATCTGGACCGCGAGCGAGCGTTCCGTGGAGGCGGAGTTCGTGGCACGATTGCGCGGGCACGGCATCCCGACGACGATCCGTGACACCCGCGGCTCCGACATCGACGGTGCCTGCGGGCAGCTGGCCGCCGAGGAGGAGGACGAGTGAGCGACGCTCTGTTCGGTACCGTGTCGGTGCTGCGCACCGGGTACGACAAGGACGAGGTCGACGAGTTCTTCGACCACGCCCGGCAGGCGTACGAGGGCCGCACGGACGAGGAGCTCACGGGGGCGGACATCCAGACCGCCACGTTCGACCTGGTGCGGGGCGGCTACGACACCCACGAGGTGGACGCCGCGCTGGACCGGCTGGAGGCCGCGTTCATCGCGCGCCGGCGTGCGGAGTTCGTCAGCGCGCACGGTCACGACGCCTGGATGGGTGCGCTGGCGGAGCGCGCGCGGACCCTCTACGGCCGTCTGGGGCGGCCCGACGGTGAGAAGTTCGCGCCTGCCGGTCGCGGCGAGCAGGCGTACGACAAGGACGACGTGGACGCCCTGTGCGACCGGCTGGTCGGGTACTTCGACCGGCAGGAGCCGCTGACGGCGGCCGAGGTGCGGTCGGCGACGTTCGGTCGTGCTCGGGGTGCGGAGGGTTACGCCGAGGGGCCCGTGGACGCGTTCTTCGCGAGGGCTGTCGAGGTGCTGCTCGGGGTCGAGTGACCTTCGCCGGCTGATCCGTCCCGGCCTGTGACGGCGCCAGCGCGCCGACGGCGGCGTTCCCGTGGGGGAGCGCCGCCGTCGTGCTGTGCACGGCGGGTCGGCCCCGCGCAGCGGGCGGGGTGTGCGCCGTGGTCAGCAGGGCGGGGCGACGGCGGCGCCGGTCCCGGTGCGCAGGTAGGCGTCGGAGACCCAGTTCTTCTCGCCGATGCGGTACCACAGGTCGGTGGTGCCGCGGCTTCCTGTGACGAGGGTGCCGCGGGCGTGGCACAGCAGGGGTACCTGGGCGGTGTGCGCGGCGAGGCCGGTGGGGCGGTAGCCGGTGCCGGGCCCGGTGCGGACGTTGAGCGGCTGGTCGGGTGAGACGACGGTGCCGGTGCGCGCGCCTCCCTGCCAGAGGAAGGTGACGTCCACCCAGGCGTTGTCCTGGAGGCCGAGCCCGTCCCAGAACGTGCCGTCGGCGAGGTCGATGCCGGCAGGGTTCGCGACCTGGCGGCCGTACTGGTCCTTGCCTCCGGAGTGGCCCTGCCGGAACGCGGCGGAGGCCTGCGGGGTGCCCACGGGCAGGTCCTGGGCCCAGTGGCGGGTGGTGCTCCAGTAGTCGTCGCGGGTGTTCCAGGGGCCGACGTCCCAGACGGGGGCGTAGGCGCAGCGGTGGGCGCCGGCGGTGCAGACGCGGACGGAGTAGGTGCCGGTGCCGTGGGCGGAGAGCACGCGGGTCGAGGGCAGCGCCACGAAGTGGTCGCGCTCGGTGATGGTGTGTCCGTTGGCGGTGGTCTTGCCGACGAGTCCTTCGCGGGTGGCGTAGACGCGGTGCGTCTGCCCGTCGTCGTCCGCGGCGGCGGGGGCGGCGAGGGCGATGGTCGTGGTGGTCAGCATGGTGGCGAGGCCGGCGACGATGCCCAGCCCTCGGCGCCGCCGGGACGCCGCTGGGGCGGTGTTCTCTGGAGTGCGCATGCGGCGAAAGTAATTGACGTCACATAGGTGCGCGACCGGACAAGTTATCGGCGCGCTCGGAAGTCAAGCAGCGACGCGGGTGAAAACGGGTGCTCCCGACGCCGCCCCCACCTGGGAGGATGGCCGCATGCCCGATGCGTCTCTCGCTCCCCGTACCGTCACGCTCCTCGGCTCGACCGGCTCGATCGGCACCCAGGCCATCGACGTCGTCGCCCAGCACCCGGAGCGTTTCCGGGTCGAGGCGCTCAGCGCCGGCGGGGGTGACGTCGTCCTCCTGGCCGCCCAGGCGGCACGGCTCGGTGCCCGGGCCGTCGCCGTCGCGGACCGCGGGCGCGAGACAGCGCTGCGCGAGGCGCTCGACGCGGCGGGCGCGGCGGGCACCGAGGTCCTGGCGGGGCCCGACGCCGCCACGGAGCTGGCGGGGCGGGGCAGCGACGTCGTCCTCAACGGCATCACCGGCAGCGTGGGTCTGCGACCGACCCTCGCCGCTCTCGGCGCGGGGTCCACCCTGGCCCTCGCCAACAAGGAGTCGCTCGTGGTCGGCGGCTCGCTGGTCAGGGCGGCCGTCCGCCGACCGGACCAGATCGTGCCCGTCGACTCCGAGCACTCGGCCATCGCACAGGCGCTGCGGTCCGGCGCCCACGGACCCGGCGGGCGCAGCGAGGTGCGGCGACTGGTGCTCACCGCGAGCGGGGGGCCGTTCCGGGGGCGCTCGCGCGACGACATCAAGACCGTGACGCCCGACCAGGCCCTGGCCCACCCGACATGGAGCATGGGGCCGGTGGTCACGGTCAACAGCGCCAGCCTGATGAACAAGGGCCTGGAGCTCATCGAGGCCCACCTGCTGTTCGACGTGGCCGTCGAGGACATCACCGTGGTGGTCCACCCGCAGTCGGTCGTCCACTCGATGGTCGAGTTCGTGGACGGCTCGACCATCGCCCAGGCCTCGCCCCCGGACATGCGCCTGCCCATCGCGCTCGGGCTCTCCTGGCCCGAGCGCCTCGACCCGGTGGCGACGCCGTGCGACTGGACGCAGGCCACCGCGTGGACGTTCGAGCCGTTGGACGAGGAGACGTTCCCGGCCGTGCGCCTGGCCCGCGAGGCCGCCGCGGCGTCGGCGACGCACCCGGCGGTCTACAACGCCGCCAACGAGCAGGGCGTGGCGGCGTTCCTGGCGGGCCGCATCGGATTCCTCGACATCGTCGAGACGGTCGAGCGCGTGCTGGGGGAGCACGACGGCGTGGCTGCGGCTGACGTCACCCTGGAGCACGTCGAGGGCACCGAGGCGTGGGCCCGGGCACGGGCGGACGAGCTGCTCGCGCGGTCCTGAGCCGCGCGGGCGGCTCCGGCCCCGTCCGGTCGGTCGCGGGGGCGGCGCGACCGGTGAACCGTCCCCGCAGCGGGCCCATCTGCTCGCCGCGCTCGTTGACGGCGCCTGCTCACGGCGCTGGTTCAGGGCGCGCGGCAGGCCGTTGCGCGAAACCGTGGTCGACCGGTCCGTGACCCGTCCACGGGGCTCGCCCCGAGTCGAGGCCCGTACCGCCGACGACGAGCCGGTCTCCCGCGACCAGCGCCTGCGTCAGGTAGTCCTTGGCGGCACGCACGGTGGCGGGCCACCCGTCGTGGAGCGGCCGCAGCACGGCGCAGGCCGAGCTGAGCGTGCAGCCCGTGCCGTGGGTGTTGCGGGTGCTGACGCGGGGCGAGGAGAGCGTGACGACGGCGGGCTCGCCGTCGCCGGGGCCCGCCAGGTGGTCGACGGCTGCCTCGCCGTCCTGCGCCCTGCCTGGATGTCCCTCCGCGCCAGGGCGTCCCCCCGTGACGAGGTGCCCGCCCTTGACCAGCGCCCAGCGCGGCCCGCCCGAGACGGTGCTGGTGCTCGTGCCGGCGCCGAGGCGCAGCAGGGCGCGCGCCTGGTCGGCGGCCTCGGAGGCGTCGTGGGCCGCGTCGGCGCCCAGGAGCGCGGCGGCCTCCGGGAGGTTCGGCGTCACGAGGTCCGCCAGGGGCAGCAGCCGTTCCCGCACCACGTCCTCGGCGGCCGGTTCCAGGAGCCGGTCGCCCGACGTCGCCACCATGACGGGATCGAGCACGACGGCGGGGCCCGGTCGCCGGTCCCGGCGGTTGGCCGCGCGCAGCGCCTCCAGGACGTCCGCGACCGCGGCGGCGACGGCGGCGTCCGAGAGCATGCCGATCTTCACCGCGTCGACGGCGACGTCGGCCAGGAGCGTCTCGAGCTGGGCCGTCACCATGTCTGCGGGCACGGGCATGACGCGCGTGACGCCCACGGTGGACTGGGCCGTGAGGCCCGTGAGGACCGCGCAGCCGTACCCGCCCAGCGCGGCGAAGGTCTTCAGGTCGGCCTGGATCCCGGCGCCTCCCGAGGGGTCCGAGCCGGCGACGGTCACGGCGACCACGGGGTGCCCGTCGGGGCGTACCCGGGCCGCTGCGCCTCCCGGTGTGCTGGCCCCGGCGCTCACCGGGCGCTCCCCGCGCGGGTGGCGGAGCGTGCCTCGGCCCAGGCCCGCACCAGGGAGCGCGTGGCCGCCTCCGGGTCCGGGGTGCCGCACACGGCCGAGACGACGGCGGAGCCCGCGGCACCGGCCGCGTGCAGCGCCGGCACGTCCTGCGTCCGCAGGCCCCCGATGGCCACGCACGGGAGCCGGCCGGCGGAGGCGGCGTGGACCACGCGCGCCAGGCCGTCCGCGCCGACCGCGGGCCGGGCGTCCGCCTTGGACGTGGTGGGGTTGACGGGGCCGACGCCGAGCAGGTCGACGGTGCCCGGCGGCAGCGCGACCGCGGCCCGGGCCTCGTCCGGCGTGCTGACGCTCAGCCCCAGGTGGCGGCCCGGCCCCAGCAGGCGGCGTGCTGCCACCGGGTCGAGGTCGCTCTGCCCCACGTGCGCGCCGTCGGCGCCCAGGGCGAGGGCCACGTCCACGCGGTCGTCCACCACCAGGGGGACCCCGACGGGCCGCAGCAGCGCCAGCAGCGCCTCGCCGAGGGCGACGAGCTCCCGCGTGCTGGCACCCGGGTCGCGCAGCTGCACGGCCGTGACCCCACCGGAGACGGCGCCGCGCACCGTCTCGACGACCCCGGCCGGGCCGCCGCACAGGCGGGTGTCGGTGACGAGGTAGACGGTCGGGTCGAGTCGGGCGGGGGCGCTCACGCGGCCGCTCCCGACCGCTCGGCCACCAGACCGGCCAGGTCCGCGACGGCCTCGGGGGCGACGTCGGCGAGGCGGTCCACCAGGGCGACGGCGAAGCTCCCGGGCCCCGGGTGGGCGGCAGCCGCCAGGTCGCCCGCGACGCACATCCACGCGGTGGCCGCGGTCGCCGCCAGGAGACGGTCGTCGGTCACCGCCGCGCACGCCGCGACGAGCGCGCCGAGCGAGCACCCGACGCCGGTCACCCGCGTCAGCAGGGGGTGGCCCGCGTGCACGCGCACCACCCTGACCCCGTCGGTCAGGAGGTCGACGGTGCCGCTCACGGCCACGACCGCTCCTGAGCCGCGGGCCAGGTGCAGCGCCGTCTCGCGCACGTCGTCGGGCGTGTCGAGCGAGTCGACCCCCCGCCCGCCGCGCCCGCCGGCGAGGGCCTGGACCTCCGACGCGTTGCCGCGCACCACGGCCGGCCCCCGCTCGAACAGCTCGGCCGCGAGGGCCGTGCGCAGGGGGAGCGCTCCGATGGCCACCGGGTCCAGCACCCACGGCACGCCCGAGGCGGTCGCCGCCTCGACCGCCACACGCATCCCGTCGGGCTGGTCGCCCTCGACCGTGCCCAGGTTGACCAGCAGGGCGCTCGCGGCCCCGGCCATGACGCCGGACTCGGCGGGGGTGGCGACCATGGCGGGGGCGGCCCCGGCGGCCAGGACCACGTTGGCGGTGAAGTTCGTGACCACCACGTTGGTGATGCAGTGCACCAGGGGCGCGCTCTGGCGCACGGAGCGCACCACGTCGGCCACCTGGGGGGCGAGACCGGGCCACGACTGCGGGTCGGGACCGGGGTCAGAGGAGGAGGTGACGGCCCCGTCGGGGCCGGGCACAGCGGTGCTCATGGGCGTTCCCTTCGCTCGCACTACCGAGAGCAGGTTCCACGGGTGCTTCTCAGCCGGCACCGCGGTCTCCGCGGCGGCCGGCGCCCCGCGCCGTCGTGCACACCCTAGCGCCGCTGGGCGGCGCCCTGGACGGGTGTCCGCCCGGCCTCGGTGCGCACCAGACCTTCACACCACGGGCCGCCGGGACCCAGGACCCGCCCAGCGGGCTCGCCTACGCTGGGGCCCGTGAGCAGCCTCTGGCCCGTCGTCGTGGGCGTCCTGGTCGTCCTGGTCGGCATCGTGGTGTCGATCGCCCTCCACGAGCTGGGGCACATGGTGCCCGCCAAGGCGTTCGGGGTCCGCGTGAGCCAGTACATGGTCGGCTTCGGGCCCACGCTCTGGTCGCGCACCCGCGGCGAGACGGAGTACGGCGTCAAGGCGATCCCGCTCGGCGGGTACGTCCGCATGGTGGGGATGCTGCCGCCAGCGCCGCCCGGCACGCGCACCGGCCGCGGGTTCTTCGGGCGGGTCGTGGCGGACGCCCGCGAGGCGAGCGTAGAGGAGATCAGGCCGGGCGAGGAGCACCGGGCGTTCTACCACCTCTCGACGCCGAAGAAGCTCGTGGTCATGCTCGGCGGCCCCGTCATGAACCTCGTGCTGGCGTTCGTGCTCACCGCCGCGTTCTTCGCCATCGGCATCACGCAGGCCACGCCCACCGTGGCGTCACTGAGCCGGTGCGTGCCGACGGCGACGGGCGAGCCGTGCTCGCCGGCCGAGGCGCCTGCGCCCGCGGCGGACGCGGGGCTGGAGCCCGGCGACCGCGTCGTCGCCTACGCCGGCGAGCGGGTCACCACGTGGCAGAGCCTGCTGGACGCGATCGACGACGCCGGTGCGGCGCCGGCCCCCGTCGTCGTCGAGCGTGCCGGGCAGCGGGTGGAGCTGACCGTGACCCCGGTGGACGCCACCCGGGCGGTGGTGGACGCCGACGGTGAGCCGCTGCGGGACGCGGGCGGCCAGGTGCAGACCGTCTCGGGCCCGTTCCTGGGGATCTCGCCCACGGTGGCGCGCCAGTCCCTGCCGCTGAACGAGGTGCCCGCCGAGGTGGGACGCATGTTCACCGCCACGGCCGGTGCCGTCGTCACGTTCCCCGCCAAGGTGTGGCAGGCCGCGGAGCAGGCGTTCACCGACGCCCCCCGGTCCGCCGACGGCGTCCAGTCCATCGTGGGCGTCGGCCGCACGGCCGTGGACGTCGCCGGGCTCGACGCCAGCGTGCTCGACCGCGTCACCGTGATGCTCAGCCTGCTGGCCGCGCTGAACATGGCGCTCTTCGTCTTCAACCTCATCCCGCTCCTGCCGCTCGACGGCGGCCACGTGGTCAACGCCCTCTACGAGGGGGCCAAGCGGACCGCGGCGCGCGTCCGCGGGGTGCGCCCCCTGCCCGGACCCGCCGACGTCGCCCGGACGATGCCCGTCGCCTACGTGATGTTCGTCGTCCTGCTGGGGTCCACGGTGCTGCTCGTGGCGGCCGACGTCGTCGACCCCGTGAAGATCTTCTGACGACCCGGTGACCCCGTGCAGCGGGGTACCCCGGTGGGGGGATACTGGGCGGGTGAGCACAGTCAACCTCGGCATGCCCGCCGCGCCCGCCCCCGTGCTGGCCCCCCGCCGCAAGTCCCGCAAGATCAACGTGGGCAAGGTAGCGGTCGGCGGGGACGCCCCCGTCAGCGTCCAGTCCATGACGACGACGCCCACCACGGACATCAACGCCACGCTCCAGCAGATCGCCGAGCTCACCGCCGCCGGCTGCGACATCGTGCGCGTGGCTGTCCCGTCGGCCGACGACGCCGCCGCCCTCCCCGCGATCGCGAAGAAGTCGCAGATCCCGGTGATCGCCGACATCCACTTCCAGCCCAAGTACGTGTACGCGGCGATCGACGCGGGCTGCGCTGCCGTCCGCGTGAACCCGGGCAACATCCGCAAGTTCGACGACCAGGTCAAGCAGATCGCACAGGCGGCCAAGGACGCCGGGGTGTCGCTGCGCATCGGCGTCAACGCCGGTTCCCTCGACCCGCGCCTGCTGGCCAAGTACGGCAAGGCCACCCCCGAGGCCCTGGTCGAGTCGGCGGTGTGGGAGGCCAGCCTCTTCGAGGAGCACGACTTCCACGACTTCAAGATCTCGGTCAAGCACAACGACCCCGTGGTCATGGTCCAGGCGTACGAGATGCTCGCCGAGCGCGGCGACTGGCCGCTGCACCTGGGCGTCACCGAGGCCGGTCCGGCCTTCCAGGGCACGATCAAGTCCGCCACCGCGTTCGGCGCCCTGCTGAGCAAGGGCATCGGCGACACCATCCGCGTGTCCCTCTCGGCCCCGCCGGTCGAGGAGGTCAAGGTGGGCAACCAGATCCTGCAGGCCCTGAACCTGCGCCCGCGCAAGCTCGAGATCGTCTCCTGCCCGTCCTGCGGCCGGGCCCAGGTGGACGTCTACACGCTGGCCGAGAAGGTCACCGCCGGCCTGGAGGGCCTGACGGTGCCGCTGCGCGTCGCGGTCATGGGCTGCGTCGTCAACGGCCCGGGCGAGGCGCGCGAGGCCGACCTCGGCGTCGCGTCGGGCAACGGCAAGGGGCAGATCTTCGTCAAGGGCGAGGTCATCAAGACGGTGCCGGAGTCCGAGATCGTCGAGACGCTGATCGAGGAGGCCATGCGCATCGCCGAGTCGATGCCTGTCGAGGACGAGGCCGGGACGAGCCCGATCGTCACGGTCGGCTGACGGCCCGCACGGCAGGGGGCAGGGGGCAGGGAAGAGTGAGCGTCCGTCAGCAGCTCGCGGGCGCCGGGTCGGGCACCGGCCGCGGCCGGGAGGCCGCGCGCCCGCTCGGCCCGGCCGACCTCCCCGCGGCGCTCGCGCTGTGCGGTGACGACCCGGTGGGGTCCGTCCTGGCCGCGGCGCGGCTCGAGCTCGCCGCCCGGGTCGGGATGGCGGCCTCCGGCGGCCAGGTGTGGGGCTGGCCGGCCGAGGGCCCGTTGCAGGCCCTGTGCTGGGCGGGTGCCAACCTCGTGCCCGTGATCCCCGCCGCCCTGGACCGGGCCGCCGCCGCCGAGGCGATCGACGCGTTCGCCGACACGGCGCGTCGGCAGGGCCGCCGGGCGTCGTCGATCGTCGGTGAGTCCGCGCCGGTGCTCGCGCTCTGGTCCCGGCTGGAGCGCCACTGGCCGCCGGCCCGGGACGTGCGCGCGCACCAGCCGTCGCTGGCCATCGCGCGGGACCCCGACGTCGAGCCGGACCCTCAGGTGCGCCTCTCGCGCCCCGAGGAGCTCGCTTCCCTGCTGCCGGCCTGCGTGGCCATGTTCACCGAGGAGGTCGGTTACTCGCCGGTCGCCAACGGTGGCACAGCCTACCGCGAGCGTGTGCGCTCGTTGGTCGCCGAGGGGCGCTCCTACGTTCGCTACGACGACGGCGCGGTGCCGCCGGAGGCCGGGCTCGGCCCCGCCGAGCACGCCGTCGTGGCGTTCAAGGCGGAGCTCGGCGCAGTGGCGCAGGGTGTGGCCCAGGTGCAGGGGGTGTGGGTCGACCCGGCCCTGCGCGGCCGCGGGCTCTCGGAGGCGGGCATGGCCGCCGTCGTCGTCGACGCCCGCCGGCGGGTGGCGCCGGTGGTCTCCCTGTACGTCAACGGGTACAACGAGCGGGCGCTGCGCGCCTACCGCCGGGTCGGCTTCGAGCAGGTCGGCACGTTCGCGACCGTGCTGTTCTGACCTGCGCCGGTCCGCCTGGCGGGCCGCACGACGACCCCTCGGTGGCTACGCCGAGGGGAGCCGGTAGCCCGACCCCCGCAGGGTCTGCACGCGGTCGGCACCGATCTTGCGGCGCAGCGCCCGCACGTACACGTCCACCACGTTGGACGCGGGGTCGAAGTCGTACCCCCACACGTGCCCCAGGAGCTGCTCGCGCGACAGGATCTGGTTCTCGTGCCGCATGAACACCTCGAGCAGCGCGAACTCGCGCCCGGAGAGGTCCACGGTGCGGTCCTCGACGGTGACCTGGCGGGTGCGCAGGTCGAGCGACATGCCGCCGGCGCGCAGGCTCCGGGCCTCGGCCGGCGCAGGCTCACGCAGCCGCAGGCGGACCCGGGCGAGGAGCTCGGCGAACTGGAACGGCTTGGTCACGTAGTCGTTCGCGCCGCCCTCGAGCCCGTGGACGCGGTCGGTCACCGAGTCCCGCGCGGTCAGCACGACGACCGGCGTCGTGACCCCCTCGTCGCGCAGGCGCTCGAGCACGGTGAAGCCGTCGAGCTGCGGCAGGCCGACGTCGAGCAGCACCAGGTCGAACTCGCCCATGCGGGCCATCATCAGCGCCGACTGGCCGTCCTCGGCGACGACCGTGGTGTACCCCGCCGCGCGCAGGCCCTTCTGCACGAACGACACGATCCCGGGGTCGTCCTCGGCGATCAGGATGCGGCTCAACGCTCCTCCTCTGCGGTGGTCGTGGTGGGCGCACCGGCGGCGTGCCCGGGGACGTGCCCGGGTGCGGTGGCGTCGTCCTCCATGGGGGGCGGTCCCTCGACGGTCACGGGGACGTCGATGCCGAACGTGGACCCCGCACCGGTCGTCGACCGCACCCAGGCGGTGCCGTGGTGCGAGTCGGCGATGGCGTGGACGATCGCGAGCCCGAGGCCGAACCCCGTGTGGTCGTCCTCGCCGCGCGGGGTGCGGTGGAACCGCTCGAAGACGTGCGGCAGGTCCTCGGGCGCGATGCCGGGGCCCTCGTCCGAGAGCCACAGGCGCAGGTGCGTGCCCTCGTCCGTCCGGACCAGCGTGGACCCGAAGCGCACCGGGGAACCGGCCGGCGAGTACTGCACGGCGTTCGCCGCGTACTGCAGCATCGCCTGGGTCAGTCGCTGCGGGTCCACCTCGGCCGTGCCCTCGGCCACCTCCATGAGGAGCCACGGGCGGTCGTCGAGCGCCTGCACGGTGGAGTCCACGTGCAGCATGAGGTCCTCGAGGTCGGTGGGTCGCCGCTGGAGGAAGTCCGGGCGCTCTGCCTTGGCGAGCAGCAGCAGGTCCGTGACGATCCGGGACATGCGGGCCAGCTCGGTGTCGACGACGGCGAGGGTCTCGGCGCGCTCGGCCGGGTCGTCGCCGATGAGCTCCAGGTGGCCCCGGATCACCGTGATCGGGGTGCGCAGCTCGTGGCTGGCGTCGTCGACGAAGCGTCGCTGTGCCGTGTAGGCCTCCTCGATCCGGTCGAGCATCCCGTTGAACGAGGCGGCCAGCTCGCCGAGGTCGTCGCGGCGCACCACGGGTACCCGGACGGACAGGTCCGTCTCGGAGATCCGCGCGGCGGTGCGGGCGATGGACCGCACCGGGGCGAGGATCTGGCCGGCGACGAACCAGGCGATCAGGGCGGTCAGCGCCAGGCCGCCGAGCGCCACGAGCACGGTGGTGCGCAGCACGTGCTGCGTCTGGCGCAGCGCCTCGCCGACGAACTCCGCGACGAGGAACGTGCCGGG
The DNA here is from genome assembly GCF_003244315.1 of Xylanimonas oleitrophica. Taxonomy (GTDB): domain Bacteria; phylum Actinomycetota; class Actinomycetes; order Actinomycetales; family Cellulomonadaceae; genus Xylanimonas_A; species Xylanimonas_A oleitrophica. Next base: position 652,321 of record NZ_QKWH01000001.1, read on the forward strand.
CTCGTCCCGGGTCTGGACCGTGACCCGCCCCCAGCGCAGCTCGCCGTGCGCCGTGTCCAGCACGCCGCTGGGGGCGGCGGAGGACGTGATGCGCTCGAGCAGCGCCGCGTCGTCGCCCAGGCGGTAGGGGCCGTCCGGACCCTGCAGGCGGGTGTTGTCGGAGTAGAGCACCGTCTGCCCGGCGATGCCGACGAGCGCCTCGCCCTGGTCGGGGTGCTGGCGGCTGAGGTAGAGCTCGAGCAGGTCGTCGACGTGCTCGAACGGCTGGCCCGTGCGCGGGTCGACCCCTTCGGAGGCGAACCGGGCGAACTCCTCCAGCTCCTGGGAGATCGCGGTGTTGGCAGCCCGCTCGACGTCGGCGGTCAGGAGGGACCGCATGGTCAGGATGACGGCGAGCAGCGTCAGGCCCGTGGTCAGCAGGATCCAGCCGACGATCCGCCAGCGTGCCGAGACGCGGGCGCCGCGGGTGCGGGGCACCGGGGCAGGGTCAGTCGTCGTCATCGTCGTCGTCCCGGTCGTCGTCGTCATCGTCGTCCGGGTCGTCCTCATCGTCGTCGTCATCGTCATCGTCATCGTCGTCGTCGTCGGCGGCGGCCGGGCCGCCTCCGGCCTCGTGCGGGTCGAACGGGACCTCGCGAGGCCGCTCGGGTGCCGGGGCAGGCGGTGGTGGTGCCGGGGGCGACGACGGGGCCGGGGCGCCGGGCGCCGGCGTGGGTCCGGGTGTGGTCGCGGGCGGGTCCGGGCTCTCGGACGGCGCAGCGGACGGGGAGGCCGTCTGCGCGGGCGCGGTGGGCGCCTCCGGGGCCGCCGGCGTGCCGCCGTCGGGGTGCCGCGGGCCGGCCACGTCGACCTCGAGCGTGTCCTGGCGGACCACGGGGTCGCCCACCGTGCCGCGCAGAGCCTGGCTCCCGAGGGCGAGGCCGACGACCGCGACGAGGATCGCGAGCGCGGTCGCGGAGCGTCGCAAGACCGTCATGGTCCCACGGTGGCGCAGTCGTGTGAGCCGAGCATGAAGCGCGGATGAGGGAACGTTCATCCGCGGCTACCGCAGGAGCCTGCTCATCCTGCGGTCGGCCAGCGGGCGGCCGCCGGTCTGGCACGTGGGGCAGTACTGGAGGGAGCGGTCGGCGAACGAGACCTCGCGCACGGTGTCCCCGCACACGGGGCACGGCTGGCCCGTGCGGCCGTGCACCCGCATGCCGGCGCGCTTGGCGTCCTTGAGCTCCTTGGCCGGCCTTCCGCTCGCGGCGGCCACGGCCTCGGTCAGCGTCGTCACGACGGCGGAGTGCAGCACGGCCGTCTCCTCGTCGGTGAAGGAGCGGGTCTGCTTGTAGGGGGAGAACCGTGCGACGTGCAGGATCTCGTCGGAGTAGGCGTTGCCGATGCCGGCGATCGCCGACTGGTCGCGCAGGAGGCCCTTGACCTGCTGGTTCTTGCGCCGCAGCAGGGCACCGAGCGCCTCGGGGGTGAGCTGCGGCGAGAGCGGCTCGACACCGAGCGTCGCCACCTGCGGCACGTCGTCGGGCGAGCGCACGACGTGCACGGCCAGACGGCGGGTGGTGCCGGCCTCCGTGAGGTCGAGGCCGGAGCCGTCGTCGAGCCGCACGCGCAGGGCGACGGCGGCGCCCCGGGACGACCCGCCGAGGCGGGGCCGCACGGGTCGCTCGGGGACGTCGTCGTACCAGCGGACCCAGCCGCCGCGCGAGAGGTGCGCGAGCAGGTGCGGGGCGCCCGGGCCGGCAGGAGCTTCACCGGCCTCGGTGGACATGTCGAGCCACTTGCCGTGCCGCGCCCACCCCCGCACCGTCGCGCCCACGAGGGCGTCGACCGGCGGGTCGTACGTCTTGAGCGCGGCGATGTCGCCGACCTCGACGGCGGTGACGGTGCGTGCGCGCGTGCGCCCGTCGAGGAACCGGGCGAGCGCTTCGACCTCGGGCAGCTCGGGCACGTCCGCCATTCAACCCCAGCACGCGGTCGGCGGCTCGTCGCGCCCCGATATCCTGTGCGCCATGTCTTCCGCGTCCGCCCGCAAGGGCGACCTCCTGCGCCTCTCGACCCTCTTCGTCCGCACCCTGCGCGAGGACCCGGCGGACGCCGAGGTCGCCAGCCACCGCCTGCTGCTGCGTGCCGGGTACATCCGCCGTGCCGCCCCTGGCATCTACACCTGGCTGCCGCTGGGCCTGCGCGTGCTCGGCAAGGTCGAGGCGATCGTGCGCGAGGAGATGGACGCGATCGGCGGCCAGGAGGTGCACTTCCCGGCGCTGCTGCCGAGGGAGCCGTACGAGGCCACCGGCCGGTGGGAGGAGTACGGGCCGAACCTCTTCCGGCTCAAGGACCGCAAGGAGGCGGACTACCTCCTGGCGCCCACGCACGAGGAGATGTTCACGCTCCTGGTCAAGGACCTGTACTCCTCGTACAAGGACCTGCCGCTGACGATCTACCAGATCCAGACGAAGTACCGCGACGAGGCGCGGCCGCGCGCCGGCCTGATCCGCGGGCGCGAGTTCATCATGAAGGACTCGTACTCGTTCGACCACACCGACGCGGGGCTCGACGAGGCGTACCAGCGCCACCGTGACGCCTACGAGCGCATCTTCCGGCGCCTGGGTCTGGAGTACGTGATCGTCTCCGCGGTGTCGGGCGCCATGGGTGGCTCCCGCTCGGAGGAGTTCCTCTCGCCCTCGCCCATCGGTGAGGACACGTTCGTGCGCTCCGCCGGCGGGTACGCGGCCAACGTCGAGGCCGTGGCGACGCCGGTGCCGGACGCGGTGCCGTTCGACGACGCCCCCGCGGCGCACGTGGAGGACACGCCGGACACCCCGACGATCGACTCGCTGGTCGAGCTCGCCAACGCGCGCTTCCCGCGGCCCGACCGTCCGTGGACGGCTGCCGACACGCTCAAGAACGTCGTCCTGGCGGTGACGCACCCGGACGGGACGCGCGAGGTGCTGGTCGTCGGCCTGCCCGGGGACCGGGAGGTGGACGTCAAGCGGCTGGAGGCGGCTCTCGCGCCGGCCGAGGCGGAGCCTGCCGGTGACGCGGACTTCGCCGCGCACCCCGAGCTGGTCAAGGGGTACATCGGGCCGGCGGTGCTCGGGCCCCAGGGCGCGCAGGTCACCGACCCGCAGACGGGGGAGACCCGGTCGGCCGTGCGCTACCTCCTGGACCCGCGCGTGGTGCCCGGGACCCGCTGGATCACCGGCGCGAACGTACAGGGGCGGCACGTGTTCGACCTGGTGGCGGGCCGCGACTTCGTCGGCGACGGCGCGATCGAGGCGGCCGAGGTCCGGGCCGGGGACCCGGCGCCGGACGGGTCCGGGCCGCTGGAGCTGGCGCGCGGCATCGAGATGGGCCACATCTTCCAGCTCGGCCGCAAGTACGCACAGGCGCTCGGCCTGACGGTGCTGGACGAGAACGGCAAGCAGGTCGTCGTCACGATGGGCTCCTACGGCATCGGCGTGACGCGTGCCCTGGCCGCGCTGGCCGAGGCCAACCACGACGAGAAGGGCCTGGCGTGGCCCGCGCACGTCGCACCCGCCCAGGTGCACCTCGTCGCGACGGGCAAGGGCGCCGAGGTGTTCGAGGCCGCGGAGTCGATCGCCCAGGGCCTGGTCGCCCGCGGCGTCGAGGTGATCTACGACGACCGGCCGAAGGTCTCGCCCGGGGTGAAGTTCGCCGACGCCGAGCTGCTGGGCGTTCCGCTGCTGGTGGTCGTGGGCCGTGGCCTGGCCGAGGGCGTGGTCGAGGTCCGTCCGCGGGCGGGCGAGGCGCGGCAGGTCGGCGTCGACGACGTCGTCGAGGACGTCGCGGCGCAGGTGGAGGCGTTGCTGGCCTGACCTGGGCGGTGCGGGTGCCCCCGGGCACCCGCACCGGTGCCGGTCAGCCGTCGAGCTCGGGCATGCCGGGGAACGGTGACGGTGCCTGGCCCCAGGCGTCGAGGGTGAGCGCGCCGTCCACGAGAAGGTCGACGAGGACGCCGCGCGAGCCGGGCGCCGTCGTGCCCACGAGAGTGGCGTAGTCGACGGCGAGGCCGCGCTCGAGCGTACGGACCAGCACGGCGTCGTCGTCGGCCGGGACCTGGTACGCGACCCGGCGCGGGTCCTGGTCGGTGCCGTCGACGGCACCGAGCCGCGCCCAGGCCTCGGCCCGCTGGCCGTGCGCGCGCGAGCGGTCGAGGAGGCGGGCGCGGACGTCGCCGTCGGCCCGGGCGGCGCGCACCTCGAGCGCGTAGCGCGCGCCGTCCTCGGAGGCGACGAGGGCGCGGTAGTCGGCGGCGGTCATGCCCTGCGGCGGCCGGACCGGGCCGTCCCCCGGGGCGGTGGTCTCGACCGACCCGGGCTCGGACGCGGAGGGCGTCGGCGTGGCCGGGAGCGCCTCTTCCTGGGACGGTTCGGGGACCTGGGGGCTCGGGGCCTGCGGGGTGGGGATCCCCGAGAGGGCCGCCAGGCGGGTCGCAGCCACGGTCTGCGCGGCCGACACCGAGGCGAGGAGCCGCCCGAGGTCGCCGCCGGAGGTGCTGCTGGCCGCCGCGCGGTTGCGCGCGGCGGCGTCCACCAGCGTCACCACGACGGCCTCGGGCGTGGCCGGGCCGGTGGCGGTGGGCTCGGCCGACGGTTCCGCCTCCTCGTCCGGCTCCTCGATCCCCGAGCGGTACTCGCCGCCGAGCTCACGGGCGTGCGCGTGGGCGTCCTGGGCGATGCGTCCGAGCTCGTCGAGCACCGGGGCGGGTAGGTCCGGGCTCGTGGTGGTCGAGCCGGCCCGCTCGGCGACGAGCAGGGCGTCGGCCACGGCCGTGCGACGCACGAGCTCCGTCGCGTCGGGCACCGGCTCGGACGGCGGTGGCGACTCCAGCCGCACCCCGCAGCCGGCGAGCAGCGCGACGGCGACCGCCAGGACGACGGCGCGGACGGCGGCCGGGGCGCTCAGGGGGCGTGCACGGCGGCTCGCCGGAGGGTGCGGTTCCATCGCGGCCGATGATGCCACGTCGGGGTGCGCCGTCGGGGCGGTGGGCGCACCGGCACGCCGCGGGGCGCGGGTGTGTCCGACGTCGCGTCGTCGAGCGCCCCGCGACCTGGGGTTCCGGGTCGTGGGGCGCCGGCGGTTCGTTACCCTTGTCGTCGCACAACAACACACCGGTCGTGCCGGACCCGGGAGTTGGGGACCAGCGTGAGGGCTGACGGGAGGCAGGCGATGGCAGGACCGAGGAACGAGCAGGGCCGTGGCGGCGGGGCCGCTGCGGCAGACGCCGTGCGCGCCGTCGTGGGCCCGGTGGTGCACACCGCGGGGCTGTGGCTGGAGGACGTCCAGGTCTCGCGCGCGGGCGCGCGCTCGGTCGTGCGGGTCACGGTCGACCTGCCCGAGGACGAGGTGGGCGCTCTGGGGTCCGACGCGCTGGACGAGGTGTCGCGCGCGGTCTCCGCGGCCCTGGACGCCGACGACGTCGTGCCGGGTGCCTACACGCTCGAGGTCTCGACGCCGGGCACCTCCCGGCCGTTGACGCAGCTGCGCCACTTCAAGCGCGCGCGGACCCGGCTGGTCTCGCTGCGCCTGGCCGACGGCCGGACGCTCGAGGCGCGCCTCCTGGACGTGCTCGAGGCGGGCACCGAGGGCGCCGAGGACGGCGCGGTGCTGGTGCTCGACGGCGGGGCCCGGGTGCCGGTGGCGGACGTGCGCAAGGGCAGGGTCGAGGTCGAGCTCAAGCGGTTGGACGACCTCGACGACACGCAGGACACGGACGAGACCGGCGACGAGGGCGACGACGTCGGCGCCGACGCGGCCGACGACGCCGAAGACGCTGACGACGCGGGCCCGGCCCGCACCCAGGAGGGCTGACATGGACATCGACATGACCACGCTGCGACTGCTCGAGCGTGAGCGGGACATCAGCCTCGACGTGCTGGTCGAGGCGATCGAGCAGGCGCTCCTGTCGGCCTACCACCGCACCCCGGACGCCTACCCGCGCGCGCGGGTCGAGGTGGACCGCCGCTCGGGCCACGTGACGGTGTGGGCGCGCGAGGAGACCCGGGTGCCGGACCCGGAGGACCCCGAGGGGCGCCCGCTGGTGGAGCTGGGCCCGGAGTTCGACCACACGCCGCAGGACTTCGGTCGCATCGCCACCGCGACGGCGCGCCAGGTCATCGTCCAGCGCCTGCGCGACGCCGAGGACGACCAGGTCCTGGGCATGTTCCGCGGCAAGGAGGGTGAGGTCATCGCCGGCGTCATCCAGCAGGGCCGCGACCCGCGCGTCGTGCTGGTCGACATCGGCGGGACGGAGGCCGTGCTGCCGCCGCACGAGCAGGTGCCCACGGAGCAGTACGTGCACGGCGAGCGTCTGCGCGCGTACGTGGTCGAGGTCGCGCGCGGACCCAAGGGCGCGCAGGTCACGCTCAGCCGTACGCACCCCGGGCTGGTCCGCAAGCTCTTCGAGCTGGAGGTCCCCGAGGTCGCCGACGGATCGGTGGAGATCACCGCGATCGCGCGCGAGGCGGGCCACCGTTCGAAGGTCGCCGTCCGTTCCAAGGTGCAGGGCCTGGGGGCCAAGGGGGCCTGCATCGGTCCGATGGGCTCGCGCGTGCGCGCTGTGATGGCGGAGCTGCACGGCGAGAAGATCGACATCGTCGACCACTCGGACGACCCGGCCCGGTTCGTGGCGAACGCGCTGTCCCCGGCGCGCGTGACGTCCGTCACGGTCGTGGACCCGGACGCGAGGGCTGCTCGCGCCGTCGTGCCTGACTACCAGCTGTCGCTCGCGATCGGCAAGGAGGGGCAGAACGCCCGTCTGGCCGCCAAGCTGACCGGCTGGCGGATCGACATCCGGTCCGACGAGGCGGCTGCCGAGCCCCGCGAGAGCGCCGCCGACGGGTCCGCGCCCAGCGCCACCCAGGAGCACGACCTGCCGTGACGCGAGCCGTCGGGGGGGCCGTGGGTCGTTCGTCGGGCGGCTCGCGCGCTAGACTGTCAGGGACCGGGCCGCGCGCCCAGGACTCGACATGCCCTCGCACCCCCTCGCCGGCAGGCTCTGCCGGACCGGTGCGCACGTGCGTCGGGTGCCGGGAGCGCGACCTGCGGTCGGTGCTCCTGAGGCTGGTCCTGGCGCAGGTCGCCACGGGTGCGGGTGAACCCCGCGTCGTGGTGGACGAGCGCAAGGCCATGCCAGGGCGTGGCGCCTGGGTCCATCCCACGCTCGCCTGCCTGGACCTCGCCGTACGACGGCGGGCCGTGCCGCGCGCGCTGCGTGCGGCGGCCCCGCTGGACCTCACGGCGGTCCGGGACTATCTGGAACGTGCCGACCGTTGAACCACCGTCCCGACCGGGACCCTCACGGGTCCTGGCCGCACCACGCGTACGTCGACAAGGAAGCGGGTCAGAAGCCGATGGGCACCCGATGAGTCCCCAGCGATGAGTACTCGGTACTAACGACGGTCCACCCTGCTGCCTCGGGGAGGGCCGAGACAGGAGAGATGTGGCGAAGATCCGCGTTCACGAGCTCGCCAAGGAGCTCGGGGTGGAGAGCAAGACCCTGCTGGCTGAGCTGAAGGCTGCAGGAGAGTTCGTCCGGTCGGCGTCATCGACGCTCGAGGCACCGGTCGAGCGCATGATGCGCGAGAAGCACAAGGGCGCCGCTGGCGCGCCCGCGGCGGAGAAGCCCGCCGCCAAGCCTGCGCCCGCGAAGGCCGCGCCGAAGCCGGCCGCCGCCCGCCCGCAGCCCGCTGCGGAGCAGCCGGCCCCGGAGCCTGCTGCTCCCGCAGCCCCGGAGGCCCCCGCGCCTGCGGCCGAGACCTCGGCCCCCGCCGAGCGTCCCGCCCCCGCGCGCCAGCCGGGTGCCACTCCGGGCCCCCGCCCCGCTCCGCGCCCTGCCGCCGCCGACCGCGGTGAGCAGCGTGGTGGCGAGCGCGGTGGTGACCGAGGTGGTGACCGCGGTTCTCGCCAGGGTGGCGGTGCTCCGCGCCCGGGCAACAACCCGTTCGCGCCCTCGCAGGGCATGCCGCGCCAGGGCGGACGCCCCGGTGCAGGCGGCGGTGCTCCGCGCCCCGGCAACAACCCGTTCGCGTCGAGCCAGGGCATGCCTCGCCCCGGCCAGCGTCCCGAGCGTGCCGAGGCTCCGGCTGCCGCAGCGGGTGAGCGTCCTGGCGGCCCGCGTCCTGGCGGCCCCCGTCCCGGGGGGCCGCGTCCCGCGGCTCCGCGCCCCGGCGGCGGCGCTCGCCCGAACCCGGGGATGATGCCCGGCCGCACCTCCATGCCGCGTCCGGGTGAGCGCCCGGCCGCAGGCGGCGGTGGCGGCCGTGGCCGTCCCGGTGGCGGTGGCGGCGGTGGCTTCGCCGGTCGTCCCGGTGGCGGTGGCCCCGGTGGTGGCGGCGGTGGCTTCGCCGGTCGTCCCGGTGGCGGTGGGCGCGGTGGCGCCGGCCGTGGCTCCACGCAGGGTGCGTTCGGTCGCGCCGGGGGTCGTCCGGTCCGCGGGCGCAAGTCGAAGCGCGCGAAGCGGCAGGAGTTCGAGCAGATGCAGGCGCCGTCGCTGGGCGGCGTCAGCGTCCCCCGCGGCAACGGCCAGACGGTCGTGCGCCTGCGTCAGGGCGCGTCGCTCAACGACTTCGCCGACAAGATCGACGCGAACCCCGCGTCGCTCGTCACGGTGCTGTTCCACCTCGGTGAGATGGCCACGGCGACGCAGTCCCTCGACGAGGCCACCTTCGGCGTCCTCGGCGAGGAGCTCGGCTACAAGATCGAGATGGTCTCGGCCGAGGAGGAGGACCGCGAGCTGCTCGGGTCCTTCGCCATCGACCTGGACGCGGAGCTCGAGGCGGAGTCCGACGAGGACCTCGCCCCGCGTCCGCCGGTCGTCACGGTCATGGGTCACGTCGACCACGGAAAGACGAAGCTGCTCGACGCGATCCGCTCCACGGACGTCGTCGCGGGCGAGGCCGGTGGCATCACCCAGCACATCGGTGCCTACCAGGTGCGTGCCGAGCACGAGGGTCTCGAGCGCGCCATCACCTTCATCGACACCCCGGGTCACGAGGCGTTCACCGCCATGCGTGCCCGTGGTGCCCAGGTGACGGACATCGCGATCCTCGTGGTCGCGGCGGACGACGGCGTGATGCCTCAGACGATCGAGGCGCTCAACCACGCGCAGGCCGCCAACGTGCCGATCGTCGTCGCGGTCAACAAGGTGGACAAGGAGGGGGCCAACCCCGACAAGATCCGCCAGCAGCTGACCGAGTACAACCTCGTGGCGGAGGAGTACGGCGGCGACACCATGTTCGTCAACGTCTCCGCGAAGCAGCGCATGGGCATCGACCAGCTGCTCGAGGCGGTCCTGCTGACCGCGGACGCCGCCCTCGACCTGCGGGCGAACCCCGACAAGGACGCGCGCGGCGTCGCGATCGAGGCCAACCTCGACCGCGGTCGTGGTGCGGTGGCGACCGTGCTGGTGCAGTCCGGCACGCTGCACGTGGGCGACGCGATCGTCGCGGGCACGGCCCACGGCCGCGTCCGGGCGATGTTCGACGAGCACGGGGAGGCGGTCGACGCCGCCGAGCCGGCCCGTCCGGTCCAGGTGCTGGGTCTGTCCTCGGTGCCGAGCGCCGGTGACACCTTCCTGGTGGCCCCGGACGAGCGCACCGCCCGTCAGATCGCCGAGAAGCGCGAGGCCGCCGAGCGTGCCGCCCTCCTGGCCAAGCGCCGCAAGCGCATCAGCCTCGAGGACTTCACGAAGGCGCTCGAGCAGGGCAAGGTCGAGACGCTCAACCTCGTCATCAAGGGTGACGTGTCCGGTGCCGTCGAGGCCCTGGAGGACGCGCTCTACAAGATCGACGTGGGCGACGAGGTCCGCCTCAACGTCATCCACCGCGGTGTGGGTGCGGTCACGCAGAACGACGTCAACCTGGCCACGGTCGACAACGCCGTGATCATCGGCTTCAACGTGAAGTTCGGTGAGCGTGTCGAGGACCTCGCGGACCGCGAGGGCGTCGAGGTCAAGTTCTACTCGGTCATCTACCAGGCGATCGAGGACGTCGAGGCCGCGCTCAAGGGCATGCTCAAGCCGGAGTACGAGGAGGTCCAGCTCGGGACCGCGGAGATCCGCCAGGTCTTCCGTTCCTCGAAGTTCGGCAACATCGCCGGTTCGATCATCCGCTCGGGCACGATCCGACGGAACACGAGCGCGCGGGTGCTGCGCAACGGCACGGTCGTCGGGGACAACCTCACGATCGAGTCGCTGCGCCGCGAGAAGGACGACGTCACCGAGGTCCGCGAGGGCTTCGAGTGCGGTATCGGTCTCGGGTCGTTCAACGACATCACCGAGGGCGACATCATCGCCACCTTCGAGATGCGCGAGAAGCCGCGCGTCTGACGCACGCTCCCACGAGGACGGCGGCCCGGGCAGGCGCCCGGGCCGCCGTCGTCCGTTCGACCAGAGAGGACTTCCATGACCGAGAACCCGCGGGCCCGGCGGCTCGCCGACCGCATCAAGGTCATCGTCGCGCAGCTGCTCGACACGAGGATCAAGGACCCGCGGCTCGGGTTCGTGACGGTCACCGACGTGCGTGTCACCGGTGACCTGCAGAGCGCCTCGATCTTCTACACCGTCTACGGCAGCGACGAGGACCGGGCAGGGACGGCTGCGGCGCTCGAGAGCGCCAAGGGCGTGATCCGGTCCGAGGTGGGCAAGCAGACGGGCGTCCGCCTGACGCCCACGATCGACTTCCACCTCGACGCCGTGCCCGAGACGGCGGCGCACCTGACCGCTGCGCTCGACGAGGCGCGGCGCCGCGACGCCGAGCTGGCGGCGCTGCGCGAGGGCAAGACGTTCGCGGGCGAGCAGGACCCGTACCGCAAGCCGCACGAGGACGACGCGCAGGAGGCGTCGGCCGAGGGCACGGAACGCGAGGACGAGCGCTGAGCACGGGCCAGGACTCGCGGCCCGCGCGCCGGCCGACGGCTCCTGACGGCTTCGTCGTGGTGGACAAGCCAGCCGGGTGGACCAGCCACGACGTCGTCGGGCGGGTCCGCCGGCTGGCGGGGACGCGCAAGGTCGGCCACGCAGGCACCCTCGATCCGATGGCGACAGGGGTGCTCGTGGTCGGCGTGGGGCGCGCGACGCGGCTCCTGACGTACGTCGTCGGAGCCGACAAGGCGTACGACGCCACGGTGCGCCTGGGCGTGGGCACCACCACGGACGACGCCGAGGGGGAGGTCCTCACGGCCCCGGGGGCCGCACGGCGGTCCGTGGGGGACGAGGCGCTGCGCGGCGCGGTGGCGGCGCTGACCGGCGACATCCAGCAGGTGCCGACGACGGTCTCGGCGATCAAGGTCGACGGTCGACGCGCCTACGCCCTCGCCCGCGCGGGGGAGGACGTGGAGCTCGCGGCGCGGCCGGTCACCGTGAGCACGTTCGACGTGCACGCGGTGCGCGAGTCCGTGACCGACGACGGCGTGCCGGTGCTGGACCTCGACGTGTCCGTCGTCGTCTCCTCGGGCACGTACGTGCGCGCCCTGGCGCGCGACCTGGGGGCGGCGCTCGGCACGGCCGGGCACCTGACCGCGCTGCGGCGCACGCGGGTGGGCGGGCACACCCTCCAGGCGGCGCGGACGCTGGAGGGGATGGAGGCGCAGGCCGACGCCGACGGCGTCCTGGCCACCATCGCTCCTGCCGAGGCTGCGCGGGCCTACCTGCCCGTGCGGCAGGTGACGGAGCAGGAGGCGGTGGACCTCGGCTTCGGCCGGTGGGTCGCGCCGTCGGGTCGGCCCGGCCCCGTGGCCGCCGTGGGGCCCGACGGTGCGCTGGTAGCCCTCCTGGAGGACACCCGGCGCCAGGGCGAGGACCTGGCGCGGCCGGTGCTCGTGCTGGCGGCGCAGGGGCAGTGAGCGTCCCGTGACCGCCCGCGGGGTGACCTACTCTTGACGCCGCAGGGGGAGCGGACCACGAACCGAGGAGCAGCACGCGTGCAGGTGTGGCAGGACCTGGCCCAGGCCGCGGAGGCCTTCGGGGCCGGCGGTCTCGGGTCGTCGGTCGTGACGATCGGCAACTTCGACGGCGTCCACCGGGGGCACCGTGCCGTGCTGGAGCGCGTGGTGGGCCTGGCGCGGGCCGACGCCCGGGCAGCCGTGGCGGTGACGTTCGACCCGCACCCGGCGCAGGTGCACCGCCCGGACGAGGCGCCCGACCTGCTGGTGGGCCTGGAGGACCGGCTGGAGCTGCTGGCCGGCACGGGCCTGGACGGTGTGCTGCTGCTCACCTACACGCTCGACCTCGCCTCCCTGACGCCGGAGGAGTTCGTCACCGGGTACCTGGTCGACGGGCTGCGGGCCCGCACCGTGGTGGTGGGCCACGACGTGCGCTTCGGCCGCGGGAACGCCGGGACGCTGGCGACGATGGTGGAGCTGGGCGGGCAGCACGGCTTCGAGGTCGTCGCGGTCGACGACGTGGGCCGCGAGGGCTCACACCTCGCCGCTGCGGGTGGTGGTGCACGCTGGTCGAGCTCGGGGGTGCGCGCGCTGCTGGCCGAGGGTGACGTGCGGGGCGCGGCAGACGTGCTGGGCCGCCCGCACCGGGTGCGCGGCGTCGTGGTGCACGGGGACGCCCGCGGGCGTGAGCTGGGCTTCCCCACGGCGAACCTCGGCGGCATCACGGGCATGGTGCCGGCCGACGGCGTGTACGCCGGCCGGCTGCTGCGCCCAGCACTGGCTGCGACCGACCCGGACCACCCCGACACGGTGCTCCCCGCGGCGGTGTCGGTGGGCACGAACCCGACGTTCGACGGCGTGGACCGGCGGGTCGAGGCGTACGTGCTCGACCGCGCCGACCTCGACCTGTACGACGAGGAGGTCGTGCTCGAGCTGGTGGAGCGGCTGCGGCCGACGCTGCGGTTCGACGGCGTGGACGAGCTGGTCGAGCAGATGCACGCGGACGTGGCCCGCGCCCGAGAGATCCTGGGCTGAGAGCGCCGCACGGAGGGCTCGCCCCGGCGCACTGGTAGGATCGTGGGGCCGTCAGAACGGCCGCGGACAGAGAGCGCCCGGTGGACAAGCCCCGGAGCACCGCGCAACGACCCTGAGGAGAGCCATGCCGCTCGACACTGCCACCAAGCAGTCGATCATCACCGAGTACGCGACCCACGAGGGCGACACCGGCTCGCCCGAGGTGCAGATCGCGCTCCTGACGCAGCGCATCAAGGACCTGACCGAGCACCTCAAGGAGCACAAGCACGACCACCACTCGCGTCGTGGCCTGCTCCTCCTGGTCGGCCAGCGCCGTCGCCTGCTGGGCTACCTGCAGAAGATCGACATCCAGCGCTACCGCGCGCTCATCGAGCGCCTCGGTCTGCGCCGCTGACCCACGCCGTCCCAGCCCGGTCCCTGTCGCAGGGGCCGGGCTGGTCTGGTGAGATGTACCGGTAACACCCAGAACCGCGCCGAGCTCTCTCGTCCGGTCCTCGGTAGTGGCCCCCCGATCCCCGCCCCGGCACCTCCGGGAAGCCGGGACGTGATCGGTGAGCCTCGATCGAAGACCGCCGGGAAGCGGCGCCCGCGAGAACGGAGGGCACCCATGGAGGGTCCCGAGATCCAGTTCGCCGAGGCCGTCATCGACAACGGCCGCTTCGGCACCCGTACCGTCCGCTTCGAGACGGGCCGTCTGGCCCGCCAGGCGGCCGGCTCCGTCGCCGCCTACCTGGACGGCGAGACGATGCTGCTGTCGGCCACCACGGCCGGCAAGCACCCCAAGGACCAGTTCGACTTCTTCCCGCTGACGGTGGACGTCGAGGAGCGGATGTACGCCGCCGGTCGCATCCCCGGCTCGTTCTTCCGCCGCGAGGGCCGCCCCTCGACCGAGGCGATCCTGGCCTGCCGCCTGATCGACCGCCCGCTGCGGCCCCTGTTCGTCAAGGGCCTGCGCAACGAGGTCCAGGTCGTCGTGTCGGTGCTGTCGATCCACCCGGACGACGCCTACGACGTGCTGGCCATCAACGCCGCGTCGCTCTCGACGCAGATCTCCGGCCTGCCCTTCTCGGGCCCGGTCGCCGGTGTGCGCGTCGCGCTGGTCGACGGCCAGTGGGTCGCGTTCCCGAAGTACTCCGACAAGGAGCGCGCGGTCTTCGAGATGGTCGTCGCCGGCCGCGTCGTCGGTGACGACGTGGCGATCGCGATGATCGAGGCCGAGGCGACGGACGACGCCTGGAAGCTGATCCGCGAGGACGGCGCCCAGGCCCCCACCGAGGAGGTCGTGGCCGAGGGCATCGAGGCCGCCAAGCCGTTCCTGCGGGCCCTGTGCGAGGCGCAGTCCGCCCTGGCTGCCCAGTCGGCCAAGGAGGTCCAGGAGTTCCCGCTGTTCCCGGACTACCAGGACGACGCGTTCGCCGCCGTCGAGGCCGCCATCGCGGCGCCGGCCGCCGAGGCGCTGGCCATCGCGGACAAGCAGGCCCGCGAGAACCGCCTGGACGAGCTGAAGGCCCAGGTGCTGGCCGAGGTCGGCCCGCAGTTCGAGGGCCGCGAGAAGGAGCTGTCGGCCGCGTTCCGGTCGCTGCAGAAGAAGCTCGTGCGCCAGCGCGTGCTCACCGAGGGCGTCCGCATCGACGGCCGCGGCCTGCGGGACATCCGCACGCTGTCGGCCGAGGTCGAGGTCATCCCGCGCGTCCACGGCTCGGCGCTGTTCGAGCGCGGCGAGACCCAGATCCTGGGTGTCACCACGCTGAACATGCTGCGCATGGAGCAGCAGATCGACTCGCTCGGGCCGGTCACGCGCAAGCGCTACATGCACAACTACAACTTCCCGCCGTTCTCCACGGGCGAGACGGGCCGTGTCGGCTCGCCGAAGCGCCGCGAGATCGGTCACGGCGCCCTCGCCGAGCGCGCGCTGGTGCCCGTGCTGCCGAGCCGCGAGGAGTTCCCCTACGCGATCCGTCAGGTGTCCGAGGCCCTCGGCTCCAACGGCTCGACGTCGATGGGCTCGGTCTGCGCCTCGACGCTGTCGCTGCTCAACGCCGGTGTGCCGCTCAAGGCCCCGGTCGCCGGCATCGCGATGGGCCTGATCTCGGACACCGTGGACGGCGAGACCCGCTACGCCGCGCTGACCGACATCCTGGGCGCGGAGGACGCGTTCGGCGACATGGACTTCAAGGTCGCCGGCACCCGCGAGTTCGTCACGGCCATCCAGCTCGACACCAAGCTCGACGGCATCCCCGCCTCGGTGCTGGCCGGCGCGCTGACCCAGGCCCGCGACGCCCGCCTGACGATCCTCGACGTCATCGCCGAGGCCATCGACACGCCGGACGAGATGTCCCCGAACGCCCCGCGCGTCATCACGGTCAAGGTGCCGGTCGACAAGATCGGCGAGGTCATCGGGCCCAAGGGCAAGATGATCAACCAGATCCAGGAGGAGACGGGCGCCGACATCTCGATCGAGGACGACGGCACCGTCTACATCGGGGCCGTCGACGGTCCCTCGGCGGAGGCCGCCCGCTCGGCGATCAACGCCATCGCGAACCCGCACGTCCCCGAGGTGGGCGAGCGCTTCGTCGGCACCGTCGTCAAGACGACGTCGTTCGGCGCGTTCATCTCCCTCTCCCCGGGCAAGGACGGTCTGCTGCACATCAGCCAGATCCGCAAGCTCGTGGGCGGCAAGCGCGTCGAGAACGTCGAGGACGTGCTCTCGGTGGGCCAGAAGGTCCAGGTGGAGATCGGCGAGATCGACCCGCGCGGCAAGCTGTCGCTCGTGGCTGTCACCGAGGAGGACGAGGCTGCGGCCGGGTCCGACGAGGACGTCGCGGACGCTGTCGCGACGGAGCCGGCCGAGGCCTGATCGCATGACGTGGCACCTTCCGCTCGCCGGGGCCGGCGAGCCGGGTGCCGAGCTGACCGCCGGGCAGGACGGGGCGACGATCCGTCGTTCCGTCCTGCCCGGCGGCGTCCGTGTGCTCTCCGAGCACATGCCGGGGCTGCGTTCGGCCACGGTGGGCGCCTGGGTCGGTGTCGGCTCCCGTGACGAGAGCGACGGGCACTTCGGCTCGACGCACTTCCTCGAGCACCTGCTGTTCAAGGGCACCGCCCGCCGCAGCGCGATGGACATCGCGGAGGCGTTCGACGCCGTGGGCGGCGAGGCCAACGCCGCGACGGGCAAGGAGCACACCTGCTACTACGCGCGGGTGCTCGACTCCGACCTGCCGATGGCGGTCGACGTCATCGCCGACATGGTCACCTCCGCGCGCCTGGACGAGGCCGAGCTCGAGACCGAGCGTGGCGTCATCCTCGAAGAGCTCGCGATGAACGACGACGACCCTGCCGACGTCGTGCACGAGCAGTTCACGCAGGCGGTGCTGGGCAGCCACCCGCTCGGGCGACCGATCGGGGGCACGCCGGAGACGATCCGTGCGGTGCCGCGCGACGCCGTGTGGGAGCACTACCGCTGGCACTACCGCCCCGAGACGCTCGTGGTGGCCGCGGCGGGCGGTGTCGACCACGACGCCCTCGTCGCGCAGGTCACCGAGCAGCTGACGGCGGGCGGGTGGGTCCTGGAGGGGTCGGTCGCACCCCGGGCACGCCGTGACGAGGTCGACGACCTCGTCGGTGTCCCGCAGGAGGGTCTCGAGCTGACGGTGCGCCGCTCGGTGGAGCAGGCCAACGTCATCGTCGGGTCCACGGGCCTGGCGGCGACCGACGAGCGCCGGTTCGCCCTCTCGGTGCTCAACGCGGCCCTGGGCGGCGGGATGAGCTCGCGCCTGTTCCAGGAGATCCGTGAGCGGCGCGGCCTGGCCTACTCCACCTACTCGTTCGCCTCCGGGCACGGAGGAGTGGGCACGTTCGGCCTGTACGCGGGCTGCACGCCGGCCAAGGTCGACGTGGTGACCAAGCTGCTGCACGAGGAGCTCGAGCGGCTCGCCGAGGGCGGCATCACCCCGGCGGAGCTCGAGCGATCGGTCGGCCAGCTCCAGGGCGGCCTCGTCCTGGGGCTCGAGGACTCCGGGTCGCGCATGAGCCGCCTGGGCAAGGCGGAGCTGGTGCACGGCGAGCTGCTGAGCCTGGAGGAGTCCCTCGAGCGGATCCGCGCCGTGACGGCGCAGGACGTCCGGGAGCTGGCGGCCGACCTGGCCTCGCGGCCCCGGTCCGTGGTGCGGGTCGGGCCGTTCGGGGACTGACCTGCGACGACCAGCCGGGCACGGGCGGTCCCTGGGAGAGCTGGGGACCGCCCATGGCGAAGGCGACGACGGGAGAGCGATGAGCGAGAAGACGAGAGTGGCCGTGCTGGGCGCGTCGGGACGCATGGGCGCGACGACGTGTGCGGCCGTGGAGTCCGCCGAGGACCTCGAGCTGGCGGCTCGCGTCGGTCGTGGTGACGACGTCACCACGTCGGTGCGCGAGAGCGGCGTGCAGGTCGCCGTCGACTTCAGCGTGCCGGACGCGACCGAGGCGAACGTGCACGCGCTGATCGACGCCGGCGTCCACGCCGTCGTGGGGACGACGGGCTGGACGGCTGCGTCGCGCGGCCGCGTGGCCGAGCACCTGGCCGAGGCCAACGCCGGGCGCGAGCAGCCCCTGGGCGTGCTCATCGCCCCGAACTTCGGTCTCTCCGCTGTGCTGGTGATGCGGTTCGCCGCCCAGGCGGCGCGCTACTTCGAGTCGGCGGAGATCGTCGAGCTGCACCACCCGGACAAGGTGGACGCGCCCAGCGGGACGGCCCGGCACACCGCCGCAGCGATCGCCGCGGCACGCGCCGACGCCGGCCTCGGCCCGATGCCCGACGCCACGGCGAGCGGTCACGACGCCCGCGGTGCCGACGTCGACGGCGTCCGGGTGCACGCGGTGCGCCTGCGCGGCCTCGTCGCGCACGAGGAGGTGCTCCTCGGCAACCCGGGGGAGCAGCTGGTCATCCGTCAGGACTCGTTCGACCGCGTGTCGTTCATGCCCGGCGTGCTGCTCGCGGTGCGCCGGGTGCCGTCCCGCCCGGGCCTGACCGTGGGTCTCGAGCACGTGCTCGACCTCGGGTGAGGGGGCACCGGTGAGCGAGACGAGCGCGCGGCGCCGACTGCCCCGCGGCCTGGTGGGCGCGGTGCTGGTCACGGTGCTGCTGGGCCTCTACGTGTGGGCGATCGCTGGCCGCGGTGTCGCCATGATCCGCACGGGCGAGCCGGTGCTCGTGGGCATCGGTGCGGCGGTGCTCGTCATCCCCCTCCTGGTGCTCGGGATGATCGGTCTGGAGTACCGGCTCGCCGCGCGCGTGCAGCGCATGGCCGACGTGCTCGCAGGCGAGGGCGGCCTGCCCGTGGACGACCTGCCGCGCTCGCCCGGCGGACGGGTGGACCGCGCGGCCGCCGACTCGGCGTTCGCCTCCTACCGGGAGGCCGTCGAGCGCGAGCCCGGCAGCTGGCGTGCCTGGTACCGGCTCGCGTTCGCCTACGACGCCGCGCGGGACCGCAGGCGCGCCCGCGAGGCGCTGCGCAAGGCGTCGAGCCTCTTCGACGGTTGACCCGGCGCGACGCCGCCCGCGCCCCGCTGCGGGGCTGCGCAGATCCTCAGTCCGGCAGGCGGGTCCAGCAGTACAACGAGTGCCGGACGTCCGTGGCACGGTGGGCGAGCTCCGCCAGCGCGAGCACGGCCGTACTTGCCACCAGCGGGACGACCTGGCGCACCTCCGGGGTCCGGGCCCACCGTGCCGCGACGTCGGCCAGCCGCGTGGGGGAGGAGCGCACCAGCGCCTCCACGAGACCGTCGGACAGGCTCACCACCCACGGTCCCTCCCCGTCGCCACCCACCACCTGGCCGTGGCGGCCCTCTGCGGTGCACTCGCCGTAGGGGCGGCCGGAGAGCAGCTCGTGGAGCGTCCCGAGCATGACGAACGGCTCCACGCCAGGCAGGGCCACCGTGTCGAACAAGGGCTCGCCCGAGCCGCGCGCCAGCGTGGACGGCCCCGACGGCACGTCGAGCGCGAGGGCCGCGGCGTCGTCCGACGGCGCGGCGAAGTAGTCCGTCACGATCGCGGCCCCGTCGCCCATGTCGCCCTCTCGCCCGCCTCGCCCCGACAGGTGAGCCGCGGCGTACGACTCATCGTGACAGGCGCGTGCTACGGGACTGTGACGGGGCTGTGTCCGGCAGGGACCGACCTCACAGCAACGCGGACCAGCGCCGCTCCACCACGCTCCGCACGCCGTCGTCGTCCATCCCTACCGCCAGCGCGCGCTCGGTGCCGTCCGGGCCGAGACCGGCCTCGCCGAGGAACCGCTCTCGGCCGCCGTCGCCCTGGAGCACCCACGTCACCACCTCCTGCGCGCCGTCGGAGCGCAGACGGTCCACCGCGGCGCTCAGCAGGCGTGAACCGTGCCCGCCACGACGGTGCCCAGGATCGACCTCGAGGGCGAGGATCTGACCGGGCGCCACCGCAGCGAACCCGACGATGTCGGGCCCGTCCAGCGCCACGAGCACGGCGAAGCCCGGGCCCGGGGGAGCGGACACCGCCTCGGCCCACCGGGAGCGCACGGCAGCGGTGTCGACGAGGTCGACGACGGCGTCGCCCAGCGCCTGGACGGTGCGCCACGCGGCGACCTGGACCCGCGTGACGGCGTCCTCGTCGCCCGGGACGGCGGGGCGCACAGAGACGTCCGCAGCAGCGCCGTCGGACGAGGTGAACAGGGCCATCACCCCAACCTACTGCCCGCCGCCGCCCCGGGGGAGCGGCCCGCGCTGCACCTCAGCCCCAGGGCTGCTGTGGTCGGCCGGGGGTCGGTCGTGCTGCGGGCGGGTGCCTCGTGCCTCGACCCCCACCCTGCGCTGCACCTCAGCCCCAGGGCTGCTGTGGTCGGCTGGGGGGTCGGTTGTGCTGCGGGCGGGTGCCTCGTGCCTCGGCCCCCACCCTGCGCTGCACCTCAGCCCCAGCCGAGGGCCCGGAGGGCGGCTGCCGCCCCGGCCGCCAGCACGACGACGAGCACGAACGGCGCCCGCAGGGCGAGCGCCACCGCCGCCACCGCCAGGGCGGGCAGACGCGCGTCCACGGTCAGGCCCCGCCCGTCGCCCACCGTCTGCACCACCACGAGGGAGGTCAGCAGCGCCACCGTGACCAGCCCGGTCAGGCGGGAGACGCGCTCGTCGGCGAGCCAGTGCTCGGGCACGAGATGGCCCGCGAGCTTGAGGGCGAAGCAGGCGAGCGAGGCGGCGAGCACTGTCACCCACAGCACGGTCGTGGTCATGGGGTCCGTGCCTCACTCTCATCACTCTCGTCGGTGGCGTCGTCAGGGGCATGGCCGGGGGTGCCGCCGCCGGTGGTCGGCCCGTGCGCCGCGAGCGCGGCGGGGCTGGCGGGCCGCGGCCCGGTCAGCACGCCGACCAGCACGGCTGCGGCCGCGGCCGCCAGCACAGGGATGCCGGGCGGTACCACGGGGACGAGCGCCGCCGAGACGACGACGGCCGCCGCAGCGACGCCCTGGGCCGCCCGAGAGGCGAGGCGGGGCCACACGAGGGCCAGGAACGCCGCGGCGGCGGCCGCGTCGAGACCCCACGCACGGGGGTCGCCGAGGGCGTCGCCGGCCAGGGCCCCGACCAGGGTGAACGCGTTCCAGAGCACGAACACGCCGACGCCCGCGGTCCAGAACCCCGCCCGTGCCGCGCGGCGATCCGTCTGCGCGACGGCCACCGCCGTCGACTCGTCGATGGTCACCTGCGCGGCGGCGAGCCGGCGCAGGCCGCGGGCTCCCAGCAGAGGAGCGACGACGGCACCGTAGAGGGTGTTGCGAGCGCCGAGCAGGGCGGCGGTGGCGACGGCGGCCACAGGCGACCCGCCCGCGGCGACCACGCCGATCAGGGCGAACTGGGAGCCGCCGGAGAACAGCAGGAGGCTCAGGGCCATGGTGGGCAGCACGCCGACGCCGGCCACCACGGACAGCGCCCCGAAGGAGATGCCGTACAGGCCGGTGGCCAACGCCACGGACACGCCCTGCCGGACGGCGGCCCGCACCGGAGCGGGCCGCTGTCCGGTGCGCGGTCCGGTGCGTGCGGCGTCGGGACGGGCAGGGCTCACCGCACTACTGCTACACGCCCGAGTGCCGCCGTGCACGGTCGTCTCACACCCGCTGCGCCGGGGGGGACCCCGGAGGCGCTGCCGCCGTCGGCTCACAGGGCCACGTAGACGCTCTCCAGGTACTCCTCGATCCCGGCCTCGCCGCCCTCGCGGCCCAGCCCGGACTGCTTCATGCCGCCGAAGGGGGCGCTCGCGTCGGAGACCATCCCGCGGTTGATGCCGATCATGCCGGCCTCGACCTCCTCGGCGACCCGCATCGCGCGGTCCAGCGAGGTGGTGCAGGCGTAGGCGGCGAGCCCGTACTCGGTGTCGTTGGCGAGGGCGATCGCCTCCTCGTCGTCGCCGAACGCCACCACGGGGGCCACGGGCCCGAAGATCTCCTCGCGCACGGCGCGCGCGTCGGGGTCGACGCCGGTCAGCACGGTGGGGCGGTAGAAGTAGCCGCGGCCCCCGAGGTCGGCGGGGCGCTCGCCGCCGGTGAGCACCTGGGCCCCGCGGTCGGTCGCGTCGGCCACGAGCTCGTCCACGGCGTCGACGGCGGACGCCTCGATCAGCGGCCCGAGGTCCACGCCGTCCTGGGAGCCGTGGCCCAGGCGCAACGACTCGAACCGTTCGGCGAGCTGCCGGGCGAACTTGCGGGCCACCGAGTCGTGCACCAGGAACCGGTTGGCGGCCACGCAGGACTGTCCGGCGTTGCGCAGCTTGGCGACGACGGCGGCGTCGACGGCGGCGTCCAGCTCGGCGTCCCCGAACACGATGAACGGGGCGTTGCCGCCCAGCTCCATGGAGCTGCTGAGCACCTGGCCCGCCGCCGACTGCAGCAGGGTGCGCCCGACGGCGGTGGAGCCCGTGAAGGACAGCTTGCGCAGGCGTGGGTCGGCGAGCAGCGGCCCGGTGACGTCGGAGGCCGACGACGTCGGGATCACGTTGACGACGCCGGTGGGCAGGCCGCGCTCGGCCAGCTCGGCGCGGATGATCTCGGCGACGAGCATGGTGGTCATGGGCGTCAGGCGGGCGGGCTTGATCACCACGGGGCAGCCGGCGGCGAGCGCCGGCCCGATCTTGCGGGTGGCCATCGCGATGGGGAAGTTCCAGGGGGTGATGAGCAGCGCGGGACCCACGGGCCGGTGCTGCACCAGCTGCCTGGCACCGCCGGCGGGGGCGGTGCGCGACAGGCCGGGGAACCGCA
Organism: Xylanimonas oleitrophica; assembly: GCF_003244315.1. Taxonomy (GTDB): domain Bacteria; phylum Actinomycetota; class Actinomycetes; order Actinomycetales; family Cellulomonadaceae; genus Xylanimonas_A; species Xylanimonas_A oleitrophica. Next base: position 674,505 of record NZ_QKWH01000001.1, read on the forward strand.
CCGCCTCCTCGGCGTACCAGCGCAGGAAGTCGGCGCCGTAGACGACCTCGGCCCGGGCCTCGGCGCGGGTCTTGCCGCACTCGGCGGTGATGAGGGCCGCGACGTCGTCGGCGCGGGCGAGGAGGCGGGCGTGCACCGCGCGCAGCAGCTCGGAGCGCTCGCGCGGTGGGACGGCGCGCCAGGCCGGCCACGCCCGTGCGGCCGAGGCGAGCGCACGCTCGGCGTCCTGCGGCGTGGCGTCCGCGACGTCGAACAGGACCTCCTCGGTGGCCGGGTCGACCACCTCGAACGTGCCGCCGCCGTCGGCCGCCTCCCAGCGGCCGTCGACCAGGAGGCCGGTCGGCAGGTGGGCCACGAGGGTGGGGGAGAGGGGCGTCGCCGTCATGCTCCGAGCATGCAACGCCCCGGCCCGTCTCGCCGGCCGGAGCGTCCTCCGAGCGATCGTGCGCCCGGCCTGCGGGTACGGTTGTCCCATGGCTCTCCCCTCGACGCCCGGCCGTCCGTTCGGTGCGGTGCTGACCGCGATGGTCACCCCGATGACGGCGGACGGCGCCGTGGACCTCGAGGCTGCTCGCGCGCTGGCGACGTGGCTCGTGGACCACGGCAACGACGGCCTGGTGCTCAACGGCACCACCGGTGAGTCGCCCACGACCCACGCCCCGGAGAAGGCGGAGCTGGTCGCGGCCGTCGTCGACGCCGTCGGCGACCGCGCGGCGGTCCTGGCGGGTGCTGGCTCGAACGACACGCTGCACGCCGCCCGCATGGCCGAGCAGGCCGCCGAGGCCGGGGCTGACGGGTTGCTCGTGGTCAGCCCCTACTACTCGCGTCCCTCCCAGGAGGGGCTGGCCCGGCACATGGAGACCGTCGCGGACGCCGGCGGCCTGCCGGTCATGCTCTACGACGTCCCGGGCCGCACCGGTGTGCGCATCGCCACCGACACCTATCTCCGTCTCGCCGAGCACCCCCTCGTCGTCGCGACCAAGGACGCGAGCGGGGACGTCGCCGCCGCGGCGGACCTGGCCGGGCGGACCGGCCTGGCCTGGTACTCGGGCGACGACACGCTCCTGCTGCCCTTCCTCGCGCACGGCGGTGCCGGCATCGTCTCCGTCGCGGCGCACGCCGTGCCCGACGCCTTCGCCGAGGTCGTCGCAGCGTGGGACACGGGCGACACCGCCCGTGCCCTGCAGATCTTCCGCACCACCCTGCCGGCGGTCGCCGCGCTCAACGGCGCCGGCTTCCAGGCCGTCATGGCCAAGGCCGCTGTCGAGGCGCTCGGCGTCGTGCCCGGCCGCGCTGTGCGCCTGCCGCTCGTGGCCGCGTCCGACGACGAGGCCGCCGCGGTGCGTGCCGGCCTCGCCGCCGCGGGCGTGCTCGCGCCGGCACCCTGACCCTCCCCGTCCCCCACCTTTCGGAGACCACGTGAGCCACCCTCACCCCGAGCTGACCCTTCCTCCCGCCCTCCCCGAGGGCGGCCTGCGCATCGTGGCCCTCGGCGGCCTCGGCGAGGTCGGGCGCAACATGGCCGTGCTGGAGCACGCCGGGCGCCTGCTCGTCATCGACTGCGGCGTGCTGTTCCCCGAGGACCACCAGCCCGGCGTCGACCTGATCCTCCCGGACTTCGACTACATCAAGGACCGCCTCGACGACATCGAGGCGGTCGTGCTGACGCACGGGCACGAGGACCACATCGGTGCGGTGCCCTACCTGCTGCGCCTGCGCCGCGACATCCCCCTGGTGGGCTCGCAGCTGACCCTCGCGTTCATCGAGGCCAAGCTCAAGGAGCACCGGATCTCACCGGTGACGCTGGCCGTCAAGGAGGGCCAGGTCGAGAAGCTCGGTGTGTTCGAGTGCGAGTTCGTCGCGGTGAACCACTCCATCCCGGACGCGCTCGCCGTCGCGGTCACCACCGCGGCGGGCACCGTGCTGCACACGGGCGACTTCAAGATGGACCAGCTCCCGCTGGACGGCCGTGTCACGGACCTGCGCGCGTTCGCCCGCCTGGGCGAGAAGGGCGTCGACCTGTTCATGGTCGACTCGACCAACGCCGAGGTGCCCGGGTTCGTCACGCCCGAGGTCGAGATCGGCCCCGTGCTCGACAACGTGTTCGCGCAGGCGGAGAAGCGCATCATCGTCGCCTCGTTCTCCTCGCACGTGCACCGCGTCCAGCAGGTGCTCAACGCCGCGCACCACCACGGCCGCCGGGTGGCGCTCGTGGGCCGTTCGATGGTCCGCAACATGGCCATCGCCGCCGACCTCGGCTACCTCAAGGTGCCCGACGGCGTGCTGATCGACCTGAAGAAGGCCGCCGACCTGCCCGACGACCAGGTCGTGTACATGTCCACGGGCTCGCAGGGCGAGCCGATGGCGGCCCTGAGCCGTATGGCCAACGGGGACCACCAGGTGCGCGTGGGCCACGGCGACACGGTGATCCTGGCGTCGTCGCTCATCCCGGGCAACGAGAACTCCGTCTTCCGCGTCATCAACGGCCTGACCCGCCTCGGCGCCCGCGTCGTCCACTCGGGCAACGCGAAGGTGCACGTCTCGGGGCACGCGTCGGCCGGCGAGCTCCTGTACTGCTACAACATCCTGCGGCCCAAGAACGTGATGCCGGTGCACGGCGAGGTGCGTCACCTCGTGGCCAACGGGGCGCTGGCAGTGCGCACCGGCGTGCCGCCGGAGCGCGTCGTGCTGGCAGAGGACGGCGTGGTGGTCGACCTGGTCGACGGCAAGGCGTCGGTGGTCGGTGCGGTGCCGTGCGGGTACGTGTACGTGGACGGCTCCAGCGTGGGCGAGATCACCGACGCCGAGCTCAAGGACCGGCGCATCCTGGGCGAGGAGGGCTTCGTGTCCGTCTTCGCCGTGGTGGACTCCGCCACGGGCAAGGTGCTGGCGGGGCCGCAGATCCTGGCCCGCGGCATGGCGGAGGACCCGTCGGTGTTCGACGACATCCTCCCCGAGGTCGTCAAGTCGCTCGAGGACGCGATCGCCGGTGGCGCCACGGACACCTACCAGCTGCAGCAGGTGATGCGACGCGTCATCGGGCAGTGGGTCAACCGCCGCCTGCGCCGCCGGCCGATGATCGTGCCGGTGGTCGTCGAGGCCTGACGGTCTCACCCCCCGAAGGGTTGTCCACAGGCTGTGGACGCCCTCGGTCGGGGTGGTCGCCCCGCACCTAGCGTGAGGCGACCACCCCGACCGAGGAGCCTCCTTGCCGAACCCGACAGCCCCCGTCCTCGTCCCGCCCGCGCCGACGCCCGGCCCGGTCGTCCTTCCTCCGGCGGGCGGGCCTGCCCGCTCAGACATGCGCTTGCCGCGCGCGTCCGGCCTGCGACGCCCCGGTCGCTCGATGCGCCTGTCCGAGGCGCGCGACGGCCGGGCCACCGCGTCGGTCGTGACGGTGGTGCTCGCCGGGACCCTCCACCTGATCCAGACGGTGACGGTCGCCTCGACCGTCGTCGCGCTGGCCGCCGAGCGGTCGCGGTGGGCCCCGGCCCCCGCGCCCGAGAGGTCGCTGCTCGAGAGCGGCCTCGATGTCGTGGCCTCCGTCGCCATGCTGGCGGCCCATGTGGTCTCGCTCGCCTGGCTCCTGCAGGCACGCAGGGCCGCGGAGACCCTCGCACCTGGGTACCGCCACGCCCGGGGGCCCACGTGGGTGTGGCTCGCCTGGGTCGTGCCTGGGGCTGCGCTCTGGTTCCCGTACCAGGTGGTGCGGGACGTCCACGCCGCGTCCCGGCAGGCTGCCGGGCTGACGGGACCGGAGGGACGGACCCGAAGCCTGGTCACGTGGTGGGTCTGCTGGCTCTGCTTCGTCATGTCCTCTGCGGCGCTGACCTGGACGGTGATCCTGCTCGCTCTCGTCGTGCCCGGCGACCCGCTGCTCGTGGGGATGCTGCCCATGCTCCTGACGGGCGTGGGGCTCGCGGCCGTGGCGGCGGGGCTCGCATGGGTGGTGGTCGTCCGTGAGGTGGCAGTCGCCCAGCGCCTGGCTCGCGTCAGTGCGATGCAGCGTTCGCGCTGGATCGGGCGGTCCGCAGGCACCTCGGGTCCTGGGACGTCAGTGCGCTGAGCCGGTGTCCCGGTGTCCCGGTGTCCCGGGGTCCCGGGGCACGGCGGTGCCCGCCGGCGTCAGGCGCGCGAGCGCAGGAGCTCCAGCTGGTGGGCATGCTCCCCGGCCACCCACTCCTCGGCCAGCCGCAGGTCACCGACCTGGGCCCCACCTGCGGCCTCACGCTCGAGCGCGTCGAGGTATGCGTGGTCGGCCGCGAACCGGGCGGCGATCGCGGCAGCCCCCCGAGCGGGGGTCCCGTGCCCCGGGACGAGGACCTCGACGTCGCCGTCGCGCGCCGCAGCCGCGAGCGCGTCGAGGGCCGCCCGGTAGTCGCCGAGGGGGTCGGCAGGGGCGTGGGCGGGGTCCCCACCCGGGCCGACGTCGAGGAAGGGGACCTCGACGTCCGACAGCATGTCGCCGGCCAGGAGCACGCCGCGGGTCACGAGCGCGAGGTGGCCGGGGGCGTGCGCGTCGTGCGCGACGACGGTGCAGCCAGGGGGAGCGGGAGCCGGGAGGCCGGCGAACTGCGGACCTGTCAGGTGCGCGGGGAGCCCGGGCACCGGCGTCAGCCGGCCGAACAGCTCACGCTCATGACCGGGCGCGACCTGCTCGGCGTCCGCCCACAGGCGCTCGACGCCGGTCACCACCTGCGCCACCGCGCGGGGCGCGGCGAACCGGGGGACCGCGCCCAGGGCCGTGGACCACAGCACGTGGTCCCAGTGGGGGTGGGTGGCGAGCCCGGCGGTCACCCGCCAACCGCGGTCCTTCACGGCCGCCGCCAGCCCGGCAACCTCGTCAGGGGTGATGCCGGGGTCGACCACGAGCACCTCGGAGCCCCGTGCGACGGGCTCGTCCACCACGAGCACGCTGCTCGAGGTCCAGGTTGTCGCCGTCGCCAGGTAGACCCCCGCCGTCAGCTCGGTCAGGGGGCGTGGAGCGGTGGCCATGCTGCGATCCTCACAGACCGGTCGTCACCGGCGCAGGTGCCGCGCGTCCGGACGAGGCGTTCGTCACAGGTGTGACGCCCCCGCGGGCGAGGACACGCGCACGGCCTCCCCGCCGGTGTCGCCAGCAGTCGATACGGTGGTGCCATCATGGCGACCCGGACCCCCTCATCTCGGGCGACGCAGGGATCAGCCGGGAAGCCGCGCTCCGCCGCGGGCCGGCCGGCGGCTGCGCCGACCCGTCGCGTGCCCGCACCGCGGACGGCGGCGACCCGGGCCCAGGGCACGGCGACCCGGCCGTCGAGGTCGGGGGCGACCCGTGCGACGTCGGCGCGTGGCGGTAAGGCCGCGCCCCGCAAGGGTGGTGCCGCCCCCGCACGCCGTCCTGGGCCGCCGTGGCCCGTCCGTGCCCTCCGCGGCCTGTGGCTCGGGACCGCCCACGGGGTGGGTGCCGCCGTCCGCACGATCTTCCAAGGAGCGAGAGACCTGGAACCCGAGCACCGCCGTGACGGCGTCGCCTTCTTCCTCGTCGCCCTGGCCATGGTGGTCGCGGCGAAGGAGTGGTGGGACATCCCCGGAGTCTTCGGCACGGCCGTCCACGCGGTCGTCGCGGGCACCGTCGGGCTCGCCGGGGTCGCCGTGCCCGTGCTCCTGCTGTGGCTGGGTGCTCGCATCATGCGCCACCCCGAGCGCGGTCAGGCGAACTCACGGGTCGCGATCGGCGTGACGCTGCTGGTGATGAGCGTCTGCGCGCTGATCGCCGTCGCCGAGGGGCTGCCGAGCCCGCGCGACGGCTTCGACCGGGTGCAGGACGCCGGTGGCATCGTCGGCTACCTCGTGGCCACCCCGGTCGTCGCTGGCGTCACCGAGTGGGTCGCCGTGCCGATCTTCCTCCTCCTGGGCTTCTTCGCGCTGCTCGTCATCACGGCCACACCCGTGCACCGCATCCCCGAGCGGTTGCAGGGCGTGTACGACCGCCTGACGGGCAACCACGGCGTCGAGGGTGCGGAGGGGCTCGACGAGGACGGCCTGGAGCTCGCCGAGGGGTTCTCCCGGCACGACGGCACGACCGAGCCGCCGCGCAAGCGCCGCAGGAAGACCAAGGCGGAGCGCCAGGCGGAGAAGGCCGCCAAGGGCGTGGAGATGCCCGAGGGCGGGTTCGCCGGCGACGAGGCGTTCGAGAAGGCCGCGGTGCTCGAACGAGCCGAGAAGGCGGAGAGGGCCGAGAAGGCGGCCGCTCGGGGCGGCCGCAAGACCGCCGCGCCGACCGAGGCCGTCCCCGCCGCCACCGTCACGTCCGAGCTCGAGGGGGCCGACCCGGCCACGAGCCCGGCCGCCTCCTCGCGCGACCTCGCACCGACGCCGCCCCCGGCCCCCGTCGGCAGGCCGGTGCAGCCGATGCTCGAGGGCGACACCGTCTACCTCATGCCCGACGAGGACCTCCTGGTCAAGGGAGCGCCGCACAAGACGCGCTCCGCGGCCAACGACCGTGTCGTGGAGGCGCTGACGGGCGTCTTCGAGCAGTTCGAGGTCGATGCCAAGGTCGCGGGCTTCACCCGGGGACCGACGGTCACGCGCTACGAGGTCGAGGTCGGCCCGAAGACCAAGGTCGAGAAGATCACCAACCTCTCGAACAACATCGCCTACGCCGTGGCGAGCGCCGACGTACGGATCCTGTCGCCCATCCCGGGCAAGTCCGCGATCGGCATCGAGATCCCCAACGCCGATCGCGAGACGGTGGTGCTGGGCGACGTGCTGCGCTCGTCCGCCGCTCGCCGCACCGAGCACCCGATGGTCGTGGGCATCGGCAAGGACGTCGAGGGCGGCTACGTCGTGGCCAACCTGGCGAAGATGCCCCACATCCTGGTCGCCGGAGCCACGGGCGCCGGCAAGTCGAGCTTCATCAACTCGATGATCGTCTCGATCATGATGCGGGCCACCCCGGAGCAGGTGCGCCTCATCCTCGTGGACCCGAAGCGGGTCGAGCTGACGATCTACGAGGGCATCCCGCACCTGATCACCCCCATCATCACGAGCCCCAAGAAGGCTGCCGAGGCCCTCGAGTGGGTCGTGCGGGAGATGGACGCCCGCTACGACGACCTGGCGGCCTTCGGGTACAAGCACGTCGACGACTTCAACGCCGCCGTGCGCGCCGGCAAGGTCAAGCCGCTGCCGGGCTCGGAGCGCAAGATCGCCCCCTACCCGTACCTGCTGGTCGTGGTCGACGAGCTCGCCGACCTGATGATGGTGGCGCCGCGCGACGTCGAGGCGTCGATCCAGCGCATCACCCAGCTCGCGCGTGCGGCCGGCATCCACCTGGTGCTGGCGACGCAGCGCCCGTCGGTCGACGTCGTCACCGGTCTCATCAAGGCCAACGTGCCCTCGCGCCTGGCGTTCGCGACCTCGTCGCTGGCCGACTCCCGCGTGGTGCTCGACCAGCCCGGCGCCGAGAAGCTCATCGGCCAGGGTGACGCGCTCTTCCTGCCCATGGGGGCGGCCAAGCCCATGCGTGTGCAGGGCGCCTGGGTGGCCGAGTCCGAGGTGCACCAGGTGGTCGAGCACGTCAAGGCCCAGCTCAAGCCCGTGTACCGCGAGGACGTCACGGCACCGGCGGCGGCCAAGAAGCAGATCGACGACGACATCGGGGACGACCTGGACCTGCTGCTGCAGGCGGCGGAGCTGGTGGTCACGACGCAGTTCGGCTCCACGTCGATGCTGCAGCGCAAGCTGCGTGTCGGGTTCGCGAAGGCCGGCCGTCTGATGGACCTGCTCGAGTCGCGCGAGATCGTCGGTCCCTCCGAGGGGTCCAAGGCGCGCGAGGTGCTGGTCCAGCCTGACGACCTGCCCGGTGCGCTGGCGATCATCCGGGGCGAGACGCCGGCGGTCTACGACCAGGCGGACGGGCAGGCGGACGAGCCGGGCGGCGGCGAGGCAGCCGGCGCCGACCCCTACGCCGACGGGATCGACGGCCATCGCCCGCCCGTCGCGAAGGAATACCACGACGACGCCGACACGGACCCGGAGAACGGCTGGCGCTGACCCTCGTGTCGGCTCGCGCGTGCACCACCCTCTAGGCTGGTGACGTGGTCGACCCTGCTGCCCCCTCTCCCTGGAACGCCGCCAACGCGGTGACCGCGGCGCGCATCGCGCTGGTCCCGCTGTTCGCGTGGGCGCTCCTCGTCGACGGCGGGGAGTCGGTGACGTGGCGCCTGGTCGCCACCGGCATCTTCGTGCTGGCCGCGGCGAGCGACCGCATCGACGGCTACCTGGCACGCAGTCGCGGGATGGTCACCGACCTCGGCAAGCTCCTCGACCCCATCGCCGACAAGGCGCTCATCGGCACGGCGCTGGTGCTCCTGGCATGGCCGCTGGGCGAGCTGCCCTGGTGGGTCCCCGTGGTCGTGCTGGTGCGCGAGCTCGGCATCACGGTGATGCGGATGGCGGTGCTGCGGTATGCGGTCATGCCGGCCTCACGAGGCGGCAAGCTCAAGACGGTGCTGCAGTCGGTCGCGATCACGCTGTTCGTGCTCCCGCGCGCGCACCTGCCGGGCTTCGTCGAGGTCGTGGCGTGGGTGGTGCTGGTCGCGGCCGTCCTGGTCACCGTGGTGACCGGCGTCGAGTACGCCGTGCAGGGTTGGCGGCTGCGCCGTGAAGCGCTCCGGGCCAGGCGGTTGGCGGGCACGGCTCCGACGTCGTCGTGAACGCCGCGGGTGCCCGAGCGGTGCGGAGCGCCGACGACGCCGGAGCGCGCGGTCTGCTCGACGCGCTCGCGCGGCGCGGGTGGACGGTGGGGGTAGCCGAGTCGCTGACGGGCGGCCTCGTCGTCGCCGGTCTCGTGGCCGTCCCGGGAGCGTCGGCGGTCCTGCGAGGCGGTGTCGTGGCCTACGCGACGGACCTCAAGGCCGCCCTGCTCGGCGTGGACGTGGACCTGCTCGCCGCCCGGGGTGCGGTGGACCCGGACGTCGCTGCGGCGATGGCCGAGGGGGTCCGGTCCGCGACGGGTGCGGACGTCGGGCTCGCGACCACCGGGGTGGCAGGCCCCGACCCGCAGGACGGGAAGGCCCCGGGCCTCGTCTACGTCGCCGTCCGGACCCCGGAGGGCGCGGGCGTGCGCAGGCTCGACCTCGCCGGGGACCGTGCGACCGTCCGCGAGGGGGCCGTCGGCGGCGTCCTCGCGCTCGCGCGGGAGCTCGTGCGACCACGCGTGGCCGACATGTGAATGCTTCGTCGCGATCACCGTCCCCGGCTGGCACCTGATGCGCGGGCGTGGGAGGTTCGTGAAGTGGGCTCGGGACGACCAGCGGCACAGAGCACGCAGCCGGGGGAACAAGGATCTCCTCGCCGGCGTTGGAGAAGTCGTGATCAGCACCAGGCCCACAGGACGGCTCGACGCGCGCCAGGGCCGCCAGGACGCGACGCGCACAGGGTACGGTAGGGCGGTCTCCCCTCAGGGGGATCGGACGGGACGGAAGCCGGTGACGGCTCACGAGGCCCGGCTGCAAGGGCCGGGCTCAGGAAGGGGGCGCGAGATGGTCGTTCTTCGACGAGAGATCGGCGACGTGCTGCGCGACGCGCGGCAGCGTCAGGGGCGCACCCTGCGTGAGGTGTCCTCCGCCGCCAGGGTCTCGCTGGGTTACCTCAGCGAGGTGGAGCGCGGGCAGAAGGAGGCGTCGTCGGAGCTGCTCGCCTCGATCTGCGAGGCGCTGGACGTGCCGATGTCGCTCGTCCTGCGCGAGGTCAGCGACCGCATCGCGATCGCCGAGGGGCTCGCGATCCCCGACACCATCCCCGCCGACTTCGTCGCCGGCCTGCTGGCCCGGGGCGGCGACTGGCGCGACGGGGTCGAGCGGTCGGATCTCCAGCCGGTCGGCTGAGCGCCGCACACTGACGTCACGGGCGTCCCACCTTCGGGTGGGGCGCCCGTCGTCGTCCCGGGGACTGCCTTCTCCAGCAGAGCCGTCTTCCGCAGGGCCGTGTCCCGCAGGGCCGTGTCCCCGTAGCGCCGGGCCGCGAGCGGGGGACCGTCAGACCCGGTGGCCGCCCCGCCGGTGCCGCCCGGCGCCGTCAGTGCGGTCAGCGCCGTTCCTCAGGGCGTCCAGGGCCGCGGCAGGGGCGCCTGGCAGGACGGGCACCAGTAGACGACGCGTTCGAGAGCAGCCTGCTCGGGCCGCTCGTCGGGCCCGCGGGTGGACCCGAGGGCGACAGGCGTACGGCAGCGCACGCACGGCTTGTGGTGACGTCCGTGGACCCGGCGCTCGACCGCGCCCAGACCGGAGCGGCGCGCGACGAGGACGCTGCGGGTGACGAGCCGCGCACCGGCGACCAGCAGCGCGCGCCGGTGCGCCGCGTCGAGGGCGCCGGCCGGCGTCCACGGCCACCAGCGGGTCGCGAACAGGGTCTCGGCCGTCCAGATCGTGCCGAGCCCGGCGACCACGCGCTGGTCGAGGAGTGCGACGCACAGCGGGCGGTCGGGCTCGGCGGCGAGCCGGTCGACGGCGTCGTCGACCTCCGGCGCGGTGCCCTCGGCGAAGCCCGGGCCGAGCACGTCCGGACCCAGATGCCCCAGCAGCGTCGCCTCGTCCCGGGTGCGGACCAGGTCGAGCATGCCCAGGCTGCGCCCGAGGCACGTCCACGCCGAGGTGGCGAGCACGGCGCGCACGGCGGGCGAGCGCCCGGCCGCGGCGGGTGTCCCGGTGCGCTCGACGCGCCAGTCGCCCTCCATCCGCAGGTGCGTGTGCAAGGTGCGGCCGTCGTCCAGCCGCAGCAGGAGGTGCTTGCCGTAGGAGACCGACTCGACGACGGTCCGGCCGACGAGGTCTGCCCCGGCGGCCGACGGCCAGCGCAGCTCGGCTCGCACCAGCGGCGCACCGACCAGCGCGGCTCCCAGCCGTTCGGCGGTCAGCCGCAGCACGTCTCCCTCGGGCATCTGGTCCGATCCTCCCGCTCAGCCGCCGGCGACGCGCAGGCCGCGCGGGGTGACGGCGAACCCGGCCTCGAGCAGTGCCGCGGCAGCGGGGTGGCGGTCGCGGGCAGCGGTCAGGGCGGGCACGCCGTCGACGCGCTGGACGAGCACGCGCCCCAGCCTGCCCTCGCGTGCCGCCCCGGCGAGCAGGGCGGCGGCGGACGTCAGCGCACGTGCGCGACCCGACCCGAACGACAGCACCGAGCGTCCGCCGCGCTCGACGTAGAGCACCAGGTCGCCGTCGACGAGGACGACGACGGCGCCCGCCTTGCGTCCAGGACGGTGCGCGCCGGCCGCCGTGCTCGCCCCGTCGCCCGTGCCCCCGGCGGTGCGGCTTCGGCCAGGCGCGGCCACGGCGCCGTCCCGGTCGACCGGTCCCCGGGCGTGGTCGCCGGCGTCCTCTGCCTCGCGACGGCCCTCGACGCCCACGCCCCCCTCCGCACCCCGGCCTGACCGGGGCCAGGGGAGCGCCGCCCCGTACGGGTTGGCGGGGTCGGTGGCCGCCAGCAGCACCGCCGGCGGCAGCCGACGGCGCCCGGCCCGGGCCACGGACGGGTCGAGGGCGGCGCCGGCCGGCCCGTGCGCGGCGTCGTCGGTGTCGTCCTGCTCGTGCGAGCGGGTGCGGTCGGCGGCGTCGGTGCGTAGCTGGTCCACCGCACCGGGCAGCGCGAACTGGGAGCCCCCGAGTCCTTCGACGAAGTAGCCTCGCCGCACGGCACCCCGTTCCTCGAGCTCGCGCAGCACCTGGTAGACGGCGCGGAACCGGCCCGCCACCCCCTCGGACGGTGCCGCGGCGCGCGTCAGGACGCCGTGCCGGTCGAGCAGCACCTGGGTGAGCGCGTGGGTGCGCACGGTCGGGTCCTGCTCGACCGCGGGGAGGGCCGACCAGCGTCCGCCTCCGGTCCGTGCCACCGTCCCGGCGGCCGGGGCCGCCCCGGCGAGCCCGAACCGGGACCGGCGGACAGGGCGGGCGCGCGCGGGGGCGCGCGGGGCTCGGTGGGCTCCGCCGGCACCGGTGCCCACGGCCTCGCGCAGCGGCCCGAGCCCGTCGTTGGTGACCCGGCCGGCCCACACGAGGTCCCACAGGGCATCGAGGGTCGCGGCCTGGGAGGCGCCGGCGAGCTCGGCCAGGCGGGGCAGGAAGTACCCGCCAGAGCCGTCCAGGAGCTCGAGCACCGCCCGGTGCAGGTCCGTGTCGAGCGGCCCGCCCACCTCGAGAGGCTCGGGGTCGGGCAGCGTGAGCGTCGCGCCGTCGGTCAGGTGGAGGCTGACCAGGCCGTCGCCCCCGCCGGAGCCGGGAAGGCGCCCGTGCCCGCACCACAGCACCTCGCCGGCCGTGGTGAGCTCGTCGAGCATGGCGGGGGAGTAGTCGGCCACCCGGGCGGGCAGCACGAGCGTCTCCAGGGCCGAAGCAGGGACGGGGGCTCCGGAAAGCTGTTCCACGGCGCGCAGCACGCCGTCGACACCGCGCAGCGCCCCCGCCCCGGCGCCGACCTGGTGCCAGCGCGGCAGGAACAGCCCGAGGGCCTCGGGCTCGACGGGCTCGACCTCGGCGCGCAGCGCAGCCAGCGAACGCCGACGCAGGGTGCGCAGCACTTCGGGGTCGCACCACTCGTCGCCCGTTCCACCCAAGGACGAGGGGCGGATGGCGCCCCGCACCAGGGTCCCAGCCGCCTCGAGCCGGGCCAGGGCGTGCTGCACGACGGCGACGCCGAGGCCGAACCGGGCCGCGACGTCGGCGGCGGCGAACGGCCCGTGGGTGCGGGCGTGCCGGCGCACGAGGTCTCCGAGGGGGTCGGGCACCAGCTCGGTGTACGCCTCGGGCACGCCGACCGGCAGGGCCACACCGAGGGCGTCGCGCAGGCGCCCGGCGTCCTGCGCCACCGCCCACTGCTCCGTGCCCGCCACGCGCACGCGGATCACCCGGCGGGCACGCTCGAGCTCGACGAGCCAGCCCGCCACGTGGTCCCGGACCTCGGGCCGCGTGCGCTCCGCGAGCTCCTGCGGCGGGTGCGGACCGGTGCGCCGCAGCACGTCCCACAGCCCCTCGGCGTCCCTGGCCTGGCGTCCCTCCGCCAGGGCCTGCAGCTCCGACTCGGTGCGCTCGACGGCTGCGGGGTCCAGCAGGTCCGCCAGCGCCGTGGCACCCTGCTCGCCCAGCAGCTCGGCCAGCAGGTCGGGATCGAGGGACAGCGCCGCCGCACGCCGCTCGGCGAGCGGGGCGTCGCCGTCGTACAGGAACTGGGCGGTGTAGCCGAACAGCAGCGCCTGGGCGAACGGTGACGGGCTGGGCGTGGTGACCTCCACCAACCGGATGCGTCCGGCGGCGAGGTCGCCCATGATCCCGGCGAGCGCGGCGACGTCGAAGTCGTCCTGGAGGCACTCGCGCGCGGCCTCCAGCGTCACCGGGAAGTCCGGGAACTGCGCGGCGACCTGCAGCAGCTGCGACGCCCGCTGCCGCTGCTGCCACAGCGGCTGGCGCCGGTCGGGCCGCCGGCGCGGCAGCAGGAGGGCACGGGCTGCGGCCTCGCGGAAGCGGGCGGCGAACAGCACCGACGAGCCGAGCTCGTCGCGCACGGCGCGCAGCACGTCGTCCGGGTCCAGCAGCAGGTCCTCGGACGTGACCAGCGGGGTGTCAGCACCGGCCGCGCCGCCGGGACCGCCGTCGTCCGGGGCAGCCTCGTACCCCAGGTCCCAGCCCCCGGCGTCGGGGAGGCGCAGCACGATGCCGTCGTCGGAGTGCATCGCCGAGACGTCCAGGCCGTGCCGCTCGCGCAGGCGGGCGGCGACCACCAGCGCCCAGGGGGCGTGCACCTTGGCGCCGAACGGGGAGTGCACCACCACCCGCCAGTCGCCCAGCTCGTCGCGGAACCGCTCGACGACGATCGTGCGGTCGTCGGGCACCCGCCCTGTCGCGGTGCGCTGCTCCGTCAGGTAGGACGCCAGGTTGTCGGCGGCCCACTCGTCGAGCCCCGCCTCCCGCAGCCGCGCCCTGCCCGTGCCGGGGTCCTGCGCCAGCAGCGCGTCGGTGGTCCGCACGAACGCCCCGACGGCACGCCCCAGCTCCACGGGGCGGCCGGGGGAGTCGCCCTTCCAGAACGGCAGGCGGCCCGGCAGCCCGGGGGCCGGGGAGACGAGCACCCGGTCGGGGGTGATGTCCTCGATGCGCCACGTGGAGGAGCCGAGCGTGAACGTGTCGCCCACCCGGGACTCGTAGACCATCTCCTCGTCGAGCTCACCCACGCGCTTGCCGCCGCGCTGGCCACCACCCGACGCGCTGCCCCCCGGGTCCTCGTCCGTGGCCAGGTAGACGCCGTACAGGCCCCGGTCGGGGATGGTGCCGCCGCTCGTGGCGGCGAGGCGCAGCGCACCCGGGCGGCCCGAGAGCCGGCCCGTGGCGCGGTCCCACACGATGCGGGCACGCAGCTCGGCGAAGTCCTCGCTGGGGTAGCGGCCCGCCAGCATGTCGAGCACCGCGTTCCAGGTGGCCTGGCCGAGGCCCGCGTACGGGTGGGCGCGGCGGAACGTCGCGAGCAGCTCGTCGGCGTCCCAGTCGTCCGTGGCGAGCGCGGCGACCACCTGCTGCGCCAGCACGTCGAGGGGGTTGCTGGGCACGTGCAGCGGCTCGATCTCGCCGGCGCGCATCCGCTGGGCCACCACGGTGGCGGGCACGAGGTCGCCGCGGAACGTCGGGAAGACGACCCCGTGCGACACCGCGCCGACCTGGTGGCCGGCGCGGCCGATGCGCTGCAGCCCGCTCGCCACCGAGGGCGGAGCGCCCACCTGGACCACCAGGTCCACGGCACCCATGTCGATGCCCAGCTCGAGCGAGCTCGTGGCGACGACGGCGGGCAGCCGCCCTTCCTTGAGCTCCGACTCGGTGCGGGTGCGCTCGGCGCGGCTCATCGACCCGTGGTGGGCACGGGCCAGCACCGCACCCTCGGGGTCGCGGGGGGCGGACGTGCCGGACTGCCCCGGCAGGTGCGCGGGCCACACCCCGCCCGGGTCGTCGACCGCCTCGCCCAGCCGCTGGGCCCACAGCTCGTTCATCCGGGCAGTGAGGCGCTCGGCACCCCGCCGGGAGTTGGTGAACACCAGGGTCGAGGTGTGCGAGGCCACCAGGTCGACCACCCGCTCCTCGACGTGCGGCCACACCGAGGCCCGCCGCAGGGGCGACGTCGCGCCGCCCGTCAGGTCCGGGGCGCCCGGTACGCCAGAGGCCGCGGGCGCCGCCGTCCCGGGCGCCCCTGCGCCGGCCGGGCTGCCGGCCGTGCTCCCACCGGGCAGCGCGCCGTCGTCCCCGCTGCCCTCGTCGAACCCGCCACCGGAGCCGACGCCGAACCCGCCACCGGGGGCGACGGCGAACCCGCCGTCGTCCGGCCCCTGGCGCGCCGGGGCGTCGAGGTCCCCCAGGTCCGGCACGGGCACGACGACGTCGATGTCCCACTGCTTGCTCGCCGGTGGCTGCACGACCACGACCTCGCGGCCGCCGTCGTCGGGCGACCGGTGACCGCCGAGGAACGCGGCGACCTCCTCGACCGGGCGCACCGTGGCCGACAGCCCCACGCGCTGGGCGGGACGCCCCCCGGCCGCCACCAGGAGCGCGTCGAGGCGTTCGAGGCTCAGCGCCAGGTGGGCGCCGCGCTTGGTGCCCGCCACGGCGTGGATCTCGTCCACGACGACGGTCTCGACCCCGAGGAGACCCTGGCGCGCCTGCGACGTCAGGACGAGGAACAGCGACTCCGGCGTGGTCACCAGCACGTCGGGCGGGCGGGTGGCGAAGCTTCGGCGCTCGCTGGCCGGGGTGTCGCCGGTGCGCATGCCCACCGTCACCTCGGGGGTCTCGATCCCCTCGCGGGCGGCAGCCTGCCGGATGCCGGCTAGCGGGGAGCGCAGGTTGCGCTGCACGTCCGCGGCCAGCGCCTTGAGCGGCGACACGTACAGCACCCGGCAGCGGCGGGCCCGCTCGGGCTCCGGCTCGTGGTGCAGCCGGTCGATCGCCCAGAGGAACGCCGCGAGCGTCTTGCCCGAGCCGGTCGGGGCGACGACGAGGGCGTGCTTGCCGCCCGCGACGGCGTCCCACGCGCCGGTCTGGGCCGCCGTCGGGCCCTCGAACGCACCGGTGAACCACGCCCGGGTGGCGGGGCCGAAGCGCGCGAGGGGAGAGGTCACCGGGTCATTGTGCAGCGCGGCACCGACGTTCGTGCCGCACAGGGGGGAGGGGGGAGCGGGGCGGCTGGTTTGACGGGGGTGGCAGGCTGAGGGCGTGCGTCTGAGGGAGTTCTGGCAGCTGGTCGACGAGGTGTTCGGCCCCGCGTATGGGCGCTCGCTCGCCCGGGAGCAGGTGCTGCCACCGCTCGGCAACCGCACGCCGGTCCAGGCGCTGGAGGCGGGGGTGCAGCCGCGCGACGTGTGGCACGCGCTGTGCGACGCCCTCGACGTGCCCGACGCCGAGCGGTGGGGCGACGACGAGCACCGGCAGGCCCCGCCCCGCAGCCGGTGACACGCCAGGGCGCGTCGCGCCCGATCGAACAGATGTTCGGCTAGAGTCTGTGCACAGGCACGGGTTTCGGAACCCCGTCGACAGACGGGGGCCGGAGAAGGCACCCGTGTCGGTGGCTGCGCGTACGGTCTCGACCGATGAGCTCGCAGACACAGAAGCCGGCGCGTACCCGTCGCGCCCCGAACGCAAAGGTGACCGACATGCCCGCACCGGCAGAACGCGACAAGGCCCTGGAGGCTGCGCTCGCCCAGATCGACCGCAGCTTCGGCAAGGGCTCGGTCATGCGGCTCGGGGACGAGAGCCGCGCCCCGGTCGAGGTGATCCCGACCGGGTCGATCGCTCTCGACGTCGCCCTCGGCATCGGCGGCCTGCCCCGTGGCCGCGTCATCGAGGTCTACGGGCCCGAGTCCTCCGGAAAGACGACGGTCGCGCTGCACGCGGTCGCCAGCGCCCAGCGGGCCGGTGGCATCGCCGCGTTTATCGACGCCGAGCACGCGCTCGACCCGGAGTACGCCAAGAAGCTGGGCGTCGACACCGACGCGCTCCTGGTCTCGCAGCCGGACACCGGTGAGCAGGCGCTCGAGATCGCGGACATGCTGATCCGTTCCGGCGCGCTCGACATCATCGTCATCGACTCGGTGGCGGCGCTCGTGCCCAAGGCCGAGATCGAGGGCGAGATGGGCGACAGCCACGTCGGCCTCCAGGCCCGCCTCATGTCCCAGGCGCTGCGCAAGATCACCGGCGCGCTCAACTCGTCGGGCACCACGGCCATCTTCATCAACCAGCTGCGCGAGAAGATCGGCGTGTTCTTCGGCTCTCCGGAGACGACGACGGGTGGCAAGGCGCTGAAGTTCTACGCCTCGGTGCGCATGGACATCCGTCGTATCGAGACCCTCAAGGAGGGCACCGACGCGGTGGGCAACCGCACCCGCGTCAAGATCGTCAAGAACAAGATGGCCCCGCCCTTCAAGCAGGCCGAGTTCGACATCCTGTACGGGGTCGGCATCTCGCGTGAGGGTGGCCTGATCGACATGGGCGTGGAGCACGGCCTGGTCCGCAAGTCCGGCTCGTGGTTCACCTACGAGGGCGACCAGCTGGGCCAGGGCAAGGAGAACGCCCGCAAGTTCCTGCGTGACAACCCCGACCTCGCGAACGAGATCGAGAAGCGCATCAAGGAGAAGCTCGGCGTGGGCGCCCGGATGGACGCCCCCGCTGACGCCGCTCCGGAGGCCGAGCCCGCCCTCGCGGCGGCCGGCGCCGGGGCGAGCAACGGCAAGTCCTCGAAGAAGGCTCCGTTCTGATCGACGGGGACGAGATGACCGACGCCTTCGGGTCGGACGAGCAGAACGGCCAGGGTGGTCGCGGCGTGGGGAAGCGTCGCGGCCGCCCTGGCCGTCGTGACGAGGGTGGCGACAGGGGAGGGCGCGGTGCTGCTCCACGGCAGCCGCGTCGCTCGGTCGCCGAGCGGCTGGAGGCCGGCGAGCTCACCGTCGAGGACGCCACCGAGCTGGCTCGCGAGACGGTGCTGCGCATCCTCACCGCTGCGCCCAAGAGCCGGCGCGAGCTCGAGCAGTCCCTCGCCCGCAAGGGCTACCCCGAGCACGTCGTGATGCCCGTGCTCGACCGGTTCGACGAGGTGGGCCTCGTGGACGACGCCGAGTACGCGCAGATGGTGGTGCGCACCCGGCACGCCGAGCGTGGGCTGGCGCGGCGGGCGATCGCCGTCGAGCTGCGCCGTCGCGGCATCGACGACGACACCGCGGCGGATGCGCTCGAGCAGGTCGGGGCCGACGACGAGCGCGCCGCAGCGGAGCGTCTGGCGCAGCGGCTCGTCGCCCGGACACGGGGCCTGGAACGTGACGCGCGGGTCCGGCGCGCTGCCTCGGCGCTGGCGCGCAAGGGCTACGGGCCGGGCATCGCCTTCGCGGTGGTCAAGGACGCGCTCGCCGCGGAGGGCGAGGAGACCGACGACCTCGAAGACCTGTCGTAGGAGGAGGGACGACCCCTCCTGAGACGCCGACGGCCGCCTCCCCGCGCACGGGGGGGAGGCGGCCGTCGGCGTCTGCGAGCGTCCGTACGACCCTAGTGGCCGCCGCCGCTCGGAGCGCCACCACGCGTGACGGCCAGGCTCGGGCCGATGCCCGGGCCCTCCTCGGTCTTGCCGGACGTGCGGCTCGAGAGCCGGCCGGCGAGCAGGTGCGCCACCCAGGACAGCAGGTAGTTCAGCACGATGAACAACACCGCCACGACGATGAGCACCTGCAGCGGGTTGCCGGCGCCGGAGGCCAGGATCTGACCGGAGCGCAGCAGGTCGGCATAGCCGATGAGCTGACCGAGGGCGGAGTCCTTGAGGACCACCACGAGCTGCGATACGACCGCCGGCAGCATGGCGATGAGGGCCTGCGGAAGCTGGACCGAGCGCAGCGTCTGGCCGCGAGTCAGCCCGATCGTCAGCCCTGCCTCGCCCTGGCCCTTCGGGAGGTTCCCGACGCCCGAGCGCACGAGCTCGGCGATGACCGAGCCGTTGTAGAGCACGAGGGCGACGACCACGGCGGTGAACGCGGAGTCCGCCACCACACCGCGGAAGAACATGCCGAAGAGCACGTTGAAGAACACCATCATGAGCAGCACGGGCACCGCGCGGAAGAACTCCACCACCACGGACGAGAGCCAGCGCACCACACGGAACTCCGAGAGGCGGCCCATGCCGAAGACGATGCCGAAGACGACGGCGCCGACGGTGGCGAACGCGGCAGCCCTCAGGGTGTTCTGCAGGCCGGGGAGGTAGTAGAACTCCCAGGCGCGGGCATCGAGGGCGGGCCGCCACAGGTCCGGCGCGAGCTGACCCCGCTGGTGGAGCACCAGGAGCACCCAGGCGAGGATGCCGAGCACGACGACGGCGCCGAGCGCGTTGCCGACCATCATGTTCCGGCGGCCGCGGGGCCCCGGGGCGTCGAAGAGGACAGAGGAGCTCATCGCTTCACCGCCAGACGGTTGGAGAGCCAGGTCGTGGCCAGGCCGATGGGGATCACCAGGATCACGTACCCGATCGCGAAGGTCAGGAAGATCTCCCAGATGTAGTTCGGCTGGAACTCGATCATCGTCTTCATGGTCCCGGCCGTCTCACCGGTCACCGAGGCCGCGGCGGCGACCGTCGAGTTCTTCAGCAGCGCGATGAGCGTGTTGCCGAGCGGGGCGACCGCGCCGCGGAACGCCTGGGGGAGCACGATCATCCGGGCGGCGGCGGTGAACGGCAGGCCGATGGCACGCGCGGCCTCCGCCTGCCCGACGGGCACCGTGTTGACGCCCGACCGGATCGCCTCGCACACGAACGCGGCGTGGTAGAGCCCGAGCCCGATGACCGCCAGGATGAAGAAGTTCAGGTTGAAGTCGCTCGACAGCTGGACGCCGAGCTGGGTCCACACGCCGAGCACCAGGAACGTCATGATGACGGTCAGGGGCGTGTTGCGGACGAGGTTGACGTAGGTCGTACCCGCCCAGTCCAGCGACACCAGCGGCGAGATGCGCATGACGGCCAGCACGGTGCCGACGACGAGCGCGAGGAGCGCGCCCCAGAACGTCAGCTGGATGTTGGTCCAGAACGCGCCGAGCACGTCGTACTGGACCAGCAGTGCTGTGAATCCGGACAGGTAGTCGTCCACCGGTCACCTTTCGCCGGGATGGTCTACGAGAGTCGGGCCGCGACAGCCAGGCCGCGGTGCGTGCGCGGCGGTGCGCACGGGTGGGGCGGCGCCGCGTCGCGGCGCCGCCCCGGTGGTCGTATCAGGCGCAGGCCTCAGGGGTCGGCGGGTTCAGCTCGTCGTTGGCGCTGTAGCCGGTGCCCTCGGTGTTCTTGCTGACGAACTCCTCCCAGGAGCCGTCGTCGATCATCTCGGTGATCGCCTCGTTGATCGCCTCGCAGCGGTCGGAGTCCTTCGGCAGGCCGACGCCGTAGCGCTCCTCGGAGAAGGGCGCGCCCACGACCTTGAGCTTGCCCTGGTTCTGCGGGGTGGCGGCGAGGCCGGCGAGGATGATGTCGTCGGTGGTCACGGCGTCGACCTGGCCCGCCACGAGGGCCGAGACGCACTCCGCGTAGCCCGGGCGCTCGAGCAGGTTCACGCCCGCGGCGTACTCGTCCTTGATCTTCTGGGCCGAGGTGGAGCCGGTCACCGAGCACAGGTTCTTGCCCTCGAGCGACTCGGGGCCCGTGATGTCGGTGTTGTCGGCGGCCACCAGGAGGTCCTGCCCGGCGATGAAGTACGGGCCGGCGAAGTCGATGACCTCCTTGCGGGCGTCCGTGATCGAGTAGGTCGCGAAGATCATGTCGACCGCGCCGGTCTGCAGCATCTGCTCGCGCTGCGCCGAGGGCGACTCGACCCAGGTGATCTGGTCGGCGGAGTAGCCGAGCTTCTCGGCGACGTACGTGGCGACGTCGACGTCGAAGCCCTTGTACTCGTTGCCGTCCTGCAGGCCGAGGCCGGGCTGGTCGTACTTGATGCCGATGCGGATGGTGTCGCCGCCGCCGGTGCCCGCGGTGGCGTCGTCGCCACCGGCGCTGCCGCCGCCGACCTCGGCGCCGGAGCATGCGGACAGGGTGAGAGCGGCGGTGGCCGCGAGGGCGAGAAGCCCCGTGGTGCGCTTGCGCATAGTGATGCCCTTCGATCTGTCGTTGACGGGGAAACAGGGGGCCCTGGCCGGCGGCCGGGGCGGGGCGTCAGTGGACCAGGATCTTCGAGAGGAAGTCCTTGGCCCGGTCGCTCTTCGGTGCGGTGAAGAACGTGTCGGGGTCGGCCTGCTCCACGATCTGGCCGTCGGCCATGAAGACGACGCGGTCCGCGGCCTTGCGGGCGAAGCCCATCTCGTGGGTGACCACGATCATGGTCATGCCCTCCTTGGCGAGGGCGACCATGGCGTCGAGGACCTCGTTGACCATCTCGGGGTCGAGGGCCGAGGTGGGCTCGTCGAACAGCATGACCTTGGGGTGCATGGCCAGCGCGCGGGCGATGGCGACGCGCTGCTGCTGGCCGCCCGAGAGCTGGGCGGGCATCTTGTGAGCCTGGTTCTTGACGCCCACGCGGTCGAGCAGCGCGAGCGCCTCCTCCTCGGCGTCCTTCTTCGGGACGCCGCGCACCTTGCGGGGCCCGAGGGTCACGTTGTCGAGCACGGTCTTGTGCGCGAAGAGGTTGAAGGACTGGAAGACCATGCCGACGTCGGCACGCAGGCGTGCGAGCGCCCTGCCCTCGGCGGGCAGCGGCTTGCCGTCGATGACGATCTCGCCGTCGTCGATGGTCTCCAGGCGGTTGATGGCACGGCACAGGGTCGACTTGCCCGACCCGGACGGGCCGATGACGACGAGGACCTCACCCTTGCGCACCGTGAGGTCGACGTCCTGCAGCACGTGCAGGTCACCGAAGTGCTTGTTGACGCCCTTCAGCTCCACGAGGGCGGGCGCGTCCTTCTCCATGTCCTTCGAACCCCATCAGTCGGTGAACGTCCGGCGCCCAGCATCGCCGTCCTTTGTTTCAGGAAAGCGCACCGGACACCGTGAGACGGCTACGGTCCGGTAACGATATGGCCGAGCGCCGGTCATGACCTGGCGAGCGGACAGTCCGTCCAGACCCATGAGCAGGGGACCGTACCCTAGAGACGATGTCCACGACCACCATTTCTCACGCCGGGGCCGCTGCGGCCGACGCCGGCGAGCAGCCCCGCACCTACATGGTGCGCACCCTCGGCTGCCAGATGAACGTGCACGACTCGGAGCACATGGCCGGCATGCTGGAGCAGGCCGGCTACGTGCGCGCGTCCAAGGAGGACGAGGCGGCGAGCGCGGCCGACGTCGTCGTGATCAACACCTGCGCGGTGCGCGAGAACGCCGCCACCCGCCTCTACGGCAACCTCGGCCAGCTCGCGAGCCTCAAGGCGCAGCGTCCGGGCATGCAGATCGCCGTCGGGGGCTGCCTGGCGCAGAAGGACCGCGGCGAGATCGTGGCCAAGGCGCCGTGGGTCGACGTCGTCTTCGGCACGCACAACCTGGACGCGCTGCCCGTGCTGCTGGAGCGCGCCCGGCACAACGAGGCCGCCCAGGTGGAGATCGCGGAGTCGCTGCAGGTCTTCCCCTCCACGCTGCCCACCCGTCGCGAGAGCGTCTACGCCGGCTGGGTGTCGATCTCCGTGGGCTGCAACAACACCTGCACGTTCTGCATCGTGCCGCACCTGCGCGGCAAGGAGCGCGACCGGCGCCCGGGCGAGATCCTGGCCGAGGTCGAGGCGCTGGTCGCCGCCGGTGCGGTCGAGGTGACCCTCCTGGGTCAGAACGTCAACAGCTACGGCGTCGAGTTCGGCGACCGCGGCGCGTTCGCCAAGCTGCTGCGCGCGTGCGGTCGCATCGAGGGGCTGGAGCGGGTGCGCTTCACGAGCCCGCACCCTGCCGCGTTCACCGACGACGTCATCGCCGCGATGGCCGAGACGCCCAACGTGATGCCGAGCCTGCACATGCCGCTGCAGTCGGGCTCCGACCGGGTGCTGCGGGCCATGCGCCGCTCCTACCGCTCGGAGCGGTTCCTCGGCATCCTCGACCGTGTGCGCGCCGTGATGCCCGACGCCGCGATCACGACGGACATCATCGTCGGGTTCCCCGGCGAGACGGAGGAGGACTTCCAGGACACGATGCGGGTGGTCGAGGCGTCGCGCTTCAGCTCCGCGTTCATGTTCCAGTACTCCCCGCGCCCCGGGACCCCGGCCGCGACGATGGACGGGCAGCTGCCCAAGGAGGTCGTGCAGGAGCGGTTCGAGCGGCTGCTCGCGCTGCAGGAGCGCATCTCCGCCGAGGAGGCCACCGCCCAGGTGGGCCGCACGCTGGAGGTGCTGGTCGCGGAGGGGTCGGGCCGGAAGGACGGCGCCTCGCGGCGCCTCTCCGGGCGAGCGCCCGACAACCGCCTGGTGCACGTGGCGGTGCCCGACGACGTCGCCTCGCTCGTCGCGGACGCTCCGGTGAGCCTGGACGACCCGCGCCTGGCGGAGGTGCCCGACCCGCGGCTGCCGCGCCCGGGCGACATGGTCACCGCCGAGATCACGCAGGCCGCCCCGCACCACCTCATCGCGGACTCCGCGCTGGCCGGCGGGACCTACTCGGTGCGCCGCACGCGCTCGGGCGACGCGTGGGCGCAGCGGGAGAAGGCGCGCCTGGGCGGAGGCGACGAGCACGGGCACGGGCACGGCAGCCCCGCACCGTCCGGGCCGGTCTCCCTCGGCATGCCGGCACTGCGTCGCTGAGGCCCGCCGCAGGCCCCGTCCCCGCTCTGCGCGGGGAGGGGGCCTGCGGCGTCAGGACTCCGGGTCGCTGGTGAGGACGCCGACGGACGCGAAGAACTGGGCGGCGGTCACCAGCCCGCACGAGACGGTGGCGGCGATCTGGTCGTCGGTCGCACCGTGCTCGAAGTCCACCGAGACCTCGGCGTACAGCGCCAGACCGTCGTCCTCCTCGCGCACGTAGACCTTGGGCCAGATGCGCTCGCGGTTCCAGTCGTTGACGGCCTGGAGCACGGCCAGGCGCGCGCGGGAGGACACGGCGCCGGCCCACCGGCCGCGCACCTGGAGGATCTCGTCGTGGTCGCCGAGGAGCAGGAACCAGAACCGGTTGCCGTCCCAGGTGCCGGTGACGTCGCCGTCGTCGTCGATGCGGAACCGGTAGCCCCGCCGGGCGAGGTCGTCGCCGACGCGCTGCGCCGTGAGCGGCACGGGACGCTGGGGGGCGCCGGCGAGGACCGGGGCGGCCGGCGCCTGCGGGCGTCGCCGCCGGGCGATACCACGCAGGCGGTCGCGCACGCGCTGGGCGGGCCGGCGGATCACGGGGCGGCTCGCAACGGGTCGGGGTACTCGGCGTCCAGGTGGTCGAAGAACATCGTCCCCGTGCTGAGCCCGCACTGCAGGAGCTGGTCGAGCTGGTCGTCGGTGACGCCCTGCTCGACGTCCACGGTCACGTCCGTGCACACCACCACGGTGCCGTTGTCACGGACCCGCACGTACGTCTTGGGCCAGATGCGCTCGGCGTTCCAGGCGTTGCAGATCTCGAGGATCTCCTCGAGGCGCTCGATGGTCAGGTCGCGGTGCCACTGACCCCGCACCTGCAGGACCTCCTCGTGCTCACCGAGCACCAGGAAGTAGAAGAGCCGCCCCTGCCACAGCCCGCCGACGTCGCCGTCCGAGTCGGTGAAGTAGGCGAAGTCCGAGTCCTCGAGCCACCGGACCACGCGTTCCAGGGACAGCGGCGCCGGCACCTCCGCCGGGTCCAGGTGGTGGGCGCCCGGCGCGGTCCGCGGGCCGCCGGCCACGCGCAGCAGGAGGCTCTCGATGCGGTCCCGCAGCTCCTGCTCCTCCCAGCCGTCGTCCACGCCCGCCGTCTCGCGGGGCGCACGACGCCCGGGCAGCCGACCCGAGCGGCCGCCCCTGCCGGAGGAGCTGTCCGACGACCCGTTGCCTGGGCGCGACCCGAAGAACCTCACCCGGCCACAGTACCGGGCGGCGATAGCCTCGGGTCGTGCCAGCAGCCGTCGTCGTGATCCCCGCCACCCCGCTCCTGGTGCCCGGCGCGGCCGGGGGCGCCGAGGTGCTGGGCGGCACGCGCACCGCCGTCCGCGCGGCGCTGGCCCCGTGGGCCGGCGCGGCCGGGCGTGGGCGCGGGGTCGCCGTGCTGGCCGCGGGGTGCCGCGCTCGGGCGGGGCGCCTGCGTCCCTCGCTCGCGGGCGCCGGCGTGGCCGACGCCCGTGTGCCGCTCCTGGCGTCGCCGGCCACGGGCCTCGGCGCCGGGGAACGGGCCGGGGAGCGGGACGTGGCGTGGGACGGCGTCGCCGGGACGGGAGCCTCGGTGGCGCTGCTCGCGCTCGCGGACGCCGGCCTCGACCTCGCCGCGCACCCCGTCGACGTCGTCGAGGTGCCAGCGGACGCCGCCGGGCCCCAGAGGGCTGCGCTGCCCGCGGCCCTCGACCGGCTGGGTGCTGCCGACGTCGTCGTCGCCGCCGACCTGCCCGCGCCCGGCGTGGACGCGGTGCTCGAGGAGCTCGCCCGCGGGTGGCGGTGCGAGGAGGTCGTGGTCACCGAGACCGGGGACCACCTGCCCGGGCGGTACCGGGTGCAGGTGCGCCGACCACGCTGAGCCCCACGCCGTCGTACCGTGTGCTCCGTGATCGTCGTCGCCGTCGTGGGTCCCACCGCCACCGGGAAGTCCGACCTCGCCCTGGACCTGGCCGAGGCGCTCTCGGCCCCGGGCGCGCCGGCGGAGATCGTCAACGCCGACGCCTACCAGCTCTACCGCGGCATGGACGTCGGCACCGCCAAGGTGCCGCCCGCCGAGCGGCGCGGAGTCGTGCACCACCAGCTCGACGTGCTCGGCCCTCTCGAGGACGCCTCCGTGGCGCAGTACCAGGCCGCCGCACGAGCCGACCTGGAGGCCGTCGACGCCCGCGGGGCCCGTGCCGTCGTCGTCGGCGGATCGGGCCTGTACGTGCGCGCCCTGCTCGACCACATGGACTTCCCCGGCACCGACCCGCAGTTGCGCGGCGAGCTCGAGGAGCGGGCCGAGCGCGAGGGCAGGCGAGCCCTGCACGCCGAGCTGGAGCGCCTCGACCCCCAGGCCGCCGCGAGCATCGGCCCGCACAACACCCGCCGCATCGTGCGGGCGCTGGAGGTCATCGCCATCACGGGAGCGCCCTACACCGCCAACCTGCCGCGCCAGGAGTACGTGCGCCCGGCCGTGCAGATCGGCCTGGACTGCGACCGCGCCACGCTCGACGCCCGCGTCGAGGCGCGCGTCGAGCGCATGTGGCGGGCGGGGCTCGTCGAGGAGGTCGCGGCGCTGGCCTCCCCGGCCCAGGGCGGGCACGGTCCCGGCCTCGGCCGCACCGCCGCCCGCGCCGTCGGCTACGCCGAGGTGCTCGAGCTGTTCGCGGGGCGCGACGAGGACGCGGTGCGCGCCGACATCACCGCCAACACCCGGCGGCTGGCGCGCAAGCAGATGGGCTGGTTCGGCCGCGACCCGCGCGTGCGGTGGCTCGACGCAGGGTCCCCGACCCTCCTGGCCGACGCGCTCGCCGTCGTCGAGGCCGCCGACGCCGGCACCCTGCCGGCACCGGGCAGCGAGCCCGTGCGCCGTAGTCTGGGCTCATGACCCAGGCGACACCGACGGACCGCACCGCCCCCGCCGACGCCCCCGGCACCCTCCGGTTCGCCAAGGGCCACGGCACCCACAACGACTTCGTGCTCGTCGCCGACACCCGTGGCGACCTCGACCTCACGCCCGAGCAGGTGCGCCGCCTCGCCGACCGGCGTGGCGGTGTCGGGGCCGACGGCGTCATCCGCCTCGCACCCACCGCCGCCCTGGCGCGGTCCGGCGAGACCGTCGCCGACGACGTGCTCGCCGAGGAGCCCGGCGCCATCTGGTTCATGGACTACCGCAACGCCGACGGGTCAGTGTCGGAGATGTGCGGCAACGGGGTGCGGGTCTTCACCGCGTTCGCCGAGTCCCTCGGCCTGGCCGACCTCGACGGCGGCGCCGAGCTCGCCCTGGGGACGCGCGCCGGCGTCAAGCGAGTGCGCCGCGAGACCGGCCCCGACGGCGCGTCCTGGTACGCCGTCGACATGGGCCCGTGGCGTCTGCCCGGTGGCGAGGACTCCGCGCGGGCGGGCGCCGACGCGGCCGTCGCCGTGCGCGGCTGGGACGCCCCCCGCCCCGCCCTGTCCGTCGACCTCGGCAACCCCCACACCGTCGTGGCCCTGGCGAGCGCCGACGAGCTCGACGCCCTCGACCTGAGCGTGGCGCCCGAGGTGGCACCCGTGCCGCAGGCCGGCACCAACGTCGAGCTCGTCGTCCCTCTCGGGGAGGAGCGCGAGGCCGACGGCACCGTGGTGGGCCGTGCGCGCATGCGCGTCCACGAGCGAGGCGTGGGAGAGACGCAGTCGTGCGGCACCGGGGCGTGCGCCGCCGCGCTCGCCGTGCGCACGTGGGCCTCGGCCGGCGGCCGGCCCGCCCCCGACACCTGGTATGTCGAGGTCCCCGGCGGGCTCCTGCGCGTCCGGTCCCTGCCCGACGGTCACGTCGAGCTGGCCGGGCCGGCCGAGATCGTCTTCACGGGGGAGACCCGGCTGTAGCACCGGCTGCAGCAGCCGGCACGGCCGCGCCGGCGTCAGCGCGTCACGTGCAGGACGCGGAAGCCCTTCGCGCTGTGGGCGCGCTCGACGCGCACGCCCAGCGGCCCGCCGAGCTCGGTCTCGATCCAGCGGGCCAGGGAGTCGGCACCGAGGTTCTTCTGCACCACCAGCCAGGCTCCGGTGCCGTCAGGGGCGTCGTCTGCATCCGCAGCCGCGCTCGGCTGTCCGGGCGCGAGACGCGCCAGCCACGTGCGCATCATCGCGTGCAGCACGTCCTTGCCCACGCGGATCGGCGGGTTCGACCAGATCGCCGCCAGGCTCACGTCCTCGGGCACCTCGTCCGGGAGCACCGCACGCACGTTGTCCAGGCCCAGCCGCTCGGCGTTGCGCCGCACCAGGTCGAGGGCCCGCTCGTTGACGTCGACCGCCCACACCGTCGCCCCCGGCGACTCCAGCGCCAGGGTCAGCGTCAGCGGCCCCCAGCCGCAGCCCAGGTCGAGCAGGTGGCCCGACGACGGCGGTGCCGGCACCTCGCGCAGCAGCACCTGCGTGCCCAGGTCCACGCGGCCGGGGGAGAAGACGCCCGAGGCCACCTCCACGTCGAGGTCGCGCCCCGCCAGCCGGACCGAGATCGTGCGGCGCTCCTCCGGAGAGGCAGGGCGGCCGGTGAAGTAGTGGTCCGGGACCGGGGCGTCGGCGGGGTCGTGCGTCACCCGGAGATCCTAGGCGACACAATTCGCTGGGACCGGGACGATCCGGCGTGGGATCCTTGTTGGACAGATCGTGCGCCGCGCCCGCGGCGCCGGCCCCGTACCGGAAGGCACACCTTGACCCACACCCCGCAGGACCCCCAGGCTCCGACGACGGAGCACGGCGACGACGGCCGCAGCGCACAGGCGATCGCGAACGACGTCGTGGCGCGGGTCCTCGCCAGGGCGGGGACCGCACGCTCCGAGGGCGGCACGGTGCACACCGAGCACGACGGCGACCAGCTCGACCTCGAGGAGCGCAGCGCGCTGCGCCGCGTCGGCGGCCTCTCGACCGAGCTCGAGGACGTCACCGAGGTCGAGTACCGCCAGCTGCGCCTCGAGCGCGTCGTCCTCGTCGGCATGTACTCCGGCGGCGAGGCCGCCGCCCGTGAGGCCGAGGTTTCGCTGCGCGAGCTCGCCGCCCTCGCCGAGACCGCAGGGTCCCAGGTCCTCGACGGTCTCCTCCAGCGCCGTCAGAAGCCCGACCCCGGCACCTACCTCGGCTCGGGCAAGGCCGCCGAGCTCGCCGGCCTGGTCCGCGCCGTCGGTGCCGACACCGTCGTCGCCGACACCGAGCTCGCCCCCTCCCAGCGCCGCGCGCTGGAGGACATCGTCAAGGTCAAGGTCGTGGACCGCACCGCCCTGATCCTCGACATCTTCGCCCAGCACGCCAAGTCACGGGAGGGCAAGGCCCAGGTCGAGCTCGCCCAGCTCGAGTACCTGCTGCCCCGCCTGCGCGGCTGGGGCGAGTCGATGTCCCGCCAGGCCGGTGGCCAGGTGGGCTCCGCCGGCGCCGGCATGGGCTCCCGCGGCCCCGGCGAGACCAAGATCGAGCTCGACCGCCGCCGCATCCGCAACCGCATGGCCAAGCTGCGGCGCGAGATCGCCGCGATGGAGCCGGCCCGCGTGACCAAGCGCCTCGAGCGCAAGCGGCACGCCGTGCCCAACGTCGCGATCGCCGGCTACACCAACGCCGGCAAGTCCTCCCTGCTCAACGCGCTGACCGACGCCGGGGTGCTGGTGGAGAACGCCCTGTTCGCCACCCTCGACCCCACCGTCCGCCGGGCACGCACCGAGGACGGGCGCCTGTACACGCTCGCCGACACCGTCGGGTTCGTGCGGCACCTGCCGCACCAGCTCGTCGAGGCGTTCCGCTCCACCCTCGAGGAGGTCGGCGACGCCGCCCTGCTCCTGCACGTGGTCGACGCCTCCCACCCGGACCCCGAGGGGCAGATCGCCGCCGTCCGCGAGGTGCTCGCCGAGATCCCCGGTGTCGAGGACGTCCCAGAGGTCGTCGTGCTCAACAAGGCCGACGTCGCCGACCCCACCGTCGTGGGCCGCATCCAGCGGCGCGAGAAGCGCACCGTCGTCGTCTCCGCCCACACCGGGGAGGGCGTCGCCGAGCTGCGCGCCCTCATCGCCTCCGAGCTGCCGCGCCCGCAGGTCGAGATCGACGTCGTCGTGCCCTACTCGCGCGGCGACCTCGTCAACCGCGTCCACCAGGCCGGGGAGATCGACCACGAGGAGCACCTCGAGGCCGGCACCCTGCTGCGCGGACGTGTCGACGAGGCGCTCGCGGCCGAGCTGGAGCGTGCAGCGGCGTCCTGACGCACGGCCCGGACGCACGGGCGGCGCCGGTGGCGGCGCCACCGACGACGAGGCCCCGCCGACCTGGAGGTCGGCGGGGCCTCGTCGCGTCCGCACGGCGACACGCCCAGACCCTCACGCCCGGCGGTCGCCGGGCTCAGCCTTCTGCGCCTGCGCTCGCCGGGCTCAGCCTTCTGCGCCTGCGCTCGCCGGGCGGGGCCGCCGGCAGGCGTCGACGGTCGCGTCGAACTCCGCGTCCACCTCCGGTCCGGGCTGGGGGGTGAGCAGGCTGACCACGACGGCGAGGACGAGGCAGACGGCGAAGCCGGGCACGATCTCGTAGAGCAGGTCGGCCAGACCGGTGCGCCCCCAGACGAACGAGACGACGGCGCCACCGACCATGCCGGCCAGCGCGCCCCACGCGGTCAGGC
Source organism: Xylanimonas oleitrophica (assembly GCF_003244315.1). GTDB lineage: Bacteria > Actinomycetota > Actinomycetes > Actinomycetales > Cellulomonadaceae > Xylanimonas_A > Xylanimonas_A oleitrophica. Next base: position 704,874 of record NZ_QKWH01000001.1, read on the forward strand.
GCCGCCAGTACAGGCTCAGCAGCACGACGGGGCCGAACGCCGCCCCGAACCCTGCCCAGGCGAAGCCCACGAGGTCGAGGATGGTCGAGGTGCGGTCCAGGGCGATCGCGCCGGCCACGAGGGCCACGAGCAGCACCCCGGCCCGGCCGAGCATCACCTGGGCGCGGGTGCTCAGCTCCCGACGGGTGGTCATCTTGACCAGGTCCTCCACCAGCGCCGAGGACGACACGACGAGCTGGGAGGAGATCGTGGACATGATGGCGGCGAGCACGGCGGCGAGCACGACCCCGGCCACCAGGGGGTGGAACAGCACCTGGGACAGGAAGAGGAAGACGGTCTCGGGGTTGTCGAGCGGCTGGCCCTCCTGGACGCTCCAGGCCACGCCGAGCAGGCCGGTGAGCACCGCACCGAGCGCGGTCAGCACCATCCAGCCCATGCCGATGCGGCGGCCGGACGTGGCGTCCTGCGGGGAGCGGAGCGCCATGAACCGGACGATGATGTGCGGCTGCCCGAAGTAGCCGAGACCCCACGCCAGGGCCGAGACGACCCCGGTGACCGTGGCGCCGGCGACGAAGGACAGGTGGTGCTCGGCGGCGGCGGAGTCCGCGGCGAGGATGCTCTCGTGCACCGGGCCCCAGCCACCGAGGCGCACGAACGCGACGACGGGGACGAGCACGAGGGCGGCGAGCATGAGCAGCCCCTGCGCCACGTCCGTCCAGGTGGCGCCGAGGAAGCCGCCGAACAGGGTGTACGCGAGCGTCACGCCGCCCACCACCCACAGGCCGGTCGTGTAGTCGAGGCCGAAGGAGCTCTCGAAGAACGTGCCGCCGGCCACCATCCCGGAGGACACGTAGAAGGTGAAGAAGACCAGCACGATGACGCCCGAGGCGACGCGCAGGAGGCGCGAGGTGTCGCGCAGGCGGTTCTCCAGGAAGCTCGGGATCGTGATGGAGTTGCGCGCCACCTCGGTGTAGGCGCGCAGGCGGGGCGCCACCAGCTTCCAGTTGACCCAGGCCCCGACGGTCAGGCCGACGGCGATCCACGCCTCGACCAGCCCGCTGGCGTAGACGGCGCCGGGCAGACCCATGAGCAGCCAGCCGGACATGTCCGACGCACCGGCGCTCAGCGCGGCGGTGCCGGGGCTCAGGCGGCGGCCGCCCAGCATGTAGTCGTCCAGGTCGTCCGTGCGCCGGAAGGCCGTCCAGCCGATCACGAGCATGAGTGCGAGGTAGGCGACGATCGCGATCGTCTTCCAGGCCTCCGGTGACATGGTGGGGCTCCGTCTCGGTCAAGGGGTGGAACGTGTGCCCGAGGCACGAGCCGGCGAGTCTTCCACGCCGTCGGGGGCCGCGGTCAAGCGAGCCGCCCGCCGGCCCGGCACGGCCGGGCCGGGCGCGCGACGCCGCGACCAGGCAGGATGCCCGACGTCGGAGACTCTCGCCACACCTGCGAGGCCCGCCGGCCGACGTGGCCTCCCACGGTGGCAGGAGGCGTCGGTGCCGGTGCCTAGGATCGACGGGTGATCCTGCCCCCTCGTGCCCCCCGCCGTCCGCGCTGCCCGAGGGCGGTCGCGCGATGAGCGCGGCCGAGCTGCGGGCGGACGGCGCTGCGGCCGCCGCAGGTGGGCCCGGTGCCCAGGGCGGTGACGTGCCCGAGGTCGACGAGCTGCTCGACCTCGCGGTAGGTCGGCTGGGCGGATCGCCCCGGGAGGGCCAGCGTCGGATGGCTCAGGAGGTGGCCGACGCCGTCGCCACGGGCCGGCACCTGCTGGTCCAGGCGGGCACGGGCACGGGGAAGTCGCTGGGATACCTCGTGCCGGCGGTGCGGCACGCCGTGGTGGCCGACGAGCGCGTGGTCGTCTCGACGGCCACCCTCGCCCTCCAGCGCCAGGTGATCACCCGGGACCTGCCTCTGGTGGCCGAGGCCGTGGCCCCGCGCCTGCCGCGCCAGCCCAAGATCGCGCTGCTCAAGGGCTGGCACAACTACCTCTGCGTGCACAAGACGGGCGGTGGCTACCCGGTCGACGACGCCACCCTCTTCGACCTGCCCGGGGAGAACGCCGCCGAGCACCCGGCCGAGGGTCGAGCCCGCCGCGAGGACGGCGCCGCCTCGCTCGCGGACCATGTCCGCCGTCTGCACGCCTGGGCGCAGGAGACGGACACCGGCGACCGTGACGACCTCGTGCCGGGCGTGCCCGATCGTGCCTGGCGGCAGGTGTCCGTCACCTCGCTCGAGTGCCTCGGCCAGAAGTGCCCCATGCTCGCCGAGTGCTTCCCGGAGCAGGCCCGCGCGGCTGCGCGGGAGGCCGACGTCGTCGTCACCAACCACGCGATGCTGGGCATCGCCGTCTCCGGAAACCCCAACGTGCTGCCCGAGCACGACGTCGTGGTGGTCGACGAGGCGCACGAGCTCGCCGAGCGCGTCACCGCCGCGGCCACGGTGGACCTCTCCCTGACGAGCGTGGAGCACGCCGCCCGGCTCGCCCGGCGGCACGCCGGCACCGAGACCACCCAGCTCGACGCCGCGGCCCAGGCGTTCGGCTCCCTGCTGGCGCAGGTGCCCGCCGAGCGGTTCCCCCTCGGCCTCCCCGAGGACCTGCGCACGGCGGTGGGCGCCGTGCGCGACGCTGCGCGCGAGCTGCTGACCCGGGTCAAGCCGGAGTCGGGGCAGACCAAGGACACCCAGCCCGACCCCGGCGCCAAGATGGCCCAGTCCGCCGTGCTGCAGCTCTTCGAGGTGGCGGAGCGGATGGCCGCCGAGGACACGAGCGCCGACGTGCTGTGGTGCTCTCGACCGGACGCCTCGACCCCGTGGGGTGACGGCGTCTCCCGTCTGCACGCGGCACCGCTCGCCGTCGCGGGCCTCATCCGCACCGGCCTCCTGGCCGAGGCGACCGGCGTGTTCACGTCGGCCACGCTCACCCTGGGCGGGCGGTTCGACACCGTCGCAGGGTCGCTGGGCCTCGGCCGGGGCGCCCCGGCGGCGTCCGCGGCGCCGAGCGGTGCGACGCCGAGCGGTGCCTCGGGGAACGCCGACTCCGAGGCGGCGGACTGGCGAGGGCTCGACGTGGGGAGCCCGTTCGACTATCCCCGCCAGGGCATCCTCTACGTCGCCCGCCACCTGCCCGCCCCCGGGCGCGAGCCCACCACCGAGGCCCAGCTCGACGAGATCGCGGAGCTGATCGAGGCCGCGGGCGGGCGCACCCTCGGCCTGTTCTCCTCCCGACGGGCCGCGCTGGCCGCGGCAGAGGCGATGCGGGACCGCCTCGACGTGCCGGTCCTGGCGCAGGGCGACGACCAGCTCCCCAGCCTGGTGCGTCAGTTCGCCGAGGACCCGGCGACGTGCCTGTTCGGCACGCTGTCGCTGTGGCAGGGCGTGGACGTCCCCGGCCCGAGCTGCCAGCTGGTGCTCATCGACCGCATCCCGTTCCCGCGCCCCGACGATCCCATCAAGGCGGCGAGAGCGCGCGCCGTCGAGCAGGCCGGAGGCAACGGGTTCATGCAGGTCTCGGCCACGCACGCCGCCCTGCTCCTCGCCCAGGGCGCAGGACGGCTCGTGCGCTCGGCCGGCGACCGGGGCGTGGTCGCCGTGCTCGACCCGCGGCTCGCGACGGCCCGGTACGGGACGTTCCTCACCCGCTCGATGCCTGACTTCTGGCCGACGAGCGACCCCGCCGTGGTCCGGTCGGCGCTGCGGCGGCTCGACGTCGGACCCTGAGCGCGGCCGGCGAGCAGCGGCGATAGCCTGGGCGGCGGTGGTGCCGAGCGGTGCCGCCGCCACGTCAGCGCGCCGCGCGCAGCCCAGGAGGTCTCCCCGTGAACGCACCCGTACGCCGCAGCACCACCAAGCTCGCCATCGTGGGAGCCGGCGCCGTCGGGTCGACCCTCGCCTACGCGGCGCTGACCCGCGGCACGGCACGCACCGTGGCGCTCATGGACGTCAACCGGCAGAAGGTCGAGGCGGAGGTGCTGGACCTCCAGCACGGGGCGATGTTCATCCCACCCGCCGAGATCGTCGGGTCCGACGACGTCGAGGTCTGCCGCGACGCCGACGTCGTGGTCATCACGGCGGGCGCCAAGCAGCAGCCGGGTCAGACCCGCCTCGACCTCGCCGAGGCCACGGTCGGTCTCACCCGCAAGATCCTGCCGGGGCTGCTCGAGGTCGCGCCGAACGCGATCTACATGATGGTGACCAATCCTGTCGACATCGTCACGTATGCGGCCCAGAAGATCTCTGGCCTCCCGCCGGAGCGGGTCTTCGGGTCCGGGACGGTGCTCGACTCCTCCCGGCTGCGTGCCGCGCTCGCCCAGCACTGCGGGGTGGCCGTGGGCAACGTGCACGCCTACATCGCCGGCGAGCACGGCGACTCCGAGATCGCGCTCTGGAGCTCGGCGACGATCGGTGGCGTACCGCTCCTGGAGTGGCCCGCGCTGGAGGGTCGCCCACCCCTCGACGCCGCTGCGCGGGAGCGGATCGCCAGGGACGTGGTCGACTCGGCCTACCGGATCATCGCGGGCAAGGGGGCGACCAACTACGCGGTCGGCCTCGCGGCGACGCGGATCATCGAGGCCGTCCTCAAGGACGAGCACCGCGTGCTGACGGTGTCCTCGAAGCTCCAGGACTACCACGGCATCAGCGACGTCTGCCTGTCGGTGCCCTCGCTGGTGGACCGGCGCGGTGTGGCCGAGGTGCTCGACGTGCCGATGTCCGAGGCGGAGATCGCGGGGCTGACCGCCTCGGCGGACAGCATGCGGGCCGTGCAGCGGAAGTTCGGTCTCTGAAGGGTCAGAGCCCGGCGCTCACAGGGAGCGCAGCACGGCCACCACGCGCCCCAGCACCTGGGCCTCGTCCCCGGGGATGGGGGCGTACGCGGGGTTCTGCGGCAGCAGCCACAGGTGGCCGTGCTCGCGCTTGAACGTCTTCACCGTGGCCTCGCCGTCGATCATCGCGGCGACGACCTCGCCGTTCTCCGCCACCGGCTGACGGCGCACCACGACCCAGTCGCCGTCGCAGATGGCGGCATCCACCATCGAGTCGCCCTGGACCTTGAGCAGGAAGAGGTCGCCCTCGCCCACGAGCTGGCGGGGGAGGGGGAAGACGTCCTCGACGAGCTGCTCTGCGAGGATCGGCCCGCCGGCCGCGATGCGTCCCACCAGGGGGACGTACGACGGCGCCGAGACGCGCTCCCCGTCCGGGCCGAGCACGTCGGTGTCCGGCACGCCGAACCGCGACGTCGCGGGCGCCTCCTCGGTCTGGGGGCGGGCGCTGCCCTCGCCTGAGGCCTCCTGCTCCTCGCCGGCGGGGTCCACGACCTCCATGGCCCGCGGGCGGTTGGGGTCGCGTCGCAGGTACCCCTTGCGCTCCAGGGTCATGAGCTGGTGCTTGACCGACGAGGGGCTCGCGAGCCCGACGGCCTCGCCGATCTCCCGCATCGTGGGTGGGTAGCCGCGCGACTCGACCGAGGCGCGGATCGTCTCCAGCACCCGGTGCTGACGCGCCGTCAGCCGGTCCGCGGCACCGCTGCCGGGGAGCGTGCTCACCGTGGCCAGCCCTGTGGCGTCGTCGCCGGGGCTCGTCGTGCGACCCGTCATGACCTCTCCCGTCGTCGTCCTGGCGTGGCGTGCCGCGACCGTCACGGCGCTCCGGGGACCGTTCGCGCTGGTCGTAGGGCCCACCCTAGGCCAGGTCGGGCCTGTGATCAAACACGTGTTCGAGAGGTGCTCGACTTCTGTCGGTGGCTCGTGGCATGCTACACACGTTCGAACGAACGCCTGTTCGAACGAAGCCCGCGCCGAGCGGGTGGCACCACGTACCTCACGTACCCGAGAACCGCCGGAGGACACCATGGCCGCGACGACCGTCACCCCCGTCGTCCGTCCCGACCGCCACCTGACGCTCGTCCAGCCGGGCGCCGCGGCGGCGCGGGCCTCGATCGCTCGAGCGTCGGCGCGCGACGAGCACCCCGGTTTCCTGGGTCTCGGCGGGCTGCGGCCGACGCGCAGGGGACGGGTCGTGCTCGTCCTGCTCGCGACCCTGCTGGTCGCACCGTTCGTCGGCATGGGCGCGCAGGCGGCGGCGAGCGACCCCCAGCGCCCGCTGGAGGTGCGTGTCCACACGGTGGCACCGGGGGAGACGCTGTGGGGCTTCGCCACGCAGCTCGCCGCCGCAGGCCAGGACGTGCGCGACGTCGTCGCCGAGCTGCGAGAGATCAACGAGCTGCGCTCGGCGGAGCTCCGGGTGGGCCAGGCGATCCTGCTGCCGGTGGAGTGAGCGTGGCCGCGCTCGGGCGGGTCCCTGGTCCGGAGGGCGGGCTCGGGTAGTCTCGCGGCCATGCACTGCCCGTTCTGCCGCCACCCCGACTCGCGCGTCGTCGACTCCCGCACCGCCGACGACGGCTCGTCGATCCGACGGCGGCGTCAGTGCCCGAGCTGCGGGCGTCGGTTCACGACGCTCGAGACCGCGAGCCTCTCTGTCGTCAAGCGCTCCGGGGTGACGGAGCCCTTCAGCCGCGACAAGATCGTCTCCGGCGTGCGCAAGGCGTGCCAGGGCCGGCCGGTGAGCGAGGACGACCTCGCCCTGCTGGCCCAGAAGGTCGAGGAGACGCTCCGGCAGCAGGGCAGCGCCGAGATCGACGCCTACGAGATCGGGCTCGCGATCCTCGGCCCGCTGCGTGAGCTCGACGAGGTGGCCTACCTGCGGTTCGCCAGCGTGTACCAGGCCTTCGACTCGCTCGAGGACTTCGAGTCAGCCATCACGTCGCTGCGCGCGGAGCACGCCGAGCGCGCTCAGGCCAAGCAGGACCGCGGCCAGGACCCGACGGACGGCTCCGGCCCCGCGGAATGAGCCCGGCCGGGCCGGCACCGAGCACGACCCACCTTCGTCGGCCGTCCGGCGGAGCGGGCGCCGGGCTAGCGGCCCGCGGCGGGGCCGGGAGGGAACTCCGGCCGCTCGAACGCGTCACGGATACGCAGGCGCACCGTGGCGTCCATCGCCTGCAGCTTGGCCGACGCGCCTCGCTGCGTCACGTCAGAGATGTCCGTGACCACATACCCGATGTCGCCGCGCGTGGCCAGCATCTGCCCCTCGATGTTGGCGCCGTGCTCGGCGAAGACCTGGTTGATCTGGGCCAGGACGCCCGGCACGTTGCGGTGCAGCAGCATGATGCGCCCCACGCCCGTCGGCTCGAGCTGGAGGTTGGGCAGGTTCACGCTGAGCATGGTCGAACCGGTGCGGGCGTAGTCACGCAGCTTGCCGGCCACGAACTGGCCGATGGCCTCCTGGGCTTCCTCGGTGGAGCCACCCACGTGAGGGGTCAGGATGACGTTGGGCAGGCCGCGCAGCGGTGACTCGAACGTGTCGCCGCGCTTCTTGGGCTCCTCGGGGAACACGTCCACGGCGGCACCGGCGATGCGGCCGGACTCGATGCCGGCACGCAGAGCCTCCACGTCCACGACGAAGCCGCGCGAGAGGTTGAGGAAGATCGCGCCGGGCTTCATCCGGGCGAAGAGGTCGGCACCGAACAGGCCGGCGTTGCCGGGGCGGCCGTCCACGTGGATCGTGACGGCGTCCGCCTGCTCGAGGAGCTCGTCGAGCGTGCCCACCCGGCGGGCGTTGCCGAGGGCGAGCTTCTCCGAGACGTCGTAGAACACCACGCGCATGCCGAGGTTCTCGGCCAGGACGGACAGCTGGGAGCCGATGTTCCCGTAGCCGATGATGCCGAGCGTACGGCCCCGGACCTCGTGCGCGCCGTCGGCGGTCTTGTCCCAGACGCCGTCGTGCAGGGCCTTGTCGCGCACGGTGAGCCGGCGGGTCAGCGCGATGATCTCGGCCAGGGCGAGCTCGACCACCGAGCGGGTGTTCGAGTAGGGGGCGTTGAACACGGCGACCCCGTGCGAGGCGGCGGCCGCGAGGTCGATCTGGTTGGTGCCGATGGAGAACGTGCCCACGGCCTGCAGGCCCGGCACGGACTCGAGCACGGTACGGGTCACCGTCGTCTTGGACCGGATGCCCAGGTACTGGACGCCGTCGAGGGCGGCGATCAGCTCCGCCTCGTCGAGCGCTCCGGAGCGGGTCTCGACCTCGAAGCCCGCGGTACGCAGGATCTCGGCGGCGACGGGGTGGACGTTCTCGAGGAGGAGGGCGCGCAGCACGACCACATGGTGCGCCCTGCCGTGCCCGGCAGACAAACCGGTCTCACGGCCGCGCCCCGAGCTCCCTGCTGGACCCTGGGGGCGTCGGGAGCGGCGCGCCCCGCACACGTACCCGGGGGACCGCTCCGGGTCGCTGGTCCGTGCGGGGACGAGCGTCAGCCCTCGAAGCCGTCGGGCAGCGCCCTCTCGTGGAGCACCACGAGCCGCTGGGTCGGGCGTGTCATGGCGACGTACAGGTCGGCGGGACCGCCGGCCCCGGCCGCGACGTCGGCGGGCTCGACCAGCACGACAGCGTCGAACTCCAGGCCCTTGGTCTCGCGCGGCGAGAGCACCGTGACCTGCCGGTCCTCGGGCTTCTGCGCCAGGACCCGTGCCGCCTCGTCGGCGCCCAGGGCGCGGGGGAGCGCCGCCTCGACGGCGTCGCGGACGGGGCCGCGGCCTGCCTCCGCCACGACCACGGCGACCCGGCCGGCGCCGTCGTGCCCCACGAACTCTGCGGCCAGGCGCGCCACCTGGTCCACGACGGCCTCGTGCAGGCGCGCCGCGGCGCCCTGCGCGTCCACCGGGTGCAGCTCGAGCGCACCGGGCACCTCACGAGCGGCGGTCAGGGGCGAGACAGGCAGCCCGGCGGCCTTCGCCATCCGCTGCGCGGTGTCCGCGACCTCGGCGGGCGTGCGGTAGCTGACGGTCAGCTCTTCCAGGCGCCAGCCGTCGCGCAGCACGGGGGTCAGGGCGCTGGACCACGAGCGGGCACCGGCCTGCGAGGACGTCTGGGCGACGTCGCCGACCACGGTCATCGACCGGGTCGGCACGCGTCGCACGAGCATCCGCCACGCCATGGGGGACAGCTCCTGCGCCTCGTCGACCACGACGTGGCCGTACGTCCAGGTGCGGTCGGCCGCCGCGCGCTCGGCGGTGGTCATGCGCGGTCCGGTGGTGGCGAACCGCTCGGCCAAGGTCTCGGCGTCGACCTGGATCATCGACGACGCCGCGGCACCCGAGGCGAGGACGCTGCGGGCGTACTCGAGGGCCTCGGCCCGCTCAGCGGCCCGGGCGCTCGCCTCGGCGCGAGCGAGGGCGTCGTCGTCGCCCAGCAGCTCGGCGGCCTCGTCCAGCAGCGGCACGTCCGACTCGGTCCAGGGTGCCCCGGGCTCGCGGCGCAGCAGGTCGCGCTCGGCGGCGCTCAGGCTCGGAGCGGCCTCGGCCAGCCGGTGCGGCTTGGCGAACAGGTCGGCCACCAGCCGCTCGGGCGTGATGGGGAACCAGGCGAGGTTGAGCGCGACACGCACCTCACGGGTGGACCGCAGGTCCTCGAGGACGATCGCGCGGTCCTCGGGGGTGAGGTCGCCGCCGTCGAGCGTGCGGTACTGGTCGGCCAGGCGCGCGAGCATGTCACGGACGAACCCGGCCCGCGCCTCGTTGTGCGGCTTGTGGCCGCGGCGGGCGCGGGCGATGGCGTCGCGGACGTCGCGGCGGCGGATGACGAGCTGGTGGCCGTCGAGGCGAAAACGCACGTCCCGCTCGGGCACGCGCTCGCGGGCTCGCACCGCCCGCCGGATGGCCTCGCCCCACAGCAGCCGGCCCTTGATCTCGGCGACGGGGCCGTCGTCGACGGCGGTGGCGCTGATCCCGGGCAGGAGCTCACCCACGGTCGTGGACACCACGCCCGTCTCGCCGAGCGAGGGCAGCACCTGGTCGATGTACCGCAGGAAGGAGCGGGAGGGACCCACGAGGAGCACGCCCGAGCGTTCGAGGAGCCGGCGGTGCGCGTAGAGCAGGTATGCCGCCCGGTGCAGCGCCACGGCCGTCTTGCCGGTGCCGGGGCCGCCCTGGACCACCAGCGCACCAGCCAGGTCGGACCGGATGATGCGGTCCTGCTCGGCCTGGATCGTCGCGACGATGTCCGTCATGCGGCCGGTGCGGCGCGAGGCGAGCGCCGCGAGCAGCGCGCCCTCGCCCGAGAGGTTCTGGGTGTCGGCGTCCACGTGGTCGAGGTCCAGCAGCTCGTCCTCGAGGCCCGTGACCCGCCGTGCGGCGGTCACCAGGTGGCGACGGCGGCGCACGCCGGCCGGCTGCAGGGCCGTCGCCCGGTAGAACGCCTCGGCGGCCGGGGCCCGCCAGTCGGTCAGCAGGGAGCGCTGCTCGTCGTCGGTCAGGCCGATGCGGCCGACGTACCGCGCCGTGCCGTCGTCGAGGTCCAGCCGGCCGAAGGCGAGCCGGTCCTCGACGGCGTCGAGCTGGGCGGCGCGGTCCTCGTACAGGGTGGCGAAGGCGTCGCGCTCGGAGCGGTTCTGCGGCGAGCCGGAGGGGCCCTCGCGCCGCACCTCGCGCAGGCGCCCGCGCGCGCGGGCGCGCAGCTCGTCCAGACGCGTGTAGAGCACGTCCACGACGGCCTGCTCGTGCGCCAGCTCGTCCTGCCTGCCCGCCACCGGACCTCCCACGCTCGTGCGTACCCCTTCCGGGGTCGGCCGTCCATTATGGCCGACTCCCGCAGGCGCCGGGTGCACCGGTCTGTGCCGGCGGACCGGACCCGCTGCGCCAGCCGTGCGCGGTCGGAGACGGGGGAGGGCAGGGGAGTGCGGAGGGGGCGGCGGGAGCGTCCCGCGCCCTGAGCCGCCCGCGTGTGGTGCCCGCCACATCGCAGGAGGTCGGTTTACCATCCGTGCATGGGAGACGGGGTCGCGCGGTGACGGTGGCGGGTCCGGCGAGCGGGAGCGGGCCCGTCGTCCTCCTGGTGGAGGACGACGACGGTGACGCCCTGCTCGTCACGGAGCTGCTCGAGGACGCCGCGGTCGTCGTGGAGCTGCGCCGGTCCCGGTCGGTCGAGGAGGCCGTCGCCGAGCTCGGGCGGGGCGACGTCGACTGCCTGCTGGTGGACCTCGGGCTGCCCGACGCCGTCGGGCTCACCGCCGTGGAGCGTCTGCGGTCGCAGGGCGCGACCAGCCCCGACCCCCCGGCACTTGTCGTGCTGACGGGGCACACGGGCACCGACCAGGGCGTGCGTGCCGTGGCCGCCGGTGCCGACGACTACCTCGTCAAGGGCGAGACCGACCCCAGCCTCCTGGCCCGCTCGCTGCGCTACGCCCTGCAGCGGCGCGAGGCCGCCGCACAGCAGCGCGCTCTGTTCCGCAGCGAGATCCGCGCCGAGGAGACCTCCCGGCTGGAGCGCGCGCTGCTGCCCAAGCCGGTCGTGGCCGACGAGCACGTCTCGGTCATGGTCGGCTACCTGCCCGGGCGCGACGGGCTCCTCGGCGGCGACTTCTTCGACACCGTGCAGCGGGCCGACGGCACCATCCTGTCCGTGGTCGGCGACGTCGCGGGCCACGGCCCCGACGAGGCGGCGCTCGGCGCCACCCTGCGCACCGCATGGCGCACGCTGGTCGTGACGGACACGTCTCCCGACGACGTCCTGCCGCTGCTCGAGCGCGTCCTGCTCACCGAGCGCGCCGGCCCCGAGATCTTCGTGACCCTGTGCCAGGTGGTGGTCGCCGCCGACCGCAGCTGGGCCGAGGTGTACCTCGCCGGGCACCCGGCTCCGCTCCTGCTGACCGGCCATGTGGGCGACGTCGCCTGCACCGTCCTCGAGCCGACGGCCCGCGGACGGGCCCTCGGCATCCCCGTGGGCGGGGAGTGGCACGCCCAGCGCGTCGAGCTCTCCGGTCCCTTCTCCGTCGTCCTCTACACCGACGGCCTCGTCGAGGCCGAGGTGGCGCCCGAGGCAGCCGGCACTCCGCCGTCGCGCGGCGTGCCGCGGCTCGGCGTGCCCGGCCTGCTGCGGGTCCTGCGCGAGGAGCTCGAGGGGGAGTTCCCGGACATCGTCTCGCGCGTGCTGCGGCGTGTGCGCGAGCTGCACGGCGGCCCCCTGTCCGACGACGCCGCGCTCCTCATGGTCGGCTGGACCGGCCGCCCCGACATCCTCGGCACCCGGTCGTCCACCCTCGCCGACTCCGTCGAGTGGGCGAGGTGAGCAGGCCCGTCGGGGCCCGCACCGCCCAGCCCCGCACCGCCCGGCCTGGCGCGTCCCTGCGCGGACGGGTGGCCAGGCTCCTCGTCGTGGCCACTGTCGTTCTGGTGGTCATCCTCGCCGTCGCTCTCGTCGCCCTCGCCCGCACCGACGTCGTCCTCGACACGCTCGTGGCGGGCAGCGGCGCCCCCGACCAGGAGCAGCTCTACGCCCAGGCGCGCGCCTGGGAACGCCTGATCCTGGCCGCGCTGATCCTGCTCACGGTCGGCTCGGTGGGACTGAGCCTGCTCGTCTGGAAGTCGCTCGAGCGTGAGATCATCCGCCCCCTGGGCGCGCTCGCCGCCGCCTCCCGGGCCGCCGCGGACGGGCAGCTCGACCACGAGATCCCCCCGGTCGGCTCCGGGGAGGTCGCGGCGCTCGCGGCCGACGTCGAGCACATGCGGGCCGAGCTGGCCTGCCAGGTCGAGCAGCTGCGCGCCTCTCACGCCGAGACCGAGCGCGCGCACGAGCTCCTGCGGCAGCAGGCGGCCGAGCTGGCGCGGTCCAACCGCGACCTCGAGCAGTTCGCCTACGTCGCCTCCCACGACCTGCAGGAGCCGTTGCGCAAGGTCGCCAGCTTCACCCAGCTGCTCGCCAAGCGGTACTCGGGCCGGCTCGACGCGCGCGCCGACCAGTACATCGACTTCGCGGTCGACGGCGCCAGACGCATGCAGCGGCTCATCCAGGACCTGCTGATGTTCTCGCGCGTGGGCCGGGTCGACGTGCAGGCGGTCGAGGTCGACCTCGAGCAGGTCTTCGCCGACGCGCTGGCGGAGCTGGGGGAGAGCCTGCGCGCCACCGGGGCGGAGATCACCCACGACCCGCTGCCGGTGGTGCTGGGCGACCCGACGCTGCTGCGCCTGGTGCTGACCAACGTGCTGAGCAACGCGGTGAAGTTCCGCCGGCCGGACGTGCCGCCGAGGGTGCACGTGGGCGTGGAGGACACGGGCACGGCGTGGCAGCTGTCCTGCACCGACAACGGCATCGGGATCGACCCCCGGTACGCCGAGCGGGTCTTCGTCATCTTCCAGCGCCTCCACGCCAAGGAGGTCTACGCGGGCACCGGGATCGGCCTGGCGCTGGTCCAGCGGATCGTCGAGTACCACTCCGGCAGGGTGTGGATCGAGCCCGCCCCCGACGGCGGCACCACCGTGGCGTGGACGCTGCCGCGGGCGGTCAGCGTGGCGCCGCCGCAGGATGCGGCCCAGGGCCCGCAGCAGGGCCCGCAGCAGGGCCCGCAGGAGGGTCCGCAGAAGGGCTCGTAGGAGGGCCCGCCGCCAGGCTGCTGAGCGGGGTGTGGGCTACTGTGGCGGGGAGGCCTGACCTGCGGCGACGCCCGCGGGGTGCCGGGTCCGGGGAGGATGCCGTGACGGGGTGGGTCGACGGCCGCGAGGTCGTGCAGGTGCTGCTGGTCGAGGACGACCCGGGCGACGTGCTCATGACGCGTGAGGCGTTCGCCGACCACGGCGTGGCCGACCGGCTCTTCGTGGTGCCGGACGGCGTCGCCGCCCTGGAGTTCCTCCGCAAGGAAGGTGACCACGCCGGGGCGCCCACGCCCGACCTGGTGCTGCTCGACCTGAACCTGCCCCGGATGGGCGGCCGGGAGGTGCTGGCAGCGGTGAAGGGCGACCCGGCGCTGGCAAGGATCCCTGTCGTGGTGCTCACCACGTCGGACGCCGACGACGACGTCGTCGCCTCCTACGCCCTGCACGCCAACGCGTACGTCACCAAGCCGGTCGACTTCGACCGCTTCATCGAGGTGGTGCGCAAGATCGACGACTTCTTCGTCTCCGTGGTCCGGCTCCCGCCCCGGTAGCGCTCCGCCGTCGGCGAACGCCGCGCGAAGGTCTGCCGGGAAGGATCTTCGCCCTGGTGAGGTTGTCGCTCGACGACGGCGGCGGAGGCCGGTGTCAGGAGGGAGTGGACGTGCTGGACCCGCAGAGCATCGTGACGGTCGACGAGGAGGCCGTGGCTGCGACGCTCGGCGCCGTGGGGCGGTCGCAGGACGAGGACGCGCCCGAGGACGGGCGCCGCTCAGGCCCCGTGATGCTGCACGCGCTGCGCGGCTTCGTGGACGCCGGGGCGACCGGCGAGATCGCCGCCACGCACCTGGTCGACGAGCTGGAGTCCACCAGGCTCGCCACGTTCGACGTCGACCAGCTGCTGGACTACCGCTCCAAGCGCGCCCTGATGACGTTCGACACCGACCGCTGGACCGCGTACGAGGAGCCCTTCCTGGCGCTCGACCTGGTCCGCGACGGCGAGGGCGCCCCCTTCCTGCTGCTGCACGGGGCCGAGCCGGACCTGCAGTGGGAGCGCGTGATCGCCGCCGTCAGGGGCCTGGTCGAGCGCTTCGGCGTCTCGTTGACGGTGGGCTTCCACGGCGTGCCGATGGGGGTGCCGCACACCCGCCCGCTGACGCTGACGGCGCACGGCACGCGCGACGGCCTCACGGAGGACTACACGTCGTTCTTCGGCACCGTGAAGGTGCCCGGCTCGATGGCCGCCCTGCTGGAGTACCGCCTGGGCGAGGCGGGGCACGACGCGCTCGGGTTCGTGGTGCACGTGCCGCACTATCTCGCGCAGTCGCGCTACGCGCCCGCCGCCGTGGTGGCGCTCCAGCAGGTAGAGCGTGCCACGGGGCTCGACCTGCTGACCGGCCGCCTGGCCCCCGCGGCGGCGGACGCGACGCTCGAGGTGGAGAAGCAGGTGCGCGAGTCGGGGGAGGTCCGCGCGGTGGTGCAGGCGCTCGAGGAGCAGTACGACCGGTTCGCCCGCACGACGGGCCGGCCCAGCCTGCTGGCCGAGGCCGCCCCCATCCCGACGGCGGACGAGCTCGCCGCGGAGTTCGAGAGGTTCCTCGCCCAGCACGACGACGAGGGATGACGAGGCCCGGCGGCCGCTGACGACGGCGGTTCTCCGCCCCGGTTGCGGGTATGCGACAGATGCGCCCGGAGGGCCCTGCTGGGCAGTGACCGCGCCGGTGTGACGTGCCACACTCCAGCGTACGGGAGTACCAGCCGGTCGCCCGTAGGCTGGAGAGAAGGTCGAAGGATCAGCATGGCGCAGGGATCTGTGAAGTGGTTCAACGCGGAGAAGGGCTACGGCTTCATCGCCCAGGACGGGGGCGGTGCGGACGTCTTCGTCCACTACTCCGCCATCCAGACGAACGGCTACCGCAGCCTCGAGGAGGCTCAGCGGGTCGAGTTCGAGATCACGCAGGGCCCCAAGGGCCCGCAGGCCGAGCAGGTCGTCCCGCTCTGACGGGGCGCACCGGCACCGCGAGGGCCGCGACACCGGGCACGCCCCGGGTCGCGGCCCTCGTCGTCTGCGGCGTCGTCCTCGGCGGGCCCGTCCCCGGGCGAGCCGTCCGGTGCGCCTACAACGGCCGGGCGGCCCCCACGAACCGTTCGAGCTCGGCGCCCGTGAGCACCTGCGCCGGGACGGGCAGGCTCCGCAGGGTCCGTCCGAGCGCGGGCGAGCGCAGGTCGGGAGCGCCGTCCTCGTCGTCGGGACGGGCGCGCACGGCCGCCAGGACCAGGTTCCCGTAGCGGCGCCCCTTGAGGATGGCGGGCTCCGCGACCAGCCCGAGGCGTCCCTCGCCCGCCGCGCCGGGCCCGAAGGCCGCCGCGAGCGTCGCCAGCTCGGCCCGGGCCCTTCCCAGGGGCGGGCGGTCGGCGCAGTTGACCAGGTACAGGCCGCCGGGCCGCAGCGTGCGCAGCACGTCATCGGCCACGGCGCGCGTGACGAGGTGCTCCGGGGTCGAGTCGCCGGCGAACACGTCGCGCACCACGACGTCGTACAGGCCGGGGGCGGACGACGCCACCGCCCGGGCGGCGTCGTCGGCCCGCAGCCGCAGCCGAGGAGCGCGAGGGAGGGCGAACCACTCGCGCACCAGCTGGGTGAGGCGGGCGTCCACGTCGACGGCGAGCTGGCGAGAGCCGGGCCGCTCGGCGTCCCAGCGGCGGGCCAGGGCGCAGCCGGCCGCCCCCAGGTGCAGGGCGTGGATCGGCCCCGCGGTGGTGGCCGCCACGACGGCGTCCATCTGCTGCATGTACTCGAACGCCAGGAACCCGGGGTCGCCCAGGTCCAGGTACGAGCTCGGCACGCCGTTGACGTGCAGCGTCACCCGCCCCGAGTGGTCGGGGTCGGGGACGACCTCGGCGGTGCCCGTGTCGACGGGCACGGGGCCCGCGGGCAGTGTCGGTGCCTCGGCGGAGGATGGGAGTCGCCTCGGAGGGCGTGCGCTGCGGCGGGCCATGGGAACCAGTGTCCCGTGCCCGTGCGGTAGGGCCGGCCGGGGCGTGACAGGCGATTGACAGTCTCGAACACGTGTTCGAGACTGGGTGCGGGCCCGCGCGGGCCCCACCACGACGGGAGGTGCGCGATGACCCTCAAGCACACGGCACGCCGGCGGGCGACGCACGGCACGGCAGTCCCCACGCCCGGGACGCCCGCGGTGCGGGCCGCCGAGCGCGAGGTGTCCGCCGGCCCACGCGTCGTGCCCGCAGAGGTCGCGCGGCTGCTCGCCCTGGCGGACGCCGAGCTGGCACAGGCTGCCGGGGCCGGCGACCCGGCAGACCGCTTCGTCCACGGGCACCTGGCAGCGCTGCGCGCCGCTGCCGCCGTGGTCGCCCTGCGGGGCAGGCCCGGACCGCGCTCGGGCGCCCGCACCGTCTGGGAGATGCTGTCCCGCGTGGAGCCGGACCTGGCGACCTGGTCGGTGTACTTCGCCTCGGGGGCGCGGCTGAGGGCGGCGGTCGACGCCGGTCACGGCGAAGAGGTGGAGGCCGCGCGCGCCGACGAGCTCGTCGCGTGCGCGGAGGACTTCCGCGACGAGGTGGCGATCCTCGTCGATCCCGACGCCGGGTTCTCGCGCCCGCTGAGGCTCACCTCGGCGGCGTCGTGAGCCGGGCGCCACGGTCGGCCGACGCGCGGCGCGACTGGGGGTCGGACGAGTCGGGCACCTCGGTGATGCACGTGGACATGGACGCGTTCTTCGCCTCGTGCGAGCTGGCCCGCCGGCCGGAGCTGAAGGGGCTGCCCGTCATCGTCGGCGGTCGCGAGCGGGGCGTGGTCCTCGCGGCGACGTACGAGGCGCGCGCGTTCGGCGTCCGCTCGGCGATGTCCATGACGGCGGCCCTGCGGCTGTGCCCGCAGGCCGTCGTCGTGCCGCCTGACCACCGGCTGTACCAGGAGGTCTCGCGGTCGATCATGGGGATGATCGGCGAGATCACCGCGATCGTGGAGCAGGTCAGCATCGACGAGGCGTTCCTCGACGTCTCCGGCGCCCGCCGCCGCCTCGGTCCGCCCACCGTCATCGGTGCGCGCCTGCGCGAGCGGGTCCAGCAGGCTCACGGTGTCACCTGCTCGGTCGGCATCGCCCGCAACAAGTTCCTCGCGAAGCTGGCCTCCACCCACGCCAAGCCTGACGGCATGCTGCTCGTGCCGGACGCTGCCAGCGTGCCGTTCCTGCGCACGCTGCCCGTGGGCGCCCTGTGGGGCGTGGGGGAGAAGACGGAGCAGGCGCTCGCCCGCTGGGGCATCACCACGGTCGCGCAGCTCGCGGACACCGACGTGCCCACGCTGCAGGCTGCGGTGGGCCAGGTGGCCGGTGCGCACCTGCACGACCTCGCCTGGGGCCGTGACCACCGCCCCGTCGTCGCCGGCCGCGAGGAGCGGAGCATCGGCAACGAGACCACCTTCGACGTCGACCAGCGTGACCTGGTGGTCGTCGAGCGCCGCCTGCTCGAGCTGGCCGACAAGGTGGCTGCGCGGCTGCGCGGGCAAGGGCTGGTGGGGCGCACCGTGGCCCTCAAGGTGCGCACCAACGACTTCCGCACCCTGACGCGCTCCCGCACCCTCGACGGCTCCACCGACGTCGCGCGGGAGATCTACCGCGTGGCCCGCGAGCTGCTCGCAGCCGTGGACCTCCAGGGTCTGCCCGTCCGGCTCGTCGGCGTCCGGGTCGAGAACCTGCAGGCGCGCGCGGGCACGGCCGAGCAGCCCACCCTGGAGGAGGCGAGCGCAGAGCGTCCCGCGGCTCAGCGCGAGGCCGAGCTGGCCCTCGACGCCGTGCGGCAGAGGTTCGGCAGGTCCGCGATCGGCCTCGGGTTCGGCGGTGTCTTCGGTGACGCGCGGGACCAGGAAGGACGTCTCGAGGCACCCCGGCACGCACCTGCCGGTTGACCCGTCCGTGGGTGCTCCGTGAAGCGTCACAGACGTCACGACTACCGAGCACCCCGCGAGGGGCATATCCTGGTGCACGGAAGAACTCCACCCGACGATCCGGGGGTCCCGATGCCTCTGTCCGAGTACGAGCAGCGCGTGCTGGAGCAGATGGAGCGCGCGCTGACGAGCGACGATCCCCGGCTGGCGAACACGCTCCAGTCGACCGGCCGCCGTCCCGTCGCGCGCTACGTCGTCGCGGGCATCGGTCTGGTCGTGGGCCTCCTGGTGCTGGTGCTGGGAGCCGTGACCACCAACGCCGTCGTGGGCGTCGTCGGCTTCGTCGTGATGTTCGCCGCCGTAGCGTGGGCCTTCGCGTTCGCGCCCCGCCGCCAGGGCCCCGAGGGAGTGGTCCGTGAGGACGGCACCGTCGGCCCGCGGCCTCCGGCCGGTGGTGACAAGCGCGCTCCGCGTGGTGGCCAGAACCGCAACGACGGGTTCCTGGCCCGCCTCGAGGAGCGCTGGGAGCGCCGCCGCGACCAGGGTCGCTGACCCCCGGCCTCGGTCACCTCTTCTACCGCTGGGCCACGGCTCACGGCTTCGTCACGGCGAGGCACCGCTCGGGCACTGCTCCGTGCGGCGCCTCGCCTCTCTCTTTCTCTCGCGACGTTTCTCTCGCGGTCCGTCGCCTCAGACGCCAGCCGGTGCGGGCCGGGACCGGCCGGTGCCACCAGCGTCCCCAGTGCTGCCGGTGCCACCAGTGCTGTCACCGTCCGCACCGTCGTCGCTGTCCCTGCCGGTGACGCCGCGGGAGCTCGCGACCGCGTGGATCCCTGCCGTGGCCGCTGTGACGAGGCTCGCCAGCTCTTCTGGCTCCGGGAACGGGGCGTCGGCGGCGTACCGCTGGGCCTCGACGGCCTCCGCGAGCCGTACGAGCGCGGTCGTGGCGTCGGGATCCAGCGTTCGGCCGTACCGGCTCGAGAGGGCCGAGCCGATCTCGCCGGGCGCTCGGCGAGGGGTGACCGCGGCGGGCAGGACGACGCCTCGGGCGGCCAGCGCGGCCACGACACGCTGCCAGGCGTGCTCGGCGTCGGGCGGTGCGGCGTGGGCCCGGCGCCGTCGACGCCACAGCAGGAGGCCCGCGGCGGCGAGGAGCAGCGCGCTGAGCGCAGCCGCGGGGACCCAGGACCCGGCGGACCCGGCGGGCGCCTGCGCGGTGGGCGGGGCCGCGGTCGGCGACGGGGCCGGTGCGGTCGGTGACGCGGCGGCCGTGGGCTGCTGAGCCTCCCGCTCCTCGGCGTCGGGGGTCGGCTGCGCGCCGGGCGTCGTCGCCGGGGCGGTCGTGTACGGCGGCGCGGCGCCGGTCTGCACGGCGGGGGTGGGCTCGAACCGGACCCATCCGGAGCCGGGGAAGTACAGCTCGGGCCAGGCGTGGGAGTCCTGACCGGTGACCTGCCACTGCCCGTCGGCGCCGGAGCGTCCGGGCAGGTAGCCGACGCCGAGGCGGGCGGGGATCCCGAGGGTGCGGGACATGACCACCATCGCCGTCGCGAACTGGACGCAGTAGCCCGTGCGGTGCTGGAGGAAGTCGTAGACGGCGTCGCCGGTGCTGCCCCGGGGCACGTTGACGTCGTAGGTGAACTCGGTGGTGTCGCGCAGGTAGCTCTGCAGGGCCACGGCCTGGTCGTAGGGGTCGGTGGCCCCGGCGGTGATCTGGGCGGCGGTCTCACGGATCTCGGCGGCGTAAGCGGTGTCGGGCACCTCGAGGAAGACGGCGTCGAGCGTGCCCGTGGGGGTGGGGGAGCCGCGGAGCGCCTCGGCGGAGAGCGCACGCTCGTGGACGGCGAGGGAGTAGGTGTCGCCCTCCTGGGTGACGGGGCCGCCCACGATCTCGTCACGGGCGGGGTCGTAGCGCCACCCGTCCTGCGTCTCGACGGTGCGGGGGTCGAGCGACAGGGGCAGGTACGGCTCCCGCATGCTGCCCACGGTGACGTCGAGACGGGTGGTCTCGCCGGTGAGCGGGGCGTCGTCGGGGAAGAGCACCTGGTCGGCTGCGAAGCCGTCGCCCTCGCGTGCGGGGCCGCGGCCCCAGGAGCGGCCGTCGAAACCGGAGAGCGTGAGCACCCGCAGCGGGCCGACGTCCTGCTGGGTGGAGGTGGTGTACCGCAGCACGACCTCTCCGGACCGTGCCGTGAGGCTGCGGTACATGTCGAGGTCGTCGGCCAGGCGCACGGTGCGGCTCGACGTGGTGAAGACGTCGGTCCACGAGCCCTGGACGGCGGGCAGGCCGGTGGCCGCGGTGCCGACGACGAGCGCGCCAGCGGTGACCGCGGCCGCGGTGGCGGTGGTCGCCGCGGCACGGTGCCGTTCGGCGCGCCGCACGTGGGCGTCGAGGCGCCCGCCCGGCCGGCGGCGGGTCCCGGGCGGCTCGAGGGTCAGGCCGAGGAGGAGCGCGACGACGGTCACGGCGAAGGTGGCCCAGGGGACCTCGCCCGCGAGGACCAGCGGTGGGGCCCACAGCACGAGCACGGGCACCGCGGCGAGCAGCGGGTGGCGCAGGCCCGCGGCGAGGGCGTCCGCCACGACCAGCACGACGAGGGCGCCGCCCACGCACACCAGGCCCATGGAGTGGGTGCCGACGACGGGCGCGATCTCGTCGCGCACCGTGCTGCCCGCCTCGCCGAGCCGTGCGGTCAGGCGGGACACGGAGCCCGGCGCCACGAGCCACTGCGCCCCGCTCCCCGGTCCGCCGAACCGGGCGAGGAGGAACCATGCGGCGACGGCGATGGCGACCAGGGTGGGGACGACGGACCCGAGCCCGCCGTCGTCGGCAGCCCCGTGGCGTCGTCCGGACGTGCTGCCGGCCGCGGTGCGGCGTGCACGGCGGCGTCCGATCACCGCCCTGGTGGTGGCGCTCGCAGCGCCGACGAGCAGGATGCCGGCGACCGCGGCCCCGGTCCAGGGGCCGGGCAGGACGACCCGGGTCAGGCCGAGCGCGGAGGCGAGCACGGCCAGGGTCACGAGGCCGGTGGAGACGGCCGCGCGGAGCGTGGGGGAGGTCGTGGCGGGGATCACGGCGTGCGCTCCGCGAGGAGGGACCAGGCGCGGGCGTGGGGGACGCCGGGGCTCGCGGTCGCGGTCCGCCAGCCGGCGGCGCGCAGCGCGGCGACCGTCTCCTCGGCGCTGGCGGCGTCCGCGGAGACGACGAGGGCCCAGCACGCGCCGGCCTCGCCGGCGAGCACGGCCAGCTCGCGGGTGGTGCCGGCGCCGAGCGGGGGCACGATCGCGACGACGATCTCCCCGGCCGTGCGTGAGACGCGCAGCGCGCGGGCGGTGGCGGCCAG
The DNA here is from genome assembly GCF_003244315.1 of Xylanimonas oleitrophica. Taxonomy (GTDB): domain Bacteria; phylum Actinomycetota; class Actinomycetes; order Actinomycetales; family Cellulomonadaceae; genus Xylanimonas_A; species Xylanimonas_A oleitrophica. The sequence continues at coordinate 726,539 of NZ_QKWH01000001.1, forward strand.
GGTGCGCTCGGCGTCGGGCGCCGTGCGGGCTCCGTGCAGCTCCACGGTGGAGTCGAGCAGGGCGCCGCGGCCGGTGCGCGGGCCGGTGACGAACCTGCCGCCGTCGGCGAACGGCTCGTCGTCGGTGGGCACGATCCGGACGGGGTGCCCGGCGTCGAGGAAGGAGCAGGCCAGGGAGGCGGCGTGCTCCACCGCCCACTCCCCGGTGGTGTCGGCGTCGGTGGTCGTCGCCACGGAGCGGGCCTCGCCCGGGGCGGGGAGCAGCGCCCGGTCGAGCAGCACGGTGACGGGGCGCACCCCGGCGGCCTCGTCGGTGCGCACCATGAGATGACCGGTGCGGGCGGCCGAGGGCCAGTGGACGCGGCGCAGGTCGTCGCCCATGACGTACTCGCGCAGCACGGAGTCGTCCGGCGAGGTGATCCGGGCGCCCGTGGAGGCCATCTCGACGTCGCCGAGCAGGCCCGCGCGCACCGGCAGCTCGTCGGTGCGCGGCCAGACGGTGACGGTGGTGGGGGCGCCCAGGGGCTGGGTGGTGCGCACGAGGCCGAAAGTGTCCGAGCGGGTGGTCAGCAGCGGTCCGAGCGGCCAGCGCCCGCGCCGCGACGGGTGGACGGCGTAGCGCACCTGGATGCGGTCGGGGTGCGCCTGGACGCGTGCGCGCACGCCCTCGCGGCCCGCGAGCTCGTGCGCCGCCTGCTCCGACAGGCGCAGGCGGGCCAGCCGCTCGTAGGCGGCTGCGGTCGGCCGGGCGGCCGAGACGACCAGCTCTGTGTGCGCCTGCTGTCCGCGGACCACGGGGCTCGGGCGGACGCGCCGGGCCACGGAGAGGGCGCCGCGCCCCTGCTCGAGCCGCTGCAGGCCGAGCGTGAGCCACGAGACGACGACGACGCCCAGCGCCGCCGAGCCCAGCGCGACCACGTCGTGCAGGCCGAGCAAGATCCCGAGCGCCAGGATGACGCCGCCCGCGACGACCAGGACGAGCCCGCGCCGCGTGGGACGCACCCGCGCGACGCGGCGCAGCGCGTCCCGCACCGTCAGTACCCGCCGGTCGTGGACGCCGGCACCGGCGTCCGCCGGAGGATCTCGTCCACCACGTCCTCGCCCGTCGTCCCGCCCAGGCGGGACTCGGTGGTCAGCACCAGGCGGTGGGCGACGACGGGCACCGCCAGCGCCTGGACGTCGTCGGGCAGCACGTGGTCGCGGCCCGACGACGCGGCCAGCGCCTTGGCGGCCTTCAACAGCTGCAGCGAGGCGCGCGGGGAGGCGCCCAGCCGCAGGGCAGGGTGCCCGCGCGTGGCGCCGACCAGGTCCAGCACGTACTGCTTCACCGCGCGCGAGGCGTGCACGTGGCGGACGAGGTCGGCCAGGCGCAGCACGGTGGCACCCGTGGTGACCGGCTGGAGGTGGGCCAGGGGGGAGACCGCCTCCTGGCGGTCGAGCATCAGCATCTCCGCCTCGGCGTCCGGGTAGCCGACGGTCAGCCGGGCCATGAACCGGTCGCGCTGCGCCTCGGGCAGCGGGTACGTCCCCTCCATCTCGACCGGGTTCTGCGTGGCGACCACCAGGAAGGGCCGCGGCAGCAGGTGGGTGGTCCCGTCGACGGTGGTCTGCCCCTCCTCCATGCACTCCAGGAGCGCCGACTGCGTCTTGGGGGAGGCGCGGTTGATCTCGTCGCCGATCACGATGTTGTTGAACACGGGCCCCGGCCGGAACTCGAACTCGTCGGTGGCCGACCTGAAGACGTTGACGCCCGTCAGGTCGCTCGGCAGCAGGTCCGGCGTGAACTGGATCCGGCCCACCCGGCAGTCGATGGACCGCGCGAGCGCCTTGGCCAGCGTCGTCTTGCCCACACCGGGCACGTCCTCCACCAGCAGGTGCCCGCCGGCCAGGAGCACGGCGACGGTGAGGTCGGCGAGGGCCGGGCGCCCCGTCACCACGGACGCGAGCGCGGCACGCACCCGGCCGGTGACCTCCACCAGCTCGTCCAGGCCCGCGCGCAGGGCGGGCAGGCCGTGCTGCGGGTCGTGGGCCGCGCCGTCACCGGGGTCGGTCAGCGTGGCGGTGGAGGGATCGGGGTGCACGGCGACCTCCGGTCGAGGACGAGTGTCCTGGCTCGTGTGGCGGGGTGGTTCGAGCGTAGTGGACCGCGGCGCGCGGCGCGGCGGGCGGGGCGGGTCCCAGGAGGTCTGCCCTCCACCTCCCTCCACCCGGGCGGGGGCGCGCTGACCTGCGGCGGTGTCGGTGATTCACCCGACAGGTGGAGGACACGGCACCGTTTCACCGCGCTGGGTGGAGGGTTGTGGAGTAGCGTGGAGCGTGCGGGAGCGCGGAGGGGAGGTGCGGGCCGTGGCAGGTATCGAGCCGTTCGTCGGCACGGGCCTCCTGCTGGGCACGTACACCCCGAAGCTCGACGAGAAGGGCCGGCTGATCCTCCCCGCGAAGTTCCGGTCCCGCCTCGCACCCGGGCTCGTCATGACGCGAGGGCAGGAGCGTTGCCTCTTCCTTCTGCCGATGGACGAGTTCTCCCGCATGTACGAGCAGGTCCGGCAGGCTCCCGTGACCTCCCGTCAGGCGCGCGACTACCTGCGCGTGTTCCTGTCGGGGGCGAGCGACGAGGTGCCGGACAAGCAGGGCAGGGTCTCCATCCCGGCCCCGCTGCGCGAGTACGCCGGTCTCGACCGGGACGTCGCCGTGATCGGTGCCGGCACCCGCGTCGAGGTCTGGGACAGGGCGGCCTGGGAGGCCTACCTGGCCGAGCAGGAGTCCGCGTACTCCGAGACGGCCGAGCAGATCTTCCCCGACCTGCAGTTCTGACCCGCACGACAACCGCACAGCGACCACCCGCACCGAGGCCCCGCCCCGCGAGGCCTCCTCCCGCGAAGGTCTGGCGTACTTCCCCGACGCCAGAACGCGGAGGGAGACCTGGCCGGACGGGGCCTCGCCGAACCCGGACCACGGCGTCCGGGCGGCAGACCGACGACCAGCCGGCACGACCAGCCGCAGCACCGGACAGCAGCACCAGGACCGCAGGACCAGAGAGGAAGGAGGAGCACATGACGGAGGACGCCCGCCCCGACGAGGACGGCACGCGCGAGCCCACCGTGCCCGCGCGCGCCGCGGCCGACCGGCACCTGCCCGTGCTCCTCCAGCGCTGCGTCGACCTGCTCGCCCCCGCGCTCGCCGAGCCGGGCAGCGTGCTGGTCGACTGCACCCTCGGCATGGGCGGGCACACGGAGGCCGTCCTCGAGCAGGTGCCCACCGCCCGCGTCGTCGGGATCGACCGGGACCCTCAGGCGCTGCGGCTGGCCTCGGAGCGGCTCGCACGGTTCGGCGACCGCTTCACCCCCGTGCACGCCGTGTACGACGAGATCGGGGACGTCGTGGCCGGCCTGGGTCTCGACGCCGTGCAGGGCGTCCTGATGGACCTGGGCGTCAGCTCCTTGCAGCTCGACGAGGCGGACCGCGGCTTCGCGTACGCGCAGGACGCGCCTCTCGACATGCGCATGGACCAGACGCGCGGCCTGACGGCGGCAGACGTCCTCAACACCTACGACGAGCGCGAGCTGACCCGCATCCTGCGCGAGTACGGCGAGGAGCGGTTCGCCCAGCGGGTGGCTCGCGCCCTCGTCCGGCGTCGCGAGGAGAAGCCCTGGGAGCGCACGGGCGAGCTCGCCGACCTCGTGCGCTCGGCGATCCCGGCCGCCACGCGCAAGACGGGCGGCAACCCGTCCAAGCGCACCTTCCAGGCGCTGCGGATCGAGGTCAACGGCGAGCTGGAGGTCCTCGAGCGGGCCGTCCCCGCGGCGATCGAGGCGCTGGCCGTGGGTGGGCGGATCGTCGTCGAGTCCTACCACTCGCTGGAGGACCGCATCGTCAAGCGAGCCATCGCGCGCGGGACGGCGTCGTCGGCACCGGCGGGCCTGCCCGTCGAGCCCGAGACGCACCGCCCCTACCTCGAGCCCCTCACCCGGGGCGCCGAGGAGGCCGACGAGGCCGAGCTCGAGCGCAACCCCCGGGCTGCCTCGGTCCGCCTGCGCGCCGCGGCCCGCCTGCGGCCCACCCCTGAACACCTGCGGACGCACGCCACGACGTCGTCCCGCGCCACCCGTACGACCCGAAGCAAGGAGGAGCGTCGATGAGCGCACTGCGAGCCCCGGCGGTCGCCCCCGCCCGGCGCAACGTCCCCGCGCCGCGCCGCGCACCGCTGACCGCCCTGCCCGGAGGCCGTGCCGACGGCGGCCGCCGGTTCGACGCCGTCCGGGCGCCGCTCCAGGCGCGCTCGGGCGTGCCGTTCCTGATCGTGTGCGCGACCGTGCTCGTCACGGCGCTGCTCGCGGCCCTGGTCCTCAACACCACGATGGCGCGCGGCTCCTACGACCTGGCCCGTCTGCAGCGCGAGGTGAACCAGGCGAGCCAGGACGTGCAGACCAAGCAGGCGGAGCTCAGCGCGGCCCAGAACACGCTCGACCAGAGGGCCCGCCAGATGGGCATGGTCCCCGCCGACAACCCGGACATGCTCGACGTCTCCGGCGCGACGGTGCCGGCACCCGGCACGGCGGGGCAGGGAGCGGGGGAGTGACCCGGCGCGAGGCTCCCGCGACACGCGCGGCCGCCTCGCGTCCTGCGCGGGAGGCGGCACCGCAGAATCGTCGGGTGAGCACCTCCGCCGCCTCGGGCGGCCAGCCCGCGCCCCGCTCCGGCGGCCGACGCCGGCCGGCCGCCGGAGCGACGGCAGACACGACGCGGCGGACCGACCCTGGGCCCGGCGCGCGCCAGCAGGCGCGCGAGCCGGGCTCGCGGCGTCCCACCACCGAGGCACGGGCGGCCCGTGCCTCGGGCGGGCGCTCGTCCGCCCGTCCCGCGACGTCCGGCAGTGCGGCATCTGGTCGGACGGCATCTGGTCGGGCGGCGTCCGGCACGACGGCGCCGGGCCGGGCGAGCAGCGGCAGGAAGACGTCCGGCAAGGCAGCGGTGAGCAAGGCGGCGGGCAGGTCTGCGACGGTTGACGGAGCGTCCCGCAAGACGGCCAGCAGGGCGGGCTCGGGCAGGGCGGGCTCGGGCAGGGCGGGCTCGGGCAAGGCGGCTTCCCGCAGGACGGCCTCCCCCAAGGTGGCCTCGCGCCGGAAGGCTTCGGGCACGGGGGGCTCGCGCACGAGCGCCGTCCGCCAGGCCGTCTCCCGCTCAGGCGGGATCGGCGGGGGCGTCGTGCGCCGCCGCCAGGGTCCGCCGCAGCCGCCCGGCCCCCCGGCGTCGCCGGAGCGGCGGCAGCGCTGGCTGCTCGTGATCGCGACTCTCGTCGTCGTCGTGTTCGTGGCCCGGCTGGTGCAGGTGCAGGTCTTCGAGGGACCGGCGCTGGCGGCCACGGCGCTCGAGAACCGGATGGCCACGGTGGTGGTGCCCGCGCACCGCGGGCAGATCACCGACCGCGACGGGGTGGTGCTCGCCACCTCGGTGGACCGTTACACGGTCGCCGCCGACCAGCAGGCGATCCAGACGTTCCGCGGCGGCAGCCGGGTGGACGCCGAGGGCGAGCCGGTGGAGGACGGGGCGCTGGGCGTGGCCCAGCTGCTGGCACCGATCCTGGGCACCACCAAGGCCGAGCTGGCCGCGCAGCTCAACGGGGACCGGCGGTACGTCGTCCTGGCGCGCAACGTGGAGCCCGAGACGCAGCGCAAGATCCGCGAGCTGCGGCTGCAGGCGTACGTGCCGATGGAGCTGACGTCCAAGCGCACCTACCCGTCGGGGACGGTCGCCGGCCCGCTGGTGGGGTTCGTGGACGCCGACCAGGTGGGTCAGGGCGGCATCGAGCGCGCCTACGACGACGTGCTGGCGGGCAAGGCCGGAGTGGACCGCTACGAGCGCTCGCGCGACGGGGTCCGTATCCCCGGCGGGGCCGAGGACTCGACGCCGGCGCAGCCGGGCGGGGACGTGGTGCTCACCATCGACCACGACATCCAGTGGAAGGCCGAGGACTCGATCGACGAGGCCGTGGCCCGGACCGGGGCGTCCTACGGCATCGTCGTGGTGGAGGACCTGCGCACGGGCGAGCTGATGGCCATCGCGGACTCGGGCGACGTCGACCCGAACGACCGCACCAGCGCCAACGTGGCCAAGGGGTCACGTGCGGTGCAGGACACGTTCGAGCCCGGCTCGACGGGCAAGGTGATCACGATGGCGGCTGCGCTGGAGACGGGCGCCTGGCAGCCGGACAGCCAGTTCACGGTGCCCGACAGGTTCACCACGCCGAACGGGCAGACGTTCCGGGACTCGCACGACCACCCGGTCCAGCAGCTGACCCTGGCCGGGATCCTGGCGCACTCGTCGAACTCGGGCACCGTGCAGGTGGCGGAGAAGATCCCCCCGCAGGTGCAGTACGACTACCTGAAGAAGTTCGGGCTGGGGGAGAGCACGGGCCTGGACCTGCCGGGCGAGTCGCGCGGCACGGTGCACCCGGTGGACCGCTGGGACGCCCGCACCCGGTACGCGGTGACGTTCGGGCAGGCGCTGACGGTCAACGCGATGCAGGCCACGAGCGTGTTCTCCACGATCGGCAACGGCGGTGTGCGCCTGCAACCGACGCTGCTCAAGGGCACGCGGACCGCTGACGGCGAGCTGGAGCCGGTCGAGCGCCCGGAGGGCACGCGCGTCGTCTCGGAGGAGACGGCCGCGTCGCTGCTGCACATGATGGAGGAGGTCACCAGCGAGGAGGGCACCGCCGTGGGCGCGCAGGTGCCCGGGTACCGGGTCGCCGGCAAGACGGGCACGGCCCAGATCTTCGAGGGCGGCGGTGTGACGTACATGGCGTCGTTCATCGGCGTGGCGCCGGCGGACGACCCGCGGTTCACGGTCTCGGTCTTCCTCAAGAGCCCCAAGACGTCGATCTTCGGTGGGGTCGTGGCGGCGCCGGTCTTCCGCGACGTCATGGGCTTCGCCCTCCAGAAGGAGGGGGTGCCCCCGAGCAGCCCGGCGGGCGAGCCCCTGCCGCTGGAGTGGTGAGCGACCGGCGGGAGGGTCGGTCTCACCCGCTAGGGTCTACCTCGTGACAACCCCGCTCGACCGCATCCGACCCGCGGGCGCCACGCCCCGCAAGGTGCGGGACCTGGCCCTGACGTTCGGGCTCGAGACGGCCGGGCCGGCCGCGCAGGGCGAGGGCTCCTCGCCGCTCGAGACCGTGACCGTCTCCTCCGTGGCCTCCGACAACCGTCTGGTGACCGACGGCGACCTGTTCGTGGCGCTCCCGGGCGCGCACGCCCACGGGGCGCGCTTCGCCGCCGACGCCGTGGCGCGCGGCGCGCGGGCCGTGCTGACGGACGCCGAGGGGGCCGCGCTGCTGGCGGACGGGTCCGCCGTGCCGCCCGGTGCCGGCGTGCCGGTGCTGGTCGCCCCCGACCCGCGCGCGGTGCTGGGGCCGGTGGCCGCGTGGGTCTACGGCAGCCCGGCCGAGCACCTGATGACGTTCGGCGTCACGGGCACGAACGGCAAGACCACCACGACCTACCAGCTGGACCACCTGCTGCGCGCCCTGGGCTGGCGCAGCGGCCTCATCGGCACGGTCGAGATGCGCTCGGGCGACCGGGTGCTGCCCTCGCGCCTGACGACGCCGGAGGCCGCCGATCTCCAGGCGCTCCTGGCGGCCATGCGCGAGGACGAGGTCCGCACGCTGGCGATGGAGGTCTCCTCCCACGCGCTCGCGCTCCACCGCGTCGACGGCGTGCAGTTCGGCGTCGCGGGCTTCACGAACCTCAGCCAGGACCACCTGGACTTCCACGGCGACCTGCAGGCGTACTTCGAGACGAAGGCGCTGCTGTTCACGCCGGAGCACTCGCGTCGCGGCGTCGTCGTGGTGGACGACGCGTGGGGCGAGCGGATGGCGGCGTCCGCGCAGGTGCCGGTGGCCACGGTGCGCACGGTGCCGGGCGGGGCCGAGGCCGACTGGGTGGTGACACAGGTCGCGCCGCACGGCACGGGCTCGGCGTTCACGCTGACGCACCGTGACGGGCGCACGCTGCGCACCTCGACCTCGCTGCCGGGGGCGTTCAACGTCGCCAACGCCGCGCTCGCCGTGGTGATGGTGCTCGAGGGCGGCGCGCACGTGCAGGACGTCGCCGAGGCGCTCGACGCCGTGGGCGGGCTGGCCGCGGTCGTGCCCGGGCGGATGGAGGTCGTCGGGGCCGGTGACGCGCGCTCGCCGCGCGTCGTGGTGGACTTCGCCCACAACACGGAGGCGCTCGAGCTCGCGCTGGCGGCGCTGCGCCCGACGACGGACGGCCGGCTCGTGGTCGTGTTCGGCGCGACGGGCGACCGCGACAAGGGCAAGCGGCCGGCGATGGGCGCGGCGGCCGTGGCCGGGGCCGACGTCGTGCTGGTCACCGACGACGACCCGCACGGAGAGGACCCGGCCGTCGTCCGGGCCGCGGTGCTGGCCGGCGCGCAGGCCGCGAGGGCGGCGGCGGCCGAGAGCGGCCGCACCGTGGAAGTCGTCGAGGTCGCCCCGCGCTCCGAGGCGATCAGGCGAGCCGTCCGCGAGGCGTCACCGGGCGACACGGTGCTCGTCGCGGGCCGCGGGCACGAGACGATCCAGGACGTGGCGGGGGTCGACGTCGAGCTCGACGACCGCGTCGAGGCGCGGCGCGCGCTGGCCGACGCCGACGCGGGCGCAGGACCGGGCGCCCCCGCCGCCACCACCGAGAACACGACCACCGAAGGGACCACCACCGCATGATCGAGCTGACCGCAACCGAGGTCGCCCAGGCGACGGGGGGACGGCTCGCCGCCGACCCCGGGGTGCGGGTCGGCGGGCCGGTGGTCGTCGACTCCCGCCTCGTCGAGCCGGGTGCGCTGTTCGTGGCCCTGCCGGGCGAGCGCGTCGACGGGCACGACTTCGCGGCCGCCGCCGTCGAGGCGGGTGCCGCGCTGGTGCTCGCGTCCCGCGAGGTCGGCACCCCCGAGACCCCTGTGCCGACCGTCGTCGTCGAGGACGTGCAGGCGGCCCTCGGCGACCTTGCCCGGTTCGTGCTGGAGCGCGCTCGTGCGGCCAACCCGGGGCTGCGGGTCCTGGCGGTGACGGGGTCGGTGGGCAAGACCACCACCAAGGACCTGCTCGGCCAGCTCCTGGCGGGGCACGAGGGCGACGGCGAGGCGGTGGTCCCCACCGGCTCGTTCAACAACGAGGTGGGCCTGCCGCTGACGGTGCTGCGGGTGACGCCGCAGACGCGCACGCTGGTCCTCGAGATGGGTGCGGACCACGTGGGCAACATCGCCTACCTGACGAGCGTCGCGCCGCCGCAGGTGGGCGCCGTGCTCGCTGTCGGGCAGGCGCACCTGGGCCACTTCGGCAGCGTCGAGGCGATCGCCGAGGCGAAGTCCGAGATGGTCACGGGGCTGCGCCCCGGCGGGGTGGCGGTCCTCAACGCCGACGACCTGCGGGTGGCCGCGATGGCTGCGAAGGCGACCGACGCGGGCAACCGCGTGGTCACGTTCGGGACCATCCCGGCCGCCGACGTGCGCGCCGAGGACGTGACGATCGACGTGGCGGGGCGTGCCTCGTTCACGCTGCGCGTGCGCGGCTCGGTGCTGGCCGCCGGCGAGACTGCCGAGGACGTGCGCGTGCCCGTGTCGCTGCGCCTGGTGGGCGAGCACCACGTGACCAACGCGCTGGCCGCGGCGACGTCGGCGATCCTCGTGGGGCTCGACCCTGCGGTCGCGGCGCAGCGGCTGGCCGCCGCCACGCCGGTGAGCCCGCACCGGATGGCGGTCACGGAGCGGCCCGACGGGATCACCGTCGTCGACGACTCCTACAACGCCAACCCGGACTCGATGCGCGCAGCGCTGCGCTCGCTCGCCGTCATGGCGGGCCGCACGCGGCGCTCGGTGGCGGTGCTGGGCGAGATGCGCGAGCTGGGCGAGTCGGCCCGTGTCGCCCACGACGCGATCGGGCGGCTCGTGGTGCGTCTGAACGTCAAGCTGCTCGTCGTGGTCGGAGACGGCGCGTACCACATCCACGAGGGGGCCATGCAGGAGGGCTCCTGGGGCGAGGAGAGCGTGTTCGTGCCCGACGTCGAGGCTGCGCGCGAGGTCCTGGCCGAGCAGCTGCGCCCCGGGGACGTCGTCCTCGTCAAGGCGTCCAACGGCTCGGGCCTGTGGCGCCTGGGAGACGAGCTCGCCGCCGGTGAGCTGGGCGGCGCGGCCGCCGCCGGTGAGCTGGGCGGCGCGGCCGCCGCCGGTGAGCTGGGCGGCGCGGCCGCCGCCGGCGAGGGCACGGCCACCACGGAGGGTGCGCGGTGATCGCCATCCTCGTCGCCTCGGGCGTCTCGCTGGTCGTGGCGCTCTTCGGCACGCCGCTGTTCATCCGGTTCCTCGTGCACCGCAACTATGGTCAGTTCGTGCGCCAGGACGGCCCGACGGCGCACTTCACCAAGCGCGGCACGCCCACGATGGGCGGGGTCGTCATCATCGGGGCCGCCGTGGTGGGCTTCGCCGCCTCCATGCTGGTGGCCGAGCGGCTGCCCAGCGCCTCGGCGCTGCTGGCGCTGTACCTCATGGTGGGTCTCGGCGTCGTCGGGTTCCTCGACGACTTCACCAAGATCCGCAAGCAGCGGTCGCTGGGGCTGACCCCGCGCGCCAAGATCATCGGGCAGGGCTTCGTCGGCATCACCTTCTCGGTGCTGGCGCTGCAGTTCCCCAACCGCAACGCCCGCACCCCGGCCTCGACGTCGATCTCGTTCCTGCGGGACACGAACCTGGACCTGGCGTTCGCGGGGGCGACGGTCGGCCTGATCCTCTTCGTCATCTGGGCGAACTTCCTCATCACCGCATGGTCCAACGCCGTCAACCTGACCGACGGTCTCGACGGCCTGGCCACGGGTGTGTCCATCGCGGTGTTCGGCGCGTACGTCCTCGTGGGCATCTGGCAGCTCAACCAGTCCTGCCAGCGCCTGGCCGTGGCGGGTCCCCGGTGCTACGAGGTGCGCGACCCGCAGGACCTCGCGATCGTCTCGGCGGCCATCGCGGGCGCGCTGATCGGGTTCCTGTGGTGGAACGCCAGCCCCGCCAAGATCTTCATGGGCGACACGGGCTCGCTCGCGCTCGGCGGCGCCGTGGCGGCGCTGTCGATCCTGTCCCGCACGGAGATCCTGGCCGCGATCATCGGCGGCATGTTCGTCATCATCGTGATGAGCGACGTCATCCAGATCGGCTTCTTCAAGATGACCCGGCGCCGGGTGTTCAAGATGGCACCGCTGCACCACCACTTCGAGCTGTCCGGCTGGGGCGAGGTCACGATCGTGATCCGCTTCTGGCTCATCGCGGGGCTGTTCGCCGCGCTCGGCATGGGCATCTTCTACGCCGAGTGGGTGGTGTCGTAGTGGCTCTCGAGCCGCACGGGGCCGTCGAGACGGCGGTGCCGCTGGACCGGGCGCGCGTCGTGGTGGCGGGCCTGGGGGTGACCGGGCGTGCCGTGGTCGCCGCGCTCGCCGGCCGTGTCACGTCGGTCACGACCGTCGACGGTGGCGCCGACGACGCGGACGTGCGCACGCCGGAGGACCCGCACGCCGTCGCCGCCCTGGTGCGCGACGCCGACCTGGTGGTCGCCTCCCCGGGGTGGCGACCGGCGTCGCCGCTGCTCGCGGCGGCGCTCGAGGCCGGCGTGCCGGTGTGGAGCGAGGTCGAGCTGGCGTGGCGGCTGCGCGCCGACCGTCTCGGCGGCGGCGGGCCGGCGCCCTGGCTCGCGGTGACGGGCACGAACGGCAAGACGACCACCGTGGAGATGCTCGCCTCGATCCTCACCTCGGCCGGGCTGCGCACGCGTGCGGTCGGGAACGTGGGCACCCCGCTGGTGGAGGCGGCTCTGGACCCCGCGCTCGACGTGCTGGCGGTCGAGCTGTCGAGCTTCCAGCTGCACTTCACGCACACCGTGGCCGTCGAGGCGGGTGCGGTGCTCAACGTCGCGGACGACCACCTGGACTGGCACGGCTCTCCCGAGGCGTACGCGGCGGACAAGGGGCGCGTCTACGAGCGGGCGCAGGTCGCCTGCGTCTACAACGCGGCCGACGCGCGCACCGAGCACCTGGTCCGCGAGGCCGACGTGGCCGACGGCGCTCGCGCGGTGGGGTTCACCCTGGGCGCCCCGGGGCCGGGGATGCTCGGCCTGGTGGAGGACGTGCTGGTGGACCGCGCGTTCCACGCGCCAGCCGACGCCCGCGACCGCCGCTCTTTCGCGGCCGAGCTCGGGACGCTGGCCGACCTGGCGCACCTGGCCCCCGGCGCGCACGGCACGTCTGACGTCCCGCCGGGTGCGGACGGTGACGAGCCGGTCTCCGGGGACGCCGCACCGGCAGCGGCGCAGGTCCCGGCGCACGTGGTGGCCGACGCCCTGGCGGCGGCGGCCCTCGCACGTGCGCACGGTGTGCCGGCCCGGGCGGTGCGGGACGGGCTGCGGTCGTTCGTGCCGGGCGGTCACCGCATCGAGCGGGTGGGCCTGGTGGACGGCGTCGCGTACGTCGACGACTCCAAGGCCACGAACGCGCACGCGGCCGCGGCCTCGCTGGCCGCCTACCCGCCGGGATCGGTCGTGTGGGTCGCGGGCGGGCTCGCCAAGGGGGCGACGTTCGACGAGCTGGTCGCGTCCCGGGCCGACAGGCTGCGGGCGGCGGTGCTGATCGGCGCCGACGCGGAGCCCTTCGCCGGTGCGCTGGCCCGACACGCGCCCGAGATCCCGGTCGAGCGGGTGGACCCAGGTGAGACTGGGACGGTGATGCGCCGTGCGGTGGCGGCGGCCCGTGCGCTGGCCCGGCCTGGCGACACGGTGCTCCTGGCCCCGGCCGGCGCGTCGCAGGACCAGTTCCGCTCGTACGCGCAGCGGGGCGAGGCGTTCGCCGCCGCGGTGCACGAGCTCGTGCCCGGCCGCCGGTGAGGGTGTCTCGCACCGGCGTCCGCGGGCGGGCCCCGGAGGCGAGAGGCAGAGCATGGCGGTGACGACGGGTCCCCGCGCCCCGCGCACGGACCGTGGGGGGCAGCGCCCCTGGCTGGGCCAGTGGAACTCCTCGGTGACCAGCTACTACCTGCTGGTGGGCGCCTCGGGGCTGCTCCTGGTGTTCGGTCTGGTCATGGTGCTCTCGAGCTCGACGGTGACGTCGATCGCCGACGGCGAGTCGCCGTACGCGGAGTTCCTGCGCCAGGGCCAGTTCGTGCTGCTGGGCCTGCCGGTGATGCTGGTGGCCACGCGTCTGCCGGTGCGCGTCTACAAGGCGCTGGCGTGGCCGGGGCTCTTCGTGGCGGTGGCGCTGCAGTCGTTGACCTTCGTGCCTGCCTTCGCGCTGTCCAAGGGCGGCAACACGGGCTGGATCGGCTTCGGCAGCTTCACCATGCAGCCGGCGGAGGTCGGCAAGCTGGTGCTGGCCGTGTGGCTGGGCACGGTGCTGGGCCGCAAGCACCATCTCCTCGGGTCCTGGAAGCACGCGTTCCTCCCCGCGGTGCCGGGGGCGGGCCTGCTGCTGGTGCTCGTCCTCGGGGGCAGGGACCTGGGCACGGCCATGATCGTGGCCGCCCTGGTGGCGGGGGCGTTCTGGGTGGCGGGGGCGCCGGCCAAGATGCTGGCGGTCCTCGGCGGGAGCGCGGCGACCGTGGTGCTGTACCTGTTCCTGTTCAGCGCCTCGCACGGCGGCAACCGGCTCAACAGGATCAGCGCCGCCTACGGCGAGTGCACCGACGTCCAGGGGACCTGCTACCAGGCGCTGCACGGCATGTACGGCCTCGGCACGGGCGGGCTGTTCGGCGTCGGGCTGGGGGCGAGCCGGGAGAAGTGGAAGTACCTGCCCGAGGCGCACAACGACTTCGTCTACGCGATCATCGGCGAGGAGCTGGGCCTGTTCGGCACGCTGATGGTGCTGATGCTGTTCGTGGTGCTGGGCGTGGCGATGAGCCGGGTGGTGCGCCGCCACCCCGACCCGTTCGTCAAGGTGACGACGGCGGCCGTGGGCTGCTGGGTGGTGGGCCAGGCGTTCCTGAACATCGGCGTGGTGATCGGAGTGCTGCCCGTGATCGGCGTGCCGCTGCCGCTGGTGTCGGCGGGCGGGTCGGCGCTGGTGACCACGATGGCGGCGCTGGGGATGGTGATCAGCTTCGCGCGGACGGAGCCCGGGGCGGAGCAGGCGCTGGCGGCGCGGGGGTCGGCGGTGCGCCGGTCGTTGGCCGTGGTGGGGCGGGGCCGGGGGCGTCGCTGAGGGTCCTCCGACCCCGGTAGGGTCGCGGGTGTGAGTGACAGCCACGTCCGGTCCGTCGTGCTCGCCGGCGGGGGAACCGCCGGCCACGTCAATCCTCTGCTCGCCGTCGCGGACGAGCTCCGTGCCCGTGAGCCCTCTGCCCAGGTGCTCGTGCTGGGGACGACGAGCGGCCTCGAGGCCGATCTGGTCCCTGCGCGCGGGTACACGCTGCGGCCGGTGCCGCGCGTGCCGCTGCCGCGTCGTCCTTCGGTGGACCTGCTGACGCTGCCGGGCAAGCTGGCGTCTGCGGTGCGGGTGGCGGAGGCCGCCATCGAGGAGATCGACGCGCAGGCGGTCGTCGGGTTCGGGGGCTACGTGTCGACGCCGGCCTACCTGGCCGCGCGCCGCCGGGGCGTGCCCGTGGTGATCCACGAGCAGAACGCGCGGCCGGGGCTGGCCAACCGGCTGGGGGCCCGCTGGGCGGCCCGGGTGGGGCTGACGTTCGCGGGCACGCCGCTGCGCGGCGGTGTGGTGACGGGCCTGCCGCTGCGGCGGGAGATCGCCGAGCTGGTCTCGCGGCGCGAGGACGACGGCGCCGCCACGCGCGTGCGCGCGGCGGACGCCCTGGGGCTGGACCCGACCCGGCCGACCGTGCTGGTCACGGGTGGCTCCTCGGGGGCGCTGAGCGTCAACACGGCGGTGGCGGGTGCGGCGGCAGCGCTGCTGGAGTCCGGGGCCCAGGTGCTGCACCTGACGGGCAGGGGCAAGGACGGTCCGGTCCGGGAGGCGGTGGCCCGGCTGTCGGGCACGCACGAGACCGGCCGCTACCAGGTGCGCGAGTATCTCTCGGAGATGGACCAGGCACTGGCCGTCGCCGACCTGGTCGTGGCCCGCTCGGGGGCGGGCACGGTGTGCGAGCTGGCCGCGCTGGGTGTGCCGGCGGTGTACGTCCCGCTGCCCGTGGGCAACGGCGAGCAGCGGCTCAACGCGGCGCCGCTGGTGCGGGCTGGCGGCGGGATGCTCGTCGACGACGCGGACCTGACCTCGGCGTGGGTGGCTCAGCACGTGCCGGCGCTCCTGCGCGACGAGCAGCGTCTGGCGTCGATGGCGGCTGCGGCGCGCGCCACCGGCGTGCGTGACGCCGCGGCGCGGGTCGCCGACCTGGTGGAGGCGGCGGTGGCCGACCCGCAGGGTTCCGCCGCCGCGCCGGAGGCTGCCGCCGGGGAGGACCGGTGACCGCGGGGGCGGGCGACCCGCTGCCGGTCGAGGAGCTCGGGCGCGTCCACCTGGTCGGGGTGGGGGGAGCGGGCATGAGCGTGGTGGCCCGGCTGCTGGCGGCGCGCGGTGTCGAGGTCCAGGGCTCGGACGCGGCCGACGGCGCGGCGCTGGCCGCGCTGCGTGCTGACGGCGTGCGCGTGTGGGTCGGTCACGACGCCGGGCACGTGGTCGCTGCCGGGCGGCCGCTGGTCGACACGCTCGTCGTGTCGTCGGCCGTCCGCGAGTCCAACCCCGAGCTGGCCGCCGCCCGCGCCGCGGGCGTGCGGGTGCTGCACCGTTCGCAGGCGCTGGCCTCCCTCATGCTGGGGCGCCGCGCGGTGGCCGTCGCGGGGGCTCACGGCAAGACGACGACGTCGGCGATGATCGCCACGGTGCTGCGCGCGGGCGGCACGGACCCGTCCTTCGCGATCGGCGGCACGGTGCTGCTGCGCGACCCGCAGGCGCCGGGAGGTCACGCCGCGATCCCGGGCGGGCACCTCGGCGCGTCGGACGTGCTGGTGGCGGAGGCGGACGAGTCGGACGGCTCGTTCCTCAACTACGCGCCCACGATCGCCGTCGTGACGAACGTGGAGCCCGACCACCTGGACCACTACGGCTCGCGCGAGGCGTTCGACCAGGCCTTCGTGGACTTCGCGGGACGGGTGCGCGCGGGCGGCACGCTGGTGGCGTGCGCCGACGACGCGGGCGCCGCCGCGCTCGCGGCGGCCCACCGGGCCGGGGGCGGTTCCGTCGTCACCTACGGGGCGGGGGAGGCCGACGTCGTGGTGCGTGACGTCGTCTCCGTGGCGGACGGGGCCAGCGCGACGCTCTCGGGCGGTCCGCTCGGGCAGGAGCCGCTCGCCCTGCGCCTGGCGGTCCCTGGGGCGCACAACGTGCTGAACGCGACCGCGGCGGTGGTCACCGCGGTGCTGCTGGGGCTGGAGCCGCGGGCCGCCGTCGAGGGAGCGGCGGCGTTCGTCGGCACGGGCCGGCGGTTCGAGCCGCGGGGCGAGGCCGCCGGGGTGCGGGTGGTCGACGACTACGCGCACCACCCGACGGAGATCGAGGCGCTGCTGCGCGCCGCGCGACCGGTGGCCGGCGGCGGGCGCCTGCTCGTGCTGTTCCAGCCGCACCTCTACTCGCGCACGCGCATCTTCGCCGACCGCTTCGCGGCTGCCCTCGCGCTCGCCGACGAGGTCGTGGTGACGGGCGTGTACCGGGCGCGGGAGGACGTGGACCCCGCGGTGAGCGCCGCGACCATCACGGACCTGCTGCCCGTCACGGGTACCGGGGGCGGCGTGCGGGCGGTGGAGGACCGGGTGCAGGCCGCTCACGTGGTCGCGGGCCTCGCTCGTGCAGGGGACCTGGTGCTGACCGTGGGGGCCGGTGACGTGACGGAGCTGGGGCCCGTGGTCCTGGCGGACCTGGCCACCCGTGCCGGCGACGACGTCGCCCGGTAGGAGAGTCGTGGTGCGAGGGGCTGTGCGGACCGGCGGGCGCGCGGCGCTGCCTGCGTCCGATCCGGCGACCCGCGCGGGAGGATGAGAGCGTGCGTCCACCCGCCCGCCCCCGTGTGCCTTCGAAGCCCGCGTCCAAGCCCGCGACGCCGGGCTCGGGGCGCACCGTGTCTGCCCACGCGATGCCTGCCGCTCCTGCGCGGCCGCAGTCGAAGGGTGCCTCGAAGGGGGGCGCGAAGGGCACGTCGAAGGGCACGCTGACGGGCACCGCGAAGGGGGCCTCCGCGCAGGCTCCCCGCCCGGCCACGGCCAAGAGCGGTGGGGGCACGAAGGCCGCGGGGTCACGGGCCTCGGCGCCGCGGACGGAGGCTGTCCCTCGGGTGGAGGGCCGCGACGCGCGGCCGGGCCGTCCCACGGTGTCGACGGCGATGTCGCGGCGGCTGGCGGAGAAGTCGGCGATGCGCAGGCACCGGATGTGGCGGGCGGCGGGTATCTGGACGGCGACGCTGGCTGTGGCGGGCGGGCTGGGCTGGGTCGCCTTCTTCTCGCCGGTGATGGCGCTCGACCCGCAGGAGGTCACGGTCACGGGGCAGGGGACCACGGTCGACGTCGCGCAGGTGCAGGAGGTCGTCGCCCGGCAGGCGGGCGTGCCGCTGCCCCGGCTGGACACGGTGCGGCTGCGCGACGAGGTGCTGGGTGTCGGCGGTGTCAAGGACGTGCGCGTCGCCCGGGCGTGGCCGGACGGCCTGACGGTCGCCCTCGTGTCGCGGGAGCCGGCTGCGGCCGTCCCGGTGGAGGGCGGGTTCGTGCTCGTCGACCTGGAGGGCGTGCAGGTGGGTGGTCTGCCGGAGCCGCCCGAGGGCATGCCGTTGGTGCACGTGCCGCTGGGGGAGGACGACGCCCCGGTGCTGCAGGCGGCCCTGCACGTGGTAGCCGGTCTGCCGTCGCACCTGGCGGCCGAGGTGACCGAGGTGGGGGCCGAGACCCGTGACGACGTGCGCACCCGGCTGGCGTCGGGCCAGGAGGTGCGCTGGGGCGACGACTCACGCATGGCGTACAAGGTGGTCGTGGTGGAGCGGCTGCGCCAGGCGGACCCGGAGGCCGGGACGTACGACGTGAGCTCGCCCGACCTGCCGGTGACGCGGTGACCGTGGTGACCGTGGTGACCGGACACGGTGAGCCGGGTGCGACACGCCGGGCGTCATCCCGTCCGTGCCCGGCATGGCCGCATACCGTCAGGGGCAGCAGCAAGACCTGACATAACTCTGACCCTCAAGTAGAACCTTAGGGTTCCCGGGCTGGGCGTCGGGGAACAGGATCGACCCGAGAGGCATCGACGTGGCAACTCCGCAGAACTACCTGGCAGTGATCAAGGTGGTGGGCATCGGCGGTGGCGGCGTGAACGCCGTGAACCGCATGATCGAGGTCGGGCTCAAGGGCGTCGAGTTCATCGCCGTCAACACCGACGCGCAGGCGCTGCTGATGTCGGACGCCGACGTCAAGCTCGACGTCGGCCGCGACCTGACCCGTGGCCTCGGCGCCGGCGCCGACCCCGAGGTGGGCCGCAAGGCGGCCGAGGACCACGCGGAGGAGATCGAGGAGGTCCTGCGCGGGGCCGACATGGTCTTCGTCACCGCCGGCGAGGGCGGCGGCACCGGCACCGGCGGCGCGCCCGTCGTGGCCCGTATCGCCCGCTCGCTCGGGGCGCTGACCGTCGGGGTCGTGACCCGTCCCTTCACGTTCGAGGGCCGCCGTCGCTCGGTGCAGGCCGAGCACGGCATCGAGGCGCTGCGCGAGGAGGTCGACACCCTCATCGTCATCCCCAACGACCGGCTCCTGCAGATGTCGGACCGCAACGTCTCCGCGATCGCCGCGTTCCACTCGGCCGACCAGGTGCTGCACTCGGGCGTCCAGGGCATCACGGATCTCATCACCACCCCGGGCCTGATCAACCTCGACTTCGCCGACGTCAAGTCCGTCATGCAGGGTGCGGGCTCCGCGCTCATGGGCATCGGCTCGGCGCGCGGCGAGGACCGGGCGGTCCAGGCCGCCGAGCTCGCGATCTCCAGCCCCCTCCTGGAGGCCTCGATCGACGGTGCCCACGGCGTGCTGCTCTCCATCCAGGGCGGCAGCGACCTCGGCCTGTTCGAGGTCCACGAGGCTGCCCGCCTGGTGCAGGAGGCCGCCCACCCCGAGGCGAACATCATCTTCGGCACCGTCATCGACGACGCCCTGGGCGACGAGGTGCGCGTCACCGTCATCGCCGCGGGCTTCGACGGCGGCATGCCGCAGGCGCGCAAGGACGGCCGCGGTCTGGGGCAGATCGCCGGCCAGCCCGCCAAGCCGGCGGTGACGACGTCGGCCACGGGCCAGGTCTCGGTGGCCGAGCCCAGCCCTGTCACCACGCCGCTGCCGCAGCAGCCGGTCACCGGGGCGCACACGATGCCCCGCCCGATCCCGGCGGACCCCGACGACGTGCCCGTCAGCCTGCAGCCCGCGCCGGCCGCGCGGCCTGTGACGGCCGTGACGGAGGAGGCCGAGGGGGTGACCGTGGAGCGCCCCGTCGAGGTGCCGCGCATCTGGGACGCGCAGCCTCCCAAGGAGGAGCTCGACGTGCCCGACTTCCTCAAGTGACGGCCCCCGGCGTCGCCGAGGGCGTACCCGCGGTGGACGTGCCGGGGTGGTCCCAGGAGGCGCTCCTGCCGGACGGCTTCGGCGCGGGACTGCTGCGGGTGGAGCTCGGCGACGGCGTCGTGGCGGGATTCACCACCCGGCACGGCGGTGTCTCCCCGGCGCCGTGGTCGTCGCTCGACCTCGGCCCGAGCACGGGGGACGACCCGGTCCGGGTCCGCGAGAACCGGGCGCGCGTCGGGGAGTGGCTCGGCGCCCCTGTGGCCTTCGTGGCCCAGGTGCACGGCGACCGGGTGCTCGTCCTCGGGGACGCCGAGCGCGCGGAGTGGGCGTCGGACGCCCCGCCGCTGGCAGCCGGGGAGGCCGACGCCGCCGTGACCTCGACCGAGGGCCTCGGCCTGGGCGTGCTGGTCGCCGACTGCGTCCCTGTCCTCCTGGCCGACCCGGTCGCCCGGGTGGTGGGGGTGGCGCACGCCGGGCGTGCCGGGGTCGGGCTCGGGGTCGTGCACCGCGTCGTCGAGGCGCTGCTCGCCGCGGGGGCGACGACGGAGGACCTGCGCGCTGCCGTCGGGCCGGCCGTGTGCGGCCGCTGCTACGAGGTTCCCGCCGCCATGCGCGACGAGGTGGGAGCCGTCGTCCCGCAGGCGCGCTCGACGACGCGCCAGGGCACCCCGGCGCTCGACCTGCCCGCCGCGGTGCTCGCTCAGCTCGCCGCGGGCGGCGTGCTCCCGGAGCTCACGACGCACGTCGCGCGGTGCACCCTCGAGGACGCCGACCTGTTCTCCCACCGGCGTGCCACGGCCGCCGGAACCACCACCGGGAGGCAGGCGGGGGTCGTCGTCCTGGTGTGAGCGAGCCGACACGGCGCACGACACTCCGGCGTGTCGTGCGCCTCATAGCGTGCGGTGATGGCTAACGTCAAGGACTGAACCGCAGGCGACGAACGGAGTGGGAGCGATGGCCGGAGCGCTTCGCAAGACGATGCTGTACCTGGGTCTGGCCGACGACCAGGGCCGGGAGGACGAGTACGTCGACGAGTACGACGACGAGCTGGAGGCACCGGTGCGTGACCGCGACGACTACCAGGCCGAGGTGACGCCGCTGCGGCGCCCGACCCTGAGGGAGGTCGCGCCGACCACGGACCTGCGCCGGATCACGACGATCCACCCGCGCTCCTACAACGACGCCCGCCTCATCGGTGAGGCGTTCCGTGGCGGCACGCCGGTCATCATGAACCTGTCCGACATGGACGACGCCGACGCCAAGCGTCTCGTCGACTTCTCGGCCGGTCTGATCTTCGGCCTGCACGGCTCGATCGAGCGCGTCACCAACAAGGTGTTCCTGCTGTCCCCCGAGCACGTCGAGGTGACGGGCGAGGAGGACGTCGAGGGTCCGGACGCCAAGGGCCCCGGCCACTTCTACAACCAGAGCTGAGCCGGCGGGACGCTCTCCCGCCCACCCGACGCACGCCTGCCCACGGCGGGTACCCCTCAGGGGTGCCCGCCGTCGGCGTCGTCCCAGGCCGTGCGGCAGGTTTCGCGTAGGTTGGTGCCGTGAACTCACCCCACGACACCGATCGCTCCGCTCGCCGTCCCGCGGGGGCCGCGAGGTGAGCGCCGTCTTCAACCTGATCGGGCTGCTGCTGTGGCTCTACCTGATGTGCCTCGTCGTGCGCATGGTGCTCGACTGGGTCCAGTTCTTCGCCCGTGACTGGCGGCCGCGCGGCGTGGTGCTGCTGCTGGCGGAGGGCGTGTACACCGTCACCGACCCGCCGCTGCGGGCCCTGCGCCGGGTGATCCCTCCGCTGCGCATCGGCAACGTGGGCCTCGACCTGGCGTTCATGCTGCTGTTCTTCGCGGTGCTCGTGGCGTCGCGGATCTTCTCGAGCCTGTGATGCCGGGGCGTCCGTGACGGGTGCGTCACGGACGCCCGGCGCCGGGTGTGCAGGATTGGTGTCTACGGCGCGGCCGCGCTGCCCCTCCGGGGCTCGTCAGCTACCGTGGTCGTTCGACGGACCGGAAATCTGAACGGTGAGGTGACACGATGGCACTGCTGACGGCAGAGGACATCCTGAACAAGAAGTTCGCGGCGACGAAGTTCCGCGAGGGCTACGACGTGGAGGAGGTCGACGACTTCCTCGACGAGGTCGTCCGAACGCTCACCGCCGTCCAGGAGGAGAACGACGACCTGCGGTCGAAGCTCGCCGCCGCCGAGCGCCGGGTCGCGGAGCTGTCCCGCTCCGACGCGGCCGCGGCCGCGGCGCCCGCCCCGGTCGCCGCCCCCGTGGCGCCGCCGTCGGCAGGCCCCAAGCCCGGTGGGGCGGAGCCCGAGTCGGCCACCGGCATGCTCCAGCTGGCCCAGAAGCTGCACGACGACTACGTGCGCTCGGGCCAGGAGGAGGGTGACCGCCTCATCGCGGAGGCCAAGGCCGAGGGCTCGCGGATCGTGCGCGAGGCGGAGGAGACCAGCCACCGCACGCTCTCGCAGCTCGAGCAGGAGCGCTCGCTCCTGGAGCGCAAGATCGACGAGCTGCGCCTGTTCGAGCGCGACTACCGCACGCGCCTGAAGAGCTTCCTGCAGAACCTGCTCGGGGACCTCGACGCGCGTGGCTCGGCCCTCCCGCCGCGCAACAACGCGCAGCAGGCGTCGACGCCGCAGATCTGACGCCGGGCTCCGCGCCCGGCACCGGTCCGGACCGGCCCGCACAACTTTTGCCACACCTCGGCGTGGCGAAAGTTGTGCGGGCCGGTCTGCGCCTTTACGCTTCGGTGACCTCGACCTGAAGGGGATTCGATGAGCAAGCTTCCGACGCCCGCGCGGTCCGCGCTCAAGGAGACGTTCCCCCACCTCGCGCGGGACGTGGCCTCCTTCCCCGTGCGGGAGGGGGAGGAGCCGTGGACTCTGGCCGAGATCGAGGAGCTGGCGGCGGGGCTGCTCGACGACCGGGACCGGCTCGAGGCAGAGCTGGTCGCGGCCGACCGTGAGCTGAGCGAGCTGCTGCGCAACTCGGGCGACGGTGCGGGGGACGACCAGGCCGACTACGGCTCGAGCGCTCTCGAACGAGAGCAGGAGCTGACGCTGGTGAACAACCTGCGCGACCTGCTGGAGCAGACGAAGCACGCGATCGAGCGGATCAAGAACGGCACGTACGCGACCTGCGAGGCCAGCGGCCTGCCGATCGGCAAGGCGCGCCTGCAGGCGTTCCCGCGCGCGACGCTGTCGGTCGAGGCCAAGGCGCGCGAAGAGCGCCGCTGACGCGGCACGCTCGACGGCGGACGGCGCGGAGCCGGCGCCGGCGGGACGGGCGAGGCGGCACGGCCCACGGTCTGCGCGCGCCCTAGACTGGCCCGCGATGCCTCACGACACCGACGCCACGCCCGTCCCCTCGCAGCCCTCGCCGGAAGGCCCTCGGCCCGCCTCGCGCCGCCTGGTCGTGGCGACCGCCCTGCTGGCCGCCGTCGTCCTGGCGGCCGACCAGCTCACCAAGTGGTGGGCGACGGCTGCGCTGACCCTGGGCGACGCGCCCGTGCCGCTGGTCGGCGACCTGCTGTCGCTGCGGCTGATCTACAACCCCGGGGCCGCGCTCTCGATCGCCACGGGCTACACCTGGGTGCTGACGCTCGTGGTCATCGGTGTGGTCGTGGCGATCGTGCGCACCATCCGCCGGCTCGGCTCGCGCGGCTGGGCCGTGGCGCTGGGCCTGCTGCTGGGCGGTGCCGTGGGCAACCTCGTGGACCGGCTCGCGCGCGAGCCCGGGTTCGCCCGGGGCCACGTGGTGGACTTCATCGACTACGCCGGGTTCTTCGTCGGGAACGTGGCCGACATCGCCATCGTCGTCGCGGCGGTGCTGATGGTGGTGCTGTCGGTGCGCGGGATCGGGGTGGACGGCCGGCGCGAGGGTCAGGGTCCTGGCGAGAAGGAGGAGCCTGGCGAGGGCACCGACGGCGAGGCCGCGACCGTGGAGCCCGGTGACGGTGCGGGGCGCGAGGTCTCGGGAGCGGCGCCGGAGCGGACGCAGGCGCAGCGGGGCGAGGACTGATGCTGCGCACGCTGCCGGTCCCGGACGGGCTGGCCGGCGAGCGGGTCGACGCCGCCCTGGCCCGCATGCTGGGCTACTCGCGCACCCAGGCCGCCGAGCTGGCGGCCTCCGGCGCGGTGCGGCTGGACGGGCGCGAGGTCGGCAAGTCCGACCGCCTGCCGGCCGGCGGCTGGCTCGAGGTCGACGTCCCCGACCCCGCGGCCGCGGCCCCGGTGGTGGATGCCGAGCCCGTGCCGGGCATGGCGGTGGTGCACGAGGACGACGATCTCGTCGTGGTCGACAAGCCCGTGGGCGTGGCGGCCCACCCGTCGCCGGGCTGGACGGGTCCCACGGTGGTCGGCGCCCTCGCCGCGGCGGGCTACCGGGTGGCCACCTCCGGCGCGGCCGAGCGGCAGGGCATCGTGCACCGTCTCGACGCCGGGACGTCGGGCCTCATGGTCGTGGCCAAGAGCGAGGCCGCCTACTCGGGGCTCAAGCGTGCGTTCAAGGAGCGCACGGTCGAGAAGGTCTACCACGCGCTGGCCCAGGGGCACCCCGAGCCCACGGTGGGGACGATCGACGCGCCCATCGGGCGGCACCCGAGCTCCGACTGGCGGTTCGCCGTGGTGGCCGACGGCAAGCCGTCGGTGACGCACTACGAGGTGCTCGAGATGCTGCCGGCCGCCTCGCTGGTGGAGGTGCACCTGGAGACCGGGCGCACGCACCAGATCCGCGTGCACTTCTCGGCACTGCGCCACCCCCTGGTGGGCGACCTGACGTACGGGGCCGACCCGGTGCTGGCGTCGAAGGTGGGGTTGACCCGTCAGTGGCTGCACGCGGTGCGCCTGGGGTTCGAGCACCCGCTGACCGGGAGCTGGGTCGAGGTGTCCTCGCAGTACCCGGACGACCTGGCGCACGCCCTCGACGTCGTGCGCGGGGCGTACCGGTGATCGCGGCGGACGGCGCGGAGCCGGGCGCCGGTGAGGTCGTGGTCGAGCGGGTCGTCACGCCGGAGCAGCTCGAGCAGGCGTTCGCCGTGCGCCTGGCGGTCTTCGTCGACGAGCAGGGGGTGCCGCTCGAGGAGGAGCTCGACGACGCCGACCACGCCCCGACGACGACGCACGTGGTCGCGCGCCGGGGCGGCGACGTCGTCGGGACGGCCCGCCTCCTGACGGACCCGGCGCACCCGGGCGAGGTGCACGTGGGCCGGGTCGCGGTGGCGGCGTCGGCACGCGGCACGGGTGCGGGCGCCGCGCTGATGCGCGCGCTGGAGGACGTCGCCCTGGCCGAGCACGCCCGCGACGGGCGCGTGCGGGTGCTGCTGAGCGCCCAGGTGCAGGCCGTCGGGTTCTACGAGCGCCTCGGCTACACCGTCGACGGGCCGGTGTACCTGGACGCCGGGATCGACCACCGCGACGCGGCGAAGGTGCTGTCGCGCGACACCTGAGGTCCCGCCTGTCGCGTGTGAGGATCGACTCGGCGGGGGAGGCCGGAGTGTCGGAGGGTGCCTCCTAGACTCGGCCCCATGCCCGTAGCGCCTGAGGATTTCGTCCACCTGCACGTGCACACCGAGTTCTCCATGCTCGACGGCGCGGCGCGCATCGGGGACCTGATCGACGAGGTGGAGCGGCAGGGGCAGAAGGCCGTCGCGATCACCGACCACGGCTACCTCTTCGGGGCGTTCGAGTTCTGGTCGAAGGCCACCGCCAAGGGCATCAAGCCGATCATCGGCGTCGAGGCGTACGTGACCCCCGGCACCAGCCGGTTCGACCAGAAGCGCGTCCGCTACGGCCAGCAGGGGCAGGAGTCCGACGACGTCTCGGCGCGCGGCGCCTACACCCACATGACGCTGTGGGCCAAGGACAACGACGGCATGCACAACCTCTTCCGGGCGTCGTCGCTCGCCTCGCTCGAGGGGCAGATGGGCAAGTGGCCCCGCATGGACCGCGAGCTGCTGCAGCGGTACAGCCCCGGCCTCATCGCCACGTCCGGCTGCCCGTCGGGCGAGATCCAGACCCGCCTGCGCCTCGGGCAGTGGGACGAGGCGGTGCGGGCGGCCGGCGAGCTGCAGGACATCTTCGGCAAGGACTCGTTCTACATCGAGCTGATGGACCACGGGCTCGAGATCGAGACCCGCGTCACCAAGGACCTGCTGCGCCTGGCGCAGGAGATCGGCGCCCCGCTGGTGGCGACGAACGACCTCCACTACGTCAAGGAGGAGGACTCGACGTCGCAGGAGGCCCTGCTGGCGATCAACTCCGGCTCGACGCTCGACGACCCGAACCGCTTCAAGTTCGACGGCACCGGGTACTACGTCAAGTCGTCGGCCGAGATGGCGCGGTTGTTCTCCGAGCTGCCCGACGCCATCAGGAACACGCTGCTCATCGCCGAGCAGTGCGAGGTGTCGTTCGACACCAAGGCGAACTACATGCCCAAGTTCCCCGTCCCCGACGGCGAGAACGAGATCTCGTGGTTCGTCAAGGAGGTCGAGCGCGGCATCGAGCGGCGCTACCCGCAGGGGGCGTCCGAGGCGGTGCGCCAGCAGGCCAAGTACGAGACGGACGTCATCATCCAGATGGGCTTCCCGGGGTACTTCCTCGTGGTCGCCGACTTCATCAACTGGTCCAAGGCGCAGGGCATCCGGGTGGGGCCGGGCCGAGGCTCGGCCGCCGGCTCCATGGTGTCGTACCTGATGGGCATCACCGAGCTCGACCCGCTCGAGCACGGCCTGATCTTCGAGCGGTTCCTCAACCCCGAGCGCGTGTCGATGCCCGACGTCGACGTCGACTTCGACGAGCGCCGGCGCGGGGAGGCCATCAAGTACGTCACGGAGAAGTACGGCGACGACCGCGTCGCGCAGATCGTCACCTACGGCACCATCAAGGCCAAGCAGGCGATCAAGGACTCCGCCCGCCTGCTGGGCTTCCCCTTCGCGATGGGGGAGAAGCTCACCAAGGCGATGCCACCCGCCGTCATGGGCAAGGACATCCCGCTCT
This sequence comes from Xylanimonas oleitrophica, assembly GCF_003244315.1. Classification (GTDB taxonomy): domain Bacteria; phylum Actinomycetota; class Actinomycetes; order Actinomycetales; family Cellulomonadaceae; genus Xylanimonas_A; species Xylanimonas_A oleitrophica. The sequence continues at coordinate 753,096 of NZ_QKWH01000001.1, forward strand.
CGGGCATCTTCGACCCGCAGCACCCGCGCTACGCCGAGGCCGCCGAGTTCCGGCAGGTGCACGACACCGACCCCGAGGCGCAGCGCGTCGTCGAGCTGGCCCGGGGCATCGAGGGGCTGAAGCGCCAGTGGGGCGTGCACGCCGCCGGTGTGATCATGTCCAGCGAGCCGCTGATCGACATCATCCCGATCATGAAGCGCCCGCAGGACGGCGCGGTCATCACGCAGTTCGACTACCCGACGTCCGAGGGCCTCGGCCTGATCAAGATGGACTTCCTGGGGCTGCGCAACCTGACGATCCTCGACGACGCGCTCGAGAACATCGTGATGAACGGCAAGGAGCCGGTCGAGATCGAGAAGGTCGAGCTCGACGACCGCGCGACCTACGAGCTGCTGGGCCGCGGGGACACGCTCGGCGTCTTCCAGCTCGACGGCGGCCCCATGCGTGCCCTGCTGCGCCAGATGCGCCCCGACAACTTCGAGGACATCTCCGCCGTCATCGCCCTGTACCGCCCGGGCCCGATGGGCATGAACTCCCACACGAACTACGCGCTGCGCAAGAACGGGCTCCAGGAGATCACGCCGATCCACCCCGAGCTGGCGGAGCCGCTGGCCGAGGTGCTCGACACCACCTACGGCCTGATCGTGTACCAGGAGCAGGTGCAGAAGGCCGCGCAGGTGCTCGCCGGCTACTCGCTCGGACAGGCCGACCTGCTGCGCCGCGCGATGGGCAAGAAGAAGAAGGAGATCCTCGACAAGGAGTTCGTGCCCTTCCAGGCGGGCATGCGCGAGCGCGGCTACTCCGACGCCGCGATCCAGGCGGTGTGGGACACCCTGGTGCCGTTCGCCGGCTACGCGTTCAACAAGGCGCACTCCGCGGGCTACGGCCTCGTCTCCTACTGGACGGCCTTCCTCAAGGCCAACTACCCGGCCGAGTACATGGCCGGGCTCCTGCAGTCGGTGCGGGACGACAAGGACAAGATGGCGCTCTACCTCAACGAGTGCCGCCGCATGCACATCACGGTGCTGCCGCCCGACGTCAACGACTCGGCAGCGAAGTTCACCGCCGTGGGCAAGGACATCCGCTTCGGCCTGACGGGTGTGCGCAACGTCGGTGCCAACGTCGTGGACGCGATCGTGGCCGCTCGGGAGGAGAAGGGCGCGTTCACCTCCTTCACCGACTTCCTCGACAAGGTGCCCGCCGTGGTGTGCAACAAGCGCACCATCGAGTCGCTGATCAAGGCGGGCGCGTTCGACTCGCTCGGCCACACGCGCCGGGCGCTGCTGGTGGTGCACGAGCAGGCGGTGGACTCGGTGATCGCCGTCAAGCGCAAGGAGGCCGAGGGCCAGTTCGACCTGTTCGCCGGCTTCGGCGACGAGGGTGACGACGGAGTCTCCTTCGCCGTCGAGGTGCCCGACCTGCCGGACTGGGAGAAGAAGCAGAAGCTCGCGTTCGAGCGCGAGATGCTCGGCCTGTACGTCTCCGACCACCCGTTGTCGGGGCTGGAGCACGTGCTGGCACGCTCGTCGGACACCTCGATCGCCTCGCTCGTCACGGACGAGGGCAGGCCGGAGAACTCGACGGTCACGGTGGCGGGTCTCATCACGTCGTTGCAGCGCAAGATGAGCAAGAACGGCAACCCGTGGGCCGCTGTCACGATCGAGGACCTCGAGGGCTCGGTCGAGGTGATGTTCTTCGGCGAGACGTACCTGGCATATTCCACGGCGCTCGCCGAGGACCAGGTGGTGGCGGTGCGTGGTCGCATCCGCCGTCGGGACGACCAGCTCTCGCTCCAGGCGATGGAGGTCTCGCTCCCCGACACCTCGGCCGTCGCCGACGCCCCCGTGCAGGTCACCGTGCCGCACACCCGCTGCGTCGAGCCGGTGATGGTGCGGCTGCGCGAGGTCCTGGCCAGCCACCCGGGGTCGGCCGAGGTGCACGTCTCGATCTCCGAGCCGGGCAAGCGCACCGTGGTGCGGGCGGCGGACACGCTGCGGGTCGAGAAGTCGCCGGCGCTCTTCGGCGACCTCAAGGCGCTGCTGGGGCCCGCGTGCCTGGGCTGAGCGGCGGCCCCGTGCACCCCGGTGGCGGTGCCGGTGCGGCGGGCTGGGACGACGGTTCGGCCGACCACCGGTTCCGGGTGGTGCCGGCCGCCTACGTCTACCTGCGCCGCGAAGGCCAGGTGCTCCTCCAGCTGCGCCGCGGCACCGGCTACCGCGACGGTCACTGGGCGGCGGCCGCCGCCGGGCACGTGGAGCCGGGGGAGTCGGTGGTGCAGGCGGCAGTGCGCGAGGCCCGCGAGGAGCTGGGCGTGGAGGTGGACGAGCCCGACCTGCGCCCCGTGACGGTGATGCACCGGGGGCAGCCCGGAGGGCCGGCGCTGGAGCAGCGCGTCGACGTCTTCTTCGAGGCCCACCGCTGGGCGGGCACGCCCACCCTGCTGGAGTCCGCCAAGGCCGCCGACCTGCGCTGGTTCCCCTTCGTGGCGCTGCCCGAGCCGGTGGTGCCGCACGAGCTGCGGGTGCTGCGGGCGCTGCGGGACGCGTCGCGGGGGAGCTCGCACGAGGGCGTCCCGCGACTCATGGTGGACGGGTTCTGATGCTCCGCCTCAACCCGGAGCAGCTGGTGTTCGTCACCGAGCGGCACCTGGCCACGCTGACCACGCTGCGTGCTGACGGCTCCCCGCACGTGACACCGGTCGCGTTCATGTGGGACGCGGCGACGGGCACGGCGCTGATCACCACGGAGCGGGGCTCGGCCAAGGCGGCGAACGCGCGTCGTCGGGCGCCGGACGGGCGCGCGCCCCGGGCGGCCCTGTGCCAGGTGGCAGGGGGGCGCTGGCTGACCATCGAAGGCACCGTCGACGTCGTCGACGACGCCGAGGTCGTGGCGGACGCGGTGGCGCGTCACGCCCGCCGTTACCACCCGCTCGAGCCGGACCCCGCCCGGGTGGTGCTCCGCCTGACAGCCGACCGGGTCCTCGCGAGCGACTACATGGCCTGACGACGCCGTGCCGCGCACCGGGCCGGCGGCGGCACGGCGGCACGGGGCTGCCGGGCCCGCGGCGGTCAGCCGACGACGGCGGAGGCCGCGCCCTGGGGGTGCGTCACGGTGACCACGTCTCCCTTGACGAGCTGGCGGCCACGACGCGTCTCGACCACGCCGTTGACGCTGACCTCGCCGTCGGCGACCAGGTCGCGGGCGTGGCTGCCCGACTCGGCGAGGTCGGCCAGCTTGAGGAACTGCCCGAGGCGGATCGTCTCGTCGCGGACGGGGACCTCGGGCGTGCTGTCAGGGGTGCTCATGGGTCCATTGTCTCCGCCTCGGCCCCGGTCCCGGACGCCTAGACTGGCCGGGTGATCCAGCGCATCGATCTCCGCGGCCAGACCCTCTCGCGCAAGGACCTGCTGGACGTGCTCCCGCGGGCCGAGGTCGGCGTCGACGAGGCGCTCGCCGCCGTCGAGCCGATCGTGGCTGACGTGCGTCGCCGCGGCGCGGCAGCGCTGCGTGACGTCGCCGAGCGGTTCGACGGGGTGCGCCCGGGCGCGCTGCGCGTCCCGGCCGAGGCGCTCGAGGACGCCCTGGCCGGGCTCGACGCGCGGGTGCGCGAGGGGCTGGAGGAAGCGATCCGCCGGGTGCGGGCGGTGCACGCCGCGCAGGTTCCCGCCGAGCACGCGACGGAGCTGGCGCCCGGTGCGGTGGTGCGCCAGCGCTACGTGCCCGTCCAGCGCGTGGGCCTGTACGCACCGGGCGGCCTGGCCGTCTACCCCTCGAGCGTCATCATGAACGTGGTCGCCGCCCAGGCGGCCGGTGTGGAGGGCATCGCCCTGGCCTCGCCGCCGCAGCGTGACCACGGTGGCCTGCCGCACCCGACGATCCTGGCGGCGTGCGCGCTGCTCGGCGTGGGCGAGGTGTACGCCGTCGGTGGGGCTCAGGCCGTGGCCATGTTCGCCTACGGTGCGGACGGCTCGGAGCCGCAGGACGGCGCGGTGCTGTGCGAGCCGGTGGACGTGGTCACTGGCCCGGGCAACGTGTACGTGGCCGCGGCGAAGCGCCTGGTCCGCGGGGTGGTGGGGATCGACGCCGAGGCGGGCCCCACGGAGATCGCCGTCCTGGCCGACGCCACGGCCGACCCGGGCCACGTCGCCCTCGACCTGATCAGCCAGGCCGAGCACGACCCGATGGCGGCGTCCGTGCTGGTGACGCCGTCGGTCGAGCTCGCCGTCGCGGTCGAGGCGCGCCTGGTCGACCTCGCAGAGGCCACGAAGCACGCGGGCCGCGTGCTCCAGGCGTTGTCCGGCCCGCAGTCGGCGGTGGTGCTGGTGGAGGACCTGGAGCAGGGGCTGGCGGTGGTGGACGCCTACGGCGCCGAGCACCTGGAGATCCAGACGGTGGACGCAGCGGCGCTCGCAGACCGGGTGCGCAACGCCGGCGCGATCTTCGTCGGGCCGTGGTCGCCGGTGTCGCTGGGGGACTACATGGCGGGGTCGAACCACGTGCTGCCCACCGGGGGCACCGCGCGTTACGCGAGCGCGCTCGGGGTGCTCTCGTTCCTCAAGTCGGTGCAGGTCGTCGAGTACACGCGTGACGCGCTCGGTGACCTCGCCGACCGGATCGTGGCCGTGGCGACCGACGAGGACCTGCCGGCGCACGGCGAGGCGGTCCGGGGCCGGTTCCAGTAGGCGTGCTGTCGGGGGAGCGGGCGGCGAGGCTGCCGCTGGTGGGGGATCGCTGCGTGCTGCGCACGGGGCTGCCGCAGGACGAGCCGCTCGTGCGGGAGTGGTTGCGTCCGCACCACGACTGGCACCGGTGGGACGCGCCCTACCTTCCGCGGCCGTCGGAGGAGGAGGCGGCGGCGTACGCGCGGCGGATCGCCACGCAGGTGCCCGACGGCGGGGAGGGCCTGCCGCCCTCGCGGGCCGTGGTGGCGGACCGGGAGGGCCGGCTGCTCGGCGTCGTGTCCTGGTACTGGGAGTCGGAGGCGACGGGCTGGGCGCGGACGGGCATCGTGCTGTACGACCCGGCGGTCCGGGGCCGGGGTGTCGGCCGCGAGGCGCTGGCGCTGTGGACGTCGTTCCTGTTCGCACGCACGGACTGGGTGCGTCTGGACCTCGCGACCTGGTCGGGCAACGTGCCGATGCTGTCGGTGGCGCGGGCGCTGGGGTTTGTGGAGGAGGGCCGGTTCCGGGACGCCCGTGTGGTGGACGGGGTGCGCTACGACTCGGTGGTCTGCGGTGTGCTGCGCGAGGAGTGGTTCGCCGCGCGCGAATAGTGTGCCGGGCGCCGTGTCGCAGGACGGGTACCGGGTGTCCCGGCCCAGGAGCGCACCGGCCCGGCTGGCGACGCGGCGTGCCCGCTCCGATCAGCCCTGACCGACGAGCCGCAGGTCCTGCTCCACGCCGGCGGGCAGACGACGACGCCGGCGCAGCGCCGAGAGCGCCTGCCGCGCCGTCGGCAGCGCTGCCCGCAGGTGCCTGACGCCGCCGGCCCGGACGGAGACGACGGACCGGGCCGCGACCACACGCCAGGGGCGCAGGAGCAGGGCGCTGGTGAGCGCCGAGCGGGCGACGGCCCGGCGCCGGGCAGCCGGGGAGTGGCGCGACGGCGAGGGGTGGTGGTGCGCGACGAGGTGGTCGGCGTACACCAGGGCCCGCCCCGAGGCGGCGAGCCGGAGGGTCAGCACCTCCTCCTCGCCGGGGAAGGGGACCGCCGGGTCGAACCCGCCCGCGGCCAGGAAGTCGGTGCGCCGCACCACGGCGCCGCAGGCGACGAACCCGAGCAGCCGCGGCCCGGGCAGCCCGTCGGCCGCGAGCGGCGAGGCGCGCAGCTGCGCCGTCAGCGGGTCCTCGCGCTCCTCGGGCCCGACCAGGATGCGCGCCTGCACCACGGCGACCTGCGGGTGGGCGTCGAGCAGCTCGGCGGCAGTCCGCAGCGCACCGGGGGCCCACCACGAGTCGTCGTCGGCGAACGCCACGTAAGGGGTGCCGGCCGCGCGCACCCCCACGGTTCGTGCCGGGGCGCCGACGTTCGCCGGCAGGCGCACCACCCGGGCGTCGGGCCGTACCCCGCCGACGGTCTCCGGGCTGCCGTCCGAGGAGCCGTTGTCGACGTAGACCACCGGTGCTCGGTGGCGCGGCATGCTCGCCGCCAGGTCAGCGCGGCGGTCCCGGCTCATCACCACCACGGTGACACGGTCGTCCTCGTGCGTGCTGTCCCTGTGCGTGGCGTGCCCCGCCGTCGCGGCGCGGCCCTCGCTGACGTCTCGGGAGGTGCCTCCGGCGGCCCCGGTGCGGCCGTCCGGTGCCGGCGTGCTCGCTGCGCTCATCCTGCCGTTCTCCTGGAGGCCGGCGGCGCTCGCAACCGTGGTGCCCGGGGCACAGCGATGGCGAGCGGGTGCCCGCTGCCGGAGGCTCGGTCTGCACGTCACCCGCGCTCCCGCTGGTGCTGTTCCCCGTGGCGGCCGGGTCCGCCCACACCTGGAGGCCTCGATGACCACGACCGCCCCGTCCCCCACCCGTGACACCGCGCGCCGGCTCGAGCGGCTGGACCCGGTGACCGGGCAGCCCGGGCGAGAGGTCGTCTGCGCGGGCTCCGCCGAGGTGGACGAGGCCGTGCGGCGCGCTCGGGAGGCGTTCCCCGGGTGGCGTGCCACGGCCCCGGCGGTGCGTGCCGGGATGCTGCGGGAGGCGGCGGCCGCGCTGCGCGGCGCGGTCGACGAGCTGGGCTCGCTCCTGTGCGCCACCACGGGACGTCTGCTGGCCGAGTCGCGGGCCTCGGCCGCCGTGGCGGCCGACCTCCTGGAGGAGGCCGCCGTCGCCGGGCTGGGCCGCGCTGGGCGCACGCTGGCCGGCGACCCGCTGGCGCTGGACGTGGTGCGCCGGGAGCCGCGCGGCGTGGTCGCGGTGATCACCCCGTGGAACGACCCGTACCCCGCGGCAGCGGGTCTGCTGGCCGCAGCGCTCGTCACCGGCAACACGGTGGTGCACAAGCCGTCCGAGCGCAGCGACGCACCCGGTGTCCGGATGGCCGAGCTGGTGGCCCAGGCGTTGCCGCCCGGGGTGCTGACGGTCCTCAGCGGTGACGCGGCCACGGGGCAGGCGCTGGTCGCGCACGACGACGTGGCGCTCGTCGCGCACGTGGGGTCGACGGCGGCGGGGCGGCGCATCGCCGCGACGGTCGGTGCGCGCGGGGCCCGCGCCCTCCTGGAGAACGGCGGCAAGGACCCGATCCTCGTCGACACCGGCGTGGACCCCCGGTTCGCAGCCGAGCAGATCGCCGTCGGGGCGTTCACGAACGCCGGGCAGCTGTGCACCGCCGTCGAGCGCGTGTACGTGGTCGAGGACGTGGCGGACGCCGTGGTGGCCGAGCTCGCGCGGCGCGCCGAGGCCCTCGTCGTCGGGGACCCCGCCGACCCGGCCACGACGCTGGGGCCGATGGTCGACGACGAGCAGCTCGCCGTCGTCGAGGCGCACGTGGGCGCCGCTGTCGACGCCGGGGCGCAGGTGGTCACCGGCGGCAGCCGGCTGGAGCGGCCGGGCTCCTTCTACGCGCCCACGGTGCTCGACCGCGTGCCTGACGGCGTGGCCCTGCTCACCGACGAGACCTTCGGACCCGTGGCACCCGTCGTTCGCGTCGCGGACTTCGAGGAGGCCCTGCGCCGGGCCTCGCAGTCCGCGTACGGGTTGGCGGCCACGGTGCTCACGCCGCGGCTCGACCACGCGCTGCGGGCGGCCGACGCGCTCGAGGTGGGCACCGTCAAGGTCAACGCGGTGTTCGGCGGAGCCCCCGGAGGGTCGGCCGACCCGCGCCGCGGCAGCGGCGGTGGAGCCGGTTACGGACCCGACCTGCTCGACGAGATGACGGTGCGCAAGGCAGTGCACCTCGAGGGTCTCTGACGCTCAGCGCACGCCCAGCACGAACGGGAAGACCCGTGCGGCCCCCGCCTGGCGCAAGAGCCTCGCGGCCACGGTGAGCGTCCATCCGGACTCGGTCCAGTCGTCGACCAGGAGCAGCGTGCGGCCCGGCAGCCCGCGCAGCGCCGGCTCGGCGAGCTGGAGCTCGAGCCGGCGAGCCACGCCGGCCAGGCGCATCGCGGAGTTCACGTCGTGCCGGCCGGGAGCCTCCTGACCCGCGACGGGGCCCACCGCGCCGACGAGCGGCACGCCCAGGTAGGCGGCCAGCCCGCTCGCCAGGTGGTACGTGAGCTGCGGGCGGGTGGTCGAGCGGACGGCGACCACCCCCTCCACGAGGAGCGTGCCCCGGGCAGGCGCGGCGGCGCCGTCCAGAGCTGCCGGCTCCTGTGCCGCGCCGTCCGGTGCTCCCGCGGCGCCGACCCCGGTGTCGCCCCCAGGGCCGACCGCGCTGTCGGTGCGGGAGGCCTCGTCGACGGGCTCGCGCAGGGCCGCCCAGTCGTCGAGCACGCGGGCGGCGGCGCGGCGCAGCGGCACCGGCACCTCGCCGTCGGGGGTCGCGGGTGCGAGGAGGTCGCGCAGCGGCCCCGACCAGCCCAGGCCGTCGAGCCGCGCGACCGCCCGGCCCGGCTCGGCCAGCTCGTCCGCCCCGAGCCTGCCGCGCAGGTCCAGCCCGAGCGCGGCGAGGCCGGACGGCCACATCTTGCGGGGCTCGACCTCCACCCCGGGCCGGTCCATCTCGTGCCGGGCGGCGGCCACCGCCTCCGCGTCCGGGGGCTGCGGCAGGTCGACGCCGCCGCAGCGGTCGCACCGTCCGCAGCGCCACGCCTCGCCCGCGGACACCGCCAGCTCGGGGTCGTCGAGCTGGCGGCGCAGGAACGCCATCCGGCACCCCGGCGTGGCGACGTAGTCGACCATCGCCTGCTGCTCGGCCTCTCGCGTCGCCGCCACGCGGGCGTAGCGCTCGGCGTCGTAGACCCACTCCCGGCCCGTGGCCACCCAGCCGCCCTGGACGCGGCGCACCGCCCCGTCGACGTCGAGCACCTTGAGCATCGTCTCGAGGCGTGAGCGCTTGAGGTCCACGAGGGGCTCGAGCGCGGCGGTCGAGAGCGCGCCGTCCGCCTGCCGCAGGGCGGCGAGCGTGGCGCGCACCTGGTCCTCCGCGGGGAACGCCTGGGACCCGAACCACTCCCAGATGGCCCGGTCCTCCTGGCCGGGCAGCAGCACCACGACGGCGTCGTCGACCCCGCGGCCGGCGCGGCCCACCTGCTGGTAGTACGCGATCGGGGAGCTGGGGGCACCCAGGTGCACCACGAACGCGAGGTCGGGCTTGTCGAACCCCATGCCCAGGGCGGAGGTGGCCACGAGCGCCTTGACCCGGTTCTCCTTGAGGTCTTCCTCGAGGGCCTCGCGCTGTGTCGGGTCCGTCCGGCCGGTGTAGGCGGCGACGGCGAGACCCGCCGTGCGCAGCTGCTCGGCGACCTGCTCGGCGGCGGAGACGGTGAGGCAGTAGACGATGCCCGATCCCTCGACGTCCTGGAGCGCCTCGGCCAGCCAGGCGACGCGCGTGGGCTGGTCGGGCAGCTCGAGCACGGCCAGGTGCAGGGACTCGCGGTCCAGGCCGCCGCGCAGCACGAGGACGTCCTCGGAGAGGGTCTCGGCGGCGGTGGCCGAGCGCACGGCGAGCTGCTCGGCCACGTCACGGGTGACGCGCTCGTTGGCGGTGGCCGTGGTGGCGAGGACGGGGATGCCGGCGGGCAGGTCGGCCAGGAGGGTGCGGATGCGGCGGTAGTCCGGCCGGAAGTCGTGGCCCCAGTCGGAGATGCAGTGCGCCTCGTCGACGACGACGAGGCCGGCGTCGGCGGCCAGCCGCGGCAGCACCTCGTCGCGGAAGGCGGGGTTGTTGAGCCGCTCGGGGGAGCACAGCAGCACGTCGACCTCGCCCGCGGCGATCTGGGCGTGCACCTGCTCCCACTCGGTCACGTTGGACGAGTTGATCGTCACCGCACGGATGCCTGCCCGGGCCGCCGCGGAGATCTGGTCGCGCATGAGGGCCAGCAGCGGCGAGACGATGACGGTAGGACCGGCACCCCGGGCCCGCAGCAGCGACGTGGCCACGAAGTACACGGCCGACTTGCCCCACCCGGTCCGCTGCACCACGAGGGCGCGGCGGCGGAAGGCGACCAGGGCCTCGATCGCCCGCCACTGGTCCTCGCGCAGCGCCGCCTCGTCGCGCCCGACCAGCGCGCGCAGCGCCGCCTCGGCCTCCTCGCGCAGCGTGCTGGCCCCGCCCTCGCCGCTCGCGGCGCTGTCCATGAGCCCGCGAAGCATCGCGAGCTTGGCTCTCCGGGCCGCGTCCACGCTCGCTGCCGTGGCCTGCGCGCCACCGGCCGCCGGGGTGGTGGCGTCCTCCGGCACGCGGCTCGCCGCACCGTGCGGCACGGCGCCGGGCGCGTCGTGGGCCGCGCGGCGGTCCTGGACCCCCTGCGGGGGGACGCCCTGAGCCTGCACCGCGTCCGCGGGCAGGTCCTCCGGCTCGGGCGGCAGGCCGTCGTCGGGCGGCTCGATCGGCTCGAACACGAGGTCGGCGTAAGGATCGGTCACCCTGCGATCGTAGGGGCCGGCGCCCACGCCCCGCCGCCGGCGGTGCGGGGCGGTGCGCAGCCGGCCCGGAGTAGGGACCGGGGGCAGGGTCCGGCCATGATGGGGTCGGACGACGACGAGAGGACGCCCGAGTGACCACGCCCGGCCCTACCGGCCCTACCGGCCCTGCAGTGCCCGCTGCCCCTGCCACGCCCAGCACCCCCGCCGACGCCGCAGCCCGCGCCACCACGGGCCCGGCCTCCGTCGCGGCCACGCCGGCTCCGCGCCCGACGCGCCGACAGGTGCTCATGGGCACCGGGGCGGCCGTCGCCGGAGCGTGCGTCCTGGCCGCCTGCGCCGAGGAGCGCCCGACGCCGCAGGGGGAGGCGCAGGCCCTCGGCGCGCTGGCTCCTGGCACGCGCGTCGTGGCGCTCGCGGACGTCCCCGTGGGCGGTGCCGTGTCCGCCCAGCTCGACGGCCACCGGGTCCTGGTCACCCGCCCGGCCGAGGACGAGGTCCACCTGTTCAGCGCCCTGTGCACGCACGCCGGCTGCCGCGTGGTGCCCGCCGACGGCGCGCTCGACTGCCCGTGCCACGGGTCGCGCTTCGCCCTGGGCGACGCGACGGTGCTGGTGGGGCCGGCCGTGGACCCGCTGCCGGAGATCGCGGTGAGGGTCGAGGGCGCCGACGTCGTCCTGGCGGGCTGACGGGGGGCGTGCACGCCCCCGCGCCCGTGCGCAGGACCTGGACGGGGACATCCGGCGGACGGCAGGACCGGGGAGGGAGCGCGTCCCCGGACGTGTGACGTCCGCGACGTCCGCCGCCCGAGAAGTCCGGCCGACCCGCGCCGCCGCTTCCGTAGACTGACGGCGTGACGACCCAGCCCGCCCCCGCACGTCAGCCGGCCGCCGGTCTGCCCCTGCGCCCCGAGCTGGCGCACGAGGAGCCGTACGGCGCCCCGCAGCTCGACGTGCCGGTGCTGCTCAACGTCAACGAGAACCCCTACGCCCCGTCCGAGGACGTCGTCGCCACGATCGCAGCCGAGGTCGCCGCGGCGGCGCGCGGGCTCAACCGCTACCCGGACCGGGACTTCCTCGCCCTGCGCGCGGACCTGGCCGGCTATCTCGGCCGCGAGTCGGGCGTCGCGCTCGAGGCGGAGCAGCTGTGGGCGGCGAACGGCTCGAACGAGGTCATGCTGCACCTGCTGCAGGCCTTCGGCGGTCCCGGGCGCACGGCCGTGTCCTTCGCGCCGACGTACTCGATGTACCCGGAGTACGCGCGCGACACCCACACCCGCTGGGTGACGGGCCGCCGGGCTGCCGACTTCACCGTCGACGTCGACGCCGCCGTGGCCGTGATCGAGGCCGAGCAGCCCGCCGTGATCCTGCTCGCGAGCCCCAACAACCCGACGGGCACCGCGCTGCCGCTGGACACGGTGCGGGCGGTGCTCGACGCCGCGGCCCGGGTGCAGGTGCCGCAGGCTCCCGCCGGGCAGCGGGGCGCCGTCGTCGTGGTGGACGAGGCGTACGCCGAGTTCCGCCGGGAGGGCACGCCGTCGGCGCTGGAGCTGCTGGCCGACCACCCGCACCTCGCGGTGACCCGCACGATGTCGAAGGCGTTCAGCGCCGCCGGTCTGCGGCTCGGCTACCTCGCGGCGAGCCGAGAGCTCGTCGACGCCCTGCGGGTGGTGCGGCTGCCGTACCACCTGTCGGCCGTGACGCAGGCGGCGGCCCGGGGAGCCCTCCAGCACACCGGTTCCCTGCTGGCGCAGGTCGACGCCCTGCGCGCCGAGCGGGACGAGCTCGTGACGTGGCTGCGCGCGCAGACCGGGCCGTCCGGGGCGCGGCTCGTGGTGGCGGACACCGACGCGAACTTCGCGCTGTTCGGCACGTTCGCCGACCGCCACGCCGTCTGGCAGGGTCTGCTGGACCGTGGCGTGCTCGTCCGCGAGGTGGGGCCCGACGGCTGGCTGCGCGTCTCCGTCGGCACGCCCGCGGAGACGGCACGGTTCAAGGAAGCACTCCTCGAGGTGATGGGAGACCTGGCCTGATGGCTGCCACCGCGGCACGGACCGCACGCATCGAGCGCTCGACCAGCGAGTCGAGCGTGCTGGTCGAGCTCGACCTCGACGGCACGGGGCGCACCGACATCTCCACGTCGGTGCCGTTCTACGACCACATGCTCACGGCGCTGGGCAAGCACTCGCTCATCGACCTGACCGTCAAGGCCACCGGCGACACCCACATCGACGCCCACCACACGGTCGAGGACGTCGCCATCGTCATCGGGCAGGCGCTGCGCCAGGCGCTGGGGGACAAGCAGGGAATCGCCCGCTTCGGCGACGCCACGGTGCCGCTGGACGAGGCGCTGGCGCTGGCCGTCGTCGACGTCTCGGGGCGCCCCTACCTGGTCCACGAGGGTGAGCCGGCAGGGCAGGAGCACCACCTCATCGGGGGCCACTTCACGGGCTCGCTGACGCGGCACGTGCTGGAGTCGATCGCGCACCACGCGGGCATCTGCCTGCACGTGCGCGTGCTCGCGGGCCGCGACCCCCACCACATCGTCGAAGCACAGTTCAAGGCCCTGGCACGCGCGCTGCGTGCCGCCGTCGCGCACGACCCGCGCGTCGAGGGCGTCCCGTCGACCAAGGGAGCGCTGTAGGGTGCCCGATCGTCCCGAGTCCGACCTGCCCGCCGACCGTGCGCAGGAGCCTGCCGACACGCTGCCCGACGACGTGGTGGTGCCTGACGACCTCTCCGGGCTGACGGCCCCGAAGGAGCGCGAGCTCGCGGTGCTGATCACCCAGGTGGCCGAGGCCGAGGCGCTCGCGGCCGCGTGCTCCCTCGCGGACCTCGACGTCGACGCCCTGCCGACCCCGGTGGGCGCGCTCGCCGTGCTGCGCGACCCGTCGGGCGAGGCGCCCGAGCGTGCGGCCGCCGCGGTGTCCCAGCTCGTCTCGGGGGTCCCGCTGGTGCTCGTGACGCGCACCGAGGGGCAGCTGACCGCGTTCCGCTACCAGGACGGCCAGGCCGAGGGGAAGCTGCCTCCCGGCCTCGTCCTCGGTGGTGCGCCCGACGCGCTGGAGGATCTCGTCACCGGTCAGATCACGGTCGCGGACCTGCCGGGGGTCGTCCCTTCGCGCAGCATCGGCCGGTTCCGCGCGATGCGGATGCTGACCGCCGCGGCCCGCAAGGCACGGAAGAACAAGTGACGGCGCCGGGAGACGACGTGCGCGGGGGTGACGTGCGGGGCCAGGCCGCGCAGGTCCCGCCGCTGCTGCCCGACGGCGGTGCGTCGGCCGAGCTGAACCCGCGCCCGGCCGAGCCCCGGGGACGTGCGGGACGCCCGTCCGTCGTCGTGCTCGACTACGGCTTCGGCAACGTCCGCTCGGCCGTCCGTGCGCTCGAGCGCGTCGGCGCCCGCGTCGAGCTGACCGCCGACCACACGGCCGCGCTCGGCGCGGACGGGCTCGTGGTCCCGGGCGTCGGCGCGTTCGCCGCCTGCATGGCCGGTATCCGCGCCGTCCGCGGCGACCAGGTGGTCGAGCGCCGCCTGGCCGGCGGGCGGCCCGTGCTGGGCATCTGCGTCGGCATGCAGGTCATGTTCGACTCGGGTGTGGAGCACGGCGTCCAGACGGACGGCCTGGGCCAGTGGCGCGGCGTCGTCGAGAAGCTCGACGCCCCTGTCGTACCCCACATGGGCTGGTCCACGCTCGAGGCGCCGGCGGGCACCCGTCTGCTGGCGGGCGTCGAGGACGAGCGCTTCTACTTCGTCCACTCCTACGCGGCGCAGTCCTTCACGCAGGGGCACGACGACGCCGCCGACCCGCGCTTCGTCCCGCCGCGCGTGACGTGGTCGCACCACGGCAGCGCCGAGCACGGAGCGCGCTTCGTCGCCGCCGTCGAGGACGGCCCGCTGGCCGCGACGCAGTTCCACCCGGAGAAGTCCGGCGACGCCGGGGCGACGCTCCTGGAGAACTGGGTCCGGTCCCTCTAGCACCGACCGGCGGCCGTGCCCGGCTGCCGGTCCGTGGGGCGCCGCCGGTGGTCGTGCCCCACGGAGAACCACGACGACCACCGCAGGAGAACCCATGACCGACCGCCTCGTCCTGCTGCCCGCCGTCGACGTCGCCGACGGCCAGGCCGTCCGCCTCGTCCAGGGAGAGGCCGGCTCCGAGACGTCCTACGGCGACCCGCTCGCCGCGGCGCTCGACTGGCAGGCCGGCGGCGCCGAGTGGGTGCACCTGGTGGACCTCGACGCGGCGTTCGGCCGTGGGTCCAACGCCGACCTGCTCGCGCGGGTGGTCCGCGAGCTCGACGTGCAGGTGGAGCTGTCGGGCGGCATCCGCGACGACGCCTCGCTCGAGCGCGCCCTGGCCACCGGCGCCCGGCGCGTCAACATCGGGACGGCCGCGCTCGAGGACCCGGAGTGGACGGCACGCGTCATCGCCGAGCACGGCGACCAGGTGGCCGTGGGCCTGGACGTGCGTGGCACCACGCTCGCCGCGCGCGGGTGGACGAAGGACGGGGGTGACCTGTGGGAGGTGCTGACGCGCCTCGACGAGGCCGGCTGCTCCCGCTACGTGGTCACCGACGTCACCAAGGACGGCACGCTGCGGGGGCCGAACGTCGACCTGCTGCGCGAGGTCGCCTCCCGCACCTCGGCTGCCGTCGTCGCGTCGGGCGGCATCGCGACCCTCGACGACCTCGCCGCGCTGCGCGCGCTGGTCCCCGAGGGTGTCGAGGGGGCCGTGGTGGGCAAGGCACTGTACTCGGGTGCGTTCACGCTGCCGGAGGCGCTCGACGTCGCGGGCCGGCCCGAGGCGGACGCGTGAGCGACGGCGCCACGCCCGCCGAGGGGGCTGAGGCCGGCCGGGCGCTGCCCGACCACCTGCGCTCCATCCAGCCCACGTCGCAGTTCGCCGGGGACGACGGCACGGCCGACGCCGAGCTGGCCCGCCTGCTCGACGGCTACCGTACCGGCGCGGCGGCGCTGCGCGAGGTCGTGGCCCGGCTCGCAGCCACGCGGGTGCTGGTGCCGGTGCTCGCCGAGCTCGACGTCGCCGAGACGGTGGTGGTCGACGGGCAGGAGATGCACGTCGACAAGGAGGCGTCGGCCGGTGTGGTCGCGCTCGCCGCTCCCGACGGCCGGCGGGCGCTGCCCGTGTTCACGAGCGTCGCAGCGATGCAGGCGTGGCGGGCGAGCGCCCGACCCGTGCCGGTCGAGGCGACCCGTGCCGCGCTGTCCGCCGTGAGCGAGGACTGGGCGCTGCTGGTGCTCGACCCCGCCGGTCCGGTCACCGTGACGGTGCCCCGGCCGGCCGTGTGGGCGCTCGCCCAGGGCAAGGAGTGGCGCCCCGCGCTCGTGCCGCAGCAGGACGGCGTGGTGGTCGACGCCGAGGTGGCCGAGGCGGTGCGTCTGGCGGCCGAGCCCGTGCAGCACGTGGTGCGCGTGGCCGCACAGCCGGGCCGCAAGGCCGAGGTCGCGGTCGTCCTGTCGATCGACGCCGGCCTGGACCGGGCAGGGCTCGACGCCGTGCTGCGTCAGGTCAACGCGCGGCTCGGCGCCTCGGAGGTCGTGGCCGAGCGGGTGGACTCGCTCGAGCTGCGCATCGCCGCCGCCCGCTGAACCCTCGGGCGAATCCTCAGGCGCAGGGCTCGACGGGCGTGAAGGCGGTGGTGTCGGCGAGCACCTGCTGCACCGTCGACAACGGGACCAGCAACGACATCCCGTCGTCGGTCTTGGCGTAGACGACCCCGACCACCCGGCCGTCGTCGTCGAGGGCCGCCGACCCTGACGAGCCTGGCTCCACGGGTGCGTCGGTGACCAGGACCTGCCCGAGGTTGGCGTTGAGCGGGTCGTTGGTGGCGCCGATGACGCTTCCCTGGGTGACCGTGAGCGCCCGCCCCTCCGGGTAGCCGACCACGGTGACGTGCTGGCCGGGCACCGGGTCGGCGTCGCCGAGGCGCGGGAAGGACGGCAGCGGGTCTTCGGTGCGGACCACCGCGAGGTCGGCCAGCCCCGCCGTGCTGGCGGCCGCCACCTCCAGGTCACGGCCGTCGTACGTGCTGACCTGGAGGGAGGATGCGTCAGCGACGACGTGCCGGTTGGTGATGAGGGTGTGCTCGTCGATCGCGAAACCCGACCCGGTCGACAGCGCCCCGCACCCCACGTTGCGGATGCGGACCGCCATGCGCTGCACGGCGTCGAAGCCGTCGGGCGACAGGTGCGCCGCCTCGGAGGGGGCGATGGACGGGGCAGCGGGGGCGACGTCGCCGGGGACGAGGTCGCTCGCCGCGATCGCGGACGGTCCTTCCGAGGGCAGCGGCGGGAACGGCGGCACCGGACCGCAGCCGACGAGCAGCGTTGCGGCGGCGGTCAGCGCCCCGGCGAGGAGGACGGGGCGCGCGGGACGCCGGCCGTTCCCGACGGCGGACGGCGGTCTGCCGGCCGGGCCGCGGCTCACTGCTGCAGCTCCTGCTGCAGGGACTCGTTGGCGGCTGTCGCCTGCGCGCACAGCGTGTCGACCTGCTGGCCGAACTGCTCCAGGTCGGCGGGGTCGTACCGCTCCGGCGTCCGCAGGTACTCGATCAGCTGCGACTGCCCGGAGGTGCAGCGGCCCAGCGCGCTGGCCACCACCCCGGCCGCCTCGCTCACCCGGCGCTGGTAGTCCAGGTACTGCTGCGACGCCACGTTCTCGTCACCGAGCTGCGCCTTCTCGTCGGCCAGCGCGGTGATCCGCGAGGTGGCGGTGGCCAGCTGCTCCCGCGCCGCGGCGAGCTCGGAGCTCGCGGCCGAGAGCTGGGACTCCAGCTCGGCGACCCGCTCGCCCTGGGCGCGCGCCTGCTCCTGCCAGGCGTCCGACGACTGGCGCCACCGGTCCGCCGCCACCCACAGGTAGCCCGCCAGGCACAGGGCGACCACGAGCAGCGCGGCCAGCACCACGGCCCCGCGGCCACGGCGTCGCGAGCGGCGCACCGCTGCCGCACCGTCGTCGGGGAGCGGTGCCTCCGCGACGGCTGCGTGCGGGGCGGCGGCCGGCACGGCGTGGGGGCCCGAGCCGTGGCCGGGCGGGGCGTAGGAGGGCGGGACGGGTGCCGCACCCGCAGGGCGCTCGTCGCTCATCGGGTCCTCAGGCGCTCACGGAAGGTGGGGGAGGAGCAGGTCAGACGACGGAGCCGGTGAACTTCTCGCCCGGCCCCTCGCCCGGGGCGTCCGGGATCACGGAGGCCTCGCGGAACGCCAGCTGCAGGGAGCGCAGGCCGTCGCGCAGCGAGCGGGCGTGCTGGTTGCCGATGTCGGGCGCCGAGGCGGTCACGAGGGCGGCCAGGGCGTTGATGAGCTTGCGCGCCTCGTCGAGGTCGAGGTGCCCCTGCTCCTCGGCGTCCTCCGCCAGCCCGCACTTGACGGCGGCGGCGCTCATGAGGTGGACGGCGGCGGTGGTGATGACCTCGACGGCGGCGACGTCCGCGATGTCGCGCGTCACCTCGTCGACGGCGGCCGGGTCCACGGAGCCGGCGGGGGCGGAGTTCTCGGGGGCGGTGCTCATGAAGGTCATCCTAGGTGTCGTGGCGGGCCCTGCGGACGGGCCGGACGGCCGGAGGCCGGGCCCCGCGCGTGCGGGACCCGGCCTCCGGCGGGACGGGGAGAGGCGAGGGCCTCGTCAGATGCCGACGGGCTCGACGTCCGGGCCCTGGCCGGCGGCGACGGGCGTCGGCGCCGGGCCGACGGCGACCTCGGTGCGCAGCTTGGCGCCGAGCTCGCTGTCGACGTTCGTCCAGTACTGGAAGAAGCGCTCGCGGATGGCCTCGACCGTGATGGCCTTGCCCTGACCGGTCAGCGTCTCGAGGAAGCGCGCCTTGGCCGCGTCGTCGAACACCTCGCGGTACAGCGTGCCGGCCTGGCCGAAGTCGTCGTCCTCGGCGTGCAGCGAGGCGGCGGTGCGCACCAGCGCGCCGTCGTTCGCCCACGAGCCCTCGGCCGCCCGCGTCGGGTCGGCGGACGGGCCGCCGAACGAGTTGGGCGTGTAGTTGGGCACGCCCACCTCGTTGAAGTGGTGACGCTGCGAGCCGTCCTGCGAGTAGTTGTGCACCGGGGCCGCGTGCGGCTGGTTCACCGGGATCGACTGGTAGTTGGTGCCGACGCGGTAGCGCTGGGCGTCCGGGTAGGAGAACACGCGCGCCATGAGCATCTTGTCGGGCGAGATGTCGGTGCCCGGCACCTGGTTGGCCGGCGAGAGCGCGATCTGCTCGATCTCCGCGAAGTGGTTGCGCGGGTTGCGGTCGAGGGTGAAGTGACCGACCTCGATCAGCGGGTAGTCGGCGTGCGGCCACACCTTGGTCAGGTCGAACGGGTTGAAGCGGTAGCTCTTCGCGTCCTCGTACGGCATGACCTGGACCTTGATGTCCCAGGTGGGGAAGTCCCCGGCCTCGATGTGCTCGTAGAGGTCGCGGCGGTAGTAGTCCGCGTCCGCACCCGCGAGGCGCTCGGCCTCCTCGTTGGTGATGTTCTTGACGCCCTGGCGGGAGATGAAGTGGTACTTGACCCAGAAGCGCTCGCCGGCGGAGTTGATCCACTGGTAGGTGTGGGAGCCGTAGCCGTTGAGCTCGCGCCACGACGTGGGCAGGCCGCGGTCGCCCATGAGGTAGGTGACCTGGTGGGCCGACTCGGGCGACAGCGTCCAGAAGTCCCACTGCATGTCGGCGTCGCGCAGGCCGGACCAGGGCAGGCGCTTCTGCGAGTGGATGAAGTCCGGGAACTTGATGGCGTCGCGGATGAAGAACACCGGCGTGTTGTTGCCGACGATGTCGAGGTTGCCCTCGGTCGTGTAGAAGCGCAGGGCGAAGCCGCGCACGTCGCGCCAGGTGTCGGGGGAGCCGAGCTCGCCGGCGACGGACGAGAAGCGCAGGGCGACCTCGCCGGTGGTGCCGGGCTGGAAGGCCGCGGCGCGGGTGTAGCGCGAGACGTCGCCGGTGATCTCCCAGCGGCCGAACGCGCCGCCGCCCTTGGCGTGGACGATGCGCTCGGGGATCCGCTCGCGGTTGAACTGGGCGAGCTTCTCGACGAGGTAGCGGTCGTGCAGCACGGTGGCGCCGTCGGCACCCACGGTCATGGAGTGGGCGTCGCTGGCGACCGGCGTGCCGGTCTGCGTGGTGGTGAACGGGTTCGTGGTGGTCACGAGGACGACCGTACGGGCTTTTCTGGAATGATTCCAGTACGTCGCCCGCGCGGAGGCGTGTCGCCGACGTCACGCCCGGCCGGGGCGGCTTCGGGCGGCGCACGGCTTCGGACCGGCGCGGTTCCGTGCTACCGTTGACGGCTGACCGACCTGGTAGGTCTTGCTCGCGGCGAACCCTCGCCGCCGGGCGCGGGCTGCCGGGTGCACCAAGTGGATCACCTCCCACCCGAGCACCGACGGGTTCTGGATCGACACGTTCGATCCGGGCCGACAGGAGCCGGGTCCGGTCGGACGGCGGCACCCCGCGCGGGGAGTCGGCGTCCACCCCTCGCGGGTGCGGCTGCTGCCGTCCCCTCGTCGGGCATACCGAAGGCCTCCACCCTGGTGCTCAGGGCGGGGGCCTTTCTCCGTCCCTGGTGGTCTCACGACGATTCCTAGGAGCATCACCATCAGCGAGCCTCGCATCAACGATCGGATCCGCGTCCCCGAGGTCCGACTCATCGGTCCTGGCGGGGAGCAGGTCGGCGTAGTTGCCACGGCGGTCGCCCTGAAGCTTGCCCAGGACGCCGACCTCGACCTCGTCGAGGTCGCCCCGGACGCCCGTCCGCCCGTCGCCAAGCTCATGGACTACGGCAAGTTCAAGTACGAGTCCGACATGAAGGCGCGCGAGGCGCGGCGCAACCAGGCGAACACGGTCCTCAAGGAGATCCGCTTCCGCCTGAAGATCGACCCGCACGACTACGCCACCAAGAAGGGCCACGTCACCCGCTTCCTCGAGGCCGGCGACAAGGTCAAGGTCATGATCATGTTCCGCGGCCGCGAGCAGTCGCGCCCGGAGATGGGCGTGCGCCTGCTGCAGAGGCTGGCCGAGGAGGTCTCCGACCTCGGTGTCGTCGAGTCGATGCCGAAGCAGGACGGCCGCAACATGACGATGGTGCTCGGCCCGGTCAAGAAGAAGGCCGACGCCAAGGTGGAGCAGCGCAAGCGCGCCGCCGAGATCAACTCGCAGCGGATGACCAAGTCGGAGCGCAAGGCCCAGGCCGCTGCGACCGACGCCCCGGCCCCCGAGGCCGCGGAGGCCGCCGAGGTCGAGGCTCCTGCCGTCGAGCAGGCCGTCGCCGAGGCGCCGGCCGCCCAGGCTTCCGTCGTCGAGACCCCGACGGCGCAGGCCCCGGCGGCGGAGGCCCCTGCTGTCGAGGCCGAGGCGCCCGCCGAGGCTCCGTCGACCGCCCCGACCGACGAGGCCCCGGAGGCTCCCGCCGCGGCGAAGCCGGCGGCCAAGCCCGCCGCGAAGCCCGCGTCGGCCAAGCCTGCCGCCGCCAAGCCCGCGGCGAAGCCGACGGCCGCCAAGCCTGCCACGTCGAAGCCGAGCGCTGCGGCCCCGGCGGAGACGGTCAAGCCCGCGGCGCCCCGGCCCGCGGCGCCGAAGCCGGCCCCCAAGCCCAGCCCGCGCAGCTCGCGCTGACCGGCTGAACCAGCACGACCCGCACCGGGTCACGGCAACCCGTGGCCCGCACCACGTCACCGCCGCCCGCGGCGGGTGACCGACACGAGGAGAGACGGCAGTCATGCCGAAGAACAAGACGCACTCCGGCGCCAAGAAGCGCTTCCGGATCACCGGGAGCGGCAAGGTCATGCGCGAGCAGGCGAACGCCCGCCACCTGTTCGAGCACAAGCCGAGCACCCGCACGCGCCGTCTGGCCCAGGACCAGGTCGTCGCGCCCGCCGACGTCAAGAAGATCAAGAAGCTGCTCGGCAAGTGACCCTCCCTGCGCGGTCGTCCTCGACCGCGCGGAGCACTTCCGGACCCGACACTGCAAGGAGCATCACGTGGCACGCGTGAAGCGGGCGGTCAACGCCCAGAAGAAGCGCCGTACGACCCTCGAGCGCGCCAGCGGCTACCGCGGCCAGCGCTCGCGCCTCTACCGCAAGGCGAAGGAGCAGGTCACCCACTCGCTCGTCTACGCCTACCGCGACCGCAAGGCGAAGAAGGGTGACTTCCGCAAGCTGTGGATCCAGCGCATCAACGCTGCGGCCCGCGCGCAGGGTCTCACCTACAACCGCCTCATCCAGGGCCTGAAGGCCGCTGGTGTCGAGGTCGACCGCCGCATGCTCGCCGAGCTGGCGGTCAACGACGTGGCCGCGTTCAACGCGCTCGTCGAGGTGGCGAAGGGCGCCCTCCCGGAGGACGTCAACGCCCCCAAGGCCGCTGCCTGAGCCTCGGCACAGCCAGTTGCCCCACTTGAGCACCCCGGACGCCCGGACGGCCCCGGCGGCTCCCACGCCGCCGGGCACCGCACCGCACGACGTGACGCTCGCGAACCCGCGAGCCGACCGCGTCAAGCAGGTGCGGGCGCTGTCCGGGCGTCCGGCGCGTCTGCGGCACGGCCAGTTCCTGGTCGAGGGGCCGCAGGGTGTGCGCGAAGCCGTCCGCTTCGCCCCGGCGGACGTGCGTGACGTGTACCTGACGCCCGCGGCGGCGACGCGGTACGGCGAGATCGTCGAGGCGGCGACGTCGGCGGGCGTGCGCGTGCACCTCGGCACCCGTGAGGTGCTGGAGGCGATGAGCGCGGACGCCCAGGGCGTGCTGGCGGTGGTCCGTTCCACCGTCCTGTCGCTCGAGGAGGCGCTGGGCGCCCTCGAGGACCCGGACGGCGGGCGCCGACGGTCGCTGCTGGTGGCGGTGCTCGCCACGGTGCGCGACCCCGGCAACGCGGGGACGGTCGTCCGCGCGGCCGACGCCGCGGGGGCCGACCTGGTGGTGCTGGCCGGGGAGAGCGTCGACGTGCACAACCCCAAGGTGGTGCGCTCCACGGCCGGCTCGCTCTTCCATCTCCCCGTGGTGTCCGGCGTCGCGCTGGAGCAGGTCGTCGAGGCGGTCCACGCCCGGGGGCTGACGGTGCTGGCCGCCGACGGTGCTGGCGAGCTGGACCTCGACGACCTGCTCGACGTCGCGGGTCCGGCGGGCGCCGAGCAGCGGGCAGCCGGCGTCCCGGACCTCGCGGCGTCGACCGCGTGGGTGTTCGGCAACGAGGCGTGGGGCCTGCCCGAGGCCGACCGCGCGCTCGCCGACGCCGTCGTGCGCGTGCCGATCCGGGGCAGGGCCGAGTCGCTCAACCTGGCGACCGCAGCCACCGTGTGCCTGTACGCCTCCGGACGCGCCCAGCGCTGATCACGGGCCCCCGGGCCCGGCGCACCCTAGTCTCGAGGCATGGCCTCGGTTCCTGACCTCCAGCGCATCAGCCAGAAGATCGCCGACGGCGCCACCGTCCGCGACGTGTTCGGCGCCCCCGTCGAGCGGGACGGGACGTTGCTCGTCCCCGTCGCGCGCGTGTGGAGCAGCGGTGGCGGTGGCGGCGGGGACGGCACCGGTGGCGGGGCGAACGGCTCGGGCGGCGGCCTGGGCCTGCTGCAGCGCTCGCGCCCGGTGGGGGCGTACGTGCTGGACGAGTCGGGCGCCCGGTGGGAGCCGGCGGTCGACGTGACGCGCATCGTGCTCGGCGGGCAGGCCGCTCTGGCGGTGGTGGCCCTGGCCGTGGCGTGGGCCGTGCGGCGTCGTCGGCGCTGAGCGCCCTCGCCCGGCCGGGCAGGTCGCCGGCACACGCCCGGCGGTGCACGATCGGCGGGTGCGTCTCTTCACCGCCGTCTACCCCTCCGCGCAGGCGTCCGCCCACCTGGACCTGGCCCTCGGCGGCCTCGGTGGTCCCGCGGTCGCGGACCCGGGACCGGGGCTGCGGTGGGTCCCCAA
This sequence comes from Xylanimonas oleitrophica, assembly GCF_003244315.1. GTDB lineage: Bacteria > Actinomycetota > Actinomycetes > Actinomycetales > Cellulomonadaceae > Xylanimonas_A > Xylanimonas_A oleitrophica. Next base: position 776,515 of record NZ_QKWH01000001.1, read on the forward strand.
GGAGCAGCGCCACCTCACGCTGGCCTTCCACGGCGAGGTGCCCGACGGCGCGGTGCCGGCCTACCTCGCGGCGCTGGCTCCGGCGCTGTCCGAGGTCGCCCCGTTCGACGTCGCGCTCGGGGGCGGCGGCTCGTTCGGCGGGCGCACCCTGTGGGCCGGCGTGGCCGAGGGTGCGGCCGGGCTGCGCGTCCTCGCCGCGGCTGCCGAGCAGGCCGCGGCGGAGGCCGGCTTCCGTGCGGACGACCGCGCGGGCGGGCGCCCCCACCTGACGCTCGCCCGGACCTCCGCGTCGCGCGGTCTGCCGCAGCGCGGTGGTTCCCGCCGCCCGCGCAGCCGGCCCGACGGCGGCCCGCTCCCGGCGTGGGCCCGCGCGCTCGCGGTCTACCGGGGCCCTGTGTGGGAGGTCGGCGTCGTCCACGTCGTGGCGTCGGAGCTCGGGGCGGGCCGGTCAGGAGGTCCGCTGCACACGTCCGTCGCCGCGGTGCGCCTCGGGGGCGGGGCGGGAGGCTGACCGGCGTGGGACGGGGGGCGGGGCCGGGCGGTCCGGCACCTAGACTGGCCCCGGCCCTCCACGCGCGCCCTCGGGGCGTGCACGACGGCCCCCGACACCCGTCCCGACCAGCGGAAGGCACCATGTCTGCTCCTGCCGAGCCCTTGCCCGAGGGCCCGTCCCCGCTCGACGTCGCCGCGCTCGACGCCGCCGTCGAGGCCGCGCTGGCCGACGTCGCCGCCGCGACCGACCTCGAGGCCCTCAAGGCCGTGCGCAGCCGGCACACCGGCGACCGCAGCGCCCTCGCGCTCGCCAACCGCGCGATCGGCGCGCTGCCCGGGCCGGACAAGTCCGCCGCGGGCAAGAACGTGGGGCCGCGTCGTGGCCGTGTCGCCCAGGCGATCGCCGCCCGGCAGGCCGAGCTCGAGGCGGAGCGCGACGAGCGCGTGCTGCGCGAGGAGGCGGTCGACGTCACGCTGCCGGCCGGGCGCCGCCCCGTCGGCGCGCGCCACCCGATCGAGACGATCCAGGAGCGCATCGCCGACTTCTTCGTGGGCATGGGCTGGGAGATCGCCGACGGCCCCGAGCTCGAGGCCGAGTGGTTCAACTTCGACGCGCTGAACTTCGGCCCCGACCACCCGGCGCGCCAGATGCAGGACACCTTCTACGTGGACGGTGGCAAGAACCTCGTGCTGCGCACCCACACGTCCCCGGTGCAGGCGCGCTCGCTCCTGGCACGCGGCGTGCCCCTGTACGTCGCGTGCCCCGGCAAGGTGTTCCGCACGGACGCGCTCGACGCGACGCACACGCCGGTGTTCCACCAGGTCGAGGGCCTCGCGATCGACAAGGGCCTGACGATGGCGAACCTGGTCGGCACGCTCGACGCGTTCGCCCGGGCCATGTTCGGCCCGGAGGCGCGCACCCGCCTGCGGCCCAGCTTCTTCCCGTTCACGGAGCCGTCCGCCGAGATGGACCTGTGGTTCCCGCAGAAGAAGGGCGGGGCCGGGTGGATCGAGTGGGGCGGCTGCGGCATGGTGCACCCCAACGTGCTGCGCGCTGCCGGCGTGGACCCCGAGGAGTACCAGGGCTTCGCGTTCGGCATGGGCATCGAGCGCACGCTCATGCTGCGCCACGCGATCGCTGACATGCACGACATCGTGGAGGGCGACGTGCGCTTCTCCACCCAGTTCGGGACGGAGATCTGATGCCTCTCGTCGTCACGGAGTGGCTCGGCGACCACGTCGAGCTCCCCGAGGGCCTGACCGCCGAGCAGCTCGCGGCCGACCTGGTGCGCGTGGGCCTGGAGGAGGAGGCGGTGCACGGTGCCGCCGTCACCGGCCCCCTCGTGGTGGGCCGGGTGCTCGAGCGCGTCCCGGAGCCGCAGAAGAACGGCAAGACGATCAACTGGTGCCAGGTCGACGTCGGCGCGCACAACGTCGACGGCGTCCCGGCGTCCGAGGGCGGCACGCCGCGGGGCATCGTGTGCGGCGCGCAGAACTTCGACGTCGGCGACCTCGTCGTCGTCGCGCTGCCCGGCGCGGTGCTGCCCGGCCCGTTCCCGATCGCGAGCCGCAAGACGTACGGCCACGTGTCCGACGGCATGATCTGCTCCCAGCGGGAGCTGGGCCTGGGTGAGGACCACGACGGGATCATCGTGCTGCCGCGCCTCGGGTTCGCCGAGGCGGACCTCGCGCCGGGACAGGACGCCGTCGCGCTCCTGGGCCTGGGCGACGAGGTGCTCGAGATCAACGTGACGCCCGACCGCGGCTACGCGTTCAGCTACCGCGGCGTCGCCCGCGAGTACGCGCACGCCACCGGTGCGCGGTTCACGGACCCGGGCCTGGTCGCGAGCCTGCCCACCCCGCCGCCGTCGCCGAACGACGCCGGGTTCCCCGTGGAGGTCGACGACGCCGCACCGATCCACGGCGTGACCGGCTGCGACCGGTTCGTCACCCGGATCGTGCGGGGCATCGACCCGTCCGCACCGACGCCGGCGTGGATGAAGCGCCGGCTGGAGGGGTCGGGCGTGCGGTCGATCTCGCTCGCCGTCGACGTCACGAACTACGTGATGCTGGACCTGGGGCAGCCGCTGCACGCCTACGACCTGGGCCAGGTCGTCGCGCCGATCGTGGTGCGTCGTGCCGCACCGGGGGAGAGGCTCACCACCCTCGACGACGTCGCGCGCACGCTCGACCCGGAGGACCTGCTCATCACCGACTCCCCGGGGGGTGCTCGCGGCTCGCGCGTGCTCGGCCTGGCCGGCGTGATGGGTGGTGCGTCGTCCGAGGTCACCGAGGCGACCACGGACGTGCTGGTGGAGGCGGCGCACTTCGACCCCGTCACGGTGGCGCGCACCGCGCGCCGGCACAAGCTGCCCTCGGAGGCCGCCAAGCGTTTCGAGCGCGGCGTGGACCCGCGCCTGCCCGCCGTCGCGGCCCAGCGTGTGGTGGACCTGCTGGTGGAGCACGGCGGTGGCACCGCGGACCCGGCGGTGGGGGACCTGGACACCACCAAGGGTCCGGCCCCGATCACGTTCCCGCTGGGCCTGCCGTCGCGCACGGCCGGTGTCGAGTACCCGCGCGAGCAGGTCGTCGAGATCCTGGAGCAGATCGGTGCCGGTGTCTCGCCGGGGCCGGACGCCGACTCCGTGCTCGTCATCCCGCCCACGTGGCGGCCCGACCTGACCGAGGGGGTGGCGCTGGTCGAGGAGGTCGTGCGGATCGCCGGCTACGACCGCATCCCGTCGACGGTGCCGGCCGCGCCGGGGGGACGAGGCCTGACGGCGGAGCAGCGCACGCGCCGCTCCGTGGCCCGGGCTCTCGCCGAGGCGGGTCTGGTCGAGACCTTGTCGTACCCGTTCGTGGGAGAGGCGGAGCTGGACGCGCTCGGCCTGCCCGAGAGCGATCCGCGCCGCCGTGCGGTGCGGCTGGCCAACCCGTTGGCGGACGACCGCCCGCTCATGCGGACCTCGTTGCTCGTGACGCTGCTGGAGACCGCGCGCCGCAACGTGGCGCGCGGCCTGCCCGACGTCGCGGTCTTCGAGACGGGCCTGGTCACGCTGCCGGGCGAGGACGCGCCCGTGGCGCCCCAGCTGCCGGTGGGCCGTCGCCCCTCGGCGGAGGAGCTGGCGGCGCTCGAGGCGGCCGTCCCAGCCCAGCCGCGGCACGTGGCGGGCGTGCTCACGGGCCGCCGCGACCACGCGGGTTGGTGGGGCGCTGGCCGCACCGCCGACTGGGCCGACGCGATCGAGGTCGCCCGGCTCGTGGCCGAGCGCGCGGGAGTGGCGGTGTCGGTCGAGGCGGACACCGAGACGATGCCGTGGCACCCGGGCCGGTGCGCCCGCCTGGTGGTCCCGGGCGGCACGGTGGTGGGTCACGCCGGCGAGCTGCACCCCAAGGTGGTCGAGCGGCTGGGGCTGCCGGCCCGTGCCGTGGCGTTCGAGGTGGACCTGTCCGCGCTCGTGGCCGCCGCGAGCGGCGAGCCCGTGCAGGCCACCGCGGTCTCGGCGTTCCCGGCGGCGAAGGAGGACTTCGCGTTCGTGGTGGACGCCGGTGTGCCGGCCGCCGACGTCGTCGCGGCGGTCGCTGCCGGGGCGGGCGAGCTGCTGGAGGACGTGGCGCTGTTCGACGTCTTCACGGGCGAGCAGGTCGGCGAGGGCAAGAAGTCGCTGGCGTGCTCGGTCCGACTGCGCGCCGCGGACCGGACGCTGACGGCCGACGACGTCCGCGGCGTGCGCGAGGGCGTCGTCGCGGCGGCGGAGCGCGTCGGGGCGGTGCTCCGTGGCTGAGGTGGTCGAGGTGGCGCCGGCGCGCACCGCGCTGGTCACGGGTGCCTCCCGGGGCATCGGGCGGTCGCTGGCCCTGGGGCTCGCCGAGGCGGGTCTCGACGTCGCGCTGGTGGCGCGGGACCGTACGGCGCTCGACGCCGTCGCGGCGGGGGTGCGCGACGCCGGCCGGCGGGCGGTCGTGCTGCCGGCCGAGGTCACCGACGCGGGCCAGGTCCGGGCGGCGGTCGCGGAGGCGGAGGCGGAGCTGGGCGGGGTGGACCTGCTGGTCAACGCCGCCGGTGTCGTCGACGCCGAGGTGCCGGCCTGGGAGGCGGACCCGGAGCAGTGGTGGCGCACGATGGAGGTCAACGTGCGCGGCCCGTTCCTGCTGGCCCACGCGGTGGTGCCGGGCATGCTCGCGCGCGGTGGCGGCCGGGTGGTCGACCTGGCCTCAGGGGCCTCGAGCCACGACATGCGGGTGGCGAGCGCCTACAACGCGAGCAAGACGGCGCTGGCGCGTCTGGGAGCTCACCTGCACGCGACCGGGTTCGACCGGGGGCTGCGGACGTTCGAGGTGGCCCCGGGTGTCGTCGCCACCGACATGACGGCTTCGATGGCGATGCACGAGGGCCGGACGGACTGGACGCCGGTGGAGCGCACCGTGGACGTCGTGGTGGCGGTGGCCCGCGGGGAGCTCGACGCGTGCTCTGGCTGGTTCGTGCGTGTCACGCACGACACCCCGCAGTCGCTGCGCGAGCTGGCCGCCGGGGCGGGTGGGTCGTCGGGCGGGGCGCCCGCGACGGCGCGCCGGCTGCGCGTGCTGCCCGCCGGTGAGGGCGACCCGCTGGCGGCAGACCTCACGGGTCGCTGAGGCTGCGGCTCGTCCGGCCCATGAGGTCGGGCGGGCCAGAAGGCCTGGAGGGGCCGGGTGCGGCACGAGCCGCGCCCGGCCCCTCGTGCGTCTCGGCCGTACCCCGTGCCCCGTACCCCGTGCCCCGTGCCCCGTGCCCTGTGTCCTGTGTCCTGTGCCCCGTGCCTGCTGCCCCCGTGCGGCGGCGCCGGGCTCAGGTGCGCGTCGCGACGACGAAGACGCGCCGGAACTGCAGGGGGGTGCCCCACGGGTGTTCGGGGTACGCCTCGCGCAGGGCGGCTCCGTACTCGGCCTCGAACCGGGCGCGCAACGCCGGGTCGTGGGCCTGGAGCGCGTGGAGCACGGGCTGGGCGCCGGTGGCGGAGATCCATCGGAGCACGGGGTCGGGACCGTGCAGCACGTGGGTGTAGGTCGTCTCCCAGGCGTCGACCTGCCAGCCGGGGGCTGCCAGCAGGTCGAGGTACTCGGCGGGGTCGGCGGTGGCACGGCGCGGGACGGGGCCGACGACGTCGGTGTAGGGGCTGCGTGCGGCGACCTCGCGGAGCAGGAGGTGACTGGGCGCGTCGTGGTTGCCCGGCACCTGGAAGGCGAACGTCTGGGCGGCGGTGGCGGCCAGGGGCGCGAGGAGCTCGCGGTGGTCGGGGGCCCACTGGAGCGCGGCGTTGCTGACGACGAGGTCGGCGCCGGTGACGGGGCCTCGGCGGTGGGCGACGTCGCGCAGGTCGGCCAGCTCGTAGCGGACGCCGTCCTGGGGCTCGTGCGCCCGGGCCCGCTCGATCATGGCGGGGGAGGAGTCGAGGCCGACGACGGTAGCGGCGGGCCACCGGGTGCGCAGCACGGTGGTGAGGTGGCCTGGGCCGCAGCCGAGGTCGACGATCGTGGCGGGCTCTGTGCGGACCCGGGAGAGCAGGTCGTGGAAGGGCCGGGAGCGCTCGTCCGTGAACTGCAGGTAGGCGGTGGGGGACCAGTCGGGCACGGGAACTCCTGTCTTGATGTCGAGTATCTCGACGTCAAGATACATGCTCGCGGCGCTGCCGTCAGCGACCGCACCGTGGCGCTGGCCTCTGCTAGCGTCGGGCGCGACACGGGGTGCCCCGCACCGAGGGCTGAGATCAGACCCGTCGAACCTGCTCGAGCTCGTACTCGCGAAGGGATGTCGCCATGAGCGCTGTCGTCACGCCCACCACCACCTTCTGCACGGAAGCCTGGGACCTCGTGGCCCCCTGGCGCGACGCCGTCGAGCGCATGCCGTTCATCGTCGCGCTGGCCGACGGGAGCCTGCCGGCGGAGAGCTTCACGTTCTACCTCGCCCAGGACGCCGCCTACCTGCGGGAGTACTCGCGCGTCCTGTCCCGGGCGGCCCAGCTGGCGCCGGACACGGCGGCCCAGTCGTTCTTCGCGCGCTCCGCGCTCCAGGCCGTCGAGGTCGAGACCCAGCTGCACCGCGACTGGCTGGGCTCCCGCGGCCAGGAGGCCGACGTCGAGCCCTCGCCCGTCACGGCCGCCTACACCGGGCACCTGCACCAGGCGGCGTCCGGCTCCTACGGCGAGGCGGTCGCGGCGCTCCTGCCCTGCTACTGGCTGTACGCCCACGTGGGCGAGGTGCTCCTGGACCAGGCGGCGGTGGGGCCGCAGGGGCTGGCCGCCCACCCCTACGGGGCCTGGATCGGCACCTACGCCGACCCGGGGTTCCAGGAGTCGGCGGCCCGGGCGCGCGCCCTCGTCGACGAGGCGGCGCGCTGGGCGTCACCCGCGGAGCGCGCCAGGATGCTGCGTGCCTTCGAGCTGTCCTCGGTGCACGAGTTCCTGTTCTTCGACCAGGGCGTCACCCGGCCGACCTGGCCCAGCCCGACGGTCTGAGCCGCCCGCGGCGGCGCCGGACCCGGGGGCGGAGCTCACGGGGTCGTGTTCACGGGAGCAGGAGCACCTTGCCGGTGGTCGCTCGGCCCTCCAGGGCCCGGTGGGCCTCGGCGGCCTCCGCGAGCGGGTACGTCGCACCGATCCGCACGTCCAGGTCGCCGGAGGCGGCGGCCGCCATGATCTCTCCTGCCCGCCGCTCGAGCTCGGTCCGGGTGGCCGTATGGTGCGCGAGGGTGGGGCGGGTCAGGTACAGGGAGCCGCCCGAGTTGAGCCGCTGGGGGTCGAACGGCGGTACCTGGCCGGACGCCCCGCCGAACAGCACGAGCGTCCCGCGGGGCCGCAGGCTGGCGAGCGAGGCGTCGAACGTGGCCCTGCCGACGCCGTCGTACACCACGTGGACGCCGGCCCCGTCGGTCAGGTCGCGGACGACGGCGGGCAGCTGCGTGGCGAGGTCGTCCATGGCGGAGTAGTCGATGGTGTGCGCGGCGCCCGCGGCGCGGGAGAGCGCGGCCTTCTCGGCCGTGGAGACCGTGGTCAGCACGCGTCCGCCACGGGCCGTGGCGAGCTGGGTGGCCAGCAGGCCGACGCCGCCCGCCCCGGCGGTCAGCAGCACGTCGTGCCCGGGTGCGACGGCGAACGTGGAGGTGACCAGGTAGTGCGCGGTCATCCCTTGGAGGGGGAGCGCGGCCGCGGTGGTCAGGTCGAGGCCGTCGGGTACGTGCACAGCGTTGTGCGCGGGGACGAGCGCCAGCTCGGCGTAGCTGCCCGGCGCCTCGTTCCAGGCGACCCGGTCGCCCGGGGCGAACCCTTCGACGCCGTCGCCCAGCGCCTCGACGACGCCCGCGCCCTCCACGCCGACCACGTGCGGATGGTCCACGGGGTAGACGCCGCTGCGTCGGTAGGTGTCGATGAAGTTCACGCCGGCGGCGGCCACCCGCACCAGCAGCTCGCCCGGCCCGGGGGCGGGGTCGGGCAGGTCGGTGAGCTCCAGGACGTCGGGGCCGCCCGCGGTGCGGGCCTGGACTGCGCGCATGCTCTCGAGACTAGCCGCGCGGCGGTCCGGAGGTGATCCCGGTCGCCGGGCGTCGTGGCGGTCCCGGCTGCTGCTTGCATACCCTGCGGGCGTGAGCACCGACAGCAGCACCCGTACCACGCCCGACGGCGACGGCGGAGCCCGGCGTCCGGGCGCCCCTGCGCTGACGGTCCGCCCCGCGACCGAGGCCGACTGGCCGGCCCTGTGGCCGATCGTCGAGGCGGTGGTGCGGGAAGGGGAGACGTACACCTACCCGATCGACCTGACGAGCGAGGCCGCCCGGGAGCTGTGGCTCGAGCGGCCGCCGGGTGCGACGGTGCTGGCCGAGGCCGGCGGTGAGGTGCTCGGGACGGCGAAGATGGGCCCGAACCGCCCGGGCAACGGCGCCCACGTGGGCACCGCGTCGTTCATGGTGGCCCCGCAGGCGCGCGGCCGCGGCGTGGCCCGCGCCCTGGGGGAGCACGTGGTGGCGTGGCACCGGGAGCGGGGGTATCGCGGCATCCAGTTCAACGCCGTGGTGGAGACCAACGCGGCGGCGGTGCACCTGTGGCGCTCGCTGGGCTTCCGTACCGTGGGGATCGTGCCCGGGGCGTTCCGCTCGCCGTCGCACGGGTACGTCGGGCTGCGCGTGATGTACCTCGACCTGGTGGGGGAGCAGTCCTAGAGGCTGTGCCTGGGTGGTGCTGCGCCGACCCTCTCGTCCTGCGGCGCGGCGTAGCAGTCACTATGCATGGGTATGTATAGTCATGCATATGTCCAGCACGAAGCCGTTCCGCGTCGCCGTCGCGGGCGCCTCCGGCTACGCCGGGGGCGAGCTCCTGCGCCTCGCCGCCCGCCACCCCCGGCTCGAGGTCGGCACGCTCACGGCGCACAGCAACGCCGGCGCCACGCTCGGCAGCGTGCACCCGCACCTGCGCTCCCTGGCCCACCGCCTGCTGGAGCCCACCACCCCCGAGGCGCTCGCGGGCCACGACGTCGTCGTCCTCGCGCTGCCGCACGGCGCCTCCGCCGAGATCGCGGCACAGCTCCCCGACGACGTCCTGGTGCTCGACCTGGGCGCGGACCACCGGCTCGTCAGCCCCGACGCCTGGGAGCGGTTCTACGGCTCCGCGCACGCCGGCACCTGGCCCTACGGGCTGCCCGAGCTCCTCCACGGCGACGGCGCCGGGAGCGTGACCGGCCGCCAGCGGGACCTCCTCGCGGGCGCGAGCCGCATCGCCGTACCCGGCTGCAACGTCACGGCCGTGACCCTGGGCCTGCAGCCCGGGGTCGCCGCCGGCGTGGTCGAGCCCACCGACGTCGTCGCGGTGCTCGCCAACGGGTACTCCGGCGCCGGGCGCGCGCTCAAGCCGCACCTGCTGGCGAGCGAGGGGCTGGGAGCGGCCGCCCCGTACGCCGTCGGCGGCACCCACCGGCACGTCCCCGAGATCCAGCAGAACCTGGGCGTGGCCGGAGGCGGCGACGCGACCATCAGCTTCACGCCCACGCTCGTGCCCATGTCGCGCGGCATCCTCGCCACCGTGACCGCCCGGCTGGCCCCGGGTGTCGCCCCCGACGAGGTCCGCCCCGCGTGGGAGACCGCCTACGCCGACGAGCCGTTCGTGCACCTGCTGCCCGAAGGGCAGTGGCCGTCGACGGCGATGACGCTCGGCGCCAACGCGGCTCTCGTCCAGGTCGTCGTCGACGCCGCCGCGGGCCGCGTCGTGACGGTCACCGCGATCGACAACCTCGTCAAGGGCACCGCCGGCGGGGCGATCCAGTCCATGAACCTCGCTCTCGGCCTCGACGAGACCACCGGCCTGCCCACCGAAGGAGTCGCCCCGTGACGGACCACGCCCCGAGCCCTGCCGTGCAGGCTGTGCCGGCAGATGCTCGTGCCGCCACGCCCGCCGGCACGATCACCACCCCGCGCGGCTTCCGCGCCGCGGGCGTCGCCGCCGGCCTCAAGACCTCCGGCCGGCCCGACGTCGCGCTCGTCGTCAACGACGGCCCGCAGCACGTGGCCGCCGCCGTGCTGACCTCCAACCGCGTGCACGCCGCTCCGGTCGCCTGGACGCGGCAGGCGGTCAAGGACGGCGTCGCGCGCGCCGTCGTCCTCAACTCCGGCGGCGCGAACGCCTGCACCGGCCCCGAGGGCTTCGCCGACACCCACGCCACGGCCGAGCACGTCGCCGCGGCGCTCACCGCGGCCGGCGTGGGTGCCGACGACGGCGTCGGCGCGGGCGACGTCCTGGTGTGCAGCACCGGCCTCATCGGCGTCCGCCTGCCGATGCCGGCCCTCCTGTCCGGGGTCGACGCCGCCACCGCGGCGCTCAGCGCCACGGGCGGGGACGCGGCGGCGCACGCCATCATGACCACCGACACCGTCGCCAAGCAGACCCTCCAGGAGGGGGACGGCTGGAGCGTGGGCGGCATGGCCAAGGGAGCAGGCATGCTCGCCCCGGGCCTGGCCACCATGCTCTGCGTCCTCACCACCGACGCCGCGATCGACGCCGCCACGGCCGACGCCGTGCTGCGCGCCGCCACCGCGGTGACGTTCGACCGGGTCGACTCCGACGGGTGCATGTCCACCAACGACACCGTCGTGCTCATGGCGAGCGGGGCGTCGGGGGTGACACCCACGCCGGAGGAGCTGACGGAGGCCGTCACCGCGGCCTGCGCGGACCTGGCCCGCCAGCTCGTCGCCGACGCCGAGGGCGCCAGCCACGACATCGCCGTCACCGTGCGGGGCGCCACCACCGAGGACGCCGCCCTCGCGGTCGCCCGGGCCGTCTCCCGCTCCAACCTCTTCAAGGCTGCGATCTTCGGCAACGACCCCAACTGGGGCCGGGTGCTGTCCGCCGTCGGCACGGTGCCCGAGGACGTCGCACCGTTCGACCCGCTCACGCTGGACGTCACGATCAACGGCGTCCAGGTCTGCCGCGCGGGTGGCGTGGGCGAGCCCCGCGAGCTCGTCGACCTCGCCTCTGCCCGCGAGGTCGCCGTCGACGTCGACCTCCACGCCGGCGACGCCCAGGTCACCCTCTGGACCAACGACCTCACGCACGACTACGTCCACGAGAACAGCGCCTACTCCTCATGAGCACGGACCACAACGGCGTGCTGGACGCCGCCGCCGACGCGTTCGACACCCGCACCGACCTGCGCCCCGACCAGAAGGCCGAGGTGCTCGTCGAGGCCCTGCCCTGGCTGCAGGAGTTCTCCGGCGCGCTCGTCGTCGTCAAGTACGGCGGCAACGCGATGGTCGACGACGCGCTCAAGGCCGCCTTCGCGCAGGACATGGTGTTCCTGCGCCAGGTGGGCCTGCGCCCCGTCGTCGTGCACGGCGGGGGCCCCCAGATCAACGCGATGCTCGCCCGCCTCGGCATCCCCAGCGAGTTCCGCGGCGGCCTGCGCGTCACCACGCCCGAGGCGATGGAGGTCGTCCGGATGGTGCTCACCGGCCAGGTGGGCCGCGAGCTGGTGGGCCTGGTCAACGCCCACGGCCCGCTCGCCGTGGGCCTGTCCGGGGAGGACGGCGGCCTCTTCCGTGCCACCCGGCGCACGGCCGTCGTCGACGGCGAGCCCGTCGACGTCGGCCTGGTCGGTGACGTCACCGGCGTCAACCCGTCCGCGGTGCAGGACATCCTCGACGCCGGCCGCATCCCCGTCGTCTCCACGATCGCGCCCGACGTCGAGGACCCCACGCAGGTGCTCAACGTCAACGCCGACACCGCGGCCTCGGCGCTCGCGGTCGCGCTCGGCGCCAAGAAGCTCATCGTGCTGACCGACGTCGAAGGGCTGTACACCTCGTGGCCCGACCGGTCGTCGCTGGTGGAGCAGATCACCGCCGGCGACCTGGCGGCGCTGCTGCCGTCCCTCGAGGCGGGCATGGTCCCGAAGATGGAGGCGTGCCTGCGCGCCGTCGAGGGCGGCGTGCCGGCCGCCACCGTGATCGACGGGCGTCAGCCGCACTCGGTGCTGCTCGAGGTCTTCACCACGCGGGGCAACGGCACGATGGTCGTGCCGGGCGAGGCTGCCGGGTCGGCGGTTCCCGGGCCCGTGAGCACGGCCACCACGACGACGGAAGGAGCGGTCCTGTGACCGAGCCCTCGGACCTGCTGCCCGACGGCGGCGGGCACGGTGCGGGCGACCTGACGGTCGCCGGCTGGACCGAGCGCTACACCCGTGCCGTGATGGACACGTTCGGCCCGCCGCAGCGCGTCCTGGTGCGCGGCGAGGGTGCGTACGTGTGGGACGCCGACGGCAGGCGGTACCTCGACCTGCTCGCGGGGATCGCGGTCAACGCGCTCGGTCACGCGCACCCCACCCTGACGGCGGCCGTCAGCGCCCAGCTCGGGACGCTCGGCCACGTGTCGAACTTCTTCGCCACCCCCACCCAGGTGGCCCTCGCGGAGCGGCTGCTGCACCTGGCACGGGCGCCGGAGGGCTCGCGGGTGTTCTTCACGAGCTCGGGCACCGAGGCGCTGGAGGCGGCGTTCAAGATGACGCGGCGGGTGCAGCCCGGGGGCAGGGTGCTGGCGCTGGAGGGTGCCTTCCACGGCCGTTCCATGGGGGCGCTGGCGCTCACGCACAAGGCCGCCTACCGGGAGCCGTTCGAGCCGCTGCCGGGCGGTGTGGAGCACGTGCCGTTCGGTGACACGGCGGCTCTGGACGAGGCGTTCTCCGCGGCGGCGGTGGCCGAGCGCGGGCCGGTCTCGGCACTCGTCGTCGAGCCGGTCCAGGGGGAGGCGGGCGTGCGCCCGCTGCCCGCTGGCTACCTGGCTCACGCGCGTCGGCTGACGTCCGAGGCCGGTGCGCTGCTGGTGCTGGACGAGGTGCAGACGGGCATGGGGCGGACAGGCGCCTGGTTCGCCCACCAGCACCCCGAGATCGGCGGGGGCGTCCAGCCCGACGTCGTCACGCTCGCCAAGGGCCTCGGCGGAGGGTTCCCCGTCGGTGCGGTCATCGCCTACGGGGAACGCGCGGCCACCCTGCTCGGCCGGGGGCAGCACGGCACCACCTTCGGCGGCAACCCTGTCGCCGCCGCGGCCGCGCTGGCCACGATCGGCGTCATCGAGCGCGACGGCGTCCTGGAGAACGTCGAGACCGTGGGTCGTCTGCTGCGCACCGAGATCGAGGCCGCGGGCTCCCCGCTGGTACGCGAGGTGCGGGGGCGCGGGCTCCTGCTCGCCGTCGTGCTGCACCGGCCGGTCGCGGCGCAGGTGGCCGCCGCCGCCCTCGGGGCGGGGGTCATCGTCAACGCGGTGGCGCCCGACGTCGTGCGGCTCGCCCCGCCGCTGATCCTCACGTCCGAGCAGGCGCGCGAGGCGGCGCGGTTCTTCGCCACCGTGCGGGTCGACGACCCCGCGGGCGAGGACGCCGTCCCCACGACCACCACGCAGACCCCCGCGACCAGCAGCCCCGCCGAGTCCAGTTCTGAGTCCAGCCCCGCGCCCAGCCCTGAGGAGAACGCCTGATGCCCCGCCACTTCCTGCGCGACGACGACCTGACGCCGGCCGAGCAGAAGGAGGTCCTGGAGCTGGCGATGGCGTTCCGGGACGACCGGCACGTGCGCCAGCCGCTCACGGGCCCTCGGGCGGTGGCGATCCTGACCGACAAGCCGACGCTGCGCACGCAGGTCTCGTTCACCACGGGCGTGGCCGAGCTGGGGGGCTACCCCCTCCTGGTCGACGGCAACCTGGCACAGGTGGGGGTGCGTGAGTCGATCGCGGACACCACGCGGGTGCTGGACCGGCAGGTCGCCGCGATCGTGTGGCGCACCTACGGGCAGGAGCGCATCGAGGAGATGGCGTCGTTCTCCGCCGTGCCGGTGGTCAACGCGCTGACGGACGCCTTCCACCCGTGCCAGGTGCTGGCGGACCTGCTCACCGTGGCGCAGCACCGCGGTGGGGTGGGTGCGCTGCCCGGGCAGGTGCTCGCGTACGTGGGCGACGCGGCCAACAACATGGCCAACAGCTACCTGCTGGGAGGCGTGACGGCGGGCCTGCACGTGCGCATCGCCGGCCCCGAGGGGTACCTGCCGAGCCCCGACGTCGTCGCACGAGCGCAGGAGGTCGCGGCGCAGACGGGCGGCTCGGTCGTCGTCACCACCGACCCGGTGTCCGCCGTCGCGGGTGCCGACGCCGTCGCGACCGACACGTGGGTCTCCATGGGAGACGAGGACGAGGCAGCGGAGCGCACGCGCACCTTCGCCGCGTACCAGCTCGACGGCGCCCTGCTCGGGCACGCGAAGGACGACGCGATCGTGCTGCACTGCCTCCCGGCCTACCGGGGCAAGGAGATCACCGCGGACGTGATCGACGGGCCGCGCTCGGTCGTGTTCGACGAGGCCGAGAACCGCCTGCACGCCCAGAAGGCGCTGCTGACGTGGCTGCTGGAGCAGCGATGAGCGCGGCGCACGCGAGCGGCCCGGTCGCCCCGGTCACCAAGGCGGCACGGCAGGCGCGGATCGTCGAGCTGGTGCGCCGCGGGGCCGTGCACTCGCAGTCGGAGCTGGCCCGCCTCCTGGCGGACGAGGGGCTCGTGGTCACCCAGGCCACCCTGTCGCGCGACCTGATCGAGCTGCGGGCCGAGAAGGTGCGCACCGCCTCCGGCTCCCTGGTGTACGCGGTGCCGGGCGAGGGCGGCGACCGCAGCGTCCTGGCTGCCCAGGACACGGGGTACGTGGCGGCGCGCCTGGCCCGTCTGTGCGCGGACCTGCTGGTCTCGGCGGAGGCCTCGGCCAACATGGTCGTCCTGCGCACGCCGCCGGGCGCGGCCAACTACCTCGGGTCGGCCATCGACCACTCGGTGCTGCCGGGCGTGCTCGGCTGCATCGCGGGCGACGACACCATCCTGGTCATCGCCCGCGACCCCGCGGGCGGCGAGGAGCTGGCCCAGCGCTTCCTCGCCCTGGCGACGCCGTCCTGAGCGCCGCCGTCCTGACAGACTTCCCCCGAACCACTGACGAAGAGAGAGACCCTCATGACTGATCGCGTCGTGCTCGCCTACTCGGGCGGCCTGGACACCTCCGTGGCCATCGGCTGGATCGCCGAGGCCACCGGCGCCGAGGTGGTGGCCGTCGCCGTCGACGTCGGCCAGGGCGGCGAGGACATGAACGTCATCCGCCAGCGCGCCCTGGACTGCGGTGCGGTGGAGGCGTACGTCGCCGACGCTCGCGACGAGTTCGCCGCCGAGTACTGCATGCCCGCCCTGCGGGCCAACGCCCTGTACGAGGGCCGCTACCCGCTGGTCTCGGCGCTGAGCCGGCCCGTGATCGTCAAGCACATGGTGCGTGCCGCGCGCCAGTTCGGGGCCACCACCGTGGCGCACGGGTGCACGGGCAAGGGCAACGACCAGGTCCGCTTCGAGGTGGCGACGACGTCGCTCGCTCCCGACCTGAAGACGATCGCCCCGGTGCGCGACCTGGCGCTCACGCGCGAGAAGGCCATCGACTACGCCGAGAAGCACAGCCTGCCGATCGCCACCACCAAGAAGAACCCGTTCTCGATCGACCAGAACGTGTGGGGCCGGGCCGTCGAGACGGGCTTCCTCGAGGACATCTGGAACGGGCCCACGAAGGACGTCTACTCCTACACGGACGACCCGACGTTCCCGCCGGTGGCCGACGAGGTCGTCATCACGTTCGAGCAGGGGGTGCCGGTGGCGCTCGACGGCGTCCCCGTGACGCCGCTGCAGGCCATCCAGGAGATGAACCGCCGGGCGGGCGCCCAGGGCGTGGGCCGGATCGACATCGTCGAGGACCGCCTGGTGGGCATCAAGTCCCGGGAGGTGTACGAGGCGCCGGGCGCCATCGCCCTGATCGCGGCGCACCAGGAGCTGGAGAACGTGACGCTCGAGCGCGAGCAGGCACGCTTCAAGCGCGGCGTCGAGCAGCGCTGGGCGGAGCTGGTCTACGACGCGATGTGGTTCTCCCCGCTGAAGCGCTCGCTCGACGTCTTCATCGACGACACGCAGCGGTACGTCTCGGGCGACGTGCGCATGGTGCTGCACGGCGGCCGTGCCACGGTGACCGGCCGCCGCTCGGAGGCGAGCCTGTACGACTTCAACCTCGCCACCTACGACGAGGGCGACTCGTTCGACCAGTCGCAGGCCAAGGGCTTCATCGAGATCTACGGCCTGACGGCCAAGCTCGCCGCGGCCCGCGACGTGAAGTTCGGCCAGGGCGTGGACCTCGGCGTCGGAGAGCTCTGAGCCATGACCTCACCGAACCACGACGACGCGGTGACACCGGCGCAGCCCGGTGCGTCTGAGGGCGGCGCGGCGCTGTGGGGCGGCCGGTTCGCCGGCGGCCCCTCGCCCGAGCTGCAGGCCCTGTCCCGCTCGACGCACTTCGACTGGGCGCTGGCCGGCTATGACGTGCGCGGCTCCCAGGCGCACGCCAAGGTGCTGCACCGGGCGGGCCTGCTGTCCGACGACGAGCTGGCCCGGATGACGGCGGCGCTGGACGTGCTGGCGGCCGACGTCGAGGCGGGGACCTTCGTCCCGCAGCCCGACGACGAGGACGTGCACACGGCCCTCGAGCGCGGCCTGCTGGAGCGGGCGGGCGCCGAGCTGGGCGGCAAGCTGCGCGCGGGCCGCTCGCGCAACGACCAGATCGCCACGCTCGTGCGGCTCTACCTGCGCGAGCAGGCGCGCACGATCGCGGCCCAGGTGATCGACGTCGTCGACGAGCTGATCACGCAGGCCGAGGCCGCGGGCGAGGCCGTGATGCCGGGGCGCACGCACCTGCAGCACGCCCAGCCGGTGCTCCTGGCCCACCACCTGCTGGCGCACGCGTGGCCGCTGCTGCGCGACGTCGACCGGTTCATCGACTGGGACGTGCGTGCGGCCCGGTCGCCGTACGGGTCGGGGGCGCTCGCGGGCTCGTCGCTCGGCCTGGACCCGGAGGCGGTGGCGGCGGACCTGGGCTTCGACGGCCCGGTGGAGAACTCGATCGACGGCACGGCGGCCCGGGACGTGGTGGCGGAGTTCGCGTTCGTGGCGGCGATGGTCGGCATCGACCTGTCGCGCCTGGCGGAGGAGATCATCCTCTGGAACACCAAGGAGTTCGGCTTCGTGCGGCTCGACGACTCGTGGTCGACGGGCTCGAGCATCATGCCGCAGAAGAAGAACCCGGACGTCGCGGAGCTGGCGCGCGGCAAGGCGGGCCGCCTGGTCGGCGACCTGACGGGCCTGCTGACCACGCTCAAGGGCCTGCCGCTGGCGTACAACCGTGACCTGCAGGAGGACAAGGAGCCGGTCTTCGACCAGGTCACCGCCCTGACGACGCTGCTGCCGGCGTTCGCGGGCATGGTCCGCACGCTGCGGTTCGACACGGAGCGGATGGCGCAGCTGGCGCCGCAGGGCTTCTCCCTCGCGACGGACGTGGCGGAGTGGCTGGTGCGCGAGGGCGTGCCGTTCCGGGTGGCGCACGAGGTCGCGGGGGCGTGCGTGCGGGCCTGCGAGGAGCGCGGGATCGAGCTGTGGGACCTGTCGGACGCCGACCTGGCGGCGATCAGCGAGCACCTGACGCCGCAGGTGCGGTCGGTGCTGACGGTCGAGGGCTCGGTCGCGTCGCGGGACGCGGTGGGCGGCACCGCGCCGGCGCGCGTCGCGGAGCAGCTCGCGGCGGCCAAGGAGCGGTCCACGGAGTACCGCTTCTGGGCGCAGGGCTGAGGCGCGGGTGAGCGTCGGTCCCGACGTGCTGGACGCGCTGGTGGCCCGGGCCCTGGAGGCCCGGGCCACCAGCACGTCGGCGCACCCGTTCCTCGTCGTGCTCGACGGCCCGGCCGGTTCGGGCAAGACGACGCTGGCGGCGCAGCTCGCGCCGCGCCTGGGGGAGGCGGAGCCTGCCCCGGTGGTCCACATGGACGATCTCTACGAGGGCTGGGAGGCGGGGCCCGACGGCGGTGCGGCGCGGTTCGCACAGTGGGTCCTGGAGCCCTTCGCGGAGGGGCGTGCGGGCCGTTACCGGCGCTACGACTGGGGGGCGGGCCGCTACGCCGAGGAGCACGAGGTGCCGCGGGCACCGTTCGTGGTGGTCGAGGGGTGCGGTGCGGGTGCCCGGGGCGTCGACGCGGTGCCGCGGCTGCTGGTCTGGGTGGAGGCCGACGACGCCGAGCGCCTGCGGCGGGGGCTGGAGCGTGACGGTCACGAGGCCCGCGCGCACTGGCTGGCCTGGATGGCGGACGAGGCGGACCACTACGTGCGCGAGCGCACGCGGGAGCGGGCCGACGTCCTGATCGACGGGTACGGCCGTGCGCTGGCGGGCCTGCCGACAGGCGGGGCGGGCCGCTGACGCGCACCGAGCGCGTCGTGCCGGTCCGCTCTGGGGTTGCGGTCGTGCCGTCCGGCGTCGTGCCCGTCGCGCCGGGCACGGCGCGGGGCGGGCAGCCCTCGGGCCTGCACGGGCGGTAACGTCGTCCGGATGACGACGCCAGCGACCGACGAGCACGGCGGACCGGTCCTGGGCGAGGTCCGGGACCGTCAGTGGTACGCCCGGAGCGTGCACGAGGTCGTGCGCGACCTGCTGGGCGCCCACCTCGTGCGGCGCACCCCCGAGGGGTCGGTGACGCTGCGGCTCACCGAGGTCGAGGCCTACGACGGCGCCCACGACCCGGGGTCGCACGCCTACCGCGGGCGCAGCGCCCGCAACGCCACGATGTTCGGCGAGCCGGGCCGGCTGTACGTCTACCGTCACCTGGGGCTGCACCACTGCGTGAACGTGGTGTGCGGTCCGCGGGGCCAGGCGTCGGCGGTGCTGCTGCGCGCGGGGGAGGTGGTCGACGGCGCCGCTCTCGCCCGAGCGCGGCGGGAGACCGCGGGGGTCTGCCGCTCGGACCGGCAGATCGCGCAGGGGCCTGGTCGTCTCACCGTGGCGCTCGCGCTGACTCTGGCCGACGACGGGGCTGACGTGACGGACCCGGACGGCGACGTCGTGCTGGTGGTACCGGGGGAGCGGCCGCAGGGCGTGGTCGAGGTGGGCCCGCGTGTGGGTGTGAGCGGTGAGGGTGGCCGGGCGGACCTCTTCCCGTGGCGGTACTGGCTCGCCGGCGAGCCCACGGTGTCGGCGTACCGGGCCGTGACGGCGCGGCGGCGCTGAGCCCCCGGGCGCGCTGGCGCCGAGGGCGGCCGCGGCGGTGGGCCGCGCCGTCGCGAGACGACGGCGGGTCCCGTGGTCGTCGTCGGGCAGACTAGGACCGGCGGCCCGCCCGGGCCGTGGGACCTATCAAGGAGCGACAACGGTGACCGACGTTCTCGACGAGCTGCACTGGCGGGGCCTGGTGGCGCAGACCACCGACGAGGCCGCGCTGCGTTCTGCGCTGGCCGAGGGCCCGATCACCTATTACGCGGGATTCGACCCGACGGCGCAGAGCCTGCACGTCGGACACATGGTGCAGCTGCTCAACATGCGTCGTCTCCAGCTCGCCGGGCACCGGCCCCTGGCGCTCGTCGGTGGCGCGACGGGCCTGATCGGTGACCCGCGCCCGACGACCGAGCGCTCGATGCAGTCGCGTGACGTCGTGGCGGAGTGGGTGGAGAGGATCCGCGGGCAGATCGAGCCGTTCCTCGACTTCGAGGGCGCCTCGGCGGCGCGGATGGTGAACAACCTCGACTGGACGGGTCAGATGTCGGCGATCGACTTCCTGCGGGACGTCGGCCGGCACTTCCGTGTGGGCACGATGATCTCGAAGGACATCGTGGCGCGGCGGCTGCAGTCGGACGAGGGCATCAGCTTCACCGAGTTCAGCTACCAGGTGCTGCAGGGCATGGACTTCCGGGAGCTGTACACGCGGTACGGGTGCACGCTGCAGCTCGGCGGCAGCGACCAGTGGGGCAACCTGCTCTCGGGCGTCGAGCTGATCCGCAAGACGGAAGGTGTGGCCGCCCACGCGATGACGTCCCCGCTCATCACCAAGGCGGACGGCACCAAGATGGGCAAGTCCGAGGGCGGTGCGGTGTGGCTCGACCCCGAGCTCACGAGCCCGTACGCCTTCTACCAGTTCTGGCTCAACCAGGCCGACGCGGACGTGGTGAAGTACCTCAAGGTCTTCACGTTCCGTTCCCGCGAGGAGATCGGCGAGCTCGAGCAGGCGGTGGCCGAGCGCCCGTTCGCGCGCGAGGCGCAGCGCGCGCTCGCCGGCGACCTGACCACGCTGGTGCACGGCCAGGGGGCCACCGACGCGGTGATCGCGGCGAGCCAGGCCCTGTTCGGGAAGGGGGAGCTGCGCGACCTGGACGAGCCCACCCTCGCCGGCGCGGTGGCGGAGCTTCCGCGCACGACGGCGAAGGCGGGGGACCTGCTGGTCGACGTCTTCGTGGGGGCGGGCCTGGTGGACTCGAGGTCGGCCGCGCGCCGGGCGGTGGCCGAGGGCGGTGCCTACGTCAACAACGTGAAGGTGACCTCGGACGAGCAGGAGCTGACGGCCGCGGACCTGCTCCACGGCCGCTACGCCGTGCTGCGACGCGGCAAGCGGACGCTGGCGGTGGCCGCCGCGGGGTGACCCGTGCCGGGACCGCCCCGCGGCTCCCGCACGGAGGTCGAGGGGCGGGATCCCGCCCGAGGTGCTGCAGAGGGCTCCGGCGACATCGCCGGAGCCCTCTGTCGTCCGGCTGGCGTGGCCGGAACCGGCCCTGACCTGCGACGACACCGTCCGTGACAGACGGCGGCCTGCGGATTTGGCAGCACCCGCCGACCCGTGTAATGTTCTCGGAGTTCGCCCGGCAGGGAGGAACGGACACCGCGAGGTGGCCGGGCCCGCCAGGCGGTCCACCACTCACCTTCACAGGGGCGTTCTGCGCCCAGGAGTGGGCCGGACCACTCTCCGACGGAGATCGAGACGCTCGCGAGGGCGTTGAGAGCAGCGGAGAGAGTCTGGTAAGGTTGAAGACCTGCCCCGGACGGGAAACGAGCGGAAGCTCGGGACCGGATGGTGTGCGTCGGTTGTTTGAGAACTCAACAGTGTGCTTGATAGTCAATGCCAAATTTTATCCCTCGTCGGGT
>NZ_QKWH01000020.1 GCF_003244315.1 Xylanimonas oleitrophica
CCCGCGTGCCGTGAACCACGCGGCACACCTCCGCCGGGCCGGCCCCGCCTGCTCGGCCCGGCCCGGCCCGGCGGAGGTGTGCCGCGTGGTTCACGGCACGCGGGCGATCCACTCCTGTGTCGCGAACTTGGTCCGCACCAGCTCCTCGGCCCGCTCGAGCTCCTCGGGCCGCAGCTCGGAGTCGACGGTCCGGTACCGGCTGCGGAAGTAGGCGTCGAACGCGTCCACGATCGCCTCGCGCGGCAGGCCGGTCTGCGAGCGCAGCGGGTCCACCCGCTTGGCCGCGCTGGTCGTGCCCTTGTCCGAGAGCTTCTCGCGGCCGATGCGCAGCACCTCGAGCATCTTGGCGCTGTCGATGTCGTACGCCATGGTCATGTGGTGCAGCACCGCGCCACCGGCCAGGCGCTTCTGCGCCGAGCCCGCCAGCTTGCCCGCCGGGGAGGCGACGTCGTTCATGCCGGCGAAGAACGCCTCGACGCCGACCGACTCGAGCGCACCGAGCACCCACGAGTCGAGGAACGCGTAGGACTGCTCGAACGACATGCCGTCGACGAGCGAGGCGGGCACCACGAGCGAGAACGTCACGCAGTTTCCGGCCTCCATGAACATGGCGCCACCCCCGGAGATGCGCCGCACCACGGTGACGTCGTGCTTGGCCACCCCCGCGGGGTCCACCTCGTTGGACAGCGACTGGAACGAGCCGATGAACACGGCCCGCTCGTCCCAGTCCCAGAACCGCAGCGTGGGGCCGCGCCGCCCTTCGGCGAGCTCCTCGGTGAGCACCTGGTCGAGCGCGGCCAGGGTGCGGGGCGGCAGCGGGCCGGGTCGCAGCACCTCGAAGACGTGGTCGTCCCAGGTGGTCGCGTGGCCGAGCGCCCGGCGCACGGCCACGCCCACGGCCCAGGGGTCGAAGCCGACCAGGGCTGCGGGTCCGGGCAGGGTGCCGTCGGACTCCGCCGCCTGCAGCGCCGCCTCGACCGCGCGGGCGATCTCCCCGGTGGGCGTGGTGGCCTCGAGGCCCGTGAGGGCGCGGTCGATGACGCCGAGCGCCTCGTCCGGCTCGAGGAAGAAGTCGCCCGAGAGGTGGGCGCCTACCAGGCGGCCCTCGGCCACCTCGACGTCGACGGCGACGAGCTTGCCGCCAGGAACCTTGTACTCGCCATGCACGATCCCAACCTACGTGGTAGGGGACAAAAGTGGGCAGGGAGCGCTAGTCTCGGGGCCGCGGCCAGGTGACACGTGCCAGGAGCACGTGACCTCCGGCTCCGCCCACCCGGAAAGTTGAGATGTCACGCCCCACCGGCACCCTGCCCCCTGCCGTCCGCCGCCTCGAGCCGCGCGGCGGTCACGACGGCGCGCTCGCCGTCCCCGCTCTTCGGTCTCGCGCCGCTGCGACCCATCCCAGCAAGGAACACACCCATGTCTGCTGACGTCCTCGTCCGGCTCCGCCAGGAGCTGCCCACGCTGCGCCCGGCCGAGGCGCGCATCGCGCAGGCGGTGCTCGACGACCCGCCGGGTGTCGTGTCGTCGACCATCACGGAGCTGGCCGCCCGTGCGAGCACGTCGCAGGCCACCGTGGTGCGGTTCTGCCGCGCCGTGGGCTATGCGGGCTACCCGGAGTTCCGCATCGACCTGGCGCAGGCCACCAGCCGCCGGGAGCTCGAGCTCGAGCGTTCCGGCATCACGGAGGGAGAGATCGAGGACGGCGACTCCGCCGCCGCGGTGGTCTCCAAGATCGCCTTCCACGAGGCCCGCACCATCGAGGAGACTGCCCGCCTGCTCGACGTCGAAGCGCTGGAGAAGGTCGCCGAGGCGGTCTCGTCGGCGGACCGTGTCGACGTGTTCGGCGTGGGGTCCAGCGGTCTGGCGAGCCAGGACCTCGCGCAACGGCTGATGCGGGCGGGCCTCCTCGCGACGGCGCCCGTGGACCCGCACCAGCAGCTGACGCAGGCCGCGCTGCTCGGGCCGGGCACGGTCGCCGTCGCGATCTCGCACACCGGCACCACGGTGGAGCCCTACCAGGCCCTGTCGCTGGCCCGGGAGCGGGGCGCCCTCGCCGTCGCGATCACCAACTTCCCGTCCTCGCCGCTGGCAGCGGCGGCCGACGTCGTGCTGACGACCACGGCGCGGGAGACGCGGTTCCGCCCCGGTGCCATGTCGGGGCGCATCGCTCAGCTCGCGCTGGTGGACCTCCTCTTCGTCCGGGTGGTGCAGCGGCGCCACGACTGCGCTGCGGCCGCCCTGCGTGCCACCACGGAGGCGGTGAGCCCGCGCCGGCTCGACCCGAAGGCCTGAGGTCACCTCGGCTCGACGCCCGTGTGGAGCAGCCCCCACACGTGGGCGTCGAGCATCGCCTCCCAGGCTGCCTCGATGACGTTGGGACCGACCCCCACGGTGGACCAGGTGCGCTCGCCGTCGGTGGTGACCACCAGCACCCGGGTGATCGAGTCGGTGCCGTGCTCCGAGTCGAGGATGCGGGCCTTGAAGTCGGCCAGCTCGAACCTGCCGATCTCGGGGTAGATGCGGGTCAGGGCGAGCCGCAGCGCCTGGTCGAGGGCGTTGACGGGGCCGTTGCCCTCCCCCGTGGCGACGATGCGCTCGCCGCCCGCCCGCACCTTCACGGTGGCCTCGGCGAGCGCGACGGCGTCGCGCGCTCCGGCGGTGCCAGGCGCCGTCTCGACGATGGTGCGCCAGGACTCGACCGTCAGGTAGGCGGGGCGCCGGCCAGTCAGCTCCTCGCGCAGCAGCAGCTCGAACGAGGCGTCGGCGGCGTCGTAGGTGTAGCCGGCGGCCTCGGCCTCCTTGACGCGGGCGGTGACGCGGGCGAGCAGGTCGGCCTGGCCGGAGAGGTCGAAGCCGAGCTCGCGGCCCTTGAGCTCGACCGACGCCCGCCCGGCCATGTCGGAGACGAGCATGCGCATGTCGTTGCCCACCGTCAGCGGGTCGACGTGCTGGTACAGGTCAGGGTCCACCTTGATGGCCGAGGCGTGCAGGCCGCCCTTGTGCGCGAACGCGCTCGCGCCGACGTAGGGCTGGCGCTGGAACGGGGCGATGTTGGTGATCTCGGCGATGGCGTGGGCGATCCGGGTGGCCTCGCGCAGCCCGCCGTCGGCGAGCAGCTCGCGCCCGGCCTTGAGCTCGAGGTTGGCGACGACGGCGACGAGGTCGGCGTTTCCTGTGCGCTCACCGTAGCCGTTGACCGTGCCCTGCACGTGGCTGGCACCGGCGGCCACCGCGGCGAGCGTGTTGGCCACCGCGCACCCGGTGTCGTTGTGCGCGTGCATGCCGAGGCGCGGCCCCTCCCCCAGCGTGGCGCGCAGCGCACCGACGACGTCGGTGACGCGGTCGGGCAGCATGCCGCCGTTGGTGTCGCAGAGCACCACCACCTCGGCTCCGGCGCCGAACGCCGCCTCGGCGCAGGCGGTGGCGTAGGCGGCGTCGAACCGGTACCCGTCGTAGAAGTGCTCGGCGTCGACGACGACGCGCCGCCCCTCGGTGACGAGGAGGTCGACGGTGTCGCGGATCATCGCGAGGTTCTCCTCGCGGGTGGTGCGCAGCGCCCGCTCGACGTGCCGCACGTCCGACTTGGCCACGAGGGTCACCACGGGAGCCTGGGAGTCGAGCAGCGCCCGCACCTGAGGGTCGGCCGAGGCCGCGACCCCGGGCCGGCGGGTGGCGCCGAACGCGGCGAGGACGGCGTTCTTGAGGGTCAGCTCCTCGCGTGCGCGGCGGAAGAACTCGGTGTCCTTGGGGATGGCGCCCGGCCAGCCGCCCTCGATGAACCCCACGCCCAGCTCGTCGAGGAGCGGGGCGATCGCCAGCTTGTCGGCGACCGTGAGGTTCATGCCCTCCTGCTGGGCGCCGTCGCGCAGCGTCGTGTCGTACACGTCGAAGGTCACGTCGTCCTTCTCTCTGGTGCTCGTCTCCCGGCAACAAAAAAGACCCTCCGGGTAGGGAAGGTCGGCGCGTCCGGCGGGGTGGTGCCGGACGCGCTAGGGAATGACGCGGCGCGTGTCTCGCAAGGTCACAGGGCCATGGTGCCACACGGTCCCGCTGCGTGGACAGACCGTGTCAGCACGCGGACGCGGTCGCGACCTCCTGTGCGAGCAGCCACGACCCGTGGTCGGCTGGTCGCGTCCCACGGAAGGAGACGAGCGATGAGTGACCCCCAGCGTCCTGACGACGCCGTGCCCGCCGGCCAGCAGCAGCCTCCGGCGGTACCGCCCCAGCAGGCGGCGGGCGCGCAGCCCGCCGCCTACCCGGCACCGCCGCAGGCGACCGGGCCCGCCCCGGGCCTGGGCCACCCGGCCACCGCCGGCACGGAGGACCCGCGGCTGGGGCTCGAGGTCGGGCGGTACTGGGCGGGGGCGGTCGCGACGGCGCTGGTCGCCGCGCTCATCGGCCTGGCCGCGGGGTTCGTGCTCGGCGACGTCGCGGGCCAGGAGCTGGTCTCTCCGCCGTTCGGCGGGTCCGACCTCGTCGCGTGGGGCGTGACCGGCGGCCTGGCCGCCCTGGTCGCCGCGCTCCTCCTGCACCTGCTCGTGGCCTCGACGCCGCGGCCGGCGTCGTTCTTCGGCTGGGTGGTCGCTCTCGCGACCATCATCCTGGCCGCCCTGCCGTTCGCGGGTGGCACGGACGTGCTGCCCGCGGTGCTGACCGCGATCGTGTGGATCATCCTGGGCCTGGCCGTGTGGTCGCTGCTCACGGGCGTGCTGGCCCGCACCCTGGTACGCCGCCCCGGCGCCTAGTCGTCCCGCCCCGGCGCCCAGACCCCCTGAGCCGGAGGGCGGAGGGCGGCGGCGTTCGCGGACGAGGTCCGCGAACGCCGCCGCCCTCACGCGAGCCGCCGCATCCAGCCGTGCCGGTCCGCCGCGCGCCCGTACTGGATGTCGGTCAGCTCGGCGCGGATCGCCATGGTGAGCTCTCCGGGCTGGCCGTCACCGACGGTCGAGTCGAACGTGTCGCCGGCGAGGCGCCCCACGGGGGTGACGACGGCGGCGGTGCCGCAGGCGAACGCCTCGGTGACGCGCCCCGAGGCGAGGCCCTCGACCACCTCGGTGAGCGGGATGCGCCGCTCGACCACCTCGCGGCCGCGGTCGGCGGCCAGCCGCAGGATCGAGGAGCGGGTGACGCCCTCGAGGATGCTGCCGGTGAGCTCGGGGGTGTGCACCGACCCGTCGTCCATGACGAGGAAGACGTTCATGCCGCCGAGCTCCTCGAGGTAGGTGTTGGTCGCCCCGTCGAGGAAGCACACCTGGTCGAAGCCCTTGGCGGCGGCCTGCGACTGCGGCAGCAGGCTGGCCGCGTAGTTGCCGCCGAACTTCGCGGAGCCGGTGCCGCCGGGCCCGGCGCGGTGGTACTCGGAGTCCACCCAGATGGACACGGGCTTGACGCCGCCGGCGAAGTAGGCGCCCGACGGCGAGGCGATGACGAGGAACTCGACCTCGTCGGCGGGGCGCACGCCGAGGAACGCCTCGGAGGCGAACATGAAGGGGCGCAGGTAGAGGCTCGAGTCCTCCGCCGTGGGCACCCACTCGGAGTCGACGCGCACGAGGGCGGCGCAGGCGGCGACGAAGTCGTCGACGGGCAGGGCGGGCAGCGCCATGCGGTGGGCCGAGCGGGCCAAGCGGGCAGCGTTCTCCTCGGGCCGGAAGGTCCACACGCTGCCGTCGGCGTGCGCGTAGGCCTTCATGCCCTCGAAGATCTCCTGCGCGTAGTGGAGCACCGCGGTGGCGGGGTCGAGCTGGAGCGGGCCGTACTTCTCGACGCGGCGGTGGATCCACCCCTCCTCGCGACGCCACGAGATGCGGGCCATGTGGTCGGAGAAGACGGTGCCGAACCGCGGCCGGGCGATCTTCTCGGCACGCTCGGCGGGCGGTGTGGGGGTGTCCGTCGGGGTGACGGTGAACAGCGAGACGATCTCCTCGATGCCCCCGGGGAGGATCGTGCTCGACGCAGGGTTGCTCGTGGTGCTCGACATGGTTGCGAAGGGCCTTTCACGTGTGGACCCCTGCAGTCTTCCACGCCCGTGTTTCCGGCGTGGTCGCCCGCAGCGGCCCTCGGCTGGAGGGGCTGGGGACGACGGCCGGACCGGCCGCTCTCGGCGGCGCGCCCGTGTGGTCTGTGCAGTCTGTGCAGTCAGTGCAGGCGCGCGGCGAGCTCGCGGCCGATCTCGGCCGTCGAGCGTACTCGCGCCGGGCCCGTGGAGCGCTCCGCGAGGTCCGCCTCCACCGCGGCCTCGACCCGGCGCGCGGCGTCGGTGTGGCCGAGGTGGTCGAGCAGGAGGGCCACGGAGAGCACGGTGGCCGTGGGGTCGGCCTTGCCCTGCCCGGCGATGTCGGGGGCCGAGCCGTGGACGGGCTCGAACATCGACGGCGCGGTGCGGTCGGGGTTGACGTTGCCCGACGCCGCCAGGCCGATGCCGCCGGTGATGGCGGCCGCCTGGTCCGTGAGGATGTCACCGAAGAGGTTGTCGGTGACGATCACGTCGAACCGCGACGGGTCCGTGGTGAGGAAGATGGTGGCGGCGTCGACGTGCAGGTAGTCGGTGGTCACGTCGGGGAACTCGGCGTTGACGGCCTCGACGGTGCGGCGCCACAGGTGCCCGGCGTGCACGAGGACGTTGTGCTTGTGCACGAGGGTCAGGTGCTTGCGGGGGCGGGCGGCGGCCTTGGCGAACGCGTAGCGCACGACGCGCTCGACGCCGTAGGCGGTGTTGACGGAGACCTCGGTGGCGATCTCGTGCGGCGTGCCGGTCCGGACGGAACCACCGTTGCCGACGTAGGGCCCCTCGGTGCCCTCGCGCACGACGACGAAGTCGACCTCGCCCGGGTCGGCGAGCGGGCTGCGGACGCCGGGGAACAGCCGGGCGGGGCGCAGGTTCACGTAGTGGTCGAGCGCGAAGCGCAGGCGCAGGAGCAGGCCGCGCTCGAGCACGCCGGAGGGCACGGAGGGGTCGCCGACGGCGCCGAGCAGGATCGCGTCGTGGCCGCGGAGGGCGGCGAGGTCGGCGTCGGTGAGGGTCTCGCCGGTGGCGTGGTAGCGGCGCGCGCCGAGGTCGTAGTCCGTGGTCGTGACCTTGACGCCGGTGCCGGCCAGCGCGGCGTCGAGCACGGCGAGGCCCTGCTCGACGACCTCGGTGCCGATGCCGTCTCCGGCCACCACGGCCAGGTCGATGCTCTGCGCCTGCTCGCTGCCCTGCGTCATGCCCCTGAGCCTAGGCCGAGGGTGCCAGGATGCGGGACAGGCGTCTCACCATCCGGGCGGCCCGCCGGTCACGGGGCCCGGTAGAGCAGCTCGAACCTCTCGCACACCACGGGCATGTCCCGGGAGAACTCTCGCCCCGCCGGCATGTTGCGCCGCCAGTAGCGCTCGTGCCCCTCGCGCCAGGACGCCAGGGTGCGGTCCCCCTCCCCCTCCGAGCGCGCGAACTCCTCGTCGACCTCGTCGAAGGGCACGACCCGCACCTCGGTGGTGCGCACGAGCGCCCGCGGCTCCCCCGCGCCGTCGAGCAGGATCGACAGGTCGCCCTCAGCGGGCATGGGCTCCTGGCCGCCGTCGTACTCCCACACGAGCGAGGCCGTGCCGGTCTTCGTACCCTCCAGGACCAGCCCCAGGAGCTCGTCCGCGAGCTCGGGCGAGTCGCCGAACGACCACGCGGGCGGGGCCATCGCCTCGCCCCACGCCGGGCCGGTCACGGCCACCACACGGCCCAGGCCGGCGCGCCCGCGCGCCGACTCCCAGAACCGCTGCACGCGCTCGGCACGCTCCAGGTCCTCGGCGCTCGGCTCCGGGAGGTCGTCGGGCAGCCCGTCGGCAAGGTCCGGCGGGACGGGAGCCGCCGCACCGTCTGCGAGCTCGGCGGGCAGGTCGTCGGGCAGGTCGCGTGCGTCGCTCATGACCCCATCCAACCAGCGGACCGGCTGCTCGGCCGGTCGGCGCGCACGACGACGGCCCGGCGCCCACCAGGGGCACCGGGCCGTCGTGCGGGGGCGTCAGCGCGCGGCCGAGCCCTCGACGTAGTCGGAGTCGCTGGGCTTGACCCAGGCGAACAGCTTGCGCAGCTCGCGGCCCACCGGCTCGATCGGGTGGTTCTGGCCCTTCTCGCGCAGCTCCTTGAACTCGGGCGCGCCCGCGTCCTGGTCGTTGATGAAGCGCTCGGCGAAGGCACCCGACTGGATGTCGCCCAGCACGGCCTTCATGTTCTCCTTCACGCGGGCGTCGATCACGCGCGGCCCGGACACGTAGTCGCCGTACTCGGCGGTGTCGGAGACCGACCAGCGCTGCTTGGTGATGCCGCCCTCGTAGATGAGGTCGACGATCAGCTTGAGCTCGTGCAGCACCTCGAAGTAGGCGACCTCGGGCTGGTAGCCGGCCTCGGTCAGCGTCTCGAAGCCGTACTGGATGAGCTGGGAGACGCCGCCGCACAGGACGGCCTGCTCGCCGAACAGGTCGGTCTCGGTCTCCTCGGTGAAGGTGGTCTTGATGCCGGCTGCACGCAGGCCGCCGATGGCCTTGGCGTACGACAGCGCCAGGTCCCACGCCTTGCCCGAGGCGTCCGTCTCGACGGCCACGATCACGGGCACGCCACGGCCGTCGGCGTACTCGCGACGCACCAGGTGGCCCGGGCCCTTGGGGGCGACCATGACGACGTCGTGGCCCGCGGCGGGCTCGATGTAGCCGAAGCGGATGTTGAAGCCGTGCCCGAAGACGAGCGCGGCGCCGTCCTGCAGGTTCGGGGCGATCTCCTCGCGGTAGATGTGCCGCTGCACCTGGTCCGGCGCGAGGATCACGACGACGTCGGCCTCCTTGACGGCGTCGGCCACGGACAGCACGCGCAGGCCCTCGTTCTCGGCCTTCTCGCGCGAGGCGGAGCCCTCGCGCAGGCCCACGCGGACGTCGACGCCGGAGTCGCGCAGGTTCAGGGCGTGCGCGTGCCCCTGGCTGCCGTAGCCCACGACGGCGACCTTGCGCTGCTGGATCACGGACAGGTCGGCGTCGTCGTCGTAGAAAAGCTCAGCCACGGTGGTGCTCCCTAAAGCGGTTGTCGGTTGCAGGGGGTCAGGCGGTCCGGACGCGCTCGAGCGCCCGGTCGGTGATGGACCGTGACCCGCGCCCGATGGCGAGGGTCCCGGACTTGACGATCTCGCGCACACCGTACGGCTCGAGCGCCGCCACCAGGGCGTCCAGCTTGGCGTCGGTGCCGATGGCCTCGACCACCACGGTGTCGGGCACGACGTCGACGACGTGCGCGCGGAACAGGTTCACGACCTCGAGCACGCCCGAGCGGGTGGACGCGTCGGCGCGCACCTTGACCAGCAGCAGCTGCCGCTGGACGGACGACTCGGCGTCGAGCTCGACGATCTTGAGCACGTGCACCAGCTTGTTGAGCTGCTTGGTGACCTGCTCCAGGGGCAGCTCGTCGACGTCGACCACCACGGTGATGCGCGAGATGTCCTCGTGCTCCGTGGGGCCCACCGCGAGCGAGTGGATGTTGAAGGCGCGGCGTGCGAACAGCGCGGCGACACGGGTCAGGACGCCCGGCTTGTTCTCCACCAGCACGGACAGCGTGTGACGGGACATGCTCACCTCACTCCTCTCGGTCCCAGGCGGGCGAGATCCCGCGGGCGTACTGGATGTCGTCATTGCTCACGCCGGCGGCGACCATCGGCCACACCATCGCGTCGCGCGAGACGGTGAGGTCCACGACCACGGGGCGGTCGTCGATCTCGTTGGCCCGCCGCAGCGCGTCGTCCACCTCGGACTCGTGCTCCACCCGGATGCCCACGCACCCGTAGGCGTCGGCGAGCTTGACGAAGTCGGGCACCCGCTGGGTGCCGTGGCCCGTGTGCAGGTCCGTGTTGGAGTAGCGCGAGTCGTAGAACAGGGTCTGCCACTGGCGCACCATGCCCAGCGAGCTGTTGTTGACGAGCGCCACCTTGATGGGGATCTCGTTGATGACGCAGGTCGCCAGCTCCTGGTTGGTCATCTGGAAGCAGCCGTCGCCGTCCACGGCCCACACGGTGGCGTCGGGGCGGCCCACCTTGGCCCCCATCGCGGCGGGCACGGCGTAGCCCATGGTGCCCAGGCCGCCGGAGTTGATCCACGTGCGCGGCTGCTCGTACCGGATGAACTGGGCGGCCCACATCTGGTGCTGGCCCACGCCGGACACGTAGACGGCGTCCGAGCCGGCGATCTCCCCGAGCCGCGAGATGACGTGCTGGGGTGCCAGCAGGCCATCGGCGGTGGGCGTGTAGCCGAGCGGGTACGTCTCGCGCCAGGTGTCGATCTGGTGCCACCAGGCCGCGAGGTCGGGCAGGCCGTTCTTGGCGTGCTCGGCCTCCAGGGCCGGCACCAGCTCGGCGACGACCTCGCGCAGGTCGCCCACGATGGGCACGTCGACCTCGCGGTTCTTGCCGATCTCGGCCGGGTCGATGTCGGCGTGGACGATGGCGGCGTGCGGGGCGAAGCTCGAGAGCTTCCCGGTGACGCGGTCGTCGAACCGGGCGCCGAGCGCCACGATGAGGTCGGCCTTCTGCAGCGCAGCGACGGCCGGGACGGTGCCGTGCATGCCGGGCATGCCCAGGTGCTGCGGGTGGGAGTCGGGCACGGCCCCGCGGGCCATGAGCGTGGTCACCACGGCGGCGCCGGAGACGTCGACCAGGCGGCGCACGCCCTCCCACGCCCCGGCCCGGATCACGCCGCCGCCCACGTACAGCACGGGCCGGCGAGCGGTCGCCAGGAGGCGGGCCGCCTCGCGGACCTGCTTGCCGTGCGGCCTGGTGACGGGGTGGTAGCCGGGCAGGTGCGGCTCGGTGGGCCACTCGAACGTGGTGGGCGACTGCAGGGCCGACTTGGCGATGTCGACGAGCACCGGGCCGGGCCGGCCGGTGGAGGCGATGTGGAAGGCCTCGGCGATGGTGCGCGGGATCTCGGCCGGGTCGGTCACCAGATAGGAGTGCTTGGTGATCGGCATGGTGATGCCGACGATGTCGGCCTCCTGGAACGCGTCCGTGCCGATCGCGGCCGCCCCGACCTGACCCGTGATCGCGACCATCGGGATCGAGTCCATGTTGGCGTCGGCGATCGGGGTGACCAGGTTGGTGGCTCCCGGGCCGCTGGTGGCCATGGTGACGCCCACCTTGCCGGTGGCGTGCGCGTAGCCGGACGCCGCGTGGCCCCCGCCCTGCTCGTGGCGCACCAGGATGTGGCGCAGCCGCTCACTGTCCATGAGCGGGTCGTAGGCGGGCAGGATGGCGCCCCCGGGGATGCCGAAGACGACCTCGGCCCCGACCTCCTCGAGCGAGCGGACGACCGACTGCGCACCGGTCATCTCTTCGCGCACGGGGGCGGCGGACGCCCTCGCGGCCGGCGCGACGGAGCCGCTGCGGGCGGCGACCTGTGCGGGGCTCGGGTGCGGCTGGGCCATCGGACTCTCCTGCCGTCGGTTCTACGAGTGGTACGGGGGCAAACGAAAACCCCCCGGTCCCTGGGCGGTGCCCGGGACGATCGAGGGGTGAGCGCGCTGACGAAGCCGGTACGGAGTACGGCGGCCTCAGCCGGCGCGCCCGGGAAGTACTACGAGGAGGATCGTCTGCACGTGACGCACGTTACGCCGCCCCGGCGAGCGGTGTCACGCCACACGCGGGACGTCTCACATGACGAGATAGACGACCGCAGCGTGGGACGCGCTCGTGGGCACGCCGTCACACCTCCAGCGGCGGCTCTTGCCACGTGCACACCGCCGCCTCGTTGCCCTCCGGGTCCGCCAGCACCCACCAGCTCGGCGCCCACCGGTCCGTCACCAGGTGGCCGCCCGCCGCCAGCGCCGCCTCCACCCGCTCCTGCGCGACGTCGTCCGGCACGAACACGTCCAGGTGCAGCCGGTTGTGCTCGGTGCGCGGGCTGTCCCCGCGCGGGAACCACACGTCCAGCCCCCGCCCCCGCGGGTCCACGAGGCTCGGGGCCGCCTCCTCCTCCCGCACGGCCTCCTCGCCGGGGCGCTCGTCGTAGCCCAGCAGGGCACGCCAGAACGGCTGGACCCTCCCACCGGCGAGAGCGTCGACGCCCAGCTGGGTCTGCTGGACCCCGGACGGGTCGGCCTCGACCCCCATGCCGGCCGCCGCCGCCGAGATGCGCCGGGCCAGCTCGACGTCCCGTGCCGACAGCCCCCCGACCTCGTGCGACCCGAGCCGCACCGTGACCGTGCCGCCCCTCAGGTCGACGTCCGGGTGGCGGCCCAGCTCGTCCGCCACCTCGGCGATCCTCGCCACCAGGCGCGCGCCGGCCTGGAAGGTGCCCGTCCGGAACAAGGCGTACGCGGGGCCCAGCGAGCGCCAGTCCCCGGTGCCGTCCGCCCCCTGGAACTGTTCGGGAGTGATGCGGTCGTCCATGTCTCCACCCTCGCGCGGGTGGAGGGCGCACGCCTCTCGGCGCAGGTCAGCGCCCTGCCGAGGGGCAGGGGGTCGGCACGGAGCGGAACGTTCCACCCCCGCGGGCCTCGACGCCGCACCCGGTCCCCGCCAGGCTCGGGTGGTCACCAGAACGAGGAGCTGAGCCATGGTCGAGGGTTTCCGCGGCGCCGACGTCGCCGCCCTGCGGGCGCAGGCGGCCGCGCTGCACCAGGCCGCCGAGGCGCTCGTGGCGTGCGCCGCGCGGGTGGGCGCCGGGCTGCAGGCGCTCACCTGGCAGGGTCAGGACGCCGAGCGCGCCCGGCAGGGGTGGCGCCAGGAGCACGTCCCGGTGCTGCTGCGGTGCGTCGAGGCGCTGGACGAGGCGACGCTGCGGCTGCTGGACGACGCCGACGAGCAGGAGGCGGTGAGCGCCGCGGCAGGCAGCGGCCCCGCGACAGCGGCGGCCGGCGGGGCTGGCGGGCCGGGCGGGACGGGCGGCCCGGACGCCGCCGCGCTGCGCCAGGCGGTGGACCGCACCCATGCCGTGGTGGCCGACTTCCTCGACCGGTACGACCCTGTCGCGACGGCGACCGGCGCCGCGGCCGTGGCGCACGCCGCCGCCCGGTGGGACCTGAGCGGCGCCTCGTACCGCACGCTCGACCAGGCGTTCGGGATCGTCTCCGAGGCCCACGTCGGCCCCGCGGTGGGCCGGGTCACGGGGGCGCTCGGCACCGCCGGCGTCCTCACGGACGCCTACGGCGCCTACCGGAGCCACACCGGCGGGGACCTGCACGGCGCTGTCGACAACGGCGTCTCGGCGGTGCTGGGGGCGGTGGGCCACGTACCCGGGCTGAACCTGGCCGGCTTTGCCCTCGGCGTCTCCTGGGACGTCGGCACCTGGGCCGGCACCCAGGTCGACGAGGCGATGGCGGGCACCAGGTTCGGCGACCGCTTCGCGTCCCGCATGGACGCCACCTTCGACGCCGTGGGGTTCGCGGGCGTCCTGGCCACCCCGGCGGCGCTCGGCCAGACCGCCGTCGAGGAGGTCGCGCTCCAGGCGCGCGACCTGTGGCGGGGGCTCGGCGGTCACGGGACCCTCGACGCGCCGCGCCGCTAGTCTCGTGCCCGACAGGGCCCGCAGCGCCGGTGGACGGGGAGAGCATGACTGACGACGACCTGTGGGCGCCCGCGCCGGCCGCGGGTGCCGCGGGCCGCACCCCCGCCGACCACCCCGCGTCCGGGCACGAGGTCCGGCTGGGTCTCGAGGGCTACGACCAGGTCCGCGAGATCGCGCGCGGCGGGGACGGCGTCGTCTACCGCGCGCGGCAGGCTGCCCTGCACCGGGACGTGGCGATCAAGGTGCTGCTCGAGACGGACGCCGCGACCCTGGCGCGGTTCCGCCGCGAGCTGGAGATCACGGTGCGCCTGGGCCGCCAGCACCCGCACATCGTCACCGTGCTGGACACGGGCACCACCGCCCAGGGCAACCCGTGCCTGGTGATGGACTTCCACGACCTCGGCTCGCTGCACGACCGGCTGCGCAGCCACGGCCCGCTGCCCGTCGCCGAGGTGGTCGCGGCCGGCACCGCGGTGGCCGACGCGCTCGCGTTCGCCCACCGGCACGGCGTCCTGCACCGGGACGTCAAGCCACAGAACGTGCTCCTCCTGCCGACGTCCTACGTGCTGACCGACTTCGGCATCGCGCGGATGGCGGACGCCGGGCACACCTCCTCGCTCGAGCGGTTCTCCTACCGGCACGCCTCGCCCCAGGTGCTCGACGGCCTGGAGCCCACCCCCGCCGACGACGTGTGGTCTCTCGGGTCGACGCTGTTCACGCTGCTCGACGGCCGCGCACCGTTCGCGGCACCCGACGCCGCCGACGACACGGCGCTGGGCTACCTGCGCCGGGTGCGCACAGGGCTGCGGCGGCCGCTGCAGCGCGACGACGTGCCCACCGAGCTGCTCGACGTCGTCGAGCGCTGCCTCGCCCCGCACCGGGAGGACCGCTTCGCGGGTGCCGACGAGGTGCACCACGCCCTGCGGCAGGTACCCACCGAGACGCGGTCGTGGGCCCCCACGACGCCGGCAGAGCCGTCGTCGCCAGCCCCTTCCTCCCCAGCCCCTTCCTCCCCAGCACCGACCGTGCTGGCGGCGCACCCCGAGCCGTCGTCGCCGACACCCCCGCCGCCCGCCGACGTCCCGCCGCCCGCCGACGTCCCTCCGGGCGCCGCGCCGCCCCCGGCCCTGGCAGGGCTCGAGCTCCCGCCCGACCAGCCGCAAGCGCCGGGGCCGCTCGCGCCGTCGGCGCTCGCCCTGCTGCAGGGTGCCGGCGGCGGCACGCCGGGACCAGCGGTGACGGCGGCCGACGACGAAGCCACCGGGCTGCACCCGGAGCTGGTGCCCGCGACCGGGGCGTCACAGGAGCCGGACCCGTCCGAGGCCGGGCCCGCGCCGGCGCGGCGGGCCTGGGTGGGTGTCGCCGCGTTCGTCGGCGGGGCGGTGCTGCTGGGCAGCGCGCTGGGTGTCGCGGTGACGCTGTGGACGTCCTCGCGGCAAGCCCCGCCACCACCGGAGGCGGCCCCCACCGCGGTGGACGTCCCGCTCCTCGACGAACCCCTCGCTCCGCCGTCGGGCCCTGTGCAGGCGCAGGTCTCGGAGGCGGCGCTCGAGCCGCGGGACCTGGTCGCCGTCGACCGGGGCACGAGCCTCGAGCTGTCCTGGACCGACCCGACGAGCGGACGGGTCACCGC
Source organism: Xylanimonas oleitrophica (assembly GCF_003244315.1). Classification (GTDB taxonomy): domain Bacteria; phylum Actinomycetota; class Actinomycetes; order Actinomycetales; family Cellulomonadaceae; genus Xylanimonas_A; species Xylanimonas_A oleitrophica. The sequence goes on from NZ_QKWH01000020.1 coordinate 15,143, forward strand.
CATCGTCGTGGACCCGGACGCACCGGGCGAGCCGCGTGCGCTGCAGCGCGTGGCGGCCGGTGTCACGGAGACCACGGTCGAGGGCGTGGACCCGGACGCGGCGCGGGTGTGCGTGCAGGTGGTCGTGGTCGACGTCGAGGCGGCCGACAGGGTCGGGGTCTCCGAACGGGCGTGCGTCGAGCGCTGAGCGCCGTCAGCGGCGCCGCAGCGGCCGGGGGTCGACCCACCAGGTGATCCGCCGCCGCCAGGGTGCCGAGCGACGCAGCGCCCTGGACACCTGGGCGGCCTGGGACCACGTCGACCCCTCCGGCGAGGCCGGGCCGGGCGCGAACGCGGCCGCCTCGGCAGCCCGGGCCAGGGTTGCGGCAGCGGCGCCCGTCGCGCTGTCGACCAGCCGCGCGACGTCGTCGGCGATCCGGGGGGCCGTGCGCGACGGCGCGGGCAGGCCCTGGCGCAGCAGCATCGCGTCGGCGACGTGCTGCCACGCACCCACGACACCCGCGGTGCGCAGGCGGCGGCGCCGGCCGGCGCGGGCGACGGCGAGCCCGGCGGGCACGGCGAGCAACGCCACGCCGAGGAGCGCGGCGAGCGCCCCGGCCCACCGGCCTGCCGCCCCCGGCGCGCTCTCGTCGAGGGGTGCGCCGGAGGCCTCCGGGTCCTCGTCGGCGCCCCCCTCCGCCGGGTCGAGGTCCTGCGCGGGGCCGTCCTCGCCGTCCTGCGGCACGTCCCCGACCTGCTGCGCCGCCAGGTCGGGGGCCAGCCCCGTCGCGGTGGCAGCCCCGGGCGTGGGGTCGAACCGCACCCAGCCAGGACCGGCGAAGTACACCTCGGCCCACATCCGGGCGTCGGCCCCGTGCACCACGACGGGCTCCTCCCCCTCCGCGGGGGGCACCTCGAACCCGAGCACCACCCTGGTGGGCAGGCCCACGGCCCTGCCCAGCACGGCGAAGGCCGTGGTGAACTGCTCGCTCGTACCCACCTGGCCACCGTCCGCCGCCTCGGCGAACAGCAGCTCGCGGACGCGCGCGTACGACGACCCGCTCACGGCGTCGTGCGCCAGCTCCCGCCCGGTGCGCACCTCCTCCGCGAGGAGCATGGCCTGCTCGAGCCGTGACGGGGCCCCCTCCACGACCGCCTGGGCGTAGGCGCGCAGGTCGGCGGGCAGCCGGGGCAGCTCCAGGTAGCGGGCCACCTCCTCCCCCGCCGGCACCCCGGCCGCCGCGGCGTGCCCCACGTCGGAGACGTCGACGTGCGCACGCAGCTCGTACACGAGCCCCTCCGGCAGGCGTGCGTCCGGGCCGGCCAGGGCCAGCACCCCCGTGTCGGCGTCGCTCAGCGCTCCTGGTGCCGTGGTGGACACGGGATGCCCCACCGACGGCAGCCACACCCCCGGCGGGCCCGACGCACCGGCCAGCCCCAGCAGCTCGACCTCGGCGCGGGCCTCCCCGCGCGCGGCGCCGGGCGGCAGGGCCGGTTCTACGACGGCCCCGACGGGCCGCAGGTCCAGGTGCGCCGCCCATCGGGCACCGTCGAAGTCCGGGAGGGTCACCCAGGAGAGATAGCCCGGGTGCTGGCCCCGCACCCGCAGCAGCGGGACGTCCGGCTCGGCGTGCCAGCGCGCCAGCTCGGCGACCGGGTGCGCTGCGCTCATCGGCACCCGCGGCGGCGTCACGTGCTCGCGCGGCTCGTACGGCGCCCCGCGCACCGCCGTCGCGGCTCCTGCTCCCGCGGCGCCGACGAGCGCCACGACGACCAGACCGGCCACGCCCCCGGCGCGCCACCGGACCCGCGAGCCGGGAGCGGCACGCCCCAGCACCGCCTCCGGGGTGCCGCGCCGCACGGCCTCGCCGTCCAGCAGCAGCCACCCCGCCGCCGCGACCACCACGCAGGCCGCCGCCACCGGGCCGGCGTCCGCGGCCCCCGCCGTGAGCAGCTGGGCCGCGCCGTACAGCACCACGGCACCGACCAGGGGCGCCAGCCGAGCCCGGGAGCCGCGGGCCACGGCGAGCGCCACCGCGAGCGCCACGACCGCCGTCAGCATGGCCACGGGGACCACGTGCTCGACGGGGGCGGGGCGAGGCGCGGTGAGGAGCCGGGCGACCGCGTCGACCACCGGGCCCGCCGCCTCCCCGAACGGCGTCGTGCGCCAGGCCGCCACCGTGGTCATCCCTGTGCCCGCCCCTGTTCCCGTGAGTGCCGGCGAGGCCGAGCGCGCGAACGAGGCCCCGACGACCAGGACGAGGGACAGCGTGGCCGAGGCGGCCGCCCACGCGGGCAGGCGCAGCCGCCGGGCGAGGGCGACCACGGCGAACGGCACCACGACCGCCCCGGCCAGCGGGCCGAGCACCAGCGGGGAGTCGAAGGCGGCGGAGAGCGGCAGCGCGGCCAGGAGCAGCAGGGCCACGGCCCAGGACGTCACCGCCGGGCCCGGGCCGGTGCCGGGCGGCCGCCCGGCCTGCGCGCCCACGCCCCCGGCCGTGCTCGCGCTCGTGCTCGTGCTCGTGCTCACCGTGCGCCCACCAGGTCCCAGCCGGCCAGCACGTCCTCGGCCCGTGGCCCGCTGACCACGGTGGCCTTCCCGACCGCCCCGAGCACCCGCCGAGGCTGCGGGTCGATCGACAGCACCACCGTAGTCACCGCACCGCGGGCAGCCAGCAGGAGCGGCTCGACCGGCGCGCCGGCCCCGGTGACCACGGCCAGCACGTCCAGCACGGCGCCCGCACCGGCCGGCAGCGCGACGGGCACCTCCTCGGCGGTGACAGGCAGCGTGGTCAGCAGGTCGACGACGCCGCCCGCCGCGCGCAGCGGCTCTCCCGCGCCGGGCACGCCCGCGGGGACGTCGGCGTCGAGGCTGCCGGACAACGTCACGCAGCGGACGGGGACCCCCTGCCGGGCGCAGGCGGTGACGAGGGAGGCGACGACGTCGACCGCCTCCTCGAAGCCTTCCGCGACGTGGCTCGGCGCCCGGTCGTCCAGCAGCACGGTCAGGTGCGGCTGCGCCGGGTCGGCGTCCTCGCGCACCATGAGGGTGCCGCTGCGGGCGCTGGTGGCCCAGTGCAGCCGCCGCAGGTCGTCGCCCGCGACGTACTCGCGCAGGCCCACGAGGTCGGTCCCGCCGTGCTCGACGCGCTCCTGGGCACCGACGTGGCCGCGTCTGCGCCCGGTGGGCGGCCCCTCGACCGGCAGCACCCGAGGTGTGACCGCGAGAGTCACGGGGTCGCCGCGCCGCTCGCGGGCGACCACCAGGTCGGCGGTGCCCCGCCGCTCCAGGGCGAACGGGCCCACGGTGACCAGCCCGCGACGCTCCGTGGGCAGCCGCACCTCGATCGTGCTGCGCCCACCGGCCGGCAGCGACGCCGGGCCCACCACCCGGTCGGTGCCGCCGACCTGCTCCACGCCCGAGACGGTGAGGGGCAGCCACGGCGACCGGTTGTGCAGCTCGACGTGCGCGACCGCCTCCCCCAGGCGCGTCGTGCGCGGTGGGCTCAGCCGGTGCGCCACGGCGAGAGGGGCCGGCACGAGCACGGAGACGAGCGCGACTGCCACGAGGCCGAGAGCGCCGACCCCGAGGGCCACCAGTCCGGGGTACGCCGCCACGAGACCGCCGCCCGACGTCAGGGCACCGAGCAGGGCGACGCCCGCCCCGCGGCCGGTGAGCCGTACCGGGCGCGGGGGCCTCATGCTGCCGCGGGCCGCGGCACGTCGACGCCCTCGAGCGCCGCCGCCACGACGTCGGTCGTGCTCAGCCCCTCGAGCACCGCCTCCCGGGTCAGGACGACGCGGTGGTCGAGCACGGCGTGCGCGAGCCGCTGGACGTCGCTGGGCACGACGTAGTGCCGCCCCTCCGACGCGGCCCGGACCTGCGCGGCCCCCACGAGCGCCCGCAGCGCGCGCGTGCTCGCACCCAGGCGCGTGCGGGCGTCGGTCCGCGTCGCCTCGCCCAGCGCCCGCACGTAGCGCAGCAGCGGGTCGGCCACGTGCACGGCGGTCAGCGCCTGACGGAACCCGGCGACCTCCTGCGGCGTGGTCACGGCCGGCACCTGGCGGACGTCGCCCGCCGCCGTGCCAGGGCGCAGCACCTCCAGCTCGTGCTCGACGTCGGGGTACCCGAGGCTGACGCGCACCAGGAACCGGTCGAGCTGGGCCTCGGGGAGCCGGTACGTGCCGTCCAGGTCGACGGGGTTCTGCGTGGCCACCACGAGGAACGGCTCGGGCACGGGGTGGGCGACGCCGTCGGCGGTGACCTGGCGCTCGGCCATCACCTCGAGCATCGAGGACTGGGTCTTGGCCGCCGCACGGTTGATCTCGTCGGCCAGCAGCACGTGGGTGAAGACGGGTCCGGGCCGGAACGCCACCTGCCCGGTGGCCGGGTCCAGCACCGTGGTGCCGGTGACGTCGGCCGGGAGCAGGTCGGGGGTGAACTGGATGCGCCGCGACGTGCCGCCCAGGGCGGCGGCCAGCGCCCGGGCCAGCGTGGTCTTGCCGGTGCCCGGGACGTCCTCGAGCAGCACGTGACCGCCGGAGAACAGCGCGGCCACGACGAGCTCGACGACGGGGCGCTTGCCGTGCACGGCGTGCTCGACGGCGTCCACGACGCGGCCGTGCAGCACGCGGAAGGCGGCGATGGTCTGGTCGTCGGCGGCGGTCATGCTGCGGGCTCCTTCGTGGCGGGGCGGTCGGGGGCGCCGGTGGCGGCGCGGCGGGTGCGCAGCCCGCGCATCAGGGCAGCGGCCAGCAGCAGACCGGTCCCTCCGGCGAGCAGGGTGGGGCGGTCGGGTCCGCCCGGGACACCGGGCACCGGCGTCCACGGCAGGGGCACGACGACGACGTCGGGGTCGCCCACGGAGCCCGGCCCGAGGCTCACCGGCTGGTAGCAGAGACCGTTCTCGTCGCAGTAGTACCAGTTGTTGCGTGGCGAGATGTAGCCGGTCACCGTCGCCGACGGCACGCGGGCACCGTCCACCACCGCGTCGACCCGCAGGCTGTGCTCCGTGCCGCCCGGGCTCCCCGGCAACCCCACCTGGCCGGACGTGCCGCACGGGATGTCCCGCACGTCCCGCCCGTCGAAGACGAGGATGCAGCGCCCCGGGTGGGCCGCCCAGCCCGGCGGCGGCGACAGGGAGGCGATGACAGGCACCACCGGGTCGTGCGTGCCGGGAGTCCCCTCTGACACCCAGTCGACCACACGGTCTCCCGGGGCGGGCCCTGGCGGCGGCGGGGCGGCGACCGCGGTGGTGGTGCTCGCTGCGGGACCCTCGCCGACGCCGTTGCGGGGCGTCACCGAGACCGTCAGGGTGCCGCCCGCAGTGCACAGCGGCTGGCCGCCACAGCTCACCGCGAGCGCGGTGGAGGTGCCGGCGACGCTCGTCGAGCCGACGGCGCCCCCGCCGGACCACGCGACGGCGTACCCGGTCACGGGCGACCCGTGGTCCGCGGCCGGAGCCCACGAGACCGCCACGTCGAGCACGTCACCGGCGCGGCCCTGCACCGACGCCGCCAGACCGCCCACGGGACCGGGCGTTCCCGCGACCGTCACGACGTTGCTCGGCGCCGAGGCCGTCGACAGCGAACCGCTCACCGCCACGACCACGAACCGGAAGTCGCCCGGCGGCAGCCCGCGCACGTCCGCCGAGCGGGCACCCGGCCCGAAGGACGTGGTCGAGCCGCCCTCAGGACCGACCAGGTAGGAGTCCACCTCGGACGGCGACGGCGCCCACGACACGGTGACGGAGCCGTCCGGGCGCGCCGTCGCGGCGACGCCCGTGGCCGGCTGCGGCGCCACCGCGGCCGGGGGTGTCGGTACCGGCTCCGGCTCCGGCTCGTCGGGCAGGCTCGGTGCCGGGTCCGGCGTCGAGCCGGCGTCAGGCTCCGCCGTCGTGCTCGGTGCCGGGCTCGGTGCCGGGCTCGAGGAGGGGGCCGACGTCGGGCTCACCGTCGGGGCGGGCGTCCCCGCCCCCGGCGGCGCCGTGCTCGGTGGCACGGCCGCACCCGGCCCCGCGGTCGGAGCACCAGGGCTCGCCGACGGACCGCCCGGCACCTGCGGCGTCCCCGAACCCCCGCCCCGACCCGCCCCCGGGCCAGGCTCCGCGCCGAGCGGCGGCGCTCCGGCGACGTCCGGCAGCCGGGGCGGCGCGACCCCCTCGGGCACCGTGCCCGCGTCCGGCCCGCCCCACACGCCCGAGGGGCGCTCGGCGTCCGCCCTCGGGGCCTCCCCCGCGAACGGGGGCTGCACGGTCTCCCGCTCCGGCCCCCTCGGCTGGCCGGCGCCCGCCCCTGCCGCCGGGGGCTGCGCCGCCCGGCGCGGCGCCGACGCCTGCGGCCCCGGTGAACCGTTGCGCGGGTCCTGCACCGGAGCGCCGCCACGTCCGGTGTCGATCTGCCGGCTCGACCCGTCGGCCTCGACCAGCACCGCACGGCTGCCGTCCTCGGTCAGCACCACGAGCCGGCCGTCGTCCACGAGCAACCGCGGGTCGCGCCCGCCAGGGACCACGACGTCAGGACCGCCGCGCGTCCCGTCGGGGGCCAGCACGATCACCCGGCCCGCCCCCGTGCACGGCACGTACACCCGCCCCCCGAACACGGCAGGGCGGCCCGGGCGCTCGCAGCCCAGCGCCCCCACGCCGACGTCGAGGATGCGGTCGCCCGCGAGCATGACCACCGCGGAGCGTCCCGGCACCCCGGCCGGAGCCAGGTCCGAGGGTGAGGACGCGGCAGGCAGCACCTCGCCCGACAGGTCGGGCACCGCGACAGCGAGGTCGCGCCCGACCCCCACCTGGAGCACCGCGCCGCCGTCGGGCGCGAACACGGTGACCCCCTCGTGGTGGGGCAGCAGCCGGGTGCCGGTGCCCGCCCCGCGCACGGGCCGGGGGTCCGAGACGGTGAGCGCCCGCTCCGAGGGCTGCCAGCTGACGGTGCGCAGCACGCCGTCGGTGCCGACGACCCACACCGTGCCCTGCTCGTCCACGACGGCGTCGGCGAACGGCCCCTGCGCCCGGTACGGGCGGGCCAGGTCGGTCAGTGCGAGGGGGTCCACCGCCCGCACGGTGCCGGTGGACGGGGTCACCAGGTAAACCCGGCCCCCGCCCACGAGGACCTCGACGGGTTCCTCGGAGGCGCGCTGGCCGCCCGCGAGCAGGGTGGCCAGGTCGATGGACGTCACCGTGCCGGTCCGGGCGTCACCGATCACCAGGTGGCCGTCGCGCTGGCTGACGTCCAGCTCCGCGCCCGGCCCCGCCACCTGCAGGCGGCGCTCGGCACGCCCCGTCGCGGGGTTGATCTGGACGACCTGGCCGGTCTCGTCGTCAGGGATCCAGGTGACGCCGTCCGACATGGTCACCACGGTGCTCGCCACGCCGCTGCCGAGCGCGGCCCCCAGCACGAGCGCGGCCCCGGTGACGGCGACGCCCGCCTCGACCACACCACGCTGCCGGTCGCCCGGGGCGCCGCGCAGCCTGCGGAGCAGGCCGGTCCTCATGATCGATCCGCTCATGACACGCTCTCCCGCTCGGTCGACGGCGACAGTACCTGGACGGTCCGGGCAGATCCAGAGGCGACCAGCAACCCGCGCCCGACTCCACCCAGAGGCTCGTGGGTGTGCATCGGCACGGTGACCCCCACGAGGGACCCGTCCGCCATCTCGGGCCCCAGCAGCACCGCTCGACGAGCCCTGCGGGCAACCGACACGGGCCCCGGCACGTGCTGCCGGGCCCGCGCCTCGTCGGCGTCGGTGGCCAGCACGACCGCGGTGCGGCGCGCCGGCCCCTCCTCGACGAGCCGTGCGAGCTCCTCGACGAGCCGCCGGTCCTCGCCGCCCCGTTCCCAGCCGCGCTCCCACACGTGGACGTCGTCGACCAGCACCAGGTCCCAGGCGGAGCCCGACGGCGCGGGAGCGGCCAGGTGCTCCTCGAGCGCCGAGAGCACCGCCGCCGGCTCGTCGAGCGGCTCGACGCCCGGGTGTGCCGGGGCTGCGGGCCCTAGCAGGCGCACGCGGCGAGGAGGCACCGTGGAGCGCGCTGCCGCGTCGGCGAGGCCGAGCAGGAACGACGTGCGCCCGGAGCCGCCCCGCCCCGTGACCAGCAGCGGGCCGCCCAGGAGGGAGAGCACCACACCGGAGGCCAGGTCGGCGTCCACCCCCACGCACACGCCGTCGGCCTCCGGCACCGGGACCAGGTCCGCGGGCACGCGCGTCGGCATGGCCGGGACGGCGACGGGCGGCTGGGAGGCGTACCTGTCGCGCTCGCGCGCCGCGAGCTCGCGCAGCGCACGGCCCTGCTCGGGCGTGCCCGCTGCCCCGACGGTCGCGACCTGCACCTCGGTGCGGCCGAGCAGGCCCCGCCCGGCGGGAGAGGCGTCGTCGAGCACCGCCTGCGGCACCCCGAGCACCTGGTAGTCGTCCACGGACGTCATGCGCAGCACGAGGCGCTGGCCGAACGAGGCCGCGAGCGCGCTCGGCAGCCCCGTGCGCAGCGGCGTGGTGGCCGTGACGTGGACACCGCAGCGGCGCCCGTCCTGCAGCACGGCGGAAAGCTGGTCCAGGTGGGCGCGGCGCAGAGGGCCACCGGACTCGAGCTGGTCGACGAGGGCGGGCAGGTTGTCGACGAGCAGGTGCACCCGCGGCATCACCACGCCCGCGTCGGCGAGCGCCCCGATGTCGGCGGCGCCGTGCCTCGCCAGGAGGGCGTTGCGCTCGACGACGGTGCGGTGCACCATCCGCACGAGCCGCTGGACGCGCTCGGGCTGCTGCTCCCCGACGACCGACCCCACCGACGGGAGCGCGTCGAGCACGCCCAGGCCGCCGCCGGCGGCGTCGATGCCGTAGACGACGGCGGGCGCGGGGTCGTGGGCGAGCGTGGCGGCGGCGGCGACGGTCCGCAGCAGCTCCGTCTTGCCGCTGCCCGAGGCCCCGTGCACCAGGAGGTGCCCAGCCCTGGCGTAGTCGACCAGGAGCGGCCGCTGGTCCTGGGTGCCGGGGTGGTCCGCCAGGCCCAGCGGGAGGGTACCCGGGGCGGGGGCGCACACGTGGACGTCGGGCGCGCTGCCGGGCACGGCGGCCTCGTCGCGTGCCCGCGCCCCGACGAGCACGGTGCCCGGCGCGCCGCCCGCCAGCTGCACCTCGTCCTCGAGCGCAGGGAGCCAGGGGCGCGACGGGGCGGGCAGACCGGAGCGGGCGAACGCCTCCCCGACGGTGAGCACGAGGCGTTCCAGGTCGGACCGCTCGTGCACCCGGCCCTGGCCGGCGGCGGGCACCGGCCCGGCACCCGCGCGCACCGTGAAGGGCCGCACCTGCACGGCGGCCGCGTCGTCCCGGACCGGCTCGTGCGCGCCCACCCAGGCCACCTGGACCAGCTCGCGCGTGCCGTGGCCGGTGCGGCGCAGCCACGCGCGGCCCGGGGTGCGCCGGGACAGCGCGGCGGCGTCGGGGGCGTCGATCACGTCGCCGGAGTCCTCCGTGGAGGCCATGCGCAGCGCGATCCGCAGGTCGGTGTTCGCCTTGATCTGCGGCGTGACCACGCCCGCCGGGCGCTGGGTGGCCAGCAGCAGGTGCATGCCGAGCGAGCGGCCGCGCTGCGCGACGTCCACCACGCCGTCGACGAACTCGGGCACCTCCGCGAGCAGCGCGGCGAACTCGTCGACGCAGATCAGCATGCTCGGCGGGGCCACGTCGGGCCGCAGGCGCTCCAGGGCGACGAGGTCCTTGGCCCCGTGCTCGGCGAGCAGGTGCTCGCGCGCGGCCAGCTCGGCCCGCAGGGACACCAGCGCGCGCTGCACGAGCGCGGGCGTCAGGTCGGTGATGTACCCGACGGTGTGGGGCAGGTCCGCGCACTCCCGGAACGCGGCACCGCCCTTGTAGTCCACGAGCAGGAACGTGATGCGGCTGGGTGGGTTGTTCACCGCGAGGGAGCACAGCAGCGTCTGCAGCAGCTCGCTCTTGCCGGAGCCCGTGGTTCCGGCGACGAGGCCGTGCGGCCCGTCCTCGCGCAGGTCCACGGTGACCACGCCGTCAGGCCCGGCACCGAGCTGGGCGCGCAGGCCCGCCGCCGCCGACCAGCGGTCGAGCACAGCGGTGGCGTCGTCGGGGTCGGCGAGGTCGGTGCCCAGGTCGGGCAGGCGCACGGCGTCCGGCAAGGCGCTGTCCGGCGGCACCACCGCCGACTCGTCACGGCAGGCCGTCAGCGCCCGCGCCGTGTGCCACGCCGCAGCCAGGTCGAGGGTGTCGGCGGTGTCGAGCACGTCGTCGCCGCCGCGGTCACGACGCCGCACCCGCAGCGCGTCGAGGTCGAGCAGCACGTCGGTGGCGGACGGCACCCGGTCCGGGTCGCTCCCCACCCACAGCAGGTGGACGCCGCGCTCCGGCCCCGCCGCGGCGACCGCCTCCACGACGCGCCGCGGCACGCCCGCCTCCTCGTCCACCACGCACACGGTGCGGCCGCGCGCCGCGTCCTGGCCGACGAGCGCGTCCAGCAGCGCCGCGCCCGCCGTCGCCCCCACGGCGACCGGCGGAGCGCCGGCCACCCGGTGCGCGGTGTGCGGCAGCCAGCGCAACCAGGTCTCGACGTGCTCCCCCGCACCCCCGAGCACCGCCGCCAGCACGACGTCGGTGGGCGAGTGGGCCGCGGCCACCCGCACCAGCAGGGCGCGGACGGCGGCGTCGGCGCGGGTGCGGTCCGCGCTCGTGACCGCCACGACCCGCTGCCCCGCCAGGACCAGCGGCACCGGCTGCCCGGCGAGGCGGCGCCGCGCCTCGACCTCCCGCACCGCCAGGTCGCGCTGCACCCGGTCGCCGCCGCGAGCCACCTGACCCGTGACGACGGCGGGGCGCGGCCCCGTGCCGGCACGGACCACCAGGAAGTCCTCGTCCTCGCGCGTGCGCACCCACGTGGACGGGTGGCCGCCCGCGACCCGCTCACGCACGGTGACCAGGTCGGGCTCGTCCTGCGCGGCACGCTCGCGCTGCACCCGCGCGGCGTCGTCGATCCGCGCGAGGACGTCCTCGACGTCGGCCCGCCACGTCCGCAGCTCCGCGTCGTGCTCCTTGGCCGCCTGACGGCGGGCCACCAGGTGGTTGACCGTCATCAGCAGCGGGAACCCGATCATGAACATCAACGAGAACGGGCTGCGGCTCGTCAGGAACATGCCACCGCCGAGCAGGGCCGGCATCAGCATCATCGGCCAGGGGAACGGCTGCCGCCGCGGGGCGGCCGGGGGCGCCGGCACCTCCAGCTCCGCCGGTTCCAGCGCCTCGCCGAACCGCGGCGGGCGCAGCACGGCCGCGTCGGGCTCGGCCAGCGGGGCGTCGCCGCGGTGCACCTCGAGGACCGTGCGCCCCACCTCGACGCGCTCGCCCCACGCGACGGGCTGCGCCCGCACCACGGGCCGGCCCGCCACGCGGGTGCCGTGCGCCGAGCCCTCGTCCTGCACCACCACCCCGCCGACCAGGAGCAGGCGCGCGTGCAGGCGCGAGACGGCCGGGTCGCTGAGCCGCACGGTGGCTCCCGCACCACGCCCCACCGTGCACGCGTCCGTGTCGACGGCGACCTCCAGACCGGCGTCGGGCCCCGCCACCACCCGCACACGAGCTCGGGCCGCCCGCCGCGGGGCGGCCCGCCCGAGCCACGACGCCGGCACCGGCATCACCGGGAGCACCGCCCCGGTGCGCAGCGGTGCCTGGGTCAGCACCAGCCCGGCCGGCCACGGCGCACCGTCGGTGACCGGTGCCAGCAACGTCTCGGGGCTGCCCGCCAGGTGCTCTCCCAGCGCGCGGGCCAGGTCGGCGACGCGGGCTCCCTCCCGCGCCACGACCTCGACGTCGACGGCGGCCAGCCCGCTGTCGCGGGTGGGCTCGATGCTCAGGCGCCACACGTGCGCAGCTCCTCTCGGTCGGGTCCGTCAGGGTCGGTCGGCAGGCCAGCGGGGCAGGTCAGCGGTCACGGCCGGGCGACGCCGGGCGACGCCGGGCGACGGCCCGCACCCCGGCGGGGTGCGGGCCGTGACGTCGGGCGTCAGCTCGACGCGAGCTCCTGGTCGTCGGCCTGCTGCGCGAGCGAGGCGGCGTTCGCCTGCAGCGCCTCCACGACGCGCTGCAGGGCCGGCACGTACTGGCCCGACCAGTCCGCGTTGAAACGCTGGGCGTCGGGGCCGTACCAGGGGGTCGCCTGCAGCTGCTGCGTCAGCCGCGACGTGATCTGGGTGATCGTGTCCGCGTCGACGTTCATGACCCGCACGAGGTCGCGGGCGGCGTTGACGTCCATGCCGAGAACGGTGCTCATGGTGGTGTCCTTCCGTTCGTGGCTCGGGCTGCTGCCCTCGCCGGGTGGGGTGGGTGGTGCCTTGCGGCGCGGCCCGGGGATCAGGCCTCGACCGGCGCGGCGGTGCCGAGCCGGAAGGATGAGTGCGCGTGCGCCAGGGCCTCGCGCTCGGAGGTGGGGGTGGTCGACGACCAGCTCGACACCACCGTGACGGCGTGCCGGTGGCCGGCGGGCGCCCGGGTCGCGTCCACGTGGACGTCCACGTGCTGGTGCACGGTGACTGCCTCGTGCGGACGTGCGAGACGGGCGCCGGCGCGGTCCTCGTGCTCGGCCACCGCCCGGGTCGAGGTGCCCGGGTAGGCCGCGAGCATCGCGTCCAGCACCTGTCCGGCCGACGTGCCGGCCGGCACCAGGTCGGCGGTCACCGTGAGGTTCGGGACGAACCGCTCGGCCGACGGCGCTCCCGGGTCCGACGGCGTGACCACCGCGAGCGCCCGAGGGGCCGGGGCCGCCGTCCAGCCCGCCGGCACCTCGAGGGCGAACCGCGGCGGGCCGGGCAGCAGCGGGCCAGGGTGCTCGACGACGCAGGGCTCGGCCTCCTGCTCGGCGTCGCGCTCGGTGTCGTGCTCGGTGTCGTGCTCGGCAGCCGCCTTCTCGGTCACGGGGCTCATCACCGGGCCTCCGCCGTGCTCACGCCCTGGTCGGCGGCCGCGTCACCGAGACCGGACGCGGGGCTGGCCGCGCCCCCGGCCCAGGCGTCCGTGCCGCTCACGTCGGCGACCACGAGAGGTTCCGCGGCGCCGCCCTCGGGAGCCTCGCCGTCACCGTCACCGTCACCGTCACCGCCGGCCGCCACGCCGGACCGGAGCGCCCCGAGCGTCGCCGCACCGAGGGCGCCCAGCCCCAGCGGGGCCGCTGCCAGGGCCACGGGAGTGCCGCCGTCGGGCTCCTGCACCGCTGCGAGCACCGGGGCGCGGGCAGCGTCGGGGATGGAGGGCGCGCCGAGCGCGCCGGCCGCGGTGGTCACCGCCACGGGAGGGTCCCCCGCGACGCCCGACGAGACGCCGTCGGGCGTACCACCGGGTGTGCCGCCGAGCAGGGCGTCGGCGCCCATCGGCGCCACCGGCCCCGGGGCGCCCACGGGCACCCCCGAGCCGCCCGTGGGCGACCCGGCACCGCCGGTGGGCGCCGTCAGGCGCTCGGCCACATGGTCGGCGACGGCCGCCCCGACCCTCTCCCCGAGGGAGCCGCCGCCGAGCGCGTGCCCGACGGCGCCACCCACCACGCCACCGACCACCTGGCCGGCCGTGCCCACCGGGTCCCGCAGCAGCCCTCCGGCGATGGTGCCCGCCAGGCTGCCGACGGCGCCTCCCGCGCCGGTGGCCGTGCCCGCCGCCCCCAGCGAGGGACCGGGTGCGGCCCCGACGACGGGGAGGACCACCGGGGCGGTGACCTCGGCCCCGGCACCGCTCGCACCGGTGGTGTGCACCGTGATCGAACCGATCGACACGGGCACCACGACCTGCGCACCCCCTCCGCCGGCGCCGCCGCCGGGCTGCGACGGCACCACCGTGGTGTCGGGCGCTGACAGGAGCGGGCCGTTCGCCGCGGAGAGCGTCGGCATCGGGGTCGGCTGGAACACCGCGGCGGGGATGTGCACCGTCGGCGAGTCGTTGCTCGTCACGCGCTGGACCGACGAGATCGCCGCGAGCACGCGGGCGAAGCCCTTGAGGTACCGCGAGACCGACTGCACCCACGGGATGACCACCGCACGCAGGTAGCGGGCGAACGCCGCGCACCACCCCGTCCAGCTCATCGCCTCCATCGCGGCCGCGAGCGCCTTGAGCACCACGACGAGCTTGTCGGCGAAGGCGGCGGCGTCGTTCATCCTGGCGACGATGCGGTCGAGGCCGTCGACATCGGATCCCTGGAACATCTCAGCCTCCTGCGGGGGCGGTCGGGGCGGGCTTGGCAGGTGTGACGCTAGGGACGGCGCCGGCCCGGCGGCCAGGGCGACAGGGGTGGAAGGTTCCGCCTCGTCGCGGGGCCTCCGGGGTCGGCTGAGGGACGCCGACGCGCCGGAGGTGGCCGGGCACGGGCCTGGTGCCTAGCGGCTGGCCTCTTCCTGCATCTCGGCGCGGCGGTCGAGCTCGGCCGCGTTCTCGCGCAGGTTCTGGGTGGCGTTCTCCAGCTCGGGGCGCAGCGCGCCGTCCCACTCCTGGAGGAAGCGCTCGGCGCCGGGGCCGGTCCAGGTCACCTGGGAGAGCATCGAGCCGATGGCGCCGACGATGTCCGACAGGTCGCCGGCTCCCGACCTCATCGCGCGGGCGTGCTCACGGCTCTGCTGCGGGTCGATGCCGTAGAAGGTGCTCTTGTCGTGCACGTCGGCCTCCTGAGGTCGTCACGGGTGGTAGCCGTGACGCTAGGAGGCCGGGGGACGCTCAGACCAGGTCGCCGGGGGTGGAACGTTCCGGGTTGAGGCCCTCGCCGCGAGCCCGGGCAGCCTCGACGACGCGCAGGTCGTCCGGGGTCACGAGCCGCGTCTCCGCGGCGCGCCGCCCGACGGCGAAGCGGACGTTCTGCACCCGGCCGGCGCCCTGCGTGAACGGGTCGTCCGCCGGACCGAACGCCGTGCGGGCCACGACTCGGATGGCGTCGTCGACCCGCTGGGAGCGCTCCAGGTTCCAGGCGTGCCCGCGCCAGGCGAGGATGCGCTCGTAGATCTCCCGGTTGGAGGCGGGGCGGGGGTAGTCGTCGGAGCCGACCAGCCACGGCTCGGCCAGCGCGAGCGCCACGTACCACTCCCGCGACCACCGCTCGAGCCGCGGGGCCGGCGCGGTGGGGGCGCCCTCGAGGTCCTCCGGCGGCTGCCAGGCGTCAGCCTGCGGCTCCTGCGGGACCTCGACGTCGACCACGAGCACGAGGTCCGTGTACTGGCCGGGCGCGGACTGGCGGCCCCGCAGGAGGAGAACGTGGTTCTCGCCCTCGTCGAGGAGGGCGGTCATCCCCTGCGTGAGCGCGACCCGGCGCGCACCGCCCGGCGCGTCGAAGAGGCTGGAGAGCTGCGCCTCGGTGGCTCCGCGCCAGCGCAGGCGCACCACCTCCTCGCCGACGGCGATCTCCCCCACGACGCGCGAGACGTGCGGTGCGGCGCGAGGCAGGGTGAGACCGGTGCGCACGAGCTGGGCGTCGGCGTCGGCGTCGGCGAGCGCGGGGTGCGGGTCACGCCCCACCAGCAGCGTCTCCCCGGTGCCGAGCACGACCGTCGGCACACCGACCCCGCGCAGCGTCACCCGCAGCATCTGTCCACCATCGCCGCACAGTCTGGCGGACGCCGTGGTGCAGGGCCACCTCCGGCGTCACCGGCGGCGGGTGATCCTGCGACGGCGCGGGGCGCCGTCGCGCCCGTCACTCCAGGACGGCGCCCCGTGAGGCGGACTGCACCAGCTTCGCGTACCTGCCGAGCACCCCGCGGGTGTACCGCTGCGGCAGGGGTGACCAGCCCTGCCGGCGGGCTGCCAGCTCGGCGTCGTCCACGAGGAGGTCCAGGGTCTTGCGCCGCACGTCCAGGCGGATGCGGTCCCCGTCGCGCACGAACGCCACGGGGCCGGCGTCGACCGCCTCGGGCGCGACGTGCCCGACGCACAGCCCGGTGGTCCCCCCGGAGAACCGCCCGTCGGTGACCAGCAGCACGTCCTTGCCGAGGCCCGCGCCCTTGATGGCACCGGTGATGGCGAGCATCTCCCGCATGCCCGGGCCGCCCTTAGGACCCTCGTACCGGATGACGACGACGTCGCCGGCCCTGATCGTGCCGTCCTCCAGGGCGTCCAGCGCGGCCCGCTCCCGCTCGAACACGCGGGCGGTGCCCTCGAAGACGTCCTCCTCGAAGCCCGCCGACTTCACGACGGCGCCGTCCGGGGCGAGCGACCCGTGGAGGATCGTGATGCCGCCCGTGGGCCGGATCGGGTCGTCCACGGCCCGCAGGATCTTGCCGTCCGGGTCGGGCGGGGAGATCTCGGCGAGGTTCTCCGCCACCGTGCGGCCCGTGACCGTCAGCGCGTCGCCGTGCAGCAGGCCGGCGTCGAGCAGCGCCTTCATGACCACGGGGACCCCGCCCACCCGGTCCACGTCGTTCATCACGTACCGGCCGAACGGCTTGAGGTCTCCGAGGTGGGGCACCCGGTCGGCGACGCGGTCGAAGTCCGCCAGCGTGAGGTCGACGTCAGCCTCGTGGGCGACGGCGAGCAGGTGCAGCACCGCGTTCGTCGACCCGCCGAACGCCATCACCACGGCGATCGCGTTCTCGAACGCCTCCTTGGTGAGGATGTCGCGGGCCGTGATGCCCTGGCGCAGCAGGTTCACCACGGCCTCGCCGGATCGGTGCGCCCAGACGTCACGGCGCCGGTCCGCCGACGGCGGGGAGGCGCTGCCGGGCAGCGACATCCCGAGCGCCTCGGCAGCGGAGGCCATCGTGTTCGCCGTGTACATGCCGCCGCAGGCGCCCTCGCCGGGACAGATCGCCCGCTCGATGCGGCCGACGTCCTCCTCGCTCATCAGGCCGCGGGCGCACGCCCCCACCGCCTCGAACGCGTCGATGATCGTCACCTGCTTCTCGGTGCCGTCGCTGAGCTTCACCCAGCCGGGCATGATCGAGCCCGCGTAGAGGAAGACGCTCGCCAGGTCCAGCCGTGCTGCCGCCATGAGCATGCCCGGCAACGACTTGTCGCAGCCCGCCAGGAGCACCGACCCGTCCAGGCGCTCGGCCTGCATGACCGTCTCCACGGAGTCCGCGATCACGTCACGGCTCACCAGCGAGAAGTGCATGCCCTCGTGGCCCATCGAGATGCCGTCCGAGACGGAGATGGTGCCGAACTGGAGCGGGTACCCGCCCGCCGCGTGCACGCCCTCCTTGCTGGCCTGCGCCAGCCGGTCGAGGGAGAGGTTGCACGGCGTGATCTCGTTCCACGAGCTGGCGACGCCGATCTGCGGCTTGGCGAAGTCCTCGTCGCCCATGCCGACGGCGCGCAGCATGCCGCGCGACGCGGTCGCCTCCAGCCCGTCCGTGACCTGGCGCGAGCGCGGCTTGATGTCAGGAGCAGCCATGGGCCGAGCGTAAGGACGCCGCCCGCACCTCGCGCGGGCGGCGCCGCGCCCGGCCGGCCCCAGGGCCCAGCCGGGCGGCTTCGACTAGCGGCGCTTGATCAGGCTGACGTCGCGCACGGCGCCGCGATCGGCCGACGTCGCCATCGCCGCGTAGGCGCGCAGCGCCGGGGAGACGTAGCGGTCCCGGTCCTGCGGCTGCCACGGGTGCTCCGACGACTCCATCTTGGCGCGCCGCTCGGCCAGCACCTCGTCGGGCACGTTGACGCGGATGACCCGGGACTCGACGTCGATCTCGATCTCGTCGCCGTCCTCCACCAGGCCGATCGTGCCGCCCGCCGCGGCCTCCGGGGAGACGTGCCCCACGGAGATGCCGCTCGACCCGCCGGAGAACCGGCCGTCGGTGATCAGCGCGACCACCTTGCCGAGGCCGCGACCCTTGATGAACGACGTCGGGTACAGCATCTCCTGCATGCCCGGCCCGCCGGCGGGGCCCTCGTACCGGACCACCACCACGTGCCCGGGCTCGACCTGCTTCGTGAGGATCTTCTCGACCGCCTGCTCCTGCGACTCCACCACGAGGGCCTTGCCGACGAAGTGGAAGACGTCCGGGTCGATGCCCGCGGTCTTGATGATCGCGCCGTCCTCAGCGAGGTTGCCCTTGAGCACGGCGAGGCCGCCCTCGACCGTGTAGGCGTGCTCGATGTCGCGGATGCAGCCGTTCGCGGCGTCGGTGTCGAGGCTCTCCCACACGTTGCTGGTGGAGAACGCCTGGGTGGTGCGGACCCCGCCCGGCGCGGCGTGGAACAGGTCGATCGCCCGCTGCGTGGCCTTGCCGCCCCGGACGTCCCAGTCGTCGAGCCACTCGCGCAGCGTGGGGGTGTGCACGCTCGACACGTCGTGGTCGAGCAGGCCGCCGCGGTCGAGCTCGCCGAGCAGCGCGGGGATCCCGCCCGCCCGGTGGACGTCCTCCATGTGGAAGTTCGGGTGGTTCGGCGCCACCTTGCTCAGACAGGGCACGCGGCGGCTGATCGTGTCGATGTCGTCGAGCGTGAAGTCGACCTCGGCCTCCTGCGCCGCAGCCAGGATGTGCAGCACCGTGTTGGTGGAGCCGCCCATCGCGACGTCGAGCGTCATCGCGTTCGTGAACGCCGCCCGCGTGGCGATGCCGCGAGGGGCCGCCGAGTCGTCCTCGTCCTCG
This sequence comes from Xylanimonas oleitrophica, assembly GCF_003244315.1. Lineage (GTDB taxonomy): Bacteria > Actinomycetota > Actinomycetes > Actinomycetales > Cellulomonadaceae > Xylanimonas_A > Xylanimonas_A oleitrophica. The sequence continues at coordinate 33,689 of NZ_QKWH01000020.1, forward strand.
TAGTACCGCCGGGCCAGGTCGACGATGGTGCGCCCCGCCTCGAGGAACAGCTCCCGTCGCGCGGAGTGCGTCGCCAGCGTGGAGCCGTTGCCCGGCAGCGACAGACCGAGCGCCTCGGTCAGGCAGTTCATCGAGTTCGCCGTGAACATGCCGGAGCAGGAGCCGCACGTGGGGCACGCGTTCTCCTCCACCTGGGCCAGCGCCGCGTCGGAGACGTTGTCGTCCGCCGAGTAGTTGATGGCGTTGATGAGGTTGAGGTGCGTCTTGGCCACGCCGTCCGCGACCACCGCCTTGCCGGCCTCCATCGGACCGCCCGAGACGAAGATCGTGGGGATGTTCAGCCGCAGCGCCGCGTTCAGCATGCCCGGCGTGATCTTGTCGCAGTTCGAGATGCACACCAGCGCGTCAGCCGTGTGCGCGTTGACCATGTACTCGACCGAGTCGGCGATGAGGTCGCGGCTGGGCAGGGAGTACAGCATGCCGCCGTGGCCCATCGCGATGCCGTCGTCGACCGCGATGGTGTTGAACTCCTTGGCCACCCCGCCAGCCTCGCGGATCGCGGACGCCACGAGGTCGCCCATGTCCTTGAGGTGGACGTGGCCGGGGACGAACTGGGTGTACGAGTTCGCGATGGCGATGATCGGCTTGCCGAAGTCCTCGGCGCCCATGCCGGTGGCGCGCCACAGGGCGCGGGCTCCGGCCATGTTGCGGCCGTGGGTCGAGGTGCGGGAGCGCAGCGGGCGGCTCATGCCGTCACCCTACGGCTGCCTCGCCGCTCGGAGCGTGACCGTCCGCACTGTGACCCTCGACGGCGTCAGCCCCAGCCTGGACCCCCGGCCCTCGCCGTCGTGCCCCCCGTGTCGCGCCCCGGCACGGGGGGCACGACGGCGAGGGCACGACACGGGCACGACGCGCCGGCGGTTCAGTCGCCCGACGTCCGTACGCCCTCGACGGCGTCGGCAGCCCGCATCCTGCGCACCACCCACGGCCCCAGCGCGGCCACGGCCAGCGCGAACACCAGCGCGACAGCGCCGATCCCGCCGAAGAACGGCGTCGGGGCCATCCCGTCGGTGACCTGCACCAGCTGGGCCGTGATGGCCTGGCCGGCGGCCGGCGCCAGGAACCACAGCGCCATCGCCTGCCCGCGGAACGCGCGGGGCGCGAGGAGCGTGGTCGCGGCGAGCCCGACCGGCGACAGGCACAGCTCGCCGAGAGTCTGGATGAGGTACACGAGCCCCAGCACCCACGCCGGCGTGGCCTCGCCGCCCGCCAGCGCGGACGCCGCCGCGAGGAAGAGGAACGACCCGGCGGCCAGCGCGAGGCCGATCGCGAACTTGTACGGCGTCGCCGGCCGGTCCTTCGTCTTCAGCCAGACCCACGCGAACACCGGCGCGAGCAGGATGATGCACAGCGGGTTGACCGACTGGAACGCCTCGGGGTTGATCTGGTCCCACCACAGGAACGACAGCTCCGTGCTGTCACGGGCGTAGGTCGCCAGGGTGGTGGCGGCCTGCTCGAAGATCATGAAGAAGAGCATCGCCGCGACGAACAGCGGCACGTACGCGAGCAGCCGGCTCCGCTCGGGGTCCGAGACCTTGGGCGAGCGGTACATGACCACGAAGAAGACGATGGGGACCACGAACGCGAGGTAGCTGAGCCCGTCGATCACCGTGGTCATGCCGAACCCGCCGACCAGACCCACGACGACGAAGAGAGCTGCGACCCCGGCGAGCACCCCCAGGACCATACGGACGACAGCCGGGCGCTCCTGCGGCGTGATCGGGTTGGGCACCGCGTCACCAGCACCGCCCAGGAGCCGCCTGCCACCGACGAAGAAGGCCAGGGCGAACGCCATGCCGACCGCCGCCACGACGAACCCCGCGTGGTAGCCGAACCGGTCGCGCACCTCGCCCACGACGAGAGGGCTGAAGAACGAGCCGAGGTTGATCCCCATGTAGAAGATCGAGAAGGCGGACTGCCGACGCGGGTCGTCGCGCTCGTAGAACTCCCCCACCATCGAGGAGACGTTCGGCTTGAGGAACCCCGTACCGAGCGCGACGAGGCAGATGCCGAGCCAGCTGAAGCCGGCCCCGGGCACCGACAGGCTGACGTGCCCCGCGGCGATGATCACCCCTCCGAGGAACGTCGCCCGGTAGGCGCCGATCAGCCGATCGGCGAACCAGCCGCCCACGACCGACAGCAGGTACACGGCCGTGCCGTAGATGGAGACGACGGCCTGGCCGAGCGCCTGGTCGATGCCGAGCCCACCGGCCGCGATGGTGTCGGTGATGTAGTACACCAGGATGGCGCGCATCCCGTAGTAGCTGAACCGCTCCCACAGCTCCGTGACGGAGAGGGTCATGAGGCCCAGCGGGTGCCCGAAGAACCGGCGGTCACCGGAGACGGCCGCCGCGGGGTGCGGCCGGCTCGACAGGTCAGAGGTGCTCATCCTTCGATGGTTGCACCAGGCACACAAGATTGACCAAATCGCGTCGCGATGCTATCGGCGCCTTGTCACTGTGACGCACGTCCCTGGATCGGGGGTGCAGCACCGCTTACTCGCCTTACTCGCCGGCTGCCACCCGGAACTCGTCCTCGAGGATGCTCATCACGATCGCGTCCGCCCAGCCGTCGCCGTCCCGGTAGACGTCGCGCAGGCGGCCCTCCTCACGGAAGCCCAGCGACTCGTACAAGGCCTTCGCCCGCGGGTTGATGCTGAGCACGTCGAGCCCGACCCGGTGCAACCCCGGGCCGGGCTCCCGCTCGCCGTCGACCCGGTAACCGTCGAACGCGAACCGCAGCACCTCCCAGATCGCCTCGCGCCCGTACCCGCGACCGCGGTAGTCGGGCAGCATCTGCAGGCGCAGGTTCGCCGAGCGAGCCACGTCGTCGATCTCGTTCAGCGAAATCTCGCCGATCATGTCGTCGCTGACCGGGTGCCCGTCACGCACGGCTCCGGGCGTGATCGCCCAGTCGTAGCGCCCCGGACGATCGGCGATCGTGGCCGCCCACTCCTGGATCTGCTCCGGCGTGAACGTGGCGGTCGTCCCCGTCTGCCGCAGCCCCTCCGGGTCCTGCAGGGAGTCCCACATCCGCTCGGCGTCCCGTGCCTCGACCGGGCGCAGGCGCACCATCTCTCCCTGCAGGACCGGCCCGCGCGTCATGCCCGGCCCCGGCTCACGAACCGATCCGCTCCAGCACGAGCTCACGCACGCGCTTGGCGTCGGCCTGCCCCTTCGTCGCCTTCATGACCGCACCGATGATGGCGCCCACGGGGCCCTGGTTGCCGGCACGGACCTTCTCCACGACATCCGGCTGCGCGGCCAGCGCCTCGTCCACGGCAGCCAGCAGCGCGCCGTCGTCGGAGACGATCTCCAGCCCACGAGCCGTCACGACCTGCTCCGGGTCGCCCTCGCCGGCCAGCACGCCCTCGAGCACCTGACGTGCAAGCTTGTCGTTGATGCGACCGGAGTCCACCAGCGACTGGAGCTGCGCGATCTGAGCGGGAGTGATCGCCACCTCCGTCAGCGCCGTCTCGGTCTGCTTCGCGTACCGCGCCAGCTCACCCATCCACCACTTGCGCGCCGCCGCCGGCGAGGCACCGCCTGCGACCGTGGCCTCGATGAGGTCGAGCGCACCGGCGTTGACCACGTCGCGCATCTCGGCGTCGGCATAGCCCCACTCGCCCTGCAGACGACGACGCCGCGCCGCCGGCAGCTCCGGCAGGGAGGCGCGGATCTCCTCCACCCACTCCCGGCTCGGCGTCAGCGGGACCAGGTCGGGCTCCGGGAAGTACCGGTAGTCCTCGGCGTCGGACTTCACGCGGCCCGACGACGTGCTGCCGGTGTCCTCGTGGAAGTGCCGGGTCTCCTGCACCACCGTGGCGCCGGCGTCCAGCACGGCGGCCTGGCGCGAGATCTCGTAGCGCACCGCACGCTCGACCGAGCGGAACGAGTTCACGTTCTTGGTCTCCGTGCGCGTGCCCAGCGGTGACTCGGGCGTCGGGCGCAGGGACACGTTGACGTCGGCGCGGACGTTGCCGCGCTCCATGCGCGCCTCCGAGACGTCGAGCGCCCGGAAGATGTCGCGCAGCGTCTGCACGTAGGCGCGCGCCACCTCCGGAGCACGTTCGCCGGCACCCTCGATCGGACGCGTCACGATCTCGACCAGCGGGATCCCGGCACGGTTGTAGTCGACCAGCGAGTACTCGGCACCGTGGATGCGGCCCGTGGCCCCACCGACGTGCGTGTTCTTGCCGGCATCCTCCTCCATGTGGGCGCGCTCGATTTCCACACGGAAGACCGTGCCGTCCTCCAGCTCGACGTCGACCCACCCGTCGTAGGCGATCGGCTCGTCGTACTGGGAGGTCTGGAAGTTCTTCGGGACGTCCGGGTAGAAGTAGTTCTTCCGCGCGAAGCGGCAGTACTCGGCGATCTCGCAGTTCAGCGCGAGCCCGATCCGGATGGCGTACTCGACGGCCTTGCCGTTGACCACCGGCAGAGCGCCGGGGAGACCGAGGCTCACCGGGGTCGTCTGCGAGTTCGGCTCCGCACCGAACGAGGCCTCCGCGGCGTCGAACATCTTGGTGCGGGTGCCGAGCTCGACGTGGACCTCGATGCCCAGCACCGGGTCATAACGCTTGACGGCGTCGGCGTAGTCGACCAGGGCGGTTCCCTGAACAGACATGATGTGGTTCTCCGTCTTCTCGCGTCAGACCAGCTCGGGAGCCTGGGCCAGCAGGGGGCCGCCCCACTGCGCCTGGAGCGCGCCCTCGAGCGCAGCGCCCACGCGGTAGAGGCGGTCGTCGGCCTTGGCCGGGGCCAGGATCTGGAACCCCACCGGCAGACCGTCGTCGGACAGGCCGTTGGGCACCGACATCCCCGGCACGCCCGCCAGGTTGGCCGGGATCGTGGCGACGTCGTTGAGGTACATCGCCAGCGGGTCGTCGAGCTTCTCGCCCAGCTTGAACGCGGTGGTGGGTGCGGTCGGCGAGACCAGCACGTCCGCCTGGGCGAACGCGCCCGCGAAGTCGCGCTGGATCAGGGTGCGCACCTTCTGGGCGCTGCCGTAGTACGCGTCGTAGTAGCCGGCGCTCAGGGCGTAGGTGCCCAGGATGATCCGACGCTTGACCTCGTCACCGAAGCCCGCGCCACGCGTGGCCGCCATGACGCGCTCGGCGGTGACCGGTCCGTCCTCCGGCTCGACGCGCAGGCCGAACCGCATGCCGTCGAACTTGGCGAGGTTGCTCGACGCCTCGGCAGGCAGGATCAGGTAGTACGCGGCCAGCGCGTACGGGAAGTGGGGGCACGAGACCTCGACCAGCTCGGCGCCGGCCTTCTCCAGCAGGGCCAGCGACTCCTGGAACCTGGCGAGCACGCCCGGCTGGTAGCCCTCCCCCTGAAGCTCGGTCACGACACCGACGCGCACACCCGACAGGTCACCCGTGGCACCCCTGCGCGCCGACTCGACGAGGTTCGGCAGCGGGTCGGCGATCGACGTCGAGTCACGCGGGTCGTGCCCGCCAATGAGCTCGTGCAGCAGCGCGGAGTCGAGCACCGTGCGCGTCACCGGCCCCGCCTGGTCGAGGCTCGACGCCAGAGCGATCAGGCCGTAGCGGGAGACCGAGCCGTACGTCGGCTTCACGCCCACGGTCCCCGTCACGGCACCGGGCTGGCGGATCGAGCCACCCGTGTCCGTACCGATCGCGAGCGGGGCCTCGTACGCGGCCACGGCCGCGGCAGAACCACCGCCGGAACCACCCGGGATCCGGTCGAGGTCCCACGGGTTGTGCGTGTTTCCGTACGCCGAGTGCTCCGTCGAGGAGCCCATCGCGAACTCGTCCATGTTCGTCTTGCCCAGGATCGGCAGACCGGCCGCGCGGATCCGCTCGACAAGGGTGGCGTCGTACGGCGGGATCCAGCCCTCGAGGATCTTGGAGCCTGCGGTGGACGGCATCCCCTTGGTCACGATGACGTCCTTGACCGCGATGGGCACACCCGCGAGCGGGTGCACCTCCTCGCCGGCCGCACGTCGGGCGTCGACGTCCTGCGCCGTCGCCAGCGCGTCGTCCCCGCTCACGTGGAGGAACGCGTGCACGCTCTCCTCCACCGCAGCGATGCGGTCCAGGTGCGCGCGCGTCGCGTCGACGCTGCTCAGCTCGCGCTTGCGCAGCGCCTCCGCCAGCTCGGCCGCAGACAGCCGGGTCACGTCCGTCATGTCACTCCTCCCCCAGGATCTGCGGCACGGCGAACCGGCCGTCCTCCGCGGCCGGCGCGCTCGCCAGCACGTCCGCGACCGGCAGCGCCGGCTCAGGCACGTCCTCGCGGAACACGTTCGTGAGCGGCAGTGGGTGGCTCGTCGCGGGCACGTCAGGGGTGGCGACCTCGTTCACCTTGGCGATCGACTCGACGATCACGTCGAGCTCGCCGGCGAGCCGGTCGACCTCCTCCGGCCGCAGGTCGATGCGTGCCAGGGCAGCGACGCGCGCGACCTCGTCACGGGAGATGGTGGACATGGCGCCAGTCTATCGGGGCCGCGGCCCCGTTCCGTTCGTGCCGTGCCCGGAGAACGCGGCACCGACACCGCACTTCATGTGGCGGCACCGGGGCGCGACGCCGCGTCCGATGTGCCTGATCGTGCTGTCATCCGGATGGGGGTATGCCGAAGGCCCGCACCATGTGGTGCGGGCCTTCGGTGAAAGGGTGTCCGGCGGCGTCCTACTCTCCCACCCCGTCTCCAGGGCAGTACCATCGGCGCTGTAGGGCTGAGCTTCC
>NZ_QKWH01000021.1 GCF_003244315.1 Xylanimonas oleitrophica
CCCAGCCTGGCAGACTGTGGCCATGAAGTCGCGTGTGCTTGTGGTCGACGACGACACCGCCCTGGCAGAGATGATCGGCATCGTGCTGCGTACCGAGGGGTTCGAGCCCTCGTTCTGCGCGGACGGTGACGGGGCGCTCGCCGCGTTCCGGCAGACGCAGCCCGACCTGGTGCTCCTGGACCTCATGCTCCCGGGCAAGGACGGCACGGAGGTGTGCCGCGAGATCCGCGCCGAGTCCGGCGTGCCGATCATCATGCTCACCGCCAAGAGCGACACGGTGGACGTGGTGGTGGGGCTGGAGTCCGGCGCCGACGACTACGTCTCCAAGCCGTTCAAGCCCAAGGAGCTGGTGGCGCGCATCCGGGCGCGCCTGCGCCGCACCGAGGACCCGGGCCCGGAGAAGCTCCTGGTGGGGGACCTGGAGATCGACGTCACGGGCCACTCGGTGACCCGTGACGGCGAGCGCATCAGCCTCACGCCGCTGGAGTTCGACCTGCTCGTGGCGCTGGCGCGCAAGCCGTGGCAGGTCTTCACCCGCGAGGTGCTGCTGGAGAAGGTCTGGGGCTACCGGCACTCGGCCGACACCCGCCTGGTGAACGTGCACGTGCAGCGGCTGCGCTCGAAGGTGGAGCGCGACCCCGAGAACCCCGAGGTCGTGCTGACGGTCCGCGGCGTGGGCTACAAGGCCGGCGCACCTCGGTGACCAGCCTGTGGCGCAGGGCGCGCACCCGGCTCCTGCGGCGCACCCGCGCGATCGTGCACGGGTGGCGGTCGTCGATGCAGGCCCGGGTCATCACCAGCGCCCTCGCCATCGGCGTCGTCGCCGTCGCCGTGATCGGCACGTTCCTGTCCACCTCGATCCGTGACGGCCTGTACGACCAGCGGGTCCAGCAGCTCTCGGCGGAGTCGACCCGCGCCTCGGCGCAGGTGCGCGAGTCGTTCTCGTCGTCGCCCTCGACGTCGACGGCCGACGTGCAGGCGCTGCTGCTGCAGACGGTGGCCCGTCTGCAGGGCGGGGCGTCGAGCGCCGACGGCGCGTTCCTCCTCTCGGCGGGGGACGCCGCCTCGGCGGGCCTCAACGCCGTCGGCTCGCCGCAGGGCCTGGTGAGCCTGGTGACGCCGGAGCTGCGGGACGCGACGATCGACTCGGAGCACCAGACGTGGCAGTCGGTGCAGATCCCCGCGGCGTACACCGCGAGCGGCCACCCGGAGCCGGGCGTCGTGTTCGGCTCCGTGGTGGAGCCGCCGAGCGCCGGACGGTTCGGCATGTACCTGCTGTACTCGCTGCAGCCCGAGCAGGACACGCTGCGGTTCGTCCAGCGCACGCTGATGCTCGGCGGCGCGGCGATCCTCGCTCTCGTGGGGGCGATCACGTGGCTGGTGACGCGGCAGGCGGTCACCCCGGTGCGGCGGGCTGCGGCCACCGCGGCCCGGCTGGCCGACGGGCACCTGTCGGAGCGTATGCCGGGCAAGGGGCACGACGAGATGGCCACCCTGGCGCGCTCGTTCAACGAGATGGCCTCCAGCCTCCAGGACCAGATCCGGCGCATGGAGGACCTCTCGACGGCGCAGCGCCGGTTCGTCTCGGACGTCTCCCACGAGCTGCGCACCCCGCTGACCACCATCCGCATGGCCAGCGAGGTCATCCACGCCTCGCGCGACGAGCTGGACCCCGCCGCCCGCCGCTCGGCGGAGCTGCTGCAGACGCAGCTCGACCGGTTCGAGGAGCTGCTGGCCGACCTGCTGGAGATCTCCCGGTTCGACGCCGGGGCGGCGGTGCTCGACGTCGAGCAGCGCGACCTGGCCGGCATCGTCGCCGCGGTGGTGGACACGGCCACGCCGCTCGCCGAGCGCAAGGGCGTCTTCCTGTCCGTGGAGCTGCCCGACCAGCCGGCCACCGCCGACGTGGACCCCCGCCGGGTCGAGCGCATCCTGCGCAACCTCGTCGTGAACGCCGTCGAGCACGCCGAGGGCGGGCCGGTGGAGATCACCGTGGGTGGCGACGACCGTGCCGTCGCCGTCGTGGTGCGCGACCACGGTGTCGGCATGACGCCGCAGGAGGTGGCCCACGTGTTCGACCGGTTCTGGCGGGCCGACCCGGCCCGCGCCCGCACCACGGGCGGCAGCGGCCTGGGGCTGGCGATCGCCCTGGAGGACGCCCGCCTGCACGCCGGTCGCCTGGAGGCCTGGGGCCGGCCGGGCCAGGGGGCGAGCTTCCGGCTGACGCTGCCGCGCCGTGCCGGGATCCGCCTCGAGGAGCCGCCGCTGCCGCTGGTGCCGGAGCCGCGGGGCCTCGCGTCGGTGCGGACGGGACAGATCCCGGTGGTCAACCCGCCCACCGGCCCGACGCCGTCGGCGATCCCCGACCTGGCGGAGCTGCCGCTGGAAGAGCCCGCCGACGGCATGGAGGTGCCCCGATGAACCCCCGCGGCACGCTGGTGGCGGCCCTGACCGCGCTGGTGCTCCTGCTGTCCGCCTGCGCGTCGATCCCCAGCACCGGCAAGGTGCGCGAGGGACGGGTGGACGTCGAGCAGGGCGCCGACGTCGGCCAGGTCGCCGTGGGACCGGCGTCCGACGCCGAGCCGGACGCGATCGTGCGCGGCTTCCTGCTCGCGGCGCAGGCGGGCCCCACGTCGTCGACGCCGTTCAGCGTCGCCAAGGAGTACCTGACGCAGACCGCCGGCACGTCGTGGCGTCCCTACGCCCGCGTGGTGGTGCTCGACGGCTCGCCACAGCTCACCGTGGAACCGGTGGACGCCGAGGCGTCGACGGCGACGGTGCGCGCCTCGGGCCGCATCCTCGCGTCGCTGGACGAGCGGGGCGTGTACGCGGAGGCTCCGGCCCCGATGCCGCACGAGGTCACGTTCGAGCTGACGCGCACGGGCGGGCAGTGGCGGATCTCGTCGCTCGACGACGGCCTGATGGTGCCCTCGCAGGTGTTCACCTCGGCCTATCACTACACGCGCCTGTACTTCCCGACCCCCGACCTGCAGTCGTGGGTGCCGGACGTGCGCTGGTTCCCGCAGCAGACGTGGCGCACCAACGCCGTGCGCGAGGTGCTCGCGGGGCCGCCCGAGTGGCTCGGGGGAGCGGTGACGTCCGTGCTGCCTGAGGGCACCTCGCTGGCGATCGACGCCGTGGCGGTGGGCGCGGCGGGGACCGTCGAGGTCACCCTGACCGAGCAGGTCGCCGACGCGACCAGCCAGGAGCTCGCGCTGTTCCGGGCCCAGCTCCAGGCCACCCTCTCGGACAGCGGCGGGCACAGCTATCGCGTCGACCTGCTCGACGCGACCGGCCCGCTGGCCGGGTCCGAAGGGGTGTCGGTGCCGCGCGCCCCGCGCACGCTGGGCCCGGCGCTGGCCGTGCGCGACGGGCGGCTGTGGCGGGTGGAGGGCCGCAGCCTCACGGCCGCCGAGGATCTCGACGTCGATCTCTCCGGGCTGGACCCGACGGCGCTGGCCACGGGCCCGCAGACCGACCCCGTGGTGGTGCGGGACGGCACGGCCCGGATCGTGCGGGTCTCGGGCGGCCGGCAGACGGTGCTGCTGGAGGGGCCCGACCTCGTGGCGCCGTCGGTGGACCGGTACCGCGCGGTGTGGAGCGGCGTGCCCGGCGGGGCGCTCCAGGTGGTGCTGCCCTCGGGCAGCCGCTACCCGGTCACCGCGCCGTGGCTGGAGGACCGCACCGTGACGTCGTTGCGGGTCTCGCCCGACGGCGCACGGCTCGCGGTGGTGACGTCCGGGACGAGCGGCACGTCCGTCCAGGTGGCCGGCATCGTGCGCGACGCGCAGGGCGTGCCGACCAGCCTCACCGACCCCGTGACGGTGGGGGCCTCGGTGCACGGCGTCACCCAGGCGGTGTGGCAGGACGAGGCGGTGCTGGGCCTGCTCGGGGACGACGACGACGGCGGCCGCACCCTGTTCCTCAGCGGCGTGGGCGGCCTGGCGGGGGTGGGCGGTGCCCACTCGCGCGAGGTGGCGGGGCTCACGGGACCGGCCTCGGTGACCGCCTCGGTGGGGCTGGCGACCACGCTCGCGCTCGACGACGACGGCGTGCTGTACCAGCGGCAGTCGGCCGCGCTGTGGCCGGTGCTCGCCGAGCACGTGGACCTGGTGGCGTACCCGGGCTGACGCCCGGGGTGCAGGGTGGCCCGCGCGCGGGCTCGTCCCCAGGCGTGCCCAGACGTCCACAGGCGTGCCCGGCCGTGCCCGGCCGTCCACAGGCTCCCCCGGACGGCCCGTGCCGCCGCCGCTCCCGCGCCAGACTGCCGCCGTGCGCTCTCACGCAGGCCGCGGCCACCGGCCGTCCTCCCGCCCCGACGTCCCGCCCGGCCCGGTCCGTGCCGCGCTGGGCGACCTCGCCCGCCTCGTGGTGCCCGTCGCGTGCCCGGGCTGCGGCACGCCCGACGTGCCCTGGTGCGCGGGCTGCGCCCGGCTCGTGACGGGCGGCGCGCGGCGCGTCGAGACGCAGGTACCGCGCCTGGACCGGGTCGACGACGTCGCCCCGCTGCCCGTGTGGGCGCTGTCCCGTTACGAGGGCGGGGTCCGGGGCCTGGTCGTGGCGTGGAAGGACCGAGGACGCACCGACCTCGACCGGCTGCTGGCCCCTGCGACGCACGCCGCGGCCGCACGGCTCGCGCCGGCCGTGGGCACCGCCGTCGGGGCCCGGCCGCTGCTGGTGGTGCCGGCGCCGTCCACGGCGGCAGCCCGGCGCGAGCGCGCCCGCGAGCACCTGGCTCCCGTCGCCCGCGCCGTCGCAGGTGCCCTCGGCGGGCGCGTCGCCCCCGTGCTGCGCCGCGGTCGGGGCGGTGACCAGGTGGGCCTGGGCGCCCGGGCGCGCGGCGGCAACGTCGCGGTGCGCGTCGACGCCGGGGCCCTGGACCGCGCGAGGGCTCGGGCCGGCGGGCAGGGCGCCCCCGTGTGCCTGCTGGTCGACGACGTCGTCACCACCGGTGCCACGCTCGCCGCCGCGGAGCGGGCCCTCGGGCAGGCCGGGGCCGACGTCGTCGGGGCGCTCGTGCTGGCCGCCACGCCCGCCCCGGGAGAGCGTGCCCGCCCGCGCCCACGAGACCTTCACGAGACCCGGACGGGATCGATCGGCGACAGGCCGCGCCCTGCGCTGTCGCCCCCATGACCTGCGCGCTAACCTGGGTAGCCACCGGGAGAGGACGGCCTCTCCCGGTACCGACCGCACGCCCCGGGTCACGGCCCGGGCGCCCCACGGAGGTGGTGCCGAGACCGGCGTCCGCACGGACGCCGCAGAGCAGATCACACCGGGCGCCCGCAGGGGGCGGGCGCTCCCGCAGAGTGGAGGATCACGATGGAGATCGTCGTCGTCGGCAGGCACACGGACGTGACGGACCGGTTCCGCAGCCACGTGCAGAGCAAGCTCGACAAGATCACGCAGCTGGCGCCCACGGCGCAGCGCGTGGACGTCGAGGTCACGCACGAGGCCAACCCCAAGCTGGCGGACGTGAGCGAGCGTGTCGAGCTCACCGTCCGCGCCAAGGGGCCCGTGATCCGGGCGGAGGCGGCCGCGGACGACCGCAACGCGGCCCTGGACATCGCCCTCGACAAGCTCGTGGAACGGCTGCGACGCACGCGTGACCGCCGCAAGGACCACCGCCGCAACTACGTGCTGGCCCCGGTGGACGTGCGCTCCTACGACGCGGTCCAGGCCGCCGAGCCGGAGCCCGAGCCGCAGACACCCCGGCTGGAGAAGGACGGCGACGCCGTCGAGAAGCAGCTCGGTGACTCGCCGGTGATGATCCGCCAGAAGCTCCACCACGCCGAGCCCATGACGGTGGACGACGCCGTGTACCAGATGGAGATGGTGGGGCACGACTTCTTCCTCTTCATCGACAAGGAGTCGGCCCGCCCGTCGGCGGTCTACAAGCGCAAGGGCTGGACGTACGGCGTCATCACGCTCGACTCCAAGGTCGACGGCCTGGAACCGGTCAGCGACCTGACCTGACCTGAGCCGGACCTGCGCGCGTGTCGGTGGCGGCGGGCACCCTGACCGGGTGACCGCCGCCACCGCCGTCTCCACGCCCGCCCGGCCTCGCCGCCCCGAACGGCTGACGCTCCGCCAGGCGCGCCGCGTGGCGCTCGCCGCCCAGGGGCTGCACCGGCCCCGCCCGACCGCAGGGCCCGACGGCCCGGGGCTGCGACAGGTCACGGCGGCCGTGCGGCGCCTGGGGCTGCTGCAGATCGACTCGGTCAACGTGCTGGCCCGCGCCCACCTGGTGCCCCTCTTCTCCCGTCTGGGCCCGTACGACGTCGGGCTGCTCGACCGTCTGCACTCGCGGGCGCCGCGGCGCCTGGTCGAGGCGTGGGCGCACGAGGCGTCGTTCGTGCCCGTCGAGACGTGGCCGCTGCTGGAGTGGCGACGGCGCGCCTACCGCGACCACGCCTGGGGCTCCATCGCGCGGGTGCCGCAGCAGCACCCCCGCGAGCTGGCGCTGGTGCGCGAGATCGTCGCCGCCCAGGGCCCGGTCACCGCCGGGCAGGTGCACGACCTGCTCGAGGCAGCCGGGGGAGCGGGCCGCCCCGACAAGGTGGACTGGGGGTGGAACTGGACCGCCGCCAAGCAGGTGCTCGAGTACCTCTTCTTCACGGGGGAGGTGGTCGCCGCCGGGCGCACCACCGCGTTCGAGCGCCGCTACGACCTGCCCGAGCGGGTGCTGCCGCCGCAGGTGCTGGCTCAGCCCGCGCCGTCGGAGGCCGACGCCGTGCGCGAGCTCCTGGCGATCGGCGCGCGCGCCCACGGTGTCGGCACCCTGCGCGACCTGAGGGACTACTTCCGGCTGCGCCGCGGCGGCACCGTCGCCCTGGCCCGCCGCGGTGCCGCGGAGCTGGTCGAGGACGGCGTGCTGGTGCCGGTCGACGTCGAGGGCCTGCGTGGCCCCTGGTACCTGCACCGGGACGCTGCGGTGCCGCGCCGGGCGGAGGCGGCGGCGCTGCTGAGCCCGTTCGACCCCCTGGTGTTCGAGCGCACCCGGCTCGAGGAGCTGTTCGGCACCACCTACCGCATCGAGATCTACGTGCCGGCAGCCCAGCGCGTGCACGGCTACTACGTGCTGCCGTTCCTCGAGGGCGAGCGCGTCACCGCCCGCGTGGACCTCAAGGCGGACCGGCAGGCGGCCGCCGGCGCCGGGGTGCTGCGGGTGCAGTCCGCGCACGCCGAGCCGCACCTCGACGCGGGCGACCGGCCGCGCACGGCCGCGCGGCTGGCCGCCGAGCTGCTCCTCGTGGCACGGTGGCTGGGTCTCGGCGACGTCACGGTCGCGCCGGCGGGCGATCTCGCCCCGGAGCTGACGACGGTGCTGGCCGCGGCGCTCCGGCGGGCATGACGCGGCGGCCGTCCCGTTCGCCCCACGGCGAACCAGGCCCGGAGCCCAGGCTCGGGGGCCTACGATGGTTCGGGTGTGACCCAGGGAACGACTCCGTCGTCCCGCGTCCGGAGGTCACCACGCCGGCTCAGCCCGGCGGGCTCACGGACACCGACATGGACGCACGGCCGGCCGCCGGCCGGGCGCGACCGACTAGGAGAACTGCGTGCCTGCGATCCTCGAGAAGGTCCTTCGGCTCGGCGAGGGCCGGATCGTCAAGAAGCTGCACGGGCTCGCCCAGCAGGTCAACAGCCTGGAGCCCAGCTTTCAGGAGCTGACCGACGAGGAGCTGCGTGAGGAGACGGGCCGCTTCAAGGAGCGGCTGGCGCACGGCGAGAAGCTCGACGACCTCCTCCCGGAGGCGTTCGCCACGGTGCGCGAGGCCGCGCGCCGCACGCTCGGCCAGCGCCACTTCGACGTGCAGCTCATGGGCGGCGCCGCCCTGCACCTGGGCAACATCGCCGAGATGCGGACCGGTGAGGGCAAGACCCTCGTGGCCACCACCGCCGCCTACCTCAACGCCCTCGAGGGCAAGGGCGTCCACGTCGTCACCACCAACGACTACCTGGCCAAGTACCAGGGCGAGCTCATGGGCCGCGTCTACCGGTTCCTCGGGATGAGCACGGGCGTCATCCTGTCGGGCCAGACGCCGGCAGAGCGCCGCGAGCAGTACGCCGCCGACATCACCTACGGCACCAACAACGAGTTCGGCTTCGACTACCTGCGCGACAACATGGCGTGGTCGACCGACGACCTGGTCCAGCGCGGCCACCACTTCGCCATCGTGGACGAGGTGGACTCGATCCTCATCGACGAGGCCCGCACGCCGCTCATCATCTCCGGCCCGGCCTCCGGTGACGCCAACCGCTGGTACAACGAGTTCGCCAAGGTGGTGCGCCGCCTCAACCTCGGCACCGACTACGAGGTCGACGAGAAGAAGCGGACCGTGGGCGTGCTCGAGCCGGGCATCGCCAAGGTCGAGGACTACCTCGGCATCGACAACCTCTACGAGTCGCTCAACACGCCCCTGATCGGGTTCCTCAACAACGCGATCAAGGCCAAGGAGCTGTTCAAGCGCGACAAGGACTACGTCGTCATGAGCGGCGAGGTCATGATCGTCGACGAGCACACCGGCCGCATCCTGCCCGGTCGCCGCTACAACGAGGGCATGCACCAGGCCATCGAGGCCAAGGAGGGCGTGCAGATCAAGGCCGAGAACCAGACGCTCGCCACGATCACGCTGCAGAACTACTTCCGCCTCTACGACAAGCTCGCCGGCATGACCGGTACGGCCGAGACCGAGGCCGCCGAGTTCCAGGGCACCTACAAGCTCGGCGTCGTGCCCATCCCCACGAACCGGCCCATGCAGCGCATCGACCAGCCCGACCTCGTCTACAAGAACGAGGAGGGCAAGTTCAACGCCGTCGTCGACGACATCGTCGAGCGCCACGCCAAGGGGCAGCCGGTCCTGGTCGGCACCACCAGCGTCGAGAAGTCCGAGTACCTCTCGAACCTGCTGCGCAAGGCCGGCGTGCCGCACTCGGTGCTCAACGCCAAGGAGCACGAGCGCGAGGCGTCGGTCGTGGCGCTCGCCGGCCGCAAGGGCGCCGTCACCGTGGCCACCAACATGGCCGGCCGCGGTACGGACATCATGCTCGGTGGCAACGCGGAGTTCCTCGCCGTGCAGGAGATGGCCGAGCGCGGGTACGACGCCGCGGAGAACCCCGAGGAGTACGAGGCCGTGTGGCCCGAGGTCCTCGAGAAGGCCAAGGAGGCCGTGCAGGCCGAGCACGAGGAGGTCAAGGCGCTCGGCGGCCTGTACGTGCTGGGCACCGAGCGGCACGAGTCGCGCCGCATCGACAACCAGCTCCGCGGCCGTTCCGGCCGTCAGGGCGACCCGGGCGAGTCCCGGTTCTACCTGTCGATGCAGGACGACCTCATGCGCCTGTTCAACTCGAACCTGGCCGAGGCCATGATGAACCGGGCCGGGTTCCCGGACGACATGCCCCTCGAGTCGAAGATGGTCACGCGCGGCATCCAGTCCGCGCAGGCCCAGGTCGAGTCGCGCAACTTCGAGATCCGCAAGAACGTCCTCAAGTACGACGACGTCCTGTCGCGCCAGCGCGAGGTCATCTACTCCGAGCGCCGCCGCGTGCTCGAGGGCGAGGACCTGCAGGACCAGGTGCAGCACTTCCTCACCGACGTCATCACGGCGTACGTGGACGGCGCCACCTCCGAGGGCAGCCCCGAGTCGTGGGACCTGGACGGCCTGTGGACGGCCCTGCGCTCGGTCTACCCCGTCTCGATCACCGTCGAGGACGTGGTGGGCGAGGCCGGCGGCATCGGCGGGCTCTCGCGCGAGATGGTGCTCGAGGAGCTGCTGTCCGACGCCCGCGTCGCCTACCAGACGCGCGAGGAGGAGCTCGGCGAGGCCGCGATGCGCCAGCTCGAGCGCCGCGTCGTGCTGTCCGTGCTGGACCGCAAGTGGCGCGAGCACCTCTACGAGATGGACTACCTCAAGGAGGGCATCGGCCTGCGAGCCATGGCCCAGCGCGACCCGCTGGTCGAGTACCAGCGCGAGGGCTACCTGC
The DNA here is from genome assembly GCF_003244315.1 of Xylanimonas oleitrophica. Taxonomy (GTDB): domain Bacteria; phylum Actinomycetota; class Actinomycetes; order Actinomycetales; family Cellulomonadaceae; genus Xylanimonas_A; species Xylanimonas_A oleitrophica. The sequence continues at coordinate 9,982 of NZ_QKWH01000021.1, forward strand.
TCTTCCAGGCCATGACCGAGGCCATCAAGGAAGAGTCCGTCGGCTTCCTGTTCAACCTCGAGGTCCAGGTGCAGCAGCAGGGGGCCGACGGCGCCCCGACGGTGACCGCTGCCAGCGCCGCGGCCACGGCCCAGGCGGCCCCGGCGCTCACCGTGCCCCCGGCCCCCACCGGCCAGCAGGCGCCCGCGGAGCCCCCGGCGGGCTCGCCCGCGGCGGCTGCCGCGCAGGACCCGCAGGTCGCCGCGGTGGCCGAGTCCACGCCGGGCGGCCGACCGGCGGCCGCGGCCTCCCAGGGCGAGCCCGTGCTGGTCGGCAACGGCCTGGACGGTCCCCCGCGCCAGGTCCCGCTGTCGTTCAGCGGCCCCGGCGAGGACGGCTCCGCCGTGGGCGGTGGCGACGCCGCCCGCTCGCGCCGGGCGCTGCACGGCGAGGCGCAGGCGCCGGAGAGCGACGGTCGGTCCTTCCCCGGCACGCCCCGCAACGCCCAGTGCCCGTGCGGCTCGGGCAAGAAGTACAAGGTGTGCCACGGGGTGAACGAGGTCTGACACCTCCCCGCCGCTGACGGCGAGAGCCCCCACCGGGTCCCGGTGGGGGCTCTCGCCGTCAGTGCGCCGTCGTCAGTGCGCCGTCGTCAGCCGAGCTCCAGCACGGCGACCCTCCACTGCCCGCGCCGGGCCTCCAGCCGCACGGCTGCGGCACGCACCCGGCCGCCGTCGTCGAGGACCACCGTCGCCTCGGCGCTCTCGCCGTGCCGCTCGAGCCGCACGCGCCGCACCTGCACCGGACGGCGCCCCGCAGGCTGGGCGGTCGTGCTGGCCGGCGCCTCGCGCACCAGGCGGGCGCGCTCCGTGAGCTGGTCCAGCACGACGGGGGTCACCCAGCGGGTCAGCTGTGCCGCCGGTCGGTCGCCGCGCAGCACCTCGGCGGCCGCGCGCACCACCGCGCAGCACATCGCCGTCGGGTCCGGGAGCGGCGCGGCCGGGCGTTCGACGACGGGGCGTGCGGCGGCGGCCTCCTGCATCTCGTCGACCTCCACCGGCAGGCGCCGGTCGGTGCCCAGGCGCACCGTGCGCACCCGCGGAGGACGCACGCTCGGCTCGACGCGACGGCCTGGAGCGGGTGGGACGGGACCCACGCGCAGGGGGCGGCGGGACGCCGGGCCGTGGTTCGTGGTGGTGGGGGAGAGCGTGCTCATGAGGTCCTCCAGCAGGGGGCGGCAGAGGTGCGACGGGCGGGCCGGCGCGACGGCGGCAAGTACGGCGGCGCCATCAGGCGCGGTGAGGCGGGTGTCAGGCCGGGGCCCGGAGCACCTGCCCGGGGAGGATGACGTCGGGGTCCGCGCCGATCACGTCGCGGTTCACGTCGTGCCAGCGCACGGTCTCCGCGAGGATCTGGGCGTCGGTCGGGGTGCCGCCGAGCGCCCGGGCGGCGATGTCCCACAGGGTGTCGCCGCGCAGCACCACGAGGGTGCCGTCAGGGCCGACCTCGCGGGTAGACGTGCGTGCGTCGGTGCCCGTGCTCTCGCCCGGGCTGGTGCTCACGGGCGAGGCGGTGCCGGTCGCCGGTGCCGGCGCTCCCGCGGTGCCCGACGGGTTCGGCTCGGTGGCGGGCGGCGACGACGAGGAGGTGCCGGCGGGCGGTGAGGACACGGCCGTGGTGCCCGCGACGGCGGAGCCCGTCGTGCTCGTGGTGCCGATGCTCGTGGTGCCGGTGGCCGTCGTCGCCGCCGCTCCCCCCGGAACCGACGCCGGGGTCGGCGCGTCCGGCCGAGGCCGGGTGCCCTCCTGCCCGTCGGTCGGGGTGCTCGCGCCGACGGTGCGCGCCTCGGCCGGGTGCTGCTGGCCGGGCGGGGGCACCGCGGCGGTGCCCTCAGGGGAGGCGGCGGGGCCGGGCCGGGTGACGCCGGCCGGGTCGTGGGCCGTGCTGGCCGCAGCGTCGACGTCTCCCGCGCTCACGGGAGGCTGGCCGTCGTCGGCGGTGCTGGTCGTGGTGCTGCTCGCGGTGCTGCTCGCGGTGGTGGCGGGCGTGGTGGGCTGCCAGGCCAGGTCCAGGGTGACAGGGGTCGAGGCCCCGTCGTCGCTGCCGTGGGCTGGTGCCTCGCTGGCGAACGCCGCGGTGGGGCCGAGGGCCAGGCCGACCCCCACGCCCATCCCGACGCCGGCGCGGACGAGGCGGCGCACGACGCCGGGGGCCAGCCGGGCGACGGCGGCCTCCCCGGCGCGCCAGCGCACGCCCACGCCGGAGGCGGCGACCACGGCGAGCCCGAGGAGGGCGCCGAGCGCGACCCAGGCGGCGGCCAGCGCGGTGCCACCGACCACGGCGAGCTCCACCCAGTCCTCCACGCGAGCGGCGGGGGAGAGTGCCGCAGGCGCCGTGGTGGTGGCACGGGTGCCGAGCAGGACGGCGGCCGTGCCGAGCCCGAGGGTCAGGGCGAGCAGCGCTCCCACGCTCTGGCCGGGAGTGCCTGCCGGGCGTGCCGTGCGTGTGCCCACCGTGTGCTCCGTCCCCGTCCCACCTGTCCCGGTGATGACGTTTGATGTCGTTTGATGACGGAAGACAACCACAAGCGACGCATGATGTCTACAGCGTGCTGCTGGTCCGCCGTCGGGCATGGCACCCTGGGCGCCGCGACGACGGCGCACCGCGCGCCAGGACGAAGGAGGCGACGACCATCGACGGGCCCGCACGCTGGGAGCTGCTGTTCGCCGACCTCGAGGCCCAGCTCGCCGCGCAGGAGCAGGCGGAGCGCGACGGCGCCGTCGCCGAGCTCACGCGGGCCGAGCACGCCAGCATCCCGCTCGCCGACCGCCTCCGGGCCGCCCTCGGTGCGCCGCTCACCCTCGAGCTGCGCGACGGGGAGGCGGTCCAGGGCGTCGTCCGCCGCACCGCCGCGGCATGGGTGCTCCTGGAGGGGCGCGGCGCGGGCGGCAGGGTGGAGCACCTCGTCCCGCTGGCGGCCGTCACGGGCGTGACGGGGCTCGGGCGGGCAGCGGTGGCCTCCATGGCCCGCACCGACGCCCTCGGCCTGGGCACGGTGCTGCGGGGGCTCCAGCGGGACCGCGCGCGCGTCGTGGTGCGCACGGCGGCGGGGCAGGCCGTCGGTCGGCTGGCGAGGGTGGGCAAGGACCACCTCGACCTCGAGGAGACCGACCGCGTGCCCGCACGGCTGCGTGTCGTCCCGTTCGCCGCGCTGCTGCGCGTCAGCCAGACGTGACACCCCCGAGGGGGCGGCGGCTACACCTCGCCCGAGGCGATGCGCTCGCGGGTACGGGCGTACTGGCGCTCGATGTAGGCCTCGAGCTCGCTCGCCTCCACCCGCCACACGCCCTTGCCGCCGATCTGGATCGCCGGCAGCTCCCCGCTGCGCACGAGCGCGTAGGCCTGGCGCGCGGAGATGTTCAGCATCTCCTCGACCTCGGCGAGAGAGAGGAATCGGGCGGCCATGCCGTCAGTCTCGCACAGCGACGTACGCACAGGACGCTGGGACGCGGTTGTCCACACCCGATGTGTGCTGGGCGCTCTGGGTGCGCCATGATGTCCGCTGCCGACCTGGCACGTGTCAGCCATGCCACCAGCCACGCGTCAGCCCGTATGTCGGCCCCGTGTGCCCGCCGTGCCCCTGCGATCCCTGTGATCCCTGCGAGGAAGAGACAGCCGTGACCTCCGAGACCCTCCCTGCGCCCGTGGCGGCCCGTCTGCGGCGACCCACCTGGCGCGACCCGCGGCTCGTCGTCGGCGTCGTGCTCGTCGCCCTCGCCGTGGCCCTCGGGTCGTGGGCCGTGTCCGCCGCCTCGCGCACGGTCCCGGTGTGGGCGGCGGACGCCCCGCTCACCCCCGGCGAGCCGCTGTCGGCGGCCGCCCTGCGCACCGTCGACGTGCGCCTCGGCGGCGGGGCCGACCTGTACCTGCCCGCCGACACGCCGCTGCCCGCGGACGCCGTCGTCACCCGGGTGGTGCAGCCGGGCGAGCTGGTGGCGCGCTCGGCCGTCGGAGCGGCGGCCGACGTCGACCTGCGGTCGGTCGCGGTCCCCGTCAGCGGCGGCCTCTCCGACCGGATCCGCAAGGGTCGCGTCGTGGACCTCTGGTTCGTCCCCGCTCCCGCCCGCACCCCCGGCACCGAGGCGCCCCAGCCGCGGTCGGTCGTCGAGGGCGTGCTGGTCGAGCAGGTCGACGCCGCCTCGACCGGGCTCGTGGTCGGGTCCACCGCGACGCTCCACGTGCTGGTCCCCACCGACGAGCTCCCCTCCGTGCTCGGGGCGCTGGGGGCCGACGGCAGCGTGACGGTGGTGCCGGCCGCGGGGAACGCGTCCTGATGGCCGCCACGGTCACCGTGCTGTGCGCCGTCCGCGGGGCGGCCGAGACCGACGTCGTCCTCGCCCTCGGCGAGCCCGGCGCGAACGTCCTCGTCACCCGCCGGTGCGGGGACGTGGTCGAGCTCCTCGCCGGCGCCCAGGCGGGCGCCGGTGCCGTCGCGCTCGTCTCCGGCGACCTGCCCGGCCTGGACCGCGAGACCGTCGCCCGCCTGCACGCGGCCGACGTCCGCGTCGTGGCGCTCGCCGACGGCGCGGCCCCCGACCGGCTGCGGGCGCTGGGCGCCGACGTGGTGGTCGAGGGCGTCGTCGGCCCGGCGGTCGTGGCACGCCTGGCCGGCGTGGTGCGTGACGCCGCGACAGCGCTGCCCGCAGGCCGGAGCGACCGGCCGGCGACCGGGGCGCTGCCGGTCGCCCCGGCCGGCACCGGGCCGGGTACCGCGGAGGCCGCGGACGCCGCAGGCACGGCCGGACCCGAGGGAGCGGACGAGGCCGGTGACGGCCCGCACCCCGGAGCGCGGGCCGAGGCCCGCCCCCGAGCGGACGCGCCCCGCGACGACGCACCGGAGGAGGGCGCAGCGCAGGGGGACGACGCCCCCGGGCGCGTCGTGGCCGTCTGGGGGCCGGTCGGTGCCCCGGGCCGCTCCACGGTGGCGCTCGAGCTGGCCGCCGAGCTGGCAGGGCTGGCGGGCGCGGCGTCCCGGCGAGGGCGGCGCGGCACGCGTGCGGCCGCCGCGCCCGCTGTCGCGCCGGCCTCCGCGTCGGGCGCCCCCTCCGAGACCGGGCCAGGCTCCGCTGCGGCCGGCAGCACGGCCGGCGCACCCCACCCGGCCGCCGACCCGCGGCCGGCCCTCCTGGTCGACGCGGACACCTACGGCTCCTCGCTGTCCGTGCGCCTCGGCCTCCTGGACGACGCGCCCGGCATCGCCGCCGTCGCGCGCGCCGCCGGGCAGGGGACGCTCGACCTGCCCACCCTCGCGCGGCACAGCCCCTTCGTCGCCCCGAACCTGCGCGTGCTGACCGGCCTGACCCGGGCGGCCCGGTGGCCGGAGCTGCCCGGCTCCTCCCTCGAGGTGGTCCTCGAACGGGCCCGCGAGCTCGCCGCCTGGACCGTGGTGGACACCGCCGCCCTGCTCGAGACGGACGAGCTGCTCATGTATGACACCCATGCCCCGCAGCGCAACGCCGCCACCCTCGCGGCGCTCGCAGCCGCCGACGCCGTGGTGGTGGTCGGCGCCGCGGACCCGGTCGGCATCCAGCGTCTCGTGCGCGGCCTGGAGGAGCTCCGGGAGGTGTCCGTCCCGGTGGGGCGGCCCGCGGCCGTCGTCGTCAACCGCGCCCGGGCTTCCGCGGTGGGTCCTCGGCCCGAGGCAGCCGTCCGGGAGGCGATGGCCCGCTATGCCGGGCTGGAGGACGTCGTCGTGGTGCCCGACGACCAGCCGGCGCTCGATGCCGCCCTGCTCGCAGGCCGGACGCTTGCCGAGCACGCGCCGGCCTCGCCGGCCCGCACCGCGATCGCCGCGGTGGCCGAGCGTCTGCGTGCCGGCGTGCCGGTCGGCTGAGCCGGACCGGCCTCGCGGCGGCAGGCGGCGACACGGCCACGCGCACCGGGTCGCACGGCCCGGCACGGCAGACTGTGCACATGCGCCTGTACGTGCCTGCCACGCTCGACGACCTCGAGCCCGCCGTCGTCTCCGCCACGGCCGCCTCCTGGACCGTGCCCGCCGGGACCGCCCACGCCGTCACCCCGGCGCTGGCGGCGTCCCTGCCCGGGGAGGACGTCGAGGGGCTCGAGTGGCACGCGTTCCTCGCGGCCGCCCACGACTCGCTGGTGCGCCTCGCGGGTTCGGCGGGCGGGGCGGTGCCGCTGCGCGTGGTGGTCACCGTCGAGGTGCCCGACGACGCGGTCGTGGTGCCGGCGGGCGGCGTCGAGGGCGGCGCCGACGTGCCCTCGCGGGTGCAGGTCTCCCGGGACCTGCCCGGGACGGCCCTGGTGGCCGTGCACGTGGACGAGCCGGAGGCGGCGGAGGACGTCGCGGACGTGCTGCGGGCCGCCGACGAGGAGAGCGACGCGGACGCCTCGGGCGGCGTCGCGCAGGAGTCTCAGGGCGCGTTCGACGACGCGCTCCAGCGGGTCACGGACCGTGACCTGCTCTGGTACGACCCGAGCGAGATCCCCGCGATCCCACGCCCCTGAGAAGCGCCGCGTCAGCCGGAGGGCCGCCGTCAGACGGTATGGGGGTCTGGGGCGTAGCCCTGGGTCGCTGGGACGGGGCCTCGCTATGAAAGTCGTGGGTTACCGA
>NZ_QKWH01000022.1 GCF_003244315.1 Xylanimonas oleitrophica
CGACCGCCCCCCCCCCGACCGCCCCTGTCAGAGCCAGCCGTGCCGGCGTGCCACCGGGGCGGCCGGGGGGACGGTCGGCAGGGCAGCGGCGCGGATGGCATCGTCGGACCTATGACCACCACCATCGACCTGACCGGACGCACCGCCCTCGTCACCGGCTCCACCCAGGGCATCGGCGCAGCGATCGCCGCCGGCCTGGCCCGTGCGGGCGCCACCGTGGCCGTCAACGGCCGCACCGCCGAGCGGGTGGACGACGCCGTGGCACGCCTCCGCGAGGAGACCGGGCTGGACACCTTCGTGGCCGCCCCCGGCGACGTGTCCACCGAGGCCGGCGCGGCCGCCGTCGTCGCGGCCGTACCCACCGTGGACGTGCTCGTCAACAACCTCGGGATCTTCGGCTCCAAGCCGGCCCTGGAGATCACCGACGACGAGTGGCGCCGCTACTTCGAGGTGAACGTGCTCGCCGCGGTGCGCCTCACGCGCGCCTACCTGCCCGGCATGACGGGCCGCGGCTGGGGGCGGGTGCAGTACATCGCCAGCGACTCCGCCGTCGTGATCCCCGCCGAGATGATCCACTACGGCACCACCAAGACGGCGCTGCTGGCGGTGGCGCGGGGGTTCGCCAAGGAGGCGGCCGGCACCGGCGTCACCGTCAACAGCGTGCTGGCCGGCCCGACGCACACCGGCGGGGTCGAGGAGTTCGTCTACCAGCTCGTCGACCGCTCGCTGCCGTGGGACGAGGCGCAGCGGGAGTTCATGCGCACCCACCGTCCGCAGTCGCTGCTGCAGCGGCTGATCGAGCCGGAGGAGATCGCCCACATGTGCGTCTACCTCGCCTCGCCGCTGGCGTCCGCGACGACGGGCGGCGCCGTGCGGGTCGACGGCGGGTACGTGGACGCGATCCTGCCGTGACCGTGGGCCCGGCGGGGCCGTGACGGCAGCCTCGGCGGGGCCGTGCGGACGGCCCCGCCGAGCCGGCGTCAGGGGGTCGTGCGGGCGCTGAGCCGCCCGGTGCGGCGCAGCCACATCTCCATCGGGACGGTCGTCAGGGGCGGCACCGACGCGGCCAGGGCCACGAGCGCCACCTTCCACGACCAGCGCAGCCGCACCGCGGCGAAGATCGTCACGGCGACGTACACGATGAAGAGCGCACCGTGGATCGCGCCGAACACCTGCACGCCCACCTCGGTGGTCTGCGTGACGTACTTGAGGAACATCCCCACCAGCAGGCCGGCCCACGAGGCCGCCTCGGCGAAGGCGACGACGGCGTAGAGGCGTCCGGTGCGGTCGATGGGTGCGGCGGCCATGGTTCTCCCAGGTCGGTGGGCTGGTGGAGGGGACGGCTGGTCAACGTGCGGGGCGGGTCCCGGGTTTCGCCGCCGGGCCGTGCCGAGCGTAGGGATATGTCACACCCCGGCGGAGAAGACGTGACGAACCCCTACGCTCGCGGCCGGCCAGGCGAGGCCGTGGCGCCCCGGCGGCCCCGTAGGCTGAGAGCGTGTACGAGGGAGCGGTCCAGGACCTGATCGACGAGCTCGGCCGCCTCCCCGGGGTCGGGCCCAAGAGCGCCCAGCGCATCGCGTTCCACCTGCTGGCCGCCGACGCCACGGACGTGCGCCGCCTGGTCGACGCGCTGACCGAGGTCAAGGCGCGCGTGCGGTTCTGCGAGGTGTGCGGCAACGTGGCCGAGTCCGAGCGGTGCCGCATCTGCGCCGACCCGCGCCGCTCCGACGAGGTGGTCTGCGTGGTCGAGGAGCCCAAGGACGTGGTGGCCATCGAGCGCACCCGCGAGTTCCGCGGCAAGTACCACGTGCTCGGCGGGGCCATCAACCCCATCGAGAACGTCGGCCCGGACGACCTGCGGGTCAAGGAGCTCATGTCCCGCCTGGCCGACGGCGTGGTCCAGGAGGTCATCCTCGCCACGGACCCGAACGTCGAGGGCGAGGCCACGGCCACCTACCTGGCGCGGCTCATCGGCCCCATGGGCGTGACCGTCTCCCGCCTCGCCAGCGGCCTGCCCGTCGGGGGAGACTTGGAGTACGCGGACGAGGTCACGCTCGGCAGGGCGTTCGAGGGCCGGCGCGTGGTGGGCCGTTGAGCCCGGACGAGGCACGGGAGCAGGGAGCGGAGCGATGACCGAGATCGAGAGCGCGAGCGACCTGCGCGAGGTCGCCGAGTCCACCCAGGCCCGCGTGCGCGCCTTCCTGTCGACGACGACGCAGGTGGCGTCCGGGGCCGCGCCGGGCGCCGAGCTGTCGCTGCTGCTCCTGGCGACCAGCGACCTGCTCGGGTGCGGTGCGCAGCTGGCGGCCATGACCGACGTCGTGCCCGCCGAGCGGTTCGAGCCCGACGCCGGCCCGGACACCGACGTGGACCCCCTGCGGGTCGCGCTGGCCAAGATGTTCGACGGGTTCGACGACTACGTCGAGGTGGTGGACCCCGTGCTGGGGCCCGAGGTGGGGCACGCGACCGTCTCCGGCGACCTCGCCTGCGTCGTCAGCGAGCTCACCAAGGGCCTGGCCCACTACGACGACGGGCACGAGATCGAGGCCCTGTGGTGGTGGCAGTTCTCCTACCTGTCCTCCTGGGGCGAGCGGGCGGCGTCCGCGCTGCGCGTGCTCCAGGGGGTGCTGGCGCACCTGCGGCTGGACGTCGAGGACGACGTCGCCCAGGAGGCCGAGTACGACGCGCTGCACGCCTGAGCGGCAGCCCGTCAGACCAGGTTCAGACGAGGTCGCAGACCACCCGGTCGCGCCCTGAGCGCTTGGCCTCGTACAGGCAGGCGTCGGCTCGGCCGAGGAGCTGCGCCGGGTCGGGCACCGGGTCCGAGGGCCCTGCGGCCGCGCCGATGCTCACCGTCACGGGCAGGGTGCCGGTCAGGTCGGACCATCCGTGGTCCCGCACGGTGGCGCACAGGCTCTCGAGCAGCTGCGTGGTGGCGTCCTGGTCCCCGTCGGACAGCACGAGCAGGAACTCCTCGCCGCCCATGCGTGCCGCGAACGAGCCGTCCGGCGCGGTGTCGACGGCGGCCTCGAGCATCCGCGCCAGCGCCGAGAGCACGTGGTCGCCCACCTCGTGCGAGCAGGTGTCGTTGACCCGCTTGAAGTGGTCGAGGTCGAGCAGCGCCACGGTGACCGGGCGCCCCGAGGTGGTGCCCTCGGCGAGCAGGCGAGGCAGCTCCTCGTCCACGAACCGGCGGTTGTAGAGGCCGGTCAGCGGGTCGCGCAGCGACAGCTCCCGGTACTGCAGGCTCTGGCGGCGCGCCTCCGACGTCTCGTACATCGCCTGGAGGGTGCGGGCACGGGCGTCACGCTCGTCCGACTGGAGCTGCAGCGCGTCGCGCGCGTAGAGCTGGTGCTCCTCGAACGCCGCCTTGTAGTCGCCGGCGGCGGCGTGCAGCTCGGCCTGCTCCTGGCGCACGGCCACCCGGACGTAGCCGAGGTTGCGCTCCTCGCACAGCCGCAGGCACACGTCGAGGTTGCGCTGGGCCTCCGCGAACTTGCCGCGGCGGCGCTGCACCTCCACGAGGGCGAGCAGGCCCTCGGCGCCGCCGTCGCCCTCCCGGCCGGCCAGGCGGAACTCGGGGTCGGCGACGGGTTCGAGCACCTCCTCGGCCTCGGCGAGCCGGTCGACGCGGATCAGGGCGCGGGCGATGGTGTCGCGCCGGCCGATGCCGAGCTCCGTGCCGGTGGTGACGGACAGCTCCTGCATGCGGGTGGACAGCTCGATGGCGGCCTCAGCGTCGCCGTACTGGGCCTCGATGTAGGACCAGTTGTTGACGACGAGGAGCTCGCGGTCGACGTCGCCGATCTCCACGGCCATGTTGAGCGCCTGGCGGTAGCGGGCGCGGGCACCGGGCAGGTCACGGTTGTACCCGAGGCAGTCGGCCAGCCGGGCGATGTGGTCCAGGCGCATGCGCGGGTCGGCGTCCTCGCCGAGGAGCTCGACCGCGCGGACGGAGTGCTCGAGACCGAGGGAGAGGTCGCCGAGGTCGAGGAACACCTTCTGGAGCACGTAGTGGGCGCGGGCCAGCAGGAAGACGGAGCCGTGCTCGGTGGCCCACTTGAGGGCGCTCTGGGCGAGCTGGGCGGCGCGCTCCTGCTCGCCGTCGTAGTAGGCGACCTCGCCCTGCACCAGCAGCGCGCGCTGCTCGAGGACGTGCAGGCCGGCGGCGCGGGCCTTGCGCAGCACGGGCACGACCCGCTCCGAGGCGGCGTCCGCGTCGATGCGGGGGAGCAGCTCGATCTCCGCGAGCTCGGTCTCGAGCAGGGCGAGGTCCGTGTCGGACAGTCCCACGACGGGTGCGCCGCGGTCCTCGACATCGGTCATCTTGTGCACCTCGGATCACTCGCCCACGGAAAGGTCTCTACATGGAATCGGATACGCGTGGCCCTGATTGAGCGTGTCACCGTACTTCACCCGACGGTGAACGGGGCCTTCAGCGGCCGGACCGGTCACTCGGGCCATCATGACAGGATCGGCCCGTGCCCGACCTCGACCTGCTCACCATCGCCCTGCTCCTTCTCGCCGGGCTGACCGCCGGCTGGATCGACGCCGTGGTGGGCGGCGGCGGCCTCATCCAGCTGCCCGCCCTGCTCCTGGTCCCCGGCATCTCCCCGGTCCAGGCCCTGGCCACGAACAAGCTGGGGTCCATCATGGGCACCGCGACGTCGTCCATCACCTATGCGCGCCGGGTCAAGCCCGACCTGACGACGGCAGGCCCCATGGCGGTCGCAGCGCTCGCCGGTGCCGTCGGGGGAGCGGCGCTCGCCTCCTCCATCCCCGCGGCGGCCTTCAAGCCGATCATCCTCGTGGTGCTGGTGGGCGTGGCGCTCTACACGATCCTCAAGCCCTCTCTCGGAGACCGCACCCGGCTGCGCTGGGAGGGCAACGGTCACCGCTGGGCCGCCGCGGGCATCGGCGTCGTCATCGGCGCGTACGACGGGCTGCTCGGCCCCGGCACCGGCACGTTCCTCGTGATCTCTCTCGTCGGCATGCTCGGCTACGCGTTCCTGCCCGCCTCCGCGCTGGCCAAGATCGTCAACTTCGCCACCAACCTGGGGGCGCTGCTGTTCTTCGTCCCCCACGGCGCCGTCATCTGGAGCCTCGGGCTGGCGATGGGGGTCGCCAACCTGGTGGGCGGGTACGTCGGCGCCCGCATGGCCGTGGCCCGCGGGTCGCGGTTCGTGCGCGTCGTGTTCGTCGTCGTCGTGGGCGCGCTGATCTGCCGCCTCGGGTACGACGTCATCACCTCCTGAGCTCGCGGGTCCCGGCTCCTGCGGCTCCTCCGGCTCCTGCGGCCCCGGCACCCAGGGCCGCAGGAGCCGGGACCCGCGACGGCGAGCCTCAGCCCGCCCCAGCGCGCCTCAGCGCGCGAGCAGCGACCGGAGCACCGCCACCACCTCGTCGGGGGCCGACTCCGCCATGAAGTGCCCCGACGTCGTCGTGCGGTGGTCGAGGTCGGTGGCCCACGCACCCCACAGCCCGGCCGCGTCGTAGCCCAGCGCCGCACCCCAGTCCTGCTGCACCACCGACACCGGCATCGTCAGACGCCGTCCGGCCGTGCGGTCGGCACGGTCGTGCTCGACGTCCACCCCGGCCGAGGCCCGGTAGTCCGCGACGATCGACGCCACGGCCTCGCGCGACGCCCGCAGGTACTCCTCCCGCACCTCGGGCTCGAACACCTCCTGGCCCGGCGTCGACCAGGCGTCGAGGAAGTGCCCGAAGAAGGTGTCCGCGCTCGCCGCGATCATCGCCTCCGGCAGCCCGGGTGGCTGCGCCATGAGGTAGAGGTGGAACGCCACGGCGGCTCCCGCCCCGTGGAGCACGTCCCACATGTCCAGGGTGGGCAGCACGTCGAGCGCCGCCACGTGGGTCACTCGCCCGGGGTGGTCCAGGCCGGCGCGGATCGCGACCAGGGCGCCGCGGTCGTGACCCGCCACGGCGAAGCGCTCGAAGCCGAGACGCTCGGCCAGCCGCACGACGTCGGCGGCCATCGTCCGCTTCGAATAGGTGTCCGGGCCGGCCTCGGCAGGCTTGTCGCTCGCGCCGTAGCCGCGCAGGTCGGGGACGATCACGGTGTGCTCGGCCGCCAGCAGGGGCGCGACACGCCGCCAGCACAGGTGCGTCTGCGGGAAGCCGTGCAGCAGCACGACAGGCGTGCCGGAGCCGCCGACGGCGACGTGCAGCGCGACGTCGTCGGCCACGGGCACCCGCTGGGTGCTCAGACCGGGGATGGCGAGGGTCATGGTCAAGGTCCTCTCGGGAGAAGATCGGTGGACGGACCCAGCCTGGGCCGCACGGATGAGCAGCCGATGAGCAGCCCGCGGCAGGAGCCACGACCACGGAGGGCACGACGACGGAGGGCACGACGACGGAGAGCAGGACGGCGGAGGACACCACGGGGGACCCGGGTCTCGCCGTGCGGGTCGGCGTGCTGGGACCCGTCGCGGCCTGGCACGCCGACGGCACCGCCGTCCCCCTGCGCGGGCCACGCCACCGCGAGCTGCTGGGTCGTCTCGTCGCGGCGCGCGGGCGCACCGTCGCCCTCGACGAGCTCGTCACCGACCTGTGGGGCGACCCGCTCGGTGCCCCGTCATCGCGGGGCGCACGCCCCCCGGTGCGCGGCACGCAGCGGAGCGGGCACGACGGCGAGGGCGCGCCAGGCGACGGGGGCCCGCGCGACGCCACGGCCGCGGTGCGCACCTTCGTCGCCGCGCTCCGCCGGTCGCTCGAGCCCGGCCGCGCCCCGCGCACGCCGGCCCGCGTGCTCGTCACCGACGGCCCCGGGTACGCGCTGCGGCTGCCCGCCGACGCGGTGGACGCCCGCCGACTCGAGGCCGCCGTCGCGGGCCTTCGCGGTACCGCCCCCGGCACCGCCCTGCACCGCGCCGACGACGCGCTCGCTCTGTGGCGCGGCACCCCCTACGCCGGGATCGACGCACCCTGGGCCCGCACCGAGCGGGCCCGGCTCACCGAGCTGCGGCTGGACGCGGTCGAGCGCCGGGCGGACGCGCTGCTCACCCTCGGCCGGGCCGCCGAGGCCGTGGCCGACCTCAACGCCCACACCGCCGCCCACCCCTGGCGCGAGGAGGGCTGGCGCCTGCTCGCCCTCGCCCTGTACCGCTCCGGCCGCCAGGCGGACGCGCTCGCCGTGCTGCGCCGCGCCCGTCGCGTCCTCGCCGAGACCCTCGGGGTCGACCCCGGGCCGGCGCTCGCCCGCCTCGAGACCCAGGTGCTGCGGCACGAGGCCGGCGCCACCGCCCCCGCAGACGTGTGGGACCAGGTCGCCGACGCCTACACGCAGGGCCCCGGCGCCCGCGTGCGGCTCGAGTCCTCCGCCGAGCTGCTGCGCAGCCTCGCCGTCACCGGCGGGCTCACCCAGGCCCGCGAACGCCGCCTCGACGTGGTGCGCGCCGCCGAGCAGCACGGCGACCCGGAGCTCACCGCCCGCGTGCTCACCGCCTACGACGTCCCCGGCACGTGGACACGGTCCGACGACGCCGCCCAGGCCGCCGAGGTGGCCGCCGCCGCCGAGCGCACCCTCGCCGCCCTGCCCGACGGCGCCCCGCAGGCGCTGCGGGCGCGGCTGCTCGCCGTCGTCGCCACCGAGACCCGCGGGCTGCGCGGCGAGCGCGGGCCCGCGGCGGCACGGGACGCCGTCCGGCTCGCCCGCGCCTCCGGCGACCCCGCAGCGCTCGTCACGGCGCTCGCGGCGCTGGCCCTGCACACGTGCGGCCGTGCCGGCCTCGCCGCCGAGCGCGACGCCGTCGGGGTGCAGGTGCTGGATCTCGCCGACCGGCACGGCCTGCCCACCGCGCAGATCCTGGGCCACCTGCTGCGCATGCAGGCCCGCGGCGCCCTCGACGACCTCGACGGCGCAGCCGCCCACGCCGAGGCGGCGTCCCGGCTGGGGGAGAGGCACGAGCGGCCGCTCGTCGGGGTGCTCACCACCTGGTTCGCCGCGATGCGGCTGGCCGCGCAGGGCGCGCCGGCTGCCGAGGTCGAGGACGCGTACCGCGCCGCCGCCCGAGGGCTGGAGGGCGCGGGCATGCCCGGCATGGCTGAGGGGCTCGAGCCCCTGGCGGTGCTGTGCCTGCACGTGGGGCGCCTGCACGGACGCGCTCCGGAGGGCAGGCCCGGCGGCGCTCGGGAGGGTGCGTCCGGCGGCGCTCGCGAGGCGGCCGGTCGGGCCGCGGGGGCCGAGGTCCCCGCCGTCGTGCCTGTGCCTGTGCCCGTGCCCGACGTCGCCGACGACGCATGGGGCCCGTACCTGCCGTGGGCGCGGCCGTGGGCGCTGCTCGCGGCAGGCCGACGGGGTGCCGCAGCCGCGGCGCTGCGGCGGGTGCCCGAGCCGCCGCCCGGGCTGCTCCTGGAGGCGCTGTGGGTGCTCACCGGCCGGGCCGCCGTGCTGCTGGACGACGTCGCGACCGCCCGCCGTGCGCGGGCCGCGCTCCTCCCCGCGGCGGGCCAGCTCGCCGGGGCGGGAAGCGGCGCTCTCACGGCCGGACCCGTCGACACCCACCTGGCGGTGCTCGACGAGCTCCTCGCGGACCAGCCCGGCTGACGAGACGGGTTCGGCGCCAGGCCGCTGCTCGGCCTACCATCGACGCGCAAGCACAGGCACCCGGCGGGCCGTTGAGAGAGACGGAGGCCGGCGACAGAAAGAGCTGAGCGTGGCACTTGTCGTGCAGAAGTACGGCGGATCCTCGGTCGCGGACGCGAACAGCGTCAAGCGTGTGGCCAAGCGGATCGCCGAGGCGAAGCGGGCCGGGAACGACGTCGTCGTCGTGGTGAGCGCCATGGGCGACACCACCGACGAGCTCCTGGACCTGGCTGCCCAGATCACTCCCCTCCCCCCGCAGCGGGAGCTCGACATCCTGCTGACCGCCGGCGAGCGCATCTCCATGTCGCTGCTCGCGATGGCGATCACCAACCTCGGGGTCAAGGCCAAGTCCTTCACGGGGCAGCAGGCCGGCGTCATCACCGACGCCGTGCACGGCCGGGCCCGGATCGTCGACGTCGTGCCCTCCCGCATCCGCGAGACCATCGAGAAGGGCCAGGTGGCGATCGTCGCCGGGTTCCAGGGTGTCAACACCGACACCAACGACGTGACGACGCTGGGCCGCGGCGGCTCCGACACCACCGCCGTCGCCATCGCGGCCGGCCTCGGTGCCGACGTCTGCGAGATCTACACCGACGTCGACGGCGTGTTCACCGCCGACCCGCGCATCGTGCCCACCGCCCGCAAGATCGACCGCGTCACCTACGAGGAGATGCTCGAGCTCGCGGCCTCGGGAGCCAAGGTGCTGGCGCTGCGCAGCGTCGAGTACGCGCGCCGGTACGCCGTGCCCGTGCACGTGCGCAGCTCGTTCTCCCACGCCACGGGGACCCTCGTCACGGGCACCTACGGCAACCCGATCGACCCCAACGCACCGGCCGGCGACCCCGGCACCGACAAGGAGGCTGCCGTGGAGGCCCCCATCATCTCCGGCGTCGCGCACGACCGCAGCGAGGCCAAGATCACCGTCGTCGGCGTGCCCGACGTGCCCGGCATGGCTGCCCGCATCTTCGAGGTCGTGGCGGCTGCCGGCGCGAACATCGACATGATCGTGCAGAACGTGTCCGCCGCCCACACCGGGCTCACCGACATCTCCTTCACCCTCCCCGAGGGAGACGGCCCGGTGACGATGGCGGCCCTCAAGGCCGTGCAGGGCGAGATCCGGTACGAGTCGCTGCAGTTCGACGACCAGATCGGCAAGCTCTCCCTCATCGGCGCCGGCATGAAGTCCCACCCCGGCGTCTCGGCCAAGCTGTTCGCCGCGCTGCGCGACGCCGGCATCAACATCGAGATGATCTCGACGTCGGAGATCCGCATCAGCGTGGTCACCCGCGCCGACTCTCTGGATGACGCCGTGCGCGCCGTGCACTCCGCGTTCGGGCTGGACTCCACCGAGGGCGAGGCCGTGGTCTACGCCGGGACGGGGCGGTGAGGCGCTGATGGTCGAGATCAACCCCGAGGGTGTGAACGTCGCCGTCGTCGGCGCCACCGGGCAGGTGGGCGGCGTGATGCGCCGGCTCCTGGCCGAGCGCGAGTTCCCCGTCAAGGACCTGCGGTTCTTCGCCTCCGCCCGCTCCGCCGGGTCCGTGCTGGAGTTCGGCGGCTACGAGGTCCCCGTCGAGGACGTCGCCGCCAC
Organism: Xylanimonas oleitrophica; assembly: GCF_003244315.1. Lineage (GTDB taxonomy): Bacteria > Actinomycetota > Actinomycetes > Actinomycetales > Cellulomonadaceae > Xylanimonas_A > Xylanimonas_A oleitrophica. The sequence goes on from NZ_QKWH01000022.1 coordinate 10,197, forward strand.
CCCCACCGAGGACCTGGCCGACATCGACATCGCCATCTTCTCCGCCGGCGGTGCGACGTCCAAGGAGCACGCCCCCCGGTTCGCCGACGCGGGCGCCGTCGTCATCGACAACTCCTCCGCCTGGCGCCGCGACCCGCAGGTGCCGCTCGTGGTCTCCGAGGTGAACCCTGACGCCATCGGCGAGGCGGAGCTGGGCATCATCGCCAACCCCAACTGCACCACCATGGCGGCCATGCCCGTGCTGAAGCCGCTCGCGGACGAGGCCGGGCTCGAGCGGCTGCGCGTCGCCACCTACCAGGCCGTCTCCGGATCCGGCGTGGCCGGCGTCGAGGAGCTCGCGTCCCAGGCCCGGGCTGCCGTGGCTGGTGACCTCGAAGGGCTCGCCCACTCCGGAGCCGCCGTCTCCTTCCCGGCGCCGCAGAAGTACGTGGCCCCCATCGCGTTCGACGTCGTGGCGCTGGCCGGCTCGCTGGTCGACGACGGCTCGGGGGAGACCGACGAGGAGCAGAAGCTGCGGCACGAGTCGCGCAAGATCCTCGGGTTGCCCGACCTCGCCGTGGCCGGCACGTGCGTGCGCGTGCCGGTGTTCACCGGCCACTCGCTGGCGATCCACGCCGAGTTCGGCTCGCCCATCACGCCCGAGCGCGCCGTCGAGCTGCTCTCCGCGGCTCCCGGAGTGCGCCTCGTGGACGTACCGACGCCGCTCGCCGCCACCGGCGCGGACCCCTCCCTCGTGGGTCGCGTCCGCCAGGACCAGTCCGTGCCCGACGGGCGCGGCCTCGTGCTGTTCGTCAGCAATGACAACCTGCGCAAGGGTGCCGCGCTCAACGCGATCCAGATCGCCGAGATCGTGGCCGGCGACATCGCCGAGCTCGCGACCCTCGACGCCGCCGAGGAGGCCGAAGCCTCGGGCGCCTGACGCGCACGGGTGCGGTGCTCGCCGCCCCGCCACGCTGGCCCGGTCCCCGCACGGGGGCCGGGCCAGCGTCGTTCCCGGCCGCTCCCGTCAGCAGGTGGCGGTGCCGTGGAGGGTGTCGCAGACGAGGTGGGTGCGGGCTTCGGTGACGGTGAAGGGGGCGGTGGTGGAGGTGGTGGTGATCTGGCCGGGGATGGTGGTCCAGGTG
>NZ_QKWH01000023.1 GCF_003244315.1 Xylanimonas oleitrophica
GTGAGGTACTGCGAGCGGGACGTGCGGGATATGTCGAGACCGGCGACCACCAGGCCGCAGGGGCGGGGGCGGCCTCGCGCTGGGCCTGGGCCCGCTGGGAGGCGGCGGCGTCCGCGGCAGCCTGGCGCGCGTCCTGCCGCTGCCGCTCGAGCTCGACGCTGGTGCTGCGCAGCGCGGCGAGCCGCTCGACCAGGGCGGTGCGCTCCTGCTCGGCCGCCTCCGTCTGCGCCTGCAGCCGGGCGGCCGCGGAGGTGGCGGAGGCGTACGCCTGCTCGGCGGCGGCGCCGGCCTTCTCGTGCGCCTCGCGCGCGGCCTCCCAGCGCGCCCCGGCGGACTCGGCGCCGGCACGGGCGTCGGCGTGGGCGGCCAGGCCGGTGGCGACCTTACGGTCGACGGCGCGGCGGGCGGCACCGACGGCGACGACGTCGCTGGGGTCCTCGGCCCGCGTGACCACGGAGAGCGCGCCGAACCCGTCACCGCGAGCGGTCACGCGGTAGGCCTCGGCGAGCTGCCCGCGAGCCTGCTGCTCGCCGGCCTTGGCCGCCTGGGCAGCCTGCTCGGCCTCGGCGAGGGCGGCGGCGGCCGCGTCGGCCTGCTCGCGGGCCTCGGTGTAGTCCTCGGCGGCGGTCTGGACGGCGCTCTCGGCGGCGGCCAGGCCGGCACGGATGGCGTCGAGCCGCGCCTCGGCAGCGGCGACGTCGAGCGCGGCGGCCCCGGTCTGGGCACGGGCGGCCGCCACCTCGTCGTCGGACGGTGGCGTGGGTGCGGCGAGCGCGCCGGGCGCTCCTGGTCCGGCGAGGAGACCCGCGACGAGCGCGGCGGTGACCAGGGGCAGCGCGCGCGGCACGGGGCGGGCAGACCGGGCCGTGCGCACGGTGCGTGCGGGCGTGCCGGACATCGCCGGACCACCTCCAAGGGATCGAGCTGTGCCGTTCCTGCTGATCGGCCGCCGACGGCGTTTCGGTAGGCGAGCGCCGGACCAGGGTCGCCCGGAGGCCCGCACACTGCACGCGGAAGGCGTCCGCGCCGGTGCGTCGCGCCAGACACGCCGTCTCAAATCGTGGTCCCGAATGACGAGACGGCACTGTCGCGGACCGGGCGGTCGTGGTTACGGTCCCTGCCATGACTCGTCGAATGTGTCGCTGACCCAGCGCACGTCCGCCTGCCCGGAACCCGTCCGGCCCGCGTGCGCACACGCTCGCCGCGGACCACCCTCCGACGCAGCAGGCCCTCCAGGGGCGTCCCGCGGCTGCACCGCCAGCACCGACCAGAAGCCCGCCGCGACAGCCCAGGAGGACGACATGACCACCCAGCCCGCCACCCAGCCCCGCTGGTCCTTCGAGACGCGTCAGATCCACGCCGGCCAGAGCCCCGACCCCGCCACGGGGGCCCGTGCCCTGCCCATCTTCCAGACCACCTCGTTCGTGTTCCCCAGCGCGGAGGTGGCCGCCGACCGGTTCGCGCTCCAGGACCTGGGACCCATCTACACCCGCATCGGCAACCCGACGCAGGAGACGGTCGAGAACCGCATCGCCGACCTCGAGGGCGGCGTGGGCGCCCTCCTCGTCGCCTCCGGCCAGGCCGCCGAGACCCTCGCGATCCTCACCATCGCCCAGGCCGGCGACCACGTGGTCGCCTCCTCCTCCCTCTACGGCGGCACCTACAACCTGCTGCACCACACGCTGCCCCGGTTCGGCATCGAGACCACGTTCGTCGAGGACCCGCACGACCTGCAGCAGTGGCGCGACGCCGTGCGGCCGAGCACCAAGCTGTTCTTCGGCGAGACCGTGCCCAACCCGCGGTCCGACGTGCTCGACGTCGAGGGCGTCGCCGGCGTGGCCCACGAGCTCGGCGTCCCCCTCGTGGTCGACAACACCGTGCCCACCCCCTACCTGCTGCGGCCCATCGAGTGGGGCGCCGACGTCGTCGTGCACTCCGCGACCAAGTACCTGGGCGGGCACGGGTCCGCGATCGGCGGCGTGATCGTCGACGCGGGCACGTTCGACTACGCGCAGCACCCCGAGCGGTTCCCCGGCTTCAACGAGCCCGACCCCAGCTACCACGGCCTCGTCTACGCCCGCGACCTCGGCGTCGGCTCGCCGCTGGGGGCCAACCTCGCGTTCGTGCTCAAGGCGCGCGTGCAGCTCCTGCGCGACCTCGGCCCCGCCGTCAGCCCCTTCAACGCGTTCCTCCTCGCCCAGGGGCTGGAGACGCTGTCGCTGCGCATCGAGCGGCACGTGGCCAACGCGCAGCGCGTGGCGCGGTGGCTCGAGGCGCGCGACGACGTGCGCGTGGTGCACTACGCCGGGCTCGAGTCCTCCCCCTGGCACGCCAACGCCACCAAGTACCTGCCGCGCGGCGCCGGGGCGGTGGTCTCCTTCGAGCTCGACGTGGACGACGACGAGCGCGCCCGGGCCGCCGGCCAGGCGTTCGTCTCGGCGCTGCAGCTCCACTCCAACGTCGCCAACATCGGCGACGTGCGCTCCCTGGTGATCCACCCCGCGTCCACGACCCACAGCCAGCTCACGCCCGCCGAGCAGGCCTACTCGGGCGTCACGCCGGGGCTCGTGCGCCTCGCGGTGGGCCTGGAGGCCGCCGACGACATCCTCGCCGACCTCGAGCTCGGCTTCACCGCCGCCAAGAGCCACCTCGACGCCGGCACCCCCACCGCGGGGACGCCCGCGTGAGCCTCCCTCCCCTGCCCCTCGTCCCCCGATCCGCGAGGACCACCCCTATCGTGAGCTCCGCCAACCGGGTGCTGGGCACCCAGCCCGGAGGACCCGCACCCCGCGGGGCCTCCCTGCCGCCCGTCCCCGCCTCCGGGGCCTGGCGCGAGGGCGACGAGCCCGGCAGCCGCCGGTTCGCCGACGTCGGCGGGATCGAGCTGGAGGGCGGGGGCCTGCTCCCGCAGGTCACCGTGGCGTACGAGACGCTCGGCACGCCGGCGGCCGACGGGTCGAACGCCGTCCTGGTGCTGCACGCCCTGACGGGCGACTCGCACGTGGCCGGGCCCGCCGGGCCCGGCCACCGCAGCGCCGGCTGGTGGGAGGCGATGGTCGGGCCCGGCCGGCCGATCGACACCGACCGGTACTTCGTCGTCGTGCCCAACGTGCTGGGCGGCTGCCAGGGCACCACGGGCCCCGCGTCCACCGCCCCCGACGGGCGCCCCTGGGGCGCCCGCTTCCCGCGCGTGACCACCCGCGACCAGGTCGCCGTCGAGATCCTCCTCGCCCACGAGCTGGGCATCCAGGGCTGGGAGCTCGTGGTGGGCGCCTCGATGGGCGGCCTGCGCGCCCTGGAGTGGGCGCTCATGGGACCCGAGGCCGGCATCGAGGTGCGCAACCTGGCGGCCGTCGCCACGACGGCGCAGACCAGCGCCGACCAGATCGCCTGGGCGCACCCGCAGCTCGCCGCCATCCGCCTCGACCCCGGCTGGGCCGGCGGCCAGTACTACGACGCCCCCGACGGCGCCGGGCCCCACGCTGGCCTCGCCGTCGCCCGCCAGATCGCCCACACCACCTACCGCTCGGCCCACGAGCTCGACACCCGGTTCGGGCGGCTGCCGCAAGGCGGCGAGGACCCGCTCACCGACGGGCGCTACGCCGTCCAGTCCTACCTGGACCACCACGGCGACAAGCTCGCCCGCCGGTTCGACGCCAACTCCTACGTGGTGCTCACCGAGTCGATGCTCACGCACGACCTCGGGCGCGACCGCGGCGGCGTGGAGGCGGCGCTCTCCCAGATCACGGCACGCACCCTGGTGGTCGCGGTCGACTCCGACCGCCTCTTCCCGCCCGCTCAGTCCGCCCGCGTCGCCGCATGGGTGCCCCGCAGCGAAGGCCTGCGCATCGTCACCAGCGACTACGGGCACGACGGGTTCCTCATCGAGTTCGACCAGCTCGGGCCGATCGTGCGCGACTTCCTGGAAGCCGAGGACCGGGTGACCTCCTCCCGCTGAGCGATGAGTCCCGCCCGCCGGCATCGTCCCTCCCGGTGACCCACCCGCCGCACCGGAAGGAACGCCGTCATGGCCACGCTCAACCCGTACCTCAGCTTCAAGGACCAGGCGCGCGCCGCGCTCGAGCACTACCAGGCCGTGCTGGGCGGCGAGCTCGACATCACCGCCTACGGCGACATGCCGATGGGCACGCCTGAGGACGAGGCGCACCTCGTCATGCACGGGCAGCTCGAGACGCCGGACGGCCTCACCCTCATGGCCGCCGACACCGGCTCGATGACGGAGCACGTGCCCGCCACCAGCGGTGTCACGGTGGCGCTGACCGGCGGCGTCGACGACTTCGACCGGGTGCGCGCCGCGTACGAGCGCCTGCTCGAGGGCGCCACCGACGTCATGCCGTTCGAGAAGGCGCCGTGGGGCGACCACTACGGGCAGCTCACCGACCGGTTCGGCATCAGCTGGATGTTCGACGTCGGTCCGGCGTGAGCCGGGGCCGCCCGCGCCGGCGCACGACGCCGGCCGGGCGGCCCACGCCCGCGCCGGGTGGGCGGCCAGGTCGGTAGGTTGGCACGCATGCTCGCCGCCTACGCCGCACGCGTCTCGCCCGACACCCCGCTCGACGCATTGGAGGTCGGGGAGCGCCCCGAGCCCGAGGAGCGCGAGCACTGGTCCACCGTCGAGGTCCGGGCCGCCAGCCTCAACCACCACGACCTGTGGTCGCTGCGCGGGGTCGGCCTGCGCTCCGAGCAGCTGCCGATGATCCTCGGCACCGACGCCGCCGGCGTCGCCCCCGACGGCACCGAGGTGGTGGTGCACGGGGTGGTCGGCGCCGACGGGCACGGCGTCGGCCCCCGCGAGCCGCGCACCCTGCTCTCCGAGCGGTACCCCGGCACCCTCGCCCAGCTCGTGTCCGTGCCGACGGCCAACCTGCTGCCCAAGCCGCCCGAGCTCACCTACACCGAGGCGGCCTGCCTGCCGACCGCCTACCTGACCGCCTACCGGATGCTCTTCTCCGTCGCCGCGCTGCGGCCGGGCCAGAGCGTGCTCGTCCAGGGTGCGGGCGGCGGGGTCGCCACGGCCGCCGTCGTGCTCGGCGCGGCAGCCGGGCTCGAGGTCACGGTCACCTCGCGCTCGGGCGCCAAGCGGGAGCGGGCGCTGTCGCTCGGCGCGGCCCACGCCGTCGAGACCGGGGCACGCCTGCCCGCACGGGTCGACGCGGTCGTGGAGTCCGTGGGGCAGGCCACCTGGGCGCACTCCGTGCGCTCCGTGAAGCCGGGCGGCACCATCGCCGTCTGCGGCGCCACCTCGGGTGACGCCCCGCCCGCCGAGCTCACCCGGATCTTCTTCCAGGAGATCGCCGTGCGCGGGGTCACGATGGGCACCCGCGAGGACCTGGCGGCGCTGCTCGCCTTCTGCGCCCGCACGGGGGTGCGCCCCGTCATCGACTCCGAGGTGCCCCTCGCCCGCGTGCGCGACGGCCTCGCACGCCTGGAGGCAGGAGCCCAGACGGGCAAGATCGTCGTCGTGCCCTGACGCCCGTCAGGCGGAGCGGGGGCCCGTCAGGCGAAGCGCGCCCGGAACGCCTCGGTGAGCGTGGGGCCCTCGTCGCTGCCCACGCGCCACACGCTCCACCCGTCGGCGGTGTACGAGCCCGAGACGGCGCTCGCCGCGACGTCCGGGTGGCGGTAGCGGCCGCCGTCGGCCACCTCGATCACGCCGTCCGGGTGCAGCAACGCCTCGAAGCGCTGCCGGCGCCGGGGACGCGTCCAGACCAGGGGCGTGGCGACGCCGATGGTGCTCGCCAGCGCCACGAGGTCGGGGTCCGTCTGCTCCCCCACCGAGATGGGGGCAGAGGTGACGGGCTCCGTCCACGGCTCCGGCGCCGACCACGGCCGCGTGTCGAGCGGCACGTCCCACGCGCGGGGGTCGGGCTCGAGCGGCGGCAGGGGCCGCGGCGGCTCGAAGGGCGCCTCCCAGGTGGAGGTGTCGTGCATCGACGGCTCCGCGGCGGGCAGGCGCGGCTCCCAGCTCAGCGTGTCGTCCGGCGCGCTGACCGTCGAGAAGACCTCGCCGAACTCGATCGCGTCGCCCTCGGTCGGCGTCGGCGCGGGCAGCGGGTCCTCGCCCGAGGCCGGGTCCCACGAGCGCGACGGCGTCCACGCGAGCGGGTCGTCGTCCGTGCCGGACGAGACGCCGTGGGCAGCGAACCCGTAGGACTCTGCCGCCTCGGCGAACCGGTCGGTGCGCGAGCGGCGCCGCACCGGGGGCGGGTCCGCGGGAGCGGGGGCCTGCGGCTGTGGCGG
>NZ_QKWH01000024.1 GCF_003244315.1 Xylanimonas oleitrophica
CGGATGGTGTGCGTCGGTTGTTTGAGAACTCAACAGTGTGCTTGATAGTCAATGCCAAATTTTATCCCTCGTCGGGTCGGCCGTCTGGTTGGCTCGTGAGGATTCCTTTGGACAATGAATCGAACTAGTCAGTTTGGTTCCTTGCCAGTTTCATGCCCCCTGTTCGGGGGTGCTTCGTATGGTCGTTACCCGCGCTGTGGTGTGGGTGGCATCAGACATTTACGGAGAGTTTGATCCTGGCTCAGGACGAACGCTGGCGGCGTGCTTAACACATGCAAGTCGAACGGTGAAGCCCAGCTTGCTGGGTGGATCAGTGGCGAACGGGTGAGTAACACGTGAGCAACCTGCCCTCCACTTCGGGATAAGCCTTGGAAACGAGGTCTAATACCGGATATGAGCCGCTACCGCATGGTGGTGGTTGGAAAGTTTTTCGGTGGGGGATGGGCTCGCGGCCTATCAGCTTGTTGGTGGGGTGATGGCCTACCAAGGCTTCGACGGGTAGCCGGCCTGAGAGGGCGACCGGCCACACTGGGACTGAGACACGGCCCAGACTCCTACGGGAGGCAGCAGTGGGGAATATTGCACAATGGGCGAAAGCCTGATGCAGCGACGCCGCGTGAGGGATGACGGCCTTCGGGTTGTAAACCTCTTTCAGCAGGGAAGAAGCGCAAGTGACGGTACCTGCAGAAGAAGCGCCGGCTAACTACGTGCCAGCAGCCGCGGTAATACGTAGGGCGCAAGCGTTGTCCGGAATTATTGGGCGTAAAGAGCTCGTAGGCGGTCTGTCGCGTCTGGTGTGAAAACCCGAGGCTCAACCTCGGGCTTGCATCGGGTACGGGCGGACTAGAGTGCTGTAGGGGAGACTGGAATTCCTGGTGTAGCGGTGGAATGCGCAGATATCAGGAGGAACACCGATGGCGAAGGCAGGTCTCTGGGCAGTTACTGACGCTGAGGAGCGAAAGCATGGGGAGCGAACAGGATTAGATACCCTGGTAGTCCATGCCGTAAACGTTGGGCACTAGGTGTGGGGACCATTCCACGGTTTCCGTGCCGCAGCTAACGCATTAAGTGCCCCGCCTGGGGAGTACGGCCGCAAGGCTAAAACTCAAAGGAATTGACGGGGGCCCGCACAAGCGGCGGAGCATGCGGATTAATTCGATGCAACGCGAAGAACCTTACCAAGGCTTGACATGCACCGGAAACACCTAGAGATAGGTGCCCCGTAAGGTCGGTGCACAGGTGGTGCATGGTTGTCGTCAGCTCGTGTCGTGAGATGTTGGGTTAAGTCCCGCAACGAGCGCAACCCTCGTCCCATGTTGCCAGCGGGTTATGCCGGGGACTCATGGGAGACTGCCGGGGTCAACTCGGAGGAAGGTGGGGATGACGTCAAATCATCATGCCCCTTATGTCTTGGGCTTCACGCATGCTACAATGGCCGGTACAGAGGGCTGCGATACCGTAAGGTGGAGCGAATCCCAAAAAGCCGGTCTCAGTTCGGATTGGGGTCTGCAACTCGACCCCATGAAGTCGGAGTCGCTAGTAATCGCAGATCAGCAACGCTGCGGTGAATACGTTCCCGGGCCTTGTACACACCGCCCGTCAAGTCACGAAAGTTGGTAACACCCGAAGCCCACGGCCCAACCCGCAAGGGAGGGAGTGGTCGAAGGTGGGACTGGCGATTGGGACTAAGTCGTAACAAGGTAGCCGTACCGGAAGGTGCGGCTGGATCACCTCCTTTCTAAGGAGCTTGACCTACCACGTCGCTCACGGCTGTTGGTCGTGGGTGGTGGTCAGGTGGCCGCGCACACACCGAACGCGTGTGTGGTGGTTGCTCTGGGTGGAACATTGACCGTAGAGCTTTCGTCTTCGGGTTCGTCTAGTACGCACATGGCTTGCTGTGTGGGGGAACGGCGTGTCTGGGGGTGGGGGCTTGGAGAGCACACTGTTGGGTCCTGAGGCAATCGGCCGCGGGATGCTGCTGCGAGGTTCGCTGCCCTTCGGGGTGGGTGGGCCGGCCCCTGGTGGGGTGTGGTGGTGTCTGGTCGGGGGTCTTGGTACGGGTCACTGGATGGTCGCGAACCGCTTCGGTCGCTGCTGCTGGTCCTCCTGGTGGAGGGGTGGTGGTGGGTGGTCGGGGTAGGCGGGCCGGGTCTGGTGGGTTCGTCCGTTGCTTGAGAACTGCACAGTGGACGCGAGCATCCAAAGATGTTCAAGGACAGGTCCGCGCACGAGCGTGTCGTCTCTTCGGGGACGGTGCCGGTTGGCGTGGGTTTGTTTCTTGGTATCTGCGTAGTGTTGTTGAAGTTTTTAAGGGCACAGGGTGGATGCCTTGGCACCAGGAGCCGAAGAAGGACGTAGTAGCCTGCGATAAGCCTCGGGGAGTTGGCAAACGAGCTGTGATCCGAGGATGTCCGAATGGGGGAACCCGGCCACAGTCATGTGTGGTCACCCGCACCTGAATATATAGGGTGTGTGGAGGGAACGCCGGGAAGTGAAACATCTCAGTACCGGCAGGAAGAGATATTCCGTGAGTAGTGGCGAGCGAAAGCGGATGAGGCCAAACCACGGGCGTGTTCAAGCTGTCAGGCGTTGCGTTCGTGGGGTTGTGGGACCTTCTAGGAGTGGCTGACACTGCTCCAGCCAGTAAGAAAGTCGCGTCATAGTCGAACCGGGTTGAAAACCGGACCGTAGAGGGTGGTAGTCCCGTAGACGAAATGGCGTGGCCTGGTTGAGGGGATCCCAAGTAGCACGGGGCCCGAGAAATCTCGTGTGAATCTGGCAAGACCACTTGCTAAGCCTAAATACTACCTGGTGACCGATAGCGGACTAGTACCGTGAGGGAAAGGTGAAAAGTACCCCGGGAGGGGAGTGAAATAGTACCTGAAACCGTGTGCCTACAATCCGTCGGAGCCTCCATAGCTGGGGTGACGGCGTGCCTTTTGAAGAATGAGCCTGCGAGTTAGTGCTCGGTGGCGAGGTTAACCCGTGTGGGGAAGCCGTAGCGAAAGCGAGTCCGAATAGGGCGATACAGTCGCCGGGTCTAGACCCGAAGCGAAGTGATCTAGCCATGGGCAGGTTGAAGCGCCGGTAAGACGGCGTGGAGGACCGAACCCACCAGGGTTGAAAACCTGGGGGATGACCTGTGGTTAGGGGTGAAAGGCCAATCAAACTTCGTGATAGCTGGTTCTCCCCGAAATGCATTTAGGTGCAGCGTCGCGTGTTTCTTGCCGGAGGTAGAGCTACTGGATGGCCGATGGGCCCTACAAGGTTACTGACGTCAGCCAAACTCCGAATGCCGGTAAGTGCAAGCGCGGCAGTGAGACTGCGGGGGATAAGCTCCGTAGTCGAGAGGGAAACAGCCCAGATCACCGGCTAAGGCCCCTAAGCGTGTGCTCAGTGGGAAAGGATGTGGAGTTGCACAGACAACCAGGAGGTTGGCTTAGAAGCAGCCACCCTTGAAAGAGTGCGTAATAGCTCACTGGTCAAGTGATTCCGCGCCGACAATGTAGCGGGGCTCAAGCACACCGCCGAAGCCGTGGCATCCACGCGTAACCCAAGCCGCCTCCTTGAGGGGTTGGTTCAGGGGCGTGGATGGGTAGGGGAGCGTCGTGTGGACGGTGAAGCCGCGGGGTGACCCAGCGGTGGAGACCACACGAGTGAGAATGCAGGCATGAGTAGCGAAAGACGGGTGAGAAACCCGTCCGCCGAATGACCAAGGGTTCCAGGGCCAGGTTAATCCGCCCTGGGTAAGTCGGGACCTAAGGCGAGGCCGACAGGCGTAGTCGATGGACAAGGAGTTGATATTCTCCTACCGGCGAAGAACCGCCCATACCGAGCCCGGTGATACTAACCATCCCAAGCCACCGCCGGCACCTTCGGGTGCCACTGGTGGGGAGGCGTGGGACCTGAACCGGTAGTAGGTAAGCGTATTAACAGGGGTGACGCAGGAAGGTAGCCCGGCGTGGCGATGGTAGTCCACGTCCAAGGCCGTAGCCCGTCCCATAGGCAAATCCGTGGGGCACGAGGGTGAGAGCTGATAGTGACCGCATTAGCGGGAAACGGGTGATCCTCTGCTGCCAAGAAAAGCCTCGACGCGAGGTTCTAGCCGCCCGTACCCCAAACCGACTCAGGTGGTCAGGTAGAGAATACCAAGGCGATCGAGCGAATCGTGGTTAAGGAACTCGGCAAAATGCCCCCGTAACTTCGGGAGAAGGGGGGCCTGAACCGTCAACACCCTTGCGGTGGGAAGCGGGGAGGGCCGCAGAGACCAGGGAGAAGCGACTGTTTACTAAAAACACAGGTCCGTGCTAAGTCGCAAGACGATGTATACGGACTGACGCCTGCCCGGTGCTGGAAGGTTAAGAGGACGGGTCAGCTTCGGCGAAGCCCAGAATTTAAGCCCCAGTAAACGGCGGTGGTAACTATAACCATCCTAAGGTAGCGAAATTCCTTGTCGGGTAAGTTCCGACCTGCACGAATGGCGTAACGACTTCTCCGCTGTCTCAACCGCGAGCTCGGCGAAATTGCACTACGAGTAAAGATGCTCGTTACGCGCAGCAGGACGGAAAGACCCCGGGACCTTTACTATAGCTTGGTATTGGTGTTCGGTGCAGTTTGTGTAGGATAGGTGGGAGACTGCGAAGCCCGGCCGCCAGGTCGGGTGGAGTCAACGTTGAAATACCACTCTGACTGCTTCGGACATCTAACCTCGGTCCGTGATCCGGATCAGGGACAGTGCCTGGTGGGTAGTTTAACTGGGGCGGTTGCCTCCCAAAATGTAACGGAGGCGCTCAAAGGTTCCCTCAGCCTGGTTGGCAATCAGGTGTCGAGTGCAAGTGCACAAGGGAGCTTGACTGTGAGACCGACAGGTCGAGCAGGGACGAAAGTCGGAACTAGTGATCCGGCGGTGGCTTGTGGAAGCGCCGTCGCTCAACGGATAAAAGGTACCCCGGGGATAACAGGCTGATCTTGCCCAAGAGTCCATATCGACGGCATGGTTTGGCACCTCGATGTCGGCTCGTCGCATCCTGGGGCTGGAGTAGGTCCCAAGGGTTGGGCTGTTCGCCCATTAAAGCGGTACGCGAGCTGGGTTTAGAACGTCGTGAGACAGTTCGGTCCCTATCCGCTGCGCGCGCAGGAAACTTGAGAAGGGCTGTCCCTAGTACGAGAGGACCGGGACGGACGAACCTCTGGTGTGCCAGTTGTACTGCCAAGTGCACCGCTGGTTAGCTACGTTCGGGAAGGATAACCGCTGAAAGCATCTAAGCGGGAAGCCTGCTTCAAGATGAGGTTTCCATAGACCCTCGGGTCTGAGAGGCACCCAGCTAGACCACTGGGTAGATAGGCCGGATGTGGAAGGCAGGACTAACGACTGCCGCAGCTGACCGGTACTAATCAGCCGACAACTTCAACACCCACACTCTTCATGCTACGCGTCCACTGTGCGGTTCCCGAGAAACGGGCACCAACCCCCCACCATCATGGTGTGGGGGGAACCCGACAACTCGATAGAGTTACGGCGGTCATAGCGTAGGGGAAACGCCCGGTCCCATTCCGAACCCGGAAGCTCAGCCCTACAGCGCCGATGGTACTGCCCTGGAGACGGGGTGGGAGAGTAGGACGCCGCCGGACACCCTTT
>NZ_QKWH01000025.1 GCF_003244315.1 Xylanimonas oleitrophica
TCAGACGGTATGGGGGTCTGGGGCGTAGCCCTGGGTCGCTGGGACGGGGCCTCGCTATGAAAGTCGTGGGTTACCGAGCAGGTTGCCCTGCCCGGCCTATCCACATTCATAGGAGGCCCCGATGTTCACCGAGCGTACGAGTGTCGGCCTGGACGTGCACGCACGATCGATCCGAGCAAGCGCTCTTGACTCGCTCACGGGCGAGTTGTTCGAGCAGACCGTGGCCCCGGGTGAGGACTACCGGCCCGTCATGGCGTGGATCGCGCGGTTGCCGGGCCCGGTCGCGGTGGCCTACGAGGCCGGCCCGACCGGCTTCGGCCTGGCCCGCGTGCTTGGCGAGGCGGGGATCCGGTGCACGGTCGCGGCTCCGTCGAAGATCAACCGGGCGCCCGGGGACCGGGTCAAGACCGATGCCCGTGACGCGCGCCTGCTGGCTCGCCTGCTGCGGGTCGAGGACCTGTCGCCGGTCGTGGTGCCCACGATCGAGCAGGAATCGGCGCGGGACCTGGTCCGTCTACGGTTCGACAACCGCTCGGATCTGATGAGCGCCCGCCACCGCCTGGGCAAGCTGCTGCTGCGCCACGGGCACGTCTACTGCGGCGGGCGGGCGTGGACCAGGGCGCACGAGCAGTGGATGAACCAGATCCGCTTCACCGACCTCGGCACCCGGGTGGCGTTCAGCGAGTCGCGCGAGCTGGTCACTCACCTGCAGGCCCGCCGCGACCGGCTCGACGAGCAGATCGCCGTCCTGGCCGCGAGCTCCTCGTTCGCGCCTGTGGTGACCCGGCTGTGCTGCCTGCGCGGGATCGCCACCCTGACCGGGTTCGCGCTGGCTGTGGAGGTCGGGGACTGGACCCGGTTCACCGGTTCCTCGATCGGCGCGTTCCTCGGTCTGACCCCGACCGAGCACTCCTCCGGCGGCTCACGCCGCCAGGGCGGGATCACCAAGGCCGGCAACACTCACGCCCGCCGCCTGCTGATCGAGTCGGCCTGGCTGCACAAGCCCCGCTACGTCGTGGGCAAGGTCCTGCAAGAACGGTGGGACGCCGCCCCGGCCGCGGCGCGGGTCCGCGCGGACGAGGGCAACCGGCGTCTGCACCACCGCTGGGTCCAGTTCGAGACCCGGGGCAAGAAACACACCGTGGCCACCACCGCGATCGCTCGCGAGCTGGCCGGCTGGTGCTGGTCCCTGGCCGTCCTCGAGGCCTGAAGGAGCTGCAAGTAGCCACCCGGGGCCAGCGGCCCCGACAACCAAGCTTGCATCGCGCCCTCACGGCGTCGTGCGCAGCGCGAGGAGCGATCCACGATTCGGCTGTGAGCAGCCCCGCAAGGGCCACGCTCGACCTCAGACACCCGATGGTCCCGCTCCTGCCGAAACCCCGTCATGCGGTAACCAACCCGCGAATATCAGTCTTGACCGCGCGTCGACAACGACACGCTGCACCACTACCGACGGACACGATGACAAGAGAAGCGCCCGCCCCGAGCGACGGCCCAGGGCGGGCGCTTCAACCTGCCACTTGACAGGAACCACCTACATATCAGCCGAGGT
>NZ_QKWH01000026.1 GCF_003244315.1 Xylanimonas oleitrophica
GGGTGCGGGCTTCGGTGACGGTGAAGGGGGCGGTGGTGGAGGTGGTGGTGATCTGGCCGGGGATGGTGGTCCAGGTGGGGGTGCCGGCGATGCGGAACTGGCCGTGCCAGGTGGTGGTCAGGGTGACGGTGACGCCCTGGCGGTACTTGTTGCCGGTCTGGCTGACAGCGGTGCCGGTGCCGAGGCTGGTGTAGGCGTGGGCGATCCAGGTGTGGTCGGGTTCGGGGTCGCCGGGGGCCCAGGGCATGCCGGGGTCGGTGGTGGTCAGGCGTGAGCCGGTGGCCGAGTGGGGGTCGTCGAAGTCCCAGGTGTACTGGTGGGGCACGGCGCGGACCTCGACGGGGACATCGAGCAGGGTGGTGGTCTGGGTGAGGGGTTCGGCGGTGGTGTAGACGGGGTAGTGGACGTTGACCAGCAGGGGTCGGCTGCCTTGGACGGTGGCCGGGGGCGGGGTGATCTGCATGGTGGTGAACGCTCGCTGGGCCTCGGCGGCCAGGTCTGCGGGGGTGATGCACTGGCGCTCGGTGACCTGCTCAGCGGGGCCGTAGGTGCCGTCGTCCTGCAGGCGCTGGACCCACAGCGGGTTGAGCGTGTACATGCCCTCCTCGCAGTCGGCCGGGGTGATCTCGACCGCCGCGTTCTCTCCGCATCTCTCGCCCGCGGGGACGGCTGACGGTCCCGAAGGGTTGACCAGGGGGAAGCCCATGTCGTCCAGGGTGCGCAGCGCGCAGTACGTCGGCGTCTGCCGGAAGAAC
>NZ_QKWH01000027.1 GCF_003244315.1 Xylanimonas oleitrophica
CCGAAGGGTTGACCAGGGGGAAGCCCATGTCGTCCAGGGTGCGCAGCGCGCAGTACGTCGGCGTCTGCCGGAAGAACTTCTCTGCCGGCAGGGCGGGCTTCTTCGCCTCTCGACCGCCGGTGGGCGACTTCTCCCAGGCACGGTCGACGGCACCGACGGTGAACGACTTGTCACCGTTGTTGCTGTTGCCGTCGTACTGCCTGCCCTCGCGTACGGTGAGAGACGAGAGCGCCACACCTACGGCGAGCACCGCAACGACGACTCGCACCTCACCCCTCCATCTCGTCGGGGGCATAAACCACGCCCACGATCACCCACGCGCCGTCGCGCTTGCCGACCTCCACCCGAGACTTGTTGATGTTGGCTTCGTTCTCGAACGCGACCGCGCCCTCGGGGGTGGTGATCTTCGAGGCCCTCTCGCTGACCTCGACGTCGATCGGCCAGATCCCCGTGGGCACGTCCTGGGCGTAGGTGTGCAGGATGGTCACGCTCGCCTGGCCGCCTTCGTAGAGGTCGCCGTGCGCCGCGATTTGCTTCGCCTGACGCAGGCGGTTGGCGCAGTACTCGCAGCTCTCGTGCGACATCGCTTCCCACTCGGCGGTGTCGTT
>NZ_QKWH01000028.1 GCF_003244315.1 Xylanimonas oleitrophica
CCGAAGGGTTGACCAGGGGGAAGCCCATGTCGTCCAGGGTGCGCAGCGCGCAGTACGTCGGCGTCTGCCGGAAGAACCTCTCTGCCGGCAGGGCGGGCTTCTTCGCCTGCCACCCCTCCGGCGTCTTCTGCCACCCGGACCCTTCATGACTCACCGTAACGGTGTCAGTCGCGTCGTCCGTTGAACCGCCGATGTTCGAGATAGGACCCAGTAGGACTGCGGTTGCAACGGCCAATGCCGTGAGCGGTGCGTTCATCCGACGTTCGATTCCCTAGTTCCGGCGCCGACGATGAGCCATTGGGTGTCCCTCCGGCCGACCTCCACCCAGAGCGTGCTGGTAGCCGGTGCCGCACCGTAGATCTCGTCACCCGCCTGCGTTGTCACGCGCGCCCCTTGCTGACGAATTTCGACATCGATGGGCCAAATCCCGGTAGCGGAGTCCTGCTGATAGGTATGGACCACTGATGTGGTCGTCTCGCCGCCTTCCCAGGTGTAGTCCTTCTCCGCGATCTGCTTCGCCTGACGCAGGCGGTTGGCGCAGTACTCGCAGCTCTCGTGCGACATCGCTTCCCACTCGGCGGTGTCGTT
>NZ_QKWH01000002.1 GCF_003244315.1 Xylanimonas oleitrophica
GCCGCCCTCCAGCAGGCCGTGGCCGAGGCCGCCCGCTGACCTGCTGACGACCGGCTGAGAGACGAGTACGGCCGCGCCGCACGCCGCCTTAGCTCAGCTGGTAGAGCTCCCGTCTTGTAAACGGAAGGTCGTCGGTTCGAACCCGACAGGCGGCTCTCGTCTCGGAGGTCTCCTCGGAGGTCCCCCAGAGGTCTCCGTCAGAGCGGCTCGCCCGGCCGCGTGACCGGGTCGGTCACCGGGTCCGTCGGGGCCGCGGACGCGGGGCCCGGCTCCGGGCCGGGGATCGGCTCTGAGGCGGCCTCCGCGCCGGCGTCGGGGGAAGCCGCCGGGCGGCTCACCGACTCCTCGGACTTCTTGCCCACCCAGCGCGACGCCTCGGCGCCGAGGAGAGCCAGCGCGGCCCCCACGCCCAGCGCCCCGCCGAGGATCTTGCTGGAGGGGCGGTCCTCCGACGAGTACTCCACCGCCCGCTGGTCGGCACGCTCGCGGACGCTCTCGCTCCACCGGGCGGCCCGGGCGGCCCCGGACGCGACCCGGGGTGCGCCCTTGCTCTCCCACGCGGGCCGCGCCTTGCTCATCCCCTCGTCCGCGGCCTTGCGGATCTTCTCCGCGACCCTGTCGGCGGTGCTCGGACGCTGCTGATCGCTCATGGTGGCTCCCTGGTCGACGCCGTTCCCCACCAGGCTAGTGCGGGGGCTGGCGGCAGGAGCGGTGGAGGCGCGCTGCGCTAGGTTGGGGGCGCCGACCCCACGCGACGGAGGCCCCACGATGACGTCCCGCCACACCCGCCCTCACCGCTCGTCGTACCGTGCGATGCGTCTGCTGCGGCTCGGGCCCCTGCTGATCCTGCTGTCCCAGCTCGAGCCGCTGCGCCCGGCTGCGGCCGTGCTGTGGCTGGCGGCGCTCGTCACGATGCTCGTGACGGTCTCCGTCGCCACGCGGGAGCGCTACGCGCCCGCACCGGTCCCGGTCCGCGGCGACGGCGCCCGGCGGCCGGGCGCCTGACCCGGAGACGACGCAGGCCCGCTCCCCGTGCAGGGAGCGGGCCTGCGTGCGTGTCAGGCGTGCGGCCAGCTCGTCGGCTCCGGCCACTTCGGGGCCCGCCCGTCGCCGCTGGAGGTGCCACGGATGCGGCGCTGGACCCAGGGCACCACGTGCACCTTGGCCCACTCGGCGTCGGCCTTGGCCTTGTCCACGAAGGGCAGCGGCGGAGCCGGGTCGAGCGGCACGTCGAAGTCGGCGTCGTCGGGCTCCAGGCCGAGGCCCACGAGCGCACCGTTCATCACGCGGCGGTGCCCCTCCGGGGTGAGGTGGAGGCGGTCGTCGGCCCACAGCCGCAGGTCGCCGAGGCAGCGCATGCCCCACAGGTCGAGCACGTACGCGCCGTGCCGGCGCGCGATCGACCAGATGTTCGTGTTGAAGACGCCCACGCGGCCCCGCGTGAAGCTCAGCGCCCCGCCTGCCTTGAAGCCGGCGGCGAGCAGCACGTCGGCGCCGGTGGCGCGCACCCGCACGACGGCGTCCTCGAGCGCCTCGGAGATCAGGTCGACGTCGGCGTTCGGGCGCAGGATGTCGTTGCCGCCGCCGACCAGTGAGACGAGGTCAGGCTGTGCGGCCAGGGCCACGGGGAGCTGCTCGGCGATGATCGGCCGCAGCTGGCGCCCGCGGATCGCGAGGTTCGCGTACTCCAGGGGCGTCTGGCCCGCTGCGACGCGGCGGGCCGACAGGGTCTCGGCCAGCCGGTCCGTCCAGCCGCGCTGCACGGCGTCGGACTCGACGCCCTCCGGCGCGGGGGTGCCGTCCGGCGAGGGGTACGGGTCCCACAGGCCCTCGGAGAACGAGTCGCCGACGGCGACGTAGCGCGACCACCGGACCGGGTGCGGGTGCTCCTGGTGGGCGGCCGCTGCCGCCGACGCGTGGTCCGGGACGACGGCGGTGGGCTCGGAGGTGCTCGGGGGCGCGGGCTGCTGGTCCGGCTCGGTGGGGGTCACCCGGCCATTGTGCCCCCGGCCACCCGCGGTCAGGGCAGGCGCCAGTCCACGGGCTGCCCGCCCTGCGCCTCCAGCAGGGCGTTGACGCGGGAGAACGGCTTGGAGCCGAAGAAGCCGCGGTAGGCCGACAGCGGGCTGGGGTGCGGGCTCTCCACGTACGGGACCTGCCCGAGCCACGGCTTGAGGGAGGAGGCGTCGCGGCCCCACAGGATCGCCACGAGGGGGCCGCCGCGCGCCACGAGCGCCTTGATGGCCGCCTCCGTCACAGCCTCCCAGCCCTTGCCGCGGTGGGAGGCGGGCTTGCCCGGCTGGACGGTCAGCACCCGGTTGAGCAGCATGACGCCCTGGTCGGCCCAGGGGCGCAGGTCGCCGTTCGACGGCGGCGGAGCGCCGACGTCGTCCATCAGCTCGGTGTAGATGTTCGCCAGGGACTTGGGCACCGGCCGCACGTGCGGCTGCACCGAGAACGACAACCCCATGGGGTGACCTGGGGTCGGGTACGGGTCCTGTCCCACGACGAGCACGCGCACCTGGTCGAACGGCCGCTTGAACGCGTGCAGCACGTCCTCGCCCGCCGGCAGGTAGGGGCGACCCGCCGCGAGCTCCGCCCGGAGGAAGTCGCCCATCCGGTGGATCAGCGGCTCCACGTCGGCCAGCGCGGCCGCCCAGCCCGGGTCGATCACCTCGGCCAGGGGGCGGCGGCCCTGCGTCGGGCCCTGCGCCGGGGTCTGCGCCGGGCCCTGCGTCGGGCTCTCGGCGGGCTGGGGCGCGGTCGGTGCGGTCGGCTCGGTCGTCGGCTCCACGACGGCGAGGCTACCGGCGTCGACGGGTGAAAAGGGCGGCCACCCGGCACGGGACGGCGGCGAATGACACCGTTGTGGTTCGCGCCGTACCCTGGGGGCATGAGCGAGGCCATGGTGCACCAGGCGACGGAGGCTCCGGCCGACGCCGCGGCCGGGCTGTCGGAGCGCGACCGGGAGATCCTGGCCTTCGAGCGGCAGTGGTGGAAGTACGCCGGTGCCAAGGAGCAGGCCGTCCGCGAGCTGTTCGACATGTCGGCCACCCGCTACTACCAGGTGCTCAACGCGCTGATCGACTCGCCCGCGGCGCTCGCGGCGGACCCGATGCTGGTCAAGCGCCTGCGGCGGATGCGAGCCACCCGCCAGCGGGCGCGCTCGGCCCGCAGGCTGTCCGACGACAGGGCCTGACCGCCTCCCCTCGGACGGTCGGGGAGCGGCTACCCTGTCGGGCGTGAGCAAGAGCCAGTACCCGTACCCGCCCGACGAGTTCGACGTCCGCGGGCCGGATGACGCCCCGGTGGGCGTGCACCGCTCCCCGCGCAGCGGGTGGAGCAACGCCTGGCCCTTCCTCCTGGTCGCGGTCGTCTTCGCAGGCATCGCGATCGGCGCGGTGTCCCTGCTCTCCGACGACGGCGGCTCCGCTCCCGTGGCCGAGGGCGAGGTCACCCAGACGGCCCCGGCCGAGGGTGACGCGGTCGACCCGGGCGCCGAGGGCGATGCCGGCGAGGGTGCCGAGGAGCCTCCGGCCGAGGGTGGCACCGAGCTGCCCGAGGGCGAGGAGCCCCCGGCGGACGGCGAGGGCGCCGAGCCCGGGCAGGACATCCAGGCCCTGGTCGCTGCGGGCAGCACCAGCGCGCAGATCCGGGTGCTCAACGACAAGGGGCCGAGCGGCGAGGCCGCCAAGGGGAGCGAGGCGCTCGCCGCCTACGGCTTCACGAACCTCGAGGCCACCAACTACCCGGCCGGCGGTTCCGGCACCTCCGACACGGTGGTCTGGTACAACGAGGGCCGCAGCGACACGGCGGCCGCGGTGGCCGCCATCCTCGGCATCCCGAGCGAGAACGTGAGCCAGCAGAACGTGCGCAACGGCGACGTGGTCGTGGTGATCAACGGTCCGCTGACCCCCGTGCAGTGACCTGCCCGGGCCGCCGGCCGGCGTCGGCCCGTTGCCGAACCCCCAGGTCAGCGCGACGTGAGGGACGGTTCACGCTTTCCTCGTGTGACCGCGGCCACTAGGCTCGCCTCACTCCCGGACGGCGAGCGTCCTGGAGCTGGGAAGTACGAGGAGAAGTTTTCATGGCCCAGGGCACCGTCAAGTGGTTCAACTCGGAGAAGGGGTACGGGTTCATCACCCCTGCTTCCGGCGGTCAGGACCTGTTCGTCCACTACAGCGCCATCCAGACCGACGGCTACCGCACCCTCGAGGAGGGGCAGCAGGTCGAGTTCGAGCTGGGCCAGGGCCAGAAGGGCCCGCAGGCCGAGCAGGTCCGCCCCCTGTAAGGCCGGGCGCCCCGGACGGGCCGGTGCCTGCGGCGTGCTGCCGCGGGCACCGGCCCGTCGTCGTCCGGGGCGACGGTTCTGCCACCGGCGGAGCGTCTTGCACTCTCGTTGGGCGAGTGCCAATAATGGCGTTAGCACTCTCCGGGTCCGAGTGACAGCCCGCCGGCCGCGAGGCCGGGGCGGCTCGCCGCGGAGGGTGGAGTACAACGGCCGACAGGTGAGGCCCGCGTCCGGGACGTGACATGAACGCCCGGTCGCGAGCCGTCCGTCGCGGGCGCCTCGCCGGCCACGACAAAGCCATCCAGCGGAGGACAAGTCCCCATGGCCAAGATCATCGCGTTCGACGAGGAAGCTCGTCGAGGCATGGAGCGCGGGCTCAACGCCCTCGCCGACACCGTCAAGGTGACCCTCGGCCCCAAGGGCCGCAACGTCGTGCTCGACAAGAAGTGGGGCGCCCCCACGATCACCAACGACGGTGTCTCCATCGCCAAGGAGATCGAGCTCGAGGACCCGTACGAGAAGATCGGTGCCGAGCTCGTCAAGGAGGTCGCCAAGAAGACCGACGACGTCGCGGGTGACGGCACCACCACCGCCACCGTGCTCGCCCAGGCCCTGGTCAAGGAGGGCCTGCGCGTCGTCGCCGCCGGTGCCAACCCGATCGCCGTCAAGCGCGGCATCGAGAAGGCCACCGAGGCCGTGACCGAGCAGCTGCTCAACGCGGCCAAGGAGATCGAGACCAAGGACGAGATCGCCGCCACGGCCGCCATCTCCGCCGGCGACCCGGCCATCGGCGAGCTCATCGCCGAGGCCCTCGACAAGGTCGGCAAGGAGGGCGTGATCACGGTCGAGGAGTCGAACACCTTCGGCCTGGAGCTCGAGCTCACCGAGGGCATGCGCTTCGACAAGGGCTTCCTCGCCCGCTACTTCGAGACGGACCCGGAGCGCCAGGAGGCCGTCCTCGAGGACCCGTACGTCCTGCTCGTCGAGTCGAAGATCTCGAACGTCAAGGACATGCTGCCCATCCTCGACCAGGTGATGAAGCAGGGCCGCTCGCTCCTGATCATCGCCGAGGACGTCGAGGGCGAGGCCCTGGCGACCCTGGTGCTGAACAAGATCCGCGGCACCTTCAAGTCCGTCGCCGTCAAGGCCCCGGGCTTCGGCGACCGCCGCAAGGCCATGCTGCAGGACATCGCGATCCTCACCGGCGGCCAGGTCATCACCGAGACGGTGGGCCTCAAGCTGGAGAACGCGACGCTCGACCTGCTCGGCCAGGCCCGCAAGGTCGTCGTCACCAAGGACGAGACCACGATCGTCGAGGGTGCCGGCGACGCCGACCTCATCGCCGGCCGCGTCAACCAGATCCGCAGCGAGATCGAGAAGTCGGACTCCGACTACGACCGCGAGAAGCTGCAGGAGCGCCTCGCCAAGCTGGCCGGCGGCGTCGCCGTCATCAAGGCCGGCGCGGCCACCGAGGTGGAGCTCAAGGAGCGCAAGCACCGCATCGAGGACGCCGTCCGCAACGCGAAGGCCGCCGTCGAGGAGGGCATCGTCGCCGGTGGTGGCGTGGCCCTCATCCAGGCCGGTGCCGCCGCGTTCGAGAAGCTCGAGCTCGAGGGTGACGAGGCCACGGGCGCCCAGATCGTCCAGGCCGCCATCTCGGCCCCGCTCAAGCAGATCGCGATCAACGCCGGTCTCGAGGGCGGCGTCGTGGCGGAGAAGGTCAAGAACCTCCCGGCCGGCCAGGGCCTCAACGCCGCCACCGGCGTGTACGAGGACCTGCTCGCCGCGGGCGTCAACGACCCGGTCAAGGTGACCCGCTCGGCGCTGCAGAACGCCGCGTCGATCGCCGCGCTGTTCCTCACCACCGAGGCCGTCGTGGCCGACAAGCCGGAGAAGACCCCGGCTGCGCCCGCCGGTGACGGTGGCATGGGCGGCATGGACTTCTGATCCACGCCCGCTGAACGACGGAAGGCCCGTCTCCCCTCGGGGAGACGGGCCTTCCCTCTCTCTGACGCGGGGGTCAGCGGGTGGTGAACAGGCGGCTGGCCTGGGCCTCGGCGTCGGCGTAGGTGCGGGCCGCGGACGCGAGCGCCGCCTGGACGGAGTCGAGCGCCTGCTCCACCTGCACCTGCGCCGACTGCCACTGGGTCATGACCCCGGTGAACGCGGAGGCCGCACCACCGTGCCAGCTCGACTGCAGGTCCTGCAGATGGCGCATCATGGCGCCCACCTCGCCCCGGATGTTGGTGACCGATCCGCTGACCGCGGCGCTCGCCTGAGCCACCCGGTCGCTGTCGACGTCGTACCGCATGTCGTCCCCTTCGCGCGGGCGCTGCCCGCCGTCGTGACCCGGACGGTCCGGGCGACGACGACGCTAGGGCCGGCGGGCCTGCCGGCGCAGGCTTCCTCCACAGGCTGTGGATCCCGCGACGGCGGAGGTGCGGGTGCCGGTCAGCGGGGCGCGGCGGCCTCTGCCACGGCGTCGGAGCCCTCCGGCTCCTCCTCCGGCGGCAGGCAGCGCTGCTCCTTGAGCAGCCGCGCCAGCTCCGCCTCCATGTTCTGGCGGGCCGGGTTCTCCCAGGCCGCGCCCATGGGGCTCCAGAACAGGCGCTGGCGCTGCAGCAGCCGTTCGAGGATCCGGACGCGTGCCCGCAGGAAGTCGCGGGTGGGGATGTGCGAGTACTCCGAGCGCACCGCCGCCGCGTACTCCTTGTAACGCTGCGGCTCGGCGGCGAGCACCGACAGGTCGGCGTCGTTGAGCACCTGGCTGTCCGTGTCGCGCGGGTCCGGCGAGTGCGTCAGCAGGGAGTCCACCAGCGCCGCCACCCGGTCCACGTTGCGCTCCGGCATCCCCAGCTCGGTGAGCTCCTTGCGGGCCAGCTCGGCGCTGGCGGTGGTCTGCTCGCCGCCCTTGAGGTCGTACGTCGTCTTGCGGTCGGAGGAGAACACGGCGCCGTGGTACCAGGCCGCCAGGCGCACCAGGTCGGGCTCGTGCGTCTCCTGCGAGAGCTCGTCCACACGGTGCAGCACCGTGGCGAGGTGCTTGAGGTTGTGGAAGTGGCGGTCCGGTGCGGACCAGCGAGCGACGAGCTCGTCACCGAGGTCGGCGATCTCCCGGGCGGGAGCGGTCGCTCCCGCGCCCTGAGCGGCCCGGGAGAACGAGGAGCAGAACCACTGCGGTGCGTCAGTCCAGTTGACGCCCATGGCTATCAGACCTTCGGTCGGTGACTACGGCGTTGTCCTCGTCACCAGCGTATTACTCCCGGGTGCGCCCGTGGGGAGGCGTTACCCGGTCGTGACGGGGCGGTGCCCGCACGCCCGGGAGGGGCTCACGGCACCGGCCGCGGGGGTGACGACGACGGGCCATCGTAGCCATGCTCGGGACCCGGTGCGTCACTCGCTTCCACGCCCTGGGGTGCGAGGGGCAGCCGGACACGCACCGTGAGGCCGCCGCCGGGCGTGGTGCGGGTGTCCACGGCCCCGCCGTGCGCCCCCACGATGGCGGCCACGATGGCCAGGCCCAGACCGGACCCGCCCGAGCCGCGGTTGCGGGAGGAGTCCGCCCGGTAGAACCGCTCGAACATCCGCTGCGCCTGCTCCGGCGTCACACCCGGCCCGTGGTCGCGCACCTCGACGACGGCGGTCGGCCCCGCGAGCGGGTCCAGCACCTGCCCGAGCGCCACCTCGGCCGGGGTCCCCGCGGGCGTGTGCCGCGCCACGTTGCCCACGAGGTTGGTGAGCACCTGGCGCAGGCGGTCGCCGTCGCCGGTGACCACCAGCGACGCCGGTGTGCCGGCGCAGGGCGCCCCCGCGCCGTCGGGCCCCGGCGGAGGAGCGAGCGGGACGACCGTCACCGTGCGGGACGGGTCGAGGGCGCGCAGGTCCTGCACGGCGTCGTCGGCCAGCCGCACCAGCTCGACCGGGTCGTGCCGCAAGGGGCGACCCTCGTCCATGCGGGCGAGGTCGAGCAGGTCGTTGACCAGCGCGCCCATGCGGCGCGCGGCGTCCTCGATACGGCCCATGGTGTCGGCCACCTTGGCGTCGTCGTCCAGGGCGCCCATGCGGTACAGCTCCCCGTAGCCGCGGATCGTCGCCAGAGGGGTGCGCAGCTCGTGGCTGGCGTCCGAGACGAAGCGCCGCATCCGCTGCTCGGACTCCGCCCGGGCGGCGAACGCCTGCTCGATCTGGGCGAGCATCGCGTTGAGCGACGTCGCCAGCGAACCCACCTCGGTCGACGGCGGGGCCGCGGGCACACGGCGGGCCAGGTCGCCCGCGGCGATCGCTGCCGCCGTCGTCTCGATCTGCCGCAGCGGGCGCAAGGAACGGTGCACGAGCAGCCACGCCACGCCCGCACCCAGGAAGATGATGCCGATCCCCGTGGCGGACAGGGTCACCGCCAGGAGGTTCGACGCCTCGTGCACGCGCGTCAGCGGCAGCGCCACGAACGCCACCGCCGGGGTCTGCCGCGGCTCGACGGCCACGTTCACCGCCACCACCCGCCACTGCGTCGGGTGGCTGCCTCCGTTCGAGCCCACGGTGAACGGGACGCCCTGGCGCTCGTCCACCTCGTCCTGCGTCATGGGCGGCACGCTCGGCTCGCCGTAGAGACGCACCGTCGGGTCCCACGTCAGCCGCTGCGACCCGCCCGAGGCGTCCCGCAGCAGCACGTAGTAGTCGCTCGGCCCCGAACCGGAGCCCCCGATCGCCAGGTTGAGCGCACGAGCGCTCGACGCCGTGCGGTCCAGCTGCTCGTCGACCTGCTTGACCAGGTAGCGCGAGACGATCGTCTGCGTCGTCAACGCGGTCACGCCCAGGCCGATCGCCAGCAGCAGCGCGATGATCGTCACCAGGCGGGCGCGCAGGGGCACCGTGTGCAGCCACGCGACGGTCCGGGACACCACCCGGCCGACGGGTCCCGGAGGCGCGGGCGACCGGTCGTCGGTCACGTCAGGCGCGCACCTGCTGCGGGGCGCGCAAGAGGTAGCCGATGCCGCGCTTGGTGTGGATCAGCGGCGGCAGCGGCTGCTCCTGGCCGTCCGGCCCGGGCACCTTGAGCGCGTCGATCTTGCGGCGCAGGTAGGAGATGTACGACTCGACGATGTTGGCGTCGCCGCCCCAGTCGTACTGCCACACGTGGTCGAGGATCTGCGCCTTGGACAGCACCCGGCCAGAGTTGAGCATGAGGTAGCGCAGCAGCTTGAACTCGGTGGGGGACAGCTCCACCTCGACGCCGGCCCGGCGCACCTCGTGGCTGTCCTCGTCGAGCTCCAGGTCGCCCACGCGCAGCACCGCGTCGTCCTCCGGCTGGCCGGCGTGCGTGCGGCGCAGCACCGCCCGGATGCGGGCCACGACCTCCTCCAGGCTGAACGGCTTGGTGACGTAGTCGTCGCCGCCCACCGTGAGGCCCTGCACCTTGTCCTGCGTGTCGTCCTTGGCCGTGAGGAACAGCACCGGGGTGTGCCGGCCGGTCTCGCGCATGCGACGAGTCACCGTGAAGCCGTCCATGTCAGGCAGCATGACGTCGAGCACCACCAGGTCGGGCTCGAGGTCGCGCACCAGCTGGAGGGCGCCCGCACCGTCACCGGCAGCGTGGACCTCGAAGCCCGCGAAGCGCAGGGACGTGGACAGCAGCTCGCGGATGTTGGGCTCGTCGTCCACGACGACGAGCCGCGCCTCCGGGGTGGTGGTGCTCGACATGGATCCAGTGTGCGACCGGTCGCTGGGCGCTGCCTGGGAGAAGACCTGGGGAGAACCTGGGCGTGGCGCGGACCGGTGCTCCGGCCCGCCCGGACGTCACAGGTAGCGCAGCGGGTCGAACTCCTCGAGCGGGATGATCCGCACGCGGGGCAGCATCGTGGTGAACGCGTCCGCGTCACCCTCGAGGTCGAACGTCTCCATGCCGCGCGTCGTGAGCTCGGCGAACCGCGCGTTGACGAACTCGCGGAACGCGAGCAGGCCCACCCTGCGGCCGTCGCCCAGCAGCGCCTCCATCTGCGGCAGGAAGTCGCCGTCGTGGCTGGCGAGCAGCACGTCGCCGTCGCGGTCGGCCAGCGCCTCCAGGGTGCGCTGGATACCGACGTCCACCACCTTCTCCGTCCCGGACCCCGCCAGCGGGATGGGGCGGTACCCCATCGCCAGCAGCGCCTGCACGAACGGCATCGGCATCTGGCCGGACGACGCGTTGAGGAAGAACAGCGGGACGACGTCCTGCCCCCACACCTTGTGGGCGAAGGAGGTGATGCGGTCCCAGCGGGGGCGCTCGTCCGGGTTGGGGCGCCGGCCCAGCACGTTCATGCCCAGGGTGGCGTCGATGTTCTCGCCGTCGACCAGGAGGTACGTCTTGCGACCCCCGGGCCCGTCGGTGGCGGGCGGGGTGGCGGCGAAGGACTGCGACATGGCCCTCAGCGTAGTTGCGAAGCGGCCCGCGTGGTGGGCGGGACCTGCGTCCCGTCTCCGCGGGCCCTCCGGCCCGGTGTGCGAGCCCCCTGCGGGTGTCACCACCTGGGGGCTTGCCACGGGCGCCGGGGACGCGAGTACCTTGTTCGTTCGTGACCGACATCCTCGAGCGACCGGGCATCGCCGTCCCGACGGACGAGAACCTCGGCGGCACGCCCCGCATCACCGTCCTGCAGCACTCTCCCGACGTGCCTCTCGGGCTGCTGGCGTCCTCGCTGGGCGGCGGCGTCCGCGTCGTCCGCCTGGACCGCGGCGAGCCCGTGCCCGCGCTCGACGCGGTGGGAGCCGGCCTCGTCGTGCTCGGCGGGCCCATGACGGCGTACGACGACGAGGTCGCGCCGTGGCTGCCCGCCACGCGCGACCTGCTCGCCGCCGCGGCCCGGGGCGGGGTGCCGACCCTCGCGATCTGCCTCGGCGCGCAGCTGCTCGCCGTCGCCGGCGGGGGAGCCGTCCAGGTCGCCGCGCCCCCCGGGCGGGAGGCCGGCGTCATCGAGGTGCACTGGCGCGACGCCGCCCGGACCGACCCCGTGCTGGGCGCCGTCGTCGCCGAGCTCCCCGGGCCGGCGCACGCCGTCAGCATGCACGCCGACGCGGTCTGCGACCTGCCCTCGGACGCCGTCTGGCTGGGGTGGTCGCACACCTACCCGTACCAGGCGTTCCGCCTCGGCTCCGCCCTCGGCATCCAGTTCCACCCCGAGGCCGGCAAGTCGATCGCCCTGGGCTGGGCCCGGGAGCACGACGACGTCGACTCCGCGGCGGTGGACGCGCAGATGAACGCCCACGCGGCGGAGCTGGCGCGGCTCGTCATCACGCTGGGCGGCGCCTTCGCCGCCCAGGTGGACGCGTACGCCGCGCGCTGAGCCCACCTGGACTCCTGACACGGCAGCGCCCCGGACCTGTGCGGTCCGGGGCGCTGCGGCGTCGCAGAGGTCAGTAGCTCGACTCGGGCTCCGTGACCGACGTCGGCGAGATCTGCGGGGCCGGCGTGCTGCCCTGCTTGAGCGCCGCGAGGCGTGCCTCCAGCTCGATGTCGGCGTCCGAGGCCGCCAGCTCGGCGAACTGGGCGTCGAGCGACGAGGCCGCCACCTCGGCCTGCCCGATCGCCATCGCCTCCTCGCGGCGCACCGCGTCCTCGAAGCGGGCCAGCTCGCTGGTCGGGTCCAGCACGTTGATGGAGCTGATCGCCGTCTGCACCGTGCGCTGCGCCTGGGCCGACTTCTGCCGGGCCACGAGCTGGTCGCGGCGGCTCTTGAGATCGCCCAGCTTGTCCTTCATCGCGGCGAGGCCGTTCTTCAGCTTCTCCACCGTGACGCGCTGCTGCTCGATCATCGGCTGGGCCTGCTTGACCTCTGCCTCGGCGTCGAGCTGCTTGCGCAGCGCCACACGCGCCAGCTGGTCGAACTTGTCGGCGTTCGCCGTGTCGCCCGCGGCGCGGTACTCGTCCGCCTTGCGCGAGGCCGCCACGGCCTTGCCGCCCCACTCACGGACCGCGGCGACGTCCTCGTTGTAGTCCTGCTCCGCCAGGCGCAGGTTCCCGATCGTCTGGGCGATGGCCTGCTCGGCCTCGGCGATGTTGTTCGTGTAGTCGCGCACCAGCTGGTCCAGCATCTTCTGCGGGTCCTCGGCGCGGTCGATGAGCGCGTTGACGTTGGCCTTCGTGAGCTGGGCGATGCGCCCGAGGATGCTCTGCTTCTGCGTCATGGGTGGTGCCTTCCTCGTCCTCGATCAGGTGGTCCCGGAGGGACCAACGCTCGACGTGCCGCTCCCGGTTCCGGGAAGCCGGGAAGCCAGGGGCGCCGTGCGGGCCGGAGGTGCGGGCCGCACTAGAACCTGCCGCCGCGGGCGCTGCGCCCGCCCCCGCCACCGCGGCCCGCCGGGCGGCCCCCGCCGAACCCGGCACCGCCGAACCCGCCACCGACCCGGCCGCCGGGCCTGCCCGACGACCTGCCGGATCGCCCGTACGTGCTGCCGCCGAACCCGCCGCGACCGCCGCCGGAGCGCAGGATCGAGTCGAGCAGGATGCCGCCCAGCACCATGCCACCCACGTCGCCGCCACCCTGCTGCTGGCCCCAGCCCGCGACGTCCTGCTGCGCGGCGCGGGCCGCCGCCTGCGCGTACCGCTCCGCCTGCTGGGCGCGGGCCAGCGCAGCGGGCGGGTCCGCCGGGTGCAACGAGCGCGCCTCGCCCAGCAGCCGTGTCGCCTCTGCCAGGCGGGTGCGGGCCTCAGGCCCGACGGCGCGACGGCGCGTGGCCACGAAGTCCTCCGTCGCCCGCACCTGCGACTCGACCCGACCCACCGTGTCCCGCAGCAGGGCCGTCGCCCGGGCGTCGGCCTCCGCCTTGGCGCGCGCCGGCTCCAGCGCCTTGTCGAGGGCCGCCTCCGCCGCCGTGAGCCGCGCCAGCGCCGCCAGCGGGTCACCGCCGTCCCGCGCCGCGCGCGCCTCCTCGACGGCGGCGCGAGCCTCCGCCTCGGCCGGAGCGACGCTCGCGTCGCCCGCGGCGCTCACCAGGGGCGCCAGGCGGGCGGCGTCCGCGATGTCCTGCGTGATCGAGGCGATGCCGCGCTCCAGCCGCGGCCCCGCCTCCGCAAGGTCCTGCCCGGCACGATCGACGGCGTCCAGCAGCGTCACCGCCTGCCCGAGCGCGTTCTGCGCGCCCCGGGCGTGCGCCACCGCCGTGCCCCGGTCCCTCTTCGCGAGAGCGGCACGGCCCTGCTCCACCGCCGAACGAGCACCGTCCACCAAGGACGCCGCCTGGTCCGGGTTCGCCGACACCGACGCCAGCGCCGAGGCCGGGTACGTGCTCGACAACGTGGCGAGCGCCTGCCGGGAGACGTCGATCCGCGCGGCGATCTCGTCGGCCCGCTGCAGCGTCTCGTCCAGCACCTGCGGGGCCCGCTCCGCGATCTTGCGCAGGTCGTCGAACGCGGCCGTCTGCTCGTCCAGGGCGTCCGCCGCGCCGTCGCACAGCGTGACGATCCGCGTCAGCAGCTCCCGGCGCTGCGGCTCCGCCTCCTGCGTGGAGTCGTCCAGGTGCTGCCGCAGCGCGAACGCCTGCCGCACGTCCTCCCGGGCCTGCGCCAGCGCCCGCTCGAACGCCGTCGTCGCCTCCAGGCCGAACTCGGCCTGCGCGAACCCCAGCTCCTGCTCCGACGTCCGCAGCGCGTCGTCGATCGCCACCAGGGCGCTGCTCGCCCGCCGGTCCAGGTCCTGCGTGGGCAGCCCCGCCAGCTCGTCCGCCGACGACGCCGGGACGCCCCGCTCCTGGCGGCGCCGACGCCACCACAACCAGCCGCCCACGCCACCGGCCACCACGACGGCGCCCCCGCTCAGCGCGAGCGGCGAGACCTCAGGGCCGGAAGACGACGCCAGCGCAGCCCGCGTCGCGTCCGCAGCGACCACCGCCGCCGACCCCCAGTCGGCGTCATCGGCAGGCGCGTCCCCCACCGCCCGCAACCGATCGGCCACGGCGTCCTGGATCACGTCGACGTCCCGCTCCGACAGGTCACCACCGCTGACGTACGACAACCCGAACAGCCGCTCCGCCGGAGCGACCGCCAGCAGCAGGTCCTGCGCCCCCAGCCGGGCGTTGTTCGCGGTCGCGTTCGCCCAGCTCTCGCCGTCCATGTTCTCGAAGTCGTCCACGTACACGACGAACAGCTGGTACCTCGTCTCGTCCGCGAGCCGGTCCAGCGCCGCCCGCACCTGCGCCTCGTCGTCCCCCAGCACGCCCGCACGGTCCGTGATCGCGCCGTCCAGCGTCGTCAGCGGGGGCTCCGCACGCGCCACGCTCAGCAGCCCCGCAGCCGCTCCACCAGGCACGACGGCGGGAGCCACCGCCAGGGCAGCGCCCGTGAGGACGACGGCGGCGGTGGCGGCGAGACGGGCGGGCACGCGGGAGCGCACGTCCGGGAGGGGGCGGGTCACGTCCCGATGGTCGCCCGCTGCCTGCGGGGATGCAATCGCAGGCGGGGCCCGGCGTGTCACGGCCCTCGCGCCGGCCGGCGAGACCGCTCACGGGCCGGCCCTCCGTCCCGGAGCACCGGGCCGGGCCGTGAGCGGCGGAGGTCAGCCGCCCACCACGTCCGTGGTGACCGCCAGAGCCCGGCCGGCCTCGACGTCGGACCTGAGGCTCTGGAGGCGGGCCTCCGCGAAGCCGAGCGAGTCCGAGCCGAGGACCTGGTGCAGCGGTGCGCCTCCCGTGGTGGCGACGGTGATGATCGCGGCGGCAGCCTTCGCCGGGTCACCGAGCTGGGTGCCCGGCATCGCCTGGTGGGCCTCGGTCATCTCCCGGATCGCGGGGTAGGCGTCGCTCGTGGCGCTCGGCAGGCCGAGCGACTGCGGCCGCAGGAAGTCGGTCCGCATGTATCCCGGCTCGATCAGCGTGACACGGATGCCGTGGCCGGCCACCTCCGCGGCCAACGACTCGGTGAGGCCCTCCAGCGCGTACTTGCCGGCGCAGTACAGGCCCCAGCCGGGAAAGGACGTCAGCCCGAGGATCGACGAGACGTTGACGACGTGCCCGCTGCCCGCCTCCCGGAAGCCGGGCAGCACCGCGCGCAGCACGTTCCAGACGCCGAAGACCTGGACGTCGAACATGGCTCGCGCCTCCGCGTCCGTGACCTCCTCCACGGCGGCGAGGAAGCCGTAGCCGGCGTTGTTGACGACGACGTCGAGGCCGCCGAAGCGCTCCGTGGCCGCGGCGACGGCGTCGCGCACCTGCCGCTCGTCGGCCAGGTCCAGCTCCAGCGGGAGCAACCTGGCCGTGTCGACACCGTCGAGCGCCGCGGTGAGGCGCTCGACCGACCGGGTGGTGGCGGCGACCGCGTCACCCCGCTCGAGGAGCTGCGTGACGAGCTCGAGGCCGAGACCGCGTGAGGCCCCCGTGACGAACCACGTCGCCGGGCCGGTGGTGGGGTGGGTCATGTGCTCCTCCTGGAACGTGTACCTGGATCGTGTGCCGGCGGTCGATCGCGCCGTGGATCCAGCGTCACGCCTCAGCCAGGCCACCGGGGGCCCACAACCGGCCCGGCTCGTCCTGGGCGCAGCAACCTAGGACTCGGCGGGCCAGGTCCCACCCGCACCCGGTCTGCCAGCATGGGAAGCATGCCCACGCCGCACGAGGAGATCGCCGACTACCTGCGGCGTGCACGCGCCGCGGCGGACCCCCGGCGCGCCGGGCTGCCCGCCGACGGCCGGGTACGGCGCGTCCCCGGCCTGCGGCGCGAGGAGGTCGCGCTCCTCGCGGGCGTCTCGACCGACTACTACACCCGGCTCGAGCAGGGCCGCCGGATCGTGCCGTCCGTGCAGGTGCTCGACGCGATCGTGCGGGCCCTCGACCTCGACGAGGCCGGACGGACCCACCTGCACGACCTCGTCGCAGCCGTAGGCCGGCCGCGCCCCCGAGCACGCACCACCGTCCAGCGGGTCCGGCCCGGCCTCCACCAGCTCCTCGAGTCGCTCCACACCCAGCCGGCGATGATCCTCGGGCGCCGCACCGACGTGCTGGCCGCCAACCGGATGGCACGGGCCCTGTTCGCGGACTTCCCACGGATGGCTCCCCGAGAGCGCAGCTACGCCCGCTGGATGCTCCTGGCCGACGAGGCACGCGACCTCTTCCTCGACTGGGAGCTGCAGGCACGCAACGCCGTCGAGGCCCTGCGCCTGGACGCGGGGAAGACCCCCGACGACCCCGAGACGCAGCAGCTCGTCGGCGAGCTCTCCCTCGCCAGCCCCGAGTTCCGCCGCTGGTGGTCCGAGCACCAGGTCCACCAGCGCAGCCACGGCACCAAACGGCTGCGGCACCCCGTCGTCGGGGAGCTCGCCGTCGACTTCGAGACGCTCACCCTCCCCGGGGACGCCGAGCAGACCCTGTACGTCTACACGGCCGCCGCAGGCTCCCCCTCGCAGCAGTCGCTGGACCTGCTGGCGAGCTGGGCGCACCCGACGAGCGGCCTCGCCTCGGGCTCCGACGGCCCGCGGCGCACGACGACGGGCTGAGGGGGCTCACTTCACGACGCCCAGGTCCTCTGGGTCCGTGGGTCGGACCTGGGCTGTGTTCCGTGACGGGCGGGTGCCTCGCTGCGCTCGGCCCCCACCCTTCACTTCACGACGCCCAGGTCCTCCGCGTCCACGATGCGGTAGGCGTACCCCTGCTCCGCCAGGAACCGCTGCCGGTGCGCCGCGAAGTCCTGGTCCACCGTGTCGCGCGCGACGACGGCGTAGAAGTGCGCCGTGCGGCCGTCGGCCTTGGGCCGCATCACACGGCCCAGACGCTGCGCCTCCTCCTGCCGGGAGCCGAACGACCCCGACACCTGGATCGCCACCGACGCCTCCGGCAGGTCGATCGAGAAGTTCGCCACCTTGGACACCACCAGCCGCGTCACCTCGCCGGAGCGGAACGCGTCGAACAGGCGCTGGCGCTCGCGGACCGTCGTCGCCCCCGTGATGAGCGGGGCGTCCAGGTGCTCGCTGAGCTCCTCGAGCTGGTCCAGGTACTGACCGATCACCAGCACCTGGTCGTCCGGGTGCTGCGCCACGATCTGCTCCACCACCCGGTTCTTGCCCGCAGCGGTGGCCGCCAGCCGGTACTTGTCCTCCGGCTCGGCCGTCGCGTACACCATGCGGTCGTGCTCCGGCAGGGTGAGGCGCACCTCCACGCAGTCCGCCGGGGCGATGTAGCCCTGCGCCTCGATGTCCTTCCACGGGGCGTCGTACCGCTTGGGGCCGATGAGGGAGAACACCTCGTCCTCACGCCCGTCCTCGCGCACCAGGGTGGCGGTCAGGCCGAGCCGGCGGCGGGCCTGCAGGTCCGCCGTCATGCGGAAGATCGGTGCGGGCAGCAGGTGCACCTCGTCGTACACGACCAGGCCCCAGTCGCGAGCGTCGAGCAGCTCCAGGTGGCTGTACACGCCCTTCCGCTTGGTGGTGAGCACCTGGTAGGTGGCGATGGTGACGGGCTTGATCTCCTTGCGGGTGCCCGAGTACTCGCCGATCTCGTCCTCGGTGAGCGTGGTGCGGCGCACCAGCTCGTCCTTCCACTGCCGTGCGGAGACGGTGTTGGTGACGAGGATGAGCGTCGTCGTGCCGCTCTTGGCCATGGCACCCGCGCCCACGATGGTCTTGCCGGCACCGCAGGGGAGGACGACGACGCCGGACCCGCCGTGCCAGAACCCGTCCACCGCCTGCGCCTGGTAGGGGCGCATCTCCCACGGCTTGGGGGCCTCGTCCGGTGTGCGCGGCGCGGCGACGGGGGACAGCGCGATGGGGTGCTTCTCGCCGTCCACGTATCCGGCCAGGTCCTCCGCGGGCCAGCCGAGCTTGACGAGCACCTGCTTGAGGTGGCCGCGCTCGGAGGGGTGCACCACGACCGTCTCGTCGTCGACGCGCTCGCCCACGAGGCCCGCGGTCCGCTTCGACTTGAGCACCTCGGCGAGCACGGCCTTGTCGGTGGCCTGCAGCACCAGGCCGTGCGTCGGGTGGGAGGTCAGCGTGAGCCGCCCGTACCGCGACATGGTCTCGGCCACGTCCACCAGGAGCGCGTGCGGCACCGGGTACCGGGAGAACTCGATGAGGGTGTCGACCACCTGCTCGGCGTCGTGCCCGGCCGCGCGCGCGTTCCACAGGCCCAGGTTGGTCAGCCGGTAGGTGTGCACGTGCTCGGGGGCGCGCTCCAGCTCGGCGAACGGGGCGATCGCCCGGCGGGCCTCGTCGGCACGCGGGTGGTCGACCTCCAGCAGGAGCGACTTGTCGCTCTGGACGATGAGCGGGCCGTCGGCCAATGCGGTTCCTTCCGTCGGGGTACCAGGATGCCCAACACGGCGTGGCCCTCGGGTGTTCCGCGCTGCGACGGATGGGAGCAGGCGCGGCGCGGGCTTGTCGGGCCTCGGTCGGAGCGCATGGCGGGAAGGCGTCATCGTCATCCTTCCGCCTCACAAGTCCTCGAGTGCGGACCACTCGCCGCTTTATGGTCTGACCATAACGGTCAAGGGGTTCATTGGAAGGAGCGCACGTGCGATTCGGGAGCGTTGTACGGGCTATGGCGGCGGGCTGTGTCGCAGCCCTGCTCGGGGTTGCGTGGGCTGCAGTTGCGCAGGCTGAGCCTGAGTCGGGCGCAGTCTCGGAGGAACCAGCCTTCGCTGGAACGAACGGTGAGTACATCGAGGCCGACTCCCCGGAGGAGGCGGTGCGCGTCTATGAGCAGAGCCGCAGGGGTGGAGCTGCGGTCCAGGCCACCTATGAGAAGGCGCCGTGCAAGCTGACGACTCAACACATGCACACGCGGACATCAGGGAACAAGAAGACGATCGGTCACAAGCCCACCACGGCGTGCTCCGTGCGGGTCAGCAAGATCACGCACGGAAACAGCGCTGACTATCGATGGGGGCCCGGGCTCTGGGTGGCCGCGCACACGCAGGTTGCCTCCCGCAACAACCTGTCAAAGTGGACTCAGACAGATTTCGAGTTCACGTGCGGCAAGATCCCCAGCGAGAACACGTCATGGGTGGGATGGACGGCAGGGACCGTCTTGTGGAACGGCAAGAACTACCACTCGATCATCTCGACACCTCAGGCAGAGCTGAAGTGCAAGCCCTGAACGATGACGGTGCCGGCCCGGCGACGTGCTTCGCGGTGTACGCGCGGTCCCCGAGGAACGAACCCGTGGGCGATGTGCAGATCGACAACGTGGAGCCGGTCGTAGCGATCGCGGTCACCGAGGACGAGGCGCGGGAGCTCGCCGAGTCGATGGAGGCACGCTTCTCTGAGCTCGAGGGACGGTGGGAAGAAGTCCCCCGGGCCGTCGACGGGCACGGCGTCAAGGATGTCACCCACCTCGTCTGCGTGGGCGAACCGCGCATCGCCGACGTCGTCGCGGCATTCGATGATCTGCGAGCTGCCGCGGCGTTTGCCGAAGAGGAGACGGTGCGCCGTGGGGGGCCGGCCCACGTGCTGTCGATGGCTGTGCACGAGCTCCATCTCGAGCGAGTGCCTCGACGGACGAGGTGGGGTTGGCGGTAGCGGCTCGTGCGCGTAGGGGACGAGGCCTAGCCGCCCTCGTCCGGCTCGACCGACGCGATGCGGTGCACCGCCACGGTGAGCTCCGCGCCGCGCGAGGTGTCCAGGGCGCGCAGGCGGCCGGCCTCCAGCCGCAGCGGCCGAACGCGCCGCCGCGCCGGTCTCCCGTGGGCGTCCACCAGCTCGAGCCACACGTGCTCGCCGTCCCGCACGGCCTCCCGCAGGAGGGCCAGCGTGTCGCCCGCGACACCGTCCACCGCTCCCGTGCGGGCGAGGCGGTCGACGGCGGTGGGCGGCGGCAGGATCGCGTGCGCCGCGCCGTCACCCACCGTGGCGCGTGCGGCGTCGGCCCCGGCGGCGGTGCTGGAGAACGGGCTGCGCGTGCCCCCGCCGTCGGCCACCCGCAGGCGCTCCACCAGGGCGCGCCGGCCGTCGTCGGACACCGGCGCGGAAGCGACGGCGTACGCCGACCGCGCCCCTCGCCCGGGCCCGCGATCGATGCGTGGCGGGCGGCGCAGCCGGCCGAGCGGGCGGCCGTCGGGCCCTTCGAGCGCGGCCAGCAGCCCGCGCGAGCGCAGCGCGGCCTGCAGCTCCGCCGCGGGCACCGCTGTGGCCAGCACGGTGGGTGCCAGGCGCACCAGGCCGAGCGAGGCCAGCCGTGGGTCCTCGGCCAGGCCGGCCAGCACGGCAGGGTCGGCGGCACGCACGTACGAGGACGCGGTGCCCACCCGCAGCGCCTCGTGCCGGCGGGCCGTGTCCCGCACCAGGTACTCGAGCGGTTGCGGCACGGGCACGGGGGAGCGGCGGCCGAGCTCGTCGAGCAGGTCGTCCGCGCTCGCCCCCAGGTCGAGCGCCCGGGTCACCGACGCCGCCGAGAACCGCACCGTGGTGGCCCCGCCCCGCGACTCGACGTCGGCAGTCCGTCCGATCAGCGAGGCGAGCGCCCGCGACGGGCGGCCCGGCACGATCCCGGTCAGGTCGCCCTGCAGCAGCACCTCGTCCACCTCGGCCGGCAGCACGGCGCGCAGCGCGCCGGCCAGCGCCGCTGCCGCGCCGCCGTCCGCCGTCGGCTCGCCGGTGACCACGGGTAGCAGCGCGCGGCCGGGTGCGGCCAGGGACCCGGCCCCCGTGATCCCGAGCAGCGCGGCCTCGCGCAGCAGGCCCTCCACCGCGGGCTCGGGCGGCACCGCCCGGGGTGTCCGCCAGGCGAGGTCGGCCAGCACGTCTCCGGTCGACGGGGCGAGGCCCGGCATCCCCGCCAGGGCGGCGAGCACCTGGCCCCGCAGCCGGGGGACCCACGCCCGGTGCAGGTCGGCCGAGAGCGGCGCCCGCGTGGCTCCCTTCTCGTCCCGGGTGCCCGCGAGCCAGGGAGTGCGCCGGCTGGCCGCCCACGCCACGGCGAGCATCGCCCACCGGTCGGCGTCGTCCGCCTCGTCCCAGGCGTCGGCCACCGTGGTGGGCACGTACGACGCCGGGGCGTCGCCGTCGTCCGCCACGAGCCCCGCCGCGGCGGCGAGCTCCACCACCGCGGCCGCCGTCGCCTCGTCCACGTCCAGCGTCTGCGCCGCACGCCGCACGTCCCGCACGCCGAGACCTCCGGCTCGCAGCACGGGCGGCGGGTTCTCCTCCCACGCGGTGACCAGCACGTCCACCAGTCGCACCGCCTCCAGGGCGGCGCTCGCGGACTCGGCGTCGGCGGTGTCCTCGCGCACAGTGCGCGCCGACCGCGGGGCGGGCGGGGCGAGCGCGGGGTCACGGTGGGTGCGCCCGTCGCGCAGCGCGAGGCCGACGTCGCGCGGCAGCACCACCGTGCGCGCCTCGGCGCGCTGCAGCAGCCCGGCGTCGACGAGGGCGTCGACGGCGCGGCGCGCGGCCGTGCCGTCGGGGGGCACGACGCCGGCGGGAGGGCCCCACGCGAGCGCGTCGAGCACCTCGCGGGCGCCCGGGGGCAGCGCCGCCACGGCGCTGTCGAGGCCGGTGAGGTCCGGTGCGGGGGAGCCCGGGTCGCGCCGGGGGCCGAGCCCTGCCGGGTAGGGCCCCAGGACCTCGCCGAGCCCCGGTGCGGGTCGCAGGTCGGGCTGGCCGGCCTCGCCGGCGTCCCAGACGAGGGCCTGCTCGGCGACGGCGGCCAGGAGGCCGCGGACGGCGGCGGCGGCGTCCGGGTCCTGCGCGCCCACGGCGGCGGCGACGTCGTCGGGGCCGACGGCGGGCAGCTCGCCCTCGAGGGCGAGCACCGCCTCCAGCACCTGGAGGGTGGGGGTGTCGGCGTGCACCAGGGCACGCTCGACCGACGTGCGGCTCGAGGCACGGGCCGCGAGGGAGCGCAGCGTCGACGGCGACGGGGAGGCCAGGTCGGGGCGCGCGCGCAGCAGCGCGACGAGCTCGTCGTCGGACCTCTCCCGCACCGCGTCGGAGAAGGTGGCCATCCCGACGATGCTACGCGCGCGGCGCCCCGTGCCGCGGGTGCCGGCGGTGTGTGCGCGCGGGTCAGCGCGCCGGCAGCGGCCTGGGGGCGATGCTGGGGACGATGCGGTGCTGCGCCCCCGCTGCCGGTAACGTTGTCCATCGGCCCGGTCCGCGGGCCGATGGACGCAACGAGCACAGAACGAGGTCACAGTGCCCACCGGCAAGGTCAAGTGGTTCGACGCCGAGCGCGGCTTCGGCTTCATCGCCGCCGACGACGGCGGCGAGGTCTTCCTGCACGCCTCCGCGCTGCCCGACGGTGTCGCCAACCCCAAGCCCGGGGCCCGCGTGGACTTCGGCGTGGCGGACGGCCGTCGCGGTCCGTCGGCCCTCGCCGTCAAGCTCCTGGACCCGGCGCCGTCGGTCGTCAAGGCCAAGCGCAAGCCGCCGTCGGAGATGGCCACGATCGTCGAGGACCTGATCAAGGTGCTCGACCGCGTGGGGGACGGGCTCAAGCGGGGCAAGTACCCCGAGGGGCCTGCCGCCGAGCGCGTCGCCAAGCTCCTGCGTGCCGTGGCGGACGACCTCGAGGTCTGAGGGACAATCAGAACGTGACTGCTGCCGCCGAGGCTCCTGCCCGCAACCGCCGCACGGGTGCGTCTGCCCGTACCGCCAAGGAGGCCGTGCTGGTCGGCGCGGTCGATCTGGCGCGCGAGGCCGCGGTCGAGGTCGCGGAGTCGGCGTCCGACGTCGGCGAGCACCTCGGTGCCGTGGTCGAGGGCGAGCGCCTGGTCTCCCACCGGTTCGCCGCGGGGATGGCGGGGTACCGCGGCTGGTACTGGGTGGTCACGGTGGCCCGCGTGCCGCGCGGCCGTACCGCCACGGTGTGCGAGGTGGAGCTGCTGCCGGGCGAGGACGCCCTGCTGGCTCCCGAGTGGCTGCCGTGGTCCGAGCGGCTGCGTCCGGGGGACATCGGCCCGGGGGACGTGCTGCCCTTCAAGCCGGACGACCCGCGCCTGGAGCCGGGCTGGGAGCCCACGGGCGACGAGGAGCTCGACTCGGTCGCGATCGAGGAGCTCGCCCTGGCGCGGCAGCGCGTGCTGTCGCCGCGGGGGCGCGACGAGGCCGCCCAGCGCTGGTACCGCGGCTCCCGCGGGCCCACCGCCGCGGTGGCGGTCGCCTCGCCCGCCGAGTGCCTCTCGTGCGGGTTCCTGATCCCGCTCTCCGGGCCGCTGGGCCAGCTCTTCGGGGTGTGCGCCAACGAGTGGTCGCCCGACGACGGCAAGGTGGTGTCCCTCGACCACGGGTGCGGCGCGCACTCCGAGACGGACGTGGAGCAGCCGCCGTCCGACTGGCCGGACGCCGACCCGCTGATCGACGAGAACACCGTCGAGGTGGTCGAGCTGGCGCCGGTGAAGATGGCCGACCCGGTGGACACCGCGGCCGGGCCGCTGCCCGTGGTGGAGGCGGACGCCGAGGCTGAGCCGGCCGCGGACGCCACCGAGGCCGAGGCCGAGCCCGAGGCGGAGTGACCGCCGACCCGTTCGGGACGTCGGCGCTGCGAGGCGCCGTCCTGGACGCGTGGCGTGGCTCGGGCACCCGGCTGAGGGAGGACGCGAACCTCGAGGAGGACCACGCCCGCGGGTACTACCGCGACCGGGTGCTGGTCGAGCTCGCTCAGAACGCCGCCGACGCCGCCGCTCGCGCGGGCGTGCCCGGGCGGGTCACGGTTCGTCTGGAAGGGCACCGCTCACCTGCGGTGTTGGTGGTCTCCAACGACGGTGCGCCGCTCGATGCCGCGGGCGTCGCCTCGCTGGCGTCCTTGCGTGCGTCGGCCAAGGGCGCCGGTGCGGTGGGCCGGTTCGGCGTCGGGTTCGCAGCCGTGCGCGGGGTGGCCGACGACGTGACGGTGCGTTCGCGGGCGGGCGGGGTGCGGTTCTCGCTGACCGCCACGCTCGAGGCCCTGGGCCTGCGCGAGGGGCACGTGCCGGTGCTGCGGCTGCCGTTCCCCGCGCCGGCCACGACGCCCGCCGAGCCCGACACCGTGGTGGAGCTCGTGCTGCGCGACGCCGAGGCTCTGGAGGCCGTGCGCACGCAGCTCGACGCCGTCGACGACGCCCTCCTGCTGGCGCTGCCGAGCCTGGACGAGGTGACCCTCGAGCATGTCGACGCGCGCGGTGAACGGCACCGCCGCGTGCTGCGCGACGTCGAGGAACGGTGGACGGTGCACCGCGAGGCGGGCGAGCTCGACCCCGCAGACGTGGCCGACCTGCCGGCCGAGCACCGCCGTACCGACTGGTCGGTGGTGTGGGCGCTGCCGCGCGGGGGCGAGCCGGCTCGCGGGCCCGTGCCGGGGCTCGCGGCGGCGACCTTGCACGCCCCCACGCCCACGGACGTCCCCCTCTCCTTCCCTGCCCTGCTCGTCGCGTCGTTCCCCGTGGACCCGGGACGGCGCCGGGTGCTGCCGGGCCCGGCCACCGAGCGCCTGGCCGTCGCGGCCGGCCGGGCCTACGCGGCCCTGCTGGCCCGGCTCGCTCCCGAGCGAGGCGGTGACGTGCTGGAGCTCGTGCCGGCGGGGATGCCCGCCGGGGACCTCGACGCCGTCGTGCGCGACGCGGCGGTCGACGCCTTGCGCACCGCCCCGCTGCTCCCGGCGGCCGACGCCGGGGGCGCCGGTCTCGTCGCGCCCGCCGACGCGGTGCTGCTCGCCGGCCCGGTGGGAGAGGACCGGGAGGTCGCGCGCGTGCTGGGCGCCGTGGCCCTGACGACCCGGCTCCACGCGCTGGCGCGGATGCTGGGCGCCCGGGTGGTGCCGCTGGCCGACGCCCTCGACGAGCTGCCCGGCGGCATGGCACCGGCGCGGTGGCGCGAGGTGTACGCGGCGCTGGCCGCGCACGTCGTGGACCCCGCCGTCCGCGAGGCGCTCGCCGGGGTGCGGGTGCCGCTCGCGGACGGGCGGCTGGTGCTCGGGCCGCGGGGGACGGTGCTGCCGGACGGGCCGCACGGC
Organism: Xylanimonas oleitrophica; assembly: GCF_003244315.1. GTDB lineage: Bacteria > Actinomycetota > Actinomycetes > Actinomycetales > Cellulomonadaceae > Xylanimonas_A > Xylanimonas_A oleitrophica. Next base: position 25,172 of record NZ_QKWH01000002.1, read on the forward strand.
GCGGGCCGGCCGGAGGAGGACGACGAGCCCTCGACGGCGGGCGAGAGGCCGGGAGCGCACGACCCCCTGGCGGACGCGGCCGCGGCCCTCGGGGTGCGGCTGGTGCACCCGGACGCCGCGCACCCCGTGCTCGAGCGGGCGGGCGCCGTGGAGCTCGACCCCCGCGCCCTGCTGGGCGACCCGTCGGTCCGGGCCGCTGCGCTCGCCGCGGCGGCCCAGGTGATCGACGACGACGGGGACGACGACGGGGGCGACGACGAGCAGGTCGGCGCCGGCCCGCAGGACGTGGTGGACGCGGTGCTCCTCCTGGCCCGCCTGGCCGTGGACGGCTCGGACGCCCCGCTGCCGTTCTGGCTCGGCGAGCTGCCGGTCGCGACCGCCGACAGGGACGTCGCGCCCCTGCGGGAGTGCGCCCTGCCCGGCTCGTGGGCGGCCGAGCACCTGGACGCCCTCGCCCTCCTGGACGTCGACGAGGTGGTTCGCCACGGGGCGCACGTGCTGCGGGCTGCCGGGGCACACGCGGACCTGGACCTGTACGTCGTGCGCGACGTCGACACGGGCGGGGGAGACGACCCGGGTCCGGACGACCCGGCGGGCTGGCTGGCCGGGTGGGACGACTACCTCGATGCGCTCGCGGAGCGGTGGGGTGAGGACGTGCTGGTCGGGGACCTGGAAGCGGTCGCCGACCTGGACGCGGTGGCCGAGGGGTCGTGGTCGCAGGCGCTGACCCGGGTGGCGGGCGACCCGCTGCTGCGCCGGGCGCTGCTGGCACCGGCCCGCCCGGGTGCGGGGGCCCGGCCCGGCGCGGAGGCAGCGCCGTCGTACACCGCCTGGTGGCTGCGCCGGCACCTGGGCGCGCCGTTCGCCCTGGACGGCGACGTGCCGCTGCTCCCGGCTCCGCCCGCACCGGTGAGGGGGCTGGACCCGGAGGTGCTGCGCGCGCTCGGCGGGGTCGGGTCGCTCGCGGGGCTCACGTCGGAGGACTGGCCCGTGGTGCTGGAGGGGCTGCCCCCGGTGGGCGCTCCGGTCGCGCTCACGGACGCGCTCGCCCTGTGGGAGGGCCTGGTGGCCCTGGCCGTGCGTCTCGGCCCGCACACCGAGGCGCTCGACCCGCTGCCCGGGCGGCTCCCCGCGCTGCGCACCCGCCCTGCTGAGGTCACGCCCGACGTCACGGTGCAGGTCACGGTGGCCGACGCGTCGGACCTCGTCGTCGCCGGTGCGCCGCGGTGGTCGCAGACCGGCCCTGTGGTCCCTGCCCCGCCCGGTGCGGCCGCGGCGCTCGCCGACCTGCTGGACCTGCCGCTGGCCGGTGGTGACGGTGGTGACGACGAGAGCGACATCGAGGGCGATCTCGTCCCCGACGCCCCCGGTGCCCTGCGGGACGTCGACGAGCGGGTGCGGGCCCTCGACCCGCGCCTGCCCCACCGCTGGCGCCACCACGAGCGGCTCACGGTGGGCGGCCGGCGCGTGACCTGGTGGGTGCACGACGGGCAGGCCCACGCCGAGGGCACGGCCGGTCTGGCGCGTGCGCTGGCCGAGGTGCTGGGGGCGCCGTCGCTGGGTCCGGTGCTCGAGCGGGCGCTCGCCGAGCCCGCGCGGGCGCAGGAGGTGTGGGCGGTCAGGGCCTGGGGCTGAGCCCCGGGGGCATGGTCAGCGGTGCCTGCGCGCCCACAGGAGCCCGAGGCCGCCGAGCGCGATGCCGGCCGCGCAGACGGCCACCCCGTCCCAGGGGCGGTTCCCGACGACGGCGAGCAGGAGCGCCACCACGAGCGCGACGGCCCACAGGGCGATGCCGGCCAGGACGACGCGGCGAAGGTTCACCTCGTACGGCGGAGGGCTGGGGCGTCGCCGGTCGGGGTGGGCCAGGAGGCTGGCGATCGACGGCACGCCGCCAGTCTAGGTCGGGGTGGCGGGCTCGTCGCGGGATGCCGTGCGAGCGGCGTGCCGGGCGTCAGAACAGGTAGCGCGCGAGCTCGCGCGGCACCACGCGGCCCATCAGGTCGAGCGCGACGGTGCGGGTGAGCTCGTGCATGTCGGGGTCGTCGAGCAGGTCACCCAGGTCACCCAGGTCACCCAGGTCGTCGAGGCCACCGCTGGGCGAGGCCGGCGTGCTTCCGGCGGCCGACGTCATCGGGGCGAGTCGCTGCTCGATCTCGCGGACCGTCTCTTCCACGCGGAGCAGCAGGTCCGCGGCGGCGTCCAGGGCCGGTCTGCCGCTCGTCATCGGGCGTCGTCCCGCTCGGCGCCGGCGGCCGGGGCGGAGTCCTGGAGGAGCTGCTGGTTGCGGTCGGCCAGGCGGCGGATGTCGGTCACGAGCTCGGTGAGCGCGTGGTGGTGGGCCTGGAGCATGTCCGACCAGGGCGGGGGAGCGGCAGCGGTGATCTCGCCGAGGCTCGCGCCGGGGGCCAGGCCCAGCTCGGTGGCGGCGCCGTCGGAGTCGACGGCCCGGCCCAGGTCGGCGGTGTGCACGGCGTCGAGGGTGCGAGACAGCTCGCGCCCGGCCTGGGCGAGGGCGTGCAGGCGTCCGGACGCGAGGACCAGCTCGTGGACCTCGAGACGGAAGCGCAGCATCTCGAGCAGGCGGCGTTCAGCCCAGAGCGTCTCCGAGAGCGTGCTCAGCGTCACTTCACGCACGACCTTTCTGTCACGCGGGGAGACCCGACGGCGCCCTGCGTCGTCGTCAGGTCAGGGTAGGAGCGGCCCACCGCACTAGCCACGCCGGTGCGAGCGATCAGGGGGTGATTCTTCCCTGACCGGCACGCCCCGGTCGAGGCCCACAAAGAGTGCTCGAGGCACACGAACCCGCAGGTCACGAGCCTGCACCGGGAGGGTGGCCGGCTCGCGCGGGTCCGACCTGCTCCATCGGCCGGACGGCGCCCGGAAAGAGGCGGGGTGAAAGAGGTCACACCTGCTCACGTCTGGGCCGTTCCGTCCGAAATGACTGGAGACAGCAGACCCCGGGACTCGTGCAGAGACCCGGCCGACGACGGTGAGGTGTTCGATGGGCTGGTCGCCAGCGCACCGGTCCCTCGCCGCGTCGGTACCCCGGGAGGGGCGGGATCGTCGGGCCGCAGGGGGGCCCGACGGCCCGTCCCCCCAGGGTGAGGTGCTCTCGTGACCGCCGTCGTCGGCGCCGAGGTCGCCGCCCCGCCCATCGACACCGCCGAGCACCGCGCGCCGGCTCCCGTGCCGGACGACGCGCAGGACTTCCGGCGCGTCGTCGCCTCCGCCGCGGTGGCTGACCGGGTCGGCCGGGTCTCCGAGCGCCTCTTCGGCCCCGAGGAGCCCGTCTCCGCCCGCGTGCAGGCCTGGCGCGGCCGGGTCGCCGCCCGCGCCGCCCTCCTCGAGATGCTGCCCGCTGCCGGTGCACGGGCCACCGGCGCGCAGTCGGCCGCCGTGCTCGACCTGCTCCGGGAGCGCGAGGCCGTCTGGGCCGCCCTGACCCCCGCCCGGCCGCGGCGACCGCGCCCGCAGCCCTGGTGAGAGACCACCCGCGCGCCTGAATGGCGGCGTCCGGCAGGTCGGGGAGACTGGCCGTGGAGGTACCCATGCCCAGAACGATCCTCGTGCTCACGCCGGTGGCCGGCGGAGGCACCGCCGGGGAGATCCTCGACGGCGTCCACCGGACCGCGGCCGCCCTCGGGTGGCACCTCGTCGTCGTCCAGACGAGCGTGCCGTCCCGCGGCGGTGCCACCAGCGCCGCCGACGTGCGCCTGGCCGTCGACCGCGCCGACGGGGTCGTCGTGGTCGGCGACACCGTGGCGCGCACGTACGCCGAGGTCCTCGCCGAGGGTGAGGTGCCCGTGGTGGTGGCCGCCGAGCGGCACGACGACGCCCTGCCCACCGTGGCGCCGGACAACGTGGGCACCGCCAGGGTGCTGGTGGAGCACCTGGCCGAGCACGGGTACGGCCGGGTGGTGTTCGTGGGAGACCTGGCCGACGGTGCGGTGGCCGAGCGGCTCGAGGGCTACCGGGACGCCGTCGCGCGGTCCGGGCTCCAGACCGGCGAGCAGGACGTCGTCGACGCCCCGCCCGGGGAGAGCGGCGGACGAGTCGCCGCGTTCTTCGTCCTGGCGCAGGAGGACCGGCCGAGGGCCGTGCTGTGCGCGACGTCGGCCACCGCGGTCGGCCTGACCCGGGCCCTACGCGCCGCCGACGTCTGCGTCCCCGAGGACATCGCCGTCGTCGGGTTCGACGACGTCTGGGCCGCCGAGTCGCACGACCCCTCCATCACCACCGGCAACCACCGCTGGGACGTGCTGGGCTCCCGCGCCGTGGAGCTGCTCGCGGCCCGGCTCCGCGACGGGGCGGCGGACCCCGGCGCCGGCGCGGCAGCCCCGCCCGCCCCCGCCGTCGTCGGCCGCGCCTCCTGCGGCCCCTCTGCCGCCGTGCCCGACGAGCCCGCCCTCGACGACCCCGCGGCGGACGACCTCGAGACCACCATCCTGACGACCCTGGGGGTCGAGGGGCGCTCCCGCGCCGCGCGAGAGGCGGCGCACGACCTCGCCCAGGAGGTCCGTGCCATCGTCGACGAGGTCGAGCGCACGGGCGCCGAGCCGCAGACCCACGCCTTCGCCACCGCCATGACCCCCCTCGCCGAGGTCCTCGTGCGCCCCGGGATCATGTACGGCGTCGGGCTCGCCGTCGGCGCCTACCTCACGCGGCGAGGGCAGCGTGCCTCGACCGAGATCGAGCCCATGCTGCGCATGATGCGCCACCGAGCCCTCGGCGCCGCGTGGCACCTGCAGGCACGTCGTGGCGCGCAGCGTGTCAACGCGCTGCGCGACGCGCTCCACCAGCAGTACGAGGTCGGTGCGGCGCTCATGGCCGACCAGGAGCAGGCGGCCGAGCTCGGCTGGCTCGCCAGCACCGGCGTGCCCGCCGGCGTCCTGGCCGTGCGCGAGCGCGACACCTACGTGGTGCGCGGCGTCTGGGACCCGCGGGGGAGGGTCGGAGCCGCACGGGGCGACGCCGTCGCCCCCAGCGCCTTCCCGCCTCCCGGCATGCTGGCCGTCGCGGACCCCGCCCACGACATCGTCCTCGTGCTGCCGGTGGGCTCCGCCGAGGGCGAGCGCGGCGTCCTGGCGCTCGTCGTGCCGGGCGCGCAGGGAGCCGTCGGCACCACCTACTCGTACTGGGCGGCCATGCTGGCCTCCACGCTGGAGCACGCCGAGCTCGTCGACGCCGTCGGCGACGAGCGCGAGCGCCTCGGCCTGCTCGCCCTGGCGATGCGCGACGGCCAGTGGGAGTGGGACATCGAGACCGGCCGCATCGCGCTGTCCGCGCGCGCGGAAGAGCTGCTGCAGCTGCGCGCCGACGAGGTCTCCGACTGGTTCGACCGGGTCCACCCGCGCGACGCGCGCAAGCTTCGCGGCCACCTCGCCGCCGTGCTCGCCGCCGACGGCCCCGCCTCGTTCGAGCAGGAGCTGCGGTTCCGCAGCGGAGGCACCTACCGCTGGCTCCTCATGCGCGCCATGACCCGCGGCCGGCGCCCCGGCGGCCGCGACCCGTTGCTCATGGGATCCCTCGCGGACATCCAGGAGCGCAAGGAGCTCGAGGAGAAGCTCGAGGTGGCGGCCATGTACGACCCCGTCACCGGGCTCGCCAACCGCCGCCTGTTCCTCGAGCGGCTCGGCGACGCGATGGAGCGGCACCGCTCCCGGGGCACCGAGTACGCCGTCATGTTCCTCGACCTCGACCGCTTCAAGCTGGTCAACGACTCCCTGGGCCACCGAGCGGGCGACGAGCTGCTGCGGGCGGTGGGCGAACGCCTCGGAGAGACGCTGCGGCCCCACGACATCGCAGCCCGGTTCGGTGGCGACGAGTTCGCGGTGCTGTGCGACAGGATCGTGCCCGACACCGCCGAGAGCGTGGCCCGGCGTCTCCAGGAAGCCCTGACCCGCCCGTTCGAGGTCGAGGGCCGCCACCTGTGGGTCACCGCGAGCATCGGCATCGTCACCTCGCCCAACCGCCACGAGCAGCCTGAGGACGTGCTCCGCGACGCCGACACCGCCATGTACCAGGCGAAGTCGGGCGAGGCAGGCAGCGTGGTGCACTTCGACGAGTCGATGCACGAGCAGGCGCTGGCCGACCTCGCGCTCTACGAGGCGCTGCGCCGCGCCCTCGACGCCCGGCAGTTCTCCGTGCACTACCAGCCGATCGTCACCGTGCGGGACAACCACGTCCAGCCGGTGCGGCGCTTCGAGGCCCTGGTGCGCTGGGAGCACCCTGAGAAGGGCACCGTGGGACCGCACGTGTTCCTGCCGCTCATGACGGAGACCGGTCTGGTGGTGCCGCTGGGCCGGTGGCTCATCGACGAGGTGTGCCGGCAGCTCGCCGCGTGGCAGCACACGGTCTCCGACGAGGTGCAGGTGAGCGTCAACCTGTCGGACCCGGAGTTCTGGTCGGAGGGCCTGCTCGGGTACATCCAGCAGTCGCTGGCCCGCCACGGGGTCCCTGCGTCGGCCCTGACGGTGGAGATCACCGAGGGCGTGATCGTGCGCCGTCCCCGCCAGACGCTCGAGCTCATCACGTCGCTCCAGGACGCCGGGCTGGAGGTCCACGTCGACGACTTCGGCACCGGCTACTCGTCGCTGCACATGCTGCACCGGTTCCCGGTGGACGCCCTGAAGATCGACAGGTCGTTCGTGCAGGAGATGAGCCAGGGGGAGCGCACGGTCGCGCTCGTGCAGGCCATCATCGCGATGTCCGACGCCCTCGGGATCGAGGTGATCGCCGAGGGCGTCGAGGACACCGAGCAGATGGAGCGGCTGGAGGCGATGGGCTGCACCAGCATGCAGGGCTACCTGTTCGGCCGGGCCACCGGTCCCGACGGCGCCACGGCCGCCCTGCAGCGCGAGCCGGTGGGGTCAGGCCTGCTCGATGCGTAGGCGGCGCTGCTCGCGCTGCACCTCGGCCAGGTAGCGGCTCAGCCGGTCCTCGCGCTGGCGGTCGGTGCCGATGAACCGGCACCCGTAGTGCGCGACACCCCCGGACTGCTGGATGCGCACGATCCGGGCACGCACGGGCAGGTCGGTGCGCTCCTTGCCGACGCGGACCACCCCGGGCAGGGTCAGGCGCACCTCGGAGTCCTGCGGCAGCGTCTTGCGGCACGTCAGGCGCAGCCCGTGGGCGCTCAGGTCCTGGATCGTCACCTTGTACGTGCCGGTCTCGCCGGGCTTGCCCTGCACGGGCGGGGCCACCACCTGCGCCTCGAGCTCCAGGTGCAGGTCCACGCGGACGAAGTTGCGCTTCTGGTTGCGGGAGACCTCCGTGACGTCGCCCAGCTCCAGCACCAGGTCGTCGCGGCCGCGCAGGTAGGCGTCGTAGACGCACTCGCCGCGCACGTCGTCGAGCACGTCGACGCGCACGGGAAGGCCCGGCGGCAGGTCGTCCGGCAGGTGGACGACGACGGGGCCGCCGTCCGGCGCGGTGAGCTCGATGCGCATCACGTCGTCCTCGAAGAAGACGACGCGGGCGTCGACGTCGTCGCCGTCCACGTGGGCGACGCAGGGGCGTGACTCGTGCATGGGACCTACCTCTCCTGGAAGGACGGTGACGGGGGAAGGCTCACCGGCCGAGCGCGGCGACCGTCGCGGCGTCGCGCTCCCCGGGGGCGGGTCGTCCGTGCAGGAACCCCTGCACCTCGACGCAGCCCTCCTGGCGCACCTGCTCGTGCTGCTCCTCGTTCTCCACGCCCTCGGCCACCGTGGTGACCCCCAGGCGGCGGCCGAGCTCCGCGACGGCGCGGACGACGGCCGCGCAGTCCGCCCGCTGCGTCGAGTCGCGCACGAACGTGCCGTCGATCTTGATCTTGTCGAACGAGAAGTCCCGCAGGTGCGCGAGGGACGAGTAGCCGGTGCCGAAGTCGTCGAGGGCCACCCGCACACCCAGCTCGCGCAGGCGGCGCAGCTCCTCGGCCGCCGCAGCGCCGTGGTGCAGCAGGGCCGTCTCGGTCACCTCGATCTCCAGCCGCGGGGCGGGCAGCCCGGACGACTCCAGCGCCCGGGTCACCTCGGCCACCAGCGTGCCCGCGCCGATCTGCTGGGCGGAGATGTTGACGGCCACCCGGGCGCCGTCCTCCCAGCGGGTCGCCTCCGCGCACGCCTCGTCGAGCACGTGCCGGTCGAGACGGGCGATGAGGCCGCACTCCTCGGCCAGCGGCACGAACTCGCCGGGCGAGACCCAGCGTCCGTCGTGGTGCCAGCGCACCAGCGCCTCGCGCGCGGTGACGCGGCCCGTGGCGATGTCGAAGATCGGCTGGTAGAAGACGAACAGGTGCTCGGGGCGGTCCAGGGCCTGCTCGAGGGCCTGCTCGAGGCGCGAGCGCTCCTGGATGCGGGCGTCCATGGCCGCGTCGAACACGCCGGTGGCGCCCCGGCCGTCGGCCTTGGCGGCGTACAGCGCGGTGTCGGCGTGGGCCAGCAGCGTCTCGACGTCACGGCCGTGCTCCGGGCTCACGGTGATGCCGGTCGACACGCTGACCCGCACGGTGCGCAGCCGGTCGAGCCGGTACGGGGCACCGAGGGTGCGCACCAGGTCGGCGGCCAGCGCCGTGGCGCCGGCCAGGTCGGCGCCGGGGGCCAGGACGGCGAAGTCGTCGCCCCCGATCCGTGCGGCGACGGCGCCGATGCGGTCGCAGGTGGCGCGCAGGCGGGCGGCGACCTGGGCGATGAGCAGGTCGCCCACCTGGTGCCCGTGCGCGTCGTTGACGTTCTTGAGGCTGTCGATGTCCAGGTACAGCACCGCGAAGCTCTCGGTGCCGCCCGTCAGGGCCGCGGCCACCTCCTCGCGGAACGTGTGCCGGTTCGGCAGGCTCGTGAGGGTGTCGTAGTGCGCCAGGTCGTGGATGCGCTGGGCGGTGGCGACCTTCTCCGTCACGATCTCCCACACCAGCATGGCCGACAGGTAGGTGCCGTCGTCGTCGGTGATGGCCGAGACGGTGATGTCCGCCAGCTCCGGGCCGATCTTGATCCGGGCGTCGTAGGGCAGGCGGCTCGGGTCCTGCAGGAGCCGCCGCTGGTGCTCGGGCATCCGGTGGAACATGTCCAGCGACGTGCCGACGAGGTTCTCCAGGTCGATGGGCAGCACGTGCCCCAGGTTCTCCAGCAGCTCGTAGCAGGCGGCGTTGGCGTAGGTGATCTCGAACGTGCGCGGGTCGGCCGTCATGACGGCGGTCGGCATGTCCTCGATCATGCGCAGCATGCGCGCCTGCTCCTGCTCCCGGAACCGCGCCTCGGACTGGGCCCGCACCCTGCTGCGGAAGTCCTTGTGCAGCGCCAGCACGACGACGGTCGCGGCCACGAGGGCGGCGATGGCGTCCAGGCCCATGGTGGCCAGCGCCGCGCTGCCCGTCGTCACCAGCAGCACCGCGGCGGGCACACCGCCGACGACGGCGATGACGAGGGCGGCCCGGGCGTTCGCGATGAGGCTGGTCATGCTGATCATCAGCGAGAACGTCAGGAACAGGACGACCTGGCCGCGCTCGAGGCCGTCGGCGTACCGCAGCAGCACCGCGGCCCACCCCACCATGCCGAGCGCGAGCAGCGCCGCCAGCACGTCGGCGCGCAGCAGCTGCCGGCGTGCCTCCTGCTCGGTGGGCCGGGCGGAGCGTCGCCGCCGCCACATGACCATGCGCACCGCGTAGACCACGGTGAAGGCGGCGGCCACGCCGACCGTCAGCGCCGCCGGCGCCCGCCCGAGGAACGACAGGGCCAGCACCCACGCGTAGAACGCCAGCACCGTGTACATGAGCGGGATCTGGCGGGAGAGCACCATGAACTGCTCCGTGCGCAGCGCCTCGGCAGCGTGCTCGGGACGCGGTGCCGTGAACCGGGCGGTCGTCGCGGGGCGGGGGGCCGGGCGGCGCGTCGTGGCGTCCGCAGCCGGGCAGGGCGTGTCTGCGTGGTGCCGGGCACCGCCCGTGGCCGAGCCGGGTGCCGCAGCACCGGGGTGCGACGCGGACGGCTCGGGCGTGCGTGTCGAGCCGGCATGTTCGAGGTCGGTCATACCGGCCCCCTTTCGTCCCGTCCGTGCGGACCTGTCCCGTACGGGTGTAGCCCTTGACCTATCGGCGGGAAGAGCCCTGGCGTGAGCAGCCGGGCGGGGGAGAGCGTTCAGCCGAGCGGGGCGCGCAGGGGCAGGTCGGCCTCGAGGATGACCTGCACGGCACGGCCCGAGCGAGGGTCGACCACCAGCGGTGCCACCAGGTTCATGGTGGGCACCTCGTGGGCGTCGTCGGCCGGGTGGATCAGCGCGAGCAGCATCGCCTCGGACGCGCCCTGGAGGCCGAGCTGGCGCAGGGCGTCCGCGGGCAGCCCGGGGGCGTAGTCGGGGAAGAACACCGACGGCACGGCGGCGAAGAGGCGCAGCGGCCTGTCCTGCTCGCCGGCGCCACGCAGCTCGAGCACCACGCCGCTGTCGTCCAGCGGCGTGACCTGGAGCGTGTCGTGCCCGGGCAGGCCGGGCAGCGGCGCGACGAGGCCGAGCATGGCGGGGGCCGCGGTCACGGTGGCGGCGCTCATCGCAGGAAGTCGAGCAGCGACGGCTGGAGCACACGGGCGCCCGCGCTCAGCGCGCCCTTGTACGCGACCTCCTGGACCTGCAGGTCCAGGAGCACCTTGGCGAGGTCGACGTCCTCGATCTCGGACAGGCGCGTGGTGTTGGTCAGCTTCGCGTCCGTGAGGGTGGCCTGCGCGGTCTGCACCTGGCGCTGCCGGGCACCGAGCGCCGAGAGCTCTGTGCGCACCGACTCCATGCGGGAGTCGAGGGCGTCGAGCCTGCTGGTGGGGTTGCCCGTGGGGGTGCGCAGCTCGGCGACGATGTCGTCGAGCAGCGCGAAGACGGAGTTGCCCTGCTCGGGCGTGCCGAACACGGCGCGGCCGTCGGAGTCGACCCGCACGGAGACGGCCTCGGAGATGCGGCGCTCGACCGGCGCGCCCGAGCCCTGGTACGGGTACGTGCCGTCCTCGGCCGCCGCGAAGGCGCCGGCGGCGTTGGACGTGCCCGCGAAGACGTTGCGGCCCAGGTACGAGGTGTTGGCGATGCCCAGCAGGGAGTCGCGCAGACCCTCGATGTTCGTGGCGATCGCCTCGCGAGAGGTCTGGCCCAGCGCACCGTTGCCGCCCTGCACCACGAGGTCGCGGGCGTTGTTCAGCACGGCCAGGGCCGACTGGAGAGCGGTGTCGATCGTGGTGAGCCAGCTGTCGGCGTCGGAGACGTTGCGCTCGATCTGGGCGAGGTCGCCGCGCTCGGTGCGCAGGCGCATCGCGGACGCGGCGGCGGCGGGGTCGTTCGAGGCGACCTCGATCTTCTTGCCGCTCGAGAGCTGCGACTGCAGGTCGCTCATCCGGTGCAGGTTGGCCTGGATGTTGGCCAGGGTGCGCTGCTGGATGGTCTGGTGGGTGATGCGGGTCATGACTACCTCCCGACGACGCCGGTGCGGTTGATGAGCGTGTCCAGCATCTGGTCGATGGCCGTGAGCACGCGGGCGGCGCCCTCGTAGGCACGCTGGTAGGCGACCATGTTGACGGTCTCCTCGTCCAGGTCGACGCTGGCGTTGGCGAGCTGCTGGCTGACGGCCGATGCGCGGGCCACCTCCGACACGGCGGCGCGCGCGCCGGCCGAGGAGGTGCGGCTGCCGAGATCCACGACGAACGCGTTCCACTGGGCGTCGGGGCCGCCCGGCGTCGTGCCGAGCGCCGCGAGACGCGCGGCGACGCTCCCGTCGAGCTGGTCCTGGGCGCTCGCCGAGACGGCGATCCGGCTCGGGTCGGTGATGGCCACGGTCAGGCTCAGCGCCCCCGGCTGGCCGGTGAAGGTGAAGAACTCGCCGCCGGGCTGACCGTCGACGGTGTACGCGCCGGCGTGGAGGTCGTTGACCTGGCGGGCGAGGTCGACGGCGAGCCGGTCGTACCGGGCTGCGGCCTCGGCGAGCGGGCCGCCGGTGCCCGTCTCGTTCGCAGGGGCGAGCACGGCGAGGATGCCGGCGAGCTGACCGCCGTCGAGCCCGGCGGAGGAGCCGGGGCGCGACGCCCACTCGATCGTCACGGCCGTGGCCTCGCCACCGGCGGTGCCCATCACGTGCCCGAACGACGGGGCGCCGGAGACCTTGAGCTCGCGGGCCGTGGAGCCGGCGACCAGCGGGTTGCCGCCCACCAGCACGTCGACCTGCCCGTCGTTGCCGTACTGGACCGTGCCGCCCACGAGGGCGGCGAGCTCGGTGACGGCGAGGTCGCGGGCGTCGATCAGCTCGTTGGCGACGCCGCCGGAGTTGGTGATCTGCTGGATGCGGGCGTTGAGGTCGGCCACGTTGGCCGCCGTCGCGTTGGTCTTGGCCACGAGCGCGACGGCGGTGTCGTACTGCTGGTTCCACTCCGTCCGCGCCGCGGCGTACATCGAGCCGAGCCGGGCGGCGACGGCGCTGGAGGTCTCCAGCACGACGGAGCGGGCAGCCTCGGTGTCCGGCGTGTTGGCCAGGTCGTTCCAGGCGCCCCACATGGCGGTGAGCTGGTCCGAGAAGCCGGTCTTGCTGGCGGACGGCTCGCCGACGGTGGCCTCCAGGGCCTTGAGGCCGTCTGCCACCGCCTTGAGGTACGTGGCCGACGAGGTCTGGACGCGTACGCGCGTGTCCAGGAAGACGTCGCCCAGGCGGGCGAAGTCGGACACCTTGGTGCCGTTGCCCACCCCGTTGGAGACGGAGAACATCGAAGGGACGGTCACGCCGCCCACCGACGTCAGGTTGGCGCGCTGGCGGGTGTAGCCCACCGTGTTGACGTTCGCGACGTTCTGCCCCGACACGTCCAGCGCCTGGCGCTGTGCGGTCAACGAGCTCAGCGCGGTGCTCAGTCCGGAGAAGGTGCTCATCGGTTCCTGGCCTCTCGTCTGGTCAGCCGTGTCAGAGGGATGCGTCGAAGATCTGGCCGCTGCGGTCGATGCTCGCCGCGTGGCCCGTGTCGTCATAGGTCTCGGACTCGCGCCGCAGCGCGAGCAGCGTCTCCTGGGTGGCGCGGTGCGAGACCGCCAGGAGCTCGCGGTTGCCGTCGGCCAGCTCGCTGATCTCCGAGGTGAGCTGGGCGAACGCGTCCCGGTGGGAGAGCAGCAGCTCGTCCCACGGGGCGGGGGCTGCCAGGGCCAGCTCGCCGAGCGGCGTGCCGGGCTCCAGGCCCAGCGCCACCGCGGCGGCGTCGGCCTCCGCGGCGCGGCCCACCTCCGCGGACCGGATCTCGTCCAGGACCTTGGCGACCTCTCGGGCGGCGTGGCCGAGCCAGCGCGAGCGCCCGCTGGTCAGGAGCAGCTGCTCCTCCTCCAGCTTGAAGAGCAGCAGCTCGAGGAGGCGACGCTCCGCCCACAGGACGTCCGACAGGCGCCTGAGCTCATCGTGACTTTCCAAGACTTCCTCCGTGTGCTGCTGCGGCGCCGGTGCCTCCGCCATCCCTGTCCATCGGACGGTGGGGGCCGAGGATGACGGATTCCGGAAGATCGATGCTGCGCGGGTGCCGGGTGGTGCCGGCAGGGCAGGGGGCACACGCTAGGGGCAGGGTCCGACGACGCCCCGCCGGCGAGGCAGCCCACCGGGTGAAGTCCCTGGCAGGGGCGCTGCGGGCGCCCGATAGGGGCGTTGAGGCCGATTTTGGACGAACGCGGGATGTTTTCACCCGCAATGGTTGCGATTCACCCGCCTGCCGCATGGTGTTATGCGCATGAAGTGTCTGAGGCTCTTCATGTCAGAAGTCGAGGCTGCGGACGGGCGCTGTGATCTGGTACGACGCTCGCCGTGGCCGAAGGACGAGCGTGCTCGTCGAGACGAGCGCGAGCCACGCTCAACAGGGGGCGGATCTGTGAGTGATCTGAAGCAGGGACCGGCAGGCGGGGCGGTCGACGAGGCGCGCGTGCGCGTGCTCGTCGAGGAGAACATCGCCATCGTCGGCTACCAGGTGTCCGAGCTGCTGCACCGGGTGCCGCCGACGGTCACGCGGGACGAGCTGGCCTCGGCCGGCAGCCTCGCACTGGTGCTGGCCGCCCGTGCGTACGACGAGTCGACCGGCGTGCCGTTCGCCCGCTACGCCGCGCTGCGCGTCCGCGGGGCCCTGATCGACGAGCTGCGCTCGATGGACTGGGCGTCGCGCGGTGCCCGGACCCGTGCTCGCGAGGTGCAGAGCGCCACGGACGAGCTCACCCACAGCCTGGGCCGGCGCCCGACGCGCGAGGAGATCGCGCAGGTGCTGGGCACCGACCCGGCCAGCGTGGACCAGGCCCAGGCCGACCTCGAGCGCCGTGTGCTGAGCCTCGATGGCACGGACAACCCTGTCGCCGACGTCGTCGCGGACGCCGCGCCGACGCCGGAGGAGGCCGTGCTCACCCGCGAGCGGCTGACCTGGATGCGCGCGGCGGTCGAGTCGCTGCCCGAGCGGCTCAAGACCGTGGTGGTCGCCCTGTTCTTCGAGGACCGCCCCGTGACCGAGGTGGCTGCCGAGCTGGGCGTGACCCCCTCGCGCGTCAGCCAGCTGCGCACCGAGGCCCTGGGCCTCATGCGGGACGGCCTCAACGCGGGCCTGGACCCCGAGCTGCTGCCTACCGTGGAGCGGCGCGACGGCGTCGCAGCGCGCCGCCGCCAGGCGTACTTCGCCCAGGTGGCCGCCCGTGCGGTGCAGGGGCTGCCGTTCGGTGCGCTCACCGCGGCTGGGGCGACCAGCGCGGACCACGAGGTCGTCGCGCGGCGTGCCGGGGTCCAGACCGCCTGACCCCGCTCGTCCGCAGATCGCCGGCGGTGCCGGCCGCTCCGTCAGGGTGCGGCCGGCACCGCCGTCTGCGTCTGCCGCCACGGCAGGTTGCAGGGGGCGGCAGGAGGGGCCGCGGGAGGGCCCCAGGGCTCCGAGGAAAATTGCGTCGCAGAACTCCTCACGCCCGGCAGCGCCTGGGCGATAGGCACGGTGAGCCCACGGAAGGGCACGCCGAGCCGATCTCAAGGAGTGACATCACCATGGCTCTGACCGTCAACCAGAACATCGCGGCGCTGAACGCGTACCGCAACCTCTCCAACACGCAGAACGACCTCTCGAAGTCGCTGGAGAAGCTCTCGTCCGGTCTGCGCATCAACCGCGCCGCCGACGACGCCGCTGGTCTGGCCATCTCCGAGGGTCTGCGCTCGCAGGTCGGTGGCCTCAAGGTCGCCGCCCGCAACGCCCAGGACGGCATCTCCGTCGTCCAGACCGCTGAGGGCGCCCTCACCGAGGTGCACGCCATCCTTCAGCGCCTGCGCGACCTGTCCGTCCAGGCGGGCAACGACTCGAACAACGACAAGGCGCGGGCCAACATCGCGACGGAGGCCAACAGCCTCGTCGACGAGCTCGACCGCATCGGCAAGTCCACCAACTTCAACGGCATCAACCTGCTGGACGGCACGGCTGGCGCGGGTGGCACTCTGACCTTCCAGGTCGGTGCGGGTGGCGCCAACTCCAACTCGACCATCGACGTGGACCTCTCCTCGGCCTCGCTCGCCAGCTTCGCCGCGGACCTTGAGGTCAAGCTCTACGACGCCGACACCGAGGCGTGGGGCGCCGATGGCGTGCTCGATTTCTCCACCGCCGGTGGTGCCCAGGCTGCGGTCGACCTGATCGACGGCAAGATCGAGGCCATCTCGACCGCTCGTGCCGAGCTGGGTGCTTACCAGAACCGCTTCGAGCACACGATCAAGAGCGTCAACGTGGCGATCGAGAACCTGTCCGCCTCGGAGTCGCGCATCCGCGACACCGACGTGGCCAACGAGACGGTGGCCTTCACCCGCGCGCAGATCCTGTCGCAGGCCGGCACCACCATCCTGGCTCAGGCCAAGAACCTGCCGCAGAGCGTTCTCCAGCTGCTGCAGTGATCCGACCCGGCCGGTGACCACCACCCCCACCGGCCGCACCTCCGGCGGTCTCGTCCCCCGTGAGACTGCCGGAACCGTGCCGGCGGCGTGCGTCTCGACGCGCGCCGCCGGCACCACCACACAGACGGAAGGCTCCGCGCAGGGGCCCGACCCGGAGGACGTACCTCGCCATGGCCGGACTCTCTGTCGACGGACTGATCAGCGGTCTGTCCACCTCGGCCCTGATCGACCAGCTCATCGCTGCCGAGGCGGTGCCGCAATCGCTGCTCAAGAGCAAGCAGAGCCAGACGAGCTCGCTCGTCTCGGCTCTCCAGGCGCTCAACACGCGCGTGGCCTCTCTGGCCGAGGCGGCGGCCAAGGCGGCCAAGCCGGAGTCGTGGGACGCGGCCAAGGCGACCTCGTCCTCCACCGACGTCACCACCTCCGTCGCGTCCGCGAGCGCCGCCCAGGCGGGTGAGGTCAGCTTCCGCGTCGACGCGGCGGCCACCAGCCAGGCCGTGGTGACCCGTGGGGCGTTCGGTCTCGCCGAGAACGTGCTCGCCGGGCAGCCTCCCGTGCTCACCCTCACGCGTGGCGACACGACAGTCACGATCGAGCCTGCTTCCGGGTCGCTCCAGGACGTCGTCGCGGCGATCAACCAGAACCCGGAAGCCGGCGTGCGGGCCACCCTGGTGCGGGGCGTCACCGCCGACGGTGCGGTGGGCTACCGGCTCCAGCTGACCGGCACCCAGACGGGCGAGCAGGACGGCGCGTTCTCGGTCTCGGGCCTGGTCGCCGACGAGAGCGCCGAGCTCCAGACCATCCGCACGGCGTCGGACGCCCGGATCACCCTCTATGCCGGCAGCGGCGCCGAGCAGGTGATGACCTCGTCGACGAACACGTTCGAGGGGCTGCTCTCCGGCGTGGACGTGACCGTGAGCGCCGCTGCCGTGGGCGAGGACGTCACCGTGAGCGTCGCTCGGGACGACGCGGCTCTGAAGTCGCTCGCCTCGGGGCTCGTCGGCAGCCTCGGTGTGGTGCTCTCGGAGATCTCCTCCCGCACGGCCACCACCACGACGACGGCCGCCGACGGCCGCACGGTCGTGACCGGTGGTCTGTTCTCGGGCGACTCGACGGTGCGAGGCCTGCAGCAGCAGCTCCAGTCGGCCATGTCCTTCCCTGTCGACGGTGTCTCGCCGTCGACGGTCGGCCTCGTGATCAACCGTGACGGTACGTTCACGTTCGACGAGACCAAGTTCGCCGAGGCGCTCGCCGCGGACCCTGCGAAGGTCCAGAAGGTCGTCGCGGGCGTCGCCCAGCGCGTCGCAGACGTCGCAGAGGCTGCGAGCGACCGGTACGACGGCACACTGACGACGAAGATCACGGGCCAGGAGTCGATCGTGAAGTCCCTGGGGGACCAGATCGACGCCTGGGACCGCCGCCTGGCGCTCCGGCGCGAGTCGCTGGTGCGCACGTACACCCAGCTCGAGACGCAGCTGTCGAGGCTGCAGTCGCAGTCGGCGTTCCTCATGTCGCAGCTCGGTGTGAACAACCAGAACTCGAACTGACGCGCGGAGCGAGGGGATTCCTGTGAACGTCGCCCGACAGCGGTTCCTCGAGGCCACGGTGGCCACGGCGAGCCCGGCCAAGCTGTTGACCCTGCTGTACGACCGTCTGGTGCTGGACCTGCACCGTGGGGCGGAGTCGTTCGGGCGCGGTGACGTGGCCGAGGGGCGCACGCACACCGACCACGCGCAGGACATCGTCACGGAGCTGATGGACACGCTCGACGTCGAGGCCTGGCCCGAGGGGCGACGGCTGCGGGACGTCTACGCCTTCCTGCTCAGCGAGCTCCTCACGGCCTCGACGGACGGCGACGCCGCGCGGGTGAGCGCGTGCTACGACCTGGTGCTGCCGCTCGCGGAGGCGTGGCGGGAGGCTGCCGCGGCGCAGGCGAGTTCCCCGGACCCCGCAGGTACCGCTCCCGGCGGCCTCCTCGGTGTCGGCTGAGGTGGGCACCATGACCTGGCCGGCGGTGCTGGACCGGCTCGAGGCCGACGTCGTCGCCGCGGAGTCGCTCGCCCGCCAGGCGCGCGCCGGCGGTGCGCCCGGCGAGCAGGCACAGCGCACGGACGACGCCGTGCTCCTGGCAGCCCCGGTCCCGTGGCAGCCTCCCGTGGGCCTCGACGCCCTGCCGGCCGCGCTGGAGGGCCGCGCGCGCGAACTGCTCGCGCGCCAGGAGGCGGCCGCCCGTGACCTCGCGGAGGCGGCCCGTGGTGTGCGCCGTCAGCTGGTGGCCACCGACGGGCTCAGCGGCCCCGATCCCGCAGAGCGCCCCGTCTTCCTCGACGTCGAGGGCTGAGCGCTCGCATCACCCGATACCACCGACTTGAACGGTTGAACGGGTGAAAGAGCCTTTCACGCTGCGGAAAACCTCACACCCGCCGCTGTACCTCCGATGGGGCCGACGAGCACGGACCGCTCATCACGCAGGCCATGGATCGGCCGTCCCGCATCGACCCTGACGAGGTAACCCCCGTATGGGCATGTTCGACTCCGTGAGCTTCGTGGCGCTCAGCTCGGCGCTCGACGGCCTCGCGCTGAGGCAGCGAGTGATCGCCGACAACGTCGCGAACCTCCAGACCCCCGGCTACCAGGCCAAGCGGGTGCTGTTCGAGGACGCCTTGGCCGCCGCCGTCGACAAGGGCACGGGTGCGGCCAGCCCGCGCGTGGCCCGGTCGCTGGAGCCGACCCGCGAGGACGGCAACAACGTGAACCTCGACCAGCAGACGCTGGCCAACATCGACACGAACCTGCGCTACCAGCTCGCCACGCAGGCGATCTCGGGCACGTTCTCCTCGATCCGCACGGCGATCGGGGGCCGGTGATGGGCCTCTTCGACGCGATCGGCATCGCCGGCACCGGCATGACCGTCAACCGCAAGTGGCTGGACGCGGTCAGCGACAACCTCGCCAACGCGAACAACGCCACCAGCACGGCCGAGGAGGCCTTCCGTGCGCGCTACGTGATCGCCGCGGAGTCCCCGGACGGCAAGGGCGTGCAGGTGGGCGGCATCGTGCTCGGTGACGCCGAGGGCCGGATGGTCCAGGAACCCGACCACCCCCTCGCCGACGCCCAGGGGTACGTGCGCTACCCCGAGATCGACATGTCCAGCCAGATGACCCAGCTGATCATGGCGCAGCGCGCCTACCAGGCGAACGCCGCGGTCGTGGACCGGGCACGCATGACGTACGAGGCCGCGCTGCAGATCGGACGATCCTGATGTTCTCTCCCGTGGGCGCGGTCAGCGCCGTCACCCCCGTCATGCCTGCCGCCGGCCTCCAGGCCGTGGACCGCACGCCGGCCGCCGACGCGGCCGGCTCGGGCTTCGCCGTCGCCCTGGGCGGTGCGATCGACCAGCTCCAGGCCGCGCAGTCGACGTCGCAGGCCCTGGCCGTCAAGGCCGTGACCGGTGACCTCGACGACGTGCACGACTACACGATCGCCGCCGCCCAGGCCTCGACGATGCTCGAGCTGACCGCCGCCGTGCGCAACAAGGCGGTCGAGGCGTTCACCGAGATCATGAGGATGCAGGCCTGATGCCCGCTCCCGTGCAGGCCGCGCTCGACCGGATGACCGGCTTCTTCAAGCAGTTCAGCGTCGCCCAGCGCACGTTCGCGCTCATCGCGGTGGCGGCGCTGGTGCTGGGCGGTGTGGCGCTGGCGAGCTGGGCGACCAAGCCGACGATGGCGCCGCTGTTCAGCGGGCTGTCCGGCGCGGACGCGAGCGCCGTCGTCGACCAGCTCGACGCCGCGGGCGTCAGCTATCAGCTCACCGACGGCGGCTCCACGGTGCTGGTGCCGACGGACCGGCTGTACCCGATGCGCATCCAGATGGCGGCGCAGGGGCTGCCCGCCTCCTCGCAGGCGGGCGGCTACTCGCTGCTCGACGACATGCCGATGACGTCGTCGGAGTTCCAGCAGCAGACCACCTACCTGCGGGCGGTGGAGGGCGAGCTGGCGCGCACGATCGAGGCGATCGACGGCGTCGAGACGGCGTCGGTCAAGCTGGCGATCCCTGAGCAGACGGTCTTCGTGGAGAACAAGGCCGACCCGACGGCGTCGGTGTTCGTCAAGACGCGCGCGGGCCGCACGCTGAGCACCGAGCAGGTGCAGGCGATCGTGCACCTGGTCTCGGCGGGCATCGACGGCATGAAGTCGAGCGACGTGGCCGTGATCGACGCGTCCGGCCAGGTGCTCTCGGCCATCGGGGCCGAGGGCGGCGGGGCCGGGTTCGACGGCAAGCGGACCGCGGACTACGAGCAGCGCGTCTCCCAGGCGCTGCAGAGCGTGCTGGACCCGATCCTGGGCCCGGGCAAGTCCGCCGTGACCGTCTCGGCAGAGCTCAACTTCGACGCCACGCAGCGCACGGTGGAGGAGTTCAGCGCCACGCCGGACACGCCGCCGCTGACGGAGACGGTGGACGAGGAGTCGTACACCGGCACGGGCGGCGGCGCCGCGGGCGTGCTGGGACCGGACAACATCCAGGTGCCGGGCGGTGCCAACGGCAACGGCGAGTACTCCAGCACGTCGGAGCAGCGCCAGAACGCCGTCAACAAGAGCACCGAGACGACGACGACGGCCCCGGGCCGCGTGGACCGCCAGTCGGTGGCGGTGCTCCTGGACCAGGAGGCGTCCGCGGCGCTGGACCTGGCCACCCTGCAGAACACGCTCGCCGCGGCCGCGGGCATCGACCCCGAGCGCGGCGACACGATCCAGGTGCAGCGCGCGGTGTTCGACACCTCGGCCGCCGACGCCGCCGCCGCGGCGCTCGAGGCCGAGGAGGCCGCTGCGGCTGCCGCGGCCCAGGAGAAGCTGTTCCGCGACCTGGTCATGGGCGGCGTCGGGCTGCTGGTCGCCCTGCTGCTGATCCTGTGGCTGGTGCGCCGTGCCAAGCGCTCGCGGCTGGCGCAGCGTGAGCGGCGCGAGGCCCTCGAGCTCGAGGCGCTGCGCGTCATGGAGCGTGAGGACCCGCTGCTGCTCGACTCCGCGGACGAGACGATCATGCTGCCGCCGGTCCCGGCGCAGCCGCCCGCCCCCGTGGAGCCGCCCCCGGCGGACCGCAAGCGCGCCGAGATCGCCGCCCTGGCGGACGAGCAGCCCGACGAGGTGGCCGAGCTGCTGCGCGGCTGGCTCGCCGGGGCGGGCCGCGGGGGTGACCGATGAGCGCCCCGACGACGGCGGCCCCCGGCGTGGTCGTGCCCGCGATGCCCGCGGCGCGCAAGGCGGCCATGGTGCTGGTGCAGCTCGGCAAGGAGCGTGCCTCGCGCATCCTGGCCCGCCTGGAGCCGGTGGAGATCGAGGAGATCACCGCCGAGATCCTGCGCATGGACCGGGTGGACCAGGAGATCGCGGACGCGGTGCTGGAGGAGTTCTACGACTTCTCGGCGATCGGCCCCGGCATCGGCGGCGGCGTGAGCCTCGCCCAGCAGCTCCTCGAGGCGACGATGAGCGCCGACGAGGCCGCGGGGATGATCGAGCGCCTGCAGAGCTCGCTCGCGGGCCAGCCGTTCGAGTTCCTGCAGCAGGCCGACGCCCGCCAGGTGATCTCGCTCCTGTCGGGCGAGCACCCGCAGGCCATCGCCCTGGTGCTGGCGCACCTGCGGCCGGACCACGCCTCGGTGATCCTGGCGGGCCTGCCGGCCTCGCTCCAGGGCGACGTGGCGCACCGCATCGCGCTGATGGACCGGGCCTCGCCCGACGTCGTCACCGTGGTGGCCGAGTCGCTCCAGCGCAAGGCCTCGACGGTGCTCACGCCCCGCGAGCTGGCTGCTGTGGGCGGGGTGGCGCCGCTGGTGGAGATCATCAACCGGGCCGACCCCACCACGGAGAAGGCGATCCTCGAGGGTCTGGAGACCCGGGACGAGGCGCTGGCCGAGGAGGTCCGCAGCCAGATGTTCGTGTTCGCGGACATCCTGCTGCTGGAGGACCGCGCGATGCAGCTGGTGCTGCGCCAGGTGGAGACCTCGGACCTGTCGGTCTCGCTCAAGGGCGCCGACGACGCGGTGCGCGACAAGATCATGCGCAACCTGTCCGAGCGTGCCCGCGAGAACCTCGCCGAGGAGATCGACATGCTCGGCCCCGTGCGGGTCTCGCAGATCGAGGAGGCGCGCTCCAACATCGTGCAGATCATCCGCCGCCTGGAGGAGTCGGGCCAGATCGCGATCCGCCGCGAGGGCGAGGACGACTATGTCTCCTGAGCCCTCGGTGGCCGTGCGGCCCGTGCTACCGGCCGTGCCCGACGTCGTCGACCCCCACCGCCCCGACGCGCAGCGCGGGGCCGGCTGGGCGGCCGGCTACGCGGCGGGCGCTCGCCGGGCGGCCGAGGTCGCGCGCCAGCGTGCCGAGCAGGACGCCGCGGCCCGTGCCGCGGCGGACGCCCGGCACGCGGCCGAGGTGGCCGGCGCCCTGCGGGCGCTGGCCGCTGCCGCCGCCGGGGTGCGCGCCCTGCGCACCCCCGTGGTGCAGGAGTCGGAGCGCACGCTGCACACGCTGGCGCTGGAGCTCGCCGAGGCCGTGCTGGGCGTCGAGCTGTCGGACGCCGAGCACGGTGCCCGGGCGGCGCTCGCCCGGGCCCTGTCGCGGCCGTGGGACGACGAGGGCGTCACCGTGCGCATGCACCCCGACGACCTGGCCCTCGTGCACGCCGCGACCGGTGCCGACGCGTCGCCGGAGGGCGTGCGGGTCGTCGCCGACCCCACCGTGGCGCGCGGGGACGCCGTCGCCGAGCACGTCGACGGCTGGCTCGACGCCCGCATCGGCACCGCCCTCGAGCGTGCCCGCGCCGCGCTCGACGCCGCGGACGGCGCGCCCGTCCCGGAGGGCGAGCGGTGAGCGCCGCGACGGCGCTGCGCGGCGGCGCGTGGACCCGGGCGCTGTCGGCGGCCGAGCCCGAGGCCGTCGGCACCGTGCGCGGCGCGGTCGGCCTCGTGGTCGAGGTCGCGGGCCTGACCGCCGCTGTGGGGGACATGCTCACGGTGGGGCAGGGGAGCGCCGCCACCCCCGTCGAGGTGGTCGCGGTGGACCGCGAGCACCTGCGCTGCATGCCGCTGGGAGACACCCGGGGGCTCGCCGCCGGCCTGCCCGTGCGCGCGACCGGCGGCAGCCTGCGCGTCCCCGTCGGCGCCGGGCTGCTCGGCCGGGTCCTGGACGGCCTCGGCCGCCCGGTGGACGGCAGGGGACCCGTGGACGCCCAGGCGTGGGTGCCCGTGGACCAGCCGGCCCCCGGACCGCTCGACCGCGCCCGGGTCGACACCCCGGTGCCCCTGGGCGTGCGCGTGCTCGACACCCTGGTGACGGCCGGCCGCGGCCAGCGCCTGGGGCTGTTCGCGGGCTCCGGCGTGGGCAAGTCGAGCCTGCTGTCCATGATCGCTCGCGGTACCGAGGCGGAGGTCAGCGTCATCGCCCTGGTGGGCGAGCGTGGCCGCGAGGTGCGCGAGTTCCTCGAGGACGACCTGGGGCCCGAGGGCCTGGCCCGCTCCGTCGTCGTCGTCGCGACCTCCGACGCCCCGCCGCTGGTGCGGCTGCGCGCCGCGTTCGTGGCCACCCGGATCGCCGAGCACCTGCGCGACGAGGGCCGCCACGCCGTGCTGATGATGGACTCCCTGACCCGTGTGGCGATGGCCCAGCGCGAGATCGGCCTGTCCGTGGGGGAGCCGCCCGCCACGCGCGGCTACCCGCCCAGCACCTTCGCCCTCATGGCCCGCCTGCTCGAGCGTGCCGGCACGGGCCCTCGCGGCTCCATCACCGGCCTGTACACCGTGCTGGTGGACGGTGACGACCACAACGAGCCCATCGCCGACGCCGCACGCTCGATCCTCGACGGGCACGTGGTGCTGCGCCGTGAGCTGGCGGTGGCCGGGCACTTCCCGGCGGTCGACGCCGTCGACTCCGTCTCCCGCGTGGCCTCCCGCGTCACCCGGCCCGACCAGCGCGCCGACGCCGCCGAGCTGCGCGCGGTGCTCGCGGCCCGGCGCCGGGCCCAGGACCTGCTCGACGTCGGCGCCTACGCCGCCGGCTCCGACCCGCGCGTGGACGCCGCCCTGGCGAACGCCGCCGCCATCGACGCCTTCTGCCGCCAGTCGCTGGAGGAGACCGCCCCCGCGGCCGAGTCCTGGCAGCGGCTGCGCGACCTCGCGACCACCTTGAGGGGGACACCATGAGCCGAGCCTTCCCGCTGGCCGGGCTGCTGCGCGTGCGCGGCCTGGAGCGCGACAGCGCCGCCGCGGCCCTCGCCCGGGCCCAGAACGAGGCGCGCGAGGCCGACCAGCGTGCCCGTGCCGCCCGCGAGGCCCTGTACGAGCACGAGATGCCCGCGACCTCCGACGCCCAGACGTGGCAGGCGCAGGTCGCCTCGCGCGCGGCGCTCCTGGCCCTGCTCGACCAGAGCCGCGACATCGCCGCCCGCCGCCAGGCCGAGACCGAAGAGCGCCGGCACGCGTGGAACGAGGCGCGCGGCCGCGTCCGTGTCGTCGAGCGCCTGCACGACCGCCACCGCGAGGCGCAGACGGCCGACGAGCTGCGCGCCGAGCAGAACGTCCTCGACGAGATCGCCGGGCGCACCGCACCCGGCCCCAGCCAGAGGGAGACCCCGTGAGCACCCCGACGATCGCCCCCGCCCCGGCACCGGCCCGCGCCGGTGCGCCTGCGGCCACCGCAGGGCGTGGTGGCGACGGCGCGAGCGGGGGGACGCCCTTCTCCGACACGCTCGCCGACGCCGTGCGCGCGGCGCTCGGCGCCCGGCCGGGCACGCAGGCCGGTGCTCAGGCCGGTGCCGGCTCGGACGCCCAGGCCGGTGCCCAGGACGGGGCGCAGGCCGGCATCCCCACGGGCCAGGCAGGCGCGGACGGGGAGCAGGCAGGCGGCCCGGCGGTCGACGCCGGCGTGCCGGGGGCACCGCTCCCGGAGCAGGCCGCTCCCTCGATCGACGGCGTGGCACAGGTCGTGGCGGGGCTGGTGCAGCCTGCTCCCGCCGTCGTGCCCGGCGCGACGGGCGCCTCGACGCCGGCCGAGGCGGCCGCGACCGCGGTGCCTGCGGCGCCCGCGGTGACGGGCGGTTCCGCGGCAGGTGCTGCCGCGGTGCCGGGTGCGCCCGCTCTCACCGCTGCGGCCACCGCCGAGGCCGCGGCGGACCCCGCCGCCGAGGCGCACGTCCGCGCCGCCGCCCCGGGGGCGGGGGAGGCCGAGGGCCAGGTACCGGCCCGTCCGGCGCAGGCCGGCCCGACGGCGCCCACGCGGACCGGCGGGCAGCCGGCCGGCCCGTCGACCGCCGCGCCCGCCCCGACCGTGGCCGACCCGGCGGCGACGGCCGCCGCGGCCTCGACGGCCGGGACCGTCACCGCGGCGGCGCAGCACCTCGCCGCGCGTGCGGCCGACGCCTCGGGCGGCGAGCCAGTCCCGACCGGCACGCCTGCCGTCGCGGCCTCCGCCGCCCCCGCGCCCGTGACGGCCGCCCCCGTCGCGGCGACGCCCGCTCCGGCCCCGGCGCCGGCCGTGCCCGAGAACCTCGCGGCCCAGCTCGCCGAGGGCCTCGGCGCCCGCCTGCGCCCGGTCGGGAAGCTCGGGGAGGGGCGCCACGTGCTGTCGGTGCCGATCGACCCCGAGCAGCTCGGCCCGGTCCGGGTCGTCGCCCACATCACCGCCCAGCACGTGCGCCTGGAGCTCGTGGGCGCCACCGACCAGATGCGCGACGCCCTGCGCGGCGTGCTCGGCGACCTGCGCCGCGACCTCGCCGACGCCGGGCTCGAGGCGGAGGTGGGCCTCGGCGGGCGCGAGACGCCCGACGGCGGCCACGACAGCACCGACGACGGCACCCGCCACGACGGCGACGCACCCGCTCCTGGGCCGCGCACCGCCGTCCGGCACGACGTCGCCGGCCCCGCCGGTGCCGGGCTGGTCGACACCGGCCCCCGGCGCCCCGGGACCCTCGACCTGCTCGCCTGACCACGACCTGCTCCACGCACGACCGCCACGCACCACACGGACGGAGAACCCATGACCATCGACGCACCCGGCGCGATCGACGTCGCATCGCTGACCACGCCTCGCGCGACGACGGCCAGCGACCGCCCGAACGACCAGCTCGACCGCCAGGCGTTCCTCCAGCTCCTGGTGGCGCAGCTGCGCAACCAGGACCCGAGCAACCCCATGGACACCTCGCAGCTGATGACGCAGACCACGCAGCTGTCCATGACGGAGTCGCTCACCGAGCTCGCCGACACGCAGCGGGAGGCGTTCGCGCTCCAGATGCGCGCCACGGCCGCCTCGCTGGTCGGCCAGCAGGTCAGCTACCTCGACGAGGCGGGCAAGGTCGTCACCGGCACCGCCAGCTCGACCTCCTACGCCGCACCCGTGCCCACCGTCCGCGTCGGCGACGTGGACGTGCCGCTCGAGTCGGTCGCCGGCGTGATCGCCGCCACCGGCACCGGCTCCACGGCGCCCACGGTGCCCGGCACCGACGCCACCGCCTGACCTCCAGCCTCTCGCACGTCCCCCGAAAGGAACCACCATGCTCCGCTCGCTCTTCTCCGGCATCAGCGGCCTGCGCAGCCACCAGACGATGCTCGACGTCACCGGCAACAACATCGCCAACGTGAACACCACGGGCTTCAAGTCGTCCCAGGTGCAGTTCCAGGACGCGCTCAGCCAGGTGGTGCAGAACCCCGCCGGCGCCCAGAACGGCCTCGGTGGCACCAACCCCGCCCAGGTGGGCCTCGGCGTGCGCGTCGCCGGTATCACCACCAGCTTCACGCAGGGCTCGGCCCAGCTCACGGGCCGCAGCACCGACATGATGATCCAGGGCGACGGCTTCTTCGTGGTCCGCAAGGGCAACGAGACGTTCTACACGCGTGCTGGCTCGTTCGACTTCGACGCCACGGGCCAGATGGTGCTGCCCGGCGAGGGCGCGCTCGTCCAGGGGTGGGCCGCCGTGGACGGCGTCGTCGACCCGAACGGCCCGCTGACGGACCTGCGTGTGCCCACCGGCACCGTCATGCCGCCCAGGCAGACCACCGCCGCCACCTTCGCGGGCAACCTCGACGCCGAGGCGGCCACGGGCACCGTGCTCGAGCGCACCACCAAGGTGTACGACGCGGAGGGCAACGCCCGCGAGCTGACCCTGTCCTTCACGCGAACGGCCACCGGCTGGGACGTCTCGGGCACGGGTGTGACGCCCACGTCCCTGACCCTCACCGACGGCGTGCTGGCCCCGCTGGGCACCATCACCGCCGACGGCGTGGCCGTGGACGTCTCCGGCCTGACCGGCTTCGCGGGCGTGGACACGATCAAGTTCGAGGGGCAGAACGGCCAGGCCGCCGGTGTGCTGCAGGCCTTCACCCTGGGCAACGACGGCACCATCACCGGCTCGTTCAGCAACGGCATGAGCCAGGTGCTGGGCCGCATCGCGCTGGGCACGTTCAACAACCCGGCCGGCCTGGAGAAGGCGGGCGGCTCGCTGTTCCGCACCACCGTCAACTCCGGCGAGGCCCAGGTGGGCACCGCGGGCACCGGCGGGCGCGGCGGCCTGTCCGGCGGCGCGGTCGAGATGTCGAACGTCGACCTCTCCAGCGAGTTCACCAACCTGATCGTGGCCCAGCGTGGCTTCCAGGCGAACTCCCGCGTCATCACCACCTCGGACGAGGTGCTGAACGAGCTGGTCAACCTCAAGCGCTGACGCAGGCAGCACGAGCGACGTCTGAGGAGACTCAGTGGAAGCGATCAGCCAGATCGTGGCGCGGGTGAGCGAGCTCTCGACCGTCACCGGGACGGCCCCCGCGGCCGTCCCGGCGACGGCGAGCACCGCCTCGGCCCCGACCGCGGCGGCCGGCACCTTCGCGTCGGCGCTGGCCGCCGAGCTGGCGGGCACGGGCACGACCTCCGCCCTGCCCGGCACCCTCGCGGGCACGGTGCCGGGTGGGGTGCCGGGTGCGCTGGCGGGCCTCCTGCCCGCGGCGAGCGGCAGCACCGCCGGGGGCGGTCTCGCCGCGGCGCTGCCCGCGGCGGCCGGTACGACGTCGCTCGCCCAGCTGTGGGCGCAGGCCACCTTCGGCCAGGCCCGCACCGTGGAGGGTGTGACGGCGGTGCCGGGCGCTCCTTCCGGTGCAGCCGCTGCGGCGGCCGGGGTGTCCGGGGCGGCCGAGGCCGGCCCGGTCTGGCAGCCCGCCGCGCCGACGTCGGACGTCGCCGCGCGCGGCCAGCAGGTCGTCGCCACCGCGCTCGAGCACGTCGGCACGCCCTACGTGTGGGGCGGCTCCACGCCGGCGGGCTTCGACTGCTCCGGCCTGGTGAGCTACGCGTACGCGAAGGTCGGCGTGGACCTGCCGCACCAGTCCACCGCCATCCGCGACTCCGCGCGCACCACCGTGGTCTCCCGCGAGGAGGCGCTGCCGGGCGACATCATCTGGTCGCCGGGGCACGTGTCCGTCTACATGGGCGACGGCATGCAGGTGGAGGCCTCGCGCCCGGGTGGCTGGGACGTGGCCGTGCGCAAGATCTGGCAGCAGGACCCGGTCTTCCTGCGTGTGGTCTGAGAGCCACCGTGACGCCGGCAGCACCGCGCGGAGGGGGAGCGGTGGCCCGGAACCCTCACATCTCACCCTCGCCGGCCGATGAGCAAGGCACGGGCCCACGGAGGGGCCCTGGCCGGATCATCGCCCCGGCCTGCCAGCCGGGACCAGGGACAGGGCCTGCCGTGATCATCGTGACGCGTCTGAACGGGACACCCTTCGGGGTCAACCCCGATCTGATCCAGCGCGTCGAGACCGCGCCCGACACGATCCTGACCCTGGTGGACGGCAGCAAGTACGTCATCACCGAGACCCTCCAGGACGTCATCCGCCTGGTCACCGAGCACAAGGCCACGGTCCTCGCCCACGCGCGGGACATGCCGAGCACGGTCTCCGAGCCGGAGGACACCGCCCCCCACCTCGTGGTCCACGAGGGCGGGAACGGTGACGACCCGCCACCCCCCGTCCCGCTTCGACCGAGGAGCCCGTGATGGATCCCGCCGGAATCATCGGAATCGTCGTCGCCCTGGTAGCGATCTTCGCCATGCTGCTGATCGAGGGCGCCGACCCGATGTCGATCATGCTGCCCGCACCGATGATCCTGGTGTGGTTCGGCACGATGGCCGTGGGCGTCGCCGGTCACACCATGAAGGACGTCGTCGAGTCCTACAAGGCGGTCCCCCGCGCTCTGGGCAGCAAGGCACCGGACCCCGCGGGCACGATCGACGTGCTCGTCGGCCTGGCCGACCGCGCCCGCCGCGAGGGCCTGCTCGCGCTCGAGGACGAGGCGCGCAAGGTCGAGGACCCGTTCCTGCGCGCCGGGCTCCAGCAGGCCATCGACGGCACGGACCCCGACGACCTGCGGGGCATCCTGGAGGACCGGATCGCCTCCAAGCGCACCGCGGACCGCGTGTACTCCAAGTACTTCCAGGACATGGGCGGCTACGCGCCCACCGTCGGCATCATCGGCACGGTCATCTCGCTGGTGCACGTGCTCGAGAACCTGTCCGACCCGTCGTCGCTGGGCCACGCCATCGCCGCCGCGTTCGTCGCGACCCTGTGGGGCATCCTCTCGGCCAACGTCGTCTGGCTGCCCATCTCCAACCGCATCCGCCGCGTCTCCGACCTGGAGTGCATGCAGATGGAGGTCACGCTCGAGGGCCTGATCGCCGTGCAGTCCGGCGCCAACCCGCGCGTGGTGGGCGAGGTGCTGCGCAGCCTCCTGCCGCCGGAGCCGGAGGGCAGGCCCGGCAAGAAGCAGGCTGCCGCATGAGCGGCGGGGGCCGGCGCCGCAAGGCGCACGAGGAGGAGCACGTCAACCACGAGCGCTGGCTCGTGAGCTACTCCGACATGATCACCGTGCTCATGGGTCTGTTCATCGTGCTGTTCGCGATGAGCCAGGTCGACCAGGAGAAGTACGAGGCGCTGCGCGCGTCCCTGCAGGCCGGCTTCCAGGTGGCGTCCGGGTCGGACGGCATCCTCGACGGCAGCAGCGGTGTCATGGACGGCCACGACGCGCCCGACACGCCTCGGGACCCCGCCACGAGCACGGCCGGCATCGTGGACGCCGACGAGGGGCTGGGGCTGCAGGGCGCCGACCTGACCTCGCACGAGCGGCTGGGCACCGACCCGCGCGCCCTGGCGCTGGCCGAGGAGGAGGCCGAGCACCTCGAGCAGATCCGCGACCGGATCCGTGCCGAGCTCGAGTCCGCGCACCTGGCGCGCACCGTGGACTTCCGGATCGACGACCGCGGCCTGACCATGCGCCTGGTGGCCGACGACGTCTTCTTCGCCGCCTCGAGCGCCGAGCTGACCGAGACGGCGCGGCAGGTGCTGGACACGGCGTCCGCGACGCTGCGCGAGATCTCCGAGCACGTCTCGGTCGAGGGGCACGCCAACATCATCCCCGTGTCGGGCAGGTACCCGACGAACTGGGAGCTGTCGTCCGACCGAGCCACGCAGGTGCTGCGCCGGCTCGTGGAGAACGGCGGCGTCCCCGGCGAGCGCGTCATGGCCGTCGGGTTCGGTGACGAGCGCCCGCTCGTCAGCGGCACCGACGACATGGCGCTGGCCGCCAACCGGCGGGTGGACCTCGTGGTGCTGAGCGACGCACCCGAGGCCGTCCGCGACCTGCTTCCCGTGGTCGACCAGGAGAAGGGCTGACCCCTATGCCGCTCGAACAGCGCGTCATCACCCCGCAGAAGATCGGCGGCCCCAAGCCGGCGACGTCGATCAAGCCCGTCAAGGAGGAGGCCGTCGCGGCCGAGGAGCCGGCGAAGCGGCCCCGGGGGCGCAGGGCGCTGGCCGTGGTCGGTGCGCTCGTGGTCGTCGCCCTCCTGGGTGCGGGCGCCGCCTGGTGGTGGCTCGGCCGCGACAGCGAGCCCGCGCCGCCGCCTCCCCCGGAGCCGGGGGAGGTCATGCAGATCGACCCGATCAGCATCAACCTGGCCAACGGCCGCTACCTGCGCCTGGGTCTGGGCCTGCAGCTCACCGCGGACGCCGGCGGCCACGGTGCCGGCCCGGACGCGTCGATCGCGCTCGACCACGCCATCAGCCTGTACTCGGGGCGCGACATCTCCGAGGTGGCCGACCCGGTGACACGCGAGGAGCTCAAGCAGACGCTCGCCGAGCAGCTCGAGCACGCCTACCACGGGGAGGTGATGGACGTCTATCTGAGGGAGTTCGTCTACCAGTGACGGTCACGGCACGGCCCGCCAGGGCTGCGGCCACCGTCCGGCGGGCTCGGCCCGCCTCACGTTCACGGCGCCACGGAGGGCGCCACACCGCCCCGCTCCGCCCCGGCACGACGCCGCCGGCGGGACCGGCCCACGAGGGGTCCGGCGCGGGGATCCGGGGCACGGGCGTGCCCCCACGGCCTCTCGTCGTGCGCTCTCACCCGTCGTTTTCCTCACACCTGCCCGCAGACGTCCGATGAGGGGCGCGTGACAGTCCCAGGCCCCAGCATCGTGCGTGCCGGACGAGGTGCGCGCGCCGTGCGCTCGAGCGAGCCGGTCCCGTACGACTTCCGCCGCCCCCTGACCATGTCCCGTGAGCACGCGCGTGCCCTGGAGATGGCGTTCGAACGGTTCGGCCGCCAGTGGGCCACGCAGCTCACGGCCCGGCTGCGCGCCGTCACCGAGATCACTCTCGAGGACCTGGCGCTGCGGCCCTACGACGAGCACGTCGCCTCGCTGCCGACGCCGAGCGTGCTGGTGGTCTGCTCCGCCGGCGAGCTGCGCCAGACGGCGATCCTGCAGCTGCCGCCGCCCATGACGCTGGTGTGGATCGACTACCTGTACGGCGGCACCGGAGCGGGCGACGACCGGTTCGAGCGGGAGCTCACCGAGATCGAGGTGACCCTGCTGCGCGACCTGGTCAACGCCGCGTTCTCGGACCTGTCGTACGCCTTCGCCTCCGTGCTGCCGCTGGAGGTGTCGTTCCGCAGCGTGCAGTACAACGCCCAGTTCGTCCAGGCCGTCGCGGCCGGCGAGACGGTGCTGGTCGCCACCTTCACCGTGCGGCAGGGCGAGCGCACCGACACCGCCACCTTCATGCTGCCCGCCGAGCTCCTCCTGGCCGCGCTGCGTGCCTCGGAGGGCACCGCGCAGGGCTCGGAGGCCGACCAGCACGCCGTCGCCATCGCCCAGGCCGAGCTCGACCTCGCTGTCAGCGAGGTGCCTGTCGACGTCGCCGTCCGGTTCGCGCCGGTCACGGTGCGCCCGCGGGACGTGGTCTCGCTCGAGGTCGGCGACGTCCTGCCCCTGTCCCACCCGCAGGAGCGACCGCTGGACGTCGTCGTCGACGACGTCGTGCTCGCCCATGCCGCCGTCGGGACCCGCGGGTCCCGCCTTGCCTGCCAGGTCGTCGCTATCGAGGAGACACGCTCATGAACACCACCGTCACGCCGAGCCGCGCCGCCGGTCCGGCGGCCGAGCAGGCCGCCTCCGCCGCCGCTGCCGCCGCGGCGCTGGTCCCGGCCACGGTGCCGCTCGTCGCGGTGCCCGCGTCGGACGGCGACCTGCCGCCCGCGACGGCGAGCGCCCAGGTGGCCTCGTTCGTCGGTGCCACGAGCGCCGAGCTCGCCCTGGTGGCCGACGCCGCGATCTCGGAGGCGCTGGCGGCCGACGCCGGTGCCGCCGGCGCGCTGAGCCCGGCGGACGCGCTGCGTCCGGCCCTGGAGGCCGCCGCTCAGACGCTGGGTGCTGGGCTGCTGGAGGACTCGCGCACCGAGGTGGCGGGCGACGTCGTCGCCGAGGACACGCTGGTGTTCGCGCTGCAGCACGAGGGCACCACGCTGGCCTGGTTCACGCTGCGGGCCCGCGGGGAGCGCGTGGCCCCGCCGGCTGCGGCTCCGGCGGGCGGCGCGCGTGCCAGCATGCGGATGCTGTACGACGTCGAGATGACGCTGACGGCCGAGATCGGTCGCACGCGCCTGCCGGTGCGGCACGTGCTCGACCTGGTGCCCGGCTCGCTGCTCGAGCTGGACCGCACGGCCGGCAGCCCGGCGGACGTCATGGTCAACGGCCGGCTCGTGGCCCGCGGCGAGGTCGTCGTCGTCGACGAGAGCTACGGGATCCGCATCACCGAGATCGTGCCGGGATCGGACGTGGGGTGATGGGGGACGCAGTCATGCTCCTCCTGCGCGTCGTCCTGTCCTTGGGCGTCGTGCTGCTCCTGATCTGGTACCTGGGCCGTCGGCTCGGTCAGGGGCGTGCTCCGGCCACCGGCGAGCACGAGGTGCGCGTCGTGGCACGGCAGCCGCTGGGCCGGCACGCCGGTGTCGCGGTGCTGGGCATCGGGGAGCGCCGGCTGCTGGTCGGGTTCGGCGAGCAGCAGGTGAGCCTCCTGGGCGAGCTCGACGCCGTCGCCGCTCCGGCGGCGGTGGCGGGCGACGTCGTGGGGGCGGAGGACGGGACGGTGACGGGGGCCGGCGTCGTCGCGCCGCCGTGGCTGCCGGTGCCGGTGCCGGCGCTGGCCGGTGCGCGCGCGCCACGGCACGTCGCGGCGAGCGTGCCGGACGACGGCGCGGGCGGCTCCCCGCTGGCGGGGTCCGTGCTCGACCCGCACACGTGGCGCCGCGCCGTGCGCGCGGTGCAGGAACGCACGGTCCGCCGGTGAACCCGGACCTGGGCGACACCGTCGCCGTCACCATCAACGGCGTCAACGGGACGCCGAGCAGCTCGATCGTCGTCCTGCTGGCGATCACCCTGCTGTCGGTCGCCCCCGCGCTGATCCTGATGACCACGAGCTTCACGAAGATCTTCGTGGTGCTCGCGCTAACCCGGAACGCGCTCGGCCTGCAGGGCGTGCCGCCGAACCAGGTCATCGCCGGCCTGGCGCTGTTCCTGAGCCTGTTCATCATGGCGCCCACGGTCAGCGGCGTGAACGACGCGGGCGTGCAGCCGTACCTGGACGGCAGCCTCACCTTCACCGAGGCGGTCGACGCCGGCTACGGCCCGCTGCGCGACTTCATGCTGGCCCACACCCGCGAGTCCGACCTGGCGCTGCTGACCCGGGCGGCGGGCCTGCCCAACCCGGCCACGCCCGCCGACGTCGGCTTCGCCCAGCTCGCGCCGGCGTTCCTGCTGTCGGAGCTGCGCGCGGCGTTCATCATCGGCTTCGTCATCTTCGTGCCGTTCCTGGTGATCGACCTCGTCGTCTCCTCGGTGCTGATGGCGATGGGCATGATGATGCTCCCGCCCGTCATGGTCTCGCTGCCGTTCAAGCTGCTGCTGTTCGTCATCGTGGACGGCTGGGGCCTGATCGTCACCGCGCTCGTCGGCTCCTATGGGGGAGGCTGACGTGGACACCGCCGCAGTCCTCGACCTGGGGATGGACGCCCTCGTGCTGGCCGCCAAGCTCGCGGCCCCCGTGCTCATCACGTCGCTCGTGGTCGGGTTCGTCGTCTCGCTCGCGCAGTCGGTCACGCAGATCCAGGAGATCACGCTGTCGTTCGTGCCCAAGGCCATCGCCGCGGCGATCGCGCTGGTGGTGTGCGGCAACTGGATGCTGTCCGAGCTCGTGACGTTCACGCGCGAGCTGTTCACCCGCATCCCCGCCCTGGTGGGTTCCTGACATGGGACCGAGCGACCCCGTGGCGGTCACGCTGCCGCTCGGAGCCGTGGAGGCGACGTTGCTGGCGGGCGTGCGGTTCGCCGCGTTCCTCGTCATCGCGCCGCCGTTCGCCCAGCGGGGCATCCCCTCGATGGTCAAGCTGACCCTCGCGTTCGGCCTGGCCCTGGCGGTGGCCCCGCGCCTGGACCAGGAGCCGGCCTCGAGCACCGGCGCGTTCGTCGCAGCCCTGGTGCTCCAGGCCGTGGCGGGGGCCGGGCTCGGGTTCCTCGTCGCCCTCGTGTTCTCGGCGGTGCAGGCCGCCGGTGGCCTGATCGACCTGTTCGGCGGCTTCCAGCTCGCCACCGCGTTCGACCCGATGAGCATGACCAGCGGCGCCCCGTTCGCCCGGCTGTACCAGTTCGCGGCGCTCGTGCTGCTGTTCGCCTCGGACGGCTACCAGGTCGTGCTGGCGGGCCTGGCCCGCAGCTTCGACGCTATCCCCCTCGGCACGTCGCCCGTGACCGGCGCCCTCGCCGAGTCGGTGGCCACCGGGCTGTCCCAGATGTTCCTGTCGGCGGTGCAGATCGCCGGGCCGCTCCTGGTGGTCCTGTTCCTCACCGACGTCGGCCTCGGCCTGCTGACCCGCGTGGCCCCCGCCCTCAACGCCTTCGCCCTGGGCTTCCCGCTCAAGATCATGGTGACCCTCACGCTGGGGGCCTTCGCCTTCCTCGCCCTCGGCGGCGTGGTCCGGGCGCTGACCGGCGACGCGGTCGACACGATGCTGGGGGTGAGCCCGTGAGCGACTCCCAGGAGCGCAACCTCCCCGCCACCCCGCAACGCATGAAGGAGGCGCGGCGCAAGGGCAAGCTGGGCCGCTCCCAGGACCTGTCGGCCTGGGTGGGCCTGGCCGCCGCCGCCGTCACCCTGCCCCTGGTGCTCGACGCCGGGGCCGCCGCCGCCCAGGAGCAGCTCGCCGTCGTGCGCGACGTCGCCGCCAGCCCCGACACGGGCGTGGCGGTGCGGGCGCTCGGCGACGGCCTGCGCTCCATCATCGGTGTCCTGGCGCCGCTGCTCGCCGTCGTCTTCGGCGTCGTCCTGGCCGTCTCGATCGCCCAGGGCGGCCTGCGGCCGCGCCAGATCCGGCTCCACTTCGACCACTTCAAGCCCGTCAGCGCCGCCAAGCGGCTCTTCGGCGCCCAGGCGTGGTGGATGGCCCTCAAGACCCTCCTCAAGAGCGCGCTGGTGGGCGTGGCCGTCTACGTCGCCATGCGCGCCCTCGTGCCGCTCCTCGCGGTGTCCGGCGACCTCACCCTGGGCCAGCTGTTGTGGACCGCCACGGACGGCGTCAAGGACCTGCTGCTGTGGGGCGTCGGGGCCGGCATCGCGATGGCCCTCCTCGACCTCGCCGTCGTCATCCGGCGCAACCGCAAGCAGACCCGCATGACGCTGCGCGAGTTCAAGGACGAGAACAAGCGCACCGAGGGCGACCCGCTCCTCAAGGGCGCCATCCGGTCCCGCCAGCTCGCCATGAGCCGCAACCGCATGATGGCCGAGGTCGCCGACGCCGACGTCGTGCTCGTCAACCCCACCCACGTGGCCGTGGCGCTGCGCTACCAGCCCGGCGCCGGCGCCCCCCGCGTCGTCGCCAAGGGTGCGGGCGCCGTCGCCTCCGCCATCCGCGCCCGCGCGCTGGAGAACCGCGTGCCCCTGGTGGAGGACGTCCCCCTGGCACGCGCCCTGCACGCCGCCTGCGACATCGGCCAGGAGATCCCCGAGTACCTGTTCACCGCCGTGGCCCGCGTGCTCGCCTTCGTCATGAACCTGCGTCAGCGCGGCGCCGCCGCCGGCTCCCACCGGATGCCGCAGGCCAGCACCGTGCCCGAGGCCCCGCCCCGGCGCCCCGGTCACCGGGGCCCGCCCCGGCACGCCCGCACCCCCCGACCCAGCCAGCCGACAGCCACCAGGAGCGCCGCGTGAGAAACAGGTCGATCTCCCAGCTCGCGGTCCCCGTGGGGGTCGTGGGCATCGTGATCCTGCTGGTGGTGCCGCTGCCGCCGGCGCTGCTGGACGTGCTCATCGCCGTCAACATCACGGCCTCGCTCGTCATCCTGCTCACCAGCATGTACGTGCGCCGCCCGCTCGACTTCTCCGTCTTCCCGTCGCTGATCCTCGTGTTCACGCTGTTCCGCCTCGGGCTCAACGTGGCCTCCACGCGGCTCGTGCTCGGCGACGGCTACGCGGGCGAGGTCATCGGCGCGTTCGGCCACTTCGTCGTGGGCGGCTCCCTCGTCATCGGCCTCGTGATCTTCCTGATCCTCGTGGTCATCCAGTTCGTGGTCATCACCAACGGTGCCGGCCGTGTGGCCGAGGTGGGCGCCCGCTTCACCCTCGACGCCATGCCCGGCAAGCAGATGGCCATCGACGCCGACCTGAACTCCGGGCTCATCGACGAGGACGAGGCACGCCGGCGCCGCGCGGACGTCACCGCCGAGGCCGACTTCTACGGCGCCATGGACGGTGGCTCCAAGTTCGTCAAGGGCGACGCCATCGCCGGCATCGTCATCACCGTCATCAACCTCATCGGCGGCATCATCATCGGCGTCGCCCAGATGGGCATGCCGGTCACCGAGGCCGTCGAGCGGTTCAGCCTCCTGACCGTGGGCGACGGCCTGGTCACCCAGATCCCCGCCCTGCTCCTGTCCGTCTCCACCGGCATCGTGGTCACCCGGTCCACGGCCGAGGGCGACATGGGCTCCGAGGCCACCAAGCAGCTCTCGCAGTCGCGCACCGCGCTGTACATCGCCGGCTCCGGGGCCATCGGCCTCGCCCTGCTGCCCGGCATGCCCAAGGTGCCGTTCCTGCTGGTGGGTGCCGCGCTCCTGCTGCTGGCCCAGCGGGCGGCGGCCACCGCCCGCAAGGCCGAGGAGGAGGCCCAGGCGGCCGCCGTCGTCCCCGCCGGGTCCACCCCGGCCGGGGACTCGCCCGAGGAGCTGCTCGACCAGATGCGCGTGCACGCCCTGGAGATCCGCCTCGCCCCCGACCTCGTGGAGCTGGTGGGCCAGGGCCCCGACCAGGACCTGCTCGGCCGGGTGCGCGGCCTGCGCCGTCAGCTCGCCCTGGAGCTCGGTGTCGTCGTGCCGCCCGTGCGCACCCGCGACAGCGTCGACCTGCCGCGCTCCACCTACGCGATCTTCGTGGCCGGCGTCGAGACCGCCCGCGGCCTCGCCCCCGCCGGCCGCCTGCTCGCCCTCGGCGACGACCTGGGCTCGCTGCCCGGCACCCCCGTCTCCGAGCCCGTGTTCGGACTGCCCGGCCGGTGGATCCCCGCCGAGCTGCGGCACGCCGCCGAGATGAGCGGCGCCACCGTGGTGGATCGTGTCTCCGTGCTCATCACCCACCTCGGCGCCGTCGTGACCGACAACGCGCCGCGCCTGCTCAGCCGCGAGGACGTCCGTCTGCTCACCGACGGGCTCAAGAGCGTCAGCCCGTCCGTGGTGGAGGAGCTCGTGCCCGGCCTGCTGTCCCTCGGCGAGGTGCAGCGGGTGCTGCAGGGCCTGCTGGCCGAGCAGGTCTCCATCCGGGACCTCGGCCGCATCTACGAGGGCATCGCCACCCGCGCCCGCACCTCGACCGAGCCCGAGGGCCTGATCGAGGCGGCCCGCGCCGCGCTGGGCCCCGCCCTGACCGCCAAGCACGTGCACGACGGCACGCTGCGCGTGGTCACCCTCGACCCCGCCCTCGAGCACGCCCTGGCCGAGTCCGTGCGCCCCGGCGACGCCGGCAGCCAGCTCGTGGTCGAGCCCGCCCGGCTCGACTCCCTGCTGTCCCAGCTGCGGCGCGCCGTGGCCGACGCCGAGGCCGACGGCCGCGACGTCGTCCTCGCCTGCGTCCCCGCGCTGCGGCCGGCCCTGCGCCGGCTCGTCGCGCTGGCGCTGCCCCGCCTGCCCGTGCTCTCCTACAGCGAGGTCACGGCCGCAGGAGCCGCCGTCGAGAGCGCAGGGGTGGTGAGCGATGGCCACGCGATTGCTGCTCGAGGGTGACGACCTCGCCGAGCTGATGGCCCACGTGCGCGGCGAGCTCGGGCCCCGCGCCCGCGTCGTGCGCGCCGAGCGGGTGCGTACCGGCGGGTTCGCCGGGTTCTTCGCCCGCGAGCGCTACGAGGTCACCGTGGACGTGCCCGACGACGTGCCGCTGCCCGAGCAGCCCGCCCCGCCCCGGCACCTGCCGCCCGGGTCGCTGCGGCCGCGCTCGTTCGAGGAGCTCATCGGTGCGGCCGACGCCGCCGACACCGTGACCGGCGCCGCCCGGCCGGCGGCGGCCGGCGGGGCCCCGGGCGCTGCTCCCGGCGGCGTGCCGGGCGGCGTCGCGGCGGGCTTCGACGGCAGCGTGCCCGCTGGTGCGCCGGGGGATGCCGACGTGCCCGGGCTCGACCGCGCACCCGTGCCCACGCCCTCCACCACCGGGGAGGACTTCGCGACCCTGCTGGAGCAGGTGCGCGGCATGGCGGGCCTGCAGCCCGAGGCCGACGTCGTGGTGCCCCCGCCGCCCAGCGGCTTCACGCCGATCGAGGCGCCCGTGGTCGACTCGTCCGCCGTCCGGACCCTCGGCGACCGCGACCCCGCCGGACCCGCCGGCGACCTCGCGAGCCACCTCGCCGCCCTTGGCGTGCCCGCCGAGCTGCTGGAGCCGCCCGTCACGTTCTCCGGCGTGCTGGGCCGGCTGCCCGGAGCGGTGATGCCGCTGCGCACCGCGGGCGCCGTCATCGTCGTCGTCGGCCCCGGCGCGGACGCCCTGGCCACCGCCGCGCTCCTCGCCGACCGCTGCGGCGTGCCCGAGACCGGGCGCGCCCACTGCGGCGACGTGCCCGTCATCGTGCCCACCGCGGGCGTCGGCCGCCGCCTCGGCACCGCCCCCGACGTCACCGCGTGGCGCGCCGGCGCCGAGCGGGCCCCGTACCCGGGCGTCCTGGCCGTCTGCCTCGACGCCCACGCCCGCGAGCACACCGAGGCCGTGGCCCTCCTGCGCGCGGCCCACGCCCGCCAGGTGTGGGCGGCCGTCGACGCGCACGAGAGCCTCACCGACACCCGCGCCTGGCTCGACGAGCTCGGTGGCGCGCGCACCGTCGACGCCCTCGCGCTGCGCGGCGCCCTCACCGCCGTCCGGCCCGCCGCCGCCCTCGCCCTGCCCGTCCCCGTGGGCTGGATCGACGGCGTGCCCGCCACCCGCGTCGCCTGGGCCGCGCTCCTCAGCGCCGCTCTCGACGACCCGGTGCTGTGGTCCTGACCGGGCACCGCGGGCCGGACCACGTGCCCGGCACCCGCCCGGGGCGCGATAGGGTCGCCGCATGCTGGTGCTGAGTCGACGGGTGGGCGAGAGCCTCGTCATCGGTGGCGGCATCACGGTCACCGTCGTCGAGGTGCGCGGCGAGACGATCCGCCTGGGTATCGACGCCCCGCGCGACGTCCGCGTCAACCGTGCCGAGGTCGTCGCCGCCGTCGAGGCCGAGAACGCGGCCGCCGCAGGGGCCGACGACGTCGCCGCCGACGCCCTGCGCGCGCTCGCTGCCGGGGTGCGCAGGCCGCAGGACCCCTCCGGCGACGCCCGCGGGGGAGACGCACGCCACGACGGCGCGGGGCAGGAACCCTCAGCCTGACCCGGGCGCATCCGATAGGTCCTTCGACCAGCCGGGATCCGACCACCGGCCGGTGGGAGGCCCAGTCATGGATGACGTGGACGAGATCGTCCGGGAGTTCCTGGTCGAGAGTCACGAGAACCTCGACCAGCTCGACCGAGACCTGGTGGCGCTGGAGAGCGACCCAGGGTCCCGCGGTCTTCTGAGCAGCATCTTCCGCACGATCCACACCATCAAGGGGACCAGCGGGTTCCTCGCGTTCAGCAAGCTCGAGCGGCTCACCCACGTCGGGGAGAACCTCCTCGTGGAGCTGCGCGAGGGTCGCCGCGTGATGGACCAGCCCACCACCGACGTGCTGCTGCACCTCGTGGACACCGTGCGCTCGCTGCTGTCCGCGATCGAGGCGGACGGCACGGAGGGCGACGTCGAGATCGACGCCGCCGTCGCCGCGATCCTCGCGGTGCAGGAGGGGACCCCGGGCGCGAGCGCCGCGGGCGAGCCGGCCGCGGGCGAGCCCGCGCAGGACGTCGCGGCGCCGGCGACGCAGGGCGACGGCGAGCAGGGCGGCGGCGAGCAGGGCGGCGGCGAGCAGCCCGCCCCCGCACAGCCTGCGGGCGAGGCGTCCGCGGCCACCGAGCCGCCCGCCGCTCCGCAGGTCGAGACCCCTGCACCGGCCCCCGCTCCCGCACCGCAGCCGGCGCACGACGCCGCGGCCGAGGCGCACCCCGAGGAGACCAACCTGCTGCGCTCGGCGGCGGACTCCTCGATCCGCGTCGACGTCGAGGTGCTCGACGAGCTCATGCGGCAGGTGGGCGAGCTGGTGCTGACCCGCAACCGCATCACCCGTATCGCGGGCGCCCGCGACACGGACACGGAGCTGGTGCGCTCCTCCCAGCAGCTCGACCTCATCGCGGCCGAGCTCCAGGAGGGCGTCATGCGCACGCGCATGCAGCCCATCGAGCACGTGTGGTCCAAGATGCCGCGCGTCGTGCGCGACCTCGCCTCCGTGGTGGGCCGTGAGGTCTCCCTGCAGATGACCGGCGGGGACACCGAGCTGGACCGCGGCCTCCTGGAGGCCGTCAAGGACCCGCTGACGCACCTGGTGCGCAACGCCGTCGACCACGGCATCGAGCCTCCGCAGGAGCGTGCCGCCAGCGGCAAGGACCGCCGCGGCACCCTGTCGCTGCGGGCGTACCACTCCGGCGGCCAGGTGGTCGTCGAGGTCGCCGACGACGGCCGGGGCATCGACCCGCAGAAGGTCGCCGCCAAGGCGGTCGAGCGTGGTCTGCGCACCCCCGACCAGGTCGCGGCGATGAGCCCCGCCGAGCTGCTGCAGCTGCTGTTCCTGCCGGGCTTCTCCACCGCGGAGAAGGTGACCAACGTGTCCGGCCGCGGCGTCGGCATGGACGTGGTGCGCACGCGCATCGAGGCGATCGGCGGCACGGTCGACGTCGAGTCCACCGTGGGCACGGGCACCGTGTGGCGCCTGCGCATCCCGCTGACGCTCGCGATCATGCCGTCGCTCACCGTGGTCTGCGACGGGGACGTCTACGCCCTGCCGCAGGTCAACGTGCTGGAGCTCGTCGCTCTCGACGTCCAGCGCACCGGTGCCGGCATCGAGCACGTGCACGACGCGCCCGTCTACCGGCTGCGCGGCGAGCTGCTGCCGCTCGTGCCGCTCGCCAACGCCCTCGGGCTGCAGGAGCGCGGCGCCGAGCGCGAGCGCTCGGCCGGCGTCATCGTCGTCGTGCAGGCCGACAGCCAGCGCGTGGGTCTCCTGGTGGACCGCGTGGTCA
Organism: Xylanimonas oleitrophica; assembly: GCF_003244315.1. Taxonomy (GTDB): domain Bacteria; phylum Actinomycetota; class Actinomycetes; order Actinomycetales; family Cellulomonadaceae; genus Xylanimonas_A; species Xylanimonas_A oleitrophica. Next base: position 67,063 of record NZ_QKWH01000002.1, read on the forward strand.
GCACCGAGGAGATCGTGGTGACCCCGCTGTCGCCGCGCCTGAAGGCCATCGGTGTCTACTCCGGCTCCACCGTGCTGGGCGACGGCAGCGTCGCCCTCATCCTGGACGTCCAGGCCATCTCGCGCTCCGCCCTGGCGCGCGACGGCGACCTGGGCCCCGGCACGTCGTTCGCCGGGCAGGAGACGGTGGTGGAGGAGTCCTCCACCGTGGAGCAGGTGCTGGTGGCGGGCGTGGGCGGTCGCCGCCTGGCCATGCCGCTCGCCTCCGTCGCCCGCCTGGAGAGCCTCGCGGCGGACCAGGTGGAGCAGGTCGGCGGGCGCGAGGTGGTCCGCTACCGCGGCTCGATCCTGCCGCTGGCACGCCTCGACCGCCTGCTCGGTACGTACACGCAGGAGACGGACACCCTCCTGGTCATCGTCTACTCGCAGGCCGGCCGCAGCGTCGGCCTGGTCGTGGACGAGATCCTCGACATCGTCGACGACGACGTCACGCACCGCAGCGACATCGAGGACGTCGGCCTGACCGGCTCCACCGTCATCGGCGACCGCGTCACCGAGCTCCTCGACCTGCGGGCCGCGGTGCTCGCGGCCGACCCGGCCTTCGAGCTGGCCGTCGCCGCGTCCGCCGAGGGGGACGACCACCTGTTCGACGGCCTGCGTGCCGAGTCCGAGCCCGCGGGAGCCACCCGATGAGCAGCTACGTCACCTTCACCATCGACGACGCCCTCTACGGCATCGACGTCCTCCAGGTCCGCGAGGCCCTGGTCGCCCAGGAGCGCACGCGCGTCCCGCTCGCTCCCGACGGCATCGCCGGGCTGGTCAACCTGCGCGGCCAGGTCGTCCTCACGGTCGACCTGCGCCCGCGGCTCGGGCTGCCCCCGGCAGCCGACGACGCCGAGCGGATGATGGTCGTCGTCCAGACGGACGGCGAGCCCACGAGCCTGCTCGTCGACCGCGTCGGTGACGTGGTCGACGTCGCCCCCGAGCGGTTCGGCCCGCCGCCGGACACGCTCGACCCCACGCTGCGCCCGCTGATCCGCGGGGCCTGCCGGCTCGAGGAGCGGCTGCTGCTGGTCCTCGACGTCGACGAGGCCGCCACCGTCGCCTGACGCGCTCGCGTCCTGCATCCCCTGCGCCACCCCGTCACCACCTGAGTCCCCGCCGCCCATCGCCCGGCGGGACCGAACCCCGGAGCACCACATGACCACCGCCTTCGCCGCGGCCCCCGCGGAGACGTCCGCACCGACCGCACCCTTCCCACCCGTCGCCACGGCGCCGGCCTCTCCGGCACCGCAGGCTCCCACCCCGGCGGGCGGGGGTCGCGGGCCCCGCCGCCTGCGCGACCTGCCCATCGCGGTGCGCGTCGCCTCGGCCCTGACCGTCATGGGCGTCGCCGTCGTGTCGGTGACCGTCATAGCCATGTCGAGCAGCACCACGCTGGCCGCGGACGTGGAGGACCTCGGGGAGAACATCATCGCCCCGCAGGCCTACCTCGTGGACGCCCAGCGCTGGTTCCAAGCCAGCCGGGCACGCGTCCTGGAGTACGGCATGGTCGCCCCTGAGGAGCGCGAGGCGCTCGCGCAGGACCGCGCCGGGTTCGACGCGGACGTGCTCAAGGACTTCGAGGACTACGAGCCCTTCGTCATCGACCGTGACGTGTTCGACGACCTGCTGGACGCCTACGCGCGGTACCAGGCCGCGGCGGACGCCATCGAGCCGGCCGCGGAGCTCGGCTCCGCCGGCTACCACGCGGCCTACGCGGAGCAGGTGCGCCCGCTGACCACCGAGGTCGGCGACGCCCTGCAGGCCCTCGTCGACTCGCGCAACGCGAAGGTCGGCGACCGGATCGACGAGGCGATGACCCTCTCCGCCGCGACCGACCGCGTCGTGCTGATCGTCGCGGGCCTCGGCCTCCTCCTCGGTGCCGCCATCGGCACCCTGCTGGTGCGCGGCCTCGTCCGGGACCTGCGCAAGGTGCAGCGCACCATCGTGGCGATGGGTTCCGGGGACCTCACGGTCACCGCGGACGTCGCCTCCCGTGACGAGCTCGGGCGCATGGCCGAGTCCCTGGGCAGGGCGCAGACCGCCCTGCGAGGGACCCTGTCCGGGGTCGTCGAGTCCTCGATGACGGTGGCCTCCACCGCCGAGGAGCTCTCCGCCGGGTCCAACCAGGTCGTGGCGGGCTCCGAGGAGATCAGCGCCCAGGCGGGCGTGGTGGCCGCGGCGGCCGAGCAGGTGAGCCGCAACGTGCAGGCCGTGGCCGCCGGTGCGGAGCAGATGGGTGCCAGCATCCGCGAGATCGCGCAGAACGCGTCGGAGGCCGCCAAGGTCGCCTCGCACGCCACCGGCGTCGCCGCCACCACCAACGACCAGGTGTCCAAGCTGGGCGTCTCGTCGCAGGAGATCGGCAACGTGGTCAAGGTGATCACGTCGATCGCGGAGCAGACGAACCTGCTGGCGCTCAACGCCACGATCGAGGCCGCCCGGGCCGGTGACGCGGGCAAGGGCTTCGCCGTCGTCGCCGGGGAGGTCAAGGACCTCGCCCAGGAGACGGCGCGCGCGACGGAGGACATCGCCCGCCGCGTGGAGGCCATCCAGGCCGACACCACCGGCGCGGTGGCCGCCATCGGGGAGATCAGCCGCATCGTGGCCGAGATCAACGACTTCCAGCTCACGATCGCCTCGGCGGTGGAGGAGCAGACCGCCACCACCAACGAGATGTCGCGCAGCGTCGCCGAGGCCGCCACCGGCTCCGGCGAGATCGCCGCCAACATCACCGGCGTCGCCGGGGCCGCCTCCGAGTCGTCCCGCGCGCTGGCCGCCAACGGCCAGGCCATCGCCGAGCTCGCACGGATCTCGGAGGACCTGCGCGCCAGGGTCTCCACCTTCACCTACTGACTGGCGGGCCCCCGGCGCGGTGCGCGCCGGGGGCCCGTGAGCCGGCGACCGCCGGCAGATCACCGACGATCGCACCACCCGAACCGAGGAGACGCATCGATGCGCATACGGATCGTGGCCGCAGCCCTGGCGGCCGGAGCCCTCAGCCTCACGGCCGGCTGCTCCGGCCCAGGCTCACCGGGAGAGTCCGGTGGTTCGGGTGGTTCGGGTGAGACCCCGCTCGTGGGCGTGGCCATGCCCACCACGACGTCGGACCGCTGGATCGACGACGCGGAGAACCTCCGCAACCAGTTCGAGTCGCTCGGCTTCGACGTCTCCGTCGAGTTCGCCGAGGACGACCCGGCAACCCAGGTGGAGCAGCTCGCCGCCATGGTCGAGGCCGGCGCCGACGCCCTGGTGGTCGGCTCCGTCGACGGCAAGGCGCTGACCGGCGTCCTGGCCGACGCGCACGCCGCCGGCATCCCGGTCGTCTCCTACGACCGGCTCATCCGGGACTCCAAGGACATCGACTACTACGCGTCCTTCGACAACGCACGCGTCGGCGTCCTCCAGGGCACCGCGCTGCTCACCGGCCTGGGGATCCTCGACGCATCGGGGGCGCCCACCGGCGTCACCGGCCCCTTCAACGTGGAGCTGTTCGCCGGCTCGCCGGACGACAACAACGCCACCGTGTTCTACGACGGCGCGATGTCCGTGCTGCGGCCGTACCTCGACGCCGGCGTCCTCGTGGTGCCGTCCGGCCAGACCGACTTCGAGTCGATCGCCACCCAGGCGTGGAGCGCCGACGAGGCCGCCGCGCGGATGGCCACCCTCGTGCCCGCCTACGGCGAGGGCCGCACCCTCGACGGCGTGCTCTCGCCCTACGACGGCATCTCCCGCGCCGTCCTCACCGCCGCAGCGTCCATCGGCCAGCAGCCCGTCGTCACCGGGCAGGACGCCGAGATCGACTCCGTGAAGCTCATCGCCCAGGGCACGCAGTACGCCACCGTCTACAAGGACACCCGCCAGCTCGCCGAGGTCACCGTGCAGATGGTGCAGGCCCTGCTGGCCGGGAGCGAGCCCGAGGTCAACGACACGACGTCGTACGACAACGGCGCCAAGGTCGTGCCCTCCTACCTGCTGGCACCGCAGGCGGTGACGCAGGCGAACTACACGAAGGTACTCGTCGACAGCGGGTACTACACGGCAGAGGAGATCCGCTGATGTCGCTCGAGGCCGCACCGCGCCGCCGCGGTGCCTGGTTCTGGGACCGCCCGCTCGCCACCAAGTTCGCCACGGCGATGCTGGTGCTCGGCGGGGCCTTCTCGGTGGTGGGCGGGGCGGGAGCGCTCGCCCTCTGGCGGGCCGCCGACGACCTGGCCGAGATGTCCGAGCTCAACACCGAGCTCCAGCGCTCCTTCTCCGAGCTCCAGGTGGACCAGGCGCGCAGCCACCTGCTGCTCCACCGCGCCGCCGGGGCGGACGAGTCCACCCGGGCCCAGTACCTGACGTCCCTGAGCTGGGTCGACGACGACGTCAAGGCGCAGATCGCCGTCATCGAGCGGTTCCCCTCGGCGAGCACCCCGCAGTGGCACGACTTCCGGGACCGTTGGGACGCCTGGACCGCCTACCGTGACTCCACGCTGCTCCCGCTGGTCGAGGCCGGCGACGCCACCGCGTTCGACGCGGCGCTGGCGGCCGACGTCGCCGCCGACCCGGACTGGGCCGGGCGGGCCCTGGCGCTCGCCTCGGCGCAGACGGACGCGGACGTCGTCGCCATCCAGCAGGCCGGGCAGACGCAGGCGCGCACCATGATCGCGGTGCTGGGCGTCACGTTCGTGGTCGCGGCGGCGCTGTCGGTGGCCCTCTCCGTCGCCATCGTGCGCCGCATCAACCGTTCGGTGCGCTCGGTGGGTGCCTCGCTCGAGGCGATGGGTGCCGGCGACCTCACGCAGCCGGCCGTCGTCGAGTCGCAGGACGAGATCGGCCGCATGGCCGCCTCCCTCAACGACGCCCAGCAGAACCTGCGCACCGTGCTGGCGGGCGTGGTCGAGACCTCTCGCTCGGTGGCCGCCGCGGCCGACGAGCTCTCCCAGGGCTCGGACGGCATGGCCGCCGGTGCCGAGGAGACGTCCGCCCAGGCGGGCGTGGTGGCCGCGGCCGCGGAGCAGGTCAGCCGCAACGTGCAGGCGGCGGCCGCCGGTGCCGAGCAGATGGGTGCCAGCATCCGCGAGATCGCGGAGAACGCGTCCCGGGCCGCGAAGGTCGCCGCCGAGGCCACCGGGGTCGCCGCCGAGACGAACGACCAGGTGGCCAAGCTGGGCACGTCCTCCCAGGAGATCGGCAACGTCGTCAAGGTCATCACGTCGATCGCGGAGCAGACGAACCTGCTGGCGCTCAACGCGACCATCGAGGCGGCGCGCGCCGGGGAGGCGGGCAAGGGCTTCGCCGTCGTGGCCGGTGAGGTCAAGGACCTGGCGCAGGAGACGGCCAAGGCCACCGAGGACATCGCGCGGCGGGTCGAGGCCATCCAGGCCGACACCACCGGCGCGGTGGCCGCCATCGGGGAGATCAGCCGCATCGTGGCCGAGATCAACGACTTCCAGCTGACCATCGCCTCGGCGGTGGAGGAGCAGACCGCCACGACGAACGAGATGTCGCGCTCGGTGAGCGAGGCAGCGGCAGGCTCGGGCGAGATCGCCGCCAACATCACCGGCGTCGCCGCCGCGGCCTCGCAGTCCTCGCAGACCGTGGCCGAGATCGGCACGTCGGTCACCTCGCTCGCCCAGGCGGCCGAGGACCTGCGCGAGAAGGTCGCGGCCTTCAGCTACTGACGGGCCGGCTGTCCGCAGCACGCACGACGGCGCCCCACCCGGTCCTGACACCGGGTGGGGCGCCGTCGTGCCGTGCTGGTGCTCGCCGCGGGGTCGCGATGGCCGCGTGCTTCGGCATGGTCGGCAGCGCTGCCGACGCCGGACGGTGCGGCTCAGATGCGCGGGCGCAGCGTGTTGAGCGCCTGCACGTACTGCGCGTCCTGCGGGCGCGGCTCGGGGCGCCCGTACAGGTAGCCCTGGATCTCGGTGCAGCCGTCGTTGCGCAGCCGCTCGAGCTCCTGCTCGGTCTCGACGCACTCGGCCACGGTGGTCAGGCCCATCTCGCGGGCCATCGAGATCAGGGCGCGTACCACCGTCGCGGAGGCGGGGCTCTCGCTGGACTCACGGACGAACGAGCCGTCGATCTTGATCTTGTCGATGTGGAACGCGATCAGGTGCGAGAGGGAGGAGTACCCGGTGCCGAAGTCGTCGAGGGCCACGCGCACGCCCAGCGCGGTCAGCTCGGCGAGCTCCTGCGTGCTGGCCTCGGCCCTGGTGAACATCGCGGTCTCGGTGATCTCCAGCTCGAGCCGCCCCGCGGGGAGCCCGGAGGCCGCCAGGGCCTCGCGCACCTCGCCCACCAGGGTGCCGCGGCCGAGCTGCTCGGCCGAGATGTTGACCGCCACCCGTGCTCCGTCGGCCCAGGTGGTCGCGTCCTGGCAGGCGCGGGTCAGTACCAGGCGGCCGAGGTCACCGATGAGCCCCGACTCCTCGGCCACCGGGACGAACTGGTTCGGCGGCACCCAGCCGCGGTCGGCGTCGTGCCAGCGCACGAGCGCCTCGCGGGCGGTGACGCGGCCCGTCGTCGCGTCCACGATGGGCTGGTAGAAGACGAAGACGCGCTCCTCGTCGGCCAGGGCGCGCCGCAGGGCGGCCTCGAGGTCGATGCGGGCGGTCAGACGGCGCTCCATCTCCTGGTCGAACACCCGCACGGTGCCCTTGCCGGCGTCCTTCGCGGCGTACAGGGCGATGTCCGCGCGAGCCAGCAGCGCCTCGCCGTCGGTGCCGTGCGCGGGAGCCAGGGCGGCGCCCACGGACGCGCCGATCCGGGCGGTGCGGGCCGTGTCGAGGTCGTAGGGCTCGCTGAGCGTGGCGACGATCTCCGAGCCGAGGGCCTCGCCGCGCGCACGGTCGTCGTGGGGGAGGAGCACTGCGAACTCGTCGCCGCCCAGGCGTCCCACCGACACGCGGTGGCGGCGCGCGGTGCGCTCCAGGCGGCGCGCCACCTCGGCCAGCAGCACGTCGCCCGCCTGGTGGCCGAGGGTGTCGTTGACCGTCTTGAACCCGTCGAGGTCGACGAACAGCACGGTGGCGCGCGGGTCGGGACGGTCGAGGGCCGAGTCGAGCGCCTGCGTGATGGTGTACCGGTTCGGCAGGCGGGTGAGCGGGTCGTTGAGCGCGAGGTCGGTGATCTGGCGCTGGGAACGTCCCTCGCGCTCCTGCGCCAGGACCAGGCGCCGCAGGTTCCGCTCGCGCGAGCCGGCCACCGGCAGCGCGGCGGCGAGGAGGAACGCCGTCTCGAGCCCGACCGCGAGCAGGAGCGGCTCGCCCGAGACGGCGAGCACCAGCACGGCGACGCCGCCGGGCGCGAGCACGGCCAGCAGCATGCTGCGGCGCGAGTACGTCAGGCACACGAGGCAGGCCACGAGGGAGACGGTCGCGAAGTGGGCGACGTACACGCGCTCGGCGAGGTCGGCGTACCGGTAGAGCGCCAGGGCCCAGCCGACGAGCCAGACGGCCATCCACAGCACCGCCTGGCGGTTCCAGGTCAGCCCGCGGGTCACGGCCTGCTCCGTGACGCCCGGGGCGCGGCGTGCCAGGCGCAGGGCCACGACGACGACGGCGGCCGCGGTCACCGGGACCAGGCCGGCGAGCAGCACCACCGGCGGGACCCGGTGCTGCATCAGCACGGCGGTGACCCACACGTTGGCGGCGCAGGCCAGGTAGAGAGGGACGGCCGTGCGGCGCACCGACTCGAGCTGGGCGACGCGCAGCGCGACGGAGTCAGGTGGCAGCGCGCTCGCCGAGCGTGCCTTGGTCCACCTGCTGATCACCATGCTCGTCACTTCCCTCGCTTCGCTGCGGCGCAGCCTCGGGAGACCCATCGGCACGTGTCAGCTTCCGTGAAGGGCCCTGGGGGGAGGGGCGGCCGGACTTCGCCCGTCAGAAAGACGGCGGGTCGACCTTCACATCGGCCCCAGGTGACCGATGAGAGGGGCGCCCACGGAAGGGCACTCCCGTCCCACTCATGGAGGAACCATGGCCGACGCCGGCACGCTTGCGCGACCGTCGAAGCTCGTCCTGCGGACGATCGGTGCGAAGGTCTTGGCCGCGCTCGCCGTCGTCATCGTCGCCCTGCTCGTCATCAACACCGTGGCCTACGCGGGGCTGACCTCGGCGCAGGAGCGTGCCGAGGACGCGTACGAGCACAGCCTCGTGCCGATCGTCGCGCTGAGCGAGATCCAGCGCTCCTACCAGGGTGACCGTGCCCGGGTGATCCAGTACGGCATCGCCGACGAGGAGACGCGCGCAGAGCTGCGCAGCGAGCTCGTCGAGCGTCGCCAGGACCTGGACGCGCAGATCGAGGCCTACCGTGACAACGCCGTCTCGCAGGACGCGGTGGACGACATCGACGCTGCGCTGGACGCCTACTACGACGCCGCGCTCGACACGCTGATCCCGCTGGCCGACGCCGGTGACGCGGCCGGGTTCGCCACCTACTTCCAGGAGACGATCCGTCCGCTGACGACGGACGTCGTCGAGGCGATCCAGGCCGAGGCCACCGGCCAGGCCGACCGGGCCGCGGCCGAGAACACCGAGGGCAGCGCCGAGATCGCCTCCACGGTGGTGCGCATGCTGGTGGTGGGTGTGCTCGGTGTCGTGCTCTCCGTGGTGTTCGTGCTGCTGCTGACCCGCTCGATCACGCGACGCATGCACGTGCTGCGGGGGGCGCTCGAGCGGGCGGCCGCCGGCGACCTGACGCCGCCGCCCGCGGTGGGGGGCAACGACGAGATCGCGACGCTGGCGCAGACGCTGAGCGTGACGCTGGAGCGCCAGCGCGAGGTGATCGCGGGCGTCACCGAGACCTCCGCATGGGTCGCCTCTGCGGCGCAGGAGCTGTCGGCCGGCTCGGGGCAGGTCGCCGCCGGTGCCGAGGAGACGTCCGCCCAGGCGGGCGTGGTCGCTGCGGCAGCCGAGCAGGTCAGCCGCAACGTGCAGGCCGTGGCCGCCGGTGCCGAGCAGATGGGTGCCAGCATCCGCGAGATCGCCCAGAACGCCGCCGAGGCCGCCAAGGTGGCCGCGCAGGCGACCGCCGCGACCAAGGACGCCAACGAGGCCGTGTCGCGCCTCGGGTCCTCCAGCGAGGAGATCGGCAACGTGGTCAAGGTCATCACGTCGATCGCGGAGCAGACGAACCTGCTGGCGCTCAACGCGACCATCGAGGCCGCCCGGGCGGGCGACGCCGGCAAGGGCTTCGCCGTCGTGGCCGGTGAGGTCAAGGACCTGGCGCAGGAGACGGCCAAGGCCACCGAGGACATCGCGCGGCGGGTCGAGGCCATCCAGGCCGACACCACCGGTGCCGTGGGCGTCATCGGCCTCATCGACCAGATCGTGGCGCAGATCAACGACTTCCAGCTGACCATCGCCTCGGCGGTGGAGGAGCAGACCGCCACGACGAACGAGATGTCGCGCTCGGTCAGCGAGGCAGCGGCAGGCTCGGGCGAGATCGCCGCCAACATCACCGGCGTCGCCGCGTCCGCCTCGCAGTCCTCGCAGACGCTGGGGCAGATCGGCAGCTCGGTGGAGGACCTGGCGCGGATGGCGGCCGACCTGCGCGCACGCGTCTCCGCCTTCACCTACTGACCCGCACCCGTGCGGCCCTCCGGGGCCGAGCAGGAGGAACCATGACTCCCATCAGGGTGCTGGTGGTCGACGACTCCGTCGTCATCCGCCGACTGGTGACGGACGCGCTCTCGCGCGACCCCGGCATCGAGGTCGTCGGTGTGGCCGCCAACGGCAAGATCGCCGTCAACAAGGTCGAGCAGCTCGCGCCCGACGCCATCACGATGGACGTCGAGATGCCCGAGATGAACGGCATCGAGGCGGTCCGCGCGCTGCGGCGCGCGGGCCACCGCATGCCGATCGTGATGTTCTCGACCCTGACCGACCGCGGGGCCGAGGCCACGCTCGACGCTCTCGCCGCCGGCGCCACCGACTACGTCACCAAGCCCGCCAACGTGGGCAGCCTGGCGCAGTCGCTGGCGCGGGTCTCCGAGGAGCTCGTGCCGCGGCTGCACGCGCTCGTGCCGGGTCGTGGCCCGAGCGTCCGTACCCCGGGGCCTGCCCCGGCGACGGCGCCCCGCGCCCCGCGGCTGCCCGTCGTGCTGCTCCCGCCGCCCCCGCCGCGCCCCGTGCGGGCCGTGGTCGTCGGGTCCTCGACCGGCGGGCCCGAGGCCCTCTCGCAGGTGCTCGGCTCCCTGACCCGGCCGCCGTCGGTGCCCGTGCTCGTCGTCCAGCACATGCCGCCCCTGTTCACCCGGCAGCTCGCCACCCGGCTCGACCGGCTGGGCCCCGCCCGGGTCGTGGAGGCCACCGGCGGCGAGAGCCTCGAGGCGGGCACCGTTTACATCGCCCCCGGAGACCACCACCTGGTGCTGCGCCGTGAGGGCGGGCGCCTCGTCACGGCCCTGGACGACCGCCCCCCGGTGAACTACTGCCGGCCCTCGGTCGACGTCCTCTTCGACTCCGTCGCCGACCACCTCGGCGGTGACGTGCTCGCCGTGGTGCTCACCGGCATGGGCAGCGACGGGCGCACCGGCGTGCGGCGCCTCGTCGAGGCCGGTGCCACCGCCGTCGTGCAGGACGAGCAGTCGGCCGTCGTGTGGGGCATGCCGGGCGCCGTGGCACTGGCGGGCCTGGCCCACCAGGTGCTGCCCCTGCCCGAGATCGCGGGAGCCGTGGAACGCCACCTGTCGGGTGCCCAGCTGGGGAGGACGGCATGAGCCTGTCGGCGGAGAGCTTCGAGCACGTGGCGGACCTGGTGCTGCGTCGCAGCGCCATCCGCCTCGCCCCCGGCAAGGAGTACCTGGTCGAGACGCGCCTGCTCGGCATGGCCCGCGAGCGCGGCCTGGCCGACGTCGAGGAGCTGGTGCGTCAGGTGCGCGCGAGCGGTACCGAGGCAGACCGGGAGCGGATCGTCGAGGAGCTGACCACCAACGAGACCTCGTGGTTCCGCGACCAGCTGCCGTTCGAGTCGCTGCGCGAGCACGTGCTGCCGCGCATCGTCGCCGAGCGGGGGCCGGCCGCGCGCGTGCGCGTCTGGTCGGCGGCCTGCTCCACGGGCCAGGAGCCGTACTCGATCGCGATGACCGCGGCCGAGGTGCTGCCCCCCACCGCGTCCGTCGAGATCCTTGCCACCGACCTGTCGGACCAGGTGCTGGCGCAGGCCCGCAGCGGCACCTACAGCCAGCTGGAGATCAACCGTGGCATGCCCGCGTCGATGATGGTCCGCCACCTGGTGCGCTCCGGCGCCCAGTGGCAGGTGAACCCCGACCTGCGCCGCAGCGTCACGTTCCGCAAGCACAACCTGCTGGACATGCTGCCCCTCGGGCCGTTCGACATCGTCTTCCTGCGCAACGTCCTCATCTACTTCGACGTCGCCGTCAAGCACGACATCCTGCGCAGGGTCGCCCGCGTCATGGCGCCCGGCGGCGTCCTGGTCCTCGGGTCCGCGGAGACGGTGTTCGGCATGGACGGCGAATGGAGCCGCGTGCAGGCCGGGCGCGGCTCGCTGTACGTGGTGCAGCGGCCTGCGACGGGCGCCGTCCCGTCCGTGGCCACCGGCATGACCCACACCCACCGAGCGGCGGTCGTACCCGCCCTGGCCCGAGGAGGGCAGGAATGAGAGCACTGGTGATCGACGACTCGCGTGCGATGCGGCGGATCGTCTCCGGGATCCTGAAGGACCTGGGACTGGAACCGTACGAGGCGGAGCACGGGCAGGCGGCCCTCGCCCTGCTCGAGGACGGCCTGGACCCGGCCCTCGCGTGCGTCGACTGGAACATGCCCGTGATGGACGGTCTGACGTTCGTGACCTCCGTGCGGGCGCGTCCCCAGTGGCGGTCCATGACCCTCATGATGGTCACGACCGAGTCGGAGCAGTCGCAGATCGTGCGTGCCCTGGCGGCCGGCGCCCACGAGTACCTCATCAAGCCGTTCACGCCCGACGCGATGCGAGCCAAGCTCGAGATCCTGGGCCTCGTCCGGACGGAGACCCACGCATGAGCCCTATCGCCGTCGGTGAGCGGGAGATCTTCGAGATCGCTCGCGAGGTGTTCGACGCCATGATCCCCGGTGGGGGAGCGCTCGAGGAGTGGCACGGCGACCTGCCCGTGCAGCACGAGCCGCTCACCGCGTGGGTCGCGTTCCACGGCCCGTTCTCCGGTCGCGCGGTGCTCAGCTCGGAGCGGGGCACCGTGGACGACCTGGCGAGCGCGCTGCTGGGCCTCGGCCCGGACGCCGTCGTGGGCGACGAGGACCGCCTCGACGCGTTCGGCGAGATCGCCAACATGGTGGGCGGCAACCTCAAGTCGCTGCTGCCGTTCCCCGGCACCCTGGGCCTGCCCGAGGTCGCCGCCGAGCCGCCCGCGGACGGCGTCCTGCTGGAGAAGCTGCGGCTCTCCTGGGGAGGCCGCCCCATCGTCATCACCCTGTGGTCGACGGACTCTGCCGCCGCGGCCCTGAGCGAAGGGAGCACCCTGCAATGATCCGAGCACTCGTGACCGACGACAGCCGCGTGATGCGGCAGATCGTCATCCGCACGCTGCGTCAGGCCGGCTATGAGTGGGAGATCCGCGAGGCCGCCAACGGCGCCGAGGCGCTGGAGGCCATCCGGGAGGACGAGCCGGACGTCGTCCTGTCCGACTGGAACATGCCGGAGATGACCGGCATCGACCTGCTGCGGCGCCTGCGCGCCGAGGGGTACGGGACGCCGTTCGGGTTCGTGACCTCCGAGGGCTCCCCGGAGATGCGGCAGACGGCGGAGGCGGCCGGTGCGCTGTTCCTCATCGCCAAGCCGTTCACGCCGGAGGCGTTCCGCGACGTCATCGAGCCGGTGCTCGCATGAGCGCAGAGACGCCGCTGCCGAACGCGCAGGAGCTGCGCGAGCTGGCCGAGGGTCTCCTGGGGCGTGAGGTCGACGTCCTGACGGGCGGGAGCATGGTGGACCCGGCCGCCGAGGGCGGTGCGCTGGTCGGCACGTACGTGGACCGGGGGATGCGCCTGCAGGCCCTGGTCCTGTTCGACCTGCCGCTCGCCGCGCACATGGGGGCCGCCATCGGTCTCATCCCGGCCGGGGCGTCGGAGGACGCCGCGGAGGGGGGCTTCCTGCCGCACAACCTGGCCGAGAACGCGGCGGAGGTGCTCAACGTCGTCGCTTCGCTGTTCAACACCGAGACGTCGCCGCACCTGCGCCTGGACACGGTCTACCTGCCGGGGGAGGCGCTGCCGAACGACGTGCAGCCCTGGGTGATGTCGTACGTGCGCCGGATGGACCTGGACGTGAGCGTCGCCGGGTACGGCAAGGGCCGCTGGTCCGTGCTCGTGCTCTGACCTGCCACGGCGCGCACGGGTGCGCCGCCATCTCCTGCGGGGCGTCTGCCCCTGGCCGGGTCTGGTCCGACAGCCGACCGTCGAGAAGCGGCGGTGACTGTCGGCCGCCCTGGCCCGGGCGCGGCGTGGACGCTCTTCAGCACACCCATCGGCCGGGCGTGGGGGACGTGAGGAATCCCACCGGGTGAATCGTGCCGCCTGCCGTGGGTGAAAGCCTCCGCGGCGCATTTTTCCGCGCGCAGACGGCTCATAGAGTCGGAGACCAACGGCGCGGGGGCAGCCGGGAACCGAGGGACCAGCGGTCGACCGAGGGAGCCCGACGTGAGCACTGCGACTCCAGGGCGGCTCACCAGCGCGCGTGCGAAGAACCGCGCGCGGTGGCTGCGCGAGGTGCGGGACCTGTTCGGTGCCCAGCCGTGGCACCTGTCCTACCGTCGCCGCCTCGCCCTGACCGACCTGGCCGTGCTCGTGGTGGCCGTGGGCCTGGCCCACGCGCTGCACCACGTCGTGCCCGGCGCGACGGCGGGCTCCGCCACGGCGCGCACGGCGCTGAGCCTCGCCATCGTCGTGGCCTGGATGGTGGGGCTCGCCGTCGCGCGCAGCTATGACCCGCGGGTGCTGGGCTCGGGACCGATCGAGTACCAGCGCGTCTTCGACGCCTCCTGGAAGCTGTTCAGCGTGGTCGCCGTCGGTGCCTTCCTCGTCTCGGCGGCGGGCGTGCGCAGCTACCTGCTGGTCACGCTGCCCGTCGGGCTGGCAGGGCTCCTGGCCGAGCGCTTCCTGTGGCGTGGCTGGCTGCACGGGCGGCGGTCCGAGGACGCCTTCACCACCGCCGTCCTCGCCATCGGCCTGCGCGAGCAGGCCGAGCGGCTCATCCGCGAGATGAACGGGCGGCCCGGCTCCGGCTACCGCGTGGTGGGGGTGTGCGTGCCGGTGGGGGAGGTGCGGGCGGGGGACGAGGTGGCCGGTGTGCCCGTGCTGGGCGACCTCGCCACCGCCGGCGCCATCGCGGCCCAGGTCGGCGCCGATTGCGTCGCCGTCAGCGGGTCGGACGCGATCACCTCCGACGTCGTCCGCCGCCTGGGGTGGGAGCTCGAGCCCGTGGGGGTGGACCTCATGCTCACCGCCGAGCTCGCCGACGTCGCCGGGCCGCGCATCACGGTCACCCCCGCCCAGGGCGTCTCGCTGCTGCACGTCGACGCGCCACGGTTCGCCGGCCCCAAGTTCCTCCTCAAGGCCGTCATGGACTGGACCGGCGCCGCGCTGCTGACGGTGGTGCTGGCGCCCGCGCTCCTCGGCATCGCCCTGGCCGTCAGGCTGACCAGCCCCGGGCCCGTGCTGTACGGCCAGGACCGGGTGGGTCGCGGCGGGCGCACGTTCCGGATGCTCAAGTTCCGCAGCATGAGGGTGGGCGCGGACGCCGAGCGCACCACCCTGCAAGAGGCCCGCAACGACGGGGCGGGGCCGCTGTTCAAGCAGCGCGACGACCCACGGGTCACGCCCCTGGGGCGTGTGCTGCGCCGCTACTCCCTCGACGAGCTGCCCCAGCTGTTCAACGTGCTCTCGGGGAGCATGAGCCTGGTGGGCCCGCGCCCGCCGCTGCCCGCCGAGGTCAGCCGGTACGAGGCGCGGATGCGGCGCAGGCTGCTGGTCAAGCCCGGCCTCACGGGGCTGTGGCAGGTGGGCGGCCGATCGGACCTGCCTTGGGAGGAGTGCGTGCGGCTCGACGTCTACTACGCCGAGAACTGGACCCCGTTCGGCGACCTCCTGATCCTCGCGAGGACCGCCAAGGCCGTCTTCGGAGGTCAGGGCGCATATTGACCCAGTGGGTGAGCAGCATCACCCGGGTGAGTTGGTTGAAGGGGGGATGACCGTAGCCCCGACGCATGTGAACATGCTGACGTGCCCTGCTCTCACGTCGCTTCAGCCTGCCCGCGTACCGCCCCTGCGGGCGCCGCCGGTCTGCGTGCCGGCCTGCGCCGTGCCCTCCCCTGGGAGGCGGCCGCATGAGCCGCCGCCGACAGTGGGGCGCCGAGCGCCGCACCGAGCCGCTGCCTATCCAACACCCTCGGCCGACGACGGGCAAGATCGCCCGCTCGCGCGTCGCCATCGTGCTGACCGTGACGTTCTGGCTGCTCTACGTGATCTCCACGGTGCTGCGCGAGTTCATCGACTCCGACGCGGGCTTCCGCTTCTCCGTCGAGGCCGTCGCCTACGTCGTCACCGTCTCCGCGCTCGGGTTCAGCGCCCTGATGTACCTGCTGGCCCGCGAAGGTGCACTGACCCGGTTCCGGGACCACCAGCGCACCACCCGCTCCGAGCTCGACCGCTTCTTCGCCCGGCGCACCCCGAGCCTCACCGTGCTCGTGCCCTCCTACGCGGAGGAGACCGACGTCGTGCGCGCGACGCTGCTGTCGACGGCGCTGCAGGAGTACCCCGACCTGCGCGTCGTGCTGCTCCTCGACGACCCCATCAACCCCTCCAACCCGGCCGACGCAGCGCGGGTCGAGGCCACCAAGAGCCTGCCCGAGCAGATCAACCGGCTCCTGGCCACCCCGCGCCGCCACGTCGAGGAGGCGCACGCCCGCTTCGTGGCCGGCCGGCCCGAGGGCACCGACCCGCAGACGCCGGCCACGCCCGCCGAGGTGCAGGCGCTCGCCGCCGAGTACCGGTGGGCGGCCCGGTGGACGGTGCGCCTGGCCGCGGTGGAGCGCACCGACGACCACGTGGGCACGTTCCTGGACGAGCAGGTCTACGGCAAGCTGGCCGAGGACCTGGAGACGACGGCGGCCGCCATCGAGGCCGGCGCCGTGGACGGCCAGGTGCTGCCCGTGGCCGCCCTCGACCGCTTCTACCAGCGCATGGTGCGCATCTTCACCGCCGAGGTGTCGGTGTTCCAGCGCAAGGCGTGGGTCAGCACGTCCCACGAGGCCAACAAGGCCATGAACCTCAACTCCTACCTGGCGCTCATGGGTGGCACCTACCGCATCGAGCAGACGCTCGACGGCCTGGGCCTGGCCGAGGTGGAGCCGGGTGACGAGCACGTGCTCACCGTCCCCGACAGCGACTACGTGCTGACCCTCGACGCCGACTCGGTGCTGCTGCGCGAGTACTGCCTGCGCCTGGTGCACTTCCTGGAGCAGCCGGGCAACGAGCGTGTCGGCGTCGTGCAGACGCCGTACTCGGCGTTCCGCGGCGCGGCCACCCGCATCGAGCGGCTCGCCGGCGCCACCACCGACATCCAGCACATGCTGCACCAGGGCATGACGCAGTTCGGTGCCACGTTCTGGGTGGGCGCCAACGCCGTCATCCGCAAGAGGGCGCTCGACGACATCGTCGAGGTCGAGTCCGTGGGTGGCTACGAGGTGCGCCGCTACATCCAGGACCGCACCGTCATCGAGGACACCGAGTCCAGCATCGACCTGGCCACGCACGGGTGGACCCTCGTCAACTACCCCGAGCGCCTGAGCTACAGCGCCACGCCGCCCGACTTCGGCTCCCTCGTGGTGCAGCGCCGCCGCTGGGCCAACGGTGGCCTGCTGATCATGCCCAAGTTCTTCGCGCACGTGCGGACCAAGCGACGCCAGGGCACGCCCGTGCGCCTCGCCGAGCAGTTCCTGCGGGTCAACTACATGGCCTCGACGGCGTGGGCCAGCGTCGCCCTCGTGCTGCTGCTCGCCTACCCCTACGACGGGCGCCTGCTGAGCCCGCTGGTGCTGCTCATGGCCGCCGGGTACTTCATCTCGATGGCCTCGGACCTCAAGCAGTTCGGCTACAAGCGCTCCGACGTGTTCCGCATCTACGGGTTCAACCTGATCCTGCTCACGGTCAACCTCGCCGGCGTGCTCAAGTCGCTCCAGCAGGCCGTGACCGGTGCGAAGATCCCGTTCGCCCGCACGCCCAAGGTCAAGGACCGCACCGCGGCGCCGCTGCTGCACGTGATGGCGCCGCTCGTCATCGTCGGGTTCTCGGTCTTCTCGTTCGTGCGGGACTTCCAGCTGCAGAACTGGGGCAACGCCGCGTTCGCCGGGTTCAACACGGTCATGGCGTCGTACGCGATCGTCGCCTACATCGGCGTCGGGGCGCTGCTCGTGGACATCGGGCGCGGCCTGGTCGGATGGTTCTGGGTCGACGTCCCCGACCGCAGGCCGCAGGGGCCGCCCGAGCGCGGATGGCACTCCGTGCTGACGGTCGGCTCCAGCGCCGACGGCACCGCCGCGCCGCTCGAGCTCGCCGCGCGCGAGAGCCTGGCCCACGCGCGCGCGACGGCGGTCGCCGCCGTGCGGCACGGGCAGGGCGCGCTCCTGCTGGAGGCGCCCGTGGTGGACGAGGCCGTCGTCGAGGAGGTCGTGGCCGCCGAGCTCGAGCAGTTCGAGCGCGAGGCCGAGCTGGCGCTGCAGGCCGCCGCCGGAGACCTCGGGGCCGAGCCCGACACCCCGCCGGCCCCCGAGCCCGGCACCGACCAGACCCGAACCCCTGAGCCCGACGGAGGCCGCTGATGGCACGACGACTCTCCCGCTGGCGGGTCGCGTTCGCCGCGACGGTCGCGGTGGGCCTGGCCGGCGCCGGCCTCATGACGGTCCAGGAGCGGCGCAGCGCCGCACAGGCCCCCGACGTGGTGCCCGCCTGGTTCGCGCCGTACGTGGACGTCACCGCCACGCCCTCGTACGCGTTCGAGCGCCAGGAGCAGGTGCGTGACGTCGTGCTGTCGTTCGTCGTCGCCGACTCCGCCCGCCCCTGCGTGCCCAGCTGGGGTACCCACTACACGATGGACGAGGCCGGCGAGTCCCTCGAGCTGGACCGCCGCGTCGCCCGCCTGCGCCAGCTCGGCGGGGACGTGAGCGTGTCGTTCGGCGGGCAGATCAACGACGAGCTCGCGGTGGCCTGCACCGACGACGGGGCGCTGCGCAAGGCGTACTCGCGCGTGATCGACCGCTACGACCTGACGCGGATCGACCTGGACATCGAGGGCGAGGCGCTGCGCGACGGCGCCGCGACCGACCGGCGCGCCCGGGCGATCGCTGCCCTCCAGGCCGAGCGCGAGGCGGCCGGCGAGCCGCTCGAGGTGTGGCTCACCCTCCCCGTGGCCCCCACCGGTCTGACCGACGAGGGCTTGCGCACCGTGACCGGGACGCTCGCCGGCGGTGTCGACCTCACCGGTGTCAACGTCATGACGATGGACTACGCCGAGAGCCTGCCCGCCGGCACCTCCGTGGTGGACGGCAGCAAGCAGGCGCTCGAGGCCACCCACCAGCAGCTCTCCCGCGCGTACGCCAACGCGGGCGTCTCCCTCACGAGCGAGGAGGTGTGGCACCGCGTCGGCATGACTCCGATGATCGGGCAGAACGACGTACCCGCCGAGGTGCTCACGGTGCGCGGCGCCGAGCAGCTCGCCGCGTTCGCCGTCGACAAGGGCGTGGGCCGTGCGTCCATGTGGTCGGCCAACCGTGACCGCGAGTGCGGCGGCAACTGGGGCGACCTCACCGTCGTCTCCGACTCGTGCAGCGGTGTGGAGCAGGAGCCCGGCCAGTTCCAGGCGGCCTTCGACGTCGTGGGCGCCGAGCGCGAGCCCGAGGACGGCGCCTCGGCGCGGCCGTCGGCGTCGGCCAGCCCCTCGCCGTCGGCCACCCGGGCCGCGGGAGACGACGCCCCGGGGCCGCGTGCGACCCCGGTCGACGACCCGGCCACCAGCCCGTACCCCATCTGGGACGAGAACGCGGGGTACGTCGCCGGCACCAAGGTGGTGTGGCGCCGCTACGTGTACACCGCGCGCTGGTGGACCCAGGGTGACGTGCCCGACGACCCGACCGTCTCCGTCAGCGACTCCCCGTGGCAGATCCTGGGACCCGTGCTGCCCGGCGAGACGCCCGAGCCCGAGCCCACCTTGCCCGAGGGCACCTATCCCGCCTGGGACGGGCAGAAGCCGTACGAGGGCGGTGCGCGCGTGCTGCTCGACGGCATCCCGTACCAGGCCAAGTGGTGGACGCAGGGCGACGACCCCCGCGCCAGCCTCGCCGGGGACAACACCTCCCCGTGGCGGCCCCTGACCTCCCTGGAGGTGGAGAAGGCGGCTGAGGAGGCGGGGACGGCCCCGGCCGAGGAGGGTGCGGGCGAGAGCGCCGAGGAGAGCGGGGAGGGCCCGGAGGCTCCGGCCGAGGGCTGACCACGGGACCGAGGCCCGGGACGGCGACGCCGTCCCGGGCCTCCGTCGTCCCACCGCTGCGCCCCTGTGCCGCTGCGCCCCTGTGCTCCGTGCGCCTGCACGGCCGACCCTCCCGGCGGGGTGCCGTCGTCTGCCACGATGGGCCACCACGGCAGGACGGCTGATGGAGGACGACGTGCCGCAGAGACCCGCACGGTGGGCTCGAGGTGGTGGGACGGTGCTCGTGCTGCACCTCGTGGTGCCCCTGGTGGCGGCGTGCGCGCCGGCGGGCGCGGCGGTGCCCGAGCCGGTGGTGGTGACGGTGACGCAGACGCCGTCGGTGCGGGTGGCCCCGCCCGCTCCGGCACCGGAGCCCGCAGCTGAGCCGGCACCCGAGCCGGCACCCGAGCCGGCGCCGGAGGAGCCCGACCTGACCGACCCCGCCGTCTACGCGGCGCTCGTGCAGGAGGGCGTCGACAGCAGCCGTGAGGAGGCCGGGCTCGCCGCGCTGCGGCACGACGAGTGCGCGGCACGCGTGGCCCACGAGCGGGCGGCAGCCCTGGCCGGGACCGGCGAGCTCGTGCACGCCCCGCTCGAGGGCGTGATGGACGAGTGCGGCCCGGTCCGCAAGGTCGCCGAGAACCTGGTCCGTTCCGGGTACCCGCCGGCCGGGGCGGTGGAGGCGTGGCTCGGCTCGCCGGGGCACCGCGCCAACATCCACGACCCCGGGCTGGACTCCGGCGCCGTCGGGTGCGTGGACGACGGGCCGCCGGGCCGGGCCCCGCAGATGCTGTGCGCGCACGTGTTCCTCGGCCTGCCGTAGCCCCACCACCTCCCGTCTCAGCGGGGTGCGTGTTAACACGTGGTCACGATCCGGCCACGCGACCTGGGAACTCATCGGTCCGCCGAATCGTTCTGGCACGATTGCGCCCATGGCGAACTCCACCAGCGCGCCGGCCTCCGAGCTCAGCGCGATCGACCGCTTCTTCAAGATCACCGAGAGAGGCTCGACCGTCGGCACGGAGATCCGTGGCGGCCTCGTCACCTTCTTCGCGATGGCCTACATCGTGGTGCTCAACCCGCTCATCATCGGCACGGTGCAGGACGGCACCGGGCAGTACCTGGGCGGCGGGGACGAGCCCAACCTCGGCATGATCGCGGCCGCCACGGCGCTCGTCGCAGGCGTCATGACCATCCTCATGGGCGTGCTCGCCAACTACCCGATGGCGCTCGCTGCCGGCCTCGGCCTCAACGCCGTGGTCGCGTTCTCCATCGCCGGCCTGCCGGACGTCACGTGGGCGGATGCGATGGGCCTGGTGGTCATCGAGGGCGTCATCATCCTCGTGCTCGTGCTCACGGGGTTCCGCGAGGCCGTGTTCCGCGCCGTGCCCGTCGAGCTCAAGACGGCGATCGGCGTGGGCATCGGCCTGTTCATCACCCTCATCGGCCTGGCCAACGCCGGGTTCGTCACCGGTGACGGCGCCACCGTGCTCGCCCTCGGGAACCTGGGCACGTGGCCGATCCTCGTGTTCGTCGTCGGCCTCGTGCTGACCATCGTGCTGTGGGTGCGCAAGGTCAAGGGCGCGATGCTCATCGCCATCCTGGTGGCCACCGTCCTGGCCGTGATCCTCGAGAACACCCTCCACATCGGGGCGCGCTCGGAGGAGAACCCGGCCGGCTTCAACTCCGCGCCCACCTTCAGCGGCGTCGTCGAGGTCCCCGACTTCGGCATCCTGGGCCACTTCTCGCTGCTCGGCTCGTTCCAGAGCATCGGCGTCGTCACCGTGATCCTGCTGGTGTTCTCGCTGCTGCTCGCCGACTTCTTCGACACGATGGGCACCATGGTGGCCGTCGGCGGCGAGGCCAAGCTGCTCGACGAGCAGGGCAACCCGCCCAAGACCAAGCAGATCCTCGTGGTCGACTCCGTGGCCGCCATCGCCGGTGGCATGGGCAGCGTCTCCTCCAACACCAGCTACGTGGAGTCCACCGCCGGCGTGGGCGAGGGCGCGCGCACCGGTCTCGCGTCGGTCGTGACCGGTGGCCTGTTCCTCCTCGCCACGTTCCTGTCGCCGATCGTGGCGCTGGTGCCCTACGAGGCCGCCGCCCCCGCCCTGGTGTTCGTCGGGTTCCTCATGCTCACGCAGATCGCGGGCATCGACTGGAAGAACGTCGAGATCGCCATCCCGGCGTTCCTCACGATCATCACGATGCCGTTCACCTACTCGATCGCCGACGGCATCGGCGCCGGCTTCATCGCGTTCCTCATCATCAAGCTCGCGCTGGGCAAGGTGAAGCAGGTCCACCCGCTCATGTGGACGGCGTCGATCCTGTTCGTCCTGTACTTCACGCTCGACCCGATCCGGGCCGCGCTGGGGCTCTGACCCGGTCCGGCACCCGGCCGGGCGCACGACGACGGCCTGCCGCCCTGCGAGGGCGGCAGGCCGTCGTCGTCCACGTGCCGTTCGCCTGCCGTCCACCACGGCGTCGCTCCTCCGTCCTGCCGGAGGCGGGCGGTGCTGGCACGATGCGGTGAGCAACGTCCGCAGCAGCAGAGAGCAGGTACCCGTGAAGATCGCGATCGCCGGAACCGGCTATGTCGGTCTCTCCAACGCCGTGGTGCTGGCCCAGCGCCACGACGTCGTGGCGGTGGACATCGACCCGGCCAAGGTCGAGAAGATCAACCGCAGGCAGTCGCCCATCGTCGACCCGGAGCTCGAGCAGTACCTGCGCGAGGAGCCGTTGTCCCTCCGGGCCACCACCGACGCCGTCGACGCGTACTCCGGGGCGGACCTCGTCGTCGTCGCCACCCCGACGGACTACGACCCTCAGACCAACTACTTCAACACCCGGTCCGTGGAGTCCGTCGTGGCCCAGGTGCTCGAGCTGAGCCCGGACGCCACCGTCGTCGTGAAGTCCACCGTGCCCGTGGGTTTCACGGGCCGCATGCGCGAGGCGCACCCCGGTGCCGCCGTCTTCTTCTCCCCGGAGTTCCTGCGCGAGGGCCGGGCCCTGCACGACAACCTGCACCCCTCGCGCATCGTGGTGGGGGACCGCGGCGAGCGGGGCAAGCTCTTCGCCGACCTCATGCTGGAGGGTGCGGTCGACAAGGACGTGCCCGTGCTGCTGACGGACGCCACGGAGGCCGAGGCGATCAAGCTGTTCGCCAACACCTACCTGGCGCTGCGCGTCGCGTACTTCAACGAGCTCGACACGTACGCCGCGACCCGCGGCCTGAACACCGCGCAGATCATCGAGGGCGTGGGCCTGGACCCGCGCATCGGGTCGCACTACAACAACCCGTCGTTCGGGTACGGCGGGTACTGCCTGCCCAAGGACACCAAGCAGCTCCTGGCGAACTACCAGGACGTTCCGCAGAACCTCATCTCGGCCATCGTCGAGGCGAACACCACGCGCAAGGACTTCATCGCGGCGGACATCCTGCGGCGCGAGCCCCGGACCGTCGGCATGTACCGCCTGATCATGAAGTCGGGCTCCGACAACTTCCGTGCCTCCTCGATCCAGGGCGTCATGAAGCGGCTCAAGGCCAAGGGCGTCGAGGTGATCGTCTACGAGCCCACGCTGGAGGAGGAGAGCTTCTTCAGCTCCGAGGTGGTGCGCGACCTGGACGCCTTCAAGGCCCGGGCCGACGTCATCGTGGCGAACCGACGCTCCGACGCGCTCGTGGACGTCGAGGAGAAGGTCTACACGCGCGACATCTACGGCCGGGACTGACCGAGCCTTGCGCCCCGGCCTCAGGAAGCTCGCCGTCGTGGTGGCGGTGCTCGCCGTGCTGCTCGCCGCCGTCCGGATCGGGTACGTGGTCACACGCCACGGGTTCTGGGACGACCGGCTCGGTTCCGCCGGGGCAGTCACGCCGACGCTGCCGACGCTGCTCTCCGCCGACGGGGAGGCCGCGTGGGTGTGACGAGGGGTCTGACGGGCGGGCTGAAGGGTGGGCGTGGTGCTCCGGCCGTGCTGGTACCGGGCGACGTGGTCCGCGCGGTGGCGGCCGTCAGCGTGGTCGTGGGCCTCGCACGCTTCGGCGTGATCGCCGGCGCGCTGTTCCTGCTGGTGCTCGGGGGTGCCTTCCTCGCACGTGCGCTCGCCCTGCCCACGGCGCTCGACGTCGGGTTCGGCGGGACGATGCTCGTCGCCGCGTGGGCGGCCCAGCTGGACTGGTACCTGGCGATCAGCTGGCTGGACCTGGTGGTGCACGCGGTCGCGACGGGGCTGGTCGCGGCGGTCGCCCACCGCCTCCTGGTGCGCCTCGGCGCAGCGCCTCCCGTGGAGGGGCCGCCGCTCGACGCGCCGCCGGTGCGGCGTGAGCGCCGGCCCCGGCTGGGCGCCGGTGTCCTGACCGCGGCGGCGGGCACGGCGCTGGCCACGCTGTGGGAGCTCGGCGAGTGGGCGGGCTACACCTACCTCGACAGTCGGATCCAGGTGGGCTACGACGACACCGTCGGCGACCTCGCGGCGGGGACCGCAGGCGCGGTCGTCGCGGGTGTGCTGGTCGCCCGGGCGGGTCTCCGGGGAGCGCGCTCATGACCGCGTCACGCCCCACCGTGTCGGTGGTGATCCCCGTCCGTGACGACGCCGTCGCGCTGGAGCGCTGCCTCGACCGGCTCGCCCGCCAGACGCGGCCCGCGGACGAGGTGGTGGTGGTCGACAACGCCTCGGACGACGACTCGGCGGCGGTGGCACGGCGGTACGGGGCCCGGGTGGTGGAGGAGCCGCGGGTGGGCATCCCGCACGCGGCCGCGACCGGGTACGACGCCGCCACGGGGGACGTGATCGTGCGCTGCGACGCGGACTCGGTGCCGGGCCCGCGGTGGCTGGAGCGGCTGGTGGGGCGGCTGGCTGACCGCGAGGACCTCGACGCGGTGACCGGGGTGGGCGTCTTCCACGACGCGCGTCCCGGTCTGCGCGTCCTGACGGCGGTCGTCTACCTGGGTGCCTACTACGCCGCGACCCATCTGGCGCTGGGGCACACGCCGCTGTGGGGGTCCAACATGGCGGTGCGCCGGCGCACCTGGGTGGCGGTGGCGGGGCAGGTGCACCGTGACGAGGACGTGCACGACGACATGGACCTGGCGTTCGTGCTCGGTCCCCACCGCCGCGTCCGCCTGGTCCCGGTGAGCGTCGGGGTGTCCGTGCGTTCCGTGCGCGGGGGCGCGCAGATGCGCCGGCGCTTCGCGCGCGCCCGGCGCACCCTCCAGGTCAACTGGGCGGTCAGCCCGCCGTGGCGGCGCTGGGCCGAGCGGTGCGGGGCTCCTGGGCAGGTGCCTACGCGGTGAGCGTGACCCAGATGAACAGCTGGGTCACGAGGAACCCCGTCACGTAGTTCAGCCAGAGGAACCGGCGCCAGCCGGCGTGCGCCCGCTCGCACTCGCCGTCGGTCAGCCGCAGGTAGGGCGCCACGTTGAGCACGTACGGGACCACGAGCACCGCGGAGAGCAGGCCGGGCCAGGGGAGGGCGAGCAGGACGGCGCCGCCCACCACGTACGCGGCGAGGGCCAGGCGCACGGTGCCCGCCGCACCGAGCCACGTGGCCACCGACGCGATGCCGCCGGCACGGTCCGCCTCGATGTCCTGGACGGCCCCGAAGGCGTGCGACCCGACGCCCCACAGGAAGAACCCGGCGAGCGCCGCGACGTGGTCGGCCGGTGACGCCCCGGCGAGCGCGAGGCCGAAGCAGGCGGGCCCGACGAAGTGGGTGCTGGAGGTGACCGAGTCCAGCAGCGGGCGTTCCTTGAACCGCAGCACGGGCGCCGAGTACGCCACCACCGCGGCCACGCACACGCCGAGCACGAGCGCCGACGTCGTGCTCCCCAGGACCAGCAGCGCCACGAGGAACGGGAGGTTGCTCGCCACGGCGGCGACGATCGTCACGCGGTGCACCGTGCGGTCGAGCACCACGCCCTCGACGCCGCCCTTGCGCGGGTTCCGCAGGTCGGACTCGTAGTCGAACACGTCGTTCACGCCGTACATCAGCAGGTTGTACGGGACGAGGAAGTACAGGACGCCGACCACGAGCGCGGCGTCGAGGCCGCCGCCGGCGAGCAGGTACGCCGCACCGAACGGGTAGGCCGTGTTGACCCAGCTCAGCGGCCGGGACGACGCCACCACCTGGGCGATCGGGCGCGGGGCTCTGCCGCCGGACACGGTGGGGGCGCTCACTGGGACTCCTCGGGTGGTGCGAGCAGAAGGGCGAGAGCGGGCAGCCCGATCCCCGCCACGAGCGGCCAGGCGAGGTCCTCGACCGGCGCCTGGCCCAGGCGCACCCCGGACAGGTGGGAGTGGTCGTAGCGGAAGAGGTCGGCGGCGATCATCACGTTGTCGAACACGATCGTCAGCACCACGAGCGCCACCACAGTGGCTGCCGTCGCGAGCCACCAGCGGCGGTCGGGGCGGCGCAGCACGGCCGCGGTCGCCAGCGTGGCGAGCGCGAGCCCGAGGAACGGGAGAGCCATGGTCGCGTACGTCATCGTGGCCGCCTGCTGCGCGTCAGGTGGAGCACCAGGCGGTGCAGCACCATGGTGAGGTAGCACAGGAACACCACGAAGAAGATCTCCTCGAGGGGCAGCTCCGGTGCGACCTCGATGCCGGTCATGCCGGGGGACTGGCCCCGCTGGTAGACGCCGGCGGCGATCGCGACGACGTCCCACAGCAGGAAGACGAGGGCGCCGCAGCCCACCACGACGGCCGCACGCCCTGGCCGGGCGAAGAGGAACAGGCGCCACCGGTGGTCCACCAGGCCCATGCAGACGGTGGATCCCACGATGCAGGCGAGGTAGACCCAGCTCACGCCGGCCCCGTGGCGGCCGTGGGCACGGGCAGCGGCGTGGTCGACGTGTCGCCTCGCACCCGCTTGAGGACGAGCTCGGCGCTGATGAGGCACATGGGCAGCCCGATGCCGGGGATGGTGCCGTTGCCGGCGTACAGGAGGCCGTCGATCGTGCGGGACGCGTTCTGCGCCCGGAAGAAGGCGCTCTGGCGCAGCACGTGCGCCGGGCCGAGCGCGCCGCCGGACCAGGCGTTGAGGTCGGCGGCGAAGTCGGCGGGTCCCAGCGTGCGGCGCACGACGACGCGGTCCTGGAGGTCGGGCACGCCGAGCGTCGCCGCCATGCGGTGCAGGACGCCGTCGACGGCCTTCTCGACCGCGGGGGAGCCGGCGCCGTCCAGACCGCCCCGGCCGATCCCGGGGTCGGCGGGGACCGGGACGAGCACGAAGAGGTTCTCGTACCCGGGGGGAGCCACCGTCGGGTCGGTGGCAGACGGGCGGCAGACGTACGCGGAGGCCGGGTCGGGCACACGCCTCGAGCCGCCGAAGACGTCGTCGAAGTTGCGCCGCCAGTCGTGGGTGAAGAACAGCGAGTGGTGGGCGAGCTGCGGCAGATGCCCTTCCACGCCGAGGAGGGCGAGCACCGCGCCGGGGCCCGGGTCGCGCCGGTCCCACCAGCCGGTGTCGTACGTGCGCAGGTCCTGCGGCACCAGCGAGGTCTCGACGTGGTGCAGGTCGGCGGCCCCGACCACCAGGTCGGCCTCCCACGGCTCGTCGCCGGCGCGCACGCCCCGCACCTGGGGGCGGCGCCCGCCCCGGCGGACCTCGACGGACGTCACGGGCGTCGAGGCGTGCAGCCGGGCCCCGGCTCGCCGGGCGACGCGCACGAGCGCGTCGACCACGGTGCCGAAGCCGCCCTGGGGGTAGTACACGCCGTCGGCGAGGTCGAGCCAGCTCATCAGGTGGTACAGGCTGGGCGCCCGTTCGGGGGAGGTCCCGAGGAACACCGCCGGGTACCCGAGCACCTGGCGCAGCCGGTGGTCGGCGAAGCGGGCGGCGGCGTGCGCCTCCAGCGAGCGGGTCAGCAGGCGCGCCAGGCGGGGGGCCTGGCGGAGCACGTCCGGCGCGAGGAGGGACGTGCGCGAGGCGAAGGTGCCGTACAGGAACCGGTGGACGGCGAGGTCGTAGACCTCGCGGGCCGAGTCGAGGTACCGCTCCAGCGCACGCCCGGCTCCCGGTTCGAGCGCCTCGAACGCTGCGACGTTGGCCTCGGCGTCGGCGCGGATCTCGAGCGGCTCGTCGAACCGCTCGAAGTGGACCCGGTACCCGGGGTCGAGGCGCACCAGGTCGAGCTCGGCGTCGGCGCTGGTGCCCATGAGACGGAAGAAGTGGTCGAACACCTCGGGCATCAGGTACCACGACGGCCCCGTGTCGAAGCGGAAGCCGCCGTGCTCCCACGTCCCGGCACGGCCGCCGAACGTGGCCTGCTGCTCGAGCAGGTCCACCGACCAGCCCTCCTGGGCCAGCAGCGCCGCGCTGGCGAGGCCGGCGACGCCGCCGCCCACCACGACGGCGCGGCCCGGGGTGCGGGCGCTCACGGCCGGCTCCGCAGAAGCTGCCGCGCCACGACGCGCGCCTTGACGGGCCCGGGGACGCGGATCCGCTCCGTCCGGATCTGTGCGACGGGTGCGCGGCCGATGCGGTCCGCGAGCTCGGTGAACAGGGCGTGGGCCAGCGCGACGGCGTTGCGGCACCCGTCCGGGAGGCCGGCGACGGCGACGCGTGCGGCGCGCAGGTCCTCGGTGATGTCCGCCAGGAGCTCGTCGCGCTGCGCGGCGGTGAGGTGGTCCGGGTCGATGCCGGGGAAGTAGCAGCGGCCCAGGTCGTCGTGGTCCGCGGCCAGGTCGCGCAGGAAGTTGAGCTTCTGGAACGCGGCGCCCAGCCGGCGTGCGCCGGGCGCGAGCAGCGCGTAGGAGCCTGCCGGGTCGGGCTCGTCGCGCAGGAAGGCGCGCAGGCACATCAGCCCCACCACCTCGGCCGACCCGTAGACGTAGGCCTGGAAGCTCTCCCGGTCGTGCACGTGCCGCTCGAGGTCGGTGCGCATCGAGGCGAAGAACGGGACCACCAGCCCGGGCTCGATGCGGCACTCGACCGCGGTGCGGGCGAAGGCGTGGACGACGAGGTTCGCGCTGTGGCCGCGGTCCATGGCGGCCAGGGTCTCGGTCTCGAGCGCGTCGAGGAGCGCGCGCCGGTCGTCGTCGGTCGCGCCGGGGCGTGGCGCGTCCACGAGCTCGTCGGCGATCCGTACCAGCGCGTACACGTTGCGCACGTGGGTCCGCACGGGCTCGTGTAGGAGCCGGCACGCGATGCCGAAGGACGTGGAGTAGCGCCGGATGACGAGGCGGGCGCCCTCGGCCGCGACCGCGTCGTACCGCTGTGCCGGCGTGACCGCCGTGGCACGGTGCTGGATCAGGCTCATGCCGCGGTCCTCTTCCCTCGATCGAGCACGGAGGCCACCCAGCCCGCCGCCGTCGTGCCGATGCCCGCCTCCTCGGCCCGGGAGAGGCCGTGGCGGACGTGATCCAGCGCGGCGTCCTCGACGTGGGCACGCGACCCCGACTCCTCGAGCGCCTGCCGCACGTGGCGCACGTCGTCGACGGTCGCGGCGGGGCTGCCCCACACCGGCCCGAGCACCGCCCAGGCCGGGGTGGACCGCGCGTGGCAGACGAGGAGGGTGAGCTTGCCCTCGCGCAGGTCCGCCACCGGGTCCTTGCCGGTGGACCCGGCGTCGTCGAACATGCCGGCGAGGTCGTCGAAGAGCTGGAACGCGACGCCGAGCGAGCGCCCGGCCTCGCCGAGGATGTCGACCGTGGCGGTGTCGGCGTCGGCGAGGACGGCGCCGACCTGCATCGGCAGCACGAACGAGTAGTCGGCGGTCTTGCGGTAGGCGAGCTCGAGCACGTCGCGGTGGGCGGGCCAGGCCCCACCCAGCGTGAGGCGCACGTCGGTCAGCTCGCCCGCGGCGGACGTCGTCAGCGCCCGGGTGACCCTGTCGAGCACCTGCACGGTCACGTCGGCGGGGGCGGGGAGCGTCGCCACCGCGCGGAGCGCGCCGCTGAGCGCGAGGTCACCGGTCAGCACGGCCCCGGCGACGGCGTAGGTGGCAGCGCCCCGCGCCGTCGCGCCCTGCGCCCTCGCAGCCGCGCGGAACCGGCCGGGGACGCTGGGGGCGCCACGACGCACGTCGTCGCCGTCGATCAGGTCGTCGTGCACCACGAACGCCGTGTGCAGCAGCTCGATCGCCGCAGCGGCACGGACGAGGGCCGCCTGCCTGCTCCCGCCGAGGCCCTCGTGGACCTCTGCGGCCAGCCGGGGCCGCAGCCGCTTGCCCCCCGTGACGGCCTCGTCCAGCGCGGTGCGCAGGGCCGCGGCCTCGGTGTCCGGGGCGACGCCGCGCCACAGCTCCTCGACCTGCCGGTCGAGCGCCTGCTGCAGCTCGGCGTCCCAGGCGGTCATCCGGATCCCAACGGCCAGGCGCCGGAACGCTCCAGCTGTGCCAGCTGGGAGACGAGCCAGGGGCTCAGCGCCCAGGGCGCCGCCGTGACGGCGCGGGACAGCTCATCCTGGGTCGCCCAGCGCAGCTCGGCGACCTCGTCGGGGGCCGGGGAGATCTCGCCGTCGAAGGTGGCGGCGTAGACGGGGCACAGCTCGTTCTCGACCATCCCGCCGGGGTCGACCGCCCGGTAGCGGAAGTCGGGCAGCAGGCACCGCACGTCGCGCACCGAGATCCCGAGCTCGTCCTGCGCGCGCCGCTCGACGGCGTGCGCCACCTCTTCACCCGGGCGGGGGTGGCCGCAGAAGGAGTTGGTCCACACCCCGGGCCACGTGCGCTTCGTGACGGCCCGGCGCGTGAGCAGCACGCGGCCGTCGGCGTCGAGCAGGTAGCAGGAGAACGCCAGGTGCAGGGGCGTGCGGGTGGTGTGGACCGTCGCGCGGGGCGCGGTCCCGGCCGGGCGGTCGTGCTCGTCCAGGAGCACCACCAGGTCGTCCGCGAGCGTTTCCATGCCGTCCCCGTCCTCGCCTTTTCGCTAGACAGGCTAGCGACGTCGACCGACAAGTTAACCGGGGGTGCCGGGGGCGGCAACCGGAGGCGGGGTGCCCGGACGCCCTCCCGGCGAGGAGGGGTGCCGGTGTGACGCACCAGCCAGGTCGTTACCGCGGGTAATGACCTAGACTAAGGGGCATGTCCGTCGTCACGCCCTCTCGCCACCGAGCCCGTACCGACGCCGCGGGCCTGGGCAGCGACCTGCGGGTCTCCCTCTCTCGCGTCACGCGCAGGCTCCGGGCCGAGCGGGGCGAGGCCGACCTCTCCGTCGGGCAGTTCGGCGTCCTGACCACGCTCCTGCGGCACGGCGAGATGTCTCCCGGGGCCCTGGCGTCCCACGAGCACGTCAAGCCGCCGTCGATGACCCGGACCGTCAACGGCCTCGTCCAGGCCGGCCTGGTCGAGAAGGTCGAGCACCCCACCGACCGCCGCCAGGTGGTGGTCCGGCTCACCGACGTCGGCCGGCGCGAGGTCACCGAGACGCGCCGGCGCCGTGACGCCTGGCTCGCCCAGCAGCTCAAGGCGCTCACCACCGAGGAGCGCGAGACCCTCGCCCGGGCCTCCGAGCTGCTCACCCTGATCGCGTCCCGATGACGCAGCCCTCCGCACCGGACGCACCCGCCACCGTCAGAAGGATCGAGATGACCGCCCCCCGATGAGCGCCACGTTCTCCTCCCTCCGCTACGTCAACTACCGCCTGTGGTTCGGTGCAGCCCTCGTCGCCAACGTCGGCACCTGGATGCAGCGAGTCGGCCAGGACTGGATCGTCCTGACCGACCTCACCCACAACTCCGGCACGGCCGTCGGCACCGTGACCGCGCTGCAGTTCCTGCCCTTCCTGCTCCTGTCGCCCTACGCCGGCGTCCTCGCCGACCGGCTCCCGCGCCGTCGTCTCCTCATGGCCACCCAGGGCGCCATGGGCGTGCTCGCCCTCGTCCTCGGCACGCTCGTGCTGACCGGGGTGGTCGAGCTGTGGCACGTGTACGTGCTGGCCCTGCTGCTCGGCGTCGTCTCCGCCCTCGACGCCCCGGTGCGCCAGACGTTCGTGGCCGAGATGGTGCCCGCCAGCAAGCTGTCCAACGCGGTGGGCCTCAACTCCGCCTCGTTCAACGCCGCCCGGCTCATCGGCCCGGGCGCCGCGGGCCTGCTCATCGCCGCCGTCGGTTCCGGCTGGGTCTTCATGATCAACGGCATCACCTTCGCGGCCACCATCGCCGCGCTCGCGTGCATGCGGGTCCGCGAGCTGCGCATGCTGCCGGCCGCACCACGGGCCAAGGGGCAGATCCGCGAGGCCGTGCGCTACGTGCGCGGCCGCTCCGACATCGTCGTGATCATGGTGGTCATGGCCGTCGTCTCGACGTTCGGCCTCAACTTCCAGCTCACCAGCGCCATGATGGCGCGCGTCGAGTTCGGCAAGGGTGCGGGGGAGTACGGCGTCCTCGGTTCCGTGCTCGCCATCGGGTCCCTGACGGGTGCGCTGCTCGCCGCGCGCCGTGACCGCCCGCGCGTGCGGCTCGTGCTCGGGGCAGGGTTCGCGTTCGCGATCGCGACGGCGGTCAACGCCCTCATGCCCACCTACCTGGGTTACATGCTCATGTGCATCCCGGTGGGCCTGGCGTCGCTGACCATGATGACGGCGGCCAACGCCACGCTGCAGATGTCCACCGACCCCGCCATGCGTGGCCGCGTCATGGCGCTGTACATGATGGTGTTCCAGGGGGCCACGCCCATCGGGTCACCGATCGTCGGTTGGGTGGGCGAGGCGTTCGGGCCGCGCTGGTCCATCCTCGTCGGCTCCGTCGCCACGTTCGTCGTGTGCGCGGCGGCCACCGTGTGGGCCATCCGCAGCTGGCACCTGCGGGTGCGCTACCGCGTGCGGCAGCGGCCCCACCTCGAGGTCGTGTACCTCGACAAGCCCTCGGTGGCCGCCGTGGCGCGCGAAGAGGTCCGTGACGAGCTCGCGAGCACCGACGCGCAGCACGCCAAGTCGAGCGCCTGACCTCCCCTCCTGGGGGAGGGGTCAGGCGAGCTGGGCGACGACGTGGTCCACGCACGCCGTCAGCGCGCGCACGTCGTCCGGCTCCACCGCGGGGAACATGCCCACACGCAGCTGGTTGCGGCCGAGCTTGCGGTAGGGGAAGACGTCGAGCACGCCGTGGTCGCGCAGCGCGGCGATCACCGCGCCGGCGTCGATCGCCTCGTCCAGGTCGATCGTGCCGACGACGGTGGACCGGTGGGAGGGGTCGGCCACGAAGGGCGTGGCCCACTCGCGCGCCTGCGCCCAGCCGTACAGCGCCGCCGCCGACTCCGCGCTGCGGGCCGCCGCCCACTCCAGGCCGCCCTGCTCCAGCAGCCACTCGACCTGGTCCGCCAGCATCACGAGCGTGGCCACGGCCGGGGTGTTGAGCGTCTGGTCGGCCCGCGCGTTCTCCACCGCCGTCGTGAACGACAGGAACTCCGGCACCCAGCGGCCCTCGGCCGCCGCGCCCGCCTCCACCTCGGCTGCCCGGGCCACCGCGGCGGGCGAGACGATCGCGAGCCACAGACCGCCGTCGGCGGCGAACGCCTTCTGCGGCGCGAAGTAGTAGACGTCGGTCTCGGCGAGGTCCACGGGCAGCGCGCCGGCGCCCGAGGTCGCGTCCACCACCGTCAGCGCGCCCCGCTCGGCCGACCCGGGCGCACGCACGGGCGTGATCATCGCACCCGTCGAGGTCTCGTTGTGCGGGGTGGCGTGCAGGTCGACGGCGTCGTCACCGGCGGGCGAGGCCTCCAGCAGGGCCACCGAGCCGGGCTCCGCGGCAAGCACCTGCGGGGCGGCCAGGAACGGGGCGCGTGCCGTGGCCGCCGCGAACTTGCCGCCGAACTCCCCGAAGACGGCGTGCTGGGCGCGGTGGCGCACCAGGCAGGCCGCCGCCACCTCCCAGAACGCCGTGGAGCCGCCGTTGCCCAGCACGACCTCGTAGCCGTCGGGGAGCGCGAACAGCTCCGCCAGGCCCCTGCGGACCCTGCGGACCAGGTCCTTGACCGGGGGCTGGCGGTGGGAGGTGCCCAGCACCCGCGCACCTGCCGCCACGAGCGCGTCGACCTGGCCGGGGCGCACCTTGGACGGCCCCGACCCGAACCGACCGTCAGCAGGCAGGAGATGGGCGGGGATGGTCACTGGCATACGAATAGACTAGGCGGGGCCGGGAAACCGAGTGCGGGGCGTCCACCCGGTGGCAGCGGCGCGGCCGAGAGCGATCGAGAGGAGAGGTCGTGACCGACCTGATCGACACCACAGAGATGTACCTCAAGACGATCTACGAGCTCGTCGAGGAGGGCATCACCCCGCTGCGCGCGCGCATCGCGGAGCGGCTCGGCCACTCGGGCCCGACGGTGTCGCAGACGGTCGCCCGCATGGAGCGTGACGGCCTCGTCGTCGTCACCGGCGACCGCCACCTCGAGCTCACCGACCGCGGCTACGACAAGGCCCGGAAGGTGATGCGCAAGCACCGCCTCGCCGAGCGCCTGCTGACCGACGTCATCAAGCTCGACTGGGAGCAGGTCCACACCGAGGCCTGCCGCTGGGAGCACGTGATGAGCGAGGCCGTGGAGAAGCGGCTGGTCACGCTGCTCGACCACCCGCAGCACGACCCGTACGGCAACCCCATCCCGGGCCTGTCCGAGCTGGGGGAGGACCTCGCCGAGGTGCCCTACCTCTCCGGTGTCATCTCCCTGCCCGGGGTGTTCGAGGCCGCCGCGCTGCGCGGGGAGACCGCCGGCTCCGTGAGCCTCGTGCTCCAGCGCATCGCCGAGCCGCTCCAGGTCGACGTCGAGCTGCTGGCCCGGCTCGCCGAGGCCGGGCTGGTGCCCGGCGTGGAGATCACGGCCACCCACGGGGCCGGCGCCTACACCGTCACCGTGGACGGCAGCGGCACGGCCCTCGACCTGCCGGAAGACCTCGCGCGGCACCTCTTCGTGGCCGCGCGCTGAGCCGCGCAGCCTGACCCGCAGCACGGACCGGCCCCGCTCGCAGCGCGAGCGGGGCCGATCTCGTCAGCCGTGACCGAAGCGTGACATCCGCCAGCAAGTCCGGTACGGTCCTACCGCACCCGGGGTTCTCCCTGGGGGCGCACGGTCGGACGCCGAACCCTGTCACCGGCCGGGCACAGACGAATTCCCAGGACAGGGACGGGGGACCCAACAACGGGCGTCGTCAGACGTCCTCGGGGTGAAGCCGACGCCAGGCCCACGGGCCAGCGCGGCCGGGTGTTTCTCCCACCCGAACCCGACAGCTCACCTCGTAGGCCGATGGAGAGGTTGACCTTGAGCGCACGTCCGACCAGCGCACGCCACCGCGCCGCGCGTCGTCCCGTGACCCCCCTCACCGAGCTGGCCCAGCAGAGCGCCGGCGTCGTCGGGCGCCGCGCCGCCGTCGTGGCCACGGCCGGTGGACTCATCATCTCGACGTTCGGCGGCGCCACCGCCGCCCAGGCTGCTCCCGCGCCTCAGGACGCGACGCGCCTGAGCACGGTCGACCTCGGCAAGCTCACCGAGCAGGCCCGCGAGGCCCTGTCGGCCGCGCCTGCCGTCACGGTCGACGCCGACGCGCAGGTGCAGGTCGAGGCCGTGACGGCCGAGGGCATCGCGGCCGTCGAGGTCACGCCGGCCCCGCGGCCGGAGCCCGTCGTCCGCGCGGCCTCCGCCCCGTCCCGCAGCGCCGAGCGCGCGGCCGCCCCCGGCGCGCAGGCCACCTCCGCGTCCGTCGGCGAGGTCAGCGCCGCCCCGAGCTTCGCGTCGGGCTCGGCCGTGGTCTCGATCGCCTCGCGCTACGTGGGCGTCCCGTACGTCTCGGGCGGCTCGACGCCGGACGGCTTCGACTGCTCGGGCTTCACCTCCTACGTCTACGCGCAGGTGGGC
This sequence comes from Xylanimonas oleitrophica, assembly GCF_003244315.1. Lineage (GTDB taxonomy): Bacteria > Actinomycetota > Actinomycetes > Actinomycetales > Cellulomonadaceae > Xylanimonas_A > Xylanimonas_A oleitrophica. Next base: position 102,350 of record NZ_QKWH01000002.1, read on the forward strand.
ATCAACCTGCCGCGCTCCTCGGGCGCCCAGCGTTCCGCCGGCACCGTGGTCTCGGCTGCCGACGCGCAGCCGGGCGACCTGATCTGGACCCCGGGCCACGTCTCGATCTACGCCGGCAACGGCATGCAGATCGACGCCCCGCGCCCGGGCAAGACGATCCAGTTCCGCGGGATCTGGCAGTCGAACCCGACGTTCATCCGCGTCGGCTGACCTGCACCGCGCAGACTCTCTCCGTCCCGAGGCCTCGCCGCACGCACAGTGCGGCGGGGCCTCGTCGTCGGCATCAGCGCCGCTGTGCCTCGGCGGCGTGATCGTTCGCCGTCTCTTCATCCGTAACTCAAACGTGACTTTCGGTCGAGCGTCCGATACGGTGCAACCACCTGCCGGGCACACCGCTCGTCAGGACCTCGACCGGACGCCGAGCCCTGTCACCGGAAGAGGACCGCAGACCGACCGCATGACAGGGGCGGGGGACCCAATTTCGGGCGGCTGAGACAGCGTCCTTGGGGTGAAGCCGAGCAAGGCCCTCGGGCCGAGCGAGGCCGGGTGATTTCTCCCACCCGAACCCGACAGCTCACCTCGTAGGCGGATGGAGAGGGAACACGTGACCGCTCGTACGTCGCGCGCCCGGCACCGCGCCGCGCGCCGCCCGCTGACGCCGCTGTCAGGGATCAACGAGAACGCTGCAGTCGTCGGCCGTCGCGCCGCCGTCGTCGCCACCGCCGGTGGCATCATCGTCTCGACCTTCGCCGGCGCCACCACGGCCCAGGCGGCTCCGGTCGAGAACAAGTCCGCCAAGCTGAGCGCCGTCGACCTGGGTGCGCTCACCGCGCAGGCCCGCGAGGCTCTCGCGGCCGCCCCGGTCGTCACGGTGGCCCCGGACGCGCAGATCGAGGTCGAGGCCGTCACGGCCGAGGGCGTCGCAGCCGTCGAGGTGACCGCCCCCAAGGCTGCCTCCGTCGAGCGTGCCGCGTCGGGTGCCTCGCGCACCAGCGAGCGCGCCGAGGTCTCGTCGTCCACGTCGCAGGCCGCGTCGATCGCGCTGCGCTACGTCGGGGTCAAGTACGTGGTGGGCGGGTCGAGCCCCAGCGGCTTCGACTGCTCGGGTCTGGTCACGTACGTGTACCGCCAGCTCGGCGTCTCGCTGCCGCACCAGTCGCGCGCGATCCGCGACTCGTCCAAGACGCAGGTCATCTCGCGCTCCGAGGCCAAGGCCGGCGACCTCATCTGGTCCCCGGGTCACATCTCGATCTACCTCGGCAACGGCATGCAGGTCGAGGCGTCGCGCCCCGACGGCTGGAACGTCTCGGTCCGCAAGATCTGGCAGTCGAACCCCACCTTCCTGCGCGTCGTCGGCTGACGCTGCTCGCAGGCTCGCTGTCCTGACGACGCCCCGGTGCGCCCTCGTGGCGGGCCGGGGCGTCGTCGTCCCTGCCGACGGGCGCTCGTCCCGCGCCGCCGCAGGTGGCACGTTCCGCCCGCTCGCATCCCCCTTTGCCTGGTCATTCGCTACGCTTTAACAAACGCCCGGGCGGACGGACTCCTGGGCGCACCGTCGACGGCGGAGGTGCGAGATGACCCGACCGGAGATCGTCCTGGTGGGGGTGGACGGCTCTGCCCCGAGCCTCCACGCCCTCGACTGGGCCGCTGCGTACGCCGAGCGCGTGGGGTGGGGGCTGCACATGGTGTGCAGCTACTCGCTGCCCTCGTTCACCGCGGCGTCGCTCGACGGCGGGTACGCGGCCCTGGACGACACCGCGATCCAAGAAGGTGCCCGGGCGGTGCTCGAGGAGGCTCAGGCGCGCGTGGCGGGCCTCGGTGTCCCGGTCACCGCCTCGGTGGCCACGGGGGACGCAGCGGGCGTTCTCGTCGAGATGTCCAAGGACCACGGCCTGGCGGTGGTGGGTACCCGCGGCCGGGGCGGCTTCACGGAGCGGCTGCTCGGCACCGTGTCCTCGGCGCTGCCTGCGCACGCGGCGTGCCCCACCGTGGTGGTGCCCTACCGGGACGGGAGCTCCGGGACAGCGACCGAGCGGCGTGACGGTGACACCGTGCACGAGGTGCGCCGCATCGTGGTGGGCGTGGACGGGTCGCCGTCCGCGGAGGCGGCGCTCCGGTACGCGGTGCAGCAGGCCGAGGTGTGGGATGCCGAGCTCGTCGCGGTGGCGGGCGTGCCGGTGGGTGGCAGCGCAGGCGTGCTCGCCTGGCTGCCGTCGCAGATCGACCACGAGCAGGTGCTCGCCGACATCAAGGCGGGGCTCGACGTCATCGTCGACCGGTACGAGGCCGCGCACCCGGGCCTGCGGATCAAGCGGATCGTGCTCGACGGCACCGGTGCGGAGCTGCTGACGGAGTTCTCCACGGCGGCGGACCTGCTGGTGGTGGGCTCGCGAGGCCGGGGCGGGTTCCGCGGGTTGCTGCTGGGCTCCACGAGCCAGGCGGTGCTGCACCACGCGGCGTGCCCGGTGCTGGTGGTCACGCGCCGGTGCGCGGAGGTGGACGACGACGGCGGGGCCGACGCCGCGCCCGAGGACGCCCTGACCTCGTAGGGCCCCGTCCCCCTCGCCACGTGGTTGTGGGCGGGAGACTCGCCGCAGACCTGAACGGATTGCGGCGAGTCTCCCGCCCACAGCAGTGAGGGCCGGGGGTGGGAGGTCAGCGGCGGGTGCGGTACAGCCGCATCGTGATCGGGCCGAACACGGCCGTCAGCACCACCGAGGCCACGAGCACCCACGTGATCTCGCCGGCGTCGGCCTGGCCCGCCATGAGCCCGCGCACGGCCGTCACCAGGTGCGAGACGGGGTTGATCTCGACGAACCGCTGCAGCCCGCTCGGCATCGTGGACGGGTCCACGAAGATGTTCGACGCGAACGTCAGCGGCATCAGCACCATCATCGACACGCCCATCACGGCGTTGGGGGTGCGCAACAGCAGGCCCAGGATGGTGAAGATCCAGCTCAGCGAGAACGCGAACACCAGCAGCAGGAGCACGCCCAGCACCACGCCCACCACGCCGCCGTCGGGCCGGAACCCGAGGATCAGGCCCAGGCCGATGCACATCACCGACGCGATCGAGTAGCGCACCGTGTCACCGAGCAGGGCACCCACGATCGGTGCGGGCCGCCACAGCGGCAGCGAGCGGAACCGGTCGAACACCCCCTTGGTGATGTCCGTGTTGAGCGTGTAGCCGGTGTACACCGTCACGATCACGATGGTCTGCACCAGGATGCCGGGCAGCAGGAACTGGATGTACGCCTGGGTGGAGCCGGCCAGCGCCCCGCCGAACAGGTACGTGAACATCAGCGTGAAGATGACGGGGGAGACCAGCACGTCGAAGAGCTGCTCCGGCACGTGCTTGATCTTCAGCAGCGCACGCCACCCGAAGGTCAGGGTCATCGACAGGGCCGAGGGGCGGGGCGGACGCTCGGGCAGCGCGATCGCCTCGCGCAGCCGTGCCACCGAGGGCTGCGTCTCGTCGGTCGTCTGCGTGCTCATCGGGCCACCTCCTCGGTGCCGGTCGTGGTGGCTCGCCGCCGCCCGGCGTCGGTGCCGGCGGCACCGTCGTCGCTCCCGCCGGTGCCGCCCGTGCCGTCGCGGGGCTCGTCCTCCTCGGCCGGCCGCCCCGTCAGGGCGAGGAACACCTCGTCCAGGCTCGGCTGGCCCAGGCTCATCTCGGGCACCTCGACGCCGGCCTCGTGCAGCGCGGGCAGCAGGCGCGCGACGGCGGCACCGCCGTCGTCGGGCACCCGTGCCGAGAGGGCGTGCGGGTCGGAGGCGAGCGTGACCTCGCCCAGCAGCCGCTCCGTGATCTCGGCGGCCCGCGCACGGTCCGTGGGGCGGGCGACGCGCAGGTGCACCGCCCCCTGGCCCACGGAGCGCTTCAGCTCGCTCGAGGTGCCCTGCGCGATCACCGTGCCGTGGTCGATGACGGCGATCTGGTCGGCGAGCTGGTCGGCCTCCTCCAGGTACTGCGTGGTCAGCAGCACGGTGGCGCCGTCCTCGACCAGCACGCGCACGATGTCCCACACCTGGTTGCGGCTGCGCGGGTCGAGGCCCGTGGTGGGCTCGTCCAGGAAGAGCACGCGCGGCGCGAGCACCAGGGAGGCGGCGAGGTCGATGCGCCGCCGCATGCCGCCCGAGTACGTCTTGACCTGCCGGCCGCCGGCGTCGGTCAGCCCGAACGCCTCCAGCAGCCCGTCCACCCGGCGCCGGGCCGCGGCCCCCCGGAACCCGAAGAGGCGGGCGAGCATGAGCAGGTTCTCCACGCCCGTGAGGTCCTCGTCCACGGAGGCGTACTGCCCCGTGAGCCCGACGGCGGTGCGGACCGCGTCGGCCTCGCGCACGACGTCGTGCCCCAGCACGCGCGCCGTGCCGGCGTCGGGCGCGAGCAGCGTGGCGAGCATGCGCACGATCGTCGTCTTGCCGGCCCCGTTGGGGCCGAGCAGCCCGAACACGGATCCTTCGGGGATGGCGAGGTCGACGCCGTCGACCGCCTTGGTGGTCCGCTTGCCGGAGGTGAAGTGCTTGACGAGGCCGGAGGCCTCGACGGCGAGCGGCGGTGAGAGGTCGGACATGGGTGCTCCCTGCTTTCGTCGACGGCTACCACGCTACGACGGGGCACCCACACCGAACTCATCGGCCAGCACGAAAGCTCGCGGGTGCGGCTCTGGCCCGGTTCCCGCGGGGAACCAGGCCAGAGCCGCACCCACAGCGTCAGGGGGTGGTGGCGTGCGCCGCCTTCTCGGCGGCGGCCAGCAGCACGCACGTGGCGACGCCGTCCATCGCCACCTCGACCTCGGCCAGCGGCGGCATCGACGGCGCGAGCCGGATGTTGCGGTCCTCCGGGTCCTGGCCGTACGGGAACGTGGCGCCGGCCGGCGTGAGCGCGATCCCGGCCTCCTTGGCGAGCTGCACCACGCGCGCGGCAGTGCCCGGCTCGACGTCGAGGGACACGAAGTAGCCGCCCTGCGGGTCGGTCCACGAGGCCACGCCCAGGTCGCCCAGCCGCTCCGCCAGGATGCGCGTCACGGCCGCGAACTTGGGCGCGAGGATCTGGCGGTGCTTGCGCATGTGCTCGCGCACGCCGTCCGCGGTGCCGAAGAACAGGGCGTGCCGCAGCTGGTTGACCTTGTCCGGCCCGATCGACTGGACCGACAGGTGCTTCTTGTACCAGGCCACGTTCGCGGGAGAGGAGGCGAAGAACGCCACCCCGGCCCCGGCGAACGACACCTTGGAGGTCGAGGCGAACATCAGCACGCGGTCCGGGTTGCCCGCCTCGGCGGCGAGGTCGATCGCGTTCGCCGTCTTGGTCTCGTTCTCGGTGAGGTGGTGGATCGCGTACGCGTTGTCCCAGAAGATGCGGAAGTCGGGTGCGGCCGCGGGCATCGACACCAGGCGGCGGGCCACGGCCTCCGACACCACGGCGCCGTCGGGGTTGGCGTAGGTGGGCACCACCCACAGGCCCTTGACGGTCGGGTCGTCGGCCACGAGGGCGGCCACGGCCTCGACGTCGGGCCCGTCCGGCGTCATCGGCACGGTGACCATCTCGATGCCGAACGCCTCGCACACCGCGAAGTGCCGGTCGTATCCGGGCACCGGGCACACGAAGCGGACCTTCTCCTCCCGGCCCCACGGGCGCTCGGAGCCGGGCACCCCCCACAGGAACGCGTACGCCACGGCGTCGTGCATCAGCGTGAGCGAGGCGTTGCCGAGCGCCAACAGCTGCTCGACCGGGACGTCCAGCAGCTCGGCGAAGATGCGGCGCAGCTGGGGCAGGCCGTCGAGGCCGCCGTAGTTGCGCACGTCCACGCCGTCGGCGTCCGTGTGCACGCCGACGCCGGGCAGCGACAGCATCGGCTCGGCCAGGTCGAGCTGCTCGGCCGACGGCTTGCCGCGCGTCAGGTCCAGCCTCAGGCCACGGGCCTGGAGCTCGGCGTACCGGTCGCGCAGCGCCGGCAGCATCGCGGCGAGGTCGGCGGCACCGGGGGAGGGGGAGGTGGACGACGGCGCAGGAGTGCTCACGTCGCCAGGCTAGTCGCCACGGCGGCCGTCGCGCCCACCCACGGCACCGGTGGTCAGGCGGACCGCGGCTCGCCCCGCACCACGAGCGTGCAGCACTTCGCGCCGCCACCCCCGCGCAGCAGCTCGGACGTGTCCACCCCGATCACCTCGTACCCGCGCTCCTTCAGGCCGCCCTCGTACCCGGTGGCCGCCGGGTTGATGACCACGTGCTCGCCGTCGGCCACCGAGTTCAGGCCGAGCACGGCGGCGTCCTCCTCCGAGACCAGCAGCGCGTCCGGGTACAGGGTGCGCAGCACCTCCTGCGACCGCGGCGAGAACGCGGCGGGCAGGTAGGCGACGTCCACCTCGTCGTCGGAGGCGACGCCGCCCGGCCCGACGCCGTCGCCGCCCCGCAGCACCGTCAGCGCCGTGTCCAGGTGGTAGAAGCGCGGGTCCACCAGCTCCAGGGACACCACCTCGCGGCCCCACAGCACCTCCATCTCGGCGTGCGCGTCGACGTCGGTGCGGAACCCGTGGCCCGCCAGCACGCGGGAGCCGGCCAGCAGCACGTCCCCCTCGCCCTCGTTGACGTACCGGGCCTTGGCCGTGACGTAGCCGTGGTCGGAGAACCAGCGCAGGTACGCCGGGCCCTCCGCCGCCCGCTCCGGGTAGCGGAACCACGACTCGTACACGATGCCGTCGATCACCGTGGCGCCGTTGGCCGCGTACACCATGTCGGGCAGGCCGGGCACCGGGTCGATCTCCTCGACGGTGTGCCCCAGGTCGCGGTGCACGTCACGCAGCCGCTCCCACTGGGCCACCGCCAGGGCGTTGTCCACCGGGACGGACGGGTCCATCCACGGGTTGATCTCGTAGCTGACGGAGTAGTAGGTGGGCCGGCACATCAGGTAGCGGCGCCGCCCGGACGCGAAGGAGGTCACGCGCCCAGCATCACGGCTGGTGCTCCACCACGCGCGGGAAACGGTCCGGCGGCGGCCCGAACGCCTTGCGCGACTGCGCCACCACCCCGTGACCGAGAGCCCGCCCGCCGGCCACGCCCACGACCGCGCCCACGCCGAACGGCACCAGCCGGCCCAGTGCCAGCGACCCCTGCTTGGCCACCTGCCGGCGCAGGAACCGCCCCGCGAGCGCCTTGTTGACCTTGCGGACGCTGCCCTGCGGCATCGACGTCAGCAGCACCTTGCCCCACGCCGTCGTGGACCCGCCGATCGCGGACTCCACGTCCTTGGCGCCCTTGTCACCCAGCACCGTGGCCAGCAGCAGCGCGCGGCGCCGTGGCACGTCGTCGATGTCGATGCCGTGCACGTCCGCCACCGCCAGGGAGAACGCGGCCGACGCCGCGAAGAACGTCGCGATGTCCGCCGTCGTCAGCGCCACGCCCGCCGCCGTGCCGACGGCGGGCACCGCCGCCGCGGCACCGACCGCGCCGCCCGTCGTCGCCACCACCGCCAGGTACTCCTTCTCCAGGAGCTGCACGATGCGTGCCGGGGACGCCTCGGGGTTCTTCCGCCGCAGCTTGTCCACGTGCCTGTGGATGGTGGACGACGGCACGGTCACCGCCTTGCCCACCATCGTGTCCAGGAACGTCGTCGGGCGGTACTGCTCCCAACGGCTCGTGTCGACGTCCTGCCCCGCGTCCTTCGTGACGTCCTTGCCGTGCTCGGCCACGCTCGTCCTCCCCGTCTCGGCGTCCTTACCCCACCGTGCCCTGCTCGGCGCCCTCCTCGCGCGTCGGGGGCACGAACTCCGCCGGCGGCACCAGCGCCCCGGCCTTGAGCGTGTTGCCCACCGTGCACGCCCGGTCGATGGACCGCTGCGCCAGCAGCAGCGTCTTGTCACGCGTCTGCTCGTCCAGCGAGGACAGGTCGATCTCGAACACCTCGTGCAGCACCGGGTAGCGGTCCTCCGCCATGTCCTTGGGGCCGTCCACACGGATCGTCACCTTGTAGTCGTCACCCAGCACGCGGGAGAGCTTCAGGTCGCTGCTCATGCCCGCGCACGCCGCCAGCGCGATCTTCAGCAGCTCGCCGGGCGTGAACACCGCACCGGCGCTCGCCGGACCGATCGCCACGGTGGCGCCACGGCCCGAGTAGCCGGTGTAGGTGCGGGTGCCGTTGCGCTCCACCCACAGCGGGTCCGACGGCGTCGGCGTCACGGGAGCGACGTCGTCGAGCGAGGCCGGGTCGACGGCAGACGTGGCGGCCGGTGCCGGCGGGTCGGCCGGGCTCGGCGTGGCAGAGGGGTGCGATGACTGCTCGGACATGGGGTCGATCCTTCCACCGGTGTGCGCTGGGCGTGCGGTGAGGTCAACACCCTGGCAGCGGCCGGCAGTCCCGGTCTCAGCCCTCGTGCCCTGCTCCGGGCGCTGCCGCGCCGGCCTCGCCCCGTGCTCCGAGCCCCGCGTCGCGCCGCGCGTCGGCCAGCTCGTCCGCCTGCCGCGAGAGCTGGTCCTCCAGCTCGCCGACCCGGCGGCGCAGCTCCAGGATCTTGCGCACCCCCGGCAGCGTCACGCCCTCCTCGCCGAGGGTGATCACCTCGCGCAGCCGCTCGATCTCCCGCGCCGAGTACCGCCGCTGGTTGCCCTCCGTGCGGTCCGGCTGCACGATCTCCAGCGCGTCCAGGCGGCGCAGCTGGGCGGCAGGCACGTCCAGCAGCTGCGCCACCTGACCGATCGTGTAGAACGGCTGGTCGGCCGGGACGGCGGGCGAGGCGCCGGCGTCGTCCTCCACCGCACGCACCTCCTCGTCGGGGTCAGGCAGCTCCATGCTTCCGGTCGATCCTACGGACCCGCTCCGGCAGAACCCAGCGCGCCCGGCCCGCCGCGGCCGGGCCTGCCGCGGCCGGGCCCGGCCGGCCGCGGCGGTCCGGGGAGCGCGCTCAGCCGACGTCCACGCCCGCCTCGTCCGCGGACACCGAGAGCCGGTCGTCGCCCACGGCGAGGTTGTCGATCCGCACGGTGCCGACCCGGCCCTCGGTGTGGCCGGCGCTCACCCGGGCCCCGTCCCCGCCGGGCTCCAGGTCCAGCGAGATCCGCAGGACCTCGAACGGCACCGCCGCCGCCCACGCCTGCGGCGAGCACGACGTCGGGTACGGCACCGGGACCGGCTTGTCGTGCCGGTCGAAGCCGCAGAACAGCTCCGGCAGGCGCCCGTCGAACGCGCTCGCGGCGTCCACCAGCCCGTCCGTGACGCGCGTGGCGGCGTCGCGGCGCCCGTAGGCGGCCATGCCGGCGGCGGCGAGCACGGTGTCGTGCGGCCACACCGACCCGCGGTGGTAGCTGACGGGGTTGTATCCGCGCTCGCCGGAGCCGAGGGTGCGGATGCCGAACCCCGTGAACATGTCGGGAGCCAGGAGACGCTCGACGACGGTGTCGGCCACGGCGTCGTCCACGATGCCGGTCCACAGGCAGTGGCCCACGTTGGAGGACACGACGGCGAGGGGGCGCTTGTCGCGGTCGAGCGCCATCGCGTACGTCCCCAGCTCGGGCAGCCAGTACGCCTCGTGGAAGAGGCGGCGCAGCGCGTCGGCACGGGCCCGCCACGGGGCGGCCTCCTCGGGCCGGCCCAGGTGCTCGGCGAGGAACGCCCGCGCGCGGTAGGCGGCGTGCACGTACCCCTGCACCTCCGCGAGGGCGATCGGGGCGGCGGCCAGGGCGCCGTCGGCGTGCACCATCGCGTCGCCGCTGTCCTTCCAGCCCTGGTTGAGCAGGCCGCGGTCGGTGCGGCGGGCGTACTCGACGAACCCGTCGCCGTCGACGTCCCCGTGCTCGAGGATCCAGGCGAGCGCGGCGTCGACGGCCGGCACGAGCGGCTCGATCTCCTCGCGGGAGGCGCCCCAGCGGGCGGCCTGCCCCACGAGCATGACGAACAGGGGAGTGGCGTCGACGGAGCCGTAGTAGACGCTCTGCCCGCCGAGAGCGAGCGAGAGGTCGGCGCCCAGGCGCACCTCGTGGAGGATCTTGCCGGGCTGCTCCTCGGAGCGGGCGTCGTCCCGGGTGCCCTGGAGGCGAGCGAGGGTGCGCAGCGTGCCCAGCGCGAGCCCCGGGGCGAAGGGCAGGGTCATCCACCCGGTGAGCAGGGAGTCGCGGCCGAACAGGGCCATGAACCACGGGGCACCCGCGGCCACCACGTCGTCCTCGGGGTGCTCGGGGTCGACGATGCGCAGCGCGCCCAGGTCCTCCTGGCTGCGGGCGATGGCGTGGGCGAGCGCCGGGTCGTCCACCCGGATCTCGGGCGTGGAGTCGCGCCAGCCCTGCATGCGCCGCACGGGACCTGAGGAGGCGACCGGCGCGCCGAGCGGGAACGACGCCGCGATCTCGTCGCCGTCGACGCTCGCCACCACCTCGACCGTCGTCGTCCACTCCTGGCCGGGCTCGATCACCACGGACCAGCGCAGACGGCCGGGGGCGGCGACGGCCCCCTGGGCGCTGACGCGCACGCCGCGCGAGACGGGACCCTCGAGCCATGCCACGAGGTCGCTGCCCACCGCGCGGCGCCCCACGGGCCGCGAGCCGCGGTGGCGGCCGTCCTTGACCTCGAACAGGTCGGCGAAGTCGCTCTCCACCTCGAGCTCCACGTCGACGGCGGCGGCCTCGAGCCCGTGGTTGCGCAGCGTGACGTCCTCGCGCATGCCGTGGGCCACGAGGCGGTGGCGCTCGACGACGACGGTGGGTTCGAGCCCCTGGGCACGGCCGGCGGAGCGGCCCACGAACGTGGCCTCGAACGGCTCCGACCCGATGGCCGACAGGGAGTCGACGGGCACCCCGTCCACGAGCAGGCGCCAGCGGGACAGGATGCGGGTGTCCTGCACGAACAGGCCGTGCGCGGCACCCGGGTCGATGTCGCCGTCGAGGGCGCTGACGCAGAACGAGGTGCCCTCGACGAGGGTCATGGAGGGGCGGGCCACGGGCGCCACGCTGCGCGGCACGGGGGCGCTCGTGCCGGGGCCGGTGGCGGCGGGCTCGAGGGGGCGGTGCCACGCCTCGGCGCTGGCCGCCGTGCTGGGTGCGGGGGGCGTCCCGTCGTCGGTGGCGTCCGTCGGGGTGCCGGTCGTGGTCGGCGTCGTCATCACAGACCTCCGGTCGGTGAGTCTTGCGCGTTCGTTGACACTCACTTATAACCCGAGTTGCAGGTTTGTTCCCACCCGAGAGGAGACCCGCGCCCTCGCCCGTGGTCTCCCCGGCACCGTAGGGAGGTTCCATGTCGCTCTCGCCCACGCTCACCACGGCCACGGCCGAACCGGTGGCCCGCCCGCAGCCCGCGCCCGCGCCGTCCGACGGCGCGCCGCTGCGCATCGGCATGGTCGCCCCGCCGTGGTTCTCCCTGCCGCCCGCCGGGTACGGCGGCACCGAGGCCGTCGTGGCCGGTCTGGTCGACGCCCTCGTGGAGCGCGGGCACGAGGTGGTGCTCGTCGGGGCCGGTCGCAACGGCACCGCCGCACAGGAGTTCCACGCCGTCTACGACGAGCCGCCCACCGCCCGCCTGGGCGAGCCCCTGCCCGAGGCCGTCGCCGCGGCACGTGCCCGCCAGGTTCTCGACGAGGCCGGGGTCGACGTCGTGCACGACAACACCCTGTGCGGCCCCCTGCTCGCCGCCGGGCGCACCACCCCCACCGTGGTGACCATGCACGGCCCGGTCACCGGGGAGAACGGCAGGTACCACGAGCTGCTCGGCTCCACCGTGTCGGTGGTGGCGATCTCCGACGCCCAGCGCCGCGCCAACCCGCGCATCGCCTGGTGCGGCACCGTGCACAACGCCATCGACGTCGCCTCCTTCCCGGTGCGCGCCGACAAGGACGACTACGTGCTGTGGATCGGCCGGTTCAGCCCCGACAAGGCACCGCACCTGGCCATCGACGCCGCCCGGGAGGCCGGCCGGCCCATCCTCCTGGCCGGCAAGCTCAACGAGGCCGCCGAGCGCGACTACTTCGAGGCGCAGGTGCGCCCCCGCCTCGGCGACGGCGTCGAGTACGTGGGCGAGGCCGACGCCGCCACCAAGCGCGACCTGTTCGCCGGTGCCCGCTCCCTCGTGTTCCCCATCCAGTGGGAGGAGCCGTTCGGGATGGTCATGGCCGAGGCGATGGCCTGCGGCACCCCCGTGGTCGCCACCCGCCGCGGCTCCGTGCCGGAGGTGGTCGACGACGGCGTCACCGGACTGGTGCTCCAGCCGGAGGCCGGCGTCAGCGAGATCGCCGCCGCCATCGACGCCGCCGACGCCCTCGACCCGTGGGCCTGCCGCCGCCGCGCCGAGGAGCGGTTCGACCTGTCCGTGATGGCTGCCGGGTACGAGCGCGTCTACCGGTCGCTCGTCGAGCCCGCCGAGCCCGTGCTCGAGCAGGACCGTGTGGGCGAGGAGGGCGCCGACGGCGTGGAGCTGGCCGCGTGACGGAGCGCCGGCCTGTGCGTCGGCCCGTGCCCAGCGCGGCGCTGGCCGGGTGCTGGCCGGAGGGCTCTCACGATGCGGCGGTCCACGGCCGCTGCGACGATCGAGAGCATGAGCGGACGCGAGCACGCCGATGACCCCGGGCGCCCGGCCTCGCCGGGCGCTCAGACGCCGCGCACGCCGCCGGCGGGCCTCCCCTCGGCCGACGAGGAGACCTGGACGCCTCTGGCGGACGAGGCCGCCGGCGTGCCGTCCACCGGCCGGCCCGCGGGCGCACCGCCGTCGGACGTCTCGTCCCCGGCTGACCCGGGCGGCCCCGGCGGCGACCTCCCGGCGGCCGTGCCTCCGCGCGGCACCGGGGCCGGGGCCGGGGTCGCCTCGCCCGGCTCCGGGGCGTCGGGCTCCGGAGCGTCAGGGACCGGGACAGGGGCGCCGGGCGCCAGCGCGCCGGGAGCGGGCGCGGCGGACGCCGGCCCCGACACCGCCCCCCGCACCGGCGAGCGTCCGGCAGAGGACGAGCAAGGCATCGACTGGCGGTTCGTGGGCCGCCGGGTGCTCGTGTGGCTGATCCTCGCGGCGGCCGCGCTCGTCGTCGTCCTGATCCTCATGCAGATCATCCCGCGCTGGTGGGGCCAGGTCGTCGGCGACATGGTCGACGGCACCACCCCGCTCGGCGTGTGGTGGGGGCTGTTCTTCGGAGCCGTGTTCACCGGCGTGCCGCTGGCCGTCGCCTGGCAGGCCGCCCGCCCCGGCCGCACCTGGAGCCTGCGCGTCGCGTTCCTCGTGATCGCCCTCGTGCTCGCGCTGCCCAACCTGTTCACCCTCTCGGTGGTGCTCGGCACCAACGAGGCGGCCGTGGCCGGGCAGCAGCTGCTGAACGAGAACGCCCCGGCGTTCCGCGCCGCCACCGCCTGGGGTGTGGCGATCGGCGCGATCGTCGCCGTCGCCGTCCTCGTGCTGTGGGCGGGCTACCGACGGCGCGGACGCGAGCTCAAGGAGCTGCGCGAGTCCGAGCACCCGCACGGTCGCTGACGCCACGGGTGCCGCCGAGGGAGCCCGGCCGGTGGTGATCGCCACGGCCCGGTTCCCCGGTCCGCCCCCGGGCTCCGACCTAGACTGGCGGCCATGACCGAGCCGGCGGCGCCCATCCCCACCCCGTACGAGGACCTCCTGCGCGACGTGCTGGAGAACGGCACCCACAAGTCCGACCGCACCGGGACCGGCACCACCAGCGTGTTCGGGCGGCAGATCCGCTATGACCTGTCCCAGGGGTTCCCGCTCGTCACCACCAAGCGCGTCCACATGAAGTCCGTCGCGTACGAGCTGCTGTGGTTCCTGCGCGGGGACTCCAACGTGCGCTGGCTCCAGGAGCACGGCGTCAGCATCTGGGACGAGTGGGCCTCGCCCGAGGGCGAGCTCGGCCCCGTCTACGGCGTCCAGTGGCGCTCCTGGCCCACCCCCGACGGCCAGCACGTCGACCAGATCCAGGGCGTCATCGACCAGATCCGCGTCAACCCCGACTCGCGGCGCCTCATCGTCTCCGCCTGGAACGTGGCCGAGCTGAGCGACATGGCGCTGCCGCCCTGCCACCTGCTCTTCCAGTTCTACGTGGCCGACGGCAAGCTCTCCTGCCAGCTCTACCAGCGCTCCGCCGACATGTTCCTCGGCGTGCCCTTCAACATCGCCTCCTACGCCCTGCTCACCCACATGGTCGCCCAGCAGACCGGCCTGCAGGTGGGCGAGTTCGTGTGGACGGGCGGCGACTGCCACGTCTACGACAACCACGTGGAGCAGGTCCGCGAGCAGCTCACCCGGGACCCCTACCCGTACCCCACGCTCCAGCTCGCCCCGCGCGACTCGATCTTCGACTACACCTACGAGGACATCACCGTGGCCGGGTACCAGCACCACCCCGCCATCAAGGCCCCCGTGGCGGTCTGACGTGATCGCGCTCATCTGGGCCCAGGCCCGCGACGCCCACGGCCGCCCCGTCATCGGCGCCTCCGGCACCATCCCGTGGCGCGTGCCCGAGGACTTCGCCCGCTTCAAGAGCCTCACCACCGGCCACCCCGTGGTCATGGGCCGCCGCACCTGGGACTCCCTGCCCCGCAAGCCGCTGCCCGGCCGCACCAACCTCGTCGTCACCCGCCAGACGGGGTGGGCCGACGACGGCGCCACCCGGGCAGGCTCCCTCGACGAGGCGCTCGCGCTCGCGGCCGAGGCGCCGGGCGGCGACCAGGTGTGGGTGCTGGGCGGCGGGGAGATCTACCGCGAGGCGATCGAGCGTGACCTGGCCGACCGCATCGAGGTCACCCAGGTGGACCTCGAGGTCGAGGGGGACACGTTCGCCCCCGCCGTCGACCCCGCGCAGTGGCGCCTGCCCGACGACGGCGAGGTGCCTGGCGCCGCCGAGGGCGGCTGGGCGACGTCGTCCGGCCCCGGTGAGCTCGCCTACCGGTTCCGCACCTACGTGCGCCGCTGAGGCGGTCGGCCGCTGGCAGCTGGCCGGTGCGCCGCGCGACGGGTCTGCCGCGCTGCGTCTGCCGCGTCGGGGAACCTGCGCGCGGTGCGGCCCGTTCGACCAGGTGACCGGCCGATGCCGAGTCCGCCGGCGCTGAGCGCCGGCGCCGACCTCCGAGGAGCCGCCCGATGCCGTCCACGCAGGCCACGACCGTCCCGACGCGCGTCCAGGTGCTGACCGCGCTGGCCGCCGGGGTGGCGACCACCGCCTACTACGCCACGCCCGACTTCATCAGCAGCCGGCGTGCCCGCGGATGGGTCAAGGCGGGGCTCGCCCTGGCCAGCGCCGCGACGTCCGTGCCGGCGTTCCGTGCCGACCAGGCCGCCGCCCGCGCTTCCGCCCAGGAGGCCGCCCGTGCTGCTGCCACCGAGGCTGCGGCGACCAGCGAACCGGTGCCGGAGTCGGACGTCGAGCTGGGCGGCGGGGTCAAGGCCGCCATCGTCGCCTTCGGTGCGGTGGCGGTGGCGGGCACGGTGGCCGGGGCGGTCGCCATCGAGAGGTGGGTGTACCGCAAGGGGGAGGCGCGGGCGGCGGCCGGCAAGGCGCTGCCGCACACAGGACCCGCGCTGCTCTACGGCGTCGTCGCCGCGGGGCTCTCCCTGGCCCCCGACGTCTCCCGGTGGGGGAGCGCGCGGCGCTGAGCCTGGCTGCCCGCCGGAGGCGGCGCCCGCCGGGCACGCCGTCGTCGGCGCGGCTCCGACACGCCGCCCGTGCCGGCCTGCTCCCGGCACCAGACGCGACGAGGCCCTGCCGCCGGTGATCGCTCACCGGCGGCAGGGCCTCGCCGTGCGGAGGCGTACCTCAGACGAGGTCGCGCACCGCCGCGTACTGCTCGCGGATCACCGGCTGCGGGTCGGGCTCCAGCACCTTCGCGATCGTCGTCGACCACTGCGGCGCGTCGACGTCGGACCCGGCGGTCGCGGCGGCGAGCACCCAGGCGGCCTGGCGGGCGGCGCCGTCGGCTACGTACTCGCCCGGCTCGGGGATGGAGATCGGCAGGCCGAAGATCTGCGGCGCGATCTGCTGCACGGCCGGGGACTGCGCCGCACCGCCGATGAGCATGACGCGCTCGATCGGCACGTCGAGGGCGCGCAGGGCGTCGAGGCCGTCGGCCAGGCCGCACAGCATGCCCTCGATGTAGGCGCGGGCGATGTGCTCGCGCGTCTGGTTCTTGAGCCGCAGGCCGTGGAGCGTGCCCGTGGCGTCGGGGCGGTTGGGGGTGCGCTCGCCCTCCAGGTAGGGCACCAGCACGAGGCCGTCGGAGCCGGCCGGGGCGGCCAGGGCCAGGGAGGCGAGCTCGTCGAAGTCCGCGCCGAGCACGGAGCGGGCGGCGTCGAGCACGCGGGCGGCGTTGAGCGTGACGGCGAGCATGAGGGCGTTGCCGGTGGCGTCGGCGAAGCCGTTGATCGCACCCGAGCCGTCGGCCGTGCGCTTGGGGGCGACGGCGGAGACGACGCCGGAGGTGCCGATGGAGATGGCGATGTCGCCCGGCTCCATGCCCAGGCCCAGGGAGGCGCCCGCGTTGTCCCCGGCGCCGGGGCCGACGAGCGCGCCGCCCTCGACGTCGGCGCCCGCGACGGACGGGTGCGCGGTGGCGCCCGCCTCGGACGGCGCGACCACGCGCGGCAGCACGACGTCGTCGCGGCCCAGCGCCATGCGCAGCAGGTCGGGGCGGTACGCGCCCGCGCCGCCGTCGGCCTCGGCGTCGTAGTAGCCGGTGCCCGAGGCGTCGGACTTGTCGGTGAAGAGCTTGTCGAGCTGCGGGCCCAGCGGGGACTCGCCCTCGGGGCCGTAGCCGGCGATGCGCCAGCTCAGCCAGTCGTGGGGGAGGGCGACGGCGGCCACCCTGGCGGCGTTCTCCGGCTCGGCGTCGCGCAGCCAGCGCAGCTTCGTGACCGTGAGCGAGGCGACGAGCACGGAGCCGACGGCGTCGGCCCAGGCCTGAGCGCCGGCCTCGCGGTCGCCGTCGCCCAGCTCGGTGATGAGCTGCTCGGCCGCCTCGGCGGAGCGCGTGTCGTTCCACAGCAGGGCGGGGCGGATCACGCGGCCCTCGGCGTCGAGCGCCACCATGCCGTGCTGCTGGCCGCCCACCGCGACGGCGGCGACGTCGGCGAGGCCGCCGGCCTTCTCGGCGGCCTCCTGGAAGGCGTCCCACCAGTGGCGGGGGTCGATCTCGGTGCCGTCCGGGTGCTTGGCCGAGCCGCTGCGCACCAGGGCGCCCGTGTCGGCGTCGCGGACGACGATCTTGCAGGACTGGGTGGACGTGTCCACGCCGGCGACGAGGGGCATCGGTGCTCCTAGGGCGTCTGTGAGGCTGCGAGGGGAGGGGAGGCTCGGGGTCCTGCGGCGGGCTGGGCGCCGTCGGACGGACGGCGAGCCCCGCCGTCGGGCACGAGGCCGACGGCGGGGCTCACCGGTCGATCAGCGTGCTCCCCGGCGGGCCGGGGAGCACGGCGGCACCGCGGTCTTAGCCGATGAGGTGCTTGAGGGCGAGCTGGTGCAGCTGCACCAGGCCCTCGTGGCGCTCGGCGAGCTCGTCGGCGTTGGGGTCGGCCTCGGCGAGGAACGACTCGAACGACTCGCCCTCGGCCAGGGTCGGCTGCGCCGACTCGAAGATGCCGGCCTTCTCGAACGCGGCCTGGACCTCGGCGTCCTCGCGGTACGCCTTCGCCTTGGCGGCGAGCAGGTCGTAGGTGGCCATGTTGGCGGCGGCCGACTCCCAGACGCCGTCGAGGCCCTCGGTGCGCGACGGCTTGTAGTCGAAGTGGCGGTAGCCCTCGTAGCGCGAGATGCCGCCGTTCGGGGTGCCGTTCTCGAGCAGGTCGACCGTGAAGAAGGCCGAGAGCAGGTCGCCGTGGCCGAACACCAGGTCCTGGTCGTACTTCGGGCCGTGCTGGCCGTTGAGGTCGATGTGGAACAGCTTGCCCGCGTACATCGCCAGCGCGAGGCCGTGCGTGTAGTTGAGGCCGGCCATCTGCTCGTGGCCCGTCTCCGGGTTGAGGCCCACGATGTCGCCGTTGTCGAGCGTGTCGATCAGCGCGATGGCGTGACCGATCGTCGGCAGGAAGATGTCGCCGCGGGGCTCGTTCGGCTTGGGCTCCAGGGCGATCTTCATGTCGTAGCCCTTGGACTTGATGTAGGCGGCGACGGTGTCGATGCCCTCCGCGTAGCGGGCGTGCGCGGTGTGGAGGTCCTTCGAGTTGTCGTACTCGGTGCCCTCGCGGCCACCCCACATGACGAACAGGCCCGCGCCCATCTCGGCGGCGAGGTCCACGTTCTTGAGGACCTTGCGCAGGCCGAAGCGGCGGATCTCGCGGGAGTTCGACGTGAAGGCGCCGGCCTTGAAGATCGGGTGCGTGAAGGTGTTGGTGGTGACCATCTCGCAGACCAGGCCGGTCTCCTCGGCGGCCTTCTTCACCGAGTCGATGTGCTGGCGGCGCTCGTCCTCGCCCGCACCGAAGGGGAAGACGTCGTTGTCGTGGAAGGTGAAGGCAGACGCGCCGAGGTCGGCGAGCTTGCGGATCGACTCGGCCGGGTCGAGCGCGGGGCGGGTGGCGCTGCCGAAGGGGTCGGCGCCGTTCCAGCCCACGGTCCACAGGCCGAACGAGTACTTGATGTCGCTCACGGTGTCTCCTCATCGAGCCGCGCCGCCTCGGCGGGCGCATTAGTTGTACGGCTGAACTATTGCGTGATGCTCCGCTACAGTCAAGGCGTGACACTCGACCCGCCGACGACGCCCCGGGGAGCCGCGGCAGCGCGCCAGCACAGCCTGCGCGAACGCAACCTCGAGCTGGTCGCACGGGCCGTCTTCGAGTCGCCGGAACCACTCTCGCGTGCCGACGTCGCCACGTCTACCGGGCTGGCCCGGGCCACCGTGTCCACGCTGGTAGACCGCCTGGTGGCAGGGCGTCTGCTCACGGAGCTGCCGCCCGTGGCCGCCCAGCGGGCAGGGCGGCCGGCGGTGCCGCTCGCACCCGCCGCCCGGTCCGTCGTCGGGCTCGGGCTCGAGGTCAACGTCGACTACCTCGGCGCGAGCGTGATGGACCTCACAGGGGACACCGTCGACGAGCGCGTGGTGCCCGGCGCCTTCCACGACAGCGACCCCGCCACCGTGCTGCCCCGGCTCGGCGCCCTCGCCCAGGACCTGATCGCCGACGCCGAGGCGGAGGGCATGCGCGTCGCCGGTGCCCGGCTCGCCCTGCCCGGCCTCGTCGACGCCCGCACCGGGCTGCTGCAGGTCGCCCCCAACCTCGGCTGGTCGTCCGTCGCACCCGTGCCCCTGCTCGGCCTCGGCGACCTGCCCGTCGACGTCGCCAACGAAGCCAAGCTCGCCGCCCTCGCCGAGCTCACCGGCGACGTCTCGCCCTCCTTCCTCTACGTCTCCGCCGACGTCGGCATCGGCGCCGCCGTCGTCGTCGACCGCCACCTGTTCCTGGGGGAGCGGGGCTGGAACGGCGAGATCGGGCACGTCGTCGTCGACCCCTCCGGGCCCCGCTGCTCCTGCGGGGCGTTCGGCTGCCTCGAGCAGTACGCCGGCAAGGAAGCCCTCATGAAGGGCGCCGGGCTCGCCGTCGACGCGCCGCTCGAAGCGCTCGTGCACGCCCTCCAGGCGCACGACGACGGCGCCGTCGGTGCCGTGCGGCAGGCAGGGGCCGCGCTCGGCTCCGCGCTCGCCGACTTCGTCAACCTCGTCGACGTCGGCACCATCGTGCTCGGCGGGGCCTACACCACGCTGCTGCCGTGGCTGCGCGACGACGTGCGGGCGCTCCTGGCCGAGCGCGTGCTGTCGGCGCCGTTCGCGCCCGTGGAGGTGCAGGCCGCGGAGGCTGGGCCCTACGCAGCGATGGCCGGCGGGGCGAGGGAAGTGCTGCGCGACGTGCTGGCGAGCCCCGCCGACTGGGTGTGAGGGTGTGGCTGCCGGGTCCCGGTAGGCTGTGGGCGGTTCGCCCGAGGGTTCGTGCCCGACGGCGGGTTCGCGCTGGCCTGCGTGGTCGGTGTGAGCGCCTGTAGCTCAGTGGATAGAGCACCGCTCTCCTAAAGCGGGTGTCGGCAGTTCGAATCTGCCCAGGCGCACAGTGTTTGAGGCATCGACCCTTCCCGGGCCGCCGCGACGACCGCACGACGGCCCAGATGGTGCCGCACGTTCTGTGTGGTGGGGGCCCTGCGCGTGAGAGAGCGGGGGAACCGAGCGAGCGTCAACATGGACGTCGGAACGCTGGGCGTCATCGGGATCAACGCCGACAAGGCCAAGGTCGTCTCGATAAGTGGTACATCGCCGGGCCGGGCACCGGCATAAAACCGAAGGCCGGGGACGTGCTGCCGGTGGTGGTCGTCAAGGACAACGGCAGCGTGGTCAACCTCAAGGCGTTCCTCAACGGCACCGCGGACTCTTGGCTGCCGGGCGTCGCCCCCCCCCGCCGACGTCACGCCGGTCTGATGACCAGTGCTCGGATCCTCATTCGCCACAGCCAGGACATGCGCTAGCAGCTTCGAACGGCTTGCCGGCCGACGACGCGTCGTGGCAGTTGGAGCCCAAGGGCGACTCTCGAAGGCGACCGCGGCGAGCTCGCGGTGTGCCAGGGACCGCCCGGTACGGGAGGCGCGTCTGGCGTTCGCTCTCGTGAGGGAGGACGCGTGACCTCGCTGGGGCATCTGGGGCGGCACGTTGCCGCAGGACCGCGAGGTGCTGGCCCGGGCTGGCGCACCCGCTGACAGGGCTCGCGCAGGGCCGACTAGAACAGCCCGCAGAGCCGACGGCCCTACCGCGCTCGGGGCGGGGCAGGTCTACGTGCTGTGTGGCACGACAGCGAGCAGCGACTCCGCCACTGGTCAGGACGCTGACGTCATCGGGTGACTTTCAAACACCCGGCTCGGCGTTCCCGACGAGACGTCGGACATCTGCCAGTCTAGAAGCCCCTAGGCGGACTCATGGAAAGTTGCGCATCAGATGGCCGACAAGTACGTCCCGACGCTCAAAGCCCGGGAAGCCGAGATCAAGGCCCTGCTCGCCTCGCCGCGATCCCTTGACATCACGCCACTCTTCGAGCTCCAGCCGGCCTCGTTGGCGCAGGTGGATCCGACTACAGGACTTCAGAAGCGGTCAAAGGGGACAGCGACCGACGCGTCGTACTTTCTCGACGACGTCGCACGGCTCTGGGACGGGCCACTATACGTGGATATCAGCCGCATCGCGCAGGTTAACGAGCGAGCTCAGTGGTGGCGCCTACTGGCGGCACTTAACAGCGTTGCCAAACCTCCGTTGGAACTCATCCCGGTCGTCGCACTCGCCGACACAATGCTGACGATGCATGCCGCGGCAGACGCCGCGAGAACGTCCGGGAGGCTGGGACTGAGGATTCCCATGCACGCCATGCGCGGCGGCGCAAGTGCGATCACAGGAACTGTGACAGCGCTTGCAACCGAGGCTGCAATTCCCGAGGGAAGTGTCGACGTAATCCTGGATTGGTCCGACACGCTCGAGACGACTCAACTTGACCAGCTCGAACTGGAGACACGACGCGCGATCGCAGCAATCGGCCAGTGTGGAGAACTCGTGACCATCGGAACGCCCAATAGCGGCTCGTTTGTGCAGGTCGGAGATTGGACTGTCAAACGTCGCGAGTGGTGGCTCTGGCTAAGGCTTAGGAGTGCAGGCATCAACGTGACGTACGGCGACTACGCGCTGTACCCGCCCAGCGACCCGGTACCTGTATCTCCGCGGTACGGTCATCTTAGGTACTCCAGCGAGGATCGCCTTCATGTTCACCGACGGGCGGTGCCGTCGTCTGGTGGAGGCCTGGGTGGCGCATTCGAAGCATGCTGCAAGCACCTAACAGGTAGCACCCATTGGATGGGTTCGACATTCAGCAGGGCTGATCAGCGATTCTCCGACATCGCCGCGCGTGCGGATAAGGAATCCCAGCCCGGCAAGTGGCGGCAGTTGGCGACCGAGCATCACTTTTCTCTCGTTGCTCGCCAGCTCGCTAGTCCCCCGCCGCCACCGCCGCCAGGCACCTTGTGATCTTTGGAGAGTTCGCACTCTCTTTGCTCTATTCGAGGCAACAAGGCGCGACGTCGCCAATCATTTCGTGCGAGCATCGCGCTTCGAGCAATCCGCATGAGCATTGGACGCGGGACCGCGTCAGCGAGCCTAATTCTCATGCTGTCCACTGGTAGGCGAGTGGCGTCGCGCTCGCCTACCTGTCGCAGAGCCGCCACGAGCGCATCACGGGGCATGAACGAGAGGACTGCCAACGGGTTCACGCTCGGATTGAGTGCGCCGCCCCTAATGCGCCGGAGCTTTACTTGGCCCGAAGAGTTTTCGGCAAGCCACACGCTCCACCAATCGGGCGCCATGCGGAGCCCTGACGCCACGTGGCGTGCTGTCAACACAAGCGCCGCTCGCTCCGCTACGGCCTCGTAAGCCGAGACTTGGCGCGGAAAGCGCGCCAGCGAGTCCGACTGGCTCTTGATCTCGAAGGCGGTAAGCCGATCTGCGATCATCAGCGCGTCTATGCGTGCAGGGACACTCCAGCGGACGTCGACTTCTGGCACCAGGAGGT
Organism: Xylanimonas oleitrophica; assembly: GCF_003244315.1. Classification (GTDB taxonomy): domain Bacteria; phylum Actinomycetota; class Actinomycetes; order Actinomycetales; family Cellulomonadaceae; genus Xylanimonas_A; species Xylanimonas_A oleitrophica. The sequence continues at coordinate 124,834 of NZ_QKWH01000002.1, forward strand.
ATCGCCTACCAGCGTGTCGCTTCTCGATGTCCAGAACCAGTGCAGCGCGCACATCGGCATCACGCACGAAGGGTCCCCTGGCGGCCTTGCTGCTGCTGTGCGGGCGGCATTGTACGAAACTCGATCATGATTGTACGACTTCATCGCCCAAGGGGGCGTCCTGCTCCAGGTTGTCGCCGGTGTCGCCTTCGGGGAGCACCGTCTCGGCGCCTTCCATGCTATTTGTTCGCAGATCGTCGAGAGTATCGACCGGTGTATTGCGAAACTCGACATGGCCGGAGTCGGGGAGGTAGATGCCGGATGGCCAATCAGGCTTACCCAGGCACTCCCTGCAGAGGTTCACCACGTCGATCGGTTCGACAGTTTCTGAGTGGATCCTCGCCATCGCAACATACACGGAATCAAGACTGTGCCGATCGAGGGCAAATAGCGGATACTCTCGGCCATTCCAAACACCCTTGAACTCGCGAGAGTCGAGGAGCCGGAGATCGGAAACAGGGAACTCGTTGCGCACACCACTGTCGACGGCGCATTGTGCCAGTGCCCATGCGGTCTCTACGGATAGGGTGAAGTATCGATTTGAGCAGGCCGACAGCACCCGAAAGCCGGTGTCGATAGAGGGGCCGAAGTAGTCGTACAGATAGTTCGGCGACCGCGTCGTGAGTGCCTCGTCGTTTAGTTCTACGACACCCTTGTCCGACTTCTCGATTGTCGGATCCCGCGGTATGGAACTCTCGCTGTCTGGGCCAGGGAAGGTGGCGATAAATGCACCGCCCTTGGTCTTCATGCCGACATCCCGCAAGGGGCCCTTCTCGTACGCGTCCATGGTCTCAACCCAGATTCGGGTGGCGCGAAACACGTCCGTTTCCGTTGTGACGGGAGTCGTAAAGATCAGTTCGTCACCGACAGGCTTCCAAAGATCAAACCCAGGCGCGTACTTCTTCTCTAGCGTCAGTTCGCCGAGAATCTGAGGGAACTCCCGATAAAACGAAAGGAAGGCTTCCTGCCATAGAGGCTCGCGCTGCTTATATTGGGTCGAGCCAACAAGGTCGCAGGACAGAAAGAGTAGCGATCGCGGAGTTGCTTTCGTCATCGGAGACCAAGAACCTGCGCGCGCACCTCCACGGCGGCGGGCGACACTTCAAGAATTCGGGCAATTGCGTGTGTGTCGCCTCTGAGCCGGGCGTAGGTCTTTCGAAACGGTTCCGCTGGCATCAACAACGAAGCGGCAAAGACGTTCGCCTGCGTCTCCACATCGTTCCTCTCGCCACGGCCAAATATGGCGCCGTCTGCTCGCTTGGCGTGCAGATAGTGCAGGAAGTAGTGACCTAACTCGTGTGCGATCGTGAAGCGATCTCGACGCGACGAGGTCACGCGCGGAAGGTAGATCACGAACTGGCCTTCGCGAATGACACGGAGCGACTCTCTGGTATCTCCGATTGCGATCGATCCGCCCAGTTCTCGTACGAGTGCGCGCACGTCGGCGGTACCGGCACGGTCGTAGATGTTGTAATGCTCGCCAATGCGCTCGGCGTATTCGCGTATTGCCGCATTAGACAACCGTGTCGGCTCGGCGGCGAGGGACGACATGGGCACCTCCCGGCTTGTGGGACCTCATTATAGGGTCGCCTGGAGGCGCCCCGCAGCAGGCTACGCCGCGCCTCCACGAAAGAGAATGCCACCACTGACAGGCCTCGTTCGCTGGAAGCGGCGCTGTGTGGCTGGGAGTCGCTGGTCCGGTTGCGAACGATCGGAGACCCAGTGAAAGAGCCGGGCCGCGCGGACGTGATGGTGCTCACCGCCGAGCTGCCTCGTACGTGTGCCCCGCGGCGCGCAGCCGCTCGACCAGCGCGTCCCCGATGCCGGTGGCCGGCGTGAGCGAGCCCGCCCTGTCCGGCAGCCGGCCCCCGTCGAACGCCAACGCCAGCGCCGACTCTCCGAGCATCACGGAAGTCGCCGCGTACCCAGGATCCCCAGGCCCGGCGGCGACAGCCTCGTAGCGTTCGCCGGCCGCCGTCACCGCCCGGAGCTCCATCCGGAACCACCCGGTGCGCCGCGTCTCCTCGTCGGGACCCCTCCCAGAGCCAGGCAGCACCCGGTCGAGCAGCGCCCGGGCGGGCGGCACGGCGAACGCCGCCCCGGCGACGCCCAGCCCGGCCGTCAGGCCGAACGCCCTGAACGCCCCGCGAATGCCGCGGCCCACACCCGCGACCTCCCCGTACCGGAGATCCCGCCCGTAGGCCCAGCCCTGCAGGGCGTTCGACCGTCGCACCACCCGGGTGTTGACGGAGGCCATGGGGAAGGGCGCCACCCAGCGGCCGTCCGTCAGCCGGCTCGGACCGGGGGAGTCGGCCGGCTGGGGTGTGTCCGGCTCGGCGTCGCGGTCCGGGCTGAGCGCGTATGGGTCGGCGAGCAGCCGCCGCACGGACGCGTCGTGCGCGGCGAGCTCGACGAGGCCGCGCATCGACGCCACGGTTCCGCCGCTGACGCCGCCGCGGGCTCGCGCCACCGTCAGCACGTGGCCGAGCGGCCCGGCGCCGTCGGCCTCGACGCGCCGGTGCAGGGTCAGCACGGCCAGGTCGGACGGGACGGAGTCGTACCCGCAGCAGTGCACCAGCCGCGCCCCGGACGCCCGTGCGACGGCGTCGTACCGGTCGGCCGCCTGGCGGATGAAGGGCACCTCGCCGGTGAGGTCCGCGTAGTGCGTCCCCGCCCGTGCGCAGGCCTCCACCACCGGCAGGCCGTGGCGCAGGTACGGCCCCACCGTGCTCACGACGACGCGAGCAGAGCCCGCCATCGCCGCCAGCGACGCCGGGTCGGACGCGTCCGCCACCAGCACCGGCCAGTCCTGGCCGCGGGCCGGAAGATCGGCGCGCGCCTGCTCGACCTTCTCGCGTGTGCGCCCCGCGAGGGCGATGCGCGCGTCGTCGGGTGCGTGCTCCGCGAGGTGGGCGGCGACCAGCCGCCCGACGAAGCCGCTGGCGCCGAAGACGACGATGTCGTGGTCGCGGGGGTTGCTCGTCATCCGGGATGGTCCCCCCGCCGCGGGCCGCGCCGCAACCGGCGGCACGGACGTCAGGTCGCCAGCAGCTCGCCGACGAGCGCCGGCACGGCCTCGTCGATCGGTTCGCGCAGCACCTCGGTCGCCAGCCGGTCGTACGGGGTCGGCTGAGCGTTGACGACGACGAGGTCGGCGCCGGCCTCGAGCGCGAGCATCGGCAGGTTCGCCACGGGGTAGACGGTCAGGGACGTCCCGATCGCGATCATGAGGTCGCACTGAGACGCAGCCTCAGTGGATCGGCTCAGGGCGTCGGCGTGCAGCAGCTCGCCGAAGTAGACGATGTCGGGCTTGAGGATGCCGCCGCACTCGGGGCACCGGGGGTCGGGCTCGGTGGCCAGCCGCTCCAGCACCGCTGCCGTCTCGCGCTGCCACCCGCACCCCATGCAGGACGTCGTGCGGAGGGTGCCGTGCAGCTCCACCACCTTGTCGGGGGAGTGCCCGGCAGCCTGGTGCAGCCCCTCGAAGTTCTGCGTGAGCACGGTGCCCAGCACGCCGGCCTCCTCGAGCGAGACCAGGGCTCGGTGCGCCGCCGTCGGCTCCGCCCGCCATGCCGGGTGCCCCGCCCACTCTCGCCAGCCGGCCTCGCGGACCGCCGCGTCCGCCCGGTAGGCGTCGATCTCCAGCAGCCGCGCCTGCTCGGGGCGGCGGGTCCACACCCCTTGCGGCCCGCGGAAGTCCGGGATGCCGGAGCCGGTGGAGATCCCGGCGCCGGTGAGCACGGTGACGTTCACACGGTCACGCTAGGGGGTGGCCGAGCGTCCCGGCACGGTGTCTCGGGATGAGGGGCATATCCTCACTCGGTGACCACGAGTGAGACCGAGTTCCACCCTGCCCGCGTGTCCATGCAGGTGCGGTGGTCGGACGTGGACCTGTTCGGCCACGTCAACAACGCCGCGTTCCTGCGCTACCTGGACGACGCGCGGTTCTCGGCGTTCACGCGCATGGGGGTCGACGAGCTGGGGGCGCTGACCGAGGCGCTGCTCGTGGTCGTGAAGCACGAGATCGACTACCGCGCCCCGCTCACGTTCACGCAGGTGCCGGTGGTGGTCGAGGTGTGGGTGCCGCGCATCGGCCGCTCGTCGGTGGACTTCTGCTACCGCGTGACGTCGGGGGAGACGGAGCACCTGGTGGCCCGCTCACGGATGGTGCAGCTCGACCGGGACACCCACCGGCCGCGCCCCTTCACCGACGAGGAGCGCACGGCGTTCGAGGCTCACCCCGGCCCGGAGCTGGATCTGCGCTCCTGGTAGCGGCGAAATTCAGCCGAGCTCTCGCCGCATGATCCACCGCTGCCGGTGCCCGCTGTGCCCGGTGGTGGGTGCTGCCCGCTCGAACCCGTGCGCCTCGAACAGCCGCGTGGTGCCCACGTAGGCCGAGATGGTGTCCACGCGCTCGGTGCCTTCGGCGTCGACCGGGTAGCCCTCGATCACCTCGGCACCGTGCGCGCGGGCGTGCTCGACGGCGCCGTCGAGCAGGTGGTGCATCAGCCCGCGGCGCCGGAACCCGGCCCGCACCACGAAGCAGACCGCCACCCAGGCGTCGCGCTCGTCGAGGAACGGGATGGTGCGGGAGTTCATCAGGCGCCGGTACGTGGAGCGCGGTGCCACCGAGCACCAGCCGGCGACGTCGTCGTCCACGTACACCAGCACGCCCGGCCCGGGCTCGGACGAGCACTCGGCCCGCATGTAGCCGGGGCGTTCGAGGTTCTTCACCCGGGAGTCGCGGTAGCTCACGCACCAGCAGCCGCCGGCGTCGGGCCTCTTCGTCCCGACCACCTCGGCGAAGTCGTCGAACCGCCCGACGGCGGGGCGGACCTCGATGGTCATGCGCGCCACCGTAGGCCCGCCCGCCCACACGGGCGCGCTACAGCACGCGCTCGGGCCGTGCCAGGATCCCGGGCACCAGCCGCGCGGCCACCGACGCGCCCGCCCGCACCAGCGCGAACCCGGCCACGAACACCAGCGCCACCACGGCCACGGCCACGGGCTGCACGAGGATCGCCGCCCCCAGGATGGGCAGCACCAGCACCGCGGAGACGACGGCGGACCCCACCACCACGGTGGCCAGCACGGACATCACGGACCGGCGGGACGCCTCGGCCAGCACGGTGCGGGGCACGCCCAGCCGGTCGAGCGAGACCAGCACCCGACCACGGTCGATCGTGGTGGCGGCCTGGTTGATGGCCACGGTGCAGGCCACCATGAGGAACGACGCGACGAGCGTGACGAACACGCCGGTGCGGATGTCCTCGAAGAGCCACGCCTCCTCGCCGGTCATCTCGCCGCCAGCGGCGTTGACCAGAGCGAGCCCGGCTCCGGCAACCACGCCGACGAACGTGGTCACCGAGACGCCGGCCACCTGCCGCCACGCGGCCTTCGGGTCCTCGAGGATGGTGCGCGCGGCGAGCAGCCGCGGCACGGTGGTCGCCTTGCGGTGCAGGCGCCGGGCGCGCACGCGCACGTACCAGGGGCCGACGGCGTCGAGGGCCAGCAGGCCGCCGCCGAACGCCATCGCGACGGCGACGAGGATGGCGAGGAACCCGCCCAGCTGGCCGAGGGTCCCGAGCCCCGCCATCGCCGCCACCCCCGCGAGCACGACGACGAGGGCGACGACTGCGCGCCGGCCCCGGGCGGTGCCGGGCTGCTGCCGGGTGCGCACGCCGAGCGGCGTCAGCACCACCTTGCGCAGCCCGACGGCGGCCGAGAGCGCCGCGGCGAGCGCCACGGCGGCCCAGACGAGCGGCAGCCAGTACCAGGCGAGCCACATCTGCGAGCCGACGGGCTGCCCGGCGAACCGCAGCAGGCCCACCAGCGGGGCGGTGGCGGCGTAGAGGGCGGTGCCGGCCAGCGCTCCGGCGAGGGCGACGGCGGCGGCCTCGAGCACGGTCAGCAGCGACACGGTGCCGGTGGTGGCCCCCAGCAGGCGCAGGGAGGAGAGGCGTTCGTCGCGGCGTCGGGCGGACAGGCGTGCGGCGGCGGCACCCAGGGTGAACAGGGGCACCACGAGCAGGGCCAGCGCGAGCACGGCGAGCGCCTGGTAGGTGCCGGCGATGTCTCCGTCCATGCGGAAGAACACCTGGGAGCCGCCGAGCACGAGCAGGAGCAGCGCGGTGACGAGGGTGAAGGAGACGAGGGGGAGGGCGGCGGCGAGCCGGTCGCCGCCCTGGCGGCGGGCGAAGAGGCGCGCGAGGACGAAGGTGGTGCGCAGGTCGTTCATCGCCGGGCCTCGTCGTACGGGGCCGCGACGGTGGTGTGCTCGACCTGGCCGCCGCGGACGGTCGCGACGCGGTGCACGGCTTCCCCGCCGCCGGAGCCTCCGGCGCGGGCGGCCCGGCGCTCGTCGGCGACGACGCGCCCGTCGCGGAGGGTGACGACGCGGTCGGCGCGGGCGGCGACGCCGGGGTCGTGGGTGACGACGACGAGGGTGCGGCCCTGCGCGACGGCGGCGAGCAGCAGGTCGAGCACCTCGGCGCCGGTGGTGGAGTCGAGGGCGCCGGTGGGCTCGTCGGCGAAGATGAGGCGGGCGCCGGTCACCTGGGCGCGGGCGATGGCGACGCGCTGCGCCTGGCCGCCCGAGAGCTGGCCGAGGCGGCGGTGCTCCATGCCCTGCAGGCCCAGGTGGGCGAGCCACTGGGCGGCCTCGCCCTCGGCCTGGTGGCGCGGCACGCCGGCGAGCATGCGGGCGACGGCGACGTTCTCCAGGGCGGTGAGCTCGTCGAGGAGCAGGCCCTGCTGGAACACGAAGCCGAGCTCTTCGCGGCGCAGACGGGCGCGCCCGGCGTCGTCGAGGGCGTGCACGGCCACGGGACCGGAGGCGGCGGCGAGGGTCACGGTGCCCGCGGTGGGCCGCAGGATGCCGGCGAGGGTGTGCAGCAGGGTGGTCTTGCCGGAGCCGGAGGCACCCATGATCGCGACCGACTCGCCGGGCAGCACGTCGATGTCGACGGCGTCGAGGGCGGGGGTGGCGCTGCCCGGGTACTGCACGGTGAGGCCGCGGGCGGTCAGGATCGGTGTCATGGCTCCAGCCTGGCCGCGGAGGCCGTGGTGGCGCGTCGCCCCGCGAGCGGATCCTGGCGGCGGCGTCGTCATCCCAGAGTATGAGCGGCGGTCCACCGCTAGCGTGGCCGCATGCCGCTCTCCGACGTCGAGCCGCAGCTCGACTCTGCCGACCCCGCCGCCCAGCTGATCGCCTACCTCGACTACTACCGCGGGGTGGTGGAGCGGAAGATCACGGGGCTGTCCGAGGAGGAGCTGACCACGAGCCGCCTGCCGTCCGGGTGGACGCCCCTGGAGCTGCTCACCCACCTGGTGCACATGGAGCGCCGCTGGTTCGTGTGGGGCTTCCTGGGGGAGCAGGTGCCCCAGCCGTGGGGTGACCACGCCGGGGGAGACCCGGAGGCTCCGTGGCAGGTGCCGGACGGCGCCACGGCAGCGTCCCTCCTGGCGGCGCTGCACGAGGGCGGTCAGCGCACGCGGGCGGTGCTGACGACGTCGGACCTGGCCGAGCGCGGCGCGGACGGCGGGCGGTTCGCGCACGAGCCGGCGCCCACGCTGGCCTGGATCGGGTTCCACGTGCTCCAGGAGTACGCACGGCACGCGGGGCACCTCGACGTCGCCCGGGAGCTGGCGGACGGCGCCACGGGCGAGTGACCCGCGCCGTCAGGCGTCGGCGTCGGCGTCGGCGTGCGAGATCTTCTCCAGCTGGCGCCACACGAGGGCGAGGGTGATCCCGGCGCCCACGAACGCGAACCAGAACGGGGCGGTGAGCCCCCAGCGCTCGGCGATGAGGCCGCCGAGGCCCTGGCCCACCACCATGCCGCCGAACACGCACATGACGTAGACGGAGCTGACGCGCCCCTGGAGGCGCTGGGGCACGGCCCGCTGGCGCACGGTGTTGGAGACCGTGCCCCACACGAACGCGTAGGCACCGAACTCGACCATGATGGCGATGGCGAGCCAGCCGGTGGTGGTCAGGGCGAGGGCCAGGTGGGTGAGCACCTCGAGCAGGAGGCACACGCGCATGACGGCGGCGAGGGTGAAGCGCTTCTCGATGCGTCCGTAGAGGGCGGTGCCGACGAGGCCGCCGACGGCGGCGGCGGTCGTGAGCAGGCCGTAGCCGACCTCGCTCATGCCGAGGTGGTCGCGGGACCAGAGCACGAGCACGGCCCAGGCGGCGGCCCAGGTGACGTTGAACGAGAGGATGACGAGCGCGAGGGTGCGCACGGGGGCGTTGGCCCAGATCCAGCGCAGGCCCTCGGCGATGTCACGGCGCACGTGGGTGGGTTCGCCGTCGCGCACCTGGAGCAGGCCGGGGGCGCCGTCGGGGGCGGGGGACGCGGAGATGCGGGCCACGAGGACGACGGCGAGGGCGACGCACACGACCTGCACGACGAAGGGCCACACGGCGCCGGCGGCGAAGAGGAACGCGCCGACGGGCGGGCCGAGGAGCTGGTTGCCGGTGAGGAACCCGGCCTGGAGCCGCTGGTTCCCGGTGCCGAGGTCCTTCCTGGCGACGAGGGAGGGCAGCAGGGTGGAGGAGGCGGTGTCGGCGAACACCTCGGCGACGCCGTACAGGAACATGGCGGCGAGCACGACGGTGACGTTGACGGTGCCGGTGGCGATGGTGGTGCAGAGGGCGGCGACCACGAGGGCGCGCAGGGCGTTGGCGACCATGACGACGCGGCGGCGGTCGAGGCGGTCGGCGAGGGCGCCCGCCCACAGACCGAGCACGAGCCAGGGCAGGCGCTGGAGCATGGCGGCCATGGCCACGAGGAACGCCGAGCTGGTCTGGGAGGCGACGAGGAGGGGGCCGGCAGCGAGGGCGATGCCGTCGCCGACGTTGCTGGTCCACGACGACGTGACCAGCCAGCGGAAGGGGCGGCCCATCCGCGGCGGGAACAGGATCTCGACCGCACGGCTCACGTGGGGAACCGTATGCCACCCCGTGCCCGGCGCTGCAAAGCATTTCACCTGCGGAAATGTTCGAGTGGCGGTTGACGTCAAGCCGAGGTAAGGGCCAGACTCTCTTCTGGCAGCGCGCATCGCCCGCCCCCTGCGCGGTGCGCGCTGCCCTCGACCGGGTCTTTCCCGGCGCGATGCCCTTCGGACCCCCTGCCGAAGGGCATCGTCGTATCCGGGACCTGCACCGCCGCGCGGTCGCGTGCCTGCCGCGCCGCGCCGCTGCGAACCCACGGCGTGGTGCCGTTCACCGCCTCCCGGCGTGCCGTCGCCACCAGGACGCCGCCACGCCTCTAGCGTGGCTGACGTGAACGCCGTCCGACGAAACTCCTCCGCGCGCGCGGCCCAGCCGTCGGCCGCGTCGTCGGCCCAGGACTCCCGCCCCGACGCGCCGGAGCGTCCGCGCCTCGTCACGCCCCCCACCCCTGAGGAGGCGGTGGCCCGCGCCCTGGAGGGCTGGCGCGAGCGGCTCGTCGACCAGGTCGGCGGGTCCACGCTGGCCGACGTCGGCCTGCTCGGCGAGGCGGTCGTCGACCTGTCCGCGGCGCACCCTTCGGGCGTGGCCCAGCTCTTCGCAGGCCGCCCCACGCGCCTGTCCAACCTGATCCGCGAGCGCGCCGCGCTCCCCGCCGCCCGCCGCCGGGCGCGCGCCGTCGCCTCCCGCTCGGCCGAGCACGCCCAGCGCTACGGCCTGGCCCCCACCTACCTCGCGATCGGCGTCGCGACGTGGACGGAGCCGGTCGACGAGCCGGACCCGGCCGACCACCCGTCGCAGGACGTCGCCGCGCTCGCTCGGGTCGCGGGCCGCCGTGCGCCCCAGGCGCTGCCGACGGCTGCCGACGACACCGAGCTGGTGCTCACCCAGTCGCTCCCGCTGGTCACGATGTCCGACGCCGGCCGGATCGAGCTGCCCGGCCTGACGGCGGGCGCCGGCACGGCCGACGGCCGGCGCGCCGGAGAGCTCGACCGCTCGACCGAGGGTGCCGCGCGCATCCGGGTCGTCCACGCCCCGGTGCTGCTGCGGCCCGTCACCCTCACCCCGCGCGGGGAGGGCGAGGGCGACTACGACCTCACGCTCGAGGCGACCGCCGAGATCAACCCGGTCGTCGCCCGCACGCTGCGCGCCCGGGGTGCGCTGCTCGACCCGGCGGCCCTCGCTCAGGCCACCTTCTCGATGGGCGGGTTCGACCCCACGGACGTGCTCGACCGCATCGGCGCGCTGGGCGACGCCGTCCTCGAGGGCTTCGAGCTCGACCGCCGCATGCTCGTGGGCACGTTCGTGCACCCCGGCCAGGCGCTGGTCGACGACGTCGACGAGCTCGCCCCCACCCTGGTGCGGCACGAGGTCGTGGCGGCGCTCGCGGGCGTGGAGGCGGCGGCCGAGGCGATCGGCTCGCTCGACGTCCCCGCGATGCCCGGCGGCGACCCCGAGCCTGCGTACGAGCGGGGCGTGGGCGACCTGGACCCGCACCAGCGGCACGTGGTCGACGCTCTCGCCACGGGTGGTCACCTGTACGTGGACGCTCCTGTGGGGGCGGACGTCGCGGGCACCGTGGCCGCCATCGTGGCCGAGGCCACCGCGGCGGGCCGCTCCGTGCTGTACGTGACGGGGCACCGCCGTGCCGCGGACGCGCTGGCCGCCCGCCTGGGCGCCCTCGACCTCGAGGGCCTGCTGCTGGACGTGCCGCCGATCCCGACGTGGCGCCAGGACGTGGCCCGCCGCCTGCTGTCCGCGATGGCCACGGAGCCGGAGCGGTACGACGAGGAGGGCATGGCCCGCCTGCGCGACGCGCTCATCGGCGCGCGGGCCCAGCTCTCGGCGTACATCACCGCGCTGCACCAGGTGCGCGCCCCCTGGCAGGTCTCCGCCTACGACGCGCTCCAGGCCCTGGCCCGCCTCACGTCCGAGCGGCCCTCGCCGTCGACGGCGGTGCGCCTGGCCCCGCAGACGGTGCTGGCGCTCGACGCCGAGCACCGCCGCGCGGTGGCGGCCGACCTGGAGCGGGCCGCCGCGCTGGGCGCCTTCACCCTGCGCTCGACCTCGACGCCCTGGTACGGCGCGCCGCTGCTGACTGACGAGGACGCCCACGAGGCGCTCGTGCGCGTCAACCGCCTCAAGGACACGACGCTGCCGCAGCTGCGCCGCCAGGTCGCCTACGTCACCGAGGTGACGGGCCTGACGCCGCCGACGACGGTGCGCCAGTTCGGCGAGCAGCTGCAGATGCTGGGCGGCATGCGCGGCACCCTGGACCTGTTCCACCCGATGGTGTTCGAGCGCACGGCCGCCGACCTGGTGCAGGCCACCGCCTCGCGCCGGTGGCGGTCCGAGCACGGTGTCGAGATGGGCTGGTTCACGCGCCGGCGGCTGCGCAAGCGGGCCAAGGACATGGTGCGTCCCGGCATCCGCGTGCCGGACATGCACGCGGCGCTGTGCGAGGTGCAGGCGCAGCGGGAGATCTGGTCCCAGCACTCGGAGCGGGGCGGCTGGCCCACGCTGCCCGAGGGGCTGGCCACCATCGAGGACACCCACGAGGCCGTGCGCATCGACCTCGACGCGCTCGAGCCCGTGCTCGGCCCCACGCCCCTCGGCGGCGGCCTCCAGGACGTGACCCTCGACGTCCTCGCCGACCGCCTCGAGCGGCTGTCCGCCGACGCCGAGGCCCTCGACACCCTGCCCGAGCGGACGGCGTCGCTGCGCCGGGTGGTCGCGGCCGGCGTCGGCGAGCTGGTCGAGGACCTGGCTGCCCGCCGCGTCGAGCCGCACCTCGTGGCCGCCGAGCTGGAGCTCGCCTGGTGGAGCTCGGTGTTCGAGCAGATCCTCGCCGCCGACCCGGCCCTCGCCGGCCAGGACGGCGCCGGGCTCGACGCCCTCGCCCGCCGCTTCCGCGAGCTCGACCGCGCGCACGTCGCCTCCCTGTCGGCACCCGTGCGCGCCGCGGTGCGCGCTCATCTCGGCGCCGCCATGCGCGACGACCGGGACGGTGCCGAGGCGCTGTTCACCGAGCTGGTCGAAGGCCGCCTGACGTCGCTGCGCGAGCTGGCCACCCGGCACGGGGACGTGCTGCGGCGCCTGCGCCCCGCCGTCGTCTCCACCCCGACGCTCGTGCCCCACGTGCTGCCCGCCACCCGCACCGTCGACCTCGTGGTGCTCGACGCGGTGCAGCACGTGCCGATCGAGGCCGTGGTGCCCGCCGTCGCGCGCGGCCGGCAGATCGTCGTCGTCGGCGACACGCGCTCGGCGTCCGGCTCGGCCGTGCCCGAGCTCGCCGGGGTGCTGCCCACCGTGACGCTGCAGCCGCGCGAGTCGCGCCGCGACCCCGAGCTGACGCGCCTGCTCGCCCGCCACGGGTACGCGGGCCTCGTGCGGCCCGCGCCCCTGCCGCGTGCCGAGGCGCTCGTGCACCTCGACCTCGTGGACGGGGCCGGCATGCCCGACCCGGCGTCCGGCACCGTCGAGTCCACGCAGGCCGAGGTGGACCGTGTCGTCGAGCTCGCCATCGAGCACGCCCTGACCCGGCCCGAGGAGACCCTCGGCATCGTCACCGTGACGGCCGTGCACGCCGACCGTATCCGCGAGGCGCTGCTGGCCGAGGTGCGCGCCAACGCCGCGCTCGCCCCGTTCTTCTCCGGCTCGCGGCCCGAGCCCGTCGTCGTCGCAGACATCACCGGCGTCTCCGGGCTGTCCCGCGACGCGATCGTGCTGTCGCTCGGCTTCGGCCGCACGCCCCACGGGCGAGTGCTGCACCGGTTCGGCGTGCTGGGGGAGGACGGCGGCGACGCCATGCTGCTCGGTGCGCTCGGCGCCACCCGCAAGCGCCTGCGCGTGGTCAGCTGCTTCCCCGCCTCCGACCTCGACCCCGAGCGCCTGCGCGGCGCCGGCCCCCGGCTGCTGGCCGAGGTGCTCGACTTCGCCCAGCAGCGCTCGGCCGTCGCCGACCAGGTCCAGCTCGGCAACGGCGTCGACGTGTCCAGCACCCCCGACCGCCTGGTCGTCGACCTCGGCGAGCGCCTGTGGCGCCTCGGCTACCTGGTCGAGACCGACTACGGCCTGCCCGACGGCGACCGCATCCCGCTCGTGGTCGGCCACCCCGACCTGCCCGGTGAGCTGCTCGTCGCCGTGCTCACCGACGACGCCGCGTACGTGGCCGAGCCGTCGGTGCGGGTGCGGGACCGCCAGCTCGCGGAGCGGCTCGAGCGGCTCGGCTGGGTGGTCACCCAGGTGTGGAGCGCTGCCGCGTTCCTCGACCCCGACGGCGAGGCCGACCGCGTACGCCGGTTGGTGCAGCGTGTGCGCGACGAGCGCATCGGCACCGCCGGTGGGCTGGTGCCGCCGCGCGAGATCGTGGTGCCCGTGCTCCCCGTCGAGGACGACGTCGCCACCGAGGCGTTGGTGCCGGACGGCGACGGGCTCGTCGCCGAGAGCCTCGCAGGCGGCACCCAGCCGGTGGCAGGGGAGCCGGACGAGGGGCAGGCCGGGGGGGCCGCCGGGGCCGAGCTCGCGCGCCGCACGCCCGGCCCCGTGCCGGCTGCCGACCGCGTGCCGGTCGACGACGTTCCGGCAGACGGTGTGCCGACCGACCCTGGCACCGGGACCGCCGCCGTCGGGCAGGAGCCGTAGGGAACGACCGACCGCAGCCCCTCGCGGGTGCTCCGGCCCGGTCCGCCTCACGACGGGCCGGGCCGGAGCCGTCCCGCGGAGGGCGCGGGGACGGGGAGCGCGGGGGGACAATCATGGGTGTGAGCGAGAACGCCGGACAGCCGGAGAGCCCCCCGCCCGCGGCGCGCCCGGAGGCGGAGCAGCCCGCAGCCCCGCGCCGTCGTCACCGTCGCGTGGTGCGTCAGGGCACGGAGCGGGAGGCGGTGCTGGGCGTGCCGTCGGACGAGCGTGGCGGCCACGGCGAGAACGACGACCGCCTGCTCAGGGACGTGCCGCCGCACTGGGGCCGCCGGTAGCACGGCACCGAGGCCCGGGCGGTGCGCGGCCGGGCCTCGGCGCCGGGGTCGGCTAGGCCCTGAGCGCGCGGAAGAGGCTCTCGAGCTCCTGTTCGCCCTCGCGCGTCTGGGCGCCACCCGCCAGCCCGGACCCCATGAGCTCTGCGGTGGCGGGCCGGAAGACGAGGCCGGACCAGGCGTCGTTCTCCCGTGCTAGTCCTTCCGCGTGGTCCGTGGGGCGGATCGCGTGCTTCGCGGCTGCCACCACGCCGTCGGGGAGGGCTGCGATGTTCTCGGCCAGGCGGTCGACGAACTGGTCGAGCTCGTCGTCGGGCAGGGCGCGGTTGATCCAGCCGTACCTCTCGGCGGTGCGGGCGTCGAAGAGGTCGGCGCCGAGCACGATCTCCAGGGCGCGGTTCCGGCCGACGCGCTCGGTGAGGTACTGGGTGGCCCCGCCGCCGGGGACGATCCCCATGAGGGCCTCGATCTGGCCGAGCCCGGCCGTACCGATGGCCGCGAACGCCATGTCTGCGGCCGCGACGAGCTCGGCGCCGCCTCCGCGTGCCTTGCCGGCGAGCTTCACGATGGTGACCTGCGGCTGGCGACGCAGCTGCTCCCCGACCGCCTGGAAGACGTTGACGCCCTCCGGCAGGTCGGCCATGAGCCCGGCGAGCGACTCCGGCGTGGCCGTCATGTCGACGTGGGCGAGGAAGAAGTCCGGGTCGGCACTGGCGAGCACGACCACACGCACGGTGTCGTCGTCCGCGAGCGTGTCGAGCAGGTGCCGCAGGTCGGTCATGACCGCGACGCTCAGGAGGTTGATCGGCGGGTTGTCGATCGTCACCTCCATGACCGCGCCTGTCCGCTTCAGCCGCAGCGTCTGGTATCCACTGTCGTTCAACTGTCCACTCCTGGTATGCGATGAGACCTTGGTTCCTCTTGCATACCGATGGTGAGATGGACCAGAGAGCGCGTCAATGACGCACTCTGGGCATACCAGGGATCGTGGAGGGTACCGACATGGCCACAGGCTCCGTCTACCAGGACGTCTCAGAGCACGACGTCTCGTTCCGCTCGGACTGCCCGAGCCGGCCGATCCTCGACCAGATCGCCGACAAGTGGTCGATGATGGTGATGGCGGTCCTGGTGAGGCCGCGACGGTTCAACGAGATCAAGCGACGGCTCGAAGGCGTCACCCAGCGTGTGCTGACGCAGACGCTGCGGCGGCTCGAGCGCAACGGGATGATCGAGCGGCGCGTGCTGCCCACCTCACCGGTCGGCGTCGAGTACTCCTTGACCCCGCTGGGGGAGTCCCTGCGCGAACCGTTCGGTCACCTGTACGACTGGACGGTCGCTCATGCCCCCGAGATCCAGTCGCACCAGCGCGACTACGACGAGCGCGCCCAGCGCTGAGCCTGCCGGTACGCCGAGGACTGGCGCCCGGGCCTGACGCTCAGGCCTGGGGGCCGGAGGGCGGGCTGTTGGGGGTGCTGCGGCCGGACTGCGCGGCGAGCAGGTCGCGGATCTCCTGCAGCAGCAGCACGTCCTCCGCGGGAGCCTCGGGCTCCGGCTCCTCGCCGGACTTGCGCAGGTTGGAGAGCCGGTTGATCGGCAGCACCACGAAGAAGTAGAGGGCGGCAGCCACGATCAGCAGGTTGATGACCGCGGTCAGGATGGCGCCGAAGGCGATGACCGACGGCTCCACCATCTCGCCGTCGATGCCCTCGTAGGCGCCGCGGATCTCCCACTGCCACACCGAGGAGAAGTCGGGCTGGCCGAAGATCGCGCCGATGAGCGGGTTGAGGAAGTTGTCCACGAGGGACGTGACCAGCGTGGTGAACGCGGCGCCGACCACGACGCCGACGGCGAGGTCGATGGCGTTGCCGCGGAGCACGAACTCCTTGAAGCCGTTGAGCACGCTTCGCATGGTGGGTCCCCTCTGGTGGTCCGGGTGCGGCGGGAGCCGTACGGGCTCCCGGGCAGGAGCCGTCCGCTCGGATTGTTGACGGGTCCGGGCGGTACCGCAACGGCAGGCCGTGCGGCGCGGGGTGCTCAGGGCACGAGCACCGCGGCCACGGTGCCGCTGCCGGACGCCGCCGACAGGGCCGGGGCGTCGTCGGGAGCGACGGCGACGAGCGTGACGGGGGCCGGGCCGCTGCTCGCGGCGGGGCCGGCGAGGAGGCCGCCGGACCCGCCGGCGTCGGGGGCCGTGCGGGTGGCGCCGGGCAGCACGAGGGCGCGGCGGGCGAGGTAGGCGTGGCCGCTGGCGTCGTCGTCGGGCCCGACGACGTGCGCAGCGGTGGTCACGAGGTCCACGCGGTCGCCCGGGCGCAGCAGGGCGGTCGCCGCGGCGTCGAGCCGCACGGGCACGACGACGGTGCCGGCCGGAGCCTGCGCCACGACGTCGCCGCCGGCGACGAGGGCCGCGGACAACGGCATTCCGGCCTCGATCGGGACAGCGGGCACGCGCCCGACGGCGTCGGCGGGGTCGCTGAGCACGTCGGCCGGGACGAGGGTGGCGGGCAGCTGCCGCACCTCGATGTCGCCGTGCGCCACCTGCGCGCCCGGGGCGAGCCGGTGCGTGGGCACGACGACGTCGCGGACGGGGAGCGGTTCGGGGCGCAGCGCCTCCACGGTGCTGGTGGCGGCGATGCCGCAGCAGAGCGCGACGACGGCGAAGCGGGAGCGCCACAGCAGACGGCGCAGCGCCCGGCCGTGGCGGTGCGGGCTGGTGCCGGTGGTGCCGGTCGGGGGCGCAGGCGGGGTGTCTCGGCGGGGCCACATGAGCCGGACGGTAGGGGTGCCCGGCTGCGTCCCGGGGTGCCGTCCGCGCCGGCCTGTGCACGCAGGGGCCGGCGGTGGTGCTGGGGGCAGCGCCTGGGGGCGAGACGACGACGGCGCGCCCCGGGAGGACCGGGGCGCGCCGTCAGGTCACGGAGGAGCAGACGTCAGGCGGACGCCTTGGAACCGCTGCTGCTCGACGAGGTCGAGGAGCTGGACGAGCTCGAGGACGAGCCCGACGAGCCGCGCGAGTCGGTGCGATAGAAGCCCGACCCCTTGAACGTGACGCCCACGGACCCGTACTGCTTGCGCAGGGCGCCGCCGCACTCGGGGCACTCGGTCAGGGCGTCGTCGCTGAACGACTGGTGGATGTCGAAGGCGTGGCCGCAGTCGGCGCACCGGTACGCGTAGGTGGGCACGGGCTCTCCTCGGAAGACGGACTCGTGGCGGGTGCGGCGGCGGCTCGGGGACCCGTGCCTCTGGCACTCGCGCTTACCGAGTGCCAATGATACGCGCGCGCCGGGCATCCGTGGGCGTCGCGGTAGTCTCGCCTGCGTGTCCGCCCCCACGACGCCCGCCGAACCGTCCGAGCAGTCCCCGACGCCCGCGCCGAGGCGGAGCAGGAGCAGACTCCGCCGGGCCGTCGTCGGCATCGCCGTCATCGTGCTGCTCGCCATCGTCGCCACCGTGACGTTCACGGCCGTGGTGATCCGCCGGCCGCTGCCCGAGACCTCGGGCAGCCTCCAGCTCGACGGGCTGGAGCGCGAGGTCACCGTGACGCGCGACGAGCAGGGCGTGCCGCGCATCTACGCCGACACCGCCGAGGACCTGTTCCGCGCCCAGGGCTACGTCCAGGCGCAGGACCGCTTCTTCGAGATGGACTACCGCCGCCACGTGACCTCCGGGCGCCTGGCCGAGCTGGTGGGCGACGTGCCGGCCGCCATCGAGGCGGACAAGGTGGTGCGCACGTTCGGCTGGCGCCAGGTGGCCCAGCAGGAGCTCGACCTGGTCTCGGACGAGACGCGCTCCTACCTGCGGGCGTACGCCGAGGGCGTCAACGCCTACCTCCAGGGCCGTGACGCCGGCGACATCGCCTTCGAGTACACGGTGCTCGGCACCACCGCCCAGGTGGAGCCGGAGCCGTGGGACCCGGTCGACTCCCTCGCGTGGCTCAAGGCGATGGCGTGGGACCTGCGCGGCAACTACGACGACGAGCTGGACCGGGCGCTCGCGTACTCGACCCTCGACGACGTCGCCCTCGTGAACGAGCTCTTCCCGCCCTACGAGCAGGGCGGGAACGCGACCGTGCTCGACCCGGCCGACCTCCCGGAGAGCGAGTCCGGTGGGGCCGGGGCGCCGGTCGACGTGGCGACGGCCCAGACGACGTCGTCCCCCGCGGGCCCGAGCGTGCGCGGGGCGCGGGTCGACGACGCCCTGGCGTCCGCGCGGGCCGCCCTGGAGGCCGTGCCGGTGCTGGTGGGCCGCGGTGAGGGCACGGGCTCCAACGCCTGGGTGGTCTCGGGCGAGCACACGTCGTCGGGCGCGCCGATGCTGGCCAACGACCCTCACCTGGCGCTGGGCGCGCCCGGCATCTGGGCCCAGGTGGGCCTGCACTGCACCACCGTGGGCGCTGACTGCCCGTTCGACGTCGCCGGGTTCTCGTTCGCCGGGTTCCCCGGCGTGATGATCGGCCACAACGGCCAGCTCGCGTGGGGCCTGACCAACATGGGCGCCGACGTCACCGACTTCTTCGTGGAGCGGGTGCGTGGCGAGACGTACCAGCGCGGCGAGGAATGGGTGCCGCTCGAGGTGCGCCGGGAGACCATCCGCGTGGCCGGGTCGGCGGCGGTGGACATCGACGTGCGCTCCACCGTGCACGGTCCGGTGATCTCCGACGTGCTCGAGGTGGGAGCCGTGACGGGCGCGCCGTCGGCCGCCGGCACCGCGCTGGGCAGCTACGCCGTCTCGCTCGCGTGGACGGCGCTGACCCCCGGGCGCACGGCCGACGCCGTCTTCGCGCTCAACACGGCGCAGGACGCCGAGGACGTCCGCGAGGCAGCCGCCCTGTTCGACGTGCCGGCGCAGAACATCGTGTTCGCGACCGCCGACGGCCACATCGGGTACCAGGCCCCGGGACGCATCCCCGTGCGTGCGGAGGTGCCGGGCAGCCCGGTCCCCTCCGACGGATCCTGGCCGCGCGACGGCCGCGACCCCGCCTACGACTGGCAGGGGTGGGTTCCGGCCGAGCAGATGCCGCGGGCGCTGGACCCCGAGAGCGGGTTCATCGTCACCGCCAACCAGGCGGTGCTGCCCGCGGGAACCGGCCCGTTCCTCACGAACGACTGGGACTACGGGTTCCGCTCGGAGCGCATCCGGGCCCTGCTGACCCAGCAGATCGACTCGGGCCGGCCGTTCGGGGTGGAGGACTTCAACAACATCCAGAACGACGACTGGAGCCCCTACGCCCAGGTGCTGCTCCCGGCGCTGCTGGACGTGCAGCTCGACGACGACTACGACGCGGCCGGTCAGGAGCTGCTGCGCGGCTGGGACGGGCGCATGGCCGCCGACTCGGCGCCCGCCGCGTACTTCGCCGCCGTGTGGCGCAACCTGCTCCAGGCCACGTTCTGGGACGACCTGCCGCAGGACATGCGGCCCGACGGCGGCGACCGGTGGCTGGTGGTGCTGCGCACCATGCTGGAGAACCCCGACGACCGCTTCTGGGACGACCGCTCGACGCTCAACGTGGTCGAGTCGCGCGACGAGATCCTCACGCAGGCGCTCGTCTCCGCCCGGCGGGACATGACGGTGGAGATGGCCAAGGACCCCAGCCGCTGGAGCTGGGGCAAGCTGCACACCCTGCGCCTGGAGCACCCGATCCTCGGCGGCGAGGGCGTGCCCGGCCTCGTGCGCGAGCTGGTGAACCCGTCGCCGGTGGAGATGTCCGGCTCGTCCTCGGTGGTCAACGCGACCGGGTGGGACGCGGGCACGGGCAGCTTCGCCGTGCGCACCGGTCCCTCGATGCGCATGGTCGTGGACCTGGGGGACATCGACGACTCGACGTGGGTGACCGTGACCGGCACCTCCGGCCACCCGGCGTCCAAGCACTACGCCGACCAGCTCGGTGCGTGGGCGGAGGGGCGCACCTTCCCGTTCGCGTTCACGCGGGACGCTGTCCAGGAGACGGCCCGCGAGGAGCTCACGCTCACGCCGTGACCGGTCCGGTGGGCTGACGGCGCGCTGCGCCCGTCAGCCCACCGGTCGCCGCCTGTCCACGAGGCTCAGCGCAGCGTGTGCCAGCCCTCCGGGGTGGCGACGGCGTCGACGGGGATGTCGTGCTCCTCCGAGGGCAGCGGCCGCTCGGCCGCGTCGTAGACCTCCTCGGGGAACACCATCGCGACGACGGTGACGCCGTCGCGCTTGAGCTCGAGCACGCGGTCGTACCAGCCGCCGCCCTGCCCGAGCCGCACGCCGCGGCTGTCGACGGCGAGCGCTGGGGCGATGACGACGTCGGCCTCGGCGACGGCGTGCGCGCCGAGCGCGGGACCCGGCGGCTCCGGCGGGCGGCCGGGGGCACGCTCGCGCAGCTCGTCGGGGCCGGTGTACTCGGCCCAGTCGCGGGCCAGGCCAGCCCCCAGCACGGGCAGCAGCACCCGCGCCCCGCGCGCCGCGAGGCGTTCGAGCAGCACGCCGGTGCCGGGCTCGGTGGTGCGGGCGGCGTAGGTGGCGACGCACACGGCGTCGCGCACGGCCGGCACCGTCTCCAGCACGTCGGCGAACGCGACCGCTGCCTCCGCCCGCTGCCGTGAGGTGCGGGCGGCGCGCTGCGCCCGGATCGCGCGACGCAGCTCGTCCTTCGCGTCAGCGGTCTCCATCCCGGTGATCAGCGGGTACGGCTGGTGCGTGCTGCTGCCGTTGGGGTCGCCGCGCATGCCCTCATTGTGTCAGTCTCCGTCCCACACGATCGACGGCGGGACGAGGGGGACCGGTGGCACGATCGACGGCGCACGACAGGACGAGAGGGCTGACAGCCGTGACGAAGGCGTGGCCGGTGACCCTTCGCGAGGACTCGACGCGGGGCTCCGTGGTGCTGCGACCGCTGCGGCGGCGTGACGGCAACGACTGGATGCGCCTGCGCGCCGAGAACCATGCGTGGCTGGAGCCGTGGGAGGCGACGTCGCCCGGTGGGCAGTCGGCCAGCGCGACCTTCGGCGAGTACGTGCGCCTGCTGGGCCAGCAGGCGAGGTCGGGCTCGACGCTGCCGTTCGCCGTCGAGCTCGACGGCGCGCTGGTGGGCCAGCTGACGGTGTCCTCCATCACCTACGGGTCGTTGTGCTCCGGCTCGATCGGGTACTGGGTCTCGCGCGACGTCGCCGGACGCGGGGTGATCCCGACGGCGGTGGCCATGGCCACCGACTACTGCTTCGCGGTGCTGGGCCTGCACCGGGTCGAGATCAACATCCGCCCGGAGAACGCCCGGAGCCTGCGCGTGGTGGAGAAGCTGGGGTTCCGCGACGAGGGGCTGCGGCGCCGATACCTGCACATCCAGGGGGAGTGGCGCGACCACCGCACGTTCGCGCTGACCACGGAGGACGTGCCCGGCGGGCTCCTGGCCCGGTGGCAGCAGCGGCGCGACGCCGGGTGAGGCGGGTACCCGCCTGCGCACGGTCTTGACAGACACGCCGCGATCACTCCACGCGAGCGGCGCGTCGCTCGCCTAACGTCGTGGCGTGGAAACTCCGGCAGCAGGTCTCGCAGCGCTCGCGCTGTTCGTCCTGGTGCTCGGCTTCTGGGTGCCGCAGCGCGTGCAGCACCGGCAGCAGCTGCTCGACTCGCGTGCGGAGGACAGGTTCTCCGGCGGGCTGAGGGTGCTGGCGGTCGCCGCCGACGCCGGCTTCCGGGTGCCGGAGGCTCCCGCCCTGGGGCGGGGACCTGTGATGCTGCTCGACGTGGCCGACGGCGGCCCGGGGGCGGCACGGCCGTCGTCGGGGCTCCCGCAGCTGCCGGCAGGGTCGGGGAGCGGACGAGGGGAGTCATCGATGGTCGAGCCCAAGGCCGCCGAGGGGCGCACGCCGCGCCTGACCGTCCTGGAGCTGCGGGCGCAGCGCGCCCGCCGTCGTCTCACGCTCACGCTCGCCCTGCTGGTGGCCAGCGCCGCCGTGTGGGCGCTCGCGGCCACCACCTCTCTGCCCTGGTTCGCCGGCCTGGTGCCCACCGCGCTGCTCGTCGCCGTGCTGGTGCTCGGACGGGTGGCAGCCGTGCAGGCGCGCAAGGCGGACGCCCGCTGGGAGGCCGAGCGGCGTGCCGCCCAGCGCCGTGCCCTCGAGGCGCGGGCGCTCGCCGCCGGTGGGCCCCGCGCCCCCCGCAACCACGTGCGGGTGACGGGCCGTGCGGTGCACGGCTCGACCGCCCTGACGCAGATGATCCCGCGTGCCCGCGTCGTCGACGGCAAGGCCGAGGCCCCCGGTTCCGCGCCGGCCTCCCGGCCGACCCCACGCGTGCAGGGGACCGCCGAGGCGGCCCGCACGGAGCAGCCGGCAGAGGCGCCGTCGTCGGGCACCGCCGAGGCGCAGCCGGCCGAGCCCCCCGCGGAGCGTGCTACCAGCACCGCGCCCGAGCCGGGCGCGGCCTGGGAGCCGCGGCCGGTGCCGCTGCCCACCTACGTCACCAAGCCCGAGGCCCCCCGCCCCGAACCCAAGCCGATCTCGGGCACGACGCCGGCCGTCTCGACCGGGTGGTCCACCTCGCCGTGGCAGCGCGTCGAGGACAAGGGCGAGGACGTCGCCGAGGCGACGACGTCGTGGTCCCTCGGGGCGACGCAGGACGCCGCCCTCGGCCAGACGGCGACCCCGGCCCCGCACCGGGCGGCGACGTCGCTCGGCGAGCAGGGCGTGGCCGAGGCCGTCATCGAGGCGCTCTCGGCCGACTCCGAGCCGTACGAGCCGCGCGTCAAGACCGAGACGCTGGGCCTGCCGCTCGACCAGATCCTGGCCCGCCGCCGCGCCGCCGGGTGACGTGCGCCACCTGCGGCTCAGCAGGCCGGTGGCGATTTGCGATCCGGGCCGCCGCGGGTGTTAATCTAGGGCGCACCTTGGGGCTATGGCGCAGTTGGTAGCGCGTCTCGTTCGCAATGAGAAGGTCGGGGGTTCGAATCCCCCTAGCTCCACCACCGAGGGCCGCTGACCTGCCGACACCATTGTTGTCGGCAGGTCAGCGGCCTTTCGCGTGTGGACGGCACCGGGGCGCTCACGGTGGCCAGGACGCGGACCTGCGCCTGCTGCTTGCGGATCGCCGGGGACGTCGTGGCCACGTGCTCGTTGAACGCGACGTCGTCGTCGGCGGTCAGTGCGTACTCCAGCAGCACGGGGGCGATCCTTCCGGAGCCGGAGCGCTGCTCGGAGGGTCGGCGTCGTCCGGCGGCGGGGACCGGCCATCGGCCCTGGCAGGATCTCGGCCATGAGAACCAGCGTCTGCCGCGACGGCGTGGGTGCCGCCGCTCCCGTGCTCCGAGACCTGGCCCCGGCCGCAGCAGCGGCCCCGTCGACGGCGACGGAGGGCTGAGCGTGCATCCCTATGGGGTGGTCGCGCTCGCCGTGGGCGGGGCGTGCGCTTTTGGTGGTCTCTTCTTCCTGATCGGCTGGGTCCGCTCCCGCCGTGCACGGGACTGGGTGCGTGCCCGGGGCATGGTGATCAACCGCCGGACCGGCCTGCCCAGCGGATTCCCGTCGCAGTACCCCACGTTCGAGTGGTACGACGCGCACGGCCGCCGCCACCAGCACACGTCGTCGGTGCGGCAGTCCCCGGCTCCGTTCCCGGGCCGGCAGGTGGACGTGCTCTACGACCCGGCGAACCCGAGCCGGGCGCAGATGGACACGTGGGCTCAGTCCGGGCGTGCGTTCATGGTGGTCGGGATCGTCATCGCGTCGGTGGCGGTGCTGGGTGGTGCCTTCGCCGCGTTCGTGGTCTCGATGGTGCTGGAGGTGCGGCCCACGGGCTGAGCGGCCTCTGGGGAGGCGTAGGTTTGTTCTGATGTCTCGGGCAATCGTCGAGGAGACGTCGTCCCATCTCCCCGCCGACCTGGAGCAGCCGTGACCGAAGCGCGCACCCCGCAGCACCCCGCCCCGGTGGCGAGCGAGCCGCAGGAGCACCGGTCGCGCGACCGGCTGGGCCGGCTCAGGCGCGCGCTGAGCCGCGAGACCACGGGCGGCGCGCTGCTGCTCGGTGCGGCGCTGCTGGCGCTGGTGCTCGCGAACTCGCCGGTGCGCGAGTGGTACTTCCGGGTCTCCGAGGCAGAGCTGGGGTTCGGCCACCTGCACATGCCGGTCGCGGCCTGGGCGGCGGACGGCCTGCTGGCGGTCTTCTTCTTCACCGTGGGCGTCGAGCTCAAGCACGAGTTCGTGGCCGGCTCGCTGCGCAACCCCAGGGAGGCCGGCGTCCCGATGCTGGCCGCGGTGGGCGGCATGGTGATGCCAGCCCTGATCTTCACGGTGCTGGTGAACCTGCTGGGTGACCCGGGGGCGGTGGGCGGCTGGGCCATCCCGACGGCGACGGACATCGCGTTCGCCCTCGCCGTCCTGGCCGTGTTCGGCAAGGGGCTGCCGCTGGCGATCCGCACGTTCCTGCTGACGCTGGCGGTGGTCGACGACCTGCTGGCGATCGTGGTCATCGCGGTCTTCTACACCTCGGAGCTGCACCTGGGCTTCCTGGCCGCCTCGCTCGCGGTGGTCGTGGTGGCCGGTGCCGTGTTCCGCTCGCGCCGTCCCCGCTGGTGGCTGCTGCTGCCGCTCGGGGCGGTGGCGTGGGCGTTCATGCACGCGTCGGGCGTGCACGCCACGGTGGCCGGCGTGCTGCTGGGCTTCACCGTCCCGGCGGTCGTGGTGCACGGCGAGCGCGTGCCGCGCACCACGCACCACGAGCACGCGCTGCGGCCCTGGTCGCAGGGGCTCGCGCTGCCCGTGTTCGCGTTCTTCGCCGCGGGGGTGGACATCGTGGACGCCGGTGGCCTGGGGGAGATCCTGCGCCAGCCCGTGGTGCTGGCGATCACGGCGGGGCTCATCGTGGGCAAGTTCGCCGGCATGCTCGGCGTGACGGCGCTGGTCACCCGGTTCACGCCGTTGCGCCTGGCGCAGGGCATCGGCGTGCGGGACCTGCTGCCGATCGCGTTCCTCGCCGGCATCGGGTTCACGGTGGCGCTGCTGATCTCCGAGCTGTCGTACGGCCAGGGGTCGGAGCACACGGACGCGGCCAAGTTCGCCATCCTGGCCGCCTCCCTGATCTCCGCGGCGCTGGGGGCGGTGTGCCTGCGCTGGGACGCCCGCAAGGCCCGCTCGCAGGACATGAACCGGGACGGCGTGGCCGACGACGTCACCACGCTCATCGGCGACCCGGACGTCGAGGAGCAGCAGGCCGTGCGCGCCGACGAGAGGCCCGGTCCGCGCCCCTGACACGGTCAGTCCTGCTCGCCCTCCGGGGGCGGCGCTGGTGAGGGCGGCACGACGAGGGCGATCCGCCGCTCGAGCTCGGCGATGGTGGCGTCCACGTCCAGGTCGGGGCTGATGACGTGCACGTCCATGCTGTCGCCGTGGAGCCGGGCGGAGACGGTGCCGGGCATGAGGTTGAGCACGAACGCCAGCGCCGCCCGCGCGCCGGGGGTGGGCAGCGTGGTGGTGTGGGAGCGCCAGTACGGGTCGACGTCGGGCCCAGGCAGGGTCAGGGCGCGGCGGGCGACGTCGACGCCGCCGACGACGGAGCGCCACAGCACCCAGCCGGCGAGGCCCGCGGCGGCGAGGAACCTCCCGGGGGTGAGGGGGGTGCCGGGGCGAGGCCGGCCGGTGACGGCGTAGCTGAGGGCGACGGCCACCGGCACGGTGACGAGCCCGTAGCCCACGACGGTCGGGTCGCCCTCGACCACCGCCCACCAGGCGGCGCCGAGGCCGAGCAGGCGCAGCAGCACGGATCCGGTCACGGGGAGCTCCCTCCGGTCAGGGCGAGCAGCAGGCCCGCCGCGGCGAGGAAGAGGAGCACGGCGCCGGAGGCCTCCCACAGGCCGAGGCGGGCCTGGACGGCGCTCAGCGCGGGCAGGGGCGAGGGCGTGGCGGCCAGGGCCGTGCGCACGCGCCCTGTCACGGAGCCGAGCCGTGCCGCCGCCCGCCGCAGCGCCCGGCCCACGGCGAGCGCGGCCCGTTCCTCGACGGCGACGACGTCACCGGGTGGCACCACGTCGCCGCGCGGGTGGGCCAGGGGGGAGTCGTCGAGCTCGCGGCGGCGGGCCAGGCGGGCGGCGGCGAGGGCGAGGGCGACGCCGAGGAGCACGGGCCAGGACTGGGCCCACAGGGTTCCGGGGGAGAGCCACCCGGGAACGGCCTGGGGCGGGTCGAGGCGCTGGGCGAGCCAGGCGACGGGGACGACGGCGACCACCGCGGAGGCCGCCCACACGCCGTCGCGCACGGGGGCGCTGTGCTCGCCCTTGCGCTCGCGGCGCCACAGCACCACGGCGCACCGGGCGAGCAGCAGGGTGGAGCCGAGCCCGAACCACGGCAGCACGTCGGCGAGCGCGGCACCGCCCGCGGCGGGGAAGGTGGCGTCGCCCACGGCCTCCTTGGCGCCGTACTTGGCGACGTACCCGCTGGTGAAGGGGGCACCGGCGAGGGAGAGACCGGCGACGGCGAGAACCGTCGTCGTCGTCCACCGGGGCACACGCTCGCTGCTCCACACCTGGACGCCCAGGAACAGCGACGCCTTGGTGACGCCGTGGTGGACGGCGTAGACGACGGCGGCGAGCACGCAGGCGTGGGCGAGCCCGGGCTCGGCGAGGGCCACGCCCACCAGCACGGCGAGGAAGCCCATCTGGCTGATGGTGCTGTAGGCGAGGATCACCTTGGGGTTGTCCTGCAGCAGGCCGGCGACGACGGCGAGGAACCCGCCCAGGAGGGCCAGCAGCACGAACGTGGTGCCCCAGCCGGGGCTGGCGTCCTGCCCGAGGGGCAGGAACCGCAGCCAGCCCACCAGCCCCGCCTTGACCATGACGCCGGAGAGCACGGCGCTCGCGGGGGTGGGGGCAGCGGAGTGGGCGAGCGGCAGCCACACGTGCAGGGGCGCGGTGCCGGCCTTGACGCCGAACCCGACCAGCAGGAGGGCCACGATGAGGTCGCGACGCTCGGAGGCGGCGACGGCGGCGGGAGCGTCGGCGAGCACCAGGCCGCCGTCGGCGGTCACGAGCGCCATGGCGGCGAGCACGGCGCTCTCGCCCAGCACGGTCATGACCATGTAGATGCGGGCGGCGCGGCGGGCGCCGGCGGTGCGGTCGTGCAGCACCAGGGCGTACCCGGTGAAGCTCATGACGGTGAACGCGAGGTAGAAGGTCACCACGTCCGCGGCGGCGACGACGCCGACGCTGGCGGCGAAGCACACGAGGAGGAACCCGCTGAGCACGGGGCCGCGCCGCGCCCCGGAGCGGGGCACGAACGCCAGGGCGACGGCGTACAGCACCACGGTCAGGGCCAGCAGGGGCCGGGCGACCTCGTCGAGGTGCGCGCTGACGCCGAGCAGCAGCCAGTCCAGGCGCACGACCTCGTCCCCGCCGGTGAGCGTGAGGGTGGCGGCGGGCAGGGTGGCGAGCCACGCGGCACGGCAGACGGTGTCGCGCAGCGCCCCGGCGCGGGGGCCGGAGACGAGGGTGGCGACCATGAGCAGCAGCGCGACGGCGAGCGGCAGGCCGAGGGCGAGGACCCAGAGCGTCACGGGTAGCTCCCCTCGGCGATGATGCGGGCGATCTGCCACGGCGAGTAGTCCCACCCGGCGAAGACGCCGCACGCGAGGGTGAGGGCTGCGGTGATCAGGGCGGGCACCAGGAGCGAGGCGGGGGCCTCGATGCTGCGCACGCGGTGGGGCTCGGTGACCCACCGGGCGCCTTCCTCCGGCGGCCGCACCCACAGGGTGTGGATGACGGGCAGGAAGTAGGCGGCGTTGAGCAGGGTGCTGGTCAGGAGCACGGCCAGCACCCAGGGTTCACCGGCATCGAGCCCGCCGAGCGCCAGCGGCCACTTGGACACGAAGCCGGCGAGGGGTGGCAGGCCGATCATGCCGAACGCCGCGACGGTGAACGCGATCGCCGTCAGCGGCATCCGGCGGGCCACCCCGGCCAGCTGGCTCACCTTGGACAACCCCAGCACCTCGGCGAACAGCCCGGCGCAGAAGAACAGGGTGATCTTCATGATGCCCTGGTGGAAGATGTGCGTCAGGGCGCCCGCGGTGGCCACCGGGGACAGCAGGGCGGCACCCAGGGTCACGTAGGAGAGCTGGGACACGGTCGAGTAGGCCAGCCGCTTCTTCAGGTCGTCCTGCGTGAGGGCGCGCAGCGAGCCGTAGACGATGGTGACGCCGGCTGCGACGGCCAGGACGTGCAGCAGGCCCAGGTCGGCGAAGACCCGCAGCCCGAACACGTCGTGGACCACGCGGACGATCCCGTACACGCCCGCCTTGACCACGGCCACGGCGTGCAGCAGCGCGGAGACGGGGGCGGGCGCCACCATCGCGACGGGCAGCCAGCGGTGCAGCGGGAAGATCGCGGCCTTGACGCCCAGCCCGGCGAGCAGCACCAGACCGATCGCGGTGGCCGTGCCGGGCCGCTCGGCGGCGAGCTCGGCGACGGCAGCGGCGCCCCCGGCGGTGAACTCCACCGGCCCCACCAGCACCGTCAGCCACACCACGCCCAGCAGCACCAGCACCCCGCCGCCGAGCGTGTACGCCAGGTAGGTGCGGGCGCCGTCGAGCGCGGCGCGCGTGCCTCGGTGCGCCACCAGCGGGTAGGTGACCAGGGTGAGCATCTCGTAGAAGAACAGGAAGGTCAGCAGGTTCCCGGCCAGGGCGATGCCCACGGTCGCGGTGACGCACAGGCTGAAGAACCCGAAGAACCGGCTGCGGTGCGGCGCCCCCTCGAGGTACCCGATGGCGTAGACGGTGGTGACCAGCCACAGCAGCGAGGACAGCGCGGCGAAGAACAGGGAGAACGTGTCGGCGGTGAGCACCAGCTCCACGCCGGGCAGCCACGGGAACGCCGCGCGCTGCACCTGCCCGGCCACGACCAGCGGCACCAGCACCGCCACGAGCGCCACCTTGGCCACCGCCCCGGCCATGTTGAGGGTGGTGCGCAGCCGCACCTGGTCCTCGCGCAGGAAGAAGATCACGAGCCCGGGCACGAGCGAGGTCAGCAGCATGACCACGGGCAGCACGCTCTCGTGCACCTGGGCGTCGGGGTTCATGCCAGCCCCCTCGGTGCCGTGTCGGCCACCAGGCCCGCCAGGCCGCCGGCCAGCACGCTGAGCACGACGGCGGCCACGGCCAGCGCCAGCGGCACGGCGGCCTGCACGGTGGGCACCGCGGCGGGCGGCGGCTCCGGAGCCTGCTCCCCGGCGTCGGCCGGCGCCGAGACCGCCCGCAGCACCACGGCGGTGTAGCCCACCGTGAGCAGGCCGCCGGCGAGCAGCGCCGCCACCCACCACCACTGGCCGCTCTCGACGCCCGCGGCGAGCAGCTGCCACTTCGCCGCGAACCCGAGCGTGGGAGGAAGGCCCGCCAGGCTCACCCCCGCGACGCCCAGCGCGGCCACCACCCAGGGCCGGTGCCGCATCGCGCCCCGCAGGTCCTCCAGGTGGTCCGACCCGTAGGCGGCGGTGAGCACGCCTGCCGCGAGGAACATGGCCGCCTTGGCGAGCCCGTGCGCGACGACGAGCAGCAGGCCGCCGCTCCACGCGGCGCGGGCGGCCTCCCCGCCCGGTGCCATCAGCGGCAGCACCAGGGCGAGGTAGCCCACCTGCGTGACCGTGGAGTAGGCGACGATCCGCTTGAGCCGCCGCTGCCGCAGCGCCATCAGCCCGCCCCACAGCACCGCCGCCGACCCGGCCACCCCGCTCGCTACCGCCAGGACGTGCGCGGCTCCGCCGGCGGCCGGGGCCAGCGCCACCCAGAACCGCCACAGCACCACGAGCGCCGCCTTGACCACCAGAGCGGACAGCACCGCGCTCACGGCGGCCGGGGCGGCCGGGTGCGCCACCGGCAGCCACGAGTGCAGCGGGAACAGCGCCATCTTGGCGCCCATGCCCACCAGCGTCAGTGCCAGGGCCGCCGTGAGCAGCGGGCCGGGTGCGACGCGCCCGGCCGCCGCCGACATGTCCAGGGTGCCCGCCTCGGCGTACACCAGCGCGATCGCCAGCAGGAACAGCAGCGATCCCACCACGGCCACGAACAGGTACCGCAGCGCCGGGCCCGCCGACCTGCCCTTGCCCAGCGCCACCAGCGAGACCGCCCCGACCGTCACCAGCTCCAGCAGCACGTAGGCGTTGAAGAGGTCCTGCGTGACGTAGACGCCGTGGAGCGCGGCCCACAGCCCCAGCCACAGCGGCCAGAACGCCGGGCCACCGCCGGCGTCGTCCCGCACGGCCACCGTGACGCTCACGGCCACGCCCACCAGCGTGGTCAGCACGAGCAGCGCGGCGCTGGCGGCGTCGGCCCGCAGCACGATGCCGAGCGGTGGCTCCCAGCCGGCGAGCGCCACCCGGACCTCGTGGCCCGGGGCGGTGGCCACACCGCCGACGACGACGGCGCAGGCGAGCGCGGTCAGCGCCGCCGTCGTGAGCCCGACGGCGGCCCGCACCCGGCCGCGCTCGCGGGGCACCACGGCCGCGACGGCACCGGCGGCCAGCGGCCCCAGCACGAGGGCCGGCAGGAGGAGAGCGCTCACGGCGCCTCCTCGTCCTCGGGAGCCTCCACCCGCCGCACCAGCGCCAGGGCCAGCCCGGTGATGGCGGCCATGATGACGATGCCGGTCAGCACCAGGGCCTGGGCCACCGGGTCCGGCTCCGTGCCGCGGGTGGCGAGCACGAGCAGCACGATCATCACGCCTGCCGAGGCGACGTTGAGGGCCACCACCCGGCGCACCAGGTCACGCGCGAGGAGGTGGGCCACGAGCCCCACCACGAGCACGGCGCAGCCCAGCGCCAGCAGCAGCTCCAGACGCGTCACGACGGCACCCGCCGGGCCTCGCTGTTGGCCACGAAGACCTGCGCCAGGCCCACGCCGATGCTGACGGCCAGCACCGTCTCGACGGTGAGCACGGCTGCCCCGGCCCACCGCGGATCGAGCACCAGCCACCCCTGGCCGAGCATGGCGGTGCCGGCGGCGAGCGCCACGAAGGCCAGCACGCCGGCCACCGTCCAGGCCCGGGCGGCCGTGCCCTGGGAGGCGGCGAACCGGGCGCCGGCCACGAACGCGACCACGAGGGCGCCGGCGAACATCGCGCCGGCCTGGAAGGCGCCGCCGGGGCGGCTGGTGCCTGCCAGGAGCAGCCAGGTGCCGAGCAGCACGAGGGCAGGCAGCAGCACGCGGGCCAGGGCCGTGACCGGGGCGGGCACGGGGTCGGGGGCGCGCACGGGCGTGCGCACGAGAGCCCCGGCCCCCGCGGCCGCGAAGACGAGCACGGCCGCCTCCAGGAGGGTGTCCAGGCTGCGGAAGTTGAGCAGCACCGCCGTCACCGCGTGGTCGGCGCCCGCCCCGTGGATCTCCTCGGCCACCGCGGCGGGCAGCAGGCTGGGCTCGTCGGGCACCGCCCGCACCACCACGGTCAGGGCCGCGAGGGCGACCGCGCCGGCCAGCAGACCGACGACCACGGCGGTGCGCCCGGCCCGCCGTCCTGGGCGGGCGGGGTCGGCGGTCAGGGTGTCCATCAGCAGCGCCCCGGCCACGCCGGAGCCGAGCGCTGCCTCGGCGAGGGCGATGTCGGGGGCGTCCAGCCGTGCCCAGAGCACGGCGAGGACGACGCCGAGCACGAGGAAGGCGGAGACGGCGCCGCGCCGGCTCGGCAGCAGCACGGCGACGAGGGCGACGGCGAGGACGGCGGCGGCGAGCACGACGTCGAGGACGGAGGCGGGGCTCACGGAGCCTCCCGGGTGGCCGGCGCCTCCGGCTCCGGCGTGGTCTCCGGCCCCGGCCCCGGCCCCGGCTCCCGCTCCGGCTTCTCCTCGGCGCCCGGCTCGGGGCGGGCGGGCGCGGCGAGCAGGTGGCTGTTGGCTGCCGTGCCCAGGAGCGCGAAGAGCCAGACCAGCACGAGCTTGGCCACGATCCCGCCCGCGCCGCCACCTCCGCCGGCGATACCGCCCCCGTGCGCGAGGGCGTGCACCACCAGGCCGGCGGTGATGAAGCCCAGGCCCAGGTTGTCGGCCTTGGCGACGCCGTGCAGGCGGGTGGGCAGGTCGGCGAACCGCAGCAGGCCGAGGGTCCCCGCCACGACGAAGAAGCAGCCGGCCGCCAGCAGCAGCACGGCCAGCACGTCGGCCACCGCCACCACGGCCGTCACCGCTCGGCCGTGCCGCGGGTCACCACGACGACCACCACGGTGGCCAGAGCCACCAGCACGAGGGCGGCGTCACGCAGGGCCGCCGTCTGCGTGAGGGTGGCGAGCACCACGAGCAGCGCCGCACCGGTGGTGCCGAGCAGCGCGAAGGCGGTCACCCGGTCGCGCGTGCTCGGTCCGCGGGCGGCGCGCCAGAGCCCGGCCAGCACGCACAGGAGCAGCACGGTCGCGACGGCGTGCAGTGCGATCTCCATCGGGACGATGTTTCCCCAGGTCGCACGTCCTCACCACCGCACGCCCGCGTCTCGTCCTGGCGGGGGTGCCCGACGGGGTGCGCGTGTGGCGAGCGCACCCCGTGGCGGGATATTTTTCGGTATGCCGAAAAATCCTCGTGGCACGGTCCGGGCAGCCCTCACCGTGCTCCTGGCAGCGGTGCTCGGCGGGTGCGGTGCCCAGGGAGGTGCGAGCGAGCCCGACGACCGCCCCGTGGTGCTGACCACCTTCACGGTGCTGGCCGACGTCGCGCGGAACGTCGCCGGCGACGAGCTGCGCGTGGAGTCCCTGACCAAGG
This sequence comes from Xylanimonas oleitrophica, assembly GCF_003244315.1. Taxonomy (GTDB): domain Bacteria; phylum Actinomycetota; class Actinomycetes; order Actinomycetales; family Cellulomonadaceae; genus Xylanimonas_A; species Xylanimonas_A oleitrophica. The sequence continues at coordinate 157,479 of NZ_QKWH01000002.1, forward strand.
TCGGGGCGGAGATCCACGGCTACGAGCCCACCCCCGGCGACGTGCGCCGCGCGTCGGGCGCGGACCTGATCCTCGACAACGGCCTCGGGCTCGAGGCGTGGTTCTCCCGGTTCGTGCAGACGGTGGACGTGCCGCACGTCGTCGTCTCCGAGGGGGTCGAGCCGATGAGCATCACCGGGGACGCGTACGCCGGGCGGCCCAACCCGCACGCCTGGATGAGCCCGCTCAACGTGCAGGTCTACGTCGACAACATGGCCGAGGCGTTCACCGCGCTCGCCCCCGAGCACGCCGAGGTCTTCGCCGCCAACGCCGAGGAGTACAAGGAGCAGCTCCAGCAGGTCCAGGACGACCTCGTCTCGGCGCTCGCGGCGGTGCCGCCCCACCAGCGCGCGCTCGTCACCTGCGAGGGCGCGTTCTCCTACCTGGCGCGCGACGCCGGTCTGACGGAGAGGTACATCTGGCCGGTCAACGCGGAGCAGCAGGCCACCCCGCAGCAGATCACCAGCACCATCGAGTTCGTCCGCGACAACGAGGTGCCGGCGGTGTTCTGCGAGTCCACCGTCTCCGACCGGCCCATGCGCCAGGTGGTCGAGGCCACGGGTGCCGCGTTCGGCGGCCAGCTCTACGTCGACTCGCTCTCCGAGCCGGACGGCCCCGTCCCCACCTACCTCGACCTGATCCGGCACGACGTCGACACGATCGTCGCGGGGCTCACCGGGAGCACGTCGTGACCGCCATCGAGGTGCGTGACGTGACCGTGCGCTACGGCGACGTGCTGGCGCTCGACGGCGCCTCCCTCACGGTCCAGGCCGGGCGCGTGTGCGGACTGGTCGGCATGAACGGCTCGGGCAAGTCCACCCTCTTCAAGGCCGTCATGGGCGACGTGCGGCTGGAGGCGGGGCGGGTGCTGCTCGACGGCGCCGACCCGCGGGCCGCGCGCCGGCAGGGTCACGTCGCCTACGTGCCCCAGCGCGAGCACGTGGACTGGGGCTTCCCCGTCTCCGTCCACGACGTCGTGATGATGGGCCGGTACGGGCACCAGGGGACCACCCGCCGCCCCCGTCCCGCCGACCGGGAGGCCGTGGCCCACGCCCTCGACCGCGTCGACCTCGCCGGGCTCGCCGACCGGCAGATCGGCCGCCTGTCCGGTGGCCAGCGCCGGCGCGCCTTCCTCGCCCGAGCGATCGCGCAGGAGGCCCGCACGCTGCTGCTCGACGAGCCGTTCGCCGGGGTGGACAAGCGCTCGGAGGCCACGATCGTGCGGCTCCTGCGCGAGCTCGCCGCCGAGGGCCGCACGGTGCTCGTCTCGACCCACGACCTGCAGGCGCTGCCCGAGCTCGCCGACGAGGCCGCCCTGCTGCTGCGCCGCGTCCTGTTCCACGGCCCGGTGGCCCAGGCGCTCGAACCGCGCAACCTCGGCCGGGTGCTCGGCCTGGACGTGCCCGAGGAGGCGGCCCGGTGAACCCGCTGGACCTGCTGCTGGAGCCGCTGGCCTACGACTTCATGGTCCGGGCCCTGGCCACCACGGTGATCGCCGCCGTGGTGTGCGCGCTGCTGTCGTGCTGGCTGGTGCTCGTGGGCTGGTCGCTCATGGGCGACGCCGTCTCGCACGCCGTGCTGCCCGGCGTGGTGCTCGCCTACGCGTTCGGAGCGCCGTTCGCGCTGGGGGCGCTGGTGTTCGGGGTGCTGGCCGTGGTGCTCATCGGTGCCGTGCGCTCCACGGGCCGCGTCAAGGAGGACGCCGCCATCGGCATCGTGTTCACCACGCTCTTCGCCCTCGGCCTGGTGCTGGTCTCCGTGACTCCGAGCCACACCGACCTCAACCACATCGTGTTCGGCAACGTGCTGGGCGTCTCGAGGGCGGACCTGGTGCAGGTGGCCGTGCTGGCCGCCGTCGCGCTCGTGGTGCTCCTGGTCAAGCGGCGGGACCTGACGCTCTACGCGTTCGACCCCACCCACGCCCACGCCATCGGGCTGTCCCCGCGGCGGCTCGGTGCGCTGCTGCTGGGGGTGCTGGCGCTGACCGCCGTCGTCGCGCTGCAGGTGGTGGGCGTGATCCTGGTGGTGGCGATGCTCATCATCCCCGGCGCCACGGCGCACCTGCTCACCGACCGGTTCGGGCGCATGCTCGTGCTCGCCCCCGCCCTGTCTGCCCTGTGCTCGGTGACGGGGATCTACCTCAGCTACTGGCTCGACGCCGCCTCCGGCGGGCTCGTGGTGCTGGTCCAGGGAGCCGTGTTCGCGCTCGTGTACCTGCTGGCGCCGCGGCACGGGCTGCTGGGGCGCCGGCTCGCCGGCCGGCGTCGGCTCAGGGCAGACGCCGGCCGATGACGACGCCCACGGCCAGGCCGACCAGCAGCAGGCCCGCCCCGACGAGCAGCAGGCCCGGGGTCGGCGACGGGGAGATCGTGAGGGTGCTCTCCGAGAGCGGCGCGTAGGCGAACCAGGCCACCGACGTCTGGGCGCGCGAGGTGAGCCACGAGCCCGCCCCCAGGGCCACGACGCCGAGCACCACCGCGGTCCGGGCCACCACGGTGGCCGAGACGTGCGAGCCGCCTCGCGCGGGCGGAGGGCCGGGGAACGGCACGGGACCGTGGTGCGGCGTCGTCGTCATGGACCACACCCCACCAGCCGGCCCCGCGCCCGTCAACGACTCAGCGCCGCCGCAGCAGCACCACGCCGTCCTCCAGCACGGCCTCCTGCCCGTCCGGGCCGGTCGCCGCGCGGTCGCGGGTCTCGGCGAGCACCACCTCCCAGGCGCCCGGGTCGAGCGCGATCTCCTCGACCTGCTCCTGCGGGCTCAGCAGCCCGGTGTGCGCCTGGTGCTCGTGCTCCCCGCCGGCGTCGGGGCCCGCGGCCCACGGCGGCACCGTCGCGTGCGTGACCACGAGCAGGTGGCCGCCCGGCACCACCGCGGCGGCCGCACGGCGCAGCACCTCGGCCCGTGGCAGGTGCACCGGGGACTGGAAGAACGCCGCGGTCACCAGGTCGTACGCGGCGCTGGGCTCCCACGCGGAGAGGTCGGCCACCTCGAACCGCGCCTCGTCGTCGGGCAGCCCGGCGGCTGCGGCCGCGCGACGCGCACGGTCGACGGCGGTGGCCGAGATGTCGAGGCCGGTGGCCCGCCAGCCCTGCCGGGCGAGCCAGACGACGTCGGCGCCCTCGCCGCAGCCGAGGTCGAGCGCACGCCCGGGCTCCAGGCCGGAGACGACCTGGACCACCGTCGCGTTGGGGCGGCCCGACCAGACGTTCCCGGCGCCGGCGTAGCGCTCCTCCCAGAACCGGGCCGGGTCCTCGCCGTCGTCCACCGGAGCTGCGGCGGCGGTGTCGAAGTCCTCCGCGACCAGCGCGGCGTTGGCGGCCGCGCCGGCAAAGCTGCCCGTGCCCAGGGACAGCGGGACGTTCGCCCCCGCGTTGACCACGTTGCCGGCAGCCCAGACGCGCTCATGGCTGGTGCGGCCCGTCGGGTCGACGGTCAGGAAGGATCCCCACGGCGTCTCGGTGCGGTCGAGGCCGAGCGGAGCCAGGAAGCCGTCGTGGGGCAGGGGCGCCCCGGCGGTGAAGATCGCGTCGACGACGGTCTCGTCGCCGTCGTCGGTGCGGACGAGCAGCGCGCCGTCAGGGCCGTCGGTGACCTCGGTGACCGCGGCGGGTCGCAGCTGGATGCCCCGGGAGCGCAGGCGGTGGGTGGTGGCCGGGTCGAGGGGGCCGAGGCCGGCGGTGAAGACGACGAGGTGGTCGGTCCACTGCCGGACGAGCTCGGCCTGGTGCAGGCCCTGCGGGGAGGTCGTCAGGACGCCGAGGCGCTGCCCGCGCACCTCCCAGCCGTGGCAGTAGGGGCAGTGCAGGACGGTGTCGCCCCAGCGTTCTGCGAGGCCGGGCACGTCGGGCAGCTCGTCGGAGATCCCCGTGGCGACGACGACGGCGCGGGCCGTGAGCGTGCGGCCGCCGGCCAGGGTCAGGAGCAGGCCACGCTCCGCGTCCTCGACCCGCTCCACGATGCCGTCGAGCACCTCGACGCCGTAGGCGGCGACCTCCTCACGACCACGCCGCATGAGGCCGGCCGGGGGCACGCCCTCCTGGCCGAGGACGCCGTGCATGTGGTCGGCGAAGCGGTTGCGGGGGCTGCCGGCGTCGACCACCAGCGTGCGGCGGCGGGCCCGGCCCAGCATGAGCGCGGCGCTCAGCCCTGCGGCGCTGCCGCCGACGACGACGGCGTCCCAGGTGTTCTCGTTCTCCATGTCCCCACCGTCCGCCACTGCGTGACAAGATGGCAACGATCCTTGCGGAAACAGCAAACAACTTCTGGCGGTGGGTGTGGTGGCGAGCGAGCTCGACGAGATCGGTCCCCGGCTGCGCGCTGCACGGCACGCCCGCGGCTGGACCCTGGGGGAGCTGGCGTCCCGGGCCGGGATGTCCGCCAGCACCCTCTCCCGGCTCGAGTCCGGCAAGCGCCAGGCCAGCCTGGAGCTGCTGCTCCCGCTGACCCGACAGCTGGGCGTGCGCATCGACGACCTGCTGCCGGCCGACCCGCCCGACCCGCGCGTGCGCCGGCCCGTCATCCGCCGTGACGGCCTGGTCATCGCACCGCTGGCGCCCGAGTCTGCGCCGGTGCGCACCTACAAGATCACCTACCCGCCCGGCGTCGGCTGCCCGGAGCAGCGCACGCACGCCGGCTACGAGTGGCTCTACGTGCTCTCCGGCCGGTTGCGCCTGCGCCTCGGGGAGCAGGACCTCGTGCTGACGCGCGGGGAGGCCGCCGAGTTCGACACGCGCGTCCCGCACGCCGTGTCCGCGGTCGGGTCGCGTCCGGCCCAGGTGATCAGCATCTTCAACGACGACGGCGTGCGCATGCACGTGCACTCCCCGTCGTCGCCTGCCCCCGACGCCTGAGGGCGGGGGCGGGTGCCCGCCCCCGCCTCCCGCTGCGGCCCTGCACGCCGCCGTCCTGGGCCGCGGGCACGGCTCACGCGGCGCGCGCCCCCAGCCACGGGGCGAGGACGTCGGTGCTGCCCAGCCAGCGCAGGCCGCCGTCGGCGCACTCCTCCGGGGTGGCGAGGGACTCGTAGAACGCCTCCACGAGGCGCTGGCGCCGGGCACGGGCCTCGTCGGGGTCACCTGCACCGAGCACGACGATCCGGGTCACCGGGGTGGTGCCCGCCGCGGCCTCGTCCCAGGTGCCGAGGTCCGCGACGCACAGCTGGCCGCCCGCCCCGTCCCACAGGCACACCGAGTCGGGCCGGTCGGGCACGTGGAACACGCCACGGCTGCGCAGCCGTTCGGGGCTGAGGCGCTCGACGTTGGCCAGGAGGCGCTCGGGGTGGAACGGCAGGGGCGACTCGAGCACGAGGGTCCAGGAGCGGTCCCCGGTCGCGTCCTGCACCTCCCGCCCGGTCTCGCTGCTGGGGGCGCGGGTGCCGTGCGCACCGAGGGGGTGGGCACGGCGCTCGGCGGCGGCAGGGTCGTGGCGCGCGGTCATGACGTGAGCGGTGGTGAGCTCGAACAGGCCGTCGACGCGCCGGGACTCGCGGGCGCGCAGGCCGTCGAGCAGACCGGACCCGGTGGGGTCGGCGCCGGTGGTGACCACGAGGTCCACCTGCTCGAGCTGGGCGGCGAGCGCCTCCCCGACGGCGCGCTCGTCGTCGTCGGTCATGGCGAGGTCGCGGTCGCCCACCAGGTCGTCGCCGAGGAGGTCGTGCTCGAGGGTGTCGAGGTCGACGGCGGCGAGGGTGCTGGAGAGGTGGAGCAGGTCGAGCTCGCCGCCGGGCTCGCTGAAGGCGGCGAGGGCGCGGGCGACGGGCAGGGGCTCGGCCGTGGTGGGCAGGGCGAGCACGAGGGAGGTCCACCGGCCGTCCGCGGCGAGCCGGGCGAGGGTGGGGACGGCGTCCTCGCGGACGCTGCACGAGAGGCACGCGTGCTCCAGGGGAACGGTCTCGTCCTCGATCACGCCGGTGGAGTCGAGGACGACGCGGCGCAGCGCTCCTTGGTCGGGCAGCAGGTCGTGGCGCACCGCGACGGTCCCGGGCGAGTCGAGCACGAGGCCGGTGAGGGTGGACTCGCGCAGCACGGGGTCGACGGCGGCGAGCAGACCCAGCGGCACGGTGCTGGGCCGGGACGAGGGGAGGGGTGCTCGCATCGGAGGATCCAATCTAGTTGAGAACCATTCTCGACAGTGCTTCACTCTACTCACGTGAGAACGGTTCTCATCAAACCGCCGCGTGGCGGTGGACACCGGAAGGACCCCAGATGTCAGCCCGCTGCCAGGTGCTCGGCACCGTCCCCGGCTTCGGCCACTCCATCTCCCACTCCCACGCGCGCACCAAGCGGCGGTGGGACCCCAACGTCCAGAAGAAGCGCTACTGGGTGCCCTCCCTCGGCCGACACGTGACCCTGCGCGTCAGCGCCAAGGGCATCAAGACCATCGACCGCAAGGGCATCGACGTCGTCGTCGCCGAGATCCTCGCCCGCGGCGAGAAGGTCTGAGCCCACCGCCCGCCCTCGCAGGGAGGGGCTCCCGGCGGGCGCGACGGCGTGCGAGGCTGCGTGCCATGCCCGGCCGTCACACCCACGCCCGCTCCCGCCGTGCGCTCCTCCCGCAGATCTCCGACCAGGCTCCCGACCAGGCGCACGACAAGGTGCTCGCGCCGGACCGCGCTCACGGGCACGGGCACGGGCACGGGCACGGGCGGGCGGCCCCGGTGGCACCCCGCGTGCGGTGGACGCTCGCGGCGATCCTGCTGCCGGCGCTGCTGGCGACCCTGTGGGGGATGGTGGCGCTGTGGCCGTCTGCCGCCGACGTGCCCGACCGGGTGCCGGTCGTGGCCGGCGGTACGCGGTTCGCCGACGTCACCGTCACAGGCCCGTTCGACCCGGAGACCAACAGCTATCCGGTGCGCGCCTCCGACGGTTCGCCGTCCACCATGACCTCCCCGGGAGAGCTCATGGTCATCGAGCCGGGGGACCAGGTGCGCGCCCTGTACGTGGGCGACGTGCCCACCGAGCCGGACCCGTACGTCTTCCTCGACTTCCGGCGCCAGCTGCCGCTCGCGCTCCTCGCCGGGGCGTTCGTGATCGCCGTCGTCGCCGTCGCCCGGTGGCGCGGGCTGGCGTCGCTCGGCGGGCTCGCGTTCGCGTTCGCCGTGTTCGTGGCCTTCACCGCGCCCGCCCTCCTGGCAGGGAGGCCGGCGCTCGCGGTGGGGCTCGTGACGTCGTCGGCGGTGATGTTCGTGGTGCTCTACCTGGCCCACGGGTTCTCCGCCCGCACCACCACGGCGCTGCTCGGCACGCTCGTGGGGCTGGGGCTCACCGCGGCCCTCGGCACGTGGGTGGCGCACGCCGCGCACATCAACGGCGTCACCAACGAGTCCGCGACGTGGCTGCCCACGGTGGCGCCGGACGTCGACCTGCGCGGGGTGGCGCTGTGCGGGCTGATCCTCGCGGGCATGGGGGTGCTCAACGACGTGACGATCACGCAGGCGTCGGCCGTGTGGGAGCTGCGCGAGCTCGCCCCGCACGCACCCCGGCGGGTGCTGTTCGCCCGTGGAATGCGCATCGGCCGCGACCACATCGCCTCCACCGTGTACACGATGGCGTTCGCCTACGTGGGCGCGGCGCTGGTGGTCATCCTCAACCTCTGGCTGCTGGACCAGCCCGTGGTCAGCGCCCTGGCGTCCGGGGAGATCGCCGAGGAGGTGGTGCGCACGCTGGTGGGTTCCATCGGCCTGGTGCTGGCCATCCCGGCGACGACGGCGATCGCCGCGGCAGTGGTGCCCTCGGCGTCGCGTGCTCCCCGTGAGCCCCGAGAGCACGCGACCGAGCCTGTCGCCGGGCTGTCGCGCTGAGCGCAGGCTCGTCGGCCGCGGTCGTGCCCACGCGCCGTCGTGCTCGCGCTGGTCCTGCTCACGCGTCCGTCGCGCTCCTGCGGGCGCTGCGCCGCAGCGCGCGCTCGGCCAGCAGGCCGCCGACGCCGGGCACCAGCCCGCTGAGCCACACCCCGCGCCTTCCGCCGGCCACGCCCAGGGCCGCCACGATCACGGCCAGGTAGAGCATGCCGTGCAGCGGCCCGACGGCGCTGCTGACGGCGGGGGAGTGCACGGTGGCGAGGTTGCCGAGCAGCACCAGCAGGCTGCCGAGCTCGGCGGCACCGAGCACCCGCAGCGCGGTGCGGCCCCGAGCGGGCCGGGTCTGCGCCACCTCGTCCTCCAGCACCTCGTCCGCCGCGGCCTCGTCCTTCGCCGCTCGCTCGTTCACAGCCCCGCCCCGGTGGTGGAGCCCGGGCGGTAGATCATCAGGACCACCACGACCGCCCACAGCAGGTTGAAGACGCCGGTCAGCATGGCCAGCCGCCGGGCGGTGGCCGTGGCGGCCGGTGCCAGCGCGGGGGCGTCGAGCGCGGCGACGACGGTGCGCTGACCGGGCAGGACGGCCGCGACCAGCACGGCCGCCGCCGCGGCGGTCAGGGCCATCGACACCACGAGCCAGGCGTCCCCGAGCACCCCGAGCGCGGCGCCGGTGGCGTACCCCAGCACGGGCACGGCCACGCCGACCACGGCGTAGGCGCGGGTGATGCGGTGCAGCAGCCGCACGGGGGCAGCCGCCTGGACGTCTCCGGGGGCGGCGAGGGCGTGGCGGGCCAGCCGGGGGAACATGCTGGCCGCGACGGCCACCGGCCCGACGGCCAGGATCGCGGCCAGCACGTGGAGGGACAGCAGGAACGCGGTCATGCGGGCCTCCGCGTGCCGGTGACGGCGGTGCGCGGCAGGCGGCCGGCGCGGGAGGTGCCCGCGAGCGTGTCACCGGTGACGACGACGTCGAACCGCAGGTGCAGGCGCATCGGGCGGGTCACGCTCTGGTGCCACGTGGCGTGGACGCCGTCGTCGGGGGCATCACCGGGGGCAGCGGAGCGGGCGAGCGCGATGCCCTCGAGCGGCACGGCCTCCGCCGCGGTGGCGGCGGTGCCCGTGAGGTCCTCGGTGAAGGTGTAGACGGCCTCGACGGTGCCGACGGGGGTCTTCATGCGCACGTCCCACGTGCCGGTCAGGGCGCTCACGCGTGCGTCTCCTGCCCGGACCGGTGGGTGGCACGCCAGACGGTGCCGCGCCGTTCGTGCTCGAAGAGGCGCTCGACGGCGATGGCCACCTGGGGACCGTGCTCGCGCTCCAGGAGGTGCAGGGCGAGGTCGAGGCCCGAGGTGACGCCGCCGGAGGTGACCAGGTCGCCGTCGTCGACCACGCGGGCGTCGACGACGGTGACGCCGGTGGCGTCCAGGACGTCGAGCCCCAGGTGGTGGGTCACGGCGTTCCGGCCCTCCAGGAGGCCCGCCATCGCGAGGGCCAGCGAGCCGCCGCACACGGCCGCGACCGTGACGTCGGGGTTGCGCAGGGCACGCTCGAGGAGCGGTGCGGCACCGCCGGTGGCGAGGCGGGAGAGCAGCACGGGGACGGTGGTGACCTCGTCGGGGTCGCCGTCCACGGGGCCGGAGGCGCCGGGCACGATCACGTAGCCGGGCCGCTCGGGGTCGAGGGCAGAGGTGGCCTGCAGGGTCAGGCCGAGCGTGCCGGAGATGACCGGGCCCGGGCCGTCGGCACTGACGAGCTCGACGGCGAGGCCGTCGGCGCCCGCGGCCTCGCTGCCGGCAGCGAGCACCTCGAACGGGGCGACGACGTCGAGGGGGTCGAACCCCTCGAACAGCAGGATCTGGGCGGTGCGTGGCACAGGACCTCCGGGAGTCGGGTCGGAGCGGGCAGCACCATGCTGGGCCGCGGCGCCGCCACGCGACCACTGGCCCTCGTGCCAATGAACGACGGGATCTGGCCAGCGGTGTGGTCACGGCCACAGCCCTCGCCAGCACCCGTAACATGCGGAAGATGCTCACCGTCGCCGTCGTCGCCCTCCCCGACACGATCGCCTTCGATCTGGCCACCGCCGTCGAGACGTTCGGGCGCACGTACCTGCCCGACGGCCGCCCCGCCTACCGCGTGGTCGTCTGCGGGACCGAGCCGCAGGTGCAGGCCGGGCCGCTGCGGCTGGCCACCGACGTCGGGCTCGAGGCGCTGGAGCACGCGGACACCGTCGTCGTCCCCGGCCGCAACGACCCGGGCGTGCCGAGCCCGCCCGCGGTGCTGGACGCGCTGCGGAGGGTGGCGGCCGACGGCACCCGTGTCGCCTCCGTCTGCGTCGGCGCCTTCACGCTCGCCGAGGCCGGGCTGCTCGACGGGCGGCGGGCCACCACGCACTGGCGCGCCGCTGACGAGCTCGCCCGCCGGTTCCCCGCCGTCCGTGTCGAGCCGGACCGCCTCGTGGTGGACGAGGGGCAGGTGCTGACCTCCGGCGGCGCCTCGGCCGGCATCGACCTGTGCCTCCACATGGTGCGGCGCGACCACGGCGCCGCCGTCGCCGCCTACGCGTCCCGGCTCGCCGTCGCGCCCCTGCACCGCAGCGGCGGGCAGGCCCGCTACATCGTGCGCAACACCCCCGGCCGAGCGTCCGGCTCCCTGGAGCCCGTGCTCGACTGGATCGAGCAGAACGCCCACCGGGACCTCACGCTGGAGGACCTCGCCCGGGCCGCCCGCACCAGCGTGCGCACGCTCAACCGGCGCTTCCACGCCGAGACGGGCCAGAGCCCCGTCGAGTGGCTCACCGGCGTGCGGGTGCGGCACGCGCAGGAGCTGCTGGAGAGCACCGACCACGGCGTCGAGCGGGTCGCCCGGCAGGCCGGGTTCCCCAGCGTCAGCAACTTCCGGGTGCAGTTCCGGCGGCTGGTGGGGGTCAGCCCGCGGGAGTACCGCGCGGCGTTCGCCGGCGGCTGACGTCTCGCCCTGCGAGCGGCACGGACGCGGGTCACGGTGAGGTGGTCGCCGACGGAAGGAGACCCCATGGCCAGCGTGACCAAGTCGATCGACGTGGACGTCCCGGTGCGCACCGCGTACGACCAGTGGACGCAGTTCGAGCAGTTCCCCCAGTTCATGGAGGGCGTCGAGGAGATCCAGCAGCTGGACCCGACGCACACCCGCTGGAAGACCAAGATCGGCGGGGTCGAGCGTGAGTTCGACGCCGAGATCACCGAGCAGCACCCCGACGAGCGGGTCGCCTGGAACAGCACCAGCGGACCGGATCACGCCGGCGTGGTCACGTTCCACAAGCTCGGCGACTCCCAGACCCGCGTCACGGTGCAGATCGAGTGGTCGCCCGAGGGTGCCGTCGAGGCCGTGGGCAGCGCCCTGCAGCTCGACGACCGCCGCGTGGCCGGCGACCTCGAGCGGTTCAAGGAGTTCATCGAGAAGCGCGGCGTCGAGACCGGCGCCTGGCGTGGCGACGTGAGCTGACCGCCCGTGCGCCACGGGCCCCGGCCGGCACCCGCCGGCCGGGGCCTCGCGCGCTCCGGGCCGCCACGCTGGGAACAGTGCCGGGAACAGTGCCGCACGGCACGAGGTTGACGCGCACATGAGCGACCCCGTGAAGGTGGACATCTGGTCCGACGTGCAGTGCCCGTGGTGCTACATCGGCAAGCGCCGGTTCGAGGCGGCCGTGGCGGCGTTCGACGGCGAGGTCGAGGTGGAGTTCCACTCCTTCGAGCTCTCGCCCGACACCCCGGTGGACTACGAGGGCACGCCCGCCCAGTTCCTGGCCGAGCGCAAGGGTCTGCCCATGCCGCAGGTCGAGCAGATGATCCAGCAGGTCACGGACATCGCCGCCTCGGTGGGCCTGGAGTACGACTACGCGCACATGCACCAGACCAACACCGTCAAGGCGCACGAGCTCATCCACTACGCCAAGGCCCACGGCCGGCAGGCGGAGATGAAGGAGGCGCTGCTCAAGGCCTACTTCGTCGACGGCGGCCACGTGGGGCGGGTCCAGGACCTCGCCGACCTCGCCGCCGGCATGGGGTTCGACCGCGACGACGTCGTGGCGGCGCTCGAGGCCGGCACGTACACCGCCGACGTCAAGGCCGACGTGCAGCAGGCCGCCGCCTACGGCATCAACGGGGTGCCCTTCTACGTGTTCGACGGGAAGTACGGCGTCTCCGGCGCCCAGGAGCCCGCGACGTTCGCCCAGGTGCTGGCCCAGGTCGCCGCCGAGAGGCAGGGCGTCGCGTGAGCGGCGCGCCGCAGGCCCTGCCGGGCCTGACCATGCTCGGAGGTTCCGGCGTCGTCTGCGAGGGCGACGTGTGCTTCGTGCCCGGCGCGGCCCTCGCGCCCGCGGCCGACGGCGCAGCCCGGCGCTCGCTGCTGGACGCCCCGGCGGAGGCCGGACGCACGGCGACGAGGAGCACCTCGGGCACCTCGGGCGCTGGCGGGGCCGCTGGCTCTGACGGCTCTGACGGCTCTGACGGCCTTGACGGCACGGCCTGACTACGCTCGGGCCATGCAGTACACGGTGCGCGTGACACGGCTCGCGGCAGGCTGGCGGGCCGACGTCGAAGGGCTCGACGGCGGCACGGTCGAGGTGGCCGAGTGGGCTCAGCTCGACCCCGAGGTGCGTGCGCTCGTCGCCGACCTCACCGGCGTCTGGATCGAGGACCTGGACCTGGAGTGGGCCGACGCCTGAGACCGGCGAGCCGTGCACGTCTGGTGCAGAGTGATGTTCGTCGGGTGCCAGGCATCGACCCGGGAGCGGGTGATACGACAGTATGGGTGCCGTGGATCTCCGGAAAGACCGATTCGTCCGTGCTGCCCTGATCCCCACGGTGATCGTCGTGGCGCTGGCCAGCGGCTGTGCTCCCTCGTCTGCCGACGCGAGCCCCGACCCTTCCGGCAGCCCCGCGCTCCAGGTGCGTGAGCTGGGGATCCACTCGCTCACCCTGCCCTCCGGCGACCCGGGCGAGCTGGCCGTCACCACCAGCCAGCTCCTCTTCGACCGTGCCCCCGTCGTCGTGCTGGCCACCGCCGGCGACGAGTCGGCGGCCCCGGCGCTCGCCGCCGTGGCGACCGCCCTGAACGCGCCGGCGCTGCTGGTCCACTCCGATTCGGACACCGCGCCGGCCGTCGAGGCCAAGCGGCTCGGTGCGCAGGCTGCCGTCGTGGTGGGCGAGGACGTCGAGGAGCTCCCGGCGCAGGACCCGGCGATGACCGGGGCCCAGGAGCCCGTCGAGGACCTCGCCGCCGCGGCGCAGGTGGTGGCCGAGCGGGCGGGTCTGCACGTGGTCCGGCTCGACCCGGACGCCGTCCTGCGCAGCGAGCCCGGCGGTGGAGCCGAGGGCGCGGCCGGGACGGCCGGCGACGCCGCCGCGGGTGAGCAGGCCGCGCCCGGTGTCGTCGCCGACGACGCCGTCGGCACCCTCGACCCCCGGCGCCTGAGCGCGCTGCGGGAAGAGCTCGCGGAGGCGGCGCCGGCGGTGCGCGACCCGGAGCTGCTGACCGAGGTGCTCGCGCTCGTCGACCCGCAGCCGGGCCAGGAGGCGGCGCTCGCGACGCTGCGCGCGGCCGGCGCCGTCCTGTACGCGGTGCCGGGCGGCGATCCCGGTGCCAGCGCCGAGGCGGTGCAGATGATCCACGACGCCCAGGCGCTGACGGTCATCGGCGTGGGCCCGTCGTTCGACGACGCCGACCGGTTCACCTGGCAGGTGCGGGCCGCGGAGAAGGGCCAGCAGCTGCCCACCGGCACCCAGCGGTTGCTGCCGGCCCGCTTCGACGCCGTCGCCACCCGGCTGGGCCGCACCACGCAGCAGACGCTCGCCGCCACCGACTCCCTCGGCGAGACGGCGCCCGGTGCGGGCGCCGCGGACGCCCCGGTGGTGCCGACCCTGGTGCTGCGCGCCTCCGCACGGCAGACGGCCCCCGGCCCCGACGGTCAGTACCTGCGGGCCGAGGCCGTCGAAGACCTCGAGCCGGTGGTCGCGGCAGCCCAGCAGGAGGGTCGGTACGTGGTGCTGGAGCTCGAGGGCGGGGCGGTCGCGCTCGACGACCAGGTCCGCGCGCTGGCGCCGCTGCTGGCCCGTGGGGGCGTGGGCGTGCTGGTGCACCCCGAGCAGCGCCGCTCGGGCGCCGGCGTCGTCAAGGGCGGCAGCGTGCCGGTCGCCGAGCTGCAGGCCACGGTCGACTACCTTGCGGGGATGGTGACCAAGTCGGCGCTGCCCCAGACGTTGCTGGCCGTGAGCGACCTCGACTCGGCGGTGCAGGACGCGGACGAGCTCGTGGCCCGGCCCCAGGTGGCCGTGATCGACGCCGACGAGCTGCGGTCCCGCCGGTGAGCGGCGCGACCGGAGGCCCGACCTCGCCGGTGCTGGGCCTGGTGCCCTGGCCCGTGTCGGTGGAGCCGCAGGGCGGTGAGCCGCTGGCGCTGCAGGCCGTGCGTCTCGACGTCTCGGCGGCCGGTGACCCGCCGGTCGGATGGTCGCCGCTCGTCGCCGAGCTGCTCGAGCCCGCGGGGATCACGGTCCGGTCAGGCGGGGACCAGCCTGCGTCGGGCGGGAGCCAGGAGGCGCCCGGCGTGCTGCCGCTGGTGCTGCGCCTGACGGACGACGCCGGCCCTGGGGCGGCGGCAGGGCATGGCGCCGGTGCTCCCGACGGCGTGCGCGCCGGTGGGGCCGCGACGAGCGACGAGCGATACACGCTGACCGTGAGCCCGGAAGGCGTCGTCGTCGCGGCGCCCCAGCCGGTGGGCCTGCTGCACGGGGTCCGCACGCTGCGCCAGCTCGTCACCGCGGACGGCTCGGTGCCGGCGGTGGTGGTGCGCGACGCGCCGCGCTACCCGTGGCGGGGCCTGTCGGTCGACGTCGTGCGGCACTGGTTCGGCCCTGCGGTGCTGCGCCGGGTCGTCGACCTGGCCGGGGCGTACAAGCTGAGGGTGCTGCACCTGCACCTGACCGACGACCAGGGCTGGCGGATCGAGATCCCCTCGCGCCCCGCGCTGACCGAGCGGGGCGGCCGCACCCAGGTGGGCGGCGAGCTGCCCGCCGGGGAGCGCGGGTACCTGACGGTGGACGAGTTCCGCGAGCTGCAGGAGTACGCCGCGCGGCGCTTCGTGACCGTGGTCCCGGAGATCGACCTGCCGGGCCACACGAACGCCGCCACCCACGCGTACGGGGAGCTGACGCCCGACGGCGTGCCCACCGACGCGTACGGGGGCATCGAGGTGGGCTTCTCGCGGCTGTGGGCCGACAACCCTGCCACCGAGCCGTTCCTGCGCGACGTGCTCGGTGACGTGGCAGCGATGACCCAGGGCCCCTGGGTGCACGTGGGCGGCGACGAGGCCCCCCAGCTCGACGTCGCGGAGTACTCCGCGATCATGGACCTCGCCCAGCGCGTCGTCCGTGAGGCGGGCAAGACGCCTGTGGCGTGGCAGGAGGCCGCGCGGGCCGGGATCGAGCCGGGCACGGTGCTGCAGTTCTGGGACCCCAAGGTGGAGACGGGCGTGGAGCCGTTCACGCGTGCCGCCGAGGCCGGGGCCCGGTTCGTGGCCTCGCCCGGGTCGAACGCCTACCTGGACATGAAGTACACACCCGAGCACCCGCTGGGCCTCGAGTGGGCCGGGCACGTGGAGCTGCGCGACGCCTACGACTGGGAGCCGGCCGAAGCCGTGCCCGGGGTACCGGCCGACGCCGTCGAGGGGGTCTCGGCCGCCGTCTGGACGGAGACGCTCACCACGCAGGACGAGCTGTTCTCCATGCTGCTGCCGCGGCTGCCCGCGGTGGCCGAGCTCGCGTGGACCACGCCGTCGGGCCGCGACTGGGAGTCGTTCCGGGTGCGTGTGGCCACCCACGCCCCCGGCTGGCGGACCCAGGGCTGGTCGTTCCACCCCACCCCGCAGGTCGACTGGCCCTGAACTGGCCCTGAACTGGCCCTGACGCGGGGCGGGGCGGGTGGCGCGCCGCCTGCACCCGGGCCGTCTACACCCAGGAGGGCAGGCGCACCACGTTGCGCCAGTAGTCGAACGAGACCTGCTCCGCCGTCCACAGCGGGTAGAACGCCGCGGAGACGGCGCAGATCGCCGCCACCACGAGGCCGATCACCAGGATCACGGTGCGGTGCCGTCGCGGCCGGCGCTCGGTGTGCTCAAGGGCTATCACCCCGACGTACACGAGGGTGAGCACCACCCAGGGCGTGAACACGATCGAGTAGAAGGTGAACACGGTGCGGTCCAGGTACTGGAACCACGGCAGCCAGCCCGCGACCGTCCCGGACAGGACGGCCACGGCCCGCCAGTCGCGGCGCGTCACGCCCAGCACGACGACGGCCACGATGGCCAGGGCGGCCAGCCACCACAGCAGCGGGTTGCCGAGCGAGGTGATCGCGGCCGCGCACCTGCTGGTCGCAGTGACCGGGCAGTCGCCCACGCCCGGGTCGTCGCTCTGCCAGTAGAACGACGTGGGCCGCCACTGGACGATCCAGCCGATCGGGCTGGCCTTGTAGGCGTGGTCGGAGTCGAGAGTGGTGTGGAACCGCCACATCTCCGCGTGGTAGTGGGTGAACGAGCGCAGCGCCTCCGGCAGCCAGGTGACGCCCTGGCCGGGGTTCTGCGCCGCCCACTGGCGCATGTACGCCCCGGGGGTGGCGAACCACGACCACCAGCTCGCCACGTACACGACCACGGCGGTGGGCACCATCTGCAGGAAGGCCGGCACGCCGTCGGCGAGCAGGGAGTCCTCCCACCAGCGCCTCACGCCCGCGGAGCGGCGCGCCGCCATGTCCCACGCGACGGTGAGGATCCCGAACACCGCGAGGAAGTACACGCCCGACCACTTGACGCCGCAGGCCAGGCCGAGCGACACCCCGGCGGCCAGGCGCCACCAGCGGAACCCGAGCCGTGGGCCGTACAGCAACGAGGTGCGGCCGGTGCCGGCCACGCCGGCGTCGACGATCGCGGCGACCCGTTCGGCCAGGCGCCGGCGTGCCCACTCCCGGTCCATGAGCAGGCAGCCGAACGCGATCAGCACGAACAGCATGAGGAACTGGTCGAGCAGGGCGGTGCGCGAGTGCACGATCGCCTCGCCGTCCACTGCCAGCAGCAGCCCTGCGACGAGGCCCATCGCCGTGGAGGCGAACAGCCGCCGTGCGATGCGGATCAGGAGGAACACCGCCACGATGCCGGCCACGGCGCTCGCCAGGCGCCAGGCCGTGGAGCTCTCCGCCCCGCCGCCGAGCTGGATGCCCAGCGCGATCAGCCACTTGCCCACCTGCGGGTGCACCACGTACGCGGCCTGGTCCAGGTAGGTGTCGACCTGCCCGGCCTCGAACGCCGGGTTGGGCTCCGGCGGCCACTGCGCCTCGAAACCCAGGTTCCACAGCGTGTAGGCGTCCTTGACGTAGTACGTCTCGTCGAACACCAGGGTGTGGGGGCGCCCGAGCTGCCACAGCCGCACCGCCGCGGCGACCAGCACCACCACGACGGTTCCGAGCCAGCCCCACACCTGGTCGTGGTCGGAGCGGCCCAGCACCACCCGGCGGTGGCCCAGGAGGGTGCGCAGCAGCCGGTCGCGTGTGGGCAGCAGCTCCAGCGGGTGCGCCGACGTCGGGGCGAACAGGGGCTGCTCGGCCCGCAGCTCGCCCAGGTGGCGGGCCCGCACGGGCGGCGGAGCGCCCACGAGAGGGGACTCGGCGCTGACGGGTACGGGCTCGGCGCTGGCGCGGGCGTCCCGGGAGGCGTCGGTCACCCGGGCATCGTAGGGGCCGTGGGATCGTAGGCACCATGACCTCCCACCCCGGTGACCTCGACGACGTCCCTGGCGCCGGTGCGGAGGCGGGCGCGCTCGTGCTGGCCGCGACCCCGATCGGCAACGTCGAGGACGCCTCCCCGCGCCTGCGCCGCCTGCTCGCGACCGCCGACGTCGTCGCCGCCGAGGACACCCGCCGTCTGCACGCCCTCGCGGACCGCCTCGGCGTCACCGTCCGCGGCCGCGTCGTGTCCTCCCACGAGCACAACGAGGCGGCCCGAGCGGACGAGCTGCTCGACGTGGTCGACGGCGGCGGCACCGTCGTCGTCGTCACCGACGCCGGCATGCCCACCGTCTCCGACCCGGGCTTCCGCGTGGTGGCCCGTGCCGTCGAGCGCGACCTGCGCGTCACCACGGCGCCCGGGCCGTCGGCGGTGCTGACCGCGCTCGCCCTCGCGGGCCTGCCCACGGACCGGTTCACGTTCGAGGGGTTCGCGCCGCGCAAGCCCGGCGAGCGCGCCCGGGCGCTGGCGGCGCTGGCCGCCGAGCCGCGCACGATGGTGTTCTTCGAGGCGCCGCACCGCATCGCGGCCACGCTGGAGGCGATGGCGCAGGCGTTCGGCACCGACCGGCCCGCCGCCGTGTGCCGAGAGCTGACCAAGACGTACGAGGAGGTGCTGCGCGGCCCGCTGGGCACGCTCGCGGCCGACGTCGCCGCGCGCGCCGAGGCCGGTGACGGCCTGCGCGGCGAGATCTGCGTCGTCGTCGGTGGCGCGCCGCCCGTCGAGGCGCCCAGCGCCGAGTCGCTGGTGGACGAGGTCCTCGAGCGCGTCGCTGCGGGGGAGCGGCTCAAGGAGGCCGCGGCGGACGTCGCCGCGGCCGCCGGCGTCTCCCGGCGCGACCTGTACAACGCCGCGCTCGCCGCACGGCAGGGATAGTCGACGCGGCGAGCGTGCGCCGTCGGGTCAGACGGCGGCGCTGTCCGCCAGCTCCACGCCCGCCTCCCGCAGCTCGGCCCGGGCGGTCACACCCTGCTCGGCCGAGACGGGGATCGTCAGGTCGGTGAGCACCCGGGCAGAGAACCCGGCGGCCACGGCGTCGATCGCCGTGTGCTTGACGCAGTGCGACTCCACCAGCCCCACCACGTCCACGGCCTCGACCCCGGCGTCGCGCAGCACCTGCACCAGCGGCCGGCCCTGCTCGTCCACGCCCTCGAAGCCCGAGTAGCCGTGCGCGTACTGGCCCTTCTTGACCGACGCGTCCGGCCGCAGGTCCGCCAGAGCGGGGTGCAGCTCGGCGTTCGGGGTCCCGGCGATGCCGTGCGGCGGCCAGCTGTCCACGTAGTCCGGCTCGTCGCTGAAGTGCGGGCCCGGGTCCACGTGCCAGTCCTGCGTGGTGACGACGGCGGCGTACCGGTGGCGGTGCCCCCGCACGTACTCGGCGACGTCGGCGGCGACCTGGTCGCCGCCCTCCACGGCGAGCTCGCCGCCCTCGCAGAACGTGGGCTGGACGTCGACCACCAGCAGGGCACGCCGGGTGGGCTGGACAGGGGTCTCGCGCGGCATGGTCGTCCTCCGTGCTCTCGGGTGCGTTCGAGCCTAGCCCGCGCCCGGGCGCTCGCCGAGGTGGCGTGGCCCACGGGCCGGGCCGGGTGGTCCGGGGCGTGACGCCCCGGGCAGGATGGGGTGATGGAGCACGCCGCGTCCCGGACGCCCGACCGCCGCTGGCCCCGCCGCCGCTGGCCCCGCCGCCGGTGCCACCGTCCGCCCGCCGCGCCGACGGTCGTGCTGCCCGTGGTGCTGTCCCTGGTGCTGGCGGCGTGCGGTGCCGGGGGAGAGGCCGGGGAGCGGGTGACGCCGCCGATCTCCCCGCCCGCGCAGACGGCGCCGCCGTCCGCCCAGCCCGAGGCGCCCGCGGGTGGGGTGCCCGAGGCGCACGAGGGCGCGGTGACCGCGCAGGTCCGGACGGTGGCGACGGGCCTGACGACACCCTGGGGCCTCGCCCGTCTGCCGGGTGGCTCCCTGCTGGTGAGTCTGCGCGACGAGGGCCGGCTCGTGGTGGTGGACCCGGCCTCGGGCAGCGTGGACGAGGTGACGGG
This sequence comes from Xylanimonas oleitrophica, assembly GCF_003244315.1. Classification (GTDB taxonomy): domain Bacteria; phylum Actinomycetota; class Actinomycetes; order Actinomycetales; family Cellulomonadaceae; genus Xylanimonas_A; species Xylanimonas_A oleitrophica. The sequence goes on from NZ_QKWH01000002.1 coordinate 177,167, forward strand.
CCCGGGGGCGGACGAGCTGGCCGAGCAGACGGTGGCCAGGGGCGAGGGCGGGCTGCTCGGCGTGGCCGTCGCGCCGACGCCGGCCGACGCCGTCGGCCGCACGCCCGCCGGCGGCGACACCGTGCCGCAGGCGCGCGACGACACCGTGCCGCAGGCGCGCGACGACACCGTGCCGCAGGCGCGCGACGACACCGCGCCGCAGACGCGTGACGGCGCCGTGCCGGAGGCGCGCGACGGCGGCTCGCCCGCCGACCGCGTGGCGGTCTACGTCTACCGCACGGGCGCCGACGACAACGCGGTGCTGCGCGGTGTGCTCGACGTCGGCAGCACACCCACCCTCGGTGCGCTGACGCCGGTGGTCGAGGGCATCCCCACCGGGTCGTCGCACGACGGCGGGCAGGTGGCGTTCGGCCCGGACGGTCACCTGTACGTGGCCACGGGCGACGCCGGAGACCGGGAGAGCGCGCAGGACCTGGGCTCCCTGGCGGGCAAGGTGCTGCGCGTCACGGGCACCGGGGAGCCCGCACCCGGCAACCCGTTCGACGGCTCGCCCGTGTGGAGCCTGGGGCACCGCAACGTCCAGGGCCTCGGCTGGGACCCCGCCGGGCGCATGCTCGCCAGCGAGTTCGGTGCGGCCGCCTGGGACGAGCTCAACCAGGTGGTGCCCGGCGGCAACTACGGCTGGCCCGACGTCGAGGGAGCGGCCGACGGCGAGGTGGAGCCCGCCTACCCGGGCGGGCCGCCGGTGGTGGACGGGTTCGTGGACCCGCTCGTGACGTGGCCGCCGGCCGACGCGTCGCCGTCGGGCCTGGCCGTGACCGCAGAGGGCGTGTACCTGGCGGCGCTGCGCGGCGAGCGGCTGTGGCGGGTGCCGCTGCTCGGCACGGACGGCGCCACCGCCGGCGAGGAGGTGCGGCTGGGTGAGCCGCAGGAGCTGCTCACCGCCGCCGGGCGGCTGCGCGCCGTCGTCGCGGACCCGGACGGGTCGCTGTGGGTGCTGACCAGCAACACCGACGGCCGCGGGGCGCCGGGAGCCGACGACGACCGCCTGCTGCACGTCACGCTCGCCCCGTCCTGAGCGGGGGTCGCACGCCTGCCGAGACGGCCTCGCGGCCCCGGTCGGGGCCCGTAGGATCGGGGACCATGACCCACATCCTCTCGGCCGTGGCGTGGCCCTACGCCAACGGCCCGCGGCACATCGGCCACGTCGCCGGCTTCGGCGTTCCCTCCGACGTCTTCAGCCGGCACATGCGGATGGCAGGTCATGACGTGCTCATGGTCTCGGGCACCGACGAGCACGGCACCCCGATCCTCGTGCAGGCCGAGCAGGAGGGCGTCACGCCGCAGGAGCTGGCGGACCGCTACAACCGGGTCATCGTCGAGGACCTCACGTCTCTCGGCCTGACCTACGACCTGTTCACCCGCACCACGACGCGCAACCACTACGCCGTGGTGCAGGAGATGTTCCGCACGGTGCACAAGAACGGCTACATGGTCGAGAAGACGACCATGGGGGCCATCTCGCCGTCCACCGGCCGCACCCTGCCGGACCGCTTCATCGAGGGCACCTGCCCGATCTGCGGGTACGACGGGGCTCGCGGCGACCAGTGCGACAACTGCGGCAACCAGCTCGACCCGATCGACCTGAAGAACCCGCGCAGCCGCATCAACGGCGAGACGCCCAAGTTCGTCGAGTCGAACCACTTCTTCCTCGACCTGCCCGCGTTCGTCGACGCGCTGGGGGACTGGCTGCGCGGCCGCGAGGGCTGGCGCCCCAACGTGCTGAAGTTCAGCCTCAACCTGCTCGACGACGTACGCCCCCGGGCCATGACGCGTGACATCGACTGGGGCATCCCGGTGCCGCTGCCCGGCTGGGAGGAGAACTCGACCAAGCGGCTGTACGTCTGGTTCGACGCCGTCATCGGCTACCTGTCGGCGTCGATCGAGTGGGCCCGCCGCACCGGTGACCCGGACGCGTGGAAGCAGTGGTGGACCGAGGAGAACGCGCGCTCGTTCTACTTCATGGGCAAGGACAACATCACGTTCCACTCCCAGATCTGGCCGGCCGAGCTGCTGGGCTACGACGGCAAGGGGACCAAGGGCGGGGCTCCGGGCCCGTACGGCTCGCTGCAGCTGCCGACCGAGGTGGTCAGCTCGGAGTTCCTGAACGTGGAGGGCCAGAAGTTCTCGTCCTCGCGCGGCGTGGTCATCTACGTGCGCGACATGCTGGCGCGCTACCAGCCGGACGCGTTCCGCTACTACGTGGCCGCTGCCGGTCCGGAGACGCAGGACGTCGACTTCACCTGGGACGGGTTCCTGCGCCGCACCAACGACGAGCTGGTGGCCGGCTGGGGGAACCTGGTCAACCGCACGGCGAGCATGGTGCACAAGAACTTCGGCCAGATCCCGACGCCGGGCGAGCTGACCGACGTCGACCGTGCTGTGCTGGCCACGACGCAGGCGGGGTTCGCCGAGGTGGGCCGGCTCATCGAGTCGCACCGTCAGCGGGCCGCGATCGCCGAGGCCATGCGGGTGGTCGGGGACGTCAACCGCTACGTGTCGGAGACGGAGCCGTGGAAGCTCAAGACCGACCCGGAGCGCCTGGGCACGGTGCTGCACACGGTGACGCAGGCGGTGAGCGACTGCAACACGCTCCTCTCGCCGTTCCTGCCGCACTCGGCGCAGACGGTGCACGAGGTGCTGGGCGGGACGGGCACGTTCGCCCCGCAGCCGCGCATCGACGAGGTCACCGACCTCGACGACGACTCGCGCCACTACCCGGTCATCACGGGTGACTACGCGTTCCCGGCCTGGGAGTCGCGGCCCGTCACGCCGGGCACCCCGATCGACAAGCCGACGCCGGTGTTCACCAAGCTCGACGACTCGATCGTCGAGGAGGAGCTCGAGCGCCTGCGCGAGAAGGCCTGACGAGGCCCCCGACGAGGTCGTCAGGACCAGCGCACGCCGTGGCGTGCGCTGGTCCTGACGCGTGAGGAGCGAGATGGCGCGCACGCGCGAGCGGGGTTTCCCCGTGGACCCGGAGCCGCTGCCGGTGCCGGTGGTGGACGACCACACGCACCTGGAGTCGATCGCCGGCGTGCTGCCGGACGACGTGGTGGCGCCCACGGTGGCCGAGCACGTGGCGCGGGCGGCCGCGGCGGGGGTGGACCGCATGGTGCAGGTGGGCTGCGACCTGCCCTCGGCGCGGTGGACGGACGCGCTGCTGCGGGAGGCTCCCGCCGACGGGGCGCGGGACGTGCGGGGCGCCCTGCTCGGCGCCGTCGCGATCCACCCGAACGAGGCGGTGCTGCACGCGGACGCGCACGACGTCGGGCCGGACGGCATGACGTACGAGCGCGCCGAGCACCACCAGGTGCCCCTGGACGACGCGATCGCGGAGATCGCGCGGATCGCGCGCGGCAACGAGCGGGTCCGGGCGATCGGTGAGACGGGCATGGACCTGTTCCGGTCCGGCCCGCGGGGGGCGGCCGTGCAGCGCGAGTCGTTCCGCGCGCACGTGGCGCTGGCCAAGGAGCTGGGCCTGGCCCTGCAGATCCACGACCGTGACGCCCACGCCGAGGTGATCGAGGTGCTGCTGGCGGACGGGGCCCCGGAGCGCACCGTCTTCCACTGCTTCTCGGGCGACGAGGAGATGGCCCGCCTGTGTGCGGAGCACGGCTGGTACCTCTCCTTCGCGGGCCCGGTCACCTACAAGGCGAACGACCACCTGCGGGCAGCGTTGCGCGCGGTGCCGCTCGAGCTGGTGCTCGCGGAGACGGACGCGCCGTACCTGACGCCGCACCCGTTCCGGGGGCAGCCGAACGCCCCCTACGCGGTGGCGCACACGGTGCGGGCGATGGCGCAGGTGCGCCAGGTCGCGCTCGAAGACCTGTGCCGGGCGGTCTCCGCGAACGCCGAGCGCGTCTATGGCCCCTGGTGAGAGGGCTGCTGACCCGCTACGGTCTGGTGCTCGTGGCACGGACGGGACGCGGGACGCACGCGGGCGGCAAGGGCCGCCGGTACGCCGCGCCCGCCCCGCGGCACGGCGGCCGCGCGGCTGAGTCTCCCGAGGGCCTTGCGGGCGGTCGTGCGTCCGCCAGGTCCGCCTCCCACAGGTCCTCCAGCGCCGGGTCGTCGTCCGGCGGTCGCACCTCCGGCGCCCGCGCTGTCGGCGGCCGCCGTGCCGCGGCGCCCGAGGGGCGGCTGCGGCGGGTGCTGCACGGCGTCGTCGTGCTCGCGCTGGTGGGGTCCACGGTGGCGCTGAACGACGCGCACAAGGCCGTGATCATCGACGACGACGGCGTGGTGCGCCACGTGTCCGCGTACGGCCGCACGGTGGCGGACCTGCTGGCGTTCCAGGGCGTGCCGGTGGAGCACGGCGACGAGGTGACTCCCGCGATGGACGCGCGCGTCGGCGACGGCGACACGATCGTGGTGCGCTCGACGCGGACGGTGACCCTGGAGGTGGACGGGCAGACCTCGACGTTCCAGACGACGGCGCTCACGGTGGGGGACCTCGTGGCGGCGCTGGGCTCGCGCGGGGACGGCGCCGTGGCCTCGGCGTCGCGCTCCGAGACGCTGGGCCGCGAGCCCGTGCGCGTCTCCACGCGCAAGACGGTCAACGTGGTGGTCGACGGCGTGGTGCTGCCGATCCGCACCACGCGCGCCACCGTGGGCGAGCTGCTCACCGACTCCGGGATCGCGCTGGGGGAGCAGGACGCCACGTCGGTGCCCCTGCAGGCCGCCGCGGTGGACGGCATGGTGGTGCTGGTGTCGCGGGGCTCGACCGGTTCGGACACGGTGACCGAGGTGCTGCCGTTCGAGACGCGCACCATCGAGGAGCCGAACCTGCCGCAGGGCTACCGGCAGGTGCGCACCACGGGCCGCCCCGGGCAGGCGGTGACCACGTACGAGACCAGGGCGCTCGACGGCGCGGAGGTGGAGCGCACCGTGGTGGAGCGCACCGTGACGCGCGAGCCGCGCGACGAGGTGATCGTGGTGGGCACCATGGACCCGGCCAAGATCCGTGTGGACCCGGGCTCGGCGAAGGCGGCGGCGCGCGCCCTGCTGGCCGAGCGCGGCTGGGGCGACGACCAGTTCGCGTGCCTGGACCGGCTGTGGACCAAGGAGTCGAACTGGCGCGTGAACGCGGCGAACCCGTCGTCGAGCGCGTACGGCATCCCGCAGGCGCTGCCGGGCTCGAAGATGGCGTCGGCGGGGGCCGACTGGCGCACGAACCCGGTGACCCAGATCCGCTGGGGTCTGGGGTACATCTCCGGCCGGTACGGCACGCCGTGCGGGGCGTGGGCGCACTCGATGGAGCGCGGCTGGTACTGAGACGGGGCAGATTCGCCCGGTGACATTTCCGGACAACGTGGGGCGGGTACGGCGAAACGCCGGGTCCAGCAGTTGGCGTCAGATAACGGCGAGGTTACGGTCGCCTGCAGGAATGTTCTGCCCCACGCTCCCCCGACCGGGTGGGCGGCGACCGATCTGGACCCGTGTGACTGCTCCGAACCCCGCTCAGCCCGACCGCCCCGCGCCGCACTACGGCGCGGGTGCCGAGCCGATGCCGGCCCGCCGCACGGCCCGTCCCGGCCTGGGTGCCGAGCCGATGCCGGCCCGGCGTGCGGCCCACCTCGGCCCGGCCCGCCCGTCGTCGCCCGGTGAGGGCTCCCCGCTCTCGCGCGGGCGCCACCTGGTGGTCGGCACCGTCCAGGCACCGGAGATCGAGGTGCTCGTGAGCCCGCCGGCCACGCCTGGAGCGGTCGTGTCGCCGTGGGCTCGCACGGGCGCGCGGCGGGCGCGGGGCGAGGAGCGGACGGGCCGGCGCCGCCGCCGTGCGCCGCTCGTGGCGGCCCTCACGGCCGCGGCCGTGGTCGCCGGCGGAGCGGTCGCGTACGGCAGCGCCCGCAAGACGATCACCCTCGACGTGGACGGCAACGTCACCCAGGTCACCACGCTGGCCGGCTCGGTCGAGGGGCTCCTGCGTGCCGAGGGCGTCCGGGTGGGCGACCGTGACGCGGTGGCCCCGGCCGTGGAGTCGCCGCTGCGGGACGGCGCCGAGGTGGTGGTCCGGTACGGCCGGCTCGTGACCCTCCTGGCGGACGGCGCGCAGTCGGACGTGTGGGTCACCGCGCTGGACGCGAACGAGGCGCTCTCGCGCCTGTCGGCCCGCGGCGACGACGTGCGGCTCGTGGCGTCGCGCTCGGGCGACCGCCTGTCATTGCCGCTGCGGCTGGTCGCCGACGGCGGACCGGTCGCCGTCGTGGCCGACGGGGAGGCCCGGGCCACCCGGGACGCGGGCGCGGGCCTGGACTCCCTGCTCGAGTCGGTGGACGTCGACGTGGACGCGGACGACCGCGTCAGCGTGCTGGACGCCGCCGACGTCGAGCACGTGGCCGGGGTGTCCGCCGTCGAGGCGGGCGGAGCTGCGCCGCAGGTGGCGCTGCTGGTGCAGCGGGTCGAGGTGCAGGATGTCGAGGAGATCACGCCCCTGCCGTTCGAGCGGGTCGAGCAGGAGGATCCCGACCGGTTCTCCGACCTGCCGCCCCGTGTCACCCAGCAGGGCGTCGAGGGTGCGCACACCAAGGTCTTCCGGGTGACGACGGTCGACGGCGTGGAGGAGTCCCGCGAGCTCGTCTCGGAGGGGGACACCACCCCGCCCGTGGACGAGGTGGTGGTGACCGGTACCAAGGAGCGTCCCGCCGAGACCTCGCGCGCACAGGCGGCTCCGCAGCAGGAGTCGCGCTCGGGCTCGGCGAGCGGGCCGGCGTCGTCCGCCCCGTCGGCCGGGGCTCCGGCGGCGGGTGCCGAGGTGCAGGACGGTCCCGCGGACGCGGCGGCCCCGGAGGGGGCGGCTCCGGAAGCGGCGCCGGCGCCCGCCCCGGCTGCGCCGACGGACGACGTGTGGGCCCGTCTCGCCCAGTGCGAGTCCGGCGGTCGCCCCGACGTCGTCTCCTCGAACGGGCTCTACCACGGCCTCTACCAGTTCAGCGTCTCCACCTGGCAGTCGGTCGGGGGGACGGGGCTGCCCTCGCAGGCGTCGCCGGCCGAGCAGACCGAGCGGGCCAAGATCCTGCAGGCACGCTCGGGCTGGGGCCAGTGGCCCGCGTGCTCGCGCAAGCTCGGCCTGCGCTGACGGGGAGCCGCTCCGCCCGCGGACGACGGCCTCGGCGCGGCTCCTTCCGTGCCCTGGTGCAGAGCGCTCACGTGGCCCGGCCCCCTCGCGGGGCCGGGCCACGGCCGTGCTCCCCGCCGGTGCTCGTGAGGGTGGGTCCGGTCACCTTTTCGCTCTCAGGACTTGGCGTTCGATAACGAAGCGGTTACGGTCGAGTGTCTCTCGGGCGCTGGAGCGCCACGGAGTGTAGGCCCCCCTGCCTTGCACGACGGCGCCCTGGCGCGAGACGACAGGCCCCGGAGCGCCTCCGGCGGGCGAGAAGAGCCCGCCAGGCCCCGGGAGCCCGACCGCCGGATCGGCAGGTCGAGCCCGCCCGCGTGCCCCGGGACCCTGGTCCCGCCGCGCGCCGCGACGCCCCGGCGTCGTCGCGGAGGTCCACCGTGACCGACACCCGCTCGACCGACCGTGCCCGGGACAGCACGACGACTGGACCTGATGAACAACGCTGCACAGCCCGCCGCCGCCCCGCAGGGGCCGCAGGCGGACGTCACCCCCGAGAACACCACCACCCCGACGCGTCGCCGTCTGCGCCGCCTGCCGGTCGTCGCGGGCCTCGTGGCCGCCTCGCTCGCAGCCTCCGGCGGCGCCCTGGCGTACGGCAACGCCCGCAAGACCGTCACGCTCGACGTCGACGGCCAGGTCACCACGGTGGCCACGTTCGCCGGCTCCGTCGACGGCCTCCTGCAGGCGCAGGGCGTGCGCGTGGGCGACCGCGACGCCGTCACCCCCGCCGCCGACGAGCGGCTCACCGAGGGCGCCGACGTCGTCGTGCGCTACGGGCGCGAGCTCACCCTCCAGGCCGACGGCCAGGAGTCGCAGGTCTGGGTCACCGCGCTCGACGCGGACGAGGCGCTGTCGGCGCTCTCCTCCCGCGGCGGCGACGTGGCCCTCGTCGCGTCCCGCTCCGCCGACCGCAGCGACATCGGCCTGCGCCTCGACGCCGACAAGCCTGTCGCCGTCGTCGCGGACGGGGAGACCCGCACCGCCGAGGACGGCGCCGCCGACGTCGAGCACGTGCTCGACGCCGTCGACGTCGAGCTGGGCGAGCAGGACCGCGTCCGCGTGACGGACGCCGCCGCTGCGGGCGTCCAGCCGCAGGACGGCGCCCCCGCGCCGGGCGTGGCCGTCGTCGTCCAGCGCGTCGCGCAGGAGGACGTCGCCACCGAGCACCCCATCGGGTTCGAGACCCAGACCACCGAGGACGGCGACCTGTACGAGGGCGAGTCCAAGGTGGTCCAGGAGGGCAAGGAGGGCGTGCGCACCGTCGTCGAGCGGGTGGTGACCGTGGACGGCCAGGAGGAGTCCCGCGAGGTGCTCTCCGACGACGTCACGGCCGAGCCCGTCGCCAAGATCGTGGCCAAGGGCACCAAGGAGCGCCCGGCACCCCAGCCGGTGGCTCCCCGCTCCTCGGGCTCCTCCAGCGGTACCTCCGAGGAGGCCGCCACCACGTCCGGCCCGTCCGTGAGCGGCTCGCCGCGCGCCATCGGCCAGCAGCTCGCCGCAGCCCGCGGCTGGACCGGCGAGCAGTGGTCGTGCCTCGACTCGCTCTTCCAGAAGGAGTCGGGCTGGAACCCGTCGGCCGCCAACCCGTCGTCCGGGGCCTACGGCATCCCGCAGGCGCTGCCCGGCTCGAAGATGGGCTCGGTCGCCGGTGACTGGCGCACCAACCCGGCCACCCAGATCACCTGGGGCCTGAACTACATCGAGGGTCGCTACGGCACCCCGTGCGGCGCGTGGAGCCACTCCCAGGCCAAGAACTGGTACTGACCGGCCCCGCGGAGCCCTGCCGATAGGCTCTGCTGCATGAACTCACGCCCAGGCGCCCTGCTCGGTCCCGCGGAGATCCGCGAGCTGGCAGGGCGTCTTGGTGTCCGCCCCACCAAGACGCTGGGGCAGAACTTCGTGCACGACGCCGGCACGGTCCGCAAGATCGTGCGTGCCGCGGGTGTGGAGCCGGGGCAGCGCGTCGTCGAGGTGGGGCCGGGGCTCGGCTCCCTGACCCTCGGTCTGCTCGAGGCGGGGGCGTCCCTGGTCGCCGTCGAGATCGACCCCGTCCTCGCGGGCCAGATCGCCGCCACCGTCGCCGAGCGGCTGCCCGGCGCGGACTTCGAGGTGGTGCTCTCGGACGCCCTCGACGTCACCTCCCTGCCGGGCGAGCCTCCCACCGCGCTCGTGGCGAACCTGCCCTACAACGTGGCCGTGCCCGTGCTGCTGACGATGCTCGAGCGGTTCCCCACCCTGGAGCGGGTGCTGGTCATGGTGCAGGCCGAGGTGGCCGACCGGGTGGCCGCCGCCCCCGGCTCGAAGGTCTACGGGGTGCCCTCGGTCAAGGCGGCCTGGTATGCGCGGGCCTGGCGCTCGTTCGACGTCAGCCGCAACGTGTTCTGGCCGGTGCCCAACGTGGACTCCGCCCTGGTCGCGCTCGAGCGGCGCGAGCCACCGGCCACCTCCGCCACCCGCGAGGAGGTGTTCGCCGTCGTCGACGCCGCGTTCGCCCAGCGACGCAAGACGCTCCGCGCGGCGCTGTCCGGCCTGTTCGGGTCGGGGGCGGCAGCCGAGACGGCCCTGCGCGCGGCGGGGGTGGACCCGTCGGCCCGCGGAGAGACGCTCGGGGTCGAGGAGTTCGCACGCATCGCCGAGCAGCGGCGTGCCGCGGGCGCGGACCCCGACGGCGTGCAGCACGGCTCAGCCCCTGGCACGGTGGGGGCGTGAGCCGCCCCATGCCGTCGAGCACCCCGTCGACCGCCCTGCGGGGACGCCGCCCGTGAGCCGTCACCGCCTCACGGCAGCACCGTCCCCGTCGGTGCGCGTGCGCGCGCCCGGCAAGGTGAACCTGTCGCTGCGCGTCGGGCCCGTGGGGGAGGACGGCTACCACCCGCTGGTGAGCGTGTTCCAGGCGGTGAGCCTGTTCGAGGAGGTCACCGCCACGCAGGTCTCGCCCGGTTCGGGCGTCTCGCTGACCGTCGAGGGCCCGCAGGCGGCGGGCGTGCCGCTCGACGCGACCAACCTGGCCTGGCGCGCCGCGGACGTCCTGGCCCGGCACGTCGGCGTGGAGCCCGACGTCGCGCTGCACGTGCGCAAGGGCGTGCCCGTGGCGGGCGGCATGGCGGGCGGCTCGGCGGACGCGGCAGCGGCCCTCGTGGCCTGCGACGCGCTGTGGGAGACGGGCGTGCCCCGCAGCGAGCTCGGGGTGCTGGCCGCGCGGCTCGGCGCCGACGTCCCCTTCTGCCTCCTCGGGCACACCGCCGTCGGCACGGGCCGCGGCGACCTGCTGACCCCCGCCATGACGCGCGGCGAGTTCCACTGGGTGTTCGCCGCCTCGGAGGAGGGGTTGTCGACCCCGCGCGTGTTCGCCGCCTACGACGAGCTCACCGGTGGCCAGGCGCCGCCCGTGGGCGTCGAGGACGACACCGCGCTGATGCAGGCGCTGCGCGCCGGCGACCCGACGGCGCTCGGAGCGGCCCTGCACAACGACCTGCAGGAGGCGGCACTGTCCCTGCGCCCCGACCTGCGCCGCACGCTGGACCTGGCGCGGGAGGCCGGGGCGCTGGGAGCGCTCGTCTCCGGCTCGGGCCCTACCGTGGCGGCCCTGGCCCGGTCGCGCCAGCACGCCCTGGCGATCGCTGCGACGTGGACCGCCGAGGGCGCGGCCGACACGGTGTGGACCGCGACCGGCCCTGCCCACGGCGCCCGCGTGGTGGGCTGACGCCTCAGCCCAGGTGCTCGCGCAGCCACGCGAGCTGGGGCGGGAACCGGTAGGCCTGGCCGCCCTCGTGGTCGTTGTACGGGTACACGTCGATGCGCCGGGTGTCCCCGCCCCAGGCGTTGAACGCCGCGTACACGGTGGACGGCGGGCAGGTGGTGTCCATGAGGGCCACCGAGAACAGTGCCGGCGCGGTGGCGCGGCGGGCCAGGTTCACGCCGTCGAGGTAGGAGAGCGTGCGCCACACCGTCTCCTCGGCGGCCGGGTGGCGGTGCACGGACAGGTACTTGGTGATCTCGCCGTAGGGGTGGGAGTCGGTGATCTGCACGGCCCGGCGGAAGTGGGCGAGGAACGGCACGTCCGGCATCGCGGCCGAGACCCCGGTGCCGGTCAGGGCCGTGAGCGCGGCGACGGCGACGGTGCCGCCGCCGCCCTGGCTCGCACCTGTCACCGCGACGCGCGCCGGGTCGACGCCCGCCACCTGGCGCAGCGCGTCCACGGCACGCACCCCGTCGGTGTAGAAGCGGCGGTAGAAGTGGTCGTGCGGGTCCTCGATGCCGGCCGTCATGAACCCGGAGACGGACGCTCCGCGCCCCACCGGGTCCGGCGTGGAGCCGCCCCCGCCCCAGTGCGACCCCTGCCCGCGGGTGTCCATCACCAGGTGCGCGAACCCGGCGGCCGCCCACTCCAGCCGCTCGTGGGGCAGGCCGCGGCCGCCGCCGTAGCCGAGCAGCTCGACGACGCCGGGCAGCGGGCCGTCGCGGTCGACGTCGTGGTGAGCGGGGCGCACCAGCCACCCCTTGATCGGGTGCCCTCCGAACCCGGGGAACGTGACGTCGTCCACCACCACCTGGGTCAGGCCCGTCTCGACGCGCTCCAGCGTCGGGGCGCCGCCCAGGGCGCGGGCCTCGGCCACCGTGCTCGTCCAGAACTCGTCGAGGTCGGCGGGCTCGGCGACGTCGGGCGCGTAGGCCTCGAGCTGGTCGAGAGGCATGTCGAACTGGGCCATGAGGGTCCTTCCTGGGGGCGCGGCGCCGGGGCGTCGCGCGTGTCGGCGGTGACGGAGCGAACATATCGTTTCGACAGGCCCGTCCGGTGGTCCGGCCCACGGTCCGTACCCTTGTCGGGTGGCACATCTCCTCGGCGCGGACGGCATCGCGCTCACGATCGGCACCCGGACGCTGCTGGCCGACGTCTCGCTGGGGCTCGACGACGGCGACCGCGTGGGCGTGGTCGGCCCCAACGGCGCCGGCAAGTCCACCCTGCTGCGCATGCTCGCCGGCACGACCGCGCCCGACGCCGGTCGTGTGACGCGCGTGGGCGGCTCCACCGTGGGCGTGCTCCAGCAGCGCGACGACGCCGCTCCCGGCGCCTCGGTGCTCGATCTCGTGCACGGCCAGGCGGCCACGCACGAGTGGGCCTCGGACGCCCGCGTCCGTGCGGTGCACGACGGCCTGCTCGCCGACCTCGACCTGGAGCAGCCCGCCTCCACGCTGAGCGGCGGCCAGCGCCGTCGGGTGGCGCTCGCGGCCCTGCTCGTCACGGACCCGGACGTGCTGCTGCTCGACGAGCCCACCAACCACCTCGACGTCGAGGGCGTGGACTGGCTGGCCCGGCACCTCCAGGAGCGGTACGGGCGGCCGGGGGCGCGCGGCGCCCTCGTCGTCGTCACGCACGACCGCTGGTTCCTGGACGCGGTGTGCTCGCGCATGTGGGAGGTCGTGGGGGACGGGCGCGTGGAGGGCTACGAGGGCGGCTATGCCGCCTACGTGCTGGCCCGTGCCGAGAGGTCGCGGCAGGCGCAGGCTGCCGCCGAGAAGCGGGACAACCTGCTGCGCAAGGAGCTCGCCTGGCTGCGGCACGGGGCGCCGGCCCGGACCTCGAAGCCGAAGTTCCGGCTCGACGCCGCGGCCGCGCTCATCGCCGACGAGCCGCCGCCGCGCGACCCCATGGAGCTCACGCGCATGGCGACGCGCCGCCTGGGCAAGGACGTGCTCGACCTGGAGGACGTGACGGTCACCGTCGGCGAGGGCGAGAGCAGCAGGGCCCTCCTCGACGACGTCACCTGGCGGCTCGGACCCGGCGACCGGTTCGGCGTCGTCGGGGTCAACGGGGCGGGCAAGACCACCCTGCTGTCCCTGCTGGCCGGGCGGCGGGAGCCCGACGGCGGCCGCGTCAAGCGCGGCAAGACGGTCGAGGTCGCGGAGCTGAGCCAGGACGTCGGCGAGCTCGACGACGTCGGCCATCTCACCGCCGTGCAGGTGGTGGACCGTGAGAAGTCGTCGGTGGTGGTGGGCGGCAAGGAGCTGACCGCCGGGCAGCTCACCGAGCGCCTCGGCTTCACGCGTGAGCGCGCCCACACCCCGGTGCGCGACCTCTCGGGCGGCGAGCGCCGCCGTCTGCAGCTGCTGCGCCTGCTCGTGGCCGAGCCGAACGTGCTCCTGCTGGACGAGCCCACCAACGACCTCGACACGGACACGCTGGCCGCGCTGGAGGACCTGCTCGACGGCTGGACCGGGACGCTGATCGTGGTGTCCCACGACCGCTACCTGCTGGAGCGGGTGTGCGACCGGCAGTGGGCGCTGCTCGGTGACGGCAAGATCCGCGACCTGCCGGGCGGCGTCGAGCAGTACCTGGACCTGCGCCGGGCCGCGCAGGGCGGGGCGTCGTCGTCGCCTGCTGCGGCGGTGCCCGACGGCGGAGCGCCCGCAGCGGGCGAGGGTGCCGCGGGCAGCGTGCCCGCGCCGTCCGCCGCCGACGTGCGGACGGCGAAGAAGGAGATCGCCCGCATCGAGCGGCGGCTCGCGCGCATCGCCGACGACGAGAAGAAGCTGCACGAGAAGATCGCCGCCGACCCGACGAACTTCGAGGCCGTGGCCGAGCTGGACGGCCGCCTGCGCGAGCTGGCGGCCGAGAAGGAGGAGCTGGAGCTCGCCTGGCTGGAGGCCGCCGAGGTGGCTGGCTGACGGGCCGGGCACGCCGCCTGCGGCCGCGAGCGGCGCGGCTCCTTGCCATGCTCGGGGCATGGCCGACTTCACTCTCCTGACGCACGACGGCGACCCGGACCGGGTCGCGACGATCCTGCCCGGCCAGGGCTACACCGCCGACGGCCCCCTGCTGGCGTACGCCGCGGCGGTGCTGCGCGACGCCGGGTGGAGCCTGCGCACGTTCGTGTGGGACTCCGGGCCGAGCGGGCGTGACGAGGCGCGCGAGACGTACACGCGTGTGGTCCGCGAAGGGCTCGACGCCGCCCCGCACGCCAAGCACCTCGTGGTGGGCAAGTCGCTCGGCACCCTGGCGCTGCCGGTGTGCTCGCTGCTGAGCGTCCCCGGCGTGTGGATCACGCCGCTGGTCTCCGACCAGGGCACGGTCGACGTGCGGGACGCCGCGCTGACCCTGCACGTCTCCGGCCTGCCGACCGTGCTGGCGGGCGGCTCGGACGACCCGCTGTGGGACCCGGTGGTCGCCGCGAAGAGCGGCGCTCGCGTGGTCGAGGTGGCTCACGCCGACCACTCGCTCATGGTGCCCGGCGACTGGCGTGCGTCGTTGGCGGCGCTGGGTGAGGTGACGGCGGCCGTGGCGGAGCTCGCCGAGCAGGTGGCCGGCTCCTGACGTGAGCTCCGGGCGGCACGGCGACGGGTAGCGCGGGGCGGGCTGGCTCGTGCGACGCCTTGTGCGTGGGGAGCTCCATATGCTCCAATGAGGCAACGCATTGATTCATTGGAGACCTGATGGCTGCCCTGCTCGCGCTCGTCCTCCTCGCCGCCGTCCTGGGGCTGGCATCCGTCCTCGTCGCCTCGCAGCGACGCGGCCCGGCCGCTCACGCCCCCGCGGTCGCCGTCGCCGCGCGGCGCCACGAGACGCTCGTCTCGCTCGCCGCTGTCCTCGCCAGCGTCGCCACGGTGCTGGCGATCACCTCCGCACCGTTCGCCTCCGGGCCGCTCCACGGCACGGTCCCCGGGCCGCCCGGCGGGCTGGAGGCCACCTCCCCGTTCGTCGGCGCCGTCGTCCTGTGCCTGGTCCGCGCGCTCGGGGAACGCACCTGGCCGCGCCCGCGCGGGGTGCTCCGCAGCGCGGTGCTGGTCCGGCGCACCGTCGCAGACGTCGGCGGCTGGCGGTTGCGCACCTTCCTCGCCACGGTCCTGGTCACAGCCGCCGCCCTCGTGGTCTTCGGCCTCACCGCTCGCCCCGACGGGAGATCGGTGGCCTCCCCGAACGTGCTCGACGAGCACGGCGCCGTCGTGGGGTGGGGAGCGTCCGGCCCGTATCCGGGCTGGGCCTACGGCGTGCCCCTCCTGGTGGCGCTCGGCCTCGCCCTCGCCGCGGTGCTCGTCGTCCTGGGCGTCGTCACCCGCAGGCCGCCGCTGGCCCTGGTGCCGGCCGAGCACGACGACGCCGTGCGGCGCACCAGCGCGGCCCGGGTCCTGGCCGGCGCGCAGGCGTGGGCCGGGAGCGGCGCGGGGCTCGTGATGCTCGTCGCGGCGAGCGCGCTGCACAGCGCCGAGCGGCCCGGCCCCTCCGTCACCGTGCTCGTCGCCGGGCTCGTGCTGCTGAGCGGGTCTCTCGTGGTGGCGGCCACCGCGATCCCCGCCCGAGCGCCCCGGCGGCCCGAGGCCACGTCCGGCACCGTGCCGGTGAGCGCGTGACCGCCCTCACCGTCGACGTCTCGGCGCCCACGCCCGTCTACGAGCAGATCCGCGCCCAGGTCGCCGGGCTCGTCGCCGTCGGTGCCCTGCGCCCCGGCGACCGGTTGCCCGCCTCCCGGGACCTCGCCCGGGACCTCGGCATCGCCGTCGGCACCGTGCAGCGCGCCTACCGCGAGCTCGAGGCGCAGGGCGTCGTCGCCTCCCGCCGGCGCGTGGGCACCGTCGTCACCGGCACGACGGCGGCCGGCACCGCGCCCCCAGCACCCCGGGAGCCCGCCTCGCCCGCCGGGACGGCGTCCGCCCAGCCCCCGACGCTGCTGGACGACGTCCGCTCGCTCGTGACGCGCGCACGCGCCGAGGGCATCCAGGACGGTGAGCTGCTCGCGCTCGTCCGCGGGGCGCTCACCGAGGACGAGCGCGGGGACGTCACCAGCCCGAGGGTGCCGCGCTGAGGACCAGCCGGTCCACGGTGCACGTCGCCACGACCTCGCCGTCCAGCACCAGCGCGGACGTCAGCCGCACCTCGTTGCCCAGTGCCCGGGCCTGGACCGTCTCGGGGCCCGGCTGCGAGGTGCGGCGGGCAGTCTCCAGCGAGACGACGGCCTCGGCCCGCGCCGTCGAGCCGGTGTGCTGGACCAGCAGACCGTCCACGTCCCCGACGCGGGTCTCGGTCTCCGTCGTGCCCGTGCCGTCCGGGCGGGCGGCGGACACGGTGAGGACGGCGTCCTCCACGTCGAGAGCCTGCGACCCGGCCCGAGACGACTGCGACCACCGCCAACCGAACGTCACGTCCCGGCTGTCCGGGGCCGAGCGCACCATCCACAGGCGCCGCTCGCGGTCCCAGCGGTCGTCGACCTCCACCACGACCGGCTCCGCCGTCACCCGCTCGTCGGTCACCTGCGGCACGCACTGCGCCGAGCCGACCCTGGAGACGCCTCCCGCCGACCAGGAGGGGATGGAGAAACCCACGCCCAGCGCGCAGACGAGCGCCGCCGCAGCCGTGAGCGCCACGTGCCACCCCCGGTTCAGCCGCGTGGGGTGGCGCAGCACCACCACCGTGGCCATCGCCGAGTCGGCGAAGGTGCGACGCTCGGCGTTCCACAGGGGGCGCAGGTAGCCGATCATCAGGAGGGCGTCGACCAGGTGGAAGACGGCCCGCGCGACGGTCCGCAGGAACCCTGCCGGGCGCAGGTCGCCGTCACGCACCACGGCGATGCCCACGACGAGCTTGCCGGGCGTCCACCCGGTGTCGCCCTGGAGCCCCAGCAGCAGCACCGCCACGATCACCAGGGCGAACGAGGACGTCCACGGCTGGGCGGCATCGACGTCGGCGTCCCAGAGGGTGGGCCACAACGTCGGTGCGCCCACGTCCGGGCCGGCGAAGAACCACGCCGCGCCCACCAGGAGGGACTGGTCCAGCACCGCTGCGAGCACGCGCCGGGTCCACGACGCGTGCACGACGCCGGTGACCGTCAGCTCCGCCTCCTCGGCGGTGGCCGACGGCGGAGCGGCGGGTGGCACGGTCCCTGCGCTGGTCACGGGCCGACCTTCCCAGCACGGGGCGCCGCAGGGAAAGCCGCTGGCGGGAACCCGCCGGGTGAGGTGCGGTGCGCCATCCCCGGGCGGGGAGCCCGTCGTGCGTCCGGCAAGGGTCGCTCCCCCTGGAACACAGGGAGGGCATGACCGTTCTCGTCGCGGCCGTGCGCCGCGCCGCCGCCCTCGCCGGTGCGGGCCTCCTGCTCGCGGGAGCCGCCGCGTGCGCCGCACCCGACGCCGTCCGCCAGCCCGGGCAGGCGCCGCCGTCCCCGGTGCCGCCGAGCCCGGCCGTGACGACGGCGCACGGCCCCGCCGGGGACGACACCGCACCGCCGCCGTTCCTGGTGCGGTACGGCACCGCAGAGCTGCGGCTGACGCCCCACACGTACTGCCTGACCGACCCTCTCGCAGGCTCCGGCTGGATCGGGTGCGCGGACGGTTCCGACGCGGACCCGGTGCCCCTCGGCTCGCCGCAGGAGGTCTTCGTCCTCGTCCCGGTCGCCGGCATGGACCGGCTGGTCGTCACGCAGGTGGGCGACGGCGCACCGTGCGCGGGCTGCCGAGTCCAGGCCGAGGTCACGAGCCTCGGCGACGGCTGGTGGCAGGTGCGTCCGCAGGGCCCGGCGGGCGACTACGACGTCGAGATCTTCGCCTACGGCGAGGAGGCCGGTGACCTGGTCGCCAACGTCCGCTGGTCGAGGCTCCCTGGCGAGAGCGCACCGGGGGCGGGCGGCTAGCCGCGCACCGGCCGGGTGGCCACGAGCATCATGCCGCCCATGACCGTGAGCACGCCCAGCACGAGCAGCAGCGGCGCCGTCCACCCGTCGGAGCCCGGGCCGGTCGAGGCGGTGTGCACGGCTCCGAGCACGGTGGGCGCGAGCGAGGCGCATGCGTAGCCGGTGGTCTGCACGATCGCCGAGGCGCGGCGGGCGGCGGCCACGGACGGGGCACGCTGGGCCATGAGCGTGAAGATGAGCGTGAAGCTGCCGCCCTGGGCCGCCCCGGCCAGGGCCACCCACAGGCCGGTGGCGCCCGGGGCCAGGAGCATGCCCGTGGGCAGGGAGAGCCAGCACAGGCTCACCACGGCCGACACGGCCCGCGCGGGCACCCTCCGGGACAGCGCCAGGGGCACGGCGAAGGAGCCGGCCACCGCGCAGAGCTGGAACGGGGCGGCGGCCCCGCCGGCTGCCGCGAGGTCCAGGCCGAGGCGCGAGTGCAGGATCTCGGGCAGCCACGCGGTGATCGCGTAGTAGGCGAACGCCTGCCCGCTGAACGCGACGCACAGCACGGCGGTCAGCACCGCCATCGGGCGGCCGAGGTGCGGCGCGCCCGAGCCGTGCTGTGCGCCGTCGAGCCGGGCGGCGGGCGCCGTCGAGCGCATCGCTCCACCCCACGCGGCGGTGGCGACGACGGCGAGCACGCCCCAGCCGGCCAGCGCCCACTGCCAGCCCCACACCGCGGCCAGCGGCACGGTGAGGGTGGTGGTGAGCGCGGAGCCCAGGTTCATGGTGGCCGAGTAGGCGCCGGTCACGGCCGCGGAGCGGTCGCGGAAGTCGCGGGCGATGACCACCGGCACGGCCACGTTGCCCACGGTGATGCCCGCGCCCAGCACCGCGGTCCCGGCGAGCGCGGCGGGCACGCTGCCGGCCGAGCGCAGCAGCTCCCCGGCGAGCACCCCCACCACGGCCACCAGCACGGACCGCTCCGGTCCCAGGCGCGCCAGCAGCAGCGCGGCCGGCGGCGTGAGGAGGGCGAAGCACAGCACGGGCACGCTCGTCAGCAGCCCCGCCTGGGCAGGGGTGAGGGCGAGCGCGTCGGAGACCTGGCCCACCACGGGCGGCAGCGACGTCAGCGGGGCTCGCAGGTTGAGCGCCACCAGCAGGAGCGCGGCCAGGAGGAACCAGCGCGCACGGCCGGTTCTCCCTGGGTTCACCCGGTCACGCTACCCCTGCGGCGGCGTTGCCCCCGGCTGCGGCTCACTCGTCGAACTGGGCGGCGACGGTGCGCAGCAGGGCGGCGAGCTGCGGGCGCTCCTCGGGGGAGAGCGCGTCGAGCACGCGCGCCTCGACCTCGAGCAGGTCGGTGAGGGCGGCGTCGACGCGCTCGCGGCCGGCCGGGGTGAGCTGGACGAGCACGCCGCGGCGGTCGTCGGGGGAGCGGTGGCGCTCCACGAGGCCGTGGCTCTCGAGCCGGTCGATCCGGTTGGTCATGGTGCCGCTGGTCACCAGGGTGGCCGTGACCAGGGCGCCGGGGGACATGCGGTACGGGTCTCCGGCGCGGCGCAGCGCGGAGAGCACGTCGAACTCCCAGGCCTCCAGGCCGTGACGGGCGAACGCCCCGCGGCGGGCGCGGTCGAGGTGCCGGGCGAGCCGGCTGACCCTGGAGAAGACGGCGAGCGGCTCGACGGCGAGGTCGGGACGCTCGCGCTGCCAGGCCTCGACGATGCGGTCCACCTCGTCGGGGCGGGACGCGTCGTGCGCGTCGTGCGGTGCGGGAGCCTCCATGGAGGGAGACTACAACCGATCTCTCGACGTCAAGACTCTTGACGTGACGCGTGTGTCAGGTCGGGGTCACTCCCGCGGCCGGGGCTTGGTCAGCACCGGCTTCTTCTCCATGCCCTTGAGCCCGTTCCACGCGAGGTTGACCAGGTGCGCGGCCACCTCGGCCTTCCTGGGCGAGCGGGCGTCCAGCCAGTACTGGCCGGTGAGCGCGATCATCCCCACCAGCATCTGCGCGTACAGGGGTGCGACCCGCGGCTCCAGCCCGTTCTCCTTGAACTGGGCCACCAGGATGTGCTCCACCTGCGTGGCCACGTCGCCGATCAGGGAGGAGAACGTGCCCGTGGCCTGCGCCACGGGGGAGTCGCGCACCAGGATGCGGAAACCGTCCTCGTGCGCCTCGATGTAGTCGAGCAGCGCCAGGGCGGTGCGCTCCACCATCACCTTCGGGTGCCCGCCCTCGGCGAGGGCCCCGGTCAGCGCACCGGTCAGGCCCTGCACCTCGCGGTCGACGACGACGGCGTAGACGCCCTCCTTGCCGCCGAAGTGCTCGTACACCACGGGCTTGGACACGGCCGCTCGCGCGGCGATCTCCTCGACGCTGGTGCCCTCGAAACCTCTCTCGGCGAACAGGCCGCGGCTGACGGTCAGCAGCTGTTCCCGTCGCTCGCTGGCGGTCATGCGAGAGCGGGGGGTACGTCGGTTGTCGGCGGCCACGGCCCTCATCCTGCCCGACTCGGGGCCGGAGCGGGGCGGCCCGGGGTGCCGCGGCTCACCGTCCCGGCACCGGAGCACCGTGCGGGACCTGGCAGACTGTCGGGGGACGTGGGACGGTGGCTCGCCACCGCAGGACGGCCCGTTCCGCCTTGGTGTAATCGGCAGCACAGGGGTTTTTGGTGCCCTTGGTCCAGGTTCGAGTCCTGGGGGCGGAGCTCGCGGCGTCCCACCCCGCGCAGACGCCAGAGCCGAGAAGAGAGGCACCCTCGTGTCGACCGAGACCTCGCCCGCCACGACGCCGCCCGCCGCCGTCGTCGTCCTCGCCGCAGGTCAGGGCACCCGCATGAAGTCCGCACGCCCCAAGGTGCTGCACGCCGTGGGCGGGCGCACCCTGCTGGGGCACGCGATGGCGGCGGGCCGCGCGCTCGCGCCGCAGCACCTCGCCGTGGTGGTGCGCCACGGCCGCGACCTGGTCGCCGCCGAGGTGGAGCGGGTGGACCCGCAGGCCCTCGTGGTCGACCAGGACGACGTGCCGGGCACCGGCCGCGCCGCCCAGGTGGGGCTCGCGGCGCTCGACGCGCACGTGGGCGGCGAGCTGACCGGCGCCGTCGTCGTCACCGCCAGCGACGTGCCGCTGCTCGACGGCGCCACGCTCGGCCAGCTCGTGGCCGCCCACCACGCCGACGGCAACGCCGTCACCGTGCTGACCACCGTCGTGGAGGACGCCACCGGCTACGGCCGCATCGTCCGCGAGGACGGCACGGGCGACGTGCTGGCCATCGTGGAGCACAAGGACGCCACCGACGAGCAGCGCCAGGTCCGCGAGATCAACACCTCGATCTTCGTCTTCGACGCCGACGTGCTGCGCCGCGGGCTCGCCTCGGTCACGCAGGACAACGCCCAGGGCGAGATGTACCTGACCGACGTCGTCGCG
Organism: Xylanimonas oleitrophica; assembly: GCF_003244315.1. Lineage (GTDB taxonomy): Bacteria > Actinomycetota > Actinomycetes > Actinomycetales > Cellulomonadaceae > Xylanimonas_A > Xylanimonas_A oleitrophica. Next base: position 198,381 of record NZ_QKWH01000002.1, read on the forward strand.
TTCGCCCGTGCGGAGGGCCGCCCCGTGCGCGCCGTCATCACCGACGACCCCACCTCGGTCGAGGGCACCAACGACCGTCTCGCGCTGTCGGTGCTGGGCGCCGAGCTCAACCGCCGCACGCTCGAGCGGTGGATGCTCGAGGGCGTGACGGTGGTGGACCCGGGCAGCACCTGGGTCGACGTCGACGTGGAGCTCGCGCCCGACGTCACGCTGCTGCCGGGCACCCAGCTGCACGGCGCCACCAAGGTCGAGGGCGGTGCCACCATCGGCCCGGACACCACGCTCACCGACGTCGAGGTCGGCGCCGGGGCCACCGTGGTGCGGACCCACGGCTCGCTGTCCGTGATCGGTGCGGGCGCGAGCGTCGGGCCGTTCGCCTACCTGCGGCCCGGCACCGTGCTGGGCGACAAGGGCAAGATCGGCACGTTCGTCGAGACCAAGAACGCCGAGATCGGCGCCGGCTCCAAGGTGCCGCACCTGTCGTACATCGGGGACGCCACGATCGGCGAGGGCTCCAACATCGGTGCCGCCACCGTGACGCTCAACTACGACGGCGTGAACAAGCACCGCACCACGATCGGCTCCCACGCGAAGGTGGGCGGCGACAACATGCTCGTGGCCCCGGTGACGGTGGGCGACGGCGCCTACACCGCCGCCGGGTCCGTGATCACCCGCGACGTGCCCGCCGGCGCCCTGGGCGTCAGCCGCGCCCAGCAGCGCAACGTCGAGGGCTGGGTCGAGCGCAAGCGCCCCGGCACGGCGGCCGCCGACGCCGCCGCGGCTGCGCGCCGGGCCGAGGGCCAGCACAATTCCACCACCACCGATGACGGCGTCGCCCCGACCGAAGGAAGCAGCAACTGATGAACAACTCGATCCACGGCGCCGGTGACCGGGAGCTCGTCCTCGCGGCGGGCCGCGCGCACCCGGAGCTGGCGGAGGCGGTGGCCAAGGAGCTGGGCATCGCGCTGCTGCCGGTCTCCGCCTACGACTTCGCCAACAGCGAGACGTACGTGCGGTTCGGGGAGTCGGTGCGCGGCACCGACATCTTCCTGCTGCAGCCGCACACCGCGCCGGTCAACCAGTGGCTCATGGAGCAGCTGCTCATGGTCGACGCCGCCAAGCGCGCCTCGGCCCGCACCATCACGGCGGTCACGCCGTTCTACGCCTACGCCCGCCAGGACAAGAAGAGCCGCGGCCGCGAGCCCATCTCGGCCCGCCTGGTGGCAGACCTGCTGCGCACCGCGGGTGCGGACCGCATCATGAGCGTCGACCTGCACACCCCGCAGATCCAGGGCTTCTTCGACGGCCCGGTCGACCACCTGTGGGCCATGCCGGTGCTGACGGACTACGTGCGCACCCGCGTCGACACCTCGAACGTCACGGTCGTCTCGCCCGACGCCGGCCGCATCCGTGTCGCCGAGCAGTGGGCCGCGAAGCTGGGCGGCGGCCCGCTCGCCTTCGTGCACAAGACGCGCGACGTGACGCGCCCCAACACGTCCCACGCCAACCGCGTGGTCGGTGACGTCGAGGGCAAGGAGTGCGTGCTGGTCGACGACCTGATCGACACCGGCGGCACCATCGCCGAGGCCGTCAAGGTGGTGCTCGACGCGGGCGCCAAGTCGGTCATCGTGGCCGCCACCCACGGTGTGCTCTCGGACCCCGCCGCCCAGCGCCTGTCGGAGTGCGGCGCTCTCGAGGTGGTCGTCACCGACACGCTGCCGATCGAGCCCGCCAAGCGGTTCGGTTCCCTGACGGTGCTGTCGATCGCGCCGCTCATCGCCCGTGCGATCCGCGAGGTGTTCGACGACGGCTCGGTCACGAGCCTCTTCGACGGCAACAGCTGAGCCCGCGGCGCCGCCCTGGCGCCCCGCCCCCTGGTGCGAGAGACGCCCGGCCCTCGTGGCCGGGCGTCTCTCGTGCTGCCCGGGTGAGCGAAGGTGAAACCGGCGGCGGCCGGGGGTGAAACGTGCGCCCGCCCCCTTGTGGCCGCACGGGCGCGGACGGCGAGCATGGCCGGATGGCACGGCTTCTCGCGGGGCACGTCCTGATCGCGCACCCGTCGACCGAGCTCTACGGCAGCGACCTGCAGACGGTCGAGACCGTGCGCGCCTGCGTGGAGGCAGGGGCACGGGTGACCGTCGTGCTGCCTGGCCCGGGGCCGCTCGTCGCCCGGCTGGAGGAGGCCGGCGCACGCGTGGTGGTGGTGCCGTTCCCGGTGGTCCGCAAGGCAGCGCTGCGCCCGGCGGGCCTGGTGCGGCTCGCGCTCGGGGCGGCTCGTGCGCTGCCCCGGGCGGTGGGCGTCGTGCGTCGCGCGGGTGCCGACGTCGTCCTGGTGAGTACGCTCACCGTGCCCTGGTGGGTGCTGGCCGGGCGCCTGGCGAGGGTCCGCGTCGTCGTGCACGTGCACGAGGCCGAGGCGGACGCCCCGCGCCCGGTGCGGGCTGCGCTGGCCGCGCCGCTGCTGCTCTCCTCGGCCGTGGTGGCGAACTCCCGGGCCGCGCGCGACGTGCTCGTCGGTGCCGTCGGGCGGCTGGCCCGCACCACCCGGGTGGTGCACAACGGCGTGCCCGGCCCTGCCCGGGCGCCGGAGCCGCGCCCGCGCTCCGCGGGCGACCCGGCGCACCTCGTGCTCGTGGGCCGCCTGTCCCCGCGCAAGGGCACCGACGTCGCGCTCGAGGCGCTCGCCCTCCTGCGCCGCGACGGTCGCGAGGTCACCCTCACGCTGGCCGGCACCTGCTTCGCGGGCTACGAGTGGTTCGAGCGGCGGCTGCGCGACAGGGCCGGCGAGCCTGACCTCGTGGGGGCCGTCACGTTCGCGGGGTACGCCGACGCGTGGGAGCAGCTCGCCGCCGCCGACGTCGCCCTGGTGCCCTCAAGGGTCGAGCCGTTCGGCAACGTGGCCGTCGAGGCGATGCTGGCCCGCAGGCCGGTCGTCGCGTCGCGGACTCAGGGCCTGGCCGAGATCGTGCGCGACGGCGTCACAGGCCTCCTGGTGCCGCCCGGCGACCCGCGGGCGCTGGCTCGCGCCGTCGCCCGCCTGCTCGACGCTCCGGACCAGGCCCGTGCTCTGGCGCGGGCGGCGCACCGCGAGGCGCGGGAGCGGTTCTCCGTGACCCGGTACCGCGAGCAGGTGCGGGCCGTGCTCGCGCCCGCAGCGGCGCCGTCGGTCGCCCGCAGCCTGGCCAAGCTGCTCCTCACCGACCTGCCGGGGGCGGGGCGGCTGCTGCGGGCCCTGGCCCGGAGCGCCGCCCTCGCGGCCCGCAACCGGTGGAGCTCGGCACCGCTCACCGGCGACGCCCCCGTCGACCTGTGCGTCACCACGTACGGCCGGCGCGCCGCGACGGTGCACCTCGCGCTGGAGTCGGTGGCGGCCGGGACGGTACGGCCCCGGCGCGCGATCCTCTGGGTCGACGAGGAGCGCCTGGTCACCGCCCCGCCCGCCCCGCTGCGCCGCCTGCGCGCGCGCGGCCTGGAGATCCGCCGCTGCGAGGACCTGGGGCCGCACAAGAAGCAGTTCCCGTACGTGACGGCGGGTGGGCCGGGCCCGTTCGTCACGGCCGACGACGACGTGCTCTACCCGCGCGGGTGGCTGGCCGGGCTCCTGGCCGCGCACCGGCGGCTGCCCGGCTGCGTCGTGGCCCACCGGGCGCACCGGGTCACCACCGTGGCCGGCACGATCGGGCCGTACGCGGGGTGGGTGGCCGAGACCGCCACGGAGCCGTCGGCGGCGACGCTCCCCACCGGGGTGTCCGGGGTGCTGTACCCGCCCGCGATGGTGGCAGCGCTGCGCGAGGCGGGCCGGGCCTTCCTGGCCGTGGCCCCGCGGTGCGACGACGTGTGGGTGCACGCCGTCGCCGTCCGCGCCGGCGTCGGGGTGGCCCAGGTGTCCGCCACGCCCCGCGACTACCTGCTCGTGCCCGGCACCCAGGCCGGCGCTCTGTTCCAGGAGAACGGGTCGGGCGGCGGCAACGACCAGGCGGCGGCCGCGGCATACGTCGGCGAGGTCCGCCGTGCCGTCCTGCGCGACGCCGCCCCGGCCGGGTCGGTGGCGTGACCGCGGGCCCCGCCGCCCCGCCGGCCGCCCGCACCGGGCTCTCGGGCGCCATCGCCACGCTGGCGGCGGGCAACCTCTTCCCGGCGCTGGTCTCCGTCGCCACCGGGCCCGTGCTCGCCCAGGCCCTCGACCTGGAGGGGCGGGGGCAGGTGGCCGCGGCCATGGCCCCGTTCACCCTCGTCACGTCGATCCTCACGTTCGGCGTGCCCGAGGCGGCCACCTACGCCGTGGCCCGCGCGCCCGGTCTGGCCCGCACGGTGCTGCGGCGCAGCTCGTGGCTCATGGCGGGCGCGGGCCTCCTCGCGGTCGCCGTCGTGTGGCTCCTCTCGCCGTTCCTCAGCGGCGGGCAGGACGCGATCCGCAGCCTCATGCTGCTCGCCTCCTGCGCGCTGGTGCCCCAGCTCGTCGTCGGGAGCCTGCGCGGTGCCGCCGCGGGGCTGGGCCGGTGGCGGGCGCTCGCCGCGGAGAAGGTGCTCAGCTCCGTCACCAAGCTCGTGGTGCTGGTACCGCTGTGGCTGACCGGCCACCTGACGCCGCTGACGGCCACGGTGGTGCTCGCGGGCCTGCCCCTGCTCGGCGCGGTGCCCTACCTCCTGGTGCTGCGCGGGACGGGCCCGGTGGTGGCGTCCCCGCCGGCGCAGGTGCGGGCCGCGGGGCTGCTGCGGTTCGGGCTGCGCGTGTGGGCGGGGTCGCTGGCCGGGGTGCTGCTCATGCGGCTCGACCAGTCGCTCGTCACGCCGTTGTCCGACGCCGACCAGGCGGGCCTGTACGCCGTGGCCGTCGCCGTCGGGGAGCTTCCTCTCCTGCTCAGCGCGGCCGTGCGGGACGTCACCTTCGTCAGCGAGGCCGCCGGGTCCGACGACGCCCGCCTGGCCCGCACGTCCCGGGTCGCCACCCTCGTGTGCGGCGCTGTCGCCCTGGGAGTCGGGCTCACGATGGGGTGGTGGCTGCCCCTGCTGTTCGGTGCCGCGTTCGCGCCCGCGGTGCCCGTGACCGCCGTCGTCCTGGCGGCCGTGGTGCTCGGCATCCCGGGCTCGGTGGCCGGCAGCGCGCTCGGGGGCAGGGGCCGGCCCGGCCTGCGGTCCGTCTCGCTCGCCGTGGCCTGCGCGGTCAACCTGGTGGTGCTGCTCCTGCTCGTCCCGTCGACCGGCGCCCTCGGCGCGGCCTGGGCCACGCTCGTGGGCAACGCCGTGGCGGCGGGCATGAACCTCGTCTTCGCCCGTGCGGTGCTCGGCACGGCCGTGCTGCCGTTCCTCGGTCTGCGCCGCGGGGACGTCGGCGTCCTGGTCGCGGCCGGGCGCCGCATGCTGGGTGGCGCCCGACGGCGTCGCTGAGCGCCGCGTTTTCGTCCTCCCGCCCGGGCCGGGTACAGTATTCCGGTTGCCTCGGCGAGGGACGTCTGGCGGGCGCGCGGAACACGCGACGACCGTAGGGCTCCGTGATCGACTGGGCGGTCCGGCACGGTGCATCGCACCGCAGCCGCCGCGCCCACGCGCGCGTCCGTCATGTGTCCCGCGCCGACGCAGCCGCCCTCTCGTAGACCTTCCGCTGGTGATGCCAGCGGCACCATCAGCGATTCTCAGGAGTATCCCCATGGCTGACACCAAGCTCGTCGCCGAGGCCCGCACCGAGTTCGGCAAGGGTGCGGCCCGCCGCATCCGCCGTGAGCACAAGATCCCCGCGGTCCTCTACGGTCACGGCACGGACCCGGTCCACGTGACCCTCCCGGGCCACGAGTCGATGCTCGCGCTGCGCCAGGCCAACGCGCTCTTCACCATCGAGCTCGACGGCAAGGAGCAGCTCGCGGTCGCCAAGGACGTCCAGCGCGACCCGGTCCGCAACATCATCGAGCACATCGACCTGCTCATCGTGAACAAGGGCGAGAAGATCGCCGTCGACGTCAACGTCGTCGTCACCGGTGAGTCGGCCCCCGGCACCATCCACGTCGTCGAGGCGCAGACCCTCTCGCTCGAGGCGGAGGCCACGCACCTGCCCGAGTCGATCGAGGTCTCGATCGAGGGCCTCGAGGCCGGTGCGGTCGTCACCGCCGCCGACGTGAAGCTGCCGTCCGGCTCCGTCCTGCTGACCGACGCCGAGCACGTCGTCGTCACGGTCACCGAGCCCCGCGGGACCGAGGACGAGTCCGCCGAGGGCGAGGCCGCCGAGGGTGCTGAGGCGCCCGCCGAGGGCGAGTGACCCTCACCTGATCCAGCGCCGAGGCGCCCGGTACCCTCGTGGGCCGGGCGCCTCGGCGTCTCCCCGGCCGGATGCGCCGGGCCGGGCGCGCCCGCTCGCGCCTGCCCCGGCACGTGAAGGAGTGCGCAGATGTCGGATGGCCCCTGGCTCGTCGTCGGGCTCGGCAACCCCGGGCCGCAGTACGCGGGCAACCGCCACAACGTCGGGCAGATGGTGCTCGACCTGCTGGCCGAGCGGGCCGGCACCCGGTGGGCGCGGCACGCCCGTGCCCAGGCCGTCGTGGGGGAGGGGCGCCTCGGCACGCTCGCGGGCGGCCGCCCCGGGCCCCGCGTGGTGCTCGCCAAGCCCACGACGTACATGAACACCTCCGGGGGGCCCGTCGCCGGGCTCGCCAAGTACTACGGCATCGAGCCGGGCGGCGTGGTGGTGGTCCACGACGAGGTGGACATCCCGTTCGACACCATCAAGCTCAAGACCGGTGGTGGCGAGGGCGGCCACAACGGGCTGCGGGACATCACCAAGGCGCTCGGCACCAAGGACTACCTGCGCGTCCGCGTGGGAGTGGGCCGCCCTCCGGGCCGCATGGACACCGCCGACTTCGTGCTCAAGGACTTCTCCAGCACGGAGAAGAAGGACCTGCCCATCCTGGTCGACGACGCGGCGGACGCCGTGGAGATGCTGCTGACCGAGGGGCTGCTGGCCGCCCAGGGCAGGTTCCACACGAAGGCCTGACCGGTAGCATCCGACCATGAGCTCTTCGGACCCGTACAACCCTCCGCCGGCGGGCGGCGAGGGCCGTGACGAGACGAGCGGCGCCGGGCAGGCCGGCTGGTCGCAGCCGTCGCCCGGCTACCAGGCGCCGCAGGGCCCGTCCTCCGGCTCGCCCTACCCCGGCGGCGGGCACAGCCCGTACCAGGGGTACGAGCAGCCCGGATCGCAGTCCTCGTACGGTCAGTCCCCCTACGGTCAGTCCCCGTACGGGGCGTCGTACGGCCCCGCCGCGCAGACCGACGGGCTCGCCGTCGGTGCGCTCGTGTGCGGCATCGTCGGCCTCACCGTGGTCCCGGTGCTGGGCAGCATCGCCGCGGTGGTCCTCGGCCTGATGAGCCTGAGCCGGCTGCGCACCAGCGGCCAGGGTGGCAAGGGGCTGGCCGTCGCGGGCCTGGTCATGGGCGGCGTCGGGGTGCTGGGCGCCCTGCTGCTCGTGGTGCTGGTGTTCGGGCTGCTCGGTCTCGCGGCCTCGGCGCCCTGGGGCTACTCGATGGGGTCGTTCGTCTGACCTCGCTGGGCGCCGGCTGGGAATTCACCCGCTGTTTCGCCCGCAGAATCCCTCACGCCCCCGGGTGAGGCGCATCTAGCCTGGCCAGACCGCCGTGGTCTCCTCCGCGGCGGACGCCGGGAAGGTGGGCCTCGTGGCGAGGGACGCTCTGACGATCGCGATGGTGGGCACGCGGGGCGTGCCGGCCCGGTACGGCGGCTTCGAGACCGCGGTCGAGGAGATCGGCTCCCGGCTGGTGCGGCGCGGTCACCACGTGCGGGTGTACTGCCGGGCGGGGGCCGCGCGGCCGCCGCTGGACGAGTACCTGGGGATGGAGCTCGTCACCCGGGGGGGGCGCTGCGCACCCGCACCCTGGAGACCCTGAGCCACACGGCGCTCTCGGTGGCGCACCTGGCACGGCACCGCACCGACGCGGCGTTCGTGTTCAACGCGGCCAACGCCCCGCTGCTGCCCGTGCTGCGCGCGGCGGGCGTCCCGGTGGCCACCCACGTGGACGGCCTGGAGTGGCAGCGCGCCAAGTGGGGCCCGGTGGGGCGGCGCTACTACCGCGTGGCGGAGACGGCGGCGGTGCGGCTCTCGGACGCCCTGATCGCCGACGCGCAGGGCATCGCGGACTACTACCGCCGCGAGTACGGGGTGCCCACCGCGCTGCTGTCCTACGGGGCGCCCCTGCTGGTGGACGTCGCCTCGGACCGGGTGGAGGACCTGGGGCTGGAGCCCGGCGGGTACCACCTGGTGGTCGCGCGGTTCGAGCCGGAGAACCACGTGGACATGATCGTGGAGGGCTACGTGGCCGGCGGGGCGGTGCTTCCGCTCGTGGTGGTGGGGTCGGCGCCGTACGCCCACGGGTACACCCAGCGCTGTCACGACCTGGCGGCGGGTGACCCGCGGGTGCGGTTCCTGGGCGGGGTCTGGGACCAGAAGCTGCTCGACCAGCTCTACGCCCACGCGCTGACGTACGTGCACGGGCACTCGGTGGGCGGCACCAACCCGTCGCTGCTGCGGGCGATCGGGGCGGGCACCGCCACGGTGGCGTACGACGTCGTCTTCAACCGGGAGGTGCTGGGCCGCGGCGGACGTTACTTCTCGACCGCCGCGGGCCTGGCCCGGCACCTGGAGGAGGCGGAGGCCGACCCAGGGACCACGCGCGCCTCGGCCGAGTACCTGCACCGCCGCGCCCACGGCTACGACTGGGACGAGGTGGCCGACGGCTACGAGGCGCTGGCGCGCGAGCTGGCGGCAGGGCGGGCTCCGGGCCCGTGGCCCTCGGCGCGTCGTGGCGCGGTGGCGCACGAGGAGCAGGCGTGACCACGCTCGCGCCCCGGGAGACGTACCGGCAGACGCTGGCGCGGCTCGCGGGGGCGCAGAAGGGTGCGGCCCGCAGCGCTCCCGCGTACTCGCGGTTCGTCAACCGCCGTCTGGGCCGGGTGCTGGCGGCGTGGGCGTACCGGGTGGGGCTGAGCCCGAACGCGGTGACGGGGATCAGCGCGTGCTTCACCTTCGCTGGCGTGGTGGCGCTGGCGGTGCTGCCTCCGGCCTGGGGGGTCGGGGTGGCTGTCGCGCTGCTGCTGGCGCTCGGGTACGCGTGGGACTCCGCCGACGGTCAGGTGGCCCGGCTGACGGGTCGTGGCAGCCCTGCGGGCGAGTGGCTCGACCACGTGGTCGACGCGGTCAAGGTGGTGTCCCTGCCTCTGGCGCTGCTCGTCGGCTGGTACCGGTCCGGGGCGGTGGAGGGCCTGTGGCTTCTGGTGCCGCTGGTCAACGCGGTGGTCAGCAGCGTGCTGTTCTTCGGCATGATCCTCACGGAGCAGCTGCGCCGCGCCCGGGGTGTCACCTCTCGGGCGCAGGTGACGGGCCGGATGCCGTGGCTGCGCTCGGTGCTGGTGCTGCCCACCGACTACGGCGTGCTGTGCCTGACGTTCCTCCTGTACGGCGCGACGGCGGTGTTCGCGGCGGTGTACGCGGTGGTCACCGCGCTCACGCTGGTGTTCGTGCTGCTGGCGCTGCCCCGCTGGTTCCGGGAGATGCAGGCGGATGCCTGAGGGCCGGCGGGGCGTCGTCGTCGTCAGCTACGGCAGCAGCGCCCTGCTGGCGCGCAACCTCGTGGCCAGCACCGTGCCGGGCGACGTCGTCGTGGTGGTGGACTGCTTCACCGACGACGGCGAGCGGGCGGCCGTGGCTCGGCTCGCCGAGCGGCACGGGTGGCTGCTGGAGGCTCCGGCCACGAACCTGGGGTTCGGGGCCGGCACGAACCGGGGTGTGGCCCGGGCGCTGGCTGCCGGCGCGGGCAGCGTGCTGCTGCTCAACCCGGACGCCCGCATCGCACCGCCCGACGCCGCCCGGCTGCACGAGCGCGTGGAGCAGGACCCGGGCGTGCTCGTGGCTCCACGCATCCTGCGGCCGGACGGGACGCCGTGGCTGGTGCGGACCGCCCGCATGGACTGGGGTGACGGCACGATGCGCCCGCGCTCGGCGCCCGACGGCGGAGCGGACGCCGGTGTCCTGGAGTGGTTGTCCGGGGCGTGCCTGGCCGTGGGGGCACAGCTGTGGCGGAAGGTCGGGGGGTTCGACGAGGAGTACTTCCTGTACTGGGAGGACGTCGACCTCTCGCACCGGGTGCGCCTGGCCGGCGGCACGCTCGCCGTCGACGGCGTGGCGACCGCCCACCACGACGAGGGCGGCACGCACCCGGGCCGGCGCCGTGGCCGGGCCAAGAGCGAGACGTACTACTACTTCAACGTGCGCAACCGGCTCGTGTTCGGTGCGCGGTGGCTCGACGACGCCGGCTACCGCGCGTGGGTGCGGACCGTCCCGCGCGCGGTGCGTGCGGTGCTGCTGCAGGGCGGGCGGGCCCAGCTCGTCACCGGTGCAGCACCCTGGCGCGCCGCGGCCCGCGGCGTGCGCGACGGGCTGGCGGCGGGGCGCCGGGTGCGGCGCGCGGCCCGAGGCAGAGGCGGGGCGCCGGGGGAGCACGGGGCACCGGGGACAGGCGGTGCGGTGCCGGTCGGCGCCTAGGCCGGCCCGCGCGCGGCGGCTCAGAGCGCCGCGCGGCGGCTCAGCGGGTCCCCGGGCTCGCGGGGGTGCCCACGGCCCGCCGGTACACGCGGGCGTGCGCGGCACCGGCGTGCGCCCACTCCCGCCCAGACAGGTCGGGAGCCGCCGCGCGCGGCTCCCGGGCTGCCCGCAGGGCGCGCTCGAGGGCGGCGCCCGTCAGCGTGCCCTCGAACGTGTGCACCCAGCCGGGGCCGGTCTCGGCCGCGAGCAGGCGGTTGACCTCGTTGTCGGGCACGAGCACGGGCCGGTCCAGGGACAGGGCGGCGAGCACGGACCCGGAGTTGTGCATGAACCGGTAGGGCAGCACGACGAGCTCGGCGGCGCTGACGGCCTCGACGAGCTCCGCGTCGCCCAGGAACGCCAGGTGCGTGGAGATGCGCGGGTCGCCCGCGGCGGCCGCCTCGATCTCCGCGACCAGGTCGTCCGACGACGGCCGGCCGGCCACCCCGAGCGTCAGCGACGGGTCGGTGGTCTCCGTGAAGGCCCGCACCAGCGCCTCGACCCCCTTGTACCGCCGCACCAGGCCCACGTACTGCAGGCGGCCCGGCACCGGCTCGCGCGTGGGCCGGCCGTACCAGTCGCGGTAGTGCCCGTGCGGCACGAGCGTCGCCGTGGCCCCGGCCGGCACGGGGGTGTGCTCGTTGAGCACGACGGCGTGCCGTGTCAGCCGGTCGAACCAGCGCAGCAGCAGGCGCTGGACGCGGGTGGAGTCCTGCGGCAGGCCCACGTTGTGCACCGTGCGCACCACCGGGGTGCGCGTCAGCGTCAGGCGCAGCAGCAGGAGCAGCGTGACCAGCTCTCGCGCCGCCCGCCCGGCCCGCCTGCGGCCGTCCATGAGCACCTCGGGCCAGTGCAGGTGGACCACGTCGTAGGAGCCCAGGAGCGCTCGTCGCGTGCTGAACGGCACCAGCTCCACCCCGGGCGTGGCTCGCAGCGCCCGCACCAGCAGGGTGATGTACGGGTTCGTGGTCGCGCTCGGCTCGCGGTGCGACGCCAGGACGGTGACGGTGCGGCCGGCCATCGTGCTCCGATCTGCGGGCGACGGCCCGGCACCCGCCGGCGGGTGCCCGGGGGTGAATCCCCGCCGGGCCCGAGCCGCCGGGGCGCGGGTCGGACTACGTTACGGTAACCGCGCCACGCCGCGGTGCCGACGGCCCGTGGGGGTGAATCGTGGGGGACCAGACCGCTGCCGGTGCCCGCGTCACGGTCGCCGTGCTGACCTACCGGCGGCCGAGCCAGGTGGCCGCCCTCGTCCCTCTGCTCCTGAGCCAGCTCGACGCGCTCGAGACGGCCGTCCCGGGCGCTCGTGGCCGCCTCGTCGTGGTGGACAACGACCCCGCGGGCAGCGGACGGGCGGCCGTCGAGCGGGTGGTGGGCGGGGCTGACCGCCGGCTGAGGTGCGTGGTCGAACCGGCTCCTGGCATCTCGGCCGCCCGCAACCGTGCCCTGGACGAGGCGGCGCCGAGCGACGCCGTCGTCTTCGTGGACGACGACGAGACGCCTGCGGCGGGCTGGCTCACCGCCCTGGTGGGCGCGTGGCGCCGGTACGCGGCGGGCGCGGTGGCCGGCCCCGTGGTCTCCGTGTTCGCCGAGGAGCCCGACCCGTGGGTGCGGGCGGGAGGCTTCTACGACCGTGAGCACCGTGCTGTCACGCCCACGGGTCGGCGGCTGGGCTCGGCCGCCACGAGCAACCTGCTGCTCGATGCCGCGACGGTCCGTCGGCTCGGGCTGCGCTTCGACCCCGCGTTCGGCCTCACGGGTGGTGAGGACAGCCGGTTCACGGCCGCTCTCACCGCGGCGGGCGCCCCGCTGGTGTGGTGCCGCGAGGCGGTGGTGACCGACCACGTCCCGCCCGAGCGGGCGACCCGCGCCTACGTGCTCCACCGGACCACCGCCCTGGCGGACGCGACCGCCCGGGTGCGGCTGCTGGAGCACCGCGGGGGGCTGCCGCGTCTTCTGGGCCGTGCTCGCGTGCTGGCGACCGCGGCGTGCCGGGCCGGTCTCGGCGTCGCGCTGTGGGGCCGCGGGCGGTGGCGCGAGGTCGTGCTGCGGCGTGCTGCCGTCCGTGACGACGCCCGCGCGCACCGTCACCTGGCCCGGGCCCGGGGGGAGCTGTTGGCCGCCGTCGACCGTCACGTGCAGCCGTACGCGCGCACCTGATCCCGGTCGGCATGGCGGGTGAAGGCCGGGGGTGAATCGCGCCCGGGGCGGGTGCGCGTGACGCGCGGCTCGCTAGCGTGATGAGGCATGTCGGCCAGGCGGAACGGCGCGGAGGGTGGTGGCACCGGAGACCCCGGTGCCACCGGTGGCACCCGCGGCGCTGGCGCCCGTGCCGCTCACCCGGCTGCCGTGCGTCGCGCGGCGCTCCTGACGGCGGCGGCCGTCGTGGTCGCCGTCGTGGTCGCGATCGTCCTCGCAGCCGGTGCGGGGCGCTGGGGGCGTGACGGCGGCGACGCGGGAGCGGCCGGACCGGTGGGGGCCTCGTCGTCGGCATCCCCTGACGGCTCCGCGCGAGCCGGTACCGGATCCGGGGCTTCGGCGCCCGCCGCCGACGACGGCGCGGGGCGCACGGGCAGCGCGGGGGACACGGGCGGCGCGGGGGACACGGGCGGCGCGGGGGGCGCAGGAGGCACCGCCGGTGCGCAGGGTCCGGCGTCGGCCCCAGTGGTCGACGCCGACGGGCGGCCGGTGCTGGCGCCGGTGCCGTTCACGGCCACGCCCGAGCCGGTGCCCGGGGTGCTGGTCTCGGTCTCGGACGTCGAGGCGGTCGAGGGGGAGGCGTGGCTGCCGGGGGAGGCGAAGGGCCCGGCGCTGCGGTTCACGATCGAGCTGACCAACGTGACGGCCGAGCCGCTGGACGCCCGCACCGTGGTGGTCAACGCCTACTCGGGGGACGACCTGCTGCCGGCGGCCCCGCTGACGCGACCCGGGGCGCGGGCGTTCCCCCGCGAGGTGGCGCCGGGAGTGGGTGCGGTGGGGGCGTACGTGTTCAGCGTCCCGGCCGAGCGGCGGGCGGCGGTGCGGCTCGAGGTCGACCTGGGGGTCGGTGCGCCGGTGGTCCTGTTCGAGGGTCCGGTGGGCTGAGCGGCTCCGCGATCGGCCGGGGTGGTTGCCTGCTGAGGGTTCGGGGCCGGTAATCACCCGCGACGGCAGAGCATTCACCCGGTCGGGGACGCGACGTCTGTGAGGCGCGTCACTACTGTCGAAGGGTGCGCCGCTCGCGGCACGCCGAGAGACCGCTCCCGGCGGCCGCCCGCAGGCGACGCGACCCTGTGAGGTCAGTGTGACGTCAGTGGTGAACCTCCCCGCCCGGCTCGTCCGCCGGGCCTGCGCGGCGCTGGGCGCCGCGGCCCTGCTGCTCGGTGCGGCACTGGTGGGGCCTGCTCCCGCGGCCGCCGACGACGCCCTGCCGCCGCTCCCGGAGACGGTGTCGGCCGACTCCCTGCCCACCGTCCAGATCGACGACGGCGTGGTGTGGAAGCAGGTGGTGGTGGGCGGCACGGTGTACGTGGGCGGCAACTTCCAGAACGCCCGCCCGGCCGGCGCCGCCAAGGGGCAGAACCTGGTGCGCCGCACGCACCTGCTGGCCTACGACCTCGCCACGGGCGTGCTCACCTCGTTCGCCCACACGCTCAACGGCGACGTCACCGACATGGCGGCATCCCCGGACGGGCGCCGGCTGTACGTGGTGGGCGGGTTCACCAGCGTGGACGGCCAGACCCGCAACCGCATCGCGGCGTTCGACCTGCCCAGCGGGGCGCTGAGCACCTCGTTCGCCCCCAGCATGAACGGCAACACCCGTGCGGTGGCCGCGACCGACACCACCGTGTACGCCGGCGGGTACTTCTCGGCCGTCAACGGCACCCGCAAGTACCGGCTGGCGGCGATGAACGCCTCCAACGGCTCCGTCGTCCCCGGGTTCACGCCCGTGGTGGACGACAACCAGGTGATGTCCATCGTGGTCGCCCCGGACCAGCGCTCCGTCGTCGCCTCCGGCAGCTTCACGTCCGTGAACGGCTCGAGCCGGCCGGGCTACGGCCTGGCCCGGCTGGACGCCGCCACCGGAGCCTCGCTGCCGCTGCCCGTCAACGACCGCATCCGCAACGCCACCGACAACGCCTCGATCATGCGGCTGACGAGCTCCGGCGACTCGTTCTACGGCGTGGGGTGGGCCTGGAACCGGGACGGCCAGGTGTACGGCACCACCGAGGGCACCTTCTCCGCCCGGTGGTCGGACGGCACGCTGCGCTGGCTGGAGGACTGCCACGGGGACACGTACGACGTCGCGGTCGGGCACGGCGTCGTCTACACCGCCAGCCACAAGCACTACTGCGGCAACAGCGGAGGGTTCCCCCAGACGGACCCGTGGACGTACCACAAGGCGACGGCGTTCACCGAGGACGTGCGGGGCGTCAACACGCGGGACATCTACGGCTACCCCTCGCACGAGGGCACGCCCCGGGGCGAGATGCTCAACTGGTTCCCCGACACCGAGTGGGGGAGCTTCACCAGCTCCAGGCAGTCGACGTGGAGCGTGACCGTCACCGACGGCTACGTCCTCTACGGCGGGGAGTTCCCCTCCGTGAACGGCCAGCGGCAGTACGGCATCGCCCGGTTCGCCACGCGTGCGCAAGCCCCCAACAGGGTGGGGCCCGAGGGCAGCGGGGCGGCGCTCGACCCCACGGTCGTGTCCGTGGTGCCCGGCACCGTGCGCGTCTCGTTCCCCACCACGTGGGACCGTGACGACAAGACGCTGACGTACCGCCTCTACCGGGACAGCGACACGGGTGCCCCGGTGCACGAGAAGCAGGTCACCAAGAACTTCTGGGACGACGTCCGGGAGTCGTTCGTGGACACCGGCGTGACGCCGGGCGCCACCCACCGGTACCGCGTGGCGGTGTCGGACCCCTGGGGCAACGTCAAGCGGTCGGGATGGGTGTCCGTCACGGTCGCCGCGGGCACGCTGAGCACGTACGCGTCGACCGTGCGGGCAGACGGCGCGTCCAGCTACTGGCGCCTGGGCGAGCCGGCGGGCACGGTGGCCGCCGACTGGGCCGGCGACCGCGACCTGCAGCTCGGGGACGGCGTGGTGCGCGGCACGCCCGGCGCCGTCCCGGGCGACGCCGACGGTGCCACGACGTTCGGCGGCACGCCGACGGCGACGGGCGGCACCACGGTGCGCACGCCGGGCCCCGGCACGTTCACGCTCGAGGCGTGGTTCCGCACCACCACGACCCGGGGCGGCAAGATCGTCGGGTTCGGCAGCTCCCCGACCGGGGACTCCGGGTCCTACGACCGGCACGTCTACATGACCGACGGCGGCCAGCTCGTCTTCGGCGTCTACCCCGGGCGGGTGCAGACGGTGTCGTCGTCCGCCGCGTACAACGACGGCGCCTGGCACCACGTGGCAGCCACCCTGGGCCCCGACGGGATGCAGCTGTTCGTCGACGGGACGCGCGTCGCCCAGCGCGGAGACGTGACGGGTGCCGAGCCGTTCGACGGCTACTGGCGGGTGGGCGGCGACAACCTCGGGGGCTGGCCCTCGGCGCCCACCAGCAGCCGGTTCGCCGGGGTGGTGGACGACGTCGCCGTCTACCCGGCGGTGCTCACCGCGGCGCAGGTGCGCTCGCACCTGGCGGCCGCCGGCGTCACGGTGGACGTCCCGCCCCGCCCCACCGACGTCTACGGCGGTCTGGTCTACGACGCCGACCCCGCCCTCTACTGGCGGTACGACGAGCCCGCGGGTGACGCCGTGGCCGACTCCGGCACCCAGGGCAGTCCCGGCCGGCTCGACGGTGCCTGGTCGCGCGGGGAACCGGGGGCGCTCGCGGACGGCACGGGCACCGCGGTCCGGTTCTCGGGCCCGGGCAACGTCTACGCGCTGGGTGCGGTGGACGACCCCCAGGGGTTCACGCTGGAGACGTGGGTGCGCACCACCTCGACGCAGGGCGGCAAGGTGATCGGCCTGGGCGACCGGCAGACGGGCCTGTCCGGCTCGTACGACCGGCACGTCTACATGCAGGACGACGGCCGCCTCGTGCTCGGGGTGTGGACCGGGGTGTCCACCAAGGTGACCACCGCCCGGCCCTACAACGACGGCGCCTGGCACCACGTGGTCGCGTCGCAGGGCCCCGAGGGCCTGCGGCTGTACGTCGACGGGGCGCTCGAGGGCTCCGACCCGCAGACGGGCAACCAGCAGCACAGCGGCTACTGGCGGGTGGGCGGCGACACCACGTGGGGGTCGACGTCGCCGTACCTGGCCGGTGCGTTCGACGAGACGGCGGTCTACGGGCGCGTGCTGTCGCCGCAGGAGGTGGCGCTGCACCACGAGGCGGGGGTCACCGGGAAGGTGCCGAACGTGCCCCCTGCCGTCGCCCTGGGCGTCACCGCCACCAAGCTCGACGTCGTCCTCGACGGCTCCGCCTCCCACGACCCGGACGGCACGCTGACCGCCTACGAGTGGGACCTCGGGGACGGCACCACCGCCACGGGTGTGACGGCCACGCACACCTACGCCTCGCCCGGCACGTACACGGTCACGCTCACCGTGACCGACGACCGCGGCGCCACCGCCACCGCCCGCCAGGACGTGACCGTGGTGGCCAACGTGGCGCCGGTCGCCGCGTTCGTCCCGGCGGTCACGGGCCTGCGGGTCGACGTGGACGCCACCGCCTCCCACGACCCGGACGGCACGATCGAGTCCTACGAGTGGGACCTCGGGGACGGCACCACCGCCACGGGCGCCACCGCCTCGCGCACGTACGCCGCCGCCGGCACCTACACCGTCACGCTCACGGTCACCGACGACGACGGCGCCACGGCCACCGCCCGCCAGGACGTGACCGTCGAGGTGCCCGCCGTCGTCGCCCAGGACTCGTTCGGCCGCACCGTGACCTCGGGGTGGGGCACCGCTGACGTGGGCGGCGCCTGGTCGACCAGCGGGGCGGCGTCCAGCTTCTCGGTGGGTTCCGGCACCGGCAGGGTGCAGCAGGGTGCGGGAGCCACGCGGGCCGCGCAGCTCCAGAGCGTCTCGGCGGCCGACGTCGAGCTCTACGGCGAGCTCGCGGTGGACAGGATCGCCGACGGCGGCGGCACCTACGTCTCCTTCACCGCCCGCACCGGCGGGTTCTCCAGCGAGTACCGGGCCAAGGTGTGGGTCAGGTCCACCGGCGCGGTGCAGCTGCAGCTCGTGGCGCTGCAGACCAGCGAGACCACCCTGGCCGCCGCCAACGTCGCCGGGCTCACGCTGGCCCCCGGCGAACGCCTCGCCGTGCGCGCCCAGGTGGAGGGCTCCGCCCCGACCGCGCTGCGGGCCAAGGTGTGGAAGGTCGGCCAGGCGGAGCCGCCAGGGTGGCAGCTGACCGGGACCAGCGCGGTCGCCCTGCTGCAGGACGCCGGAGGGGTCGGCGTCGTCACCACGGTCAGCGGGTCGGCCACCACCGGGACCTCGACCATCACCGTCGACGACCTGCGCGTCGGCCCGTTGCCACGGCCCTGACCGGCCCTGACCGGCCCTGACCGACCCTGAGGACCACCGCCGACCCACCGGAGGACGGGATGCCAGGCAGCCGCACCGGGGCGAGCGCCGTGGTCGCGGCCCTGACGCTGGCCGCCCTGGCCGCCAGGGCCGGGGTGGCCGCGGGGCTGACGGCCGGGCTCCTCCTGGCCCTGGCCCTGACCCCCCTGTGGTGGCCGCACCTGCGGCGCAGCCGGTTCGCGCTCGCCGTCGCGGTGCTGGGGCTGGCGTGCGTCGTGTCGAGCGCCTGGCTGACGTGGTGGTCCGCCGCCGACCACGACGTCTCCCGCTGGGGCCTCGTGGAGACGGCTGCCCTGCTGGCCACCCTCGTGTGCGGCGTCGGCTGCGTGCTGTGGGCACGGACCCTGCTGCCCGTGTGGGCGGTGGGTGCCGTCTACGGCCTGGGGCTGTTCGCCGGCGTCGGCACCGGCGGCATGTTCGCCACCAACGCGTGGCGGTTCGGGTTCTCGCTGCCCACGACGGTGCTCCTCCTGGCGCTCGCGGCCCGGTTCCGCAGGACGTCGGTGGACCTGCTCGCCGTCGGCGTCCTCGCCGTCGTCTCCGCCGTCAACGGCGGCCGCTCCAGCAGCGCGATCCTCGCTCTCGTCGGCCTGCTGGCCCTGTGGCAGGCGCGCCGCCCCCGGCCGCCGTCCGCTGCCGCCACAGCACGCACCGTGCTGTTCTTCGGCGCGCTGGCCGCCGGGGTCTACCTCACCGTCCAGGCGGCCGTGCTCGAGGGGCTGCTGGGCGACGCGGCCCGGGAGCGCAGCGAGGCGCAGATCGCCACGGGCGGCACCCTCATCACCGGCGGCCGCCCCGAGATGGGTGCCACGCTCGCGCTGGTGACCGCCCGCGCGTGGGGGTACGGGGGCGGCACGGTGCCCTCGCCGTCCGACGTCGCCACGGCCAAGGCCGGCATGGCCGCGCTGGGGTACGACCCCGACAACGGGTACGTCGAGTCCTACCTGTTCGGCAGCGGGTTCGAGCTGCACTCCGTGGTGGGTGACCTGTGGGCGTGGAGCGGGATCCCCGGCCTCGCGCTCGCCCTGGCCCTGGTGGTGTTCCTCGTGGTGCGGCTCGCGTCGGTCACGGCGTCACGCACCGGTTCGGCGCTGGTGCTGTTCCTCGGCCTGCGCTCCCTGTGGAACATGTTCTTCTCGCCCGCGGAGAGCTCCCTGACGGTGCTCGTGCTCGCGGTCGGGCTGCTCGCGCTGTCCGGCGGGCTCTCGCCCGGCCCCCGGGCGGTGCCCGCGGCTGCGCCGCCGCTGGCGGCGGAACGGGCGGAGGGGCGGTCGTGACGGCGCAGCCGCGGGTCGCGACGACGGACCCGGCGCGCCCCGGGCGGGTCGCGTGGATCGACGCCGGCCGCGGCGTCGCCATCCTGCTCGTCGTGCTGTACCACGCGGCCCGCTGGCTGGGCTCCGAGCCGTGGGAGGCGGTCAACGCGTTCGTCGCCACGCTGCGCATGCCGTTCTTCTTCGTGCTCTCCGGCCTGCTCGCCACCCGGGTGGCGAGCATGGCGTGGAGGGAGCTGTGGCGGCGGCGCCTGAGCCTCTACCTGTGGGTGTTCGCCGTGTGGGAGGCGGTGGGTGTGCTCGCCTACCTCGCCGGGTTCGCGCTCCAGGGCACGCGGCTCGGGATCCGGGGCCTGGCCCTCGACCTCCTGCTGGCCCCCGTGCGCCCCCTGTACGAGCTGTGGTTCGTGTGGGCGCTGGCCGTGCTCTGCGTGCTGGCCCGCCTCACCCGGCACGTGGACCTGCGGGTGCGGCTCGCCGTCACCGGCGCGGCCGCTCTCGTGGCGCTCACCGACGGCTTCGACGCCGGCAACCTGGGGTGGAACGGCGTGCTGCGGTACGCGTTCTTCTTCCTGTGCGGCATGTACGGCCGCGAGCTGGTCCTGCGCCTGGCCGCCGTGCGCGCCCCGTTCCGGCTCGGCCTCCTCGGCGGGTGGGCGGTGCTCGCGGTGCTGGAGGAGAGCCTCGGGTGGGCGACCGTGCCCGGCGTGCACCTCGTGGTCTGCTGCGCCGGGGTGGCCGCCGGGGTGAGCCTCGCCGTCCTCGTGGCCCGGTGGGGCGGCCTGCGGTCGCTCGGCGCCGCCACCCTGCCGGTCTACCTCGGCCACACGCCCGTCATCATCTTCGCCGCCTCGGCCGCCGTCGGGGTCCTCGGCAGCCGGGTGACGGGCGGGTGGGCGGTGGTGGCCTGCCCCGCCCTGGCCGCGCTCGCCGTCGTGGCCTCCAGGGCCGTGCACCGGTGGGTCGACGGCGGCCCCCTAGCCTGGCTGTACGCGGCGCCGGGGTGGTTCGCCGGCACCGCCAGGCGTCCCTCCGTCCCGCAGCCAGCGCCCGGCGGCCAGCCGAGCGTCGTGGGCCGGCAGAGCACCGAGGACGACGCCCGGCCGTAGCGGCACCGCCAGCGCGCCCACCAGAGCACCCGGCAGGTCGGACGCCGTGCGCGCCGCCGGAACCACCCGGTGACCGTGCGCGGACAGCCACGCCGCGAGGCCCGTCTCGTCGGTGGTCACCACCGTGCACCCGTGCGCCAGGCCCTCGACCACCGGCAGGCCCACCTGCTCGCGCCACGCCCCGTGCCGCTGCGACGGCAGCACCAGCACGCAGGCCCGGTCCAGCTCCCGGTGCACGACGTCGCGCGCCGGGTCCGGCAGGAACGTCACCCGGTCGTCCGCCGCGGCCAGCGCCGCCGCCCGCCCGGTCAGCTCCCCGCGCCCCACCACCACCAGCCGGGCGTCGTCGTGACGCTCGCGGACCACCGGCCAGGCGGCCAGCACGTGGTCGAACCCCTTGCGCGGAGAGAGGTCGCCCACGAACAGCAGCGACCGCTCCGCCTTGGCCCGCCCGCCCGGGCACGTGCACGGCGAGGGCAGGGCGAGCACCGTGCGCGTATGTGCGCGCCGCCCCGGAGGGCCGAACGCCGCCGGGTAGAGCTCGCCGGCCGCGTCCGTGCCGAGCACCACCCGGTCGCACCGGCGCCACGCCCACCGGGCGAGCGCCAGGTCCAGCCGTCGGCCCAGCCGCGGCCACCACCCGTGCGGCGCGGGCACCGTGCGGGGGTCCACGTTCCCGATGGCGTACGTGACCACCGCGGTGCGCCGGCCGGTCAACGCGTCGCGCAGCCGCACCGCCACCACCACGAGCCCCGCCAGCCGTGCCGACTCCAGGGCGGCCGGCTCGTTCACCTCGACCGACGCGTAGCCGTGCCGCAGCACGTGCGCGACGGCGCCGGCCAGCCCCACGCGTGCGTGGGGGACCCGCGCGGCGAGCGTCGGGTCGAAGTCGTACCGGGTGCGCAGGTAGAGCAGGTCGGCGGGCGGCAGCGACAGCGCACGCTCCAGGTGGGCGGTGCGCAGGTCGCGGTACACCTGGAGGTGCCGCGGTCGCGCCGTCGGGCCTGGACCTGCTGCCGCGCCTGGCCGCGCCGTCCGGCCTGGGGCCGTCGTCATGCCGGGGGCCGGGCGTCCGCCGCGGCGACGGCGGGCTCTGCGTCCGGGGCCGCGGGCTCGGCGTCGGGCGCTGGTGCGTCCTCGGCGGCACCGACGGTCGCACGCTCGGCAGGCAGCACCGGGCCGACGGGCCGGGCAGGCCCCTCGCCCCGGCCGCGCAGCCGCCCGAGCAGCCGGGCCACCGCGCCACGGGTGCCGTGACCGTACCCGTAGTACGCGGTGTCCTGGCCGGAGCGGGGCACGAACGTCATCACGAGCCCGAGCACCCGGGCGTCCACCGACGCGAGCGTGCGCAGCGCGTGGGTGAGCTGTTGGCGCCGCACCCGGCGGCTGCCGACCACCACGATGGTGCCGTCGGCCATCGTGGACAGCACGGCGGCGTCGGTGACCGGCAGCACCGGCGGGGCGTCGAGGATCACGACGTCGTACCGCGCCCGCGTCCGTGCGAGCAGCGCCCGCATCGCGGGCGAGGCCACGAGCTGGTGCGGGTTCGGCGGCACCGACCCCACGGGCAGGATGTCCAGGCCCGGCCCCACGGGCTGCACCACGTCGTCGAGGTCGGCACGGCCCACGAGCACCGTGGTGAGGCCGGCAGCCCCCTCGACGCCGAGCACGGTAGACACCGACGGGCGGCGCATGTCGGCGTCCACCATGAGCACGTCGCGGCCGCCCTCCGCGAGGGCGGCCGCGAGGTTGCGGGCGGTGGTCGACTTGCCCTCGCCCGGCACCGAGGACGTCACGACCACCAGGGAGGCCGGCTTCTCGACGTCGACGTAGCGCAGGTTGGTCTGCACGATCCGGTACGCCTCCGCCGTCGAGCCCAGCGGGTCCTCGACCACGCTGAGCACCTGCGGGCGGCGGGCCCGGGGGATGGTGCCGAGCGTGGGCAGCCCCCCGGCCACCGGCTCCAGGTCCCGCGGCAGGCGCAGCCGCGTGTCGAGCAGCGCCCACAGGAGCGCGCCCACCAGGCCGAGGACCACACCGCCGCCGCCCCCGGTCGCCACCAGGAACCTGGTGCGCGGCTGCGACGGGTGGGTGGGCTCGACCGCGGGAGACACCACCGTGATCGCCACGCCCTGCGCGTCCGCGTCCGCCGCGGCCGTCAGCGCGTCGACCGACAGGGGGAGCTGGTTCGCGACGGCGTCGGCGACCCGCGCCGCCCAGGCCGGGTCGCCGCCGCTGACCTTGATCTCGATGATCGACGTGTTCAGGGGAGCCTCCGCCGTCACCGCCCCCGCCAGGCCGCGGCCGCCGCCCGGCTGCCCCAGGGTCTCGGCCACCGGGTCCAGCACCACCGGCATGTCGATCAGGGCGGTGTAGGAGTCGATGAGGTTCTTGACGTACGTCGAGCCCTGGAGCAGGTCGCTGGTGGTCTGCCCGCCACCCACGGCCACGAACACCTTGGCGGTGGCGGTGTAGGAGGGCGGCGTCCGTTCCGCGACGCCCAGGCCGACCACCGCCCCGAGGATCCCCAGCGCGGCCGCGACCGGCCAGCGCTTGCGCAGCACGCCCAGGTACTCGATGAGATCCATGCGTCTCTCCTCAGGCATCGCCGGACGGTTCGAGCGCTCCTCACGACGATACGGCTCGTGGCGCGGGTCACATCGGGCCGGGAAGGGGTGAAAAGGCGAGATTCGCCCGGACCTCCGGGTGCCGCGGCCCGCACCCCGCTGCGACGATCGCAGCAGGCGCTCGCGCCCGGAGGAGGACCGACGTGACGGCACCGGCTGACGACGACCGCCCGAGGCCGCACGTCCTGGTCGGCGCCTACGCGCTGGGACCCGGCGACGAGCCCGAGGCGGGCGCCGGGTGGGCGTTCGCCGTGGCTGCCGCCGCCCGGCACGAGGTGTGGGCCGTGACGCGGCGCCGGTTCCGGCCCGCCGTCACGCAGGCCCTGGCCGCCGACCCCCGGCTGGCCGCGCACCTGCACGTCACCTATGTCGACGCCCCGGCCGCGGTGCTCGCCCTCAAGCGCCTGCCCGGCGGCGTCTACTGGTACTACGCGTGGTGGCAGGCCCTGCTCGCACGCACGGCCCGCCGGCTGCACGCGCAGGTGGGGTTCGACGTGCTGCACCACGTCACCTGGGCCAACGACTGGATGCCCTGCGGCCTGGCCCGTGTGGAGGGCGTGCCGCTCGTCTGGGGCCCGGTGGGCGGCGCGAGCAGGACGCCGTACCGGCGCCTGCGGCGCTGGCTCGGCGTGCGCGGCGTCGTCGTCGAGCGCCTGCGGGACACCGTGGTGGCGCTGGCCCGCCGGCGGTGGGGGGACGCTGCGGCGCGGCGCGCGAGCCTCGTGGTGGCGCAGAACCCCGAGGTCGCGGAGCGGTTCGCCGGGGCGCGGCGCGTCGTCGTCGAGCCCAACGCCGTCGTGGACCCCGAGGTCGAACCGGCCCCGGCACCTGCCGGCACGACGCCGGGGGAGCCCGCCGTGCCCGCGCGGACGGCGGTGCACGTCGCCCGCCTGATCCCGTGGAAGGGCACGGCGCTGGCGCTCGACGCCCTCGCCCGTCCCGAGGCCCGCGGGTGGCGGCTCGACGTCTACGGCGACGGACCGCTGCGGCGGGCGCTGGAGGCACGCGCCCGGCGGCTCGGGCTGACCGGCCGGGTCCGGTTCCACGGCCGCCGGCCGCGGTCCGAGGTGCTGGCGGCCACGGCGCGTGCCGACGCGCTGCTGTTCCCCTCCATGCACGACCAGGCGGGCTGGGTGGCCGCCGAGGCCAGCACGCTCGGCACGCCCGTGGTGTGCCTGCCGCTCGGCGGCCCGCCCCTGCTCGCGCAGCCCGCGGCGTTCGTCGCGGCGCTCGAGGGTGACGTGGTGGGCAACCTGGCCCGCGCCCTGGTCGCGGCGGGGGAGGCCGGCGGCACCCGGCACGGCCGGTGGTCCGCCGCCCGGCTGCCGGGGCTGCTGGCCGGGTGGTACGCCGCGGCGGCGGCCGACGCCGCCGCCCTCGCCGCACCCACCGCCCCGGCGGTTCCCGCGCAAGGTCCTGCGGCGGACGCCTGACAGCGCCTCCGGACCGCCCCGCCTCCGGACCGCCCCGGACGTCCGCCGGATCTCTCCCACACCTGTTCACGCTCGGTGCGCACGGCGAGCCTGCGGCGTTGCTACCGTCTGGCGCTGACACCGACCGAGGAGCACCCCGATGAGCCACCCGTACCCCCAGGGCCCCGTGCCGCCGACGCAGACGATGCCCGCCGGCTACGGGCGCGGCGCGGTCCACGACCCGGCGGGGTACCAGCAGGGCGGCTACCAGCAGGGCTACGACGGGTATGAGGGCTACGGCGGTCACGGTGGCGGCCAGGGTGGCCCCGTGCCGCCGCACCCGGCCTCGCACCAGCGCCGGGCCTCGGGCACGGACGGCCCCTCGGTCGCTGCCCTCCTTGCCGGTCTCGTGGGTCTCGTCGTGCCCCTGGTGGGCGTGCTGGCCATCGTGCTGGGCGGGATCGGTGCCGAGCGCACGCGCCGTCGCGGCACCCGCGGGCGCGGGATGGCGCGGGCCGGGATGACGCTCGGCGTCCTCGAGGTGATCGTCACCACCCTCGTGGTGCTGGCCGGGTGGTGGCTGTGGAACAGCTACGGCGACCAGGTGCGCCGCGGGCTGGATGACGCCTCGCAGTTCTCCTCCCGTGCGGGCGAGCTGTCCCAGCAGCTCGACCGCGCCTCCGGCGGGGACCTCGGTGCGATCCGGGACCTCGTGACCGGGTTCTCGTTCCAGGAGCTGCGGGACCTGGCGGGGGCCGCGGCCGACGCCGGCACGCTGCGCACCCTGGCGGGCGAGTGCCAGTCGGGAGACCCGGCGGCGTGCGGCCAGCTGTGGGAGCGGATGCCTGACAGCATGCGGCCCGACCAGGTGCCGCAGGGCCTGGTGGACCAGCTGCCCGACGGCGTGGCCCAGCGGCTGGAGGAGGCCTACCCCGGCGGCGTGCCCGCCGACATCCTCGACCAGCTGCCGCCGGGCGCGCTCGACCAGCTGTCCCCGGGCACCCTCGAGCAGCTTCCCCCCGGCACGCTCGAGCAGCTGCCGCCGGAGATCCTCCAGCAGCTGCCGCCCGAGCTGCGCGGCTGACGCCCGCCGCGCCGCCCACGTCGGCGGCGCGGCGTAGTCTTGACGACGAAGCCCGCCACCCCGCCCACGGCCTGCCCGGCCCCCTGGACGGCGAGAAGCGGGCCCGTCGTCGTGCGCCCGGGCGGTGCCGGCGGCGGTCTCGGCACGCTCGACCTCCGGAGAACTCGTGAACCTCACCGGCATCGTCCCCGCCCTGCTCGCCGACCCTGGTGCTGCCGCCGCGCTGGAGGACGTGCGGGCGCGCGGCTTCGTCGACGTCGTCGGCCCGCAGGGCGTGCGCGCCCCGCTGCTCGTGGAGGCGGCGCGCCGCCGCCCGCTCGTGGTGGTCACCGCCACGGGCCGGCAGGCGGACGAGCTGGCGGCGAGCGTGCGCGCGTACCTGCCGGACGAGCAGGCCGACGACGTCGCGGTGCTGCCGAGCTGGGAGACGCTGCCGCACGAGCGGCTCTCGCCGCGCGCCGACACGGTCGCCCGCCGCATCGCGGTCTTCCGTCGCCTGGCGCACCCGACGCCGGAGCGTGGGCAGGCAGGCCCCGTGCGGGTGCTCGTCATGCCGGTGCGCGCCCTGCTGCAGCCGGTGGTCGACGGGCTCGGGGAGCTCGAGCCGGTGTCGCTGCACACCGGTGACACGGCCGACCTGACGGACGTGGCGGAGCGCCTGGTGGGCGCGGCCTACAGCCGGGTGGACATGGTGGAGCGGCGCGGCGAGTTCGCGGTGCGGGGCGGCATCCTCGACGTCTTCCCGCCCACGGAGGACCACCCGCTGCGCATCGAGTTCTGGGGCGACGAGGTCAGCGAGGTCCGCTGGTTCTCCGTGGCCGACCAGCGCTCGCTCGAGATCGCCGAGCAGGGCCTGTGGGCCCCGCCGTGCCGGGAGATCCTGCTGACGGAGCAGGTGCGCGAGCGGGCCCGGGCGCTGACCGAGCAGCTGCCCGGCGCCGTCGACATGCTCGACCGGCTCGCCGCGGGCGTCGCCGTCGAGGGCATGGAGTCGCTCGCCCCGGTGCTGGTGGACCGCATGGTGCCGGTGCTGGACCTGGTGCCGGACGACGCGCTGCTGGTGGTCGACGAGCCGGAGCGGGTGCGCCGTCGCGCCCACGACCTGGTGGCGACGACGGAGGAGTTCCTCGCCGCGGCCTGGACGGGGGCGGTGGCGGGCGGCCAGGCCCCGATCGACCTGTCGGCGGCGTCGTTCGCGACGTTCGCCGAGGTGCGCGAGATCGCGGCGCGGCGCGGCCTGGGCTGGTGGACCCTCTCGGCGTTCGGGCTCGACCCCGAGGCCGAGGCGTCAGAGGCGGCGCACGGTTCGGCGGGAGCTGGTCCTGACACCACCTACACGGTGAACGCGCGCGAGGTCGAGTCCTACCGCGGCGACCTGCAGCGTGCGCTGGACGACGTGCGCCGGCTGCAGAAGGACGGCTGGCGCCTCGTCCTGACCACGGAGGGCCCCGGGCCGGCCAAGCGCATGGTCGAGCAGCTCATGGCCGCCGACACCGCGGCCCGGCTCGTGGCACGGCTGGACGAGGAGCCCGAGGGCGGCGTCGTGCTCGTCACCCCGGCGCTCGTGGGCAAGGGCTTCGTGGCCCCGGACCTGCGCCTGGCCGTCTTCTCCGAGTCGGACCTCACGGGGCGCCAGGGCACCACCACCCGGGACATGCGACGGCTGCCCAGCCGCCGGCGCAACGTCGTCGACCCGCTGCAGCTGCGCGCCGGCGACTACGTGGTGCACGAGCAGCACGGCGTGGGCCGGTTCGTCGAGATGGTGCAGCGCACCCTGGGGGCCGGGGCCAACGCCGCCACCCGCGAGTACCTCGTGCTGGAGTACGCCAGCAGCAAGCGCGGCCAGCCGGGCGACCGCCTGTTCGTGCCCACAGACCAGCTCGACCAGGTCACCAAGTACGTGGGTGGCGAGGCGCCCAGCCTGTCCAAGATGGGCGGGGCGGACTGGAAGAACACCAAGGCCAAGGCCCGCAAGCACGTCAAGCAGATCGCGGGCGAGCTCATCCGCCTCTACAGCGCGCGCATGGCCACCCAGGGGCACGCGTTCGGCCCGGACACCCCGTGGCAGCGCGAGCTGGAGGACGCGTTCGCCTACGTGGAGACGCCGGACCAGCTCTCCACGATCGACGAGGTCAAGGCCGACATGGAGAAGCCGGTGCCGATGGACCGGCTGGTGTGCGGCGACGTCGGCTACGGCAAGACGGAGATCGCCATCCGTGCCGCGTTCAAGGCGGTCCAGGACGGCAAGCAGGTGGCGGTGCTGGTGCCCACGACCCTGCTGGTGCAGCAGCACTTCGAGACGTTCTCCGAGCGGTACGCCGGGTTCCCGGTGAAGGTCGCGGCTCTGAGCCGCTTCCAGTCGGAGAAGGAGTCGGCCGAGACGATCGAGGGCATCAAGGACGGCACGGTCGACGTCGTCATCGGCACCCACCGCCTCATCACCGGCTCGATCCGCTTCAAGGACCTGGGGCTGGTGATCATCGACGAAGAGCAGCGTTTCGGCGTCGAGCACAAGGAGACGCTCAAGCAGCTGCGCACCAACGTGGACGTGCTGGCGATGTCGGCCACCCCGATCCCGCGCACGCTGGAGATGGCGGTGACCGGCATCCGGGAGATGTCCACGCTGCAGACCCCGCCGGAGGAGCGCCACCCCGTGCTCACCTACGTGGGCGCCTACGAGGAGAAGCAGATCGCCGCCGCCGTGCGCCGCGAGCTGCTGCGCGAGGGGCAGGTGTTCTACGTCCACAACAAGGTGGACTCGATCGACAAGACGGCGCAGCGGCTGCGCGAGCTGGTGCCCGAGGCCCGGGTGGGCGTGGCCCACGGCAAGATGACCGAGACGCAGCTCGACCAGATCATCCGCGCCTTCTGGGAGAAGGAGCTCGACGTCCTGGTCTGCACCACGATCATCGAGACCGGCATCGACATCTCCAACGCCAACACGCTCATCCTCGAGCGCGCCGACATGCTCGGGCTCTCCCAGCTCCACCAGCTGCGCGGGCGGGTGGGCCGCGGGCGCGAGCGCGCGTACGCCTACTTCCTGTACCCGCCGGAGCGGCCGCTGACCGAGACGGCGCACGACCGCCTCGCCACGATGGCGGCCCACACCGACCTGGGCGCGGGCATGCAGATCGCGATGAAGGACCTCGAGATCCGCGGCGCCGGCAACCTGCTCGGTGGCGAGCAGTCCGGGCACATCGCGGGCGTCGGCTTCGACCTGTACGTGCGCATGGTCGGCGAGGCCGTGGCCGCCTACCGCGGGGACGGGCAGGAGGAGCAGCCCGAGGTCACCATCGAGCTGCCCGTGGACGCCCACCTGCCGGAGTCGTACATCGCCACCGAACGGTTGCGGCTGGAGGCGTACAAGAAGATCGCGGCGGCCGCGGACGCCCCGGCGCTCGCGGAGGTGCGGGCCGAGCTGGTGGACCGGTACGGGGCGCTGCCCGAGGTCGCCTCTGCCCTGTTCGACGTCGCCGACTTCCGCAACCACGTGCGCCGCGCGGGCCTGACCGACGTCACCGCGCAGGGCAAGTTCGTGCGGTTCGCGCCGGTGGACCTGCCCGAGTCGGCACAGCTGCGCCTCAAGCGGCTGTACCCGGGGACGATCCTCAAGCCGGCGATCCGGGCGTTCCTGGTGCCGTTCCCGACGACGGCCCGCATCGGCGGGCGGCCGCTGCGCGGTGCCGAGGTGCTGACCTGGGCGCGGCAGCTCATCGACGCCGTGGTGCTGGGAGACGTGAGCGCCGCGGCGGGCGTGGGCACCTCCCGCTGACGGGGTCTGCCGCGGGTGCGCGGCGGTCAGCGGGAGCCGGCCGGCGGCACGGCGCGGGCGACGGTCTCGACGGCGGCCGCGACGGTGGCGAGCACCTGCCGGTGGACCCGCTCGGGCCGCCGGTAGGGGTCGGTGACGTCGACGTCGTCGAGGCGGCCCAGGCACAGGCCTCGGTTCGCCGTGGCGACGGCGGGGAGCTGCGCCCAGCCGGTGGTGGGGGCCGGCCCTCGGGCGGGCCCGCCCCTGCTCCCGGGCTCCACGTCCGCCTGGACGAGGGTGGCGAGCTCCAGCAGGGTGAACGTGCGCCGCACGGCCCGTGGCTCGGCCCGCACGACGGCGGCACGCTGCTCGCGCGTCATCGTGACCACGAGGTCTGCGGCACCGACGTCCTGGGGCCGCAGCTGCCGGGCGCGGAAGCCCGAGGCGTCCACCCCGAGCTGCCGCAGCAGGGTGGCGGTGGGCCCGGCGACGCCCGCGCCCACGAGGGCGTGGGTGCCCGCGCTGGACACCGCGACGTCGTCGGCGCCGCGCCGGAGCAGGAGGTCGCGCAGGAGGAGCTCTGCCGCGGGGGAGCGGCACACGTTGCCCGTGCACACGAACAGGACCGACGCGGGCGCTGCCATGCCCACCTCCTGACCCCGGGGACGTCCCCAGGATGCGGCCGGCGGCCGGGGCGGGAGCGGCCTCACCCGGGTGATCCCGCAAGTTCACCCCCGCAGACCCCTACAGCCCGCCGGAGACCGGTGCCTAGCGTGCCGTCATGGTGGTCGGATACGCAGCGGGTGCCTGGGACCTGTTCCACGTGGGTCACCTCAACGTGCTGCGCCACGCCCGCGCGCACTGCGACTACCTGGTCGCCGGGGTGGTGGACGACGACACCCTGGAGGTCACCAAGGGCCACCGGCCCGTGGTCCCTGTGACGGAGCGGGCCGAGATCGTGCGGCACGTGCGGTTCGTGGACGAGGTGTTCGTGGAGCACCAGCCGGACAAGCTGGCCACGTGGGGGCAGCGCCCGTTCGACGTGTTCTTCAAGGGCGACGACTGGAAGGGCACGGCCCGGGGCCTGGACCTCGAGCGCCGGTTCGCCCAGGTGGGGGTGCGGGTCGTCTACTTCCCCTACACGGTGCACACGTCGTCGACCGTGCTGCGCCGCGCGCTGGCCGCGCTGGAGGGCGGCGGCCGTGCCGACCCGGCTGCCGTCGTCGGCGGGGACTGACATTCGTTCAACCGTTGCCGGAATTCACCCGTCCCCGTAACCTCGGCCCCACGGGTGCGACGGCGCGCCCGCGGGCACGTGGGGACGAGCCCACCGACGTCGCGAGGGAGCGATGACGATGGACGCAGTGCACGAGGTGCGACACGGCGGGGTACGCCGGGTCGGGGGATGGCGCAGGGCGGTCGCCGGGGTGGCGACGGCCGTGCTCACGGCGAGCGGCGCGGCCGCCGCCACGACGGCGTCGGCAGCCACGGCGGCCGAGACGGTGGTGAGCGCCGTGGACTTCGAGGACGGCACCACGGGGGCGTGGACGCCGAGCGGCGGGGCCACGCTCGCGGTGGTGGAGAGCCCCGACGGGGCCGACGACGGCCAGGTGCTGTCGATCACGCGCGCGGCCGACTACGAGGGCATCCAGTCGCCCGCCGGGATCTACGAGGCGGGGGCGACGTACAGCTTCACGATGCGGGCCCGCCTGGGTGCGGGCGTCGAGGGCAGCGCCGGGGTGCGGTTCGTGGCCAAGCCGCAGTACACGTGGATCGGTGACACGGCCGTGACGGCCGACGCCTGGACCACCGTGAGCGGCACGTGGACAGCACCGGCCGCCGACGCCGTCGACCCGGCCGAGCTCCAGGTCTACCTGGGCACGGAGGACCGCGAGGGGCCCTACGAGGTGCTCGTGGACGACGTCGTGGTGACGCTGACCGGCGCGCCGGGTGGCCCGGGCGGTGGTGGCACGCCCGGCGACGTCGTCGTGGACACGGACTTCGAGGACGGTACGGCGCAGGGCTGGACGGCGCGCGAGACGCGCGAGCCGGGCACCGAGGTGGCCGTCGTCGAGGGTGGGGCTGCCGGCACGGCGCACGCGCTGCAGGTCTCTGGCCGCGACAACCAGGGCGACGGGCCGCAGATCGACGTCACGGACCGGGTGGAGCCGGGTGTCACGTACCGGTTCAGCGCGTGGCTGCGGTTCGCCGACGGGCAGGAGCCCGGTGACCTGACGCTCTCCTCGCGCACGGTGACGGGCGGCACCGAGACGTTCTCGAACCTGCTGCAGCTCACCGGCGTGGGTACCGGTTGGACGCAGGTGGCGGGCGAGTTCACGGTGCCGGGCTTCGACACGGCGGCCGAGCTGTACGTCGAGACGCGGTGGGCCTCGGGCGAGGCGGGCAACGTCTCGACCTTCCTGCTGGACGAGGTGCGGGTCGAGGTGCCGGCGCCGCCGGTGGTGCAGGACCTGGTGCCGCTGCGCGACACGGTGGACTTCCCGCTGGGCGTGGCGATCGACAGTCGGGAGACCAGCGGTGCGGCGTCGGAGCTGCTGCTGCGGCACTTCGGGCAGGTCACGGGCGAGAACCACATGAAGGTGGAGGCCTGGTACGACGCCCAGCAGCGCTTCCAGCGGCACGCGGAGGCGACCGCGCTGCTCGACTACGCCCAGGCGAACGACCTGCGCCTGTACGGGCACGTGCTGGTGTGGCACAGCCAGAGCCCTGAGTGGTTCTTCGAGCGGGAGGACGGCACGGCCCTGACCTCCTCGGAGGCCGACAAGGCGTTCATGCGTGAGCGTCTGCGCACGCACGTTTTCGACGTGGCCCGCAGCATCGCGGAGGACTACGGGCCCTACGGCTCGGACACCAACCCGCTCGTGGCCTGGGACGTGGTCAACGAGGTGGTGAGCGACGCGAACGAGCCGGGTGACGGTCTGCGCCGCAGCGCCTGGTACTCGATCCTCGGCGAGGAGTACATCCACCTCGCGTTCCGCTACGCGGACGAGGCGTTCAACGAGGTCTACGCGGCCGAGGGCACGGACCGCCCGGTGGCGCTGTTCATCAACGACTACAACACCGAGCAGGGTGCCAAGCAGGACAGGTACCGGGCCCTGGTGGAGCGCCTGCTGGCGGCGGGCGTGCCGGTGGACGGCGTGGGGCACCAGTTCCACGTGAGCCTGACGACGCCGGTCTCGTCGCTGACGGTGGCGCTCGACCGGTTCGCGGACCTGCCGGTGGTGCAGGCGGTCACGGAGCTGGACGTCACGGTGGGCACGCCGGTGACGGAGGCGAACCTGGTGGCCCAGGGGCACTACTACCGTGACGCGTTCGACGTGTTCCGGGACTTCCACGCCCGGACCGGGGACATGTACTCGGTGACCGTGTGGGGCCTGACCGACAACCGCTCGTGGCGGTCCACGCAGGCGCCGCTGCTGTTCGACGGCGCGCTGCAGGCCAAGTACGCCTACTACGGGGCGGCGGGGCTCGACGAGGGCGTGCCGCCGCTGGTCACGGGCGCGAACGTGTTCGCCGGTGACGTGGCGCTGGAGCCGGCGGCGGCGGCGGACGCCGTCGAGTGGCGCAACCTGCCGGCGCAGGCGCTGACGGAGAGCGCCGGGAGCTTCGTGCCCCGGTGGTCGGACGACCACCTGACGCTGCTGGTGACGGTGGCCTCGCCGTCGTCGGACGTGGTCGAGGTGGAGTACGACGGCGAGACGTACCGGCTCGCGCGCGACGGCTCGGGCGACGTGCCGGGCCTGGTGCTGGACGCCGCGGGGGGCGCGGGCGGCTGGAGGGCCGTGCTGCACGTGCCGCACGAGGGTCCGGCGGTGGGCGACGAGCGCCAGCTCGACGTCCGGGTGCTGGCTGGCGGCTCGGTGGTCGGGGCGTGGAACAGCCCTGGCGAGACCGGCACGCTGACGTACCTCGAGGAGCTGTCGACGCTCGAGGTGGTCCAGGCGGCTGCCGCCCCGGCCGTGGACGGCGTGGTGGACGACGTGTGGGCCGACGCCCAGGTGGTGACCACCGGCAAGACGGTCGAGGGCGCGGCGGACGGCGCGAGCGCCGAGGTGCGCACCCTGTGGGAGGGGGAGCACACGCTGTACGTGCTGTTCGAGGTCACCGACCCGGTGATCGACGTGTCCTCCGGCGACCCGTGGAACCAGGACTCCGTGGAGCTGTTCCTGGACCTCGGCAACGCCAAGGCCGGCGGGTTCGGGCCCAACGACGCGCAGATGCGCATCAGCGCGGACAACGTGCGCTCGTTCGGCACGGGGGACGTGGCCCGGCAGGCGGCGCGGCTGACCAGCGCCACCGCCCGCACGGACACGGGTTACGTGGTCGAGCTGGCGGTGGACCTGCGCGGCCAGTCGGGCGGGCAGAGCGACGTGCCGTTCGGCGGTCTGGACACCTTCCAGGGGCTGGACTTCCAGGTCAACGACGGCCGCGACGGGGCCCGGTACTCGGTGCGCACGTGGGCCGAGCCGACGGGCACGGGGTACCAGTCCACGGCCCGCTGGGGTGTCGGCCACCTGGTGGCGGCGCCCGAGGGGCCGCAGGAGCCGGAGCAGCCCGCGCACCCGGAGTGGGAGCGTGGCACCGTCTACGTCGCCGGTGACCGCGTGCTGCACGGCGGGTCCGTCTACGAGGCGCAGTGGTGGGTGCTGGGCGAGGTGCCCGGTGCGAGCCCGTGGGGCTCGTGGATGCAGCTCGGCGAGGAGGTGACGACGCCGCGCGGCGCCGTCCGGTCGTGGACGCCGTCGTGGGTCTACACCGGCGGCCAGACGGTGGCCCACGAGGGCCACCTGTGGAAGGCCAAGTGGTGGACCCGCAACCAGGTGCCGGGCGACCGCTGGGGACCGTGGGAGGACCTCGGGGCGTACTGACGCCCTCTCGTGACGTCGGGGCTGGTGGCGCTCTGGGCCTGAGGGACCACCAGCCCCGACGTCCGTCGGGGGCCTCAGGAGCTCAGGCGGCCTCCTCCACCCGCCCGCCGGCGATCCGCAGCCGCCGCTGGGAGGTGAGGAACATCGGGGCTCCTGGGGGCGGGTACGGGGCGCGCGGCCCGGCGATCGTGTGGTGGTGGCGACGCTAGAAGCCCGACCTGCGAGGACGTCTGTGTCGCGCTGAGGTGTTCCTGGAGAGCACGGTCTCCGCCTGCCGCGTCGCGCTGTGCGGGGGGCGTCGCTGCGCGGCGCGGAGGGGCGATAAGGTCTGACCACAAGGTGGTCATCGCCGTCCGGCCCTCAGGAGGGCGCGCCGCACCCCCGCGGGGCAACTACGCTGACGTACGACCACAAGGCACATCGACAAGGAGCACCCGTGGCTAGCATCGAAGCCGTTGGCGCACGCGAGATCCTCGACTCGCGCGGCAACCCCACCGTCGAGGTCGAGATCGTCCTGGACGACGGCACGTTCGCGCGGGCGGGCGTCCCGTCCGGCGCCTCGACCGGCGCCTTCGAGGCCGTCGAGCTGCGTGACGGCGACAAGGGCCGTTACCTCGGCAAGGGCGTGGAGCAGGCCGTCAACCACGTCATCGACGACATCGCCCCCGAGCTCATCGGCTACGACGCCGAGGAGCAGCGCCTCATCGACCAGACGCTCATCGAGCTCGACGGCACGCCCAACAAGGGCAAGCTGGGCGCCAACGCCATCCTCGGCGTCTCGCTCGCCGTCGCGAAGGCCGCCGCCAAGTCGGCCGGCCTGGACCTGTACCGCTACGTGGGCGGCCCGAACGCCCACGTGCTGCCCGTGCCGATGATGAACATCCTCAACGGCGGCTCCCACGCGGACTCCAACGTCGACATCCAGGAGTTCATGGTCGCCCCCATCGGCGCCACGACCTTCCGCGAGGCCCTGCGCACCGGCGCCGAGGTCTACCACTCGCTCAAGTCGGTGCTCAAGGCCCAGGGCCTGGCCACCGGCCTCGGCGACGAGGGCGGCTTCGCCCCGAACCTGCCGAGCAACCGTGCCGCGCTCGACCTGATCGTCTCGGCGATCGAGAAGGCCGGCTTCACGCCGGGCACCGACGTGGCGCTCGCGCTCGACGTCGCCTCGACCGAGTTCTTCAAGGACGGCGCGTACCAGTTCGAGGGCGGCAGCAAGACGCCCGACGAGATGATCGCCTTCTACGAGCAGCTCGTGGCGGACTACCCGCTGGTCTCCATCGAGGACCCGCTGTCCGAGGACGAGTGGGACTCCTGGTCGCAGCTCGTCGCGAAGGTGGGCGGCAAGGTGCAGATCGTGGGCGACGACCTGTTCGTCACCAACCCCGAGCGCCTGGCCAAGGGCATCGAGACCAAGGCCGCGAACTCGCTGCTGGTCAAGCTCAACCAGATCGGCACGCTCACCGAGACGCTCGACGCCGTCACCCTGGCCCAGCGCAACGGCTTCACCACCATGACGTCGCACCGCTCGGGCGAGACCGAGGACACCACGATCGCCGACCTGTCGGTGGCCACCAACGCCGGCCAGATCAAGACCGGCGCCCCGGCCCGCGGCGAGCGCATCAACAAGTACAACCAGCTCCTGCGCATCGAGGAGGCCCTCGACGAGGCCGGCGTGTACGCCGGCCGGAGCGCCTTCCCGCGCTTCCAGGGCTGAGCGCACCCGCGCCGCACCACGACGGGCCGTCCGGCGGAGAGATCCGCCGGGCGGCCCGCCGTCGTCTCCGCTCGCTCCCGGGTTCGGCAGCCGGCCGCGGTGCGCGCGGGGCCCACGTGAAGGTTTCGTGCCGGGACCGCTCAGACCGCCCGGCGCGCCGACGCCGGTGCCGGGCGCGGGCGCCCGCGGTCGGCACAATCGTGACCGTGCCCGCCCGTCGCCCCTCCACGCCGCCTGCGCGCCGCCCGGCCTCCCGCCCGGCGCCCCGCGGGGCTGCCTCGAGCGGGCGCTCGGCAGCGGGGGCCGGCGGGCGCTCAGCGTCGTCGTCGAGCGGGCGCCCCGCCTCGTCGTCGGGCCGCCCGGGCTCCTCCCGCGGTGCGCGGACGACGGCGAACGGCTCTGTCCCCGCCTCGGCGCGGGGCACGGGGGCGCGCGCCATGCTCAACCGCCCGGCCGGCCCCGCGCGCGACGAGCGGCGCCGGGGCCGGCATGGCCTCGTCCTGCCCGAGGTGCTCACGGTGCGCCTGCTGGTGCTGGCGGTGGTGCTCCTGATCGCGGTGGTGCTGCTGGTGCCGACGGCACGGGCCGCGCTGCAGCAGTCGATGGAGCTCAACCGGTTGCGCAGCGACCTGGAGCAGCACCAGGCGGAGGCCGCGCGGCTGGATCGTGAGCTGCAGCGGTGGGAGGACGACGCGTTCGTCGAGAGCCAGGCGCGGCAGAAGCTGCAGTTCGTCATGCCGGGGGACCGGGTGTGGCGCACGATCGGCGGCGAGGAGCTGGTGGACGACGTCGACCCGGTGACGGGCAGGCCGGTCGAGGCAGGCGTCGTGGGGACGCAGGGCGGCCCGGGCCAGCCGTGGTACACGACCCTGTGGGAGTCGCTGCAGGTGGCGGACGGGCCGCCGGACGAGGCGGGCCACGACGGTGCAGGCCAGGGCGAGGGTGCCCCTGCCGGTGAGGGTTCTGGCGAGCCCCCTGCCGGGGACGCGCCCGCGGATGGCGAGCCGGCGGTGACGCCCGGCGGCTGAGGCGCGGCCCCAGGCCTCGGCCGGATCGGGGACAATGGCGACGTGACCCATCCCGTCCCCGCCGACCCGACCGTCGCCACCCCCGCCGACCTCGACGTGCTGGCCGAGCAGCTCGGCCGCGAGCCGCGCGGCGTGGCCGGCATCGCCGCACGCTGCGTGTGCGGCCGCCCGCTGGTGGCTCGCACGGTTCCTCGCCTGCCTGACGGCACGCCGTTCCCGACGACGTACTACCTGACCCATCCCGGTGCGGTGGCCGCGGCGTCGACCCTCGAGGCGAACGGCGTGATGAAGACGATGACCGAGCGTCTGGGGGAGGACGAGGAGCTGGCGGCGGCGTACGCGGCGGCCCACGAGTCGTACCTCGCGGACCGGGAGGAGCTGGGGCACGTGGACGAGATCGACGGCATCTCGGCGGGCGGCATGCCCACGCGCGTCAAGTGCCTGCACGTGCTGATGGCGCACGCCCTCGCCCGCCCCGGGGTCAACCCGCTGGGGGAGGAGGCGCTGGCGCTGGCCGCGCCGACGTGGCGCCGCGACCGCTGCACCTGCTGACCCGTGAGCGGACCGAACCTGCCCGACGGTGCGTCGTCGCGGGAGCGTCCAGGGGTGGTGCGCCGCGGCAGGGCAGCCGCGTACGCGCTGATGGCTGTGCTCGCCGTCGTCCTGTTCCTGTGGTTCTCGAGCGGCGTCGACCAGCGGCGCGCGGCGATCGAGGCGCGGCAGGAGGAGCGCAGCAGCCGGGTCGAGAGCACGCCGAACCCCACGGTGACGGCGGCAGGTGACGCCGTGCTCCCTGCGCTGACCGACGTGCTGGCCCCGACGGGCGAGGTGTACGGGGCTCCGTTCGTGCGGGTCGGGAGCAGCCGGGTGGTGGTCGTGTCGCTCACGGTCACCGCTCCGGGCGGCTCCGGGCGGGTCACGGTGCAGGCTCCTGAGGTGACGCTGCTGGTCGGTGGTGCCGAGCACGAGCCGTGGCCTGCGGACGTGGACGAGCGCACGACGTCCGGCGGGGGCACGGTCGGGTTCTCGGCATCGTTCGAACCGGCTGGTGTGGAGCCGGGCGACGAGGTGGGGGTCCGGCTGACGCTGGCTGACGGCACGGTGCTCGAGTTCGAGGACGTGACGGTGCGCGACGCCCGGAGGGGTGCGGGCGCGCGGCCCGGGACCGGGTAGCGCTGCGGGGTGCGTCACGCGTGTTCGCGCGCGGCGGGCCCCGCCCGGGTGAGAAGGTGGTCCGCGTGATCCACCCCGTGCCCGAGAGCTCGTCGCTGCCTGCCTCCGACCCCGCCCGTGGCGTGCGCCGCGTCGCCGCCGTGGACTGCGGCACCAACTCGATCCGCCTGCTGGTGGCCGACGTCGCGGCGGACGGCACGCTGACGGAGGTGGAGCGGCGCACCACGATCGTGCGCCTGGGCCAGGGTGTGGACCGGACGGGGGAGCTGGCCCCGGAGGCGCTGGAGCGCACGTTCGCCGCCACGCGCGAGTACGCGCGGGTGGTGCGCGAGACGGGCGCGGAGAAGGTGCGGTTCGTGGCCACCTCGGCCACGCGGGACGCCCGCAACCGCCAGGTGTTCGCCGACGGCGTCCGGGCGGCGCTGGGCGTGGAGCCCGAGGTGGTCTCGGGGGACGAGGAAGCTGCGCTGTCGTTCCGTGGTGCCACCGGGGCGGTGGCCGTGTCGCACCCGGGGCCGTACCTGGTGGCCGACCTGGGTGGTGGCTCGACGGAGCTGGTGCTGGGGGAGTCGGCGCCGCAGGCGGCGTTCTCGATGGACGTGGGCTCGGTGCGCATGACGGAGCGGCACCTGCCGTCCGACCCGCCGACGCAGGCGGAGGTCGAGGCGGCCCGGGCGGACGTGCGCGCGGCTCTGGACGAGGCTTCCGCCGTCGTGCCGCTGGGGCGCGCCACGACGCTCGTGGGCCTGGCCGGCTCGGTCACCACGATCACCGCCTACGCCCTGGGGCTGCGGGAGTACGACCGCTCACGGGTGGACGGCGCGGTGCTGGCGGTCGACGACGTGCTCGCCGCGTGCGACCGGCTGCTGGCGATGACGCGCGAGGAGCGCCTGGCGCTGGGGTTCATGCAGCCGGGGCGTGCTGACGTCATCGGCGCGGGTGCGCTGGTGTGGTCCCAGGTGGTGCGTCGGGTGCGCGACGAGGTCGCGGCGGCCGGGGGCGAGCTGACCGGTGTGGTGACCAGCGAGCACGACATCCTGGACGGCATCGCGCTGTCGGTCTGAGGGCGGCTCGGTCGCGCGACCGCCCGCCTCGGCGGTCACCCGGCCGCCCGGCCGGGCGGCTGGTCGGCTGGCCGGCGGGATGCGAGGCGGCGCCTGATCGGGATCCCCCTGCATTCCGGCGTGCCTCTTGCGCACTAGTGTGCTCTGCGTAGTAGCGTCCGGAGCGCAAGCGAGACCGGGAGGACTCATGGACACGACCCAGCTGCTCAAGGGAGTGCTGGACGCCGCGGTGCTCGCCGTCGTCGAGAGCGAGGACGGCTACGGCTACGACGTCGTGCGGAGGCTGCGCGCGCAGGGGCTGCACGACGTGGGCGACGCCTCGGTGTACGGGACGCTGCGGCGCCTCTACAGCGCGGGCGCGCTGACCAGCTACGTCCAGCCCTCCGAGGAGGGCCCGCACCGCAAGTACTACGGCATCACCCCGCACGGGCGGCAGATGCTCGCGACCCAGCGCAAGGAGTGGCAGGAGTTCGCCGGGACCCTCGGCAGCCTGCTCGGGACCAGGAACGAGGCAGCGTGATGACCAGCGGAACGACGCTCGACGCCCACGTGCGCGGCTATGCCCAGGCGGTGCGGCTGCACCTGGCGGACCTGGGGCCGGACGTCGTCGACGACCTCGCCGGCGGGCTCGAGGCCGACCTCGCCGAGGCGGTCGCCGACCGGATGCCGACGGCCGCAGGCGGCACCGACGACGACGTCGTCCTGGACCTGGTGAAGGTCTTCGGGCCGGCCGAGCGGTACGCCGCCGAGCTGCGCGCTGCCGCAGGCCTGCCGCAGGCCGCCCCCCGCACCCGCATCGGGCTGCGCGCCCGGGCCGCCGCCCGTGGCCGCAAGGTCCGCGACGCCTGGTCGCGCGCCTGGGCGCCGCTGACTTCCACGCCGGCGTGGGCGTCGTTCCGGGAAGCGCTCGGCGAGCTCCGGCCCGTGTGGTGGGTGGTGCGCGGCTGGGTGCTGGGCGCGCTGGCGGCCTACTTCGTCAACGGGTGGAGCGACTTCGTCGCCGTGCCGACGCGCACCGACCAGCTCGTGCTGATGGTCGCCGGCGCGGTGGTGAGCGTGCAGTGGGGACGTGGTCGGTGGATGCCGTGGCGCTGGTCGCCGCGGCTCGTGACCGCTACGACGGTCGCCGCCGCTGTGCTCGTGCTGCCCCTGTGGTCCGCGACGCGCGCCCAGGTCGCGCAGGGCGAGCACGCCGTGACGGCGGGCTCCTACGACCGAGGGTGGCAGGACGGCTACGAGTCTCGCCAGGTCGGTTACGGTGGCGCGGCCGCCGGTGCGGACGACGGGGTCTGGGTCGACGGGATGCAGGTGTCCAACCTCTTCGTCTACGACGCGAACGGTGACCCGCTGCGCGACGTCCAGGTCTTCGACGACCGGGGACGCCCTGTGCGGACGGTCCCCACCGGCCGCGAGGAAGAGACGTGGCACGTCCCGGACGTCGAGGAGCCCTGGTACTTCCGTCCCGCCGAGGCCACCGACGGGCGCGAGCGCTGGAACGTCTACCCGCTCCGGGCGTTCGGCGAGCGCGACATGACCTACGACGAGGCGGGCGACGGCCTGCGCCCCACCGTCGGTGCCCGCCCGCAGCCGACGCCGTGGCCGTTCCTCAAGGCGCCCACGGCCATCGCGCCGTCCGAGCGCTCCGCCGGGGCCGACCCGCAAGAGCCGCACGGCCCGCAGGATCCGGCCGCCGAGGGCGAGGTGCAGTCCCCGGCGCCCTCGGAGCCGGCCGGCGACGGTGCGACGACGGAGCAGTCCGGCGTCCCGGCCGCTCCCGGCCCTGTCGCGCCGACGGCCGTCGCGGCGCCCTGACCTGCGGGGACGGGGTCCGTGGGCGCCATCGAGTGTGATGTGCGAGACGCGCGCCTGCGGGCCCCCCGCACGGTCGTAGACTGAGGCCATGCCTCAGAACGACCTGACCTCGGTCACCCCTGCCCAGGAGGCGGCTGCGACGCCGCGTCCGCGCAAGGTGCCCCGCATCGTGGTGCTCGGCGGCGGGTCCGTCGGCCTCTACGTGGCGCGCCGCCTGCGCAAGAAGCTCAAGAAGAGCGAGGCGGCGATCGTCGTCGTCGACCCTCGCCCCTACATGACGTACGCGCCGTTCCTGCCCGAGGCGGGTGCCGGCTCGATCGACGCCCGTGACGTCGTCGCGCCGCACCGCCGCGCCCTCAAGGGCATCGACGTGCTCCAGGGTCGCGTCGTGGAGATCAAGCACGGCGAGAAGCGCGTCGCCATCCGCCCCGAGGAGGGCGAGGACTACGAGGTCTCCTACGACCAGCTCGTGGTCGGCCTCGGCTCCGTCTCCCGCACGCTGCCCATCCCGGGCCTGGCCGAGACGGCGATCGGCTTCAAGAACGTGGAGGAGGCCATCGCGGTCCGCAACCACGTGCTCAACCGCATGGACGTCGCCTCGTCCACGTGGGACGCCGACCTGCGCAAGCGGATGCTGACCTTCACGTTCATCGGCGGCGGGTTCGCCGGTGTGGAGGCCATCGCCGAGATCGAGGACATGGCGCGCTACGCCACGCGCAACTACCCCACGATCGACGCCGAGGACCTGCGCTTCGTCATGATCGAGGGCTCGGGCCGCATCCTGCCCGAGGTCTCCGAGCCCATGGGCCTGTGGGCCATGGAGGAGATGAAGAAGCGCGGCATCGAGTTCCACCTCAACACGTTCCTCAGCTCGTGCGTCGACGGCCACGTCGTGACCTCGACGGGTGTGGAGTTCGACTCCGACACGATCGTGTGGACGGCCGGCGTCAAGGCGAACCCGGTCCTCAAGGAGGCCTCGGACCTGCCGGTCGACAAGATCGGCCGCGTCACCGTGCTGCCCACCCTCCAGGTGGCCGACGAGGACGGCACCGTGGTGCCCGACGCCTGGGCCGCCGGTGACTGCGCCGCGGTGCCGGACGTCCTCAACCCGGGCAAGTTCTGCCCGCCGAACGCGCAGCACGCGATCCGTGAGGCCACCCGTCTGGCCGACAACATCGTGGCGCAGACCAAGGGCGAGGCCCCGGTCGAGTACAAGCACAAGAGCGTCGGTGTGGTCGCCTCGCTC
Organism: Xylanimonas oleitrophica; assembly: GCF_003244315.1. Taxonomy (GTDB): domain Bacteria; phylum Actinomycetota; class Actinomycetes; order Actinomycetales; family Cellulomonadaceae; genus Xylanimonas_A; species Xylanimonas_A oleitrophica. Next base: position 240,687 of record NZ_QKWH01000002.1, read on the forward strand.
GGCCTGTACAAGGGCGTGGCCGAGCTGTTCGGCTTCGTGAAGCTGCGTGGCCCGCTCGCGTGGCTGGCCCACCGTGGCTACCACGTCATGGCGATGCCCACCGGCAACCGGAAGATCCGCATCCTCATCGGCTGGATCGGCCAGTTCCTCATGGGCCGCGAGGTCATCTCGCTGGGCTCGGTGCACGACCCGCGCGACGAGTTCCGCAAGGCGGCCGTGCCGCCGAAGGCTCCGGGCGAGAAGGTCGAGCAGAAGGCCGAGTCCTCCGCGGCGACGGCCGCCGAGGGCGGCAAGGACGAGGGCGCCCCGGCCGAGGCAGTCGCCAAGCGCTGACCTGCGGCGTCCGGCCTGACGAGCCCTGACGAGCCCTGAGGGGCTCTGACGGGCTCTGACGGCGGTCACGCACGACGACGGCCCGGACCTTCGTGGTCCGGGCCGTCGTCGTTCCTCCCGGGACTGACCGCGGGGGAGAGGTAGCGTCGGTGCCCGACGGTGTCGTGCCCGTGCGGGTGCGAGCCCGGCTCGCCCCGCGCGAGCGTCGAGCCCCCGTAGCCCAACTGGCAGAGGCAGCCGGCTTAAACCCGGCCGAGTCCCGGTTCGAACCCGGGCGGGGGCACTGTCACGCGTCGTTGTCCGGGCCCACCACGGGGAACGCGTTGAAGTGGATCTGGGTCGCCACGGCGCCGGGCACGTCACGCCGGCCGAGCAGCGGGGCGATGTGCTCCTCCTCGAACCGTTGCCAGGCGTCGATCACGCGCTCGAGCTCCTCGGGCGTCGCGTGGAGGTTGAGCGTCGCGAGGGTGGTGGAGTGGCGCCAGCGCTCGCGCGCCTCGTCGTCCTGCTTGCCGGCCCAGCGCAGGAACGCCACGAGCTTCTCCTGGCGGGCGCGCTCGAACTCGAGGTTGACGAGGTCGGCGGCCATGGCCGTCCCGGCGTCGGTGGCCACGTCGCCGGAGATGGCGAAGCCGCCGGGGACCCGTTCCCACCAGCGCTCCCGCGCGGTGCCCTTGCCCTCGACCTCGCGGACGAAGCCGTGCTTCTCGAGCTGGCGCAGGTGATAGCTGGTGGCGCCGCTGGACTCGCCGACGAGCTGGGCGAGACCGCTCGCGGTCAGGGTCTGGTGGGTGCCGAGCAGGTCCAGGATCCGTACCCGCAGCGGGTGGGCCAGCGCCTTGAGGGCGGCCGGTCCGACCGCGGCCGGCTCCTGAGCGTTCCCGGGAGCCGGCACCAGGGCGTCGGGGGAGGGGGCCACTGCGTCGTCGCTCGGCGAGGTGCTCACGTGCTGACCGTACGTCAGCGGAGGGTGAGCGGGTGAACCTGGGCGGCGTTGTCGCGGCGGCGCTCGAGGGCAGCGTCGCGGTAGGTGTCGCGGGCGCCGGAGGCCAGGGCGCGGGCCGCGCGCTCGGCGCGTGCTGCGGCGCGGCGGCGGCCGGCCTCGGCCAGTGCCTGGCCGGCGAGGACGAGCGCGCGGTCGAGGCCGTGCAGCTCGGTACGGGTGGTGCTGCGGGTGGGGTACAGGGCGACTGCGTGGGCGTTCATCGTTGCTCCGGATCTTCTCCTCAGGCGGAGGTGGTGCTGGGGACGGCACCAGCGTACGAGCGCAAAGATCTCTTTGCAAGCGTTTATTTGCAATCAGTTCTTGGCAACCATCCATACAGGGAAGGTAATTGCCTTGGGCAACCAAAAGGGCGTAGCGTGGAAGCCGACCCCACCCCTCCCGAAGGAGCGCTCCCCGTTGCCCAGCACGCGCCACGAACCCCACCGGACAGCGATCTACGCGACCGCCCTGACCGCCTTCTTCGCCATCGCCGGCATCGCTGTCGTGGACCCCATCCTTCCCGCGATCGGGGAGGAGATCGGCGCCACCACCTGGCAGATCGAGCTGCTGTTCACCGCCTACATCGCCGTCATGGCGATCTTCATGATCCCCGTCACGGTGGCCACGGGGCGTTTCGGGTACAAGAAGATCCTCGCCGCCGGCGTCGGGCTCGTGGCCGTGGCCGCCATCAGCGCGTCGCTCGTCGGGTCGATCGGCGCGCTCGCCGCGCTGCGCGGGCTGTGGGGCCTGGGCAACGCCATGTTCTTCGTCACCGCGATGGTGCTGCTCATCTCGCTGGCCAGCGACCGCGAGTGGGTCGTGGAGCTCTACGAGACCTGCCTCGGCCTGGGATTCGCGCTCGGCCCTCTGCTGGGCGGCCTCCTCGGCCAGATCTCGTGGCGCGTGCCGTTCTTCGCCTGCGGCATCTTCATGATCGGCGCCCTGGTGCTCTCGGTCACGCGCCTCAAGGACCCGGCCGAGCCGCCGGCGCCTCTCACGTTCGCCCGTGCCTTCACGCCGTTCCGCCGGCCGGCCTTCCGGATCCTGTCGGTGATCGTCGCCACGTACAACTTCGTGTTCTTCACCGTCCTGGGCTTCGCCCCGGTGGCGCTGGGCCTCGACGTCGTGCCGCTCGGACTGGTCTTCACCGGCTGGGGCGTCGGCCTCGCCGTGGGCATCCTCGTCGTCGGGCACCGCGCGGCCCACCGCCTGGGCGCCGTGCAGACCGTGGGGCTGGCGATGATCGTGCTGCTCGCCACCCTCGTGGGCATGGCGCTCTCGCCCGCCACCTGGTTCTCCGTCGTCGTGATCGTGGTGTCCGGGCTGTGCATGGGGGTCATGAACGCCAACGTGACCGACCTGGCGCTGGCCGTGGGGGACCCGGAGCGGCGGGTCACCACCGGGTCGTTCAACCTGGTGCGCTGGGGCTTCGCCGCGCCCGCCCCGGTGGTCTCGGGCCTGCTGGCCGAGCACGTGAGCCTCGCCTCGCCGTTCTGGGTGGGGGCTGCAGTCCTGACCGTGGGCGTGCTGACCTTCCTCTTCCTGGGGCACCGGGTCGCGGCACCGCTGGGGGAGCGGCACCTGTGGCACCGGGCGCCCGCCGGGGCGGGCGCGCGGGTCCGGGCGGTGGAGGGGGCTCCGGAGGGGGTCATGGCCGAGCTGTAGGGCGGGCCCCACAGTGGCGTGGGTCACATGCCCCGGGCGACGGAGCCGGGAACCGTGCCGGACCCGGCACCGTTCACGTAGCGTCCTCACCGCCCGTCCACGACAGCGCCGTCGTGTGCACCTCCGCCACGACTGGAGTGCTCGTGTCCCAACTCGCCCGGCTTTCCCTGGCCAACCGCGCCGTGGTGGCGCTGACGACGGTCGCCGTGTTCCTCCTGGGCCTCGTCAGCCTCGGCTCCCTCAAGCAGGAGCTCATCCCGTCGCTGCAGATCCCGCAGGCGGCCGTCGTCGCCGTCTATCCCGGGGCCGCCCCCGACGTCGTCGCCGACCAGGTGAGCGAACCGCTCGAGGAGGCCGTCCGGGGTGTCGAGGGCGTCGAGGCGGTCCGCTCCACCTCGTCCACCTCGATGTCGGTCACCACCGTCGAGCTGACCTACGGCACCGACATGGACGCCGCCGCGGCCCAGCTGCGCGGCGCCGTGGACGACGCGCGCCGCAGCCTGCCGCAGGACGTCGACCCGCAGGTCGTCACCGGGTCCGTCGACGACCTGCCCGTGGTCCAGCTCGCCGTCTCCCGCACGGAGGGCGGGGCCGACGGCGCCGCCCTGGCCGCGTTCGTCCAGGACACCGTGGTGCCGCGCCTGCAGGAGGTGGCCGACGTCCGCTCGGTCAGCGTCTCCGGCGTGGCCGAGCAGCAGGTCGTCATCGACCCGGACCACGCGGCCCTCGCCGGGGCCGGCCTGAGCGTCACCGACCTGGGCAGCCTCCTCGAGGACAACGGCGTGGTGCTGCCGGCCGGCACCGTCACCGACGGCGACAAGGAGCTCAGCGTCCAGGTGGGCGCCCCGCTCGCCAGCGTCGACGAGCTGCGCGCCCTGCCGCTCGTCTCTCCCGCCGCCGCGCCCGGCTCCGCCCCCGTCACCCTCGGTGACGTCGCCGAGGTCACCGCCGGGCCCGCAGACCCGACGTCGTACTCCCGCCTCGACGGCGAGCCCTCGCTCGGAGTCGCCATCACCAAGACCCCCCAGGGCAACACCGTCGAGGTGTCGCACGCCGTCGCCGACGCCCTCGACGAGCTGCAGCCGGCGCTGGACGCCGCCGGCGTGCGCACGGCGGTCGTCTTCGACCAGGCCCCCTTCATCGAGGAGTCGATCCACGGGCTCGCCACCGAGGGCGGGCTCGGCCTGATCTTCGCCGTCGTGGTGATCCTGCTCTTCCTCGCGTCGATCCCCTCGACGCTCGTGTCCGCGATCTCGATCCCGCTGTCGCTCGCCGTGACGTTCGTGGTCATGAACCTCACCGGCTACACGCTCAACATCCTGACGCTCGGCGCCATGACCATCGCCATCGGGCGCGTGGTCGACGACTCGATCGTCGTCATCGAGAACATCAAGCGGCACCAGTCGTACGGCGAGGACAAGCGCAGCGCCATCCTCACCGCCGTGCGCGAGGTCGGTGGCGCTATCACCTCCTCGACCGTCTGCACCGTGGCCGTGTTCGCCCCCATCGGGTTCGTCACCGGCATGGTCGGCGAGCTGTTCCGCCCGTTCGCCATGACCATCGCCATCGCCATGCTGTCCTCGCTGGTCGTGGCCCTCATGGTGGTGCCGGTGCTGGCCTACTGGTTCCTGCGCAGCCCGCAGGTCGCCTCGGCCGAGGACGGCGCCGCCCTGCGCGAGGCCGCCGAGGCCAAGGAGCGCCGCGGCCTGTGGCAGCGCGCCTACGTGCCCTCGCTGGCTGCCTCGCTGCGCCGTCCGTGGGCCGTGGTGGGCGTCGCCGTCGTCGTCCTGGCCGGGACGGGGGTGCTCGTCCCGCGCATGGAGACCAGCTTCATCGGCGACTCCGGCCAGAACACCCTCAACGTGACCCAGACCTTCGAGGCGGGCACCGCGCTCGAGACGCAGGACGCCGGCGCGCGCGACGTCGAGGACGTCCTGGCCGGCGTGCCCGGCGTCGAGACGGTCCAGTCCACCGTCGGCAACGGCGGCGACCCCATGGCAGCCATGTTCGGCGGTGGCGGGGCGAACCGTGCCACCTTCGCGGTGACCCTCGGGGGCGACGTCGACGGCGAGGAGACGCGCGCCGCCGTCCGCGACGCGCTGGCCGCGGCCGGCGTCCCGGGCGACATCGAGGTCAGCGGCGGCGACTCCGGCTTCGGGTCCTCCACCGTGGACCTCGTGGTCACCGCGCCCGACGGCGACGCCCTCGCCGCCGCGGCGGAGCAGGTGGCCGACGCCGCCCGGGACGTCGACGGCGTGGCCGAGGTGACCAGCAACCTCGCCGCCGCGCAGGAGACCGTGCGGGTCACGGTCGACCGGGCGGCGGCCGCCGCAGCCGGGCTGACGGAGACCCAGGTCAACGGCATCGTCGTCGGCACCGCCACCGACCGCACCCTGGGTCAGGTCGACCTCGGCGACGGACCGGTCGACGTGGTCGTGGCCGCCGACGCCGCACCGCAGACGGTCGCCGACCTCGAGCAGGTGGCCCTGCCCGGCCCGGCCGGTCCCGTGCCGCTGGTCCAGGTGGCCACCGTCGAGGTGGTGGACTCCCCGGCGTCGGTTACCCGCGCCGACGGGCGCCGCTCGGCCACCGTGGCGGTCACGCCCGCCGGCCAGGACCTCGGCTCCCTCACGACGGCGCTGACCACCGCCGTCGACGGGCTCGAGCTGCCGGCCGGCGCCGACGTCACCGTGGGCGGCGTCGCAGCCGACCAGGCAGAGGCGTTCGCCGACCTGGGCCTGGCGCTGCTGGCGGCGATCGCGATCGTCTACGTGGTCATGGTGGGCACCTTCCGCTCGCTGGTGCAGCCGCTGATCCTCATGGTCTCGGTGCCGTTCGCCGCCACGGGCGCTCTGCTGGCGCTGCTCGTCACCGGGACGCCGCTGGGCGTGCCCGCCCTCATCGGCGTGCTGATGCTGGTCGGCATCGTGGTCTCGAACGCCATCGTGCTCATCGACCTCATCAACCAGTACCGGGAGCGGGGCCGCACGCTCGACGACGCCGTGGCCGAGGGGGCGCGCAAGCGCCTGCGTCCCATCGTCATGACGGCGGCGGCGACGATCTTCGCCCTGACGCCGATGGCCCTGGGCGTCACGGGTGGCGGGTCGTTCATCAGCCGACCGCTCGCCCTCGTGGTGATCGGCGGCCTGCTCTCCTCGACGCTGCTGACGCTCTACGTGGTGCCGGCCATCTACGTGCTCGTCGAGCGCAGCAAGGAGCGCCGGGGGGCCCGACGGCGTCCGGCGCCCGTGGTCGACGGGGAGGCGGCCGGAGCGCCCGCCGGCGCCTGACCGCGCCTGACCGCGCCTGACCGCTCGCCGGGACGGCACCGCCCGTGGTGGTGCCGTCCCGGCGAGCGCGTCGGCGTCAGCGGCCGGTCACGCCCGCCAGGGCCGCCAGCCGCTCCCATGAGCGGTGCATCGCCAGGTCCTGGCGCAGCGGGCCGAGCACGTCGGCAGCCTGCTCGACGACGTGCACGCCCGGCTCCCGGCCGTTCAGCCCGACAGCGGCGAGCACCTGGGCGCCGTCGCCGGACGCCAGGATCGGCTTGCCGTGGCGGAACGCCTCCTGGATCAGCACGGCGGTGCGGGCGTCGTCGCCCGCGGGCGTCCCCGCCGTGCCGTCGGCCACGACGACGGCGTCGTACTCCACCGACCGGGTGGTGAGCAGGGTGCGCTCCACCGTCAGGGCGGTGTCGGCCGAGGTCACCTCGCCACCGTGCGCGGCGACCACGCGGACCACCGCGCCGTCGTCGCCCAGCGCGGAGCGCAGGCGCTCCACGACGGAGAGGTCCCCGCCGTCGGCCACGAGCACCCCGACGACGCGCCCGTCCACGCGCCCCGGCTCGGTGGGCAGCTGGGACAGCGCAGGCGAGGGCTCGGCCTCCTCGGGCCCGGTGACGCCCTCCTTCTCCAGCGGCGGCGGCACGGGGACCCCCAGACCGGCGGCCACGCGCGCCGCGAGGTCGGTGTCGATGCGCGCGAGCACGGACAGCTCCCGGGTGCGGATCTCCTGGGAGAAGCACTTGCCCAGCTCGAACGTGTACGCCTCGACGATGTGCGCCTGCTCCACGGGCGACATCGAGACCCAGAACAGCCGGGCCTGCGTGAAGTGGTCGCGGAACGACACGGGGTGGTGGCGCCCCTTCTCGCCGGAGACGGGGGTGGGCAGGGTGACGAACCCGTCCTCGGGCGACGCGGTCGGCTCGTCGTCCTCGACGGCGTTGGGCTTGTACACCGCGACACCGGTGTGCACCTCCGTCTGGTGCATGCCGTCGCGCAGGTTCGAGTCCACCTCGGCCCGCGGGCGGTTCACGGGGAGCTGCGCGAAGTTCGGCCCGCCCAGCCGGGAGAGCTGGGTGTCGAGGTAGGAGAAGAGGCGGCCCTGCATCAGCGGGTCGTTCGTGACGTGGATGCCCGGCACCAGGTGGCCCACGTGGAAGGCGACCTGCTCCGTCTCGGCGAAGTAGTTGTCCGGGTTCTGGTGCAGCGTCAGCAGCCCCACGCGCTGCACCGGGCACAGCTCCTCGGGGACGATGTTCGTGGGGTCGAGCAGGTCGATCCCCTCGAACGTCTCGTCCGGGGTGTCCGGCATGACCTGCAGGCCCAGCTCCCACTGGGGGAAGGCGCCGGAGTCGATGGCCTCGGCCAGGTCGCGGCGGTGGAAGTCCGGGTCGGCGCCCTGCGTGATCTGGGCCTCTTCCCAGACCTGCGAGTGGGTGCCCAGCAGCGGCTTCCAGTGGAGCTTGACCAGCGACGTCGTGCCGTCCGCGGCCTCGAGGCGGAAGGTGTGGACGCCGAAGCCCTCCATGGTGCGGTAGCTGCGGGGGATCGCCCTGTCCGACATCGCCCACATCACCATGTGCGCCGACTCGGTGTGCTGGGAGACGAAGTCCCAGAACGTGTCGTGGGCCGTCTGCGCCTGGGGGATCTCCCGGTGGGGGTGCGGCTTGCCGGCGTGGATGATGTCCGGGAACTTGATCGCGTCCTGGACGAAGAACACCGGCATGTTGTTGCCGACCAGGTCGAACACGCCCTCGCGCGTGAAGAACTTCGTGGCGAACCCGCGCACGTCGCGCACCGTGTCGGCCGATCCGCGCGAACCGAGGACGGTCGAGAAGCGGACGAACACCTCCGTCTCCTCGTCGGCGGTGGCGAGGAACGCCGCCTTCGTGACGGAGGCGGCGTTGCCGTAGGCGCGGAACGTGCCCCGGGCCCCGTAGCCGCGGGCGTGGACCACACGCTCGGGGATGCGCTCGTGGTCGAAGTGCGTGATCTTCTCGCGGAGGTGGTGGTCCTCCAGGAGCACCGGACCGCGGGGGCCCGCGGTCAGCGAGCGGTCCGTGTCGTCCACCCGCAGCCCCTGGGCCGTGGTCAGCCGGCGCGAGCCGGCCTCCCCGCGGCGCGGGTGCTCGGGGGACGGGTGGCGCGGGTCGTAGGTCGGTGGGGTCTGCTCGGCCACTGTCGCCTCCTGCTCGGGCGGGTGGGCCCGGGCTGCTTCAGGCCCGCCACCAGCCGAGCACGACCGCACCGCGCTCGCAGCGCGGTGCGGTCGTGCACCGCCGGTGGTGGAAGCGGTCCGCCTCCACCACCAGGGGCGGTGTCAGGCGTCGCGGCGGCGGAGCACGACGGCGGCCGCGACGAGCGCGACGACGGCGTAGCCGGCGAGCACGGCGAAGCCGACCCAGGGTGTCAGCAGGTGGTCCGGGGTGGTCCCCGTCGCGATGACGCGCTCGCCGGCGGTGCTGGGCAGGAACTTGTTGATGGTGCGCACCCACTCGATGTCCGAGGTGCTCACGAGGATGTTGAACACCATCGGCAGCACGAACAGCAGCGCCACCAGCGTGAAGATCGCGCCGGCCGTGTGGCGCAGCAGCGTGCCGACACCGAGGGCCAGGGCCACGACGGCGACGAGGTACAGGACGGTGCCGCCCAGCGCACGGAGGGTCTCGCCGTCGGACAGGTCGAGCGAGATGTCGACGGACGACAGGATCGGCATGGTCACGAGCCAGGACAGCGCGAGGCCGACGACGCTGAGGGCGACCGTGGTCACGACCAGCACGGCCAGCTTGGCGGTGAGCACCTGGATCCGCTGCGGCACGGCCGCGAAGGTGGCCCGCACCATCCCGGACGAGTACTCGTTCGTGACGGCCAGGGCGCCGAGCACGGCTACCACGAGCTGGGCGAACGAGTAGCCGATGGTGACCACCGCGACCGCGTCGAACATGCCCTCGACCTGCACGCTCGGGTCCTGGGCCATCTCCTGCTGGATGTCCGGGGACTGCATCGTGAGGCGGGCGATCGCGGCGAACATGAGCGCGAAGCCCACCATGATCACCACGGTGGCCCCGACGGTCCACCAGGTGGAGCGCAGGCTCCACAGCTTGATCCACTCCGAGCGCAGGGTGCGGCCGAAGCCGACCCGCGCCGGGCGGGCGGTGGCGGTGGCGGTCATCGGGCGGTCTCCTGGTCCTCGGTGGGGCTCGTGCGGTACTCGACGGCGTCCGCCGTCAGCTCCATGTAGGCGTCCTCCAGGGTGGAGCGCACCGGGGTGAGCTCGTGGAGCACGACGCCGCTGGTCAGCGCCAGCTCGCCGATCGCGGGGGCGTCGAGGCCGGTGACCTCGAGCACCTCGGCGCGCGGCGGGGCCCCGTGGCGCCCGGGGCCCTGCGCGAGGGCGTCCGCCTCGTCGTCGGGCCGGGGCACCGCGACCGAGGCGCCGGCGCGCTCCAGGGCCTCGCGCAGCGTGGCGGCTCCGGGCGTGCGCACGCGCACGGAGCGGCGCGAGGCGCTGTCGACGAACTCGCTCACGGGGGCGTCGGCGAGGATGCGGCCCCGCCCGATGACGATCACGTGGTCGGCGGTGAGCGCGACCTCGCTCATGAGGTGGCTGGAGAGGAACACGGTGCGGCCCTCGGAGGCCAGGTGCTTGGCCAGGTTGCGCACCCACAGCACCCCCTCGGGGTCGAGACCGTTGACGGGCTCGTCGAGGATGAGGGTGCGCGGGTCGCCCAGGAGCGCCGTGGCGATGCCCAGGCGCTGGCCCATGCCGAGGGAGAAGCCGCCCACCCGCTTGCGGGCCACGGGGGCGAGCCCGGTCAGCTCCACCACCTCGTCCACCCGCGAGTCCGGGATGCCGTGCGTGGCCGCCAGCGCGCGCAGGTGCTGGTAGGCCGAGCGTCCGGGGTGCACGGCCCGCGCCTCGAGCAGGGCACCCACCTCGGTGAGCGGGGCGTGCAGCCGGGCGTACGGGTGGCCGTTGACCGTCACCGACCCGGCAGTGGGCCGGTCCAGGCCCATGATCATGCGCATCGTGGTGGACTTGCCGGCGCCGTTGGGGCCCAGGAACCCCGTGACGACTCCGGGGCGCACGGTGAACGAGACGCCGTCCACCGCCGTCTTCGACCCGTACCTCTTGGTCAGGTCGTGTGCCTCGATCATGGGCGTCCTCTCGTGTGCTCCGGGTACCTGTCCGAGCCTAGGGCGGCGGACCCTCGCGGTCACCGGCGACCCACGGACGTCACCCGGGCTGCGTCCCGAGGCGCGGCCGTTGCCCGGGGCGTCCGCAATGGCCCGTGGCGCAGGCCTCGGGGAGGATGGGAACTCCTCGCACGCTCTCGGCGTTGTGCGAGGTGGACACGGCAGTTGTCACGGTAGGACCCGGCTCTGCGTGCCGACGACCCGTCGGTGCGGACCCGGCAGGCCGCGACCAGGAGGAGCCCATGAGCAACCCCGTCTTCTCGAACAGCGACGTCTTCGGCGAGCCGCGCCGCACCGGCGCGCGCCGTCCGTCGGGCGGCGTTGGCACGGCGCCCGCGCCCGGCTACGGCCAGGCGCAGCACGGCCAGTACGGCGCGCAGGCCGCGGACGCCGCGGCCCTGGAGAACATGTACAACGCGCCGTCGGCGACGACGGCGGACACCAAGCGACTCACGTACGACGACGTCATCGTCAAGACCGGCGGCCTGCTCGCCGTCCTCGTCGTGGCGGCCGCCGCGACCTGGTACGTCGCCCCGGGCCTGTGGCCGGTCGGCATGATCGCCGGCCTCGTGCTGGGCCTGGTCAACGCGTTCAAGAAGAACCCGAGCCCCGTGCTCATCAGCCTCTACGCCGTGGCGCAGGGCATCTTCCTCGGCGGCATCTCGGCGATGTTCGAGTCCGTGTCGAACGGCATCGTGCTGCAGGCGGTGCTCGCCACGGTCTCCACGTTCGCCGCCGCCCTGTGGCTGTACAAGTCGGGCCGCGTGCGCGTCACGCCCAAGTTCACGCGCTGGCTGCTCATCGCGATGGTGGGCTACCTCGTCTTCTCGCTCGTCAACGTCGTCCTCGTGTGGACCGGCGTGCTCGGCGGGTGGGGCATGCGCGGTGGCACGATCGGCATCCTCATCGGCCTGTTCGCCGTCGGCCTCGCCGCCGCCTCGCTGATCGTCGACTTCGACTCGATCAAGCGCGGCGTCGAGCAGGGCGTGCCGGCCAAGTTCGCCTGGGCCGCCGCCTTCGGCCTCCTGGTCACGCTCGTGTGGCTGTACCTGGAGTTCCTGCGTCTGCTGGCGATCCTCCGCGGCGACAACTGACGCCACCGGTACGGACCGCAGGCCCGCGACCCTCTCGGGGGTCGCGGGCCTGCGGCGTTCACGCCCCGGGTCCGCGGGTACCCTGACGCAGCCCCCGCCAGGCCCGCCCGACCGTCAGGAGACCGCCCGGTGACCCAGCGCATCAGCACGCGCAACGCCCGCTTCCAGCTGCTCGAGACGCTGCTGACCAACCGCACCAAGCGTGGGCGGGCCGGGCAGTTCCTCGTCCAGGGCGTGCGGCCGATCAGCATGGCCGTGGAGCACGGGTGGCAGGTGGACACGCTGCTGTACGACGTCGAGCACCGGCTCTCGGACTGGGCACGCGGCCTGCTGCACGACGTCGACGCCGAGCACGTGGCGATGTCGCCCGAGCTGCTGGCCGAGCTGGCGGAGAAGCCGGTGGGGGAGACGGAGCTGCTGGCGGTGGTGCGCATGCCCGCCGACGACCTGAACCGTGTCCCGGTCCCGGCGGACTTCCTGGGCGTGGTGCTCGACCGGCCGGGCCAGCCGGGCAACGTGGGCTCGATCGTGCGCTCGGCCGACGCGTTCGGGGCGCACGGCGTGATCGTGACGGGGCACGCCGCCGACCCCTACGACCCGCGCGCGGTGCGGGCCACCACCGGCTCCCTGTTCGCGGTGCCCGTGGTGCGCGCCCCCTCCCACCGGGAGGTGCTCGAGTGGGTGGACGAGCGGCGGGCGGCGGGCGTTCCCGTCACGGTGGTCGCCACGGACGAGGACGGCGACGCGGACGTCGCGCACACCGACCTCACGGGGCCGGTGCTGCTGCTCGTGGGCAACGAGACGGTGGGGCTCACGCGCGCCTGGCGCGAGGCGGCCGACGTCGTCGCGAGCATCCCGATGGGCGGCAGCGCGAGCTCTCTCAACGCCGCCAACGCGGCCTCGGTGGTGCTGTACGAGGCGCGCCGGCAGCGCGGCGCGGCGTCGGCCGGGTGACGCCCGGGCGCTCGCGCCGGCTCCGACGCGGGCGCCGCGCATAGGGAAGGATGGGCCCATGCGCTACGCCGAGCACATCTCCGACCTCGTGGGCGGGACCCCGCTGGTCAAGCTGAACACGGTCACCGAGGGCCTGTCCGCCACGATCCTCGCCAAGGTCGAGTACCTGAACCCGGGCGGCTCCGTGAAGGACCGCATCGCCCTGAAGATGATCGAGGCCGCGGAGGCCTCGGGAGAGCTGGAGCCGGGCGGCACGATCGTCGAGCCCACCTCCGGCAACACGGGGGTGGGGCTCGCGCTGGTGGCCCAGCGCAAGGGGTACCGGTGCGTGTTCGTGTGCCCGGACAAGGTGGCCAAGGACAAGCGGGACGTGCTCGAGGCGTACGGCGCCCGTGTGGTGGTGACGCCCACGGCGGTGCCGCCGGACGACCCGGACTCGTACTACTCCGTCTCCGACCGCCTGGTGCGGGAGATCCCGGGGGCGTGGAAGCCCAACCAGTACGCCAACCAGAACGGCCCCGCCTCGCACTACGAGTCGACCGGCCCGGAGATCTGGGCGGACACCGAGGGTCGCGTGACGCACTTCGTCGCGGGCGTGGGCACGGGCGGCACCATCACCGGCACGGGCCGCTACCTGCACGACGCCTCCGCCGAGCGCCCGGCTGCCGAGGGCGGGCGCGTGCACGTGGTGGGGGCCGACCCGGCGGGATCGGTGTACTCCGGCGGGGACGGGCGCCCGTACCTGGTCGAGGGCGTGGGCGAGGACTTCTGGCCGCCCGCGTACGACCCGACGGTGCCGGACGAGATCATCGCCGTCACCGACGCGGAGTCGTTCGCGATGACGCGCCGCCTGGCTCGCGAGGAGGGCCTCCTGGTGGGCGGCTCGTGCGGCATGGCCGTGGTGGCCGCGCTGCGCCTGGCCCGCCGGCTCGAGGAGGAGGACCCGGCGGCGGCCGCGAAGGCCGTGATCGTGGTGCTGCTGCCCGACTCCGGGCGCGGCTACATGTCCAAGATCTTCGACGACTCCTGGATGCGCTCCTACGGGTTCCTCGACGCGTCGGACGGCGTGACGGCGGGGGACATCCTGCGCTCGAAGGCCGGGGACATCCCGCAGCTGGTGCACGCCCACCCCACGGACACGGTGCACGACGCGATCGAGATGCTGCGCGAGTACGACGTCTCGCAGATGCCCGTGGTGGTGGCGGAGCCGCCGGTGAAGATCGGCGAGGTGGCGGGCTCGGTGACCGAGCGCGTGCTGCTGGACCTGGTGTTCTCCGGCAAGGCGCAGCTCGCCGACCGCGTCTCCGACCACATGGAGCCGCGCTTCCCCCTGGTGGGCGCGGGCGAGAGCGTCGAGGCGGTGCGCCAGGCGCTGCACGACGCCGACGCCCTCCTGGTGGTGGACGGCGGCAACCCGGTGGGCGTGCTTACCCGTCACGACCTGCTGGGCTACCTGGCGCGCTGAGGCGGGGCCGCGAGAGGGCCCTCCTCCGACCGGCGTCCGCGGATCGCGGCGCCGGGCACGACACGGGGCCGTGGCCCGTCCTCTCCGGACGGGTCACGGCCCCGGCGCGTGCGGGCGGCGCCTCGCGGTGTGCCGCGCTGGCGCCCTCAGGCCGAGTGGTGCGCGGCCTCGAAGTGGAAGCCCTCCGTGCTCGTGTTCTCGGCCCGGATCACGTGCATGACGGCGTTGATGAGTGCCAGGTGCGTGAACGCCTGGGGGAAGTTGCCCAGGTGGCGGCCGCTGCGCGGCTCGATCTCCTCCGCGTAGAGGTCCAGCGGGCTCGCGAAGCCCAGCAGCCGCTCGCACAGCGCCCGCGCCTGCTCCACGTCACCGATCTCCACCAGCGCGGAGACCAGCCAGAACGAGCAGATCGTGAACGTTCCCTCCTCGCCCTGGAGGCCGTCGTCGGTCTCGTCGACCCGGTAGCGCAGCACCAGGCCGTCCTCCGTCAGCTCCTCGGCGATGGCGCGCACCGTGTTGACCACGCGCTCGTCGTCGGCCGGCAGGAACCGCAGCAGAGGCACCAGCAGCAGGGACGCGTCGAGCGCGTCGGAGCCGTAGCGCTGCACGAACACCCCGCGCTCGTCCACGCCGTTGGCGCAGATGTCGGCGTGGATCTCGTCCGCCACCTTCTGCCACTGCTCGGCGAAGTCGTGCTCGTCGTACAGCCGCGCCAGGCGCGCGCCACGGTCCATGGCCACCCAGCACATGAGCTTGCTGGACGTGAAGTGCTGCGGCTCGCCACGCACCTCCCAGATGCCGCGGTCGGGCAGGTGCCAGTGCTTGGCGGCCTCCTCGACCTGCCGCTTGAGGATGGGCCAGAGGGACTCGGGGAGCTGCTCGCGGGACTTGGTGTGCAGCCACACCGAGTCCAGCACGGCGCCCCACACGTCGTGCTGGCGCTGGTCGTAGGCGGCGTTGCCGACGCGCACCGGGCGGGCGCCCTCGTAGCCCGAGAGGTGGTCGAGCTCGCTCTCCTCGAGCCGCTCCTCGCCGCCCACGCCGTACATGATCTGGAGCTGCTTGTTGTCGCGGCACACGTCGTGGATGAACGCGAAGAAGTCGTTCGCCTCGCGGTCGAGGCCGAGCGTGTACAGGCCCCACAGCGCGAACGTCGAGTCCCGGATCCACGAGTACCGGTAGTCCCAGTTGCGCTCCCCGCCGGGCGTCTCGGGCAGCGACGTGGTGGCCGCGGCGATGAGCGCCCCGGTGGGGGCGTAGGTCAGGCCCTTGAGGGTCAGCGCCGATCGCTGCAGGTAGGCGCGCCACGGGTGGTCGGGGAACACGCCCTGGGTGATCCAGTCGCGCCAGAACTGCTCGGTGCGCCACATGGCGTCCGCGGCCTCCGACCACGTGGACGGCGGCGTCAGGCCCGACCACGCCAGGGCGACGAAGTGCTGGTCACCCTCGCTCATGCGGCTGCGGGCGTTGGCCCGGCCGCCCTCGATGCCCAGGCGCAGGCTCGAGGTCAGGCGCAGGTCGGGGTGCGGGGCGCCACCGTGCAGGGCGACGTTCTCGGCCTTGGCGACGACGGTGTCGTAGCCCTCGCCGTCGTACTTCCAGTTGGCGTGGGTGCGCCCGTAGCCAGGCATGGGCTCGCAGACCACCTCGAGGTCCACGGTGCCGGAGACGCACTTGACCGTGCGCAGGAGCAGGTGCTCGGCGTCGTCGTCGGTGGGCGTGCGGCGGTGGGTCTGCGAGCGCTTCTGCGTGTTGTGCCACGGGCCCATGACCATCGCGTCGCGCACCACGAGCCAGCCCGTCGACGTCTGCCACGTCGTCTCCAGCACCAGGGTGCCGGGCAGGTAGCGGCGTGCCACGGGGACGCGCACGCCGTACGGGCCCACGCGGAACATCCCGGCCCCGCGGTCGAGCACCGCGGAGAAGATGCTGGGGGAGTCCGGGCGGGGCACGCACATCCACTCGATCGAGCCGGACGGTGCCACGAGCGCGTTGGTCTCGCAGTCGGACAGGAACGCGTAGTCCGCGATGGACGGGAAGGGGCTGCGGCCGTCCTGGAGGAGGCCGTGCGAGGAGATCGCGGGCTGCGCGAGGTGCGAAGTGCCGGAGGCGTCTGGCGACATGCTCCCAGAGTGCCTGGAACTGCCCGTCGGAGGCTACTCCGGGGGCGCGAGCCCGCAGGCTCCTCACATCACCGCCGGCGCCGTCGGGAGGTGGCCAGCGCGACACCCGCCAGGCTCACGGCGCCGCCCACGAACGCGAGCGGCGCGGGTGCCTCCGCCAGGAGCAGCCACGACAGCCCCACGACGATCGGCGGCACCAGGAACGTGGAGGCCGCCAGGCGCCCGGCGCTGCTGCGGGCCAGGGCGTACCCCCAGGTGGTGAAAGCCACCGCGGTGGGCAGCGCCCCGAGGTAGACGACGGCCAGCGTGGACGACGTCGGCGCGGCGGCGACGTCGCGGACCAGCGCTCCGGTGAAGGGCAGACAGGCCACGGTGGCGGCCACGCAGCCGAGCCACGTCATGGTGAGCGCGTCCACGTGCGCCAGGATCCGCTTCTGCGCCGTGGCGCCGAGGGCGTAGACCACGGCGGCGGTCAGTCCCAGCGCCACGCCCACGGCGTCGTGCGCCCCGGTCGACGTCGTGACGGCGATGAGCGCGACTCCGGCGAAGGCGACGGCGACGCCCGCCAGCAGGCGGCGCGGGAACCCCTCGCCGAGCAGCAGGCCGGCCAGCACGGCGACCAGCACGGGCGCCACGTTGACCAGCAGCGCCGTGGTGCCCGCGTCGAGGTGCCGCTCGGCGGCGTTGAGCGCCAGGTTGTACAGGCCGAACCAGCCGGTGCCCCAGGCGGCCACCGCCGCCAGCGCGCGCCCGCGCGGCAGGCGGGGCCAGGCGCCACGACGGGCGGCGGCGACGGCGACCACCGCGGTGAGCGCGACCGACCCGACGAGGTGTCGCCCCAGGGTCAGGGCGAGGGGGGAGTAGTCGTGGCCGGCGGCACGCACGCCCACGAAGGCCGAGGCCCACAGCACCAGGGTCACGGCCACGGCCGCGGGGGCGGCCCAGCGAGGGCCGGGTGCCACCGCCGTGCCGGCGGCCGTGCCGGCGGCGGGGCCTGTGGCGGGGGCTGTGATGAGGGCGGCGGTGGCGGGGCGGGCAGCGGGTGTCGCGGGGGTCGTCGGCGTCGTGGAGGTCACGTGAGGATCGTGCGCCTCCGGGAGGATGAAGCACCAGCACGTATCGCTGTCGTTTCATTCAGTCTGGCTGTACGGTCTGCTCATGCTCGACGTCCACCGGCTGCGCATCTTCCGCTCCGTCGTGGCCAGCGGCTCGGTGGTCGCCGCCGCCGCGAACCTCGGCTACACGCCGTCGGCCGTGAGCCAGCACGTCGCGGCCCTCCAGCGCGAGACCGGCCTCACCCTGCTCGAGAGGGCAGGCCGCGGGCTGCGACCCACCGCTGCCGGGCTCGAGCTCGCCGCCCAGGCCGACGCCGTCCTCGCCCGCATCGGCGAGGCGGAGTCCGTCGTCGCCGACTTGCGCGCCGGGCGCACCGGTCGCCTCTCGATCGCCTACTTCGCCTCCGTCGGCGCGGCGTGGCTGCCCACCGTGGTGCAGCGGCTCACCACCCAGTTCCCCGGCGTCCGCCTCGACCTGCGGCTGGAGGAGACGGTGCCCGACGACCCCGACGAGCGCGCCGACGTCCAGGTGGTCGTCGCCGGCCCGGGCGTCGAGCCCGGCCCCGGGTTCCGCTCCCACCACCTGCTCGACGACCCGTACGTCGCCGCGGTGCCGTGCGGTCACCGCCACGCAGGCCGCGCCGAGGTGGAGCTCGCCGAGCTGGCCTGCGAGCAGTGGGTCGACAACGACTTCGCGCGCGGCTGGTGCCGCCGCAACCTCCTCGAGGCCTGCACCGCCGCCGGGTTCAGCCCCGCGTTCCACGTCGAGGCCCACGACTACCCGACGGCGCTCGCCTTCGTCGCCGCCGGCGTCGGCATCACCGTGCTGCCCGAGCTCGCCGCCGCACGGCTGCCCGCCGGCGTCACCGCCGTGCCGGTGGTGCGCCCCACCCCGGTGCGGTCGCTGCACGCCGTCGTGCGCGACGCCGTCGCCGGGACGCCGACGGCGCGGGCGGCGCTCGCCGGGCTGCACGCCGCCGCGGCCGCGGGCCGCCCCGCCGCCGCATAGGCTGGACGGGTTCTGACCCCGGACGAAGATGAGGTACCCCTCGTGACCACGCTCCCCACCGCCACCGGCAGCTTCGGCGACAAGCCCGAGCTGACGTTCCCCGAGGGCGGCGCGCCCGCCGGCCTGCAGGTGCAGGTGCTCGAGGAGGGCACCGGCCCCGTCGTCGAGTCGGGCCGCACCATCGTCGTGAACTACCTGGGCCAGACCTGGGGCGGTCACGTCTTCGACAACTCCTACGACCGTGGCGCCACGATCGACTTCCCGATCGGCGTCGGCGCCGTCATCGGCGGCTGGGACAAGGGCCTCGTGGGCCGCAACGTCGGTGACCGCGTGCTCCTGTCGATCCCGCCGGAGCACGGCTACGGCATGCGCGGCGTGCCGCAGGCCGGCATCGGCGGCGGCGACACCCTCGTCTTCGTGGTCGACGTCGTCGGCGTGCGCTGACACCCGCCCACCGGGCAGGGGCCCGACGGCGGTACGGCCCTCGCTGAGGGCCGCACCGCCGTCGGGCCCCTGCTGCGTCACGGGTACGCCACCACCTGCGGCGAGGCGAACCCGCCCACGGCCGGGCCGCCCACGTCGTTGACCACGTGCTCGATCCCGCCCGACCCGTTGAGGAACACGCTGGTCATCGAGCGGAACGCGATCCCCGGCCCGGCGGGCGTGCGGATCCCCGAGGCGGCCCGGACGTCCACCCCCTGATTGAAGAACGAGTAGACGCCCAGGCCGGTCGCCCGGTGGGTGCCCACGTGGTCGGCCACCCGGTAGGACGCGTAGCCGCCCGGCCCGCCCCACGCCGCCTGGCTCGGCGGGTCGTAGGGCAGCTCGCTCTGGTAGAAGACGGTGGTGCCGCGCTCGCCGTTCCACACGGTCTGCTCCGCCTGGTAGTGCTCCACGAACAGGCCCGTGGCCGTCACGTCGTCACCGTTGACCACCAGGCCGTGCGCCCCGGTGTTGCGGTCCCAGGCGACGCCGTCCCCGTGGTCGGCACGCCACAGCCACAGGTGGTCGAGCAGCACGCCGTCGCTGTTGACCTCCACCGACGTGACCGCCTTGCCCTCCCACGGGCCGCCCACGCGCACGAACACGTCGGTCAGCGTGGTGGGGTCGGCCGGGTCGGAGGCCTGCGCACCGCCCGGGCCCACCCGCACGAGCACCTGCGACTCGGGCACGTTGGCGTCCACGGTGATGCCGGCGACCTTGACGCCGGTGACGTCGCCGACCTCGAGCGCGGCGTTCCCGCCGGTCGGGGTCAGCGACGCGTAGCCCAGGCCCAGCACCACGGTGCCGGCGCGGTCCACCTGCAGGGGGCGGTCGAGCCGGTAGACGCCGGGCGTGAGGATCAGGTGCCGGCCCTGCGCGAGCTGGGCGTTGATGCTCTGGGCGTCGTCGCGGTCCGGGCGGGCCACGTAGAAGTCGCCGATCGGCACGGACCGCCCGGCGTCGGCGGCCGTGGACCAGTCGACCCCGCGCGTGTCACGGCGGGCGTGCGGCACGAACACCGCCAGGTTCCCGTCTCCGCCCCGGTACAGGAACGGCGCCTCGCGGCTCAGCGGGGTGCGGTCGAGCGTCGTGGTGACGCCCGTGCTGCCGTCGGCCCGGGGGCCGAAGTCGGTGGCCGGGGCACCCTCGACGCCGGAGAACACCATGTTCCACACGCCGCCGTCCCAGGCGCCCACCTCGGAGTTGCGCGTGAACCACTGCTGCTGCGAGCCGCTCACGATCGTGCCGGTCACCCGCGAGTTCGCCAGGTAGCCGCCCGACGCGAACTCGCCGTACCGGCCGAACAGGGTCAGGTCGCCGCGGATCTCCACCCGCCGCATCGGCGCGGCCTGCGACACGGCCCAGCGCATCTGGTGCGGCTCGGTCACGCCTGCCGGGTACGGCAGGTGGGCGTCGTCGCCGACGGGGCGCTGGATCGGGTTGATGGCGAGGTTCGACATCGAGCGCCAGAACCGGGTCAGCGAGCCGGGGTCGCCGCACGCCCACGGGTACTCCGGGCACCCGACCACGGGCTCCACGTGCAGGGCGCCGTTGATCAGCACGTCGCCCGGCTGGGCGCCGAGCCCCGCCACGGCCTGGTAATAGCCCACGGACGCGTTGACGATGTCGGTCGCCGTGGAGGGGTCGGCCTGGCCGGCGGCGCTGCCGTAGACGCCCGGCTCGAAGAACACCTGGTGGCGGTTCTGCGAGAACTCGGGCTCGTCGTTGACCTGGTCCAGGAACGTGTTGATCCGGTCGGTGGACCACGACGGGTCGATGAACGTCACGTGCGGGCCGAAATCGGGGTCGGCCGCCAGGGTGCCCGGCCCGGTGCGCTGCACGTCCGAGCTCGTGGCGGGGCTCGGACCAGGTGCGGCGGCGGCCGGTGGCAGGGAGGCGCTCGCGACCAGCGCGAGCACTGCTGCTCCGAGGGGGAATGCGCGAATCGTCTTCATCGACTTCTCCTCGATCGGTGGCGCGCGCCACGACGTCGTGGCGGGCCGTGAGAGGGAACGCGCGCCGCTCGGTGAGCGACGTGCCACCGACCGTACCGGAGCCTTACTGACCTGTCAGTGTCAGCGGGTGCGCACGCTGCGGGTCACCGTGAAACGGGCATCCCGGGCCACCTGCTCCGTGCGCCCCACGGCCCGCTCCAGCGCAGGCCGGTACCGCAGCACCGAGTTGTAGACCGTCCACAGCTCCCCGCCCGGCCGCAGCACCCGGCCCGCCGCAGCGAACATCCGGTGCGCGGCATCGGTGGACACCGCCGCCCGGTCGTGGAACGGCGGGTTGCACAGCACCAGGTCGGCGCTCGCAGGCTCCTCGCCCTGGCCCGCGTCGTCACGCAGCACGACGACGCGCTCCGCCACGCCGTTCGCCTGCGCCGTCGCGCGCGCCGAGGCCACCGCGGCAGCCGAGCGGTCCGTGGCCACCACCCGCGTGCCCGGGTCGCGCAGCGCCAGCACGACGGCCAGCAGGCCCGTGCCGCAGCCCAGGTCCACCGCGTCGGCCGGAGCGGCGGGCCAGCGGTCGGCCGTGCGCAGCAGAGCCCGCGTGCCGAGGTCCAGGCCCGTGCCGGCGAACACCCCGCCGTGCGCCACGACGCTCACCCTCGACCCGGGGGGCAGGCCCGCCGCGGCCACGAGCTCGGCGTCCGCCAGCGCCGCCGTCACCGGGAACGACGACGCAGCTGCGCGCGCGGCCGGGAGCGGACGGGAGGCGACCAGCACGCGCGACTTGCTGCGCGCCCGCGTGGCCCGCACCTCGCCGAACGACGCCCCCAGCACGTCGTTCATCGCGTGCGTCATGTGCTTGACGCGCCCGCCGGCCAGCACCACCACGTCCTCGGACGCCTCCCGGGCGACCAGCTCGGTCACCTCCTGGAGCTCGGCCAGCGACCGCGGCAGCTGCAGCAGCACCAGCCGGGCACCGCGCACCAGCCCCGCCTCCAGGCGGTCGTGCGCGGTCACCCCGAAGGTGCCGACGGCGGCGCGCACCGCTGCCCCCGCCGCCGCGCGGGCGTTCTCCGCCAGCGCCCGCTCCGAGGTGAGGGCGTCGGTGTGCGCCCGAGGCTCTCGCGCCCCCAGGGCCACCGCCCCGAGCGTGAGCGCCCCGAACCGGTCGCCGACCACGACGACGTCACCAGGCCCCGCGGCCTGCGCGAGGTAGGGGCGCGCCTCGTCCAGCAGCAGGCGGTCCGTGGCGTCCGCCGCGACCGGGCCGTCCGCGCGAGAGCCGTCCTGCGGCCACGGCACCAGGGCCGCCAGCGTCGCGTCCAGCACCGCCGCGGCGCCGTCGTCGGGCACGCCGTCGTCGGGCACCACGGGTCAGTCGCGGGCGGCGGGCCGGCGGGCGGCGCGCGCCTTGTCCTGCGCGGCCTTCGCCGCCAGGCGCTCCTCCTCCTCGCGAACCTTCGCGAAGACCTCGCGCTCGTGGGTCAGCCAGGCCGGCGGGTCCGCGCGCAGCTCGTCGATCTGCTCGGTGGTCAGCGCCTCCGTGACGCCACCGCGGGCCAGCCCGGCGATCGAGACGCCCAGACGACCCGCCACGACCGGGCGCGGGTGCGGCCCGTCACGGCGCAGGTCCGCCAGCCACTGCGGCGGGTTCTTCTCGAGCTCCTCCAGCTCGGCCCGGGTCACGCCGTTCTCCTGGAACTCCGGGGGAGTCGCCGGGAGGTAGACCCCCAGGCGCTTGGCCGCGTTCGACGGCTTGAGGACCTGCTGCGAGAAGGGGGTGCCTGCCATGGACCCAAGCCTACGGCGCTCACCGCGGGGGAGCCGCCGCGGCCGCACCCCGGTGGTCGCTGTAGGTGTACGGGCTGTCGAAGCCGCCGGTGCCGGACCCCGGTACCCGCCCGGCGCTCCACGCCTCCTCGCCCACCTCGCGCCGCAGGTGCTCCACCGTGGCCTCCGCGGCGGCGCGTGCCCGGGCCACGTGGTCGCCCAGCAGGCGGTGGTCGTGCTTGACCACCCGGCCGTCCACCAGCACCGTGCGGACGTCGCCCCGCTGCGCCTGGAGCGCCACGTGCCCCCAGGGGTGCAGCACCGGGGCCATCACCGGCGAGGCGTCGTTCTTCAGGAGCACGACGTCGGCCTTCTTGCCCGGCTCCAGGCTCCCCGTCACGTCGTCGAGCCCGAGGGCCCGCGCCCCGCCGCGCGTGGCCCACCACACGGCCTGCTGGGCGCGCAGCCCGACGTCGGTC
Source organism: Xylanimonas oleitrophica (assembly GCF_003244315.1). Classification (GTDB taxonomy): domain Bacteria; phylum Actinomycetota; class Actinomycetes; order Actinomycetales; family Cellulomonadaceae; genus Xylanimonas_A; species Xylanimonas_A oleitrophica. The sequence continues at coordinate 263,532 of NZ_QKWH01000002.1, forward strand.
ACCGTCTCGTCGCGCGCGTGCGCCTCCAGGTGCTCCCGCGCACGGTCGGCCGCGAGCGTGGCCCGCACGGCGGAGAACATGTCCGCGCTGCCCCACACGCTGCTGTCGGTGGACAGGGAGACGGGGATGCCGTGGGCCCGCAGCCGCCACGTGGGCGGGTAGCCCTGGCCGCCGCTCGACTCCGCCTCGCTCGCCACCGACACCGACCCACCCGTCTCCGCGATCAACCGGTAGGACTCCTCGCCCAGCGTCGCGGCGTGCACGTAGACGGTGCGCTCCTCCATGAAGCCGTGCTCGTGCATGAGCCGGACGGCCGCGTCGTCGGTGGCACCACGGACACCCGCGTGCGTGGTCACGGCGGCGTCCAGGTCCCGGGCCACCTCGAACGCCGCCCGCTCCGGGAACTGCGGGTCGCCGGTGACGTCGAACGCCATCTGGAAACCCAGCAGGTCGCTGCGCCGCAGGCGCCGGGAGACGAGATCGTGCAGGCCGGCCGTGCGCGACCACGTCCACGGGGCGTCGAAGATGTTCCCGTACGCCAGGACGAACCGGCCCGGCACCTCCTCCAGCGCGTCGACGGCAGCCTCCGCGTGGTCCGGGGTGCGCAGCCCGTGCGACCAGTCGACCGTGGTCGTCACCCCCTCGTCGAGCGCCTCCACGGCACCCAGGAGGTTCCCGGCGTAGACGTCCTCGGGGCGGAACCGGGCGCCGTGCTGCACGTAGTACCAGTCGAAGTACTGGCTCAGCGTCCAGTCCGCGCCGTAGCCGCGCATCGCCGTCTGCCACAGGTGCCGGTGGGTGTCGATCATGCCGGGCATCACGATGCCGCCCCGCGCGTCGATCTCGACGGTCCCGGGCGGCACCGCCAGGGCGGGTCCGACGGCGGCGATCCGCCGGCCGGTCACCAGCACGTCCGCGCCCTCCAGGACCGACCCGTCGTCGTCCATGGTGAGCACCGTGCCGCCGCGCAGCACCAGGGAGCGGCCACCGGCGCCCGCTTCGGGGTCGAGGGAGAGCAGGTCGGCAGCTGCGGGTCCGGCCGCACGGCCTGCTGTCGGCTGGGCTGCCGGGCCGGCTGCGGGCGGGGTCGCGGGCTGGTGGGAAGGGTCGGCGGTCACAGGGCCTCCGTCGTCGGTCGCCACCGGCGCCGTGCGCGGTGGTGCGGGGCGCGGCCACGGCCACGCCGCGCTGCGGACACGTGTCAGCCAGTCTTCGTGCCGTGGTGCGGGTGCGTCAAGGAACGGTCCGCGGCCGGTCACGGGCCGTCGCGCGGACGCCGGCCCGTAGCCTGGCAGGGTGACCGAGCCCAGCCAGCACGACCCGGCCGAGACCCCCGCGGCTGCGCCCGAGGCGCCCGCCCCCGCAGCCGGGGAGGCCTTCCGGCTCGCCTACGTGCCCGGGGCCACCCCGGGCAGGTGGGCGCGGACGTGGCGCGAGCGTCTGCCCGCCGTCCGCCTCGACCTCGTGCAGGTCGAGGCGGCCGACGCCGTCGCCGTCCTCGAGCGTGGGGACGCCGACGCCGCCGTCGCGCGTCTGCCCGTGGACAAGACGAGGCTCAGCGCCATCGCGCTCTACGAGGAGCTGCCCGTCGTGGTGGTCTCCCGCGACCATCTCTTGGCCGCCACCGGTGAGGACGAGGCGGTGACGGCCGCCGACCTCGCCGACGACGTCGTGCTCCTGCCCGCGGACGACGTGCTGTTCGGGCCGGGGGTGCCCGTGCCGGGGCTGCGACCGCTCGCGTACGCCGAGGACGGCTCCGTCGACCCGGCGGGCGAGCCGCAGGTGCCCGAGACGACGGCAGAGGCGGTCGCCTGGGTCGCCGCCGGCGCCGGGGTCACGGTGGTGCCCATGTCGCTCGCCCGGCTGCACCACCGCAAGGACGTCACCTACCGGGTGCTCGACGGCGGGCCGCTGGCGCCCGTGGGCCTCGTGTGGGTCTCGGAACGCACCACCGACCTCGTCGACGAGCTGATCGGCATCGTCCGCGGTCGCACCGTCAACAGCTCCCGGGGTCGGGGCGTGACCGGCGCGGGAGGGGCCGGAGCGGCGGGCGCGGGTGAAAAGCGAGGTGCCGGAGGGCGGGCCGAGGGGCGCTCCAGGGGTGCTGCCGCAGGTCAGGGCGGCGACCACGGGCGGGGCGGCGGAAAGTCCCGTCACGGTGCGCGAGGCAAGCACGGGGGCGGCCGTGGCGGGGGAGGCAAGCCGGGCGGCAAGCGCCATAAGCGACGTTGACGGTTATCGCAACCGGACACGCCGTACAAGACCGCTACCGGGTGAAAACGACGGAAACTGGGTATAGAACCCGGATGTCCGGATTCGCTAGGGTCCAGCTGACACGTTCGACGTGTCGTCCCCCTGCAACCGTTCATCCAAGGAGCGCACGTGCGCATCTCAACCGTCCGTCAAGCGGCCCGCCGCTCGGGCGACGCTGCCCGCCGTACCCGCCACCGCGTCGCCGCCGTGATCGGCGCGAGCGTCCTCGCTGTGGGCCTGGCCGCCGCGCCCGCCTCGGCCCTCTCGACCACCTACCCGCCCGGTGGGGGCTGGGGCGGTCACAAGGTGACCCACGACTGGTCCAAGTACGACTGGTCCAAGTACGAGTGGGCCAAGGACTGGAAGAAGGCCGAGCAGTGGAACGGCGGTTCCGCCCACTACGCCGGCAAGACGTACACCTGGCCCAAGAAGACCTGGGACTACAAGAGCGACGCGTGCCCGGAGATGGACACCGCGATCTCCACGCCCAAGCAGGGCGACCGGACGAAGCTGGTGCTCAAGGCGCCCCCCGGCAAGCTCATCGCCGCCTACTGCCTGAGCTCCGGCTCGTACAAGAAGGGCGAGGGCGCCAAGGTCGTCGAGCTCGACGAGCCCCAGGCCGAGGTCGAGGTCGCGTACGTCTCCGGCGGCAAGTGCAAGCCGATCGGCAAGTACACCGTGCGCTACGTGGACATCCCCACGGAGACCGAGCAGCCGACGCCTCCCGGCACCGTGACGCCCGGTGACGAGGAGCCCACGACGCCTGTCGACGGCGGCGAGCCCACGACGCCTGCCGAGCCCACGACGCCTGCCGAGCCCACGACCCCCGTGGACGAGGGCGGCGAGCCCGAGCCCACCCCGGGCGAGACCGAGGGTGACGAGGAGGGCGAGCTCGCCCCCGGCGGCGACGAGGACGTCCCCCCGTCCGAGGAGGAGACGGGCGCTGCTCCCGAGGTCCCCACGACCGAGCCGGTCGACACCGACACGACGACGCCCACCCCGTCTCCGGAGGAGTCCTTCCTCGCCGCCACGGACGGTGACGACGAGGCCGGCCCGGTGGTCGAGGCCGCCACGCCGAGCCTGGCCTTCACCGGTGCCAAGGTCGGTGCGCTGATCGCCGGGGCGCTCGCGCTCATCGGTGCCGGTGTCGCCTTCGTGATGGTGCGCCGCCGCCGCGTCGAGGCCTGACGCACGCGGTTCGCAGTGGGTGCAGTCCTCGGGGGAGCACCCCCCGCATTCCCCCGAGGCTGCACCCACGCGCACCCGCCGACGCCCACCCGCGCGTGGGCGTCATCCTGGCGGCGCGAGCGCGCGCACGGTGTCGACCGTGTCCGCCTCCGCCGCCGTCTTGTCGTCCCGGTAGCGGACGACCCGCGCGAACCGCAGGGCCATGCCGCCCGGGTAGCGCGAAGACCGCTGGACTCCATCGAAGGCGACCTCGACCACCTGCTCCGGCCGCACCCGCACCACGTACCCGTCGGCGGGACCCTCGGCCAGCTCGGTGAACCGGCGCGTCTGCCACTCGAGCATCGCGTCCGTCATCCCCTTGAACGTGTTCCTGGGAACAGAATGACCCACCGTCCCGACTCGCAGACCCAGCAGCGCGGAGCGGGACCGGTCATCCAAGCGCGCGGACCGCGGGCTGCCTGACTCAGTTAAAGGCCAACGGAAATCACCCTCTCGGGACCCGGGATGTCGTGTGCAGTGCCACCGAATCCTGAGACGATGCCAGCGTAGCGAGGGAGAGGAAGGTCATGAGCGACCCGCTTACCATCGAGAGACTTATTGGACGTGTCCGCTTAGGCGAACTGCGAATCCCGGGATTTCAGCGTGAGTTCGTGTGGGAGCCGCGACAAGCGGCCCTCCTCATGGACAGCATCTACAAGGGATTCCCTTTCGGGTCGATCCTGCTATGGCGGACGGGGAACAAGTTGAAGACCGAGCGAAAGCTCGGTGGGTTCATGCTCCCGGACCCTGCCAAGGACTACCCGATCGACTACGTGCTGGACGGCCAGCAGCGGGTTACCTCCATTTTGCGACATTTCAGAACGATATCGCTGGTGAGGAAGAAGATCCCGAGGTTTGGCTGCCGATCTACTACGACTTCGAAGCAGAATCAGACGCGCAGGAGTCCAGGTTTTTCGCGCTGCGGCCCGACGAGGTCGAGGCGGACCGTCACTTCCCAATCAAGACCTTCTTCAACCCCGTGGGATTCTCGCGCGCTGCGCAGAAGCTGCCTGAGAAGCGCTATGAAGAAATCGTCACCGTTCAGCAGAAGTTCGTGTCCACGCTGATCCCTGTGCAAACGTTCGAAAGCGAAGATCAAACAAGCGTGGCGATCGTTTTTGAGCGTGTGAACAGGCTGGGCATTGAACTCGACATGTTCCAATTGCTGACGGCATGGACGTGGAGTGAGGACTTCGATCTCCAAGAGAAGTTTCGTAGCCTCGCAGAGGCCCTGGAAGACTTTGGCTTTGGGGAGGTAGGCGCAGATGAAGACTTGATGCTGCGCTGCACGGCCGCGATCTTGGTTAATGACCCGTCGCCCACGGCGCTTATCGACGTCCGGGGGTCGCAGGTGCGAGAGCAGTTTCCTATCGTTTCCAAGGCGCTCGAACTCGCTATCGACTTCCTCCGCCGAAACCTGCATGTGCGGCATCTGAAGTTCCTGCCATACTCCGCACTTCTTATTCCACTCGCAGCCTATTTTTCGATCAATCAGAACCAAACAGTGCCGGACGGGGACAGGCGCCGACTGTTGCGTTGGTTCTGGCGCACGTCGTTCTCTCACCGGTACAGCGGCAATCCTCTGCGGAACGTCCGGACGGACGTTCTTGAGGCGATCGCACTTCGGAAGGGCGAAGATTCGTCGCTCGACCACGTGCGCGCGGATATCGGGCCCGAGTTTTTCTTGGACCATGCATTCCGCGCTTCAAACGTCGCCTCGAAGTGCCTAATCCTTACTCTGGCTGCCCGCAGACCGCGCAGTTTCCTTAGTGGCGAGTTTGTTGACCTGGACGTGGTGCTGGCGGAGCCGAACAGGAAGGAGTACCACCACTGCTTCCCGCGTGCATACCTGCGCGAGTCCGGAACGGAGAGCGACGAGAGCCAGATAAACGCGCTCGCAAACATCGCCTTCATAAGCCGAGTTGACAATCGGACGATCCTTCACAAGGCGCCGTCCGAATACCGAAGTCTCATGCCGAGCGATATTTCGGACATCGTCGACGCCGCTCTCCTGCCGGACTCCCTCTTCGAGGACAGGTGGATCGACTACCTACTCGAGCGCGCTGCCCTACTGGCCGCGGAAGCGCAGAAGCTGGTCGCTTAGTGCTCGGGCTAGAGTGCGACTGGGCGGCCACGCACAGCCCCTACGTCGATTTGAGGTACTCGCGCACGGTTTGGATCGTGTCGGCTTCGGACACGGGCTTGTCATCTCTGTAGCGGAAGACGCGGGCGAAGCGGAGCGCGACCCCGCCGGGGTAGCGCGTCGAACGTTGGACGCCGTCAAAAGCAATCTCGACGACTTGCTCCGGGCGTACTGTGACGACCCAGCCGTTGTCCTCAACCTTGAGCTCGTTGAAGCGCTCCGTTTGCCACCGCAGCACTTCATCTGAAAGCCCCTTGAAGGTCTTGCCCAGCATGACCCAGCCGTCGGTTCCCTCGGCGCCGGCGCCGGGCACGCGGGCACCGAGGTGGATGTTCGACAACCAGCCCTCACGGCGCCCTGACCCCCGCTCGACGGCGAGCACCACCAGGTCGAGCGTGTGCCGTGGCTTCACCTTGACCCAGGCGCCACCGCGACGCCCCGCGTCGTAGGGCGCCTCCAGGCTCTTGACCACCACGCCCTCGTGGCCGCTCGCCACGACGTCGGCGAAGAACCGTGACGCCTCCTCGGGGTCTGCGGTGACCATCCGGCGGACCAGCGCGTCGGCCGGGACGGTGCGGCCCAGGGCCGCCACCCGCTCCGAGGCCGGGGCGTCGATCAGATCGGTGCCGTCCAGGTGCAGCACGTCGAACAGGTAGGTGGTCAGGGGCACCTGCCCCCGGAGCGCGGCGCCGTCGCGGCTGCCGGTGCGCGAGGCCGTGTCCTGGAAGGCTCGCGGGCGCCCCTCGGGGTCCAGCGCGATGGCCTCGCCGTCGAGCACCACCGCCTCGACGGGCAGCGACCGGGCCAGCTCCACCACCTCGGGCAGCCGGTCGGTGACGTCCTCTAACGACCGCGTGTAGACGACGACGTCGTCACCGTGGCGGTGCACCTGCACGCGGATTCCGTCGATCTTGGCGTCGACCGCCACGGCGTCGCCGTCGAACCCCGCGAAGGCTGCGAGGACGTCGGGCGCGGCCGACGCGAGCATCGGCCGCACGGGGCGGCCGACCTCGAGGCGGAACGACTCCAGGGCACCGTCGCCACCGGTCAGGGCTGCCCGGGCGATGGGTCCGGAGAGCGCGCTGAACATGGCGGCGCGCCGCACCGCGGTCACGGGCACGTCGGCGGCCGCGGCGACGGCGTCGAGCAGCAGGGAGTCGAGCGCTCCCTGGCGCAGCTCGCCCAGGAGCAGCCGGCGCAGGAACTGCTGCTCGTCGGTGGTCGCGGCGGCCATGAGCCCGGCGAGAGCCGTGCCGCGGGCCGCCTGCGACCCGGTGCCCGCCGTCGCGGCGAGGGTGTCGAGGGCGGCGTCGACGTCGAGCACCCCCAGGCTCGGCGTCGCGGCCGGCGGCGGCAGCTCGGTCAGGGACCGCCAGCCGACGCCGGTGCGTCGCTGACGCGGCCGGCCGGAGAGGAACGCGGCCACCACCTCGACCTCGTCGCCGGCGCGGGGGCCGCCGTCGTCGGCCGCAGACCTCAGGGCGGCGGCGAGCAGCTCCCGCTTGGTGAGGCGGGAGCGCGTCGCGGCGACGGCCGCGGACGTGGCGACGACGTCGGCGAGCAGCACGTCCGTGATCGTCGCACGCCGCCGCGCCGCACGCTGTGGGCGGGAGACTCGCCGCAATCACGACATGGTTGCGGCGAGTCTCCCGCCCACAGCGGGGAGAGGGTCAGGCGGGGACGGGGTAGGAGACGCCCGTCGTGGCGTGGCAGCGGTAGCCGTTCGGGTTCTTCACGTCCGAGAGGTACTGCTGGTGGTACTCCTCGGCGTAGTAGAACGGCCCGGCCTCGGCCGCAGGCCTCAGCTCGGTGGTGATCGGGTCGTAGCCCTTGCCGGCCAGCACCTGGCCGTACACCCGGGCGGTCTCGCGCACGGCGGTCTCCTGCTCGGGCGTGGTCCAGTACACCGCCGAGCGGTACTGGGTGCCCACGTCGTTGCCCTGCCGGTAGCCCGACGTCGGGTCGTGCCGCTCCCAGAAGATCCGCAGCAGCTCCTCCTCCGACACCTTCGCGGGGTCGTAGGCCACCAGTGCCGTCTCGGTGTGCCCGGTGCGGGCCGTGCACACCTCCTCGTAGGTGGGGTTCGGCGTGGTGCCGCCCATGTAGCCCACGGCGGTGCTCACGACACCCGGCACCTGCCAGAAGATCTCCTCGGCGCCCCAGAAGCAGCCCATCGCCAGGTAGATCACACGCGTGCCCTCGGGCCACGGGCCCGTGATGGACGTGCCCAGCACCGTGTGGGGGGCGGGGGCGTGCAGCACGGGGACCTCACGGCCGGGCAGCGCCTCCTCGGGCGTCACCATCGTCTGCTTCGCGGCCCCACCCGTGAGGAAGTCGAAGATCGAGCTCATACCGGATTACCTCCTTGACGGGAGCGAGAGGTCGGCGCGCTCCCCGCAGTGCCAACCACGGTACGGCCGCGGGTGTTCCGCCCGACGGCGGACGCCCAGGACGCAGGCTCCCGGTGCGGTGTCGGTGGCCGCCCCTACCCTCCGGCACATGCCCTCCACTCCTCGCGGCCCGCTCGACGGCGAGCTGATCCTGCCCGACGTCGAGGCCTGGCGTGCCTGGCTCGACGAGCACGAGGACGAGCCGGACGGCGTGTGGCTCGTGCTGGCCAAGAAGAACCGGCCGGCGCCCACGACCCTCACGTACGACCTCGCGCTCGACGAGGCGCTGTGCAGCGGCTGGATCGACGGCCAGGGCCGTTCGCGCGACGCCGACACCACCCTGCAGCGCTTCACCCCTCGCAGGTCTCGCAGCATCTGGTCGGTGCGCAACGTCGGCATCGTCGCCCGGCTCACCGAGGAGGGCCGGATGCGGCCGCGCGGGATCGCCGAGGTCGAGCGGGCCAAGGCCGACGGCCGGTGGGACGCCGCCTACGCCGGCAGCAAGGACATCGCGGTGCCCGACGACCTCGCGCAGGCGCTCGCCGCCAGCCCGCTGGCCGCCGCGAACTTCGAGCTGCTCACGGCACAGAACCGCTACGCCATCCTCTTCCGCCTCACGCACGCCAAGCGGCCAGAGACCCGGGCGCGCAACGTCGAGCGGTTCGTGGCCATGCTGGAGCGGGGCGAGACGGCGTACCCGCAGCGGCGGGCGCTGCTGACCGCCACGGAGGCAGGGACCGAGACCGGTCCGCAAGACGGTCCCGGCCCCGCCCCGGAGGCAGGCGCCCCCGCCCCGTAGGCTGGTGCGGTGACCACGAACGACTGGACCGACGCCGGCTTCTCCACCCGTTCCATCCACGCCGGGCAGGACCCGGACCCGACGACGGGCGCCGTCGTCCCCCCGGTCTTCCTGACCTCCACGTACAAGCAGGACGGCGTGGGCGGCCTGCGCGGCGGCTACGAGTACTCGCGGTCGGGCAACCCGACCCGTGCCGCGCTCGAGACGGCGCTCGCGGCGGCCGAGACGCCCCGGGGTGGCACGCCGGCGCGAGGCTTCGCGTTCGCCTCCGGCCTCGCCGCCGAGGACACGCTGATGCGGGCGGTGCTGCGCCCCGGTGACCACGTGATCCTGCCCGACGACGCGTACGGCGGCTCGTACCGCCTGGTGGCCCGGGTCTTCGGCGCGTGGGGCGTCGAGCACACCCCGGTGGACCTGACGGACCTGGACGCCGTGGCGGCCGCGGTGCGGCCGGGCTCCACCCGGCTGGTGTGGGTGGAGACGCCCACCAACCCGCTGCTCGGCATCAGCGACATCGCGGCGCTGGCGTCCCTCGCGCACGACGCCGGTGCGCTGCTGCTGGTGGACAACACCTTCGCCACGCCGTACCTGCAGACGCCGCTGGCGCTCGGTGCGGACGTCGTCGTGCACTCGACCACCAAGTACGTGGGCGGCCACAGCGACGTGGTGGGCGGCGCGCTGGTCGTGGCCGACGGCGTCACCATCCCCGGTGGCCTGGTCTCGCCCGACGGCGCCACCGACGTCGCCTCCGCCGTGGCGTTCCTGCAGAACGCCTCGGGCGCGGTGGCGGACCCGTTCGCCTCCTGGCTCACGCTGCGCGGCCTCAAGACGCTCGCGGTGCGCATGGAGCGCCACCAGGCCAACGCGCTGGCCGTGGCGCGCTTCCTCGAGTCGCACCCTCGGGTCACGCGGGTGCTGTACCCGGGGCTGTCCTCGCACCCCGGTCACGAGCTCGCTGCGAAGCAGATGCGCGGGTTCGGCGGCATGGTCTCGTTCCAGGTGGGGTCGGAGGCCAAGGCGCTCGACGTCGTGGACCGCACGCACGTGTTCACGCTCGCCGAGTCGCTGGGCGGCGTGGAGTCGCTGATCGAGCACCCGGGCCGGATGACGCACGCGTCGGTGGCCGGCTCGGCCCTCGAGGTGCCCGCCGACCTGGTGCGCCTCTCGGTGGGGATCGAGGACGCCGAGGACCTGGTGGCCGACCTGGAGCGTGCGCTCGACTGACGGGTGAACGGACCGTGCAGATCGTGTCTGCGCAGGCGAGAGCGCTGCCGGGGTCCGTACTGTGAGCACATGAGTGCCGACCGTGCGCCGTCAGGTGCCGATGCCGTCCCCCTGAGTGTCCGTGCCGCCGCGGCGTGGTCGTGGCGTGTGCTGCTCATCGGAGCGATGCTCGCCGGGGTCGTCTGGCTGACCGCGAAGCTGAGCACCATCGTCGTGCCGGTGGCCGTGGCCCTGCTGCTCACGGTGCTGCTGCGGCCGGTGCGCTCGTTCCTCGAGCGGGTGCGCTTCCCGCGCGGGCTGGCCACCGCCACGGCCATCGTCGGGTTCATCCTCGTGGTCACGGCGCTGGTGTCCCTGGCGGGGCGTCAGATCGTCTCGGGGTTCGCCGACCTGGCCGACCAGGCGGTGGCGGGCTTCAACGAGGTGCGCGACTGGCTGGCCGACGGGCCGCTGGGCATCGACAACGACCAGCTCAACGAGTACTGGGACCAGCTCTCGGGCGCGATCACCGACGGTGCCGGGGCGTCCTCGATCGTGACCGGCGCGCTCGGCGCCGCCACCACGGTGGGGCATGTGCTCGTCGGTGCGCTCATCGCGCTGTTCTGCACGATCTTCTTCCTGCAGGACGGCCGCAGCATCTGGACCTGGCTGGTGAACCTGCTGCCGATCGCGTCCCGCGAGAAGGTCCACCAGGCCGGCCGTCGCGCGATCGTCACGCTGTCGGCCTACGTGCGCACGCAGATCCTCGTGGCGCTCGTGGACGCCGTCGGCATCGGCGTGGGTGCCGCGTTCTTCGTGCCGGCGCTCGCGCTGCCCATCGGCATCCTGGTGTTCGTCGGGTCGTTCATCCCGATCATCGGTGCGATCGTCACCGGCGCGATCGCCGTCGCCGTGGTGCTGGTGGCGCAGGGCTGGGTCGCGGCCCTCATCATGCTCGGCATCGTGCTGCTCGTGCAGCAGGCCGAGAGCCACATCCTGCAGCCGTTCCTCATGGGTCACGCCGTCTCGCTGCACCCGGTGGCCGTGGTGCTCGTCGTGGCCGCGGGCAGCCTCGCCGCCGGCATCGTGGGCGCCCTGTTCGCCGTGCCGTTCGCCGCGGTGCTCAACACGTTCCTGCTGTACCTGCACGGGCACGACAAGTTCCCCGAGCTGGGCACTGACGACCACGTGCCGCTGCTGCGGCGCAGGCCGCCGTCGTTCTCCGAGCTGGCCGGTACGCTGCGCAGGTCGGGCCGCGGCGAGAGCGCCGAGGTGCCCGGCGGCGACGACGCCGGGAGCGCGCCGAACAACGCGGGCGCCACCGTGACCCAGGAGGTCAGGGAGGCGCGCGAGGACTGAGCGGCCCGCGCCCGGTTCCCCGGTGCGAGGAGAGAGACCGCCAGTGAGCACGACCCCCACCCACCCGCTCGCGGTGACGCTCGACGACGTCCGCGCGGCGGCTCGGCTGCTCGAGGGCGTGGCCACGCGCACCCCGGTGCAGGCGTTCCGCGCGCTGTCGGAGCCGGTCGGCGCCCCGGTGATGCTCAAGCTGGAGAACCTGCAGCGTGCGGGCTCCTTCAAGGTGCGTGGTGCCTACACGCGCATGTCGCGGCTGACGGCACAGGAGAAGGCGGCCGGGGTCGTGGCGGCCTCGGCGGGCAACCACGCCCAGGGCGTCGCGCTCGCGGCCCAGCTCCTGGGCCTCGACGCCGTGGTCTACATGCCGGTGGACGCGCCGCTGCCCAAGCTCGCTGCGACCCGCGGCTACGGTGCCGACGTGCGCCTGGTGGGGTCCAGCGTCGACGACGCGCTGGTGGCCGCCCGCGCGGAGGCGGCACGCTCTGGCCGCGTGCTCATCCACCCGTTCGACCACGTCGACGTCGTGGCCGGCCAGGGCACCCTCGCCCTCGAGGTGCTCGAGCAGGTCCCCGACGTCGCCACGATCGTGGTGCCGCTCGGTGGCGGGGGCCTCGTGGCCGGCATCGCGACGGTGCTGGCCGAGGCCGCGCCGCACGTGCGCGTGGTGGGGGTGCAGGCCGAGCGGGCCGCCGCCTACCCGGGCTCGCTCGCGGCCGGCCGGCCGGTGGCGGGGGCGCTGGGCCCCACGATGGCGGACGGCATCGCCGTCGGGACCCCGGGGGAGGTGCCCTTCTCGATCCTCGACCGGCTGGGCGTGGAGGTGCGCACGGTGAGCGAGGACCAGCTCTCGCGTGCGCTGCTGCTGGTGGCGGAGCGGGCGAAGTCGGTGGTGGAGCCCTCGGGCGCCGCGGCGGTCGCGGCCGTCATGGCTGCGCCGGGCGACTTCGAGGGTCCTGTGGTGCCGGTGCTCTCCGGCGGGAACATCGACCCGCTGCTGCTCATGCGGGTCATCCAGCACGGCATGGTCGCCGCGGGCCGCTACCTGCAGCTGCGCGTGCGCGTGGACGACCGGCCCGGCAGCCTCGCCACGCTCGTCGAGGCTGTGGCGTCGGCGGGCGGCAACATCGTCAACGTGGAGCACTCGCGCACGGACGTCGCCCTCGCCGTCTCCGACGTCATGGTGACGCTGCAGGTCGAGGCGAAGGGGCCCGAGCACTGCGCCGAGATCGTGGACCGGCTGCGCGGGGCGGGCCTCGAGGTGCTCTGAGCCCAGACCCGCACGCGAGGAACGGCTGTGGCCCGGCCCCGACGAGGGGACCGGGCCACAGGCGCACCACGGTGGGGGAGCGCGTCAGCCCGCGAAGGGCTTGGCCTCCGTGATCTCGACCGTGAACTCCTTGCCGTTGGGTGCGGTGTAGCTCACGGTGTCACCGACCGAGTGCCCGTCGATGGCCTCGCCCAGCGGCGAGGTCGGCGAGTAGACGTCGAGGTCGGTGGTGCCGGCGATCTCGCGGGAGCCCAGGAGGAACGTCATGGGGTCGCCGGCCAGCAGCACGGTCACCACCATGCCCGGCTCGACCTTCCCGTCGTCCGGGGGCGTGCCGATCTGGACGTTGCGCAGCTTCTCCGTCAGCTCACGGATGCGCGCCTCGTTCTTGGCCTGCTCCTCGCGCGCGGCGTGGTAGCCGCCGTTCTCCTTGAGGTCGCCCTCGTCGCGGGCGGCGGCGATGCGCTCCGCGATCTCGGTGCGGGCAGGCCCCGAGAGGTGCTCCAGCTCGGCCTTCAGCCGGTCGTGAGCCTCCTGGGTGAGCCAGGTGACGTTGCTGTCGGTCACGAGGGCTCTCCTTTCGTGGTGCTCGTATGCCTGGCCCTGGCCGCGCGTGTACGGCCGACGGGCGTCGGCACGCGCGTCGGCTGGTTGTCAGGACAGCGTGTGAATCCCTCAGGGTAGCCCGTCTCGCCTGGCTCGGGGCAACTTGCGCCCCGGTGAGTCGGCGGCGGTGAGCCGGCGGTGAGTCGGCGGCGAGTCTCCGGTGTCAGGCGGGGCGGCAGCCCTCGACCACGCCCGTGTCGGCCTGCTGGGAGGTGCGCAGCGTGACCGAGTAGCGGCTCGTGCGCGTCTCGCTCGGACCCACCTCGACGTCCATCGTGCCCACCTGGGCGAAGCTGGACGACATCGCCTCGACCGTGCACACCGCCGTCGTGCCCACCGGCATCGACACCTGGAAGTCGATCTCGACCTCCTCGGCGCTGACCACCCGGTAGGAGACGACGTCGCCCGTGACCGGGTTCTGCTGGTGCTGGGACGCGGCGATCCACGCGACCGCGGCCACCGCCACGGCGATCGCGGCAGCGGCCGCCGCCTTGGCACCGCGGCTCAGCCCGGGGCCGCGGTGACCGCCGTCGTCCGGCTCGAGCGCCTCGCCCCCCGGGGTCCCCGGGGGCACCTCGCCACGGCCGGCGGGGGTGCGCCGACCGCGCCCGTACCGGTCGGCGGGCGGCGTGGGCGGGGTAGGGGTGCTCATGGAGGATGATTGTGGTCCATGAGCGCGGTGCGGCTCGACCCGCGCCGACGTCGAACCCCACGACCTTGGAGGTCTGTCTTGACCAGCGCTCCCGTCGGCACCCCCGGCCGCCTGCGGCTGATGGCGGTGCACGCGCACCCCGACGACGAGTCGAGCAAGGGCGCCGCGACCACCGCGAGGTACGCGGCCGAGGGGGTCGAGGTGCTGGTCGTCACCTGCACGGGCGGGGAGCGCGGCGACGTCCTCAACCCCTCCTACGCGGTGCCGGAGGGGCACTCCTTCGACACGCTCGAGGCCAAGCGCGCCGTCCGCCGGCTCGAGATGGCGGCGGCGGCCCAGGCGCTGGGCGTGCAGCAGCACTGGCTCGGCTTCGTGGATTCCGGGCTGCCCGAGGGCGACCCGTTGCCCCCGCTGCCCGACGACGCGTTCGCCCTGGTGCCCCTGGAGGAGGCCGCTGCCCCGCTGGTCGAGGCCGTGCGCCGGTTCCGCCCGCACGTCATCACCACCTACGACCCCAGCGGCGGGTACCCGCACCCGGACCACATCTACACGCACACCGTCACCGCGGAGGCGTGGGAGGCGGCCGGCGACGCGTCGCGCTACGTCGTCGACGGCGGTGCCGAGCCGTGGACGCCCCTCAAGCTGTACTACAACCACGGGTTCTCCGTGGAGCGGCTGCGCACGGTGCACGAGGCGATGCTCGGCGCCGGCCTGGAGTCGCCGTTCGGCGACTGGATCTCCTCCCGCACCGCCCGTGAGATCCCCGAGCGTCCCGTCACCACCAAGGTGCCGGTGGCGGAGTTCTTCGCCCGGCGCGACGCCGCCCTGACGGCGCACGCCTCCCAGATCGACCCGGCCGGGTTCTTCTTCGCCGTGCCGCGGGACGTCGAGGCCGACGTGTGGCCGTGGGAGGAGTACGAGCTCGCCGAGTCCCGGGTCGAGACGTCGATCCCCGAGGACGACCTGTTCGCCGGCATCCGTGGCACGGAGGTGGCCCGATGAGCGCCCTGCACACCCTGACCGCGGTGCTCGCCGCCGCGCCGTCCCCCTCCCCGACGAGCCCTGCCCGCCAGCTCGAGTCGACCGACGTGACGCCCGGCCTGGCCGGGTTCCTCGCCACCTTCCTGCTGGTGGTGGCGGCCATGTCGCTGTTCCTGCTGCTGACCCGCTCGATGCGCCGCACCTCCCACAACGCGCGGCTCGCAGGCATCGAGGTCCCCGAGCCCAAGCGGGTCGGCGGCGCCACGCGCGTGCCCGTCGCCGAGGGGCCGGCGGGCGACGCCGCCGAGGGACCGGAGCACGCGGGCGACGCGGAGCCGGAGACGGAGCCGGAGACCGAGCCGGACGCCGAGAGGGACGCCGAGACGGACGAGGAGCCGGGCGCCGAGGGCGGGCCGGGCACCGCGCGCGCATGACGTCGCCGGTGCGGGTCACGGTCGCCCAGGTGGAGGTCTCGGGCGACCACGGGGCCAACCGCGCCGTCGTGGCCGACGTCGTGCGGGAGGCCGCGCGCGTGGGAGCTCAGCTCGTGGTGCTGCCCGAGTACGCGTCGGGCTACGACCCGCGGGGCGTGGGCGCCGAGCACGCCGAGCCCGTGGACGGCCCGTTCGTGACGCACCTGCGCTCGCTGGCGCGCGAGCACGGGCTGACCGTGGTCGCGGGCACGACGCTCCCGGGCGAGGCGGGCGACGGTGCCCGCGGCGTCAACGCGGTGGTGGCGGTGGCGGCGTCGGGCGACCTCGCGGGGGTGTACCGCAAGGTGCACCTGTACGACGCCTTCGGCACGCGTGAGTCGGACCGGCTCGAGCCGGGACCGGTGGACGCGCCGCCGCTCGTGGTGCCGGTGGGGGACCTGCGGTTCGGCGTGATGACCTGCTACGACCTGCGCTTCCCGGAGTCGGCCCGCCGTCTGGTGGACGCGGGCGCGCAGGTGCTCCTGGTGCCCGCGGCGTGGGTCGCCGGCCCTCTCAAGGCCGACCACTGGACCACGCTGCTGCGCGCCCGGGCGATCGAGAACACCGCCGTGGTGGTCGGGGTGGGCATGGCGGGCAAGGGCGTCACCGGGCGCTCGCTGCTCGTGGGGCCCGACGGCGTCGTCGGGCTGGAGCTGGGGGAGCGGGCCGAGGTCCGCACCGTGGACCTGGACCCGGCTCCGCTGGCCGCTGCGCGCGAGGCGAACCCGTCGCTGGCGAACCGCCGCTACGCCGTCGTGCCGCGCTGACGGTGCCGCGCCGTCAGACGGCGGCGATGAAGATCGCCACGGTGTGGCAGGCGAACCCGGCGACCGTCAGGGCGTGGAAGATCTCGTGGAACCCGAACCAGCGCGGGGACGGATCGGGGAACTTGGTGCCGTAGACGATCGCACCGAGCGTGTAGGCGAGGCCGCCGGCCACCACGAGCCAGACGACGGCGGCCCCGCCGCCGGCCCAGAACTGGCCCATGTAGGCCATCGCGACCCAGCCGAGCGCGAGGTAGACGGGCACGTAGACCCAGCGCGGGGCGTTGATCCACAGCACGCGCGCCAGCAGGCCGAGCACGGCACCGCTCCACACGATCACGAGCAGGGTGGTGGCGGTGCGCGGTGGCAGCAGCAGCACGGCCAGGGGCGTGTACGTGCCGGCGATGATGAGGAAGATGTTGGAGTGGTCCAGCCGTCGTAGCGCCAGGGCGGCCTTCGCGGACCAGGTGCCGCGGTGGTACACGGCGCTGGTGCCGAACAGCAGGAGCGAGGTCAGGGCGAAGACGGCCGCGGCGACCTTGCCGGCGACGGGCGGCGCCAGCACCACGAGCACGATGCCGGCGGCCAGGGCGAGGGGAGCCGTGACGGCGTGGATCCAGCCGCGCAGCCGCGGCTTGAGCTGCGCGACGGCCACGGAGACCGTCTGGACGGTCTGGATCACGGCGCTGCGGGCGTCGACGGCCACCTCGCGGGCGCCGTCGGCTGCGGCGGACGCGGCCTTCTGCGCGCCGTCGGCTGCGGCGGACGCGGCCTTCTGGGCACCGGCTGCGGCGTCGCGGGCGACGTCGGCGGGGCGGGGCAGGTCGTCGGGGCGGCGGTGGTCGGCGGCGGCTGCCACGAGTGCCTCCTGGCGTGTGTGCTGTGCGGTCGGGGAGGAGTGTCCCGGCGGGGCGAGACACCAACCTACGGTTCCGTAGGTTACGCCACCGTAGGCCCGTCCGCGCCCTGGTGGCAGGGGTTGCCCCGGGCGCGTGTTGTGAAGATCGTGCGACGGGCGCGGCGCCCTCGCACGCGGCCGTCGAGAGGCCGCTCCGCCGCCCGGTACCGTGGCCCCGTGCGACTGCCCCATCCGCTCTACCGCCTGTACGAGGGCCGCCTCGCCGCCGGGCTCACCCCCGACCGGCTGCCGCGGCACGTCGGCGTCATCCTCGACGGCAACCGCCGGTGGGCGAAGTCCTTCGGCGAGACGGCCGCGACCGGTCATCGCCGTGGTGCCGACAAGATCGCGGAGTTCCTCGGGTGGGCCGAGCCGCTGGGTATCGAGGTCGTGACCCTGTGGATGCTCTCGACCGACAACCTGGCCCGCTCGGCCGCGGAGCTCGGCAACCTCCTGGAGATCATCGAGGACGCCGTGCGCGAGCTCGCCGACTCCGGCCGCTGGCGCCTGCGCGTCGTCGGCCGCCCCGAGCTGCTGCCCGAGTCGCTCGCCGGCGCGCTGCGCGAGGCCGCCGAGCGCACGGAGGGCATCGACGGCCTCCAGGTCAACGTGGCCATCGGCTACGGCGGCCGCCACGAGATCGCGGACGCCGTGCGCTCCTACCTGCGCGAGCAGGCCGGCAACGGTGCCACGCTCGAGGAGCTGGCCGAGCGGATCGACGTGCAGGACATCACCGACCACCTCTACACCCGGGGCCAGCCCGACCCCGAGCTCGTCATCCGCACCTCGGGCGAGCAGCGCATCGGCGGGTTCCTGATGTGGCAGTCGGCCCACTCCGAGCTGTACTTCTGCGAGGCCTACTGGCCCGACTTCCGCCGGGTGGACTTCCTGCGCGCGCTGCGCGACTTCACGCGGCGAGAGCGACGGCTGGGCAGATGAGCCCCGCCGAGGGCGAGCGCCGCGCGGCCGCGACCTGGGAGGCGCTGTTCCGCACCCAGGTCGTGCTGCTGCGGCGCCTGCAGGACGACCCCATCTGGGACGAGGTGTCGCTGCGCGAGTACGACGTGCTGTTCGTGCTCGTGTCCTCGGGCGGCGCGCTGCGGCTGCGCGAGCTCACCCAGGAGATCCTGCTCGTGCAGTCCTCGGTGTCGCGGCTCGTCGAGCGCATGGAGGCGCGAGGTCTGGTCACGCGCTCCGTCCCGGCCGACGACGCCCGCGGCACGCTCGTGACGGTCACCGACGAGGGTCGCCGCCTGCAGCGGGAGGTCGGCGCGCGCCACGTCGAGGCGATGGGCCGCTACGTGGGCGGCGCCCTCGACGACGACGAGCAGCGTGAGCTGCGCCGCCTCCTGGACCGGCTCCGGCTGGCCCAGCGCGACATCCCGCCGATCGAGCGCTGACCGGCGGCGTCGGGCCGGACCGCGGCTCCCGCCCGCACGCGGACCCGCTATGGTCGGCGGCGTGACAGGGCAGTCCACCACCCCGCACGTCGTCGTCGCCCCCGACTCGTTCAAGGGGTCGCTGAGCGCGGCCGAGGTCGCCGCGGCGATCGCCGACGGCGTGCTCGCGGCCGTCCCCGGCGCGCGGGTGACGCTGCGCCCCATGGCCGACGGCGGGGAGGGCACGCTCGCCGCGCTCGCCGCGGCCTGGCAGGTGCCCCTGCGAGCGTGCTCGACGGTCGACGCGATCGGCCGCCCCACGACGGCGCGCTGGGCCGTGGGCCCTGGCGGTCGTGTCGGCGTCGTCGAGCTCGCCCAGGCCAGCGGCCTTCCCGGCGTCCGGGACGTGGAGCTGCGGCCCCTGCACGCGCACACGCGCGGCACGGGAGCGGTGGCGCACGCCGTCCTCGACGCCGGCGTCGAGGAGGTGCTGGTCTGCCTCGGTGGGTCGGCCTCGACCGACGGCGGCGCCGGCCTGCTCCGGGGGCTCGGCGCCCGCCTGCTCGACTCCGCGGGACACGAGGTGCCCGACGGCGGTGAGGGGCTCGCCCGCGTCGAGTCCGTGGACCTGACGGACCTGCACCCCCGGGCGCGGCAGGTGCGGTGGCGCCTGGCGGTCGACGTCACCAACCCGCTGACCGGCGAGCACGGGGCCGCCGCCGTGTTCGGCCCGCAGAAGGGTGCCGGGCCGGGCGAGGTCACGTTCCTCGACGAGGCGCTGGCCCGCTGGGCCGGGGTGCTGGAGCGCGAGACGCGCGTGGCCGTGCGCGAGCTGCCCGGTGCCGGGGCGGCCGGTGGTGTGCCCGCGGCGCTCGTGGCCGTGCTCGGCGCGCACGTGGAGCGCGGCGTCGACCTGGTCGCCGAGGCCGTGGGCCTGCCCGCCGCGCTGGCCGACGCCGACCTCGTCGTCACGGGGGAGGGCTCGTTCGACGCGCAGTCGGTCCGTGGCAAGGTGGCCGACGGCGTGGCCCGGGCTGCCGCGGCCGCCCCTGCCCGCCCGCCGGTGGTGGTGGTCGCCGGCCAGGTGCTGCTGCCCGCGGCGCAGGCACGCGCCGCCGGCATCCGCGCCGCGTTCTCGATCGCCCCCGGCCCCGTGGACCTCGACGACCTCCTGGGGCGCACCGCGGGACGGCTGCGGGAGACCGCCGCGCACGTGGCGGCGCTGGCGCTCGGACCCGGGTGCCAGGGGCCGCCGGAGGGGGCCCGCGCCTGACCTCGCGGGAATACGCAGCGCCGAGATTGCGCTGTTCTTCACAAGTGGCTCGCCAAGGGTCTCGTCCCGGGACGACGGCGAGGTGCCACGAGCACGAGACGGCTCATCCGGGACAGGGAGGACCGCATGGCTGGACGCAGCAGCACCCGAGTGGAGTTCGAGGAGCACGGTCGCACCGTCGTCTACCGACGGCACCGCAACGGTGGTGGCCTCGTGTCGCCGCAGGCCACCGTCGAGCCGACGGCGTTCGTGGCCCGTGACGCGTGGGTGGAGACGGGTGCGCGCATCGGCGCCGGCGCGAGCGTCGGCTCCGGCAGCTGGATCGACGTCGACGCCCGCCTCGGCGAGGACGTCGCCGTGGGGCGCAACGTGCACGTGGGCCCTGGCGCCGAGGTGGGGGACGGTGCGCAGATCGAGACGGGCGCACGGCTCGGGGCAGGCGTGCGCGTGCAGGCGCGCACCCGCGTCCCCGCGGACGCCAGCGTCGCCGACGGCGACGTCGTCACCCGCGAACGGTTCGGCATCGCCGCC
Source organism: Xylanimonas oleitrophica (assembly GCF_003244315.1). Classification (GTDB taxonomy): domain Bacteria; phylum Actinomycetota; class Actinomycetes; order Actinomycetales; family Cellulomonadaceae; genus Xylanimonas_A; species Xylanimonas_A oleitrophica. The sequence continues at coordinate 283,730 of NZ_QKWH01000002.1, forward strand.
TGAGAGCGGCCGCGACGGCCCGCCCCACGGCGGCCGACGACGAGACGAGGGGCTGGGCCCCGCCCGTGGCCGGTGCAGCACGCACCGGCCACGGGTGCGTCCGGGCCCGTGACGTGGGTCGACGCCCGCTCCCGCCCGGCGACGAGGCGTGGTGACAACGCGTCGGTACAACGTCACGTCCGGTGCGTCCGGATCTGGCGGGGTGCGTGACCCAAACGGTGGAATGATTCCAGGTATGCCGACGACCACGACGTCCCAGGCGCTGGACGCGCGCCCCTACGACGCCCTGCTGCTCTACTCCTTCGGCGGGCCCAACAAGCCGGAGGACGTGGTCCCGTTCCTCCGCAACGTCACCGCGGGCAAGGGCATCCCCGACTCCCGCCTGGAGGAGGTCGGCGAGCACTACTACGGGTTCGGCGGCAAGAGCCCCATCAACGAGCAGAACCTCGCGCTCAAGGCGGCGCTCGAGAAGGAGCTCGCGGAGCGCGGCCTGGACCTGCCCGTCGTGTGGGGCAACCGCAACTGGGAGCCGTACACCACCGACGCGATCGACGAGCTCGAGCGCCTCGGTGCCCAGCGCGCCGTCGCCCTGGTCACCAGCGCCTACTCCAGCTACTCCGGCTGCCGCCAGTACCGCGAGGACCTCGCCGTCGTGCTCGACGAGCGCGGCCAGCTCGGCCCCGACGGCTCCACGGGCGTCCAGTTCGACAAGATCCGCTCGTACTTCAACACCCCCGGGTTCGTGCAGGCCAACGTCGACGCCGTCGTCGAGGCGTTCGAGCAGCTCACCGCCCAGGGCGGGGACGCCCAGGCCGCGAAGATCGTGTTCGTCACCCACTCCATCCCCACCACGATGGAGGAGGCGTCGGGCGTCGGTCACGCCACCTACTCCGAGCAGCACCTGGACGTCGCCGCCGTCATCGCCGCCGCCGTGGGCGAGCGCCTCGGCCACGGCGTCGAGTGGGAGCTCGCCTACTGCTCGCGCTCCGGCCCGCCGAGCCAGCCGTGGCTCGAGCCGGACGTCAACGACCTGCTCGAGGAGCGTGCCGGCGAGGGCCTGCGCAACGTGGTGCTGTCCCCGATCGGGTTCGTCTCCGACCACATGGAGGTCGCTTACGACCTCGACACCGAGGCGCTGGAGACGGCCCGCGAGCTGGGCGTGCACGCCGTGCGCGCCGGCACCGTCGGCACCCGCGAGGTGTTCGTCAAGCAGCTCGTGGACCTCGTCCTGGAGCGCGCCGCCCTGGCCCGCGGCGAGGACGTGCAGGAGGCCGTCGTCGGCAACCTCCCGGCCTTCCCCTCGGTCACCCCGAACGACTGCTGCCTGCGCGTGCACGAGCAGCCCAGCGGCATCCCGGCACTCTGCAGCGAGGACATGCACCGATGAGCGAGAACGCCACCCACGTCCACGGCGACACCGGCGAGGCCGTCGAGACCTCCGCGATCAACGAGACGATCCGTTACGCGCTGATCGCCGCGTTCGCGACGACGACGCCGCTGCCCGCCGACGCCGCCGAGCGCGCCAGCCTGGTCGCCGACGCCGAGGACGCCCTCTGGGGCGGCCAGCCCGAGGCCGCGCGCGACGCGGCCCGTGCCGACGGTGACGTCGTCGTGCGCGGCACCTACGACGTCGGCGGCCTGCGCTCCGACGCCGACCTCATGATCTGGGTGCACGGCCCCTCCGTGGAGTCGGTCCAGGCCGCCTACCACCGCCTGCGCGCCTCCGACCTCGGTGCCGCGCTCGAGCCCGTCTGGTCCACGGTGGCCCTGCACCGTGCCGCCGAGTTCAACAAGGGCCACGTGCCGGCCTTCCTCGCCGGCGAGGCGCCCCGCGGCTACCTGTGCGTCTACCCGTTCGTGCGCTCCTACGAGTGGTACCTGCTGCCCGAGGACGAGCGCCGCACCATGCTGCGCGACCACGGCATGGCCGCCGCCGGCTACAAGGACGTGCGCGCCAACACCATGAGCACGTTCGCCCTCAGCGACTACGAGTGGCTGCTCGCCTTCGAGGCCGACGAGCTGCACCGCATCGTGGACCTCATGCGCGACCTGCGTGCCACCGAGGCCCGCCGCCACGTGCGCGAGGAGACGCCGTTCTTCACCGGCCCGCGCGTGACGCTGGCCGCGTGGGCGGCCCAGCAGCCGCTCGCCTGACCGGCCCTGCTCGCGATGGCGGTTGACCCGGCCGTGCTCGCGATGGTCGGCTGACCCGGCCCTGCGCCCCGCGACGGACGCCCCGCACCCTCTCCGGGTGCGGGGCGTCCGTCGTCGTCGGCCCGGGCGGTGTCCGGGCGCCCGCGCCTCCGGTTCAGCGGCCGGGGTTGGCGCGCCGGACGGCGTCCGCCAGCACCGTCGCGAACGCCGTCCACCCCGCGTAGGGCACCAGGGCCGCGCCAGCACCCGTGCTGGTGGCGGCCGCGCGGCGTGCGAGGTCGGCCGAGCTCACCGCCAGGGCGCCGGACACCACGACGGAGGCGCCCAGGCGGTGCCACACGAAGAACGTCCAGCACCAGCCGGCGTTGAGCGTCATGTTGACCGCGAGAGCCGCGCGGTAGGAGGAGCGGGAGGCGGCGTCCCCGTGCGCCTGGGCGACGAGGGACGCCCCGGCGACCGCTGCGTACAGCGCCGACCACACCACCGGGAACACGGCGCCCGGCGGCTGGATCGCGGGCTTGCGCAGTCGCCGGTACCAGCGCGAGCGCGTGCCGCGGGCCGAGGCGACGCTGCCCGCCACCGCGCCCGCCAGCGGGAGTCCCACGGAGCTGAGGACGACGCGAGGTTCCATCTCGGCAGGCTATGCAGGGACCCGCCCGCTCGCGCCCGGTCCGCCCTCAGCCCGCTCGGCCCTCCCACCGTTGTGGGCGGAAGACTCGCCGCAGTCCTGTGGTAGTTGCGGCGAGTCTTCCGCCCACAACCGTGGCCGGGGGTGGTGGCGCGGGGCCACGGGGGCGGTGCTCAGGCCGCCGCGCTCGTGCGGGCCGTGCCGACGACGACGGTCGCTCCCGCCTCGTCGTCCTGCACCACCGCGGGAGTCAGCCCGGCGCGGCCCAGCAGCGCCGTCGTCTCCGTCAGCTGGTGCTCGTCGCCCACCTCGAAGAGCAGGCTTCCGCCCGGTGCGAGCCACCGGGGCGCGCCCGCGACGACGCGGCGCAGCACGTCGAGGCCGTCCGGGCCGCCGTCGAGCGCCGTGCGCGGCTCGTGGTCGCGCGCCTCGGGAGGCATCGTGGCCAGCGCGGCGGTGGGGACGTACGGGGCGTGGCACAGCAGCAGGTCCACCGTGCCGCGCAACGTGACGGGCAGGGCGGAGTACAGGTCTCCGGTGTGGACGGTGCCGCCCAGGGGCTCGAGGTTCCGCGCGGCGTACGCGGTGGCCGCCGGATCGACGTCGGCGGCGTGGAGCACGACGGCCGGCTCGGGGTGGTGCTTTCCACCGTCGCCGCTGCCGCTGCCGTCGCCGCTGCCGTCGCCGGTGCGCGAGCGGCGGGCGGCCCGGGCGAGGAGCCGTGCCACGACGGCCCCGCCCACGGCCCCGCTGCCGCAGCACAGGTCGAGCACCGTCAGGGTCGGCCCGGCCGTGCGGCACCACGGACCGGCAGCGACGAGGTCCAGCGCCTGGGCCACCATGAGCTCCGAGCGCTGCCGGGGCACGAACACCCCGGGCCCCACGTGCCAGCGCCGCCCGGCGAGCTCGACCCAGCCGAGCAGGTGCTCGAGAGGCTCGCCGGCCTCCCGCCGGGTCACCAGGGCGTCCAGCGCCTCCAGGCTCGCTGCTCGTCCCGGCGGCGCCGTGCCCGCGTCCCGCTCGGCAGCCCCCTGCGGGATCGGCAGCTCGAGCTGCCGATCCGGCGACGTCCTGCCGGGCGGCACGTCGAGCCCCGCCGCCTCCAGCAGCAGCCGCGCCTCCTCCTCGGGGAACACGCAGCCGGCGGCACGCAGCCGCGCCACGACGTCGTGGCGCAGCCGCGTGCCGCCGGCCGGGAGCGGTGCCTGGGTCAGGGGTAGAGCCCGCGGATCTTGTGCGCCTCCGCCACCCGCTGCACACCGATCGTCAGGGCGGCGTCACGCAGCGACAGACCGTCGCGGCGGGCGTGCTCGGCGACGTCCTGGTACGCGGTGACCATGCGGTGGGCGAGCTTCTCGGAGATCTCCTCAGCGGTCCACCAGTACGCCTGGTTGGCCTGCACCCACTCGAAGTAGGAGACGACGACGCCGCCGGCGTTGGCCAGCACGTCGGGCACCACGGTGATGCCGTTCTTCGCGAGGATCTCGTCACCGGCCGTCGTCGTCGGGCCGTTGGCGCCCTCGACCACGAACCGGGCGCGCACGTGCTGGGCGGTGGTCTCGTCGATGACGCCCTGGATCGCGGCGGGCACCAGCACGTCGACGTCGAGGGCCAGCAGCTCGGTGTTCGAGACGGGGTCGGCGTCCTCGAAGTCCACCACGGACCCGGTGGCGGCCACGTGCTGCACCAGGCGGGCCACGTCCAGGCCGTCGTCGGCCCGCACACCGCCGTACTGGTCGCTGACGGCCACGACGCGGGCGCCGCGGGCGGCGAAGATCTCGGCGGCGTGCCCACCGACCTTGCCGAAGCCCTGGATGGCGATCCGCGTGCCCTCGAGCCGTTCGCCCGCCTGCCGCAGGGCAGCCTCGGTGACGTGCACGATGCCCGCGCTCGTGGCGGTGCCGCGGCCCAGCGAGCCGCCCACGGCGATGGGCTTGCCCGTCACCACGGCGGGGATGGTGTACCCGCGGTTGACGGAGTAGGTGTCCATGACCCAGGCCATGGTGCGCTCGTCGGTGCCCATGTCGGGCGCCATGATGTCGGTGTCCGGGCCGATCATCGGCATGATCTCGGACGTGTACCGCCGGGTGACGCGCTCCAGCTCGGCCCTCGAGTGGTCGCGCGGGTCGATGGTGACGCCGCCCTTGGCGCCCCCGTACGGCAGGTCCACGATGGCGCACTTCCACGTCATCCACATGGCCAGCGCCCGCACCTCGTCGATGTCGACGTCGGGGTGGAAGCGCAGGCCGCCCTTGCCGGGCCCGCGGGAGACGTTGTGCTGCACCCGGAAGCCGCGGAACAGCCGCACCTCGCCGGAGTCCATGCGCAGCGGCACCGAGACGTGGATCTCGCGGCGCGGGGTGGCGAGGTTGGCGTGCAGGCCCTCGTCGTAGCCCAGGTGGCGCACGGCGGCGGCGAGCTGGGCGTGGGCGGTGGCCAGCGGGGAGTGTTCCGCGGGTGTGGTGGTGGTGTCAGGCGTGGTGATCGACGGCGTCGTCACTGGTCCTCCTGGTGCGGCGCCGGGGGCTGGGCACGATGAGCCGGGCCGACGGCGCGGGGTGGCAGGGCGCGGGATGGGCGCCACGCCACCAACGTAGCGACCGTCGGGCCTTCCGCGCGACGCCACGTCGGCTGACGGGGGCATTCACCCGCGGTGGCGCGCCCCGGTGCCGGTGCCGGGCGTGCGGGGCACCGGCACCGGGGCGTGCGCGGTCAGTGGCCGAACTCGTCGGAGTCGGTCACGTGCTCCTCGCCGCGGTCGAGCGCGCTGATCGCGGTGATCTCCTCGTCCGTGAGGGTGAACCCGAAGATCTCGAGGTTCTCCACCTGGCGCTGCGGGGAGGAGGACTTGGGGATGGGCACGTACCCGAGCTGGGTGTGCCAGCGCAGCACCACCTGGGCGGGCGTGACGCCGTGGGCCTCGGCGGCGGCCGCGATCGCGGGCTCGGCCAGCATCTCGGCGGGCTTGATGGGGCTCCACGACTCGGTGACGGTGCCGTGCTCGGCGTTGGCGGCCACGCTGGCGCCGCGCGTGGCGTACGGGTTGAGGTTGATCTGGTTGACGTCCGGCGCGAACCCGGTGGCCTCGACGATCCTCGCCAGGTGCGCCGGCTTGAAGTTGGAGGTGCCGACGGCCCGCACCTTGCCCTCCTCGTGCAGCCTCACGAGCCCCTCCCACGCCTGGACGTAGGTGCCCTGGTCGGGGTTGGGCCAGTGGATGAGGAACAGGTCGAGGTAGTCGACGCCGAGGCGCCGGACGCTGTTCTCCCACGCCTCGCGCACGCCCTGGGCGGAGTGCCACTCGCGGTTGAGCTTGGTGGTGAGGAACACCTCCTCGCGGGGCACGCCGGAGTCGCGCAGGGCGCGCCCGACGCCCACCTCGTTGCGGTAGTTCTCGGCGGTGTCGACCAGCCGGTAGCCGGCCTGGAGGGCGGAGCGGACGGCGACGGCGGCCTCGGCGTCGTCCATCGGCCAGGTGCCGAGGCCGATCGCCGGGATCTGTGCGCCGTGGGGCAGCGTGAGGGTGGGTGCGAGGCTCATGGCTCCCAGGACACCAGGTCAGCGGGCGAGTCGCCACGCGGCCGGGAGCAGGGCGGCGGCGAGCACGGCCTTGAGCACGTCGCCGGGCAGGAACACCGCCAGGCCGCCCCACAGCGCCTGCGCGGGGTCCATGCCGGCCACGACGGCCAGCCACGGCACGCCCACGGCGTAGACGGTGAGGGTGCCGACGGCGTAGGCGCCGGCCGCGCCCAGCACGCGGCGGTCGGCGCCGCGGCGGGCGAGGGCGCCGACGGCGAGGGAGGCGAGCACGAACCCGACGATGTAGCCGCCGCTCGCGCCGACGATCACCTCCCAGCCCGAGGCGCCCCCGGTGAACACGGGCATCCCCGCCACACCGACGCCGATGTACAGCACCTGGGCGAGGGCGCCGCGCACCGGCCCGAGGGCGGCGGCGCCGAGCAGCACGGCAAAGGTCTGGCCGGTCACCGGCACGGGCAGGCCGGGCACGGGGACGCGCACCTGGGCGGCGAGCGCGGTGAGCAGGGCGAGGCCGGCGACGAGCGCGACGTCGCGGGCGATCGCACGGGCGCGGGTGCCGGCGGGCAGCAGGTCGGCGAGGACGGCGGGGGCGGGGTGCAGGGGGAGAGCGGCGGTCGTCATGTCCGACGACGCTAGGTGCGTCCGCCGAGCGGGGTCACGAGGCCCGGTGGCCAGCACCGCCGGGCCACCGTTGTGTGGTTCCTCCAACGGGAGGGGTGGTTCGACGACGTTCGCTGCTCGTCGTTGTGGGGATCGCCCAAGGCCCGGGTGTCGGCGGAAGAGCGGACGGCGCCGTGCTGCCGGGCGGTGCTGCCCGGCTCAGTGCCGCCGTGCCCGGCGCCGGAACGACGACGGCGTCTCGCCCGTCAGCCGGGCGAACTGCCGGGTGAACGACGGCTGGTCGTAGAACCCGGCGGCGGCGGCCACCTGCGCCAGAGGCGTGGCGGTGTCGGCCAGCAGGTGCGCGGCCCGGTCGACGCGTGCCCGCAGCACGAGCTGGCGGGGGGACAGGCCGAACACGCGCCGTACCCGCCGGTCGAGCACGTGCGTGCTGCACCCGGCCATCGCCGCGAGGTCGGCCACCGACAGGCCGGTGCCCGGGGTGGCGTCGAGGTGTGCCTGGATCCCGGCCACGAGCCGGGACATCGCCTCCATCGTCGCGTCGTCGGCGTTCTCGGAGCGCAGGTCCTGAGACACGGACACCAGGCCCACCACGCCGCCCTCGGCGTCGTGCACCGCGAGCTTGGAGGTGAGGAACCAGCCGGGGGCCCCGCCGGTGCGGCGGATCAGCTCGAGCTCGCCGCGCAGCGGGCGGCCGGTGCGCAGCACCTCGGCGTCCTGCGCCTCGTAGCGCTCGGCGAGGTCGGGCACGAACAGGTCGGTGGCGCGCCGGCCGACGACACCGCGGCGCGAGCGCTCGTGGGTGCGGCGCACGAACACCTCGTTGACGAGCACGTAGCGGCCGCTGACGTCCTTGGCGCAGAACATGACGCTGGACAGCTCGTCCATGAGCGCCACCATGGCAGGGGAGAGGGCCGCCAGCAGCGCCTCGGCCTCTGGCCACGTCGTGTTGTCAGAATCCCGTGCCATGGCGGGCCCAACCGTACAAGACGAGCACCCGCCGCCGGATGCACCCTGTCACCATGACCACCCATGCCACGACCGCGCCGGCCACCGCCGGCGCGACCCCTCCGATCGCGGACCTCGTCGAGGACGCCGTCGCCCTCGCCGGGCGCTGGGCCGCGGCGTCGGAGGGCACCGGCGGCCGCGCCACGCGCGCCGACCGCCGGGCCAAGGCCGACGCCGAGCGTCTCGGCCGCCTCGTCGCCGACCCGGCGGGCCTCGAGCTCGCCGTCGGCTTCGTCGACGACGTCGCCCGCCCGCAGGACGTACGCGTCGCCGCCAAGGCCCTGGCCCGTCTGGGCGAGCGCGCCGGCGACGCCAGCTTCCTCGGCGCCGTCGACCGCACCCTGTTCAAGATCGGCGCACGTCTCGCCCCGGCTCTGCCGGGCGTCGTGGTGCCCGCCGCGCGCGTGCGGCTGCGCCAGCTCGTGGGCCACCTCGTGGCCGACGCCGGCAAGGGCCTCGGCGCCCACCTGGCCCGCACCCGCGCCGAGGGCTACGCCCTGAACGTGAACCTCCTGGGCGAGGCCGTGCTCGGCGAGGACGAGGCCAGGGCCCGCCTCGAGCGCACCATCGCGCTCGTCGAGCGGCCCGACGTCGACTACGTCTCGATCAAGGTCTCCTCCGTCGCGGCGCAGCTCGTCACCTGGGACCTGGAGGGCTCCAAGAACCGTGTCGTCGAGCGCCTGCTGCCGCTGTACCACGCGGCCAAGGAGCACGGCGTGTTCCTCAACCTGGACATGGAGGAGTACCGCGACCTGGCGCTGACCACCGCGGTGTTCCAGGAGATCCTCGAGCGCCCCGAGCTGCACGACCTCGAGGCCGGCATCGTGCTGCAGGCCTACCTGCCCGACGCGCTCGGCGCCCTGGAGGAGCTCACCGAGTTCGCCCGTGCCCGCGTGGCCGCCGGGGGTGCCCGCATCAAGGTGCGCCTGGTCAAGGGCGCCAACCTCGCCATGGAGCAGGTCGAGGCCGAGCTGCACGACTGGGCGCAGGCCCCCTACACCACCAAGGCCGACGTCGACGCGAACTACCTGCGCGTGCTCGACGCCGCCCTGACGCCCGAGCGCACCGCCGCGGTGCGCCTGGGCGTCGCCTCCCACAACCTCTTCCACCTCGCGCTCGCGGTGCTCGCCGCCCGCGCCCGCGGCGTCAGCGAGGGCATGGACCTGGAGATGCTGCAGGGCATGGCCCCCACGGAGGCCCGGGCCGTGCGCGAGGAGTTCGCGAAGGACGGCGGCCGCGTGGTGCTCTACACGCCCGTGGTGCGCGACGAGGACTTCGACGTCGCCATCTCCTACCTGGTGCGCCGCCTGGAGGAGAACGCCGCCGAGCAGAACTTCCTGCACGCCATGTTCGCCCCCGGCGCCGGTGCCGCTCCGGGGAGCACTGGCGGGAGCACCGCGATGGACCGCCAGCAGCAGGCGTTCCGCGACGCCGTCGCCGCCGCCGTGCCGTTCGGGCCCGACGACGTCGCCCCGCGCCGCAAGGCCGTGCCGGCGCTCGCAGCGGCCGCCCGCGGCGAGTCCTCGCAGGCCCCGGCGCAGGCCGCCGAGGCCGGGCCGTTCCGCAACGCCGTCGACACCGACCCGGCCGTGGCGGAGCACCGCACCTGGGCGCAGCACGTGATCGGCGACGCGTCGGGCTACGTGCCGGTGCAGGCCGCCGAGGTGGGTGCGACCGAGGAGATCGACGCGGCCGTGGCCCGCGCGGTCGCCGCCCAGCGGGTCTGGGGCGCGGTCCCCGCCGCCGCCCGCGCGGCCGCACTGCGCGCGATCGCCGTCCGCCTGGAGGAGCGCCGCACCGACCTGGTGGCCGCGATGGTGCACGAGGCCGGCAAGACGGTGGGCGAGGCCGACCCCGAGGTCAGCGAGGCCGTGGACTTCGCGCGCTACTACGCGGGATCGGCCGAGCGGCTCGGGTCCGTGCCCGGCGCCGAGTTCTCCCCGGAGGGCGTCACCCTGGTGACCCCGCCGTGGAACTTCCCCGTCGCGATCCCGCTCGGCGGCGTCGTGGCGGCGCTGGCCGCCGGCTCGTCCGTGCTCGCCAAGCCCGCCCCGCCGACGCCCCGCTGCTACGAGATCGCGATCGAGGCGGTGCACGCCGGCCTCGCGGACGCCGCGGCCGAGACCGGCCTGAGCGCCGAGCAGGCCGCCGACGTCGTGCAGTACCTGCGGGTGCCCGACGGCGATCTCGGCCGCCACCTGGTGACCCACGCCGACGTCGCGCGCGTCATCCTCACCGGCTCGATCGAGACGGCCGAGATGTTCGCCTCCTGGCGTCCCGAGCGCCCGGTGCTGGCGGAGACGAGCGGCAAGAACGCCGTCGTGGTGACGCCGTCGGCGGACCTGGACCTGGCCGCCGCCGACGTGCTGCGCAGCGCGTTCGGCCACGCGGGCCAGAAGTGCTCGGCCGGCTCGCTGGTGATCCTCGTGGGCTCGGTGGGCGACCCGAGCACGGCGACGGGCGAGCGGTTCCGCCGCCAGCTCGTGGACGCGGTGCGCTCCCTGGCCGTGGGCCCGGCCACCGACCTGGCCACCGTGATGGGTCCGCTGACCGAGCCCGCGAGCGGCAAGCTGCTGCGCGCCCTGACCACCCTCGAGCCGGGCGAGACCTGGCTGGTCGAGCCGCGCCGGCTCGACGAGGAGGCCGCCGCGGCGGGCCTCGAGCCGGGCCGCCTGTGGACGCCGGGCCTGCGCGACGGCGTCGCGCCCGGGTCGTTCTTCCACCTCACCGAGGCGTTCGGCCCGGTGCTCGGCATCATGACGGCCAAGGACCTGGACGAGGCCATCGCCTTGCAGAACCAGGTCGACTTCGGCCTCACCGCCGGCCTGCACTCCCTCGACGAGGACGAGATCGCCACCTGGTGCGACCGCGTCGAGGCAGGGAACCTGTACGTCAACCGGCACATCACCGGCGCCATCGTGCAGCGCCAGCCGTTCGGCGGCTGGAAGTCCTCGAGCGTGGGCCCGGGCGCCAAGGCGGGCGGCCCGCACTACGTGGCCCAGCTCGGCACGTGGTCCGACGCCGCGGACGTGCCCTCCAAGGGCAACGACCCCGAAGGGTGGCTGGCCTGGGCGCAGGCCGACGACGAGCGCGCGTGGACCGAGGACCTCGGCGTCACGCACGATCCGTCCGGTCTGCGGGCGGAGGAGAACTCCTTCCGCATGCGCCCGGTCGAGCGGGTGACCGTCCGCGTGGGCGACGGCGCGCTGCCGGTCGAGGTGCAGCGTGTGCTCGCCGCCGCCCGGCGCGCCGGGGTGCCCGCCGTCGTGGTGCCCGAGTCCGACTCCGGCTGGGGCGTGCCGCACGAGGCCCCCGTCTCCCACGCGGACTTCGCCGCCGCCGTCGCCGCGGGCGAGGTGACCGGCCGCATCCGCGTGGTGGGCTCGGCTCCTGGCCTGCGGGAGGCCGCGGCCGCGCACCCCGGCACGACGACGGTGCTCGACGCGCCCGTCGTGGCCTCGGGCAGCCGAGAGCTGCTGACGTTCCTGCGCGAGCAGGCCCTCAGCCGCACGCGCCACCGCTACGGGCACGTGCACGCCTGAGCAGCACAGACGCCGTCGGGCCCCGGAGGGAGATCCTCCGGGGCCCGACGGCGTCCTGCCGTGCAGCCGCAGCCGGCCGCTGTCGCCTGTGCGGTTGCCGCCGGCACGGTGCCGGAGCGCTCAGGCGCTCCCGCCCTCCGTCAGGCGCGCGGGGTAGGTGCGCGACGGCGGTGCCCCGCCGTCCAGCAGCTCGAGCAGGGCCGCGGTCGCACCGGCGGCCAGGTCGACCACGGGCTGGTGCACCGTCGTCAGGGGCGGGGTGGTCCGCTCGGCCCCGCCCAGGTCGTCGAAGCCGACCACGGCGACGTCCTGCGGCACGCGACGGCCCGCGGCGGCCAGGACGCGCAGCGCCCCCTCGGCCATGAGGTCCGACGCGACGAAGACGGCGTCGAGGTCCGGGTACCGGTCCAGCAGCAGCTCCATGCCGGCGGCGCCCCCGGCCACGGTGAAGTCGCCCTCGACGACGGCGTCGTCCGGCAGCCCCGCTGCCGTGACCACCTCGCGCCACCCGGCGAGCCGGTCGAGCGGCGCCGTCATGTCGAGCGGGCCGGAGATGGTGCCGATCCGGCGCCGGCCACGCTCCACCAGGCGACGGGCGGCGATCCGCCCGCCCTCGAGGTTGTCGGCGTCGACGTACGTGCGGACCCGCTCGTCGAACGGCCGCCCGATGAACACCACCGGCATGGCGCCGCCCGCCAGCTCCGTCTCCAGGCGGTCGTCCCGGTGGTGGGAGACCACGATCGCGCCGTCCACGTGACCGCTGCGCAGGTACCGGGCGCTGCGGCCCGGCTCCCCGGCCCGGGAGAGCAGCAGCACGAGCTGCAGGTCGGTGCCGGCGAGCCCCTCGTTGACGCCCACCAGCACGGCCGAGAGGAACGGGTCGGACAGCAGGCGCCGGTCCGGTTCCGACATCACGAGCGCGATCGAACCGGTGCGCCGGGTCACCAGCGAGCGGGCCGCCCGGTTGGGGGCGTACCCCAGCCGGGCCACCGCGTCCTCCACCGCCGACATCGCCGCCGGCGAGACGCGCGAGCCGCCGTTGATGGCGCGCGACGCCGTCGACCGGGAGACACCCGCCTCCCGGGCGACGTCGTCGAGCGTGGGCAGCGCGGTGCTCGCCGCCTCCGGCACGGACTCTCTCACCGGGCGGGCACGACGCCGGTCGCCGCGACCTGCCCGTACCAGCGGCCGGACGCCTTGACCGTGCGCTCGAGCGTCTCGTAGTCCACCCGCACGATGCCGAACCGCTTGTCGTAGCCGTGCGCCCACTCGAAGTTGTCCATGAGCGACCACGCGAAGTAGCCGCGCACGTCCGCCCCGGCGTCCACCGCGTCCTTGACGGCCCGCAGGTGGAGGTCGATGAACGCCAGACGGTCCTGGTCGTCCACGAACCCCGTCTCGTCGGGCTCGTCGTCGTAGGCGGCACCGTTCTCGGTGACGTACAGCGCCACACCGCGCGGGCCGGTGTAGTCCTGCTGCAGGCGCAGCAGGAGGCGGGTCAGGCCCTCGGGCTGGACCTCCCAGCCCATCGCCGTGCGGGGCAGGCCGCGCGAGCGGTGGTGCACGCCCTCGGGCACGGGCGTCGGCGCCTGCGTCCAGTGCTCGCCCTCGGGCCGGGGCGGCGTCGCCCCCGACGGCCCGGTGGCGGCGTCGTCGGATGGGGCGGGGTGACCCGACAGGGCGGCACCGTTGTAGTAGTTCACGCCCAGGGCGTCGAGCGGAGTCGAGATCACCTCGAGGTCGCCGTCCTGCACCACGTCGCCCAGCCCGTACGGCTCGAGCAGCTCGACGACGTCGGGGGCGTACGCCCCGGCGAAGATCGGGTCCAGGAAGAACCGGTTGAAGATGGCGTCCTCACGGCGGGCGGCCTCGACGTCGGCCGGGTCCTGCGGGTCCACCGGGTCGGCCACCGTGAAGTTCAGCGTGATGCCGAGCGCCGCCTCCGGGTCCGCCTCCCGCAGCGCCTGGGTGGCCAGGCCGTGGGCCAGCAGCAGGTGGTGCCCGGCGTGGACGCCGTCCGTGCGGCTGTGCCCGCCCGGCGCGTGCTCCCCGCCCGTGTACGACAGGAACGAGGAGCACCACGGCTCGTTGAGCGTGGTCCACACCCGCACCCGGTCGCCCAGCGCCTCGTGCATCGTCATCGCGTAGTCGACGAAGCGGTACGCCGTGTCCCGGTTGCGCCAGCCGCCCTTCTCCTCCAGGGCCTGCGGCAGGTCCCAGTGGTAGAGCGTCAGCCACGGCACGATGCCGCGGCCCAGCAGCTCGTCCACCAGGCGGGAGTAGAAGTCCACGCCCTCCGGGTTGGGGGCGCCGCCGCCCGGGCGCACGCGCGCCCACGAGGTCGAGAACCGGTAGGCGCCCAGGTTGAGGTCCGCCATGAGGGCCACGTCGTCCGCGTACCGGTGGTAGTGGTCGCACGCCACGCTGCCGTCGTCACCGTTCTTCACGGCGCCGGGCACGCGGGCGAACGCGTCCCAGATGGAGTCCTGGCGGCCGCCCTCCGCGGCGGCGCCCTCGATCTGGAACGCGGCGGTGGCGGTGCCCCACAGGAAGCCGGGCGGGAAGGCGACCTCACCGCTGCCCGTCGACCTGACCAGCGGCTCCGACGGTACGAACGGCACGGTGGTGCCGCTGGCCGGGAGGCGGGGGCCGGGCTGGGGGGTGCGGGCCGGCAGGCCCTGGTGCTGGAGGTTCATCCCTTGACGGCTCCTTGCATGATGCCGGCCACCAGCTGGCGACCGAGGATGGCGAAGATCACGAGCAACGGTAGGGTCACGAGGAACACGCCGCTCATGACCAGCGAGTAGTCCACGAAGTAGTTGGCCTGCAGCATCCGGACCACGAGCGGCAGGGTGGGGTTGTCCTGGTTGAGCACGATGGACGGCCAGAAGAAGTTCGTCCACTGCTGCACGAACGTGAACAGCGCCAGCATCGCCGCCGCCGGGCGCGCCGCGGGCAGCGCCACGTGCCAGAACGTGCGGATCATCGACGCCCCGTCGACGCGGGCGGCCTCGATCAGCTCGTACGGCAGCGCCTCCGACAGGTACTGGGTCATCCAGAACACACCGAACGCGCTCACCAGCGCCGGCACGATCACCGCCTGCAGCTTGCCGATCCACCCGATCTCGGACATCAGGATGTACATCGGGATGATGCCGAGCTGGGTGGGCACCGCCATGGTGGCGATGACGAAGACGAGCAGCGGCCCGCGGCCACGGAAGCGCAGCTTGGCGAAGGAGTAGCCCGCCAGGGTCGAGAACAGCACCACCGCGAACGCGACGGTCACCGAGACGATCACCGAGTTGGTCAGCGCCTTGACGAAGTTGACGTTGTCCGACGTCACGATCTCGGCGAACCGGTCGAACAGCGAGGCGTCAGGCAGCCACTGCGGGATCGCTCGCTGCGCGATCTCCTGCGGCGTCGAGGAGCCCAGCACCAGCGTGAAGTACAGCGGGAACAGCGAGATCAGCACGGTGGCGGCCAGCACGGTGTACGTCACCCAGCCCGGGCGGCGTGCGGCCCCGTAGCCGTGCGAGCCCCGGGGTCCCTTGCCGGCGGCGCGGCGTCGTGCGGCGGCGCGGGCAGCCCCGCTGCCCGCGGTCTGGGCGGTGACGGCGACGGAGCTCATGCGCCCCTCCTCGGTCGTGCGCCGGAGCGCGGGTCGGACGTCGAGATGCGGCGGGTGATCAGGAAGTTCACCAGGCCGATCACCACGATGATCAGGAACAGGATCCAGGCCACCGCGGCGCCTCGGCCGAAGTTCTTCTGGTTGCCCCACGCGACGTCGTACAGGTACAGCACGACGGTCATCCACTGCCGGTCGGCGCCGCCCAGGCCCTGCTGGTCGAACAGGCGCACCTCGTCGAAGATCTGCAGGCCGCCGATGGTCGCGGTGATGACGATGAAGATGATCGTCGCGCGGATCTGCGGCACGGTCACCGAGAAGAACTGTCGCACCCGCCCGGCACCGTCGATCACGGCTGCCTCGTACAGCTCGCGCGGCACGGCCTGCATCGCCGCGAGGAAGATCAGGGTGTTGTACCCGGTCCACCGGAAGTTGACCATCGTGGCGATGGCGACGTGGCTGGCGAACCGGTCACCGTGCCAGGCCACCGGGTCCATGCCGACGACGCCCAGCAGCTCGTTGATGAAGCCGTACTGGTCGGCGAACAGGCGGCCGAAGATCATCGACACCGCCACGGGCATGACCACGTACGGCACCAGCACGCCCATGCGCCAGAACGTCGCGGCGCGCAGGTTCTGGTCGAGCAGCGCCGCGAGCGCGATCGCCACCAGCACCTGCGGCACGCTCGACAGCACGAAGATCGAGAAGGTGTTGGTCAGCGCCTTCCAGAACGTGGGCTGGGCCAGCACGTCCGCGTAGTTCTGCAGCCCCACGAACTCGCCCTGGCCGCCCAGCAGGTTCCACTGGTGCACCGAGACGTAGGCCGTGTAGAGCAGAGGGAACAGACCCGTCAGCGCGAACAGCACGAAGAACGGGGAGATGTACAGGTAGGGGGAGAGCTTCACGTCCCAGCGGCCGAGCCGCTGCGTGAACCCGATGCGCCGCGCGGGGCGGGGGGTCGTGTCGGGTCCGGGGCCGGGCGGGTCCGTGGCGCCGCGGCCCGCCGTAGGTGTCAGGACGGCCATGTCTTCGCGTTCCTCCGTGCGTCAGGGCGATCGCTGGGGCAGAGCGGACGGGAGCGGACGGGTGCGGGGCGGGCCCGGTCGGACGGCGTCGTCCGGTCCCGCCCCGCACCACGTCAGGCGGTCAGGGGCGTCAGAGCCCCAGGTCGGCGTACGACTGGAGGGCGCCCTTCCAGCTCGTCTCGGCGTCCTGCGTCTTCTCGATGTCGACGCGCTTGATGGCGTCCTGCACCGTCTGGTGGATCGAGAAGTAGTTCGGACCCTTGTACGCGTTGCCCGTGATGGCCTGCGCGCGGGTCGAGAAGATCTGGCCCACCGGCGCGTCGTTGAAGAACGGGTTGGTGAACGACTGGACCTGCTCGGTCTCCTGCGCCTCGAGCTGCGAGGGGAACGTGCCCGCGTTCTCGAACGCCTGGGTCTGCTGCTCCGGGGCGGTCAGCCAGGCGGCGAGCGCCTTGGCCTCCTCGGTGTGCTTGCCGGCCGCCGGGACGGTGAGGAACGAACCGCCCCAGTTGCCGCCGCCGCCGGGGAAGACGTCGGCGACGTCCCAGCCGGTGATGCCGCCGGAGTTCTGCTCGATGGGGCCGGTCATCCACGCCGGGCAGGCCATCGTGGCGAACGCGTTCGCCTGGAAGCCGGCGACCCAGTCGTCGCCCCACTGCTCGAGGCCGGCGGACAGGCCGTCGTCGACGGACGCGGTCACCACGGCGTCGTACAGGCCCTTGACCTCGGTGTTGCCGTCGAGGGGGAGCGGCTCGGCGGTCTCCGGGTCCTCGTAGGCGGCCTCGACCTGGTTGACCATGGCCTGGTAGGTGGCCATGGCGGAGTCGTACCAGGCGGCGTCGGAGGCGGCCACGAACTGGCGGCCCACCTCGAAGTACTCCTCCCACGTGGCGTCCTCGCCGCCCAGGAGCTCGGCGACGGCCTCGCGGTCCGACGGCAGGCCGGCGGCCTCGAACAGGTCGGCGCGGTAGCAGATGGCCTCGGGGCCGATGTCGGTGCCGTAGCCGATGAGGCGGCCGTCGGCCGACGTGGCCTGCTGGACCTTCCAGTCGACCCAGCGGCCCTCGAGGGCGGGGTCGCTCAGGTCGGTGAACAGGTCGGGGTACTGGAGGAGCTCGGGCAGCCAGTCGACCTCGATGGCCTCGATGTCGGCCAGGCCGGCACCGCCGGCGGCGATCTTGGTGGTGAGGTTGCTGCGGGCGTCCTCCGACTTGGCGGCCTTGACCTGCTTGACCGTGACGTTCGGGTGGGCCTCGGTGTACGCGGCGAGCAGCTCGTCGGTGTAGCCGAAGTCGTTGAACGTGGCGACGGTCAGGGTGATCTTGCCGTCCGCGGACTGGTCCGTGGCGTCCGCGCCGCCGCCGCAGGCGGTCAGCGCGAGGGCGAGCGTGGCGGTGCCGGCGGCGGCCGCTGCGGTGCGGCGTCGACGGCGCATGGGGGTGCTGGGCACGGTGACTCCTTCGTCTGACGGCAGGCCCGTGCGTCGTCGCCGGGCCTTGGGAGCGCTCCCACACGTACGGTGGTAGCGCTCCCATGTGCGTCCTGATCGTGGCGTCACCGCCGCCTCGTGGCAAGGGCCGTACGGCCCCTCGTGACGAAGTCGTGACCTGCGGGGGGCCTCAGCGGGTGCCCGCGAGCCAGTCGCGGCCCGCCTGCTCCTCCGCGGCCAGGGTGGTGCGGACGGTCGCCGCAGCGGCCTCCTCCACGAACGAGGCGAACAGCGGCACGGCCGCCTTGACCTCCCCGCGGTACACCTGCAGGGTGCCGTCCGCCGTGGGCTCCAGCGCCACCGTGCCGGTCAGGCGCACGGGCGTCCCGGTGATCTCCAGCGCCACCGTGCCCACCCGGCGGCCCGCACCGCCGTCGGGCGCCTCCCAGGCCTCCGCCTGGCGCACCTCCAGGCGCTCGCCGACGAACGGCCGCACCTGCGCGGGGATCTGGTCGGTGGGCAGCGTGCGGCGCACCACGACGGTGAAGGCACCGTCAGGGGCGTGGTCCACGTCGGCCTGCTCCACGGTGCCCGCCGTGGTGGACCTCTCGGCCCGCCAGCGGACGAACGACTCGTCCGCGAGCATCGCGGCGACGTCGTCGACGCTCGCGGGATAGGTCTGCTCGACGGTCAGGTGCACGAGCCCTCCTTGCCGGGTACCGGTGCGCCGCACTCTACCTCCCAGGCGCGCACCGGCAGGTGGGACGGGCCGGACGGCCTCCCGCGGGCGCACGTACCCTGGGCCCGTGTCCGCCATGAGTGACCTGATCTCCCAGCACGCCGACCTCGAGCCGGCCGACGTCGAGTGGCTGCACCTGCTCGTGGGGGACTGGCAGGTGGTCTCCGACCTGGCGTTCGCCGACCTGGTGCTGTGGCTGCCCTCGCGCGACGGCGGCTTCGTGGCCGTGGCTCAGTGCCGCCCGTCCACCGGCGCGACCGTCCACTACGACGACATCGTGGGCGCCATCGCCCCCGAGGGGCTGCGCCCCCAGCTCGAGGCAGCCCTGGTGGAGGGTCGTGCCCAGCGCTCGCGCGAGCCGCGCTGGTTCGGCGCCTACGCCGTGCGCGAGGAGGCCGTGCCCGTGGTCCATGCCGGCCGTGCCATCGCCGTCGTGGCCCGCCAGACCAACCTGGGCTCGGGGCGCACGCCCAGCCGGCTGGAGCTCAACTACGTCGAGGCGGCCGACGACCTCATCGCGATGATCGCGCGCGGCGAGTACCCGGTGCCCAACGCGGCCACCGGCCCGCGCCGGGGTGCGCCCCGCGTGGGCGACGGTCTCATCCGCCTCAACTCCGAGGGCGAGGTGCTCTACGCCTCGCCCAACGCGCTCAGCTGCTTCCACCGCCTCGGGGTGATCGGGCCCCTCGTGGGGCAGTCGCTCGTCGAGGTGACGAGCGAGATGATCGAGTACCAGTCCACCGTCGACGAGGCGCTGCCCCTGGTGGTCATGGGCCGCGCGCCGTGGCGCACCGACATCGAGGCCCGCGGCGTGGCGCTGTCCTTGCGCGCCCTGCCGCTGACCGACAACGGCCAGCGGATCGGCGCCGTCCTGCTGTGCCGCGACGTGTCCGAGCTGCGTCGGCGCGAGCGCGAGCTGATGACCAAGGACGCGACCATCCGGGAGATCCACCACCGGGTCAAGAACAACCTGGCCACCGTGGCCGCCCTGCTGCGTCTGCAGGGCCGGCGCATGGAGGTCCCCGAGGCGCGCGCCGCGCTGGAGGAGGCCACCCGCCGCGTCACCACCATCTCCCTGGTGCACGAGTTCCTCTCCCAGACCCTCGACGAGCAGGTCGAGCTCGACGGCATGCTCAAGCGGGCGCTGCGCATGACCGCCGACGTCGCCTCCACGCGCACCTCCGTGCGCACCGTGCAGAACGGGTCGTTCGGCCTGGTGCCGGCCGAGGACGCGACCCCGCTGGCCCTGGTGCTGACCGAGCTGGTCACCAACGCCGTCGAGCACGGCTTCCCCGACGGGCGCGAGAGCGGCACGATCTCCATCGACGTGGAGCGGTCCGGCTCGAACCTGCGGGTCGTGGTCGCCGACGACGGCGTGGGGCTCGGCGAGGAGGACATCGCGACGCTCGGGCGCAGCTCCCGCTCCGGTCTGGGCAACCAGATCGTGCGGACGCTGGTGACCAACGAGCTCAGCGGCTCGATCGACTGGCGCCGGCGTGCGGGCGGCGGCACCGAGGTGGAGGTGCAGGCGCGCCTGCGCGACGGCGGGGCCTCGCGCTGAGCGCCGGGTCGCGCCCTGTGCCGCCCGAGCGCTCCTGACGGTGCAGGTCTGCGACCAGCCCGCTGCGCCAGGTCCGACGACGAAGGGCCCCGGACCGTGTGGTCCGGGGCCCTTCGTGGAGCGTTGCGGTCAGCCGGCGCGGCGGGCGCGGGCGGTGCGGCGCTTGAGGGCGCGGCGCTCGTCCTCCGACATGCCGCCCCACACGCCTGCGTCCTGGCCCGACTCGATGGCCCACTTCAGGCAGGTGTCGACGACCTCGCAGCGGCGGCAGACCTGCTTGGCCTCCTCGATCTGGAGCAGCGCCGGCCCGGTGTTGCCGATGGGGAAGAAGAGCTCGGGGTCCTCGTCGAGGCAGGCAGCCTTGTGGCGCCAGTCCATGGCGTTCTCCTTGGTCTCGTGGCTCGACAGCCTGACCGCCACGCTGTGCGCGCTCGGTGGACCCGCGCGAAGAAGGCACGGGTGGGCTACGAGTTCGATAGGGGTTTGGGCGGAAACTGCATCAAGGTTCACACCTCGTGATGCCGTACACAAGGGGTGACGAGAAGATTTCTGGGAGGTAAACCCTGAGGCCTTCCTCACACTGTTGTGAAAGTCCTGGTCGCGGGTAATCTGGCGCGTCATGCCGCAGTCCGAGCCGCCCCGCAGGCCGGGTCAGGAGCCGCTCCCCGAGGGCCAGCCCGCCGGTCGTCCTGCGCCACCGCCCGCCCTCCGCGCGCTCGTCGCGGGGCTCGGGCTCGAGGCCGCGGTGCTCGCGGTGGCCGCCGCGCTGGTGGCCGTCGAGGCGTTCGCCGGAGGCTCCGGATCCATCCCGATGAGCGTGTTCCTCGTCCTCTCCGCCCTCGGCGTCGCCTGGGCCCTCCTGGCCGCCGGCCGGGCGCTGCTGGCCGGACGCCGCGGCGGGCGTTCCGTGGTGATGACCTGGCAGGTGTTCCAGGTCATCGTGGCCTTCAGCGCCCTGACCTCCGGTGCGGGCTGGGCGGTGGCGCTCGGCGTGGGGCTCCTCGTGGTGGGGCTCGGGGTGGCGGTGCTGCTGTTCACGCGACCCGTGGTGGAAGCGACGACCTGGGGCTGACCCGTGCGCGCTGCAGCGCGACCTGGACGGCCTGCGCGACGCCGTCGCCCACGAGCGCCCCGCGCCCCGGTAGCTGGACGCCCACCTCCGTCGCGTCGTCGAGCGGCGTGCCCAGCACCTCGTCCGACCCGCGCTCGGCCGGCGCCAGCACGATCCCGGTGCGGGTGGAGCGCAGGTGGGCGAGCAGCCCGCGGTGCGCGATCCCGGCCGAGAGCGTGGTGGACGCCGCGACCACCGCCACCGTGCCGGCAGCCGCCAGCTCGCCCAGCCGCTCGCACTCGAGCGGGCAGGCCTGCGAGACCACGTCGGCGTCGTCCACCAGCACCAGGGGCGGCTCGCCGGAGTCTCGCCAGCCCTCCTCCAGCAGGGCCAGGAGCTGACGCAGCCCGTCCGGCGTGGGCGGGATCGCCGTCGCACCGGCCTCCGTGGCCTCGGCGAGGAGGGCGCGGTCCCGGGCGACGACCGCCGCCACGGCGGGCAGCCGGTGCAGCAGGAGCCGCAGCGTCGTCGTGCGTCCCGACCCGCGCGGACCGGCGACCAGGGCTCCGGCACCGACCCCGAGGGCGACCGGTGCGGCGGCGTCCCCGCCGACCCCGACCACGGGCCGCCCCTCGGCGTCGTGCGCGGGCAGCTCACCGGCGTCGACGTGGCGGGGCAGCGGCAGCACCCGCGCCGGAGCAGCGCCGGAGCCCCCGGCAGCCGTCTCGTCACCGGGCACGGCCGCGGCAGACGTCCCTCCGGCGTGCGCAGTCGCAGCCAGTGCGGGCACCGCGGTCACGGCCGGCGCGGCATGGGCCTCGGTACGGGCACGGGGCGCAGGACTGCCGGGCATCGCCACCTGGCACTCGACCGGGTCGCCCTGACCGGCCCACGCTGCCCGCCCCGGCACCCGCCCGCGCCCGGCCAGGGCGGAGGGGGCACCCAGCATGACGTCGCCGTGCGCGTCGGGGGACAGGAGCACCAGCCGGGGCCCGACGCGGGAGGCGAGCCCGCCGACGGCAGCGGTGTCGGCCGAGAGGGCGAAGGTGACGGTGCCTGCCCCCAGCGCGGCGGCGAGCGGGTCGTGCGTGGGGGTGGCGAGCGCCCCGCGCAGGTCCTCGACGCCGTCGACCAGCACGAGCACCGGCGGCCGACCGGCGCCGGCAGCGCCGGGGTGCTGGAGCAGGCGCAGGAGCCGGGTGGCGCGGCGCGGGTCGTGCGGGCCGGCGAGGGTGCCGAGCCCGGGGTGGCCGCGGAGCGGCTCGAACGACTCCAGCGCGGGCGGCGGGGCGAGGACGTGCACGTGCCAGCCGCGGGCCAGGGCGGCGTGCGCGAGCCGCCGCAGCGTGGTGGTGCGGCCGGACCGCGCGCGCCCGAGCACCGCGAGGTGGCCGTCGGCGGGGTGCCAGGCGACCAGCGTGCGCGCCTGCTCCGCGGGCAGGTCGCCCAGAGCCAGGGGCAGCGCCCCCTCCCGAGCCGGGGCCGGAGCCGGGGCGGGGTGCGGCGGTGCCGGGGCCAGCCCGTCGGCTCGCGGTGCCGGGGCGAGGTCGCCCAGCTCGGCGTCCGTGACGACGTCGGGCAGCGGGGGCAGCCACGGTGCGGGCCACGGGGCGTGCCCGGCGGCCTCGGCGTCCGCGCGAGCCTGGGCGACCAGGGCCGCCACCACGTCCTGGTCGTCGGGGTGGCCGGGGCCGGTGTCGGCCTCCCGCCGGACGCCCTCGGGCCGTGCTGCGGCGTCGTGCTGCACGCCACCGACGGCCCCGCCAGCACCAGCACCACCGCCGCCAGCCCCGCCCCCCGGGCCGGGCTCCCGCGGCGTGGCGCCGGCGACCTCGGCCCACGCCGGCGCCCGCCGGACGCCCGGACCTCCGGTGGCGGCCGGGGTTCCGGCGTGGGCGCACTGGAGCGCCACGGGGGCGGACGCGCCGACGCGCAGCACGGCACGACCGGGCACGCCGACCGGGACGTGGGCGGCGACGGCGGAGTCCAGCACGTCGTGGGAGTCGGCGGCGTCCACGACGCGCAGCGCGATGCGGGCCGAGACGTTGGCGCGGACGTCCGGCCCCACCGCGCCGGCAGGCCGTTGCGTGGCCAGCACCAGGTGCACGCCCAGGGACCGCCCCTGCGCGGCGACGCGGAGCAGGCCGGGCAGGAGCTCGGGCAGGTCGTCGGCCAGGGCGCGGAACTCGTCGACCACCACCACGAGCCGCGGCAGCGTGCCCGCGGGCAGGGCCGCGAGGTCGCTGGCACCGTGTGCGGCCAGCACGTGCTCGCGCCGGCGCAGCTCGGCACGCAGGCCGTCCAGCGCCCGTGACGCGAGCGCGACGTCGAGGTCGGTCACCTGCCCGACGACGTGCGGCAGGCCCGCGCACGCACCGAACGACGCCCCGCCCTTGAAGTCCACGAGGGCCAGCGCCAGGTCCCGCGGCGGCACGCTCAGGGCGAGGCCGAGCACGAGCGACTGGAGCAGCTCGGACTTGCCCGCCCCGGTGGTGCCCGCGACCAGCAGGTGCGGGCCGTCCTCCACCAGGTCGAACGACACCGTCCGCCCGCGGGCGTCGACACCCAGGGGCACGGCCCACCGGCCCGCTGCCTGGCCGGACTGCAGCAGCCCGGCCAGCGGGACCATGGCCGGCAGGCGCGGGTCGGCAGGGTCCGCCCCTTCGGGGGCCCGCTGCGCCGCCAGGGCCGGGTGCGGAGCCGGGCCGAGCAGCAGGGCGACGTCGCGGCCCAGCCCGTGCAGGCCGGCGAGGCGGCGGGCCAGTCGTTCCGCCCACGCGACACTGACGCCCACGAGCGCCTCGTGCGACGTGGACCCGCCCGGCGTGCTGCGCCGCACGTGCGGCACCCCGGCTCCGGCTGCCCTGCTCCCCGAGCTGGTGCTGGTGCCGGTGCTGGTGCCGGTGCCGATGCCGGGGGCGTCGTCCGCCACGTCGAGCACCGCGCGGCACCACGGCGGCACGGGCACCCCCGCGGGCAGGAGGAGGACGACGGTGCCGCCCGCGCGGTGGGCCTCGTGCGCGGCGTGGAGGTCGACGGCGTCCCCGTCGTCGACGACGAGCACCAGGCGGCCCGGG
This sequence comes from Xylanimonas oleitrophica, assembly GCF_003244315.1. Taxonomy (GTDB): domain Bacteria; phylum Actinomycetota; class Actinomycetes; order Actinomycetales; family Cellulomonadaceae; genus Xylanimonas_A; species Xylanimonas_A oleitrophica. The sequence goes on from NZ_QKWH01000002.1 coordinate 307,730, forward strand.
GCGGTGGCACCAGCGGGACGGGCTCCGGCGGGACCGTCCGACGTGGGCCCGCCGGCGGTGCGGTCGCCGTGCGGACGGCGGTCCGGCAGCCAGCGGCACCAGGCCCACGTGTCACGGCGCTGGCCACGCACACGCACGGCAGCGCCGCCGACGGCCAGGCCTGCCACGACGGCACGGGCGACGGCCGCCGCAGCACGCTCCGGGCCGCGGACGGCGAGCGCACCGTCCGCCAGCAGACCGTCTCCCAGCAGGTCGTTCACCGCGCTGTCGTCCGTCGCACCGGCATCCGTCGCACTGTCGCTCAGCCCGCCGGCGCCCGGCCCGCCCGAGAGGCCCGTCACTGCTGCGGCCCCCGCGAACGGCCCCGGAGCCCGGGCGGCCAGCGCGCGCCGCCACGTGCCGGCCGGCGCCTGGTGCGCCGCCAGGACGGTCCACGCCACACGCGCCGGCCCCCCGCCGCGCGCCGTCGTGCTGTCCGCCACCGCGCCGTCCGCACCCGCCGTGGGGCTGCCGGGCGTCGGCCTGTCACCGTGGGCGCCGACCCCGCCGGCCCCTGCCCTCGCCGCCGCACGGCGCCGTACCGCCGCCACCAGCTGCGGTGCCACGGCCAGCAGGCCCACGAGCGCGAACAGCGCGAACACCGGCTGCCGGAGCGCCACGGCCAGACCGACCGAGCCCAGGACCGGCAGCAGCGCCGTCGCCAGCATGGTCGCGACCCCCGGCGTGCCGGAGCCGGTCGAGGCATGCCGTGCTCCGGGGGCCGGCGCGAGCAGCGCCCCGAGGTCGCCGGAGCGCCGCAGCGCGTACGCGGCGCCCCCGCCGTCGTGCAGCACCTCTTCGGGGCGCCAGCGGCGCCACGCCCGCCCCACGGTGCGACGGCGCTCGCGGCCCCACGGCGTGCGGCGGGAGAGACGGGGACGGACCGTCGCGTGCTGGGCGCGCACCAGCAGGCCGGGCCACGACGTGCCGGCTCGCGGGTCCGGCGGCGGCGGCCCGGCAGGTCGCCACCGTGCTGTGCGCACTCGCGGGGTGGATCGCCGCACGGTCACCGCTCCGCGCGCGCTCAGCCGGACCTCGAGCCCGCCAGGGACGGGCAGCGGCACCCCGGGGGCGAGGCCGGCGAGCTCTCCGGCGTCGAGGCCGGCCACGCGCGCCACCATCCACGGCGCGCCGGGTGCGGCGTCGTCGGACCACCGGGAGGCGGCTGCCGGCCGGCTCGGGCCGACGGCGAGCGTGGCCCCGGGCAGCAGGGGCCGCTCGCCCACCACGCTCCCCGGGGCGAGCGGCACGCCGTCGGCGGTCAGGGGCGCGTGCCGCAGCTCGGGCCGGCGCAGCAGGTCGGCCAGAGGGCCGCGCACGTCGGCGACGGTGCTCCCTGCGGGCAGGAGGACGTCCTCGCCGGGGTGCACGGTGACGCGTACGCCGCCGGTCTCCCGGGAGCCGGCGGCGTACGCGTCACCGATGAGCAGCTCGTGCATGCGCACAGCCTGCCCGCGCTCGTGCAGGGCGGCCGACGCCCTGTGGAAAACCCGGTCGGAGCCCCGGCCGGGGGCCGGGCAGGACCGCCGAAGAACGGCAACGGCGGCCGGGCGGCCCCCCTGGTGCCGCCCGACCGCCGGTCGTCGTCAGTCCGCGCCGAGCGCCGCGACGGGTGACGACTTCGCTGCGGACCGGCCGGGGAGGACCGAGGCGACCAGGCCGGCCACCAGCGCCACCACGGCGATCAGCAGGATCTCGGTCCACGGCACCGCCAGGCGCACGTCGCCCATGACGCCGAGCGCGGCCAGCGAGCCGCCCCAGCCGTAGAGGAGGCCGAGCAGGATGCCCAGCACCGCCCCGACGCCCGCGATGAGCATGCCCTCCACGGCCAGCATCCAGCGCAGCTGGCCGCGCGTGACGCCCACGGCGCGCAGCGTGGCGGACTCCCGGCGCCTCTCGATCACCGAGAGGGACAGGGTGTTGGCCACACCGATGAGCGCGATGATCACGGCCACGGCGAGCAGGCCCAGCACCATGCCGAGCGCCGTGTCGACGACGCTCTCGAAGCTGGCCCGCTCGACGGCGCCGCCCTGGACGCCCAGGGTCTCGCCGGTGTCGGCGACGAGGTCCTGGATGCGGCCCACGGCCGAGGTGTCGTCACCCTCCAGGGCCACCCACAGCGTGGTGACGAGAGGGTTCGGCTCCACCGTCGCGAGGTCCTGCGGCACCACGAGCAGCTCGTTGATCCGGTCGTTCGGCGCGACGGACACCGTCAGGGCCGTGGTGCCGCCCGCGCCCCGGACCTCGACGGTGTCGCCGTCGGAGACCCCGTAGAACGACGCCTGGCCGCTGGGCACCACGACCGTGCCGGGCTCGAGGTGCTGGACGTACGAGTCGTCCGTGAGCGCGGCCTCCGCCTCGGCGGGCTCGATGCCGGCCAGCGCGACCTGCACCTCGTCGTCGGGGGAGGAGGGCTCCCCGGCCACGACGCTGCCCTCGTCGTCGAACCGCTTCCCCTCGAGCGTCGCCAGGGCCATCTGAGGCTGGGCGACGGAGGCCACGCCGGCCACCGACCCCACCGCGTCGGCGATGCCCGCGGGCACGGCGGCCCCCCGGCTGTCGTCCGCGCTGCCCTCGGCCGTCACGTACACGTCGACGGGGTACATGCCCTCGAGCTGGTCGGCGAGGCTGTGGCGGGCGCTGGCCGCACCCGTGGACATCATCGCGACCAGGGTGACGCCGATGAGCAGCGCCGTGGAGGTCGCCGCCGTGCGGCGGGGGTTGCGCAGCGTGTTCGCCGCGGCCAGGCGGGCGGTGGGCCCGGATGCCGCGACCGCCCGGCCGGCCAGGGCCGTGACCTTCGGCAGCCAGAACACCGCGGACACCGTGACACCCACGAACGAGACGGCACCGCCGGCCACCCCGGCCAGCAGGCCGAGCTGCGGGTTCTGCGCGACGGTGCCCAGCACCGCCCCGCCGGCGAGCAGGGCGAGGCCGCCCACCACTGCCAGCAGGGACAGCACGAGCCGCACCCGGCCCGCCGACCCCTTCTCCGACGTCGGCGCCTCGGCAGGCCGCAGCGCCGCCAGCGGCGCGACCCGGGTGGCGACCCGCGCCGGCACCGACGCGGCCGCCACGGTGACAGCCGTGCCCACGAGCACCGGCAGCACCACCACCTGCCAGGTCAGCGTGATCGAGTCGGGCAGGAACACCGCTGCCGGGCCGTTGCCTGCCACCCACAGCGCGACCTGGCCCAGCCCCGCACCGACCGCCACGCCCGTCAGGGAGGCGGCCACGCCGAGGATCGCGGCCTCGGTGATCACGCTCGCACCGACCTGGCGCTTGTTCGCGCCGACGGCGCGCAGGAGCGCCAGGGTGCGGGCACGCTGGGCGACCAGCACCTGAAACGTGTTGGAGATGACGAGCCCGGCCACGACCAGCGCGATGGCGGCGAAGGTGAGCACGAAGACCAGGAAGAACATGTCCTGCCCGCCGGTCATCTCCTTGGCCGTCGCGGCAGCCTGCTCCTGCGGCGTGACCACGTCGACGGCCGAGCCGACCCCTGCGGCCAGCGCCGCGCGCACCGTCTCGAGCGACGCGCCGTCGGCCAGCACCACCGCCACCTGGCGATACGTCACCGGTGCGCCCTGCGCATCAGACTCCCACCCGGCCAGGGTGGCGGCGTCCATGACGGCCGCGCCGCCCAGCACGCCGTACGCGTTCTTCGGATCCTCGACCAGACCTGTGACGGTCAGCTGCTCGGACCGGTCCTCCCACGATTCGCCGTCGTCGACCGGCACCGTGCGCTGCACGTCGACCGTGCCGCCCACCTCCGTGCGCAGCCGCTCCGCCACGTCCGGCGGCAGCGCGACCTCGCCGGCCGCCGAGGGCATCCGCCCCTCCGTCACGGTCAGCGGCATCAGCCGCGGGTCCGACGTCGTCGGGATCACACCCTGGTAGATGGTGCGGCTGCCGCCGTCCGTCATGGCCTGGTAGGACAACAGCTGCCCGCCCGCGGCCGCGACGCCCGGCGTGGTGGCCACGCCCTCCAGCTGCGCCGTCGTCAGCTCCGCCGACGCCGGGGCCGCCACGACCAGGTCGGCCTCGCCGTACTGCGCGGCGATGGCGTCGTAGGTCGACCGGGTGATGAGGTTGCCCGCCAGGAGCGTCGCGGCCACGAACGCCGTGCCGATCACGATGGCGATGCCCGCCGCCGCGAGGCGGCCCATGCTGCGGCGCATCTGCGCCAGCGTCAGACGCAGCATCACGCACCCGCCCCACGGGTGGCGGTGCCGGTCGCGCCTGCCGGGTCGGCGGCGTCGGTCTGGTCGCCGTCCACCGGCGCCTCCAGCGAGCGCAGCGCGTCCAGGCCGGCGAGCACCGCCTCCGGCGTCGGGTCGGTGATCTCGCCCGCGATCCGGCCGTCGGCCAGCAGCACCACACGGTCCGCGTACGCGGCGGCCGCCGGGTCGTGCGTCACCATGATGATGGTGCGGCCCAGCTCGCGCACCGAGCGGCGCAGGAAGCTGAGCACCTGCGCGCCCGCACGGGAGTCCAGGTTGCCCGTCGGCTCGTCCGCGAACACCACGTCCGGCTTGGCGATCAGCGCCCGGGCGATGGCCACGCGCTGCTGCTGGCCGCCCGAGAGCTCGCTCGGCCGGTGGGCCAGCCGCTGCTCCAGGCCGAGCGTGCGCACCAGCGTGGCGAACCACTCGCGGTCCACCTGGCCGCCCGCCAGCTCCACCGGCAGCGTGATGTTCTGCTCGGCCGTGAACATCGGCAGCAGGTTGAACTGCTGGAACACGAAGCCCACCCGGTCACGGCGCAGCAGCGTCAGCTCCTTGTCGCCGAGGCCCGTGATCTCCGTGGTCCCGACGAAGGCCTGGCCCCCGGTGGCCGAGTCCAGCCCCGCGAGCAGGTGCATGAGGGTCGACTTGCCCGAGCCGGACGGGCCCATGATGGCCGTGAACCGGCCAGCCTGGAAGTCGACGTCGACGGCGTCCAGCGCCCGCACGGCGGCGGCGCCCTTGCCGTAGGTCTTGGCGAGCCCGCGGGCGCGCACGGCGGCCTCGGCGGGGCGGGACCCGGCGCCGGGGGCGTCGGTCATGGGGACGAACACGGTGGTGTCCAACGGGGTTCTCTCCGGTTCTTCTGGCCAGCTCTGACGAGCTGTCGGTCAGCTCTGCGACGACACCTCGAACCTAGGAGCCGGGGCACCGGCGCGTCGTCGGCCCTCAGGAGGGTTGTCGCCGCCGCCCTCGTCATACCCAGGTCGTACCCCGTGCTCCGGGGGCCTCAGGGTGTCACCCGGGCGAGGGCGCCGGCGCAGCCGTCGGCCGGCAGGCGGTCACGCGCCCGGCCGCACCAGCCCGGTCTCGTACGCCAGCACCACGGCCTGCACGCGGTCCCGCGCGCCGAGCTTCGCCAGCACCCGGCCCACGTGCGTCTTGACCGTCGCCTCGGCCACGAACAGCTCCTGGCCGATCTCCGTGTTCGAGCGCCCGCGCGCCATCAGCACCAGCACCTCGCGCTCCCGGTCCGTCAGGGTGGCCAGCGCCTCGTGCTCGGGGGAGCGGCCGCCGTCGGCGCTCGCGGGCAGCGCGGTGACGAGGTGCTCGAGGAGCCGCTTGGTGGACGACGGCGCGATCACGGCGTCACCGCGGTGCACGGTCCGGATCGCCGCGAGCATCTGCTCGGGAGGGGCGTCCTTGAGCAGGAACCCGGACGCGCCGCTGCGGATGGCCTCGAGCACGTACTCGTCGAGGTCGAACGTGGTCAGCACGATGACCCGCGGGCCGGTTCCGGTGGCGGTCAGGCGTGCGGTGGCGCCCAGGCCGTCCAGGCGCGGCATGCGCACGTCCATGAGGACGACGTCGGCGGGGGTGCGCTCCAGGACGCGCAGGGCCTCCACGCCGTCGCCGGCCTCGGCCACCACGGTGAGGTCCGGCTGGGAGTCGATCACCATGCGGAACCCCGCCCGCACCAGCTGCTGGTCGTCGACCAGCACCACGCGCACGGCGCCGGCCGCACCCTCCGGGGTGCCGTCGGCGCCGTCGGTCCAGCTCGTCACGTCCTGCGTCACGCGGTCTCCTTCGTCTCCTCGGGCAGCGGCATCGAGAACCGCACCCGCCATCCTCCGCCAGGGCGGGGGCCCGCCGTGACGCTGCCGCCGAACATCGCGGCGCGCTCCCGCATCCCCAGCAGGCCGTAGCCGGACGACCCGGCCCGGCCGTCGCCCGAGGAAGGCTCGGCCGCGGCGCCGCGGCCGTCGTCGGCCACCTCCAGCTCGACCGACCGCGGGCCCCACCGCGTGACCACGGTGACGGAGACCTCGGGCCCGGCGTGCTTGCGGACGTTGGTGAGCGCCTCCTGGCAGACCCGGTGCAGGGTGAGCCCGGCGCCGGGCGGCAGCCGCCGGGGGTCGCCCACGCGCACGAGGGACACGCGCATCCCGGCGCCGCGGGCCTGTTCGAGCAGCGACTCCAGGTCGGCGTCGTCGGGGCCCGGCGCCAGACCGGCCGGCACCGCCGGTGCCACGGGGGCGGGATGCCCGACGGCGCTGCTGACCGTCCCCGGCATGGGGGCCAGCGGGGCACGGGAGCCCGAGGGCAGGGGGTGAGGCGCGTCCGTCGTGGCGCGGGGCGCGTCGTCGGACCGCAGCACGCCGAGCAGCCGGCGCATGTCGGCCAGGGCCGCACGGCCCGTCTCCGAGACGACCCCCAGCACCCGCGCGGCGGCCTGGGGGTCGGCCTGGGCGGCGTACCGGCCGCCGTCGGCCTGCGCCACGATCACCGACAAGGAGTGCGCCACGATGTCGTGCATCTCACGGGCGATGCGCGCCCGCTCGGCCGCCGTGGCGATCTGGGCCTGCTGGTCGCGCTCGATCTCCAGCCGCAGCGCCCGGTCCCGCAGCGCCTCCAGGGTCTCGCGCCGGGAGCGGCGCACCAGCCCGAACGCCCACGCGGCCAGCGCGGTGATGCTCGCGGTGATCGCCATCGCGGCGCCGGCGTTGACGTCACCGGCGGCCAGCGACATGGTCCCGCCGAGCATCGCGGCACCCATCAGGGCCAGCCCGAGGGCGGCGCGGTGCGCCCAGACCGGGCCGTAGGCGGTCACGGCGTACAGGGCCCACAGCACCGCCAGGTCGGCCGGGAAGATGATCGGGGGCCCGAGCAGCAGGTGGCTGAGGGCCGCCGCGGCCACCACGGCCGTCGACCACACCGGCTGCACGCGGCGCCACGCCAGCGGGGCCACGAGGGCGACGGACCAGGCGAGCAGCTCCCACGTGCCGCTGCGCCCGAGGCTCCCGCCCGCCACCGTCGCCAGCGAGGCGGGCACGACGAAGAGCGCGGCCGTCGTCGTCCCCACCGCGTCGATGGCGAACCGGTGCCGCTCGCCCCACGCCACCGCGCGCTCGTACCAGCCCATGCCCCGAGGCTAGAGGCCGAGGGCCCCGGTGGCGTCCGCCCGTGGTCGCGGCACGGCGAGTCCCACGTCATCCTGCAGGTGGACCGAGTCGCCAGGCCGTCACCAGCCGGGATGCCGCTACCATGGCGGAATGACCCACGTGCTACTAGCCGAGGACGACCCGGCGATTGCCGAGCCGTTGGCCCGGGCGCTCACGCGTGAGGGTTACGACGTCGTGGTGCAAGGAACTGGTCAAGGAGCGATCGAGAACGCTGCCTCGGCCGACGTCGTCGTCCTGGACCTCGGCCTGCCGGACATGGACGGTCTCGACGTGGCGCGTGAGCTGCGCGGGAGCGGCCTGACCGTGCCGATCCTGGTCCTGACGGCCCGTGCCGACGAGGTCGACCTCGTGGTGGGCCTCGACGCCGGCGCGGACGACTACGTCACCAAGCCCTTCCGCCTGGCCGAGCTGCTCGCCCGCGTGCGGGCGCTGCTGCGTCGTACCCACGGCGAGACGCCCGAGGAGGAGGAGCTGCGCGCCCAGGACGTGCGCGTCGACGTCTCCGCGCACCGGGCGTTCCAGGGTGACCGCGAGCTGCACCTGACCACCAAGGAGTTCGACCTCCTCAAGGTGCTCGTCGCCAACGCCGGCTCGGTGGTGGTGCGCGACACGCTCATGCGCGACGTCTGGGGCTCGGACCCGGTGGGCTCGACCAAGACGCTCGACATGCACGTGTCGTGGCTGCGCCGCAAGCTCGGCGACGACGCGAACGCTCCCCGCTACGTGTCCACCGTCCGCGGTCTCGGTTTCCGCTTCGAGCTCGGGGCGAGCTGACCGGTGCGTCGCCGCGTCCTCCTGGCGACGATCTCCGCCGTGGCGGTCGCCGTCATCCTGCTCGGCGTGCCCCTCGGGATCTTCGGCGCCCGCTACATGGTCAGCGCCGAGGCGCAGCGGTTGTCCGACCGCCTCGACCAGCTGACGCGCAGCGTCCAGTCGGCGCAGGACCGCGGCGACGACGTCTCCGAGACGGCGATCCGCCGGGCGGTCGAGGGTCGCGCGGGGGACATCCCCGCGCACGTCGTCATCTCGCTGCCCGACGGCACCCAGATCGAGGCCGGGTCGCCGGTCACGGGTCCCGCCATAGGCCAGGGGCAGTGGACCGAGGACCGGGCGAGCGTCACCCTGACCGTCTCCGCGTGGTCGGCCTGGATCAAGGCCGCCCAGGTGGTGGTGCTCGTCGCGGCCGCGGGGGTGGTCGCCATCGGCGCGGGCGTGGCCATGGCGGTCTGGCAGGCCAACCGGCTGTCCGCACCGCTCGTCTACCTCGCCGCCTCCGCGGAGCAGCTGGCATCCGGCCAGGTGCGGCCACGTCTCGAGCCGTCCGGCGTCGAGGAGATCGACCTGGTCGCCGCCGAGCTGGCGCGCACCTCCGACCGGCTCGCCGCCCGGCTCGCCGCCGAGCGGCAGTTCACCTCCGACGCCTCGCACCAGCTGCGCACCCCGCTCACGGCGCTGACCATGCGCCTGGAGGAGATCCAGGCGGCCTCCCAGGACCCGGACGTCCAGGAGGAGGCCCGCATCTCGCTCGAGCAGGTCGAGCGCCTGGTCACCGTGGTGGACGACCTGCTGGCCGCCTCGCGCCGCTCGCAGGGCGGCACCACCGAGCCGGTGGTGCTGCTCGACGTCGTGCGCCAGCAGGAGGAGGAGTGGCGCCCCACGTTCGAGCGTGAGGGACGCAGCCTCGTGATCGACGTCGGTGGCGACCACCGCGTGCTCGCCACGCCGGGCGCGCTCGCCCAGGTGCTGGCGACCCTCCTGGAGAACTCGCTGCGCCACGGCGACGGCACCACCACGGTGCGCTCGCGCCCGTCCGGCACCACCGGCGCCGTCGCGGTGGAGGTCGCCGACGAGGGCCCCGGGGTCCCCGACGAGATCGCCGCGAAGATCTTCGACCGTGGCATGACCTCCGGGGCCGGGACCGGCCTCGGCCTCGCCCTCGCCCGGGACCTCGCCGCAGCCGACGGCGGCCGCCTCGAGCTCGCCCAGCGCCGGCCCCCGGTCTTCGCGCTGTTCCTCGCCGGCGTGCCGAAGACGCTCGACCCCGGCGTCGTGCTCCCGCCCGGCACCACCATCAGCTCGCGCGGCCGCCGCGGCCGCCGCCGCACGCGCGAGGCGTGACCGTGGTGGGCGACCGGCGCCCCGGAGACGACGCGGCGCCGGCCGGGCGGGGCCCCCGCAGCCGGATGCCCCTGTGGAGCCGCGTCCTCGAGCTCGGCCGCTTCGGCTCCGTCGGTCTCGTCGCCTACCTGGTGGACGTGGGCGTGTTCAACGCCGTGCGGCTCAGCGACGCGCTCGGTCACAAGCCGCTGACCGCCAAGGTCATCTCCGTGGCTGTCGCCACCCTGGTGGCCTGGCTCGGGAACCGGTACTGGACGTTCGCCGACCGCCGCACCGGCACCCGGAGCCGGGAGCTCGCCGGGTTCGTCCTGGTCAACGTCGGCGGCATGCTCGTCGCCCTCGCCTGCCTCGCCGTGTCCCACTACGTGCTCGGCTTCACCTCCGCGCTGGCCGACAACATCGCAGCCAACGGCGTCGGCCTCGTGCTGGGCACCGCGTTCCGCTACGTCGCCTACCGTCGCTGGGTCTTCACCGGCACGCGCTGACGTCCCGGTACCCTGGTCGTCCGTGACAGCACCCGTGATCGCCGTGGTCGGCGGAGGACAGCTCGCCCGCATGATGGCCCCCGCGGCCGGGGAGCTCGGGGTCCGGCTCCGGGTCCTCGTCGAGGCGCCCGGCACGTCCGCCGCTCAGCTCGTGACAGACGCCCCCGTGGGCGCCGCGTCGGACGAGGAAGCCGTCCGTGCGCTGGTGGCCCCCGACGACGGCGAGGCCGCCGCGGTGCTCACCTTCGAGCACGAGCACGTGCCTGACACCCTGCTGCGAGAGATCGCCGCCGCCGGCACCCCTGTGCACCCCGGGCCCGACGCCCTCGTCCACGCGCAGGACAAGATCGTGATGCGCGCACGGCTGACCGAGATGGGGGTCCCGTGCCCCCGCTGGGCCGCCGTGCCCACCGACCCCCAGGAGGCGCGAGCCGTGCTCGCGGAGTTCCTCGCAGGCGCCCCCGACGGCCAGGCCGTCGTCAAGACGTCCCGCGGCGGGTACGACGGCAAGGGCGTGCGGGTGGTCTCCTCGCCCGACGACGTCGCCGACTGGATCACCGCGGCCGCCGAGGGCGCCCCCCAGCTCCTCGTGGAGGAGAAGGTGCCGTTCACGCGGGAGCTCGCCGCCCTCGTGGCGCGGCGGCCCTCCGGGGAGGTGCGCACCTGGCCGGTCGTCGAGTCCGTCCAGCGCGACGGCATCTGCTCCGAGGTCGTGGCTCCCGCCCCGGACCTCGCCCCGGCTCTCGAGGCGCGGGTGCGCGACATCGCCGTGCAGGTCGCCGAGGGGCTGGGCGTCACCGGCGTGCTCGCCGTCGAGATGTTCGAGGCCCCGGCCGACCCGCAGCAGCCCGACGGCGAGACCACCGTCTACGTCAACGAGCTCGCGATGCGGCCCCACAACAGCGGCCACTGGACCATCGACGGTGCCGTCACCAGCCAGTTCGAGCAGCACCTGCGCGCCGTCCTCGACCTGCCTCTCGGCGCCACCGACCCCGTCGCCCCCTGGACCGTCATGGCCAACGTGCTCGGCTCCCGGCTGGAGGACCTCACCGACGCCCTGCCCGAGGTGCTCGGTCGGTTCCCCGACGCGAAGGTCAACCTGTACGGCAAGGACGTACGTCCCGGCCGCAAGCTCGCCCACGTCAACGTCAGCGGCAGCGACCTCGAGCAGGTCCGCCGTCGTGCCGTCGCCGCTGCCGCGCTGCTGCGCGGCGAGAAGATCGAGGAGACCCACTGATGACCACCACCGAGGCACCCGCCGCGCCCGTCGTCGGCATCGTCATGGGGTCCGACTCCGACTGGCCCGTCATGGAGGCCGCGGCGACCGCCCTGGACGAGCTCGGCGTCCCCTACGAGGCCGACGTCGTCTCCGCCCACCGCATGCCCGTGGAGATGATCGAGTACGGCCGCACCGCCGCGGAGCGTGGTCTGCGGGTCGTCGTCGCCGGCGCCGGGGGAGCGGCCCACCTGCCCGGCATGCTCGCCGCCGTCACCCCGCTGCCCGTCATCGGCGTGCCCGTGCCGCTCAAGCACCTCGACGGCATGGACTCCCTGCTCTCCATCGTGCAGATGCCCGCCGGCGTGCCCGTGGCCACCGTGTCGATCGGCGGGGCCCGCAACGCCGGCCTGCTCGCCGCCCGGATCCTCGCAGCCGGGACGGACGCCGAGGCCCTCGCGCTGCGCGACCGCATGGTCGCGTTCCAGGCCGAGCTCGGCGACGTCGCCAAGGCCAAGGGCGAGGCCCTCCGCTCGCGCCGGGCGGGGGAGCGGAGCACCGGCTTCCGCGCCTGACCCGGACGGGCAGCGGCACGCCCGCGAGGGCGTGCCGCTGCGTCCTGGTGGGTCAGAGACCGCCGACGGTGCTACCGGGCTCGAGCCTTCCGTCGCGGACGTCGGTCCAGAACTGACCCACCGTGTCCGGGTCGAGCAGCACGCTCGCGCCGGAGCCGTCACCGGCGCGGTAGCCCAGGTTCTTGATCGGCGGCGTCCCGGTCACGCCCTGCGGCCCGTTCGCCTCGCGGAAGGCGAGCGCCATGCGCCCCAGGTCCACGATGTTGGTCTTCTCGTCCGTGGTGAGAGCACCCAGCCCTGCCGAGGCCAGCGACACCTGCTTGGCCGGCTGGAACAGCAGCCCCGAGTCGTTGAGGGACCCGCTCACCGCGCCGATCACCTGACGCTGGCGCTCCGCCCGGCCGATGTCGCCCTTCGGGTCGGCGTACCGCATGCGCGAGAACGCCAGGGCGGTGCGGCCGTCTGCCATGTGGCATCCCGCCTGCCAGACCAGCTGGCTGTGCGGCTCGTCCACGTCGTAGTCCAGGCACAGCTCGACACCGCCGACGGCGTCGACCACCTGCTCCACGCCGCCGAACCCGATCTCCACGTAGTGGTCGACCGTCAGCCCCGACAGCTCCTCGACCGCACGCACGAGCAGCGGCGGGCCGCCCCACGAGTACGCGGCGTTGATCTTGTTCGAGCCGTGGTCCGGGATCGCCGCATACGTGTCGCGGGGGATGGAGATCAGGGCCGCAGGGCCGCTCGACGGCTTGTGCAGGAGCATGATCGTGTCGGTACGCGCACCGGAGACGTCCTCGTTCTCGATGCCGCCGCTGCCACGGGCGTCCGACCCGGCGATCAGATACGTGCTACCGGGCGTGCCCGATGCGCCGGACAGCGCCTCGATGTGCTGGATCTTGCCGTTCGCCCATACGAGCAGGCCCACCGGCCACGCGATCACCAGCAGCAGCACCACGACGAGCGCCAGCGCCACCACGCGGCCCTTGCGCACCCGCACCCGACCGTCACCGTGGGGCGGGCCCGCGAGACCCGCCGCGCCACCAGCGCCAGGACGGCGGGGGCCGCCCGGCTGCGGGGACCGTCCCCGCCCTCCAGCCGGAGTCGCAGCGCCAGGCCGCTGAGAGCGACCGGCGGCGCCCCCGGGCATCAGCCGCGTGCCGCCGTCCTGCCCGCCTGAGCGAGACGCGGGAGCCGCGCCCGCCGGCGGGATCGCCCGCGGCTGACGGGACGGCTGACGCGACGACTGCCGGGCCGGGCGAGACCCGGCAGGGCTACGCCGCTCCGGCGGGGTCACCGGCACCTCCCGCGACGACTGGCGGCGCACGCGCGGCTCAGCACCCGCAGGGACGGCGTCGTCAGGGCGGCCGACCCGGCCACCCGGCGTCGGACGCGTGGCCCGTGCGCCGTCGACCGAGATGGCGTCGTCCGCCGACGGAGGCCGGCCGGGACGGCGAGCCGGTGTGAAGGACGGCGGAACCTGGGGAGTGTCGCTCATGGGGTCATCCGCAGACAGAGGTCACGTCGGCGCCCGTGAACGCCTCGCGACCGGCTTGCTTGGTCTCGGTGGGGGACGGCTCCGGTGCCGGGGCCGCGGACGGCGACTCGGCCGGCTCCGGTGCGGCGGCCGAGGCCGTCGGCTCGGACGGGGCCGGCGCACCGTCGGTCGCGGCCTCGGGGGCGGCCTCAGGATCGGTGGCGCCCGGGGCCGGCTGCTCGTCCGGGCGCGAGTCGACCGGCCGGTCGTACTTCAGGTTCTCCCACACGACGTCGGCCTCGTCGGTCCAGACGACGTTGGCCGGGTTCCGAGGATCGCCCGCATAGGGAACGGTCATGAAGGTGATCGTGTCAGGACGCACGTCACGGATGCTGTAGGCCAGACCGGCGAGCCCCTGCACGGAGGCGAAGTTGTCGCTCATCGTCAGGGAGCCCGTCACGGCGCCGAGGAACCGCAGCAGCGCCGGAGAGTCGGTCAGGAGGTTCTTGCTCAGCACGGTCCGTGCCAGCGCCGCCATGAGTTCCTGCTGACGGCCGATCCGCCCCAGGTCGGAGCCGTCGCCCAGGCCTGCGCCCTTGCGGGCACGGGCGTACTGCAGCGCCGTGTTGCCGTTGAGCTTCTGCACGCCCGGGTGGAGCACCAGGCCACCCGCCTCCGGCGCGTCGATGTACTCCGGGATGCACATCTCCACGCCGCCGATGGCGTCGATCATCCGCTGGAAGCCCGCGAAGTCGATCACCACGAACCCGTCCATGCGCACATCGGTGAGCGACTCGATGGTCGCGACCGTGCACAGAGCGCCCGAGGCGATGTCACGCCCCCCGATGACCCCCTGCGCGAAGGCGGAGTTGAACTTCGTGCCCCGCAGCGGCGAGGTGGTGCGGCCGTTCGTGGTGGGGCAGCTCGGCACGTTCACCGTCGAGTCGCGGGGGATCGAGACCAGCTCGACGCGTTCCCGGTCCGCCGAGATGTGCATGATCATGGTCGTGTCCGACCGGGCGCCGTCCGTGCCCTCGGACGACGCGAACTCCGCGTTGTCGCCGTCGCGCGAGTCCGAGCCCATCAGCACGATGTTGAGCGGGGTGCCCGCGTTCGGGTCTGCCGGCGCGACAGCCTCGGGGCGGTTCTGGCCCAGCAGGGCGTCGGCGTCCACGCCGTCGATGTTGCCCGTCAGGGTCACCGCCGCCGTGGCGCCACCGACCACACCGAACGTCAGCGCCCCCGTAGCCACCATGCCCACCACTCGTGCGAGCGTGTGGGCGCGCAGGCTGCGCGCGTGCGCCGGCGGGCGGGACGGCGTGCCGTCGCCCTTGCGGACGGATGGGAGCAGCGTCCGGCTGGATCGCTGGGAGGCATGGCGGGGACTCACGGTCACCGAGCGTAACCGCACAGTGTTACGGCGCCCCACGTACACCGCGCTGGTGACGGGCGGGAGTTGTGAAGACGGGTCGTTTCAACCCCGGGAAGGGCTGAGACGACCCGTCTGGAAGGGCAGCGCACGAGCTGTCCGGTGGTCAGGCGCGGTGCTCCGGGCTCACCTGAGCGGTCAGCGGACGGTGGCGACGGCGTGCCGCACAGCAGCCACGACCCGCTCGACGTCCGCGTCGGTGAGGTCCGGGAACATCGGGAGCGAGATCTCGCGGCGGTAGTAGTCCTCCGCGACAGGGCACATGCCGCGCTGGTAACCCAGGTCCTCGAACACCGGGTGCCAGTACGCCGGGATGTAGTTGACCTGCACCCCGATGCCCTGCTCGCGCAGAGACTCGAAGATCGCGCGGCGGCGCTCAGCCGGGACACGCAGGGGGTACAGGTGCCAAGCGGGTGCCGCGCCGGCCGGGGCCGTCGGCAGCTCGAGCTCGTCGATGCCTGCGAAGGCCTCGTCGTACAGGGCCTTGACCGCAGCACGCCGGGCGACGAAGGCGTCGAGGCGGGCGAGCTGGTTGGTGCCCAGCGTCGCGAGCACGTCCGGGAGCCGGTAGTTCAGGCCGAAGGCGTGGACCTCCTGGTGCCACGGGCCCTCGTCAGGGTGCCGCTGCAGCGCGCGGTCACGGACAAGACCGTGGTTCTTGAACGACCTCGCCCGTGCGGCGAGCGTGGCGTCGGCCGTCACGACCGCACCGCCCTCGGCGGTGGTCATGTTCTTCGTGGGGAAGAACGAGTAGGTCGTGATGTCGGCCAGCGCCCCGACCGGGACGCCGTCGAGCGTCGAGCCGATCGAGTGCGCGGCGTCCTCGAGGAACAGGATCTCCTTGCGGCTGGCCAGGTCACGGAGGGCGGGAGCGTCGACCGGCACGCCGGCGTAGTCGACTCCCGCCACGACGCGCGTGCGGTCCGTGACGGCCGCCTCTGCGGCCTGCGGGTCGAGGTTGCCCGTGACCGGGTCGACGTCCGCGAAGACGATCTTGGCGCCGTGGAGAGCGGCACCCGCCGCGGTCGCGACGAACGTCAGCGGGGTGGTCACCACCTCGTCCCCCGGCTGGAGGTCGGCAGCCGCGTACGCGACGTGCAGCGCGGCCGTCCCCGAGGTCACCGAGATCGCGTGCTCGACGCCCGCGCGTGCGGCGATCGCAGCCTCGAACCGGTCGACCTCGGGACCGGTGGTGAGCCAGTCGCTCCGGAGCGCCTCGACGACGGCTGCGACATCGCCCTCGTCGATCGACTGACGGCCGTAGGGGAGGACCACGTCAGATCCCGCCCTCGATGATCTCGGCGATCTCCTGCTGCGTGTACCACTGGTCGTTGGAGTCCGACCGGTAGGCGAAGCCCGGCTCGACGGGCACGCCGTCCGCCGGCGGCTCGTAGCCCCACGTCGCCAGGTCCGGCTGGATGATGAAGTACTTGCCGTCGCGGATGACCACCGCGCGGCGGCCCTCCTCCGGGCTGATCATCTCCTCGTGGAGCTTCTCGCCCGGGCGCAGGCCCACGTCCACGAGCTCAGCACCGGGCACGACCGCGTGGGCGAGGTCGGTGACCTTCATGGAGGGGATGCGCGGCACGAGCAGCTCGCCGCCCTGCATCAGCTCGAACGTGTCGATGACCATCTGCACGGCCTGCGGCAGCGTGATGAAGAATCGGGTGCAGCGCAGGTCGGTGATCGGCAGGGGCTTGCCGGCGTCGCCGAGCTTGCGGAAGAACGGGATGACCGAGCCGCGCGACCCCATGACGTTGCCGTAGCGCACCACCGCGAAGCGGGTGTCGTAGTTCGCGGCGTAGTGGTTGCCCGTGATGAAGAGCTTGTCGGCGGTCAGCTTGGTCGCGCCGTACAGGTTGATCGGGCTCGAGGCCTTGTCCGTGGAGAGCGCGACGACCTTCTTGACGCCGGCGTCGATGGAGGCCTCGATGACGTTCTGGCTGCCGAGGACGTTCGTCTTGACGAACTCGAACGGGTTGTACTCGGCCGTGTCGACCTGCTTGAGCGCGGCGGCGTGGACGACGTAGTCCACACCGTGCAGCGCGCGTGCCAGGCGACGCTCGTCACGGATGTCGCCGATGAACCAGCGCAGGCGCGGGTCGTCGTTGAACTGCTGGCGCACCTCGTACTGCTTGAGCTCGTCGCGCGAGAAGATGACGACCCTGCGCGGGTTGTGGTTGTCGAGCACCTCGCGGAGGAAAGCCTTGCCGAAGGAGCCGGTACCACCCGTGACAAGGATGGAAGCACCGTTGAGGAGCGACATTCAGAACTCTTCCGTCGTCTGGTGTGGAGTGCGCGCGGGAGGGTCCCCGCTGCAGCGCGTGCCATTATGGCACGGTGACTGAAGCACAGGTTGTGGCCGTGATCCAGGCCCGCACAGGGTCCTCCCGGCTGCCCGGCAAGGTGCTCCGGCCCCTTGCTGGAAGGCCCGTCCTGGGATGGATGGTGCGGGCCGCGCGCTCGGCCGAGGGGGTCGACCGGGTGGTGGTCGCGACCTCGACGGCACCGGGTGACGACGCGGTCGCGCGGCTCGCCGAAGAGCTCGGCGTCGAGGTGGTGCGGGGGAGCGAGGACGACGTGCTGTCCCGCTTCGTCCTCGCGCAGCAGGAGACGGGCGCGGACGCCGTCGTCCGTCTCACGGCGGACTGCCCGCTCGCCGACCCCGGGCTCGTCACCAAGGTGGTGGCGCTGTGGCGTGCGGAGCAGCAGCTCGACTACGTCGCCACGACGCTCGTGCGCACGCTCCCGCGCGGTCTCGACGTCGAGCTTGCCTCCCGAGCCGCGCTCGCTGCCGCGGACGCGGAGGCGGAGGGGTACCACCGCACGCACGTCACCTCCTACCTCTACGCCGGCCCCCGACGGTTCCGCACCATGGGCCTCGTCGTGGACCCGCCTGCGAACGACCTGCGCGTCACGCTCGACACGGCAGAGGACGCCGAGACCCTCGACGCGGTCGCGGCCGAGCTGGGGGACCGTGCACCGGCCTGGCACGAGGTCGTGGAGCTGCTCCGCTCCCGTCCCGACATCGCAGGTATCAACGCCGAGGTGCGGCAGAAGGCCCTGGCCGACGGATGACCCACGTGGTGATCCGGTGCGACGCGAGCCCCGAGGGCGGCGTCGGGCACCTGGTCCGGGCCGTCTCGGTCGCCGGTGCGGCACGGGACGCCGGGCACTCCGTGGTGCTGGCGGGTTCTGTCGAGTCGGACCTCGGGCGCGCGCTGGCCGCAGCCGCGGACCTCGAGGTGGTGGAGTCACCCGAGGACCTGGGGGTGCTCGCCGCCGAGCAGGGCGCCACCGTGGTCCACGTCGACCACTACGGGATCGGGCCCGACGCCGCCGCACAGGTGCGTGCCGCCGGGGCGCTGCTCTCGTCGATGGAGGACGGGACGTTCGGCCGCCGCACGGCGGACGTCGTCGTCGACTCGACCGTCCGCGCGGAGCACGCCGGCCGGCCGGACGACGGGTCTGGCACCGTGCTGCTCGGCATCCGGTACGCACCGATGCGCGCCGAGGTGCGCGCCGCCCGCGCCCTGCGCGCGGCCGAGTACCGCGGACCGGGCGGGAGCGTCGACGTGCTGGTCGTCATGGGTGGGACCGACGCGACGGGGTCGGCCGCGACGGTGGCCGCCGTCTGCCGGTCCGCCGCAGGCGTCGGCGGCGTGACCGTGGTGGCGCCGCAGCAGCACTGGGACGCGGTGCGCGGTGCGGCCGGCACCGACGTCGAGCTGGTCGCACCGGCGTCCGACTTCCTGGAGCGCGCGGCGCTCTCGGACCTGGTGGTCAGCGCCGCCGGCACCACGTCGTGGGAGCTCGCGTGCATCGGGGTGCCGAGCCTGCTGGTCGCCGTGGTCGAGAACCAGCGGGCCGGGTACGAGGCGGCGCTCTCGGAGGGCATCGCCCG
This sequence comes from Xylanimonas oleitrophica, assembly GCF_003244315.1. Lineage (GTDB taxonomy): Bacteria > Actinomycetota > Actinomycetes > Actinomycetales > Cellulomonadaceae > Xylanimonas_A > Xylanimonas_A oleitrophica. Next base: position 326,381 of record NZ_QKWH01000002.1, read on the forward strand.
GGGGATCGGCACGCTCCCGGAGGTACGTGCCGACCTTCCGGGCGCGGTGCGGCGAGTCGAGGAAGCGGTCGCAGCGCTCCGAGGCGGGCGCTCCTGGGCCGGTGGCGGGCTCGCGAAGGTGGACGGCCGGGGCGCCGAGCGGATCGTCGGCGCGTGGTCCGAGGCCCTGGCCGACCGCGTCGCGCGGGGTGCCGACGGCGTCGTGGCTCGACGGGCGACCACCGACGACTCCAGGCTGCTGCTGCGCTGGCGCAACGACCCCACCACGAGGGCCGTCTCTCGCAGCACGGAGGCGATCTCCTGGGTGGCTCACCGCGGCTGGTACGAGCGGGTGCTGCAGGACCCGGCCAGGGAGCTGTACGTCGCGGAGCGGGGCGGAGTGCCCGTCGGCACGGTGCGGTTCGACGAGCACGGTCCTTCCGAGTGGGAGGTCTCGATCACACTCGCTCCCGAGGCGCGCGGGCACGGCCTCGCCCGCCAGGTCCTCGCCGCGGGCGAGGCGGCGTTCCGTGCTGGGCACCCTGCTGTCACGCTCGTCGCGGCGATCCTGCCTGACAACGCCGCGTCACAGCGCCTGTTCCAGGGGTCGGGGTACGTGACCGACCCCGCACGCCGGGACGGCGACTTCGAGATCCTGGTCCGGCCGGTCTGACCACCCGCGCCGTCACGGGAGGGGAGACGGCCATGGCCTCCGGCGGCGGGTGCCGCCGGAGGCCATGGCCGGTCTTCTAGACGAGGTCCCAGCTCAGGGGCGTGCCCCGCTGGACGTCCTGGGTGAACGTCCGGCCCTGCACCAGGTCCAGGTATCGCGGTTCGAGGCCACCGGCCGGCCGGATCGAGCGGACGTTCTCCGGTGTCACCGGGTCCCCCGCACGGACGTCCTTGACGACGAACAGCGACCGGCGCAGGCGGCGGCTCTCGGCCTCGCCCTGCGTCGGGCCGATGTGGACCTTGCCGAGCGCGAGCCACGCGCTGTGGGACTCCTCGACGAGCGCCTTGAGCTCCTCCGGCTCGAGCGAGAAGTCGGAGTCGACACCGCCGTCGGCCCGGCGCAGCGTCACGTGCTTCTCCAGGATCGAGGCGCCGAACGCCACGGCGGCGACGCTCACGCCGATGCCCTTGGTGTGGTCGGACAGGCCGCTGACGACGTTCCAGGTGTCGCGGAGCGCTGGGATGGTGCGCAGGTTCGTCTCCTCGGCGGAGGCCGGGTACGACGACGTGCAACCCAGCACGGCGATCTGGTCGTTGCCCTCCGCGCGGATCGTCTTGACCGCGAGGTCGACGTCGGACGCGTCCGCGGCTCCCGTCGAGAGGATCACCGGCTTGCCCGTGCGCGCCACCTTGCGCAGCAGCGGGATATCCGCGATCTCCAGCGAGGCGATCTTGTAGACCTGTGCGCCGAGGTCCTCGAGGAGGTCGACGGCGCTGTCGTCGAACGGGCTGGAGAACGGGATCATGCCGTGCTCGCGGGCCCGCTCGAAGATCGGCGCGTGCCACTCCCAGGGGGTGTGCGCCTCCTGGTAGAGGCTGTAGAGGTTGCGCCCGCCCCACAGACCGTGGCTGTCGGTGATCCGGAAGGCAGGCCCGTCAGCGTCGATCGTGATCGTGTCGGCGGTGTAGGTCTGGAGCTTGATCGCCGGAGCGCCCGTCTCGGCGATCGCGTCGACGATGGCCAGCGCACGGCCGAGGTCGCCGTTGTGGTTCCCCGACATCTCGGCTGCGACGAACGGGCGGTAGTTCTCGCCGACCTTGTGGTCGCCGATCTGGAGGAAGCGGTCCTGAGTCTCGGGCATGACGACGACGATACCGGGAGTGGACCGGGCCGAGCGCGGGGCGTGCGCCTGACTCGGCCGCGGCGTGTGTGGCGCCGGGTCGTGCGCCGCCGAAAGATCCCGCCGTCAGGCGCGGGTGAATGGGCGCTCCTTCGTGATCCACTTCCAGGTCCGGAGCGGATGGAGGGCCGCCCGGTAGACCTTCCGCGGGCTCCAGAAACCACGGCTCGTCACCCGTGTGAGCCACCACCCAGCAACTGACGTCGGTTCCGCGGTCTTGCTCAGCAACCGCCCGAGGCGGATCGCCGAGCGTCCGTCCCGGCCGCCCAGGTTGTAGTACGAGACCGCTGCTGCGGTCTGGGCGAGGCGTTCCTCACGGAAGTCCTCGTCTTCCAGCAGCCTCTGGATCGTCGCGGCGAGGTCAGAAGGTTCGACACACTCCACGCCAGAAGCCTCGTCGAAGGGCGGCGGGTAGGGGACCCGGAGGTGCCCCATGAGATTGATCGAAGGGGTGCCGGCGATCATCGACTCGATCGTGAAGTTGGAGCTGACTCCGACCGTCACGTCCGATGCGATGACGAAGTTCTCCGTGTCGTCGGTCGCATAGGTGTAGGACACGGACGAACCCTGGTGCGCGTCGACGATCTCCTGCAGCCAGATCCCGCCGACATCCTTGTTCCATCGGCGGTCCTTGACGACGGCCTGGAACTTCACGCCGAGACCCGCGAGCTGTTCGCACGCGTTGACGAAGGCCCTTACCCCGGAGACCCAGAGATCGCTGGTCTCCGAGGCTGTCAGCCCCCCGTTCCAGGTCGTCGCGAACGTGACCAGGGGAACACCGGGGTCCAGTCCGTACTTCTCAGCCAGGTTCTCGCGGATCTCGTCCCTCTTCTTGACGAGGTTCGCATATCGGTCCCAGGCGGGGTTGCCGGTCGCCACGATACGCGCCGGCGGCACACCGAGGTCGATGTAGCCCTCCGCGCCCCGCTGACCGAAGACAGCCATGACGTCCGTACGGAAGTGGGCGTTCACCGTAAACGGATCGATCAACGCCGTCCCGTGGGAGACGAGGACGCTTCTCAGGTTCCTCTTCTGTGCCCATATCGCAGCGACGCTCGCGAGTGCGGTCGAGTCCTCTGAAGCGGTGAACAAGATCACTCGGTAGCGCTCGTTGATCGTGTCGAGCGTCTCGAGCAGGCCTTCGACTGCGGGCAGGTCCAGCTCTGCCCGTTCGCGGATGAGGCTCTTCACGGATTCTCTGAGCAGAGGATCAAGGTCCTCGATGACGCCTGCCCGCGACAATGAGCCTTCTGTGATCTCTCGACCTCGAGCACTCATCTCCCGCTGGGGGGCGGTGGTGTTCTCAAAAGAGCTGAAGGGCACCACCGTGATGTCCGGGTACCCATCGAGGATCGTGGAGACGAACTCGTCGGGCATGGCGATGGTCAAGGGCCCGAGTTCCCGTGCCATCGCGCCGAAGGCGCGATGGTGCTTGGGCCACAGGAAGGAGATGACGATCGGGTTCCGGATCAATTTAGGAGCGGCTCTCAGCGCGAAGGAGTTTCAAGAGGTCACGTACCAGGGCGTAGCGCATCCCCACTGTGGGGTCCACCCCGTCGGCGCCTGCGACGTGTTCCGTGGTGGCCCAGTTGCTGGCGATATTCATGGCGAGCGCATCGTCCTGGCGTGCCCTCAGCCATTCGTCGTACGCCTGGAGGTTCGTGTCGGACAGCCACTCGGAGGCGGGTGACCCGTTCAAAGAGAAATGGTTGACAGCCGTGAAGAGCAAGTACTTGGGCGTCGTGCCGCTCGCGAGCTGGTTGATCCGCGCCTTGACCTCGGGTAGCGGCGTGCTCTGGGGCGGCAACGCCTCCAGGATGCTCACGAGCTCTGAGATGCGCGGGTCTCTCGCCCCCCACGATGCTGCTCGGCGCCATGCCCGTGTGCTGGCGTAGGCCGGGCGCGGGCGGGACGGGTTGAGCGGGAGGGCGGGCGGATCGAGCTCATCCAGTGCCTGGCGGGGGTTGTCCGAACGAGAGAGCACGTATATGTGCCCTGAGCTGGTGAGATATCGCGAGAGGTTGTGTCCGCCTGGTTCGCGAAGAAGCTCAATCGCCGACAGGGACTCGTCGCCCTCGGTGTGGATGATCCAGGTCGCGTCAGGCTTGGCGTAGACCTGGGCCTGCTTGAGGGTCTCCGGAAGGCGCTCGCCGAGCGCGGCCACTCTCACGACGTCGTACTGGCCGGCGGAGGGGTAGTAGGTCCGGAAAGTGTCCGAGTCGATCTCGTAGAACCGGAACGAAGGCTCGTCCGGGCTGAGCGGCTCGACCTCGATCGCACGTGGGTCGAAGGCGAAGGAGCGGCACACGGAGGTCTTCCTCCACGCGCGGACATGGGCGATGGTGCCACCGTCACGCACGCCGAACTCTATGTAGGACGCTTCCTGTGTGCGCTTCGGCAGAGCGTTCTGTATGAGTTCGAGGAGGGCGTCGTCGGGCGCGACGAACGGCTCAGGTGTAACCGGCACCCCAAGTGCGTTGAGCGTCTCAGAAGCGTTGTGGCTGATCTTCTCGACGGACGCTCCGACTTTCCGCAGGATCAGCTCCTGCGCCAGGACGTGGCTGCGGACCTCGACGTTCTCCATGGCCGAGAACTGCTGGGCGAAAGCGCCGTGCCACCGCTCGTGACGGACGAACACGTCGATCTGCTTCGGGGGTTCGTCTCTCGGGATCTCCAGCATCATCAGAGTGTGGAACGCGGAGCCTTCGGGCCCCGCGACCCGTGAGGCGCGTGAGAGGGTCTCGAGCTGCTCGCGCAGCGTCAAAGACTCAGGATTGACGACGGTCCACCCGTTCTGCGCGAGCCTGCGCTCGACGGCGGTGTCGTTGAGGGCTCTCGAGCGCTTCTTGCTCATAGATCGAGAGAGCCATACGTTAAATCCTGGCTCTTGCTTCGGGCCGACGAACCTGGCGAGCGCGCGGACCTGCTCAGGATGAAGATAGTCATCCATCCTGTACCCCACGTCAGGGATGTGGAGGTTTCCGATGAGCGTCGGGGTGGAGACGAGGATGACCTCGTTTTCAACGCCCAGGGCATCCAGAATTTCCTTCTGGAAGTCCTTGAGGGGTGCCGCTGTGTCGTCCTCGGGTACTGACCACACGAGAGGTAGGTCCGGGTGCCTCAGCGCGTACCAAAGGCGTGAGAGGCTCTCGAGGATGAAGTGCCCGTACATCGCGTCGACACGACCCATGTAGATCGCCGTCTTGCCCGCGTGGGACGCGTCCACGGGGCGCGTCGCGGCGGATGCGACCACCGGTTCGGGGGGGAATGCGTATCGCATCGCTCGAGGGTGGGTGTTCCCTCCTCGCTCGAGCACGGTGCCAGGGACGAACCGCCCGTCCTGGGCCACCCCTGAGAACACCCAACCCGGGTACCGGTGGTCGGTGAGCTCGGGATACACGGTCGCGTCGCCGATCTCAAGGTGCGAGAGGGGATGCGCGTGTGCTGGGGCGGTTGCCATTGAGTCCAGTTTCAGTCGTCCATCGGCGCCTCGGTGCGTCGTACACGCTCCGGCGCGGCGTCAGTGCCCGAAGATTGTATGCCGAGTCATCGGGACCTCGAACGGGACGAGGTCGTGGGGCGAGGTAGCCAGTCGGAACAGGCCGGACTCGACGTCCTGAAGGGTCTCCTCGTGGCCGGGGACGGGGATGACGTACGTCGGACGGCCGAGCGCAGCGGACTCCCACAGGGAGGTGGAGAAGCAGCCGACGCTGACCTGCGAGCGCTTGATCGTCGTGAGGGTGTCGTCCGGTGCGATCGTGACCTTGTCCGCGAGGCCCGCCGCAGCCAGCAGGGCAGGCATCTGCGGGCGCTGCGCAGGGTGGGGGGCGATGACGACGCGCAGCCCGGGGCGCTCGCGGACGAGCTCGGTGACGAAGGCGAGGATCCGGCGCAGGACGCGCGGCTGGGAGACCACGCACACGTCCCACTCGGTGCTGTCCGGCAGCGCCTCCTCGCCGGTGGACAAGAACTCCTGCTGCTGGCGCGGCACGACGACGTGCTCCTGGTACACGTTGGTCCGCTCGGCCCAGAAGTCCGACCAGGCATAGAACCGGGAGGCTCCGTACCGGGGGAGGTCGCCGAACCAGAAGCTCGGCGCGTACCGGCTCGTGAGCGCGTACTGGATGTCCGACACCCTGGCTCCCGAGCGCTGTGCCGCTGCGCTGATACCGGCCCACCAGTGGCTGGAGGCGATCAAGACCTCCTCGGGCTGCACGCGCTCGAACACCGGGGTCCAGAAGTCCCGCTCGTCGAGGAACTTGATCAGGCGGTTGCGCAGGTGGTCGCCGAGGTCGACCTTGATGCCGAGCGCCTGGGTGAGCGCCTCTTCGAACGGGCGAGCGTCGATCTCGGGGACCCGCTGGTGCGCCCAACGGCGCCGCCAGTCCTGGCGCCACCTGGTGAACTCGTGGAACGGGTACACCATGTTGGTGTCCGTGACCTCGGGATAGCCCTCCGGCTCGGGCTGGACGACGAACATCGTCTCGTCGTCGCGGTAGGCGGCCGTGCGGTAGTCGCTCTGGCCTCGGCGCGTGTAGTCGAACACCACACGTCGTGCTGCAGGCGCCGTCGTGAGGCGCTTGGCACCTTCGTACTCGTCCTTGACCTTGCTGCCGACGGCGGGAGCGGAGCCCCACATCCCGAGCGACTCTGCGAGCTGGATGATCAGCGCCGACCGGCCCAGCTCCCACACATGGACGCCGTCGCGCGTGGTGAGCTCGAAGAGGCCGTGCTGCTGCTCGGCCTCGCAGACGCGCTCGAAGAGCTCGCCGTAGCCAAAGGGCGGCTCGACCTTGCGTTCCGACACCGCGTCCCGCAGCAGGAGGGAGTCGTACTCTCCCCTGATGAAGACGGTCGGGCGGCGGGCGGACCCCGCGTTGCGCACCTCGACCCCACCGGGCTGGTTGATCGGCGTGCCAAAGCTGTCCACACCCGAGCTCACGGGGAAGCGGGGGTGGCGCGGGATCTCGCGCCGCGCGGGCGCTCCCGGCTTCGCGGCGAGCTTCCCGACGGCCGCGGAGACGGAGACGGCGTAGGCCGACGCAAGCCGTCGCGCCGACCCCAGAGCGGCCCGTCCACCGGTGCTGCCGGTCGCCGTCCGGCGCTGGGCCACCACCGGCGCGGCCGGTGCTGCCTGCGCGGCCGAGGCCGTCGGCCGGGGCGGGGCGGGGGCCGAGGGGCGTTCCGCTGACACCTCGGCCGGCGATGTCGTGGCCGGCGGACGCGTCTCCTTCGGGCTCTGCAGGCTGGGATCGACGACGGCCACCGCAGACCGGGAGCGTGTGGTCACCTGCCGCACCTTCCAGGCGACGTCGCCACGGACCTTCTTCGTGAGCGACTGGAGCGCCGGAGCGAGCTCGCGCACCGCCAGCTTCTTGATGCCCCCGGACGTGGCGAAGATCGTGTCCCCGACGGCGGGGGTACCAGCGCCGTAGCTCGCGTCGCGTCGCAGGTACGGCAGCACCTCGAGCTCGTTGTCCTCGGTCGTGCTGGCCAGGTAGTGGCGGTCCGTGGAGCCCGGAGCCGGGACGTACGAGACGACCTCGTTGCCTGAGCCCGAGAACTCGATCCGGGTGGTGCCGCTCTCACGGTGCACCGCCGGCGTCCGGACCTCCTTGCCGTCATCGATCTGGATGTCGTGCAGCGGGACCGGTGAGGACACGGTCACCACGTGCCTCCTGCGCCCGAGCGCGAGCCGGGTCCGGAGGGAGATGGCGTCCAGCGGGACGGGTGCGTGCCCGTCGGCGGCGAAGGCCGCCGCAAGGTCCACTGCGGAACCGGGCCGGCTCCCGAGGAGCTGCCGGTACTGCTCGACGACGGCCGGTGTCGCGAACATCGCGCCAAACCGTTCATGTGCCTGCCGCCCGAACTCCTTGCGCAGCGTCTCGTCGGCCGCGAGCCTCGTCAGTCGCTCCGCCAGCTGTTCCACGTCCCCGACAGGGACGATGAAGCCCGTCTTCCCGTCCTCGATGGCGTCCCGGGGCCCGAACTCGAAGTCGTACGTGACGGTGGGGAGTGAGTTGTACGCGGCTTCCAGGAGGGGGTAGCCGAAGCCCTCCGAGAGAGAGGTCATCAGCACGATGTCCGCGGTCGAGTAGACGTCGGCCTCCGTGCCGAATCCCGCGAAGCGGACGCGCTCACCGAGCTGCAGCTGTTCGACGAGCTCCCGGACTGCGAGGTAGTACGGGTTGCGCGGGTTGATGCTCCCCCAGAACGTCAGGTGCACCGACTCGTCCTCGACCAAGGACAGGGCGCGCACGGCGTCGAGCTGGTTCTTCCGGTGCTGGTAGGACGCGGGCATGGCGACGTTGACGCCCTCGTGCGCGACCCGAGCCACGGCGTCCGGCCTCTCGCCCGCGAAGTTCGGGATGAAGACGACGTCGTCCTCGTCGAACGTGGGGACGAACTGCCCCCGCAGACCGCTGGCGACCGTCTGGACGCGGTCGATGACCTCGCGCGCCTCCATCATGAGGTCCCAGAGGCCGGCGTGGTGCAGGTAGTCGCCGTGGATCTGCAGCACGGTGCGCACCCGCCGCTCGTCGCCCTGGAGCGCATGCTTCAGAGCGGAGGCCTGGAAGGGCGACGTGAGGATGACCGTGTCGTCGGGGGAGAGGATCGCGTTGATCTGGCGCAGCACCGCGAGCTGGTTCGCGGTGAAGGAGAACGGCATCGCACCCATGTGCCCGGCGAGGGCGGGGTGGTAGTTGCGGTGGAGCAACCGCCCCTGGTCGGCAGCGAGCGTCTGGAGAGGCAGCACCGGGACGCCTGCGTCGAGCGGCCACAGCGGCAGCGCTCGCCTCGCCCCGTCCGAGGGGTCGAGGAAGCTCAGGATCGTGACTGGGTAGCCCGCGCGATGGAGAGAGTTGGCGGTCTCTACCATCGACTTGTGGTAGCCGGTCGTGCCGGAGAGCTCGTTCACGCAGAGCAGGATCATCGTCGTGGTCAGTCCTCGGGGCGGTCTACTGGGTGGTGGTGGGTGCGCAGAGGTTCCGTCAATGGAGCCTCACGAAACGGCCGATCAGGGCGCGGCCCCACTTGGCGGGGTACCACAACAGGGGCAGGTCGGACTTGAGGGCGGAGTAGACGGCGATCGCGCGGCTCACGGGCCGGACGAAGCCGCGCGGCGTCGCGGGGCCTCCGACGGCGGGCAGCAGGTCGCGGATCGTCTCGGTGACGCTCTCCGCCGCGTCGTGCAGGTAGTTGGCCGCGAGCCAGTCCGGGTCCGGGACCGGCCCGCCCGCACGCAGGACGGTGCCCAGCTCGCGGAGCGGAACGATGCAGCCGCTGCCCTCGTACACGGCGTTGCCCAGGTCAGGGGTGACGCCGAAGTCAGGGAGGACCACGGTGGGCAGGCCGAGGCTCAGGGACTCGAGGGCTGCCGTCGAGCTCACCGTGACGAGGGCGGTGCCCGGGGAGAGCCAGTCGCTCATCGAGCCCGCCTCGAAGCGCAGCGCGTCGCGGGCGTGGCCGAGCCTGCCGTGCTCCTGGCGCCACAGCGTCTCGAAAGGGAGCGCCTCGTGGTGCGTCTGCTGCTCGCCCGCGCTGGTGCGGACCTTCACCACGACCTCGAACCCGTCGTCGTGGAGGCGAGCGAGCCCACGCAGCAGTGCCACGCGCTCGCTGCGCGTGTGCGGGACGATCGACTGCGGCGCGAAGACGACTCGGCGGACCGGTGCCTGTGGGCGGGTGGTCGGCGGCTCAGCGAGGAACGGCAGGCGCGTCAGCACGATCCGTGGAGCGGAGCCGTACCGCTCGAAGGCGGTCGTGAACAGGTCAGCCTCGCGGGGGCTGTGGACGATATAGGCGTCGCACCACCGGTAGCGCCATCTGACGCCGGTGGTCGCCGCGGGCGACATGGCGACGCCGGGCGGTCCGGACAGGAGCACGGCGCGGCGGTCGCCGGCGGCGCGCAGGACGGTGAGCGCGATCATCTCTGCGACGGGCCCGGTCGCGGCCACGAGCACCGCGTCAGGCTGCTCATCCTTGACGATGCGAGCGAGGCGCTGCCGGCTGACCACGGGGGCGCTGGTCATACGGGTGCCGGCCAGAGCAGCCCGGACCTGGGCCGGGGACGGCTCGAGAGGACCCTTGACGAGGGTGACGTCTCCGTGGACGCCGGTGCCGTCGAGAGCGAGCCGTTCGAGGGTCGTCGCCGCCCACTTGAGGAAGGACTCGGAGTCGGCGACGGCCAGGACGCGGAGGGTCATCGGGCCGCTCCTGCCGGTGCCGGGGCGTCCAGAGGCCGGTGCGCGAGGATCTCCGCGACCACCCGCTCGCACGCGTGGCCGTCCCTCCTGGTGAAGGTCTGTGCGATCCGCGTCGCGTAAGGCTCTGAGGGGCTCCGGCCCGCCTCGACCAGCGCGGCGAGCAGACGCTCCGCCTCGGGGAGTGTCGAGGCGACGGGCCCGAACCCGTCGCGCTCGTAGTCGAAGTAGCCGGGGCGGCCGATGTGCTGGGTCCCGGAGTGGAACTCCTCGGCGTCGAACTGGAAGTAGAGGACGGGGCGGTCGACGAGTGCGGCGTCGAACGCGGTCGACGAGTAGTCGGTGACGACGTGGGCGGCGCGGGCGAGCACGTCCTGGACGTCGACGTCGGAGTAGCTCAGCACGCGGACGTGGGAGGGCAGCCGCAGGGCGGAGAGATGAGGCCCCATGTTGGGGTGCGGCAGCAGCACCATCTCGAGGCCGTGCCGCTCGACGGCGTCCCGCACCGTGGGCGAGTCCAGGAGCCCGCTCCAGTTGCGCACGTAGGGCGAGTCGAGAAAGTCCGGCCGGGCGCTGCGCTCGTTGCCGGTCCCGGCTCCCTGCAGGAGCCACTTGCGCCAGGTCGGCATGACGACGAGGAGCGTGCGTTCCGTGTCGGGGGTCTGCGCCGCCTTCCGGACGAGGGCGTCGTGGCGCGGCTGCCCCGTGAGCACCACCTCCCGGCTCGTCCAGGTGTAGGGCGGTCGCGTCAGCGAGGCGTGCTCGGCGGGGGTGGTGGTGACGACGGTGCGAGGACGCTTGGTGTTGAGCCATCCGGACAGGTCGCTCTGGATCACGCCGTGCTGCAGCCAGGTGAACCACCAGGGCCGCCGGCGCAGCCACAGCATGATCGGGGGGCTGACCACGTAGTGGTCGATCTGGGACGAGACGAGCTCGTGGCACTGCGCGAGCGCGAGCGCGTGCCGGGAGGAGCCGTGGGCGACGAGGCGGAACCCCTCGGCGGCGAGCCGCGTCCAGTCGGGGGAACGGCGGTCCAGCACGAACCAGGCGTTGATCTCGGGGTGCTCCGCCCGCAGGTACCGGTAGAGGTGCTCCGCGTTGTCGTGCGCCTCGGTGTCCCTGTCCATCAGCAGCCAGCAGGCGTGCAGCTCGGGGGCTAGGGCGCGCGCCAGCCGTGTCGCCCAGGTGGTGCGGGGCGTCCGGCCCACCGTCGCCTGGTCGATGCGGACGATCCACTGTTTCGCGCGCTGCGCGTCGAATGAGAGGAATGTCCGGTTAGCGCCTCCGGAGCCCTCGCGACGTCGACGGCGGCTCAGTTGCACGGAAGGGACTCTAATCCCATTTGGGCTCAGGTCAGCGGTCGCGGGGCTGGCGGTCTGCCGCCACCTGACCGCCGTTGTGGCGAGCCTCCGACAGCGCCAGCTGGCGTGCCAGCACGGTGATCTTGCGCTGGAGCTCGTTGGAGCGGCGGTGCGAGCGGGCCACCTGGGCGATGAAGAGGATGACGAGCCCGTACAGCAGGAGGTCGGTGCCGCGACCCACCCCGACGAGCTGGGCCACCCGTGTCAGGGCGTGGGGCCACAGGATCGTCCCCAGCGCGGCGACGAAGAAGAGGCCGATCGCCAGACGGGTGATCGCCTGGTGGCGTGCGTCGGCCGTCGAGCGAGCGAGCATCACCAGGAGCGCGACGACCGCGATCACGAGGAGGATCTGAATCAGCATCGGTGGCTCCGGGCGTCAGTGGATGAGCAGGTCGACGAGGATGTTCACCGAGTTCCACAGGGACTGGCCCTTGCCCCGGGAGTACTCGGTGTAGTGGATGTGGACGGGGTGCTCCGCCCATGGCAGCCGGGTGCGGTGCAGCTGCAGCACGATCTCGGAGGCGTGCGCCATGCGGTCTTGCTCGAGGTGGATCTGGCGGGCTGCGTCCGAACGGATGACGCGGAGGCCGTTGTGGGCGTCGGTGAGGCTCATGCCCGTGCTCTTGTTGGTCACCCAGACGGCGGTCCGCAGCACGACCGACTTCAGCCAGCCGGGACGGGTGCGTCCGTCGAGGAACCGCGAGCCGAAGACGATGGCGAGGCCCTCGCCCTTGGCGCGGTCCACCATGCTGACGGCGTCCTCGATGCGGTGCTGGCCATCGGCGTCGAACGTCACCACGTAGGCGGCGCCCCGTCCCAGGGCGTAGGCGAGACCGGTCTGGAGCGCGGCGCCCTGGCCGAGGTTGATGGGGTGGACCACCACCTCGGCGCCGGCCGACGCCGCAGCCTCCGCGCTCCCGTCGCGCGAGCCGTCGTCGACCACGACGACGTGGGGGAAGTGCGTGCGCACGGTCGCGACGACGTCGGCGACGACGGTCGCCTCGTTGAAGGTGGGGATGACGACCCACGTGTCCTCGTGCGCGGTGGTTGGCATGGCGTGCATCCTCTCAGAACGAGGGCACGCCCAGACAGGGGAGCGCGTGGGGCCCGTCCGGGGGGCGTGGCCGTCAGATGGTGCCCTTGCGCAGCGCGGCTATCGCGTCGGTGACCAGGTGCACCGCCGCGGCGGGCACCGACAGGCCCTCCTCCTCGCGAAGCACCCGCCACACCGCCTGCACGGCGCGCCAGCGCTGCGCCGAGTGCGACCCCGGCTGGGCGGTGCGGTAGAGCGCGAGCGGTTCGTCGATGCCCACGGCCGTGCCCCCGCCGCGGAGGATGCGGAGCCACAGCGCCCAGTCCTCCGCACCCGGGATGTCGGGCATCCGGACCTCGCCCGTCCTGTCGCGGTCGTACATCGCGGTCAGGCAGCCGACGGCGTTCCTGCGCAACAGCTCCGCTCGGGTGAGCGTCGTCGGCACCCGAACCACCCGGCCAGCGGGGCGGAACGCCGCGGCGCCACCGGTGAATCCCGCGTCGATCCGGTGGTAGCCGCTGTAGACGAGGGGGGCGCCGGACTCCTCAGCCAGAGCCAGCTGGCGCGCGAGCTTCTCCGGCAGCCACAGGTCGTCGGCGTCGCAGAAGGCGACGTAGCGGCCCCGGGCCACGTCGAGGGCCGCGTTGCGAGCCCGGGCCGGTCCGTTGCGGCCCTCGAGCCTGATCACCCGCACTCGTGGATCCCGGCCCGCGAGGCGCGCGAGGAGGTTTGGTGTCGTGTCCGTAGAGGAGTCGTCCACCACGACGAGCTCGAGATCGGCGAACGTCTGGTCTAGTACGCTCTGTGCCGAATCGAGCAGGGTCCCGGCGCTGTTGTACGCGGGCATCACCACCGACACCCGGGGTGTAGGTTCCGTCCGACCTGGCACGATGGATCATCGTACCGCCGCGCGCAGACCGCACGACTGCGGGCAGCCGGCGAAGGAGGGCAAGTTGAACCAGCAGCACGGGCGTGCTGTCACCCAGCGCCTGACGTCTCACGAAGCCGCCGAGCTGGCGGCGGCGCACGGCCTGCACGAGATGGGGGTGCGCCCGCCGCTGGGCCGCTACGTGAAGTCGGTCTGGGGGCGACGGTCCTTCATCTGGAACCTGTCGGCCTCCCGCGCCTACGCGCGCAACCAGGGCTCCTACCTGGGGCAGGCGTGGACGGTCCTCAAGCCCGTGCTCGACGCCGCGACGTTCGTCATCATCTTCGGCTTCATCTTCCACACCAGCGCGCCGGGGATCGACAACCGGGCGGCGTTCATCGTCATCGGCACCTTCACCTACGCGCTCTTCCAGAGCTCGGTCATGGGCGGGATCGGGTCGGTGCCGGCGAACCTGCAGCTCATTCGGTCGCACCAGTTCCCGCGGGCCGTCGTGCCGCTCTCGACGGCGCTGACCGAGACGATGCTCTTCGGTCCCGTCATGGTGGCGATGCTGGCCGTGGCGATGCTCACGGGGTTCCTCCCCGGTATGGCGCCCGTCGTGCCCGACTGGTCCTGGCTGCTGCTCCCGTTCGCGGCGCTGCTGCTGGCGATCTTCTCCTCGGGGCTCGGCCTGGTCTTCGCCCGCCTGGGCGCGCGTACGCCCGACATCGCCAACGTGCTGCCGTTCCTGCTCTCGCTCGGGCGCTACGGGTCCGGCGTGATGTTCTCGATCGCGGGCATGGTCGGCACCGACAGCTGGTTCCGGCCGCTGCTGCTGCACCAGCCGGTCGCCGTGTTCCTCGAGCTGTTCCGCTCGGTGATCGGCAACGAGCCGCTGATCCCCATGACGCCCAACCTGTGGCTCGAGGCGACCGCCTGGGCGGTGGGTGTGTTCGCCGTCGGGTTCCTGTTCTTCTGGGGTGCTGAGGAGACCTACGGCCGTGACTGAGGACATCGACTTCGAGATCGACGCCGAGGACCTGCCCCAGAGGGCGGGTGAACGGACCCTGGGATCGCCGTCCGTCATCGTCGACGACCTGCACATCACCTACCGCGTCTTCGGTGGGCGTCGTGGCGGGACCACCCAGACCAAGACCTCCCTGCTCAACCGTGCCATCAACCTCGGGCGGCCGGACAGCGGGCCGATCACCGAGGTGCCGGCCGTCCGCGGAGTGTCGTTCGTGGCGCACCACGGCGAGACGATCGGCATCGTCGGTACGAACGGCTCGGGCAAGTCGACGCTCCTGCGAGCCGTCGCCGGGCTCCTCCCGCCCACCAAGGGGCGCGTCTTCGTCTCGGCCGAGCCGGCGCTGCTCGGCGTGAACGCCGCGCTCCTGCCCCGGCTGTCGGGCGAGCGCAACATCATGGTGGGTGGTCTCGCGCTCGGTCTGAACGCGAAGGAGGTCCGGGAGCGGACGCAGGACGTCGCGAGCTTCGCCGAGCTGGGCGACTTCCTCTACCTGCCGATGAACGCCTACTCCTCCGGGATGGCGTCACGTCTCCGGTTCGCGATCTCGACCATCACCACGCCCAAGATCCTCATGATCGACGAGGCGCTGGCCACCGGTGACGCGTCCTTCCGCAAGAAGAGCACGGCGCGCATCGAGCAGATCCGGGACCAGGCCGGCACCGTCTTCTTCGTCTCGCACTCGCTCGGTTCCGTGCGCGCGATGTGCACCCGCGTCCTGTGGATCGACAAGGGCGTGCTGGTCGCGGACGGTGACGTCGACGAGGTCTGCGACGCGTACCACGAGTTCGTCCAGGGCCGGAAGGACGCCTCCTCGGGCGCCAAGCTCCGGTGACCTAGGACTCACATGAGCTGGGGGTCGGCCGCGGACGAGCTGGTGCTGGCGGCGCTCTGGGCCGTCGGGCCGGGAGCGCTGCTGGCGCTGGCCGTCGGTCTGCGCCGGGAGTGGGTCCTGTTCGCGGCGCCGCTCCTCTCGGTCGCCCTGCTCGCCGCCTGGCCGGTGCTGCTCGGAGCCGCGGGCGTGCCCTGGGGGAGGGGCGTCGCCGTGGCGGTGACCGTCCTGACGGCGGCCGCCTCCGCCGGCGTCCGCGTCGCAGCCGCCCGGCGGTCCTCGGCACGAGCGGCGGGCCGGCACGCACGGGCCGCCGCAGCCCGGCGCGACCCCCGCCGGGACGTCCTGCGGCCTGTCGTCATGGCAGCCGCGCTCGCCGGGGCGGCGGTGTGGACCGCCGTGCCGTTCATGCAGGGGATGGGGCGTCCGGACCGTATGCCCCAGACCTGGGACGCGGTGTTCCACCTCAACGCGGCTCGGTGGGTCCTCGACCACGGGGACGCCTCGTCCCTCGCGCTCGGCGGCATGACCAGCCCGGTCACCGGCAGCGGGTTCTATCCCGCGGCCTGGCACACGCTCGTGGCGCTCTCGACCACCTCCTCCGTGGTGGTGTCCACGAACGCCGTGGTGATCGTCGTGGCAGGGCTCGTGTGGCCGCTCGGCGTGGCTGCGCTGGCCCGTGCCACCCTGCCGCGCTGGTCCTGGTTCCCTCCCGTCGCGGCGGTCGTGAGCGTGGGCTTCACGGCGTTCCCGACCGGCCTCGTCACGTGGGGCACCGTGTGGCCCAACGCCCTGGCCTACGCGCTCGTCCCGGGAACGGTCGCCGTCACGATGCGTGCGCTGGCGCCCGGGCGTGGCCGGGCTGCCGCAGCGCTCACGGCCGTGGCGGGGACGGGGGCGATCGCGCTGAGCCAGCCCAGCGCCCTGCTGGTCTACGCGTCGATCGCGACCTTCCCGGTGCTCACGGCCTTCGGGCGCACGCTGGTCCGCGGTACGCCGCTGCAGCGTGCCGCTGCCCTGGGCGGCATGGTCGTCTGGTCCGGAGGGTGGCTCGTGGTGTGGCGGACGTTCGCCTCGGCGATCCGCACCACGGCGTGGCACGGCTCGGCCGGGTTCACCACGGGTGCTCTCAGCGCGCTCGGTGACCGGTATGCGCCGACGCCGCCGGAGACCGGGGTGGTGGCGCTCGTCGTGGTGGGTGTCCTGGTCTCCTTCGCCGTGCGCGGGGCGCGGTGGGTGCCGCTCGCGCTCGCGGGCCTCCTCGCGCTCGTCGGGGTGGCGCAGCAGGAGTCCGCCTGGTCCTGGTGGGTGCATCCCTTCTTCGCCGACCCGGCACGGCTCAGCGGTGCCGTGCCGCTCGTGAGCGCGCTGCTCGTCGCGCTCGCGGTGTGCGGGTGCGCCGTCGGCCTCGGTCGGCTCGTCGGGGGAGCTGGCCGACGGCCGCGCGGCGCGGTGCTCGGTGCGGTGACCGCGTTGGCGCTGCTGGGTGCCGTCGTCGTCACGGGCGGGCTCCAGCAGGCTGACCGGTCAGGGGTCCTGCGTGCGTACTACGTCGACGCGGCAGCCCCCGAGCTTCCCGACTCCTTGGTCTCTCCGGGGGAGATGGAGATGCTGGAACGGCTCGGGGAGGAGCTGGGGCCCGGCCAGGTCCTGCTCGGCAGCCCGTTCAGCGGAGCGGCGCTCGCCTACGCCGTCGCCGACGTCGACGTCGTGTTCCCCCACATGCGGGGGGCATGGTCCCCTGCTGCGCGGTTCCTCGGCCAGCACTTCGGCAGCATCGGGGAGGACCCGCGGGTCTGTGACGCCGTGCGCGAGCTGGGGGTCGGCTACTACTACGCCGACACCGACGTCTACTTCCCGACCCACAGGGACCACGCGCTCTACGAGGGGCTCACCCCTGACGTCCCCTCGGACGGCTTCGAGCTGGTCGACTCCGGCGACACCGCCGCGGTCTACCGCATCACGGCGTGCGGCTGAGACGGTGTCCGAGCACCGCCTGCGGGTGACTCCGGGCAACCGGGCCGCCGCTACACTCGCGCCGACGTCTGGCGGCAAGGAACGAGAAGGGCTTCGACGATGAAGAGACTGTTCGGCGCGATCAAGGACGAGCTGCCTGGAGCGGTCCGGCGTCAAGGTGGCGGGCGCACGGTCTACATCGTCGCGACCAGCGGACATCCCAACTACGGCGACGAGATCATCCTCCGCCGCTGGCTGCGGCTGCTCGCCAAGACGGAGCCGGACGCCACGGTCTGGGTCGACAGCCCCGCTCCGGGGCCCACGGCGGCGCTCATGCGTGACGAGCACCCGGGGCTGCGGACGACGGACACGCTCTACCGCCTGTCGTGGGAGGCGCCCAGCGACGACTCGCGGGAGGTCGCCGAGTTCGTCCGTGGCGCTCTCGACGACCCGGGGTCGGCGCCTCGCTGGATCCCTGGCATCGAGGTGCTGCGCGGTCTCGGCGCGGGCGACGTCCTGCACGTGGTGGGCGGTGGTTACGTCAACTCGGTGTGGCCTCGCCACCTGGGACTGGTCGCCGGCGCGGCGTGGGTCGCCGAGCGCACCCGCGCCTCGGTGGCAGTGACCGGTCTGGGCCTGCTTCCCGCCGACGACGCCGCGCGGGAGGTCTGGAAGAACGCGGCCCGCCGGATAGGTGTCCTGACGGTGCGCGACCAGGCGTCGCTGGAGGTCGTGCGTGCCAACCCTGACGCGGTGGTCGCCCCGGACGACGCGCTCCTGGGTGGTGCGGCCGGCCTGCTCGCGCGGGACGCCGCGACCGCGCCGGACGTGATGGTCTGCGTCCAGACGGACATGCTCGCGGTGCCGTTCGACGACGTCGTCGAGACCGTGCGCTCGACCCTCGCGGGGTGGGGCGTGACCTCGGGGGCGCAGGTGGGGTTCGTCGAGTGCATCCCGCGCGTGGACCGCGCCATCTACGACGCCCTGTCGGACGAGCTGCCGGGCGCGCGGTTCTACTCCCTGTGGGAGATCCTCCGTGACGGCCTGCCCGCACGGCCCGGTCAGCGCTGGATCTCCTCCCGGTACCACCCGCACCTGGTGGCGGCTGCCGCGGGAGCGTCGGGCGTGGCGCTGAGCGTGAGCGAGGACTACTACGCGGTGAAGCACGGCGCCGTGGCCGCGCTCGGTTCCGGTTGGACGCAGGCGCGGGTCGGGGACCGTGGTCTGGTCGCGGGCGACGCGGGCTCGCTCCCCGCTCGTGCCCAGGATCACGGAGTGCGTCTGCTGGCGACCGCGCGGCGAATCTACGCCCCTCACGCACGCTAGGCTGGTCGGCGCTGTCCCCCAGTCTCGAGGAGTTGTGTACGTGGACGCGGATCTTGTGGTCGTGGGTTCGGGCTTCTTCGGCCTGACCGTCGCCGAGCGGATCGCCGAGGAGCACGGCCGGAAGGTTCTCGTCATCGACCGGCGGTCGCACATCGGCGGCAACGCCTACAGCGAGGCCGAGCCGACGACGGGGATCGAGGTCCACCGTTACGGCGCTCACCTGTTCCACACCTCCAACGAGCGGGTGTGGGAGTACGTGAACCGCTTCACGCAGTTCACGAGCTACGTGCACCGGGTGTACACCACGCACAAGGGCGAGGTGTTCCCGATGCCGATCAACCTGGGCACCATCAACCAGTTCTTCCGCGCGGCGTACGGCCCTGACGCGGCGCGCGAGCTCATCAAGGAGCAGGCGGCCGAGCTGGGCGGCAAGAAGCCGGAGAACCTCGACGAGCAGGGCGTGAACCTCATCGGCCGCCCGCTGTACGAGGCGTTCATCCGCAACTACACCGCGAAGCAGTGGCAGACGGACCCGACGGAGCTGCCGGCGTCGATCATCTCCCGCCTGCCCGTGCGCTACACGTACGACAACCGGTACTTCAACGACAAGTACGAGGGCCTGCCGGTCGACGGCTACACCGCCTGGATCGAGCGGATGGCCGACCACAAGAACATCGAGGTGCGGCTCGGCGTCGACTTCTTCGACGAGTCGCAGCCCGTGAGCAAGAACAACGTGGTGGGCAACGTGCCGGTGGTCTACACGGGCCCGGTGGACCGCTACTTCGACTACGCCGAGGGCGACCTGTCGTGGCGCACCATCGACCTGGAGGAGGAGGTGCTCCCGGTCGGTGACTTCCAGGGCACCTCGGTGATGAACTACGCCGACGCGGACGTCCCGTACACCCGCATCCACGAGTTCCGTCACTTCCACCCCGAGCGTGACTACCCGACGGACAAGACGGTCATCATGCGCGAGTACTCGCGCTTCGCCGAGCACGGCGACGAGCCGTACTACCCGATCAACACGGCCGAGGACCGCGCCCGGCTCCTGCGGTACCGCGACCTCGCCGCCAACGAGAAGGACGTGCTGTTCGGCGGCCGTCTGGGCACGTACAAGTACCTCGACATGCACATGGCCATCGGTTCGGCCCTGTCGATGGTCGACAACAAGCTCGCGCCGTACTTCGGCAAGGGCGAGGCGCTGGTGAGCGGGGGAGTGGACGCGTGAGCACGACGGTGAGCACGGGCAGCCGGGTCCTGCAGCGGGTGGTCCTGCCGGTCGACCCGGACCAGGACATCCTGCCGCTGTACGTCGAGGGCGAGCTGGGGCAGCCGCCCGTCGTCGCCGAGGACGTGACGACGCCGGTCTCGGCCCCCGCCGAGCACCAGGACGTCGCACAGGTGCTCTCGCGCCGCTCGTTCGGCGTCGAGCCGCGCTCCCGCGCGTCGTTCGGCACGTACTTCAACGCCTTCCCTGCCGCGTACTGGCGCAAGTGGACGGTCGTCGAGCAGGTCACGCTCGCCACGAAGGTCTCCGGCACCGGTCAGGTGCTCGTCTACCGCTCGAACGCGCGGGGCAACATCTACCGCGTCCAGGGCGAGGCGTTCGAGGGTGCCGCGGGCCAGACGTTCACGTTCACCCTCCCGCTGTCGTCGTTCGCCGACGGCGGCTGGTACTGGTTCGACGTCGTGGCCGGTGCCGAGGGCGCGACGCTCGACGAGGCTCACTGGGAGGCGGAGTCCGACCGCCCGCAGGGCACCGTCACGGTGGGTGTCACGACGCTCAACCGTGCCGACGACGTCGTCGTCCTGCTCAAGCAGCTGGCGAGCGACCCGGCGCTGCTGGAGATCCTCGACCGCGTGACCGTCGTCGACCAGGGGACCCAGCACCCCGAGGACGCCGACGGCTTCGCCGCCTCGGAGGCCGGCCTCGGGGGCCGGCTCCGGATGATCCGCCAGGCCAACCTCGGCGGCTCGGGCGGGTTCTCCCGCGGGATGAGCGAGACGCTCGACGAGGGTGTCAGCACCTACCACCTCATCTCGGACGACGACGTGCGCACCGAGCCCGAGGGCATCCTGCGGGCCGTGACGTTCGCCGACCTCGCGCGCCGTCCCACGATCGTGGGCGGTCACATGTTCTCCATGTTCGACCGCTCCTACCTGCACTCGTTCGGTGAGCGCATCAACCCGTGGCGCTTCTGGTGGGGCCCCGTCCTCGACAAGTACGAGGGCCACCACCTGGACCAGGGGTCGCTGCGCGGGACGGCGGCGCTGCACCGTCGCATCGACGTGGACTACAACGGGTGGTGGATGGAGCTCATCCCCACCGACGTCATCCGCGAGGTGGGTCTGTCGCTGCCCGTCTTCATCAAGTGGGACGATGCCGAGTACGGCCTCCGGGCGCGCGAGCACGGTGTCCCGACGGTGTCGCTGCCGGGTGTCGCCGCCTGGCACGTGCCCTGGACGGACAAGGACGACTCCCTCGACTGGCAGGCGTACTACCACGAGCGCAACCGGTTCGTGGCGGCCCTGCTGCACTCCCCGTTCGAGCACGGTGGGCGCCTGGTGCGCGAGAGCATGTACCACCAGCTCAAGCACCTGCTCGCCTCTCAGTACTCGGTGGCGGAGCTGCGCCTGCAGGCGCTGGAGGACCTGCTTTCCGGGCCGGAGCACCTCCACGCGCAGATCGACACCCGTCTCGCGCGGATCCGGGAGACCCGTGCGCGGTACGACGACGCGCGGGTCGAGCGGACGCCGGGGGCGTTCCCGCCCGTCAAGCGCAAGAAGGTGTCCAAGCGGGGCGACGGGTACGCGCTGCCCGGCGGACGCCTCGGCAACTACCTCGGCGCCGCGCTCGGCATGGTCAAGGCGGTGCGCCCGCCCAGCGACCTGAGCCGGGAGCACCCTGAGGTCGAGATCGCCGCCCAGGATGCCCGCTGGTTCCTGCTCGCGCGCTTCGACTCGGCGGTGGTGTCGCTGGCCGACGGCTCCGGTGCGAGCTGGTACCGGCGTCAGCCCGCTGAGTTCCGCCGTCAGCTCACCCGCTCGCTCGAGCTCCACAAGCGGGTGCTCGAAGAGTGGCCCGAGCTCTCGCGGCGCTACAAGGCAGCGATCGACGACCTGGTGGGGCAGGAGGCCTGGAAGGCCACGTTCGCCCGCACCGAGGCCGACGACAGGTGAGCGCCGCGGCCGGCCTCCCCCTGACCACGCCGGGTCAGGGGAGGGGCCTGCTCGACGTGCTCGACCGGCGTTACCTCCTGCGGCTGATCGTCCGCAAGGAGCTGCGCGTCCGCTATCGCGGCTCCGTGCTGGGCATGGCGTGGACGTACGTGAAGCCGGCCATCCAGTTCGGCGTGTACTTCCTCGCGCTCGGTGTGTTCCTGGGGCAGCGGGAGGCGGTGCCCGACTACGCGGTATACCTGTTCTCGGGCATCATCGTGATGAACTTCTTCGGCGAGGGGTTCGGCAACGCGACCCGCTCGATCCTGTGGAACGCCCCGCTGGTCAACAAGATCTACCTGCCGCGCGAGCTGTTCCCGGTCGCGTCGTTGTGGGTGTCCGCCGTCCACTTCTTCCCGCAGTTCCTCGTGCTGCTGGTCGCTGCGGTCGTTGCCGGCTGGCGGCCGACGCCCGCGGAGCTCGCCGCCGGCGTGGTGGGCTTCGTGATCGTGGCGCTCCTCGCGCTGGGGCTGGGCCTGCTGTTCGGCGCGGTGAACGTGTTCTACCGGGACGCCGAGAACTTCGTGGACCTCATCGTCATGGTCGCGACGTGGGGTTCCCCGGTCCTCTACACGTGGAACCTGGTGCACGCCGCGCTGCCCGAGTGGCTGTGGCGGATCTACCAGGCCAACCCGCTCACGGCCGCGGTGGAGCTGTTCCACTACGCCTTCTGGTACGGCGGCACGGGGCGGCCCCAGTCGCTGCCGGCCGGCGGTGCTCCGCTGCCGCCGGACCTGTGGACGTGGGCGGGCATCGCTCTCGTCGTGTCGCTGGTGGTCGTCACCGTCGGCCAGATCGTCTTCCGGCGCCTCGAGGGGCGCTTCGCGCAGGAGCTGTGAGCATGTCCACCACCGTCATCGAGGTCTCCGACGTCGCGAAGCGGTTCACGCTGCGGCACAACCGCTCGCTCAAGGAGCTCGCCGTCGCCGCGTTCCGCGGCCGCCCGACGGGGGACACGTTCCTGGCGCTGGACGGCGTCTCGTTCGACGTGGCCGACGGCGAGTCGGTCGCGCTGCTCGGGTTCAACGGCTCCGGCAAGTCCACGCTGCTCAAGCTCATCTCCGGCGTGCTCAAGCCGGACGTCGGGGCCATCCGCACGCGCGGCCGCGTCGCGGGCCTCATCGAGGTGGGCGCCGGGTTCCACCCGGACCTCACCGGACGCGAGAACGTCTATCTCAACGGCGCCATCCTCGGGATGAGCGAGCAGCAGATCGCCGCCCGCTTCGACGAGATCGTCGCGTTCAGCGAGATCGAGCGCTTCATCGACACCGAGGTGAAGTTCTACTCCTCGGGCATGTTCCTGCGCCTGGCGTTCGCGGTGGCAGTGCACTCGGACCCTGAGGTCTTTCTGATCGACGAGATCCTCGCGGTCGGGGACGAGCCGTTCCAGCGCAAGTGCATCGACCGCATCAAGCAGCTCAAGGGGGAGGGCCGCACGCTCGTGATCGTCAGCCACGACCTCGACATGGTGGCGCGCCTGTGCGAGCGGGGGATCCTCCTGGAGAAGGGGAAGATGGTGGCGGACGGCACCGCGACCGACCTTGTGAGCCGGATGCGCGGTGAGCACGAGTGACCGAGCTGCGCCCGGCGGACTGGCTCCCCTTGGTCCTGCCGGTGCTCGTCGCCGTTGCGGTGCTGGTGCTTCCTGGCCTGGCGGTCATCGCTGCGACGACCCGCCTGCGCCCGTGGCTGGTGGCGGTCGCTCCGGCGGTCAGCGTCGGTCTCGTCACCGTCAGCGCGATCCTCTGGGGGTTCCTCGGGTTCTCGTGGAACCTCGGGGCCGTCGCGGTCATGACCCTGGTGGTCGCCGCCGTCGCGTATCTGCTGCGGCGCGTCCTGCGCGCCGACGGCGGTGAGCCCCCCGCCTCGCGCGCCCAGTGGCTGTGGCCGGCGGGCGGTCTCGTCGTGGGCGGGCTGATTCTCGCCGCCCAGACGGTCCGGGCCATCGGCGCACCGGACAACGTCTCCCAGACGTTCGACGCCATGTTCCACCTCAACGCGGTGCAGCACATCCTCGAGTCGGGGAACGGTTCCGCGTTCGGCCTCGTCGACTTCACCGGCAACACGTTCTACCCGCTGGGGTGGCACGACGTCGTCGCGCTCGTCGCCCAGCTGACCGGCCTGGGCGTACCGGAGGCGACGACGGCGGTCAACGTCGCGGTCGCGGCGCTGGTGTGGCCGGCCGGGGCTGCTGCCCTCGCCGCGGTGATGCTCCCCGAGCGCGCATGGACCGGGGCGGTCGCCGCGGTGGTCTCCGGCGCGTTCGCGGCGTTCCCGTTCCGGCTGCTGGAGTTCGGGGTGCTGTACTCCAACTTCCTCAGCTTCGCGCTCCTGCCGGCCTGCCTCGCTCTGGTGGTGCGCGTGCTGGGGCTGCCTTTCAGCGCTCCTCGGACCACGCGCGGCGAGCACACGGTGCGCGTCCTGCTGCTGCTGGTCGGCGCCTCGGGTCTGGCGCTGGCGCAGCCCAACGGCCTGATGTCGCTCCTGATCATGTCGGTGCCGCTGCTGCTGTGGTCGGCCACGGTGCGCGTGCGCCGGCTCCTCGGCCAGGGCAGGCGCCGCGCCGCGGTGTGGGTCGGTGCCCTCGCCCTGGTGGCCGTGGCGCTCCTTGCAGTCGTGTGGGACGTGGTGCGTCCTCCGGAGGAGGCGGCCGGCTGGCCTCGGTACCACTGGGGCGGGCAGGCGCTCGGCCTGGCGCTGACGGTCTCCCCGTGGTCGGGCATCACGGCGTGGGTCGTCCTCCTGCTGATGGGGGCCGGCGTCGCCGTGCTGTGCCGGCGACCGGAGCGGCTGTGGGTCGCGGGGCCGTACGCCGTGGCCACCCTCCTCTACGTGGTGGCCAGCTCGCGCCCGGTGGAGTCCGAGCTGCGGCTGTACCTGACGGGCGTCTACCTCAACGACACGCAGCGTCTCGCGGCGCTCCTGCCGATCGGCGCGGTCGTCGTGTGCACCCTGGGTGCCGTGGCGCTCCTGGACGGGACCCTCGCGCTCATGCGCCGCGTGCGGCCGGGGCTCGACCCCCGGCTCTCGCAGGCGGGTGCTCTGGTGCTGGGCGTGCTGCTCGTCGTCGGGGTCGCCACGAGCGCGAGCACCGACGAGGGAGTCCACAACACCCGCGGGACGTACGAGCCGGGTGCCCTGCTCACCGCGGACGAGCGGGCGCTGCTCGAGCGGCTCCCGGAGCTCACGCCGCCGGACTCCGTCATCGCCGGCAACCCGCTCACGGGGGCGTCGCTGGCGTACGCGCTCGGTGAGCGCAGGGTCACGGAGGTGCACGGCTTCACCGAGGTGCCTCGCGAGGTGCTGTACCTCGACGCGAACCTCGACCGGATCGACGACGACCCGCGGGTGTGCCGTGCGGTGGACCAGGCCGACGTCGACTACGTGCTCGACTTCGGGACCGATCTCGTGCTCGGCTGGTCGCCTGCGGGGATCGACTACTCGGGCTACGAGGACCTGCGTCCGGGCAACCACCTCGAGCTGGTCGACCGCGAGGGCAAGGCCGCCCTCTACCGCATCGTGGGTTGCTGAGACGCATCGTGGGCTGCTGAGACGCGGGTCCAGTCAGAAGAGCGTCGGCTCTGCCTGACCGGCTCCTGCCGCTCGGCCTTCTGACTGGCGCCTGGTTCAGCCTTGTCCCCGGTCCAGCCTTGCCATCGGCTCAGCCTTGTCGCCGGCTCGGCCCTTCTGGCCGCTCGGCCCTTCTGGCCGGCGTCCGATGTTCAGCCGAGCTGCTCGTCGGCGCCGGGGCGCGGCGGTACGCCTGCAGGGTCGGCCGGCGGGCGCAGCGTCGACGCCTCGACCTGGAGGCGGAGGATCGCCACCTCCTCGGTGAGGGTGCGCACCTTCTCGTCGAGCTGCGAGACGCCGACGCTCAGCTGGATGCACACGACCAGGAGCGTGACGATCGCTGTCGCGAAGACCAGGTTGGCCGGCACCTCGACGCCTGCGAGCCGGGAGACGCGCACCGCGAGCTGGGGGAACGCGCCGAGGACGGCGACCCCGACGGCCAGCACGATCCAGATGCCGGCGTACTTCTCGCGGATCCAGCGCCGCCGCAGCAGCTGGAGCAGGAACACGACGAGCAGCACGCACATGGTGAGCGCGAAGACGTAGCCGCTCACGAGCGGGCCCCCTCGCCGGCCGGCTCGGGCAGGGGTTCCGACGGTCTGGACAGGGAGATCACGAGCGCGAAGAGAGCACGCAGCAGGAACACTCCGGCCTTCCAGGGGTTGTGGGACGGCGTGCCGCCGGCGCGGGGGCGCATGGCGACCCCGACCTGGCGCACGCTCAGGCGCGCTCGGGAGGCGATGACGAGCGCCTCGACCGTGTCGCCGAGGTACTCGGCGGGGTAGTTGGAGGCGAAGACCTCGAGCGCGCGGGCGTTCATCAGCTTGAACCCCGACGTGGTGTCGGTGAGCCGGGTGCGGCTGACGCGGGAGAGCACGGTGGCGAGCAGGCCCATGGCCCACTTGCGGGGGCCGCGCACGCTGTAGTCGCCCTCTCCGGCGAACCGGGCGCCGATGACGATGTCGGCGCGCTCCTGCTGCATGGTCTCCCAGAGCCGGAGCACGTGACGGGGGTCGTGCTGCCCGTCACCGTCGATCTGCACGACGGCGTCGTACCGCTCCCGCAGGGCGTACTTGAAGCCGGCCCGCATCGCGCCGCCGACGCCGAGGTTCAGGGGCAGGTCGAGGACGGCAGCCCCGGCCGCGCGCGCGACGTCGGCCGTGCGGTCCGTCGAGCCGTCGTTGACGACGAGGACGTCGGCGCCCGGCACCTCCTGCTGGACCTCGGCGACCACCGCGGCGATCGTCGACTCCTCGTTCCATGCCGGGACCACGACGAGCAGACGGGGCAGTTCCGCGGTCATGCCGGCGATCCTACCCGCGCGGGTGCTCGCCTCGGTGCGGCCGGAGGGGCGGGCAAGGCCGGTCGGGGGCGCCGTGTGGGCTAGCATCGAGGGTCGTCGCCGGCGGCTCGTGCCGGCGCGCCTGACCTGGATCCGGTGGGAGAGAATGCCGCTCGACATCATGCTGCCCTACTGGGGCGACCCGGCGATCCTCAAGAAGACCGTGGAGAGCGTCTTCGCCCAGACGTCGGACGACTGGCGGCTCACCGTCGTGGACGACGCGTACCCGGACCTGACGGTCAAGGAGTGGTTCGCGACGATCGACGACCCGCGGGTGCGGTACGTCCGCAAGGAGCAGAACGAGGGCATCACCGCCAACTACCGCACGTGCCTGGAGCTGGCGACGCAGGACTACATGATGTTCCTGGGGAGCGACGACATGCTCCTGCCGAACTTCGTGGAGGTCGTCACCGCGGCGGTGGCGGCGCACCCGGGCGTCGACGTGGTGCAGCCGGGGGTCCAGGTGATCGACGAGCACGACCGCGTGGTGCGCACCCTGGTCGACGAGGTCAAGCAGTGCGTGACGATGCCCCGCGGCTCGGGCACGCGGGTGGTCGGCGGGGAGAGCCTCGCCACGAGCCTGCTGCACGCCGACTGGATGTACTGGCCGTCGCTCGTGTTCCGGACGGAGACTGTTCGCCGGACGCCGTTCCGCGACGGGTTCCCGCTGATCCAGGACTTGGCCTTGGTCATCGACATGATCTTGGCCGGCGGCCGGATGCTGCTGCTGCCGGCCGTCTGCTTCTCCTACCGCCGTCACCAGGCGAGCGCGTCCTCGGCCACCCTGCTCGACGGGCGGCGGTTCCAGGGCGAGCGCGACTACTTCGCCTTCGCCGCGCAGCAGATGCGCGAGCACGGGTGGAGGCGCGCCGAGCGGGCCGCGCGTCTGCACGTCACCTCCCGCCTGCACGCCTTGACGCTCCTGCCGCGGGCCGTCCGTGAGCGGGGCGCCTCGCCGCGCCCGCTCCTGCGGCACGCGTTCGGCAGCTCCTCCTCCTGAGCGCGCAGCACCTCCTTCCACGAAAGGCAGCACCGTGTCCACAGTCCTCGTCACCGGCGGCGCCGGGTTCATCGGCTGCGCGATCAGCACCGCGCTGGCTGACCGGTACGACCGGGTCGTCGCGTTCGACAACCTGCACCCGCAGGTGCACCCCCAGCCCGTGCGGCCCGCTGCGCTCGACGCACGGGTCGAGCTCGTGGTCGGGGACGTCACCTCGGCCGAGGACTGGGACTCCCTCCTCGCCGGCGTGGCTCCGGACGTCGTCGTCCACCTCGCTGCTGAGACGGGCACGGGCCAGTCGCTGTCCGAGTCGACGCGGCACGGCGCGGTGAACGTGGTGGGCACGACGCAGATGCTGGACGCGCTGCGTCGCACCGAGCACCTGCCGGGCCGGATCGTGCTCACCAGCAGCCGCGCCGTCTACGGCGAGGGTGCGTGGCGCCAGGCGGACGGGAACCTGTTCTACCCGGGCCCGCGCCCGCACGCCATGCTCGAGGCGGGGCGCTGGGACTTCCCGGACGCCGAGCCGACGGCGATGCGCGCCGACCTCGTGGAGCCGCGCCCCGCGAGCGTGTACGCGGCCACCAAGCTCACCCAGGAGCACGTCCTGTCGGTCTGGTCCGACGCGCACGGCGTCGACCTGCGCGTGCTGCGCCTGCAGAACGTGTACGGGCCCGGCCAGTCGCTGTCCAACCCGTACACGGGCATCATGTCCCTCTTCTGCCGCATCGCGAAGCGTGGCGAGTCGATCCCGCTGTACGAGGACGGCGAGGTGCGCCGTGACTTCGTGCTGATCGACGACGTCGCGGACGCCGTCGTGCGTGCCACGACCGCCGAGCAGGTGGGGCCGGAGCCGATCGACATCGGTTCGGGGGAGACGCAGACGATCCGCACCGCTGCCGAGACCATCGCGGCGCGCTACGGCGCCCCTGCCCCGCACGTGACCGGGCAGTTCCGTGACGGAGACGTGCGCCACGCGTGGGCCGACGTCGCTCCGGCCAGGGAGCGGCTGGGCTGGGAGCCGCAGTTCTCCCTCAAGGACGGCGTCGAGCGCCTGGCGGCGTGGATCGACGACCAGCCCGGCGTCGAGTGATCGGCGCGCGCCGGCCGGCTCAGCCGGCCTGCGCGCGCACCGCCGTCGCGTCCGGTGCGGGCGACGTCGGGGCGGCGTCCACCTGGGCCGCCGTCTGACGGGTGCGTCCGGCGCTCGCCGCGCGGGTGGCCCGCATGACGGGGCGCTCCAGCCAGAACCAGCTGGCCGCGGCGAGCGCGAGAGCCGGCGGCAGCGTGACGGCCACGTGACCGGCGACGCCCAGGGCGCCCGCGCCGAGGAGCGTCGCCATCTGCTGGCAGGGGAACGCGTAGACGTACAGCCCGTACGAGACGTCGTTGCGCTGGAACCAGGCCGGCGAGGGCACCACGCGCCCGACCCACAGCAGGACGACGGCGACCAGCGGGGCGGTCAGCTGGCCGCCCCAGGACGGCGCCAGCCACACGGCGACCCCGACCACCGCTGCCGCGGGGAGCGCGACCTGCCACACGAGCGGGATCCGTTCGCGCAGCATGTAGACGATGGCGCCGCCGAGAAAGTACGGCAGCAGCTTGAAGAGCCAGTGCGCGTCGGTGTTGCCGCCGAAGAGCTGCAGCACGCGACCGTCGGCCACGTGGGCCGCCACGCTCAGCAGGAACATCGCGCCGAGCACCAGGGGGCTGCGGCGGGTCACGGCGGCGCAGGCCGCGACCCCGACGACGAGGTAGCAGAGGAACTCGAAGTACAGCGTCCACAGGGAGCCGTTCCAGGCACCGGCGTGCGGTACGTCCGCGAGCGTGCCCGCGACGCTGTAGTCCGACATCCGCAGACCCGCGTTGGCGAGCACGTAGTTCAGCGGGGTGTTGGCCGTGGTGAGGAAGCCTTCGAGCGTGCCGCGCTCGATGCGGTAGGCCACGGGTGCGAAGCCGAACGCCACGACGACGAGGCAGGCGAGGAAGGCCGGGAAGATGCGGGCCACGCGGTGGCCGAGGTACTCGGTGAACGTCGTGCGCAGACGGCTGCCCGTGATCAGGTAGCCGCTGATGGCGAAGAAGCCGATGACGGCCCAGCCGCCCAGGTGCTCGCCCGCGAAGCCGGGCCCGCCGCCGGCGCCGGCGATCGGGTAGGCGTGCGAGACGAGCACGAGCGCGGCCAGCACGAGCCGCACGAGGTTGAGGGAGTTGTTGCGGGGGTCCAACATCGTGACGCGCCCCGGGCGCAGCGACCCGGGCGTCGCGGTGGTGGCGCTCACCGGCCGGCTCGGTCGGCGCGCAGGCGGCGGAGCGCCAGGTGTGCGGTGGCGCGCAGGAGCCGCAGGCGCGAGCGCAGCACCTGGACGAGCCCCCGGGGGCGGTCGGGCGTCTGGTTGTCGCCGTGCAGCCGGCGCTCGAGCGACCGGATCTCGAGGTGCTGGATGCTGCCCGCGAGGTTGCCGTAGAGGCCGATCCACAGGTCGTGCGACTCGGTGAGGTAGGCGGGGAACGGCAGCACGACGTCGAGCGCCTCCCGCCGCAGCGCCATCGCGCACCCGAAGTACGGGCGGTCGCCCGCGAGCACCCCGACGACGTTGCGCAGGTGGTGGCGAGAGTCGCTCGCCCGCAGGTGCCAGTCGTCCCGGCCCCACGGGCCCGTGATGCGGTCCTCGCCGCCGAGCGTCGCGAGGTTGGTGGCGACGACCTCGTGGTCGGCCAGGGCCTCGACCATCGCCGTCAGGCGGCCGGGGCGCCACACGTCGTCCTGGTCGGCGAGGAAGACGTAGCGGCCTCGTGCCTCGGCCAGCGCAGCCCCGAACGTGCGCACGTAGCCCCGGTTGACGGAGGAGCGCACCAGCCGGACGCGGGGATCGCCCACGGACTCCACCCGGGCCACCGTGTCGTCCCGCGAGCAGTCGTCCACGACGACGACCTCGTCCGCGGGTCCCAGCTGCGCCAGGATCGACCGGAGCTGTTCCTCGACGAACCGCGACCCGTTGTACGTCGCCATGCAGACGCTGACGTCTGGCGCAGTCACACCACTACCTCCTGGTCAGAGCCTCGCAGGCCGGCCCGAGGGGCGGTCCCGGAACCTCCCGTAGTGTACGGGTGCAGCCGAGCGCCGTCGGAGACGGTGACGAGGTGGACGCGCGGGGTGCGCGGAGCAGTGACGAGACGGGGTGAGGCAGCATGACCGGCGACACGGCATCGCGCCAGGGGACGGGGCGACGCGTGGTCGCGGTGGTCTCGTCCTTCAGGCCGAGCACGGACCTGGTGCACAACGCGCGACTGGTCGCGCAGCAGGTCGACGAGCTGGTCGTGGTCGACGACGGCAGCGGCCCCGAGCACACCGACGTGCTCGACGCCGTGCGTGCCGCCGGCGCGCAGGTGGTGGCCCTGCCGGAGAACGTCGGCATCGCGGCGGCGCTGAACGCCGGCCTGCGGGCGGCCGACCCGGCGCCGGAGGACCTGGTGGTGACCTTCGACCAGGACAGCGCCGTGCCCCAGGGGTTCATCGCCGCCCTGGTGGCCCAGTGGGACGACGCGGTGCGCGCGGGCGTCCCGGTGGGGATGGTCTCGCCGGCCACGTTCGCCGGGGTGCCGCAGACCATCGGCGAGCCGGACGAGCGCGGCCTCCTGCGCTCCCGCGAGCCGATCCAGTCCGGGTCGCTCGTCTCGGGCGAGGTGCTCGCCACGGCGGGGCTGCTCCGGGAGGAGCTGTTCATCGACCTGGTCGACATCGAGTACTTCCTGCGGCTGCAGCGCGCAGGCCGGGCCTGCCTGGCGGTGCCTGGCCTCGACCTGCCGCACGAGCTGGGGCGGACCTACCCGTTCACGCTGCTGGGCACGAAGGTGCGCTGGCGGGGCCGGAACCTCAAGCTCAGCCTCAGCACGCCGTTCCGCTACTACTTCCGGGCACGCAACCGCGTGATCATCAACCGCGAGTACTGGCGCAGCTCGTGGCGGCTCCTGGCACGGGACACTGCCATGGAGGTGCGGCACCTGGTGTTCGTGCTCATGTACGCCCGGCCTCGGGGCGCCGCCCTGCGGGTGGTCGTGCGAGGGCTGCGGGACGGGCTGCGGTCGCGCACGGGCGCGATCCCGGCCGACGTGGCGCAGACGGCCTCGCGGATCAGCTGGCGGATCGACCCGCTGTAGCGTCCGTCGCCGGGGGTGTGGTGCTGCGACGGGCAGGCATCCGGCGCAGGGCCGGGACCAGCAGCAGGGACACGAGGAGCACCTCGGACGCCGCGAGCCCCATGGCGATCGCCTGCCCGTCTTGGCGGGCGGCACCGAGCGCCATCAGCGCCAGGCCGACCACCGAGGACGCGAGCGTGAGCGTCAGCACCATGCGACCCTGGCCGGCCGGGATGAGCAGGTTGCGGATGAGCGGCGTCGAGAGCGAGATGAACAGGAAAGCGACGCCGTACCAGGTGGCCGTCGCGCGCTCGGCGGCGACGTCCGCGCCGAAGACCAGCGCGGTCGTCCACGGGCCGAGCAGAGCCAGGAAGGCCAGCCCGACGAGCCCGGCGACGGCGTGCGTGCCGATCGCCGTCCACTGCCGGCGCCGGGCGTCGGCGGCGGTGGGGTCGAGCACCCATCCCTGGAACGCGTTGCCGAGGGCGGCGACCACCACGGTGGTGCCGACCCGGTAGAGCCGGTCCGCGGACCCGTACGACGAGCTGTCGACCGCGGGCAGCGCGGCGGCCGCGACGGGCACCGGCGTCGAGCCGTAGGCGTTGCCGGCCGCGTCGATCCCCGCGGTCGCAGCAGTCTGACGGATCCGTGACCAGAGCGAGCGCGGCGGCTCCGCGGAGCTGTCGTAGCCCGCGAGCACGCGGCGGCTGAACAGGACGATCGGTAGCGCCAGCGCCACGATCGTCAGCACGGGGTACGGCCAGATCTCGCCGGTCAGCAGGAGCAGCGGCAGGGCGACGACGGTGGCCGCGACCCGCGGCACGACGTCGTACCGCGCCATCAGCATCGGCCTGCCGATGCCGATGCAGTACCACGTGGGCAGCATGCCCGTGAGGGCGAGCGAACCGGCCAGCAGCAGCGAGTCGAGCAGGTGCGCCGGGCCCACCACGGCCCAGGTGATGAGCAGGCAGAGCGGGAGCACGACGAGCGACGCCAGGCCGCGCACCACGAGGCTGTCGCGGTAGAGCCGCTGCCGCACGTGCTCCGACGTCGTCTGAGCCACGGCTGGGGGACCGTAGATCCCCCAGCCGAACGTCAGCGCGATGGCACCGAGCGTGCCGATGGCCTGGGCGGCGCTGATGTCGCCCCAACCCTCCGGTCCTGCCAGCCGGGAGATGACCGGCAGGACCAGGAACGGGGCGGCGGCGCTGAGGAGCGGGATCCCCAGGAACGCCCCGACCCGCGGGACGAGGTTCATCGGCGGGCGCTCGGGTGCGTCGTCACTGGCCCTGGGCCGCGTACTTCGCCTCGACGGCGGCCTTGGCCGGACGCCACCAGCCCTCGTTGGCCTTGTACCACTCGACGGTGGCCTCGAGGCCGGAGCGGAAGTCGGTGTACCGCGGCGTCCAGCCCAGCTCCTCGCGCAGCCTGGAGGCGTCGATGGCGTAGCGCAGGTCGTGGCCGGGGCGGTCGTTGACGTGGTCGAAGTCGTCGGCCGGGCGGCCGAAGATCTCGAGCAGCGTCTGGACGACCTCGAGGTTGTTCTTCTCGCCGTCTGCGCCGATGAGGTACGTCTCGCCGATGCGGCCCTTGTCGATGATGGCCCACACCGCGCTGTTGTGGTCCTCGACGTGGATCCAGTCGCGGACGTTCTGCCCGGCGCCGTACAGGCGCGGACGCACCCCGTCGATCAGGTTGGTCACCTGGCGCGGGATGAACTTCTCGATGTGCTGGTACGGCCCGTAGTTGTTCGAGCAGTTCGAGATCGTCGCCTGGACGCCGAACGAGCGCACCCATGCACGCACGAGCAGGTCCGAACCCGCCTTCGTGGAGGAGTAGGGCGAGGACGGGTTGTACGGCGTGCTCGGCGTGAACTTCGCCGGGTCGTCCAGCTCCAGGTCCCCGTACACCTCGTCGGTGGAGATGTGGTGGAACCGCACGCCGTGCTTGCGCACCGCCTCGAGCAGCGTGAACGTGCCCACCACGTTCGTCTGCACGAACGGCGACGGGTCGTTGAGCGAGTTGTCGTTGTGCGACTCGGCGGCGAAGTGGACCACCAGGTCGGACTCGCCCACCAGGCGGTCCACGAGCGCGGCGTCGGTGATCGAGCCCTCGACCAGGGTGACCTTGTCCGCCACCGGCGCCAGGGACGCGCGGTCGCCCGCGTAGGTCAGCGCGTCCAGGACGGTGACGTGGACGTCCGGGCGCTCACGCACGGTCTGGTGGACGAAGTTGGAGCCGATGAAGCCGGCTCCACCGGTGACGAGTACCTGCACGGTTCCTCCGGTGCTCGGGACGGGACTGCGGACAATCTACAGCCTCCGCGTCGCCTGCCGATCAGGTGGACGAGGGCTGCCCGGACGCCGTCCGCGGCCCCTGCGTCGCGTCGTGCCGCGCCCAGAGCGGCGGTCCGCGTGGTTCGCACGACTCGTACTTATCCTGACCGGGGCCGGCGCGGTGCTCGGTCTCCGAAGGAGGGGATTCCCATGAACCGGCAGCTGTCCAGGTCCCGCCGCATCTCGGTGGCGGTCGCGTGCTTGATCGGGGCGAGCGCCCTGACGGGCTGCGCGGGGCTCGGCGACGCTCCGGGAAGCGCTGCGGGCGACCCGAGCGCCCAGGTGCTCGAGGAGGGTGCCACGGCCGAGCCGTCGCCCGAGCCGTCGCCGTCGGACGCCGCGTCCGCCGAAGAGCCCGAGGAGCCCGCCGCGGATCCTGCAGCGGAGCCCGGCGAGGCGTCCGAGGGCACGGAGACGGCCGGGGAGCCCTCGGCGCCCGCCGCGCCCGAGGCGACGCCGGCCGCGGACGGCCGCGGTGGCGTCGAGGTGGTCGCTCTCGGCACGCCCGACGGAGCGACGGTGCGGGCCGGAGGGTTCGTCTCGGACGCCGTCGAGCTGGGCGGCACCTGCACCTACACGCTGGTGCAGGAGGCAGGCAGCGTGCAGGGATCGGCTGCCGCGGAGCCCGACGCGACCGTGACGTGGTGCTCGGACGTCGACCTCGCCCTGCCCGCGCCGGGGGCGCCGTGGACGCTCGAGCTGCGCTACGAGTCGCCGATGTCGGTGGGCACCGGGGCCACGACGTCGGAGGGTGCTGCCTCGTGAGGGTGCTGCGTCCCCTGACCGTCGCCCTGGCCACCCTCGGGATGCTGGCCGCCGGGAGCCTCGCCGCTCCGGTGGCGGCGGCCCCGGTAGTGGCCGCTCCCGTCGCCGCAGCGGCCGACGCGAGCGGCTTCAACGCCGGCAACATCATCTCGGACGCCGTGTTCTACGACTCCGGCGCCATGACGGCCGCCCAGGTCCAGGCGTTCCTGAACGAGCAGGGCAGGAACTGCCGCCCTGCTTCCGGAGGCCCGGCGTGCCTGAAGGACTACCGGACGACCACGTCGTCCAGGCCCGCGGAGACCAACCTGTGCTCGGCGTACACCGGCCGCAGCGAGAGCGCTGCCGAGATCATCGCCCGGGTGGGGCAGGCGTGCGGCATCAACCCGCAGGTGCTGCTCGTGCTGCTGCAGAAGGAGACGTCGCTCGTCACCAAGACGGCGCCGACGACCAGCAACTACAACCGGGCGACGGGCTTCGGCTGCCCGGACACGGGCCCGGGCAACACGGCCAACTGCGACACGCAGTACTACGGGTTCTTCAACCAGCTCTACCGGGCCGCGCGCCAGTACAAGGTCTACCGGGCCAACCCGACGCGCTACAACTACCAGGCGGGGCGGGTCAACCAGATCCAGTACCACCCGAACACGAGCTGCGGGCGCTCCGGCGTCTACATCGAGAACCAGGCGACGGCCGGGCTGTACATCTACACGCCGTACCAGCCCAACGCCGCCGCCCTGCGGAACATGTACGGCACGGGCGACTCCTGCTCCGCCTACGGCAACCGCAACTTCTGGCGCCTGTTCACCGACTGGTTCGGCTCGACGCAGGTCTCGGGGTCGGTGCTGCAGTACCGAGCCCACGTGCAGAACGTCGGCTGGCAGGGGTGGCTGGCGCAGGGCAACACGGCAGGCACCACCGGGTCCGCGCTGCGCGTCGAGGCGATCCAGTTCAACGCCCCGGGCCGCGCGGGCGAGGTGCAGTGCCGCGCCCACGTGCAGAACGTGGGGTGGACCGGCTGGGCCAACGGGCCGGGCACCTGCGGCACCGAGGGTCGCGGCCTGCGCGTCGAGGCGATGCAGCTCAGGCTCTCCGGCAGCCTCGCCGCCCAGTACGACATCTGGTACCGGCTCCACGTGCAGAACATCGGTTGGATGGGCTGGGCCAGGAACGGTGCCACGGCGGGCACGGCCGGTCTGGCGCTGCGGGTGGAGGCCGTCCAGGCCGTGCTCGTCCCCCGCGGAGGAGCGGCTCCCGGCAGCACCGCCAACGCCTCGGTCACCATCCCGTCAGCCCGCTACCGCGCCCACGTGCAGAACGTGGGCTGGCAAGGATGGGTGGGCCAGGGCGGGCTCGCCGGCACGACGGGCCGGTCCCTGAGGGTCGAGGGGCTCCAGATCGAGAACCCCCGGACCGTGTGGTCGGGCGGCATCGAGTGCCAGGCGCACGTGCAGAACGTGGGCTGGACGGCCTGGACCGGCGGTGGGGGCACGTGCGGCACGACGGGCCGCGGCCTGCGTGTCGAGGCGGTCACGCTGCGCGTGACGGGCAACCTCGACCAGCTCATCGACGTCTGGTACCGGGTCCACGTGCAGGACGTGGGCTGGACGGGCTGGACGAAGGACGGCAGCGGCGCGGGAACGACGGGCCGTGGCCTGCGCATCGAGGCCATCGAGATCAGGATCGACCACCAGGGATCCCGCCGGCCCTCCTGACGGGGGCGGCAGCAGCGCGGCCCCGGGGCTCTCGCCCCGGGGCCGCGCTGCGTCGTCCGGTCCGTGCCCGCCGGGGGTCAGCCCTTCAGCGAGGCGACGTACTCCTGGACGGCGTCCCACGTGGGCAGGAGGCCCTGCTCGCGCGCCTCGGCGAGCGACGGGGCGACCTCGTCCTTCTCGGACAGCTGCGGGGTCAGCGGGGACCCGTCGCGGCCCGTCGTCGGCCACTCGATGCCGATCTCCGGGTCGAGCGGGTGCACCCCGTGCTCCCGGCCCGGCGCGTAGGGGGCCGAGCACAGGTAGGTGACCGTCGAGCCGTCCTCGAGGGAGAGGAACGCGTGGCCCAGGCCCTCGGAGAGGTAGATGGCGCGGCGGTCGACGTCGTCGAGCAGCACCGAGTCCCACGCGCCGAACGTGGGGGAGCCGACGCGGATGTCCACCACGACGTCCAGCACGGCGCCCTTGACGCAGGTGACGTACTTCGCCTGGCTCGGCGGGACGTCGGCGAAGTGGATGCCGCGCAGCACGCCGGCCGCGGAGACCGACAGGTTGGCCTGGCGCAGGTCGAGCCGGTGGCCGACGGCCTCGACGAACCGCTCGTCCTTGAACCACTCGAGGAAGACCCCTCGGTCGTCGCCGAATTGGCGCGGGGTGATCTCCCACGCGCCGTCGACCTGCAGTGCTCGGATGTCCACTGGGCTGATGCTCCGTCCGTGTCGTCGTCCTTGCGGCGGCCCGCGCCGAGGCCGGCCGGGCACCGCTGGCAAGGGTAGTCGCCGCCGCGGCCGGTAGGCTCGTGGGCCGGCGCCGCGCCTCGCGGCGCGCACGGGACGCGACGACGACCGCGCCGGCCACGGCGGGGTGAGAAGGAGACACCGGGACCATGCGCTGGTTCGTCACCGGAGGCGGCGGGATGCTCGCCACGGACCTGCAGGCCACGCTCGCCGAGCGCGGGCACGAGGTCGTGACCGCCACGCGGCAGGACCTCGACATCACCGACGCCGACGCCTGCGCCGCCGCCGTCGCGGGCTTCGACGTCGTGGCCAACGCCGCGGCGTGGACGGACGTGGACGGCGCGGAGGACCAGGAGCCGCAGGCTTTCGCCGTGAACGCCGTCGGTGCCGCCAACCTCGCCCGTGCGGCCTCGGCGACGGGCGCGCGCCTGGTGCACGTGTCCACCGACTACGTGTTCGCCGGCGACGCGACCGAGCCCTACCGGCACGACGCACCGGTCGCCCCGCGGTCCGCGTACGGCCGCACCAAGGCGGCGGGGGAGTGGGCGGTGCTCGCCGCCGGCCCGGAGCACCTCGTGGTCCGCACCGCGTGGCTGTACGGGGCCACGACCGGCAAGTTCCCCCGCACCATCGCGCGCGTGCTGCGCGAGCGCGGCGCGGCCACCGTCGTCGACGACCAGGTGGGGCAGCCGACGTGGACGGCCGACCTCGCCGACCTCATGGTGCGGCTGGTGGACGCCGGGGCTCCCGGCGGGATCTACCACGGCACCTCGGGCGGGCAGTGCTCCTGGTTCGAGCTGGCCCAGGAGGTCGCCGTGACGATCGGGCTGGACGCCTCCGCCGTGAGCCCGACGTCGAGCGCCGCGTTCGCGAGCAAGGCTCCGCGGCCCGCCTACTCGGTGCTCTCGCACGACTCGCTCGAGGCGGCCGGGGTCGCCCCGATCGGGGACTGGCGCGAGCGGTTCCGCGCGGCGGCGCCGGTGATCGTCGGCTGACGCACCCGCGCCCGCACCTGCCTGCACCTGGACCTGTGCCCGGCCTCCGCCCGGGCCGGGGACGACCGACGGGACGCCACCCCATGAGGGGTGACGTCCCGTCCGTCGTGCTGCGGGCAGGGCCCGCGGCCGTCAGTGGATGTCCGGGCCGTTCGGCAGGTCGTCCAGCGCGCCCTGGGAGACCCAGGTGAGCGGGGGTGACATGCCGAGCAGCCGCTCGAGCGCACCCCACGAGCGCACCCAGCGCTTGCGGCCGTCCTGCACGAAGTAGACGCGGTCGGTGCTGTGCGAGGTCACCGCGCGGGAGAGCCGGGGGCCTTGACCGAGCCTGTCCCACTCGACGGGTGCGAGGAGGGGTATGGCCTCCGGGGTGCACGGGACGCCGAACTGCCGTACGTCCTCGCAGATGGTGGCGTGGTACAGCAGGTTGTTGTCGACGAACGCGACCCTGCCGCTGCGGTCGTCGCGGACGAACCGCCGCATCTCCGGGCCGTTGGCGAGCTGGTTGGTCACCCGCAGGTCGGCGTAGAGCAGACGGCCGAGATTGCTCAGCGACGTGAGCGTGTTGTAGTTCTTGATGTGGTACTTGGTGGTGCCGTTGACCAGGTAGACCTGCGGCGCCCCGGCACCCTGGATCAGGAACGTGGTGCCCTGCCCGAAGATGTGCTGGTACCGGCCCTGCTCGGCGGCCACGCGGGACCTGATCTCGCCCAGGCGGTTGTAGAGGGAGGCGCCCGGGCAAGACGTGGCCGCGAGGTCTCGGTGCCCGACGATGGTGTTGATGGTCCGGCCGTTGATCGACACGGTCGAGTTCGCGCGGATGCCCTGCAGCGACATCTTCCAGCCCAGCAGGCGCACGATGGCGTCCACCGCCTGGTTGGTGACGGTGGCCGTCTGGTAGTTGCCCAGCACGGAGACGCCGACGGAGTTCGTGTTCCAGCCGGAGACGTGGGCGCCGATGGTCTCCATCTCGATGCCGCCGACGCGGCCTTCCCAGATGCGGCCGAACTTGTCGACGAGGAAGTTGTAGCCGATGTCGCCCCAGCCGAGCTGCTGCGCGTGGTACGCGTAGATGCCACGGAGGATCGCGGGCACCTGGGCCGCGCTGTAGTCGTTCGTCCCCGCCGTGTGGTGGATGACGGCAGCCTTGTAGTCACCCTGCGTGGGGCGCCAGGTGGCGAGGCGCTCGTCGGCCCCCCAGTCCGCGCGCGAGAGCACGGTGGGCCCGCCGGTGAACTGGTCGGCCGGGGCGGCGGGCACGGCGGAGCGGCCGGCCGGCGAGTAGCCCGGGCCGGAGGTCGAGGCGGCGCGGGCGTCGACGGCGCCGGTGCCGGGGTCGATGACCGACAGGCGCACGTCGCGCAGACCGGCGGCCTCGGCGCCCTCGATCTTCGCCTCGGCGTGCGCGACGTCGCCGACCACGAGCGGTGCGGTGCCGCCGGTGCTGCCGCCCTCGGGACCCGGCTCGATCTCGAGGTCGGTCCACTCGCCCCACGTGCCGTCGGCGTCGGCGGTCCGCACGTGCACGGCCACGTCGGGGGTGCTGGGCCCCTCCCAGACGACGCCGACGGTCGCGAAGCCGGTCACCTCGCTGGAGGCGACGACCACGTCGGTGTCCGTCGTCGTGGCGGTGCCGTCCGCGGCCGGGCCCAGGTCCAGGACCTGGGCCTCGGTGGGTGCCTCCGCCTCGACGGCGGTGACGCTGGGCTCCACCGGCGCGACAGGCTCCGC
Source organism: Xylanimonas oleitrophica (assembly GCF_003244315.1). GTDB lineage: Bacteria > Actinomycetota > Actinomycetes > Actinomycetales > Cellulomonadaceae > Xylanimonas_A > Xylanimonas_A oleitrophica. The sequence goes on from NZ_QKWH01000002.1 coordinate 366,364, forward strand.
TGCCGCCGCCTCCTGCTCCGCGGTGACCTCGGCGGCGCCGTCGGGCTCGGTGCCCGGGTCGGCTGCGGCGCCGGGTATCGCGGCGACGAGGAGCGCCGTCGTCGTCAGCGCGGCGGCGAGGGCGCGAGCGTTCCTGTGGTTTCTGCGTGGTGCTCTGCGGGTCATGGGCTGGCCCCCTGGGTCAGTGGTCCGGGCGGAACGACGCAGCCACGCTAACCCGCGTTCGCGGAGAGCCGAAGCACCTTCCCCGGCGAGGCCGGAGGCCGGGGGGTTACTTCTCGAGCAGCCCCAGCAGGTAGCTGCCGTACCCGGACTTCACGAGCTTCTCGGCGCGCTCGCGCAGCTCGTCGTCGGTCAGGAACCCCCGGCGCCAGGCCACCTCCTCCGGCGAGCCGATCTTCAGGCCCTGGCGGTTCTCGATGGTGCGGACGAAGTCGGAGGCCTCGAGGAGCGAGTCGAAGGTGCCGGTGTCGAGCCAGGCGGTGCCGCGGGGCAGCACCTCCACCTGAAGCTTGCCGCGCTCGAGGTACACACGGTTGACGTCGGTGATCTCGTACTCGCCGCGGGCCGAGGGCTCGAGGTTCTTGGCGATCTCGACCACGTCGTTGTCGTAGAAGTAGAGCCCCGGCACGGCGTAGCTCGACTTGGGCCGGGCCGGCTTCTCCTCCAGGGAGAGGGCCTTGAAGCTCTCGTCGAACTCGACCACGCCGTACGCGGTGGGGTCGGAGACGCGGTAGGCGAACACGGCACCGCCGTCGATGTCCTCGAACCGGGTGAGCTGGGAACCCAGGCCGGGGCCGTAGAAGATGTTGTCGCCCAGGACGAGCGCGGCGGCGTCGTTGCCCACGAACTCCTCACCGAGCACGAAGGCCTGCGCGAGCCCGTTGGGCTCCGCCTGGACGGTGTAGGAGATGGAGACGCCGAACTGCGATCCGTCGCCCAGCAGGCGCCGGAACTGCTCCGCGTCGTGCGGCGTCGTGATGACGAGGATGTCCCGGATGCCCGCGAGGATCAGCGTCGACAGCGGGTAGTAGATCATCGGCTTGTCGTACACGGGCACGAGCTGCTTGCTCACGCCGAGGGTGATCGGGTGCAGCCGGGTGCCGGAGCCGCCGGCGAGGATGATTCCGCGCATGCCGCGGATTCTTCCACGGATGCCGCCGCGGGCCGTAGCGAGCCGGCGCGGGCCACGAGCCGGCTGGGCGGGCCGACCGGGAGCGTGAAGAGCGCAGGTCACGACAGACTGTCCCCATGCGCCCACCAGGCCACCGCCTCCTCGACGTCCTGCTGCCGGTGCTCGTGGCCGGGGTCGCTGCCACGTGGGCGCTGCTGACCCCGCCGCTACAGGCGCCGGACGAGCCGCAGCACCTGAACTCCGTGGTGCGGCTGGCCTACGGGGGCGGCTGGCCGGCCCCGGGTGCGGCGGCGCTCGGCCCGGCGGTCGCCGACGCGCGCGAGGAGGTGGCCCTGGGCGACGACGTCCCGGGCCGCTACGCCGACCGGCCCGACGTGCCGCAGCTCGTGGACGCGACGCCGGTGCCCGCCGCGGAGCGCACCCGCGTGGACGCCGCCACCGCCCTCCCGGACGGCTCGCGGCCCACCCCGGACGACGTCGACCAGATGACGCAGCACCCGCCGCTGTACTACCTGCTGGGTGCCGCGGTGCTGCACGCGACCGGCCTGGCCGAGGGCCGCTGGGACCTGCAGCTGCTGGCGCTGCGCCTGCTCGACGTCGCGCTGCTGGTGCCGGTGGTGCCGCTGGCCTCGTGGTCGGTGCGGCGCCTGACCGGGTCGACGGCGGCCGGCATGGTGGCCGGGACGTTCACCCTGTTCCTGCCACAGGTGGGTCACATCCTGGGCTCGGCCACCAACGACGCGCTCGTGACGCTGGTGGGTGCCGTGGTCACCGCCCTGTGCGTGCGCGTGCTGACGGGCGACCGGTCGTGGCGGACGGCCGCGGTGATCGGTGCCGTGGTGGGCGTGGGCCTGCTGACCAAGGTGATGTCGGCGTTCCTGCTGCCGGTGGTGGCGATGGCGTACGTGGTGACGCCCGGAGGCGCCGCGGGGCCGGCGGCCAGCCTGGACGCGCCGGGCCGCTGGCGCGCCCTGCTGGGGGACGCGCGCCGGGTGCTGCTGATGGGTGGGGTGGCCCTCGTGGTGGGCGGCTGGTGGTGGGTGCGCAACCTCGTGGTCCTGGGCACCGTCCAGCCCGTCGGCCTCGAGCGCGACCTGCCCCCGCTGCGCCCGCGGGGGGCGCTGGTCTACGTGGAGCTGGCGTGGCAGCGGCTCGTCCGCTCGTTCTTCGGTGACCTCGGCTGGCTCGACCTGCGCACGCCCCCGGCGTTCTGGGTGACGGGCATCGTGGTGCTCCTGGCGCTGGGCGCCGTGGCCCTCGTCGTGCCCGGGACACGGCGGGCGGCGGCGGTGCTGCTCGCCCTGCCGAGCCTCCTGACCGTGGCGGTGCTCGCCAACGGCTGGGACTACTACGCGCAGACCGGCTACCTGGTGGGCCACCAGGGCCGGTACCTGTTCTCGGCGCTGGTGGCGCTCGCGGTGGTGCTCGCCCTCGCCGTGCGGGGGATGGTGGGCGGGGCGGAGAGCCGGGTGCGTGCCGCCCTGCCCGTCGTCGTCGCCGCAGGCACCTCCGTGGCGGTCTACGGCCTGGTCTTCGGGTTCACGGGGTTCTACCGCGGGCCGGGGGAGTCGGTGGCGGACGCCGTCTCCCGCTGGGAGGCGTTCAGCCCCGTGGGGCCGGTGTGGCTGGTCGCGGTGCCGGCGCTCACCGCGCTGACGGCTCTGGTGGTGCTGGGTCTCGCGGTGCACGCGGCGCTGCGGCCCCCGCGCGCAGCAGCCTGACGACGGCGGTGCAGGCCGCCGCGGCGAGCGCGACGGCGGCGACGGCGCTCACCCAGGCGGGGCCGGTGAGGGCCGGGTAGCCGACGGGCGTGTCGGGCGGCCGCGTCATGGCGGCGCCGGCGGACCCGCCCTGGCCGGTCGCGAGCCACAGCGCGAGGTCGAGCAGGACGACGGCGGTCCACGCGGGCAGCACCCAGCGGCGCCAGGCCCTTCCGCCGCGGCCGGGCCCGCCGACAGTGCCGACAGTGCCGACAGTGCCGACCGCGTCGGCGGCGTCGGCGGTGCGGGGAGCTGTGAGCGCGGAGAGGCCCGCGGCGACGGCGATCGCCAGCGGGGCGACCACCGGCAGCATGTACCGGGGGTACAGCCCTCCGCCGGAGGTGGCGTACGTCGTCTGGACCCCGACGGCCACGAGGGCCGCGACGAGGGGGACCGCCACGGGCAGCACCTGGCGCACCGGCCCCCGCAGCACCCGCCGGTGGGTGACGGCGGCGACCACCAGGGGCACCCCGAGCAGGAGCAGCGTGCCCACGGGCCGGGGCACCACCGGCCCCCACCAGAACAGGTTGGGCAGGCGGTCCCACGTGACCGGGTCCAGGAGCACCTGGGCGAGCGACCGGGCCTCGCGGCCCTGGTGGGTCAGCGCCCACTGCGGGTTGCCGCCCGTGACCGTCCCGGTCAGGCGCACGTTGCGCGCGTAGAACCAGCCCGCGGTGGCGGCGACGGCGGCCAGGGTGGCGGCGGTCAGCGCGGCGGTGCGCAGCAGCTGGCGGTGCACCAGCCCGCCCAGCCCGGCGCCCACGAGGCACACGGCGGCGACGATCATGGAGGAGGTCCGTGCCAGGGCGCAGGCGGCCGCCGCGACGACGAGGCCGGCAGCCAGGGGGCCGGACAGCCCGTGGCGTGCCACGCGCACCGCCAGGCCCAGGAGCGTCGTCGTCAGCACCGCCGCGAGCACGTCGTTGAGCACCGTGCCCGCCGCCTGGGCGACGACGGCGCTGCACGCCGTGACGTAGGCGGCCACCAGGGGGAGCGGGGAGCCCGGGCGGGCGACGCCTGCGGCCGCCCAGCGCACGGCGAGCACGAGGACGCCCGCCAGGACGGCGCCGAGCAGGCGGGCCGCGTACATCGCGCCCACCGGGTGACCCGCGTCGGCGAGCGGACCGACCAGCGGGGCCAGCAGCAGGTAGAACAGCGGGGGATGCTGGGCCGTCCACTGGACGGGAGGGATCCACGCGTGCTCGGGCCGCAGCGTCAGGCCCTCCTCGAACACCGGCAGGCGCCCGTGCCACACCTGCCACGCGTAGTCGAGGTGCGCCACCTCGTCGCCGGCCGTGAACGGGGCGACCGCCAGCGCCTGCGTCACCGCGAGGGCGACGGCGACGGCCACGCTGAGCCCGAGGGCGTGGCGCGAGGGCGCGCCCACCGTGGCTATCGTGTGCCTCACGAACTCAGCCTAGGGTGCGCCGACGTGGCGCCCGGGCCCCGAGCGAACGGAGCACCTCCCGGTGAAGCTCTTCGTCCAGATCCCGTGCCTGAACGAGGAGGCGACCCTGCCCCTCGTCCTGGCATCGATCCCTCGGGAGATCCCCGGGATCGACGAGGTCCACGTCGTCGTGGTCGACGACGGCTCGACCGACCGCACCGTGGAGGTCGCCCGGGCGCTCGGGGTGCGTCACATCGTGCGCCACACCCGCAACATGGGCCTGGCCCGCTCGTTCCGCGACGGCGTGGACTACGCGCTGCGGCACGGGGCGGACATCGTGGTCAACACGGACGGGGACAACCAGTACCCGCAGGAGCGGATCGGCGACCTGGTGGCCCCCATCCTGCGGCACGAGGCCGACGTCGTGGTGGGTGACCGCCAGACGGCCACGATCGCCCACTTCTCCCCGTTCAAGAAGCTCATGCAGCGGGTCGGGTCCAAGGTGGTGAGCGTCGCTGCTGGCACCTCTCTGCCGGACGCTGCCAGCGGGTTCCGCGCCTACTCCCGGGCGGCGCTGCTGCGCCTGACGGTGCTGACGCAGTTCAGCTACACCATGGAGACGATCATCCAGGCCGGCAATAAGCGGATGCGCATCGTGTCCGTGCCGATCACGACCAACCCGCGCACGCGCGAGTCGCGCCTGTTCAAGAACATCTGGCAGCACATGGGCCAGTCGGGGCGCGCGATCGCCCGCAGCTACGTCATGTACCGGCCCTACGGCGTGTTCCTCACGCTCGGCGGGCTGTTCGGCGTGGCGGCGGTGCTGCCGCTCGTGCGGTTCCTCGTCAAGTGGTTGCGGGGCGAGGGCGCGGGCCACGTGCAGTCCGTGGTGTTCGGCTCCTCGATGCTGGTGGGCTCGCTCCTGTGCTTCGCCCTCCTGGTCATCGCCGACCTGCTGCGGACCAACCGCACCCTGGCCGAGGAGATCCTCGAGCGCACCAAGGCGGTCCAGTACGGCGTGGGGCGTGCCGGCCACGACGACGTCGTCTCCGCCGACGCCGCTGCCGAGGACACCACGCTCACCGTGCCGGGCTCCCCGCAGGCGTCCGCGGTCGACGGAGCCGGTGCGCCCGGGACGCAGGACGCGCCGGACGGGCACGCGCCGGACGCGCACGTGCCGGACGGGCGCGCCGGCGCGGTCGCCGTCGGTGACGGGCCGGCCCGCACGGCGAACGACGGGTGACCCGAGGGTGATCGCCGCCTTCGGGACCTACGACGCCGCCCGGCACCCGCGTGTCGGCGTCCTCGTGGCCGGCCTGCGCGCCCACGGTCACGAGGTACGCGAGGTCAACCACCCTCTCGGGCTGTCCACCGCGGAGCGGGTGCGCATGCTCCGCCAGCCGTGGCGCCTGCCGCTGCTGGTGCTGCGTCTCCTGCGCTGCTGGGCGCTGCTGGTGGCCGGCTCGGTGCGCCTGCGCCTGCGTCACGGCGCGCCGCGAGTGGTGCTCGTGGGCTACCTCGGCCACTTCGACGTGTTCCTCGCCCGCCTGCTGCACCCGCGTGCCCTCCTGGTGCTCGACCACCTCGTGTTCGCCGCCGACACCGCCACCGACCGCGGCGCACGCGGGCTGCGGGTGCGCCTGCTCGCGCTGCTCGACCGGGCCGCCACCCGCACGGCCGACGTCGTCGTGGTGGACACCGAGGAGCACCGCGACATGCTGCGCGACCCGGCGCAAGGCGTCGTGGTCCCGGTCGGTGCGCCGGACGCCTGGTTCGAGGCGGCCGCCGAGCCCGCGCCCCCAGGGCCGGGCTCGCCGCTGCGGGTCGTGTTCTTCGGCCTCTTCACGCCGCTGCAGGGCGCCCCGGTGATCGGCCGGGCCCTCGCGCTGGCCGCGGCGGCGGGCACGCCGCTGCACGTCACGATGGCCGGTGCCGGCCAGGACCTCGACGCCACCCGCGCGGCGGCCCCCGCGGCCGGCGAGGGCGGCGTCCACGTCGAGTGGCACGAGTGGGTCGATCCCGCCGAGCTTCCCGCGGCCGTGGCCCGCCACCACGTCTGCCTCGGGATCTTCTCCGAGACGCCCAAGGGCCTGCGCGTCGTGCCGAACAAGGTGTACCAGGGGCTCGCGGCCGGGTGCGTCGTCGTCACCTCGGACACCGCCCCGCAGCGCCGGCTGCTGGGGGAGCACCTCGAGCTGGTGCCGCCTGCGGACGCCGAGGCGCTCGCGGCCCGCCTCGCCGATCTCTCGGACCCGGCGCGGTACGCCGCTGCGCGGGCACGAGCGGCGCAGGGCCGGGACGCCGTGCGTCCCGCCGCCGTCGTCGAGCCGCTCCTGCACGCCCTGCCTCCCGCGCCCCAGGCGGCTGGCGGTCGGGGCGGCGGGGCCGGCGAGGCGAGGGCCGACGGCACCGCCGAGGACGCCGGGGCGCGGCCGTGAGCCTCGTGCCCCGCACGCTCGCGCTGCTGCGCTCGCCGGTGGTCCGCTGGGCGTTCCTGCTCGCCGCGGTGGCCCTGGCCGTCGTCGCCGTCGCCTCGTCCTGGGACGAGGTGCGGGCCGCGGCGGCCGGCATGCCCGCGGCGCACCTGGCGGCGGCCGCGGCGGCGGCCGCGGTGTTCGTGTGGTGCACGTTCCAGTCGTGGCGCGCCCTGCTGGCCGACCTCGGCTCGTCGCTGCCGCTGGGGCCCGCCGTGACCGTGTTCGGCGTCAGCCAGGTGGGCAAGTACGTGCCCGGCGGCGTCTGGAACGTGGTGGCCGCGGCGGAGATCGGCGCCGACCACCGGGTGCCGCGTGCCCGCTCCCTGGCCGCCATGGCGCTCAGCGTGCTGGTGGGCGTGGTCTCCGGCTGCGTCGTGGCCGCCGTGAGCCTCCCGCTCGCCGGGGCCGGTGCGCTGGGCCGCTGGGAGTGGCTCGTCTGGTGCTCCCCCCTGCTCGTGGTGCTGCTGCTCCCGCCGGTGCTCGGCAGGCTCGTGGGCCTGGCCCTGCGGCTGCTGCGCCGCGGCGAGCCCGAGCGCCCGCTGAGCTGGGGCGGGCTCGGGCGCGCGGTGGGGTGGGCCGTGCTCGGCTGGGTGGTGGCGGGCCTGCACGTCTGGGCGCTGGCGAGCGGTCTCGGCCTCGCCCCCTCCGTGCGGTCGGCGGCGCTCGCCGTCGGCGGGTACGCGCTGGCGTGGGTGGCGGGCTTCGTCGTCGTGCTGGTGCCGGCCGGCGCCGGGGTGCGTGAGGCGGTGCTGCTGGCGCTGCTCGCCGGCTCCCTGCCGCACGCCCAGGTGCTGCTCGTCGTGCTGCTGTCCCGGGTGCTGCTCACCGCCGTCGACCTCGCCTTCGCCGTCGCGGGGCTGGCCGTGCGCCGTGACCGGCGGCGGCGTCCGCCCGTGGCGGCGGCCCCCGAGGGATAGGCTCGCCGCCGCACCCGTCCCGCTCTGCGGCGTCCTCGCCCTGCCAGATCCCTGCCAGATTCCTGCCAGATTCCTGCCAGATTCCCTGCCAGCCTCCTCTGCCGTCCGACCCCCCGGAGACCTGACGTGCCGATGCCTCCCCTGACCCCGTACGCCCACCTGCGCTGGGACGTGGTGTCCCGCGTCCTGGCCCAGCACCTGCCGTCCTCCGGCGCGCGTGTGCTCGAGGTCGGGTGCGGGCAGGGGGCCGTGGGCGTGCGGCTGGCCCGCCGCCACCGCTACACCGGGGTCGAGCTCGACGCGCGCAGCCTGGAGGTCGCGCGCGGGCGCGCGGAGGCGGCCGGGGTGGACGCCACCCTCGTCCAGGGGCAGCTCGCCTCGCTCGACGACGACGGGTTCGACCTGGTCTGCGCGTTCGAGGTCGTGGAGCACATCGAGGACGACGCGCAGGCGCTCGCCGAGTGGACCGCGCGCCTGCGGCCGGGCGGCCTCCTGCTGCTGTCCACCCCGGCCTGGCAGTCGCGGTTCGGCCCGATGGACGAGGCCGTGGGCCACTTCCGCCGGTACGAGCCGGACGCGCTGGCGGGGCTGATGCGCGACGCCGGGCTGCGGGACGTGCAGACCCGGCTGTACGGGATGCCGCTCGGGTACGTGCTGGAGGCGGTGCGCAACCGCATCGCCGCCGGCCGCCCTGACGTGCGGGAGGAGGCGGTCGAGGACCGGACGGCCCGCAGCGGGCGTCTCTTCCAGCCGTCGTCGGCGCTCCAGGGCGCGGTCATCGCGGCCGGGACGTGGCCGTTCCGGGTGGCGCAGCGGGCGTTCCCCGGCACGGGCACCGGGCTCGTCGCCTGGGGCACGGTCCCGCGGTAGCGGGCGACAGGCAGCAGCGGTCCCGGCGCCCGCCGCCCTGCTACGCCCCGCCGCCCTGCTACGCCCCGCCGCCTCCTCACGCCCCGTCGCCTTGCTCCCGCGTCGTCGGCTCAGGCGGTGACGCCTTCCTGCTCGGCGATGCGCCGGCGCCGCTCGGGGTCGGCCTCGAGCGCGGCAGCGGTGCCGGCCGAGGTGAGCACCACCGACCCGCCGACGGCCCAGGCGGCCAGCGTCCGGCGGAGCGCCTCGACGCCGGGCAGCCGCCCGTCGACGAGCACGCGCGCGTGCTCGGCGGGGGCGTCCCGCAGCGCCCAGGGGAGCAGGTCGCCGTGCAGCACCGCGCTCACGGGGGCGGGCTCGGCGGGGGCGAGCAGCGCGGGCTCTCCGAGGTCGGTCTCCGGGGCGAAGAGCACGGCGTCGGCGTAGGTCATCACGGCGGAGGCGGCGTCGAGGGCGCCGGGGGGCAGGTCGTCGCCGAACCGGCGGGCGAGAGCCGGCAGGGCGACGGCCACGACGTCGTCCGCGACGGCGGCGAGCTCCGCGGGGCGGGTGGTGATGGCGACGTCGACGGGCCGTCGGTCGGGGGCGGTCGCGGGCGGTCCGGGGGGCGCGGCAGAAGGCAGCACCACGGTGGCGCCGCAGCGCCAGGAAGCGAGCGCCCACACCGCGGTGCGCCAGTGCACGGGAAGGTCCAGCAGCACACGGCTGCCCGGTGCGGCGTCGAACTCCTCCACGAGCAGGTTGGTCGTCTTGCTCATCCAGTTCTCGAGCACGGATCCGGAGAGCTCTACACGCTCGCCGTCGTCGCCGTACCACGTCAGACGGGGACGTCCTGGCTCGCTGACCAGGGCATTCATCATCTGCGTGAGGGTCGTGGGCGTTCGGGGTGCGGCATTCACGATGCCAGGGTATAAGGCCCGTGGATTGTCTGGGTGAAATCGGTGAATCACCCGGTCTGGGCGTCCGGGTAGCACATTCTGGCTTGACGCCTCCGAAAGACACGCGTGTAATTCCACGTATGCAGTTTCCGTAACATCGTGGAGGGGCACACATGTGGAACTTGCTGGACGGGGGCGAATTCCCGTCTGACGTGGAGGTCGGCGCGGAGCGCGTCGCACCCGTGCTGCCGTTGTTCGGTCAGGGGGCCGACGACGAGACGCTGCTCGGGTGGCAGGAGCGGGCGCTGTGCGCCCAGACGGACCCGGAGGCGTTCTTCCCGGAGAAGGGCGGCTCCACCCGCGAGGCCAAGAAGGTCTGCGCGAGCTGTGAGGTCCGTTCCGAGTGCCTGGACTATGCGCTGGCCAACGACGAGCGCTTCGGTATCTGGGGCGGTCTGTCGGAGCGCGAGCGCCGCAAGCTCAAGCGCCGGGCAGTCTGACCGCACCGTCTCTCGCCCCGGCCGTCTCCGCGGCGTCGGCGAGAGCGGTGCGCACCGTCCACGTGCCGACGGCGGCGAGGAGGGCGGCGGCTGTCAGCGCCAGCGGGGCCAGCACGACGGCCCCGAACGCGTGCAGCCGCACCATCGCGTCCACCGAGGCGACGGCGGCCGGGAGGCCTGAGGCTCCGGCGGGTGCCCAGAGCACCCACCAGGCGTCGATGTGGAACGCGGTGTGGAGGGCCAGGCCCAGCGTGAGCACGGCAGCGGGCACGGCCTGGCGCAGGCCCGGCCGCAGCACCGCGGCCCCGGCGACGGCCGTCACCAGCATGCCCACGGCACCCATGTACAGGTAACGGCCCTGCTGCGCCGCGGCGACGTTCCCGAACGCCGTGAACTGCTCGTAGGAGCCCTTGGCGACGATCGCCAGCAGGCCGGCGGCGGGCACGAGCAGCACGACGGCGTCCAGCCGAGGCACCGTGCGCCGCACGAGCGTGACGACGAGCCCGGTGACGAGGACGACGAGGGCCGCACGCGCTGCCCACCACGACGCGTCCTGGCGCATCAGCGAGGCCTGGTCCTGGACGAAGAACAGCGTCACCATCCGGTCCCCGAGGCGGGCCAGCCACTCCGCGCCGCCGTCGGCCCAGCGGTAGGTCGCGCCGGCCTGCGCGAGGTAGGTCTGGTCGGTGCGGGTCCCGTGCGGCTGCAAGGTGCCGTGCACCACCACGTTCCGCACCCACCAGGCCAGGCCGGGCAGCATGGCTGCTGCCGACACGAGCGCAGAGCCGGCGGCGGCGGGGCTGCGTCGACGCCACGCGGCCACGGCGTACACGAGCAGCACCCAGGCAGGCAGCAGCAGCGCGAACCCCTTGGTGAGCAGGGCCAGCGAGGTCACGGCGCCCAGCGCCGCGCCGGTGCGGAGCGTCAGGTCCCCGGTGAGCACGCGCACGCCCAGCCAGGTCGCCACCGCCCCCAGCAGCACCACGAGGTTGTCGTTGTTGACGGCCGAGGCCAGGTGCGCCATCTCGGGCACGGCCACGACCGCGAGCGCGGCGGCGACCGGCAGCGGGTCGGGCAGGCGCAGGCGCCGTGCGGTGGCCCACGCCAGGAGGGGCAGCGGCACCACGAGCAGCGCACCGACCCATCGCAGCACCATCCACGTCCGGTCGAAGGGGACGTCGAGGCGGTCGGGGACGGCCTGCGCGACGGTGGCGCCCAGGAGGTAGTAGAGGGGCGGGTGCTGCACGAGCTGGTTGAGCAGCGGCGCACCGCCCCGGCCGGGCCACGGCTCCGCGCCGCCGGCGTCCGTCCAGGAGGGGCGCTGGTCCCGGGGGAGCGTCTCCTGGTCGGCGAGGTGCGCACGCCCGCGCAGCCGGTCGGGCGGCAGCACGGTGCCGGCCTGGACCCCGGTGGACGTGACGGCCTCGCCCGGCCCGGGCCACGGCCAGGCGCGGCCGTCGGCGACCTGGAGCACCAGGTCGACCTGCTTGGCCTCGTCGGGCGAGCGCCCGTGCGGGAACACGGCCGTCTGCAGCAGGCAGACGGTCAGCTGCAGCGCCACGACCAGCCAGACGACGGCGGGCACGCCGTCGGCCCGCACCGCCCGGAGCAGGGCGCGGGCGGAACGGGCGGGGCGGACCGCGCGGCGTCCGGCGCCCAGGGGGCCACGGCCGCGCGACAGGAGGGTGGGGGTGGCCGTGCGCACGCGAGAAGACTACGGGCAGGCGACCCGCCGCAGGCCCGGAAATCCGACGATCCGCGGCGGGGGCACCGCATCATCGTGGGGCGATGACTGCTCCCGACACCACCCAGGTCCGCGGCCTGCCGCAGGACGGCTCCCCGTCCGGCGGTGGCGCCCTCGACGTCGTCCACGCACTCACCGGGGCGATCCCCCAGGTGGTGAGCGTGACAGCGGTCGTGGTCACCCGCGGACGCAGCGCCTTCCTGCCCGCGACGCTCGCCGCCCTGCGCGGCCAGGAGCGCGCGCCCGACGACGTCGTGGTCGTGGACGTGGACGCGCCCCGCTCGACCGGTTCCACCCTGGGGCTGCGGCTCGACGACGCGCGCTTCGTGCCGGCGTCGGGCGCGCGGACGTTCGGCGAGGCCGTGGACGTGGCCCTGGCGGCGGGCGCCGTGCGCCCCGACGGGTGGCTGTGGCTGCTGCACGACGACTCGGCGCCGGCGCCGGGCGCGCTCTCGGCGCTGCTGCGCTCGGTGGAGCACACCCGGGCGGTGGCCGTCGCCGGGTGCAAGCAGCGCCGATGGCCGGTGGGGGAGGACGGCACGCCGCTCGACCCGCAGGCGGGCCGCGGCCTGCTCGTGGAGGTCGGGTCGACGGTCTCGCCGCTGGGCCGGCGCATGACGGGCATCGACGACACGGAGATCGACCAGGGCCAGCACGACGCGAAGGAGGACGTGCTGGCCGTGGGTCTGGCCGGCGCGCTCGTGCGCACCAGCGTGTGGACCGAGCTGGGCGGCACGGACCCGGAGTACGGGGCGTTCGGCGACGGGCTCGACCTGTGCCGCCGGGCCCGCCGCGCCGGCCACCGCGTCGTGGTGGTGCCCGACGCCGTGGTGCACCATGCGCAGGCGTCCCTCCTGGGCCTGCGTGACGAGCCCGGAGCGCAGCCGGACGAGGGGGCGTCGTACGGTCCGCGCCGGCGCAGCCAGCTCCACCACCGCCTGGTGCACGTGCCGCTCGGGCTGCTGGTGCCCGCGATGATCGGCATGGTCCTGTGGGCGCCGGTGGCCGCGATGTACCGGCTGGCCCTGAAGAACCCGGGCCAGGCCCGGCACGAGATCACGGCCCCCTTGTGGAACGTGCTGCGCATCGTGCCGCTCGTGCGGGCGCGCCAGCAGGCCGCGCGCACCTCCACGCTCCCGCGCCGGGTGCTGCACCCCCTGCTGGCCACGTGGCGGCAGGTCTACTCGGAGCGCCGGGACGTGCGGCTGGCCCGGGCGGAGGCCAACCGCACCCGGTGGGCGCCGAGCGAGCTGGAGCGCACGGAGCTGCGCCGTCTAGCGCTGCGCCGCCGGGCGGGCCTGACCTTCGCCCTGCTGGCCGCGGCAGCCCTGGTGCTGGCCGTGTTCGGCCCGTGGTTCGGCGTGCTGGCCCAGGGCGGCCGCATCGTGGGCGGGGCGTTGCTGCCGGCCCCGGGCACCCTGGGGGACGTGTGGGACGCCGCCACCTCCGGCTGGGTGGCCGACGGGCTGGGCACCCGGGCCGCCGCGGACCCGCTGCTGCTGCCGCTGACGGCACTGACGGCGCTGGTGGGCGGCTCGTTGCAGACGGCGGTGCACGTGCTGGTGGTCGGCGCCGTGCCCCTGGCTGCCCTCGGGGCCTGGTTCGCCGCCGGCGCCCTGACCCGTTCGCCGTGGGCCCGTGTCGCCGCCGCGCTGGTGTGGGCCGCCTCGCCCGCCCTGCTGGGCACGCTGCAGACCGGTCGCCTCGGGGCGCTCGTCGCCCACCTGGTGCTGCCGTGGGCCGCGCTGGCCCTGGTGCGCTCCGTGGGCGCCCAGGCCCGCGACGAGCTGGGCCCGATCGAGCCGCGCGACGAGGACGTCGAGGAGCCCCGCCGCGGCCCGCGCCCCTCGCGCCGCGCCCGCGCCCGCCGCGGCTCGCTCGGCGCTGCCGGCGCCGCCGGCCTGCTGCTCACCGTCGCCGTCTGCGCCGCACCCGTGCTGCTGCCGGTGACCGTGGCCGCCGTGGTCGTCGGCGTGCTCGCCGCCCCCCGCGACCGCCGCAACCTCGTCGTCGCGCTCCTGCCGCCCCTCGTCGTCGCGGCCCCCTTCTGGGTGCACGTCGCGCGCACCTGGGACCAGGGCGGCTGGCGGCTCCTGCTCGCCGACCCCGGCGCGGTCACCGGCACCGGCCCGGCGCCCGCAGGCTGGCAGCTGCTCCTGGGCCACCCGGCCGTGCCCGGTGCCTGGTTCGGGCTCGACGGCGCCCGCGGCCCGCAGGCCCTGGCGCTCCTCGGCGCCGTGGGGCCCTGGCTGCTGGGTGCGTTCGTCGTCGCCCTCGCCCTCGTCGCCCTGGTGCCCCGGCGCGTCACCGCCGGGACCCGCACCGCCTGGGCGCTGGCCGGTCTCGGCGTCCTGGTCGGCCTGCTGGCCGAGGAGCTGGGGGCCTGGCCTGGTGTCGGCGCCAGCCTCGTGCTGCTCGGCCTCGGGGGCGCGGCCCTCATGGGCCTGCCCGCCGCCGGCGACGTGCTCGCCCCCACCGCCCGGCGCTCTGGCCGTCGCACGGCGCTCGCGGTCGCAGGGGTCGTGGCCTTCCTCGCGCTCCCGGCCGCGGGGGCGACGTCGTGGGCGCTGGAGGCGGGCCGCGGCGACGCCGTCGGTGATCTGCGCGCCAGCGCGGCCGGTGTCGTGCCGGCGGTCGGACGGCAGATGCAGGACTCGGAGCGTGCCGCCCGGGTGCTGCAGGTCGCGCGGGACGACGACGGCGTCGTGGGCTACGCGCTGCTGCACGCCGACGGTTCCGCGCTGACCGACGCGTCCGTGGCCGTGCGCGGCCGGGACGCGGGCACCGTCGAGGCGCCCGAGCGCTCGGGCCGCGCCCGCCTGGACGCGCTCGCCGCCGACCTCGTCGTCGGGCAGGCGCCCCGGCTGGCCGAGCGGCTCGCCGACGTCGGCGTCGGCGCCGTCGAGGTGCCGCCGGGCGCCGACCCGGACCTGGTGACCACGCTCGACATGGTGCCCGGCCTCAGCCGGGTCACCGAGGGCGACGGCCCGCTGCTGTGGCGCGTCGACGTCGGTGACGAGCCGCCGCCCTCCTGGGCACGGCTGACCGACGGCCCGCCCGACGGCGGGGACCGTCCCACCACGCTCGCCGTGGTGGCCTCCGACGGCCGGCGCGTGAACGGTGACGTGACCGTGGCGCAGAGCCCGGACCAGCAGCGCACCCTCGTGCTCGCGTCGGTGGCCAGCAAGGGCTGGCGTGCCACGCTCGACGGGCAGCGGCTGCCCGTGGTCGAGGCCGGGGGCCTGCAGGCCTTCGCCGTGCCGCCGGAGGGCGGCTGGGTGCGCGTCGAGTTCGTGGACCCGGCCCGCCCGCTGTGGCTCGCCGGCGCCGGCTTCGTCCTGCTCGTGTACGTGCTGCTGGCCCTGCCCGTCGGGCGCCGGCGGGGGAGGTGACCATGAGGCGCAAGACTCGCCACGAGGACGGCGCGGCGGACCGCGCCGGCGACCCGGCGCCGCGGCAGGTGCCGGAGCAGGTGCCGGACGGCGCGGCCGGGCAGGCCGCCCGGCCGGGCGCCGCGGCGGACCCCTCCGAGGCCGGCACACCGGCCGCCGACACCGCCTCCGCTGAAAATCCGACGCGGGCCGTCCGCGGCGCCCGGACCCGCTCGGGGCGCGGTGTCGCGCGGACCGTCGCCGCCGCCACCACGGGGGCAGTGGTGGTCGCCGCGGTGGCCGCCGCGACCGTGCTGGCCCAGCCGTGGGCGAGCGCGCTGGCCGGCCCCGGGCGCGGCGTGGACGCGGACACCGTCCGCTCCGTCGACGTCGACCCCGCCCCCGCGCAGCTCGTGTGCCCGCTGCCCGCGCGCCTGCCCGAGGGGGCGGACGTCGGCGACGCCCAGTTCTCGGCGAGCCCCGTCGAGACCACGTCGGGCTACGTGCTCGGCCTGGTGGGAGCGGAGCGCGGTGAGGTGGCGGCCGGGCCCCTCGGCGGTGAGACGGCCGGGCTGACGGAGGGCTCGGCGGCCGCCGTCGTCGCGGGCGACCCGGCCGACCTGGCCGACCGGGGGGTGCTGCTGCAGGCGCAGCCGCTGCGCGAGGCCCCCTTCCGCGCGGCGGGCGCGCTCGCGTCTGCCACGACGGCGGGCGACCTGCGCGGCCTCGCGGCCGCGGCGTGCACCGCCCCGGCCATCTCGCACTGGATCGTCGGGGGCGGCACCGAGGTGGGGGCCAACGCCCTCCTGCTCGTGCAGAACCCCACCACGCGCACCGCGACCGTCGCGCTCGACGTGTACGGCCCGGCGGGCCAGGTGGCCCTGGGAAGCCGTGGCGCGTTCGTCGTCGGGCCCGGCGAGGCCGTCCAGGTCCGGCTCGAGGCCGTGGCCCCCGACCAGCGGCGCACCGTCACCCACGTCCGCTCCACGGGCGCCCGCGTGACGGCGAGCCTGCAGGCTCACGCCGTCGACGGGCTGGTGCCGCTCGGCACCGACCTGCTGGCGGCGGGGGCCGAGCCGTCCACGTCCGTCGTGGTGCCCGGCATCCTGTCGGCGGGCGAGGCGCTGGAGGACCCGCAGGCCCCCGCGCTGCGCCTGCTCGCCACCGGCGACGAGCCGGGCACCGCCCGGGTCAGCGTGTACGGCCCCGAGGGGCGCGTCTACCTGCGGGGCGGCGAGACGCTGGACCTGGAGCCCGGCGCCGTGACCGACCTGCCGCTGGGCGGTCTGCCCGCCGGTGCGTACGCGGTGGCCGTCGACGCCGACGTCCCGGTCGTGGCCGGGGCCCGCTACGCCCGGCAGGGATCGGCGCCGGCGGGCGGGGTCGTGGCGGGCACCCCCTACGACGCCGCCTGGGCCTCGGGCCAGCCCGCGGCAGGCCCGAGCGCGGGCCAGGCGGCGGTCCCGGCCGGCACGCACGCCGTGCTGACCCTCGCCGCGGTCCCTGACGACCGGGGCGAGGACGCCCGTCCCAGCGGCCGGACGACGGCCACGGTGACGTTGTACGACGCCGCGGGCGAGCAGGTCGCCACCACCGACGTGCCCGTCGAGGCCGGCGCGACCGCGCGGGTCGATCTGAACCAGCTCGCCGGGGAGCGCACGCCCGTGCTCGTCACCGTGGACGGTGGTGACGGACCCGCCCTGGCGTGGGCCGTCAACCTGGGCCACGAGGACGACGAGAGCCTCGTCGCCGTGCTCGCGCCCACCCCCGCCGTGGCGGCCCCGGGCAGCACCCAGGTGCGCGAGGTGCAGGCCGTCGACTGACCGGCGGCTTCGGCCACGCCCCCGCGACCCCCTACACTTCCCGGCGTGCCCGCGCGCCGTGGGCACGCCCCACGACGCCCCACGACGAGGAGCCACCAGGTGAGCGCGGAGACCGCCGGGAACAGCACGGACGACGCCGCGCAGGCTCCGTCGCACCGGTCGGACGTGGCCGTGGTCGTGGTCACCTTCAAGCGCCAGGACCTGCTCGCGCGCCTGTTCGACTCCTTCCGCGCCATGGGTGAGCAGCCCACCAGGATCGTGGTCGTCGACAACGAGGACTCCCCGGCCACGGCGGAGCTCGTGAGCGCCCTCCGGGCCGACCTGGCCCCTGCCACCGACGTCGTCTACGCCCCGCAGGAGACCAACACCGGCGGTGCCGGCGGGTTCTCCGCGGGCAGCCGGATCGCGTACGACTCCGGCGCGGACTGGGTGTGGCTCATGGACGACGACGTCGTCGTGCTCCCCGGTGCGCTCGAGCGCATGCGCCGCTGGACCGACAGGGTCGACGCCGACCTCGCGGCCGGCGTGCCGCTGGAGCGCACGCACGGGGTGCTGCAGGGCTCGCGCCGCAACTTCGACGGCAGCGCCTTCTACTGGCAGTACCACTTCTGGACCCGGCTGGGCATCCCCAACCCTGTGGCGCCGCGGCCGTTCGGCGACGACGAGCACGGCTCGCGCTCCCGCCCGATGAACACCGCCTGCTTCGAGGGCGGCCTGGTGCACCGGTCGGTGATGCAGCGCGTCGGGCTGCCGGACCCGCGGTTCTTCATCTACTGGGACGACACGATCTACGGGTACCTCGCCAGCAAGGTCACGCAGCCGCTCATCGTGTCCGACCTGATCCTCCAGCGCACCCGCGAGCTCGCGCACCACCGCATCGGCACCACCCGCAAGCTCAACTCCACGAGCGACCTGGCCAGGTACCACATCCTGCGCAACCGGGGCTACATGGCCCACTACCTGCGCACCCACGGGGACTACAACCCGCTGCTGTTCGGCCTCGGCACGGCGGCGACCCTGGCCAAGGAGGTCATCCGCCTCTCGCTGGCCGAGGACCGCCGGGCAGGGCTGTCGGAGATCCTCCGCGGCCGGCGCGACGCGCGGAGGCTGTGGCGCGACCGCACCTGGCAGCCCATGCCGCCGCTCGGTGAGACGACGAGCACGCCCCGCGGCTGACCGCTCAGCGGCCCTCGAACCCCGGGTCGATCTCCTCCGGCGTGCGCGCCAGGAGGTGCGCCACCTGCTCCACGACGACGTCGTGCACCAGGTCGGCGAGATCCTCCTCGTCCTGCGCACGCAGCTCGACCGGCCGGCGGTACACCACGACACGGGCGGGCTGGCCCGAGTCCGCGGGGAAGCACCTGCCCAGTGGCACCCCGCCGTCCTCCCACGGCGCCGGGTCCGACGGCGGCACGTCCTCCACGGCGAACTCCGTCCCGGCCATCTGGCGGGCCCAGGTGCGCTCGAGGTCCTCGACCGCGTCGAGGACGAGGTCGTCGAACTGCTCGGCGCGCGTGCGGTGCGCGGGCATCTGCGGGGGCATCAGCGGGCCGCGCAGACCACGCCCTCGCCGGTCGCGCCGGCGGCCGGGGACGACCGCGGGGGCGGCCGCCTGGACCGCGCCGTCGGCGGGACCCGGCGCGGCGTCGGGGGCGAGCGGCCGCGCGGGCTCGAGGTCCGGCACCGGCAGCGAGCCGGAGCGCTGGCGCCGCGAGCGGCCGTGCGGGCGCGGGGCCGGGGACGAGCCGCGCGACGAGCCGAAGATTCCCACCGCTCGACTCTATCCCCGCCCTCGACACCAGGGTCGCGGTACCGCTCGTGGGCGTGCCGTGGGTCACGGTGGGGTCACGGTGCGGCGTGGATCGCAGGTCAGAGGGTCGCGGGGGCGTAGGGTCACCGCGTGAGATCGGTCAGGCAGTGCTCCCGCACGGCATGCACGCGTGCAGCCGTCGCGACGCTCACCTATGTCTACGCGGACTCGACCGCCGTGCTCGGGCCGCTGGCCCAGCACGCCGAGCCGCACAGCTACGACCTGTGCGCCGACCACGCCGAACGCCTGACGGCGCCCCGCGGGTGGGAGGTCGTCCGGCTCTCGCCGCAGTTCGTGGAGCGAGGGCCGTCGCCCGACGACCTGTCCGCCCTGGCGGAGGCCGTGCGCGAGGCCGGCCGCGTGACCCCGGCCGCGGCGCCGGAGCCGGCGTCCGTCACCGAGACGTCCCGGCGCGGGCACCTGCGCGTGCTGCGCGCCGACGCCGACTGAACGCCCGGGCGTGAGAGAGGGGCCCGGCAGCCGATGGCTGCCGGGCCCCTCTCGCGTGCAGGGGCGCGCACCGGCCCGGTGGTGCGAGGTGTGGTCCGGTGTGCGCGGCGCGGGACCGGTCAGGGCACCCAGGCGCCGACGGCGCGGCCGTTGCCGACGAGCTCGACCGGCCCGGCGGCGTGGGTGACGAACAGCGAGCGGCCGCGAGGCAGCGGGCACGTGCCGCCGCCGTGCCGCAGCGCGAGGTCGCCGTCGAGGGCGAGCACGATCCGGGGGCCCGAGTCGTGCCACGGCACGGGCTCCGACGCCTCGACGTCGGCGAGCGCGAGGGCGAACTCCTGCACGGGGGCGCGGTAGGTGGTCAGGCGGCTGCGGGTGCCGCGGACGGAGACGGCCGGCGAGGCGGGGTGGCGCGGCTCGAACGAGGCGCACTCCACGAGCGCGGGCTCGTCGACGTGCTTGCTGGTGAGCCCGGCGCGGAGCACGTTGTCGGAGCTGGCCATGACCTCCACGCCCAGGCCGGAGAGGTAGGCGTGCACCTCCCCGGCGGGCACGTAGATCGCCTCGCCGGGCCGCAGCACCACCCGGTTGAGCAGCAGGGACACCAGCGCGCCCGGGTCGCCCGGGAACTGCTCGGCGAGCTGGACCACGGTGGCGTCCTCGAGCGGGTGGGGGGACCCGGCGTCGAGCCGGCTCCGTACGGACCCGACGGCGGCGGCGACGTCCTGCGCGCAGCGTGCCGCGCCGCGGACCCCGACGAGGGTGGTGAACGCGGCCCGTACGCCGCGGGCGGTGCGGTCGTGCCGCAGCGCCGCGCGGACCTCGTCGAGCAGCCGCCCCTCGAGCCCGTGCAGGAGGCGCAGGGCCGACCGGGGGGTGCGGAAACCCGCGAGCGCGTCGAACCGGGTCAGGGCGACGAGCAGCTCGGGCTTGTGCTGGTCGTCGTGGAAGGAGCGCACGGGGGAGCCCGGCGCCACCCCTTCGCGGTTCTCCCGGTTGAAGCCCGCGCGCGCGGCGTGCGGGCGGGGGTGGACCTGCAGGGAGAGCGCCTGCTGCGCGGCGAGGACCTTGAGCAGGTAGGGCAGGCGGGGGCCGAACTCGGCGGAGACCCGGTGACCCAGCGCGGCGCGCGGGTCGGCGCGCACGAGGTCGTCGAGCCGGGCGGCCTCGGCGTGCGGTGCGGGGGCGTGCGGTGCGGGGGCCGGGGTGGCGAGGGCGGGCGTGGCGAGCGAGGGTGCGCTGGGGTGGGCGCCGAGCCACAGCTCGGCGGCGGGGCGCCCGTCCGGCACGGTGCCGAGGAGCTCGTGCACGGCGGTGGGCGAGCCCCAGTCGTAGTGCTGGACGGTGTTGTCCAGCGTGAACACCCCCACGCCCACCGTCCACCTCCTCGCCGTGCCGTGTGCTCCGGTCGGTGCGCCTGCGCGGGCACCCGCTCACCAGGCGTCAGCCTCCCACACCGCCCCCGCACCGTAGGCTGTCCGGGTGACGCTCGACCTGTCCTCGATCATCAAGGCCTACGACGTGCGGGGCACCGTCCCGGACCAGCTCTCGCCGCAGGTGGCCGAGGCGATCGGCGCGGCGTTCGCGCGCGTCGTCGTGCTCCCGGAGGCGCCGGCAGGCGCCCGGCCCCGCGTCGTCGTCGGCAACGACATGCGCGAGTCGGGACCGGAGCTCGTGGAGGCCTTCGCCCGCGGGGTCACGGCCGCGGGGGCCGACGTCGTGCGGATCGGTCTGTGCTCGACCGACGGCCTCTACTTCGCCTCGGGCTCCCGGTCGGTCCCCGGGGCGATGTTCACCGCCTCGCACAACCCGGCCGAGTACAACGGCATCAAGCTGTGCCGTGCCGGGGCGCGGCCCGTGGGCCAGGAGACGGGGCTGACGGCGGTGCGCGAGCTCGCGCAGACCTACCTCGAGCAGGGGCTGCCCGCTGCGGCCGAGGAGCCGGGGACGCTCGCCGACGAGGACCTGCTGGCCGGCTACGCGGCGTTCCTGCGCGGCCTGGTGGACCTCTCGGGGATCCGCCCGCTGAAGGTGGTGGTCGATGCCGGCAACGGCATGGGCGGCCACACGGTCCCGGCGGTGCTGGGCACCGGCGCCGGCCTGCCGGAGCTGCCGCTCGAGGTGGTGCCCCTGTACTTCGAGCTGGACGGCTCGTTCCCCCACCACGAGGCCAACCCGCTGGAGCCGGAGAACCTGCGCGACCTGCAGGCCGCCGTCGTGGAGCACGGCGCCGACCTGGGCCTGGCGTTCGACGGCGACGCCGACCGCTGCTTCGTCGTGGACGAGAACGGGCGTGCCGTCTCGCCGTCGGCCATCACGGCGCTGGTGGGCCTGCGCGAGGTGCTCAAGGAGAAGGAGGCCGGCCGCGGGGCCACGGTGATCCACAACCTCATCACCTCGCGCGCCGTGCCGGACCTGCTCGAGGCCGCCGGGGCGAGGACGGTGCGCACCCGGGTGGGCCACTCCTTCATCAAGGCGCAGATGGCCGAGCACGAGGCCGTGTTCGGCGGCGAGCAC
Organism: Xylanimonas oleitrophica; assembly: GCF_003244315.1. Lineage (GTDB taxonomy): Bacteria > Actinomycetota > Actinomycetes > Actinomycetales > Cellulomonadaceae > Xylanimonas_A > Xylanimonas_A oleitrophica. The sequence continues at coordinate 388,003 of NZ_QKWH01000002.1, forward strand.
AGCGCCCACTACTACTTCCGCGACTTCTTCTTCGCCGACACCGGCATGCTCGCGGCGATGCACGTGCTCGCCGCCCTCGGGTCGCAGGACCACCCGCTGTCCGCGCTGGCGGAGATGTACGAGCCGTACGTCGCCTCGGGGGAGATCAACTCCCGCGTGAGCGACGTCGCCGCGGCGCGCGCCCGAGTCCTGGAGGCGTACACCGCCGCGTACCCGGGCATCGACGTCGACGAGCTCGACGGGGTGACCGTGTCCCACTGGGACGGCCACCCGCAGTGGTGGTTCAACCTGCGGGCCTCGAACACCGAGCCGCTGCTGCGCCTGAACGTCGAGGCGGCGGACGAGGACATCATGGAGAAGGTGCGCGACGACGTGCTGTCGCTCGTGCGTGAGGTGGCCGCCCCGGCCACGGAGACGGAGCAGCCATGACCGGCATCGACATCGACCCCTGGGTGCGCAGCGTGCTGCGCTGCCCCGTCACCGGCGCCGAGCTCGTCGACGGCGTGGGCCCTGACGGCCAGCCGGAGCTGCGCTCCACCGACCCGGAGCGGCCGCTGGCCTACCCGGTGCGCGACGGCGTGCCTGTGCTGCTCGAGTCGGACGCGCGGCCCCTGCGCTGATCTGGGCTGACCGGGCTGACCGCGCGCTGACCTGCGCCGGCCGCGTGGTGGTTCAGCGGCCCGCCGCGTAGCCCTGCGCCCCGCGCGGGTTGGCGGCGGCGCCCAGCAGCCCGGTGCCCGGGTCGCGCGTGACGGCGGACAGCCGCCCCAGCGCCCAGTCCCCGGCGAGCGTCACCTGGTGGCCACGGGCCACCAGCCCGGCCACGACGTCGGCGCCCAGGCGGTCCTCCACCACCGCACCGGCCGGCGTCCACGTGCGGGGCCAGAACGAGCCCGGCATCGACGTCGTGTGCAGGGCGGGGGCGTCGATCGCCTCCTGCGGGGTGTACCCGCCGACCAGGACGCGCAGCAGCATCAGGAGCTGCCACTGGTCCTGCTGGTCCCCGCCCGGGGACCCGAGCGCCATGACCGGCTGACCGTCGCGCAGCACGAGCGTGGGTGTCAGGGTGGTGCGCGGGCGGGCACCGGGTCGCAGCGCCGACGGCGACGACTCGTCCAGCCAGGTCATCTGCAGGCGCGTGCCCAGGCAGAAGCCCAGGCCCGGCACGGTCGGGGAGGACTGCAGCCACCCGCCGGACGGGGTCGCGCTGACCATGTTGCCCCACCGGTCCACGACGTCGATGTGGCAGGTGTCGCCCCGCGTCGCCCCCAGGGCGTCGGGCACGGGGTCCACGGCGGCGTCCACGGGCACGGCCGCCACGGTGGGCTCGCCCACGCTCGTGACGGTGGGCTCCCCGACGCCCGGAGCACCCGGCAGGGAGCCGGGCGCCGCGGTGAGCGCGGACGACGTGCGCAGCGCAGGCAGGGGCGGCGTGGGCCGTCCGGGGACGGACCCGGGGCGCACCTCGGCCGAGGCACGCTCGCCGATCAGGGCACGGCGCTCGGCCGCGTACCCGTCGGAGAGCAGGTGGGCCAGCACCACCGGGTCGGCGCCCTCCCCGTACCAGGCGTCACGGTCGGCCATCGCGAGCTTGAGCGCCTCCAGCACCGTGTGCGCGCCGGCCTCGGTGGACGGGTCCAGCAGGGAGTCGTCGAGGCCCTCGAGGATCTTCAGCGCCTGCAGCAGCACGGGCCCCTGACCCCAGGGGCCGGTCTTGGCGACGGTGTGGCCACGGAACGTGACCGTCGTGGCCTCCTCGAACGAGGCCGAGAACGCAGCGACGTCGGCCGCCGTCATCACGCCCGCGTGGTCGGCGCCGTCGGAGTGGCGGTGCGGGGTGCGCACGAACTCCTCGACGGCGGGCCCGACGACGTCGCGCCACGCGTCGCGGGCGGCGTCGATCGCCGCGGCCCGCGACGCGCCGTCGGCCAGGGCCCGCCCCTCCGCCTCCACCAGAGCCTCCAGCACGCCGGCGTACTCCGGGTCGGTGACCATCTCACCGGGCTCGGGCACCCGGCCGTCCGGCATCCACCGCTGTGCCGAGGTGGGCCAGTGCTCCCGGAACAGGCCGGCCACCGAGCCGATCGTCGCGGCCACCCGCCCCAGCAGCGGGTGCCCGTCACGCGCGTACCCGATCGCGAACCGCAGCACGTCAGCCACCGACCACGTGCCGTGGTCGCGCAGGAGCAGCAGCCACGCGTCCACCGCGCCCGGCACGGCGGCGGCCAGCGCCCCTGAGCCCGGCACCAGGTCCAGGCCCTGCGCGCGGTAGTGCTCGATCGTCGCACCGGCGGGGGCCGGCCCCTGCCCCGCCAGCACCACGGGACGCCCCGGGTCGTCGGCCGTGGCGAACACCCCCGTCATGTCCCCACCCGGCCCGTTGAGGTGCGGCTCCACCACGTGCAGCACGAACGCCCCCGCCACCGCGGCGTCGAACGCCGTGCCGTCCCGCTCCAGCACGGCCTGGGCGCTCGCGGTCGCGAGCCAGTGCGTCGAGGCCGCCATGCCGAACGTGCCCCGCAGGTCGGGTCGCGTCAGGTGGGCGGGGGCGGGGACGAAGGCGCTGGTGGGGCTGCTCACGGAAGACCTCGCTCGGGGAGACGGTGCGGACAGGGGGAGACGGGGAGCAGGAGGAGACAGGGACCAGGAGAGCACAGGGCGGGTGGGTCAGGCGGGCCGGTCCTCCGAGCCGTGGCCCAGCACGGCCACGACGGCGGTGATGAGGGCCGACAGCGCGACGCCCCACGCCAGGTGGAGCTGCAGCAGCAGGGCTCCGGCCGCCGCGCCCGCGCCGATCAGCAGCACGGCCAGCGCCCGGCGCGCCCACGGCTGCCCGACGCCGCGGCCCAGCCACGAGTCGGCCGCCAGGCCCGTGATCGTCGACGTCACCACCACGGTGGTGACGTCCTTGACGGCCACGTGACGGGCCGCCGCGGCCTGCGCGCCCATCGCGAGCGCCAGCCCGGCGGCCAGGGCGACCTCCACGGAGCGCAGGTAGCCGCTGTCGGTCTCGCCCGGCCCGCTCGTGGCGGCCGTCGGGTCGGCCAGCACGAGGGCGAGGGCCACCAGCGCGTGGGCGACGGCGACGGCGGCCAGCAGCGCCGTCGTGCGCGCCGACCACCCGGCCGCGGTGCCGCGCAGCACCCGCCCGGCCACCGCAGCCCCGAGCATGAACGCCGCGAGAGCCACCAGGGGGCCGGTGACGGGCAGGTCGTCGGCACCGGCGATCCCCATGCCGAGGATGACCACGTTGCCGGTCATGTTGCCCGTGAAGACCCGGTCGAGCCCGAGGTAGCCGACGGCGTCCGCGATCCCGGTCGAGAAGGTCAGGGCCAGCATGAGGACCAGGTGGAGGCGGTCGCGGGAGAGGCGGTTCAGCACGAGGCACAACCTAACCGGCGGTCCGTCCGCCGAGGCAGCACGCGGGCCGCCGGGTCCGGACGGTGGTCCGGACCGGGCGGCCCTGGTGCGTGCACGGAGGTCAGACGCCCGCCGCCGCCTTGAGGTCGTCGACGAACGTGGGGTTCTGCTCCAGCCACGCGCGTGCGGCCTCGTCCTCGGAGGAGTACTCGTCGGAGTTGAACATCATGTTCTCCAGCGAGAAGAGCTGGTCGCTGGACATCTCGAACGCCCCGATGAGCTTGGTGAGCGTGGGGTAGCGCTCGGTGAAGTCACCGGTGCCGTACGTGCGGATGTCCTCCGCGTCGCCCAGAGCGCCCTGCGGGTCCTCCAGGTCGCGCACGGGGTACTCGTCGTACGCCCAGTGCGGGCGCCACAGCGTCACGGCGATGTTCTCGCCGGACTCGGTCGCGCTCTCCAGCTCGGTGAGCATGGCCGAGGTCGAGGAGATCACGTAGTCCATGCCCTCGAGCCCGTAGGTGGGGATGACGGCGTCCTGCGTGACCTCCGTGAGGCCGGCCCCGGCCTCGATGCCCACGAGGCGGTTGCCGTACTCGCCCGCCATGGTGGCGAGGTCCTCGAGCGACCGGGCGGGGGAGTCCTCGTTGACGGCGATGGTCAGCTTGGCGTCGTCGTACCAGGTGCCGAGCTCGGTGATCTGGTCGCCGTAGGTCTCGAGGTAGCTCGCGTGCGTCAGCGGGAGCCAGGCGTCGAAGTAGACGTCGAAGTCCCCGCCGGCCAGGGCGGTGTAGATGATCCCGTTGTCGGCGCCGTCGCGCATGTCGACGTCGTACCCCTCGTCCTCCAGGATCTGCTTCCAGAGGTAGGAGACGGCGATGCCCTCGTCCCAGCCCGACGGCGGGACGGCCACCGAGATCGAGGTCTCGTCCTCACCCGTCGAGGACTCGCCGTCGGCGGCGTCGCTCTCGGTGCCGCAGGCGGCCAGGCCGAGGGCGAGGGCCAGGGCGGCCGGGGCGACGACGGCGCGGCGCAGGCCGCGGCCGGTGGTCGGGCGGGGACGTGCGGTGCGTACGGAGGTCATGCCTGCCTTTCGTGCCCGGCGCTCGGCCGGACGGGGTAGGGGATGGGGTGGTGGCCCGGGCGCGCGTGCGCCCGGGCGCAGGGGATGCTCACGACGGTTCCCGCGAGGGCGCTCATGACCGGGCGGCGGCCAGGGCGCGCGCGACCGGGGCGCGGTCGGCGAGGGCGGAGGTGACGCGGTCCAGGTACATGGCCAGCACCACCACCGACAGGCCGGCCTCGAAGCCGAGCGCGATGTCGATGCGGCCGAGCGCTCCGAGGACCTGCTGGCCGAGGCCGCCGGCCCCCACGAGCCCGGCCATGACGACCATCGACAGGGACAGCATGATCACCTGGTTGACGCCGGCCATGATGGTGGGCATCGCCAGCGGGAGCTGGACCTGCCGCAGGATGCGGGCCGGTGTCGCCCCGAACGCCTGGCCGGCCTCGACGACCTCGGCGTCGACCTGCCGGATGCCCAGCTCGGTGAACCGGACGCCGGGCGGCAGGGCGAACACGATCGTCGCGATGATCCCGGGCACGGGGCCCGTGAGGAAGATGAGCACGACGGGGATCAGGTAGACGAAGGCGGGCATCGTCTGCATGAGGTCGAGGACGGGTCGCACGGCCCGTGAGACGCGGTCGTCGCGGGCCGCCCAGACGCCCAGGGGTACCGCGACGGCCAGCGCGATGCAGGAGGCGACGAGCACCAGCGCGAGGGTGTCCATCGCGGCGCCCCACTGGTCGACACCCGCGATGACGACGAACCCGACGAGCGAGCCCAGGGCGAGCTTCCAGCCCTTGGCGAGCAGCGCCAGCACGGCGAGCAGGATCGCCACGACCCAGAAGGGTGGTGTCGCCAGCACGGTGTCGAGGCCGTCGTAGACCGCGCCGAGCACGTCCTTGACGACGTCGAAGAGCGGCTTGAACGTCGTCCTGACCCAGGTGACGAACGCCTCGATCCAGGTGCCGAGCGGGATGCGGGGGACGAGGGCGTCGGTCATCGCGCGCCTCCTTCGGCGGGGGCGGGCGCCGCGCCGTCGTCGGCGTGCTGCTCGGGGGGCACCATCGCGGTGAGCAGGGTGACCCGGGGCACGACGCCGACCAGGCGGCCCTCGGCGTCGGTGACGGGCACCGGCAGCGGGGACTCGGCCGCGGGCGCGAAGATCTCCGCGAGCGGGGTGTCGGGGGACACGGCGGTGAGGTCGTCCCGCACCAGGCCGTCGAGCGTCTCCTTGCCGTCGCGGAGGGCGGCCACGGCGTCCTCGTCGCGCACGTGGCCCTGCAGGCGGCGCTGGCGGTCGACGACGTAGGCGGCGGACACCTGGGCGTCGCGCATGGTGCGGCTGGCCTGACGGGGGCCGCCGGTGCCGGGCACCACGGCGGCCGGGCGCACCATCACGGAGGAGGCGGTCAGGACGCGCGTGCGGTCGACGTCGGCGACGAACTGGGCCACGTAGTCGTTGGCGGGGTCCGAGAGGATCTGCTCGGCCGTGCCGATCTGCACGGTGCGCCCGTCGCGCATGACGGCGATCCGGTCACCCAGGTACATGGCCTCGTTGAGGTCGTGGGTGATGAAGACGATGGTCTTGCCGAGCGTCTGCTGCAGCTCCAGGAGCTGTTCCTGCATCTCGCGGCGGATGAGGGGGTCGAGGGCGCTGAAGGCCTCGTCCATGAGCAGCACGTCGGTGTCGGCGGCCAGGGCGCGGGCGAGGCCGACGCGCTGGCGCATGCCACCGGAGAGCTGGGACGGCAGGGAGTCCTCCCAGCCGCCGAGGCCGACGAGCTCGAGGGCGGTGCGGGCCTTCTCGCGGCGCTCTGCCTTGGGCACGCCCTGGATCTCGAGGGGGTAGGCGGCGTTGTCGAGCACGGTGCGGTGGGGCAGGAGCGCGAAGTGCTGGAACACCATGCTCACGTTCCGGCGGCGCAGCTCGCGCATGTGCTTGGCGTCGGCGGTGGCGAGGTCGGCGCCGTGCAGGAGCACCTCGCCCGCGGTCGGCTTCCACAGCCCGTTGAGCATGCGGATGAGGGTCGACTTCCCGGAGCCGGACAGGCCCATGACGACGAAGATCTCGCCCGGTGCGACGTCGAAGGTGGCGCCGATGACGGCGGCCGTGCCCAGGTGCTTGATCTCGTCCCGGGTGGCGCCGTCGCGCAGGCGCCGCACGGCTTCCTCGGGGCGGGGGCCGAAGACCTTGTAGACGTCGCGGACGGACAGCGCGGGCCGCGGGGCGGCCTCGGCGGTGCCGGGGGTGGGGCCGCCGGCTGCGGCGCCGGTGGTGGCGCCGGCCGCGGGGGCGGTGGTGCTGGGTGCCGTCATGGGGTGCGATCCCTGCCTCTCGTGTTCCGGACGCCCTCACCATGGCACCGTCTCGAGGGGTGAAGCGGTGCCGGGCGGGGGGTGTTCGGGTCTGGTCATGACCATTCCTTGGTGGGAGACCGTTGAGAACCCGCGGATCCATGCCAACCCATGATCGTTACCGGAGTGTGACGTTGCTTCATGGGGGCGGGGTCTGGTATTCGCGGGCGCGCAGGCGCGGGCCGTCGGGGGTGACCTGGATCACTCGAGGCTGTGTAGCCTCGGGCACATGACTGCGGACGACGGTGTCGGTACGGCGCGGCTCGAGGACGAGACGCCCGCCCAGAAGCTGCGATGGAAGATCGTCGGACCGGGCCTCGTGGTCGCCGCCACGGGCATCGGGGCGGGCGACCTCGTCGCCACCCTCGTGGCGGGCAGCCGGTTCGGCTACGGGCTGCTGTGGGCGGCGGTGCTCGGCGTGCTGATCAAGATCGCCCTCGTGGAGGGCGCCGGCCGCTTCTCCCTCGCCACGGGGCGCACCATCTTCGACGGGTGGAAGTCGCTCGGTGCGTGGGCCACCGTCTACTTCGGCGTCTACATCGTCGTGTGGGGCCTGAGCTACGGCGCCGCCGCGATGTCCAGCTCTGCCCTGCCGCTGGCGGCGCTCTTCCCGCAGGTCGACCTGGTGTGGTTCGCCATGGCCTCGGGCCTGATCGGGGCCGCGGTGGTGTGGCTGGGCCGGTACGCCGTCTTCGAGAAGATCGTGGCGGTGCTGGTCGGCGTCATGTTCGTGACCGTCGTCGGCGCCGCCGTGCTGACCGTGCCGAACCTCGCCGAGATCGCCCGCGGTCTGGTGCCGCGCTTCCCCGAGGGCTCGGTGATCTACACCCTGGGCCTGGCCGGTGGCGTCGGCGGCACCATCACCCTGGCCGCCTACGGGTACTGGCTCAAGGAGAAGGGCTGGTACGCGCCCGGCTGGATGCGGGTGATGCGCATCGACAACGCGATGGCCTACGTCGTCTCCGGCGTGTTCGTCGTCGCGATGCTGGTGGTGGGCGCCGAGCTGCTCTACTCCAGCGGCGTCACGGTCGCCGACGGCGAGGGCGGCCTGGTCGACCTCGCCGGGGTGCTGGCCGAGCGCTACGGCGCCGTCATGGCCCCGGTGTTCCTGGTGGGGTTCTGGGCCTCGTCGTTCTCCTCGGTGCTGGGCGTGTGGAACGGCGTCTCCCTGATGTTCGCCGACTTCGTGGCCACCGCGCGCGGGCTGCCGCAGGACGACCCGCGCCGCCGCTCCGGCGGCCTCTACTACCGCGCCTACGTGCTGTGGCTGACTTTCCCGCCCATGCTCCTGCTGCTGCTCGACCGCCCCATCGCCCTGGTGGTCGCCTACGGCGCGCTGGGCTCGCTGTTCATGCCGTTCCTGGCGATCACGCTGCTGTTCCTGCTGAACTCCGAGGCCGTACCGGTGCGGTGGCGCAACCGTGCGTGGCTCAACGTGGTGCTCGTGCTGGTCGCGGGGGTGTTCGTGGTGCTCGGCGTCAACGAGCTGGTCAAGGCCGTGGCCCCGCTCTTCGGGTGACCGTCACGGGCGGCAGGGGGAGGGGTCAGAGAGCGATGCCGGCCCGGCGGCGCGTGGTGCGGTTGGCGTGCACCGTCCACCGGGGCGCCCACCGCGCCAGCGCGGCCGCCGCGGCCGGGCCGAGCAGGCCCGCCGCCCAGATTCCCGCGGCCAGCGAGCCGAGCGCCGCGCCGGCCGACACCACCAGCGGGCCCGCCGCCGCCCCCGTGTCCTGCAGCACCCGCCACAGGCCGAGGAACTGGGCGCGACCCTGGGCCGGCGAGGCGTCCGACCCGAGCGTCATCAGCACGCCCGACCCCATGCCGTTCCCGAGCCCCAGCAGCATCGCGACGACGGCCAGCGACGGTGCCGAGTGCGTGAGGGGCAGCGCCACCAGCGCCACGCCCATCAGCAGCATGGACGGCACCCCGATCCACAGCCGGCCCATACGGTCCATGACCTTGCCCGCCGGGTAGAACAGCAGCATGTCCACACCGCCCGCCACCCCGACGACGAGCGAGGTCACCGCCGGGTCCAGGCCCAGGTGCACGCCCCACAGCGGGATCACCGTCTGGCGCGCCCCGCGCACGGCGCCCACCAGCAGGCACGCCACGCCGAGCGTGGAGAACAGGCGCCGGTGGTCCCGCAGCACGGTGCGCAGCGTGGGGGAGCCCGGGGCGGCCTGCGCGCCGGTCGCCACCGGGCGGGCGGAGGGGCGCGCGGCGCCAGTCTCGCCCGGTGCCGTGACGTCGTCCCGCACGACGGCGACCGTCACGGTCGCGGCCAGGGCGACGGCGGCGCCCAGCCAGTAGACGGCGTGGACGTCGCCCGTGCGCAGCACCAGCGCCCCCGCGAACGGGCCCACGAACTGCCCGATCCGGTGCACGCCTGCCAGCGTGGACAGCACGCGGGCCCGCTGGAGCGGCGGGGTGATCTCGGTGAGGTAGCTGTGGCGTGCGAGGTTGAAGACCGCCGCGGCGGCACCGATGGCGAGCACCGCCGGGGCGAGGGTCGCGAGGCTGGGGGCCAGCGCCGCCCCCGCGAAGCCCAGGGCGGCCACGACGCCGGCCACCAGCATCGCCCTGCGGTCGCCCAGGCGTGCGGCCAGCGCGCCGGCGGGGAGGTCGGCGAGGATCTGCCCGGCCGGCAGCAGGGCAGCCACGAGCCCCGCCACCGCCAGGGTGGAGCCGAGGTTCGTCGCCGTCGGGGCGATCACCGGGATCGCGGCGCCCACGCCGACGTCGAAGACGAACGCCGGGACGAACGCCCCGAGCACCACGGTGCGCAGCGGGAAGAGGCGGGCGGGCGGCGTCGTCGGAGAGGGCATCGGCACCATCTTGCCCCGCCGGGGCGGCCCCGGTTCAGCGCACGGGTGCCGAGGAGGCGTACGGGCCGGCGTCGGTGCGGGCCCGGGCCCCGGCGACGGCGCGGGCCCCGTCGGCCGCCGTCCGCGGCCGGCGCCGGGTGGTGAGCGCACGCTCGACGGCCTTGCGCAAGGGCCGGTTCGCGCGCTTCTCGACCGCGTGGTGGATGGCGAACGAGAGCGCGGTGCTCACCGCGAGCGCCGCGGCCAGCGACACCCAGGGGGAGACGCCGGTGCCCAGCAGCTCGATGGCGGCGTACCCGAACTGGGTGTGGACCAGGTACAGGGGATAGGTGATCGCGCCGGCGACGGTCAGCGCCGTGGCCAGCCACGGCGTGCGCACCACCGCGCGGGGGCCGGACGCCCACCACACGGCGGCGACGGACAGTGCGAAGACCGTCACCGAGACCGGCACGCTGACGGGGACGTCCTGGAGGCGTGCCGCGTGCTCCGCGCGCGGCACGAGGTGGTGCACGCCCATGGCCACGGTCGCGGCCAGGGTCGCCAGGAGCCGGCCGGTGACGCCGTCGCGCCGCATGAGGTACAGGATCATGCCGACGCCGAAGTAGGGGGCGTACGAGGCCACGAGCATGCTGGCGACGCCCGACCAGCCCAGCGCCTGGGCGCCCATGCCGGCCAGCGGCCACAGCAGCGCGAAGGCGACGACGCGGCGCGGGGTGAACCCCCCGAGCGCCACGACGACGCCCACGAGCACGTAGAACTTGAGCTCCACGAGCAGGGTCCAGAACACGACCTGCACGGGCACGGCGCCGAACAGGTCCGGTGCCATCGTGAGGTTCAGGAGGGTGTCGGCCAGGCTCGGCTGCCGCCCGCCGGGCCACCAGGCCTGGAGCAGGGCGGTGATCGCCACGGCCGCCCAGAACGCGGGGTAGAGCCGGCCCACCCGGGACCCGACGAACTGCGCGAGGTTGCGCCCCTGCGCGGACATGAGGATGACGAACCCGCTGAGCACGAAGAACAGCTCGACGGCGAGCCAGCCGTACCGGGTGACGCCGCTGATGGCGGCGAACTCCTCGTGGGGCCGCCCGCCCAGGTAGGCGCCCGCCGTGGGGGTGGCCGTGAAGTGGTAGACCACCACGGCCACCGCTGCGGCGAACCGCAGGGCGTCCAGCAGGAGGAGGCGGTGGGCCGCTGCTTCCCGCGTCCCCGTGGCCGCCGGGTCCGTCCTCGTGTCGCTCATTCGCTCGACCATAGGTCACGGTTCGGTAACGGCACCACCGGAGCCGGTCGGCGAGCGCCAAAGCCCCCGCCGGGCCGGGCGGAGCCGGGGCACCTAGCCTGGCAGGAGCACGGGCAGGCGAGGGGGCGGGAGCCCCCGGCGCTCAGCAGGCCGCAGACCGTTCCCGGCGGACGACGGAGGATCGACGTGACCACCACCGCGCAGGCCCCCACGGCCCCCGGCTTCGACGAGCAGCCGGGGAGGTACAAGATCCGCTCCCTCGCGCTCGCCGAGGCCGGCCGGCACCAGATCCGGCTCGCCGAGCACGAGATGCCCGGCCTCATGGCGCTGCGGGACGAGTACCGGGAGACCCGGCCGCTCGCCGGCGCCCGGATCGCCGGCTCGCTCCACATGACGGTCCAGACCGCAGTGCTCATCGAGACCCTCGTGACCCTGGGCGCCGACGTCCGCTGGGCCAGCTGCAACATCTTCTCCACGCAGGACGAGGCCGCCGCAGCCGTCGTCGTCGGCCCGCACGGCAGCCCCGGCGACCCCCAGGGCGTCCCCGTGTTCGCCTGGAAGGGCGAGACCCTCGAGGAGTACTGGGCCTGCACCGAGCAGGTCCTCGTCTGGCCCGGGGACGACGGGCGCACCGGGCCGAACATGATCCTCGACGACGGCGGCGACGCCACCATGCTCGTCCACCTCGGCCTCCAGTACGAGCGCGCCGGCGTCGTGCCGCCCGACACCCTCCCGGGCGAGCCGGACCACACCGAGGAGATGAACGTCGTCCGGCGGCTCCTGCGGCGCGCCCTGGACGCCGACCCCCTGCGGTGGACGGAGATCGCCGCCGGCATCCTCGGCGTCACCGAGGAGACGACCACGGGCGTGCACCGGCTCTACCAGCTCGCCGAGGCCGGCGAGCTGCTCTTCCCCGCCATCAACGTCAACGACTCGGTCACCAAGTCGAAGTTCGACAACAGGTACGGCATCCGCCACTCCCTGCCCGACGGCATCAACCGGGCCACCGACGTCCTCGTCGGGGGCAAGCTGGCGTTCGTCGCCGGGTACGGCGACGTCGGCAAGGGCGCCGCCGAGGCGTTCCGCGGCCAGGGCGCCCGCGTCGTCGTCTCCGAGGTGGACCCCATCTGCGCGCTCCAGGCCGCCATGGACGGCTATCAGGTGGCCCGCATCGAGGACGTCCTCGACCAGGCCGACTTCTTCATCACCACCACCGGCGACAAGGACGTGATCCGGGCCGAGCACATGGCCGCGATGAAGGACAAGGCGGTGGTGGGCAACATCGGCCACTTCGACAACGAGATCGACATGGCCGGCCTCGCCCGGGTGCCGGGCGTGCGGCGCACCGAGATCAAGCCGCAGGTCCACGAGTGGACCTTCCCCGCCGACGGCGACCGCCCGGAGCGGTCGGTCATCGTGCTCTCGGAGGGACGCCTCCTCAACCTCGGCAACGCCACCGGGCACCCCTCGTTCGTGATGTCCACGTCGTTCTCCAACCAGACCATCGCGCAGGTCGAGCTGTTCACCGACGCGCGGCGGCCGCCGGACGAGCGGCGCTACGGCCGCCAGGTGTACCGCCTGCCCAAGGTGCTCGACGAGAAGGTGGCCCGTGCGCACCTCGGCGCCCTCGGCGCCCGGCTCACGGAGCTCTCGCCGGAGCAGGCGCGGTACATCGGGGTGCCGGTCGAGGGCCCGTACAAGCCGGAGCACTACCGGTACTGAGCCGCCCGCGCACGGGGGACGTCCCCCGTGCACCACGGCGGCGCGCACCGTCGCAGACGGCCCGCCGGCCCCCGAGGCTGGGAGCATGACGTCCGTGACCGCCGAGCCCGTCCCGTTCCTCTCCGCCCTCGTCGCCCGCCGCACGTGGCAGGCGTACGGGTACCTGTGGCTCTCCCTCCTGCTCGCCCCCCTGGCGCTCGCCTACGTGGTGGCCGTGCCGTCGCTCGCCGCCGGGGTGGCGGTCACCGTGGTGGGCCTGTGGCTCCCCGCGGCGATGGTGCTCGGCGCACGCGGCTGGGCCGCCGCGTACCGGTCGGCAGCCCGCTCGCTGCTCGGCGTCGAGGCCGCCGACCCGCCCGCCTTCGCCCGCCCCCGCGGCTTCTGGTCCGCCCTCGGCGCCGCGCTGGGCGACCCGGCCGGGTGGCGGGCGCTGCTGTTCATGCTCGCCACGTTCCCGCTGTCGATCCTGGGGTTCGTCGTCAGCACGACGTGGCTCGCCACCGCCGCCGGCTCCATGACGCACTGGTTCTGGTCGCGCTGGCTGCCCCTGGAGCAGGCCGCCGACGGCACCTGGCACCGCGGCGCGCAGCTCGGACCCGGCCAGTACGTCGACACCCCCGCCCGGCAGGCGCTGCTGGCGCTGGCGGGCCTGCTCCTGCTGCTCGCCTGGCCGTGGGTCAACCGCCTGTGCACGTCGCTGCAGGCCGCGCTCACCCGGACGCTGCTCGGGCCGACGGCGGGAGCCCTCCGCGTGGCGAGCCTGCGCGCCTCGCGGGCCGCCACCGTCGAGGACGCCGACGCCCGCCTGCGCCGCATCGAGCGCGACCTGCACGACGGCACGCAGGCCCGCCTGGTCGCCGTCGCCATGCAGCTCGGAGAGGCACGCGAACAGCTCGCCGCCGGCGCGGACCCCGCCCTGGCGGCCGAGCTCGTCGAGGTGGCGCACGAGTCCACCAAGGACGCGCTCGGCGAGCTGCGCGAGATCGCCCGCGGCATCCACCCGCCCGCCCTCGACGCCGGCCTCGCCGTGGCGCTGGAGACCCTCGCCGCCCGCGCCCCGCTGCCCGTCACCGTCGAGGTCGGCGCGGACGTCGAGGCCGCCGCGCCGCTCGCCCCCGCCGTGCAGTCGATCGCCTACTACTGCGCGGCCGAGCTGCTCACCAACGTGGCCAAGCACGCCGGCGCCTCCCGCGCACGGGTCGAGGTGACGCGCGAGGCGGGCGCCGTGCGCCTGCGGGTGCACGACGACGGGCACGGCGGCGCCGCCGTCGCACCGGTCGACGGCACCGGGCGCCGCACGGGCCTGGCCGGCCTCGGCGAACGGGTCGCGGCCGTGGACGGCGTGCTCGACGTCCGCAGCCCGGCGGGCGGCCCTACGGTGGTCACCGTGACGCTGCCGACCACCACCAGGCCGTGACCGCCGGCCCGCCTCCGACGCCCGAGGTGCCCACCCGGCCGGACGAGCCCCCGCGCACCCTGCGCGTCGTCCTGGCCGAGGACTCCGTCATCCTCCGTGACGGCCTGGTGGCGCTCCTGGCCCGGCGCGGGCACTCCGTCGTCGCGGTCGGGGACGGGGAGGCCCTGGTGCGCGAGGTCGACCGGCAGGCCGGCGACGGCACCGCCCCGGACGTCGTCGTCGCGGACATCCGGATGCCTCCGTCCTTCACGGACGAGGGGCTGCACGCCGCCCTCGCCCTCAGGGAGCGGCACCCCGGTCTCCCCGTGCTGCTGTTCTCCCAGCACGTCGAGACGCGGTACGCCTCGCGCCTCCTGGGCGGTGGCGCCCGCGGCGTGGGCTACCTGCTCAAGGACCGGGTGGCCGACGTGGCCGACTTCGTCGACGCGCTCGTCCGGGTGGCCGACGGGCAGACCGTCCTCGACCCCGAGGTCGTCACCCAGCTCATGGGTGCCACCAGCGGGCACGACACCGGCCTCGCCCGGCTCACGCCGCGCGAGCGCGAGGTGCTCGGCCTCATGGCGCAAGGACGCTCCAACGGGGCCATCGCCCAGAGCCTCTACCTGTCCTACGGCGCGGTCGAGAAGAACGTCGCCTCGATCTTCGCCAAGCTCGGCCTCGAGCCCGACGCCGCCGACCACCGCCGCGTGCTGGCCGTGCTGCGCCACCTCGGCGCCTGAGCACGACGGCCCGCACCGGGCAGCTCAGGCGGGCGGGTCCGGGATCGCGTACGGCAGCCGGTGCAGCGCCGCCGCCTGCTCGGCAGCCCGGCCCCGCTCGTGGAGGCCGCGAGCGAGCTCACGGTCGCGCCGCTCGTGCAGGACGGCGTGCAGGAACGACTCCGCGCTGGTGCCCGGCGGGGGCGCCGGCGCCACGTACGGCTCGACGCGACCGGCGATCTCGTCGGCCAGCGCCGCGCGCGACGACGGCGCCAGGCGCGGCGCACGGTCCAGGAGCTGGCGGGCGGCCAGTGCCAGCCCGTCGGGCAGCCGCCGGATGTCCGCCGTCGCGGCCCACGCGGCCAGCTCCGGGGGCATCGACAGGGGCACCGACCAGCCGCGCCCGCCCCGCACCCGGATCACGTACGTGCCCGCCACCATGTCGCCCAGTCGCTTGCCCCTGGCGTTGGCGAGCGAGGCGATGAGACCGACACCCCCCATCGTCACCCACAGCTCCAGGACCCCGAGCAGCGCGCGGATCAGCGCGTGCCGCACGCGCACCGGGCCGCCGTCGTCACGCACCACCCGCACCCCGGTCACCAGCTTGCCCAGCGAACGGCCCCGCGACAGCGTCTCCACGGTCACGGGCGCAGCCACCAGCACGAGAACCACCAGCGCGATCCCGCCCGCGCGCAGCCACTGCTCGTTCAGGTCCTCCACGGCCAGCCCGACCAGCATGAGCAGGCCGATCGTGCCGAGCACCGTGACCAGGGCGTCGAGGAGGGCGCCGAGCGCGCGCGTCACGAACGACGCCGGGCGGGCGTCGAGCACCACTCCCTCGCCGATGAGGATGCCGTCGTGCACCGTGCCTCCGGGTGGGGTCGTCAGGGCCGTCGTGGTCGTCAGGGCTGTCGTGGCCGTCATGGTCGTCGTGCCGGTGGGGAGAGCCCCGTGTGGCAGGGTATCGGGCGTGGACCTCGACGCCTTCACCAGCGTGCACAGCGCCGCCTGGGACCGCCTGGCCGTGCTGACCCGTCGCCGCCGGCTCGACGGTGCCGAGGCCGACGAGCTCGTGCGCCTCTACCAGGAGGTCGCCACCCACCTGTCCACGGTGCGCTCCGCGGCACCGGACCCGGTGCTCGTCACCCGGCTCTCGGACCTGCTGACACGCGCCCGCTCCCGCATCTCCGGAGCCCACGAGCCCGCCTGGGCCGACGTCGTGCGGTACGCAGCCGTGACCGTCCCCGCTGCCCTGTACCGGGTCCGCTGGTGGACCCTCGGCGTCGTCCTCGCCTGCCTCGTCGTCGGGGTCGTGGTCGGCTGGCGGGTCGCCACCGTGCCCGAGGCGCTCGCGGCCATGGGCACCCCCGCCGCTCGCGAGCAGTACGTGAACGAGGCGTTCGCCTCCTACTACGACCCCCAGGCGTCGTTCGCGGCGATGGTGTGGACCAACAACGCGTGGATCTCGGCGCTGCTCGTGGCCTTCGGCGTCACGGGCGTGGCGCCGGTGTACATCCTGTGGCAGAACGCGGTGTCGATCGGCGCGACCGGCGGGATGATGGCCGCGTACGGCGAGCTCGACACGTTCCTGCAGCTGATCGCGCCGCACGGCCAGCTCGAGCTGACGGCGGTGTTCGTCGCGGGGGCGGCCGGGCTCAAGACGTTCTGGGCGATGGTGGACCCGGGCCCGCGCAAGCGTTCGGCCGCCCTCGCCCAGGAGGGCCGTGCGCTGGTCACGTGCGCCGTCGGTCTCGCGGGAGCGCTGGCGCTCTCGGGTCTGGTCGAGGGGTTCGTCACCGGTTCGGACCTGCCGTGGTGGCTCAAGATCGTCATCGGCAGCGTGGCCCTGGCGCTCTTCTGGGCGTACGTGCTGGTGCTCGGCCGCCGTGGCGTCGAGGCGGGGGAGACGGGCGACCTCGACGTGGACCGCGCGGGAGCCGTGCAGCCGACCGCCGGCTGACCGTCGCCGGCCGCTCCCGCCCTGGTCAGCGCTGCTCAGCCCTGACCTGCCCGGCCGACGCTACAGCCGGCCGGCGGCCTTGAGCGCCAGATAGGTGTCGGCCAGCGCGGGGGCGAGCTGCTCGGGCAGCGCCTCCACCACCTCGGCGCCGTACCGGCGCAGCACCCCGGCGACGGCGGTGCGCTCGAGGTCGCCCCGGGCGGCGGCCGCGGCGTCGTACACCGTCGAGGCGTCACGGCCGGCGCGCAGCTGGGCGACCTCGGCGTCGGCCACCCCGGCCACCACCACCTGGTGCGTGCCGGCGAGCTGGTCCACCACGGTCAGCAGACCCGTCTCCACCGCCGACGGGTCCAGCGCCGTCAGGAGCACCACGAGCGCGCGCTGCGGCACGTGGGAGCGCACCTGCCCCACGAGGCCCGGCCAGTCCGTCTCGACGAGCCGTGGCTCCACGCCGGCCAGGGAGTCGGCCAGCTCCGGCAGGAGCCGGGGACCCGACGCCCCGGCGACCCGGGCGTGCAGGGTCCGGTCGAACGCGACGACCTGGACCCGGTCCCCGGCGCGGTCCGCGAGGGCCGCCAGGAGCAGCGCGGCCTCGATCGAGGCGTCCAGGCGCGGGGACCCTGTCCCGCCCGGGCCGTCGCCCACGCGCGTCGCGGCCGTGCGTCCCGTGTCCAGGACCACGAGGACGCGGCGGTCGCGCTCCGGGCGCCACGTGCGCACCACGACGTCGCCCCGCCGGGCCGTGGCCCGCCAGTCGATGGACCGCACGTCGTCGCCCACCACGTACTCGCGCAGCGAGTCGAACTCCGTGCCCTCGCCGCGCACCTGCACCGCCGAGCGGCCGTCCATCTCGCGCAGGCGGGCCAGCCGGCTGGGCAGGTGCCGCCGCGAGGCGAACTCGGGCAGCACCCGCAGCCGGCCCGGCACGGGCAGGGACACCTGACGGGCAGCGAGACCGAGCGGGCCGAACGACCGCACCGTCACCGGCCCGGCCGTGCGGTCGCCCCGCCGCGTGGGGTGCAGAGGCGTCACCAGGCGCACGCCGTCCCCGGCGCGCACGTCCACGCGGTGGCGGGCCGAGCGCACCGTGGTGGCGGCGCGTGCGGCGACGAGGGCGCCGCCCGAGCGCAGGGGGGCGTCGTCGTCGGCCGCCACGGACGGCGGCCAGGCGTCGCGGACCACCGCCCGCAGGCGGCGGCCCGCACCGTTGACGATCGTCAGCTCGCTGCGCGTGCGGTCACCGAGACGCACCGACGCCGGCACGCGCCGTGTGAGCGCCAGGCGGCGGGGCGAGGCGGCCAGAGCGACGTCGACCCCGCAGGCGAGCACCACCACGCCGGCCCACACCACGACCGTGCCCGGCACGGGCGCCAGCAGCACGGGCACGAGCCCCACCAGCGCGAGCACGACCGCCCGCCACGTCAGCGCCATCTCAGCGCGGGACCGGGACCGTCGCGAGCACCGACGACAGCACGCTCTCGGCGGTGACGCCCTCGAGCTCCGCCTCGGGGCGCAGCTGGACGCGGTGGCGCAGCGTCGGGTGAGCCAGGGCCTTGACGTCGTCCGGCGTCACGTACATGCGCCCGCTGAGCCACGCCCACGCCCGCGACGTGGCCAGCAGCGCCGTGGCGCCACGGGGGGAGACGCCGAGGGACAGCGACGGCGACTGCCGCGTGGCGCGGCACACGTCGACGGCGTAGGCGAGCACCTCCGGGGCCACCTGGACGCGCCGCACCTCGGCGCGCGCGGCAGCGAGCTCGGCCGGGCCGGCCACCGGGCGCACGCCGGCCGCGGCCAGGTCGCGCGGGTCGAAGCCGGAGGCGTGCCGGGCCAGCACCTCGATCTCCTGCTCGCGCTCGGGCACCGGGAGCACCACCTTGAGCAGGAACCGGTCGAGCTGGGCCTCGGGCAGCGGGTAGGTGCCCTCGTACTCGACGGGGTTCTGGGTGGCGATGACCACGAACGGGTCCGGCAGCGGGCGCGGCACGCCGTCCACGGAGACCTGCCGCTCCTCCATGGACTCCAGCAGCGACGCCTGGGTCTTCGGAGGGGTGCGGTTGATCTCGTCGGCCAGCAGCAGGTTGGTGAAGACGGGGCCCTCGCGGAACGAGAACTCGGCCGTGCGGGCGTCGTAGACCAGGGAGCCGGTGACGTCACCGGGCATGAGGTCGGGCGTGAACTGGACACGCTTGGTGCCCAGGTCGAGCGCGGCGGCGAGCGAGCGCACCAGCAGCGTCTTGGCGACGCCGGGCACGCCCTCCAGCAGCACGTGACCTGACGACAGCAGGGCGATGAGAAGGCTCGTGACCGCGCCGTCCTGCCCGACGACGGCCTTGCCGACCTCGGTGCGCACGCCCGCCAGGGCGGTGCGCAGCTCGAGCGAGGGACGCTCCGGCTGGGCGGTGCCCGCGGGGCCCGGCTGCGAGGCCGGCTCCGGCTCGGGTGCCAGCACCGGGGCCGTGGTCTCGGGTGCGGCGTTCTCGGGGGTGGCGGCCGGCCGGGCCGACTGGGCCGGCTGCGCCGTCGCGGGCTCCGGCGCCGCACCGGCCGGCGGCGCGGGCGTCTGCCCGGGCTGCGGCTCCTCCTGGGGGTTCGTCACGATCGGTGAACCTCGCTCTCCAGCTCGTCGAGCCGACGTGCCAGCGCTGCGAGCGCGGCGTCGTCGGCGGGTGGGGGTCCGTACAGCAGGTCGGCGACCGTGGTGGGGTCGCTCCCGGTGGCACGCACGACGGCGTCCACGAGGGTGGTCGGGTCGGCGGACCGCGGCACCCCGAGGCGCCCCGCGGCCCGGTCCGCGGTGGCTGCGCGCAGGGCCGCGGCGGCGTGGCCGTGCGCCCGGGCGCGCCGGTACAGGCGGCCGCGGCCGCGGGTCGCCTCGGCAGCGGGCACGACGACCGGCAGGTCCTCGGCCACCAGCGGGCCCAGCCGCCGCGCGCGCCACACGGCGGCGACGACGACGCACAGCAGCGCCCAGAGCCCGACGGCGCCCGTCCACGGCGGCAGCACGCCGTCGCCGGAGGCGTCCACGTCGTCCCCGGTGGACGCGTCGTACGGGTCCTGGACCAGCCACACGAGGCGGTCGTCGTCGCCGGCGAGCCACAGCGCCAGCGCCGCGGTGCCGTCGTCGAGCATCCGGTCGTTGCGGATGACGCCCGGGTCCCAGAGAGCCGTCACGGTGCGGCCGCCGTCGTCCAGGTGGACGAGCCCGTGGCTCTCGCCCCGGGTGTAGCAGGCGGTCGCCCCAGAGCCCTCGAGCAGGAGCCCGGCGGACATCTCCACCGGCCCGGCCGCCTGCGCGGCGGGCAGCTCGCAGCCAGGGGCCAGCACGGTGCGGCTGCCGCTGGACCAGCCGACGTCGGCCGCCCCGCCGCTCGCCGCGCGCAGGAGCGTGCCGCCCGGCCGCAGGAGCAGCAGGTCGGCCTCGACGGCGGCGAGGGACAGCGCCTGGTCGTCGGTCATGAGCGGAGCCGGGGCCACCAGCAGCGTGGTGCCGGGCACGGCGGCCCGGACGGCCTCGGCCACCGTGGTGACGTGCTCGACGGTGACGCCCTGGCGCTCGAGCACCTGCGCGAGGGCGCGGGAGCCCTCGGGCGTGGTCGAGTCGGGGGCGTAGGGGACGGACGACGTGGGCGGTCGGGACACCGCGAGAGCTCCGACGACGAGCGCGACGGCGGCGAGCACCAGCACGGTCCAGCGCGCCCGGCGCCAGCGCCGGGCTGCCCGCGAGCGCGCGGTCGTGCCGTCGCCGACGACGGTGGGAGCGCCGTCGGGAGCGATCGTGGTGGCGCTCCGGGTCATGGCCTCGGGTGCGGAGCCAGGTGTGGCGCCGGGTGTGGCGCCGGGTGTGGTGCCGGGTGGGTTGGCGCCCGTCGGCGCGGGGGCGCTCACCGCTGCGGTCCTGTCGTCGTGCTGGTGCTCGCTCCCGTGGTGCTGGTGGTGGGGCTGGTGTCGCTCCCGGGACCGACGGCGGGTGCGGTCTCCAGCGGCTCGTCGGCCGCCCGTGCGGCCAGCTCCCGCAGCCACGCGTCGTCCTCGGGGCCGGCGGGCAGCTCGCCGTACACGACGTCGTCGAACAGGGTGGCGCCGCGGTGGAGGTCCGTCGCCAGGCGGGGCAGCCGGGCGCCGGCGGCGCCGGCCGCCTCCTGGGCGGTGCGGCCGGGTCGCTCGTCCAGCACGGTGCGCTCCTCGAGGCTGCGGACGACGGCGCGGAAGCGCTCGGCGACGGCGACCGACCAGTCCCCGCGTGCGGCGGCGTCGTCCGCGGCCGCACGCAGCTGGGCTGCGGTGCGCTCGTCGTCCGCGGCCGTCAGCGGGGTGGCGCGCCGGCGGCGGCGCGACAGGCGCACGGGACCGGCCACCCACCAGGCCAGGGCTACGACCGCGGCGGTGACGGCCACGATGACCAGCACCACCTGCCACGACGGGCCGGCGAACGCCGGCACGGCGCCGTCGAACAGGCTGAGGAACCACCCCAGGAGGCGCTCGAGGAGCGACGGCGACGTGTCGTACTCGGGGCGTGAGAGCTCCTCGACCATCCAGCGGCGCGCGGTCTCCCGGTCGGGCTGCACGGGCGCGTCCGCCAGGACGGCACCGGCCGCGCCCAGCAGACGGGCGGTGCTCGCGAGGAGCAACCCTCAGCCCTGCCGCTCGGCCGGTCGCTCCGCGGCGGCGGCGGCGAGCTGGACGTCCAGCCCCTCGCGGCGCATGCGCACGTCGATGTAGAGCAGCGCGACCACGCCCGCCAGGAAGATCAGCATGACCAGGGTCTGGATCACCGTGGCGAGCGTGGTGACGGCCACGAGAGCGGTCGGGCCGGCCTGCGTCATCAGCGCCCCGAGCACGAAGCTCAGGGGCGAGGTCACGATGCTGGCGACGATCGACACGATGACGTAGGACAGCAGGTAGATGCCGAACAGGCGCCAGAACGAGCCGCGGGTCAGCACCCAGGCACGCCGCACCGTGGCCCACAGGCCCTGGCCCTCGAGCGCGAGGGCCGGCGGCACCAGGCCCAGCCGGACGCTGAGCCACAGGGCGACCACCGCCAGTCCGAGCGCCCCGAGCACGGCCACGGCGACGGCCAGACCGGCCGACGCCTGCGCGGCGGCCCAGGTCAGGGCCACGACGGCGAGGACGACCGCGAGCAGGACGAGCGGGAGCAGCAGCGCCTGCAGCAGCGAGAAGAGGACGAGGAGCCACACGCGCGAGCGCACCCGGTCCCAGACCTGGGACACCGACGCCTTGTCCCCGATGACCGACCGGGACACCGACACCGTCAGGATGCCGTTGACCACGGGCGTGGCCAGCAGGGACGTCAGGGCGATGCCACCCGTCGTGGCCATGAGCTGCGTCATCTCGTCGCCGAACAGGCCGGTCATGGCCAGGTCGACGGCGTCGGGGTCGCCCGCCGGGTCGAGCGTGGCGTCGAACCAGCCGGCGAAGGCCGGCACGAAGAGCTGGCCCACGAGCACACCCACCACCGTGGCCACGAGGATCACGAGGGTGGCCACGCCGAGCATCACGGCGGGGTTGTGACGGATGGCGCCGAACGCGCCGTCGTAGATCTCGCCCAGCGTCAGGGGGCGCAGCGGCACGATCCCCGGCCGGTCGGCGGGAGCGCGGTAGGGGCCCGAGCCGTAGGGCGACCCGTACGGGGTGGCCGGCTGCTGGGGGGCTCCAGGGGCACCGGGAGCACCAGGAGCACCAGGACCGGTCGGTGTCGCGCCGTACTGGCCGTACCGGGGCACGTCACCCCAGCCCGACGGCGGGGCCGTCGGGCTGGGGTGACGTGCCCCGGTACGGCCAGTACGGCGCGACAC
>NZ_QKWH01000003.1 GCF_003244315.1 Xylanimonas oleitrophica
CACCTGGACCACCATCCCCGGCCAGATCACCACCACCTCCACCACCGCCCCCTTCACCGTCACCGAAGCCCGCACCCGCCTCGTCTGCGACACCCTCCACGGCACCGCCACCTGCTGACCACCCAGCAACCGAGACAGGACTCACACGCACCTGTACGAGACATTCACAGACGGGGAGCAGGGACTCCCTTTACCGTGAGACCGTGACCGAAAACCTCACCGTGACCGCGCCGGCGTCGGAGATCCCGATCCCGGGTCTGCGTGCCGAGGACCTCGACGTCGAGAGCCTCGCGCCGGACCGTGACGCCCCGGCGCGCCGTGCGGAGCTGGCCGACGTGCGTGCGCTGATGCACGACCTGCGGCGTCTCGTGCTGGGCTACAAGTTCGGGATCGACGAGGTGATGACCAAGATCTCGATCCTGCGCGACGAGTTCCGGCACATCCACGACTACAACCCCATCGAGCACGTGGGGTCGCGGCTCAAGTCGTTCGACTCGATCCTCGCCAAGGCGCGCCGCAAGGGCATCCCGCTCAGCGCCGACGGCATCCGCAGCCAGATGTTCGACGTGGCGGGCGTGCGCATCACGTGCAGCTTCGTCTCGGACATCTACCGGGTACGGGACATGCTGGTGGCGCAGAAGGACCTGACGCTCATCGAGGAGCGCGACTACATCGCGCACCCCAAGTCGAACGGCTACAAGTCCCTGCACCTGATCGTGAAGATCCCGGTCTACCTGTCGGACCGGGTCGAGGACGTCGTCGTCGAGATCCAGCTGCGCACCATCGCCATGGACTTCTGGGCGAGCCTGGAGCACAAGATCTACTACAAGTACGGCCGCGAGGTGCCCCAGCACCTGACGGACTCGCTCAAGCTCGCGGCCGACGTCGCGTGGTCGCTCGACAGCTCGATGGAGCGCATCCACGACGAGGTCAAGGCGATCGCGGGCGAGCAGGAGCCGGCGGAGCGCAAGGACACGCTCCTGGACCCGCAGGAGATGCTGGAGGCGTTCATGCGCACCGCGGAGGTGGCCGACGAGGCCTACCACCGGCGCATGATCGAGTGAGCGGGCTCACCACGCCGGGGTCGCGGGCAGGCGTAGGGTCCGGCGCATGAGCGACCTGACCCACCCGCAGACCCTGACGATGTACGGCGCCGCCTGGTGCGGTGACTGCCGCCGCTCGAAGCGGCTGCTCGACGCGCGGGGCGTGGACTACCTGTACGTGGACCTGGACGCCGACCCTGCGCGGGCCGACGACGCCAAGGCGGTCTCGGGACGCACGCAGATCCCGGTCGTCGTGTTCCCCGACGGGGACCACTTCGTGGAGCCGACGGACGCCGAGCTCGCGGCGAAGCTGGACGCCGTCGGGCTCTGACGGGCAGGGGCCTGCCCGGGGGCGTCGGTGTCCGGTGTCGATGTCCGAGGCCGGTGGGCGCGGGCGTCCGCTCAGACGAGCGTGAGCACCCCGAGCACGCCGATGGCGACGGCGAGCAGCAGGGAGACGCCGATGAGCACGGCGTGCACCGTGTAGAACCGGGTGGGGCGACCGGCGGTGTCGCGGGAGCGCGGGTCCTTGGCGACCCGCTGCCAGAACCGCGGCCAGATGAGCAGGTTCCACAGGGCGGCGACGATCAGCAGCACGGACCATGCGACGGGGAGGCTCACGCCCTCCAGTATGGGCGGTGCGCGCCGCGGGCGCTGGCGTGCCCTCCCAGGTCGGGCGACGATGGGCCGATGCGGGCGATCTGGAAGGGGGCCGTGACGTTCGGCCTCGTCAACGTGCCGGTCAAGCTCTACAGCGCCACCGAGGACCACGACGTGCCGCTGCACCAGGTGCACGACGCCGACGGCGGTCGTATCCGGTACAAGCGGGTGTGCGAGCTGGACGGCAAGGTGGTGCCGTACGAGCACATCGACCGCGCCTACGACGACGGTGAGCACACGGTGGTGCTCACCAAGGAGGACCTGTCCTCCCTGCCGGCCGAGCGCGACCGGGAGATCGAGGTGGTGGAGTTCGTGCCCACCGAGCAGATCGACCCGATCATGCTCGACCGGACGTACTACCTGGAGCCGGACTCGAAGTCGACGAAGGCGTACGTGCTGCTGCGGCGCACGCTGGAGGAGACGGAGCGCACCGCCGTCGTGAAGTTCGCGCTGCGGCAGCGCACCCGGCTGGCGGCGCTGCGCGTGCGCGGTGACGTGCTGGTGCTGCAGACGCTCCTGTGGGCGGACGAGGTGCGCGAGGCGGACTTCCCCTCGCTGTCGGACGACGTGAAGATCTCGGCCAAGGAGCTGGCGATGTCGTCCCAGCTCGTGGAGAGCTTCGAGTCGGACTTCTCACCGGAGCAGTTCGAGGACGAGTACCAGGTCCAGCTGCGCCGTCTGATCGACGCCAAGATCGAGCGGGGGGAGTCGGTCGACTCCGCCGAGACGTTCGGCGAGGAGGCCGGGGGCGAGGCCGAGGGCGCCGAGGTCATCGACCTCATGGACGCGCTGCGCAAGAGCGTCGAGGAGGCCAAGGCGAAGCGCAAGAGCGGCTGACCGGTCCCGCCCGACTGCCTGTGCGGACGCGTGCGGCGCGTCGCGCGCGGGTTCGTTGGCGGCGGCAGCCCTGATCGGCGAAGGTGGGGCCGATGAACCACCAGCCCCACCGCACGCCGCCCCGCTGGGTCCGTTGGACCCTCGTCGGCACCGGCGTGCTGATCGCCTGCGTCCTGTTCGGCGTCACCACCGCCAAGGCCGACTACTTCTTCGGCCCGCACGCGGCGACGTACGAGATCACCACCGACGCGACGGTCACCGCCGACCTCGGCCCTCTCGGCACGCTCCAGATCGACTCGCCCGCCGGCCCCCTCGGTGTGGACGTGACGATCAAGGAGATCCCCGCGGACCTCACCGAGATCGACCCGGCCACCACGCTCGAGTCGCTGAGCGACGACCTCCAGGGCTACCTGCAGTTCTTCGGCAGCCCGCAGGTCACCGTCGAGATGGTGGTACGCGAGCTCGTGCAGGACGCCGTGCGCCGCACGCTCGTGGCCCTGCTGGTCGTCGTGCTCGTGGGCGTGGGTGTGCGGTACCTGCTGGGCCGGGAACGGCGGCAGCAGATCGCGGCCTGGCTGGCCCCGCGCACGTGGGAGGCGACGTCGGGGGTGGTGGCGCTCGCGCTGGTCGCGGGCGTCGTGGCCTCGGACGACCTGGCGCCACCGGAGCGCGCCGCGCCGACCTCGCCGGTGTTCCAGGGCACCGCGCTCGAGGGTGCGCGCATCACCGGCCGCCTGGCGGGCGTGATCGACACCTACGGTGCGCAGCTGCTGGGGCTGTACCGGCAGAACGAGGAGTTCTACGAGGGGGCGCGCACGGCGTTGAACGCGGCCTGGGACGGGAGGGCCGCCCTGGAGGGCGACGGCACGCCGGTGGCTGCCTCGCCGACCGCCTCGCCTCCGACGTCGGACGACGAGGGCGCGTCGGCGCCGGACGCCGAGGGCGGGGGCGCCGGGGCCGACGGCGCCCCGGAGACGGATGCGGAGACGGATGCGGAGACGGGCGCGGAGACGGGCGCGGAGGCGGACGCGGAGACGGGGACGGAGGCCGGAACCGGCGCGGGGGCAGAGCCCGGGACGCAGGACGACGTGCCGGGGGAGCCGACCGGCGGACCCGGTGACGGGCCGGGCACCGACTCCAGTGCCTCGCCGGAGCACGCGGGGTCTTCCGTGCTGCAGGCGGCGACGGCACCCGAGGACCCGGTCACGTTCCTGGTGATCTCCGACCTGCACTGCAACACGAGCATGACCCCGCTGATCCGCGACGTCGCGCTGCGGGCCGAGGTGGACGTCATCCTGAACGCGGGGGACACCACGATGAACGGCACGGCCGTGGAGCGGGTGTGCGTGGACTCGTTCGCCACGGTGCGGCCCGACGGCGTGCCGATGGTGGTGGCCGACGGCAACCACGACTCGATGCTGGTGTCGGACGCCGAGCGTGCGCGCGGCCAGACGGTGCTCGACGGCTCGGTGGTCGAGGTGGCCGGCGTGCGCATCCTGGGGGACCGTGACCCGCACGAGACCCGGGTGGGCGTGGGGACGACGGCGATCGCCGACGAGGACACCGCCGACGTGGGCCGCCGGCTGACGGAGGTGGCGTGCGAGGCCGGCGACGTCGACCTGCTGCTGGTGCACACGCCTGAGATGGGCAACGCGCCCCTCCACTCGGGCTGCGTGCCCTTCCAGGTGTCGGGGCACACGCACACGCGGTACGAGCCGTTCCCGCTGGGCCGGGGCATCCGGTACGTCAGCGGGTCGACGGCCGGTGCCGCGTCGGGGCAGCCCACGGTGGGCCCGCTGCGCGGCACCGCGGAGATGACCCTGCTGCGGTTCGACCCTGCCGAGCGCCGCTTCACGCAGTGGAAGCTGCTGGAGGTGCGCCCGGACGGTTCGGCGGCCGTCAGCGCGTGGCGCGACGTGCCGCGTCCGGCCGTGGTGCGGGCGGCACAGGACACCGAGGGCGCTGACGGTACGGGCGCCGACGGCGAGGAGGAGCCCAACGGCGCGGGCGCCCCTGACGGCGACGGGGTGCCGGACGGCGCGGGCCTCCCCGAAGGTGAGCAGGTTCCCGACGGCGGTGGTGCCGGCGAGGACGCCGACGGCGGCGCCGTGGGTGGCGAGGAGCCGCCGGCCTCCCCGTAGCGCGGCCTCCCCGTAGGCTCTGTGCCGTGCCTGCTGCCCCGCGTCGTCGTGCCAACCGGCCGGACCCGGCCGAGCTGACCTCGGTCGCCCAGGACTACCTCAAGGCCGTCTGGTCGGCGCTCGAGTGGGCGCCGTCGGAGGCGGCGAAGGTCTCGACGGGGCGCCTGGCCGAGCGCCTGGGGGTAGGGCCGTCCACGGTGTCGGAGACGGTGCAGCGCCTCAGCGAGCAAGGTCTGCTGGCGTACGAGCCGTACCGCGGGGTGGGGCTCACGGAGCTGGGGCGCGGGTACGCGCTGGTCATGGTGCGCCGGCACCGCCTGATCGAGACGTGGCTGGTGGACCAGCTCGGGTACTCGTGGGACGAGGTGCACGACGAGGCGGAGGAGCTGGAGCACGCGGTCTCCGACCTGCTCGTGGAGCGCCTGGACGCCCTGCTGGGCCGGCCGGTCCGGGACCCGCACGGTGACCCGATCCCCACGGTGGACGGCAGGGTGCTGCGCCCGGACGCGGTGCCGCTGGCGGACCTGGTGGCGGGGGAGTCGGGCGTGGTGGCGCGGATCTCGGACGCCGACCCGGGAGACCTGCGGTACCTGGCGGGCCTGGGGGTGGACCTGGACGTGCGGGTCACGGTGACGGCGGTGCTGCCCCGGCGCGAGGCGGTGACGGTGGCCTGGGACAGGGAGGGAGCTGCGGTGACGGCGGAGCTCGAGCGGCGTGCGGCGTCGCGGATCTGGGTGTCCAGGGCGTAGGGTTCCCACCATCCCGGACGACGTCGACGGCGGTCGTCCGTGGTCGTCCGTCGAAACGATTCGTCCTCGCTCTTCACCGGAGGACCAGTTGACCTCGACCCCGACCCGGGCGGTGGCGCCGCGCACCGGCGCACCGCACGTCGGCCTCGCGCTCTTCGCCCTGTCGCTCGGTGGCTTCACCATCGGCACCACCGAGTTCGCGACGATGGGCCTGCTGCCGCAGATCGGCGCCGATCTGTCGGTCAGCGACCCCGTCGTCGGGCACGCCATCACCGCCTACGCGCTCGGCGTCGTCGTCGGTGCCCCGCTGCTGACCGTCGCCGCCGCGCAGATGAGCCGCAAGCGGCTCCTGCTGGTGCTCATGGGCGCCTACACCCTGGCCAACCTGCTCTCGGCCGCAGCGCCCAGCATCGGCCTGCTCGTCGCCGGTCGGTTCCTGGCCGGGCTGCCGCACGGGGCCTTCTTCGGGGTCGGCGCCGCCGTGGGCGCCTCGGTCGCCGGTCCCGGGCGCCGCGGGCACGCGGTGTCGATGATGATGACCGGTCTGACGATCGCGAACGTGGTGGGCGTGCCCGTCTCCACGTTCGTGGGCCAGCAGCTCGGCTGGCGCGTCGCGTTCCTGCTCATCGGCGTGCTCGGTGCCGCCACCCTCGCCGGGGTGCTGGCGTTCGTGCCCAAGGACGGGCCGGTCGACTCGTCGATGGCCCAGGAGGTGCGATCGCTGCGCAACGGCCCGCTCTGGATCGGCTTCGCGGCCGGCGCCATCGGGTTCGGCGGCCTCTTCGCCGTCTACTCCTACGTGGCCCCCACGGTCACCCGTGTCTCCGGGCTCGACGAGCGGCACGTGCCGTGGGTGCTGGCGGTGTTCGGCGTGGGCATGACCCTCGGCACCCTGCTCGGCGGGCGGCTCGCGGACCGCGACGTGCTGCGCACCGTGATCGGCGGGTTCGTCGCCACGGGGGTGTCGCTGGTGGCCTTCGCGCTCGTGGCGCACCAGCCGGTGGCGGCCGTGGCCGCGCTGTTCCTGCTGGGGGTCACCTCCCAGGTGCTCGGGCTGGCGATGCAGACGCGCCTGATGGACCTGTCGCCGCGGGCGCAGTCGCTGGGCGCGGCGCTGTGCCACTCGGCGCTCAACGTGGGCAACGCGTCCGGCGCGTTCTTCGGCGGGCTCGTCATCGCCGCCGGATGGGGGTACGTGGCCCCCGCCTGGACCGGCGTCCTGCTCACGGCGCTCGGCCTCGGCCTGGTGCTCGTGGCCGGCCGCCAGCGCGTGGTGCGCGCCGACGCCTGACACCGCCGGGCGCCCTGTGGGCGCCCGTGCCCCGTGCCCCGTCGCCGTGCGCTCTGGCACCGCGGTGCCAGAACGTGGCAGAACTAGCGCGGCCGGGTCCCGCTGGTTCTGACACAACTCTCAGGGAAGGGCGATAGGTTGCCGACGTGACCACGGCAGCCCCGGCCCGCGACGCCGTCGACCCGGCCCTGGAGGGCGTGCGCCCGCTGGGCGACCGCACGCTCGCCGTCTGGCTGCTCGTGCTCGGCGCCGTCGGGTTCGCCGCCTCGTTCACGCTGTCGGTCGAGCGCTACCTGTCGCTCGTCGAGCCAGGGCACGTGGCCAGCTGCAGCCTCAACGTCTTCGTCGACTGCGGCGCCGCGATGGGCTCTTGGCAGGGCCGGCTGCTCGGCTTCCCCAACCCCTACCTCGGTGTCGCCGCGTTCGCCGTCGTCGTCACCACCGCGGTGCTGTGGCTCACCGGCTACCGGCCTCCTCGCTGGTACCGGTTGGCGCTGCTGACCGGCACCGTGCTGGGCGAGCTGCTCGTCGTGTTCCTCATGTACACGAGCTTTCACCAGCTCGTGTCGCTGTGCCTGTACTGCATGGCGGTCTGGGTGGTGATGTGGCCCCTCCTGTGGCTCCAGGTGGAGCACGCGCTGCAGACCCGCGCGCTGCCCGCGCCCGCCGGCCTGGTGCGTGCCCTCGTGGGCAGCCGGGTGATCGTGCTCGTGGTCGGCTACGCCGTGCCCACCGGCTGGCTGCTGCTGACGATGGGCCCCTACCTGGTGCGGTCGTTCTGACGTCGCCCGCCCCGAGCGGGGGTCGCGGGGCGTCGCGCGGAATTCGGCTGGCCACGCCGCACTAGGATGGGTGGTCGTGAGCACGTCCAGCGACCAGTCCGCCGCCCAGGCCCCCGCCGAGGCTCCCCAGGAGCCCGCCTTCCGCTACACGCCCGCCCTCGCGCAGGAGATCGAGCTGCGCTGGCAGGACCGCTGGGAGGAGCGAGGCACGTTCCACGCGGCCAACCCGGTGGGCGAGCTCAAGGGCCCCGGCGGCGCGGACGCCTCCGGCAGCCCGTACTACATCATGGACATGTTCCCGTACCCCTCGGGCGCGGGCCTGCACGTGGGGCACCCGCTGGGGTTCATCGCCACCGACGTCGTCGGGCGCTTCCGCCGCATGCGCGGCGACAACGTGCTGCACACCATGGGCTTCGACGCGTTCGGCCTGCCCGCCGAGCAGTACGCCGTGCAGACGGGCGAGCACCCGCGCCTGGTGACCGAGCGCAACATCGTCACCTACAAGCGCCAGCTGCGCCGTGCCGGCCTGGCCCACGACCCGCGCCGCACCTTCGCCACGATCGACCCCGAGTACGTGCGCTGGACGCAGTGGATCTTCCTGCAGATCTTCGACTCCTGGTACGACGCCGAGGCCGAGCGCCCCGACGGCGGCAAGGGCCGCGCGCGCCGCATCGCGGAGCTGCGCGAGGAGCTGGCCGCCGGCGTGCGGCCCGTTCCGGGGCGCGACGGCGACAACGCCGGCGGCGCCGTCTGGCACGGCCTGTCCGAGGCGGAGCAGCGTGACGTGCTCGACTCCCAGCGCCTGGCGTACGTGGACGAGTCGCCCGTCAACTGGGCCCCTGGGCTGGGCACCGTGCTGGCCAACGAGGAGGTCACCGCGGACGGCCGCTCCGAGCGCGGCAACTTCCCGGTGTTCCAGAAGTCGCTGCGTCAGTGGAAGATGCGCATCACCGCCTACGCGGACCGTCTGACGGACGACCTGGCCCTGATCGACTGGCCCGAGAAGGTCAAGGCGATGCAGCGCAACTGGATCGGCCGCTCGACGGGGGCCACCGTGCGCTTCGACGTCGTCGGCACGGGCGAGGCGGACGCCGCCGGGGCTGCGCAGACCGTCGAGGTCTTCACCACCCGCCCCGACACGCTGTTCGGTGCGACCTTCATGGTCGTGGCGCCCGAGCACCCGCTGCTGGACGAGGTGCCGGCCGCCTGGCCGGAGGGCACCCAGGACGCCTGGACGGGCGGGTACGCCACCCCTGTCGAGGCCGTCGCGGCCTACCGCCGGGAGGCCGCCGCCAAGACCGCCGTCGAGCGGCAGGCCGACGCCGGCAAGAAGACCGGGGTGTTCTCCGGTCACCTGGCCGTCAACCCCGTGACCGGCACCCCCGTGCCGGTGTTCACCGCCGACTACGTGCTGATGGGCTACGGCACCGGCGCCATCATGGCGGTGCCGGGCGGGGACGAGCGCGACTTCGCCTTCGCCGCGGCCTACGACCTGCCCGTCGTCCACACCGTCGCCCCCGAGGGCGGCCTGCCCGAGGGCTTCGAGGGCGCCTGGACCGGCGACGGCGTCGTCGTCAACAGCCCGGCCACCGACGTGCCCGCGGGCGCTCCGGCCGACGCTCCCGTGCTCAACGGCAAGGACGTCGCCGCCGCCAAGGCGGAGATGATCTCGTGGCTGGAGGCGCACGGTGTCGGCGAGGGCACCACGACCTACCGCCTGCGCGACTGGCTGTTCAGCCGCCAGCGCTACTGGGGCGAGCCGTTCCCCATCGTGTGGGACGAGCAGGACCGCCCGGTCGCGATCCCTGCCTCGATGCTGCCCGTCGACCTGCCGGACGTGCCGGACTACGCCCCGCGCACGTTCGACCCCGACGACGCGGACTCCTCGCCGGAGGCGCCGCTGGGCCGCAACGACGAGTGGGTCGAGGTGACGCTCGACCTGGGCGACGGCCCCAAGAGGTACCGCCGCGACACCAACACCATGCCCAACTGGGCCGGTTCGTGCTGGTACTACCTGCGCTACCTGGACCCGACCGACGGCACCAACGGCGACACCGTCGTCGACCCGGAGCTGGAGAGGTACTGGCTGGGGCCGCGCCACAACGCGACCTCCGGCCCGGCGGGTGGTGTCGACCTGTACGTGGGTGGCGTCGAGCACGCCGTGCTGCACCTGCTGTACGCCCGGTTCTGGCACAAGGTGCTCTACGACCTGGGCTACGTCACGGCCGTCGAGCCGTTCGGCAAGCTGTTCAACCAGGGGTACATCCAGGCGTATGCCTTCACCGACGCGCGCGGCGCGTACGTGCCGGCCGCCGAGGTCGAGGGTGACGAGCAGACGGGCTGGACCTGGGACGGTCAGCCGGTCGAGCGCGAGTACGGGAAGATGGGCAAGTCCCTGAAGAACGTGGTCACGCCCGACGAGATGTACGAGCAGTACGGGGCCGACACGTTCCGCGTCTACGAGATGTCGATGGGTCCGCTGGACCTGTCGCGCCCGTGGAACACCCGTGACGTGGTGGGCTCGCAGCGGTTCCTGCAGCGCCTGTGGCGCAACGTGGTGGACGAGGAGACGGGCGAGGTGACCGTCACCGACGAGCCGGCCTCGACCGAGACGCTGCGCGTGGTGCACCGCGCCATCGCGGACGTGACCGCCGAGATGGAGGGCATGCGCCCCAACACGGCGATCGCCAAGCTGATCACCCTCAACAACCACCTGACGGGGCTGGAGCGGGTGCCGCGCGAGGCGATCGAGCCGCTGGTGCTCATGACCGCCCCGGTGGCCCCGCACATCGCGGAGGAGCTGTGGGCCCGGCTGGGGCACACGGACTCGCTGGCGCACGAGCCGTTCCCGACGGCGGACGAGCGCTACCTGGTCGAGGACACCGTGACCTGCGTGGTCCAGGTGCAGGGCAAGGTGCGCGGGCGCGTGGAGGTGCCGCCGTCGATCTCTGACGCCGACCTGGAGGCTGCGGCGCTGGCCGAGCCCAACGTGGTCAAGGCGATCGACGGGCGACCGGTGCGCAAGGTGATCGTGCGCGCCCCCAAGCTCGTCAACGTCGTCGTCTGAGGTGGAGGCGCAGCGCAGGGTGGGGGCCGAGGGACGAGGTCTGCGTCCCGGAGCGGAGCCGCAGCCTCGGACGACCTCGGCTGGGGCCTGATCATGTCCTCTCCGGTCGACGTCGCGTACGAGGGCGCCCAGCGGGCGTTCCGCAGCCCGACGCTGGCGCTGCTGCACAGGAGGCACGCGCCCCTGGTGGTCACGCTGCTGGGGCAGCTGTTCACGCCTGAGCGGCAGGGGGTGCCGGTCGCGGACGCCCACGCCGAGGCGGACGAGGCGCTCGCCCACCTGCGGGCGGCAGGCCATGCCGATCTGCCCGAGGGGGCGGCGCGCGACCTGTGCCGTCAGTGGGTCGCGGAGGGCTGGCTGGTGCGCCAGGTCGTGGATGCGCGCAGCGTCCGCTCGGGCGAGCAGCCGGGGGAGGAGTACCGGCTGACGGCGCACGCCGTGGAGGCGCTCGAGGTGGCGGCGCGTGCGGGCGGCCCCCGCTCGCGGGTGACGCGGTCGCGGGTGCGTTCGCTGCTGGAGGCCGTGGAGCGGCTGGCGGACGACGTCGAGCCTGACGTGGCGGCGCGGCGTGCTCGCGTGCGGGGCGAGATCGCCCGGCTGTCGGCGGAGCTGGAGCGCCTGGAGGCGGGGCAGGTGGAGCCGGCCGACGACGAGCAGCTGCTCGAGGAGGCCGAGCACGTCCTGTTCCTGGTGCGGGAGCTGCCGGCGGACTTCACGCGGGTGGCGGAGTCGATCCGGGCGCTGCAGCGGCGGGTGGTGCTGTCGTTGCGGCAGGACGACCGCCCGACGGGCGAGGTGCTGGCCGAGTACCTGGAGCAGGCGGAGCACCTGCTGGAGCAGACGTCGGAGGGTCGGGCGTTCGCGGGGGCGTTGCGGCTGCTGGGTGACGCGGAGCGTCTGGGCACGTTGGCGCGCAGCCTGGAGTCGGTGCTGCAGCACCCGTTCGCGCAGCGGCTGGCGCCGGCGCAGCGGGCGGAGCTGCGGGGGCTGACGCGGCAGATCGAGCAGGGGTTGGAGGACGTGCTGACGGCGCAGCGCCGCGCGTCGCACGTGATCGCCACGCAGGTCCGCCACCACGACCCGCTGCGGGACCGGCAGGTGGACGACCTGCTGCGCGACGCGGTGGCGGCGCTGGCGGCGTGGATGCCTGGTACGCGCAGCGGCCAGCCGGTGGAGGCGTTGCGCCGTCTGCCGCGTGCGGAGGTGGGGCGCCTGCGGGAGACGTTGCACGACCTGCGGCCGCCGGTGGCTCCGGAGCCGTTGGCGGAGTGGGACGAGGACGGTACGGACGGTGTGTCGCTGGCGGACGCGCGCCGCTGGGGCGGCCCGCAGTACGAGGCGCTGCTGGAGCACGCGCGCTCGTTGCGGGGGGCGGACGCGGTCGACGTGGGTGCGGTGTTCGAGGCGGGGCCGCAGGACCTCCGCCGGCCGGTGGACCTGGTGGGTCTGCTGGAGCTGGCGCGGCCTGCGGAGGACGCGGCGGGCGGTGCAGAGGTGTCGGTGGTGACGGCGGTGCGGCCGGACGGCTCACGGCGGCGCTTCGCGTTCGAGCGGGCGGTGCTCCAGGTGCAGGAGCAGGGCGATGCCGACGGCGGGGTCCCGGCGGCTGGGTCGGCGCAGGACGAGGGGGAGCGAGCATGACCACACAGACGACGGGGGGCCAGGCGGGCCCGGTGACGGACGGGTCGGAGGGCGTGCCGGACGCGGGCTTCATCGCACCGGTCCCGGCGGAGGCTGACCTGCCGGCGCTGTTCCCCGGGGACACGGGCTCGTTGGAGGCGGACGTGCGCCAGGTGCTGGTGCGTCTGCTGCGCCAGCGTTACCTGTCGGCGGCAGCGCACCCTGGTCCGTGGAAGACGCTGCTGGCACACCAGGCCACGGTGGAGTCGCGCCTGCACGACCTGTTCGTGCACCTGGTGGTCGATCACGAGCGGGGACTGGCATACAAGCGGCAGGTGCGCAAGGCCGAGGTCGAGGTGCCCGTGCTACTCAAGGACGAGCCGTACTCGCGCGTGGAGACGGTGCTGCTGGTGCACCTGCGGGCGCTGTTCCAGCGCGAGCAGGGTGCGGGCGAGCAGCAGGCGCGCGTGGACGCGGAGGAGCTGGAGCAGACGGTGCTCAGCTACCTGCCCGCGGGGGAGACGAACCTGGCGGCGCGGCAGAAGGAGATCGCGGCCGCGGTGGCGCGCCTGGTCCGGGAACGGGTGCTGGCGGAGGAGTCCCAGGGGCGCTACCGGGTGCTCCCTGTGGTGGAGGTGATCCTGTCGGCGGACCGGCTCGCTGAGCTGGTGACGTGGCTGCGGGACGGGGACACGGCAACGCCCGGTGCCGAGGAGCCTGGCAGCGGCGACGCCGGCGGCTCGGCCGCGGGCGAGGACGCGGCGGACTCGGCCGGTGCGGCCGACGTCGACGCCGACGAGGAGGACGACCTGTGAGCCTGATGGCCGACACGCTGTTCGGGCTGATCCCCGCGGCCTCGACGGGGCAGCAGTGGGTGGCCCACGAGCTGCAGCTGGTCAACTGGGGCGGCTACGACGGGCACCACCGGGTCCGGTTCGCGCCGACGGCCACGCTCCTGTCAGGGGCGTCGGGCTCGGGCAAGTCGACCCTGCTGGACGCGTACATCGCGCTGCTGATGCCGCACACGACGCCGTTCAACGGCGCCTCGAACGGTGGGGTGGTGGGGCGTCCGCGCGGCAAGGACCAGCGCAACGTGGTCTCGTACGCGCGCGGCAAGATCGACGAGTCCCGCACGGCGGACGGCACGCGGGAGCGGGTGCTGCGCGGCGACGGCCGGGACACGTGGTCGGCGATCGCGATGACGTGGACGGACCAGTCGGGGACGCGTTTCACGGCCCTGCGCGCCTGGTACGTGCCGGCGGGGGCGCAGCGCACCGAGGACCTGGTGGCGGTGCGCGCCACGGTCGACGGCGACTTCGCGCTGCGGGACCTGGAGCCGTGCGCGGCGGCCCGGTTCGGCCGGGCGGGGCTGACGGCGCTGGGCCTGACGTGCTTCGACACGGACAAGGAGTTCGGGGCGCGCCTGCACACCACGCTGGGCATCGGCGCTGCGGGCGGTGGGGCCAAGGCGGTGGCGTTGCTGGGCCGCATCCAGGCGGGTCAGCAGATCACCACGGTGGACGCGCTCTACAAGGCGATGGTGCTGGAGGAGCCGGAGACGCTGGCGGTCGCGGACGCCGCCGTCGCCCACTTCGACGACCTGGCGGCGACGCGCACGCGCATGGTGACCGCCACGGAGCAGGTGCGTGCGCTCGCGCCGATGCGGCGCCACCGGGCGGCGGTGGACGAGGCGCGCGAGCGTCTCGCGGTGATCGACGCGCTGGGTTCGTTCGCGGAGCCGGCGTCGGCGGCGAGCCTGTGGCGGCACGAGCGCCGCCTGGGACTGCTGCGCTCGGCGGAGGAGGAGGTGCGCCGCCAGCACCGGGAGGCCGGTGACGAGGCGGCCGCGTTGAAGGCGGCGCACGCGACGCAGTCGGCGGCGCTCGACGGCGTCCGGCAGGCGATGTGGGCCGCGGGCGGTGAGCGGGCGGCCGCGGCGGAGCGGGAGCTGGCGGCGGCGCGCACTCGTGAGGCCGAGGTGCGCCGGGCGCGGGTCGTGCTGGACGCCGCCCTGGAGCGCCTGGGCATGAGCGTCTCGGGCGAGGCCGACCTGGAGCGGCAACGCGCCGCCTCGCGGGCGGCTCTGGCCGACGTCGCCGGCTCGCGGCGTCGTTCGCTCGACGCGCTGTACGCGGCGAACGACGCCGCGGCCACCGCACGCCGGGAGACGGAGCGCCTGGAGCGGGAGCGGACGTCGCTCGAGCGTCGTCGCGGCAACGTGCCGGAGGCGTTGCACCGGGCACGCCTGGCGCTGGCCCAGGCGGCGGGTCTCGGCGTGGACGACCTGCCGTTCGTCGCCGAGCTGCTGGAGGTGCGCACCGAGTTCGAGCACTGGCGCGAGGCGGCGAACCTGGCCCTGGGCGGGTTCGCGACCACGCTGCTGGTGGACTCCGTGCGGCTGGCGGACTTCCGCGCCGCGATCGACCAGGTGCCGTCCACGGTGCGGCTGCGCTTCGAGGGCGTGCCCGTGGGCCTGCCGGAGCCCGGTGCGCGCGACGAGCGCACCCTGCCGGGCAGGCTCGACGTCAAGCCCGGCCCGTTCGCCGGGTGGCTGGCCGATCGGCTCGCCGCGGCCTACGACTTCGTGTGCGTGGACGACCCGGCGGACCTGGCCCGGCACGCGACGTCGGGCACCCGGGCGCTGACCCGGACGGGGCAGACGTCGGACGGGAACCGCGGCGCGCACGGCGGGCACGGGCGCGACAACGTGCTCGGGTTCACCAACGCCCGCCGGGTGGCGGACCTGGAGCGCCAGCTGGAGCGCTCGCGCGAGGCGGAGCGGCTGGCGGCGGAGCAGCGGGCGGGCGCCGAGCTGCGTCACGGTGCCCTGGAGGAGCAGACGGCGGCGCACGAGCGCGTGCTGGAGCTGGTGTGGGACCAGGTCGACGTGGCCGCCGCCGCTCAGGAGGTGGCGCGCTGGGAGGGCGTGCTGGCCGACGTCCAGGGGAGCAACGAGGACCTCACGGCCCTGCAGTCCCAGGCGGACGCGCTGCGGCAGAAGGTCGAGGACCTGCACCGCCGGCTGACTCGGGCGGAGGACGCCCGGTCGCGGCTGGGGGAGCGGTGGGCCGAGCTGGGTGACGCGGTCGACGCCGCGCAGCGCGCCATCGACGAGGCGACCGACGCCGGCGTCGTCCTGGACGCCGACCACCGCGCCTACCTCGACGAGCTGCTGGAGCGGGCGGGCGAGCGCGACGGCGGCCTGGACGCCTTCGACGCCGCGCTGGCCGCCGTCGGGCAGCGCCTGGTGTTCGACCACGAGCAGGCCCGCTCCGCCGTGGAAGCCGGGCTCGACGCGCTGCGGTCGGTGTTCGAGTCGTTCGTGCGGCAGTGGCCCGACCCGAACCTGGGCACGGACCCGGACGGCTCCTACGCCGACTTCGAGCGCGTGCTGAGCACCCTCGAGACGGAGCGGCTGCACGAGCTCGAGGCGCAGTGGTCGCGCAACCTGGCGCGCATGTCGGGCGACGACCTCACCGCCCTCGACGCCGCGATCAGCAGGTCGCTGCGCGAGATCACCGAGCGCATCGCCCCTGTCAACGAGATCCTCGCCGAGCTGCCGTTCGCCGACGACGACCACCGCCTGCGGATCGACGCCCGGCCCGTGCAGTCGGCCATCGTGGCGCGGTTCCGGAGGGATCTGCGGGACGTGCGCACGCTCCTGGCGAGCGACGCCGGAGAGGCCGAGCGCGAGGCGCGGTTCCTGCGCATGGAACGGCTCGTCGAGCGGATCCGGCGTACCAGCCCGGACTTCCTCGACCTGGTGGACGTGCGCCGGCACGTGCGCGTCAGCGCGGAGAAGGTGGACCTCGAGGGCAACCACGTGGCCCTCTACGACCACATCGG
The DNA here is from genome assembly GCF_003244315.1 of Xylanimonas oleitrophica. Classification (GTDB taxonomy): domain Bacteria; phylum Actinomycetota; class Actinomycetes; order Actinomycetales; family Cellulomonadaceae; genus Xylanimonas_A; species Xylanimonas_A oleitrophica. Next base: position 16,037 of record NZ_QKWH01000003.1, read on the forward strand.
CGAGAAGTCCGGCGGCGAGTCGCAGGAGCTGGTCGCCTTCATCGTCGGTGCGGCGCTGCGGTACCAGCTCGGCGACGCCGGGGCCGAGCGGCCGCGGTACGCACCCGTGTTCTTGGACGAGGCGCTGATCAAGGCCGACGCCCGGTTCTCCGGCCGTGCGGTAGGTGCGTGGCGCGGGCTCGGCTTTCAGCTGGTGATCGGCGCGCCGCTGGACAAGGTGAGCGCGCTGGAGCCGCACGTGGACGCGGAGTACGTCGTCGTCAAGGATCCGGGCGGCCGTTCCCGGCCGGTGCCGGTGGTCCCGCTCGACGACGACGGCGGCGCCGCTCCGGCGGCGTAGCGGACCTGGGCGGGGACTTCGCGGGGACTTTGCGGGGCAGCTCGGGGGCGGCTCGCGGAGCGGGGCGCCGAGCTGGCACGGGCGCGGCAGGGGCGGCGGTGCGCAGGGCCGAACGGCCCGGTGCGGTGGCCGGTGGGGACTTGTAGGGTCGATGTGTGACCGAGTCGATCCCGCCCATCGCCACCCCGACGCACGACGTCGACGGCTTCGTCCGGCAGTACCTGCGCGAGCTGACGTACACGCAGGGCACCACGCTCGAGCGCGCGTCGCTCAACGACAAGTACCTGGCGCTCGCGCGCACGGTGCGCTCGTACCTGATGGCGCGCTGGAACCGCACGATGACGCAGCAGTACCGCAAGCAGTCGCGGTCCGTCGCGTACCTGTCGGCGGAGTACCTGCTGGGTCGCCAGCTCGACAACGCGCTGATCGCCTCGGACCTGGAGCAGATCGCGGCCGAGGGGCTCGAGCGCCTGGGCCTGTCGCTGGACGAGCTGCGCGAGGCCGAGGTCGAGCCCGGCCTGGGCAACGGTGGCCTGGGGCGGCTGGCGGCGTGCTTCGTCGACTCGCTCGCCACCATGGACATCCCGGCGATCGGGTACGGCATCCGGTACGAGTACGGGATCTTCCGGCAGACGTTCGTGGACGGGCGTCAGGTGGAGGAGCCGGACAACTGGCTCGACAACGGCTCGCCCTGGGAGATCGCCCGGCCGGAGCAGGAGGTGGCGGTCGGGTTCGGTGGGCACACCGAGAAGTACACGGACGACGACGGGGTCGAGCGCAGCCGCTGGGTGCCCGGCTGGTCCGTGCTCGCGGTGCCCTACAACTACATGGTCCCGGGCTACCTGAACGGACGGGTCAACACGTTGCGCCTGTGGAGCGCCCGGGCCACCCACGCGTTCGACCTGAAGATCTTCAACTACGGCGACTACGCCGAGGCGGTGCGCGCGCAGACGTTCGCGGAGAACATCTCCAAGGTGCTGTACCCGGAGGACTCGACGCCGCAGGGCAAGGAGCTGCGCCTGCAGCAGCAGTACTTCTTCGTGGCGGCGAGCCTGCGCGACTACATCGACCGGGTGCTGGAGGAGGGCTTCGACCTGCACCGGCTGCCGGAGCGCATCACCTTCCAGCTCAACGACACCCACCCGGTGATCGCGGTGCCGGAGCTGATGCGCATCCTCGTGGACGAGAAGGGCTTCGGCTGGGACGAGGCGTGGGAGGTGACGCGGCAGTGCTTCGCGTACACCTGCCACACGCTGCTGCCCGAGGCGCTCGAGGTGTGGCCGGTCGAGCTGGTCGGCCGGCTGCTGCCGCGTCACCTGGAGATCATCTACCGCATCAACGAGGAGTTCCTCGGGCAGGTGCGGGAGCGGTCGGGGGGCGACGAGATGCTGGTGCGGCGGATGTCGATCATTGCCGAGCACCCCGAGCGGGCGGTGCGCATGGCGTTCCTCGCCACCGTCGGGGCAGCCAAGGTCAACGGGGTGGCCGAGCTGCACTCTCAGCTCCTGCGCGACAAGGTGCTGCATGACTTCGCGCAGCTGTGGCCGGAGAAGTTCACCAACGTGACGAACGGGGTGACGCCGCGCCGGTTCGTGCGGCTGGCGAACCCGGGGCTGTCGGCGCTGATCACCGAGGCGATCGGTGACGGCTGGGTGACGGACCTGGAGCGGCTGCGGGAGCTGGAGCCGCTGGCGGACGACGCCGAGTTCCGGCGCCGGTTCCGGGAGGTCAAGGCGGCAAACAAGGACCGGCTGGTGCGGCTCCTGGCGGCGCGCGACGGGATCGAGATCGACCCGAGCACCATGCTCGACGTCATGGTCAAGCGCCTGCACGAGTACAAGCGGCAGATGCTGAAGGTGCTGCACGTGGTGACGCTGTACGACCGCATCCGCTCGGGCGAGCTGGACCCGGCCCAGGTCGTGCCCCGCACGGTGGTGTTCGGGGCGAAGGCGGCGCCGGGCTACAAGATGGCCAAGGAGATCATCGCGCTGATCAACCATGTGGGGGCCGTGGTGAACGCGGACCCGGTGGTCTCGCAGGTGCTGCGGGTGGCGTTCCCGGCGAACTACAACGTGACCGTGGCCGAGACGCTGGTCCCCGCCGCCGACCTGTCGGAGCAGATCTCGCTCGCCGGCAAGGAGGCGTCCGGCACGGGGAACATGAAGTTCGCGCTCAACGGTGCGCTGACGATCGGCACGGACGACGGCGCGAACGTCGAGATCCGCCAGCTCGTGGGCGACGAGCACTTCTTCCTGTTCGGGCTGACCGAGCCGGAGGCGAGCGCGATCCAGGAGGCCGGGTACCGGCCGGCCGCGTACTACGAGCAGAACCCGGGGCTGCGCCGTGCGCTCGACCTCGTGGCGTCGGGGGAGTTCTCCGGCGGGGACCGGAGCGTGTTCGAGCCGATCGTCTCGAACCTGCTGTACGAGGACCGGTTCATGGTGCTCGCCGACTACCAGTCGTACGTCGAGGCGCAGGACCGGGTGGAGGGGGCGTACCGGGACGAGGACGCGTGGAGCCGCTCGGCCGTGCTCAACGTGGCCCGCAGCGGCTTCTTCTCCTCCGACCGGTCGATGCGCGACTACCTGGAACGGATCTGGCACGCGGAGGCAGTGCCCGTCGAGCTCTGACCGGTGGGGGCGTGCGGACGGGAATATGGCAAGCTCGCTCTTGTTGTAGAGAATGGTTCTCAACAAGAAGGGATGCCTGATGGCACGCAACGAGCTCCGGCCGATCGTCAAGCTCCGGTCGACCGCCGGTACCGGGTTCACCTACGTGACCCGCAAGAACCGCCGCAACGACCCGGACCGCATGGTGATCCGCAAGTTCGACCCCGTGGTGCGCCGCCACGTCGAGTTCCGAGAGGAGCGCTGAGCGATGAAGAAGGACGTCCACCCCACGTACGGCCCTGTCGTGTTCCGCGACCAGAGCGCCGGCTTCGCCTTCCTGACCCGGTCTACGCTCGCCGGTGAGACGGCGGCCGGCCCCGGCCGGCCCGCTCGCACCGTCGAGTGGGAGGACGGGAACACCTATCCCGTGGTCGACGTGGAGATCTCGAGCGCGAGCCACCCGTTCTGGACGGGTTCCGCGCGCGTGGTCGACACCGCCGGGCGTGTGGAGAGGTTCCGGCAGCGTTACGGCAAGCGCTGAGCGGGTCCTCACCCCCTGCGAGAGGCGCGGCACCTTCGGGTGCCGCGCCTCTCGGCGTCTGGGCGGCTCGGCGCCCGGCTGCCCCGGCGCTCTGGCGTGATGGCGCCTCGACGCCGGGAGGGCTGCGGGCCGAGCGGGCGAGGTTGTCGCGCAGCGGTTGAGAAACGTTCTCATCTCTGGTTCACTCTCCGAGCGAGAACGATTCTCACTCGCACGATCTCTGACGACGGAAAGACGACCATGCACCGCACACGACGCCGCCTCGCGGCTCTCGCCCTCCCGCTCGCCGCCACGATCGCTCTGGCCGGCTGCGCCGGCGGGACCGGTACCGCCCCCGAGGCCTCCGCCCCGGCGGACGAGCCGGCCGCGCCGCGCGCCAGCGAGGCGCAGGCACGCACCCCGCGCATCGCGATCACCTACGACGGGGGCATCCGCGTCCTGGACGCGATGAGCCTCGAGCAGGTCGGCGACATCGAGCTCGAGGGCTTCAACCGCCTCAACCCGGCCGGGGACGGCCGCCACCTGTTCGTCTCGACCGCCGGGGGTTTCCGTCTCCTGGACGCGGGCACCTGGGCAGAGGCGCACGGCGATCATCACCACTACTGGGTGGCCGGGCCGGTGCTGACCGACCACCTCCACGAGGCCGAGAAGCCCGGCCACGTCGTCGTCCACGAGGGGCGGACAGCCCTGTTCGACGACGGCACCGGCGACGTCACCGTCCTGGACGCGGCACACCTGGGCGACGACGACGCCGTGGTGCGCGAGCACACCACCCCGTCCGCGCACCACGGTGTCGCCATCGAGCTGAGCGACCACTCGCTCGTCGTGTCCGAGGGCACCGAGGACGCCCGCACCGGCATCCGAGTGCTGGACGCCGAGGGGCAGGAGATCGCTGCCAGCGACCAGTGCCCCGGCGTGCACGGCGAAGCCGTGGCGGCCGACGAGGCCGTGGTCATCGGCTGCGAGGACGGCGCTCTCGTCTACGCGGGCGGCACCATCACCAAGGTGCAGGCGCCCGACGCCTACGGCCGCATCGGCAACCAGGCCGGTACCGAGGCGTCGCCCGTGGTCCTCGGTGACTACAAGTCCGACCCGGACGCCGACCTCGAGCGTCCCACCCGCGTCTCGCTCATCGACACCCGGGACGCGTCGCTGACCCTGGTGGACCTGCCCGCCAGCTACACGTTCCGCTCGCTCGCCCGCGGCGACGCCGGCGAGGCGCTCGTGCTCGGCACCGACGGGCAGCTGCACGTCATCGACCCCGAGACCAAGCAGCTCGTGAAGTCGATCCCGGTGATGGACGCCTGGACCGAGCCCGACGAGTGGCAGGAGCCGCGCCCTGCGGTGCTCGCCCTCGACGGCTCCGTGTATGTGACCGACCCGGCCGCCAAGGCGATCCACGCCGTCGACGTCGAGTCCGGCAAGGTGTGGAAGACCGTCACCCTCGACGTCGTGCCCAACGAGCTCAGCGGCGTCTCCGGCACCGACGAGACGCAGGGTCACGGGCGCAGCGACCACGGTGACGAGGAGCACGCTCACGAGGAGCACGCTCACGACGAGCACGGCCACGACCACGGTGACGAGCACGCGCACGAGGGTGACGAGCACGACCACGACCACGAGGGCTGACGCGATGGCGAAGAAGTCGAAGATCGCGGCCCAGCAGCGCCGGCAGGCCGTCGTGGCGCGGTACGCCGAGCGGCGTGCGCACCTCAAGCGCGTGATCGCCTCGCCGGCCTCGAGCGACGAGGAACGCGCCGTCGCGACGCTGGAGCTCCGGCGCCAGCCCCGCGACGCGAGCCGGGTGCGGCTGCGCAACCGCGACGCCGTCGACGGCCGCCCGCGGGCCCACCTGCGCAGGTTCGGGCTCTCCCGGATCCGCCTGCGCGAGATGGCGCTGCGCGGCGAGCTGCCCGGCGTGACCAAGTCCAGCTGGTGAGGAGAGAACGATGAAGGTCCGAGCATCCCTGCGCTCGCTGAAGCTGGCGCCGGGCTCCAAGGTGGTGCGGCGGCGCGGCAAGACGTACGTGATCAACAAGCAGAACCCGCGCTTCAAGGCGCGGCAGGGCTGAGGAGGCGTCGATGGCGGTCCCCAAGCGCAAGACCTCCCGCTCGCGCACGCGGTCGCGGCGCGCGCAGTGGAAGGCGTCCGAGCCGGTGCTCGTGCCCGTGACGGTCGACGGCCGCACGGTGAGCGTTCCTCCGCGCCTCGCCCGAGCAGTCCGGCGCGGGCTCGTGCAGACCGACTGAGGCCACAGAGCTCGTCCAGCCTGGACGGCGGCGACACCCGAGGAGGGTGCCGCCGCCGTCCGGCGTCTGCTGGCCGTTAAGGTGACCATGCCATGCGCCTGCCTCGACCGCCCTTCCGTGCCTCTGCCCCCGCACGCCCGGGAACGGACGCGGTCGCGCCCGGACCGCTGGTCCGGGTGGTCACCGACTCGACAGCCTGCCTCCCCGAGCCGCGGACGGCGCCCGACGGCGCAGGCGCCGGTCCGGTGGTGGTGCCGCTGCGGGTGGTCGCCGCCGACGGCGAGCACCGCGAGGGCGTGGACATCACGCCCGCGGAGGTGGCTCGGCGGATCGGCGCCGGTCAGCGTCTGACCACCTCCCAGCCGCCGCCTGCCGACTTCTCCGCCGCCTACCGGGCGCTCGCTGCCGACGGCGCACGGGCGATCGTCTCGGTGCACCTGTCCGCAGCGCTGTCCGGCACCGCCCAGGCCGCCGTCCAGGCCGGGCAGCGCTCCATGGTGCCGGTGCGCGCTGTCGACTCCCGCACGGTGGCGATGGCGCTGGGGACGGCGGCCCAGGAGGCCGCGGCGTGCGCGGCCGCGGGCTGCGACGCGGAGCACGTCGCAGCGCGGGCGGCGGAGGTGGCGGCCTCGAGCCGCACGCTGTTCCTCGTGGACTCGCTCGACCACCTGCGGCGCGGGGGACGGCTGTCCGCGGGCGCCGCGGCGCTCGGAACCGCTCTCGGCGTGCGGCCCATCCTCGAGATCCGGGACGGCGGCATCGACCTGGTCCAGCGGGTGCGCACGCGCTCGGCGGCGCTCGACCGGCTGCTGGCTCTCGCCGTCGAGCACGCCGACGCCATGTCGCGGCCCGTGGTCGCGGTGCACCACCTCGGGGCGGCCGAGCGGGCCGAGGAGGCCGCGGCGAGGCTGGCGTCGCGACTGGGGGCGGAGCCGGTCGTCACCCCGGTGAGCGCCGTCCTGGGCGCGCACGCCGGGCCGGGAGCGCTCGCCGTGGTCGTCGCAGACCTCGGGACGCACAGGCACTGACCCTGCCCTCAGGCAGGCTCAGGACCTGATCGTCCACACCCGGGCTCCGCGGCCCGTCCTCCGCGAGGGGACGCGCCTAGCGTCCCGGCCGTGAGCCAGGATCTCGGACGCAGTGACATCGGCGGCGCGGGCGCGACCCCGGGCCTCGCCCTCGGAGCAGACCCCCTGGAGGCGTCGCTGGGCCGGCTGCGGGCGGCGCGCTCGTCCACCGGCGCCCCCGCACCGCGGACGCACGACCTCCAGGCGCCCCGGCTCCTGAGACCTGACGTCGTGGCGCCGGGTGTCGCGGCGCCCGACGCCGTGCTGCACGACCTCCTGGATCCCGATGCAGTGGCGCACGCCCCCGGGGAGCACTTCCCCGCTGAGGGCTCGCCCCACCACGGCGACCACGCCGCTCCCGGCGACCACGAGAGCCTCGACAGCCTCGGCAGCCGGATAGAGGAACGGCGTACGGCGGACGCTGGAGCCCGCCGCGCGGCAGCCTTCTACACCGCCCTCCAGGGCCACGTGCCGGGCGGCCGGGACGACGGCCTCGCGGATGCGCTGACCGGGGAGGCTCCGGCCGGTGCCGAGGACGGCGCACCCCGCGGCGCACGCTGGGGCCTGAGGCCGCGCACGGCGCTCGTCGCCGTCGTCGTGGTGCTCGTCGTGGGGGTCGGGCTCGCCGGGCTCGCCACTCGGCCGTCCGGAGACGTCCAGCCGCTCGCCGCCCCCGGCGACCCGGGAACCGGGCAGCCAGTCCCGCTCGCAGCCATGGAGGACGAGCCCGTGCCCACGCCCGAGCCGGGCCCGTCACCGACACCGCCCGAGGCAGCCCCCGCCGACCTCGTCGTCGTCCACGTCGTCGGGCAGGTCATCACCCCCGGCCTGGTCACGCTGCCCGCCGGGGCGCGCGTCGCGGACGCGGTCGACGCGGCCGGCGGCCCGTCCGCCGACGCCGACCTGGGGGCGCTCAACCTCGCCCGCGCCGTGGTGGACGGCGAGCAGCTGCGCATCCCCGCCCCCGGGGAGGAGGTCGTCGAGCCGCAGCTTCCCGCTCCGGGCGGCGCGACCGGCACACCGGCAGGAGCGCCCGCAGGGCATGCCGGCGGCCTGGTGGACCTCAACACCGCCGACGAGGCCGCCCTGCAGACGCTGCCCGGCATCGGCCCCGCCCTCGCCGGCCGGATCGTCGCGTGGCGGCAGGAGAACGGCGGCTTCGCCTCCGTCGACGAGCTCGACGAGGTCTCCGGCATCGGCCCCGCCGTCCTCGCGAAGCTCCGAGACCTGGTCCGGGTGTGAGCACCGACCTGCGCCTGGCCCCGGCGGCGCTCGCGGCCTGGGCCACCGCCTGGACCCTGACGGGCTCCGTGGCGCACGTGCGCGGGGTGGTCCTGCTGGGTGCAGGTGCGGTGCTCGTGCTGGCCGTGATCGCCCTGGCGGCGGCGCGGTCCGGACGCCGCCCGGCGCTGAGCGGTGCTCTCGGCCAGTCGGTGCTCGTGCTGGGCTGCGTCGTCGTGGTGGCGCTCGCCGCGCACGTGCACGCGGCGGGCCGGGCACCGGTGGAGCAGCTCGCCGCGGACCGTGCGGTGACGGTGCTGTCCGGGCGCGTCGCCTCCGAGCCGCGGCCGGCCGTGTTCGGTGACGGTGCGCGCTGGGTGCTGGCCGCCGACTCCGTCACGGCACGGGCTGCGACGTCCCCGGTCCGCGCGCGCGTGGAGGTGACGGGGCAGCACACCCCGCCCTACGGGGCGCGGGTGGTGGTGGCGGTGGGGCTCGCACCGGCAGAGCCGGGGGACGCGGTGGCCGCGCGCGGCACGGGCCGCGGCGAGGTCGAGGTGGTCCGCGACGCACCTGGCCTGGTGGCCGCGACGACCACGATGCGCACCGCTCTCCTCGACGTGACCGACAGCCTGTCTCCGCAGGCGCGCGGCCTGGTGCCCGGGGTGGCGGTGGGGGACACCTCGCGTCTGCCCTCGGGGCTCTCCGAGGACTTCCGCACCACCGGTCTGACGCACCTGACGGCCGTGTCGGGCGGCCACTTCGCCGTCGTCCTCGCCCTTGTCACCGCGGCGGCCGGGGCCGTCCGACTGCCGCGCACGGCGCGGGTGGCCCTCGTGGCGGCGGTGGCGGTGGGATTCGTGCTGCTCGTGCGGCCGGAGCCCAGCGTGCAGCGCGCCGCGACGATGTGCGCCGTCACGCTGCTGGGCATCGTGCTGGGGCGCCCGGCGGCGTCCGTGCCGGCGCTGGCCACGTGCGTGGTGCTGCTGCTCACCGGGGACCCGTGGATGTCCCGCTCGTACGGCTTCGCTCTCTCGTGCGCGGCCACGGCCGGGCTGGTGCTCCTGTCGCCGCCCCTGGTGCGGCGCCTGGCTCCGTGGCTGGGGCGGCCTGCGGCGTTCGCTCTGGCGGTGCCGGTCGCGGCCCAGGCGGCGTGCGGTCCGGTGCTGGTGCTGCTGGCGCCGGCCGTGCCGACGACGTCGGTGCTCGCCAACCTCCTGGTGACGCCTGCGGTGGCGCCCGCCACGCTGCTGGGCCTGGGGGCCACGCTCACCGCCCCGGTGCTCCCGGAGCTCGCTCACGCGCTCGCCTGGGCGGCGGGCGGGGCCACCTGGTGGATCGCGGCCGTCGCCCGCTGGTGCGCGGGCCTGCCGGGAGCGCTGCTGCCGTGGCCCGGAGGCGTGCCCGGCGCGCTCGTCATGCTGGTCGCCACGGCTGCGGTGCTCGTGCTCGTGCTCCGTCGCCCGCCGGGCCAGGGCTGGCCCGTGGCGTGGGTCGAGGGCGGACGGCGTCGCTGGCGCGCGGCCGGCGCGTACCGCCGCGCGGCCCTGGCCCGGTACCGGGCGGGACTGGCGACCCGACGGGACCGCCACGTCGCAGGGGCCGCCGCCGCTGTCGTGGTCCTGGTCGTGGCCGGAGCGGGAGCCGGGGTGGCCCTGCGCGGGGCGGGCGGACCCGCGGGCGGAGTCCCGGCGGACTGGCAGGTCGTGGCGTGCGACGTCGGTCAGGGCGACGCGCTCGTGGTCCGCACCGGCCCTGCCTCGGCGGTGGTGGTCGACGTCGGCCCCGACGGCGACGACGCCGGGCGCTGCCTCGACCGGCTGGGCGTGGCGCGTGTGGACCTGCTGGTGCTGAGCCACTTCCACGCCGATCACGTCGGGGGGCTGCCCGCCGCGCTGCACGGGCGTGACGTCCGTGCAGCCCTGGTCTCGCCGCTCGCCCAGCCGGCCGGCCAGGCCCGCCGCGCCCTCGACACTCTCGCCAGGGCGCAGGTCCCGGTGCGTGCACCGGAGCCGGGGGAGCGGGGCACGCTCGCCGACGGTGGGCACGAGGTGCTGTGGCACGTGCTCGGGCCGAGCACGTCGGGGGCCGCTGCGGGCCGCCGGTCGGCGGAGGGCGACGGAGCCAACGACGCGAGCCTGTCCGTGCGGCTGCGGAGCACGTCACCTGGCGGGGTTCTCGACGTCGTCACCCTCGGCGACCTGGAGGAGCCGGGGCAGGAGGCGCTCCTGGCTGCGCTCCGTGGCGGCATCGACCCCGAGGTGGCCGACGGGGTGGACGTCGTCAAGATGGCCCACCACGGCTCCGCGGCGCAGTCGCGGGGGCTGGCCCGGCTGCTGCGACCGGCGGTGGTGCTCGTGAGCGTCGGGGCCGGCAACTCCTACGGCCATCCCACGGACAGGGCCCTGGGCCTCTACGCCGACGTCGGCGCCACGGCGGTGCGCACGGACGAGTGCGGCACGGCGGTGCTGGTGGTGCGCGGCGGGGCGCCGGCCCTCGCCTGCACCTGAGCGGTCGGCACGGGAGGAGGCGGTGCACCGGAGCCCGAGCCGCGCGGTCCCTGCGGGACGGCGGCAGCGCACGGGGGTCGGGGCCTCGTGGCAGCATGGGGCCGTGCCCCCCGCCACCCGATCACGTCCTGGTGCCCGCAAGCCTGCCTCCGGCAACGTCCGTTCGTGGGACGAGCCCACGCTCGCCCCCGTCGTGCTGGTGCGGGGGCCCGAGGACCTGCTGCGGGAGCGTGCTGTGGACGGCGTCGTCGGGCTCGCCCGGGAGCGCGACCCGGAGACGGAGAAGGTGGAGCTCGAGGGTGCCACCTACGGGTCGGGCCAGCTCCAGGTCGCGGTCAGCCCCTCGCTGTTCGGGGAGGCCAAGGTGGTGGTCGTCTCCGGTGCCGAGGCCGCGACGGACGAGCTGTACGCCGACGTCATCGCCCACGTGGCCAGCCCGGACCCGGAGACCACCGTCGTGGTGGTGCACGGTGGGGGCCAGCGGGGCAAGAAGATGCTCGACACCATCGTGGCCTCGGGCGCGCCGGTGCTGCAGTGCGACGCCGTGGCGCGCGAGGCGGAGAAGGCCGAGTTCGTCACCCGCGAGCTGCGCGCGGCTCGACGGCGAGCCGAGCCGGAGGCGGTCCGTGCCCTGGTCGACGCGCTGGGCAACGACCTGCGGGAGCTGGCGTCGGCGGTGTCACAGCTCGTCTCGGACACGACGGGCACCATCACCGAGGGCCTCGTCGATCGGTACTACGGGGGACGCGTCGAGGCGACCGGGTTCAAGGTCGCCGACGCCGCGGTGGCGGGAGACGCCGGGGCTGCCGTCGCGCTGCTGCGGCACGCGCTGGCCACCGGCGGGGACCCGGTGCCGCTGGTGGCGGCGCTCGCCATGCGGTTGCGCACGCTGGCCAAGGTAGCGGCGATCCGCGGCGGAGGCGTGACCGCGCGCGAGCTGGGCCTGCAGGACTGGCAGGTCCGCAACGCGCAGCGGGACCTGCAGCGATGGACCCCCGAGGGGCTCGCGACGGCGATCACCGCGGTGGCCCAGGCGGACGCCGAGGTGAAGGGTGCCGGGCGGGACCCGGTGTTCGCCGTCGAGCGTGCGGTGCTGACCATCGCCCGCTCGCGCCGCGGCTGAGGGGGTGCCGCCGGCCCGGTGCCGGCGGCACCGACGGCCGCAGACGGCAGAAGGGCGCCGCTCCCGGGGGAGCGGCGCCCTTCGACGTCTTTCAGCGCCCCGGCGTGCGGGGCGGGGTCACTCAGAGAGCGTTGACCTGCTTCGCGATGGCCGACTTGCGGTTCGCGGCCTGGTTCGTGTGGATGACGCCCTTCGAGACAGCCTTGTCGAGCTTCTTCGAGGCGAGGGCCAGCGCAGCCGACGCGGCCTCCTTGTCGCCGGCGGCGACGGCCTCGCGCACGCGGCGCACGTGCGTCTTGAGCTCCGACTTGACGGCCTTGTTGCGCAGACGAGCCTTCTCGTTCGTCTTGATGCGCTTGATCTGAGACTTGATGTTTGCCACTGGTGGACTTCCTGGTGTGTTCGCCTGCCGGCGAGCGGATAGGTCGTAGAGGGCGGTCACAGCTCCGGGACTGGGGTGGGGAACCCGTGGAGAGGAGCTGGGACTGTGCCCGCCGACCTGGGCGGACACGCGGCCACCAAGAATAGCAGACCTTCGAGGCGTCGCGCGCTCACGCGCGGGCCTGCTCCATCGCCGCCACGACGCGCCGGAAGAGATCCTCGGGCATGACGGCCCCCTCGCGTCGCACGGCCTCGGGAGCCACCCGCACCACGCGGTTGAGCCGCACCTCGCTGGGCCGGCCCCGGGGGTCCCAGGGGCCGGAGCCGATGTCGAGCCAGCGGCGGCCTGCGCGCGCCTCCTGGGCCGCGTCGCGGTCGTGGTCCTTGCTGGTCAGCTGGAGCGCGAGCAGCCAGGGGCCGTCGCGGCCCACGAGGAGCACCGGCCGGTCCTTGCCCTGCGAGGGGTCGTCCTCGTACGGGACCCACGTCCACACGATCTCGCCCGGGTCAGGGGCGCCGTCCGGCCGCGGGGCGTACACGGCCCGCACCGGACCCCGGTAGTCACCCGGGTAGCCGGCGGCGCTCGGGGACGGGGCGGGCGTGCGGCGCTGGGCGGGCGCACCCTCCGCGGGTGCCGGGCTATGAGGCGTGCGCCCGTCCGCGCGAGGCTCCGGGCTGCGCGGTGCGGGGCTGTGCGGTGCGGGGCGTGAGGCGGTGGTGCGTGGGCTGGTGCGCGAGGTGCTGCGCGACGCCGAGGCGACCGCTCGTACGACCTCGCTCAGCAGTCTCGTCCATCGGCTCGCCACGGTCGTCAGCCTACGGGCTCGGGGCCGGGCACGGGATCGGTTCGGGGCCGAGCAGGGGGCCGGTACAGGGCTGGCGCGACGGCGGGCGGACGGCACGCTGTCGGCCGTCCGCCCGCCGTCCGCCCGCCGTCGTCCTGCCCGCCCGCTGCCTCCGGTGAGGGCGGGTGCGGGCCGGGTGGGTGCGGGCAGGGTCAGCCCTGCAGCGCGCCCTCGATCTCGCGCAGGAAGTCGGGCAGGTCGTCCGGGGTGCGGGAGGTGATGAGGGTGTACCCGGCGCCGGAGTCGCTGACGACGGACTGGTCGACCCACGAGCCGCCGGCGTTGCGCACGTCGGTCTGCAGCGACGGGTACGAGGTCACCTGCGCGCCCGAGACGGCGCCGGCCTCGACCACGGCCCACGGGCCGTGGCAGATCGCGGCGACGGGCCGTGCCGACGTCGTGAAGGACTTGACGATGTCGATCGCCGGGGCCTGCAGGCGCAGGTTGTCGGCGTTGATGGTGCCGCCAGGGATCAGCAGCAGGTCGTAGCCGGCCGGGTCCACGGCGTCGAGCGTGGTGTCGGGCGTGACCGTGCGCCCCGGGTCCTTGTCTCCCACCAGCGTCTGGACGTCGCCGTCCTGCACGGCGGCGACGGTCACGTCCGCGCCGGCCTCGCGCAGGTGGTCCACGGGGACCACGAGCTCGTCCTGCTCGATGCCGTAGTTGGTGACGATGGCCAGGACTCGCTTGCCGGACAGGTCAGACATGGGTCCTCCTTCACACGGGGTCTGTGCGGTCCCTCGACGGTAGGCACGACGTGGGCGGGCTCGCAGCGTGAAACAATGGCCGGGCCCGTCCAGGCGACCCCACCCCGTGCCGTCAGAAGCGAGAGAACGCGTTGCCCATCCCCGGACCCGCGCTGCAAGCGCGCATCGAGCCGAACGCCACCGCGCCCGAGCTGATCCGCAACTTCTGCATCATCGCGCACATCGACCACGGCAAGTCGACGCTGGCCGACCGCATGCTGCAGCTCACCGGCGTGGTGGAGCCGCGCGCCATGCGCGCCCAGTACCTCGACCGCATGGACATCGAGCGCGAGCGCGGCATCACGATCAAGTCGCAGGCCGTGCGCATGCCGTGGCAGGTGGACGACGAGGCGTACGCGCTCAACATGATCGACACCCCGGGCCACGTGGACTTCACGTACGAGGTCTCGCGCTCGCTCGCCGCGTGCGAGGGCGCGGTGCTGCTGGTCGACGCCGCGCAGGGCATCGAGGCGCAGACGCTCGCGAACCTGTACCTCGCGATGGAGAACGACCTGGAGATCATCCCGGTCCTCAACAAGATCGACCTGCCGGCCGCCCAGCCGGAGAAGTACGCCGAGGAGATCGGCAACCTCGTGGGCGTGGACCCGTCCGAGGTGCTGAAGGTCTCGGGCAAGACGGGCGAGGGTGTCGAGGCCCTGCTCGACCGCATCGTGCAGCGCATCCCGGCCCCGGTCGGCGACGCCGGCGCGCCGGCCCGCGCGATGATCTTCGACTCGGTGTACGACATCTACCGCGGCGTGGTCACGTACGTGCGCGTGGTGGACGGCAGCCTCAACCCGCGCGAGCGCATCGCGATGATGTCGACGGGCGCCACCCACGAGCTGCTGGAGATCGGCGTGATCTCCCCGGAGCCCATCCCGACCAAGGGCATCGGCGTGGGGGAGGTGGGCTACCTCATCACGGGCGTGAAGGACGTGCGCCAGTCGAAGGTGGGCGACACGGTCACCAACTCGGCCAAGCCGGCCAAGGAGGCCCTGGGCGGGTACGAGGACCCGAAGCCGATGGTGTTCTCGGGTCTGTACCCGATCGACGGCTCGGACTACCCGGTGCTGCGCGAGGCCCTGGACAAGCTCAAGCTCAACGACGCCGCGCTCAACTACGAGCCCGAGACCTCGGTGGCGCTCGGCTTCGGCTTCCGTGTCGGGTTCCTGGGCCTGCTGCACCTGGAGATCGTGCGCGAGCGCCTGGAGCGCGAGTTCAACCTCGACCTGATCTCGACGGCGCCCAACGTGATCTACGACGTCGACCTGGAGGACCGCACGACGGTCCGGGTGACGAACCCGAGCGAGTTCCCGGGCGGCAAGATCCGTGAGGTCCGCGAGCCGGTGGTGCGGGCCACGATCCTGACCCCGAGCGAGTTCGTGGGCACGGTCATGGGTCTGTGCACCGACCGCCGCGGCACGATGCTCGGGATGGACTACCTGTCCGAGGACCGGGTGGAGCTGCGGTACACGCTCCCGCTGGCCGAGATCGTGTTCGACTTCTTCGACCAGCTCAAGTCGCGCACCCGCGGGTACGCGTCGCTGGACTACGAGCCCACGGGTGACCAGGCGGCCGACCTGGTGAAGGTCGACATCCTGCTCCAGGGCGACAAGGTGGACGCGTTCAGCGCCATCGTCCACAAGGACAAGGCGTACGACTACGGCGTGCAGATGACCGCCAAGCTCAAGGAGCTCATCCCGCGCCAGCAGTTCGAGGTGCCGATCCAGGCGGCGGTCGGTGCCCGCGTCATCGCCCGCGAGACGATCCGCGCCATCCGCAAGGACGTGCTCGCCAAGTGCTACGGCGGTGACATCTCCCGCAAGCGCAAGCTCCTGGAGAAGCAGAAGGAGGGCAAGAAGCGCATGAAGACCATCGGGTCCGTCGAGGTCCCGAAGGACGCCTTCATCGCGGCCCTGTCGAGCGACTCCGCGGGCAAGGACGCCAAGGAGAAGAAGAAGTAGTGCCCGCCCTGCCCGACGGCGTCCCGGTGCCCGACGACGGCGCCCTGCCGCCGTGGGTGGCCGACGCCCCCGGTGCCCCGCGCACGGGGGCGTTCGGCGTCTACCTGCACGTGCCGTTCTGCTCGGTGCGGTGCGGGTACTGCGACTTCAACACCTACACGGCCTCCGAGCTGGGCGGTGGGGCGTCGCAGAGCGAGTACGCGACGACGGCGCTGCGGGAGGTGGACCTGGCGCGCAAGGTGCTCGACGGCGCCGGGGTCGCGCCGCGGCCGGTGTCCACGGTGTTCTTCGGCGGAGGCACGCCCACGATGCTCCCGGTGGGGGACCTGGTGCGGCTGCTGGGCGGTGTCCGTGACGCCTGGGGGCTGGCGGACGACGTCGAGGTGACCACGGAGGCCAACCCGGACTCGGTCACACCGGCGTCGCTGCGGGAGCTGGCCGAGGGCGGGTTCACGCGCGTGTCGTTCGGCATGCAGTCGGCGGTGCCGGCGGTGCTGGCCACCCTGGAGCGCACGCACGACCCGCGCAGGATCCCCGACGTCGTGCGCTGGGCGCGGGACGCGGGTCTGGACGTCTCCCTCGACCTGATCTACGGCACGCCGGGGGAGAGCGTGGAGGACTGGCGCGCCTCGCTGGAGGCGGTGCTGGCCACCGACGTCGACCACGTGTCGGCCTACGCCCTGGTGGTCGAGCCAGGCACGAAGATGGGGGCCCAGCTGCGCCGTGGCGAGCTGCCTCCGCCCGACGAGGACGACCAGGCCACCAAGTACGAGCTGGCGGACGCGATGCTCTCGGCGGCCGGGTTCGGCTGGTACGAGGTGAGCAACTGGGCGCGAGGCGTGCCCGACGGCGACCTGACGCACGCCTGCCGCCACAACCTCGCCTACTGGCGCGGGGACGACTGGTGGGGGATCGGCCCGGGCGCCCACTCGTACGTCGCGGCGCCCGTCCGTGCCGGGGCGGAGCACGCCGGCGTGCGCTGGTGGAACGTCAAGCACCCGCGGCGCTACGCGGCGCTGCTGGAGGCGGGAGTCTCGCCGGGGGCGGGCAGGGAGCTGCTCACGACGTCGGAGGCCGCGCTCGAGCGGCTGATGCTGGGGGTGCGCACGCGCGAGGGCCTGGACCTGTCCGTGCTGTCGGACGGCGGCCGACGTGCCGTGGCGGGCCTGGTGGCCCGAGGGCTGCTCGACGGCGTGGCTGCCGTCGGTGGCGACGGGCGGGGCCGGCGGGCCGTGCTCACGCTGCGCGGCCGGCTCCTGGCCGACACCGTGGTGCGCGAGCTGAGCGACTGAGGTACCGCACGGCGGGCCGGTGCGAGGCGGCGTCGGCGACGCCGCCCCGCACCGTGCTCCGCTACTTGATGAAGCGGATGTTCAGCGGGTAGCGGTACGGCTGGTGCTTGTTGGCCGTCACCGACGCGATGATGCCGACGACGACGGCGAAGATCGCGACGGCCGGCACCAGGACGAAGCCGATGAGCAGGAACACGCTGACCCAGGCGACCGCCGCGGCGATGAGGATCGTGATCTGGAAGTTCAGCGACTCCTTGGCGTGCTCTCCGACGAACGGGCTGCGGTCGCGGTACATGAGCCAGATGACGAGCGGCACGAGGAACCCGAGGATGCCGCCGGTCGCCAGGGCGACGATCAGCGGTCCGAGGTGGGCGAGGAGGGCCCACGTGCGCTCCTCGGACGGCGAGAGCGCGGACGGGCCGGGGCCGTGGCCGCCCTGCCCGTAGCCGCCTTGCCCGTAGCCGGGCTGCTGGTAGGGCTGGCCGTAGCCCTGCTGGGGCTGCTGGCCGTAGCCCTGGTAGGGCGGCTGCTGCCCGGAGGGCTGGCCCGGCTGCGGCTCGGGCGAGGGCGGGGTGGTGGGGTCGCTCACGGTGTGCTCCTGGTCGGCAAGGTCGCGGGTCGCCGGACGGGCGGCCAGGGACACACGGTAGGGCCGGCAGGGGTCACCTGTCCGCACGAGAGGCCGGCGGGCGTCCTCGGTGGGTCCCGGTGCGGCGCGCTGGCGCTCGGGCGGGCCGCACGCCAGGCTGTGCCCATGAGCGACCCTTACGGCGCGCCGGCGCCGCGTGACCCTGACGAGCCGCAGCCTCCTCAGTACGGCCAGGGCCAGCCCTCGCAGCAGCCGCAGCAGCCGCAGTACGGCCAGCCCCAGCCTCCCCAGCACGGCCAGCAGCCGCCACAGTACGGCCAGCCAGGCCCGCCGCGGTACGGCCAGTACGGCGACCTGCCCCAGGCCCCGCTGCCGCCGGACCCGTACGGCCGTGGCGCCGGTGCCGGCCACCCGAGCGGTCCGCCCTCGGTGGGGACGGCGTTCTCGTGGGCCTTCTCGGCGTTCGGTCGCAGCGCCGGCACGTGGCTGGTGGCCGCGCTGCTGCTGGGTGTGCTGAGCTCGCTCGTCAGCTGGATGGCGACGCCGTCGCTGCGCGAGGTGTTCAGCGGGAACCTGGGTGACATCGGTGCGCTGGAGACGGCCCTCCAGGTGCAGCTCACGTTCCAGGACGTGCTGCTCGCGGCGGCGGGCGACGTCGTGACGACGGTGCTGGTGGCGTTCCTGCTCAACGGTGCCCTGGTGGCGACGCGTCAGGGCCGGGCACGCCTGGGCGAGCTGTTCGCGGTGCGCGACCTGGGCCAGGTCGTGGTGCTGGCGGCGATCCTCGTGGTGATCAACCTGGTGCTGTCGTTCGTGCCGCTGGTGGGCTGGCTGCTGTCGGTGGTGGTCGGCTTCATGCTGGCGGCGTCGCTGCTGTTCGTGCTGGACCAGGGGCAGGACGCGGTCACGGCGCTGCGCTCGAGCTGGGCGTTCACGCGTCAGCACCTGGGGGCGTGGCTGCTGACGGCCGTGCTGGCGGTCGTGGTGCTGGTGGTGGGCTTCCTCGCGTTGTTCGTGGGCTCGCTCGTGGCGTTCCCCGTGGCGGCCCTGATGGTGGCGCACATGTACCGCCGTCTGACGGGTGGCCAGGTGGCGCAGCCGGCCTGACGGCTACGCCGTCACGAAGTCGATGAGCTCCTCGACCCGGCCCAGCAGGGCCGGGTCGAGGTCGCGGTAGTCGCGCACGGAGCGCAGGATCCGCTTCCAGGCGCGGGCGACGTCCTCCTGGCTGGAGGCGGGCCAGCCGAGCTCGCGCAGGATGCCGCGCTTCCACTCGGTGCCGCGCTCGATGACGGGCCAGGCCGTGAGGCCGAGGCGCTCGGCGCGCACGGCCTGCCACACGTCGACGTAGGGGTGGCCGAGCACCAGCACCGTGCCCGCGGGGACGGTGCGCAGGGCGGCGTCGGCCAGGCGCTGCTCCTTGGAGCCGGGCACGAGGTGGTCGACGAGCACGCCGACGCGTCGTTCGGGCGTGGGCCGGAACTCGGCGAGGGCGTCGGCGAGGTTGTCGACGCCGTCGAGCATCTCGACGACGACGCCCTCGACGCGCAGGTCGTCGCCCCAGACCTTCTCGACGAGCTCGGCGTCGTGCTTGCCCTCGACCCAGATGCGGGAGCCTCGGGCCACGCGGGCGCGCTGGCCGTGCACGGCGACGGAGCCGGAGGCGGTGCGGGCCGGGGCCTGGGGGGCGCGGGAGGTGACCGGCGGGGTGAGCAGCACGGGCTCGCCGTCCACCCAGAACCCGGGCCCGAGGGGGAAGGATCGGGTGCGACCGGCGCGATCCTCGAGGACGACCAGGTGGACGCCGCCCGACTTCTCGACCCGCACGACGGCGCCGACCCAGCCCGTCTGCACCTCCTCGACCACGAGCCCTGGCTCGGCAGCCTGAGGGCGCGCCTTCGGCCGTGCGCGGTGGTGCGAGGCGGCGCCGCCGCCCGCGGACGAGGAGGACAGGACGTCGGATCCGTAGCGGTCGTGCACGCCGGGGAGCCTAGGGGAGCGGCGCCGCGGGCGCCCGGGCGCCGCGCCGGACCCCCGGTGTGCTCGGCGGGGCCGTCGTACCCTCGCCGGGTGCCCACGTCTGCCTCTCGCGGCCGGTCGGTCGCCCGCCCGTCCCGGCCGCTGGCCGTGGTGGTGGGCCACGCGGTCCTGGCGGCCGTGGCTCGCCTGCCCCGTCCGGTGCTGCGGCTGCTGGCGGGGCGGCCACGGGTGGTGGCCGGGCGCACGCTCGCTCCCGAGGTGCAGCTCGCCCTGCGCCTGACGGGAGCCGCCCGCGGGGAGCCTGCGGCCGGCACGGGCGTCGTGGACGTCGCGCAGATGCGGGCGCGCACCGCGTTCCAGGCCGCCGTCGTGGGGTCGCGCCCGCGCGTGCACGAGGTGTTCGCCGCGGGCCTGGCCGTCCCGGGCGCGGTGCTGCCCGCTCGCGTGTACCGGCCGTCTGCGCGGCGGGCCGCCGGCGTGGTCGTCTACCTGCACGGGGGCGGCTGGGTCACCGGGGACCTCGACACGCACGACGGCGTCTGCCGCGCGCTCGCCCGCGGGAGCGGGCTGACGGTGGTGTCGGTCGCGTACCGGCGCGCTCCCGAGCACCCGTACCCGGTGCCGGTCGAGGACGCGGTGGCGGGCTTCCGCGCGGTGCGTGACCACCCGGTGGCGGCGGGGCTGCCCGTGGCGGTCGCGGGAGACAGCGCGGGCGGCGCCCTGGCCGCCGTCGTCGCCCGTCGTACCCGGGACGACGTGCGCGACGGCGGGGAGGCGGGGTCGGGTGCGCCGGTGGCGCAGCTGCTGCTCTACCCGGGCACGGACCTGACGTCCCGCCGGCCGTCGTTCGACGCCTTCGGTACGGGCTACGCGCTGACGGCCGCGGACGTGGACCGCTACCGGGACCTGTACCTGGGGGTGGAGCCGGCGGGCGCGGGCGCTCCGCCGCCGGTCGCGGCGGAGCCGGACGCCTCGCCGCTGCTGGCGCCGGACACCGACCTGACGGGCGTCGCCCCGGCCTACGTGGCGGTCGCCGGGTTCGACGTGCTGCACGACGAAGGGGTGGCGTACGCCGGGCGGCTGCGCGGGGCGGGCGTCCCGACGACCCTCGTGGTCGAGGAGGGGCTGGTGCACGCGTTCGCGAACCTCGCGGGAGCGTCGCGGACGGCGGCGCACGCCCTGGAGCGTGCCGCCCGGGCGCTCGGCGCGCTGGTCGCGGCCGCGCCCGCGCCGGGCTCGCACGCGTAGGATGGCACTCGGACGTCGAGAGTGCTAGCGACGACGAGGAGGGGACCGTGAGCGAGGAGCGTCGGCTCGAGGTGCTGCGCGCCATCGTCGAGGACTACGTCGCCACGCGTGAGCCCGTGGGGTCCCGGGTGCTCACGGAGCGGCACGGCCTCGGCGTCTCGCCGGCGACGATCCGCAACGACATGGCGGCGCTGGAGGAGGCGGGCTACATCGCCCAGCCGCACACGTCCGCCGGGCGCATCCCGACGGACAAGGGCTACCGCCTCTTCGTCGACCGGCTGGCCGAGGTGCGGCCGCTGTCGACGCCGCAGAAGCGGGCCATCGAGACGTTCCTGTCCGAGGCGGTCGATCTCGACGACGTGCTGACCCGGGCCGGGCGCCTGATCGCCCAGCTGACCGGGCAGGTCGCCGTCGTGCAGTACCCGTCGCTGCGCCGCTCCGGTCTGCGCCACCTGGAGCTGGTCCCCGTGGGGGACGACAGGCTCCTGGTCGTCGTCATCACCGACACGGGGCGGGTGGAGCAGCGCTTCCTGGACGTCTCGCCGGCCGGGGACGCCGAGCCGCTCGTCCTGGACGACGGCCTGCTCGGCGAGCTGCGGGCCCGGCTCAACGCCGCGGCCGCCGGCAAGCGCCTGGACCAGCTGCCCGACGCCTTCGCCCAGGTGGCCGAGGGGGTGGAGCCGCGGGTGGCCCCCCTGGCACGCCTGGTCGCCGAGACCGTGGTGGACACCCTGGGCGAGGAGAACGAGGAGCGCATCGTGCTCGCCGGCACCGCGAACCTGGCGCGCGCCGGCATGCGGTTCGAGCAGGGGCTGCGGCCCGTGCTCGAGGCGCTCGAGGAGCAGGTGGTGCTGCTCGGGCTGCTCACCGAGATGGCCGGGGACCCGGTCGCGGTGCGCATCGGGCACGAGAACGGTCTGGAGGGGCTCACCGAGGCGTCGGTGGTGACCTCCGGCTACGGGCCGTCGTCCGCCGACGGCGGGGACTCCCTGGCGATCCTGGGCTCCATCGGGCCCACCCGCATGGACTACCCGGGCACCATCGCGTCGGTCCGCGCCGTGGCACGCTACCTGTCACGCGTGCTGCCCGGCTGACGCGTCCGAAGAACTTCCGAACCATCCGTCGAACCTGAGAGAACCGTGGCCGACTACTACGAGATCCTGGGCGTCGAGCGCGACGCCACGCCCGAGCAGATCAAGAAGGCGTACCGGAGGCTCGCTCGCGAGCTGCACCCGGACGTCGCCGGCGAGGCCGGCGAGGAGAAGTTCAAGGACGTCGCGCGCGCGTACGAGGTGCTCTCGAACCCCGAGAAGCGCCAGCAGTACGACATGGGTGTGGACCCCACGGCGCCCGGTGGCGGCGCGGGCGGGGGCTTCGGCGCGGGCTTCGGCTTCCAGGACATCTTCGAGACCTTCTTCGGCGGCGGGCAGACGGCCCAGGGGCCGGTGCCCCGCTCGCGGCGCGGCCAGGACGCCCTCGTCCGCCTCGACGTCGACCTCGCGGAGGCCACGTTCGGCGCCAAGCGTGAGCTGCAGGTCGACACGGCCGTGGCGTGCTCCACGTGCAGCGGCAACGGGGCACGCCCGGGCACCTCGCTGCGCACCTGCGACGTGTGCGCGGGCCGCGGCCACGTGCAGCGCGTGGCCCGGTCGTTCCTCGGCCAGGTCATGACGACGGCGCCCTGCTCGGCGTGCGGCGGCTACGGCACGGTCATCCCCGAGCCGTGCCCGGACTGCGCCGGCGAGGGCCGCGTGCGCTCGCGCCGCACCCTGACGGTCAACGTCCCGGCCGGCGTCGACACCGGCACGCGCATCAAGCTCACGGCCCAGGGCGAGGTCGGCCCCGGCGGCGGTCCTGCCGGCGACCTGTACGTGGAGATCCGCGAGAAGCCGCACGAGGTGTTCGTGCGGCGCGGCGACGACCTGCACTGCACGCTGCCGGTGCCGATGACGGCGGCGGCACTGGGCACGGTGCTCGAGCTCGAGACGCTCGACGGCCAGCAGGAGATCGACCTGCGGCCGGGCACCCAGCCGGGCCAGGTCGTCACCCTCAAGGGGCTCGGCGTCGGGCACCTGCACTCGGGCGGCCGCGGCGACCTGCACGTCCATGTCGAGGTGTCGGTGCCGACGGCCCTGGACGACGAGCAGACGGAGCTGTTGCGCAAGCTCGCCGCGCTGCGGGGCGAGGAGCGGCCCGAGTCGCGCCTGTCGGCCGCGCACCCGGGGGTGTTCTCGCGGCTGCGTGACAAGCTGAGCGGCCGGTGAGCACGGCGTACCGGCGCGGCGTGCCGGGCGTGGTGGTGCCGTGAGCGCCCCGGTCTTCCTCGCCGACGGCGGCACCCCTCTGACCCAGGTGGGCCCGGGCGGCACGTACGTGCTCGAGGGGGCCGAGGGGCGCCACGCGGGCGTGGTGCAGCGCAAGCGCGCCGGGGAGCGGGTCGACGTCGTCGACGGCGCGGGCGTGCGGCTGCTGTGCCGGGTCGCGGCGGCCGACGGCGGCGTGCTGCGTCTCGACGTCGACGAGGTGGTGCACGAGCCCGCGCCCGACGTCGTCGTCACCCTGGTCCAGGCGCTCGCGAAGGGTGATCGCGACGAGCTGGCCGTGGAGGCGGCGGTCGAGACCGGCGTGGACGCCGTCGTGCCGTGGCAGGCGGAACGCTCCGTCGTGGTCTGGCGCGGGGACCGGGCGGCGAGGTCGCGGGCGCGCTGGGTGGCGACGGTGCGCGCGGCGGTGAAGCAGGCGCGCCGGGCGTGGCTGCCGCCCGTGGCCGAGGCGTGCACCACCAAGCAGCTCGCGGTGCGCGTGCGCGAGGTCGTCGCCGCGGGCGGGGCGGTGCTCGTGCTGCACGAGGAGGCCACGACGGCGGTGGGCAGCGTGCCGCTGCCCGTGCCCGCCGCGGGCGGGCCGACGCCGGAGCTCCTCGTCGTCGTCGGGCCCGAGGGCGGCATCTCCGAGGCGGAGGTGACCGCCCTGAGCGACGCCGGGGCCGTGCTCGTGCGGCTGGGGCCTCACGTGCTGCGGACGTCGACCGCCGGTCCGGTCGCCGTCGCGCTGCTCAGCGAGCGGCTCGGCCGGTGGGCCGTCGCGCCTGACGGGCGGGCCTGACGGGCGGGGCACCGCCAGGTAACGTGCGGGGCATGACGAGCGTCGACGCCACCCAGGACTGCATCTTCTGCAAGATCGTCGCCGGGCAGCTGCCGGCCGACGTCGTCGCGACCTCGGAGCGTTCGCTCGCGTTCCGCGACATCGACCCGCAGGCCCCGGTGCACGTGCTCGTGGTGCCCCGCGAGCACCACGGCGACGTGTCGGTGCTCGCCGCGGCCGACCCCGCGCTGCTCGCCGACATGGTGGCGCTGGCCGACCAGGTGGCGGGAGAGCTGGCCGACGGGCAGTACCGCCTGATCTTCAACAGCGGTCCCCGTGCCGGCCAGAGCGTCTTCCACGTGCACGGCCACGTGATCTCCGGCGCCCAGCTCGGCTGGTCGCCCGCCTGACCGGGCGGCCCGGGCGCCGCGGCGCGGGTCAGCCGGCGGCCAGGCGCACGACGGCGTCGACCAGGCCGGAGAGGGCCACGGCGGTGCCGACGAGCAGCGCGAGGAGGGCTGCCGCCGCGGCGGCAGCCAGCGTCCAGTCGCGCACCGTGCCGCGGGCGCGGGCGCGGACGAGGGGGCGGGGAGCGGGGGTCGAGGTCATGACAAGAACCCTCGCCCCGCGGCCCTGCCCGCCGCGTCGGCCGGTGGGCGGGTGTGAGGGCCGGGCCGCTCAGACCTGGGGAGGACACCGGTCAGCCCGCGGTCGGACGCCGCCCCGGCACCGTGCCCTGAGCGAAACGCCGGGACGCGCGCGCGGCGCGCCGATAGACTGGCCGTCCCACCACGCCGCCCTGAGGAGTGCATCGGCGCCAGCCGGCTCATGACCGCCACGAACCACAGTCCCGACGCCCGGGCCACGGAGCACCGGATCGTCGTCCCGAGCCACGTCCCGATGGTGGCCCTGCTCGGCAGCCGCGACTCCGTGCTCCGCGCCGTCGAGGACGGTTTCCCGCGGGTGGACGTGCACGCGCGCGGCAACGAGATCTCCGTGTCCGGGCCCGCGGGCGACGTCGCCCTGGTCTCCCGGCTGCTCGACGAGCTGGTCGAGGTGGTCGAGGCCGGCACGCAGCTGACCCCCGACGTGGTGCGCCGGTCGGTGTCGATGCTCACGGCCGAGCAGGCCCAGCGGCCCGCCGAGGTGCTCACCTTCAACATCCTGTCGAACCGCGGCCGCACCATCCGGCCCAAGACGGTGGGGCAGAAGCACTACGTCGAGGCCATCGACGCGAACACGATCACGTTCGGCATCGGCCCGGCGGGCACGGGCAAGACGTACCTCGCCATGGCCAAGGCGGTGCAGGCCCTGCAGTCGCACCAGGTCAACCGCATCATCCTGACGCGCCCGGCCGTCGAGGCGGGCGAACGGCTCGGCTACCTGCCCGGCTCCCTGAGCGAGAAGATCGACCCGTACCTGCGTCCGCTGTACGACGCGCTGCACGACATGGTGGACCCGGACTCGATCCCCAAGCTCATCGAGGCGGGCACGATCGAGGTGGCCCCGCTGGCGTACATGCGTGGGCGCTCGCTGAACGACTCCTTCATCGTGCTGGACGAGGCGCAGAACACCACGCCCGAGCAGATGAAGATGTTCCTGACGCGCCTGGGCTTCGGGTCGAAGATGGTCATCACGGGCGACGCGACGCAGGTCGACCTGCCCGGCGGGACGTCGTCGGGCCTGCGGGCGGTGCAGGACATCCTGACCGGCGTGGACGACGTCGAGTTCTGCCGCCTCGGCTCCGCCGACGTGGTGCGCCACCGCCTGGTGAGCGACATCATCGACGCGTACGCGCGCTGGGACACCGCCCCCGCCGCGGGCGACGGGCACAATCGCCCCGTGAACCAGCGGGACCGAGGGGCGCGACGGGTGAGCGACAGGTGAGCATCGAGGTCAACAACGAGTCGGGGTACGAGACCCCCGACCTCGACGAGGCGGAGTTCGCCGCGCTCGCGCGGTTCGTGCTGGACGCCATGCACGTGCACCCGATGAGCGAGCTGTCGATCCTGTTCGTCGACACCGACGTCATGACGGACCTGCACGTGCGGTGGATGGACGAGCCCGGCCCCACCGACGTGCTGTCGTTCCCCATGGACGAGCTGCGCCCCGGCCGGGAGGGCGACGTCACGCCGCCCGGGACGCTCGGCGACATCGTGCTGTGCCCGGAGGTTGCGGCCAAGCAGGCCGTCGTGGCCGGGCACTCGGCGGTGGAGGAGATGCTGCTGCTGACGACGCACGGCATCCTCCACCTGCTCGGCTACGACCACGCCGAGCCCGAGGAGGAGAAGGAGATGTTCGCGCTCCAGCGGCGGCTCCTGCTCACCTTCCTCGCCGGTCGATGACGGCTGTCGAGGCCCCCGACGTCCTGCTCGCGGTGGTAGCGGCCGCGGCGCTCCTGCTGACCGGCCTGCTGTCCGCGGGCGAGGCCGCGGTGCTGCGGGTCACCCGCGCGTCGCTGGGCGACGCGCTGGTGGAGGCGGAGCAGGGGGAGGGTCTGCAGGCCGAGGCGCGGGCCGACCGGGTGCGTGCCGCGCAGGCGCTCGTCGCCGACCCTCCCGCGACGGTCGCCGCGGCGGCCGCGGTGCGCACCGCGACCGAGATGGTGGCCCTGGGAGCGCTCACGCTGCTGGTCGCTGGGTGGTTCGGCGCCTGGTGGCAGGACCTGCTGGCGCTGCTGGTGCTCGGGTTCGCCGGCGGGCTCGTGATGGCGCGCCTGAGCCCGCGCCAGCTCGGTTTCCGGCGGCCGCTGCGCGTCGTCCTGGCGCTCTCCGGGCTGCTGACCGCCACGTACCGCCTGACGGGCTGGGCGGCACGCCGCTCGGCCCACCGCGACCAGGACGAGCCTCCGACCGAGGAGGAGGTGCGGGACATGGTCGACCGCGTGGGGGAGTCGGAGGTGCTCGAGGAGGAGGAACGGGAGCTGATCCGTTCCGTCTTCGAGCTCGGTGACACCCTGGCGCGGGAGGTCATGGTGCCGCGCACCGACATGGTGACGACGGGTGCCACGACGCCGCTGTCGAAGGTCATGCGGCTGTTCCTGCGGTCGGGCTTCTCGCGCGTGCCGGTGACCGGCGACTCGGTCGACGACCTGGTCGGCGTGGCCTACCTCAAGGACGTCGCCAGGGTGCTGGACGCCGAGCCCGCGGCGGCGAGCGAGCCGGTCTCGCAGGTGGCGCGCGCGGCGGTGTTCGTGCCGGAGTCCAAGCCCGTGGACGTGCTGCTGCGCGAGATGCAGGCATCGTCCTCGCACATCGCGGTCGTCGTCGACGAGTACGGCGGCATCGCCGGCCTGGTGACGATCGAGGACATCCTGGAGGAGCTCGTCGGCGAGCTCACCGACGAGCACGACCGGGAGCGCGTCGTCGAGCCGGAGCGGCTCGACGAGAACACCTTCCGGGTCCCGGCACGCCTCCCGGTGGACGAGCTGGGCGAGCTGTTCGACCTGCGGCTGGACGACGACGACGTCGACACCGCCGCGGGCCTCCTGGCCAAGGCGCTCGGCAAGGTGCCGCTGGCCGGCTCCGCCGCCGACGTCGGCGGCCTGCACCTGGTCGCAGACCGTGTGGAAGGTCGCCGCAAGCAGGTGACCGCGCTCCTGGTCAGCAGGGTGCACCACGACTCCGAGACAGACCCGCACGACAAGGATGAGACCCATGACTGACCCCACGCACCGCTCGGGCTTCGCCTGCCTGGTGGGCCGCCCGAACGCCGGCAAGTCCACCCTGACGAACGCCCTGGTGGGGGAGAAGGTCGCGATCATGTCGGCGCGGCCCCAGACGACCCGCCACACGATCCGCGGCATCGTCCACCGGGACGACGCCCAGCTGGTGCTGGTGGACACGCCGGGGCTCCACCGCCCGCGCACCCTGCTGGGCCAGCGCCTGAACGACCTGGTCAGGGAGACGCTGGGCGAGGTGGACGTGATCGCGTTCTGCCTGCCGGCCGACCAGAAGATCGGGCCGGGCGACCGGTTCATCGCCAACCAGCTCGCGCCGCTCATGACGGGCCGGCGGGCCGTGCCGGTCGTCGCCGTGGTGACCAAGGCGGACCTGGTGGACCGCGGGGCGCTCGCCGAGCACCTGCTCGCCGTCGACGCCCTCGCGCGCGAGGTGGAGGGCGAGTGGGCCGACATCGTGCCCGTCTCCGCCCGCGACGGCTACCAGGTGGGCGAGCTGGCCGACGTGCTCGTCTCGCACCTGCCCGAGGGTCCGGAGCTGTACCCCGGCGGGGAGCTGACCGACGAGCCGGAGCAGGTCATGGTGGCCGAGCTGGTGCGCGAGGCGGCCCTGGAGGGCGTGCGCGACGAGCTGCCGCACTCGCTCGCCGTGGTGGTCGAGGAGATCGTGGAGCGCGAGGGCTCGGGCGACGAGGGCAAGGGCCGCGCGCCCCTGCTGGACGTGCGTGTCAACCTCTTCGTGGAACGCGAGTCGCAGAAGGCGATCATCATCGGGCGGGGTGGTTCCCGGCTGCGCGAGGTGGGCACGCGGGCGCGGCAGGGCATCGAGCGCCTGCTGGGCGCGCGCGTGTACCTGGACCTGCACGTCAAGGTCGCCAAGGACTGGCAGCGCGACCCGAAGCAGCTGCGCAGGCTCGGGTTCTGATCCCGGCGAGAGCCCGCGGGTAGGCTCCGGACGTGATCATGCGGACGGTCGGCTCCAGCGCGGCGATCCTCGTGGGGCTGGCGGTCGTCGGCTCCCTGGCGGGGCCGTCGTGGGACCCCGTCCCCGTCTCCGACCACCTCCAGCCGGCGACGTCGTCGACCGCGGTGCAGGGGGTCGGAGACTCGGTCGCAGCGGGCCTCGTGCACGAGCCGGGGACGTTCGAGGTGCGCGCGACGGAGGTGACCGTCGCGCTCGACGGCGCCGAGGTCGGCGGGATCCTGCGCGAGCCGGTGGGTGCGGGCGACGACCTGCCGGGCATGGTGTTCGTGCACGGGGCCGGCACGGGCCGTGCCGCGGAGGCGTTCCTGCGCCAGGCCGACGCGATCACGTCGGCAGGGATCGTCACCCTGGTGCCGGACAAGCGGCTGGACACCTACACGACCTGGCACCGGGACTACGTCGCCATGGCGGACGACTACCTGCGATCGGTCGAGCTGCTGCGCGAGGTGGACGGCGTCGACCCCGGGCGCGTGGGGGTGTACGCGGAGTCGGAGGGCACGTGGATCGCCCCGGTGATGCAGGTGCACGACCCGGCGGTGGCGTACACCGTGCTGGTGTCGGCGCCGGTGGTGCCCCCGCGGCAGCAGGCGGCGTTCGCGGTCGACAACTACCTGCGCAACACCGGGGTGCCGCAGGACGTCTTCCGGGCGATCCCGCGCGCGGTCGGCATCCAGCTGCCGGGCGGCGGGCTGGACTACGCGGACTTCGACGTGACGCCGTGGCTCGAGCGGCAGACCGCGCCGGTGCTGGTGGTCTACGGGACGGGCGACCCGTCGATGCCGATCGAGCAGGGGGCGCGCAAGGTCATCGCCGACACCGCGGTGCGGGGGGACGACGCTCCCGTGACGGTGCGCTACTACGCCGACGCCAACCACGGGCTGCGCGTGGACGGCGTGCTGGTCCCGGAGTTCCCGCGCGACGTGGCCGCGTGGATCTCGGCCCTTCCGGACTCTGCGACGGCGCCGCCGCGGGTGGCCGGCGCCCAGCCGGACCAGCTGTTCCTCGCCTCGCCCGTGGCCCAGCCCGGGTGGTGGGGGGACGGCGACTTCATCCTGGGCGCCGTCATCGCCGGGGTGGCGCTGCTCGTGGTGGGTCCCGTGCTGTGGTTGGTGGTCGCTCTCGGGCGCCGGATCGTGGCGGCCGGCCGGGGCGCACCGGGCACCGGGCCGGGTGCCTGGCTGGACGACGGCGTCCGCCCGCTGCTCGTGGGCCTCGGGGTGGGTTCGGTGCTGACCACCGTGGCGCTGGTCGTCTACCTCATGGCGGTGGCTCGCCTGGCGCTGAACTACCAGCGCGACGACGCCGTGGTGCAGGGTGGCTGGATCGGCGTGCGCCTGCTCGGCCTGGTCACCGTGGTGGTGGCCGCCCATCTGCTCCAGCGGGTGCGGGACGTGCGGGCCGAGAGGCAGGCTGGTCACGAGGGGGCCGTCGTCGCCTCCGGGTGGCCGGCGCACGTGACGCTGTGGACGGCCACGGTGGGGGCGTTCTCGCTGCTGCTGTGGCTGACCTACTGGGGCGTGTTCCAGCTCGGTATCTGAGCCGCCGGACACCCGCACGATACCCGCACAGCGAACGCACCCGTCTGGACCTGACAGCCCCGGGTGAAAAGGGTAGAAACATCGCGTGCGCCCCGCTGGGCGTGCACGGAGACGAGGGAGCTGCCCATGACCGAAGCCGCCAGTACCGCCCGCTCGCCGCGCGAGCCGTTCGCAGGGGTGCCGGCGCACGCGCTGGTGCGCGACGTCGTCGCGGCGACCGCGCTCTTCGTGGGTCTCGCCCTGCCGTGGGGCACCGACACCCGGGGGACGGACCAGCTCGGGACGGTGCTCGCGACGATCGTGGCGCTGCTGGCCGTGGCTGCTCCGTACGTGCGACGGGCGGGTCTGCTGCCGCCGACGTGGTTCGCCGACGAGAGGCGCACGCGGCTGCTCGGGGTGGCCCCCTACGCGCTGGTCGCCGTGGGGCACGTGCTGCTCGACGTGCTGCCCGGCGGGGGAGAGGGGGTCGGTGCGGGTCTGGGCCTGGGCCTGGCGGGTGCTGCGCTCGCGGCGGAGCCGAGGTGGCGCTGGACGTTGCCCGTGGCCGCGGGGGTCGTGGCGGCCGGTGCGGTGCTGACGCCGATCCTGGCCGCCGTGTCGGGTGAGGAGCCGGGGGCCCGGCTGGTCGCCATCGTGCTGACGACGGCGCTCGTGCTGGGCATCCTCTGGATGACGGTGGGCCGGATGGAGCGGGGCGACGGCGCCGCGGGCGTGCTGCTGCTGGGGCTGGGCGTCGCCGTAGCGCTGTCCGCGGCCCTGGTCTCCGGCTCGGACGCCAGCCCGTGGGTGGAGAGCGTCCACGGCACCCGGTTCGGCCTCCTGCTGCTGCCGGTGCTGGCTGCGTGCGCCGTGCCCCGCGTGGTGGGCGAGCCGGTCGCGGAGGACGCGGAGCCCCAGCGGTGGGCCGCCACGGCGGTGCACGCGCTCTTCCTCGGGGTGGTGCTGGGTGTGTACGTCGCGGCTGTGGCGGTCGCCGCGATCGTCGGCGGCCGGGTCTCGGTGGAGCTGGTGCTGCGGATCGTGTTCGGCCTGCTGATCGCGGTGGTCGCGTACTTCGCCCACCGGGCGCTGTCCCGCGACCTGGCCTCCGGGCACGCGACGGCGGTGGGGGCCGCCGTCGTGATGGTGGTGCTGGGCACGGTCATCGTGATCGCCCGCGCCGGGGTCACCACGCGCACCACCACGCAGGACCTGCTGCTGACCTTCGGGGTGCCGGCGATCGTGCTGGCGGTGCTGCTCGTGCCGCGCTCGCTGCACGAGCTGCGCAGCCGTGCGGTGGCCGCCCCTGCCCCGGCCGGGGCTGCGTGGACCGGCACCGCGGGCGTCGTCGCGCAGCCCGGGTCCGGGCCGACGGCGGTGTCGCCCGCGGCGGGCGTCGCCCAGCAGGTGCCGGGGCAGGCGGCCGCGGCGGGCTCGGCGGACCCGGCTCCCTGGGACGCCACGGCCGGGCGGCCGGACCCGGGCCCGCAGGAGCGCACGCAGGTGTTCGGGCGGCCGCTGGTGGGTCCGGTGGCGGAGGCGGTCGCTGAGCCGGCGCCCGTCGCCGCGCCCGAGGCGGAGACCTCTGTGCGGGCCGCGGAGCCGGCGTCGGCCTCGACGTCGGTGCTCTCGCCGCTGACGGGTGCGCCCGTCTCCTCGACGCAGGTCATGCCGCCGGTGGTGGACGTGGCGGGCTCCGGGTGGACCGCGGAGCAGGCGCTGGACCCCGCCACGCCGCTCGCCGACCTGGCGCGGATCGTGCAGGAGGCCCCGCACCTGCGGCCGCAGGTCGCCGCCAACCCGTCGACCTACCCGGCGCTCCTGGACTGGCTGGGTGCGCTCGGCGACCCTGCGGTGGACGCGGCGCTGCGGACGCGGCGCTGACCGGTGCCCGTCACGTCCGCATGGCGGGACGTGACGGGCACCACAGGGTCGCGGGGGTATGGTGGCAGGCATGCGCCACACGGTGAGCCTCCTGCTCGTGTGCCGCGGCGGGGCCTCCTGAGGCCGGTTCCTCGCCGCGGCTGACGTGGTGTGCCGGCCGACGGCCCAGGTGGACGCTCCCCGGGCCGAGGACACCGAGGCAGAAGGAACCCCCATGACCACCACCTCCGCGACGTCGGCGACCGCCGGCATCGCCGACCGCAACCCGCAGCAGCCCTCCGGGATGCCGGTGCACCGCTACCGGCCGTTCCACGAGCAGATCACCGTCTCGCTGCCGGACCGCACCTGGCCGGACAAGCGCATCACCAAGGCGCCGCGCTGGTGCGCGGTCGACCTGCGCGACGGCAACCAGGCCCTCATCGAGCCGATGGACGCCGAGCGCAAGCTGCGCATGTTCGAGCTGCTGGTGCGCATGGGCTACAAGGAGATCGAGGTCGGCTTCCCGTCGGCGTCGCAGACCGACTTCGACTTCGTGCGCCAGCTCATCGACGAGGGGCGCATCCCGGACGACGTCGTCATCCAGGTGCTCACCCAGGCCCGCGAGCACCTCATCGAGCGCACCTACGACGCGATCCGGGGCGCCAAGCAGGCCGTGGTGCACCTGTACAACTCGACGTCGGTGCTGCAGCGCGAGGTCGTGTTCCGCTCCGACCCGGACGGCATCGTGGACATCGCCCTCACCGGGGCGCGCCTGTGCCGCAAGTACGAGGAGACGGTCCCGGAGACCACCGTCTACTACGAGTACTCCCCGGAGTCGTACACCGGCACCGAGCTCGAGTTCGCGGCCCGCATCTGCAACGAGGTGCTCGAGGTCCTCGAGCCCACCCCCGAGCGGCCGGTGATCATCAACCTGCCTGCCACGGTCGAGATGGCCACGCCCAACGTCTACGCCGACTCGATCGAGTGGATGAGCCGGAACCTGAACCACCGCGAGAACGTGATCCTGTCGCTGCACCCGCACAACGACCGTGGCACCGCCGTCGCCGCCGCCGAGCTCGGCTACCAGGCCGGGGCCGACCGCATCGAGGGGTGCCTGTTCGGCAACGGTGAGCGCACCGGCAACGTCGACCTGGTGACCCTCGGCATGAACATGTTCAGCCAGGGCGTCGACCCGCAGATCGACTTCACCGTGGACGGCGGCATCGACGCGATCCGCCGCACCGTCGAGTACTGCAACCAGCTGCCGGTCCACGAGCGGCACCCGTACGTGGGCGACCTCGTCTTCACGGCGTTCTCCGGCTCCCACCAGGACGCCATCAAGAAGGGCTTCGAGCACATGCAGGCCGCCGCCGCGGCAGCCGGCACCGACGTCGACCAGATGGTGTGGGGCGTTCCCTACCTGCCCATCGACCCGCGCGACGTCGGCCGCTCCTACGAGGCGGTCATCCGCGTCAACAGCCAGTCCGGCAAGGGCGGCATCTCCTACCTGCTCAAGGCCGAGCACGCCCTCGACCTGCCGCGCCGCCTGCAGATCGAGTTCTCCGGGGTGGTGCAGCAGCACACGGACACCGCGGGCGTCGAGGTCACCGGGGCGGACATCTGGCGGATGTTCACCGACGAGTACCTGCCGGTCGAGCCCGGCAGCCCCGCGGGCCTGGAGCCCTGGGGCCGCCTCAAGCTCCGCGAGACCCGCACCGTCGCCGCCGAGGACGGCGCGACGACGATGTCGATCGACGTCGTCGACCGCGGCGAGGAGCTGACGCTCGACGGCGTGGGCAACGGCCCGCTCGACGCGTTCGTCGACGCCGTCCGCAAGGTCGGCGTCGACGTGCGGGTGCTCGACTACGCCGAGCACGCGCTCTCGGAGGGTGGCGACGCCACCGCGGCCGCGTACGTCGAGTGCCAGGTGGGTGACGCCGTGCTGTGGGGCGTGGGCATCGACCCGTCCCTCACGACCGCGTCGCTCAAGGCCATCGTCTCGGCAGTCAACCGGGCCGAGCGCGCCTGACGCTCCTCCCGCTCGCACCGGTGCCCGCACCCTGAGGGTGGGGGCACCGGTGTCTGCCGACACTGCGGGGCTTGACCTTCGAGCGGCTCGAACCGGCAGGGTGTGCGCTGTGGACGAACCTCTGCTGACCATCGGTGCATTCGCCAGTGCTGCCGGGCTGCCGGCCAGCGCCCTGCGGTACTACGACGAGGTAGGGCTCCTGCCGCCTTCCGACGTCGACGCAGGCACGGGGTACCGCTACTACACGCCCGCCCAGGTTCACCACGCCCGCGCCGTGGCGGTGATGCGGGAGGCGGACGTTCCGCTGGAGGCGATGCGGACGGTCCTGCGGGGTGACCCGCAGACCGCCCGCGCGGTGCTCGGCGCCGTGGTGGAGCGCTACACGGAGCACGCCGAGCGCGTGCGCCGCGCGGCTGTCGCGCTGACCGCGGTGCCCGGACCGGTGTCCGCCACCGTCCGGGTGGACGGGACCGCGCTCGCGGCCGCGCTGCGGCAGGTGCTCCCCGCGGTCGCTCCGGAGCCCGGGCCCCTGCACGGCGTGCTGGTCGACGTCGTCGACGGAGTGGCAGACGTCGTCGCCACCGACAGGTACTGGATGCTGGTCCGCTCCCTGCGCGGGGTCGGCACCGGCGCAGGTCGCACAGTCCTCACACCTGAGCGGGTCCGGACGGTGGCGGCCCTGCTGGACCTGCGCGAGGACCCGGAGGTCCAGGTGGGCTGCGAGGGCATCACTGTGGGGGACCGTCTCGTCGCAGGGCTCGGTGACGAGTACCCGGACCACCGCGCCGTCGTCACCGGACAGGGCAAGCCTGCCACTCGGGTGCTGGCCGCCCGGGACAGGCTCCTGGAGGTGCTCGCCGCCAGTACGGAGGAGGACCTGACGCTGCGGGTGGATGGCAGCGGGATCACTGTCTCGCCCGGGCGGCCGGGTGCTCGGGCCCCGGGCAGCATGCTGCACGCCACGGTCCGCGGCGCTGCGCACGTCGCAGCGGTGGAGGTGTGGTTCGGCACCTCCCTGCTGCGACGCGCGGTGGCCTCTACCGTTGGCTCCGACGTCGTCCTCGAGGTGGGGGAACCGGGGCGCGCCCTCGTGCTCCGGCCGGCTGCGCAGGACGGGGGCAGCGTGCTCGTCATGCCGCGTGCCCTCCGCGAGGGCCAGGAGTGACCGCTCTGGCGCGTGGCCGCACCGCGTTCCACCTGTGGCTGTGCGGATCGACCGTGTCCGCGCTGGGGGACGCTGTCACGGGCTTCGCCGTGGGATGGGCCGCCGCTGCGCACGGGCCGCAGGCCGCAGGACTCGTGCTGACCGCCGGCTCGGCGCCGCTGTGCCTCGTGCTGCTCGTCGGCGGAGTCCTGGCCGACCGGTGGGGGTTCCGGCGCACCCTGGTGGGCTGCCACGCTGTGATGATCGCCGCGATGGTGACGCTCGCCCTCGTGGCCGCTGCGGGACCCGTCCCGCTCGGTGCGTTGGTCGCGAGCTCCGTCGTGGCGGGTACAGTTGCGGCCCTTCGCCGCCCGGCCGAGGGCGCGTTCCCGCGGCTGTTCGCCCTGCCCGACGAGCTGCCGCGGGTCATGGCGACCGTGACCGTGGCGCTCCAGTCCGCACGCGTCGCCGGGCCGGGCGTGGGCGGCCTGCTGCTCGGCGGCGGCGGCCTGGCGGCGGTGGCCTGGGTCGACGCGGCGAGCTTCGCGATCGCGCTCGCCGTCGTCCTGCTGGTACGCCCACCGTACGAGCCGGCCGCGGCGGGCGATGCCCCCCGCCCCGGGCTGCGTGAGGCGCTCGCGGCCTTCGGGCTCGCGCGCGCCACCCCGGGCGTTCCTGCCGCGCTCGTCGCGGTGGTCGGTCTCGCCCTCACCGTCCTGCCCCTGGTGGCCCTGTGCGTGCCGCTCGCCGGACGGGAGCGGGGCTGGGGCGCGACCGCGACCGGCGTCGTCGCCGGCGCGTGGGTGGTCGGGGCCCTCCTGGTCTCCCTCGTCGTCGTGGTCCGCGGCGCCCCACCAGCCCCGCTCGCCGCGACGGGCCCCGCCCTCGCCGCCGCTGGTGCGGCAGTGCTCGCCGTGACGGACGGCGTGGTCCCCGCCGCCGTAGGTGTCGGGCTCGTGGGGGCGGGCAGCTCCGTCCTGACGACGGCGCTCATGCCGCGCTTCGTCACCGCTACGCCGTCAGGTCGCCTCGCCCGCTTCCAGGCGCTGCTCGCGCTGGCCCAGGCTCTGCCCGTCCTGGTCGCGACGCCGCTGCTCGGCAGCCTGGCGTCGCGGTGGGGTGCCGGGGCGGCGCTGGCGCTGGTCGTAGCCGCTCTCCTCGTGACCACCGTCCCGGCACGCCGGGCGTTGTGCACCCTCCCCGTGCCCTCGCCCTGAGACGGCGCGCCTGCGGTGCCGGAGGGCCGCCACGGGGCTGCCGGTGGTCGACCGCGCTCAGAGCGTCTGGCAGGATCACGCGGCGTGAACACCAGGAACCGCCTGCTCGCCCTCGGGGCCGGGATCGCCGGGTTCGGGGCGGCGGCGGGTGCCCCGTCCGGGGCCGTGATGCCCGCCGTGGGGGGCATCGCGCTCGCGGTGCTGGGCGCTGCTCTCGAGCACCGGGCCCCTGGGGCCAGGACGGAGCGCCCGAGCAAGGCTCCGGCCGAGGAGGGCGGTCCTGCCCCGGGCAGCCAGGGCCCCGCAGCCGACGGCGCCTCGCCGCCGGTGAGCGCAGGCGGTCCCGCACCGGGACCGGACCGGCGGACGCTCACGCACGACGTGCTGCTCCGGGTGGTGCGCTACGGCGTGCTGCTGGGCCTGTACGTGTGGATGCGCGAGACTCCGGGGGCGGGCACCGTCGCGGCCCTCGCGTGGGCGTTCGGTGCCGTCGGCGTCGTGGGGGCGGCCTATGTGGTGCTGGACGTGACGTTCGCGCGGCGGGCCCCGGCCTGAGCCGGACAGGCGACGCCGTCCGGTGCACCGCCTGTGGGCGGGGAGAGGGAGAATGGTCGGGTGCCCCTGTACCGAGACGACGCGATCGTGCTGCGCACCCAGAAGCTGGGTGAGGCCGACCGCATCGTCACCCTCCTGACGCGCGAGCAGGGCAAGGTCCGTGCCGTCGCCAAGGGGGTGCGGCGCACCTCCTCCCGGTTCGGGGCCAGGCTCGAGCCGTTCATGGTGGTGGACGTGCAGCTTCACACCGGCCGCTCCCTCGACACGGTCACCCAGGTGGAGACGGTGGGCCCCTACGCCCGCCCCATCTGCGAGGACTACGGCCTCTACACCGCCGGGGCCGCCATGCTGGAGGCCGCCGACCGCCTGGTGGAGGCGGAGCGGGAGCCCGCCGTGCAGCAGTACTGGCTGCTGGCGGGGGCGCTGCGCGCGCTGGCCCAGCGGGCCCACGCCCCGGCGCTCGTGCTGGACTCCTACCTGCTGCGGGCCTTCGCCGTCGCCGGCTGGGCGCCGTCGTTCACCGACTGCGCGCGCTGCGGCGAGCCCGGCCCCCACCACTCGTTCAGCGTCGCCACCGGCGGGGCCGTCTGCTCCCGCTGCCGGCCCCCGGGCTCCCCGGCCCCGGCTCCCGAGACCTTCACCCTCCTGGCGGCGCTGCTGACGGGCGACTGGGACGCCGCCGACTCCTCGGACGAGCGGCACCGCAAGGAGGCGTCCGGGCTCGTCGCCGCCTACACGCAGTACCACCTCGAACGCACGCTGCGCTCGCTGCGGCACGTCGACCGCACCCCGGTCGCGACCGTGGCACCGCCGCCGGCACCCACGACGCCGGCACCGACCCGGAGAGAGGCCTGATGCCCCGCACCTACGCCGAGCCCTACCCGCACCCGTCGGGCGCCACCCCGCCGTCGATCCCGCCGGAGCTGGTGCCCAACCACGTGGCCGTGGTCATGGACGGCAACGGGCGGTGGGCCAACCAGCGGGGCCTGTCCCGCATCGAGGGGCACAAGCAGGGGGAGCGGTCGCTGCTCGACGTCGTGGCCGGTGCGGTGCAGATCGGCGTCAAGCACGTCAGCGCCTACGCGTTCAGCACCGAGAACTGGAAGCGCTCGCCCGAGGAGGTCCGGTTCCTGCTGGGCTTCAACCGTGACGTGATCCGCTCCCGCCGGGACGAGATGGGCTCGTGGGGCGTGCGGATCCGGTGGGCGGGGCGCCAGCCGCGCCTGTGGGGCTCGGTGATCAAGGAGCTGCAGGTCGCCGAGGAGATGACCAAGGACAACGACCGCTGCACGCTGACCATGTGCGTCAACTACGGTGGCCGGGCCGAGATCGCCGACGCCGCGGCGGCCATCGCGCGCGACGCCGCCGCCGGGAAGATCAACCCTGCCCGCGTGACCGAGAAGACGATCCAGCGCTACCTCGACGAGCCCGACCTGCCCGACGTCGACCTGTTCCTGCGCTCCTCCGGCGAGCAGCGCATCTCCAACTTCATGATCTGGCAGGCCGCCTACGCCGAGATGATGTTCATCCCGGAGCTGTGGCCCGACGTCGACCGCCGGCACCTGTGGCGCGCCTGCGAGGAGTTCGCGCGCCGCGACCGCCGCTACGGCGGTGCGGTGGACCTGCCCGGAGCAGACGGCGCGACCTCGGCGGACGGTACCGGCCCGGCGGCGGGCGAGGCGTGAGCGGAGTCTTCGCCGAGCCGCCCCGCGAGCACTCCGGGGCGCGCGCCTCGACCGGCACGCTGCCGGCCCCGCCGCGCGAGCGGCCGGTGCCGGGCGGGCTGCCGCGCGTGACGAGCCCGGCCCTCGCCGCGCTCGTGGCGGACCCGTCGCGCGAGCACCGTGACGCCCTCATGCGGAGGGTGGCTCAGGACGGCACGCCCCTGGTCGACCCTGTGCCGGTCCTCGGCGCAACGGGTGTCGCGGGCGGGGCAGGTGACGGCGTGGCAGGCCGTGACGAGGATCGCGTCTACACGTTCCTGCACGTGGGCGGCCCCGCCACCCGCCGGGTGCTGCTCGACGTCGAAGGGCTGGTCGGCCCCGGCACGCACCGGCAGGCCGTGCTCGAGCAGGTGCCTGGCACCTCGCTGTGGGCGGTCGCGCTGCGCATGCCCGCTGCCTGGCGAGCGACGTACGCGATCGCGGTCGACGACGGCGGGCTGGCCCTGGCGTCGCAGGACTCGGCTGACGCCGCGCGCCTCGTCGGGCTGGAGGAGCGGCGGGCGCTCGCCAGGGCTGCCAGCGACCCGACGACGCACGCGGACCTCGACGCGTGGTTCGACCTGCTGCGCCGTGCGGAGCCGGACCCTCTGGCACGCGAGACCGCGCTGCTGGGGGAGGAGTCCGTCGTCGTCGGGCCGCGGGCGCCCCGGCTGCCCGGACCCCTGGCTGCCCTGGCCGCCGGCCCCGTGGACGGCGAGGTGTCGCTCGCCCCGCGCGGCTGGTTCCGGGCGGCTCCCGTGCCGGACGGCGCCGGGTGGAAGGCGTGGTGGCACGTGCCGCCTGTCGACCCGGGCCCCGACGGCTGGGACGTGGTGGTGCTGCTCGACGGCGGTCGCTGGCGCTCGCGCGGCCAGGGGTTGCTGGACGCGATGACCGCCGCGGGGGTGCTGCGCCCCACCGTGACTCTCCTCGTGCAGCACGACGACGCCGCTCGGCGGACGGCCGACCTCGCGTGCTCGCCGGCGTTCGTCGCCGCGCTGGTCTCGCTCCTGGAGGGCGCGGGCGACGTGGTGCGCGGACCGGTGGCGCGCGACCCGCAGCGCACCACGATCGCCGGGCGGGGCCTGGGCGGGCTCGCGGCCCTGTACGCGCAGTGCGTGGCGCCGCGGTGGTTCGGAGCGTCCGTCTGCCAGTCCGGTGAGTGGGGGTGGCCGTCGCCGTCGGGCCGCGGCTCCGGCGACGACCTGGAGTGGCTGACCGGTGCGGTCTCCCGCGCGGCTGCCGAACCCGACTGGGGCCTGGGCCGGGTGCACCTCGAGGTGGGCACGCAGGAGCGTGCGCTGCTGCCCCCGACCCGACGGCTGCGCGACGCCCTCGCGGGACGTTGCGAGTCGTTGGCCTACCGCGAGGTGGAGGGCGGCCACGACGCCGCCTGGTGGGACGTCACGCTGCCGCAGGCGCTGGCGGCGACCGCACCCTGAGTGCGGCCACGGGTCGGGCACCGAGGGGCGAGGCCGTTCAGCTCCAGGCGGCGACCTGGACGCGCCCCACCCGGCCCTGGGCGTCTCGGACGCGCGGGTACACCGGGTGGTCGGTGCTGACGACCTGCAGCCGGGCGCCGCGCGGCACCTTGTAGCTGCCCGAGGTGATGCCGTGGAAGGTGTGCCCCGCCTGCTTGACGGCGACGGCCTTCTGGTTGGCGGCGCACGTGCCGGCGGCGATCTTCTTGGCCCGTGCGAGGTCGTCCTTGGTGTACCCGTAGGCGCCGACGTTGCGTTCGGGGAGAGGCACGCCGAGCACACCGTGGGTGTAGGCGTCGGTGACCTGCTCGAACCGGTTGCCCACGATGGGGGGACGCATGGTGCCGCAGGTGCGCACCACGTGATAGTGCGCGGCCTCGTGCGCGACGACGTACCGGATGTACCGGTTGGGGTGCTTCTGGATGGCCGCGTTGAGCGAGATGCGGTTGGTGTACCCGGAGAAGCAGCCGGCCTGACGGCCGTTGCCGCAGGGCACCTTGCCGTCGGCGTGCCAGGTGACGGTCACGCCGAAGGCGCGGGCCTGCTGCTCGGCGTACTTCTTGCCGGCGGCGGCCGTGCTGGCGGAGGCGGGGGCGGCCGCGCCGAGCAGCGTGGTGGCCGTGAGGGCCATCGCGGTCAGGACGGCGGCGGTGCGACGCAGGAGGCTCACACCGGTCCGGTCGGCCTCGGCGGGGCGGTCGTGAGCCTGGGCGTCGGGTTCTCACCCCGTGCGGGTGCGGTTCTCACCCGGCCTGGTCCCCGGGTCATGTCCGGGCGTCACGGTCCTCGCCGCGTGGCGTGCGGTGGTGACGCAGCAGGGCCCGTGCTCCCGGTGGTCGGGGGAGCACGGACCCTGCTACGGCGACATCTGCTGCCGGGGTGTCAGGAGACGGTCTCGGAGATCCGCTCGATCAGGGTGGGCAGGCCGCCCTCCCAGGTGAACGTGAGCGCGGTGGGCGGCGACACCGACGAGACGGTGACGGGGTCGTAGACCTGCACGACCTTGCCCTCCTTGACCGCGGGGATCATCTGCAGCTCCGGTGCGGTCAGCACGGCGTCGGCGTCCTCCTTGGTGCTGGAGTAGCTGACGACGAAGTCGGTCTGGAGCTTGTCGAGCTGCTCGTCGGGCAGGTCGTAGTAGAACCCGCCGTCGGAGGTGTCGAGGTCGGAGACGGCCGGGGCGATCCGCAGCCCGAGCTCCTCGAGGATGTTCACGCGCGGGTCGGCGGGCGTGTACACGGACACCGAGCCGTCGCCGTCCCAGATGCCGGCGAACGTCTTGCCCTCGAACTCGGGGTGGGCGTCGGCCTGCTCGCTGAGGAAGGTGCGGATGCCGTCGAGCACCTCGTCACCGGCCTGGGTGCGGCCGAGGGCCTGGGCGACGATCTCGATCTCCTGGTCCCACTCGGTGGCCCACGGGGCCTCGGGGTAGGCGACCACCGGGGCGATGTCGCTCAGCAGGTCGTACTGCTCCTGGCTGAGGCCGGAGTAGGGGGCGAGGATGAGGTCGGGCCGGGCGGCGACGAACTCCTCGTAGGGCACCTGCGAGCCGGAGCCGTCGTCGGTCAGCAGCGTGGGGTGCTCGACGCCCGCCTCGTCGTAGGCCTCCTCGACCCACGGCAGGAGGGCACCCTCGCCCACGGTGTAGCGCTGCTCGGCCACGGCGACCGGGTAGACGCCCACGGCGATGGCGGCCTCGGTGGACCCCCAGCCCCAGGTGGCCACGCGCTGCGGCTCGGACTCGATCGTGACGTCGCCGAGGGCGGACTCGACGGTCACGGGGAAGGAGTCGGTGGCACCGCTGGTGCTGGTCGCCGCCGCGGAGGGGGCGCCGTCGGCGGTGGAGGTGGACGACGAGCAGCCGGCGAGGGCCAGGGCAGCCGTCGCGACCAGGCCGGCCGCGACGGTGAGGGAACGGCGAAGACGCACGTGCACTCCTCGGTGAGCTCGCGGCACCGCCGCGAGACGTGAACAGTGAGGTAAGGCTAACCTGCTGCTCGCGAATTCCGAAACGGCCGTGTCACGTAATGCAGGTCACATCTCGCGGCGTGATCGACCCACCGGCACCACCATCGGGGAGCCGGCCACCGGGTCGGGCACCACCTTGGCCTCGAGCCCGAACGCGTCGAGCACGGACGACTCCGTGAGCACCTGCGCCGGGGCGCCCTGCGCCACCACGCGCCCCGCACGCATGACCACCAGGTGGTCGGCGTAGCGAGCCGCCAGGTTGAGCTCGTGCAGCACCATCACCACCGTGGTGCCGCGCTCGGCGTTGAGGTCGGAGAGCAGGTCGAGGAGCTCCACCTGGTGGGCGACGTCGAGGTACGTGGTCGGCTCGTCCAGCAGCACGACGTCGGTCTCCTGGGCCAGCACCATCGCGATCCAGACACGCTGGCGCTGCCCCCCGGAGAGCTCGGCGACGGGGCGGTCCGCCAGCTCCGCCACGCCGGTGGCCTCCATCGCGCGCGCCACGACGGCGTCGTCGTCGCTCGAGTGCCGCCCGAACCACCCCTGGTGGGGGTAGCGCCCGCGGCCCACCAGCTCGGCGACGCGGACGCCGTCGGGCGCGATCGAGGACTGCGGCAGCACCCCCACGACCTGTGCCAGCTCCTTGCGGGACAGGCTCGCCACGTCGCGCTCGCCGAGCAGCACGGTGCCGCCGTCCAGCGGGTGCAGGCGTGCCAGGCCGCGCAGCAGCGTCGACTTGCCGCAGGCGTTGGGGCCCACGATGGCGGTGACCTTGCCGGCCGGCAGGTCGAGGTCCAGGCCCTCGATGACCCGCAGGCCGTCGTAGCCGATGTGCACGCCCTGGGCGCGCAGGGCCCAGGGCGTCGCTCCGTCCGTCACGCGCGGACCTTCCTTCCGAGGTTCGAGCGGCCGCTGAGCAGCCACAGCAGGTAGGGGGCGCCCACGAGCCCCGTGACCACGCCGGCGGGGGCGGTCAGCGGTGCCAGGGCGTGCTGCCCGACGACGTCGGCCGTGAGCACCAGCAGGGCCCCGACGGCGGCGGACGCGAGCAGGTCGGCCCCG
Organism: Xylanimonas oleitrophica; assembly: GCF_003244315.1. Classification (GTDB taxonomy): domain Bacteria; phylum Actinomycetota; class Actinomycetes; order Actinomycetales; family Cellulomonadaceae; genus Xylanimonas_A; species Xylanimonas_A oleitrophica. Next base: position 59,030 of record NZ_QKWH01000003.1, read on the forward strand.
CCGTCGTCGACCAGCCGCCGCGCGATCGCGGGGGAGACCAGCGCGACGAACGCGATGGGGCCCGCGGCCGAGGTCGCGGTGGCGACGAGGGCCACGGCGAGCAGCAGCGTGGTGACGCGGGCGACGTGCACGCGCACACCGAGGGCGGTGGCGTTGTCGTCGCCCAGGGCGAGGGGCCCCTGGGTCCGTGAGACCAGCGCGACGCACGCGCCGAGGCCGAGCACCCCGACGGCGAGGAGGGTCAGCGTGGTGCCGCGGACGTCCGCGACGGAGCCGATCGTCCACAGCAGGGCCGTCTGCGCCTGCCGCACCTCGGTACGGGTCAGCAGCCAGCTCAGCAGCGAACCGCACACGTAGGAGATGCCGACGCCCACCAGCACGAACCGGATCGAGTGCAGCCCCCGGCGCCAGGCGAGCAGCCAGATCGCCAGTGCGGCGGCCAACGCACCGCCGAACGCCCAGCCGGCCACGGCGGCGCCCTGCAGCCCCAGCCCCAGCAGCGCCCACACGGCACCGAGGCTGGCACCGGTCGAGACGCCCAGGATGTCGGGGCTGGCAAGCGGGTTGCGCAGGGTGGACTGGAACAGGGCCCCGGCCAGGGCGAAGGCGGCACCGGCCAGCAGTGCCGCGAGCACCCGCGGCAGGCGCAGGCGGTGGACGACGAAGACGTCGCCCGGGTCCCCGGCTCCCACGAGAGCGGCCAGCACCCGGCCGGGCGTCAGCCCCGCCGCGCCGAGCAGGAGCGCGACGACGACGAGCGCCAGGGTCAGGGCGAGGGTCACCGTCAGCACCAGGGCATAGCGGCGGCGGCGGGCGGTGCGCACCGCCGCGACGAGGTGGACCACCGCGGCGGTGGTCGTGGTCTGGGCCATGTCAGACCCCCGCCACGGAACGGCCGCGAGCGACGGCGATCAGCACGGGGGCACCGATGAACGCGGCCACGACGCCGGCCTCGATCTCCGAGCCCGGTACGACGAGCCGCCCCACGACGTCCGCCCCCAGCAGCACCACGGGCCCGAGCAGCGCGGCGAGCGGCGTGATCCAGCGGTAGTCGGTCCCCACGAGCCGGCGGGCGGCGTGCGGCACCACGAGGCCCACGAGGGCGATGGGGCCCGCGAACGCTGTCGCCGTGCCGGCGAGGAGCACGATCGTGGCGGCGGCCATGGCGCGCGTGAGGCCCACGTTCTGGCCGAGCGCCCTGGCGACGTCGTCGCCCATCGCGAGCAGCGTGAGGCGGGGAGCCAGCACGGCGGCGAGCAGCACGCCGACCACGAGGAACGGCCACAGGGCCTCGGCCGTCTCCAGCCCGCGGCCGGTCAGGGAACCCACCGCCCAGAACCGGTACTGGTTGAACGCGTTGACGTCACGCAGCAGCACCAGGGCGATCACCGGGGTCACGAACGCCGTGAGGGCCGCACCGACGAGCGCCAGCCGCACGGGCTGGGCGCGCCCGATCGAGAAGACGACGAGCGCGGCCAGCGCGGCACCGAGGAACGCGAACCACACGAACCCCAGGGGGGTGGTCACCCCGGCGAACGACACGGCGCTGACCACGGCGAGCGAGGCGCCGGGCGTGATGCCGAGCAGCCCCGGGTCGGCGATCGGGTTGCGCGTGACGCCCTGGATCACCGTGCCGACGCAGCCGAGCGCCAGCCCGGCCAGCAGGCCCAGCACGGTGCGGGGCACGCGGAGCTGGGCGACGACGCTCTGGTCGGGGTCACCGAGATCGTGTCCAGGGGCGGACGGCACCAGCGCGGTCCACACCTTGGCCGGGTCCACGGACCGGACGCCGAGCAGCAGGCTGGCGGCCACCACGGCCGCCAGGAGCAGGAGGGCGCCGGCCAGGACGACGGTGGCGCGGCGCGAGCGGCGTGCGCGCGTCGGCGGCCGCTCCGCGACGTCGTGCGCCGGCGAGGTAAGCATTACCTAAGAATGGCACAGGCGAGGGTGTGCTCAAACACCCCGGCGCGGATCGTGCGCCGCACGGGCCTCCGCGCGCCGGGCCGCGCGCCGGGCCAGGAGCCACCAGACGAGCGTCCCCGCTGCCACGAGGAGCACCACGAGGCCGACCGGGCTGCGCGCGGCCAGCGCCAGCGCGGCGTTGACCGCCACGGTCCCGACCGTCGTCCAGATCGCTGCCCAGGCCAGGCAGCCGGGCACCATGCCCAGCAGGTAGCGGGCGAACGGCATGCGCAGGTACCCGGCGCCGAGGTTGACCGCCGTCTGCACCCCCACCGTGAAGAACGACAGGGTCACGGCCACCGGGCCCCACCGGTGCACCCGGTCGAGGGCTGCCGCAGCCCGCTCCGACGCCAGGACGGTGGCGACCCGGGTGCTCGCGGTGCCGCGGGCGACCCCGCGGCCGGCCCAGTACGTCGCCTGGGCGCGCACGATGACGACGCCGAGCGCGGCCAGGTAGACGACGGCGAACGGCACGCCCTCGATCGCGAAGACGCCGTGGCCTGCCGCGGCGCTCATGCCCGCCTCAGGCCTCGCGGCAGTCGCGGCAGGTGCCCCACAGCTCGACAGTGTGCTCGATCTCGCCGAACCCGTGCTCCGCCCCCACCATCGCGGCCCATGCCTCCACGGTGGGGCCGTCGATCTCGACCGTGCGGCCGCACCGCCGGCACACGAGGTGGTGGTGGTGCTCGCGTCGAGCGCAGCGCCGGTAGAGGCTCTCGCCGTCCTCCGTGCGCAGCACGTCGACCTCGCCGCCGTCCACCAGCGCCTGCAGCGTCCGGTACACGGTCGCGAGCCCCACGGCGTCGCCCCGGGTGCGGAGCGTCTCGTGGAGCTGCTGGGCGCTGCGGAACTCGTCGGTGCCCTCGAGGGCGTCGGCGACGGCGGCACGCTGCCGGGTCATGCGCACCGGTGCGCTGGACGTGCTCATCGTTCGCACTCCTTCCCGCCGGTGGCGCCACCGGCCAGGGCCGGGGCCGGCGCGACCGCGACGTCGTCGGGGATGTCCGGGTGGGGGTCGTGCGGGGGCCTGCGCCGGGCCAGCAGAGGCCGGGCCAGCGCCGCCACGACGTACACCCCGATGGCGAGGACCACGATCGTGGCACCCGGCGACACATTCTGCCAGTACGTGATGCTCAGGCCGGCGACGCACACCACCACGCCCACCACCGACGCGAGCGTCATCGTGCGCCGGAACGCGTGGGTGAGCTGCTGCGCCACGGCGACCGGCACGATCATCAGCGCGGACACCAGCAGCAGCCCCACCACGCGCATCGCCACCGTCACGGTCAGCGCCGCCACCACGGCCACCGCCATGTTCAGCAGCCACACCGGCAGCCCGGACGCCACCGCGAACTCCTCGTCGTGGCTCACCGCGAACAGCGCCGTGCGCAGGCCCAGGCCGATCGCGAGGATCACCACGGACAGCACCACGGTCAGCACCAGGTCCGTGGTGGTGACCGTGGAGATCGAGCCGAACAGGTAGGACATCAGGTTGCCCGAGGACCCGCCCGCGATGCCGATGAGCAGCACGCCGCCCGCGATGCCCCCGTAGAACATCAGCGCCAGCGCCAGGTCGCCCGACGTGCGGCCGCGGCGGCGCACCACCTCGATCAGCACCGAGCCCACGACGGCGGCCACCACCGCGCCGGGGATCGCCAGCGCGTCGTTGGGGGACACGCCCACCGCCGCCCCCACGAGCCAGCCGAGGGCCACGCCGGTCAGCGCCACGTGACCGATGCCGTCGCCCAGCAGGGACAGGCGCCGCTGCACCAGGTAGGTGCCCACGACGGGTGCGGCCGCACCGACCAGCAGCGCCGCCACGAGGGCGCGCTGCATGAACGGGTCGGTCAGCATGAGGGTGATCTCGTCGAAGAAGCTCATGGACGTGCCTCCGAGGCCGTCTCGTGCCAGGCCGCCACACCGCTGTCGAGCCCGAGCTCCGGCTCGCCCGGGCGGGGGGCCATGTCGTCCGCCGGGTGGGGGTGCACGTGGTCGTGCCCCGCGACGGAGTGGTCGCCACGGGGCTGCGGCGGGGCGCCGTCGTGCACCACGCGGCCGTGGCGCAGCACCACGGCGCGCGTGACCAGCGGGGCCAGCTCGCCGAGCTCGTGCAGCACCACCAGCACCGTCAGCCCGTCGGCCACCAGGGACCGCATCGTCGTGGCGAACTGCTCCTGGGACGGGTGGTCGACGCCGGCCACCGGCTCGTCCAGCACCAGGACGTCGGGGCGGCGGACCAGCGCACGGGCGATGAGCACGCGCTGCTGCTGCCCGCCGGAGAGCAGCCCCGTCGCGTCGTGCGCCCGGTCGGCCAGGCCCACCTGGTCCAGCGCCTCGTGCACGCGGGCGCGCCAGCCGCGCGGCAGGCGCAGGCGTCGCGGGTGGAGCAGGCCGGAGGCCACGACCTCCTCGGCGGTGGACGGGACGCCGCTGCCCGCGCTGACCCGCTGCGGCACGTAGCCCACACGGTGGGCCGGTGGCACCCGGACCTCGCCGGCCGACGGCGTGAGCACGCCCACCAGCGAGCGCACCAGCGTGGACTTGCCCGACCCGTTGGCGCCGAGCAGGGCGACGACCTCGCCCGGGCGCACGGCCAGGTCGACCCCGCGCAGCACGTGGCTCGAGCCCAGGCGCACGTGCACGCCGCGCGCCTCGATCAGAGGCGCGCCGGCCGGGGTGGCGCCGGTGCCGGTCGCGGTGGTCGCGGGTGCGCTCACGGGGCCACCAGGCCCTGCTCGAGCGCTTCGAGGTTGCGCTGCATCACGGTCACATAGTCCTCGCCCGAGGCCGCCGCGTCCTGCGACAGGCCCTCGAGCGGGTCGAGGACGGCGGTGGAGACGCCGAGGTCGGCCGCCAGCGTCTCGGTGACCTTGGGGCTCACGAGGGTCTCGGAGAACAGCGTGGTGACGCCGCGCTCGCGCACGACCGCGCCGATCTCGCGCAGGCGCGCCGGGGACGGCTCGGCCTCCGGGTCCAGCTCGCTGATACCGACCTGGCGCAGGCCGTACCGGTCGGCGAGGTAGCCGAACGCGGTGTGCGAGGTGACCACCGTGGCGCCCTGGAACGGGGCCAGGCCCGCGGCGAGCTCGGCGTCGAGCTCGCCGAGCCGCTCCTGGAGGGCCTGCGCCCCGGCCGCGTACTCGTCGGCGTTGTCCGGGTCGACGGCGGACAGCTCGTCGGCGACCGGCTCGGCGAGCCTCGCCAGCAGCGTGGGGTCGAGCCAGAAGTGAGGGTCGGTGCTGCCGTGGTCGTGGCCGTCGTCCGCGTGCTCGTCCGCGTGCTCGTGGTCGGCGTGGTCCTCGTCGGCGTCGTGACCGTGGTCGCCGTGGTCCTCGTCGGCGTCGTGACCGTGGTCGCCGTGGTCGCCGTCGTCGCTGCCGGTCGCGGAGGCGTGGGCGACGAGGGTGACGACGTCTGCGGCGTCGACGACGTGCTCGGGGTCGCGCGCCCGCACGCCCTCGTCGACGGCGGCCTGGAAGCCGGAGAGGTAGAGCACGAGGTCGGCGGTGCCGATCTGCCGCACCTGGGCGGGGGAGAGCTCGAGGTCGTGGGGCTCGGCCGCCGGAGGGGTCAGGTTCTCGACCCGGACGTGGTCGCCGCCGACCTCCTGCGCCACGTACTGCAGGGGGTAGAACGAGGCGAGCACGTGGACGCGGTCGTCGTCGGGGCTGCCGCCGGGGCTGCCGCAGGCGGCGAGGGCCAGGGGCAGAGCGAGCGCGGGCACGGCGAGCAGGGCGGAGCGACGACGGGGCATGAGAACGATTCTCAACCGGCTGAGAATCGTTGTCAACTTCAGGGCGGCCGGTGAAAAGGTCCGGCCGTGACCGCCCGGGGCCGCGTAGGCTGGGACGCCGACCCCGGTCCTCCCCGCGAGCCCGGTGTCGTGCCCTTCCTCCGTTCCGCAGGAGCCACCTGCGGGCCCGTCACCCCAGGAGTGATCCCGTGGCCGCTGCGCCCTCCGCCACCGCCCGTCTCGACGCCGTCGTCTCCCTCGCCAAGCGGCGAGGCTTCGTGTTCCCGTCGGGCGAGATCTACGGAGGCACGCGCTCCGCGTGGGACTACGGCCCCCTCGGCGTCGAGCTCAAGGAGAACATCAAGCGCCAGTGGTGGAAGGCCATGACCCGGCGCGACGACGTCGTGGGCCTGGACTCCTCCGTCATCCTGCCGCGCCAGGTGTGGGTCGCCTCCGGTCACGTGGGCGTGTTCACCGACCCCCTGACCGAGTGCCTCTCCTGCCACAAGCGCTTCCGCGTCGACCAGATGCAGGAGGCCGTCGCGGAGAAGAAGGGCCTGGACGACCCGGACTCCGTCACGCTCGACACCATCGCGTGCCCCAACTGCGGCACCCGCGGCCAGTGGACCGAGCCCCGCGACTTCAACATGATGCTCAAGACGTACCTCGGCCCCGTCGAGGACGAGTCCGGCCTGCACTACCTGCGCCCCGAGACGGCCCAGGGCATCTTCGTGAACTTCGCGAACGTCGCGGCGGCCAGCCGCCAGAAGCCGCCGTTCGGCATCGCCCAGATCGGCAAGTCGTTCCGCAACGAGATCACGCCGGGCAACTTCATCTTCCGCACGCGCGAGTTCGAGCAGATGGAGATGGAGTTCTTCGTCGCGCCCGGCTCGGACGCCGAGTGGCACCAGTACTGGATCGACACCCGCATGGCCTGGTACACGGGCCTCGGCATCTCCGCGGACAACCTGCGCCTGTACGAGCACCCGCAGGAGAAGCTCTCGCACTACTCGACCCGCACGGTGGACATCGAGTACCGCTTCGGCTTCCAGGGCAGCGAGTGGGGCGAGCTCGAGGGCATCGCCAACCGCACCGACTTCGACCTCAAGACCCACAGCGAGCACTCGGGCAAGGACCTGATGTACCGCGACCCGGTCACCAACGAGAAGTACTACCCGTACGTCATCGAGCCGGCCGCCGGCCTGACCCGCTCGCTCATGGCGTTCCTCGTCGAGGCGTACGACGAGGACGAGGCGCCCAACACCAAGGGCGGCGTCGACAAGCGGACCGTGCTGCACCTGGACCCGCGCCTGGCGCCCGTCAAGGCCGCGGTGCTGCCGCTGTCGAAGTCGACCGACCTGCTGCCCACCGCGGAGAAGCTGGCCGCCGAGCTGCGCGAGCACTGGAACGTCGACTACGACGTCACCCAGGCCATCGGCAAGCGCTACCGCCGCCAGGACGAGATCGGCACGCCGTTCTGCGTCACCGTGGACTTCGACACCCTCGAGGACCAGGCCGTGACCATCCGCCACCGCGACACCATGGAGCAGGAGCGCGTCGCGCTCGACCAGGTCGCCGCCTACCTCGGTGCCCGCCTGCTCGGCGCCTGACCGCCGCTCGACCGTCGCGGCCTGACCGCCAGCCCGGCGGGGCTGCACGACGACGAAGGGCCGGACCTCCGCGTGGAGGTCCGGCCCTTCGTCAGTCGTAGGTCTCGGCCCTACGTCCGGCTGCGCGTCCGGTTCACCAGGGCCAGCACGAGGCTGACCACGAGCACGGCCACACCGATCCAGATCAGGAACTCGGCGATGCCGGTGAGGCCCAGGACGAGCAGCACGGCACCGGCGATGATGAGGATGAGCCAGAGGGGCACATCGACCTCCTTCTTCGGGCGGCGCACAGGGGCTGCGCCGCTCCTACGACCATGGCGCACGTCCCGCCCGCTCGCACGTCGTGACCTGGGCAGACGTGTTCGCCTAGCGCGTGACGCGCCTCGGCAGCACGAACACGAGGGCGAAGGCGAGCAGCGCCAGGCCGGCGCTGACGGCCATCGCGAGGGCGGCCGAGTGCGTGAAGGCCTCGGCGACGTCGGCGGGGGTGGGGTGGCCTGCCGGCACGGCCAGCGTGCCGAAGAACACGGAACCGATGACGGCGATGCCCGCAGCGCTGCCGACCCGCTGGGCGGTGCCGATCACGCCTGACGCGGCGCCTGCCTCCGAGCGCTCGACCGTGGCGACGATGAACTGCGCGTTCGGTGCGACGAACATGCCCGAGCCCATACCTGCCACCAGGAGCGGCGGCAGCAGCACCCAGTGCGTGAGGTCGGCGGCGGGGACGGCTGCGAGCACGACCCACACCGCCACCAGGCCGAGGGCCACCATGCCGGTGCCCACCACGAGCACGGTGCGCCCCAGGCGCGCGGCCAGTCGGTCGCTCTGGGAAGCGCCCACGATGCTGCCGACGGCGAACGGGACGGACACGAGCCCCGAGGAGAGCGCGGAGTGGCCCAGCCCCGCCTGCCACATGATCGAGATGGTGAAGAAGATGCTCGTGAAGGCGGCGAAGTACACGGTCGCGAGGATCACGCCACCCGTGAACTGCGGGTGGCTGAAGAGGCGCGGCGGCACCAGCGGGGCGCCGCCACGACGCACCACCGAGACCTCCCACGCGCCGAACAGCGCCATGAGGACGACGCCACCCACCATCGACAGCCAGGTCCAGGCCGGCCAACCGAGGTCCTGACCCTCGATGAGCGGCACCAGCAGCGCCACGAGGGACCCGGCGAGCAGCACCAGCCCCACGACGTCGACGCCCCGGGCACCGGCTCCGGCAGCCGTCCGTGGCAGCAGCACGATCGCGGCCACCACCGCGAGCACGCCGAAGGGCAGGTTCACGAAGAAGATCGACCGCCAGCCCTCGTCGGCACCGAACGCCTCGATGAGCAGGCCGCCCACGATGGGGCCGAGCGCGGTGGAGAACCCGATCGTGGCGCCCATGACCGCGAAGGCGCGGCCCCGCACCGGACCGGGGAACATGAGCTGGACGAGCGCCGTGACGGCCGGGAAGAAGATGCCGCCCGCCAGGCCCTGCACGACGCGGGCCACGATGAGCTCGGTGGCTCCCGTGGCCAGGCCGCACCAGAGGCTGGCGAGGGTGAAGCCGGCGAGGCCGACGACGAACACCCACGTGTGGCCCACGCGGTCGCCGACCCGCCCGGCGGGGATGAGCGCGAGGCCGAACGCGAGCGCGTAGCCCGAGATGATCCACGACAGCGTGGCCTCGGAGGCACCGAGGCTCGTGCGGATGGTGGGCAGCGCGACGTTGACGATCGTGGTGTCGAGCAGGGCCATGGCGACGCCGAGCAGCAGCACGGCGAGCGACAGCCAGGTGCGGCGCGGCACCGAGGACGGTGCGGGGCTCGCGACGTGACCGGTCATGGGGGGAGTCCTTCCGGGTGGCGCCCCGGCGACCGCCGCGCCCCGTGACGGTGGACCGCGCGCCGGAGCAGGCCGGGCGCGGCGGCGCGAACGGCGGGCAGCAGATACTCTCCCACGAGAGTTGCGCCGGGCAAGCAGATGTGGCGCAGGCGCGGTGTGCGGCTGTCGCTCGTGGGTCGGCACAGAGCGACCGGCGGTCGGTGTCTTCAGGAGCCCTCAGGGGCTCTCAGGGCGCGAGCACGCGGGCGAGGAACTCGCGGGTGCGCGGCTCGCGCGGGCTCGAGAGCAGCTCGCGCGCCGGTCCCTCCTCCAGGACGCGACCTGCGTCGAGGAACACCACGCGGTCGGCCACGTCCCGGGCGAACGCCATCTCGTGGGTGGCCATGAGGATGGTCGAGCCCGACGCCTTGAGGGATCGCACCAGGTCGAGCACCTCGCCCACCAGCTCCGGGTCGAGGGCCGAGGTGATCTCGTCGAGCAGCAGCAGCTCCGGGTCGGTCGCGATGGCGCGCACGATGGCGACGCGCTGCTGCTGGCCCCCCGAGAGCGTGTCCGGGTAGGCGTCGGCCTTGGCCGCGAGCCCGATCGAGGCGAGCAGCTGCCGCCCGTGCTCCTCCGCCTCGGCGCGGGGCCGGCGGTGCACCACCCGGGCGGCGAGGGTCACGTTGTCGAGCACGGACAGGTGGGGGAACAGGTTGTAGGACTGGAAGACGGTGCCGATGCGTGCACGCACCGCGTCACCGTCCACGCGGGGATCGGTGATGTCCTGCCCGGAGAGGAATATCTGCCCGTCGTCGACGTGCTCGAGCAGGTTGGCGGTGCGCAGCAGCGTGGACTTGCCGGAGCCCGAGGCCCCGATGAGGGCGACGACCTCGTGCCGCTGCACGGTCAGGTCGATGCCGCGCAGCACCTCGTGGTCGCCGAACGCGCACCACACGTCACGCAGCTCCAGGACGGGATCGGCCATCAGACGACGCTCCCCATCTGCTCGCGGGCGCGCAGGCGCGCGGAGTACCAGTCGGTCAGCCGGATCACCGGCAGCGCCAGCAGGACGAACAGCAGCCCGGCGACGACGTAGGGCGTGAAGTCGTAGTACCGGGACGTCTCGATCTGGGCGGCCCGCACGGCGTCGACGGCGCCGAGCACGGAGATGAGGCCCACGTCCTTCTGCATGGCGACGAAGTCGTTCATGAGGGCGGGGGTCACCTTGCGCATGGCCTGCGGCAGCACCACGCGTCGCATCGTCTGCCCGTGGGAGAGGCCCAGGCCGCGGGCCGCCAGGCGCTGGGAGGGGTGCACGGCCTCGATGCCGGCGCGGAAGACCTCCGACACGTAGGCGGAGTACACGAGCACGAGGGCGAGGGTGCCCCAGAACGCCGCGTCCATCCGGGGGAACAGGCGCAGGCCGGGGATCCCGAACCCGACCAGGTACAGGACGATGATCAGCGGCATGCCGCGGAACAGGTCGGTGTAGGCGGCGGCGAGGGCGCGCAGCGGGAAGAACAGCGGTCCGCGCAGGGTGCGCAGGGTGGCGATGACCAGGGCGAGCAGCAGCACACCCACGGACGCCACGGCCAGCACGCGCACGTTGAGCCACAGGCCCTGCAGGACCAGGGGGAAGGACCGGCGGGCGGCCTCGAGGTCGAAGAACGAGTCGGCGACGCGCGGCCAGCCGGGGGTGTTGCGCAGCACGAGCACCACGACGGTCGCGAAGACGAGGGTGCTGGCCATGCTGACGGCCACCGACCGGTAGCCCTGCTTCTTGCGGAAGGCGCGGCGGTCGAGCTCGAGCGCGCTGGGACGGTGCCGTCCGGTCCCGCTCGCCCCGGTCTCGCCGTGCCCCGCGCCGTCTCGCCCGGGCCTGCCTGGGCCGCTGCCCTCGCCGGCTCCGTGCGGCTCCGGGACGCCGGGGGTGGCGGGGGCCGTCACTGCAGGACGGGGGCCTGGCCGGCACCCCCGAGCCACGTGGCGGCGAGCTCGTCGAGCGTGCCGTCCTCGCGCAGGGCGTCGACGGCGGCGCTGACCTCGGCGGTCAGCGGGGAGTCCTTCTCGAGCACGAAGGCGAGCTCGTCACCCCCGGTCGAGCCGGGGAGCTGGCCGACGATGGCCCCGCCGTCGAGCTCGGCCGCGGTCAGGTAGAACGCGGTCGGCAGGTCCACGACGATGGCGTCGACCGTGCCGTTCTGCAGGGCCAGCTTGGCGTCGTCGTTGGTGTTGAAGACCTGGACGCCGCGCTCGGGCGCGATGATCTCCTGGGCCGCCTGGAGGCTGGTGGTGCCCGTCTGGGCGCCGACGAGCAGCGGCTGGAGCCCGGCGAGCGTGGTCACGCCCGCGGCGGGCGAGCCCTCGACGGTGACGACGACCTGGGTCGTCTCGTAGTAGGGGCTCGAGAAGTCGACGGCCTGGCGGCGGTCCTCCGTGACGGAGAACTGCTGCAGGTTGAGGTCGAAGTCCTTGGGGCCGGGGGCGATGGCCTCCTCGAAGGTGGTGCGCACCCACTCGACGTCCTCGGGGGCGAAGCCCATCTCCGCGGCGACGGCGTAGGCCACGGCGGCCTCGAAGCCCTCACCTGAGGCGGGGTCGTCGCCCTCCACCCAGGGAGAGTAGGCCGGCTGGCCGGTGGCGACGGTGAGCTTGCCCTCGGTGACGTGGCCCGTACCGGTGGCCGCGCCCTGCGCGTCGCCGGAGCACGCGGACAGCGCGAGGGCGGCGACGGCGGTCGCGGCGGTGGTCAGGACGGTACGGCGCAGGTGCATGGGCACAGTGTCTCAGCCCGCTCCGAGGGTGGGGGCGAGTGTCCACGGCCCCTCTCGCATCCTGGACAGTGCTCGGGAGGCTGCATGCTTGACCCCATGGAGACGCTCAACGGATGGGTCCTGGACGCCGGGGACGTGCTGTGGACGTGGGCGGTGCTGCCCGTCGTGGCCGTGCTGGGCCTGTACTTCACCGTGCGCAGCGGTGTGGTCCAGCTGCGGATGCTGCCGGAGATGTTCCGCACCCTGCGCGACGTGGCCCCGACCGACGACGCGGGCAGGCCGCAGTCCGTGTCCTCCTTCCAGGCCTTCACGATCTCGGCGGCGTCCCGCGTGGGCGTGGGCAACATCGCGGGCGTGGGCACGGCGATCGCCCTCGGCGGTCCCGGAGCGGTCTTCTGGATGTGGGCCATGGCGTTCGTCGGCGGTGCCTCCAGCTTCGTGGAGTCCACGCTCGGCCAGCTCTACAAGGAGCGGCACCGGGACGGGTTCCGTGGCGGGCCGGCGTACTACATGCTGCACGGCCTGAAGGCTCGCTGGATGGGTGTCGTGTTCGCCGTCGTCCTGATCTGCTGCTTCCCGTTCGCCTTCTCCTCCCTGCAGGCGAACACCATCAGCGCCACGCTGTCGTCCGCCGTCGGCGGCCCGGCGTGGCTGCCCTGGGCGGTGGGCGTCGCCCTGGCCGTCCTGACCGGCCTGGTCGTCTTCGGCGGCGTGCGCCGCATCGCCCGCGTCACGCAGGCCGTGGTGCCCCTCATGGCGCTGCTCTACCTGGGCGTGGGCCTCGTCGTGGTGGCCATGCACGTGGACCAGGTGCCGCGCGTGCTGGCCAGCATCGTCACCGAGGCGTTCGGCGCGGGCCAGGTCGTGGCCGCCGCCATCGGCACGGTGATCATGCAGGGTGTCAAGCGAGGCATGTTCTCCAACGAGGCCGGCCTGGGCTCGGCGCCCAACGCCGGTGCCACGGCCGCGGTCACCCACCCGGTCAAGCAGGGCCTCGTCCAGACCCTCGGGGTGTACTTCGACACGTTCCTGGTCTGCTCGGTCACCGCGTTCATCATCCTGGTGTCCCAGCCGGACCTCGCCGGGGCGCAGGCCGGCATCGCCCTGACGCAGACGGCGCTGACGTCGACGCTCGGCGCGTGGTCGAACGGCCTGCTGAGCGTGGTCATCTTCCTGCTGGCGTTCAGCTCGATCCTCGGCAACTACTACTACGGCGAGGCCAACGTCGAGTTCATCACCGGCAACCGCACGGTGCTCACCGTGTTCCGCTCGCTGGTGGTGGTGGCGATCTTCGTGGGGTCGGTGCTCTCCAGCGACCTGGTGTGGAACACGGCCGACGGCATCATGGGCGTCATGGCGCTGGTGAACCTCGCAGCGCTCGCCCTGCTCGCCCCCGTGGCGTTCCGCCTGCTCAAGGACTACCTGCGCCAGCGTGCGGAAGGCCGCGACCCCGTCTTCACGCGGGCGCTGCTGCCCGACGTCGGCGGCATCTCCTGCTGGGAGGACGAGGCGACGGTCACCGGCCCGCTGGCGGCCGCGACGCCGGGGCGCCGCTCCGGCAGGGGCCGGGGCTGACCGGGGCTCACCGTGGGTGAGAATGGGGAGATGACCACGACCACCGAGACCGCCTCGGCGCGCACCCCGGAGCACCGCTCCTCGGGCGAGCGCGTGCTGCCGCCGCTGCAGATCGGGCCGATCACCGTGGACACGCCCGTGGTGCTGGCCCCGATGGCGGGCGTGACCAACCGCGCGTTCCGCACGCTGTGCCGTGAGGCGGGTGCGTCCACCGGGCACGACCCGGGCCTGTACGTGGCGGAGATGGTCACGAGCCGGGCCCTGGTGGAGCGTAACGTCGAGGCGCTGCGCATCGTCACGTTCGGTCCGGAGGAGACGCCCCGCTCGGCCCAGGTGTACGGCGTCGACCCCGCCACGGTGGGCGCGGCGGTGCGGATCATCGCGGGCGAGGGCCGGGCCGACCACGTGGACCTCAACTTCGGGTGCCCGGTGCCCAAGGTGACGCGCAAGGGCGGCGGCGGGGCGCTGCCGTGGAAGCGGCAGCTCTTCACGGACATCGTCCGCGAGGCCGTGCGCGCCGCCGCCCCGCACGGGGTGCCGGTGACGGTCAAGATGCGCAAGGGCATCGACGAGGAGCACCTGACCTACCTCGAGGCCGGGCAGATCGCGGAGCGGGAGGGCGCCGCCGCGGTGGCGCTGCACGCCCGCACCGTGGCCCAGCACTACTCGGGCGAGGCGGAGTGGGAGTCGATCGCGCGCCTCAAGGAGGCCGTGACCACGATCCCCGTGCTGGGCAACGGCGACATCTGGTCGGCGGACGACGCGGTGCGGATGGTGCGCGAGACGGGGGCGGACGGCGTCGTCGTCGGTCGCGGGTGCCAGGGGCGTCCGTGGCTGTTCGCGGACCTGGCGGCGGCGTTCCACGGCGAGACCGTCCGGGTGCAGCCCACGCTGCGGGAGGTCGCCGAGACGATCTACCGCCACGGCGAGCTGATGATCGACTACTTCGACGGCGACGAGGGCAAGGGCATGCGCGACCTGCGCAAGCACATGGCCTGGTACCTCAAGGGGTACGCCGTCGGGGGAGAGGCACGGCACGCGCTGGCGATGGTCTCGACGCGGGCGGAGCTGCGCGAGCGGCTCGACGCCCTGGGGGACGCGCCGTACCCCGGCGAGGCGGCCGAGGGGCAGCGGGGCCGGGCCGGCTCGCCGAAGACGCCGCACCTGCCCTACGGCTGGCTCGACTCCCGGGAGCTGGACGCGGAGTGGGAGGCGAGGCTGCGCGAGGCGGAGCTGAGCGTCAGCGGAGGCTGACCCCGCTCCCGCACACCCTCCCCCGTCCACCCGGGGAGCGCGTCGGATTGCCGCGGTGGGAGGGGGATCAGGCGCCGGGTCGTCTCCCTCCCGAAGTGGAGCGCCCCCCGGGCGCGTGAACGCGACCCGGCGCCTGATCCCCCTCCCACCGCCGACGGTCAGCCTGCGACGCGCTCCCCGTCGACCGTCAACCACCAGGACTCGTCCCAGAAGTCGGCCGGGTCGATGGTGCCGCGCTCCTGCGCCCAGTCGATGAGGAGCTGGCGGATCTCCTGCTGCTCGTCGTAGACGAGGGGCGCGTCGGCGATGTGGGGGAACCCGCCGCCGCCGGAGCGGCGGTAGTTGTTGACGGCGACGACGACGGTGGCGTCGTCGGTCAGCGGGCTGCCGTCCGCGAGGGTCAGCGCCTGGACGCGGTCTCCGACGGGGCGGGCGAGGTCGATCTCGTAGCGGAGCCCGGCGAGGATGTCGAGGTTGTAGTCGGGGGTGCCGCCGGCGCCGGTGTGGCGGGCGGGGTCGAACGTGCCGCCGGCGGGGACGGCGGCGAAGTACCGGGCGGAGTGCTCGAGGTAGTCCTTGACCTGGGCGCCGGTCATGGTGACGGCGTGCAGGGTGTTGTCGTAGACGTAGAGGCCGGCGATGTCCCTGACGGAGACGTCTCCGGCGGGGAAGACGGCGTCGCGGGAGAACGGTGCGGCGATGGAGAGCACGGGCAGGTCGGCGTACGGCGTGCCGGTGAGGGCGTCGCGGACGGTGTCGGTCTGCACCTGCTGGATGAAGTCGATGATCGGGGTGTCCTCGTAGCGGGACGTGACCGCGGAGAGCTCTTCGGTGGAGCGAGCCACGACCTGGTTCACGTAGCGCACGGTGGTCTCGTGCTGCTCGGCGACGAGGTCGAGGATGCGCTGCGACTCGGGGTAGTCCCGGGTGCGGACGGCGGTGGCCTGCGTGGTGGTCACGCCCCACCGGCCGCGGACCTTCTCCAGGCCGATCTCGACGCGGGAGACGGTGGAGCCCCAGCGGTAGGGCTGGGTGAGCAGCACGTCGCGGCCGGTGACCTCGTTGGTGATGGTCTGCGAGGGCCGGTCGAGGTGGGTGTGCCCCACGACCATGACGTCGATGCCTGGCACGGTGCGGGCGATGACGTCGGCGGGGTTCTCCGGGGCGGCGACGCTCTCGTCGTAGGAGGACTCGCCGGCTCCGGCGTGGGAGAGCACGACGACGACGTCGGCACCGGCGGCCTTGACGCGCGGTACCCAGGTGCGGGCGGCGGCGACCATGTCCTGGAACTCCAGGCGGCCCTCGACGTGGCCCTTGTCCCAGATCGCGGAGCCGGGGGTGGTGAGGCCGAGCACGCCGACCGTCACCGGCTTGTTGCCCTTCACGTGCTTGCGCACCAGGGTGTACGGCTCCAGGGCCGGCTTCCCGGTGGTCGCGTCGAGCACGTTGGCCCCCAGCAGCGGGAAGTCCAGGCTGCCCTCGTACGCGTCGAGCAGGTCGAGCCCGTAGTTGAACTCGTGGTTGCCGACGACCTGGGCGTCGTAGCCGATGGCGTTGTACGCGGCCGCCATGGGGTGGGTGGCACCGGTCTCGGTGACAGGCTCCTGGACGGCGTAGTAGTAGCTCAGCGGGGTGCCCTGGATGGCGTCCCCGTTGTCGACGACCAGCAGGCGGTCGTCGCCGACCTCGGCGCGCACCTCGTCGACGACGGAGGCGACGGAGGCGAGGCCGACGCTGTCGCCGGCGGCGTCGCTGTAGGGGGCGTCGCGGAAGTAGTCCCAGCTCGCCACGCGGCCGTGCAGGTCGGTGGTGGCGAGCAGGGTGAGGTCGAGCGAGTGGCTGCGCGGGGCGGCGGTCGCGGAGCCGGCGGGGACGGCGACGGCGCCGACCAGCAGGGCGGCGAGGGCCGCGGCGGTGCGAGTTCTCACGTGGTCTCCTCCGAGGGACGTGGGCGCCGGGCGGGAGGCCCGGGCGCGCACACGGTAACCACGGCGGATGTCACCCGGGTGAACTGCGGGCGACGGGCGGGCCGGCGTGCGCGAGCGGTGCGCGCACGCCGGCCCCTGGGGAGAGGGGGTCAGCCCTCGAGCCAAGCGGTCACGTCGGGCGGCAGCGTGCCGTCACCGGGCAGGTCGGTGGAGGCCACGAGCACCCGGGCGTCGGGCAGCGGCACGGGCTGCGTGCCCAGGTTCGCGAGCACCAGGGTGCTGCGCTCGTCCTCGAAGATGCGGAAGGCGAGCACCGTCTCCGGGTAGCCCTCCACCCACTCGAGGCCGCCGGCACCGAGCCGGCGCTCGCGGCGCAGCCGCAGGGCGGTGCGGTACAGCTCGAGCGTGGAGCCGGGGACGCCGGCCTGGGCGTCGGCGGCGTACGCGCCCCACCCGGTGGGCTGCGGCAGCCACGCCTGGCCGGTGGGGGAGAACCCGAAGGCGGGCTCCTGCGCCGACCACGGCAGGGGCACGCGGCAGCCGTCGCGGCCTGCCTCGGCGCCCTGCGTGCGGAAGAAGGCCGGGTCCTGGCGGACGTCGTCGGGCAGGGCGGTGTGCTCGGGCAGGCCGAGCTCCTCGCCCTGGTAGAGGTAGGCGGACCCGGGCAGCGCGAGCGTGAACAGCGTGGCGGCGCGGGCCCGCCGCAGGCCGAGGGCCTCGTCCGGCTGCGGGTCGTGGGCGAAGATCCCGTTGGGCCGGGAGGTCTGGTCGGCGAGGCCGAGCCGGGACGGGTGGCGCACGACGTCGTGGTTGGACAGCACCCAGGTGGTGGGGGCGCCGACGGCGTCGAGCGCCTGCAGCGAGCCGGTCACCACCGTGCGGTAGGCGGCGGCGTCCCAGCGGGTGGTGAGGAACGAGAAGTTGAACGCCTGCTGCATCTCGTCCTCGCGCACGTAGCGCGCCAGGCGGGACAGCGGCTCGACCCACGCCTCGGCGACCAGGGCGCGGGAGCGGCGCACGCCGTCGTCGAACTCGTCGAGCACCTTGCGCCAGGAGCGGTAGATGTCGTGGACCCCCTCCTGGTCGAACATGGGGCCGCTGTTGGAGGCCCCGGTGGAGCCGTCCTCCGGGGCGCCCGGGTCGCTCAGGGGGCCGGTGCCGGCGTCGCTGCCGTCGACCATCGCGACATGCCCGTCCCAGTCGGGCAGGCCCTCGGCCTTGACGAGCCCGTGGGCCACGTCGACGCGGAACCCGTCGACGCCGCGCCGGAGCCAGAACCGGAGCACGTCCTCGAGCTCCTCGCGGACCTCGGGGTTGGACCAGTCGAGGTCGGGCTGGGAGGAGTCGAACAGGTGCAGGTACCACTGGCCGGGCGTGCCGTCGGGCTCGGTGACCCGGGTCCAGGCGTCTCCGCCGAAGATCGACTGCCAGTTGTTGGGCGGCAGCTCGCCGTGCTCCCCGCGGCCGTCACGGAAGAGGTACCGCGCGCGCTCGGGCGATCCCGGGGCCGCGGCGAGGGCTGCCTGGAACCAGGCGTGGTCGGACGAGGTGTGGTTGGGCACCAGGTCGACGACGACGCGGATGCCGCGCTCGTGCGCCGCGGCGATGAGCGCGTCGGCGTCCTCGAGGGTGCCGAAGATGGGGTCCACGTCGCGGTAGTCGGCGACGTCGTAGCCGGCGTCGCGCTGCGGCGAGCGGTAGAAGGGGCTCAGCCACACGGCGTCGACGCCGAGCGCGGCCAGGTGGTCGAGGCGGGAGGTGATGCCCGGCAGGTCGCCGATGCCGTCACCGTTCCCGTCCGCGAACGAGCGGGGGTACACCTGGTAGATGACGGCGGTGCGCCACCACTCGTCGGTGCCGAACGGCTCGTGGACGACGGTCATGCTTCTCCTTGGTTCCCTCGGGGGCAGGCTGGGCTGTGGGTCTGGAGCGTGCGGCCGGGCGGACTCAGGGCGCCGGGGCGGCGCCGGTGGACCCCCGGACCACCAGCTCCGGCTCGACCAGCAGCTCGGAGCGGGGGGCGCGCTCGCCGCGGATCTCGGCCAGCAGCATCGAGACGGCGGCGCGGCACAGGCTGAGCACGGGCTGGCGCACCGTGGTCAGCGGGGGGTCGGTGAACGCCATGAGGGGGGAGTCGTCGTAGCCGACGATCGAGACGTCGTCGGGCACCCGCAGCCCCCGGCCGCGTACCGCCCGCATGGCGCCGAGGGCCATGGGGTCGGAGGCGCAGACGACGGCGGTGTGCCCGGCGTCGAGCAGCTCGGCGGCGGCCGCCTGCCCGCCCTCGACGGTGTAGAGCGAGGTGACGACGTGCGTGGCGGCGTCGTCGGTGTCGGCGGCCAGGCCGGCCTCGACGAGGGCGCTGGTGAACCCGGTCTTCTTGCGCTGGGAGGGCACGAATCGCTCGGGTCCGAGCGCCAGGCCGATGCGACGGTGGCCCTGGCTGACGAGGTGGCGCACGGCCAGGCGGATGGCCGTGACCTCGTCGGTGGAGGCCTGCGGGGCGTCGACCTCCGGTGCGTGGCCGCCGACCAGGACCAGGGGGATGCCCCGCTCGCGCAGCCGCTGGTAGCGCTCGCGGCCGGCGGTGGTGTCGGCGTGGAGGCCCGAGACGACGAGGATGCCGTCGACGCCGTGCTCGCCGAGGATCTCGATGTACTCGTCCTCGGTGGTGCCGCCGGGGGACTGGGTGCACAGGAGGGGCGTGTACCCG
Organism: Xylanimonas oleitrophica; assembly: GCF_003244315.1. Classification (GTDB taxonomy): domain Bacteria; phylum Actinomycetota; class Actinomycetes; order Actinomycetales; family Cellulomonadaceae; genus Xylanimonas_A; species Xylanimonas_A oleitrophica. Next base: position 78,388 of record NZ_QKWH01000003.1, read on the forward strand.
GCCTGGGCGAGGAGCGACTCGGTGGCCTGCGCCATCGCGGGGAAGACGGGGTTGGTGAGCTCGGGGACGACGAGGCCGACGAGACCTGCGGAGCGCACGCCGGGGGTGCGGGGGCGCTCGTAGCCCAGCACGTCGAGGGCGGCCAGCACGGACTGGCGGGTCTCGGCGGAGACGGTGCTCTTGCCGTTGAGGACGCGCGAGACGGTGGCGGTGGAGACGCCGGCGTGCGCGGCGACGTCGGCCAGGCGGGTGCGCCCGGTGGTGGACGACGTGTCGGGAGTCGGCACGGGACCTCCTCGTTCCGTGGTGGAGGGGGCCGGTGCTCGTGGCCCGGGGGTGATCCTGCCGCGCAGGACACGGTTGTGCAACGTCCGATGAAACGTTGCTGAACGTGTTGCAGAAGCGGTGTGCGACACCCTACGGTGAGCGGCGTCAGACGCCAGGGTCGGTGGCTGCCGGTCCGGCGACGTACCACTTACAGGAGCAACGATGCGACGGAGCATCCTTCTCACCGTTGCCGCTTCCGCGACGCTGGCCCTCGCCGCCTGCTCGTCCGGGAACGGCACCACCGGCGGCGACGACGCGGCCGAGACGGACGGGGGCAGCCCCGCCACGGGCGCCACCCTGACCATCTGGACCGACGAGACCCGCGAGGGCCCGGTCCGGGCCGCCGCGGAGTCGTTCACCGAGGCCACCGGCACCCAGGTCGAGGTCGTCCAGAAGAACTACGACGACATCCGCCCGGACTTCCTGGCCCAGGTGCCCACCGGAGAGGGGCCCGACATCACCGTCGGCGCGCACGACTGGCTCGGCGAGCTCACCACCAACGGCGTGGTGCAGCCCATCGAGCTCGGTGACAAGGCCGACGGCTTCGAGCCCGTCTCGATCCAGGCGTTCACCCAGGACGGCCAGGTGTACGGCCTGCCCTACGCCATCGAGAACATCGCCCTGATCCGCAACACCGACCTCGCGCCGGAGGCACCGGCCACCTGGGACGACGCGGTCGCCGCAGGTCAGGCGGCCGGTACCCGGTACCCGATCCTGGTCCAGACCGGGAACGAGGGCGACCCCTACACCTACTACCCGCTGCAGACCTCGTTCGGCGCCCCCGTGTTCGCCCAGAACGAGGACGGCTCCTACGAGCCGGAGCTGACGCTCGGCGGGGAGCCCGGCCACGCGTTCGCCCGGTGGCTGGCCGCGCAGGGCAGCGCCGGCGTGCTGAGCCCCGACGTCACCGCCGACATCGCCAGGGACGCCTTCGCCAACGGCGAGTCACCGTTCATCGTCGGCGGGCCCTGGCTCCTCGAGGACTACGCGGGCATGAACCTGGCGATCGACCCGATCCCGGCGCCGGGCCCTGAGACCGCGAAGCCCTTCGTGGGTGTGCAGGGCTTCTACGTCTCGGCGCAGAGCAAGAACGCGCTGGTCGCCAACGACTTCCTGGTCAACTACCTGTCCACCGAGGAGGCGCAGACGGCGCTCTTCGAGGCCGGAGGTCGTCCGCCGGCCCTGACGGCCGCGGCGGAGAAGGCGGCGTCGGATCCGATCGTCGAGGGCTTCCAGGCCGTCGGCGCGGACGCGCTGCCCATGCCGTCCATCCCGCAGATGGGATCCGTGTGGGCCTTCTGGGGCGTCACGGAGGCGGCGATCATCACCGGCCAGACCGACCCGGTGGCCGGCTGGGACAAGATGGTGGCGGACATCCAGGGCGCGATCGGCTGACGCACCGGTGGCCCGCGGCGTGCGCGTCGCGGGCCACCGCCTGCCAGCCCGAACCCCTGGACCGACGGAGGCGACGTTGCCCACCGCACCACCCACCCTCGACCCGCCGCGCGCGCGTACCTCGCACGCGCGCGACTTCGGACCCGGCTTCCTCGTCAAGCTCGTCCTCATGGCCGTCATCGACGCGCTCGGCGTCTTCGGCCTCCTGGCCTGCTGGCGCGAGGGCTCCATGGGCATCTTCTGGGCGCTGCTGCTGCTCCTGGTCGCTGCCAACTACGTCTACTTCTCGAAGCGGGCGCTGGCAGGCAAGTACATCTACCCCGGCCTGGCGTTCCTGCTCGTCTTCCAGATCTACGTGGTGGGTTACACCGCCTGGGTCTCGTTCACCAACTACGGCGACGGCCACAACTCCACCAAGGAACAGGCGATCGAGGCGCTGCTGCAGCAGAACGAGCGTCGCGTCGAGGGGTCGGCCGCCTACCCGCTCGCCGTCGTCACCGACGGTGACGACCTGGGCTTCGCCATCGTCGACGACGGCCGCGTCCTCGCCGGCACGGCCGAGCGTCCGCTGGAGGAGGTCGACGGCGCCACCGGCGCCGACGGACAGGCGCCCACCGTCGTCCCGGGGTGGACGGTGCTGAGCTACCAGGAGGTCATCGCTCGCCAGCAGGAGGTCACGGCGCTGCGCGTCCCCGTCTCCGACGACGCCGAGGACGGCTCGATCCGCACCCAGGACGCCCGCACGGGGTACGCGTTCACCCCGAGCCTGCACTACGAGGAGCAGGCCGACACCATGACGGACGCCCTGACCGGCGTCGTCTACCGTCCCAACGCCGAGGGACAGTTCGAGGCGGAGGACGGCACCAGGCTCCCCGTGGGGTGGCGGGTGCCGGTGGGCTTCGACAACTACGTCACCGCGTTCGGTGACGAGCGCTACTCCGGCCCGTTCCTGCGCATCCTCGCCTGGACGGTCGCGTTCGCGGTGCTGTCCGTGGTCACCACGTTCCTGCTGGGCCTGTTCCTGGCGATCACGTTCAACGACGTGCGGCTGCGCGGGCGCAAGGCGTACCGGACGCTGCTGATCCTCCCGTACGCCATCCCCGGGTTCCTCGCCGCCCTGCTGTGGGCGGGCCTGCTCAACCGCAGCTACGGGTTCGTCAACCAGGTGCTGCTGGGCGGGGCCGCGATCCCGTGGCTCACCGACCCGTGGCTGGCCAAGCTCTCCGTGCTGGGCGTGAACCTGTGGCTCGGGTTCCCGTACATGTTCCTCATCTGCACCGGCGCGCTGCAGTCGTTGCCCGGGGACGTCATGGAGGCGGCGAAGATCGACGGCGCCGGGCGCTGGCGCACCTGGCGCTCCATCACGCTCCCGCTGCTGCTGGTCTCGACCGCGCCGCTGCTCATCTCGTCGTTCGCCTTCAACTTCAACAACTTCACGCTGATCTACATGCTCACCAAGGGCGGGCCACGCTTCGAGGACGCCTCGGTGCCGCTCGGGCACACCGACATCCTCATCTCGATGGTCTACAGCGTCTCCGGCCTGGACGGCACCGCCGCCAAGGACTACGGCCTGGCGAGCGCCCTGTCGATCGTCATCTTCGTCATCGTCGGCACGATCTCCGCCCTCGCGTTCCGGCAGACCCGCAAGCTCGAGGAGGTCATGTGAGCGCCCCCGTCGCACCCGAGGCCGCGCCGCTGCGCACCCGCATGCCTGCCCGGGAGTGGGTCCGCGAGCTGGGCTGGCGCCACGTCGTCGGCGTGGTGGCCGTCGCCTACGCCGCCTTCCCGCTCGTCTACGTGGTGTCCGCGTCGCTGTCGGTCAACGGCACCCTCACCGGGTCCAACAGCCTGTTCGCCTCCGTCAGCGGCGACAACTATGCGGCCCTGGCCGACACCCGGTTCTGGACCTGGGTGGTCAACACCCTCCAGATCGCGGTCGCCACGGCGGTGGGCACGGTGCTCATGGGTGCGGCAGCCGCCTACGCGTTCTCCCGCTTCCGGTTCACCGGGCGGCGGGTGGGCCTCACGTCGCTGCTGGTGATCCAGATGTTCCCGCAGATGCTCGCCTTCGTCGCCGTGTTCCTGCTCCTGCTGGCCATCGGCGAGGTGTTCCCCGCCCTCGGGCTCAACAGCAAGCTCGGGCTGATCTGCGTGTACCTCGGCGGGGCTCTGGGAGTGAACACGTTCCTCATGTACGGGTTCTTCAACACCGTGCCCAAGGAGATCGACGAGGCCGCCAAGATCGACGGAGCCACCCACGCCCAGATCTACTGGACCATCGTGCTGCGGCTCGTGTCGCCCATCCTCGCCGTCGTCGGGCTGCTGAGCTTCATCAGCACCTTCGGCGAGTTCATCCTCGCGCGGGTGGTGCTGCAGTCACAGGGCAGCTGGACCCTCGCGGTGGGACTCTACGGGTGGGTCTCCAACCAGCTCGACGCCAACTGGGGCCTGTTCGCGGCCGGCGCCGTCATCTCGGCGCTGCCCGTCCTGGCGCTGTTCCTGTTCCTGCAGAAGTACATCGTGGGCGGCCTGACGGCCGGCTCCGTGAAGGGCTGAGAGGGATCGCATGAGCCTGCTGGACCAGCCGCACCACGACGGCTCGGCGGCCTACGTGCCGCCCGGGCCCGTCACGCCCGGCGACGCCGTGCCCGTCCGGGTGCGGGTGCCGCACGCCGCCGACGTGCAGGGGGTGTGGGTGCGCACCGTGCGCGACGGCGAGCCGCGCGTCACCGAGGCCCGCCTCGACGTGCGCGGGGAGCACGAGGACACCTACGTCGCCGACGTCGTCGTGCACAACCCGGTGACCGGCTACCGGTTCCTGCTGGGCACCCCGCGGGCTCCGGGCGGCTACCGGTGGCTCGACGGCACCGGCGTGCAGGACCACGACGTGCCCGACGCCGCCGACTTCCGGCTCACCAGCGCGCCGCTGCCGCCGAGCTGGCCGGGAGAGGGAACCGTCTACCAGGTCTTCCCCGACCGGTTCGCCCGCTCTGCCGCCGCCGACGAGCGGCCCGTCCCCGACTGGGCCGTGCCCACCGCCTGGGACACCGAGCCCGCCCCCGACGCGCCCCTCACGAGCACCCAGCTCTACGGCGGAGACCTGGCCGGCGTCGCCGAGCACCTCGACCACCTCGAGTCGCTCGGCGTCTCCACCCTCTACCTCACCCCCTTCTTCGCCGGGCGCTCCAACCACCGCTACGACGCCTCGACCTTCGACCACGTCGACCCGCTCCTCGGCGGGGACGAGGCGCTCGCGGCGCTCTCGGCCGCCGTCCACGCCCGCGGCATGCGCCTGATGGGCGACATCACCACCAACCACACCGGCGAGGGGCACGACTGGTTCACCCGCGCCGAGACCGACCCGGCATCGCCGGAGCACCGCATGTTCCTGTGGGCGGGGCAGGGCGAGATCGCCGAGGGCGGCGTCGATGTCGCCTACCCCGGCCCGGGCCGCCCAGGATACGTCTCCTGGCTGGGCCACGGCTCCCTCCCCAAGCTCGACTGGGGGAGCGAGGAGGTCTGGCGCCGCATGGTCGACGCCGACGACTCCGCCATCGCCCGCTGGCTCCAGGAGCCCTACGGCCTCGACGGCTGGCGCGTCGACGTCGCCAACATGACCGGCCGCTACGGCGCCACCGACCGCACCCTGGAGGTGGCACGCCGCCTGCGCGCCCGCCTGACCGGCCTGCGTCCGGACGCCGCCCTCGTCGCCGAGCACTTCCACGACTACACCGCCGACCTGCCCGGCGACGGCTGGCACGCCACCATGAACTACTCCGGCTTCGCCCGGCCCGTCTGGGGCTGGCTCGCCGACCCCCACGGCGCACCCCAGTACGGGCTCCCCGTGCGCACCACCCCCCGCCCGGCGGGCGCCATGGTCGCCGCCATGCGCGCCTTCGCCTCCCGCGTGCCCTGGCAGGTCGCCGCCGCCCAGTGGAACCTCCTCGGCTCCCACGACACGCCCCGCCTGCGCACCGTCGTCGGCTCCGCCGAGGCCGTCGAGCTCGCCGCCACGCTCCTGCACACCTACCCCGGCACCCCCTTCGTCTTCGCCGGGGACGAGGTGGGCGCCACCGGCACCAACGGCGAGCACGGCCGCGTCACCATGGCCTGGGACCAGGCCGCCACCGGCGGCCCCCGGTGGGACACCGCCACCCTCGACGTCTACCAGGCGCTGTCGCGCCTGCGCCGGGGCTCCACCGCCCTGCGTGACGGCGGGCTGCGCTGGGCCGTGGTCGAGGACGACGCCGTCGCCTGGCTGCGCGAGACGCCCGGCGAGCGCGTGCTCGTCGTCGTCGCCCGCGCACCCTGGTCCGGAGCCACCCTGCCCCCGGCGGTGCTCGGCGACGACGCCCCCGAGCTGCTCCACGGCGGTCGCCTCGTGGACACCCCGGCGCTCGCGGTCACGGCCGACGGTGTCCGCCTCTCGGGGGAGGGGCCTGCCGTCGGAGTCTGGCGCCTGGCCTAGGCTCTCTCCGTGCAGACCTTCGAGCCCGCTCCGTTCGAGCAGGGCGCGTTCGACCCCGACGTCGTCGGCGGCGTGCCCCGCCCCACCGAGGGCGAGCACGGCACGCTCTCCTACGGGGACGCTGACGTCGAGCGGTACGTCACCGAGCCGCCCAAGCAGAAGTCCCGCACCCCGTTCGAGCGTGACCGCGCCCGCGTGGTGCACTCCTCGGCGATGCGCCGCCTGGGTGCCAAGACGCAGGTGCTCGCCCCGGGCACCGACGACTTCGTGCGGACCCGCCTGACGCACTCGCTCGAGGTGGCCCAGGTGGGCCGCGAGATGGGGCGCGCGCTGGGCTGCGACCCCGACCTCGTGGACACCGCCTGCCTCACGCACGACCTCGGCCACCCGCCGTTCGGGCACAACGGCGAGCGGGCGCTCGCCGAGCTCGCCGCCGGCATCGGCGGCTTCGAGGGCAACGCCCAGACGCTGCGCCTGCTGACCCGCCTGGAGCCCAAGGTCTTCACGGCCGACGGCGAGCCGGCGGGCCTCAACCTGACCCGTGCGTCGCTGGACGCGAGCGTCAAGTACCCGTGGGCGCTCGGACAGGGTCCGCGCCGGCCCGACGGCTCCGTGAGCGGCAAGTTCGGCGTCTACCCCGACGACGCGCTGGTGTTCGAGTGGCTGCGCCAGGGCGCCCCGGACGGTGTGAAGTCGATGGAGGCGCAGGTCATGGACCTGGCCGACGACATCAGCTACTCGGTGCACGACGTCGAGGACGCCGTCGTCGGCGGGCGCCTGGACCTGGCGCTGCTCGACTCCGCCGAGGAGCGGGCGCGCGTGGTCGAGGCCGTGCGTGCCTGGTACGGCGACTGGCACCCTGTCGACGGGCTCGAGGAAGCGCTCGGGCGGCTGCGCGAGTCCGGCCTGCTCATGACGGACTTCGACGGCTCCCGCCGGGCCCTGGCCCACCTCAAGGACCTCACCAGCTCCCTCATCGGCCGCTTCAGCGGAGCGGCGCAGCAGGCCACACGGGAGCGGTTCGGTCCCGGCCCGCACACCCGGTACGGGGCACGGCTGCTCGTTCCCGAGGAGACGCAGCTGGAGATCCTCGCGCTCAAGGGCGTCGCCGTCGCCTATGTGATGGCGCCCCGTGAGCGGGAGCCGGTGTACCAGGCGCAGCGCGAGATCGTGGCCGACCTGGTCCACGTGCTCGCCGACCGGGCGCCCGTGGCCCTCGAGCCGTCCTTCGCCGCGGACTGGAAGGCGGCCCCCGACGACGACGCGCGGCTGCGTGTGGTGATCGACCAGGTGGCCTCGCTCACCGACGTCTCCGCGATGCAGTGGCACGGACGGCTCGTCGGTCGCTGACGCCCGGAGCCTGACGCCCGCGCCCGCCCGTGAGGCCTAGACTCGGGGCCGTGGCGGGGCTGATCAAGCGCGAGGACGTGGAAGCCGTCCGCGAGCGCGCCCGCATCGACGAGATCGTCTCCGCGCACGTGACGCTGAAGCCTGCCGGCGTCGGCTCGCTCAAGGGGCTGTGCCCCTTCCACGACGAGCGATCGCCGTCGTTCCACGTGCGGCCCGGGGTGGGGCGTTACCACTGCTTCGGGTGCGGCGAGGGCGGCGACGTCATCTCGTTCGTGCAGAAGGTCGACGGGATGAGCTTTACCGAGGCGGTCGAGTACCTGGCCGACCGGGTGGGCGTCCAGCTCCGGTACGAGGACTCGCGCGGCGGGTCGGCGACGCCCGCCCGCCGCGAGGAGCCGGGCCGCCGTCAGCGCCTGCTCGAGGCGAACCGGGTGGCCCAGGAGTTCTACGCCTCCCAGCTCTTCAGCCCGGGCGAGGCGGCAGCGGGTCGTAAGTTCCTGGCGGAGCGCAGCTTCGACCGCGCCGACGCCGAGAAGTTCGGGGTGGGTTACGCGCCCACGGGCTGGGACTCGCTCTCCCGCCACCTGCAGGGCAAGGGGTTCACGCAGGCCGAGCTGGTCGCGGCCGGTCTGGTCAGCCAGGGGCAGCGCGGGGTGTACGACAGGTTCCGCGGCCGCCTCGTGTGGCCGATCCGGGACACGACGGGTGCCGTCGTCGGCTTCGGCGCGCGCCGCCTGTACGAGGACGACCAGGGCCCCAAGTACCTCAACACCCCCGAGACCACGCTCTACAAGAAGTCCCAGGTGCTCTACGGCATCGACCTGGCCAAGAAGGCGATCGCGCAGTCCAAGCGCGTGGTGGTGGTCGAGGGGTACACGGACGTCATGGCGGCCCACCTGTCGGGGGTGGAGGTCGCGGTGGCCACGTGCGGCACGGCGTTCGGGCCGGACCACGCCAAGATCGTGCGGCGCCTGCTGGGCGACTACACGGCCGGCGGCGGCCTGCAGCTCTCCTCCGGGCAGTCGCTGGGGGGCGAGGTCATCTTCACGTTCGACGGCGACGCCGCGGGCCAGAAGGCCGCGATGCGCGCGTTCGGCGAGGACCAGCGCTTCCACGCGCAGACGTTCGTGGCGGTGGAGCCGAGCGGCATGGACCCGTGCGACCTGCGCATGGCCAAGGGCCCGCAGGCGGTCAAGGCGCTGGTGGACGGCCGGGTGCCGCTGTTCGAGTTCGTCATCCGCACCACGCTGGCCGGGTTCGACCTGGACACGGTCGAGGGCCGGGTGGGGGCGCTGCGGTCCTCGGCGCCGCTCGTCGCGGGCATCCGGGACCGCGCGATGCAGCTCGGTTACTCGCGGTCCCTGGCCCGCTGGATCGGCATCGACACCGAGGAGGTGCGGCGCGAGGTCTCGCGCGCGGCGACGGCGCCCGGTCCGGTGCAGCGCCGCGGTGCGCAGCAGGAGCGGGGCCCGGCCCGCCCGGCGACGGGGGAGCAGCCCGCCGCGCCGTCGATGCCGATGCCGGACCCGCGCGACCCGGTGGCCCGTACCGAACGGATGGCGCTGGTGACGGTGCTGCAGTACCCGCAGCACGTGCCGCCGGTGTTCGACGAGCTGGGTGAGGACGCGTTCGGGGTGCCGGCGTGGCGGGCGGTGCACGCGGCCGTGCGTGCGGCGGGCGGGGTGGCCGCGGGCCGGACGATGGCGGGCGGCGCGTGGGTCGAGGCCGTCTCGGACCAGGCGCCGGAGACGGTGGCGGGGCTCGTGGACGAGCTGGCGGTGGCACCGCTGCCCGAGGACCGTGAGGCGGTCATCGGGCGGTTCGTGGCCGACGTCGTCCGGGCCTTGCAGGACCTCGGGCTGACCCGCCGGATCGCCGACGCGAAGAGCCGGTTGCAGCGGCTGGACCCGAACGGGGACGCGGACGCCTACCGGGACGCGTTCGCGGAGCTGCTCAAGCTGGAGGCTGAGCGGCGCACCCTGCGCGAGAACGTCTGACGGCGAAGGCTCACCTCGGTGGACGTCACGCCGTCGGCCAGCCCCCGGGGGCGCTCCGACGGCGTGACGGCCGGGCTCGTGGGCGTCAGGCCGTCGCCGGCTCGCTCTCCTGAGCGGCCTGCGCCCGGCGGCGCTCGACGGCGGCGTGCCTGTCGGCGGGCATGAGGCAGGCCGCGACGAGCAGCGCCACGGCCACCACGGCGAGCGCGACGAACACCAGCCGCATCGCCGTCAGCACGCCGTCGCCCTGCGGGGTCCCGTCCGGGCCGAGCGTGGTGTGGGCGTTGACGATCGCGCCGAGCACGGCGACGCCCACGGCCGACCCGATGGAGCGGGCGAACATGTTGGCGCCGGTCACCGCCCCGCGCTCGGTGGCTCCCGCCGAGGTCTGTGCGGCGATGAGGGTGGGCACCGCCGTCAGGCCCATGCCGATGCCGACGACGAAGCAGAACGCCCCCACGAGCACGAGCGAGGAGCCCGCACCGAGCAGCAGCATGAGGCCGCTGCCGACCACCACGAGGCTGGAGCCGATGACGGCGGTGAGGCGGAAGCCGATCCGCAGGTACAGGTGCCCGGCGTTCGACGCCGAGATCGGCCAGCCGATCGTGAGCGCGGCGAGCGCGAAGCCTGCCAGCAGGGCGCCGAAGCCCAGCACCTGCTGGGCGTAGATCGGCACGTACGTCGACAGGCCGACGACGATGACGCCGACCAGCAGCGAGACCGTGGTGGAGGCGCCGACGACGCGGCGCCGCAGGATGCTCAGGTCCACGATCGGGTGGGCGGTGCGGCGCCCGTGCAGGGCGAACCACACGAGGAGGCCGACGGCGGCGGCGAAGATCGCGACGGACGGTGCGGACGCCCAGGCCCAGCTGTTGCCGCCCTCGAGGAGGCCGAGGAGCAGGAGCGTGCTGCCCCCGGTCAGCAGCGCGGCGCCCAGGTAGTCGATGGGTTCGTGCGTGGGCTGGTGCGAGGACTCGTGGTAGCGGCGGGCCAGCATGAGCGCGGCGAGGGCGGCGAGCGGCAGGTTGACCCAGAAGATCCACTGCCAGCTCACGAACTCGCTGAACACGCCGCCGAGCGTGGGGCCGACGACAGACGCGATACCCCACACGGAGGCCAGGTAGCCCTGCGTCTTGGCTCGCTCCTCGAGCGTGTAGATGTCGCTGGTGATCGTCATCGACACCGGCATGACGGCTCCGGCACCCAGGCCCTGGACCACCCGGCCGGCGATCAGCGCCGACATCGACCAGGCGGCCCCGGCCAGGGCCGAGCCGACGAAGAACAGGCCGATGCCGACGAGCATGAGGCGCTTGCGGCCCAGGATGTCGGCCAGGCGCCCGAACAGCGGGGTGCTCACGGCCTGGGCCAGGAGGTAGGTGGAGAAGAGCCAGGGGACCTGGTCGAAGCTGCCGAGCTCGCGGGCGATCGTGGACGACGCCGTGGCGATGATCGTGGCGTCGAGCGCGACCAGCGCCGTCGAGAGCATGAGGGACAGCAGGACGGGACCCCGCTCGGAGCGCAGGCCCACCGAGGAACGTGAGGTTGTCGGCACGTCAGGTGAAAGCCCCGGGCAACTGCCTGCTATTCCCGGGGCGTGAGGTCGAACAGCTCGGCGGCCACCTCGGCCACGGAGACGTCGCGGGTGGTGCGCCCCAGCACGAAAGGTGGCCTCCCCGGGCCGGGGACGGTGTGGCCGCCGCCGTGCACGGTCAGCAGCCGGACCGGCGGGCGGCCTGTCTCGACGTGATCGGTCTGCTCCACCCAGGGGCGGGTGCGCCGACCCGCCCGCGTCCGTGCGGGGTGGGCGGGTGCCGCCAGCCGACGAGAGCGCGGCGGGCGGGTGATGCCGTTGCGGCGGGCCAGGTGCTCGGCGGTCTGCGCGGCGGAGAGATTCGCCCCGCCCACCTTGAACAGGAGTCGCACCCAGCCCGGTACGGGGCCGCCGCCGTAGGGCACCACCCGGTCGCCGGTGCCGTGGACCACCAGCACCGGCAGGGGGACCGGTGCGGGGGCGGGGGAGGGCAGCAGCAGGCTGCCCGGCGCCGGGAGCGTGGCCCCGACGACGACGGCGCCGGCCAGCAGGCCGGGTGTCTCGTGGAGCAGACGGAGCACCATCTGGCCGCCGTTGGAGTACCCGACGGCGTGCACCCGGCCGGGGTCGACGCCGTGGGAGGCGGCGAGCTCGCGGACCACCGCGCGGGTGAACGCGACGTCGTCCACCCCCTCGGTGCGGGCGGGGAAGCTGCTCTCCCTCCGGGCGTCGTTCCAGTTCCCCCGGTAGCCGTCCAGGTAGGCGACGACGGCGGTCCCGGCCAGCGCGTCGAAGGCGCCGCCGGTGAAGCGGCGGAAGACGCGCCCGGTCTGCCGGGACCCGTGGAAGACGAGCACGAGGGGTCGCCCTGCCGGCCCCTCGTGCTCCCCGACCACGGTGTAGGTGCGGTGCCTGCCGTCGACTTCGATGCTGCTGCTCATGGCTGCGACGCTAGAGTCTGACATCGTGTTAAGGTCAAGCCTCGCCGTGGCGGCACGCCGATCGTCGGCGAGCTGAGGTTGTCAGCCACCGGCTCTCGCGGCACCGCCAGGCCGGTCAGCTGCCCCAGAACTCCTGCGCGATCCGCTGCCCCTGGTCCACCTTGGCCCACTGCTGCTCCTCCGAGAGCTCGTTGCCCTCGTTGGTCGAGGCGAACCCGCACTGGTGGGACAGGTGCAGCCGCTCCTTGGGGATGATGGCCGAGGCCTCGTCGAGCAGGCGTCGTGCTCGCTCCTCGTCGTCCAGGTCAGCCGACTTGCTGGACAGCAGGCCCAGCACCACCTCGGCCTCGGGCCGGTCCGCCAGGGCCTGCAGCGCCTCCAGCGACCCGGCGCGCTCGTCGTCCCACTCGAGGAAGAACCGGTCGTAGCGCTGCTGGCGCAGGAACAGCTCCGCGATCTTCGCGTAGGAGCCGCCGCCCATGTTGCGCGAGGCGTAGTTGCCGCGGCAGTTGTGCGTCCAGACCTTGAGGCCGAGCCCGTGGGCGTGGTCGATGAGGGAGTTGTTGAGCTCGATGAACTCGTGGGCGAACCCGCGCACCTGCTCGAACGGCACCGCCCCGCCGGTGAACGGAGAGCTCGGGTTGTCGTCCGCGAACATCTCCCACAGGCAGTCGTCGAGCTGCAGGATCGTGCCGCCGGCGGCCGCGTACTCGGTGACGAAGTTGCGGTACGCCTCCAGCAGCCCGGCCTTGAGGTCGTCGGCCGTGGCGTAGACGCCTTCGGCGCGGCCCGCGTTCGGGGCGCCGAACAGCTTGCCCGACAGCTCGCCGAACACGTGCGACGGCGATGGGATCGACAGCTTCGTGGGCCGGCTGCCGGCAAGCTCCGTCAGGCGTCGGAACAGCTCGATGAAGTGGTGGTCCTTGCCGCTGAGCGGGGCGACCACGCGCACACCGATGTCCCGGCGCGTCTCGTAGGTGCCCGCCTCGTCCAGGTCGCGGAAGTAGTACCCGTGGTCGGCGATGAACCGCTCCGTGCCGCCGAGGCCCCACACGAAGTCGAGGTGCCACATCGAGCGCGTCTGCTCGCCGTCCGTCAGCACCTCGACGCCGTGCGCGATCTGCTGCTCGACGACGGCGCGTGCTGCGGCGACCTCCGCCTCCAGGTAGCCGGGCAGGTCGTCGTAGAACGGGTAGGTGATGTCGTCGCGCTGCTCGATGACGGCCTTGTGCTTCAGCAGGTCCTCGGGGCGCAGGAGGCTGCCGACGAGGTGGAATCGGGTGCTCATGCGTCAACGGTGACACCGCCGAGCCCCCATAGGGTAAGACCAAAGAACTATGCAGCCACATAGCCCGGGGCTATGTGGCCTTCGGCCCGTGCCCGTATGAGGCGATGACGCGCTCCAGCTCGTCCAGGTACATGCGCGCCTGGGCGGTCAGCTGCACCGAGCCGTGCGCGATCCACCCCACCTCCATGGAGTCGTCCACGTCCAGCGGCACCGAGACGATGTTCTCCCCGTTGAGGTCCGTGCTCAGGATGCCGGTCGAGATCGTGTACCCGTTGAGCCCGATCATCAGGTTGAAGATCGTGGCCCGGTCGCTCACCCGGATCGACTTCGGGCTGAACTGCGTGCTGAGGATCTCCTCCGCGAAGTAGAACGAGTTGTGCTCGCCCTGGTCGAACGACAGGCACGGGTACGCCACCAGGTCTGCCGGCGTCACCGACGCCCGGCCGGCCAGCGGGTTGGTCCGGGACACGAACACGTGCGGCCGGGCCGTGAACAGCGGGTGGAACACCAGCCCGCGCGCCCGGAACAGCTTGTCCAGCACCTTCCGGTTGAACTCGTTGCGGTAGAGGATGCCCACCTCGCTGCGCAGCGTCGCGACGTCCTCGATGATGTCGTGCGTCCGCGTCTCCCGGAGCGTCAGCTCGTACTCGTCCGCCTCCGTGCGCTCCACCATGTTCACGAACGCGTTCACCGCGAACGCGTAGTGCTGCGTCGAGATGGAGCACAGCCGCCGTGCCGGCTTCTTGCTCAGGTACCGCTGCTCCAGCAGGTCCGCCTGCAGCACCACCTGCCGCGCATAGCCCAGGAACTCCACGCCGTCGGGCGTCAGGCTGATGCCCTGCGCCGTGCGCGTGAACAGCTCCTGGCCGACCTTCGCCTCGATCTCCTTCATCGCCTTCGACAGGCTCGGCTGTGCCACGTACAACGCTGCCGCCGCGCGGGTGATCGACCCGCTCGCGGCGACCTCGATGAAGTACTTCAGCTGCTGCAGCGTCACCAGGCCGTCCACCGGGCCAGTATGGGCCGTGCTGGCGGCAGGGTCAGGAGGGCAGGAGCACCGCGGCGGCCGCGAGTCCCGTGGTGGCTCCGGCCACCATCCCGACGGTGACCTCCAGCGGGGTGTGGTCGCGCACCGTGAGGCGGGCCACGCCGACGACCGCGGCTGCCGCGAGCAGCGCCACGGAGACCGGCCACGCGACGTGCACGAACGCGCCCGCAGGGACAGCCAGGGCGGCGACGTGGATCGAGGCGCGCACCACCGGGGTCACCAGCGCCATCACCACGACGCCCACCACGCACGAGGCGACCAGACCGAAGAGCAGCGGCGGTGCGCCGAGCAGGGCGAGCACGCTCACCGCAGCGACCTCGATCGCGACCAGCGCGGCCAGCGTCCACAGGCGCTGCCGGCGCGGGCGGGCATCGATCGACTCCAGCACGCCGGCACGGGCCAGCGCCACGACGAGGGCGACCGGCGCGCCCGCGACGAGGCCCACCGTCACCGCCACCCACCCCCATCGAGCGGGTCCCGGCGGCGCGGCGTAGACGGCGATGCCCAGCACCACCGCCGGCACGGTCACGGCGGGACCCAGCACACGTGACACGACCCTGCCCCAGGATCGGTGCGGCGATTCAGGGGTGCGGTCGGTGGCCGAGGGCACGGTGGGCCTCCTGCAGTCGCTCGGTCGGGGTGGGCCAGCACCGTCCCGCCCAGTTGCCCACCCTGGACCCCGGAGTCACCGAGGAGTCGCCGGGCGAGAGGGCAACCGGGGGGAGGCCGTCCTGTCAAGCAAGAAGGCCCGAAATCGTGGAGATTCCGGGCCTTTCGGCTCCCGCGGTAGGACTTGAACCTACGACCGTCCGATTAACAGTCGGATGCTCTGCCAGCTGAGCTACGCGGGATCGCGCGGCCCCGTGCCCGAGGCCGGGTAGAACAATACCAGGCCGGCAAGGGTGCTCCACACGCCTCGCCGCTGGCCTGGCGCACGTCACAGAGGCATGCCCGCAGCAGCGCGGACACGCCCCTCGGCCGCGTCCACCAGGAGCGCCACCTGCGGGTCGGCGAGGTCCACCCCCGGCCCGGCCAGCGCCTGCGAGAACAGGGTTCCGTCCGCGGTGCGCCGCACGGCCACGCGCGCCGACCGGTCCCCGGGCAGCGGTACGTCCTCTGCGAGCACCACCGACCACTGGACGCGCTCGCGCACCACCTGCGGGAGGGCGGCGCGCTCGGGGTCCACGGCGGCCACGTGCAGGTCCGGGGCCGCGTCGACCCACTCGACCGTCACCACCTCCCGCTGCGGGTCGTACGCGGCGCGGTCGACGTCGGCCCACGGCCGGCGCACGACGACGGCGTCCTGCGCGTCGGTGACGATCAGCTCCGCCGTCGTCGCCACCGTCCAGCCGCCCGCGCCGAGCGGGGCGGCGGCGAGCACCTTGTCGGCGCGCGAGAGGTCGAGACGGCGCAGGACGTCGTCGGGCAGGCGAGGGCGGCGCGACCACATGGCATCACCGTACCGACGTGGGGGGCGCCTGCGGAGGTGCCTCACCCGACCGCGCCGGCCCCGCCCGCGTGAACCGTGCCCCGTGCAGGACTTGAACCCGCGACCGAGAGATTATGAGTCTCCTGCTCTGACCAGCTGAGCTAACGGGGCGCGCGGCGAGCCTACTCCAGCGTGCCGGGGGTGAAGACGCGTGCCAGGGCGGTGTGGCACCGTTCTCCCCGTGTGGTGGTTTGTCGCAGGGGGCGTCCTGGTGCTGGGTGGAGCGGTGATGGGTGTGCGGGCGGCACGGCGTGCCTCCGCGGAGCGGCCGGGTGCGGCGCGGGGAGTAGCTGTCGCGCTCGGCGCGAGCCTCGCGTTCTGGGGCCTGGTCGCGGTCGTGGTCGGTTTCAACGTGACACAGCGCTGAGGCGCCGCGCGGGGCCTGGCCGGACCGGGGTGGTGCGGCTCGCCGTGAAAGAATGCCGGCCATGGCGATGCGAGAGATCCGCGTGATTCCCGATCCCGTGCTGCGCACCGTGTGCGACGAGATCACCACGATCGACGACGGCGTCCGCAACCTCGTGGCGGACCTCGTGGAGACGGTCGACGCCGAGGGGCGTGCGGGGCTCGCTGCCAACCAGATCGGCGTCAACCTGCGTGCGTTCTCGTGGAACATCGACGACGAGATCGGCTACGTGCTGAACCCGCGCATCGTGGAGCTGTCGGAGGAGGTGCAGGACGGTGACGAGGGCTGCCTCTCCGTCCCGGGTCTCTGGTATCCCACGACGCGCGCCTGGTACGCGCGGGTCGAGGGCGTCGACCTGGAGGGGGAGAAGGTCGTGGTCGAGGGCACGGGGCTGATGGCGCGCTGCCTGCAGCACGAGTGCGACCACCTCGACGGCAAGCTGTACCTGGACCGCCTGGAGCGCAGCGTGCGCAAGAAGGCGATGCGGGAGCTGCGCGAGCGCCTCTGACGTCACGGTCTGGGGTGATGTCGGCGTTTCACCTTGCGTCGGAGCGGTTTCCTCTCGCGCATGTCAGATGCGTCATGCATCATGACGCCAGAACGACATCACGAAGCGACACGAATCCACACCACTAGTGACGGACTGCTAAATCCGGCCTGATCGAGGACGTAGGGGAAGACGGACCTCGACCCAGGGAGGAACTATGTCCGCCATCACGCGTGGTGTCCTTTTCGTGCACTCCGCGCCCAGCGCGCTGTGCCCGCACGTCGAGTGGGCTGCCGGTGGCGTGCTCGGCACGCGGCTCTCGCTCGACTGGACGCCGCAGCCTGCTGCGCGCGGTCTGCACCGAGCGGAGTACTCGTGGCAGGGGCCGCAGGGGACCGGGGCGCGCCTCGCCTCTGCGCTGCGCGGGTGGGAGCACCTGCGCTACGAGGTGACGGAGGAGGCGAGCCACGGCGTCGACGGCGCCCGCTGGTCGCACACCCCGGACCTGGGCATCTTCCACGCCATGACGGACGTGCACGGCAACGTCGTCGTCCCGGAGGACCGGGTGCGTGCGGCGCTGGAGCTGGCGCACGACCCGAACGCCGTGCGTGACGCCCTCGACCTCGCGCTCGGCACGGCGTGGGACGACGAGCTCGAGCCGTTCCGCTACGCCGGTGCAGGTGCTCCGGTGCGCTGGCTGCACCGCGTGGGCTGAGCGCCACCTCCTGGGACCGACGGGGCCCCGCGAGCCGTACGGCTCGCGGGGCCCCGTCGTGCGTGGTGGCAGATCAGCCGAGCCGCCGCCGGGTGGCGTGCAGCGCCGCCGCACCGCTCAGCACGAGGAGGGTGGCCAGGGCGGCGAGTCCCCAGACGTCGGCCCCCGTGCGGGGCAGCACGCCCCAGCCGCTCGATGCGGCCCCCGCGCCGGTCTCGGGCCACGGGCCAGCGCCGGTGCCGACGCCGAAGCCGCCCGGCCCGCCGCCGAGGCCTGGGCCGCCACCCGCCTCGCCACCCAGGCCGGGTACCTCGGGCGCAGCGCCCTCGTCCGCGAGGACGACGTCGAACGTGGCGAGGACGGAGTCATTGACGGTCTCACTGGTCGCGGTGCCAGTGTGCGTGCCGGCCTCGAAGTCGGCCGGTACGACGAACACCCAGTGCGCGACGCCGTCGGCGTCTGCTTCGGTCTCCGCCAGGGTGAGCGGCTCTGAGGTGATGACGGCGGAAACCAGCTCCCCAGGCTCGAACCCGCCCGCGTGGAAGCCCTGCACGTCACCGGGGCTGGCCACAGGCTCGTCGAACCAGGCGGCCAGGACCCGCGCGACCACGGTGACCGCCGCCTCGGACGTGGCGCCGGTGGCGTCATCGGTCACCACGACGGTGTAGCCGCCCGGTGCGGTCTCGGCGGGGATGCTGACGTCGACCGAGACGCGGCCGTCGTCGTCGGCCGTGCCCGAACCGGTGGCGGCGACCTCGCCGTCAGACCCGATGACCTCGACGGTCACACCCTCGTCCGGGGCGAAGCCCTCGCCCTCGACGGTGGTGGAGCCACCGGCGGGCACCTCGTCGGGCTCGATGCTCACCACCGGGGCGACGACCCGCAGGTCCGCGCCCACAGTGACGTCGACCGCCGGGTCGTAGGCGGACACGGTGTATGCGCCACCCGGTGCGTCGTCCGGCACGACGACGGTCTCGGTGAACCCGCCGTCCTCGTCGGTGGTCACCGGGACGGCGGAGCCCACGGGCTCGTCGTCCGGGCCCACCAGCTGTACCTCGATCTCGGTCACGGGCGTGAACCCGAGCCCGGCGGCGAGGGTGGCGAACCCGGCGCGCAGGAGGCGCGGGGTGGCGGTGAGGGACGGCGGATCCGTGACGGTGAGCGGTGTGGTGGCGCTCGCCCCCGTCAGGTCGGTCGCCTCGACGGCGTGCTGGCCCGGCGTGGCGTCGTCGGGCACCGACAGGTCGGTGCTGAACGTCCCGTCTGCTCCGGTCACCACCGTCACTGGCTCGCCCACGCGCTGTCCGGCGGCGTCGGTGAGCTGTACGGTGACCGGCTCACCCGGGGTGAATCCCTCGCCGTTCACCGTGGTGGCGCCCCCGGCGGGGACCTGCGCAGGGTCGACGACGAGCGACGGTGCTGCCGTGATCTGCAGCGGTGCCTCGCTGGTGGCGCCGGTGTTGTCGGTGGCGATGACGGTGTGGTCGCCGGGGGCGGCGTCTGCGGGGACGGGCACGTCGGCGGTGAAGGAGCCGTCGGGTCCGGCGATGGCGGTGACGGGTTCGCCGACGGGGTTGCCCTCGGGGTCGGTGAGCTGGACGGTGACGCTCTCGCCGGGGGTGAAGCCGGTGCCCTCGGCGGTGGTGGTGCCACCGGCCGGGACGGTGCCCGGGTCGAGGGTCAGCGCCGGGACCGTCACGGTGAGCGCGGCCTCAGCGGAGGCGCCCGACGTGTCGGTGGCGACGACGGTGTGCTCGCCCGGCGCGGCCCCGGCGGGGACGGTGACGCTGGTGCTGATGGTGCCTCCGGCGTCCGCGGTGGTGGTCACCGGCTCGCCCACGGGCTGCCCGGCGGCGTCAGTGAGCTGCACGACGACGTCACCGTCGGGCGTGAAGCCCTCGCCTGTCACGTCGACCGTGCCGCCGGCCACCACGGTGGACGGGTCGACCGTCACGGTCGGTGCCTCCGACACGGTGAGCGGCGCGTCCCCGCTCGCGTCGGTCGAGTCGGTGACGAGCACGGTGTAAGCCCCCGGGGCTGCGTCGCCCGGGACCGTGAGCTGCGTGGCCGGCACCGTGCCGTCCTCCCCGACCGCTACGGTGACGGGCGCCCCTACCGGCTCGCCGTCCGGACCTGTGAGCTGGACGGTGGCCGTACCGGGCGTGAACCCGGCCCCGCTGACCTCGACGTCCCCGCCGGCGGGCGCGGTGCCCGGCGTGACGGTGACCTCCGGTGCGGCGGTCACGGTCAGCGGCGTCGTGGCGGTGACACCCAGCTCGACGTCGGTCGCGACCACCGTGTGCTGCCCGGGCGTAGCACCCGCCGGGACCACGACCGGCGTCGTCACGGTGCCGTCAGCCGCCGCCGTCACGGTCACCGGGGCGCCGAGCGGCTCGCCGGCGGTGTCGGTGAGCTGCACGACGACGTCTCCGCCGGCCGAGAACCCGGTGCCGGCGACGGTCGTGGTGCCGGAGGCCGGCACGGTGGCGGGGGTCGCCTCGATCGTCGGAGCGACGACGGAGACCGGTACCTGCGCCGTCGCACCGGTCGGGTCGTCCACGACGACCGTCCAGGTGCCCGGCGCGGCGTCCTCGGGGAGCGGCACGTCGGTGCTGAAGCTCCCGTCCGGCCCGGTGGGCACGGTGACCGGGTCACCGACCGGTGTACCGTCCGGGTCGGTGATCTGCACGGTCACCGTGGTGTCCGGGGAGAACCCGTCGCCGGTCACGGTGGTGGTGCCACCGGGGGCGACGGCCGACGGGTCCGCCGTGAGTCTCGCCTCGGTGATCGCCACGGGCGTCGTGGCTGCCGCACCCGTCGCGTCGGTACCCGTGACCTCGTAGGTCCCGGCCGGGGCGTCTGCCGGGACCGGAAGGTCGACGGTGAACGTGCCGTCGGGCCCGACGGAGACCTCCACGGGCTCGCCGACGGCCGCGCCGTCCGGGCCGGTCAGGGTCACGGTGGCCGTGCTGCCCGGCGTGTAGCCGTCGCCCGTCACGGTCGTGGACCCGCCGGCCGGCAGGGTGGTGGGCTCGACGCCCACGGTCGGGGCGTCGGTGACGGCGAGGGGAGCGGTCACGTCGCCCGCTGTCGGGTCCGTCGCCACCACGGTGTAGTCGCCGGGTGCGGAGCCGGCCGGGACCGTCAACGGGGTGGTGATGGTGCCCTCCGCCGTGACCGTCACGGTCACCGGGTCGCCGACGGCGGCACCGTCCGGTGCGGTGAGCTGCACCGGCACCGCGGCGCCGGGGGAGAAGCCCTGCCCGGTCACGGTGGTGGTGCCGCCGGCAGGCACGGTCGACGGCTCGGTGTCGAGCGCAGGCGCGTCCGCGAGCCGCACGGTCGCCGAGGCCAGGTTGACGGTCGCGAGGTCGCTGCCGGTGCCCAGCGAGAGCAGGCGCAGCTGCAGGGCGCGCTGCGTGAACGACTCGACGCCGCTGGGCACCTGGTCCGGCAGGTCGCCCGGCTGCTCCTGGACGTTGCCCGTGAGCGAGACGACGCCGGTCAGCACCTCGAGCACCGGGCCTACCACGCCGGTGGCCAGGGGTGTCGTGATGGCGTTCAGCGCGCTGTCGAGCACGTCGAGGGCGGTGAAGACCGCACTGACGGGAGCGAGCAGCGCGTTGACGAGCATGCTCGCCAGCGTGTCGACGGAGCCCAGGCCGAGCGCCGCGAGGAGGATGTCCACGAGCGCCGCCCCGCCGACCACGTCGACGCTGGCCGTGGCCGTGCCTGCGTCGATCTCTGCGAGGGAGGCGTCGAGGCTGAGGCTGACGACGTCCTGCCACGTCGGTGGGAGGCCCAGGCTGAGCGCCTGGAACGCGACGTCGACCGACACCGTCGTGGCCTCGACGGCTTCGCGCACCCCCGCCGCGACGTCCTCGACCACGGACGTGATGGTGGCGGTCACCGCCTCGGTGACCGCCGCGATCACCTCACCGCTGAGGATCTCGTAGTTCGCGGGGAGCTCGTTGAGGTCCGGCAGGTCGGGGTTCTCGGCGAGGAGCTGGGCGAGGTCGACGACCACCTCGCCGGTCTGGAGGTTCACCTGCACGGCGCCGTCGCCCACGAACCCGCTGGGCAGCACGGTGGTGAGGTCGGGGAGGGCCACGTCGACGGACCCGGTGGACCGGGCCGCGCCGAGGTTGACGTCGATGAGGCCGGACAGCGCCGTGGTGATCGTCGCCTGCAGGGCGTCGAGCGTGGCCTGGACGGGGGCGACGGCACCCTGGAGCTCGCTGTACACGCCTCCGACGAGGGGGCTGGTGAGCTCGAGAGTCGCACCCGCGACCTGGTAGTCACCGGTGGGCTCGCCTCCTGCCTCCCACTGCGAGGCGGCGGAGACGGCTGCGAGGGTCAGGTCGAGCTGGGACACGGTCGAGCCTCGGAGCTCTGCGGGCACCAGCGGGGTGAGGCTGAGGGTGGCGTCGGCCGGGAAGTCGGGGGAACCACCCACCTCGATCGCCCCGGAGTCGTTGACCGCGCCGGACGCTGCGCCCGCGGACGCGGGACCAGCGGCCGCGTACTGGTTGACGGCGCCCAGCTCGATGATCCCGTTCTCGCCCAGCAGGGACAGGGTGCCCGTCAGGTCGACGCCGAGCGTGTTGAGCACCTCGGCGGAGAGCGGGTTCGTGTCTAGGACGGCCCCTGACGGGTGCTCCGCGTTCGCCCCCTGGACGGCGGCGATGGCGTCGAGGTCGATGTTGCCGAGCACCACGTCGCCGCCGAGGAACTGGCCCAGGGCCTCACCGGCGTCGGTCGGTTCGGCCGCTGCGGGTGGCGCGGCGGCGAGGCCCGACATCGCGGCGACCACCCCGGCGGTGGCCGCGGCGGCCAGGCGGCGGGTGATCGCGCTCCGCGGGGTGGGCGTCGTCCGCGTCGTCGCGGAGTACGGCTCGGTGCGGCCTGGGTGTGCGGGGGCGGCTTGCTCGAGCGGCCTTATGACGACGCAAGACGCTCGGCGGATAACGATCAGGTAACGAATCGGCGTGGCGAGGTGACGAATCGGTCGCCCGGGGACTGCGAGAGGCCCGGTCGGCGTGCTGCCGACCGGGCCTCTCGGAGGCGCCGCAGGGGCCCCGTCAGGCGTTCGTGACCGTCAGTGCCACGTTGTGACCGCCGAACCCGAAGGAGTTGTTGATCGCCACGATGTCGCCGTCCGGGAGCTTCTCCGGCGTGTCTCGCACGAGCGGCACCTGCAGCTCGGGGTCCGGGTTCGCCACGTTGATCGTCGGGGGCGCCAGGCGCTCGTGGACGGCCTTCACGGTGAAGAGCGTCTCGAGCGCACCCGCCCCACCGAGGAGGTGGCCCGTCATCGACTTGGTGGCCGAGAGGAGCACGTGGTCGGTCTCGCCCCCGAGCAGCGTGCGGATCGACGCCGTCTCGGTCAGGTCGCCCACCTTGGTCGACGTCGCGTGCGCGTTGACGTGCACCACGTCACGGCCCGTCACGCCGGCGTCCTCGAGCGAGCGGCGCATGGCCGCGACCTGACCGCGACCCTCCGGGTCGGGCGACGTGATGTGGTAGGCGTCCGACGAGAGGCCCACGCCGGAGAGCTTCGCGTAGACCCGAGCCCCGCGGGCAGCGGCGTGCTCGGCCGACTCCAGCACGAGGATCGCCGCACCCTCGCCGATGACGAAGCCGTCACGGTCCACGTCGTAGGGGCGCGAGGCACCCTGCGGGTCGTCGTTGCGCAGCGAGAGCGTGCGCGAGGCGGCGAAGGCCGCGATCGGCATCGGGTGGATCGTCGCCTCGGTGCCGCCGGCGACGACGACGTCGGCACGACCGTTGCGGATCATCTCCACCGCATAGCCGATGGCCTCCGCACCTGACGCGCAGGCAGACACCAGGGCGTGCGCACCCGCACGCGCACCGATCTCCAGCTCCACGTACGCGACAGGGGAGTTCGGCATGAGCATCGGCACCGTCATCGGCAGCATGCGGCGCGCACCGCGCTCACGAAGGGTGTCCCAGCCGTCCAGCGTGGTCCAGATGCCGCCGATGCCGGACGACACCACGGCACCGAGGCGGTCGCCGTCCACCTCCGGGGAACCGGCGTCCGCCCACGCCTCGCGCGTCGCGACCATCGCGTACTGCGTGGACGGGTCCATGCGCTTGATCTCCGGGCGCGACAGCACCTCGGAGGGGTCCACCTTGATGGTGGCCGCGAACGTGACGGGCAGCTCGTACTTCTCCGCCCAGTCGTTCTCGAGCGGCCGCGCGCCCGACTCGCCGGCCAGGGCGGCCGCCCACGTGGTCGTGGCGTCGCCGCCGAGGGGCGTGGTGGCGCCGAGGCCGGTGACGACGACGTCTCGTGCTGCGCTCATGGCGTGCTCCCTGTGGGGTCGGGGTGGTGGGGTGAAGGTCGACGGCGGCGGCCCAGGGTTCCGGGCCGCCGCCGTCAGGGCCTCAGGTCAGGCCTGGGCGCCGGCGATGTAGGAGACCGCGTCGCCCACCGTCGTGAGGTTCTTGACCTCCTCGTCGGGGATGCGCACGCCGAACTTGTCCTCGGCGTGGGTCACGATCGTCATCATCGACAGCGAGTCGATGTCGAGGTCGTCGGTGAACGACTTCTCGGGGACGACGGCGTCGGTGGGCAGACCCGTCTCCTCGGCGACGATCTCGGCGAGGCCCTCGAGGATCTCCTGGTCGGTGTGAGCCATGGGTGACTTTCCTTCTCTTCGTGGGGTCCGGAGCCGGCGGCACCGGGACGGACGGTCGGGCACGGTGCGCGTGGCGACCGGTGCCCGGAGGGAGGCTACGGCAGCACCACGACCTGGGCCGCGTACACGAGCCCGGCGCCGAAGCCGATCTGGAGCGCGACGTCGCCCGACTTCGCCTGGCCCTCGGCCAGGAGACGCTCGATGGCGAGCGGCACCGAGGCAGCCGAGGTGTTGCCCGTGTCGGCGATGTCACGCCCGACGACGACGTCCTCCGGCAGCTTCAGCTGCTTCACCATCTGGTCGATGATGCGCATGTTGGCCTGGTGCGGCACGAACACGTCGATGTCCTGCGGGCCGACGCCGGCGGCGTCCATGGCCTCCTGGGCGAACTTGCCCACCTGGAAGCTGGCCCACTTGAACACCGTGGGGCCGTCCTGGCGCAGCGTCGGCCAGCCCAGCGACGGGTCCTCGCGCAGCTGCGACCACGCGTGCGTCTGGCGGATCGTCGTGGCCTTCGAGCCGTCCGAGCCCCACACGGTCGGGCCGATGCCCGGGGTGTCGGACGGGCCCACCACCGCGGCGCCCGCGCCGTCGCCCAGCAGGAACGAGATCGACCGGTCCGTCGGGTCGATGAAGTCGGACAGCTTCTCGGCGCCCACCACCAGCACGTGGCGGGCCGTGCCGGAGCGCACCAGCGCGTCGGCCTGGCCGATGGCGTAGCAGTAGCCCGCGCACGCCGCCGAGATGTCGAACGACGCGGCCGGGTTCGCGCCGATCCGGTCGGCCAGGATCGCCGCGGCGGACGGGGTCTGCGCGAAGTACGTGACCGTCGAGACGATGACCGTGTCGATCTGGTCCGGGGTCAGGCCCGCCGCAGCCAGCGCCTTGAGCGACGCAGCCTCCGCCAGGTCGATCACGTCCCGGTCAGCGCCCGCACGGCGGCGCGTCACGATGCCCGTGCGCTGGCGGATCCACTCGTCGGACGAGTCGATCGGCCCGGCGATGTCGTCGTTCGTGACGACGTTCTCGCCGCGCTCCGCACCGATCCCGAGGATGCGCGAGAAGGCGACCGGCTCGGCCTGCTTCAGCTGGACGGTCATGTCAGGCTCCGTTCTGGCGCGCGGCGTCGCCGAGGTTGACAGCGCTGTGGCGGGCGACGAGGTCGCGCGCGGCCTCGATGTCGTCGGGCGACTTGATCGCCACCAGCTCGACGCCCTTGAGCGCCCGCTTGGCGAGGCCGGACAGCACCCCGCCCGGGGCGAGCTCGATGATCGCGGTGACCCCCATCTCGGCGAGCGTGTCGCTGCACCGGTCCCAGCGCACCGGGGCCGTCACCTGAGCGGCCAGACGCGCCAGGACGTCCACGGCCGTGCCGTGCCCGTGCTCGCCCAGCGAGAGGGAGGAGTAGGGGGCGCCGTCGGCGTTCGACAGCAGGGGCAGGCGCGGGTCCGCCGCCTTCCACGCGCGGGCCACCGGCTCGAACACCTTGCGCGCCGGCTCCATGTACGGGGTGTGGAACGCGCCCGCCACCTGCAGCGGGATCACCCGGGCACGAGCCGGCGGGTTCTCCGCCAGGAGCGCGAGCTTGTCCAGCGAGCCCGCCGCCACCGTCTGGCCGGCCGCGTTCACGTTCGCCGGCCACAGGCCCAGCAGCTCGATCGCGGCCGCGACCTCGTCCGCGTCGCCACCCACCACGGCGCTCATGCCCGACGGCTCGGCAGCAGCGGCCTCCGCCATCGCCTGCGCACGGCGCGTCACCAGACCCACCGCACCGGCGTCGTCGAGCACCCCCGCGACCGCCGCGGCGGCGAGCTCTCCCACCGAGTGACCCGCGGTCACGTCCACGACCTCGGCCGCGTCACGGCCGTCCAGCACCGCTCGCAGCGCCACCAGCGACGACGCCACGATGAGCGGCTGCGCCACCGCGGTGTCACGGATCGTGTCGGCGTCCGACGTCGTCCCGTGGGCCACGAGGTCGATGCCCGCAGCGTCGGAGAACGCAGCCAGCAGATCGGCGGGGCTGGGCGATGCACCAGCGCCGGGCAGCTCGAGCCAAGGCTGGAGCATCCCGGGGGTCTGAGAGCCCTGTCCAGGGCAGACGACGGCGAGCACGTGACCACGGTGTCAGACGTAGCGGCGGCGGGGGCGTACCGACGCGTACCAAGCTCCGGAGAGGCGATTGTGGGAATCCTCAAACACCGCGCGATCGCCGCCCAGCGGTGCGCTCCGGCTCGTCCCGTGGTTCTTGTGGTCGGGATGAGCCTGCGTTCTGCTGCGGGCGTGTGCCTCGTTCCTCGGCCCTCACCCTCCGCTGCGCTCCGGCTCATCCCTCCGAGAGCTGGCCGAGGGCGAGCGCCACCTGCAGCACGAACGACTCCCGGGCGTCGAGGGGGTCCCACCCGGTGATCTCCGAGACCTTCCGCAGGCGGTAGCGCACCGTGTTCGGGTGCACGTACAGGCGCCGGGCCGCGGCCTCCAGCGAGCGGCCCGTGCCCAGGTAGGCCGAGAGCGTCTCCAGCACCGAGCCCGTGGCCTCCTGCAGCGGGCGGTACGCCTGCTCCACCAGCGTGCGCCGCGCGGTGACGTCGCCGGTCAGCACCCGCTCCGGCAGCAGGTCGTCGGCCATCACCGGCCGCGGCGCCTGCGGCCACGCGGGGGCCGCGGCCAGCCCGGCCAGCGCGGCCGCCGCCGAGCGTGACGCCTCCGCCACCGACGGCACGGTGCCGCCCACGACGACGGGTCCCGGGCCGAAGCGCGGCAGCAGGCTGCGCACCGCGCCCACCAGGTCGCCCTCGCCACCGAGCACCAGCACCACGCGGTCGCCGTGGATGCCCACCAGGGCGTCGCCGGCCACACGGCGGGCGGCGCGGCGCAGCTCGACGGCGTGCACCTCGTCCAGGCCGTCGTCGGCCGCGCCCACCACCACGAGCGCCTGGCCGCGCCCGCTCCAGCCCAGCGCGGACACGCGTGAGCGCACGGCGTCGTCGCCGTCGCCGCGCACCAGCGCGTCCACGACCAGCGCCTCCAGACGTGCGTCCCAGGCGCCACGCATCTCCGCCGCCCGGGCGTACACCTCCGCGGCCGAGAAGGCCACCTCGCGGGAGTAGCGCAGCACGGCCTCGCGCAGCTCCCGCTCCGAGCCAGGGGTGGCGATCTGGTCGGAGTGGGTCTCGACCACGTCCACCACCAGGCGCACCAGCTGCAGCGCGTGCTGCAGCGAGATGGACTGCGTCAGCTCGCGCGGGGCGGCCGCGAACATCTCGCCCACGCCGTGCGGCGGAGCGGAGGGGTCGGAGAACCACGAGACGAACGAGTTGATGCCCGACTGCGCCACCAGACCCACGTACGAGCGGTCCTCCGCCGGCAGGTCCCGGTACCAGGCCAGCTCCTCGTCGATGCGCCGCAGCGCCGCGGCGGTGAGGAACCCGGTGCCCTCCCGGACCCGCTGCACGGAGGCGGCGCGCTGCTCGGAACGGTCGGTGGAGGTGGGGGTCGGCACCGGACGAGGATACGTGCACCCGAGCCCCGAGCACCATGCGCCGTTGTCGGTAAGCCACAAATCGTCCGCGGCGCGCCCGGCGCGCTACCCACGTCCCCAGCCCGTCGCGACCATGCTTGCGAGTCCGGATTGTGGTTATGGTCATGGCATGGCCCTCATGCCCCGGCTCCGTGCCCTGCTTCGTCGGCCGTTCTCCGCCTCCACCGTCGGAGCTCGTCGGCCGTCGTCGTCCACGCGCCGCCGGGGAGACACCGTCCACGAGGACGCGCTGCGCGCCATGCTGCTCGACGACCCCAACGACATGCAGGCCTTCGACGCGCTGGCCGAGATCGTCCGCCGTCGCGCCGCGGAGTCGCCGCAGGCGGAGGACCCGCTGACCGCCACCGCGGACGAGGAGACCCAGGCAGAGCAGCGCAAGCGCGCCGCCGACCTGGCCGTGTGGGCGCTCGCCGAGGAGCTGGCCGGGCACCCCCGTGGCTGGTACCCGCTGCTCGAGCTGGGCCGGCTCTCCCTCGCGTCCGACCCCGAAGGCGCGGTGCGTCGCCTGACCACCGCCGCCGAGCGCGACCCCGAGGGCCGGGCGCTGGCGGAGGGGCTGGCCACGCTGCGCGACGCCGGGATGCCGGTCGAGGCGCTCGGCCTCGGCGTCGGGCACTGGCGGGCGCGGGAGCACAGCCCAGAGGTGGGGCGCCACCTCGTCCTCGCCGCCCTCGAGGCAGACCGCGCGTTCGAGGCGCGCCAGCACCTCGCCAGCCTCGACATGTACCCGGACGCCGCAGCGGTCGCCGCGGTCAAGGCCGAGCTGGAGCGTGCCATCGCCGAGCACGAGGCGGCCGGCGCGACCTCCTGAGACGAACCGCCGCGCCGCGGTGCTCGGCCGAGGCGCACTCAGACGACGACGGCCGGCCATCCCGCAGGATGGCCGGCCGTCGTCGTGCTCAGCGTCGCCGGGTCAGCTCTCGCCGCCCGCGTTGCCGGAGGCGCCGGCGGTCACGTCGAGCAGGCGGTACTTCTCGATCGCCTTGGCGACGACGTCGCCCGACACCTCGCCACGACGCGCCAGCGCCTGGAGCGTCTTGACCACCATCGACGGGCCGTCGATGAGGAAGTGCCGGCGGGCGGCGGCACGGGTGTCGGAGAACCCGAACCCGTCGGCGCCCAGCACCTCGTAGTCGCCCGGGACCCACTTGCGGATCTGGTCGGGCACCAGGTGGTCGTAGTCGCTCGTGGCGATGTACGGGCCGGAGCCCTGCGACAGGCGCTCGGTCACGAACGGCGTGCGAGCCTGCGCGGACGGGTCGACGAAGACCTCGCGCTCCGCGGCCAGCGCGTCGCGGCGCAGCTCGTTCCAGCTCGTCACCGACCACACGTCCGCCACGACGCCCCAGTCCTCCTTGAGGAGCTGCTGCGCCTCCAGCGCCCACGGCACACCGACGCCCGAGGCGAGGAGCTGGGCGCGGGGCCCGTCGCCCTCGGCCACGGAGATGCGGTGGATGCCACGCTTGATGCCCTCGACGTCCACGTCCTCCGGCTCGGCCGGCTGGACCATCGGCTCGTTGTACACCGTGAGGTAGTACATGACGTCCTGGTCGCGACCGTCGGACCCGTCGCCGTACATGCGCTCGATGCCGTCGCGCACGATGTGGCGGATCTCGTAGCCGAACGCCGGGTCGTACTGGACGATCGCCGAGTTGGTGCCCGCCAGCAGCGGCGAGTGGCCGTCGGCGTGCTGCAGGCCCTCACCCGTGAGGGTGGTGCGGCCCGCGGTGGCGCCGATGATGAAGCCGCGCGTCATCTGGTCGCCGGCAGCCCAGAACTGGTCGCCGGTCCGCTGGAAGCCGAACATCGAGTAGAAGATGTAGATCGGCACCATGGGCTCGCCGTGCGTGGCGTACGCCGTGCCCACCGCCTGGAACGCCGCCGCGGAACCGGCCTCGTTGATGCCGGTGTGCATGATCTGCCCGGCCTCGGACTCCTTGTAGCTCAGCATCAGGTCGCGGTCGACCGCGAGGTAGTGCTGGCCCTGGGTGTTGAAGATCTTCGCGCTCGGGAAGATCGAGTCCAGGCCGAACGTGCGCGCCTCGTCCGGGATGATCGGCACGATGCGCTTGCCGAACTCCTTGTCCTTGATGAGGTCCTTGAGCAGGCGCACGAACGCCATCGTCGAGGCGACCTCCTGCGTGCCCGAGCCCTTCTTGAGCAGCTCGTAGGACTTCTCGCCCGGCAGGCTCAGCGCCTTCGACTTCCCGCGCCGCTCGGGGACGAACCCGCCGAGCTGACGGCGGCGCTCCAGCATGTACGCGATCGCCTCGTCGTCGGACCCCGGGTGGAAGTACGGCGGCTGGTACGGGTCGGCGTCGATCTGCTCGTCCGTGATCGGGATGTGCAGCGAGTCGCGCAGGGCCTTGAGCTCGTCGGCCTTGAGCTTCTTCATCTGGTGCGTGGCGTTGCGGCCCGCGAAGCCGGAGCCCAGGCCGTAGCCCTTGACCGTCTGCGCGAGGATCACCGTCGGCTGGCCCGTGTGGGCGCGCGCCGCCGAGTACGCCGCGTAGATCTTGCGGTAGTCGTGGCCACCGCGCTTCATGTTCCAGATGTCCTCGTCGGTCATGTTCTCGACGAGGGCCTTGGTGCGCGGGTCGCGCCCGAAGAAGTGCTCGCGGATGAACGCGCCCGACTCGGCACGGTAGGTCTGGTAGTCGCCGTCCGGCGTGGTGTTCATCAGGTTGACCAGGGCGCGGTCCTTGTCCGCGTTGAGCAGGGCGTCCCACTCACGGCCCCAGATCACCTTGATGACGTTCCAGCCGGCGCCCTTGAACTGGGCCTCGAGCTCCTGGATGATCTTGCCGTTGCCGCGGACCGGCCCGTCGAGGCGCTGCAGGTTGCAGTTGACCACGAACGTCAGGTTGTCCAGGCCCTGGTGCGCCGCGAGCTGCAGCATGCCGCGCGACTCCGGCTCGTCCATCTCGCCGTCGCCGAGGAACGCCCAGACGTCCTGCTGGCTGGTGTCCTTGATGCCGCGGTTGTGCAGGTACTTGTTGGTCCACGCCTGGTAGATCGCCGATGCGGGGCCGAGACCCATCGAGACGGTCGGGAACTCCCAGAAGTCCTGCATGAGGCGCGGGTGCGGGTAGGACGGCAGGCCGCCACCCGGGTGCGACTTCTCCTGGCGGAACCCGTCGAGCTGGTCGGCCGAGAGGCGACCCTCGAGGAACGCGCGGGCGTACATGCCGGGGGAGGAGTGGCCCTGGAAGTAGACCTGGTCACCGCCACCCGGGTGGTCCTTGCCCCGGAAGAAGTGGTTCAGGCCCACCTCGGTGAGCGTGGCCACGGAGGCGTAGGAGGAGATGTGGCCGCCGACACCCAGACCCGGGCGCTGGGCACGGGTGACCATGACGGCCGCGTTCCAGCGGATCCAGGAGCGGTACTTGCGCTCGAGCGACTCGTCGCCCGGGAAGAAGGGCTCCTCGTGCACGCCGATCGTGTTGACGTACGGCGTCGCGAAGGACGCCGGGATGTGCACGTTGCGCTCACGGGCGCGACGCAGCAGGTTGAGCATGACGTAGCGGGCGCGAGGTCCGCCCTTGTCGTCGATCAGGCCGTCGAAGGACTCGACCCACTCCGCCGTCTCGGCGGGGTCGATGTCGGGGACCGAGCTGAGCAGACCGTTGATCAGCGGTCCGGTCTCGTCGTACGAAGCCACCAGCAACCTCTCTCTATTCCAGGAACGGCCGGTGGGTCGAGCACCGAGGAGCCGCGCCTGTCGTCGTCCCCGTGCGAGCGGTGCCGGCCGACGGTGGTCGGCGAGACCGTCCGTGGTCTGCATGCGTGGCTGCATGCCGCGTGCGCGCACAGGTGGTGATCCCACCCATTGTGTCCCCTCATCCTCCCGGGATGCACCACACCGAGGTCAAGAGAGCGTGATGTAGGTCATGCTGTTGCACGCTCAACAGCGCAGACGCCTCGGACCGGGACGCGCCACGCGCCGTCTTGCCGAGGCGGGGGCGTGTGGTGTGCACTACCTTGGCCAACAGCCGGACAGGTACCGGCGAACACTCGTCGACGGAAGGAACGGACAGACCACGTGGGACAGAAGACGGATCCCCAGGCGGATCGCCTCGGGTTCGCGCCCGGCCAGGTGGTGCAGGAGTTCGGCTGGGACGACGACGCCGACGAGGGCCTGCGAGAGGCGATCGAGGCGATCGTCGGCGGCGAGCTCGTCGACGAGGACTACGACGACGTCACCGACGCGGTGATCGTGTGGTGGCGCGCCGAGGACGGCGACCTCACCGACATGCTGGTCGACGCCCTGACCGTGCTCGACGACGGCGGTGCGGTCTGGCTCTTCACCCGCAAGCCCGGTCGCTCGGGTCACGTGGGCCACGACGAGATCCAGGAGGCGGCCACGACGGCCGGCCTGCATGCCATGACCACGTTCGCCGTCGCGGAGGACTGGTCGGCCACGCGCCTGTCCAACCGCGGTCGCGGGCGCTGACGCCGCGGGTGCGCCGGTGCGGCACGATGAGCGCATGACGCTGACGCCCGGCGACCCCGCGCCCGACTTCACCCTGCCCGACACGCACGGCACGCCCGTGCACCTGGCGGACCTGCGCGGCGAGAACGTGCTCGTGGTGTTCTACCCGTTCGCGTTCTCCGGCACGTGCACCGGCGAGCTCTGCGAGCTGCGGGACAACATCGAGGACTTCGAGTCCGCCGGCGTGCGCCTGCTCGCCGTCTCCACCGACGCCGTGTTCTCCCTCAAGGCGTGGCAGCAGCAGGAGGGCTTCGGGTTCGACCTGCTCAGCGACTTCTGGCCCCACGGCGAGGTGGCCCGCGCGTACGGCGTGCTCGACGAGGACAACGGGCACGCCCTGCGCGGGTCGTTCCTGATCGACGCCGACGGCGTGATCCGCTGGTCGGTGGTCAACCCGCGCGGTCAGCGACGCGACATCGAGGCATACCGGGCGGCGCTGGCGGAGATCTGAGGGCCGCTATCCTTGGCGGTCGCACGCGCGCCGTGCACCAGGGCCTGTAGCTCAGCTGGTAGAGCGCCACGCTTACACCGTGGATGTCGTCGGTTCGAACCCGGCCGGGCCCACCCAGGTGTCTTGCGGGAACACGCGACATCAGCAGATGTGGTGCGTTCCCGTTCTGCTTCCTCGCCTTCGTCGCGGCCCGCGTGCGCTTCGACCCTTCCTCACGGCCGTCCCCCGCACGTCGCTGGCGCTCTGTCGCGCAGCAGATGTTCGACGCTCCTGACGTATGGTCTGCCTCGTGACCAGCTCCCGCACGGCGCGTCGTATGTGGATGATCCTGACGGGTCTTGGCGGCCTTCTGCTGCTGGTCGCAGCCGCAGCCGCGGTGCTTGAGGGATACGCCTCAGACGCGGAACAGCGCACGGGCGACCCCACCTCTGCGATCGTCCTCGCCGCCGTCGGCGTCGTCGCGGGGGTGGTGGGCGTCATCGGCTCGGCGATGCGGCCTGGTCGCACCCCCGAAGCGCCTGTCCGAGAAGACTGACCGCCCCGCTGCTTCCGTCCCACCAGCCGTCGCCGTTCTCCTCAGGGCTCGGCGGGCGAGCCGGCCAGCGACGCGAGGAGAGCCAGCTTCTCGGCGCTGTCGCTGCCGGCGTCCGCGTAGTAGAGCACCAGGATGACGCCGTCGACGGGGAGCTTGTCCCGGTGCAGACGCAGCTCGCCGACCACGGGGTGCACCATGGTCGTGGTGCCGCCTTCGAGCACCCGGACGTCGTGGCGTGCCCAGAGCTCCCGGAAGCGTCCGCTGGCGAGCGACAGCTCACCGACCAGCTCGACGACGCGCGGGTCGTCGGCGTGAGCGCCTGCCTGCTCTCGGAACGCGGCGACGAACCCGGCGGCGGAGGCCGTCCAGTCCTTCTGGAACGCCTGCTCCTCCGGGTCGAGCAGCAGGGACCGCAGCCGGTTCTGCCCTGGCCGCAGGCGCGGGGAGAGCGCGGTGGCGAGGTCGTTGGCCGCGAGGACGTCGAAGGCGCGCCCCTCGACGAAGGCGGGTACCCCCACGGCGTCCAGCAGGTGGTGCAGCCGTGGGGGCACCCGCTCCGGGGGCGTGTGCCGACGTCGAGGCCGGGGACGTGGCTCGGCGAGGTCGTGCAGGTAGCGGCGCTCGGTCTCGTCGAGCCGGAGGACCCGGGCGAGCGCGTCGAGCACCTGGGACGAGGGGTGGGTGTCCCGGCCGCGCTCGAGGCGCAGGTAGTAGTCGCTGCTGATGCCCGCCAGCATCGCGACCTCCTCGCGGCGCAGGCCGGGCACGCGGCGCACCCCGCCGCCGGGGATGCCGGCCTGCTCGGGCGTGACGAGGCCGCGGCGGGCCTTGAGATAGGCGCCGAGCCGGTTCGTCCGTGCGTCGTCGGCCATCGCTGAACGTTAGCGCCGGGTGCGGCCGGGCAGCGCGGCCAGGCCCTGCGAGCGCTGTGCCACGAGCTCGTCGTAGGTGCCGTCCCGCTCGGCCCACCGGTGCATGAGGACGCCCTGCACGAGGAGCTCCCGGGGCGTGGGCTCCTGGGCGAGCAGGTCCATGACCTCCGCCCCGAACGCGTCCAGGGGCAGGGCGTGCGGGTTGCTGCTCCCGAGCCACGTGGCGACGGCCGGCGGGACAAGCTCGGTGACGTCGACGCCGGTGCCGGCGAGCTGTGCGCGCAGCGCCTCACTGTAGGCGTGGACCGCGGCCTTGGACGCGCCGTAGGTGGGCATGGGCGGGTAGGGGAGGAACCCGATCCCGGAGCTGACGGTCACGATCGTGCCCTCGCCCCGGGCGAGCAGGTGCGGGGTGAAGGCGTCGATGACGCGGATGGTGCCGAGCAGGTTGACGTCGACGATGGCCTGGGCGGTGGCGAAGTGGCCCGGGTCCCACAGGTCTTCCTGCGCGCCCGTGCCTGCCATCGTGACGAGGGTGTCGATGCCGGGGTGTGCTCGCAGCGCGTCGTCGCGGGCGCGGGTCACCGAGGCGCTGTCGGTGACGTCGATCTCGACGGTGCCGAACCCTTCCTCGGCGAGCTGCGCCAGCACGTCGGTGCTGCGGCCGCCGACGACCACCGTGCTGCCTGCTGCACGGAACCGGCGGGCGAGCTCGAGGCCGATGCCGGCGGTGCCGCCGACGATGATCACGGAACGAGAGGTGATGTCCATGTCACCGACGCTAGGGCGCTCGGCCGCCGGGACAGGAGGCCCTGTCAGGACCCTGTCACGGCTCGCTCACGCGGTCGTCGTGCCGGGCCGCGGCCGCCGGGCGGCGAGGGCGAGGGCGGTGACGAACGTGGCGAGGCCCAGCAGGGTCACGACGACGGCCGCGCTCATCGCGGCGGCGTCGGCGGGCAGCATCGGGCAGGCCGCGGGGACGTCGTCGTCCGGGCAGGTGCGCCAGGGCTGGAACAGGTAGACGACCGTGACCACGGCACCGACGGCGGCGGTGAGCGCTCCGGTGCGTGCCGCGACCTGTGCGCGTCGGGGTGCCATGGTGCTGACGCTAGCCGACCGTGGTGCGTGCATCGTGCGCGTCGCCAGGAGCGTTCCCGCCTCGCGCGCCGGGAGGTCAGCGCCGGGCGATCCGTCCCAGCAGCTCCGGGTCGAGCGGCCGGTCGGCGTAGACGAGCCGCACCGCGTCGGGGTCGGGGTTGCCGACGTCGGGTCCCCGCCACACCGGGGAGAGGCCGAGGCGCTCCGCCGTGGCGCGCGAGGCGGCGTTGTGCTCCAGCAGGTAGGCGATGACGGGCAGCTCGGGGCGCAGGGCCGCGGCGGCCGTGTGGCCGGCGCGCGCGACGGCGGTCGCGAACCCGTTGCCCTGCTGGTCCGGGTGCACCCGGTAGTACGTGTTCCACGCCTGCCCGTCCAGCACGAGCCGCACGCCACCCACGCCGACCAGGGTGCCGTCGTCGAGGCGGCGAGCGGTCCAGTAGCCGATGCCGTGGCGCTCCCAGTCCTCCTGGTACGCGGCGATGTCACGGGCTGTCCGTTCCCGGTCGAGGTGCCGGCCGGAGGGCAGGTGGGTCCACACCCGGGGGTCGGCGTGCAGGGCGAAGAGCTCGTCGAGGTCGGAGGGTGAGACCGGCGTGAGGCGGAGCCGGTCGGTGGTGACCTCGCGCAGGTCGCGGCGGGCGTCGTTCACGCGGCCCGATCGTAGGTGCCGCCTCCGTCAGCGTCGCGCCCTGATGCCTGGTGCTGGGGGCGTGCTGGCGAGGCGCGCCCTGGCCTGTCGGTCCCAGCGGGGAGGATGGGGGGCGTGCACGTCGTCCTCACCGGCCCCGCAGCGGAGCTGCCTGCCGTCGTCCGCGAGGGCGAGGCGGCCCCCGAGCCTCCGCGCTGGACGTGGGACGACACGAACCGCTGGTACCCGGACCTGCTGGCCGACGGCGTGCGCGTGGAGCGCGCGCACGACCTGCGCCTGGCGCGGGTGATCCTGCGGCGGTCACCGCTCGCGGCCGCCACCCCCTTCGCCAGCACGGCGCCGGACGGCTGGGACGGCCTGGAGCCTGCACCCGCCAGCCGCGCAGGTGCCGGGGGTACCCCTGCGCCCGACGCCCTCTTCGACCTCGGCGCCCTCGCCGCCCCGAGCCGCCGTGGCGGCTCCGACGCGGCCGCCCTCGACCCGGCCTCCGAGCTCGCGGCCCAGACGGCGGCCGTCGAGGCGAGCACGGACCCCGGCCGTCTCCGCTTCCTCCTCGCCGCCGAGTCCGCAGGCGCCCTGGTGGCCGCCGAGATGCACCACGCCGGCCTGCCCTGGCGTGCGGACGTGCACGACGCGATCCTCACCGAGCGGCTGGGCCCGCGCCCGCCCGAGGGCCGCCGACCCGAGAGGCTGGAGGCGCTCGCGGTCACGATCCGTGACGCGCTCGACGCCCCGCCCACCCTCAACCCGGACTCCCACCCCGACCTGCTCAAGGCCATGCAGTACGCGGGCGTCGGGGCCAGCAGCCTGCGCAAGTGGGAGCTCGAGACCATCGATCACCCGGTGATCGCGCCGCTGCTGGAGTACAAGAAGCTGGTGCGACTGGCGACGGCGAACGGCTGGCACTGGCTCGACACGTGGGTGCGTGACGGCCGGTTCCGCACCGAGTACCTGGTGGGCGGGGTGGTGACGGGCCGCTGGTCCAGCGTGGGCGGGGGAGCGCTGCAGCTGCCCAAGGACGTGCGCGGCGCTGTCGTCGCGGACCCGGGGTGGGCTCTCGTGGTCGCCGACGTCGCGCAGCTGGAGCCGCGCGTGCTCGCGGCGATGAGCCGCGACGAGGCGATGGCGGCCGCCGGCCGCGATGGTGACATGTACGCGGGCATCGTGTCCTCCGGCGTCGTCGCCACCCGTGAGCTGGCCAAGCTCGGGATGCTCGGGGCCATGTACGGCGGCACCACCGGGGCGAGCGCCCAGGTGCTGCCGAGCCTGGGGCGGGCGTTCCCGCGCGCCATCGCGCTGGTCGAGGACGCCGCGCGGGCCGGTGAGCGCGGCGAGGTGGTCTCCACGTGGTTGGGTCGCGGGTCGCCGGCGCCCGGCGAGTCGTGGGAGCGGGCGCAGGCCGGGGCGTACGAGTCAGACGACGGTGGTGGCGCCCGGTCCTACACGCGTTCCTGGGGCCGGTTCACGCGCAACTTCGTGGTGCAGGGCACCGCTGCCGAGTGGGCGCTGGCATGGTTGGCGTCGGTGCGCCGTCGG
Source organism: Xylanimonas oleitrophica (assembly GCF_003244315.1). GTDB lineage: Bacteria > Actinomycetota > Actinomycetes > Actinomycetales > Cellulomonadaceae > Xylanimonas_A > Xylanimonas_A oleitrophica. Next base: position 115,663 of record NZ_QKWH01000003.1, read on the forward strand.
CTGTGGGCGCTCGGGGAGACCGGTGCCACGGCGGGTGCTGCGCCAGAACCGTTCGCCCGCCGACCCCACCTGGTCTTCTTCCTCCACGACGAGGTGGTGGTGCACGCCCCGGTGGGCATGGCCGAGGCGGTCGAGCGTGAGCTGCGTGAGGCGGCTGCGGAGGCCGGGCGGCTGCTCTTCGGGCAGTTCCCTGTCGAGTTCCCGCTCACGGTCGCCCAGGTGCAGAGCTACGCCGACGCCAAGTAGGGCGCCGACGGCACGGGGCGGGGCGTCGCAGGGCACACCGGTGCCCGGCGTCGACCGGTGGCTGCCCTCAGCGCTCCTCTTCCTCGAGCGCGGCCACGGCGGCGTCGAGCACGGCACGGGCCGAGGCGCCGGGCAGGGCCGGCAGGCGGCGCAGCGCGGCGATCTGCCCGCGTGTGGCCTCGCCCGTCAGCCGGGTGACAAGGAACGCGCGGGCGACCACCAGGAGCTCTGCGATGAGCGGCTCTGTCAGGCGGTAGTCGACGAGGTTGCCCGTGCGCGTGGACTCGACGACGCCCACGCGCTTGAGCACGGCGAGGTGCTGGGAGAGGGCCGAAGGCTCGGCGCCGGTGACCTCCAGGAGGCGCGAGACGGGCGCGCTGAGGTCGGGGTCGGCGGCCAGGACCTCCAGCACCTGCAGGCGCGACGGGTGCGCGAGCGCCTTGAACAGGTCGGCCTTGATCTTGTAGAGCGGCTGGGTGTCCACGTACTCACTTTAGTTTGGGCTTAATCCACGGCAACCGGTGAGCGCCCTTAGGGTCGTGTGCATGATCACACCCATGGGCCAGGCTGCCGCGAGCGGTTCGGAGGGCGGTGCGGCGACGCTCGCGGACGTCGTCGGGGTGATGGACGGACTGTACCCGCCAGGCAGCGCGGAGTCCTGGGATGCGGTCGGCCTCGTGGCCGGCGACCCGGCGGCCCCCGTGCGCAAGGTGCTGCTCGCCGTCGACCCGGTCGCCGCCGTCGTCGACGAGGCCCTCGAGTGGGGCGCCGACCTCGTGATCACCCACCACCCTCTGTTCCTCAAGGGGGTGCACTCGGTGGCGGCCACCACGTTCAAGGGCTCTGTGGTGCACCGTCTCCTGACCGCCGGCTGCGGCCTGTACGTGGCCCACACCAACGCCGACTCGGCCCCCCGGGGCGTCGCCGACGCCCTCGCAGACCTGCTCGGCATCGTCGACCGTGGCCCGCTCGTCGCCCACACCGACGGCGCGCAGACCGGCATCGGCCGGGTCGGGCGGCTCGCCGAGCCGGCGACCCTCGCAGCGTTCGCCCGCAGGGTCGCCGCCGCGCTGCCCGCCACCGCCCAGGGGGTGCGGGTCGCCGGCGACCTGGAGGCCACCGTCACCACCGCAGCCGTGGTCGGCGGCTCGGGCGACTCCCTGTTCGACGCCGTGCGGGCCGCTGCCGCCGATGTCTACGTCACCGCAGACCTGCGCCACCACCCGGCGTCCGAGCTGCGCGAGCGCGCCACCTTCGAGGGTCCGGAGGGGCGACCGGAGGCAGGCACCCCGTTCCTGGTCGACGTGGCCCACTACGCCTCCGAGTGGCCGTGGCTCACCTACGCCGCCGACGACCTGCAGGCGGGCGTGGCGGCGCTGCTGGCGCAGCGCGGCGAGGAAGGTACGGTGACGTGCAGGGTCTCCACGAACGTCACCGACCCGTGGTCGGCGACGTTCCGCGCGCCGTGACCCCACGGCACGACCCTCACCCCACGCCACCGGCCAGGAAGGACCCGCGGTGACCACTGCACCCCCCGAGGACCAGATCAAGCTCTTGGCCCTCCAGGCGCTCGACACCCGCGCCCAGCAGCTCGTCCACCAGCGGAACACGCACCCGTCGCTCGCGCGCATCGCCGAGCTCGAGAAGCAGATCGCGGACCTGCACGGCTCCCTGGTCGACTCGCGCACCGCGGTGGCCGACCTCGAGCGCGAGCTCGCCAAGGCGGAGGCCGACGTCGAGCAGGTGCGTGCCCGTGCCGCCCGCGACCAGCAGCGCCTCGACACCGGCAACCTCAACGCGAAGGACGCCGTGGCCGTGACCGACGAGCTCGCCTCGCTCGGCCGGCGTCAGGCCGCGCTCGAGGAGGTCGAGCTCGACGTCATGGAGCGGCTGGAGGCCCACCAGGACGCGCTGGCCAAGGTGGAGTCCGCCCACCAGGAGCTCGTCGACGCCAAGACGGCCGCCGAGGCGGAGCGCGACGCCGCGTTCGCCGACCTCAAGGCGCAGTACGAGGCGCTCGCGGCCGAGCGCAAGACCGCTGCCGCGGGCATCGACGCCGGCCTGGTCGCGGTGTACGACAAGCTGCGCGAGCGCCTGGGCGGGCGCGGGGCGGCCGCCCTGCGCGGCGGCCGGTGCGAGGGCTGCGGCCTCGAGCTCAACCCGGGTGACCTCGCGGCCGCCCGCTCCGCCGCTCCCGAACAGGTCGTGCGCTGCGAGGAGTGCGGCCGCATCCTGGTCCGCGTCGGCGACACGGCGGCCTGACGGTGCCCGGCCGGCACCTCGTGGTCGAGGCGGACGGCGGCTCGCGCGGCAACCCCGGGCCCGCGGGCTACGGGGCGCTGGTGCGCGACGCCGCCACCGGGCGTGTGCTGGCCGAGCGGGCCGGGTTCCTCGGCATCGCCACCAACAACGTGGCCGAGTACACCGGCCTGCTGGAGGGGCTGCGCGCCGCGCACGCGCTCGACCCGGACGCCCGGGTCGAGGTGCGCATGGACTCCAAGCTCGTCGTGGAGCAGATGAGCGGGCGCTGGCAGATCAAGCACGACGCCCTGCGCCGCATCGCCCAGGAGGCTGGCCGGGTGCTGCCCGCGACCCACGTGTCGTACACCTGGGTGCCGCGCGCGCAGAACGCCGACGCCGACCGGCTCGCCAACGAGGCGATGGACACCGCCGGTGACGTGGTGCGCGACCACCCCGACGAGCCGGCCGGCGAGACGCAGCCCGGCGCGGCGTCCTCGGCGGGTGCCCCGGCCCCCGAGGCGGCCCCCGGGCGGGACACGCACGTGCGGCCGTCCGGGGCCCTTGCCCGCTACGACGGTGCCGACGCCCTCACCGTGGTGCTGGTGCGGCACGGGCAGACCCCGCTCACCGTGGTGGGCGGCTACTCCGGTGGCGGGGTCCCCGGTCCGTCCCTGACCACCCACGGGCGCACGCAGGCGGCGCGTGCGGCCGACGTCGTGCACCGCCTGACCGGCGTGTGGCCCGACCTGCCGCGCCCCACCGAGATCGTCGCGTCGCCCATGGTGCGCACGCAGGAGACGGCGACGGCGATCAGCCGCCGCCTCGGGCTGCCCGTGCGCACCGACGCGCGGCTGCGCGAGTGCGAGTTCGGCGAGTGGGAGTCGCTCACCGCGCCGCAGATCGAGGAGCGGTGGCCCGGCGAGCTCGGGCTGTGGCACACCACCGGCACGTACGTGCCGCCCGGCGGCGAGTCCTACGAGCAGGTGGGCGAGCGCGTCGACGAGGCGCTGCAGGAGCTGCTGCGAGCCGGCACGGGCCGCGCCGTCGTCGTCGTGGGGCACGCAGCCATGATCCGCACGGTGCTGGGGCGGGCGATGGGCGCGCCGTCGTCGCGGTGGTCGCGGCTGCGCATCCCGCCGTGCTCGCTGTCCGTGCTGCGTGCGTGGCCCGACGGCGCGGCCGAGGTCACCGCGGTCGGCTACCCCACCGGGGACTGAGGCGAGGGGAGCGGCCGGGCGTGGCCCGGCCGCTCAGCCGACGACGAGCTCGAGCGTCTGCGGCGCCGTCTTCGAGGTCGCGGCGTGGAGCGTGGCCTCCAGCATGCGGTAGCTGAGGCCGGATCCCACCTCGGTGCCGACCACCTGGCCCACGAGCTCGCCGGCCGCCCGCGCCAGCTCGTCCGCCGACGTCGGCGGCTGTGCCTCGCGGCGCAGCAGGTGCCCCGCGAGCACCCCGCGCGTGTGCTTGGCGTTGTGGGAGACGACGGTCCGCTTGCCGCCCGCCTCGCGGACCACCCGCACCGTGACCCACTCCGCGGCGTCCGGGCCGGTGGTGCGCGGCTTCCACGCCGCGACGTACGTGGCCGAGCGGCAGTCGACGACGACGTCGCCTGCCGCCCGAGCGTCGAGCGCCTCGCTCAGCGGGCCGCGCCACGCCGTCGAGAGCTTGCCCACGCCCGGCAGGTCGACGCCGCCCGAGAGCCGGTAGGCGGGCACCCGGTCCGCCGGGGCGACCATGCCCCACAGGCCGGAGAAGATCCGCACCGACGCCGCCGCGCGTGCGGACGCCTCGCTCCCGGCGTCGGCCGTGAGCGCCGCGAGGTCTGCCGCCGCGTACAGCACGCCCGTGTACACGTGCGCCGCGGGGCCCGCCGGCTCCGTGCGCAGCCGCGTGTTGCGCTCCACCTCCGCCGCCAGCGAGTCGCCCACACCCAGCACCGTGGTCGCGTCCGGGCGGGCGCTCACCGCAGCCAGGGCGTCGAGCACGGCGGTGCGCTGAGGCGTGAGCTCGGCGGCGGCCGTCAGAGCGGCGAGGTCCACGGGGGCGGCGCCGTCGGGCGCGGGCGTCTTGCCCTCGGAGGGCGGCAGGAGCAGGAGCACAGGCGGAACCCTACGACGCGCGGGCAGGGCGTCCGGGTCGCGCCGCTGACGTATCCTTGCCGGGCGGACGAGTCGGTCGGACGGTCGCGTCACCTGGGGTTCCGCCCCGGGTGCCGAGGAACGTCCGGGCTCCGAAGGGCAAGGTGGTGGCTAACGGCCACCCGGGGTGACCCGCGGGAAAGTGCCACAGAGAACAGACCGCCTCCCCGGCGCGAGCCGGGGCGGTAAGGGTGAAACGGTGGTGCAAGAGACCACCAGCGCACCTGGTGACAGGTGCGGCTAGGTAAACCCCACCTGGAGCAAGGTCAGACAGGGAGCGATCGAGGGCGGCCCGCCCGAGCTTCCGGGTAGACCGCTCGAGGCCTGCGGCAACGCAGGCCCTAGATGGATGACCGTCGCCCGCCTCGGGGCAACCGGGGGCGGGTACAGAACCCGGCGTACAGACCGGCTCGTCCGCCCATGCCCCCGCCGCACGGCGCGTGTGGCATCTCAGGGGTTCTCGCCGGTGGTGCGGACGATCTCCGCGAGCGCTGCGCCGGCCCGCAGGAGCGCCAGCGAGCGCTGTGCGATGAGAGCCAGCCGTTCGTCGAGCGCCGCGAGCGACCGGCTCACCTCCTGCAGCTCCCGGACCGCGGTGATCGCGTGCCGGACCTCGGGGATGCGGTAGCCGGCCGCGCGGAGGGCCGTGGTGATGCGGGCCTCGCGGATCGCAGGCGCGGGGTAGCGCCGGGCGGTCCCTGCCGAGGTGGGGACCCGCTCGGGGTGGACGAGTCCTTCCCGCTCCCAGAAGCGCAGCGTGGAGGCCCGCACGCCGAGGGCGCCGGCCAGCTCGGTGATCGTCATGGTGTCGCCGTCGGCCGGCGAGGAGTCGGTGGTGGCCTCGGTGCTGATGGCGGTGAGCGCGTGGCGTGCTGCGAGTGCCTGCTCGCGCTCCTGGTTGAGCCGCGCGTGGAGGTCGCACACGTGGGCCACGGCGTCGGCCGTGGGCATCGCACGGATCTGGCGCATCGTGCGGCGGGCCTGCACCGGTCCGACGGCGGAGGCGAGGTCCCGGTAGGTGTGCAGGTCGCGCAGGTGCTCGGGGGAGAACCGCCGGTAGCCGTTCGGTGCGCGCTGCGCGGGCGGGAGGACCCCGTGGGCCTCGAGGTCGCGGACCTGCTGCGGCGACCAGCCCGTGGCCGCTGAGACCTCGGCGGTGCTCAGGTTCGCACGGGTTGCCGAATGGCGGTTTCCCACGTCAACCCTCCATAAGCACTTCAACCTCATGCTCGAACCATGAGTATGGAGCAGATCCTGGAGACGGTACGGGGGTTCGAGGGCGTCCTGGAGCTCGCGCCCACCGAGGGCAGCGCCTTCCCGGCGCTGGCCTGGGGCGACCACTTCTTCTACTACGCACCGGACGGGAAGGTGCCGGAGAGGGAGCAGCCGTACGCCACGGTGGTGACGAAGAACTATCCCGACGACGTCTTGTGCGACCTCGACCCTCCGGGTCGCTGGCGACTGAACGTGCACGTCGGGCGCTCGGTGTTCCGGGAGCTTCTCGGTGAGGACCCTCGGTCGGGAGGGACGGCCGTGGACTTCTCCGCGACGGACACGGTGCTCCCGCACCCGGTCTACCGGACACAGGGCTGGGTGGCGATCGTCAACCCCGGCTCGGAGACCGGCGACCTGGCCGTCCGGCTGCTGCGGGACGCGCACGCGGCTGCCCGGCGGCGGGCGGGCCGCCGGGCAGCGACGTCGGCCGTCGGGAACGACGCGGCGGTCTCGGAGGACGGCTGAGCGTCGTCCGGCCCATGCCGCCCGCCTCCGTGCCGCCGGGGGCGGGCGGCCCTACGCTGCCGGGCATGAGCAACGCCGACCTGGTCGCCGAGTTCCACCGCGCCGTGGGGGAGAGCGTGCCGGCTGGGCCGACGCTGCCCGACCTGGCGACGCTCGACCTGCGCGAGACGCTCCTGCGAGAGGAGTTCGCCGAGGTGCTGGAGCAGGTCGCCCTGCTGCGCGCCCGGGTGGTGGCGGGCCAGGAGGCGAGCGAGGATGCCGGGCTCGCGGACATCGCCCGGCTCGCTCACGAGCTCGCGGACCTGCTCTACGTCACCTACGGGGCGCTGGCCGCCCTCGGCGTGCCCGCGGACCGGGTGTTCGCGGAGGTGCACGCCGCGAACCTGGCGAAGGCGTCCGGGCCGCGTCGTGCGGACGGCAAGCAGCTGCGGCCCGAGGGGTGGCAGCCGGCCGACGTGCTGGGCCTGCTGCGTTCTCTCCCGTAGCGCGCCGCACGCCTCGGACCACCCTGCGGCCTACGCTGGGCACATGAGCCCGCCGGGCGACTCAGCGTTGAGGTTCCGGGCCGCGAACGATGCGCCGTTCGAGGACCTGCAGGCCGTGCTCGGTGCGTCCACGGCCGGCCGCTGCCAGTGCCAGCGCATCGTCCTGGGGGACCGGGACTGGTGGGACATGCCGGTGGCGGAGCGGCGCCTGCGGCTGCACGAGCAGACGAACCCCGACGACCCGGGGGCTGCGTCGACGAGCGGTGTGATCGCCTACCTCGACGGGGAGCCCGTCGGGTGGGTGGCCGTCGCGCCTCGGACCACCTACCGCCGGTACACGGGACCGCGCAGCAGCAGCGTCCCGTGGCAGGGGCGGCACGAGGACCGGGCCGACGGCTCCGTCTGGGCGATCGTGTGCTTCGTCGTCCGCAAGGGCTGTCGCGGCCAGGGGATGACGTACGAGCTGGCGCGCGCCGCCGTCGACCTCGCGCGGGAGCGTGGTGCGGCCGCCGTCGAGGGGTACCCGATCGTGGCACCGCCGGGCCAGGAGATCACCTGGGACGAGGCGTCAGTGGGCACGCCCCAGGTCTTCGCCGCTGCCGGCCTGGAGGAGGTCGGTGCGCCGACGGTGCGCCGTCGCGTCTACCGGGTCGACTTCTGACCGCCGGACCCGTGCGGTCCGCACACCTGCGACCACGGACGTTGCCTCCCGCTGCCCTGCGATCGTTCAATGCAAAAGGACCGTCAAGAGGTGTTCCGTTCGTCACCATCATCGTTGTATCGTCAGGGGGCGGCAACGAGGCCGTGATCACGGCGGCCGACGCCCAGAATCGGCGCGGCCCTCCGCCGGTGAACGGGGAGATGGATCAGCATGACGGTCATGGGCACGCGGACGGGCGGCATCGACCTGGTGCGAGGCGCCGAGTCCAGCGTGGTGGAGATGTGGGGAGAGATCGACGCCGCGCTGCGCACCGAGGCGAGCGCGGCGCTCGCGGGTGCGCTGGAGCAGGACGTCCCGGTCGTCGTCGACGCGACCCGGGTGGACTTCATCGACTCGGCCGGGGTGGCGTTCCTGGTGCAGCTGTGCCGGGTGGGGCGCGACGAGGGGCTGGCGGTGTCGCTGCGCAACCCGCCGCAGGTCGTGGCGGACGTGCTGCACATGGTCGGCGTGCACGACGTCATCTGCGACGAGCGGCCGCCGGGCGTCTGAACCTCGCGCAGCCCCGGGGGCGGTGCCCGCGGCGAGGAGGCCGCGGGCACCGCTCTCTCACTTCTTGTGCTTCTTGCCGTGCTTGCTGTGCTTGGCGCGCGAGGAGGCCAGCGCGGCCGCGCCGACGATGCCTGCCGCGTTGCGCAGCTCGGCGGGGATGATCGGCGCGCGCAGGTCCAGCAGCGGCAGGAACTCCTTGTGCTTCTTGCTGACGCCGCCGCCCACCACGATCAGGTCGGGGGAGAGCAGCATCTCGACGGTCTCGAAGTAGCGCTGCAGCCGCCCGGCCCAGGCCGCGAAGTCGAGGCTCTCGCGCTCGCGGGCGGAGTCGGCGGCGCGGGACTCGGCGTCGTGCCCGTCGATCTCCAGGTGGCCGAGCTCGGTGTTGGGCACCAGCACGCCGTCGACGATGAGCGCCGAGCCGATCCCGGTGCCGAGCGTGGCGACGAGCACGACGCCGTCGCGGCCCTTGGCGGCCCCGTAGCGCTGCTCGCCGATGCCGGCCGCGTCGGCGTCGTTGACGGCGGTGACCTCCCGCCCGGTGGCGTCGTGCAGCAGCTCGGGCAGGTCCACGCCCTTCCACGACTGGTGGAGGTTGGCGATGAACCGGACGACCCCGTGGTCCATGGGGGCGGGGAACGCGACCCCGACGGGTGCGTGCTCGGGCAGGTCGAACGAGTCGACCAGCTGGCTGACCACGGCGGCGACGGCCTCGGGGGTCGACTCGCCGGGGGTGGGGATGCGCAGGCGCTCGGCGGCGAGCTCGCCGGTGTCGAGGTCCACCGGTGCCCCCTTGATGCCGGAGCCGCCGATGTCGATGCCGAGGGCGAGATGTCGAGCCATGGCCTCCATCCTGGTGCAGGATCGAACCATGAGCGAGGAGAACACCCTGGACCCCGTCCCCAGCACCGACGCCGAGTACTGGTTCAACCTGTCGACCGGCGAGGTCGAGCAGGGGCGTCAGTCGTCGTGGACCCACCGCATGGGTCCGTTCAAGACGCGCGAGGACGCGCAGCGCGCCCTGGAGAAGGCCAAGGAGCGCAGCGAGGCATGGGACGAGGACGACGAGCGGTGGAACGGCTCCTGACCCGCGGCGCCGTGACGCTCGCGTCTTCGTGGCCTGCGAGGTCGCCCCGCGGGCCGGGTGCGTCACTCGCCGGTAACAGTCTTCGTGCAAGATGAGCACCATGGACAGGCAGCAGGAGTTCGTGCTCCGCACGGTCGAGGAGCGCGACATCCGCTTCATCCGCCTCTGGTTCACCGACGTGCTGGGCGTGCTCAAGTCGGTGGCGGTGGCTCCCGCCGAGCTGGAGTCCGCCTTCAGCGAGGGCATCGGGTTCGACGGCAGCTCCATCGAGGGCCTGACGCGCGTCTACGAGGCGGACATGATCGCCCGGCCCGACCCGACCACGTTCCAGGTGCTGCCCTGGCGGGGTGAGCGTCACGGCACGGGCCGCATGTTCTGCGACATCCTCACGCCGGACGGCGAGCCCTCGATGGCCGACTCGCGCAACGTGCTCAAGCGGGCGCTGGCGAAGGCGAGCGACGCGGGCTTCACGTTCTACACGCACCCCGAGGTGGAGTTCTACCTCTTCGAGCAGCTGACCGACCCGGAGGCGCCGCTGGTGCCGATCGACCGGGGCGGGTACTTCGACCACCTGGCGCGCGGGACGACGCACGACTTCCGGCGCGCCGCGATCACGATGCTCGAGTCCATGGGCATCTCGGTGGAGTTCTCCCACCACGAGGCGGGCCCGGGCCAGAACGAGATCGACCTGCGCTACGCCGACGCCCTGACCACGGCCGACAACCTCATGACCTTCCGCACGGTGGTCAAGGAGGTGGCGCTCGAGCAGGGCGTCTTCGCCACGTTCATGCCCAAGCCGATGGCGGAGCACCCGGGCTCGGGCATGCACACGCACCTGTCGCTCTTCGAGGGCGACCGCAACGCCTTCCACGAGGCGGGCGCGCAGTTCGAGCTGTCCAAGACGGCGCGCCAGTTCATCGCCGGCCTCCTGGTCCACGCAGCGGAGATCACGGCTGTCACCAACCAGTACGTGAACTCGTACAAGCGCCTGTGGGGCGGGGCCGAGGCGCCGAGCTACGTGTGCTGGGGCCACAACAACCGCTCCGCGCTGGTGCGGGTGCCGATGTACAAGCCGGGCAAGGGCAACAGCTCCCGGGTGGAGTACCGGGCTCTGGACTCGGCCGCGAACCCGTACCTGGCGTTCGCGGTGATGCTGGCGGCGGGTCTCAAGGGCATCGAGGAGGGCTATGAGCTCCCTGACGCCACCGAGGACGACGTGTGGGAGCTGACGGACGCCGAGCGCCGCGCCCTGGGCATCACCCCGCTGCCGCAGTCGCTCGACCAGGCGATCTCGATCATGGAGCGCTCGGAGCTCGTGGCCGAGACCCTGGGCGAGCACGTCTTCCGCTACTTCCTGGCGAACAAGAAGCAGGAGTGGGAGGCGTACCGGGCACAGGTGACCCCGTACGAGCTGCAGCGGTTCCTCCAGTTCCTCTGACCTGCGCGGATCGGGTCCGTGGCGGGGGCGCCGGGCGCCGCCGGGCGGGCTAGGGTCGGCACGTGGTTGCTGCGACGACGCCCGGACCGGACCTGCCGCGCCCGTCGGCGCCCGCGAGCCCTGCGGCACGACGGGAGACGCTCACCCGGCGCCTCCTGCGCGCCGGGTTCGCGGACCTCACGCGGTCGGCCGCCCTGTGGGGGGACCCCGCGCTGACGGCTGTGCTTCCGGGGCCGCCGGAGGGCGGTGCGGACGCGTCGGACGAGGTGCTCGCAGCCGTCGGCGGCACGGCGGACCCGGACCTGGCGCTGCTGCAGCTGGTGCGCCTGGCCGGGACGGCGGGCGCCGAGGACCTGCGCCGCGTGCTGGCCGCCGACGGGGAGCCGCGCCGTCGGCTGCTCGCCGTGCTCGGTGCCTCGCAGGCCCTGGGGGACGAGGTGGTGCGCCGCCCGACGCTGCTTGGCCTGCTCGACGACGACGGCGCGGTCGGCGCGGCACCGGAGCAGGTCCGTGCGGAGCTGCTGGCCGCCGTCGGCGCCGATCCCGAGGCCACCGCACCGGTGGCCGGTGCGGCTCCCGGGCAGTGGCCCGACGACGGCGCGCGGACCGCGACCGACGCGCTGCGCCGTGCCTACCGTGCCCGTCTGCTGAGGATCGCCGCGGAGGACCTGACGGCGGACGAGCCGCTGACGGTGCTCCCGGCGGTGGCCTCGGCTCTCGCGGACCTGGCCGCCGCGGCGCTGGAGGCCGCGCTCGCCGTGGCCCGCGCCGAGCACCCCGACCACGCCGAGGCGCGCCTGGCAGTCATCGGCATGGGCAAGACGGGCGGCCGGGAGCTGAACTACGTGTCCGACGTCGACGTCGTCTACGTCGTCGAGCCCGGCACGGGACCGGACGGTGCGCCGGTGGACGAGCCGCGTGCCGTCGCCGCCGGCACCCGCCTGGCCTCGACCCTGCAGAAGGTGTGCGGCGGTGCGTCGGGGGAGCCGGCCCTGTGGCAGGTGGACGCGGCGCTGCGGCCCGAGGGCAAGCAGGGTCCCCTGGTGCGCACGCTCTCCAGCCACCTGGCCTACTACGACCGCTGGGCGGCCACGTGGGAGTTCCAGGCGCTGCTCAAGGCGCGGCCCGTCGCGGGCGACGCCGTCCTCGGGCGGGCGTACCGGGAGGCGATCGACCCGCTGGTCTGGAAGGCGGTGGCCCGGGAGAACTTCGTCGAGGACGCCCAGGCCATGCGGCGCCGGGTCGAGGAGCACGTGCCGCCGGCCGAGGCCGACCGGCAGATCAAGCTGGGGCGCGGCGGCCTGCGCGACGTCGAGTTCACCGTGCAGCTGCTGCAGCTCGTCCACGGGCGCACCGACGCGGGCATCCGTTCTCCCAACACGCTGGCGGCGCTCGCCGCGCTCGCCTCCGCGGGGTACGTGGGCCGTGACCACGCCGCCCGGATGGCGGTCTGCTACCGGTTCCTGCGTGCGCTCGAGCACCGCGTCCAGCTCTTCCGCCTGCGCCGCACGCACCTGCTGCCCACCGGCGAGGACGACCTGCGCCGCCTGGCCCGGGCCCTGGGGATGCGCGGCGAGGGCGCCGAGGGGCTGACGGACCGGTGGCGCTCCACGCGCCGCGAGGTGCGGTCGCTGCACGAGGCGGTCTTCTACCGGCCGCTGCTGCCGGCGTTCGCCCAGCTGTCCGACGACGAGGTGTCGCTCGCGCCCGAGGCTGCGCGCCAGCGGTTCGAGGCCATCGGGTACCGCGACCCGGACGGGGCGATGCGGCACGTGACCTCCTTGACGGAGGGCACCTCCCGCCGTGCCGCGCTGCAGCGTCAGCTCTTGCCCGTGCTGCTCGGCTGGTTCGCCGAGGGGGCCGACCCGGACGCCGGCCTGCTCGCGTTCCGGCGCCTGTCCGAGGAGCTCGGCTCCACCCACTGGTACCTCAAGCTGCTGCGCGACTCCGGCTCGGCGGCCCAGCGGCTCGCCCACGTGCTGGCCTCGTCCCGCTATCTCGCCGATGCGCTGGCGCGGTCGCCGGAGTCCGTCCAGTGGTTCGACGACCCGGCAGGGCTGGAGCCGCGCGGCCCGCGCCGCCTGGCGGTCGAGGCTGACGCGATCCTCACGCGGGCAGAGGAGCCCCGGGCGGCGGCGACCAGCCTGCGCGCCGTCCGACGCCGAGAGCTCGCCCGTACCGGCGCGGGGGAGGTGCTCGGTGTGCTGGACCCGGTCGGGGCGGCCGCCGCGATCTCCGACGCGGCCGACGTCGCCCTGCGAGGCGTGCTGCGGATCGCCGAGCACGTGGCCCGCGCGGAGCTGGGGATCGAGCAGGACCCGGCCGCCAACCCGACGCGGATGCTCGTGGTGGCCATGGGCCGCCTGGGCGGGCGCGAGCTGGGCTACGGCTCCGACGCGGACGTCATGTTCGTGCACGACCCGGTGCCGGGCGCCGATCCCCAGGCGGCCGGACGGTTCGCCCTGGTGACCGCCACGCGGCTGCGGGAGATGCTGGGTGGCGTCGGACCCGAGCCCGCCCTGCCCGTGGACGCCGACCTGCGGCCCGAGGGGCGCCAGGGCCCGCTGGTGCGCACCCTCGACTCCTACGCCGAGTACTACGCGCGCTGGTCCAGCGTCTGGGAGGCGCAGGCGCTGCTGCGGGCCCGGCCCGTGGCGGGTGAGGACTTCGGTGGGGCGAGCAGCGAGCTGGCCGAGAGGTTCGCCGCCGTCGTGGACCCCCTGCGCTACCCGGCGGGTGGTCTCGCCCTGACCGACGTGCGCGAGGTGCGGCGCATCAAGGCGCGGGTCGAGTCCGAGCGGCTGCCCCGCGGCGTCGACCCGGCCCGGCACCTCAAGCTGGGGCGAGGGGGAGTGTCGGACGTCGAGTGGACGGCGCAGCTGCTGCAGCTGCGCCACGCCCACGAGGTGCCCGGCCTGCGCACCACGGAGACCGTGGCGGCCCTCGAGGCCGCGGTCGAGGCGCAGCTCCTGGAGCCCGACGACGCCCAGACGCTGTGCGAGGCGTGGCGCCTGGCCTCGCGCCTGCGGTCGGCCGTCGTCCTGTGGTCCGGTCGGACGGGCGGCGCGCAGGCCGACCTGCTCCCGCACGACCGGCGCGCCCTGGCAGGCGTGGCCCGGCTCCTGGGAGACGTCGGCACGGGCAGCGAGCTGGAGGAGCTGTACCTGCGCACGGCCCGGCGGGCGCGGGGCGTGGTGGAGCGGGTCTTCTACGACGCGGACTGACTGCGGTCCGAATCCGAGCCTGACTTCGGCTGGCTGCGACGTGCGGACGGCCCGCGCGCCGGCTGTGGACCGACCGTGGGCTCCGCCGCGGAATTCGCCCTCACCGAGCGGCGATCGCGCAGGTCGCCGCTTGTACGATGTGCCGCTGAGGGTTTCAGCCCGCAGGCCCGCGCAGGTGCACGTCGGCGCGCTGCGGCGAGCACGACGATGGGGGCAGCCGTGGCACGCTCGCGGTCCGGTGACGCGCTCGGGGCGTCCTACCGGCTGCTCGAGCACGTCGGTTCCGGGGCCGTCGGCGACGTCTGGCTCGCCCAGTCGCGGCACGACGGACGCACGGTGGCCGCCAAGCTCCTCAAGGACGAGCACGCCCACGACCCGGCGATCGTCGAACGCTTCGTGCGCGAACGGTCCGTGCTGCTGTCGCTGCACCACCCCCACGTCGTCCGGGTGCGCGACCTCGTCGTCGAGGGGGACCGTCTCGCCATCGTCATGGACTACGTGCCCGGTGGCTCCCTGCGTCAGCTGCTCGCCGCGCACGGGCCGCTCGCACCGCGCGACGCCGTCGGGCTCGCCGTCGAGGTCCTCGAGGCGCTCGGCGCTGCCCACGGCCGCCAGGTGGCGCACCGGGACGTCAAGCCCGACAACGTGCTGCTGTCCGAGCCGTGGCGACCGGGCCTGACCGGTGCGGTGCGCGTCACCGACTTCGGCATCGCCTCCGTCATGGGTGAGAAGGCCCGGATGACCACCGGCCTCCTCGGCACCCCGCAGTACATGGCGCCGGAGCTGATCACCACGGGGCAGGCGGGTCCGCCCGCCGACGTCTACTCGACCGGCGTCATGCTCTACGAGCTGCTCGCCGGCCGCACCCCCTTCGCCGGGCCGGGCACCGACTTCACGGTCGCCTACCGGCACGTCACGGCGGTCCCTCCGCGGCTGCCGCTCCCCGCAGACCTGTGGTCGGCGCTCGAGCGCATGCTCAGCAAGGACCCGGACGCACGTCCGAGCGCCGCCGACGCCGCGGCCCTCCTGGTGCGTCTCGGTCACGCGCACGCAGCCCTCGGCGCGCTGCCGGCCGAAGGGCTGCCCGAGGGCTTCCAGGAGCCCGACCATCCCGCCACGGTGGTGCGAGGCGGCGCAGCCGGCGGCGGCGCCGGTGCGGGCGCCGTCGTGCACGACCTCGCTCCGGACGGGACGGGCACCCGGGTCCCTGGCGCACGACCTCCCGCTGCCGCGCTGCCCGACCTCGGGGTCGCGGGAACGCAGACCGTCGTCCGCCGCCGGCAGCAGACCCCCGGCCACGCCCGCCCGGCCACACCGCAACCACGCTCACGCCGCCGCCCGGCCTGGCTGACCCCGCGGGCCGGCCTCCTGGCCGCCGTCGGCGTCCTGACCGCCGGCGCCGTCGCGCTCGCGATCACGATGTGGCCCGAGGCCGGCCCCGAGCCCGCCGCGCCCCCCGCCACGGCACCCGTGCGCATCACGGCCCACCAGCAGGACCCGGCCCTGCCGACCGGCCTGTCGGTAAGCCGGGACGCCGCCTACGACCCCGAGACGCAGACCGTCTCCCTGTCGGTGACCTACAGCGCGCAGGTCTCCCCGCTCCAGGGCGCGTTCCTCGAGGTGGTGCCCGGTGCCACCGAGGGCGAGGCGTGCCCGCCCGTCCGCTGGGAGGGCGTCACCGCCAGCCGCAACCAGCCCTCGGTCACCGCCATCACGGTCGACTGCGGGTGGCGGCTCGAGGGCGTCGAGATCCCGGCCCGCGGGCAGGTGGCGCTGCACGCCGAGGTGCCGCTGCGCCTCGCCGGCCAGGACGAGCTCGACGCCTGGCTCGCCGCCGGCGCGCAGGCCACGCGCGACGCCGTGTCGAGCCCCTCGGTCACCGGCACCGCCTACCCGGTGCAGCGGCTCCAGGACATCGAGGTCCGCACCGCCTCGCGCACGGTGAGCCAGACGGCCCTGCCCGTCACCCTCGTGCCCGTGTGGCCCAGCGGACCCGACGAGCTCAACCCGCTCTACGTCAGCCCCGCCACCGGCCGGCCCTCGCAGATGCTGCAGGACGTCGCCGGGGGCGAGGCCGGGGTGCGGTTCGCCGACGGCTGCTCCGGTGCGCTCGCCGTCTCGTCGGACGGCCTGACCGTCACGGCCCTGGCGGTCGCCCCCAGCTGCGTCGTACGGGCGTCCGTGGGCAACTTCCCCAACCTCGAGAGCGCGCCGTTCAGCATCACGACGCGTCAGTGACGCGGGCCGCGGCACCGCCGGGGAGCCCGCGCAGGACCGTCGCGGACCGGTGACGGGGAGCAGCGGCCGCAGGTCATCGGCCCGGGCTCGTCGACTGGACGAGCCGTGCCACCCCGCCCACGCAGGCGTACCCGCGGCCGGTGCTCATGGCGACCGGTGCGCGGCGCGGCAGCGCCACCCCGAGCAGCTCGCCGTCGTAGTCGACGTCGGGCTGCAGCAGCACCCCGCACCGGGACTTGCGCACGGCGCGCGTCCAGTGCCCGTACGCGGCGCGCAGGTCGGCGGAACGCCCGGCCGCCACCACGCACAGCTGCGGGCGGTCTGCGGCCAGCAGGGACGCGATGGACTGGTCGGCGTCCTCGAAGCGCTCGGCGTCGTCGACGAGGAGCACCAGCGGGCCGCGGTGCATGCGCACCCCGGCGATGAGGGCCGGCACGTCGTCCGCCCCGACGGCGACGCGGTCGAGCGGTGCGGACGCGAGCGGTGAACGCCGGTCGCACACACCCCACACGGCCGGGGCCCCGGGGCCAGCACCGCGCAGCGACTCGGCGAGGGCCAGCAGCAGCGTGGACTTGCCGGACCGGGCGGGGCCCGCGACCAGCACGTGCTCGCCCTCGTAGACCTCGAGCCGGGCCACGGACAGGTCGTCCTCGGCGACTCCCACGGGCAGCAGCCACGGCTCGCCGTCCAGCACCGGTCGCGCGCCCAGCTCGCTCACGCGTACCTGCTCGGGCAGACGACGGATCGCGGCGCCCTTGCGCGGCGCGTCCGGCCAGGCGGCAGCCACCCGCTGCACCGCGGCGTCGAGCGGCTCGCCGGGGGTGGCCACATGCATCTGCCGCCGTGACACCGCATCGACGAACCGCCCGGGGACGGGAGCCGGCACGTGGGTGCCCCGCACCCCGAGGGAGGCGTAGTCGTAGGGGTCTGCGAGGCGGAAGAGCCACTTCTGCGTGGTGACCTCGTCCATCGCGGACGGCACCGCCTTGGCGCGGTTGGTCGCCACCGCGAACGACAGCCCTAGCGCGGGGCCGTCGGCGTACGCGCGGTACAGCAGGTCGAGCAGCTGCTGGCCCTCGTAGTCCTGGTGCTCGTCGCGCAGCGCCGCCAGGCCGTCGAGCAGCACCAGCGCGCGGCGGGCCGACGCCGGGTCGGCGCGCCGCCGGTCCAGCTCGGTGCGCAGGTGGCGCAGGAACCGTGCCTGCTCCTCCTGGGCTCCTGGCCCGGTGCCCACATACGCGACGGTGTGGGGGAGGGCGGCCAAGGGTGCGAGGCCGCCGGAGCCGAGGTCGAGCACGAGCAGGTCGAGGTCCTGCGGGGAGACCTGCGCCGTGACGGACAGGGCGATGCTGGCCAGAGCGGTGGTGGTGCCGCTGCCGGGGATGCCCATCAGCAGCAGGTTGCCCTGGCGCAGGTCCCAGCCCGCCGGGACCTGGCGCTGCATCTCCGGCTCGTCGGCGAGAGCCACGGTGATCACCCCGTCGCGCACCCCGCCCACGCGCGGCTCGTCGGACGACCGGGGCGCACCGCCCGCGAGACCGTCGAGCGGCACCCGCTCGCCCAGCGGCTCGGGCCACACCCTGCGGGGCGGGGCGAAACCCTCGGCGGCGTTCGCCGCACGGATCGCGTCGATCAGCAGGTCCAGGTCGTTGGTGTCCGAGGCGCGTGGCGCCGAGTCGGCGGATGGCGTCAGGAGCACGCCGAACCGGTCGGTCTCCCGCACCTCGACTCGCCCGGCGGCTCGCTCGTCCGCGTGACCCGTAACCAGGGCGGTCTGGACCGGCACGATCTCGTCCTGGCCCAGCTTCACGTACGCCCTGCCCTGCTGGGAGCGGTTGATGCCCGCCGCCGCAGGGACCCCGACGACGTTCACGGAGTCGTCCCGGCTCTGCACCCGCAGCGCCACGCGGAGGTTGGTGTTCGCCAGGATGTCGTCGTTGACCACGCCGGCGGGCCGCTGGGTGGCCAGGATCATGTGCACCCCGAGCGTGCGGCCCACCGCCGCGACGCTGACCAGCGACGAGAGCACGTCGGGGAAGTCCTTGGCGAGCATCGCGAACTCGTCCACCACGAGCAGGAGACGCGGCATCGGCTCGACCGGGTTCGTGGCGAGATAGGCGTCCAGGGTGTCGATCTCGGGCCCCGCCTGCGCGAAGAGGCGCTGGCGGCGTTCCATCTCCGCCTCGAGGGCACGCAGCGCGCGCTCTGCGAGCTGCTCGTCGAGGTTGCTGATGGTGCCGATCGTGTGGGGGAGGCGCTCGCACGCCTTGAACGCGGCTCCGCCCTTGAAGTCGACGAGGATGAAGTTGAGCCGGGTGGGATCGTTGCGTGCCGCGAGCCCCGCGACGAGGGAGCGCAGGAACTCGCTCTTGCCGGACCCTGTGGTGCCGCCGACGAGACCGTGCGGGCCGTCCGCGACCAGGTCGAGGGTCAGCACGCCGCTCTCGGTGCGCCCGATCGGGGTCGAGACGCCGGTGGCCGAGGACCACAGGGAGCGCACGACGCGCGAGTCGGGGCGCGAGGCGCCGAGCAGGGCCGGCAGCCGCACGAGGGACGGCAGGGCGGCGCCGGGCACGACGAGCTCCGGGTCGTCGAAGCGGGCCAGGCTCGTGGCGCACTCCTCGGCGGTCTCGAGGTCCACGCCGGCCACGACGATGTCCTCCACACGCGTGAGGTTCTCGGGGTGGTGCACGGTGGCGGCGGCGTCCTCGTCGACGACGACGACGGTGGTGCACGCGGCCGGCAGCTGTTCCTCCGACGCCGCCAGGACGATCCCTGCCACCCGGCGCGGGCGCTCGTGCGGGCCCTGGGCCGCACCCGGTGCCGACCTGCCGCGGCCCAGCAGCGCCCGGGCCGGGGCGTCACGCCCCTCGGTGAGCACCTCGGAGTCCAGCACGACCAGCATCGCCGGCGTGGGCAGCTCGTCCACCTTGTCGCGCAGCGTGCCCAGCATGGCCGTGCTGGCCTGCCGGTCGCTCGACATCCAGCGCTGGCCGGTGCCGGCGCCCGCCTGTCGGGTGTGGGGCAGCCACGACGCCCACGCCCAGTCGTCCTCCCGCCCGGCGTCGCAGAACACGCCCACGGTCAGGTCCGCGGGGCCGCAGTGCACGGCCGCCTGCACCAGCAGGCTCCGCGCGAGCGCCAGGGCTCCGGGCCGGTCGCCCACGATGCCCACGACGCCGGCGTCGGTCAGGTCGACCGTGACAGGGGCGGCGAGCATGCGGCTGTCGTCCAGCACCTGCCGGACGGCGTCGTCCAGGCGCGGCGCGCCACGGTCGTCGACAGGGGGTCGCCACGGGACGTCGCCGGTGCCGGCGTGCAGGGCCAGGAAGTCGTCCGCGTCGGCCCGGCGCTGCCACAGGCGCGTCGTGGGCAGCACGGCCCGGCGCATCACGGTGGCCGGGTCGGGGACGATCTCCCACCGCCGGCGCTGCTCGGCGGCGGCCGCCCGTGCGACGTCGGACCGGAACGCGGCGACCTCCTCGGCGAACCGCTGCTCCTCCTCCTTCACGCCCTTGCTGCGCCGCCGCGCCTGCTCCACGTACATGCCCACGGCCATGACGGGGCTGAGCGCCGCGAACAACGCGTAGCGGGCGTCACCCATGATCATGACCATGGCCGCCGCCAGCACGAGGGGCGCCAGCACGGTGACGTAGCTGAAGCGGGAAGCCGGGGGCACCTCCTTGCGGGTGGGCGGCAGCACGGGACCCGCCTGCGCCGGGCGTCCGGGACGGGGCGGTCGGTTGAACGGGGCGGTGAAGGCGGGCGTGAGGTTGCGCAGGCTCCCCGGAGCGGGGGCGAGCGTCTCCTCGAGGTGCGGGCGCACCAGCAGCACGGAGCCTCCCGCCAGGACGGTGGTGGGTCCCGTGACGAGCACGCCGTCTGCGTCCACGGGCTCCCCGGCCACCACCGTGCCGTTGGTCGACCCGGCGTCGCGGACACGGACGCCGTCTGCCTCCAGCTCGAGCGTGCAGTGGTGCCAGGACCCGCTGACCGTCGGCAGGACCAGGTCCGCCTGGGGCGAGCGCCCGACCACCATCTGCCGGTGGCGCGGTACCTCCACGACGCGCCCGGCGGAGAGGCCACCGCCCAGGGTGACGCTCCACCCGCTCACCGTGGAGCGCCGTGGGCGCGGCGTGCGAGCGATCCGGGTGCCTTCCAGCAGCGGCAGCTCGGACAGCGGGGTGCTCACCGGGACGGCCGTGTCGTCGACGTGCACGACGTCGTGGCCGGCGGCCGCCGGAGCACCTACCGCCTGCAGGAGGTCGGCGAGGGTGGCAGAGCCCTGCCACCGGTCGAGGTCGACGCTCGAGCGCTGCCCGTCCAGCTCGATGAGCACTCGCATGTGCCTGTCCCTCTCGGTGCCCGCTGACGCGGGGAGTTCCTCGTTCTCGTCCTCGCTCCCGTGGGAGGCGCGGGGATCACTGTGCCACGGGTGCGGGGAACCAGACCGTGCGGACCGTGCCGTCCTGTGCCGCGGGCCGCAGCCCCAGGTCCTGCGCGGACGCGTGCAGCGGCCGCACCTCGCCGTCGAGGACCGCGCGGCGGGTCAGGTCGAGCGCGGGGCCGGCGACACCGTCACGGGCCGAGAGCCGCAGCCCTCCGAGCGCGTCGGCCACCTTCCCCGGGTCCGTGCTCTCCGCCGCCGCCACCGCGCGCACGAGAGCGACCACCGCGTCGTGGCTGCGCGAGTCCGCCGCTCCGGCGACCTCCGCGAAGGGGACGTCCTCGGTGAGGTTGGTCGCGGCCGGCTCCTCGGCGAGCAGCCGCACCGCACCGAGGAACGCCGACATCGCCCGGCCGGCGGCGTCCTGGCGCAGCGCCACGGCGTCGTCCCAGTCGGCGCCCACGGTCACCAGCTCGCTCGACACGGCTCCGCCGCGCTCCTGCAGCGCACCGGCGAACGCGGGGCTCGTGGCCTCGGGCGTCAGCACGACCCGTGCCGTGACGTCAGCCGCCTGCAGCGCCTGGACCACGACGGCCTGCTGCGTGGGCGGTCCCGCCACGACCACCGCGTCGAACGTCGCGCCTCCCGCCTCGCCCTGCGTCTGGTCCTCGGGGGCGGCGGGGGCTGCCCCCGTGAGTCGGGCGACCTCCTGGCCGAGGCTCGTGACGTCGTCGCCGGGCCGGAAGGCGAGCGACCCCGCCGTCGGCAGGGCAGCCGGGACCGATCCGCCGGCGTCCACCAGCAGGGGCCGTTCGGCGCCGCCCAGCGCGTCCGCCAGCGCCTCGGCAACCTGCTCCTCGTCCGGCGCGGTGGACCAGACGTCGGCACCGGCCGCCTCGCCGTCCGCGTACGGCATGACGACGGGGACGCCCGCGGCCGCGGAGGCCTCGAGCGCGCCCTGGACGTGGTCGCCCGAGGTGGCCAGCACGACGCCGGACGCGCCGCGGTCGACGAGTCGCTGCACGGCGGCGCGGCCGCCCTCCACGGTGCCCTGGTCGTCGAGGGTCAGCAGCGTGACGTCGGTCCCGCCCAGGCCGAACCGGTGGGCCGCCACGGCGGCTCCCTGCGCGGCCCGGTTCCAGCCGGCGCCCTGGCTCTCGTCGCTGCCGAGCGTCACGACCACACCGATCGTCGTGCCCGCAGGTGCGCCGGGGGCGGTGAGCGCCACGGGGACGGTCGCCGCGGCCGCGTCCGACGCCGACGAGCCTCCGCGGACCAGCAGCAGCACGCCCGTCACCAGCGCCGCCAGCACCACGGCTCCTGCTGCCGCGAGCAGCACCAGCCTCCGCGGCCCCGGACGAGGACGCGGCGAGGACTCGGTCACCGCGCTACCCGCCGGACCCGGCGACGGCGTGGCAGAGGCGGGCTCCGTCAACGCCCGCCCCCGAGGCGGAAGGAGTAGAACGTCTGGGTGGTGGCCCCGGCCGGCACCTCGAGCTGGAAGGGCGGCATGGACGCGGCAGCGTCGAGAGATGCCTCGAACTGGGCCTGCCGGAGCATCAGCCCCGCCACGTCCTGGCCACGGATGTTCGCGTACCCGGCGGCGTTCTGGGACGCCAGGGCGAGCTGCACGTCGGCGCTGCCCGCCTTGGCCGCGCTCGTGGACATCGACCCGAGCAGGCCGGACCCGTTGACCTGCCGGTCGCCGAGGTCGAGCATGACGCGCGAGAGGTCCGCCACCAGGAGAGCGGTGGCGCCCTGCAGGTCACGGGTGGAGGCCGACGTGCTCTCGGCGATCTGCTCCAGCGACGCGACGGTCTGCTCGTGCAGGGCCGCGGTGAGCTGCTCGCCGTGCTCCCGCAGCGTCTCGCGCTGGCCCTCGATCGTGCTGCGGGCGTCCTGCGCGACGTCGTCACGCGTCGAGCGCAGGCCCGCGACCGACCGCTCGAACGCCGCCTGCACCCTGGTGACGTCCGCGTCACCCTGCGCGGAGACGGCCGTGCGGTAGTCGTCGATCTGCGCCGGGAGCTCGATCGATGCACGGTCCGCGGCGTCGACGGTCGCCTCGAGCCGGTCGACGAGCTGCTTCTGCTGCGACCGCAGCGCGTCGAGCCGGCGCTGCAGCCCGTCGGCGCTCTCGCGCAGGCCCTCGGCCAGGGCCTGCAGCTCCGTGACCGTGCCCGTGGTGCCGTCGAGGCTGCCGCCGAGGGCGTCGACCCTCTCGAGCGTCGCGGTCACGGCGGCCCCGGTCTCGTCCGCCAGGGCGCGCAGCTCGTCCCAGGCCTGCGCCTGGGCGGCGAGCCGTGCGCTCATGGGCTGGTCCGGCGCGGGACGGGTGGGCGTCGCCGAAGGGGCGGCCGACGGGCTCGTCGAAGGCGCCGAGGGGTCGTCGGACGGCGCCTCGGACGGGGCCGGGGTCGCCTCCGCGCCGGCGGTCCGCTTGCGGAACCACCAGGGGGAGGGGGCGTCCTCGGCCGGCTCGGCCTCCGCGCCGCCCGTCTCGTCGCCCTGGGGTGCCGAGGGCTCCGGCGCCGGCGGTGCCGGGCAGGTCTCGCCCGTCAGGTAGGAGCCGACCAGGCGGTCCGCCTGCTCCGGCGTCAGCCCGCGCCCGCCCTCTCGGCGGGCCACCAGCGCGCACACCTCTTCCGCGAGGGCCGCGTTCTGCCCCCGCAGCGTGGTGCCGGGCTCGTCGTCGGCACCGATCGCCTCGACCTGCTCCGTGGCCTTGCCCCGCAGGGCGTCCGTGTGGGCAGCGAGACCCGTGAGGTCGGTGCGCAGGGCGTCCACCGAGGCGCGCAGCGCCTGCAGGGCACCGCCGTCCGGGCTGCCCTCGGTCACCTCGCTCGAGAGCGTGGCGAGCTGGCCGACCACGGCGTCCACGCCCTCCGAGACGTCGCCATAGCTGGCGATCGCCGGGTCCACGATCTCCGGCTGGAGCTCCTCGACGAGCTGCTCGCCGCTGGTCACCAGCGCGATGAGCGCGGTGCTGATCGCGAACGACGAGCGGTATAGGGCGCACGTCATGGAGGGCTGGACGCACTGCGCCTCGTCGGGCGTCTCGGGCCCGACCATCGCCTCCAGCGCGGCGACGACCTCACGCTGGCAGCGGGCGTTCGCGCGGGCATAGCCGTCGAGCTGCGCGGAGACGAGCAGCAGGCTCGAGTACACGTCGGACGGGGCCAGCGGGGCCTGCGCCTCGGCGGCGCACCCCGTGCCCGACAGCTCGATGCGCGGCGCCTCGGCGGACGTGTCGCCAAGCATGTCGTCCACGCTCGTCACGGCCTCGCGCATCTGCTCCAGGACGGTCGAGCGCGTCTCGGTGGCGGTCGACTCCAGGTCCGAGCGGAGCGCGGCGAGCTGCCGGTCCAGCTCCTGCATCGTGCCGGCCAGCGAGCCGCTGCTCTGGCTCAGGCGCCGGGCGGCGTTGGCGCCCAGCGTCTGCGAGGTCGTGTCGAGGTTGGCGCGTACCTCGGTGATGGTCTGCCCCGCCCTGGTGAGCACCTCGTTGACGTCCCCGACCAGCTCGATCGTGCGCTGCTGGAGAGCCAGCTCCGAGGTCGGCCCCGTGGTGAACGCCGAGGCGAGGACCCCGTCGACCGACAGGTCCGTCGACAGCCCCGGCTGGGCCGCGATGTCGAAGCGCGGGGGGACGAAGTCGTGCGCGTCCACGACGAGCTGGAGCGTGGTGCTCGCCCCCGACCGCGGGGGCGCGAGCAGCGCTCCCCACTGGACGACCGCGTCACCCTCGGGCGTCGCGCTCACGATCCCGTTCGTGCCGCGCCCCTGGTCCGTCGTCTCGGTCACCACGCGGCTGGGGGCGACCCCCTCCAGCACGGTCGACGCGGCGACGCTGAACGGCGCACCCACCAGCGCCGGTGCTGTCCGCGACTGGCCGGCCGCGTCGTAGACGAGCTCGCGCGGCGCCACGGTCAGGTTCTCGACCGTCAGGGTGATCTCCAGCCGCCCCGTGCGGCCCGCCAGGTCGGCGAGGTCGGTGCCCGACCCGTCCGCCGTCCGGTAGCGGGTGGTGACCCGGACCGGCAGGGCGTCCACGACGTCCTTCGGCTCGAACGACGTCTGCGAGCTCGACGAGGCGCCCGCGACGTCGTCGACGTAGACGGCCGTGCTCGCGAGGCCCGTGACGGAGCCGTCCGTCGACAGCGACGCCTCGACCGACTGCAGCACCCTCGACGGGTTCTGGACGGTCGGTGGCGCGGTGCACGCCGTGGCCAGGAGCGCGACGACCACGGCGCTCGCGGCGGTGGCTCCGGCGACCCGGCGCGGGCGTCGGGCCCGGTAGCCGGCTGTGCGGGTGTTGCCGCTGGTCATGGTGGTTGCTCCCCCGGGTGGCGTGTCCGGGAGCATGATATGGGCCGGTTCGGGCGGGTCTAGACGAGTTGAGGAGTCTTGTGGAAGTTCACCCGCTGGCAGGCGGAAAAGAGCCTGCAGCCGCTTGACGTGGCCCCCGGCGCGAATAGTGTCAATGCGGTCGTACCTGGTCAGGTCGGCACAGGGGTGGTTCACGGAGCGGAAGGTCCCACATGTCGCGCGTTCTCTCGACGGAGCAGGCCAAGACGGCGATCCGGCAGATGCAGTCCGTCATCAACGGCGGGTTCACCGACCAGATCGGCCAGCTGGACGCCCAGGGGCGCATCCTCTCCGACCCGAACGTGTGGGACGGCCCGCTCGCCGCGCAGTTCCGCGGCTCCACCTGGCCGGAGACGAAGGCCGCGCTCGACAAGGCCAAGGCCGAGCTGGAGCAGCTGCGGACCCAGCTCGACCGGATCTCGCACGACATCTTCACCGCCGGCGGCGGCGCCTGACACCTCCGGCACCCGCGGCCCGCCGGTCGGGCAGGGGCGGTGGGCGCCGCGGGTGGGGGTGCAGCGGGTAGGGGTGCAGGGGGACATGTCTGAGCGTGCGGGGGATCTGACGCGTGAGTGAGCTGCACGGGCGCGAGCCCCTCCGGTTCGACGAGGGGACGGCGGACGCGCTGGTCGCGGCGCTGCGTGCCACGGCCGACGCCATCGAGGGCCAGGCCGCGGCTCGTGCGTCCTACGTGAGCACGGCCGCCCAGGAGTTCCGCGGGTACTTCGCGCGGCTGTTCGCCGAGAACGCGGAGACGGCCGCGGCCGACGCCAGGGAGCTGGTGGCCGGGCTGCGCGAGGTGGCCGGCTGGGCCGGCGTGCTCAAGGAGTCGGCGCGGCGCGAGGACGAGCGACGGCGACGCGCACGGGAGTGGCACGCCCGCGTCCAGGAGCGGCGCGCGAGCTGGGTGCTGAGCACCTGGGACGACGTCTTCGGCGAGGAACCGCCGCCGGCAGACCCGGTCGAGCCCGCACCCGTGTTCCCCGCGCGCAGCGTCTCGCCGCGACCGCGGCACACGCCCCGGCCGGGTGCCGGCGGGAGCAGCGGCGGCACGTCCTCGGCCCGTCCGGACGACCTGCGCACCTTCGCCTCCGGGTCCTCGCGCCTGGACCTGGTGCTCGCCGGCAGGCCGCGTGCCCTGAGCGCGCGCCTGGCCGACTTCGAGGCACGGTGCCAGTGGGGCCGGATCGACGCTGACGGGCTGGTCACGGGCCTCGAGCGCTGGCTGGCCGCGAACGACGAGGACGTCGCCTGGGCCACCACCGTGGCGGACGCGTTCGCCGCGGCCGGTGGCGAGGGCGTCGTCTTCTCGGTGTCCGACGCCGCGCTCGCGCTCGCGCTGCAGGCGGGCGGCGTCTCCGCCTCCCGCCAGGAGCTGGTCGTCGCGCCGCCGCAGGCGTTCGGGGCGCCGCCGACCACCGGTTACGCCCTCGACCCGGTCAACACCTCGACGGGGAACTTCCTGGAGACGGAGGTGGACCTGGCGTTCGCGGGCGCGTCGACCAGCCTGCGCCTGGAGCGCACGTACAACTCGCTGGACGAGCGGTCGGGGCTGTTCGGCCCGGGCTGGACGTCGGTGCTCGAGACCGCGCTGGAGATCGGTGACGACGGCGCGGTGCTGACGATGGCGGACGGGCGCCAGGTCCGGTTCCCGCGCCTGGCCGACGGCTGGGACCGGGGCGTGGGGGAGAACTACTGGCTCGGCGTGGAGGATGCGTTCGCCTTCCCGGTGCTGGAGCGGGCCGGGACGAGCGGCGAGCTGCTCGTGGTTCGCGACAACGCGGGAGGCTGGTGGGCCTTCTCCCGGGCGGGTACCTGGCTGGGAGCGGGCACGGGCCCTGGCACCGCCGTGCTGGCGGAGCGGGACGCCGAGGGGAGGGTGACCGCCCTGGTCCACGAGCGCGGCCGGCGCATCGACGTCGAGCACGCGGACGGGCGCGTCGCCTCGGTGACCGGCTCGGACGGGCGCCGCCTCGAGTACGGGTACGACGACGGCCGGCTGGTGGCCGTGCGCTCGGCGCTGGGGACCCGCTCGTACCGGTGGAACGCCGCCGGGCTGATCGAGGCGGTCGTCGGCGCCTCCGGCGTCGTCGAGACGGTCAACACCTACGACGAGCGCCGGCGGGTGGTGGAGCAGAGCACCCCGCACGGGCGCCGGGTGCGGTTCGGGTACCTGCCGGGGCGGGTCACCCTCGTCTCCGACGAGGACGGGCGTCGCTCGAACGCCTGGCAGTCGGACGCCAAGGGCCGGGTGGTGGGCGTCCTGGACGCCGAGGACCGCCGTCAGTCGATGAGCTACGACCCGCACGGCAACCTGGTGTCGGTCACCGAGCGCGACGGCGCCACCACCGTCCACGCCTACGACGAGGCGGGGCGGCGCGTGCGCACGGTCACCCCGTCGGGCGCCGACATCACGTACGGCTACGACGACCTCGACCGGGTGGTGACCGTGGTGACCGAGTCGGGCGCGGTGGTCACCTACGAGTACGTGGGTGTCGAGCGGGACCCCTCGGTGATCGTGGACCCGGAGGGCGGGCGCACCGAGCTCGTCTGGCAGGACGGGCTGCTGACCCAGGTGGTGGACCCGGCCGACGTCACCGTGTGGCTGGAGTACGACGAGCTCGGCGACCTGGTCTCCACCACCAACGCGCTGGGCGACGTCGCCCGGATCGAGCGCGACGGGGCGGGCCGGCCGGTGGCCGCGGTCTCGCCGTCAGGGGCACGGACCACCTACACGTACGACGACGCGGGGCTGCTGGTCGCCAGGCAGGACCCGGACGGGGCCGTGTGGCGCTTCGAGCACACGGCCGGCGGCAAGGTCAGCGCCGTCGTGGACCCGCTGGGGGCGCGCACCGAGCTGGAGTACGGCCCGAGCGGCGACCTGGTCCGCACCGTGGACCCTCTGGGGCGGGCGACCACGCGCATGATCGACGACCAGGGCAACGTGGCGGGGGTGCGGCTGCCCGACGGCGCCGAGTGGGCGTTCAGCGTGGACGCCCTCTCGCGGCTGCGCGAGGTGACCGACCCGTCCGGGCACGTGTGGGGCCGCGAGTACGACCCGACCGGTGCCCTGTCGAGCGTGGTGGACCCGACCGGTGTGCGCCAGGAGGTGGCCCGTGACCGGGCGGGCGGCACCGCGCAGCTGCGCGACGCGTTCGCCACCACCACGATCACGTTCGACGAGTACGGCCGGCCCACCACCGTCGAGGCGCCTGACGGGTCGAGCGAGCTGACCGTCTACGACCGCTGCGGGCGGCCCATCGAGCTGGTCGACGGCGAGGGCGGCCTGACGCGCCTGGAGCGCGACGCGGCAGGCCGGGTGGTCGCCGTCGTCTCGCCGTCGGGGGCGCGCACCACCTACGAGTACGACCTGTGCGGGCGGCCGGTGGCGCGCACCGACGCCGCCGGGGCGCGCACCACGCTCACCTACGACGCCGACTCGCGCGTGGTGGCCCGCACGCTGCCCACCGGCGAGGTCGAGCGCATCGAGTACGACGCCGTCGGCCGTGTCACCGCCCGTCACGTGCCCGGCGGCGGCGTGGCTCGCTTCGGCTACGACAAGGCGGGGCGCCTCACCTGGAGCCAGGACTCCTGGTACGGGCAGCGCCGGTACAGGTACGACGCCGCGGGCCAGCTGGTGGCGACCGTCAACGGGCTGGGCGGCGTCACCCGGTTCGAGCACGACGAGCGCGGCCGCGTGGTCGCCGTCACCGACCCGGCCGGCGGCGTCACCCGCCGCACCTTCGACCAGCTCGACCGGGTCACCTCCGTGACGGACCCGCTGGGTCGCACCACGCGGGCGCGGTACGACGCCGCCGGGCGCCGGGTGTGGCAGCGCGACCCGGACGGACGCGTCACCGAGTGGGAGTTCGACGCCACGGGCCGCGAGAGCGCCGTCCGTGTCGACGGTCGCACCGTCTCGACCGTCGCGCGTGACCCGCGCTCGCGCACCGTGGTGGTCACGGACACCACCCGGCCCGACGGCGTGCCGGTGGAGCACCGGCTGACGTACGACAGGCGCGGCCTGCTCGTGCGCCGCACCCGCGGCGACGGTGCCCTCACGTGGGAGTACGACGCCGACGGGAACCGGGTCGCGATGACTGCCCCGGACGGTGTGCGCACCACCTACGGGCTCGACGCCGCGGGCCGCGCGACCAGCGTGGGAAGGCCCGGCACCGGGGAGGCGACGGTGAGCTACGATGCCGCCGGGCGCGTCACCCGCTGCTCGGCCGGCGGGGTGCTCCAGTCGTGGCAGTACGGGGACGGGTACGTGACCGAGCACGCGCGCATGGCTCCTGGTGGCGTGGAGAGCACCCGCCTGGTCCGGGACGCCTTCGGGCGTGTGGTGCGCGTCGAAGGCCCGCGGGCACCGACGGTCTACGCCTACGACGACGCCCACCAGCTGGTGTCCGTGCGCCGGTCGGACGGCACAGCGACGACGTGGCAGTACGACGTCGCCGGGCGCCTGGTGCGCGAGCAGGGACCGGGCCTGGTGCGGCAGTACCGCTACGACCCGGCCGGGCAGCTCCTGGAGGTGCTCTCCGACGACGCCCTGGACGGGCAGGGACGCGACGAGTATGCCTACGACGGGCTGGGCCGCCGCACCGCCGTGACCGCCGGCGACGGGACGTCGGTCCGGTATGCCTGGGGTGACGTCGGCCGCCTGGAGCGCGTGGTGCGCCAGGACGCCGAGGGCGTGACGCTGGAGGAGACCACGCTCTGGGTGGACGCCCTGGGAGAGCTCGCCGAGGTGGACGGCGCGCCGGTGTGGTGGGACACGGCCGCGTCCGTGCCGGCGCTGGTCTCGGTGGCCGGCACCCCGGTGCTGACCACGCCGGGCGGCGCGACCGGCGTCGGCGGCACCTGGGTCGAGCCCGGGTGGCGCACCGTGCGCTCCTCGGCCGCCGACGACCCGTGGGCGGTCGACCGCCTCGTGGAGCTGCCCGACGCCGGGCTGCCTCACGGCCTGTCGCTGACCCCCACGGGCGGGCTGTCGATCAGCGGGCTCGAGTGGCTCGGCGCACGGGCCTACGACCCGAGCACGCGAGGCTTCCTGTCCACCGACCCGCTGCCGGCCGTGCTCGGTTCCGGCTGGGCCGGCAACCCGTACTCCTACGCCGGCAACGACCCGCTGCACGCGAGCGACCCGCTGGGGCTGCGTCCGGTCACCGACGCAGAGCTGCTGGCGTACGCGACCGGCACCCAGGGCCGGCTGGCCGGAGCCGCGGGTGCGGCCGACGGGTGGGCCGGCGGGCCGGAGCACGTCGCCGCCGGAGCGCTCGCGGCAGCGGGTGCGGCCCTGATGCTCGCCGGGGTGGCAGGGCCGGCGGAGACCGTGCTGTCCGGGTCGCCTGGAGGTGCGCAGGGCGGGCTCCTCGCCGGCGGGCACGAGCCGGCCGGCAGTCACGAGGTGGTCGCCGGGCACGATGCCGCCGCGCACGATGCGCTGGCCGGGCACGTCGACTGGGCGCGGCTCGGCGTCCACGCGATCACGGGTGCCGCGGTCGCTCTCGCAGGCGCAGGCGTCCTGGCGTGGTGGGCGGGCCGGACGGACATGTTCGCTCGCTCGGCCACCGGCGCGGCGGGGGCAGCCCCGGCCGGCGCCCCGTCCGGTGCCGTGCGAGGAGAGAGGTCCGGGATCCTCGGCGTTCCCGGCCCGGCTGCCGGCCCGGCTGCCGTCCAGGCGACCGGTCGGTTCGCCGTCCCGGGGGTCGCGGGAGTCGAGCGCTCGGGGTGGCCGGGCACGGGAGCCGCGTCGGCGTCCGGGGTCGGCGTCGTGGCGCCGGGGGAGGTCGAGAGCGTCGCCGGCGTCCCCGGTGACGCGGTGCTCTTCCGTGACGGGACGGCCGCCGACGTGGGCGACCCGACGGACTCGTGGTTCTCGGTGCGCGTCACGGCGGGTCCGGGGCATCCCGCCCCGGGCGTCCTGCGGGGCGCCACCGACGGGCGCCTCTAGCCCGGTGGTGTGCTGTGAGCCGCGCTGAGGGTCGAGGATCGCTGCCGTGAGGCGGGAGACGCGTGCCGACGGGGCGCTGCTGCTGCGGCGCCTCGCCTCGTGGTGCGACGAGCTCGGCGAACAGGAGAAGTCGGAGCGGATCCAGGGCCTGGCGCGGGAGCTGGCCGCCGGCCCGGGCGCCGCGCGGGAGCGCCAGCTGTGGGCCGACGTGGTGCGGGAGCTCCGCGGCGGCCACGGCACGATCGGCGACCGGTATCTCGCACACCCCGACGGGAGCCCGGACCCTGTGCGGTCCGCGGAGCTTCTGTCGGTGCTCCGGCAGCTCCGGCGAGCAGCGCGACGGTCGTTGCCCTGGCTGACGTACCGGCGCCTCTGGAAGGTGGGGAGGTGACGGCTCGGCGGAGGGCACGCATCACCGGGAGAGCAGCCCAGCCTCGGGGTCGGCGGCCGCGCCCAGGGCTCAGCGGGCCTCTGGAGGAGGCGTGAGGGTGACGACCCTGTCCATGGTCGCGAGCGTCTCCTCCCGATGGGAGACGACGAGCAGCGTCGCGGGCAGCGCCCTCAGCACCTCGGAGACGCGGGCGGCGGCCGCGGCGTCGAGGTCGGCGGTGGGCTCGTCGAGGACGAGCACCCGAGGACGGCGCAGGAGGGCGCGGACGAGGCGGAGCCGGGCCTGCTGACCGCCGCTGAGACGGACGCCGGCCTCGCCGAGCTGGTCGTCGGGCCCGAGGGCGTCGGCCAGGTCCAGGCGCTCCAGCAGGTCCACCGCATCGGCCCACGACGCGTCGCTGCCAGCGGTGAGCTCCTCGGCGACGGTCCCGGCGAAGAGCCGACCGTCTTGCTCGACGACACCGACAGCGGCCCGCAGGTCCGCCTCGTCGAGCGCGGTGAGCGGCACGGCACCCCCGGCCCCGGTCAGCTCGACCGTTCCGAGGTCAGGGTCCCAGAGCCGCCCGGCCAGCGCGACGACGGTGGACTTGCCGACGCCGGAGGGGCCGCGCAGGCCCACGTGCTCGCCGGGAGCCACCTCGAGGTCCAGGCCGCGCAGCACCCACCGGTCGGCATAGCGGAAGCCGACGTCGCGCAGCGCCAGCCCGAGCGGGCCCTCCGGCAGGGGCGCGGGGCGCGCCGCCGGCTCGACGACGGCCGGGCGAGCGAGCTCGGTGCCGACGCGTGCGGCCGAGGCTCGCAGGGACGGCAGCTGCGCCCAGGTGGCGGCGGCGTCGGCGACGGGTGCGACGGTGGCCAGGGCGAGGACGACGAGGGCGGCGACGTGCTGGGGTGCGACGTCGCCGGCGAAGGCGGTGACGAGCACGCCGACGGCGGCGAGGGTGACGATCGCCTCCCGGGACCCGGCCAGGAGCCGGTGGGTGGTCTCGAGGGCGCCGGCGGCTCTGGCGGCCCGTGCGCCCGTCTGTGCGACCTGGCGCCGGACGGGCTCGTGCAGGCCGTACCCCAGCACCTCGCGCAGGCTGCCGAGCACGTCGACGACGTGGTCGGACAACGTGCCGGTCGCCGTGACGACCTCACCGCCCAGCCGGTCGAGGCGGTGCCGGCCCATCGGCACCGTCGCGGTCACGGCGGTCAGCGCCACCGCGACGACGGCCGCGACGCCTGCGTCGAGCAGGACGAGGACGGTCAGCCCGAGCGCGGCGTTGACCACGGCGGCCAGGAGCTGGGCCACGGTGTGCGCGTAGAAGAACTCGAGCCTCTCGGTGTCGGTCATGGCGGTCGCTGCCGCACGGCCGTGGTTCTCGCGGCTCCGTGCGGGGAACGCGACGGCGTAGCGGTCGAACAGGGCGACCCGGAGGCGGGCCAGGACGCGGAAGGCCAGGGAGTGAGAGGCGTCCATCTCGCCCCACGTGAGCAGGGCCCGCAGCAGCACGAGGCCGGCCAGGAGCGGCCACAGCCACGCCGGTGGTGCCTGGCGGAGCACGGCGACGTGGCCGACGGCGGCAGCGAGCAGCACCGAGATGGTGGTGAGGCACAGGAGGCTCACGCAGACGAGCACGACGGTCGCGGTGATGGCACGCCGCTCCGTGCGCAGGTGGTCCACCAGGGCGGCCAGGGGCCGGGCTGGCGCGCTCATGCGGGGCTCCTGTC
Source organism: Xylanimonas oleitrophica (assembly GCF_003244315.1). GTDB lineage: Bacteria > Actinomycetota > Actinomycetes > Actinomycetales > Cellulomonadaceae > Xylanimonas_A > Xylanimonas_A oleitrophica. Next base: position 148,524 of record NZ_QKWH01000003.1, read on the forward strand.
GAGCACGGGGGCGAGGCGGCCGTCGACCAGCTCGAGGACCGTGCCGACGCCGTCGAGCGACTCCTCGCGGTGTGCGACCACCACCACGACACGGTCGGTCGCCACGCGGGCGAGGGTGGTGGTGACGGTCGCGGCGGCCGCGGCATCGAGCGCGCTGGTCGGTTCGTCGGCGAGCAGCACCGGGCGGTCGGAGAGCACGGCGCGGGCGAGCGCCAGCCGTTGGCGCTGGCCGCCGGACAGGCTCGCGCCGGCGGCCGCGACCCGCGAGTCGAGCCCTGCGGGCAGGCGGCGCACCTCCTCGTCGATGCCGGCGGCGACGCACGCCGCCCACAGGTCGTGGTCGGTCGCGTCCGGCCGTGCCACCAGCAGGTTCTCTCGCACGGTGCCCTCGAACAGCACCGGCCGCTGGGACACGACGGCGACGTCCGACGGCTTCACGGGGCGGCCTCCGCGGTGCAGGCGCCCCGACGTCGGGGTCAGGTGCCCGAGGACGAGGTCCAGGAGGGTGCTCTTGCCGGCTCCGCTGGGCCCGACGACGGCGGTGACCGCGCCCGGGCCGAACGTCGCCGTGACGCCGTCGAGGACGGGGGCGCGCGTGCCCGGGTAGGCGAAGCGGAGGTCCTGGAGCTCGAGCGGTGCCGAGCGGGGCGCCGAGTGATCGCCGGGCGAGCCGGTGCCGGTGCCGGCGCCGCGGTCAGGCTCGCGGCCGACGCCGAGCGCTCGCAGAGCGGGGACCGCGGAGACGCCGAGGTAGCCGGCGTGCCAGGCCCGGGACAGCTCACGGACCGGACGGAACGTCTCGCTGACGAGCATGAGCGTCAGGTACAGCTCGGCCGGAGGCCCTCCCGTCCCGCCGGCCCCGCTCACCAGCGCGACGCCGACGGCGGCGACGGTACCGCCCTGGACGGCGAGGTCGACGAGGGCGGTGTCGAGCAGCGACGTGCGCATGGCCCGCACGGTCGCCCGGTGCAGCGCCTCGGTGCGCACGGCGATGCGGCGACGGGTGCGCTCCACCCGGCCGAGCAGGCGCAGGGACGTCATGCCCTGCAACGACTCCAGGAGGTCAGAACCCAGGTTCTCGTAGGTGTCCCAGTGGGCGTCGCTGTGCCGGCGCACGAGCCGCTTCCAGAGCAGCGGTGCGAGGAGCGCCGTGAAGGCGGCGGTGCCGGCGAGCAGGCCAGCGAGAGGGTGGACGAGCGTGAGCAGCACGGTCACGGTGGGGACGAGGAGCACGGCCTGGGCCACCGCCGGCAGGTAGCGGGTGACGTACGCGTCGACGCCGTCCACGCCGTCGACCAGGGCCGCTCGCAGGGCACCGTCGCGACGACCGGGGTCGTGGAGGGCTGCTGGCACGAGTGCGCCTCGCAGCGCCTGGTCGCGCACACGGGTCCGCACCGCCTCGCCGAGCCGGGCGGCCGCGCGCGCCTGCGCCCAGGTGAGCAGCCAGCGGGCGGTCGTGATGCCGGCGACGGCGACGGCGGCTCGCACGGCGCCGTCCGTGTCCCCGGCGACGCCGGCCGCCAGGCCGTGGGCGAGGGCCCACGCCTGGGGGAGGTGGCTGGCGGTGGCGGTGGTCTGCAGCGCTGCCGTCAGCAGGGCCGCACGGCGGTTCTGGGTGGATGCGCGCAGGAGCAGCGGGTCGACCATCACGGTGCGGTTCCTCTCAGCACGGCGACGGCGTGCAGCAGCGGCGCGGCTCCCGCGGAGGGTTCCTCGGTGAAGCCTGAGACGGCGCGTGCCGCGTGCCCGGCACGGGCGAGGTGGTAGGTCAGGCGCGCCGCCTGGCGGTGGACGTTCCACAGGTGCGGGTAGGCGGCGGCGCAGACCCGCCCGGGACGGGCCCACGTCAGGACGCGGTCGGCCCCGAGCACCCACGCCTGGCCGCTCTGCCTGGCCGCCTCGGCGGCCTGCGCGACCGCCGCGGCGCACGCGGGGCGGCGAGCCAGGAACCGCGCCCGGTCCGGGCTGCGGCGCGCCTCGAGCCCGGCCACGGCACGTGCGTCGCGCTCCCAGGCGGGCGGCAGCTCGATCCGCGCGAGCGCGATCTCCGGGACGAGTCCGCGGTCGAGCCACCAGGTGGTGTCCCGGGCGGCCGGGACACCCACCAGGTGGCGGGCGGCCGGCATGCTCGACCAGTCCGAGGGCAGCACGGCGTCCGGGACCAGGGCGCGCACGGCCTCGAGGGCGTAGGCCGTGTCGGCGACCCACAGCGGCCAGGACCGGTGCTGGTAGCGGCCGAAGGTGCGCCCCGGCTGCACGGTGAGCACGAGCACGACGTGGTGCCCGGTGGCGGGGGCCGGGGCTCGCCGGACGAGCTCCTCGCGCGCCGGGTCGTAGACGTAGCGGCCCGGCGGGAGCTGCTCCCGCGCGCCGGGCGGGACGACGACGTGCCACTGCACGGGGTAGGTCCCGCCCGCCGAGGGCACGGCCCGTCGTGGCACGGACGTGGGGGTGCCGTCGTCGCGCACGTGCCGTCCGCGTGCCCGCCACAGCAGGTGGACGAGCGCGGCCACGGGAGCGCCGGCGCCGGCGGGCTCGCCAGGCCAGTCGTTGTGCCGAGGGCCGGGCGGGAGCGGTTCTCCTGGCGGTGCGGGCGCGAAGGCGGTGTCGAGCAGGGTCATCTCGGTCCTCCGGTCACATGTGGGGCGGCGGGCACAGCGCCAGCGGGTCGGCTGCGGGGTCCGCGGGTGCCCAGCCCCGGGAGCGAGCGGCGTCGGCGAAGCGCGGCATGCCCAGGTAGCGGAAGGCCGCCGGCGCGTTGGGCACCAGGCCGGTGACGAGGGTCCGCACCACACGCAGGGAGGTCTGTGCGACGTCCCGTGTGGTCAGGTCGTGGGTGATCACCCGGTGTCCGTCCTCGTGGAGCCGCTGCCGCAGCCGCGCGACGTCGCCAGGCGCGACCTCCTGGACGGGGACGGTGCCGTGCACCGGTGCGGTGAACCGCTCGGCGAGGTGGTGCACGCGCGGGTCGAGCCAGACCTGCACGTGGGCGCCGAGGTCACGGACGTGACGGAAGCTCGCGCCCGCCGAGTCCAGGTAACGGCGGTCGGCTCGATGATCGAGATACAGCCCCGGTGCCATGAGGCCGGCCTCGACAGCCCGGAAGACCCACCCGTCGGAGTCGACGCACCCGAGCGTGTAGATCCAGGTGTGGACGGCTTCCAGGACGGCCTTGCGCACCGCCCGGACCGGGTCGAGCGCCGAGGAGAACCCAGCGGCGTGGACACCCGTCTCCGGGTCGCGCACGAGCGCCGCCATGGCGGGGGCGAGGTCGGTGGGCATCTGGACGAGGTGCACGTCCAGAGGCGCACCCGCGAGATCTTCGGCGAGGCCGGGCACGGAGCCGGGGTCGATGCCCCGGGCGGGGCCGCCGTGGTGCCACCAGACCTCCAGGGCGTCTCGCTCGACGACCTCGAGGAGCCCGCGCTCGTGGGCGTCGGCGGCTCCCTGGCCGGTGGCGATGCCTGCGTAGTTGAGGTGGAAGACACGGTCGAGGTGAGCGAAGCGTCGCTGGCGCCAGTTGAGTCCGACGAGGGCATGGGGCAGCCAGACGTCGGTGGACGGGTCCGGGTCGTCCCGGTACCCGTCGGTGACCTGCTCGCGGCAGCGCGTCCACAGCGTGGCGACGTCGTCGGCCAGCTCTCGGTACGGGAAGTCGCCGCGGCTCAGCTGCTCGGGAGACCACCGTGGCAGGTCGTGGAGGTCGACGACGGGCAGACCCTCGGCGCGCAGCTCGGCGGCCGTGGCGATGCGGTGCCGGGCGGGGTCGAGCCGCTCGGGGAGGAAGTTGCCGCAGTAGCGCTCGACGCCTTCGGCGATCGCGGCGACGCGGGCGCCGGCGACGTCTCCGAACGTGGTGCCGAGGGAGACCCTGTCGGCGGGCCAGTCCCCGAGCCAGCGGGCGTCGGAGACCTCGGCGGTGAGCGAGGTGTAGCGGTGCGGCGCGCGTTCTGGACGCAGCACCTCGCGGACACGGCGGACGATGCCGGTCTCGCCGTCGACGAGGCGCTCGACGTCCAGCGGGGGCAGGGTCGTGGTCACCCGTGGGCCTCCATGGTGCTCGGGGCGGACGGCAGGGGGAGGACCTGCCAGGAGCGAGAGTCGATGTCGAGGCGAAGCTCGGTGCCCGGCGCGGGGGTCGTGCCACCGGTCATCCACCGTGCGGCGGCTTCGCCGGGCGACCCTGCTGTCGCGAGGGTGTCGCGCAGGGCGTGGTCAGGGGTGGAGATCCCGAGGTCATGGCCCCAGGGGCCGCTGACGACGGCCCTGGTGGCACCGGAGCGAGTGCCCCAGGCGGCAGCCAGCCGTCGTGCGTACCCGTCGAACGAGTCGTGGTCGCCGGTGACCACCAAGAGCTCGGCGCTCGCGTCGGCGTAGCGCGAGAGGTCGAGCGCGGGCGCTTGCCACAGGCGTCGGAACGCGTCGAGGCGGTGGCCGTCCCAGCCGAGCCGTCGTGCGGCCGCGACAGGTCCCTCACGGCGGGCGCGGTGAGCGGCTTCGTGCAGCACGGCAGGGGGCAGCGGCGGGTGGTCCTGGCGCCCGGACCCGTGCACGGCCCACCAGCCGAGCCGGTCGAGGTGCTGTGGGGTTCCGTCGGGCGCATAGGCAGTCTCGTGCAGCCCGAGGGCGGGCACCATGGCCACCACCTTGCGGACCCGACGGTCGGCGCGGGCGAGCTCGAGCGCGGCGTGGGCCGCGTACGAGGCGCCGTACGCGACGACCGGCCCGCGCACCCCGTGGTGGTGCAGGGTGTCGAGTGTGACCACGCCGTCCTCCGCCTCCCCGACGTACGGCGCCCAGTCGCCCGTGGAGGAGTACCGGCCTCGTACGTCCTGGACGAGGCAGTCCAGGCCGCGGCGCGCGAGCGACCGGGCCTGCGGGAGATGCTGGTCGGCGTCGTACGGCGTGCGCAGCACCACGACCCCGTGGGCGGGGCCGTGAGCGTGCACGAGGGTGCCGCCGAGGACGGCCCCGTCTGGCGCCGTCACGGAGAAGGGGCTCTCTGCGATGGGGCGGGTCATCGCCGGCCGCCCTGGGGGTGAGGAGCGGGTTCGTCGAAGCCGAGCACGGTATGCGTGGTCTCGCGCAGGTCCTCGCCGATGGTGCGCAGCAGGCGGCGGTGCTCCGCGACCGCGGGTCGCCCGGCGGCCCAGTCCTCCAGGACGGCGAGACAGCGAGCGACGGTCAGGCTCACCGCCGCGGCGCGCAGCCTCCGCCGACGGTGTGGGCGGGCCAGCCACGAGGCCAGCTCGGAGGCGGCAGGGGACGCGGCCAGCCGCCGTCGGCGTACCTGGTCCGCGGTGGCCTCCGTGCCGTCGACGGCCAGGGGGTACAGGAGCATGCGCGCCCCTTCGCGGCGTCCGCGCAGAAGAGCCGTGCCGGTGGAGGGGAGCGGGTCGAGGGCGGAGTCCTCCTCGGGGCGGTGCGGAGTGTCGCGCACGTCGACGACGACGTCGACGGACGTGAGGAGGGCTGTCCCGGCGCGAGCGGTGCTGCGGCGCACGTCGGCCCCGGCACCGCGCAGGGCGGCGGTCAGCGCACGGGCGAGGCGATCGTGGCCGAGCACGAGGACGCGCCGGCGGCCAGGCGGCCAGCGTCGGGCGTGCTCGGCCTCCTCGAGCGCGAGCACCGCCTGGCGGACCCGGTGCAGGTAGCGGGTGCGGGCCACGGGGGCGGGTGCGGGTACGTCGTGCAGGCGCAGGAAGCGGCCACCGCGGGTGCGCAGGGCGGGGCGTTCGCCGGTGAGTCGCACCTCGCCCGTGCCGAGGAGCGGGCGCCAGCCGTGCCTGGGCTTCATGGTTCTCCTGGTCTGCTCTCGTCTCGTGGACTGCTCTGGTCTCGGACCTGCGTGCGGTGTGGCGGACGAGGGAGGGCGTGCCGGCCCGCACGCGGGCCGGCACGCCCCGGTGGGCGGTCGACGCTCAGGTCGCCGCCGGTGGCTCAGTCGAAGGGGTTCTCGACGAGCGCGTTGGAGTGCGAGGCCGAGAGGTGCGCCAGCTGCTCGGTCTCCTGGATCTCGCTCACGACTGCGTCGTTCATCGGTGTTCCTCTCAGATCGATCGACCCGGCGCTGCCGGGACCCGCGGGGTGCAGGCAGGACGACCGTATATGAGAACGATTATCGTTTCTAGTAGAGTCCGGGACCATGGACATCCCGCTCCTCCTCGCGGACCACCGCGCGGGCAGCTGGTCGGTGCTCGACGGCACCGGCTCCCCGCTCGTCTCCGGGGCGGCGACGCTCGCCGAGCACGCCGGGGTGCTGAGGCTTCCGGCCGGGGCGCCCGGCGGTGCCCGTGCCGTCTTCGCCGACGACGCGCTCGGGACGCTCGTCGTCCTCGACGACGCCGGGGCCAGGCGGGTCCCGGTCGCGATCCCCGCAGAGCACCTGGCCTGCGACGCGAGCGGCCGGTACGTCGTGGCCACGACAGGCATGGGGGCCTCGTGGGAGCCCTGGAGCGACCTCGTCACCGTGGTCGACCTCGCCGACCCGGACGGCACCACCGCCGTCCGTGTCCGGGTGCGCACCGGCGAACCTGGGGTCGCGGTCGTGCCGGACACGGCGACGGGAGAGCTGTTCGTCGTCCTGCGCCACCGGCAGCCCGGGGAGGCCGAGGCGATCCCTCTATCGACGATCCTCGCGGCCGGCCCCCACTGCCCCGCCGTCCGTGGTGAGACCGTGCCCCTGACTGGCGACCTCGGGCACGGCGACGCCGCCGACCAACGCACCGGCATGGTGCACCTGGCCACGGAGGCGGGCATCGAGCGGCTGCGTGTCAGGGGCGGGCACCTCGAGAGGCTCGAGACCTGGCCCTGGCCCGTCCCGGGGCGCGCCTACTTCCTCCGGCTCGACCCCGCCGAAGGCGTCATCGTGGGCTCGCTGCGCGGGGGTGCCCCCGACCCCACCCGCTGGCACACCTGGACGAACCATGTCGCACGCTGGTCTCTCGACGGTGACGTCGACGTCACCGCGACAGGGGAAGGGCTCGTCTTCCGGCCCGACGTGCACCGGGGGACCGTCGGGTGGAGCGTCGTCCACCCCGACGGAGACCGGCTCGTCCTGCTCGACCACGGTCGCCTGCGCGAGACACCGCTGCCCTCGATGTCCGCCGCCCCCCGTCCCGGGGCGACACCGTGGGACACGGTCGACGGCCGGAGCGCCCAACGGCGGGCACTCGCGCTGGTCGGACCCGATCGTGCGGCTGTCACCCGTGGCGGGGACGGTGAGCTGCACGTCGTCGGCCCCGGGGGTGTCGAGGCGACCTTCCGCACCGGAACTCCCCTCGACGAGGGCGGTCACCTCGCCGCCCTGCACCCGCCGGTCGGTCACGTCGACGGGGTCGGTCGGTGACGCGCGCCGCGGTGCACGAGGCACTGCGGCGGGCCGAGTCCGTAGCACGGCCCGGGCTCCCGCTGGGCGGTTACCGGCTGGGAGGGCGCCCCGGAGACCGGTCGCCTGTGCTCCTCACCGCCGACGGGCGGCTCTGCCACGACCCCGGCGTGCGCATCCAGTCCGTCGCCGTCGCGCCTGGCCGAGACACGGTGGCCCTCGAGCTCTGCGACGACGGCACGGAGCAGGGCCGCGTCGTGCTGGTCGACACCGGCCCCGGCGAACCGACCGAGGTGCCCGGCCTCGTGGTCCGTCACTGCCGGCCCGTGTGGTCGGGTGACGCTCTCGTGCTCGTCGACGCCCAGGGCCGCGTCGTCGCTGTCTCCCGTACCGGTGCACCGGAGATCCTGCTCCGGCCCGCGCCAGGAGAGCGTGCGCTGCCTCTGCGCCTGGGCGGACGCCTGCTGGTCGCCCTCACCCGCGATGACCGCACGCGCCTGATGGAGCCGGACGGCACCACCGTCGCCCTGCTTCCGAGGGTGCGCAGCATCTCGAGCGCCGACGGCGTCGCGCTCGCCGTCACCGACCGGGAGCTGCTCCTCCTGCGCGGGCCGGGAGCGCACGTGGCCGGACGGCTGTCGCTCGACGCTCTCGACGGGGTGCCCGTGCACGCTCAGGCGACGCCCCTCGGGGGCGTGCTGCACGTGGTGCGCGGGGGGCACTCCGCCGTCGTGCGGCTGGCGGACGCGGCCGGCAGGCTCGGCCCCGTCGGGTCCGTGGCGGTCTCGTCGGCGGACCACGTGCACACCGTGACCGGCCTGGCGTGGGCAGACGGCACGGCCTGGGTACGTGTGGAGGCCCCCGCCGTGCCACCGCGAGTGGTGACCGTCGACGAGCTGTCCGCGCCAGTGCCCGGCCGCGCCGGCTCCCGCCTGGTGCCCGTCGTCGCCGACGACGGGGCCGCGGTCGAGCTGGTGGTCACGGGAGACCCGGGTGGCCCTGTCCTCGTCGAGGTCTACGGCGGGTTCGGCCTGGTAGACCTGCCCGTCTTCGAGCCCTCGGTGGCCGCGTGGCGTGCGCTCGGAGGCCTGCACGTCACCGCTCGGCTGCGCGGGGGAGGCGGTGCCGGGACCGAGTGGCACCGCAGCGGTCAGGGGGCGGCCAAGAGCCGTACCGTCGCCGACGCGGTCGCGGTCGTGCGCGAGCTGACCCGCAGCGGCCTCGCAGCGCCCGGGCGCACCGTGCTCGCCGGTGCCTCGCTCGGTGGGCTCGTCGCCGCTTCGGCGGCGCTGGCGGTGCCCGGCCTGGTCGCCGGTGTCGCGTGCACGGCAGCGCCCCTTGACCCGCACCGGTTCGCGGAGCATCCCGCGGGCCACCACTGGGAACAGGAGCTCGGGGACCCTGACGACCCGGCCGTCGCCGCCGCCATGGACGACTACTCGCCGTTCCAGCGTGCTCGCCGTCACCCCGGGACAGGGTGGCCCCGCTTCCTGCTGACCACCTTCGCCGAAGACTCCCGGGTCGACCGGGGGTCGTCCGACCGGCTCGCCGCCCTCCTCTCGGCACGGGGCGCGCGCGTGGTGCGCCGACACCTGCCCCGGATGGGCCACGGCAGCAACCTTCTCGACGACGTCCACGACTTCTCCGCCTCCGTCCTCGACTTCGCCCTCGACAGCACAGGAGCACCATGACCTCGACCGAGACCCGGGCGGTGCCGCGGTCCGCACCAGCCCTTCCCAGCAGGCGGTCGCCGCGGCCACGGAGCGTGGCACGCAGCGCCCGCCGTGCCCGGCTCCTGACCGCTGTCGCACTCGTCGCCCTGGCCGGTGTCGTAGCCGTCGCGGCGTCCGCCGGGACCGTCGACCTTCGCCCCGCTGACGCCGCCAGGCTCGTGCTGGGGCACCTCGTGCCGGGCATGCCCTGGATGAGCGACGGCACTTACACGCCCCTCCAGGACCAGGTCGTGTGGCAGTTCCGTCTGCCGCGTGCGCTCCTGGCCGCCCTCGCCGGCGCCGCCCTCAGCCTCGCCGGCGTCCTGATCCAGGCCGTCGTGCGCAACCCGCTCGCCGAGCCCGCCATCCTGGGTGTCTCCTCCGGGGCCGGCGTGGGCGCCGTCAGCGTCGTCGTCCTCGGGGCCGCAGCCGACGCCGCGATCGGCACCGCCGCGTTCACCGGTGCGGCCGTCGCCACCGCGGCCGTGTTCCTCGTGGCGTACAAGGACGGCCGGATCGCGCCCCAGCGCCTCGTCCTCACCGGGGTCGCGCTCGGCACGTTCTTCAGCGCCGTCACCAGCTACCTGACCATCACCACCGAGGCGCAGAACGTCTTCAGCGTCATGTTCTTCCTGCTCGGGTCCGTCTCCGCGGCCACCATGAGCGACCTCGCGGCGCCGGCGCTCGCCCTCGTCGTCGCCCTGGTCGTCGTGACCGTCACCGGCCGGTCGGTCAACGCGCTCCAGGTCGGGGACGAGACCGCGACCGCGCTCGGCGTCTCGGTCAACGCACTGCGCACGGTGCTGCTGCTCACCGCCTCCCTGCTCACCGGCACCGTGGTGGCCGTCGCCGGCGGGATCGGGTTCGTCGGCCTCGTGGTGCCGCACGTCGCGCGGGTGCTCGTCGGCGCCGACCACCGTCGCCTGGTGCCGGTCGCCGTGACGGGCGGAGCCCTGTTCCTGTGCACGGCAGACCTCGCCGCGCGGACCGTCTCCGCCCCGGCCGAGGTACCGCTCGGCATCATCACCGCCTTCATCGGCGTGCCGTTCTTCCTCTGGCTCATGCGAGGCCGCTCCGCCGACGAGCAGGGGATGTCGCGATGAAGATCGAGCTCGACGGCGTCACTCTCGTCCGCGGCAGCCGTGAAGTCGTCACCGACGCCCGCGTGGCGGCGGAACCCGGTCAGGTCCTCGGTCTCCTCGGTGCGAACGGCAGCGGCAAGTCGTCCCTCCTGCGTGCCTGCTTCGGAGCCCTGCGCCCCACAGCGGGGCGCGTGCTCCTCGACGGCACGGATATCGCGACCCTCAGTCGGCGGCAGGTGGCCCGCCGCGTCGCTGTCATGGCCCAGGAGCCGCCCGACGAGTTCGGGCTCACCGTCGCCGAGAGCGTCCTGCTCGGGCGCACTCCCCACCGGGGCAGCCTGGGCCATGACGACGACCGCGACTGGTGGCACGTCGATCGCGCCATGGCGCTCGCAGGCGTCGCCCACCTGGCCGACCGACCGGTGCACCGGCTCTCGGGCGGAGAGCGTCAGCGCACCCTGCTCGCGCGCTCCATCGCGCAGGAGGCCGACGCCCTGCTGCTCGACGAGCCCACCAACCACCTCGACGTCTCCTACCGCTTCGAGCTCATGCGCACCGTCGCAGGCCTGGGCCTGACCACGGTGATCGCCCTCCACGACCTCGACCTGGCGCTGTCGTTCTGCGACCGCGTCGTGGTGCTCCACCGGGGGAGGGTCGCTGCCCACGGGGCTCCGGCCGACGTGCTCACCCCCGCGCTCGTCCGCGACGTCTTCGGCGTCGAGGCCACCCCGGTCGTCCACCCGGTCACCGGCACCACGCACCTGCTCCTGCGCGGACCCTCCGTGCACGAACCCGAGAGGAACCGATGAACACCACACTCCTGCGACGGACCGCGCCGGCCGCTCTGGCTCTCGGCGCCCTTGCAGCTCTGACCGCCTGTGGATCAGCCGTCACAGCGGCCGGCGCCGGCGGGGGAACGGCTGCCGCCGACGGCTATCCCGTCACCGTCGAGAACTGCGGGCGCACCCTGACCGTCGACTCCGCCCCGGAGCGGATCGTGGGTCTCAGTCCCGCACAGACCGAGCTTCTCGTGCGACTCGGCCTCGCCGACCGTCTCGCCGGGCAGGCGCAGACCGACATGCACGAGCTCCCCAACGACGTCGCGCCGCAGGTCACAGACGTGCCCGTGCTCAGCACGTCCACGCCGCCGGCCCGCGAGACGCTCCTCGAGGTGCACCCCGACGCCGTCGTGGCGCCCACCGAGTACGAGTTCACCGCTGAGCAGGGATTCGCCACGATCGACCAGCTCGCCCAGGCGGGTGCTGTCACCTACGTGGCTGCCGGCGGCTGCTCGGAACGGCGCGCGACCGGCGAGGTCACCGACCTGTTCACGGACATCGACGCCCTGGGCCGCATCTTCGGGGTCACCGGGGCGGCCGAGGACCTCGCCGCTGAGGCGCGGGCCGACCTCCAGGCCGTCGACGAGGCTGTCGCCGACCGGCCCCGCCCGAGCGTCGCCCAGCTCTACGTCGAGGGCAAGACGCTCGCCGCCATCGGCGCGGGTGTCGAGTACGACATGATCGCCCGTGCCGGCGGCGACAACGTCTTCAACCCGGAAGAGAAGCTGTTCGAGCAGTTCTTCTCCGCGATCATCTCGCCTGAGGAGGTCGCCGCACGCAACCCGGACGCCATCGTGTTCGCCGTCCGTGACCAGGCCGAGGAGGCGCGTGTCCGCGAGTACCTGCGGCAGACCTTTCCCGACGTCACGGCGGTGAAGGAGGACCGCCTGGTCGCGCTCCGCACCCCCGACACGTTCCCCGGGACGCTCGGTAACGTCACCGCCGTCCGCACGATCGCCGAGGCGCTGCACCCCGACGCGTTCTGACGGTCCGGGGAGCGGCCCTCGTGGCCCTGCGGTACGGCGTTCGCGCCGCAGGGCCGCGGGGAGCCCGCCCTGCCCTCACGCAGCCGGTGGGCTGTCCGCTCTGCCGGTGCGCAGCGCCACCTCCGCCTCGGCCACCTCGGCGGCGGTCGGCAGGTCCGCTCCCGGACGAGAGACGGTGACGGAGGCGGCGAGCGCAGCCCGAGCGAGGAGCGGGGCGAGCGCGGACCCGCCTGCTGTGCGGAGCGCCTCGCGGGCTGCCGGCCCGAGCAGGCTCGCCCGCCGCAGGCCGTCGAGGAGCGCGGCCATGAAGGAGTCGCCTGCGCCCACCGTGTCTGCCACACGGGTGGCGACCGCCGGGACCTCGAACGTCCGCTCCCGGGTGGCGGCCAGCGCACCGTCCTGGCCGCGCGTCACCACGACGAGGCCGGCACCGGCGGCGACCAGGTGCCGCGCCGCCGACCCCGCCGTGCGGCCGGGGTAGAGCCAGGCGAGGTCCTCGTCGCTCGCCTTGACGAGGTCAGCGCGAGGCACGACCGCCTCGAAGCGCCGCACCGCCTCGGCGCGGTCGTGCAAGAGGTCGGGCCGGACGTTCGGGTCGACGCTGATGCTCGCGGACGGGTGGGCGGCGGCGACGAGCCGTGCGACGGCGTCAGCGCCCGGTGCCAGGAAGAGGGCGACGGACCCGGTGTGGACGTGACCCGCCTGCACCGTGCGGGGGACGTCGCGCAGCGTCCAGGCGAGGTCGAACGCGTAGCGTGCCGAACCGTCGGGGCCGATGTGCGCCGTCGCCCGGGAGGTGCGGTCGCTGGCGGCGTCCCCCGTCTCTGCTGTCAGCACGACGCCGGCACCGGTCTGGTGGGCGCGCAGGAGGTCGCCGTCGGCGTCGGCGCCCAGCTGGGTGAGGAAGGCGACCGTCGTGCCGAGCCGCGCCAGCCCGTAGGCGACGTTCGCCGGGCTCCCGCCGGGGTGGGTCGTGGTGGTGCCGTCCGCACGCCGCAGGACGTCCGCGACGGACTCCCCGACGACGAGGACGTCGTGGGCCGGAGAAGTCACGAGACGCCCTCCTCCGCGCTGCCCGCACCGTCGGCGACGCCACCCAGGGCGGCCGAGGAGAGCACGGCACGGGTACCCTCGCCGGACGTCGCGCGGACCTCGAACGAGCAGTCGGCGACGTCGAGCACCAGGGACGCCACGGCGTCGTCGCAGGCCCAGCGCAGCGTCGCCCGCGTGCCGCTGACGCTGTGGGAGAACGTGCCCTCGAACGCGCGGTGGGACGCACGCAGCCGGAGGGCCTCGAGCTGTGCACGCACGACCGGGCGCCGGAGGGCGGCATCCACCTCCGCGGGCGTGTAGTGGTGGCGGTTGACGTCACGGCCGACGCCGGTGCGGGCGAGCCGCTCCATGTCGTTCGTGCCGGCCAGGAGGCCCACGTAGTACACCTGCGGGACGCCGGGGACGAAGAGCTGCAGCAGCCGGGCGAGGAGGTAGCTGCGGTCGTCCCGGGCGAGGGCGTCGTAGAAGGTGCAGTTCACCTGGTAGAGGTCCAGGTTCGACGCGGCCGCGCCCGTGGCGAGCCGGGAGGCACCGTCCGAGGCGACGTGGATGCGCTCGACGAGCGCGTCGATCTCGTCCGCGCCGAGGAGGCCGGGCTCCCCGGGGAGCAGGTCGGAGGTGCCGACGTCGACGATGCCGATCCCGTCGTGCGTGTCCAGCACCGTGACGGCGTTCGTGGGCCGGATGCGGAGCCAGCGGTCGAGCGGACCCAGGTCGGCCGCGGTGAGCGCGTGGAGCACCAGCGGTGGCAGGGCGAAGTCGTAGACCAGGTCGACCTTCCGCGCGATCTCGACCTGCTGCAGGTAGTGGCCGTGCACCTCGACGAGCACCTGCGCGCCCCGCGCGTGCGCCCGCTCCACGATCCGCGCGGTGTAGGCGTCGGTGGCGGGCGTCATGAAGCAGTCCGTGCCCGCCTCCTTGCCCGTGTACCCGACGGCGTCGAGGCGGAGCACCGTGACACCGCCGCCCGTGAGGGCGTCGACGACCGAGTCGAGGTACTCCCACGCCTGGGGAGTACGCAGGTCGATGTCCACCTGGTCGGGGGTGAACGTCGTCCACACGAGCCGGCGCCGCCCGCCCAGCGACATCACCGTGAACGGCAGGCCGGGCCGCGGGCGGTAGATGCGGGCGAGGTCCTCCTCGGTGGCACCGTCGGGGAACACCGATCCCAGGGTGAGGAACATCGGGGCGTGCGGCGAGGCGTCGCCGTGCTCCCGGACGTCCAGGAAGCGGTCGGACTCGGCGGAGACGTGGTTGACGATCACGTCGGCCATGACGGTCCGGTCCTGGGCGAGGGCGCGCACGTCGTCCCAGGTGCCGAGCCGGGGGTCGACCTCGGTGTGGTCCCGGGGGTCGAACCCCGCGTCGGCGCCGTCGTACGGCGGGTAGAACGGCAGCACGTGCACGCCGGTGAACGCTCCGGCGAGCGGGCCGTCGAGCAGCTCGCGGAGGCCGGCGATGTCACCGGCGAGGCGGTCGGCGTAGGTGATCAGCTGAGGGCCGTGGTGGGTCACGGTCGAGACTCCGTCGTCGAGAGGGGCAGGCCGGCCGGGACGGCGGCCTGCCGCGGGTGGGGGAGCGGGGGCTCAGGGTCAGGGGGTGGGCTGCGCGGTCCGGGCGAGCAGCCGCTCGAGCCACGCGGCCCGAGCGGCACGGGCGTCGTGGGACAACGGCGCCTGGGGGACCAGGCCGTCGAAGCCGTGGCACCCGCCGGGCCAGACGTGCAGCTCGGCGTCGCCCCCCTCCTGCCAGATGCGGGCGGCGTACTGCACGCACTCGTCGCGGAAGGTCTCCGCGGAGCCGACGTCGACGTAGGCGGGCGGCAGACCGGACAGGCGTGCGGCACGTGCGGCCGCGGCGTAGGCCGGGGTCGTGGGCCCGCCTGCGGCGTCCCCCAGGTAGGCCGCCCAGGCGGTGGCGTTCGCCGTGCGGTCCCAGGTGCCGAGCCCGGCCATCTGGTGGCCGGAGGCCGAGTCGCCCCGGTCGTCGAGCATCGGGCACACGAGGAGCTGCCCGGCGAGCGCGGGCCCGCCGCGGTCGCGCGCGAGGAGGGCGAGAGCGGCCGCCAGGCCGCCTCCCGCGCTGACCCCGGTGACGACGATGCGAGCGCGGTCGAGGCCGAGCTCCCCGGCGTGCCCGGCCAGCCAGGCGAGCACCGCGTAGGCGTCTTCCACGGCGGCCGGGTACGGGTGCTCCGGCGCCAGCCGGTAGTCGACCGAGGCGACGGCGCACGTCTCGGACAGCGCCACGGCCGCGGGGACGTCGTCCGCCACGGTGCCGACCACGAGCCCGCCGCCGTGCAGGTGCAGCAGCACCGGTGCCGGCGCGTCGCCGGGCGGGCGGAGCAGCATGACGGGTACGTCGCCGTCGGGCCCCGGCGCCCGGTGCTCGGAGAGCGACCGGCCGGTCCTGCGGGCGAGCTCGGCGAGGTCGGGCGGGGTGGCCCGCTCTCGCAGGGCGGCGATCTCCTCCGGGAGCAGCGTGGTGACCACGTCGTCGGGCCGGGCGGAGAGGGCCTCGGCCACGGCCGCGTCGAACGGCGGGTGGACGCGGGGTGCTGCTGCCCGCGCGGCCCCTTCGGCGCTCATCCCTTCAGTGCTCCCTGCATGAGCGCGGACACGAACCGCCGCTGGAACACTAGGAACACCAGGAGCGTGGGCGTCAGGATGAGCAGCGACCCGGCGCACAGCAGCGGGATGTCGGTGCCCCACTGCCCCTGGAAGGCCCCCAGGGCGCCCGCCATGGTCCGCCTCGCCGGGTCGTCGACCAGCACCACCGCGAGCAGGAACTGGTTCCACGTCCACAGGAACAGCAGGATGCCCAGAGAGGACAGGGCAGGGATCGACAGCGGCAGGTGGATCCGGGAGAAGAGCTTCCAGGTGCCGGCTCCGTCGATGCGTGCGGCCTCGGACAGCTCCTCGGGCATGGTCACGAAGTGCGCCCGCATCCACATGACGGCGAACGGCATGTAGAGCCCGATCAGCGGCAGGATGATCGCCCATCGCGTGTTCAGCAGCCCCATGTCCCGCATCTGGTAGTACAGCGGCACGATCACGGCCTGGAACGGCAGGGTCAGGCCCACGACGAAGGTCAGGAAGATCGCCCGGTGCCCCGGCGGGCGCAGGTGGCCCAGGGCGAACCCCGCCAGGGTCGCGATGAGCAGCGTGACAGGGACGACGCCGATCTCGATGAGCACGCTCGACCACAGGAGGGCACCCATGTTCGCCGCCGTGAAGGCGTCGACGAAGTTCGACCAGTGCGGATCCTCGGGCCAGGCCAGCCCCGCCGGGTACGTCCCCGGAGGGTGCAGCGCCGTGACGAAGAGGGTGAGGAAGGGCACCACCGTCACGAGCATGAGGACGACGAGCAGGGCGCGCCCGAGGAAGACCTCGCGGCGAGAGACGATCATCAGTCACCTTCCCTGGTGAGCCGCTGGATCGGCAGGACGATCGCGAGCACCAGCAGCATGAACACGACGGCCAGCGCGGATGCCTGGCCCACGTCCCGGCTGAAGAAGCCGAGGTAGTAGATCTCCAGGCCGGGGACGAGCGTCGAGTTCGCCGGTCCGCCCTGGGTCGAGATGTAGACGATGTCGAAGGCGGCCAGGGCGGAGATCACGGTGACCGTGACGGCCACGCCGATCTCCTGGCGCACGCTGGGCAGCGTGACCGCGAAGAACTCGCGGACCGGCCCGGCGCCGTCGATGCGGGCCGCCTCGTACAGCGACGGGTCGATCTTGGTCATGCCCGAGAGGAACAGGAGCATGCACAGACCGAGCGCCACCCAGGCACCGATCACGCCCACCGCCGGCAGCGCCGTGCTGGTGTCCCCGAGCCATGCCCGGGTCACGGAGCCGAGCCCGACGGCGCGCAGCACCTGGTTCACGAGACCGTCCGACGCGAGCAGCCAGGTCCACATGATGCCGGCCGCCACGAGCGGGATGACCTGGGGGAGGAACAGCACCGTGCGGGACACGAGCGCGAGCCTGCTCGCGGCGAGCTTGCGGATGGTGGCGGCCGTCAGCAGGCCGAGCGCCACGGGGACGAAGCTGAAGTAGACGATCAGCTCGAGCGCGTTGACGATGGACCCGAGCATCTCCGGGTTCTCCGCCAGGCGGGCGTAGTTGCCCAGCCCCACCCACGTGGAGGAGGTGACGCCGTTCCAGTCGTAGAACGAGTACTGGACGGTGAGCGCGAGCGGGCGCAGCACGAACATCGCGTACGCGGCAGCGGCGGGTACCACGAGCCCCAGGCCGACCCAGCCGTGGCGCAGGCGCCGCGCGCGGATGGCGCGGCGCCTGGCCTCGGTGCTGGTCGCGGGCTCCTCGACGGCACGCCGCCGACCGGGGGTGCCGGTCGTCGGAGCCTGCACCATCAGCGGCCGATCTCCCTCTCGTAGTCGGCCTGGACCGCGGTCAGGAGGCCGGCGCCGTCCTGCTCGCCGGCCACCAGCTTCTGCAGGTTCGGCGTCCAGCTCTTGGCATAGATGGCGCCGGTGGCGTTCGCGATGAACTCCATCGAGCCGTTGGCCTCACCGATCGTGGCGCCGGCAGCCAGCGTCTGCGCGGTCACCGTGTCCTCCCCGACCTCGGGCATGAAGGCGTCCGCCGGACCCATGGGGTGCGACCCCCCGACCTCGACCGCGATGGTGCGTGCCTGGTCGTCGGTGGCCACCCAGTCGAGGAAGAACGCGGCGCACTCGGGGTGCTCGGCCCGGGCCGAGATGCCGTACGTCAGGGGCGCCGACATGGCGCCGACCTGGCCGCCCTCCTCGAGCGGCGGGACGAGGAAGAACCCGACCTTGCCGGGCATCTGCTTGTCGAGGTTCCCGGACTCCCAGTCCCCGTTGAACATGAACAGGCTCTTGCCCTCGAGGAAGCGGCTCATCATCATCGAGTAGTCGAGCGAGTTCACGTCGTCGGCGAAGTAGCCGTTCTCGACCCACCGCTGCAGGTGCTCCGCCGCCTTGACGTTGTCCGGCGTGTCGATGCGGGCGCCGGGCTGCTGGAACGTCCACGCGTTGATCTCGGACGGGTCGCCGTAGGACGCCATCAGGCCCTGCAGCGGGAAGGCGAAGCCACCGGTGGCGCCGCCGTTGAACTGGGCGATCGGCGTGATGCCGGCGTCCTTCGCCCTCTGGAGCACCTCGTCCAGCTCGGCGAGCGTGGCGGGCGGCTGGGTCATGCCGATCTGGTCGGCGAGCTCCTTGTTGTAGAAGACGCCGGTCATCGAGAAGTTCAGGCCCATCGCGTACAGGGGGCCGTTGCCGCGCCTGCCGTCGTCGTCGACCCGCATCTGCTCGAGCTGCGAGGCCGGCCACTCGTCCCAGCCGAAGGTCTCGGCCGCGGCGTCGAGGTCGTAGAGCAGGCCGTCCGCGGCCAGCTCCGACACCTGGGGGAGGCGCATGAGGTCGGGCGGGTTGTCGGCCAGCACGCGGGGGGCGTTCTGCGTGATGACGGCGAACTGGTCCTCGCGGACGTCGAAGGTCACGTTGGGGTGCTGCTTGGTGAACTCCTCGAACAGGGCGGCCGAGAGCGGGAACCCCGTCTCGACGTAGGCGCTGAGGGTCACGTCCTCGGTGCCGCACGACATGTCGCCGGAAGCGCTCGTCGCTGCGGTGCCCGAGCCGCCCTCCGCGGTGGACGTGCCCGGCGCGCTGCACGCGGTGGCGGCGAGGAGGCTTGCGAGCCCGAGCGACGCGACGACCGCGACGCGAGGGCTTCCACTGGTACGAGACAACGGTGTCTCCTTCTCTCGTCGAGAGCTGGTCCGCACGGCAGATCCAGCGCTAAATCGTGTTAGCATCCACATCGTCGCCAGGCGCGGACACGGTTGTCAAGGCGGGCCCGGTCACGGATCGATCACGTCGCGCGGCGCGGGCGACGCGCTGCCGCAACCGCCGGGCCACCAGCGGCACAAGAGGCGGCGAGGGTGCCACCAGGCCCCCATAGGATCCGTGCGACGGGTCGGCACGAGCCGGCGAGCACCGACGGGAGGTCAGGGTGAACCGCAGGCGGACGACGCTCGCGGACGTCGCGCGCGCCGCGGGCGTCTCCTCGACCACCGCGTCCCTCGTGCTCTCCGGCCGCGGGGCCGAGCTCCGCATCTCGGAGGCCGTGCAGGACCGGGTACGGGCCGCGTCCAGCGAGCTGGGCTACCGCCCCAACATCGTGTCGATCGGCCTGCGCAAGGGGACCACCCGCACCCTCGGCCTGGTGTCGGACACGGTGGCCACCGGCCAGATGGCCGGAGACATGATCAAGGGGGCCATCGAGGCGGCTCGCGAACGGGGGTTCATGCTGTTCATCGGCGAGACCGAGGGGGACCCGGCCGCCGAGAGCGCGCTCCTGGAGGCGATGCAGGACCGCCAGGTCGACGGCATCCTGCTCACCTCGATGTTCACCCGGGCGCGGGCGGTGCCCAAGCAGCTCGACCGGATCCCCACCGTGCTCCTCAACACGCTGCCGTCCTCCCCGACGCGGTACCCCGCCGTCGTCCCCGACGAGGTCGAGGCGGGACGGGCGGCGGCCCGGCTGCTGCTGGAGGCGGGCCACCGCTCGATCCACCTCGTCGGGGCCGGGCCAGGCCCCGACGACGTCGCTCCGGACACCGTCGCCGGCGTCGAACGGCTGGCGGGCATCCGCGAGGTGCTGCACGAGGCGGGGCTCCAGCCCGCCTCGGCGCACATGTGCGACGACTGGGTCCCGCCGCAGGGGTTCGCCGCCGCCCAGGAGGTTCTCGCCGTGGACCCCTCTCCCGGGGCCATCGTCTGCTTCAACGACCGCCTCGCGTTCGGCGTCTACCAGGCGCTGGGGGAGGCGGGCCTCAGGATCCCGGACGACGTCTCCA
Organism: Xylanimonas oleitrophica; assembly: GCF_003244315.1. Taxonomy (GTDB): domain Bacteria; phylum Actinomycetota; class Actinomycetes; order Actinomycetales; family Cellulomonadaceae; genus Xylanimonas_A; species Xylanimonas_A oleitrophica. Next base: position 168,371 of record NZ_QKWH01000003.1, read on the forward strand.
TCGTCTCGTTCGACGACTACCCCATGGCGCAGTGGCTCAGGCCAGGGGTGTCCTCGTTCGCGATCCCTCACGAGCAGCTCGGGCGCCGCGCCATCGAGCTGCTGATCGCGCAGGTCACCGGGAAGCCCGCGGACGCGCCCGAGGACGGAGTCGTCCACCGGCTCGCCCTGCCTCTGCACGCCCGTGGGTCGATCGCACCCGTCCTCGCCGGCGCCTGACCGCGCCCGCCGCCCACGCCCGGCTGCCCGGCCCTGCCTGCCCGGCGCTGCCCGGAGGCGCCGGCTCCCCGTGGCGGCGGTCCCGCTACCAGGGGTGCCGGACTCCTACACTCGGTCGCATGGCCGAGCCCGTGACCGTCAGCGTCCGTGCGGCCACCCGCACCCACGGCACCGTCGAGGTGCTCGAGGAGACCTCGTTCGACGTGGGCCCCGGACGCGCCGCCGTCGTGGTGGGCCCCAACGGCTCCGGCAAGACGACGCTGCTGCGGCTCGTCGCCGGGGCCGACCTGCCCACGCGCGGGACCGTCGAGACCCTCGGAGCGCCCGCCGCCGAGACGCGGCAGACCCGGCGCGACGAGCTCGCGCTGCTGCTCGGCGGGCTGCCCACCTACCCCGACCTCACCGTGGCGGAGCACCTCACCCTGGTGGCCGCCGCGTGGGGTCCGCGGCACGTGCTCGGCCGCACCCCCGCGCCCGGCGTCGACGAGGCGCTCGCGGACGCCGGCCTCACCCGGGTCCGCGACCAGTACCCCGGCGAGCTGTCCTCGGGGGAGACCCAGATGTTCGCGCTCGCGTGCACCCTGTACCGGCCGGGCGCTCTGGTGATCGTGGACGAGCCCGAGCAGCGGCTCGACGCCGGCTGGCGGCGGCGGTGCCGCGACCTGCTGCTCGCCGCGCTGGACGCGGGCCGCACCCTCGTCGTCGCCACGCACGACCACGACCTGCGCGCAGCGCTCACGTCGGTGGGGCCGGACGGGCAGGCGCGAGGCGTCGAGGTGGCGCTCGCCGCGCCGCAGCGATGAGCGGGGCGTCGCAGGGCGTCCCGGCCGCGGGCACCGCCTCCCCGCTCCGCGGTGCCGCCGGCCCTGCGGGAGGGCGGGCGTATCGCGCCTGGCGTCGGCACCTGCTGCGGCGACGGGCCGACGCGGGCGCCGAGGGCTGGGGCGGCAGTGCGTACGTCGTGTACGTCGCCGTGCTGCTCGGGGCGATGTACGGGTCGATGGCGTGGTCGTTCCTGGCCTCGTTCGGCATGGGCCAGGCGTCGGCGGCCTGGCCGGTGCAGCGGCTGGCGCTGCTCGCGCTCGGCGCCGCAGCGGTGGCTGCCGTGGTGGCGGTCCGGGCGGGGGTGCCGCTGTGGGTGACGGGCCGTGAGGCGGTCCACACGCTGGGCGGCCAGTTCCGGCCGGGGGTGGTGCTGCGGGGGCGGGCGCTGGCGCTGCTCGGAGGGACCGTGACGGTCGGCGCGCTCGTCACGGCCGCCGCGGCCGCCGGGGGCGGATCGGCTCGCGAGGTGGTGCTGTGGGCTGCCGCGGGCGGACTGACGGCCCCCGCGGCGCTGGCCGTGGGAGCAGCCGCACAGGTCGCCGTCTGGCGGCGTGAGGCCACGGTGCTCGCGTCGGTGCTGCTGGCGGTCGGTGTCGCCGCAGCGACCGCGCCGCGGCCCGTGCCGCTGATCGCCTGCGCCCGGGTCGCGACCGGTGAGCCCGTCCCGTGCTCCGACCCCGGCCCGGGCGTCGCCGGTCTGGTGCTCGCGGCCGTCACGGCCGCCGTGAGCTGCTGGGTGGTGCTGCGGACGGTGCCCGCCCGGCTCGACGTCGACGACGTCGCCGCGCGCGGCGCCCGCTTCCGGGCGGCGGGCGAAGGGCTGGGCACGGGCGACGCGCTGGCCGTCTCCCGCGCCGTCGGCGTGCGGCCACGGGGACCGCGCCGCGTGTGGGACGCCGGCAGACCGCTCGCGCTCCTCACCCGAGCGCCGGTGCTGGCCCGGGACCTCCTCGGGCTGCGCCGTCGGCCCTGGACCACCGCGACGGCGACCGCCGCCGGTATCACGGGCTCGTTCCTCCTGCTCGCGGTTCCCGAGACGGCGGGCACGGTGGTCGGCGCCGTCCTGCTGTACGTGGCCGTGTGCGGGGTGGCCGGTGGGCTGGCAGCGTTCTCCCGGCAGCCGGTGCCCGGAGGGCTGTTCCCCGGCAGCGCCGCCAGGGTGCACGGCGCACACCTTCTCGCCCCGGCGCTGGTGGCTGCGCTCGCCATCGTGACGGGGGCCGTGCTCGCCGCCGTCGCCACGGTGCTCCGCGACCCCGCACCACGGGCGGACGCGACGCTCGTGGTCGCCCTCGCGGCGCTCACGGTGACGGTCCGGGCCTGGGTGCTGAGCAGCACCGTGGTGCCTGCCGCGCTGTTCACGCCCGTGGCGTCACCCCTGGGAGACCTGTCGGTGGTCACCGTGTTGGCGTACCACCTGCGCGGGTGGCTCGTGGTCTCCGGGGCGGCATGGTTGGCCGCGACGGCGGAGGGCGACGCCGCATGGGGTCCGACGGCGGTGGTGGCGGTGCTGTTCGGGTGGTCGGCCGCGCGGAAGGCCGGGCAGGTCCGGGAGTGACGCCCCCCGGTTCCGTTCGCGCCAGCGGCGACCCCGGGCCCTGGACCGCGACCTAGCGTCGGAGCCACGGCGGCTGACGAGGGCCGCCCTGGGCGAAGGAGTCCGACATGGAGAGGCTGACCAAGGCGGCCGTCGCGACGGGCGGGGCGGCGGTGCTGCTGCTCGGCGGTGCGGGGACCGTGGCGTACTGGACGGCGCAGGGCACGGCGAGCGAGGACGCGCTGAGCTCGGGCACGTTCGACCTGGCCGACGGGACCTGCGGCGGGTGGACGTACCTGGACGACGGGGAAGACGGTGGCGAACCCGTGACGGCGGTGGTGCCGGGAGACTCGGTCACCACCACGTGCACCTTCGAGGTCACCGCGACCGGCGACCACGTCGGCATCGGGGCCGTGACCGTGACCGACCCGCAGTGGACCGCGGAGAACGGGCTGGCGACCCAGCTCGGTGACGCGGAGGTGGTGAGCACGACGCTCGACGGCGTGCCGTTCACCGGGCCGGTGAGCGCCGCGACCGGAAACGAGGTGGACGTCCGGCTGGCCGTGACGTTCGACGGCCCGGGGGCCACCAACGAGTCCCAAGGGCTGACGGCCGCGCTCGACACCATCTCCGTCACGCTGGAGCAGGCGCCCGTCCCGGGCCCGGCGGCACCGTGACATGAGCGCAGCGAGCGTCGTGGTGGTGCGCAGAGCCCTGGCGGCGGCCGTGGTGGCCGTCGCCGGGTTCGCGCTCCTGGCCGGCGTCCTCGTGCCCCGCCTCGCCGGAGCGACCCCGTACACGGTGCTGAGCCCCTCGATGGAGCCCCGCTACCCGGTCGGGACGCTCGTGGTCGTGCGCCCCACCGACGACGTCCGCACCGGCGACGTCATCACCTACCAGCTCCGGTCCGGAGAGGCCCACGTGGTGACCCACCGGGTGGTCGCCGTGGGCGCCACGACCACCGGCGAGCCGCGGTACGTCACGCGCGGCGACGCGAACGAGGCCGCCGACCGCGAGCCGGTGCGGCCCGTGCAGGTGCGTGGCGAGGTCTGGTACCACGTGCCGTGGCTCGGGCGGGTGTCGGCCCTCATGACGGGCAGCCAGCGGCACCACGCCGCGATCGGCGTCGGTGCCGGGCTGCTGGCGTACGCGGCGTGGCAGGCGTTCCAGGGCCTGCACGAGCGGCACGCGCGGCACGACCCGCACGAGCCGGTCGTGGCTGGCAGGACGGTGTGAGGGGGGCGAGCATGGGACTGGCACGGGCACGGGCACGGGCACGGGTGCTGGCGCCGGGACGCCAGCACAGCGCCCGGCGGGTGCTGCTGGTCGGCGCCCTGGCCGCCGGGCTGGTGGCCGGCGGGGGAGTCGCCTGGGCGGCGTGGACGGCCACCGGCGTCGCGGCCGGGCCGGAGGCGCTCACGTCCGGGACGCTCCGGATGAGCGTCGACGGGTCCCTCGACCTCACGGTCACGCCTGCGTGGCCAGGCTCCGGGAGCGCCGGTGCCGTCACGGTGACCAACACGGGCGACGCCTCGTTCACCCTGACCGCCGCACCGGCCGCCTCCGGGACCCTGGCTCCCTATGTCCTGACGGCGGTCGGGTACGGCGCCGTCGCCAGCGGCACCGCCTGCACCGGAGGGAGCAGCACCCCGCCCCTGCTGGGCCCCGCGGAGGCGGTGACGGTGTGCGTCGCGGCGCGCCTGGCCCCCGCGACCCCCAGCGCCCTGCAGGGAGGCAGCGCCGACGTCTCCGTCCGGCTCGACGCCGCCCAGAGCGGAGAGGGTCTGCCATGAGGACTGTCGCCACGCGGGCGCACGGACCACGAGCGCTCGCCACGTTCGCCGCCGGTTTCTGCGCGGCGTTCCTCGGCCTCACTGCGATCGCCACCGCCCCACCGGCCCGTGCCTACTGGAGCGACTCGCAGACCGTCTCGGCGGGCACGATCACCGCGGGCACCGTGCCGGCCCCCGAGCTGGACTGCCAGGGGATCTCCATCGGGCGCACCACCTTCACCTGGACCGCGGTGCCGGACGTGACCGCCTACGAGTTCCACCACGGCCCTGACGGCGCCTCCGCCGACCTGCTGCCCGCCTCGACCACCTCCGCCACCCGGTCCGGGCTCGTCGAGACCGGTGACGCCTGGGTCAACGCTCGACGCGACTTCGGCCAGGTCACCTGGGCGTCCGCGCCGTCGGGCACCGCGAGCTACGCCGTCTACCTCCTGGCGCTCGGCCTGTGCCAGGCTCCCGGCGACTACGTGCCCGGGCCGTGGCCCTACCCCGGGTCGCCGTAGGCGGTCAGACGACGGCACCCCCGCCGCCACGAGGGCGACGGGGGTACCGTCGGTGCAGTTCAGAGCCGCACGGCGCCAGCCGTGGGCTCCGACGCTCACACGTCGTAGTAGAGCTCGAACTCGTGCGGGGTCGGGCGCAGGCGCACGGGGTCGATCTCGTTGGCGCGCTTGTAGTCGATCCAGGTCGAGATCAGGTCCTCGGAGAACACGTCGCCCTGCGTGAGGAACTCGTGGTCGGCCTCGAGGTTGTTCAGCGTCTCGTCGAGCGAGCCGGGCACCTGGGCGATCTGCGCGTGCTCCTCCGGGGGCAGCTCGTACAGGTCCTTGTCCACCGGCGCCGGGGGCTCGATGCGGTTCTTCACGCCGTCGATGCCGGCGAGCAGCATCGCGGAGAAGGCCAGGTACGGGTTGCTCGACGGGTCCGGCACGCGGAACTCGACGCGCTTGGCCTTCGGCGAGGAACCGGTGACCGGGATGCGGATGCAGGCCGAGCGGTTGCGGGCCGAGTAGACCAGGTTCACCGGGGCCTCGTAGCCGGGCACGAGGCGGCGGAACGAGTTCACCGACGGGTTGGTGAAGGCCAGCAGCGACGGGGCGTGCTTGAGCAGACCACCGATGTACCAGCGGGCGATGTCCGAGAGGCCGCCGTAGCCCTTCTCGTCGTAGAACAGCGGGTCGCCGTTCAGCCACAGCGACTGGTGCGAGTGCATGCCCGAGCCGTTGTCGCCGAAGATCGGCTTCGGCATGAAGGTGACCGACTTGCCCGCGTTGAAGCCGACGTTGCGGATGACGTACTTGAACTTCATCAGGTCGTCGGCCGCGTGCAGCAGCGTGTTGAAGCGGTAGTTGATCTCCTGCTGGCCGGCGGTGCCCACCTCGTGGTGCGCGCGCTCGACGTCCAGGCCCACCTGGCCGAGGGTGGCGACCATGTCGTCACGCAGGTCGGCGAAGCGGTCGGACGGCGAGGTGGGGAAGTAGCCACCCTTGTAGCGCGTCTTGTAGCCGAGGTTGCCACCCTCCTCGTCGCGGCCCGTGTTCCAGGCGGCCTCGACCGAGTCGATGGAGTAGTAGCTCTCGTGCTGGTTGGTGATGAACTTGACGTCGTCGAAGACGTAGAACTCGGCCTCGGGGGCGAAGTAGGCGGTGTCCGCGATGCCGGTCGACGCGAGGTAGGCCTCGGCCTTGGCGGCGATGTTGCGCGGGTCGCGCGAGTAGGGCTCGTCCGTGAACGGGTCCACGATCGAGAAGTTCATGACCAGCGTCTTGCGCTTGCGGAACGGGTCGATGAAGGCGGTCTTCACGTCCGGCACGAGCTTCATGTCGGACTCGTGGATGGCCTGGAAGCCACGGATCGACGACCCGTCGAACATCAGGCCGTCGGTGAACGAGTCCTCGCTGAACTGTGACACCGGGATGTTGAAGTGCTGCATCACGCCCGGCAGGTCGATGAACCGGACATCGATGAACTCCACCCCTTCGTTGCGGGTGAAGGCGATGGCCTCCTCGGCGTTGTTGAACATCCATGCTCCCTTGTGGTTCGGTGCGGGGCGCCCAGTGCCGACGAGGTGCCGGCGTTCAGCGGCAGCCCGAACCTAGGCCGCCGCCGTTACTCGCGCGTGCCGCTGGTGTTTCGTCCGTGTAACCCAGGTGCTCCCAGTGTGAGGGGCGGTGTCGTGGGGCCGCAGGGCGGAGGGTCTTCACCCCTTGGAGATGGACGTGCGGTCTCGCGGTGTGAGACCCGCCGGGGCGGGTGGCCGCGCCGCTTAGCCTGGTGCGGTGGCATCACGCGAAGATCTCGGTTCATGGCTCGACGGCGGGGCCTCGGCCTCCGGCGACGGCGGCAGCCGGCTCGGGCTGCCCGCCGAGGGCAGCGGCTCGATGGCGCCCCTCGGGCGGCGCGTGATCGCCCTGTGCGTCGACTGGGCCGCCGCCCTGGGCGTGGCCGCGCTGTTCGTGCGCGGCAACGAGTTCTTGCCGCTGGCCGTGCTCGCGGTGATGAACGTGGTGCTCGTCGGCTCCATCGGCTGCACGATCGGCCACCGCCTGCTGGGCCTGCGGGTGCGGGTGCTCGGTGCACCGGGCCGCGGCGCCGCCGAGGTGCCGTTCGTCGGTTTCGGGCGTGCTCTGGTGCGCACCGTGCTGCTGTGCCTGGTGATCCCCGCGGTGGTGTGGGACGGCGACGGCCGGGGCCTGCACGACCGTGCGGCCGGCACGGTGATCACGCGGCGCTGAGCGCCGTCGGAACGGGACCGGATCCCGCTCGCCCTGGCGCCAGTCCTTGGCCGCTGCGCAGCGGTACCGCGACGGCTGCCGAGGGCGGACGACGAAGGACGGGACGACGAAGGGCCGGACACCGCGGGGTCCGGCCCTTCGTCCAACAGCCCGTCAGCGGCCGCGCATGCCCTTGCGGTCGGGGCGCGCCTTGAACGGGTCGATGCCCTTGGGCACCGGCAGGCGGTTGGCGCCCAGCGCCTTGAGCCGCTTGCTCACCTCGGCCGCCTCGGGCCGCGTCAGGGTGCGCTTGAGCCGCGAGACCTGGCGGGCCACCTTGGTCAGCGGGACCTGGCCCTCCTCGCGCCCCACCTGGATGAGGGTGATCGGCACGTTCGGCAGCACGCGCGCCACGCGCTTGCGCTCGTCCTCCAGCAGGCGGCCGACACGATGCGCCGGCCCCTCCGAGACGAGCACGACCCCCGCGCGACCCACGCCGCGGAACACGAAGTCCTGCGTGCGGGCGTTGACCGCCACGGGCTCGTCGTCGAACACCCAGCCGCCGCGCACCGTGCCCAGCGCGGCGCGCGCAGCACCCGGCTGGCCCTCGATCTGCGTGTAGGCGGCACGCTCGGCGCGCCGCGTCAGGGTGAACATGCCACCGAGGAACGCGAACGGCAGCGCGACGATCATCACGTACCAGAACGCGTCGGTCAGCAGGCCCACGACGGTGCCCAGCAGCAGGATGCCGACGAAGACGCCGACGATCAGCCAGGTCACCGACGGGTCCTGGCGCCGCGTCATCTGGTACGCGGCCCAGACCTGGTGGTACCAGCGCTGCTTCTTCGGCTTCTTCTGCTTCGGCGTGGCGTCCGAGGACGCGTTCGAGGTGCGGGCCATGGGTCCAGATCCTAGTGGTGGGCGGTGCGGCCTCGGGCCGCGGGGTACGTGCTCAGCGGGCGAGGAGGCTCGTGGCCTCCTGGCGCGACGTCGTCGGTTCGGCGAGGTGGGCGAGCGCCTCCGGCACCTGCATGCCGCGCTTGGTCATGGCCTGGCCCCACAGCCGCCCGGCGCGGTACGAGGAACGCACGAGCGGGCCGGCCATCACACCGAGGAAGCCGGTCTCCTCTGCGAACGCCGAGAGCTCGACGAACTCCTCGGGGCGCACCCAGCGGTCCACGGGGTGGTGCCGCAGGGAAGGGCGCAGGTACTGCGTGATGGTCACGAGGTCGCAGCCCGCCTCGTGCAGGTCGACGAGCGCCTCCTTGGCCTCGTCGATCGTCTCTCCCATGCCGAGGATGAGGTTCGACTTGGTCACCAGACCGGCCTCGCGGGCCCGCGTGAGCACCGACAGGGAACGCTCGTAGCGGAAGCCGGGCCGGATCTGGCGGAAGATGCGCGGCACCGTCTCCAGGTTGTGCGCCAGCACCTCGGGACGCGACTCGTTGACGACGTCCAGCAGCTCCGGGATGGCGTTGAAGTCCGGGATGAGCAGCTCCACGCCGGTGGACGGGTTCAGCGCGTGGATCTGGCGCACCGTCTCGGCGTACAGCCAGGCGCCGCCGTCGGCCAGGTCGTCGCGGGCCACGCCCGTGACGGTCGAGTACTTCAGGCCCATCGACCGCACCGACTCGGCGACACGGCGCGGCTCGTCGGCGTCGAAGTCCGCCGGCTTGCCCGTGTCGATCTGGCAGAAGTCGCAGCGGCGGGTGCACTGGTCACCACCGATGAGGAACGTGGCCTCCCGGTCCTCCCAGCACTCGAAGATGTTGGGACACCCGGCCTCCTCGCACACCGTGTGCAGGCCCTCGCCCTTGACCAGGCCCTTGAGCTCCTTGTACTCCGGGCCCATCACGGCCCGGGTCTTGATCCACTCGGGCTTCTTCTCGATGGGCGTGGCGGAGTTGCGAGCCTCGATGCGCAGCATGCGGCGGCCCTCGGGTGCGATGGTCACGGTGGGTCCCCTCGTGATGTCTCCGCGAGGTCGGCTCCTTCGCGGACCTGGTCAGCCTACGACGGTGGCGGCGGGCGTCCGGCCCGTCCCGGGGTGCTGCTCGGGTGCTGGACGCGTGACGTGACTCACGAGGGGGCCGAGCCTGCTGACGAGGGCGTCGGCGAGCAGCGGCCGGACCTCCGCCACGGTGACGTCGCGGCCCAGCTCGGCGGACAAGGAGGTGACGTCGGCGTCGTCGATCCCGCACGGGACGATGAGGTCGAACGCAGCGAGGTCCGGGTCGCAGTTGAGAGCGAGGCCGTGCATCGTGACGCCGCGCGCCACGCGTGCCCCGATGGCGCAGATCTTGCGCTCGCGCCGCGGCGGCGCGCCCCCGGGGCCCGTGCTCTCGTCGGCAGGGAGCCACACGCCGCTGCGTCCCTCGACGCGCACGGTGCGCACGCCCAGGCGCGCGCACACGTCCATGACGGCGGCCTCCAGCGTGCGCACGTACTCCACGACGTCGACGGGGGAGACCAGTCGGGTGATCGGGTAGGCCACGAGCTGCCCCGGGCCGTGCCACGTGATCTTGCCGCCACGGTCGACGTCGACCACCCGCGTGCCGTCCGTGGGGTACTCGTCCCGGCGGGTGCGCCGCCCCGCCGTGTACACGCTCGCGTGCTCGAGCAGGTAGGCGACCGCACCACGCTCGCCCGCCGAGACGGCGGCGTGCGTGCGCCGCTGCAGGTCCCAGCCGTCGTGGTAGTCCACGTGGCCGGGCAGGTGCTCGATCTCGAGGTGTCCCAGCGTCGCCACGAGACCCAACCTACCCCCGGCTCAGGCGGAGCAGGAGCCGGGGGAAGGTCGCGGGCCGTCGCCCTGCCCGATGCCTGCCCGATGCCTGCCCGATGCTCTGCCCGGTGGCACGGCACGGCGGGCGCCCGGTCAGCGGTGCGGGAGAGGCTCGGCCGGGCAGCTGTTCAGCACGGCGGCGAGCGCCTCGTGCTCCGCGGGGGTCACGGACAGGCCGTACGCGCGCTTGACCGCGACCTGCCGTGCCGCGTACTGGCACCGGTAGCCGGTCGACGCGGGCAGCCAGCCGGAGGCGTCGCGGGCGTCCTTCACGGCGACCGCGGCGCTGCTGGCGGCCAGGAGGTTCAGCGGGTCCGCGGCGAGCCGCTCCCGGCGCGCCTGGTCCCACCGGGCGGCGCCCGAGCGCCACGCGTCCTCCAGGGACACCACGTGGTCCACCTGCACGGCGGCGTGCAGCGTGCCCGGGTCGAGCTCGACCTCGTGGTTCGTGTACGGGTCCTGCAGCAGGCCACCCACGACGGTGCAGGCACCGTCGGCGCGCACGACGTCGCGCAGGTCGCGCGCGAGCACCTCGTCGCGCGTGTCGCACCCGTCCCCGTCGACGTCGGCCCAGCCGGTGCCGAACGCTGCGGGGGAGTAGCCCCCCGGCGTGGTGCCGGCGCCGCGCACGGCCAGCCCCTCGAGCACGGTGAGCGCGCTGCCCTCGAGGGGCGGAGGCGCGAGCCGGTGCTGGTCGAGGCCCGCGGTGCCGAAGACGAGGCCCGCGGCGGCCAGGATCATGGCCCAGCGCAGCACGGCACGGCCGGGGATCCGTAGCGCGCGCAGGCGCGACGGGAGATGAGGAAGAGGGCGCGCGACGACGTCGTGCTCCAGGACCGCCAAGGGGGAGGCTCCGATCCGGGCTGTGCGCGCGAGGGGCGCACCGGGACGAGAAGAGTCGGTGCACATTCTGGCAGGACTGGACGAAACGTCAAGACCGCCCCAAACCGGACATCCGCGCGCGTTCGGTGCCCGTGCTCCGTCGCCGAGGGGGCACCATGGGCGCATGGCTGGAGCACTGCGTGTCGCGATCGTCGGTTACGGAGGGTCGGGGCGTGGCATCCATGCCCGGCTCGCCAAGGAGGCCGGGCTGGTGGTCACCGCGGTGGTCACCCGCGACGCGGGCCGGCGCCAGCAGGCGGCGTCCGACTGGCCCGGCACCAGGCTGCACGACGACGTGGACGCGCTGCTGCGCTCCGGCGGCGGCTACGACGTCGTCGTGGTGACCAGCCCCACCGGCCTGCACGCCGAGCACGCCGCACGCCTGGCCCGCGCCGGGGTCCCGTTCGTGCTCGACAAGCCCATCGGCGTCGACGCCCGCGAGGCGCGCGCCGTGGTCGCGGCGGCGGCCGCCGCCGACACCCCCTTCACCGTGTTCCACAACCGCCGCTGGGACCCGGAGCAGCGCACGCTCGCCGCGCTGCTGGCCACCGGCGAGCTCGGCGCCGTGCACACGTTCGAGCGCCGCTGGGAACGCTGGCGGCCCACCCCGCAGCAGCGCTGGAAGGAGAACGACCTCGCGGCGGGCGGCCTGCTGCTCGACCTCGGACCGCACCTGGTCGACTCCGCCACGCAGCTGTTCGGCCCCGTCACGAGCGTCTGGGCGCAGACCCGGAACCTCACCACGCCCACCGAGGACGACGTGCTCCTGGTGCTCGAGCACCAGGCCGGCGGAGGCGTCGCCGCGTCACCCGACCCGGTGGTCTCGCGGCTGTGGGCGGGATCCGTGGTCGGCGCACCCGGCCCGCGCACCCGTGTGCTCGGCCGTTCCGGCTCCTACCTGGTCACCAGCTACGAGCAGGACGCCTCGCCGTTCGAGGTGCTCGACGCCGACGCACCGGGCGGCACGCTCGGCTGGCTCGCCCGAGGGCGGGAGCGCACGCCCGTGCCGCAGGCTCCGGGCGGCCACGCCGACTTCTACCGGGCGCTCGTGGACTGGCTCCGGGGCGACGGACCGGTCCCCGTGGACCCGGCCGACGCGGTGCGCACCGCCGAGGTGCTCGACGCCGCACGTGTCGCCGCACGCGAGCGGCGCACGGTCGCCGTCTGAGGCGAGCCTGTGGACGACGTGCCCGGGGCCTGCCCCGGGCACGGTGAGATAGGGGCGTGCCTGACGCCCTCCACGACCCCGCCCCACCGACCGGGTCAGCCCCCGCTGCTGAGCCTGCCACCGGTCCGGGACCAGGCCCCGCGTCCCGTGCGGTGGTGGTGCCGGTGCCGGCCGACGCCGCCGAGCGCGGCCGGCTGACCGACAGGGTCTCGACGTTGCACGGTCTCCGGCACGCCCACCTCGTCCCGGTGGTCGAGGTCGGCTCGGTGCGGCCGGGCGCCCTCGACGTCGTGCACGGACCGGGAGAGGCCGCCGACCTGCCGGCGGTCCTGGCGGTCCGAGGACGCCTCGCACCGGCTGAGGCCGCTGCCGTGAGCGTCTGCGTCGCTCAGGCCCTGGCTGCCCTCCACTCCGCCGGCCTGGTGCACGGCCCGCTCGAGCCGGGCGACGTCGTGCTGCGGGCCGACGGCACGCCCGCGCTGCGCGCGTGCCCGGCGCTGCCCCCGGCCGAGTGGACCGCCGCAGAGGACGTGCGCTCGCTCGCGCGCCTCGTCGACGCGCTCGTGGGGTCCCGGGACCCGTCCGCCGCGCCGGCCGGGACGACCCCCGGTGCACCGGACCCGCTGGCCGACCCGGGCGGTGCCCTGCGTGCGGCCATCGCGCCCGCGCTCGTGGCGGACCCTCGACGGCGCCCCGAGGCCGGCACCCTCGCGGCGCTCGCGCACGCCGCGTGCGAGCCGGCGCCCGTGCGGCTCCCCGATCCCGGCGCGCTGGCCGCGGCGGCCCTCGTCGCCGGCCGTCGTGCCGTGCTGCCCGGCGCGGAGCGTCGCCGACGCCCAGCATCCCTCCCCGCCGCGCGCGCCGGCAGGCGGTCACGGCCAGGTGCCCGACGGCGGCAGGCTGACAGCGCCGCGCAGGCACCGGCTGCCGTGGGGCGGGCGGCCCGCCGCAGCACCTCTCGCACGGGGCGCGGCCGGACCCGGGTGCTGTTCGGCGGGGACCCAGCACGGGTCGTGCTGACCGTCGCCGGGGTCGCGCTGGTGGTGGGGGCGGTGACCGGAGCGGTGCTCGGGCTGCGCGGCCCCTCGCCCGTGACCACCGCAGCCGTGCACGCGACGGACGCCCAGACCGGCCCGGCCGACGGGACGGCGGTGGGCGACGTGCCCGGTCCGCGCGGCACGGACCCGGTGGCCGACAGGCGGGACCCGGAGGGTGCGGCGGCCGCGCTCACGCAGCGCCGGCTCGACCTCCTCGCGGGCACCGTGACGGACGTGGCGGCGGTGGCCTTGGCAGGCTCCGCGGCGCACGCCGCCGACACGGCGCTGCTCGCCTCCCTCGACGCGAGCAGCCCGCGGCCGCTGGGGCCGCGCGCCACCGTGGTCGAGGCCCTCCGTGTGCCGGGCGCCGAGGAGGCGGACGAGGCCGACGGTGATGGCGATGGCGATGGCGATGGCGATGGTGAGGGTGAGTCAGGCGAGGGCGGTGGGGGAGCCGTGGGCGTCCGCGTCGTCTACGTCATCGAGGAGCACGTCCAGGTGGGGCCGGACGACCGGCGGACGACCGTGCCGCGCTCGGCCCCGCACACGACCACGCTCGTGCTGCGCTGGACCGACGCCGGTTGGCGGGTCTCCGACGTGCGGTGAGGGCAGCTCCCGCGCACCGAGGGCCGGAACGTGCCTCGTGCCCGCCGTGCCCGCCGTGCCCGCCGTGCCCGCCGTGCCCACCGTGCCCACCGTCCGGGTGCGCCGGGCACGGTGGGCACGGCGGAACTGGCGGAGGCGCCGACGACGGAGCCCCGTCCGCACCAGGTGCGGACGGGGCTCCGTCGTGCTGTGCCAGGTGGCGTCAGAGGCCGACCTCGGCCTCGAACGCGCCCTCCTCGATGCGGGCCTTGACCGCGGTGAGGAAGCGCGCGGCGTCCGCACCGTCGACCAGGCGGTGGTCGTAGGAGAGGAACAGGTACGCGAACTGGCGGATGGCGATGGTCTCCTCGCCGTCCGGGCCCGTGACCACGGCCGGCTTCTTGGTGATGGTGCCGGTGCCGAGGATCGCGACCTGGCCGACCGGCACGATCGGCGTGTCGATCAGCGCGCCACCGGAGCCGGTGTTGGTGATGGTGAAGGTGGCACCCGACAGCTCGTCCGGGCCGACCTTGTTGGCGCGGGTACGAGCACCCAGGTCGCCGATCTGGCGGGCCAGACCGGCCAGGTTGAGGTCGCCGGCGTTCTTGATGACCGGCACCACCAGGCCGCGCTCGGTGTCGACGGCGATGCCGACGTTCTCCGAGTCGTGGTAGGTGATCTCACCCTTCTCGGGGTCGATCGAGGCGTTGATCTTCGGGAACGCCTTGAGCGCCTCGACGGCGGCCAGGGTGTAGAAGGGCAGGAAGGTGAGGTTCGCACCCTCGCGGGCCTTGAACGACTCCTTGGCCTTCGCCCGCAGCTTGGCCACGCGGGTGACGTCCACCTCCACGACCGTGGTGAGCTGCGCCTGCGTGTGCAGGGCCTCGACCATGCGCTCCGCGACGATCTTGCGCAGGCGCGACATCTTCTCCGTCGTGCCGCGCAGCGGCGACGGCTGCGGGATGGTCGGCGTCTTCGGCGCCTGACCGGACGGTGCGGCAGCCGGGGCCTGCGCGGCGGCCGGAGCCGGAGCAGCAGACTTCTCGGCCGCGGCGAGCACGTCCTCCTTGCGGATGCGTCCGCCGACGCCGGTGCCGGTGACCGTGGACAGGTCCACGCCCTTCTCGGCGGCGAGCTTGCGCACGAGCGGCGTCAGGTACGACTTGCCACCCTCCGCAGCCGGGGCCGGGGCCGCCGGTGCGGGCTGGGCCGGGGCGGGCTCGGGCGCCTTCTGCGGCTCCGGAGCCTTCTCGGCCGCGGGCGCCGGAGCGGGCTCAGGTGCCTTCTCCGGCTCGGGGGCCGGGGTGCCTACGGGCTCGGGGGTGGGGGCCTCGGCAGCAGCCGGGGCGGCGGCGCCGGAGCCGACGATCGCCAGCACCGCACCGACCTCGACCGTGTCGTCCTCGTTGACGAGGATCTGCTGCACGGTGCCGGCGACGGGCGAGGGGATCTCGGTGTCGACCTTGTCGGTGGAGACCTCGAGGAGCGCCTCGTCGACCTCGACGGTGTCGCCGACCTGCTTGAGCCAGCGGGTGACGGTGCCCTCGGTGACGGACTCGCCCAGCGCGGGCAGGGTCACCTCGGTGCCGTCGCCGCCGGAGGCGTCAGGCTGCGCGGGCTGGGGGCTCTCCTGCGAGGCCTCCGGGCCGGGGGCTGCCTCGGCGGCCGGCTCCTCAGCGGGCTTGGGCGTGGCCTCCTGCTCGGCGGCGGGCTCGGGGGCGTCGTCCGCGGCGGGGGCGTCGGAGGACGCCCCGGCACCGGAGCCGTCGCCGATGACGGCCAGGGTGGCGCCGACCTCGACGGTCTCGTCCTCCTCGGCCAGGATCTGCTCGAGGACGCCCGCGACGGGCGAGGGGATCTCGGTGTCGACCTTGTCGGTGGAGACCTCGAGCAGCGGCTCGTCGACCTCGACGGTGTCGCCGACCTGCTTGAGCCAGCGGGTGACGGTGCCCTCGGTGACGGACTCGCCCAGGGCGGGCAGCTGCACGTTCTCAGACATGACCTGTGGGGTCTCCTTCGATCGATCGGTCAGGCGCGTCGCAGGCCTGGTGCACGAAGGCACTGCGAGTCATCTTGTCACTACCATCGTCGCCGCCCCAATCCGCCCGGCCGCACACCTCTGTGACGCTGGGTACACGGATCACCCCGGGGACGGTCAGACCATGCGCTGCCAGGCTACCGGGCCGGGCCTGGACGCGCCGGGGTACGGTCGCGGCATGGTGGCCGAGGAGGACCCGTGGTCCGAGGTGTCGGAGGCGTGGGCGGCGTCCTGGGGCGGCATGGCGCGCCCCGTGTGGGACCCGCTGCTGCGGGCCGCGGGCGTGGGGCCGGGCGTGCGTGTGCTCGACGTCGGCTGCGGCAGCGGTGAGCTGCTGGCCCACCTCGCCGACGTCGGCGCGGTGGCGGCCGGCGCGGACCCGGCGGCGGGGATGGTGCGGCTCGCCCGCCGCGCCGCACCGGGTGCCGACGTGCGCCGCGCCGCCTTCGAGGACCTGCCCTTCCCCGACGACGCGGTGGACGTCGTCGTGGCGGTCAACGCGCTGACCCTGACGTCCGACCCTCGTGAGGCCCTCGCGGAGGCCGTGCGGGTCGTGGTGCCGGGCGGCGCTGTCGCCGTCGCCGGCTGGGCCGAGCGCGCCCGCAACGACCTCGACGTCGTCGAGCGTGCGGTGGCGCGGGCGTGGGACGAGGAGCTGCCCGAGGACGGCCCGCTGCGCGTGGCCGGCGGGCTCGAGGCGCTGCTCGCCGACGCGGGGCTCGACGTCGTCGGCTCCGGGGTCGTGCCCGTGCCGTGGCAGGTGCACGACGACGCCGCGCTGGTCGCCGCCGTCCTCCTCGGGGAGGACGAGGCGACCCAGGAGCGCCTGGCCCCGGTCGTGACCGGGGCGGCCGAGCCGTTCCGCACCGCCGCCGGCGGCTACCGGCTCGTCAACGCGTTCCGCTGGGCGGTCGCGCGCACCCGCGCGTGACCGCCCAGCGGGAGCGGGGCGCGGGTCAGCGCGCCTGCGTCTCCAGGTAGGTCAGCAGGGTGCGCACACCGACGCCGGTGCCTCCGGTGGGCGTGTAGCCGAACGCACCCTTCTCGTTGTACGCCGGACCCGCGATGTCGAGGTGCGCCCACGGCGTCGAGCCCACGAACTCCTTCAGGAACACCGCGGCGAACAGCATGCCGCCCGCCCGGTCGGAGGCGGAGTTCACCATGTCGGCGACCTTGGACTTCAGGCCCGCCTTGAGCTCCTCCGGCATCGGCATCGCCCAGAACGACTCGCCCGCCGCGTCCGCCGCGTCCTTCACGGCGTCGCGCACCTCGTCCGTGCCGAGCACGCCCGAAACACGGTTGCCGAGCGCGATGACCTGCGCGCCGGTCAGGGTGGCGATGTCCAGGACCACGTCGTGGCCGTCCTCCACGGCCGAGACCAGGCCGTCGGCCATGACCAGGCGGCCCTCGGCGTCCGTGTTCGTCACCTCGACCGTCTTGCCGCCACGGATCGTGATGACGTCGCCCGGACGCTGCGCGTTGCCGCCCGGCATGTTCTCCGCCAGGCACAGGTAGCCGGTCACGGCCACGGGCAGGCCCAGGCGGGCGGCGGCCAGCACGGTGTGCAGCACCGCCGCGGCACCCGCCATGTCCGACGTCATCGCCGGCATGCCGGTCGGCGGCTTGAGCGAGATGCCGCCCGTGTCGAACGTGATGCCCTTGCCCACCAGCGCGACCTTCCGCGCAGGCTTCGACGGGGTGTAGGAGAGCTTGACCAGCCGCGGCGGGCGCGCCGAGCCCTGCCCGACCGCCGCGATGCCGCCGTAACCCCCCGCGGCCAGCTGCTTCTCGTCGAGCACGGTCACCTTGACGCCCTTGGCGCCCAGCTCCTTGACCGCGGCCTTCGCCGCGTCGGCGAACGCGGCCGGGAACAGGTCGTTCGGCGGGGTGTTCACCAGGTCGCGGGCACCGTTGACCGCTGCGGCCAGCACCTGTGCGCGGTCGACGGCGGCCTTGGCGGTCGCGGACCGTGCGAACGGCGTCACCAGCTCGACCGACCCCACCGGCGCCTGCTTGGCCGGCACCTCGCCCGTGCGGTAGCGGGTGTAGGAGTACGCGCCCAGCAGGGCGCCCTCGGCCACCGCCGCCACGGCCTCCTCGTCCGCCGTCGGCAGCGCCAGCGCGACCGACGTGGTGCCAGCCAGCTCGCGCACCGCGGCGCCCGCCGCGCGACGCAGGGTCTCCGCGCCGAAGGTGCCGTCTGCGTCCCGCTCGCCCAGGCCCGTCAGCACCAGGACGTCGGCCTTGACGCCGTCGCCCGCGGGGAACCTGCGCACCTCGTCCTTGCTGCCGGAGACGCCCAGGCGCGGGGCGAGCGTCTCGATCTGCCGCACCAGCTCGGCCGGCAGCTGGTCAGCGACGACGGCGACGCCGTCCGACGTGGAGCAGGTGCCGACGACGAGGGCGTCGACCTTCAGGGAGGAGGGGTTCTTGCTGGAGAGAGTGAGGTCAGCCACCCGGCGATGCTATCGCCCGACGCCCGGGCCCACCGATGGACCCGCCCGGCCGCGCGGCCGGTAGTCTCGCCCCCGTGGTCCTGCCCCTCCTGATCCTCGAGGTCGCGCTGTGCCTGGCGCTCGCGGCCTGGGCCCTCGTCTTCGTGGTCCGCGACCGTGCGGTGATCCTCAAGCAGCTGTTCGCCGCCGCGGTGGTGGAGGCGGTGCTGGTGCTGCAGGGCGTGGTGGCGGCCGTCCAGCTCGCCACGACCGGCCACACCGTCGACGGGGCGCTCTTCTGGGGCTACCTCGCGACGGCGCTCGTGCTGCTCCCGATCGCGGCCGCGTGGGCGTTCGCCGAGCGGACGAAGTGGTCCTCGGTGGTGCTCATGGTGGCGGCCCTGACGGTCGGGTTCCTCGACTACCGGCTGTGGCAGATCTGGGGCGCAGCATGACCGGCAAGGGGTTCGGGCGCCTGCTCGTCACCGTGTACGGGATCCTCGCGTTCGCCGCGGTGGGCCGCTCGTCCTACGAGCTGGCCACCAAGTTCTCCGAGGCCCCCGTCGCCTACTCGCTGTCCACCTTCTCCGCCGTGGTGTACGTGGTCGCCACGCTCGCGCTGGCGCGCGGCCACGCCCGCTGGCGGGCCGTGGCGTGGGTCGCGGTGCTCATCGAGGCGGTCGGCGTGGTCACGGTGGGCGCCCTGTCCGTGACCGTCACCGACGCGTTCGGCGAGAGCACCGTGTGGTCCGGGTTCGGCCAGGGTTACGGGTACGTGCCGCTCGTGCTGCCGTTCGTGGGCCTGTGGTGGCTGTGGCGCACCCGCCCGGGCGCACCCTCCGGCGGCGGGACGCCCGTCGCGACCCCGACCGAGAGCGAGGCCTGACCCGTGCGCACGCCGTACCACCTGTTCTTCGACACCGTCTTCCGGCGCATGGACCCCGAGCGCGCGCACGGGCTGGCGTTCCGCTGGATCTCCCTGGCCGGTCGCGTCCCGGTGCTGCGTGACGTCGTCCAGGGGGCGCTGGCGCCCTATCTGGGGCGGGGCGCAGGGGGGCCGGGCAGCGTGGAGACGCTGGGCCGCACGTTCCCTGCCCCGTTCGGGCTGGCCGGCGGCTTCGACAAGGACGCGCGCGCGGTGCGCGGGCTGACCATGCTCGGCTTCGGGTTCGTCGAGATCGGTACCGTGACCCCGCGCCCGCAGCCCGGCAACGAGGCGCCCCGGATGTTCCGGGAGCTGGGTCTGCGCGGCCTGCGCAACCGCATGGGCTTCAACAACGAGGGAGCGCAGGGGGCCTCGGAGCGGCTGCGGGAGCTGCGCTCGACGCCCGCCGGCCGCGCGGTGCGTGTCGGGGTCAACATCGGCAAGAACAAGACGACGCCCGCCGAGCGCGCCGCTGACGACTACGCGGACTGCGCGCGGACGCTCGCCCCGTGGGCCGACTACCTGGTGGTCAACGTCTCCTCGCCCAACACGCCGGGCCTGCGCGACCTGCAGACCACCGAGGAGCTGCGGCCCATCCTGGCCGCCGCGCGTGCCGCGGCCGACGAGGCGACCGCTGCGGCCGGCGCCGCGCGGGTGCCCCTGCTGGTCAAGATCGCCCCTGACCTCGCGGACGAGGACGTCGACGCTGTCGCCGCGCTCGCGCTGGAGCTGGGCCTGGACGGCGTGGCGGCGGTGAACACCACCGTGGGCCACGACCTGGGGCCGGGCGGCCTGTCCGGGCCGCCGCTGCTCGGTCGCGGGCTGGAGGTGGTCACCCGCCTGCGCGCCCGGCTCGGTCCCGCTCCCGTGATCATCGGTGCGGGCGGCGTCACGACGCCTGACGACGCGCGCGCCTACCTGCGCGCGGGCGCGAACCTGGTGCAGGGGTACACGGGGTTCGTGTACGAGGGTCCCTTCTGGGCGGCGCGGATCAACCGGGCGCTCGTGGCCGACGCCCGCCGGACCGGGGCGGGGGCCCGCGGATGAGCACGCCGGCCGGGCGTCCGAGCGGCGTGGTCCGCCCTCAGTGGGAGTGGGTGCTCCTCGACGCCGAGGGCCACGAGCTCGACCGCACCCTGAGCCCGGTGTTCACCACGCAGTACGACGCCGAGGAGTGGCTGGGGGAGCGCTGGCGCGCGCTCGCCGAGGCCGGTGCCGCGGAAGCCCGGCTGATGCACGACGGGCGCCAGGCCACGCCCTCGCTGCCGCTCCGGACGGGCTGACCGGGGCCGGCGCTCCCTGAGGAGGAGCGCCTTCGCCCGCGGCCGTGCTCACCCCGTGACGCGCTCCCACGCGCGCACCAGCCGGGGCAGGGCCGCCTCGACCTCGACGACCTCCCGCGCGAAGCTGAGCCGCACGCGGTCGGTGCTGCCGCCGTCCGTGGTGAAGGTGGGGCCCGCACCCACGAGCACGCCCTCGGCGGCGGCCGCCGCCGCGAAGGCCTGGGCGAGGGGCCCGCCGAGCGCGGGCCACAGCACCAGCCCTCCGGCGGGCGCGGGCACGTCCCACGGCAGCGCGGTGCGCAGGCCTGCGACGAGCCGGTCGCGCTGCTCGCGCAGGACGACGCGGCGGCCCTCGAGGACCTCGGCGCGCCGGGCGAGCAGCTCGGTCACCGCGAGCTGCTCCAGCAGCGGCGAGGCGATGTCGACGGAGCCGCGCCGGCGTGCGAGCTGGGCCACCACGTCCGGGTGGGCCCGCACCCAGCCGATGCGCAGGCCGCCCCAGAACGTCTTGGACGCGGAGCCGACGCTGACCACGAACGGGGAGCGGCCGTCACCGGCGAAGGGCGGTGGCACGTCGGCGTCACGGGCCGGCCCGCCATCGGGCCCGTCGAGCACGAGCTCGGTGAGGGTCTCGTCCGCCACCACGGTGACGCCGGCCCGGTGGGCGGCGGTGCGGACGGCGGCCCGCTCGTCGGCGCTGAGGCTGCGGCCCGTGGGGTTGTGGAAGTCGGGCACCAGGTAGACGAGCCGGGGGCGCACCTGCCGCAGCGTGGAGGCGAGCACGTCGGGGTCCAGGGCCGGGCCGTCGTCAGGCCGGGCCGGGGCCGAGACCGGCACCAGCCGTGCTCCGGCGCGTCTCAGCACCTCCAGGGCGTGCACGTATGTGGGGCTCTGCACGACGGCGACGTCCCGCGGTCGCAGGAAGGTGCCGGCCAGCAGGTGGAGCGCGTGCTGAGCACCCGTCGTCACCAGGATCTGGTCGGGGGAGGTGGGCGTGCCGCGCTCGGTGTACCGGTCGGCGACCGCCTGGCGCAGCGCCGGGACACCGAAGGGCTCGTAGCCGCCCCGGGCCAGGTAGGCGGGGAGCGCCTCGAGGGCCCGGGCGTACGCGGCGTGCAGGTGGGGCGGGGCGCCGGGCGTCGCCTGGGCGAGGTCGACGACGTCGTGCCCCGGCACCTGCCAGGTGACTGCCGGGGCGTCGCCCCCTTGAGGGGTGGGCGCGGTGCTCGGCGAGGGCCGGGGGAGCACCGCCACGGTGCCGGACCCGGTGCGGGTGGCTGCGAACCCGGACTCCCGCAGGCGCCGGTAGGCGGCCGTGGTGGTGCTGCGGGAGACCCCGAGGGCGCCGGCGAGGTCGCGCTCGCTCGGCAGTCGGGTGTGGGGCGGCACGGTCCCGGCCAGCACGGCGAGGCGGAGCGCGTCGGCCAGCGCGCGGTAGGCGGGGCCGCCCGAGTGCCAGGCGCCCAGCAGGCGCGCGGTGGTGGTGGCGGAGAGGTGGCGGTGCACCGGCGGAGGCGTCACCGGGCCACTGTCGCGCGATTGGCTATGGATATCCAGTCCACTCGGGCGCATCCTGAGGCGGTGACCGTGATCCTCGGCGCCGCGCGCCGCACCGCCCAGCTCCTCCTCGGGCTCCTCGCGTTCGCCCTGTCGATGGCGATGCTGCTGCACGCCGGGCAGGGCGGCATGCCGTGGGACGTGCTCCATCAGGGCGTGGTGAGGCGGACGGGGCTGCCGTTCGGTGCCGTCGTGGTCGTCACCAGCGTGCTGGTCCTCCTCGCCTGGGTGCCGCTGCGGCAGAGGCCCGGGATCGGCACGGTCGCGAACGTCCTCGTCATCGGTGCGACCGTCGACCCGTTCCTCGCCCTCCTGGCCAGGGCGCTGCCGGAGCCGGGCCTGGCGGCCCAGGTCGCCCTCGCCCTGGGCGGCATCGTGCTCAACGGCGCGGCCACCGCCGCGTACATCGGCTCGCGGATGGGGCCTGGCCCGCGTGACGGCCTGATGACCGGGCTGGTGGCACGCACGGGCTGGCCGGTCCGGTGGGTCAAGACGGCGATCGAGGTCGTCGTCGTCCTGCTGGGCTGGGCGCTGGGTGGCACGTTCGGCTGGGCCACCGTGGTCTACGCCCTCGGGGTAGGGCCGGTGGTGCAGGTCGCGGCCCGCTGGCTCGCACCCTCGCTGAGAGGGCGAGCCGCCGGCGGGCCGCGACCCGCGACCGTCGCCTGAGCGTCAGCTCGGCCGCGTCTTCGGCGCGTTCTCCGCCGTCTTGGCCGGGTCGCGCTCGACGACGTCGCCCAGCACCTCGTCGATCCTCGCCATCAGCTCGGCGGGGATCGTCACGCCCGAGGCCTTGACGTTCTCGGCCACCTGCTCCGGCCGGGACGCGCCCACGAGGGCTGCCGCGACGTTGTCGTTCTGCAGCACCCAGGCGACGGCGAGCTGCGCCATGGTGAGGCCCAGCTCGTCGGCCACCGGCTTCAGGCCCTGCACGCGGGTCAGGACGTCGTCGTTCATGAACCGCTTGATCATGTTCGCGCCGCCCTTCTCGTCGGTGGCGCGCGAACCAGCCGGGTAGGGCTGGCCGGGCACGTACTTGCCCGTCAGCACACCCTGCGCGATCGGCGACCACACGATCTGGGAGACGCCGAGCTCGCGCGAGGCGGGCACCACCTCGTCCTCGATGACCCGCCACAGCATCGAGTACTGCGGCTGGGACGAGATGAGCTGGAACCCGAGGTCCTTGGCCAGCGCGTGGCCCGCCCGGAGCTGGTCGGCGGTCCACTCGGAGACACCGATGTACAGGGCCTTGCCCTGGCGGACGATGTCGGCGAACGCCTGCATCGTCTCCTCGAGCGGCGTCTCGGTGTCGAAGCGGTGCGCCTGGTAGAGGTCCACGTAGTCGGTGCCGAGCCGGCGGAGGGAGCCGTCGATGGACTCCATGACGTGCTTGCGCGACAGGCCCGAGTCGTTGGCGCCGCCCGGCCCGGTGGGCCAGTAGACCTTGGTGAAGATCTCCAGGCTCTCGCGGCGCTGGCCCTTGAGGGCGTCTCCGAGCACCCGCTCGGCCTGGGTGTTGGCGTAGGCGTCCGCCGTGTCGAACGAGGTGATGCCCGCGTCGAGGGCGGCGTGCACGCACTGCGTGGCGACGTCGTTCTCGACCTGCGAGCCGTGCGTCAGCCAGTTGCCGTACGTGATCTCCGTGATCTTCAGACCGCTGTTGCCGAGGTACCGGTAGTTGACCATGGCGTCACACTAGCGCCGCTGTCGCAACGATTCGAGCGATCGGGCCGCCAGCCACACGCAGCCGTCACAGCGGCTTGCGCATGATCCAGTCGTGGCGGCCCGTCTCTCCTGCCGGCACCGGGTCGCCCACGACTGCGAAGCCGCGCCGCAGGTAGGCGGACACAGCTCGTGGCACGTCGGTGAAGACCACCAGGTGCAGCGCGTCCCCGCGCTGCCGTGCCCAGTCCTCGATCGCCGCCAGCAGGGCATCGGTCACGGGCCCGCCACGGTGGGCGGGGTCCACCCAGACCCACGTCAGCTCCGGGCCGTGCGCCCGCAGGCGGCAGCCCATCACCCCGGCCCAGGCGCCGTCCGGCGTCTGCGCGACCCGCAGGGCGCGGTCCTCGCTCGCCCACTCCTCGGCCAGGGCGCGCCAGTGCTCCTCGGGCAGCACCGCCTCGACCTCGGGCCCGTGCCCGAACGCGTCCGAGGGGTCGGCGAGCATCGCCAGGCGCACCGCCCGCACGGCGCGCCACTCGTGGGCACCAGGTGCACGCACGACGAAGCCCGGCCCCGCGGGGCCGGGCCTCGTCGTCCTCGGACCGGTGAGGGTCACTCGGGCCAGACGCCGTGCTTCTTGTGCGTGGGGCGCGGCAGGCGCGAGCGGCGCATCTGGAACGCACGCATCACCGCGTACATGGCGGTGCCGCGCTCGACCGTGCCGAACTTCTCGCGCAGGCGGCGCTTGAGGCGCTGCCACATGAAGATCGCGTCACCGATGGCGATCAGCACCACCGCGTAGAGCGCGAGCAGCACGTACATGGCGAACACCACGTACTGCGCCACGAGCAGGTTCAGCAGGATGAACAGGAACGCGATCGGCAGGAAGAACTCGCCCACGTTCCAGCGCGCGTCGACGTACTCGCGCACGTACCGGCGCTGCGGACCCTTGTCACGGACCGGCAGGTAGCGCTCGTCGCCCTCCTGCATGGCCTTGTACTGGCGGGCGCGGGCCTCTCGCTGCTTCTCGCGCGCGGCACGGGCCGCAGCCCTGCGGTCCGAGGGCACCAGGGGGCGGCGGTTGGCGGCCTGCGCCTGGGAGCGCTTGGGCGTCGGCCGGCCCTTGCCGGACGCGCCGGTCACGCCCGTGACGCCGGACTGCTCGATCTTGGCGGCCTCGGCGACGGGGTCGGCAGCGTCCGCGCTCGTGGTCTTGTTGCGGGAGAACACCCGAGAAGTCTAGTGGCCCCGGAGGGCAGCCCTGACGGGCCGTGCGCCGGTAGCGTGAGCGTGTGACCGACAGCCAGCACCCCACGGACGTCGCCGCGCTGCGCGCGCACGTCGACGACCTGTTCCCCGCCCTCCAGGCCGACCTCGTCTCGCTCGTGCGCATCCCGAGCGTGTCGGCCGCCGCCTTCGACCAGTCGCACGTGGCGGCGTCGGCCGATGCCGTGGCCGCGCTGCTGCGCGACGCCGGCCTGCCGGACGTGCGCGTGCTGCGCTCGCAGCGACCCGACGGGACCCCCGGCGCCCCCGCCGTCGTCGCCCGCCGGCCGGTGCCCGAAGGGGCCCCGACCGTCCTGCTGTACGCCCACCACGACGTGCAGCCGCCCGGCGAGGGGTGGGACACCGACCCCTTCGAGCCCGTCCAGGTCGGCGAGCGGCTGTTCGGCCGCGGCGCGGCGGACGACAAGGCCGGCATCGCCGCCCACCTGGGCGCCCTGCGCACCCTCGCCGCGGCGGGCGGGCTGCCGGACGTGGGCGTGACCGTGTTCGTCGAGGGGGAGGAGGAGGCCGGGTCCCCGTCCTTCCACCAGTTCCTCACCGACCACCGGGACCTGCTCGCTGCCGACGTGATCGTCGTCGCCGACTCCACCAACTGGAAGGTGGGCGTGCCGGCGCTGACGACGTCGCTGCGCGGTCTGCTCGACGGCGTGGTGGAGGTGGAGGTGCTCGAGCACGCCGTGCACTCCGGCATGTTCGGGGGCCCCGTGCTCGACGCCAACCTCCAGCTGGCCCGCCTGCTCGCGACCCTGCACGACGACGCCGGCAACCTCGCCGTCGACGGGCTGGTCCACGCCCCGGAGCCCACGGTGGACTACGACGAGGCAGCCTTCCGTGCCGACGCCTCGGTGCTCGACGGCCTGGCGCTCGCGGGCGAGGGCAGCATCGCGGGGCGTCTGTGGACCAAGCCGGCCCTGGCCGTGATCGGGATCGACGCGACGAGCGTCGCCCACGCCTCCAACACGATCGCCCCCCGCGCCGCCGCGAAGCTGTCGCTGCGGCTGGCTCCCGGCCAGGACCCGGACGCCGCCGACGCCGCCCTGGGCGCGCACCTGGCCGCCCACGCCCCGGCCGGTGCGAAGGTGACCTGGACGCGGTGGGAGAAGGGGAAGGCGTTCCAGGCCGCGGACGACACCGCCGCGATGCGCGCCGCCCGGTCCGCGTTCGCCGCCGCCTGGGGCACCGAGCCGGTGGACGTCGGGGTGGGCGGCTCGATCCCGTTCATCGCGGACCTGCTCGAGGTCTTCCCCGACGCCGCGATCCTGGTGACCGGCGTGGAGGACCCGGACTCCCGCGCGCACGGCGCCAACGAGTCGGTCCACCTGGGAGAGCTGCGCAAGGTCGTCCTTGCCGAGGCGCTGCTGCTCGCGCAGGTCGCGCGAGGGCTGTGACCCCGGACCTGTGACCCGGGAGCCGTGACCCCGGGGCTGTGACCTGGGCTGCGAGCCCGTGCGTGCCGACCCGTCCGGTCGGCACGCACGGGCCGCGTGCGGAGATGCCGGGCCGGGCCCGGCCGAGGCGGTGTCAGCCCTGGGCAGTCTCGCCGTCGGCCGCCGGGGCCTCGCGGTGCGCGACGTCGACGGCGCGGGCCCAGGCCAGCACCTCGGCGGGCAGCTCCGGGCTCGCGAGCGGGGCGTCGTCGCCCAGGAGGGCGACGACGTCGGACATCGGGATGCGCTCACCGCTCTTGCTGAGGAACCTTGCCGCGACCCAGCCGGTGGCGCAGAGCTGGTCGCCGCGCGTGAAGACCTGCTCCATGTAGACGACGCGCGGGTCCCACCCGAGCACGCGGGTGGTGATGCGGAAGCGCTCGCGCAGCTGCAGCGAGCGCTTGTACTTCATGGTCGAGGCCGCCACCACGGGGTACCAGCGGCGCTCGTTGAGCCGGGAGAAGCCGTCGAGGTCCGCCAGGTAGTTCCACCGGGCCACGTCCATCATCTGCAGGTACGTGCCGTTGTTGACGTGGAACAGCACGTCCAGGTCGCCCGGCTGCACCCGCATGTCGGTGACCGACGGGTCGAGCACCCCCATGCCGGGCACGGGCTTGCGGGGGCGGAACGTCTTCCAGGCCAGCTGCAGCACTCGAGTCACCTGGGCAGGCTACTGCCCGAGACCCCCGGTACCAGGTATCGAGCGGCTCCAGGGGCGTCAGGGGGCGCCCTCCTCCCGGGACGGTGCCTCGTGCTGGATCGCGTGCCGCACGGCGCGAGCCACCGCCGCCGACTCCAGCCGGGCGACCAGGTGCAGCGCCATGTCGATCCCCGCCGTCACGCCCGCAGACGTGACGACGTCGCCGTCGTCCACGTACCGGGCCTCGGTGTCGACGACGACCGAGGGGTCCGCCTGCGCCAGGTCGTCGTACCGGTCGTGGTGCGTGGTCGCCGGCCGGCCGGCGAGCAGGCCCGCGGCGGCCAGCACGAGGGCGCCGGTGCACACGCTCGCCACCAGCGGGGTGCCGACCCGCACGTGCCGCAGCCACGCCAGGTGCGCCGGGTCGTCCAGCAGCGGCCGGGTGCCGGGGCCGCCGGGGTGCACGAGCACGTGCAAGGGTCCGACGTCGTCGGCGGACGCGGCGGGCAGCATCCGCAGGCCGTGGGCGAGCCGGACGCCGGCGCCGTCCCGGGAGAACGTGGCCACCGTCGGCTCCAGGGCAGAGCGCTCGGCCCACGCCGAGAGCACCTCGAACGGCCCTGCCACGTCGAGCTCGTCCGCGCCGTCGAAGACGAGGATGCCGACACGGGGACCGGCGCTGGTCGTCATGGCCACCATGCTCGTGCCACGATCGCCGTCGTGCACGTGCTCCTGCTCGCGGCCGACGCCGCCACCGCCGAGACCCTGGCGGACGCCTGGCGTGCCGCTGCGGCCGGCACGGTGGAGCCCGCGGTGCTGCCGGCGGCGGAGCCTGACGGCGACGAGCGCGACGGCGGCCGGCGCGAGACGGGTGGGGTCCTGGTCCCCGTGGCAGCCCTGGGCCTGACCAGGGCCCACCTCCCGGCGCACCCGCAGGAGGAGCGTCTGCGCCGCCTCGTCGCGGCCGCCGACCTCGTCGTCGTGCACGTGGAGCGGCTCGACGCGGCGGCCCTGCGGGCGGCGCCCCTCGGGCTGGCCGGCCGCGTCGCGGGGGAGCGGGCGCTGCCTGTCGTCGTCCTGGCGGGGCGCAGCGAGGTGGCTCGCAGGGAGTGGTCCGCCGCAGGGGTCAGCGGCGTGCACGTCGTCGGTGCGGACGGGCCCGAGGGCGGGCTCGCGCCCACGCCGGAGAACGCGGACGGCGTCGGGGACGGCGGTGCGGCGGCAGCGGTGGCGGACGGCGGGCGGGCTGCCCGGGTGGCGCGCGCGGCCCGCACCTGGGCACCCCGGTGGGCCTGACGCCCCCACGCGGCCCCGCCGGTGCGTAGTATCGGGAAGAGCGAGACCCGTCCCGTCGTTGGAGGAAGCATGACCGACACTCTCGAGACCGCCACGCACGGCGTGGTCCTGACCGACGTCGCCGCGAACAAGGTCCGCAGCCTCCTGGAGCAGGAGGGCCGCGACGATCTTCGCCTGCGCGTGGCCGTGCAGCCCGGCGGCTGCTCGGGCCTGATCTACCAGCTCTACTTCGACGAGCGTCTCCTCGACGGGGACGCGGTGCGCGACTTCGACGGTGTCGAGGTCGTCGTCGACAAGATGAGCGTCCCGTACCTCGAGGGCGCCACGGTCGACTTCGCGGACACCATCGAGAAGCAGGGCTTCACGATCGACAACCCCAACGCCGGCAGCTCCTGCGCCTGCGGCGGCTCGTTCGCCTGACGCCGCGGGGCGCGCGGCGCCTCGACGGCCCGAGGGCCCGGACATCGCGAGAGCGGTGGCCGGGCCCTCGTCGTGTCGGGGGGCCCGTGCGATAGGTCACAGGGGTGGGCACACGGCGGGCTGGTCCGTCACCTCGGGTGCGCGACAGGCGGGAGCAGGTCGGTTCGATCTGACACTTCGTCTCACGGTGTCGTGACCAGCCCGGATGGTGGCGCACGGGGCGCAAGACGTCACGTCGGGCTCACCTCGAAACGGCCGTGTCTGGGCGGAGGTCGCGCTAGGCTGCGATGTATCGAGGACGAAGGTCCCGCCGGTGGTCTGCCTGTAGGTGCCCGTGTCACGACGGGGGCCTGGGCCACGGCGCGGGTCGTGACGTGAAAGGCCTCCCTTGCAGTCGAAGCCCCCCACCCGCAGCACGCGGGCCATCCTGCGCGCGACGGCGATCGCCGGCGCCGTCGCGGTGCTGGCCTCCGGCTGCGCCAGTGAGACGATCAAGCGCGGGTACCTCC
Organism: Xylanimonas oleitrophica; assembly: GCF_003244315.1. Classification (GTDB taxonomy): domain Bacteria; phylum Actinomycetota; class Actinomycetes; order Actinomycetales; family Cellulomonadaceae; genus Xylanimonas_A; species Xylanimonas_A oleitrophica. The sequence continues at coordinate 197,394 of NZ_QKWH01000003.1, forward strand.
CCGGATATTCCGACGGGGAGGTGACCAACCATACGGAGCGCATCACCCAGCTGTGGGTCGGCTCGTGGATCGCCGCGCTCGCCGTCGGCATCATCACCTGGGGCCTGATCCTGTGGTGCGTGGCTGCCTACCGGAAGCGCAAGGACGACCACCAGCTGCCGATCCAGACGCGTTACCACCTGCCGCTCGAGCTGATGTACACGGTCGTGCCGCTGGCGATGGTGCTGGTGCTCTTCTACTACACCGACCGCGACATGGCCGCCATCAACAACGTCGAGGGCGAGGCCGACGTCCACATCCAGGTCATCGGCAAGCAGTGGAGCTGGGACTTCAACTACCTCGACGACGAGGTCTACGACACCGGTCAGCACCTGATCGACGTCGGCGGCCAGACCGCCGAGGACCAGGTCGACGGCGCGCGCGGCACGTCCACCGCGCTGCCCACGCTGTACCTGCCCGTCAACCAGACGGTCGAGTTCACCGTCGACTCGCGCGACGTCATCCACTCGTTCTGGATCCCGGCGTTCCTGTACAAGATCGACATGATCCCCGGGCGGACCAACACCTTCCAGGTGGAGCCCACCCGTGAGGGCACGTACGCCGGCAAGTGCGCCGAGCTCTGCGGCGAGTTCCACTCCGGCATGCTCTTCAACGTCCGCGTCGTCTCGCAGGAGGAGTACCAGGCGCACATGGACGACCTGCGAGAGCAGGGCAACGTCGGTGAGCTGGGCCTGGACCTCAACCGCCACCAGAGCGACCCGTACAACGCCCGGACCACCACCGAGGAGGCCGGTCACTGATGGCCATCACCGCTTCCCACAGCGCCCCCGACCAGATCCCCGGTCTCTCGCCCCGGCGGCAGACCCTCGGGCGTACGGTCGTCAAGTGGGCCACCTCCACCGACCACAAGACGATCGGGTACATGTACCTGATCACGTCGTTCGTCTGGTTCTGCATCGGTGGCGTCATGGCCCTGGTGATCCGGGCCGAGCTCTTCGAGCCCGGCATCCAGATCGTGCAGAGCAAGGAGCAGTACAACCAGCTCTTCACGATGCACGGCACGATCATGCTGCTGCTGTTCGCGACGCCGCTGTTCGCCGGCTTCTCGAACATCGTCATGCCGCTGCAGATCGGTGCCCCGGACGTCGCGTTCCCGCGCCTGAACATGCTGGCCTACTGGCTGTACCTGTTCGGCGGCATCATCGCCGCGGCCGGCTTCTTCACCCCGCAGGGTGCTGCCTCGTTCGGCTGGTTCGCCTATGCCCCGCTGTCGAACACGACATTCAGTCCAGGGCTCGGTGGTGACCTCTGGGTCTTCGGGCTCGCCCTGACCGGCTTCGGCACGATCATGGGTGCGGTCAACTTCATCACCACGATCATCACCATGCGTGCTCCGGGCATGACCATGTTCCGGATGCCGATCTTCACCTGGAACACGCTCATCACGAGCCTCCTGGTGCTCATGGCGTTCCCCCCGCTGGCCGCCGCGCTCTTCGCGCTCGGCGCCGACCGCCGCTTCGGCGCGCAGGTCTTCAACCCGGACAACGGCGGGGCCATCCTGTGGCAGCACCTGTTCTGGTTCTTCGGCCACCCCGAGGTCTACATCATCGCGCTGCCGTTCTTCGGCATCGTGTCGGAGATCCTCCCGGTCTTCAGCCGCAAGCCGATCTTCGGCTACAAGGGCCTCATCTACGCGACGATCGCGATCGCGGCCCTGTCGGTCACCGTGTGGGCCCACCACATGTACGTGACCGGCGCGGTCCTGCTGCCGTTCTTCGCGTTCATGACGATGCTGATCGCGGTGCCCACCGGCGTGAAGTTCTTCAACTGGATCGGCACCATGTGGAGAGGGAAGCTCACCTTCGAGAACCCCATGCTCTGGTCGATCGGGTTCCTGGTCACCTTCCTCTTCGGTGGTCTGACCGGCATCATCCTGTCGAGCCCGGCCCTGGACTTCCAGCTCTCCGACTCCTACTTCGTGGTGGCCCACTTCCACTACGTGGTGTTCGGCACCGTGGTGTTCGCGATGTTCGCCGGCTTCTACTTCTGGTGGCCCAAGTTCACCGGTCGCATGCTGGACGAGCGCCTCGGCAAGATCCACTTCTGGCTGCTGTTCATCGGCTTCCACACCACGTTCCTGGTGCAGCACTGGCTCGGCGCCGACGGCATGCCGCGCCGCTACGCGGACTACATGCCGGAGGAGGGCTTCACCTGGATGAACCAGGTGTCGACCGTCGGCTCGTTCGTGCTCGCCGCCTCGATGCTCCCGTTCTTCTGGAACGTGTATTCCACCTGGCGCAAGGCGCCGCTGGTCGAGGTCGACGACCCGTGGGGCTACGGCCGTTCGCTCGAGTGGGCCACGTCCTGCCCGCCGCCGCGGCACAACTTCACGTCGCTGCCGCGCATCCGCAGCGAGTCCCCGGCGTTCGACCTGCACCACCCCGAGGTCGTGGCGATGGAGTTCCCGGAGCTGTACCCGGGCGTCCTCGACCAGGTCTACGGTGACGCGGACCGCCGCGGCCAGCAGTCCCAGGCGCAGGAGCGTGCCGGCCAGGACTACCCCGAGAAGCACCGGAGCAGCACCACCGTCATCGACGAGCCGCGCCCCGGTAACGAGAACGACGAGGAGACCGGAAAGTGAAGATCGAGGTCAGGCTCTTCATCTGGCTCACGCCGTTCTTCCTCGTGGCCGGGGTCGTCTACGGCGTCCTGACCGGGTGGGACGAGCCGGTCGGCTACCTGGGCATCCCGCTCGTCGGGGCCCTGATGGCGATGATCGGCGCCTACCTCGCGCTCACGGCCCGTCGCATCGACCCGCGTCCGGAGGACGACGAGAACGGCGACATCGAGCAGGGCGCCGGCGACCAGGGAGTGTTCGCCCCCTGGAGCTGGTGGCCGCTGGTCATCGGTGCCGCGTCGTCCATCGTGTTCCTCGGCCTGGCCGTCGGCTGGTGGGTGCTCTACATCGGCTTCATCTTCAGCGTCATCGGCCTGATCGGCTGGGTGTTCGAGTTCAGCCGCGGGCGCCACGCCCACTGATCGCGAGCCGGCAGCGAGCAGGAAGACGCCGCACGCAGACGGTCTGCGAATCCCTCGAGAGGGGCTCGTCCTTCGGGACGGGCCCCTCTCGTCATGTCCGACGCGTGATCGGCCCTCTGTAGCGTGGGCCCGTGATCGACGACGAGAGGGCGCGGTGGATGCGTGAACGTCCTGCGGCGCAGGTCTGGCTCCTCGACGGTGTCCCACCCGCGCGGGACTTTGACGAGGTGGCCGTGGCAGCCGGTCTGGAGCCGTTGGGGAGGGCGTGGGTCGAGGTCGACCCCGAACGCGCCGAAGGCCTCCTGACGGGGCTGCTGCGCACCGGCCTGGCCTACGGGGACGAGCTGATGCCCGAAGGCCGAGCGCGTTGGCTCGCCTCCGAGTTCATCAGGTCGTGCGGCACGTATGGGGCGAGGTACGGGACGAACACCGTCGGCACACCGGGAGAGAACGGTGCGTCGTGGACGCCCGCGACGAGCCACGACGTCGACGCGGGGGTCGTGCTGCTCGGGCGTGCCGGTTCCGCGTGCTACTGGGTCGCGGAAGACGTGTGAGCGGTGAGGCCCGGTCCGACCCGGGAACCGGCGTAGAAGACGGCTACGGGCCCGCTCCCGGCGGTGACGGACACTTCCGGGGCCGCCGCGACCTGGCCGCGACGTCAGGCCAGCAACGAGAGCGAGGTCGCTGTCAGGGCGCCATGAACGACTGCGGCCCCTCCCCGTCCGGGGGAGGGGCCGCAGTCCTCTGCGAGCCGTACGTCAGACGGTCGGGACGATCAGGCCCGCGGTCTGGGACTTGGCCCGCGCGAGACGCTGCTCGGCGTCGGCCCAGTTGACCACGTTCCACCAGGCGCCCACGTAGTCGGCGCGGACGTTCTGGTAGTCGAGGTAGTAGGCGTGCTCCCAGCAGTCGAGCAGCACGATCGGCACGAGGCCGAGGGCGATGTTGCCCTGCTGGTCGTAGAGCTGCACGATGACGAGCTTCTGGCCGATGGAGTCCCAGGCGAGGATCGCCCAGCCGGAGCCCTGCACGCCGGCAGCCACGGCGGCGAAGTGGGCCTTGAACTTCTCGAACGAGCCGAAGTGCTCGTCGATCGCCGCACCGATCTCACCGGTGGGCTCGCCGCCACCCTCGGGGGAGAGGTTCGTCCAGAACGCCGAGTGGTTGACGTGGCCACCCAGGTTGAACGCGAGGTTCTTCTCGTGGAGGTTGACCGCGGCGAGGTCACCGGACTCGCGGGCCTCCTCGAGCTTCTCGAGCGCGGTGTTGGCACCGGTGACGTAGGCCTGGTGGTGCTTGGAGTGGTGCAGCTCCATGATCCGGCCCGAGATGTGGGGCTCGAGCGCCGCGTAGTCGTACGTCAGGTCAGGGAGCGTGTAGACAGCCATCAACTTCCTCCTGGGTAGGTCCGGCCGCCAGGGTGGAGGCCGGCTGGGACGCCGGGGCGGTGGTTCGGCGTGAGCCGGCCGCCACCACGGCGTACGTTCGTGGGCCTGACTCCGCGCGCGAAGTCAGGTTCCGTCCACCACAACGACGATGACCCGCGCCGCAGTCCCTCGCATGCGGGGGAAAAGTGGCACGGGTCACCGGTCGGGCGATCGCTCGGCTCAGCGCTCCTGCTCGGTGCTGCTGGCACCGGCCGGGAGCGCGTCGTGCTGCTCATGGACCGAGCCGAGGGAGTCGTGCTCACCGTGCGAGTGGGCCGCAGCGAGCTCAGACGGCGTGACGGGCTCGACGCGGTCCTCGAAGAAGAACTTCGAGAGGCGCTGCCAGCGCTTGTCAGCCTTGTAGCCCTTGCGCTTGACCCCGCGAGCGTCCGTTGCCGGCGCGATCTCCAGCGGCTTGTACGCGTCGTAGTTGACGCGCAGCCAGCGCTCCTGGTCGTCGAGCGGCGTGTGGACCTCGATGTACTCGCCGTTGGCGAAGCGCACGATCCGACCGGACTCGTGACCGTGGAGCACGAGCTCGCGGTCCTTGCGCTGCAGTCCGAGGCAGATGCGCTTCGTGATCCAGAAGGCGATGACCGGGCCGACGAAGAACAGGATGCGCAGCGCCCAGGTGATCGCGTTGAGCGACATCTGGAAGTGCGTGGCGACGAGGTCGTTCGAGCCGGCGACCGCGAGGATGATGAACGCGGTCAGGAAGGCCACGCCCAGGCCGGTGCGGACCGGGACGTTGCGGGGACGGTCGAGCACGTGGTGCTCGCGGGTGTCACCGGTGACCTTGGCCTCGACGAACGGGTACACGAACAGGAACGTGAAGAGCAGGCCGGGGATGATGACCGCGGGGATCAGCACGTTCAGCGACAGCGTGTAGCCGGCGATCACGTACTCGGTCTGCCCTGGCATCAGTCGCAGCGAGCCTTCGAGGAACAGCATGTACCAGTCGGGCTGTGCGCCGGCGCCGACGGGGGACGGGTCGTAGGGCCCGTAGTTCCACACGTTGTTGATCGACATGGTGGCGCCCATGAGGGCGAGCACGCCGAACGTGAGGAAGAAGTTGCCGCCCATCTTGGCCGCGTAGACCGGGAAGAGCGGGTAGCCGACCACGTTCTTGTCGGTGCGGCCGCCACCCGGGAACTGGGTGTGCTTGTGCAGCACCATCAGGAACAGGTGCAGACCGATGAGCGCCAGGATGAGCGCCGGCACCAGCAGGATGTGCACCGTGAAGAGGCGGGCGATGATGTGCTCACCCGGGAACTCGCCGCCGAAGATGAAGTACGACATGTACGAGCCGATGATCGGGATCGACTTCACGACGCCGTCGGTGATGCGCAGGCCGTTGCCGGAGAGCACGTCGTCCGGCAGGGAGTAGCCGGAGAAGCCCGCCAGGAGCCCCAGGATCATCAGCAGCATGCCGACGAGCCAGTTCAGCTCACGCGGCTTGCGGAAGGCGCCGGTGAAGAAGACGCGCATCATGTGCGTCACGATCGACGCCATGAACACCAGGGCCGCCCAGTGGTGGATCTGGCGCATGAGGAGGCCGCCGCGGACCTCGAAGGACAGATCGAGCGTGGACGCGAAGGCGATCGACATGAGCTCGCCGTGCATCGAGGCCGGGTTCTCGCCCTCGTAGTACACCAGCGCCATCGACGGCTGGAAGAACAGCGCGAGGAAGACGCCCGAGATGAGCAGCACGACGAACGAGTACAGGGCGAACTCGCCCAGCATGAAGGACCAGTGGTCCGGGAAGATCTTGCGGGCGAACTCCTTGACCGCGACGCCCACGGACGTGCGCTGGTCGAGGTAGTCGGCCGCCTTGCCTGCTGCCGTCTTCGGGGCAGCCGCCGCCGGACGCTTGGTGTCCGTGGTCGTGGTGCTCACTTCAGGCGCTCCCAGTAGCTCGGGCCGATCGGCTGGTCGAAGTCGTCCTCCGCCACCAGGTAGCCCTCGTCGTCGACGGTGATGGGCAGCTGGGGGAGCGGGCGCTTCGCCGGGCCGAAGACCACCTTGGCGCCGTCCGCGATGTCGAACGTCGACTGGTGGCAGGGGCACAGGAGGTGGTGCGTCTGCTGCTCGTACAGGGCGACGGGGCAGCCGACGTGGGTGCAGATCTTCGAGTAGGCGACGATGCCGTCGTAGGAACCGCCGGGGCGCTGCTCGGACCTGATGTCGTCCGGGTTCATGCGGACCAGCAGGACGACGGCCTTGGCCTTCTCGGTGATCCAGTGGTGCGTCAGGCGCTCTTCGGCGGGGACGTCCGGAATGACGTGCGCGACGGAGCCGATCGTGAGGTCGGCGGCGCGGATGAGGCGACCGTTCGGGTCGTAGGCGAGGCGGGTGCCGCGCTGCCAGAGCGTGTGACGGAACTTGTCGACGTTCCAGTCGCCGCCCACGGAGCTGATCAGCGGGACCGCGATGGTCAGCGGGAACAGCGCCATGGCGCCCACGAGCGCGCCCTTGAGGAGGCCACGGCGCGCGATGCCGGAGTCGGCCACGCCCTGGTTGAGAGCCGTGATCGCGACCTCGCGGACCTCGGGCGAGCTCTCGATGGGGTGGCGGTCGTCGACGTACTCGTGGGCAGACATCAGCGACTTGGCCCAGTGGACCGCGGCGATGCCGATGCCGAGGAGCGAGACCGCCATGCCGAGGCCGAACAGCAGCGTGGAGAGGCGGGTCTCGGCGGTGCCTCCCGGGGGGAAGGCGAAGTAGGCGACCAGCGAGCCGATGGCACCGAGGGCCGAGATGCCGAACAGCGCCGCGACGATCCGCTCGGCGCGCTTGGCGGCCTGGGGGTCCGTGTCGGTCAGGCGGGGCTTGTGCTCGGGCACGCCCGGGTCGGTGAACCGGTCGGCCTGAGCGACGACGCCCGCCTCGTGCGCGGCGTCGACGTCGGTCGACGGGGTGGTGGGGTTGTTGTTCTCGCTCACGAGGACTTCGCTCCGATCCAGACAGCGCCGGCGATCAGCAGGCCGAGGCCGACCACCCAGGCCCACAGGCCCTCGGACACCGGGCCGAGGGAGCCGAGGGAGATGCCACCGGCAGACCCGTCACGCTGCTCGTCGAGGAACGCGATGATGTCGCGCTTGTCCTCGGGCGTGATGTTGGCGTCGTTGAACACCGGCATGGACTGCGGGCCGGTGAGCATGGCCTGGTAGATGTTCCGCGGGGACACGTCGGTCAGCGGGGGCGCCCACTTGCCCTCCGAGAGGGCACCGCCGGCACCGACGGCGTTGTGGCACATCGAGCAGTTGGTGCGGAAGAGCGCCATGCCGTGCGCCGGGTCACCCAGCGCGGGGTCGACCTGCTCGTCCGTGGGGATGGCAGGACCGGCACCGAGCGACGCGACGTAGGCGGCGAGCGCGGCCGTCTGCTCCTCGTCCATCTGCGGGGGCTTGGCCATGGCCTGCGGGCCGTTCATCTGCATGGGCATGCGGCCGGTCGAGACCTGGAAGTCGACGGCGGCGGCACCCACGCCCACGAGCGACGGCGCCTCCGCCGTGCCCTCGGCGTTGGGGCCGTGGCACGTGGCGCAGTTCGCCTGGAACAGCTTCTTGCCGGTCTCGATGTCCGCGGTGCTGGCGGTCTCGGCCTGGGCCGGACTCGGGGCGAGGACGGCGTAGACGCCGCCCGTGACCAGCAGCGCCAGCAGCAGCAGCACGACCGGGGCTGCCCGGTGGTGCCTGCGGGCGGCGAGTGCCTTCACGAAAATGACCTCGTCTCGTGGCTTTGGGGTGGTCGGGTGGTGCATCGGAGACCGCGTCGCCTCCGCAAGGTTTCAGCGTCCGTGGGTCACTGCAGGAAGTAGATGACCGCGAACAGAGCGATCCAGACGACGTCGACGAAGTGCCAGTAGTACGACGTGACGATCGCGGTGGTGGCCTCGTGGTGGCCGAAGCGACGGGCGGCGAAGGACCGTCCCAGCAGGAAGAGGAAGGCGATCAGGCCGCCGATCACGTGGAGGCCGTGGAAGCCGGTGGTCAGGTAGAACACCGAGCCGTAGGCGCTCGACGAGATCGTGACGCCCTCGTGGACGAGCTCGGCGTACTCGAAGACCTGACCGCCGATGAAGATCGCGCCCATGACGTAGGTGAGCGTCATCCACTCGTGCATGCCCCAGCGGCCGACCTGGAAGATCTTGCCGGTGCGCACGGGCTGGAACCGCTCGGCGGCGAGCACTCCCATCTGGCACGTGACGGACGAGAGCACGAGGACCGTCGTGTTGATCGCGGCGAACGTCAGGTTGAGCTTCGCGGTCTCGGCCGCCCACTCCTCGGCGGGCATGACCGAGCGCACCGTGAAGTACATGGCGAACAGGCCGGCGAAGAACATGAGCTCGCTGGCGAGCCAGACGATCGTCCCGACCGACACCGGGTTCGGACGGTTGACGCTCACGTGCTGGGGGGCGGTGGGGGCTGCAGCCGTTTCCGTCGTGGACACGGAGCCATTATTGCTGACTCCTCTGCCGTTCGAGGCCCTCAGAAACGCCGATCTGGGGCTCGCCCTGGTCGATTTCCGCACGATCTCGCGGATGTGCTCGCGCTTGCTGACGAAAGGTGGGAGAGTGCCACGAAAAGACCACGCGAACAGGCTTCGCGTCGTGACACCCATGTGCCACGATGCCAGAAACACGCGGGTCCGGAACGCGTCGCCAGGTGCACCGGAGCACCCGGCGACCACGTGAGAGAGGCACAGCATGGCGCACAGCACGGCGGTCGCGGGCAGCAGCACGTCGAGGGGCGAGGGTGGTGACGCCGGACGCGGTCCGCGAGTGCTGCTCTACAGCGACGACCGCACGGTGCGCGAGCAGGTCCGCCTCGCCGTCGGGCCCCGCCTGCGTGCGCACGCCCCCGACATCGTCTGGGCGGAGGCGGCCACGGCGGCCGCCGTCGTCGAGGCCGTCGACCAGGGAGGCTGGGACCTCCTCGTGCTCGACGGCGAGGCCGACAAGGCGGGCGGCATGGGGCTGGCGCGGCAGCTCAAGAACGAGGTGTACGAGTGCCCGCCCGTGCTGGTGCTCACCGGCCGCGCCGAGGACGCCTGGCTGGCCTCCTGGTCGTTGGCCGACGCCGTCGTGCCCCGACCGCTCGACACCCTGGCGCTCCAGGAGGCCGTGGCCTCGCTGCTCGCCTGATCCCGGGCGCCGCAGCCCGGCGCCCGAGCGCGGGCCGGGGCCACCGGCGGGCGGGATCCGCCGGGCGAGACCAGGCGAGGTGCCTGGCTTGCGGCCCGGTAGCGTCAGCACTGTCCGGGCACCGGTCCGGACGGCCCGCCCAGGGTCGGCAGCAGAGAGGGGCCCGTGTTGACCCAGCCCGCCGTGGACACCGCCGCCGAGACGAACGCGCCCTCGTGGCCGGACGTGATGAACCGGCTCGTCGCCGGTGGTGACCTCACTGCCGACGAGGCCGCGTGGGCCATGGACGAGGTGATGTCGGGCGAGGTCTCGCCCGCGCGGCTCGCCGGGTTCCTCATGGGCCTGCGGGCCAAGGGGGAGACGGTGGACGAGCTCGGCGGGCTCGCCCGCTCGATGGTCGCGCACGCCACGCCGATCGAGGTCCCGGGCCGCACGGTCGACATCGTGGGCACGGGTGGCGACCGGGCCCACACGGTCAACGTCTCGACGATGGCGGCGGTCGTCGTCGCCGGCACCGGCCTGCGGGTGGTCAAGCACGGCAACCGCGCCGCGACGAGCGCCTCCGGCTCCGCCGACGTGCTCGAGGCGCTCGGGATCCGGCTGGACCACACCCCCGGGCGGGTGGCCGAGATCGCCGTCGAGGCGGGCATCACGTTCTGCTTCGCCACCGTGTTCCACCCGTCGATGCGGCACGCGGGCGTGGCTCGCAAGGAGCTCGGTGTGCCCACGGCGTTCAACTTCCTGGGTCCGCTGACGAACCCGGCACGGCCAGGGGCGACGGCCGTCGGGTGCGCCGACGCGCGCATGGCCCCCCTGATGGCCGGCGTCTTCGCCGAGAGGGGCACCAGCGCGCTCGTCTTCCGCGGCGATGACGGGCTCGACGAGCTGGCCGCGACCGGCGGCGCGACCGTCTGGCAGGTGAGCGACGGCGACGTGACCGAGCAGCGTCTGGACGCCGTGGCCGAGCTCGGGCTGCGGCCGATCCGTGTGGAGGACCTGCGGGGGGCCGACGCCGCGCACAACGCGCGCGTCGCCCTCGCCGTCCTGGACGGCGAGGACCGCGGTGCCGTGCGGGAGACGGTCCTGCTCAACGCGGCCTCGGCGCTGGTGGCCGACGCCAGCCTCCCTGGCACCGGCGAGGGAACGCTCACCGAGCGGCTGGCGGCAGGGATCGAGCACGCGGCGCGCAGCGTGGACGACGGCGCGGCGGCAGCGGTGCTCGACCGGTGGCGGGCGGCGTCGGCCGCCTGAGACCGGTGCCGCCGCACCACGGCCGTGGGCCCGGGCGGGCTCCCGCTGCGGTGCGCCGGGCGGGCGGGACGCCCCTAGTCGTCGAGGCCGAGGGCGAAGGCCTGCTCGAGGTCCACGCTGGAGTAGGTGCGGAAGGCGATGAGCGTCTCCGTGCGCGCCACGCCGGGCACCTTGCTGATGCCGTCGGCGATGGCGTCGGCGAGCTCCTCGTGACGGCGCACGCGCACCATGGCGACGAGATCGGCCTTGCCGGTCACCGAGTAGACCTCGCTGACCCCCTTGAGGTTGGTCACCTGGGCCGCGACCTCGGGGATCTTGTCCGGGTCGGTGTCGATGAGGACGATGGCGGTCAGCATGGGGCCATGCTAGTGATCTGGGCCCTGACCTCGCCCGAGACGCCGGCGAGGTCGGCGTGCGCGAGGGCCGAGCGCACGGGCACGGACCAGGGCTGGGACGCGTGCACCAGCCGCACGCCGGGCTGCTCGAGCCAGTCGATCACGAGCGCCGCCTCCTCCGGGTGGCAGGCGGGGGCGGGTGCGACGGGCGGCTCGACCACCTCGGCGGTGGCCCGCAGGGCGTCGACGACGGGCAGCGGGTCCTCGCCCGGGCGGGTCACGGCGGTGCCGGCGAGGCGTGCGTGCCGCACCACGACGAGCTCCCACCCGCCCGCCGCCGTGGGGCGTGCGGCGACCAGCTCGCTGCAGGCGGCCAGCGGTGCGAGGCGCTGGGCGCGGCCCGCCCCCTGGACGTAGGAGCGCAGGCGCCGGGTCACCAGGCCCGCCTCCTCGAACCGCTCCTCGGCCGCCAGGCGGGCGACCCGCGCGGCGAGGGCGGACACCACGGGCGACGGGTCGTCGGTGAGCGCGAGTGCTGCGGAGCGTGCGACGTCGGCGTAGGCGGTGTCCGGGCCTCCTACAGCGGTACAGGGGGCGGAGCAGCGGCCCATGCCGGCCAGCGCGCAGGGGCTGCCCGGGCTGCGGGAGACCGCGGCGAGCCGCAGCGTGCACTGGCGCAGCGGGAGCGCGTCGTGCAGGGCCTCGACGGCTTCCTGCGCGGACCGGCGCGAGGAGAACGGGCCGATGTGCGGGGTGCCTGCCCGCACGTCCCGCACCACCGACAGGCGCGGGTAGGCCTCGTCCGTCAGCCGCACCCACGTCTGGCGCTCGGGGTGCTTGGAGCGCCGGTTGTAGCGGGGCTCGTGCTGGGCGATGAGCCGCAGCTCCCGGACGGCGGCCTCCAGCGGCGTCGCGCACACCACCGGGGTCACCGCGTGGGCGATGCGGACCATCTCCGTGATGCGCCTGCGCTTCTCCGCGGCGGTGAAGTAGGAGCGCACCCGCTTGCGGATGTTCGTGGACGTGCCGACGTAGAGGACCTCGTCGCCCGGGCCTCGGAAGAGGTAGACGCCGGGAGCCTCGGGCAGGCCGTCGGCGAGGTGGCGCTTCTTGCGCACGTCGGGCGGCACGGGGTCTGCCGCGCCGGCGAGGTCCTCGAGGTGTGTCACGCCCGTGGCACCGAGCCGGTCGAGCAGCCCGTGCAGCACGTCCACGGTGGCGCGGGCGTCGGCCAGCGCGCGGTGCTCGGGCGTGACCCGCGCCCGGAAGAAGGTGGCGAGGGTGGAGAGCTTGTGGTTGGGCACCTCGTCGCGCGTGACGACGCGGCGGGCGAGCGGCACCGTGTCGACCACGGCGAAGCCGGGCCACTCGTAGCCCAGGTCGGCCGCGGCGGCCTTGAGGAAGCCGACGTCGAACGGGGCGTTGTGCGCCACCAGGACGGCACCGCGAGCCCACTCCAGGAAGCTCGGCAGCACGAGGCTCACGGGCGGGGCCGTGGCCACCATGGCGGTGGTGATGCCCGTGAGCCGGGCGACGAACGCGGGGACCTCGCGGCCCGGGTTCACCAGCGACTGGAACTCGCCGAGCACCTCGCCGCCGCGCACCTTCACCGCGCCGATCTCGGTGATCCCGCTCTCGGCAGCCCTGGTACCGGTGGTCTCGAGGTCCACGACCACGAACGTGACCTCCCGCAGCGGTGTGCCGAGGTCCTCGAAGGACGGCTGGAAGCCGTCGAGCACACCGGCCGCGGAGGGCGCGTCGGCCCTGGGTGTCCGGGGCGCGTGGGCCTGGCTCGTCATGGCCGGGACGCTACGAGGCGCCACCGACACGCTGGTCGGTGGCGCCTCGTGCGCGGCCCAGACGGCGCGGCCCAGACGGCGCGGGCCAGGAGGGCTCAGGACGTGTGCAGGGACTCCCGGTCGGCGCCGGGCGCGTAGATGCGCTCGACGTCGTCGGCGAAGTCCTTGAGCACCAGGGCGCGCTTCACCTTGAGCGAGGGGGTGAGGTAGCCGTTCTCGATCGTGAAGTCACCCGGGAGCACCGTGAACTTGCGGATCGACTCGGCCTTGGAGACGGCCTTGTTGGCGCGCGCGACGGCCTGGTCGAGGGCAGCCAGCACGTCCGGGTCCGTCGTGGCCTGCTCGACCGTCATCTCCGGCTTGCCGTGCATCGACAGCCAGCCCGGCAGCCCCTCGGGGTCGAGGGTGACGAGCGCGCCGATGAAGGGCTTGTTGTCGCCGACGACGACGCACTGGCTGACCAGGGCGTGGGCCCGGATCCGGTCCTCGAGCACCGCGGGAGCGACGTTCTTGCCGCCCGCGGTGACGATCAGCTCCTTCTTGCGCCCGGTGATGCGCAGGAACCCGTCGTCGTCGAGGCTGCCGAGGTCGCCGGTGCGGAACCACTCGCCGTCGAACGCCTCGGCGGTGGCCTCGGGGTTGCCGTGGTAGCCGCGGAAGATGTGGTGGCCCTTGAGGAGGATCTCGCCGTCGGGCGCGATGCGGACGGAGCAGCCGGGCAGCTGGTGGCCCACGCTGCCGATGCGGGTCTGCTCCGGGCGGTTGACGCAGGTGGGCGCCGTCGACTCCGTGAGGCCGTAGCCCTCGAGGATGTGCAGCCCGATGCCGCGGTAGAAGTGGCCGAGGCGCTCGCCGAGCGGGCCGCCTCCGGAGACGGCGTACTGGGCCTGTCCGCCCAGCCGGGCGCGCAGCTTGCTGAAGACGAGGGTGTCGGCGACCTTGTGCTGCAGACGCAGCCACAGGGAGGGGCCCTGCGGGGTGTCCTGCGCACGGGACCAGGCGATGCCGGTGGCCGCGGCCCAGTGGAAGATCTTGAGCTTGCCGCCGGCCGCGGCGGCCTGCTCGGCCGAGTTGTAGACCTTCTCGAAGACGCGCGGCACGGCCAGGATGTAGGTCGGCCGGAAGGTCCCGAGGTCGTCGACCAGGTGCTTGATGTCGGGGGAGTGTCCCAGCACCGTGCCGCCGGCGATCGCCAGCACCTGGATGAAGCGGGCGAAGACGTGGGCGAGCGGGAGGAACAGCAGGGTGCGGCCGCGCTCGGCGAACACCGTGGGCACGAACGCCACGGCGTTGCGCGCGAGGGCCGCGAAGTTGCGGTGCGTGAGCTCGACGCCCTTGGGGCGGCCGGTGGTGCCGGACGTGTAGATGATCGTCGCGAGGTCGTCGAGGCCGGCCAGGCCGCGCCGCCGGGCGATCTCCTCGTCGGTCACCTCGGCGCCCGCGGCGACGGTGGCGTCGATGCCGCCGTCGTCGATGACGAGCACCTCGCGGCACGAGGGGGCGTCGTCGCGCACCTCTGCCACGGTGGCGGCGTTGTCGGCGTCCTCGACGAACAGCACGGTGACGCCGGCGTCGGAGAGGATCCACTGGACCTGCTCGGCGCTGGAGGTCTCGTAGATGGGCACGGGGACGCCGCCGGCGGCCCACACGGCGAAGTCGAGCAGCGTCCACTCGTAGCGGGTGCGGGACATGATGCCGACCGGGTCGCCCGGCTGGACGCCCTTGGCGACCAGGCCCTTGGCGAGCGCCACGACCTGTGCGTCGAACTCGGCGACCGTCACGGGCTCCCACGAGCCGGGGGAGCGCTGCACCTCGGCGAGGACGGCGCCGGGCTCGTCCTTCAGACGCTGGGTGATGAGGTCGTTGAGGTTCGACGTCTGCGGCAGCTCGACCCGCAGCGGTGTGGTCATCTCGTCCATGCTGGCTCCAGTGGCAGGTGGCGGTCGTGCGCTGCGCAACGATACTCGGTCTCAGCGTGTGCGTGTGACAGTCGTCACGGCGTCCGACTCCTGCCCAGGCAACGTCGCGGTGCCGCGCAGGGTTCCCGGGGTGGATAGGCTGGGCGCGCGCTCCGCGCCGCCCGCGCGGCGAGCGCCCCAGGAGGCACCGTCGCCAGGGTGTGACGGCACGACGACGAACGTGAGGTCCAGCGCATGCACGCGATCGGGGTCGACATCGGCGGCACGAAGATCGCCGTCGGTGTCGTGGACGAGGCGGGGCGCATCCTCGCCCAGGTCCGGCGCGAGACCGAGGCGGACGACGTCGCGAGCATCGACCGTGCCATCGCGGACGCCTGCACGGAGCTGACGAAGGAGTACCAGGTCGGCGCCATCGGCGTGGCCGCCGCCGGGTTCGTGAGCCCCGACCGCACGTCGGTGCTGTTCGCGCCGAACATCGCCTGGCGCGACTACCCGCTCTCGCGGCGGCTCGGCGAGCTGCTCGACCTCGACGTGCCCGTGGTGGTGGAGAACGACGCGAACGCGGCCGGCTGGGCGGAGTTCCGCTTCGGTGCCGCGCGCGACGCCAGCGACATGCTGATGCTGACCATCGGCACCGGGCTGGGCGGTGCGATCGTCGTGGACCGCGAGCTGGTCCGCGGCAAGTGGGGCGTGGCCGCCGAGGTGGGGCACATGCGCGTGGTCCCCGGGGGCCACTACTGCGGCTGCGGGCACGAGGGCTGCTGGGAGCAGTACGCCTCGGGCAGCGCTCTGGTCCGCGACGCCCGGGCCGCCGTGGTGGCCCTGCCGCACCGTGCCGGCCGCCTGCTCGAGCTCGCCGGCGGTGACGGCCAGCAGCTCCGCGGCCCGCAGATCACCCAGGCGGCACAGGAGGGCGACGAGCTCGCCATCGACCTGGTGGGCAACCTCGGCCGGTGGATCGGCGAGGGCGCCGCCTCGGTGGCGGCCCTGCTCGACCCGGAGCTGATCGTGGTGGGCGGTGGCGTCGCCGAGGCCGGTGACCTGCTGCTCACGCCGATCCGCAAGGGCTTCGAGGCCCAGCTCTCCGCGCTGGGGCACCGTCCCGTGGCGCAGATCGAGCTCGCCGAGCACGGGAACGAGGCGGGCATCATCGGCGCCGCGGACCTCGCCCGCCGCTGAGCTCCTGACCGTCCCCTGAGCGACGTCCCCTGAGCGACGCCGTCCGCCGCTGACGGCGGACGGCGCTGTCGTGGGCTGCGGTCCGCCGTGGAGCAGGGCTCAGGCGGGGCTCGCCGGGGTCAGACGACGGCGCCGTCGTCGTGGTCGGACGGGTCGCGGTGCTGGGGCATGCGCCACAGCAGCACCGCCACGCCGGCGAGGAACACCAGCCCGGCGGCGGGAGCGACCCAGCCGGGGATGTGCAGCGCGGGCACGAGAGAACGCACGACCAGCGCGACGACGGCGAGCAGCGGGACGCCCGCCGCGCCCGCCCAGCCGAGCGTCAGGAGAGGGTCCCGCGAGGTGAGCACCGGCCCCGGGTCGGGGGGCGTGAAGTGGGACTCGGCCTCCTCCAGCGCCTCGACCTCCGGCGTGACCGGCCAGTCGCGCGGGCCCTGGACGGGCGCGACGACGTGCGCGGCGGGGTCCGCCTGGCTGGTGGGGGACGCGTCCGGCGCCGCAGGCCGGGGCTCGTCCTGCTCGGGGCCGTCGGCGTCGACCGCCGGTGCCACGTCGCCCAGGCGCGCGACGATGTCGGCCCAGCGCTCCTCGACCTCGGCGTCCTGGATCTCGTCGTCACGGCCGGCGCCGTCGCGACCCGCGTCGTCGCCCGTGTTCGTCCCCGCCATGGTTGACACTCTAGAGTTCCCTCGGCGCCCCGCGCTGCCCCGGCGCCGTCACGTGCCCTGCCGGGTCTGCGGCGGGCGCGACAGGTACGGTTGCCGGCGCACGCGCTCGCCAGAGGTTCGAGGAGGACCGCTTGTTCTACTGGCTCATGCGGCATGTCCTGGCGGGGCCGCTGCTCAAGCTGTACTTCCGCCCCTGGACCAAGGGTGTCGAGAACATCCCCGCCGACGGCCCCGCGATCCTGGCGAGCAACCACCTGGCGGTCATCGACTCGTTCGTGCTGCCGCTCGTCCTCGACCGGCAGGTCCAGTTTCTCGGCAAGTCCGACTACTTCACCGGCACGGGCCTCAAGGGCCGCCTGGTGGCGGGCTTCATGCGCGGCGTCGGCACCATCCCGGTCGACCGGTCGGGCGGCAAGGCCAGCGAGGCGGCGCTCGCCACGGGCTTGCGCGTGCTGTCGGACGGCGGCCTGTTCGGCATCTACCCGGAGGGCACCCGCAGCCCGGACGGGCGCATGTACCGCGGCAAGACGGGCGTGGCCCGGCTCGCCCTGGAGTCAGGCGCCCCGGTGGTCCCGGTCGCGATGGTCGGCACCGACGTCGCCCAGCCGCTGGGTCGCGCCATGCCCAAGCCCATGCCCATCGGCGTGGTGATCGGCGAGCCGCTGGACTTCTCCCGCTACCAGGGCATGGAGAACGACCGGTTCGTGCTGCGCTCGGTCACCGACGAGATCGTGTACGCCATCCTCCGCCTGTCGGAGCAGGAGTACGTCGACGTCTACGCCGCGACGGCGAAGGCCCGCATCGCGGCGGAGAAGCGCGCCGCCGAGGCGGCGGCCAAGGACGCCTCCGGGAAGGACGAAGGTCCCGAGGGGCGGGCCGCGGACGCCGCAGGTCCTGCGGGCGAATAGGATCGGGGCGCAGTCCGTCCCCCATCCGGAAGGTGCCTGAAATGGCTGTTCGTCGCGTGGCCCTGCTCACGGCCGGCGGCTTCGCCCCCTGCCTCTCGTCCGCCGTCGGCGGGCTCATCGAGCGGTACAACGAGCTCGACCCCTCGATCGAGATCATCGCCTACCAGTACGGCTACCACGGCCTGCTGACGGGCAACAAGGTCGTGATCGACGAGGAGGGCCGCAAGCAGGCGCCGATCCTCCACCGGTTCGGCGGCTCGCCGATCGGCAACTCGCGCGTCAAGCTCACCAACGTGGCCGACGCCGTCAAGCGGGGCCTGGTCAAGGAGGGCGAGGACCCGCTGCGGGTGGCTGCGGAGCAGCTCAAGGCCGACGGTGTCGACGTGCTCCACACGATCGGTGGTGACGACACGAACACCACGGCCGCCGACCTCGCCGCCTACCTGCACGAGAACGGCTACGAGCTGACCGTCGTCGGGCTGCCCAAGACGATCGACAACGACGTGGTCCCGATCCGTCAGTCGCTCGGTGCCTGGACCGCGGCCGAGGAGGCCGCCGGCTTCGCCGCGAACATCATCGGCGAGCACCGCTCGGGCCCGCGCATGCTGATCGTGCACGAGGTCATGGGCCGTCACTGCGGGTGGCTCACGGCCGCTGCCGCCAAGGAGTACCGCAAGTGGCTCGACGCCCAGGAGTGGGCGCCGGCGCTCGGCCTGACCAAGGAGCGGTGGGACGTCCACGCGGTGTTCCTGCCCGAGCTCGAGATCGACATCGACGCGGAGGCGGCGCGCCTCAAGGGCGTCATGGACGAGATCGGCAACGTGAACATCTTCCTCTCGGAGGGTGCGGGCATGCACGAGATCGTCGAGCAGCTCGAGGCTGCCGGCGAGGAGGTGCCGCGCGACCCGTTCGGTCACGTCAAGCTGGACACGATCAACCCGGGCCAGTGGTTCGCGAAGCAGTTCGCCGAGAAGCTGGGTGCCGAGAAGGTCATGGTGCAGAAGTCGGGCTACTACTCGCGTGCCGCCGCGGCCAACGCCGAGGACCTGCGCCTCATCAAGTCGATGACGGACCTGGCCGTCGAGTGCGCCCTGCGCGGCGAGGCCGGCGTCATCGGCCACGACGAGGAGGACGGCGACAAGCTCAAGGCGATCGCGTTCCCGCGCATCGCGGGCGGCAAGGCGTTCGACGTCAGCCAGCCGTGGTTCGGCGAGCTGCTGGAGTCGATCGGCCAGCCGCTGAAGCCTGCCGCCGCGCACTGACCACGCCCGGTGGCCGGCCGGTCAGGGCCCCAGGGCCCTGACCGGCCGGCGCCGCGAAGCAAGCAGGGGACCATGAACACCGCCGCCCTACCCCACGAACCACCTCGCTCCGCCGTGGCGGCTCGCGGGGGCCCCGGGATCGACGTGCCGTCCGCGGCGCTCGCCGAGGGCCTGGACCACTTCCGGGCGCTGCCCGCGCTGCAGCAGCCGGTGTGGCCCGACGCCGCAGCGCTCGCCGAGGTCACGGGCCGGCTGGCGCAGGCCGCGCCGCTCGTGGTGCCCGGGGACTGTGACTCCCTGCGCGGGCGCCTGGCGGCTGCGGGGCGGGGTGAGGCGTTCGTGCTCCAGGGCGGCGACTGCGCCGAGATCTTCGCCGAGGCCAGCGCCACCCGGATCCGCAACAAGATCCGCACCCTGCTGCAGATGGCGGTGGTCCTCACCCACGGTGCGTCGACCCCCGTGGTGAAGATCGGCCGGCTGGCGGGGCAGTACGCCAAGCCGCGCTCGTCCGACGTCGAGACGCGCGACGGCGTGACGCTCCCCGCGTACCGGGGCGACATGATCAACGGCTTCGCGTTCACGCCCGAGGCCCGCACGCCCGACCCGGGCCGGCTCGAGCAGGCCTACCGGATCTCCGCCGCCACGGCCAACGTGGTGCGCGCCTTCACGACCGGTGGCTATGCGGACCTGCGCCAGGTCCACGAGTGGAACCGCGGGTTCATGCGCAATCCCGCCTACGCCCGCTACGAGCGCACGGCGAACGAGATCGACCGTGCGATCCGCTTCATGGAGGCGTGCGGCGCCGACTTCGACGCGCTGCGCACGGTGGAGCTGTTCCTCTCGCACGAGGCCCTGGTGCTGGACTACGAGCGCGCGCTGACCCGGGTGGACGCCCGGACCGGCCAGGCGTACGACACGAGCGCCCACTTCCTGTGGATCGGTGAGCGCACCCGCCAGCTGGACGGCGCGCACGTCGACTTCCTCTCCCGGGTCGCCAACCCGGTGGGCGTCAAGCTCGGGCCGACGACGTCTCCGGAGGACGCTCTGGCGCTCGCCGCCCGCCTGAACCCGGGCAACGTGCCGGGACGGCTGACGTTCGTCACCCGGATGGGTGCGGGAAGGGTCCGGGACGTGCTGCCCGCGCTGGTCGAGAAGGTCACGGCCGCGGGCGTGGCCGTCACCTGGGTGACCGACCCGATGCACGGGAACACCATCACCTCGGCCACCGGGTACAAGACGCGGCGCTTCGCCGACGTGCTGGACGAGGTCCAGGGGTTCTTCGAGGTCCACCGCGCCCTGGGCACCGTGCCCGGCGGCCTGCACATGGAGCTCACGGGCGACGACGTGACCGAGGTGCTCGGCGGCAGCGAGGAGATCGACGAGGCCGGGCTGGCGCTGCGCTACGAGACGCTCGTGGACCCGCGCCTGAACCACCAGCAGTCCCTCGAGACGGCGTTCCTCGTCGCAGAGATGCTCCAGGCCCGCTGAGGGACGCGCGGCTCACCAGATGGTGAGCGTGACGGTGGACCCCTTCTGCGCCTCGCCCTGCGTGTCCTGGAACCGCACGGTGTCGAGCAGGCCGCCCAGGTACTTGTTCTCCTTGACCTGGAACCCGGCCTCCTGCAGGGCGGTGCGGGCGTCGGCGCTGCGCTGGCCGACGACGTCGGGCACGGCGACGACCGGGGGACCGTCGGAGACGGTGAGCATGACGGTGTCGAGCCGGTGGGCTCGCGTGCCGTTCTCGGGGCTCTGCCGGATCACCTGCCCGGCGGGCACGGTCTCGGACGCCTCGTCCGGGGTGAAGCGCACCTGCAGGCCCAGCTCCTCGAGCGCGGCCTGGGCCTCCTCGCGGTCACGTCCCACCTGCTGCGGGACGGTCACGGGGGCGGGCCCTCCGGAGACCACGAGGGCGATCGGGGTGTCGTGGGGCACCTCGGCGCCGGGCTCCTGCGACGCGGCGAGCACCTGGCCTGCCGGGACCGTGTCGGAGTACTCCTGGGTAGAGCGCCCGGCCTCGAGGCCCGCGTCCTGCAACGCCTGGGTGGCGTCCTGCTCGCTGGCGCCGACGAGCCCGTCGGGCACCGTGACCATGAGCACGCCCAGCGACACCACGAGGCGGACGGTGCCGTCCTTGCGGACGCGTTCGCCCTCGCCGGGCTCGGTGGCCACGACGGCGCCCGCGGGCACGTCGTCGTGGTGCGCCTGCTCGGTGCTGGCGTCGAGCTGGGCGGTCGCGAGCCGTTCCTGCGCGTCGGCGAGCGGAAGCCCCTGCAGGCCGGCGGGCACGGCGGTCCATGCGCCTGGCCCTTCCGCGAACCACCACCAGGTGCCTGAGCCGCCTCCGCCCAGCACGAGCAGCACGGTCAGCACGGAGCCCAGCACGCGGCGGCCGCGGGGCCGGCGCGCGGCGGGGGCCCCGGCGGCCACGGCCACCGTGGGTCGCTCGACCAGCTGCTCGGTGGCGTTGTCGCCGAACCAGGTGGACAGCGGCCCGGCGTCCTGCCCTGCCGTGGTCGTGGTGGTGGCCGGGGCGGCGACGGTGAAGGCCCCGGCGGGGATGGCGTCGAGCTCGTCGCCCGCATCGTCGTCATCCTCGGGGGGCGCGTCGTCGGCCTGGTCGGCGTCGTCCGCGGCGGGCTCGGAGGGCGGGACGAACCCGGCTGGTGGGTCGGCGCGGCGCTCGAGCAGGTCGGGCGAGATCGCCTCGAGAGTCAGCCGGACGCGACGCAGCGCCTCGAGCGCGGCGCCGGCGTCCAGCGGGCGCCCACCAGGGTCGCGTGCCGTGAAGCCGGCGACGAGCTCGTCGACCTGGGCGGGCAGCCAGTCGGCGTGGGTGCTGGGAGCGGGCACATCGGCGTGGACGTGCTGGAACGCGACCTGGATGGGCGTGGAGCCGTCGTGGGGGAGCGTCCCGGTGAGCATCTCGTAGGCGAGCACGCCCACGGCGTAGACGTCGGTGCGGGCGTCGCACGCACCGGTGGCGATGACCTCGGGCGCGAGGTAGCCGATGGTGCCCAGGATCGTGCCCGTCGCGGTGGTGGTGACCTCGGTCACCGCGCGGGCGAGGCCGAAGTCGGCGACCTTCACGCGGCCGTCGTCCGCCGTGATGAGCACGTTCTCGGGCTTGACGTCCCGGTGGACCAGCCCCTTGCGGTGGGCCGCGGCCAGCGCGCCGAGCACCTGCGCGAGGACGTCGAGGGTGCGGCCGAGCGTGAGCGTCCCGGTGGTGCGCAGCTCGCGGCGCAGGTTGCTGCCGGGCACGTACTCCATCGTGAGGTAGCTGGTGTCGCCGTCGAGCCCCTGGTCGTAGACGGCGACGACGCCGGGGTGCGTCAGGCGTGCGGCCGCGCGGGCCTCGCGCCGGAACCGGGAGACGAACGCCGCCCCCTCGACCCCTTCGGCCAGGTGGGGGTGCATGACCTTCAGCGCGACCTCCCGCTCGAGGCGGCGGTCCAGCGCGAGGTACACGGTCGCCATGCCGCCGCGCGCGATGCGCGCGCGGATCTCGTACCGCCCGTCGACCAGGCGGCCGATCAGGGGGTCGGTCGTCACCATGGCCACGGCACGAGTCTAGGCAACGCTCGGTGCCGGATCGCGGCAGCGGCGTGCCGCAGGGTGCCTGCCGGGCGCCTACGCTTCCCCCGTGAGCAACCCAGACCTCGATTCCCTCGTCCCGCAGTGGCTGACGCTGCCCGATCTCGCCGACCGCCTCGGCGTGGAGTTCTCGCGTGTGCGTGCGCTGGTGCGCGACCGTGCCGTCATCGGCGTCAAGCGGGGGGAGCGGACCGTCTTCCAGGTGCCGGAGGCGTTCGTGGTGCCGGCCGAGGGCGGTGGCGAGCAGGTGCTGCCGTCGTTGCGCGGCACCGTGCTGGTGCTGGGAGACCAGGGCCTGCCCGACGCCGAGATCATCGAGTGGTTGTTCACGCCGGAGCCGACGCTCGACGGCACGCCGGTCGAGGCGCTGCGCGGCGGACGGCGGGCCGCGGTGCGCCGGGCGGCCCAGGCGCTGGCCTGACGCTCCCGGCCTGACGCTCCTGGCTGACGTTCTTGGTCAGGCGGCCCGGTCGACGGCGGCGTGGGTGAGCTCCAGCAGCACCTCGCGCCCGGTCTCCTCGAGATCGGCGCGCTGGAGCGCGCCGGTCGCTGCCGTGGCGAGCTCCTGGATGAGGTGCTCGACGCCGTCGAGGGCGCCGGTGGCCAGGATGACGTCGCGCAGCGCCTGGACGTCGTCGTCGGTGAGGGCGGGGTCGCCCAGCCGGCTCGTGACGAGGGCGCGCTGGTCAGCGTCCCCGGCAGCCATCGCCCGGGCCACCAGCACCGTCCGCTTGCCCTCGCGCAGGTCGTCCCCGGCGGGCTTGCCGGTGACGTCCGGGTCGCCGAACACGCCCAGGACGTCGTCACGGAGCTGGAACGCCTCGCCGAGGGGGAGCCCGACCGCGTCGACGGCCTCCAGCCGGGCGGCGTCCGCGCCGGCGAGCACCGCACCGAGCACCAGCGGCTGGCGCACCGAGTAGCTGGCGGACTTGGCACGGAGCACGGCGCGTGCGCGCTCCTCGTCCGCGGCGGGGTCCAGGCCCCAGGGCTCTGCCTGGACGAGCACGTCCAGGTACTGGCCCACGATGACCTCGCTCTGCATGGCGTCGAACACCTCGCGCGCGGCCTGGGCGGTGCGCGGCGGCAGCGGGGCCAGGGCGGCGGCGATCTCCCGCTGGGCCGCGACCAGGCACAGGTCGCCCAGCAGGATCGCCGCCGACTCCCCGAACCGGGCGGGCTCGCCCGCCCAGCCGGCCTCGGCGTGCCGGGCCTCGAAGACGCGGTGCGCCGTCGGGCGGCCGCGGCGGGTGTCGGAGGCGTCCATGACGTCGTCGTGCAGGAGCGCGGCGGCCTGGAAGAGCTCGAGGGCGGCCCCCGCGCGCACGGCGGCCTCGCGGCCCTCGCCCGTGGCCTCGCCGCCGTGCGCGCGGAAGGACCAGTAGGCGAAGGCGGCGCGCAGC
Organism: Xylanimonas oleitrophica; assembly: GCF_003244315.1. GTDB lineage: Bacteria > Actinomycetota > Actinomycetes > Actinomycetales > Cellulomonadaceae > Xylanimonas_A > Xylanimonas_A oleitrophica. Next base: position 221,321 of record NZ_QKWH01000003.1, read on the forward strand.
CGCTTCCCGCCGGCGAGGAGGGCACCGGCCTGGTCGGTCAGCGCCGTGGCGGTGGGCCCGATCTGGCCGACCTCGTCGGCGAGCCGGTGCAGGTGACGGGCGACGGCGGCATCGACGTCGGCACGGAGGTTCTCGAGGTCGACGACCGCAGGCATGCTCCGAAGCCTATGTCAGACCGGCGGTCAGCCCGCCGGTGCCGCCACCGTGCCGCTGATGCTCACCAGCCGCCGGTCGTCCTCGTCGAGCACGCCCACCAGCAGGGTCTCCACCAGCGGGCCCTCCTCGCGCTCGGTGCGTCGTGTCCACGCCGTCTGCGCGGACAGGCCGGTGATCACCGAGGGGGCGGTCTCGGTGAAGCCGGCGACCGCGAGCGGTGCGCCGACCTGGGCGAGGACGTCCTCGACCGTCGCCGGGGTCGAGAGGTTGAGCGAGACCTGCGTGGTCCCGTTCTCCTGGGGGCGTGCCGAGCTGGCGACCACCGTGGCCCCTTCGGGCGCGGCCAGCAGGTCGGTCGGGAACCCCTCGGCGTAGTCACCGACCGCCGTCGCGGGGTCGTAGTCGGGCATCGGTGCGGCCGACGTCTCCGGCTCGGGCGCCGTCGTCGGCAGGTCGGCGCCGGAGCGCGTGTCGAGACGGCCCGAGGGCGCCGGCGTGCAGCCCACGGCGAGCACCCCGACGAGCAGCACGACGAGAGCCGCGGCCCCGGGCGTGCCGGGGTGCGCGCGGCGCGTGGCGGTGCCGGCCTGGCGAGCGATCACGCGCACACGGTAGCGGCAGCCTGGCCGCGCCGAGGCCCTGCCCGGGCGGCGGAGGCCGTCCTTCCTGCGGTCCCGCTCGTCCTGCCCGCACCGCCGTCGCGCCGAGGCGTCAGCCTCCACCGAGGCTGCCCCCGGACGTCACGACGCCGGCCTCTGCGCACAGGCGGCCGGCCGCACCCCGCACGCGGGCGGCCCGGTGGCTGAGATCGACGCATGACCCCCACCGCCCAGACCGTGCGGGTGCGCGACACCCGCGACCTGCTGTCCGTCGTCCCCTACGCGCTGGGCTACCGGCCCGCCGAGTGCGTCGTCGTGCTGTGCGTGCGCCCCGACGGCAGCCTCGGGCTCGTCGCCCGCACCGCGCTCGCCGACCTGCGCCGGCCCGCCGACCGCGCCCACCTCGCCGGCCTGGTGGCCCGCCGAGCGCGTCAGGACGCGACGGCCGCGGCCTACGTGGTCCTCTACAGCGCCCACGACGCCGGCGGGTACGAAGCGGGCGGGTACGAGGCGGGCGGGTACGAGGCGGGCAGGTGGGACGCCCTGCCCGGGACGGCCCACGGCAGCGGGGGCAGCGGCGGGGGCACCGGCGGGGCGGCGGCGCTCGCGGCCGTGCACGCGTTCCGCGACGCGATGGCCGCCGTCGTGCCCGATTGCGAGACCTGGCACGTGGGCACCGAGCGATACCGCTCGCTCGACTGCGTCGACCCCGGCTGCTGCCCGCCCGGCGGCCACCCCGTCGAGGGCCTGGAGTCCACCACGCCTGGCGCGCAGCTCGTGCTCGACGGGCTCGCCCCGGCCGTCTCGCGCGAGGAGCTCTACCGGGTGCCCCGCGCTGCCGCGGGGGCCCGCGACCTGGCGGGCAGGGCGGCCCAGCGCTGGGAGCGCGCGGCCGTCCGGGCCCGGGGCGGGGCGGGCGCCGGTGCGAGGACGCCCGACGGCGCGATGCCCGCAGACCCGGTCCCCGCGGCCGCGGTGCCGGGCGACGCGGTGCCTGGCAGCGCGTCCGCGCTGCACGACTGGCGGCGCCGTTCCTACGGCGCCTGGCTCGATGCGGTGCGGGCTGCCTCCCGGGACGCGCAGGTCCCCGTCGCGGTGCTCGGCCGCCTCGCGGCGGCGCTCGACGACACCCCGGTCCGGGACGCCGTGCTGCTCTGGTGCGTCCCGGGCTGCGACGACCTCGCCTCCGCGACGGCCGTCGGCGAGGACGGCACCGGTGCTCGGACGTCCGATGCGCTGGCGGCCGTCGTCGACCCGGCCCGCGCCCGCCGGCCCGACGAGCAGCGCCTGCAGGCCGCGGTCACGGTGCTCGAGGCGGTGGTGGCCCACGCGGCCGTGCGCCGCACGGCCCCGCCGCTGACCCTGCTCGCCTTCCTGGCGTGGTGGTCGGGCGAGGGTGGGCGTGCTGCGCACCGCGTGGGGGAGGCTCTCGAGGTCGACCCCGAGCACCGGCTCGCCGGCCTGGTGGACGCGGCGCTCACCGCGGCGGTGCCTCCCGGCTGGGTCCGTGCGCGCGCCGTGGCGGCGTCGTGACGCACCGGCGCTCGCCGCTCGGGTAGCGTGCGCCTCATGACGGTCGTGGTCAGCCACCTGAGCAACCCCGAGGGCCGCCAGGCCCTCGCGACGGCGATCGGGGAGGCCCGGTCGCGCGGGACGCGGCTCGTCGTGGTCGCGCACGCCGCGGCCCCGGCGGACGGGACCGCCCCGGCCGAGAGCGAGGGCGGCGACGCCCTCGAGGAGCTGCGCACCCGGCTGGCGGAGGGACAGGTGGAGCACGAGGTCGTCACCAGCTCCGGGGACCTCGCCGAGGTGCTGGTGCAGACCGCGGCCCGCACCCAGGCCGAGCTCATCGTGATCGGGCTGCGACGGCGCAGCCCTGTGGGGAAGCTCATCCTGGGGTCCGGAGCGCAGCGCATCCTGCTCGAGGCGCCCTGCCCGGTGCTCGCTGTCAAGCCCTGACCGCCGTCTGTCCGCGCTGAGGGCACCCGAGGGCGCTCTGGGAGCACTCTGAGGCGCCGTGAGCGGCGGCTGGCCGCCGTGCCAGGGCCGGGACGCTCCCGGGGTGCGGGGGCCGGCGCCGGCGCGGGAATCATGCGGGCGTGCCGCGAGTTGTACCGAGGACACCAGCGACCGAGCGGCCCGGTACGGGCGAAACTGACCTGCACAGAGCGGGGCAGCCGGGTCGCGACGGTACAATATCCATTGTCCGCCGGAGCCTCGACGGTCCGATTCGAGCAAGGTCCGCCCGGACCGCTTCCAGTCTCACCGGCGGGACACCGCCCCCTCGATTGCCGAAAGGTCGGTTTGTGGCGTCCACGTCCCAGAGCACCGCACAGCAGAACATCACGCTGCCCCGCGAGTTCGAGCACCCTGCGCTGAAGGAGCTCCTCGCCGAGGGCACGGCCCAGGGGCGCGTCGACGCCGAGGCGTTCCGTACCGCCTGCGAGGCCGCCGGGGTGGGTGACGCCAAGCGGCTCAAGGCGGTGCTCAAGGCCCTGTCCGTCGCCGGGGTGGAGGTCGGCCTGCCGACCGTCACCAAGGTGGCCGCGGCCGCGACCTCGCGCAGCACCACGGCCACGGCGAAGGCGCCGTCGTCGCGCAAGTCCACGCCCAAGGCGTCGGCCGTCACGACCACGCGCACCGCCCCCACCAAGGCGGCCGAGGCCGAGGCGGAGGCCGACGGCGAGGAGACGACCAAGCCCGCCCGCAAGACGGCCGCCAAGTCGGCCGGCACGCGCAAGACGACGGCGAAGAAGACCACCGCCGCCAAGGCGTCCAAGGCCAAGACCTCCGGCGAGGACGAGGACGAGGTCCTCGAGGACGACGTCGAGATCGACGAGGCCGAGCTGGAGACCGTCGAGGACGTGGCGACGGACGACACCGACGACTCCACCGACGACGCGGACGAGGCCGAGCAGACGGACGACGCGAAGGCGCCGGCCGCCAAGGACGGCAAGGCTGCCGCGGGCGAGGAGGAGGAGACGGGCTTCGTCGTCTCCGACACCGACGACGAGGACCAGCCCGCTCAGCAGGTGGTCACCGCCGGTGCCACGGCCGACCCGGTCAAGGACTACCTCAAGCAGATCGGCAAGGTCGCGCTGCTGAACGCCGAGCAGGAGGTCGAGCTCGCCAAGCGCATCGAGGCCGGCCTGTTCGCGGAGGAGAAGCTGGCGAAGGAGTTCGCCGACTTCGACCGCACCAAGGCCGACGCCGACACCCGCCGCGTCTACCGCGACCTGCAGTGGATCGCGCACGACGGCAAGCGGGCGAAGAACCACCTGCTCGAGGCCAACCTGCGTCTGGTCGTCTCGCTCGCCAAGCGGTACACGGGCCGCGGGATGCTGTTCCTGGACCTGATCCAGGAGGGCAACCTCGGTCTGATCCGTGCGGTCGAGAAGTTCGACTACACCAAGGGCTACAAGTTCTCGACGTACGCCACCTGGTGGATCCGGCAGGCGATCACCCGCGCCATGGCCGACCAGGCCCGGACCATCCGCATCCCCGTGCACATGGTCGAGGTCATCAACAAGCTGGCCCGCGTCCAGCGGCAGATGCTCCAGGACCTGGGCCGTGAGCCCACGCCGGAGGAGCTGGCCAAGGAGCTGGACATGACGCCCGAGAAGGTCGTCGAGGTCCAGAAGTACGGCCGTGAGCCCATCTCGCTCCACACCCCCCTGGGTGAGGACGGCGACAGCGAGTTCGGTGACCTCATCGAGGACTCCGAGGCCGTGGTCCCGGCTGACGCCGTGTCGTTCACGCTGCTCCAGGAGCAGCTGCACCAGGTGCTCGACACGCTGTCGGAGCGCGAGGCCGGCGTCGTGTCCATGCGGTTCGGCCTGCAGGACGGCCAGCCCAAGACGCTCGACGAGATCGGCAAGGTCTACGGCGTGACGCGCGAGCGCATCCGTCAGATCGAGTCCAAGACGATGTCGAAGCTGCGCCACCCGTCGCGCTCCCAGGTGCTGCGCGACTACCTCGACTGATCCTGCCCCGCCGGAGCCCCGAGCCGGCGTGCACGAAGGCCCGCACCCCTTGAGGGTGCGGGCCTTCGTGCGTCCTCGGCCGCGTGACGCGTGGTGCGGCCCCCGGCAGTCTGTCCGAGCCGTCCGGGCAGGACGCACGAGAGCCCGCACCCCGGTGGCGGGTGCGGGCTCTCGTGAAGTCTCGTGCGGGGAGCGGCGGGCCTCAGCGGGCTCCGTGCTCGGCGAGCAGACGGTCGGTCTCGTCCTGGATGTGCGTGGCGACGTCGGTGTAGGCGGGGGCGTGCTCGCGCGCGTGGTGGCCGCAGAAGAGGAGCTCTCCCACGGGCAGGACCACGCGAACGTACGCCTGGGCGCCGCAGCGGTCGCAGCGGTCGGCGGCGGTCAGCGGTTCGGTCGTCATGGTGGTCACGAGACAATCCAACCATCCGCTGCCACCAAAATTCCGTCGGCCGGCGCGCGGTTCGCTCCGGGCATAGTCGACCGGTAGAGGGCGGAGGGTCTGCACCGGCGTGTCGGCGGTGTCGTCTACCCTGCTGGCGTGACCACCACCGCCCCCCGCTCCGTGCCTGCTGACTCCAGCTACACCGCCCGGCACCTGTCGGTGCTGGAGGGGCTCGAGGCGGTCCGCAAGCGTCCCGGCATGTACATCGGCTCGACCGACTCCCGCGGCCTGATGCACTGCCTGTGGGAGATCATCGACAACTCCGTCGACGAGGCGCTGGGCGGCCACGCCACCAAGATCGGGATCGTGCTCCACGCGGACACCTCGGTGACCGTCTCCGACGACGGTCGCGGCATCCCCGTCGACGTCGAGCCGAAGACGGGCCTGACGGGTGTCGAGGTGGTCTTCACCAAGCTGCACGCCGGCGGCAAGTTCGGGGGCGGCTCCTACACCGCCTCGGGCGGGCTGCACGGCGTCGGCGCGTCGGTCGTCAACGCCCTGTCGTCCCGTCTCGACGTCGAGGTCGACCGCGGCGGCAAGACGTACCGCATGACCTTCCACCGCGGCGAGCCGGGCACCTTCGCCGACCCGAAGTCGGGCCCGTCGCCCGACGCGCCGTTCACCCCGTTCACGGACCGCAGCGAGCTGGCCGTGGTCGGCAAGGCCAAGCGCGGGGTGACGGGCACGCGGGTGCGGTACTGGGCCGACCGCCAGGTGTTCCCCAAGAGCGCGGTGTTCAGCTACGACGAGTTGGTCACCCGTGTGCGCCAGACGACCTTCCTCGTGCCCGGCCTGGAGATCACGGTGCGCGACGAGCGCGGCCTCGCCGGCACCCCCGGGGAGACGGGCCCGCACGAGGAGGTGTTCAAGCACACCGGCGGCGCCGTGGACTTCGTCGACTTCCTGGCCCCCGACGCCCCGGTGACCGCGACGTGGACGCTGCGCGGCAAGGGCCAGTTCACCGAGACGGTGCCGGTGCTCGACGACCGCGGCCACATGACGCCGCAGGAGGTGCAGCGCGACTGCGAGGTGGACGTCGCCCTGCGCTGGGGCAACGGGTACGACACCGAGGTGCGCTCGTTCGTCAACATCATCGCCACGCCCAAGGGCGGCTCGCACCTGACCGGGTTCGAGCAGGGGCTGCTCAAGGTGGTGCGCAAGCAGGTCGAGGCCAACGCCCGGCGGCTGAAGATCAGCGCCAAGGACGGCTCGGAGCGCATCGAGAAGGACGACGTCACGGCGGGACTGACCGCCGTGGTCACCGTGCGCCTGGCGGAGCCCCAGTTCGAGGGGCAGACCAAGGAGGTGCTCGGCACCGCCCCGGTGCGCGGCATCGTGGCGCGCGTCGTGGAGAAGGAGCTCGCGGCGATCTTCGGCTCCACCAAGCGCGACGACAAGGCGCAGGCGGCGCTCCTGCTCGACAAGGTCGTGGCGGAGATGCGCGCCCGCGTCACCGCGCGCAAGCAGAAGGAGATCTCGCGCCGCAAGAACGCGCTGGAGACGTCCTCGCTGCCCGCAAAGCTCGCCGACTGCCGCTCGGACGACGTGCAGCGCTCGGAGCTCTTCATCGTCGAGGGTGACTCCGCGCTCGGCACGGCCAAGCTCGCGCGGTCGAGCGACTTCCAGGCCCTGCTGCCCATCCGCGGCAAGATCCTCAACGTCCAGAAGGCCTCGATCGGGGACATGCTGCGCAACGCCGAGTGCGCGGCGATCATCCAGGTCATCGGGGCTGGCTCGGGCCGGTCCTTCGACCTCGAGGCTGCGCGCTACGGCAAGATCGTGCTGATGACCGACGCCGACGTCGACGGTGCCCACATCCGCACGCTGCTGCTGACGCTCTTCTACCGGTACATGCGACCGCTGGTGGAGGCGGGACGGGTCTACGCGGCGGTCCCGCCGCTGCACCGGGTCGAGGTCATCGGCGCTCGGGGCAAGGGCAACGAGTACGTCTACACGTACTCGGAGGCGGAGCTGGCCGCGACCCTCAAGCGCCTCGACAAGGCCGGCAAGCGCTACAAGGACGACATCCAGCGCTACAAGGGCCTGGGGGAGATGGACGCCGACCAGCTCGCCGAGACCACCATGGACCCGCGGCACCGTACGCTCCGTCGCGTGACGGCGGAGCACGGCGAGGCGGCCGAGCGGGTGTTCGAGCTGCTGATGGGCTCCGAGGTGGCACCGCGCAAGGACTTCATCGTCGCCGGTGCGCACGCGCTCGACCGCTCCAAGATCGACGCCTGAGGCGCGCTGGCTGGTCCCGTCGCACGCCAGGGCCCTCGCAGCGGTGACGGTTGCGGCTGTGACGGGACCGTCTCTGTGCCGGAGGCGTCGCGTCTGGGACAATCGAGGGGTGAACGACCAGCCGCGCATGAACGTCGAGTCCTTCAACCTCGATCACCGCACCGTCAAGGCGCCGTACATCCGCCTCGCCGACCGCAAGCAGCTGCCGCACGGTGACGTCATCGTCAAGTACGACGTGCGCTTCACGCAGCCCAACTCCGGCCACCTCGACATGAAGACGATCCACTCGGTGGAGCACCTCTTCGCCGAGAAGAGCCGCAACCACAGCGCGCAGGTCATCGACTTCTCGCCGATGGGCTGCCAGACGGGCTTCTACCTCATCCTCCAGGGCGAGCCCGCCTACGACGAGGTGCTCGACCTGGTCGAGAAGACCCTGACGGACATCACCGCCGCCGACGAGGTCCCCGCCGCCAACGAGGTGCAGTGCGGCTGGGGTGCGAACCACTCGCTCGAGGGGGCCCAGGAGGCCGCCGCGCAGTTCCTGGCGCAGCGGGACGAGTGGTCGCAGGTCACGGCGTGAGCGAGGCGCTCCGGCCTCGTGCGGCGGTGCTCGTCGCGATGGACGAGGAGGCCGCGCCGTTCCTCGCCCGGGCCGAGCACGTCGGTGACGAGGTGGCCCGAGGGGGCGGCCTCGCCGTCCGGCGCGACATCGTGCTGGGCGGGGTGCCTGTCGCTCTGGTCCGCGGGGGTATCGGGTTCGCCAACGCCACCGCGGCGGCGGCGTACGCCTTCTACACGCTCGACGGCGCCGTCCCCCTCATCAGCGCCGGCACCGCCGGTGGCCTGGCCCGCGGTGTCGAGGTGGGCCAGGTGGTGGTGGGCCGGCAGTACGTGAACATGAACGCGGACGCCACCGCGTTCGGCTACACGCTCGGTCAGGTGCCCGGCATGCCGGAGCGGTACGACGGCGACGAGGACCTGGTGGCTCTCGCGGTCGACGGCGCACCGGAGGGTGTGAGCACCGGCGTGATCGGCTCTGGCGAGGTGTTCGTCACCGCGGACCACGCGCTGCGCATGCGCGAGGCGTTCCCCGACGTGGTCGCGGTGGACATGGAGTCGGCGGCCGTCGCGCAGTTCGCCCACACGCACGGGCAGCGGTTCGTGTCCGTCCGGGCGATCAGCGATCTGTGCGCCCCCGACGGGACGGAGTTCCTGACGCACCTCGACGGGGCGGCCGACCGGTCGGCGGACGCCGTCGTGCGTCTGCTCGAGCGGCTGACCGGCTCGGAGCCGCGCCAGCCCGAGCTCGCCGCGCAGGCGTAGCCGGCCCATCACCGCGCGTTCGCACGGCCAGGGCCGCCCGCACGTCGTGTGCGGGCGGCCCTGGCCGTCCGGGTGCGAGACTGGTCGGACGACGGTCACCACGACAGGGGGAAACATGGCGGGACACCGCGTCTTCGGGATGAGCTTCGCGAGCATCTACCCGCTCTACCTGCAGAAGGTGGAGCGCAAGGGCCGCACCCGCGAGGACGTCGACCGGGTCATCACCTGGCTGACCGGTTACGACGAGGCCGGCCTCGCGAAGGCGATCGCGGACGAGGTCGACCTCGAGACCTTCTTCGCGCAGGCTCCCGCCCTCAACCCGAACGTCACGCTGATCACGGGTGTGATCTGCGGGTATCGGGTCGAGGAGATCGAGGACCCGTTGATGCAGAAGATCCGCTACATGGACAAGCTCGTCGACGAGGTCGCGCGCGGCAAGAAGATGGAGTCGATCCTGCGCGGGAGCGGCGGAGCAGCGGCCTAGGCCCGCGGGTCCGGAACCTCTCGGGTCTCGTCGCCGGCGTCCTGCACCGTGGGAAATCCGTGGCCGCGCCATGGGGCGTCTGCTTAGCGTGGTCGCATGACCGCCACCGACGACGCCCCCGCCGCCCTCGCCCCGATCGCCGAGCGTGCGGCCGCGCCGGCCACGCTGCCCGCGATCACCGCCGGGGGGCTGAGCTGGCGCGCGGCCACCCGCGACGACGCTCCGGTGGTCTGCGACCTCCTCAACGCCGTTCTTGCCGCGGACCGCGCCACCTACCGCATGACGCCGCAGGAGGTGGCGGAGTCGTTCGACTCGCCGATGCGCGACGACGCCACCGACACGCTGCTCGGGCTCGACGGCGACGGCGTGCCCCGGGCCTTCGGCAGCATCGTCGCCCCGCCCGGCGACACCACCCTCGTGCGCACCTACCTGGAAGGTGGCGTACACCCGGAGCGCCGCGGGGAGGGGATCGGGCGCGAGCTGCTCGCGTGGCAGGTGGCCCGTGCCCGGCAGGTGCTCGCCGCGTCAGGCAAGGACGCCCCCGCCCGGATCGCGGGCTTCGCCGACGACCACGCTCCGGAGTCGAGACACCGCCTGTTCGCCCGCGCGGGCTTCCGTGAGGCGCGGTTCTACCACGATCTGCGCCGGGACCTCACGGGGCCCGACGCCACGCCCGTGCCGGAGGTCTCTCTCGACGCCCCGCTGCGCCTCGTGCCGTGGTCGGCTGACCTCGACGAGGCGACGCGCCTGGCCCACAACGACGCCTTCCGCGACCACTGGGGCAGCCAGCCGCAGTCCCGCGAGCAGTGGGCGCACGGACGCAGCGAGTTCGCCCCGCAGTGGTCGTTCCTCGTCGTCGACGACGCCCCCGACGTGGAGGCGCTGCTGGCCGACCCGCACACCGACGCCGAGACGGCGGCGGCCCTGCGCGCCGGGGAGCCGCTCGTGGTCGGGTACGAGATCGCGGGCCGGTACGACGAGGACTTCCCGGTGCAGGGGTACACCTTCGGCTACACGGAGATCCTCGGGGTGCGTCGCGCCTATCGCGGGCGGCGTGTGGCGGTGGCGGCGCTCGCCGCCGGGATGCGTGCGTTCGCCGCGGACGGCATGCGGTACGCGTGCCTCGACGTCGACACGGCGAACCCGAGCGGTGCGCACGGCCTCTACGCGAGCCTGGGCTACGAGAAGACGACGGGGTCGAGGCTGTACGCCATCGACCTGTGACGGCTCTGGGGCGTGACGGGCGCCGCAGGCGCCCTGGCAGGGGAGTGTCGTAGGTCACGTCTAGCCTCGTGGGCATGAACATCGTGCTGATCCCCGGGGCGTGGCTGGACGCCTCCGCGTGGGACGGTGTGCGCCCGGCGCTCGAGGCTGCCGGCCACACCGTCCACGCGCTGACCCTGCCCGGCAAGGAGTCGGCCGACGCCGACCGCACGGGCATCGGGCTGGCCGACCACGTCGACGCCGTCGTGTCCGTGGTGGACCGGCTCACCGCCGACGGCGGCCAGGTGGTGCTCGTGGGCCACTCCGCGGGCGGCGCCGTCGCGTACGCCGCCAGCGACCGCCGGCCGGAGCGGATCGCCCGCGTCGTCTACGTCGACGCCGGCCCGCTCGCGGACGGCGGCGTGGTCAACGACGAGCTGCCGGTGGTAGGCGACGAGGTGCCGCTGCCCGACTGGTCGGTCTTCGACCCGCCCGACCTGGTGGACCTCACCGACGAGCTCCGTGCCGCCTTCGAGGCCCGCGCGGTCCCCGAGCCGCGGGGCGTCTTGCAGGACCCGGTGCGGCTGACCGACGAGCGGCGGCGCGACGTGCCCAGCACGATCGTCGCCTGCGAGTTCTACGCCGACCGGTACGAGAGCCCCTCGCAGATGTACCAGGCGCTGCTCGACCAGGGCGCCCCGTGGGTGGCCGAGCTCGCGAGCCTGCGCGACCGCGAGATCGTCGACCTGCCCACCGGCCACTGGCCGATGTTCACCCGCCCGGACGACCTCGCCGCGGTGATCCTGGCGGCCGTCGAGCGCACGGGTGGACGTCCGGGCGCTTGACGAGGCACGACGCCCGCCAGCACCCCGGAGGTCCCGTGCCCCGGTGGGAAGGCGACGACGGCCCAGTGGGAGACCTCCCGCCGGGCCGTCGTCGTGCCGGTCGCGACCGTCAGCCGCGACCGTCAGCCGAGGGCGGCGAGCGGTCCGGCGAGCGGCGTACCGGAGCCGTCCCGGCGCTCGTCCACGGGGGGCAGCTCGACAGGCTGCCCGCCGGTGCCGACGGCGCGGGCGGGACCCTCGCCCACCCAGGCCAGGACGAGGGAGTCCTCGCCCTTGAGGAAGCGGTGCGAGCGCACGCCGCCCGTGCCACGCCCCTTGCCGGGGTACAGCTCGTAGGGGGTCACCTTGACGGACCCGCCGCCCACGCCGGGCAGCTGGCCGGCCGACCCGGCCACCGTGACGACGGCGTGCTCCGGGCGTGTGCCCGCACGAGCCACGCCGAAGAACACGACCCGCTGGCCCGCGGCCAGCTTGATGCCCGCCATGCCTCCGGCAGCCCTGCCCTGCGGGCGCACCGCGGAGGCGTCGAAGTGCAGCAGGCTCGCGTCGGACGAGACGAAGACGAGCTCGTCCTCGTCGGTGGCCGGTGCGGCCCCCACGACGCTGTCGCCGTCCTTGAGCGCGATGACGTCCCACTCGTCCTTGTTGCTGGGGGCGTCGCCCGGCGCCACGCGCTTGACCACGCCGTTCGCCGTGCCCAGCGCCAGCGTCGGGGCGTCCGGTGCGAGCGACACGACGGCCAGCACCTCCTCGCCGGGGGCGAGCTCCACCAGCTCGGTCACCGGAACGCCGCCGGACAGCGACGGTGCCCCGTCGGTCACGGGGATGCCCGGCATCTCCAGCACGGACACGCGCAGCAGCCGGCCCGCCGTGGTCACGAGCCCCACGTGGCTGCGGGTGGTGGTCGCGACGTCGCCGCGCAGCGCGTCGTGCGCGTGGCGGCGCCCGGCCCGGCTGACCGGGGCGTCGGCGCCCTCGCCCGACGTGCGTGCCAGCAGGCCCGTGGCCGACAGCAGCACCCGGGTGGGGGAGTCGGCGATCTCGAGGCTGATCGCCTCCGCCTTGCGGCCGCGCGCGGCCGACGCGGAGGCGGCCGACGTCGTCGTGCCGCCCGCGGAGTCCAGCAGCACGGTGCGACGCGGGGTGCCGTACGTGGCGGCGACCTCGCCCATCTCGGTGGACACGACGCGGCGCAGCACCTCGTCGGACCCCAGGATCTCCTGCAGCTCGGCGATCTCCTTCTCCAGCTGCGACTGCTCCTTCTCCAGCTCGATGCGGGAGAACTTGGTCAGTCGGCGCAGCTGCAGGTCGAGGATGTAGTTCGCCTGCGGCTCGCTCAGCTCGAACACGCCCATGAGGCGCTCGCGGGCGGTGCCGGCGTCGTCGGAGGAGCGGATGACCTGGATGACCTCGTCGATGTCGACGATGGCCAGCAGCAGGCCCTCGACCAGGTGCAGGCGCTCCTGCCGCTTGGCGAGCCGGAACGCGGACCGGCGGCGCACCACGTCGATGCGGTGGTCCACCCACACCCGCAGCAGCTCGAGCAGGCCGAGCGTGCGCGGCTGGCCGCCCACGAGAGCCACGTTGTTGATGCCGAAGGAGTCCTCGAGCGGCGTGGTGCGGTACAGCTGCTCCAGCACGGCGTCCGGGTCGAAGCCCGTCTTGACCTCCACCACGAGGCGCAGCCCGTGGGCGCGGTCGGTGAGGTCCTGGACGTTGGAGACGCCCTGGATCTTCTTGTTCTTGACGCCCTCGGCGATCTTCTCGACCACCTTCTCGGGGCCGACGACGTAGGGCAGCTCGGTGATGACGATGCCCCTGCGGCGGGGGGTGAGGTTCTCGACCCGGGCGGTGGCCCGGGTGCGGAACGAGCCGCGGCCCGTGCGGTAGGCGTCACGGATGCCCTCGAGGCCGACGATCTTGCCGCCCGAGGGCAGGTCCGGGCCGGGCACGTACCGCATGACGTCCTCGAGCGTGGCGTCCGGGTTGGCCAGCAGGTGCTGCGCCGCGGCGACCACCTCGACCAGGTTGTGCGGCGGCATGTTGGTGGCCATGCCGACGGCGATGCCCGACGCGCCGTTGACCAGCAGGTTGGGGATCGCGGACGGCAGCACCTCGGGCTGGGTCAGCTTGTTGTCGTAGTTGGGGACGAAGTCGACGACGTCCTCGTCCAGCCCGGCGGTCATCGCGATCGACGACGGCGCCAGCCGGGCCTCGGTGTACCGGGGGGCGGCGGGGCCGTCGTCCAGGGAGCCGAAGTTGCCGTGCCCGTCCACCAGCGGCAGGCGCAGCGAGAAGTCCTGCGCGAGGCGCACCAGGGCGTCGTAGATCGCCGCGTCGCCGTGCGGGTGCAGCTTGCCCATGACCTCGCCCACGACGCGCGAGGACTTCACGTGGGGGCGCTCGGGCCGCAGGCCCATGTCGGCCATCATGTACAGGATCCGGCGCTGCACCGGCTTGAGGCCGTCCCGGGCGTCGGGCAGCGCGCGCGCGTAGATGACGGAGTACGCGTACTCGAGGAACGACGTCTCCATCTCCGACGCGACGTCGATGTCGACGATCTTCTCGTCGATCGGCTCGGGCGGGAGGGCGGCGGGCTTGCGCGCCATGTTCTCTGGGACTCCTGCGGGGTGGCTCGGACGGGCGTTCGAGCCGAACTCTAGCCGTCGCCGCCCACCCTCCCGACGGGCGCGCGCCGAGCGTGGCTACCCTGGGCCTGTGACTGGTGAGGCGACGACGGCGTACCCGGTCGCGTGGGAGGCCGACGTCGTCCTGCGCGACGGCACCACCACGCACGTGCGCCCGATCCGTCCCGAGGACGCCGACGCCCTCCAGCGCTTCCAGATGCGGCAGTCGGAGCGCTCCGCCTACTTCCGGTTCTTCGCACCGGTGCGGCGCCTGACCGACCGCGAGCTGGAGCTGTTCACCCACGTCGACCACGTGCGCCGCGTCGCGCTCGTGGCCGTGCGGCCCAGCACCGAGCCCGACGCCGGCCCGGGGGACGAGGACATCATCGGCGTGGCCCGCTACGACGTCGTCGAGCCCGGGCTGGCCGAGGTCGCCTTCAACATCGGCGACGCGTTCCAGGGGATGGGCCTGGGATCGGTGCTCCTGGAGCACCTGGCCGCCGCGGCGCGCGAGCGCGGCGTGCGCCGCTTCACCGCCGACGTGCTGCCGCAGAACGGCTCCATGCTGGCTGTCTTCCGCGACGCCGGCTACGCCGTGCGCCAGCAGCTCGACGACGGCGTGGTGACCGTCTCCGTGGACCTCGACCCCACCGACCGCTCCCGCGAGGTGATGGCCGACCGCGAGCACCGCGCCGAGGCCCGCAGCATGCAGGGCCTGCTCTCGGCCCGCCGGGTGCTGCTCGTGGGTCCCGGGCACCGGGAGGCCGGCGCCGCCCCCGCCGCAGAGGCGCTCCTGGTCGCCCGGGTGCTGGAGGCCGCCGTCACCGACCCGGGGGACACCGAGCTGTTCGTGCTCGACGCCCCCGGGGGCGTCCCCGACGCCCCGGCCGTGCAGGCCGTCGGCTCCTGGGCCGAGGTGCCCGACGTCGACCTGGCGCTGCTCGCGCTGCCCGCGGCCGACGCCGTCGCCGCCGTGCGCCGCCTGGCCGGCAAGGGCTGCCGCGGCGTCGTCGTCCTCTCGGCAGGGTTCGCCGAGACCGGCCCCGAGGGGCTCGCCCGCCAGCGCGAGCTGCTGCGCGCAGCCCACGGGCTCGGCATGCGCGTCGTCGGGCCCGCGTCCTACGGGCTGCTCACCACCGCGCCCGGCGCCCGCCTGCACGCCAGCCTCGCCGAGCGGCCGCCAGCGGCGGGCGTCGTCGGCGTCTTCTGCCAGTCGGCCCCCGCCGCGGTCACGCTCGGCGCCACCCTCGAGCGGCGCGGCCTCGGCGTCTCCGCCCTCGTCTCCGCCGGGCACCGCGCCGACGTCTCCGGCAACGACCTCATGCAGCACTGGCTCCAGGACGACGCCACCCAGGTGGTGTGCCTCTACCTGGAGTCGATCGGCAACCCGCGCAAGTTCTCCCGCGTGGCCCGACGCCTCGCCGCCGAGAAGCCCGTGGTCGTGGTCGTCGCCGGCCGCTCCGGCCAGGTCGTCCCACCCGGCCACGCCGTGCGCGCCACCCGGGCCCCGCGCGCCATGCTCGACGAGATGCTGCGCCAGTCCGGCGTCATCCGGGCCGACAACACCCACCAGCTCATGGACGTGGCCCAGGTGCTGGCCCACCAGCCGCTGCCCGCCGGCGGGCGCGTCGGCATCCTGGCGAGCTCGGCGGCGCTCGCCGCCCTGGTGGCCGAGGCCGCCGCCGCCCACGGCCTGGTGGTCGCCGCGTCGAGCGACTATCTCTCGGCCGACCGCTCGGCGCAGGAGGTGGTGCGCACCGTCGAGGGCCTGTACGCCGACGGCGCGTGCGACGCCGTCGTCGTCGTGGACGTGCCCGTGGTCATGCCGCGCGGGGACACCCTCGCCCGCGCCGTGGCCGAGGCAGCCGCCCGCACCGGGCGCACCACCGTCGTGTCCATGCTCGGCCTGCACGGCATGCCCGACGAGCTCGCCGCCACCGCGCCCGACGGCGCCGCGGTGCGGGTGCCGGCGTTCTCCACGCCCGAGGACGCCGTCGCGGCGCTCGGAAAGGTCGTCGCCTACGCGGGCTGGCGCACGCGCGAGCGCGGCGCCCCCGTGCGCCCGTCGGGCGTCGACCGCGTGCGGGCCCGCCGCCTCGTCGAGCAGCACCTGCGCGCCGCGAGCTCCGGCAGCGCCGGCAGCGGCGCCCTGGCTCCCGACGGCGAGAACGGCGTCCTGCTCGACGAGGACGCCGTCTCCGAGCTGCTCGCCTGCTACGGCGTCACCGTGTGGCCGGCACGGCGCGTGGCCACCCCCGAGGAGGCCGTGGCCGCGGCCGACGAGCTCGGCTGGCCCGTCGCCCTCAAGAGCGCCAGCCAGGTGCTGCGGCACCGCACCGACCTCGGCGGCGTGCGCCTCGACCTCGGCGACGCCGAGGACCTGCGCGAGAGCGTCGAGCGGATGAGCGCGGTGTCGCGGGCCGCGGGGCTCGAGCCGGCCTTCGAGGTGCAGTCGATGGCACCGCCCGGTGTCGCCTGCGTGGTGCGCTCCGTCGAGGACCCCCTGTTCGGTCCCATCGTCTCCTTCGGCCTCGCCGGCGACGCCGTCGAGCTGCTCGGTGACGTCGCCTACGGCGTGCCGCCCCTGACCGACGTCGACGTCCACGACCTCGTGCGCTCCGTGCGCGCCGCGCCCCGCCTGTTCGGATACCAGGGCGCCCCGCACGCCGACGTCGGCGCCCTCGAGGACGTCGCCGCCCGCGTCTCCGTCCTGGCCGACGACCTGCCCGAGCTCGCCGCCCTCGAGCTCTACCCCGTCGTCGCCGCCGAGCACGGGGCCACCGTGCTGCACGCCACGGCCAGGCTCCGCCCCGCCACCGAGCGGCGCGACCCGCTGCGCCGGGTGCTGCCGGCATGACCGGGCGGTGGAACAATGTCCGGGTGCCGCACGCCGACCGCCCCGACCTCACCGCCGACACGACCCTGCCCGCCGCCCTGCACGAGGAGATCGTGCGCGCCGGGTACTACCCGCAGCTCGTCGAGGACGTGCTCGACGTGGCGCTCGCGGGCGAGACCGTGCAAGCGCACCTCGTGCAGGCCGAGACCACGTTCGACTCCGAGGTGCGCCGCCACCTCACCGTCCTGGTGCTGACGCCCACCCGCCTGGTCACCGCGCACGTGGACGACCACGAGGGCGACCACGCCAACCCGTCCTCCGCCGCGGCGACCACCGAGGCCGTGCCGCTGGAGGAGATCCGCTCGGTGACCCTCACGCACGTGGTCGCGGAGCCGGCGGCCTACGAGTCGGGGCGGGGTGGCAGCGGCCCCAGCGAGCTCAACCTCGTCGTGGGCTGGGGCGCCGTCTCCCGCATCGAGCTCGAGCCCGCCGCGTGCGGGGACCCGCAGTGCGACGCCGACCACGGGCTCACCGGGCAGATGCTGCCCGACGACGTCGTCGTGCGCGTCTCCAGCGCCGCCGAGGGCCGTGACGCCGTCCGGCGCGCCGTCGCGTTCGCGCGCGAGCTGTCCGCGGCCACCACGCGACGGGCGCCGCGGTGACCGCCTCCGCGCTGGCTCTCCCGGAGGACCTCCTCGCCCCCACCTACGGCACGGACTCCCTGGCGGCCGTGCTGCCGGGGGCGGCCGGCGCCCTGGGCGTGGACCTCACGACGGCCACCGGCCTGACGTCGTCGGGGTGCGCGAGCGCGCTCGGGCTGCCCGCCGCCGAGCGTGTCGTCGTGGTGCTGTGCGACGGGCTCGGCCTGCTCAACCTCGCCGAGCGCGCGGGGCACGCGCCCTTCCTGCGCTCGGCTCTGCCCGGTGCCCTGGCGCTGCGCACCACGTTCCCGTCCACGACCGCGGCCGCCGTCAGCACCTTCGGCACCGGCACGGCCCCGGGCCGGACCGGGATGCTCGGCTACACGCAGCGCAATCCCGTCACCGGCGGGCTGGCCAACATGGTGTCGTGGACCGAGCAGTCGGAGCCGTACCGACGCGGACCCGCGATGGCCGGCGTGCTGCCCGTCCCCGCGCACGAGCTCCAGCGTGAGCCCACGGTGTTCGAGGGCCTCGTCGCCGCCGGGACGCGGGTGACCTCCGTCGGTCCCGCCCGCTTCACGGGCTCCGGGATGACGCTGGCCGCGCTGCGCGGCAGCGCGTACGTGGCCGCCGAGTCGCTCGCCCAGCGCGTCGACGGCGTGCTGGGTGTGCTGCGCCAGCCCGGCCTGGCCTACCTCTACTGGGGCGACGTCGACAAGACCGGCCACCACCACGGCTGGCAGTCGTGGCAGTGGGGGGACGAGCTCGAGGCGTTCGACCGGGAGATCGCCCGCCTGGTGCGGTCCCTGCCCG
This sequence comes from Xylanimonas oleitrophica, assembly GCF_003244315.1. Taxonomy (GTDB): domain Bacteria; phylum Actinomycetota; class Actinomycetes; order Actinomycetales; family Cellulomonadaceae; genus Xylanimonas_A; species Xylanimonas_A oleitrophica. Next base: position 239,514 of record NZ_QKWH01000003.1, read on the forward strand.
CGGGCACGCTCGTGCTCCTCACCGCCGACCACGGCCAGGTCGAGGTCGACCTCGCCGACCGGGTGGACGTGGCCACCATGCCCGCGCTCGACGAGGGCGTGGCGCTGGTGGGCGGCGAGCCCCGGGCCGTGCACGTCTACGCCGACGACCCGGCGCAGGCACCCGCCGTCGCCGCCCGCTGGCAGGACGTGCTGGGCGAGCGGGCCGTGGTGGCGCTGCGGGACGACGCCGTCGCCGCCGGCTGGCTCGGGCCGGTCGCGGAGCACGTGGCCCCGTGGGTCGGCGACGTGCTCGTGGCGCCCCGCGGCCGGTTCACCGTCGTGGACTCGCGCACGCAGACGCCCGCGTCTCTGCAGCTGCTCGGCGTGCACGGCTCGTTCACGCCCGAGGAGATGACCGTGCCGCTCGTCGCCGCCGTGGCCGGCTGAGGGGATCACGTGGCCGAGCTCGTCTTCTTCAGCGGCACCATGGACTCCGGCAAGTCCACCCTGGCGCTCCAGACCGACTACAACCACGCCGCCCGCGGCCGCACGGGCCTGGTGTTCACGCGTCACGACCGTGCCGGCGCCGCGCGCATCTCCTCCCGCCTGGGGCTGGAGGTCGGAGCCCTCGAGGCCGACGAGTCCACCGACTTCTGGGAGGTGGTCGACGCCGAGCGCCGCCGCGGGCGCCTCGTCGACTACGTGGTGTGCGACGAGGCGCAGTTCTACTCGCCGCAGCAGGTGGAGCAGCTCGCGCGCCTGGTGGACGAGGTCGAGATCGACGTCTTCGCGTTCGGCATCACCACCGACTTCCGCACCCGGCTCTTCCCCGGCTCCGCCCGCCTGCTGGAGCTCGCGGACCGCACCGAGATCCTCCAGGTGCCCGCCCTGTGCTGGTGCGGGCGTCGCGCCACCCACAACGCGCGCACCGTCGACGGAGTCATGGTGGTCGAGGGGGAGCAGGTGGTGGTGGGTGACACCGGGGCGGACGCCGTCGTGGCGTACGAGGTGCTGTGCCGCCGTCACCACATGCGCCGCATGACGGCGACCGCAGCCCGGCAGCACGCCGTGGCGGGGGAGTCGATGCTGGACCTGTGACCCCCGCCCGCCGGCGGGCGGGGCGGGTTCAGTGCTCTGGGCGGGCCCCGAAGACGATCTCGTCCCAGCTCGGCACCTGCGCGCGCCCCTTGCGGCTGCGGCGCGCAGGGACCTCCCTGGTGCCGGAGCGCGACGGCAGGCCGGCGCCCGTGGACGGGTGCGCGGCGGCGGGGTCGTGAGGCCGGTCACCAGCGGGCCCCGGCGTCTCCTCGGAGTGGGAGGTCTGCGCCTCGGTCTGCGACGGGGCCATGTGCCGGCCCTCCACCTCGGGCTGGCTGAGCAAGGTCGGCTGGAGCGCTCCGACCCCTGCGCCGGGGCTCACGGAGCGGTCACGGGTGCGGCGCGGGTTCCAGCGGCCCAGGTCCACGACGCTCGCGCCGGGGCTGTCGTCCGCCTGGGCCACCGGCTCCGGCTCGGGCACCGGCGGGGTGGGCAGGGTGCGGTCCGGCAGGCTGCGCTGGGGCGCGGCTCGCTCGGGCTGCGCGCCGGCGTCGTCCCCGTGGCCCGGGGTGCGCTCGCGGACCGGCAGGTCGCCGAGCGGCGCGGGACCCAGCGTGCCGTCCTCCGTGGTCGGCAGCTGCGGCGGGACGGCGGGCGTGGCACCGGTGACGGGCGCGTCGCCGGCCGCCCCGACGACCGGGGTGGCGCTCGTCGGGGTCGGCTGCCGGCGGGCGCGCGCCGGTCGCTGCCCGCGCCGCCCGGCCAGGTCGTCCAGGAGCAGCGCCGTCTCGTCGTCGGCCGCCGGCGCGGGGCGCCGTGCCGCGAGCGAGGGGACGCCGTGCATCTCCGGGCTCAACGGGTCGTCCGGCTGCCCGAGCCAGCGGGCCTCGTCGTCGAGCGGGGTCACCACGCGCCCGCGCAGGTCGAACGTCCAGCGCGCACGCCGCTCCCGGTCGCCGGCGGAGAACCGCACCTCCACGACCCACGGGGCGTTGCCCTCGCGCCGGGCGGACCACGTCGCGTCGTCCTTGCCCACACCACGCGCCGCCAGCCGGGCGTCGGCGACGTCGCCGAGCGCCGTGGTGCGGTCCAGCCCCACCACCTCGTGCGCGCGCACCATCCCGATGACGTGGTCGCGCTCGGCCATGACCGGCCACTCGTAGCGGCGCACGTGCTCGACGTCGACGCCGGCCTCGGTGGCGAGCTCCTCGGCGGTCGCGCCCGCACGCAGGCGCGCCTGGAGGTCGCGCGGCCGCAGGGCCGGCTCGGGGGCGGCGACGGGGGCGGGCGCGCCGTCGTCCTCGGCCCGGCGCGCGGCGTCCCGGCGGCGCACGACGGCGTCGCGCAGAGCGTCCGTGACGGGCAGGGAGTGCTCCGTGCCGTCCGGGTCGCGCAGGACGAGGTGCTCACCGTCCTCCTGGACCCTCACGAGCTCGAGCTCGGCCATTGCTTCCTCCTCGGCAGGACGGCGCCCTGCACCGGCGTACATGTCGGTTCGAGCGTGCCACCGCGGTGCCGCCGCGCGGCGCAGGCGCGTCGGTGTGCCGCCGATCCGGGCACGCCGGTGCAGGATAGGCCGGTGGACGCGCTCGCCGACCTCCCCGTCGACACCCTCCTGGAGCTCGCCGGGGTGTTCTTCGCCGCGTTGTCCGGCGGGCTGGCCGGCGTGCGCAAGAGCTTCGACGTCTTCGGCGTGCTCGTGCTGGCGTGGGCCACCGGCCTGGGCGGTGGTGTGCTGCGCGACGTGCTCATCGGCGCCACCCCGCCGGTCGGCATCTCCAGCTGGGAGTACGTGGCCACCGCGCTGGCCGCCGGCCTGGTGATCTTCTTCTTCCACCCGGGCGTCGAACGCATGCGCCGCACCGTCATCGCGCTCGACGCGTGGGCGCTCGCCTTCTTCGTGCTGCTGGGCACCACGAAGGGCCTGGAGCACGGCGCTGGCCCGCTGGCGTCGGTGATCGTGGGCGTGCTGACCGGCATCGGCGGCGGCATCCTGCGCGACATCCTCGTGGGCGAGGTGCCCCTCGTGCTGGCCGACCGCCAGCTGTACGCCATCCCGGCCTTCCTCGGCGCGGGCGTCACGGCGGCGCTGTGGAGCGCGGGCCTGCTGGGCGTCGCCACCCAGGCGGGGGTGGTGCTGCTCGTCAGCGGCCTGCGCCTGCTCTCCCTGCGCCTCGGCTGGGTGGTGCCCAGCGCCGCGACCGGGTGGAGCGGGAGGTGGGGGAGCCGGGGCAGGATGGGTCTGTGACCTCTGCGACCCCCGCGACCCCAGCCCCCGGCTCCAGCCCGCAGCCCGAGCGTCCCGCGCTGCCCGACGGCGTCACGCTCCCCGAGGGGGTGACCGTGGCCGGCCTGCGCGCGCTCGCCGTGTCGCTCGCCACGGCGGGCGGTGCTCTCGTGCGCGAGCGCCGCCCCGAACGGGTCACCGTGGCGGCCACGAAGTCCTCTGACGTCGACCCCGTCACCGCGATGGACCGGGCGGTCGAGGAGATGCTGCGCACCCGGCTGGCCGCCGAGCGGCCGGACGACGCGATCCTCGGCGAGGAGGGCGACGACGTCGCCGGGTCGAGCGGGCTGACCTGGGTGGTCGACCCGATCGACGGCACCGTCAACTACCTGTACGGCGTCGCCTCCTACGCCGTCTCGGTCGCCGTGGTGGCAGGTCCGGCCGACCCGGCACGCTGGACGGTGCTGGCGGGGTGCGTGCACTCGGTCGTCGACGGTCGCACCTGGGACGCCGGCCTGGGCGAGGGAGCCACGCGCGACGGCGTGCCGCTGCGTCCCGTCGGCCCCGCACCGCTCGGCCGCAGCCTCGTGGGCACGGGCTTCGGCTACGCCGCCTCCCGCCGTGCCGCCCAGGCCCGCGTCCTGACCGAGGTGCTGCCGCAGGTCCGGGACATCCGGCGCCTGGGGGCCGCGGCGATCGACCTGTGCCTCCTGGCGGAGGGTGCCCTCGACCTCTACTACGAGCGCGGGCTCAACCCGTGGGACATGGCGGCCGGGTCGCTCGTGGCCACCGAGAACGGCGCCCGGGTGACCGGTCTGCGTGGCAGCGGGCCGGGGGAGGGCATGACGGTGGCCGGCCGCGGCGAGGCGCTCGACGAGCTCGTCGCGCTGCTCGAGAGGGCGGGCGCCGACGGCCCGGAGGACACCGCGGCGAGCCGCTGACCGGGGGTGCGCAAGGCCGTCGTCGGGCGGCCTCAGGAGGGGGCGCGGGTGGTTTTGAGCACACCCCGCCACGCCGCCTGGCGTACCGCACCCGCATCGTGCACAATCCGTGGGCCGACCGGGAACAAAACCAGGTCGCCGAGCATTACCAGCGCGTACCGACACCGACTCACGGAGCGTGACCCCACAGATGGCAACCGACTACGACGCACCCCGCAAGAACGACGAGGACGTGGAGCAGGACTCGATCCAGGAGCTCCAGGCCCGTCGTTCCGACAAGTCGTCGGGGGTCGTCGACGAGGACGAGACGGAGGCCGCGGAGGGCTTCGAGCTCCCGGGCGCCGACCTGTCCGGCGAGGAGCTTGCGGTGCGCGTGCTGCCCCGTCAGGCTGACGAGTTCACCTGTACCTCGTGCTTCCTCGTCCACCACCGCAGCCAGCTGGCCTACGAGAAGAACGGTCAGATGGTCTGCACCGAGTGCGCCGCCTGAGGCCGCTCGCACGCACGACCAGGACGGGCCGTCACGCCGTGGGCGTGGCGGCCTTCGTCGTCCCCGGGCAGCGGGGCGCGCCTCAGGCGCGCCCCGCCTCCACGGCCCGCACGAGCTCCTGCGGACGCCGTGTCGAGACCAGCCAGTAGGGCGTCGGGTCCGCCGGGTCCTCCAGGGGCACGCGCACCCCGGTGCGCGCCCAGGTGCGCAGCACCACGTAGGCGCGGGCGTCCAGGCGCGGACCGAGCTCTTCGCGCATCGACTCGCGGTCGGCCAGCGCCACGGGCTCGCCCAGGAGGGACAGCGGCACGTGCGCGCTCCCGGCGCGCAGCTCACCGCCCGCGACCTCCACCACCGGTGCGGTCAGCACGAGCGCCGCGACCGCGGCGGCGGCGACCAGCGCGCCGACGACGTAGGAGGCGCCCGGGTGCAGGGGCCAGACGACCGCGACCGCGACGACGCCGGCCGCCAGGGCAGCCGCCACGGCACCGGGCCCGGGGACGAGGCGCTCGTGGAACGTGGTCGAAGGCTGCGTGACCGGGCGGGCGGGCGAGTCGGGCGTGCTCATGGGCCCATCCTCCCAGGCCCGAGCACGGCTGCGCAGCCGCCGCCGGGGTGCCCTAGGCTGCGGGCGTGCCCGACAACCCCGAGCAGACGCCGCCCCACCCGCAGGCCCCCGCCGACACCACCGTCGACGTGCTGATCCGCCTGCTCGACGACGCGGTGCCGGTGCCCGCCTACGCCCACCCGGGTGACGCGGGCGCCGACCTGGTGACCACCGAGGACGTCGAGATCCCCCCGCAGGGGCGGGTCACGGTGCCCACCGGCGTCGCCATCGCCCTGCCCGACGGCTACGCCGCGTTCATCCACCCGCGCTCGGGGCTCGCCGCGCGGCACGGCCTCACCATCGTCAACGCGCCCGGCACGGTCGACGCCGGGTACCGCGGCGAGATCAAGGTGACGCTCCTCAACACGGACGTCAACGAGCCGGTGCGGCTGCAGCGCGGCGACCGGGTGGCCCAGATGGTGGTCCAGAAGGTCGAGAGGGCGCGCTTCCTGCGGGCCGAGACCTTGCCGGGCTCCCACCGTGGCGAGGGCGGGTTCGGCTCGAGCGGAGGCTGGGCCGCCGCCCACGCCTGACGGCGTCCGCACCGCGCGGACGGGGCGGACCGCACCGTCACGACCGGCGGGGCGACCAGAGCCCCCCGCGCGCGGGCTACTGTGGAGAGGTACGGACCGGACCGCCGCCACGGCGGTACCGGGCGATGGAAGAGTGAAGGAGCGCCCTGTGGGTCTGTTCCGGCGCAACGCGTCGAAGAAGCCGGCCGAGGACACGCCGGCCGCGGTCACCGACGAGGTGAGCGGCGCGGCCGCTGCCCCCGACGGCGGCGAGACGGCCCCGGCGGCCCCCGAGCGCGGGCCGTTCGACGCCTCGCAGGTGTCCTCGATGGGACCCCGCGTCGACCTCGGCGCCATCTGGCTGCCCGTGCTGCCCGGGCTGGAGCTGCGCATGGAGATCGACAAGCGCACCCAGAAGGTCACGGGAGTCTCGGCCACCCTCGGCGCCTCGGGCCTGCAGGTGCAGGCGTTCGCCGCGCCCCGCACCGAGGGCATCTGGGACGAGGTGCGCGCCGAGATCGCCACCTCGGTGACAGGTCAGGGCGGCACCGTCGACGACGTCCCCGGCCCGTTCGGCCGCGAGCTCATCGCCCGGATCCCGGCCCAGACCACCGACGGCCGCCAGGCCGTGCGCCCCGCCCGGTTCGTGGGCGTCGACGGGCCCCGCTGGTTCCTGCGCGGCGTCCTGACGGGCAAGGCTGCCGTCGACGCCGACGCGGCCCGCCAGCTCGAGTCGGTGTTCGCGAACATCGTGGTGGTCCGGGACGGAAACCCGCGCCCCCCGCGGGACCTCCTCACGCTCACCCTGCCGCAGCAGGGCGGCAAGCCCGCCGCGCCGGAGGGCCTGGCGCCCGCGCAGCCCACGTTCGACCCGCTCACCCGCGGGCCGGAGATCACCGAGATCCGCTGAGGGGTCAGCAGTCATGTCGTTGCGTACCGCCGTGAGGCACGCGCTCGCCTCGGCCGAGTCGGTCGAGGCCGGCGAGGAGCGGACCGAGGCCGCCAAGAGCGTCGGCTGCACCGCCGTCTCGTCGCTGGCCGGCCGCCGCCGCGGCAAGGCCGCGGGCGTGCTGCGCTCGGTGGTGCTGCGACCCCGTGAGGGCGTGCCGACCGTCGAGGCCGAGCTGTACGACGGCTCGGGCTCTCTCGACCTCGTCTGGCTGGGCCGGCGCACCATCGCCGGGATCGAGCCGGGCCGCCGGATCCGCGTCGAGGGCATGGTGTGCGAGAACGACGGGCGGCGCACCATGTTCAACCCCCGCTACGAGCTGCGTCCGCGGGCCGGCGAGTGAGCGAGCAGCGCGGCACGCCCGCGACCGAGGAGACCACCGTGCCCCCGACCACCGACCCATCCCCCCAGCGCTCGACGGCGCAGAGCACCTCCGCCGACGGGGGCGCGCCGCAGGCCGCCGCACGGGGTGTCCGGGCCGTCACCGCCGAGGAGTTCTCCTTCGGCGACGCCGTCGGTGGCGTCCGCGGCGTCGTGGAGGCCGTCCTGCCTGGCCTCGTCTTCGTGGTGCTGTTCGTGGCGACCACGAACCTGAGCTGGGCGCTGGTCGCGGCCGTCGCCGCCGCGCTCGTCGCCGTCGCGGTGCGGCTCGCGCAACGCACGCCGGTCACGCAGGCGCTGGGCGGGCTGCTCGGCATCGCCGTCGGCGTCTTCTGGGCGTGGCGCTCGGGGGAGGCGCAGAACTTCTACGCCGTCGGCCTGTGGACCAATGCCGTCTACCTCGTCGGCATGCTCGTGTCGCTCGTCGTGCGCTGGCCCGTGGTCGGGTTCGTGGTCGAGTCGCTCAAGGCCGGATTCTCGCCCGACCGGGCGCGCGACGAGGCCGCCGCCGGAGGCAACCCCCTCGCCGGGCTCACCGCCTGGCGCTCCGACCCTGAGCTGATGCGCCGGTACGCGCTCGCCACGTGGTTCTGGGTCGGTCTGTTCGCTGTGCGCCTGGCGGTCAAGGTGCCGCTGTACCTCAACGACTCCGTCGGCTGGCTCGGCACCGCCCACCTCGTGCTCGGGGTGCCGCTGTGGGGCTTGGTCCTGTGGCTCACCTGGGCCGTGGTGCGCCGTCCGAGGCCCCAGCAGGCCGGAGCCGACGCGCCGAGCGCGAGCGCCGGAACGTGACCTGCGCGGAGCTCGACGAGGCCGCTGCGGACCTCGCCGAGCTCGAGCGCGGCGCCCTGCACGCCGACACGCGCGCTCCAGCACCCGTCGCGCCTCACCTGCCCGCGGTCGACTGATGCCGTGGTGGGTCCAGACGCTGATCGGCGTCGGCATCGCGCTCCTGACCACGTGGCTCGCCCTGCTCGTCACGCTGGCGGTCGCGCGCCCCCGAGGCCCGCTCTTGCAGGAAGCTCTTCGTCTCCTACCCGACCTGCTCCGGCTCCTGCGCCGCCTCGCCGCCGACCCCACCCTGCCCCGCGGCGTCCGGGTCCGGCTCGGTGCGCTGATGGTCTACCTCGCGTCCCCGATCGACCTGGTCCCGGACTTCATCCCGGTGCTGGGCTACGCCGACGACGCCGTCATCGTCACGCTCGTGCTGCGCAGCACCGTCCGTCGAGCCGGCCTCGACGCCGTTCGCGCTCACTGGCCGGGCACCGACGACGGATTCGGAGCCCTCGCACGGCTCACCGGGCTCCAGGCCCAGCGATCCGGACCGACCCCACCGGCCGGCCGGCGGCGCTGACCCCGCACGGCTCGAGCACCGCGCGCTCGCCGACGTCCGCAGCACATCTGTCAGGCGCGGCCAGGCGGCCTTCCTAGGCGACCGGGCCTTGCTCCGGCCCCTCCACGAGGAGGCGCTGCAACGCGGCCTCGTCCGCCTCGCGGCCCGTGACCAGCAGCAGCTCGTCGCCTGCCTCCAGCGTGTCGTCGATCGACGGCGCCAGCGGCAGCGGGCCCCGCACGATGCAGGCGAGCACCGTGTCGGCGGGCCACTCGATTGCCCCCACCCGCGTACCCACCAGCGGCGACTCCGGCGGGAGCGTCAGCTCGAGGATGTCGGCACCTGACTGGTGGAACGTGAAGATCCGCACCAGGTCACCGACCGCCACGGCCTCCTCGACCATCGCCGTCATGATGCGCGGCGTCGAGACCGCGACGTCCACACCCCACGACTGGTCGAACATCCACTCGTTCTTCGGGTTGTTGACACGGGCGACGGTGCGTGGCACCCCGAACTCCGTCTTGCACAGCAGGGAGAAGACCAGGTTCGCCTTGTCGTCGCCCGTGGCGCCCACCACGACGTCCGCCTCGGCGACCTCGGCCGTCTCGAGCGTGGGCAGCTCGCAGGCGTCCGCCAGCAGCCAGTCGGCCTCCGGCACCTGGGCCACGCGCATGGCGGCCGGGTTCTTGTCGATCAGCACCACGTCGTGGTCGTGGCCGAGCAGCTCGCGCGCGATCGACCGGCCCACGGAGCCCGCACCCGCGATGACGACCCTCATCGTTCCTCCTGATCGTGGTCGGTCTGACGCTGCACCGCGCTGCGGCGGGTGCCTCGTGCCTCGGCCCCGGCCTTCGCCGCGCTCCGCATCAGACCTCCTTCGCGTCGGGGGCGTGCGTCAGCCGGCGCTCCACCGTCGCGGCGTCGTCGGAGTGCATCAGCACGTGCAGCACGTCGTTCTCCTGCAGCACCGTGTCGTCCGTGACGAGGATCCCGTCGGTGTACCGGGAGAGGAACGCCACGCGGGCGCCGGTGGCGGCCTCGATGCGGCGCACGGAGGAGCCGGTCCACCCCGGGTGGTAGTCGACCTGGGCGAGCCGCACCTGCCCTGACGGGTCGCGGTACTCGTCGGTGGCGCCGAGGGGCAGCATGCGCCGCAGCACCTGGTCCGCGGTCCAGCGCACGGTGGCCACCGTGGGGATGCCGAGCCGCTGGTAGATCTCCGCGCGCTGGGGGTCGTAGATGCGAGCCACGACGTTGTCGACGCCGAACGTCTCGCGGGCCACGCGCGCGGCCAGCACGTTCGAGTTGTCGCCGTCGGAGACGGCGGCGAAGGCGTACGTGTCCTCGATCCCGGCCTGGCGCAGCGTGTCACGGTCGAACCCGATGCCGGTGACCCGCTGCCCGCCGAACTCGCTGGGAAGACGGCGGAACGAGTCGGGGTTCTGGTCGATGACCGCGACCGAGTGCCCGCGGGACTCGATCTCCTGCGCGAGCGTCGAGCCCACGCGGCCGCAGCCCATGATCACGAAGTGCACGAGCGGAACGCTACAACGCTGCGCTCGCGCCTGCGCCGCCTGCGTCACGCGCCGCCGTGCGTCGCGGCCGGGCGGGCGAGCATAGAGTGACGCTCGTGTCGGACATCGCGGACGTCGCCAAGCGACTCCTCCTCGGCCGCCCCGTCCGGAGCGACCGTCTGGGCAGCACGCTGCTGCCGAAGCGCATCGCGCTCCCCGTCTTCGCCTCGGACGCGCTCTCGTCGGTCGCCTACGCGCCCGACGAGATCCTGCTGACCCTCGCGGTCGCCGGGCTGGCGGCGACGACGATCTCGCCCTGGGTCGGCCTGGGCGTCGTCGTGGTGCTCCTGGTGGTGGTGGCCTCCTACCGGCAGAACGTGCACGCCTACCCGTCGGGCGGCGGCGACTACGAGGTCGCCACCACCAACCTGGGCCCCAAGGCGGGCCTCGGGGTGGCCTCGGCGCTGCTGGTCGACTACGTGCTCACCGTGGCGGTGTCGATCTCCTCGGCGTCGCAGTACGCCTCGTCGGCCATCCCCGCCCTGCGCGGGCACGAGTCGACGGCGGCGGTGGTCGCCGTCGTCCTGCTCACGGTGATCAACCTGCGCGGCGTGCGGGAGTCGGGCACGTTCTTCGCGATCCCCACCTACTGCTTCATGGCGTTGATCGGCCTCATGGTGGTGGTGGGATCGGTGCGGTACTTCGCGGGCACGCTGCCGCAGGCGGAGAGCGCCCAGTTCGAGCTCGTGCCGGCCGCGGCGTTCGACCAGGGCCTGACGGGCATCGCCGGGGCGTTCCTGCTGGCGCGCGCGTTCGCCTCCGGCTGTGCTGCGCTGACCGGTGTCGAGGCGATCAGCAACGGCGTCCCCGCGTTCAAGAAGCCCAAGTCGCGCAACGCGGCCACCACCCTGGCGCTGCTGGGCGGCATCTCGGCCACCATGGTGCTGTCGATCCTGCTGCTGGCGCAGGCCACCGGCGTCCACTACGCGGAGGACCCGCACACCCAGCTCACGCTGAACGGGCAGCCGCTGCCGGAGGGCTACAACCAGCACCCCACCATCGGGCAGCTCGCCGAGGCGGTCTTCCAGGGCTTCCCGGTCGCGTTCTACGCCGTCTCTGCCATCACGGGCCTCATCCTGGTGCTCGCGGCCAACACCGCGTTCAACGGGTTCCCGGTGCTCGGGTCGATCCTCGCCAAGGACGGGTTCCTGCCCCGCCAGCTGCACACCCGCGGCGACCGCCTCGCGTTCTCCAACGGCATCATCACGCTGGCCGTCGCGGCGATCGTGCTGATCGTCGCGTTCGACGCCGAGGTGACCCGCCTCATCCAGCTGTACATCGTGGGCGTCTTCGTCTCCTTCACGCTCTCGCAGCTCGGCATGATCAAGCACTGGACGCGCGAGCTGCGCACCGAGCCGGACCCGGCGAGCCGGGTGCGGATGAAGCGCTCGCGCGTCATCAACGCGGTCGGCTTCGGCTGCACCTCGGTGGTGCTGGTCATCGTGCTCATCACCAAGTTCACGCACGGCGCGTGGATCACCCTGTGCGCCATGGGCGTGCTGTTCGTGCTGATGCGCGGCATCCACATGCACTACGACCGGGTCCGTGACGAGCTGGCCCTGGACGACGTCGCCTCGGCGCGTGCGCTGCCCAGCCGCGTGCACGCCATCGTGCTGGTGTCCAAGGTGCACAAGCCCACCATGCGGGCGCTGGCGTACGCGCGAGCCTCCCGTCCGTCGCAGCTCGAGGCCGTCACCGTGGGCGTCGACCAGGACGACGTGGCGGACCTGACGCGCCAGTGGGAGGCCCTCGACCTCCCGGTGCCGCTCCGTGTGCTGGACTCGCCGTTCCGCGAGATCAGCCGCCCCATCCTCAAGTACGTGCGCTCCGTGCGGCGCGAGTCGCCGCGCGACCTCGTGGTGGTCTACATCCCCGAGTACGTGGTGGGCCACTGGTGGGAGCAGCTCCTGCACAACCAGTCGGCCCTGCGGCTCAAGGGGCGCCTGCTGTTCACCCCCGGCGTCGTCGTGGCGTCCGTGCCGTGGCAGCTCGCCTCCTCCGAGGGCCAGACTGGTCTGGAGGGGGAGTCGTACGTGGACGGGCGCCTGCGCCGGTTCTGACGCCAAGGCCACACCGGCCCGGGCGCGCCGGCCCCTCCGGGCAGGGGAGAATAGGTCGGTGCCCCGACCTCCCCGCAGCTCCGTGCCGCGCCGCTCCGCCCCGCGCCCTCGCCCCGCCGCCGACTACGACGCCGGACGTGAGCTCGAGCTCGTCGTCGGCCCCGTCGCGCACGGCGGCCACGCCGTCGCCCGCCTGGACGGCCGTGTCGTGTTCGTGCGCCACGCCCTCCCGGGCGAGCGCGTGCGCGCCGTCGTCACCGAGGGTGGCCCCAAGTTCTGGCGCGCCGACGCCGTCGAGGTGCTCGACGACGCCTCGCCCGACCGCGTGCCCTCGGCCTGGCCCGAGGCCGGCCCCGACGGCGTGGGTGGCGGCGAGCTCGCGCACGTCTCCCTCGCCGGGCAGCGGCGCTGGAAGGCCGACGTCGTGGCCGAGCAGCTGCAGCGGCTCGCCAAGATCGAGCGCGACGTCGTCGTCGAGGCCGCGCCAGGCGAGGACGAGCGTGGCGGCCTCGCCTACCGCACCCGCGTCGAGCTCGTCGCGGACGCCGAGGGGCGCGCCGGGATGCGCAAGTTCCGCTCCCACGACGTCGTCCCGCTGGACGCGATGCCGCTCGGCACCGAGGCCGTCGCCGCGCTCGCGGACGCCGAGGGCGTCTTCTCGCGCCGCTGGCAACCCGGGGCCCGGCTCGAGCTCGTCGCCCCCGCGGACGGGTCCGAGCCCGTGCTCCTCGTGGACGGCGAGCTGTGGCGCAACGGGCGCGCCGACCGGCGCCCCAACGCCCGCCGGGCCGTGGCCGAGGCCGTGACCGTGGGTGACACCACCTACCGCTACCGCGTGGCGGCCGACGGGTTCTGGCAGGTGCACCGCGAGGCCCCCGGCGTGCTCACCGGTGCCGTCCTGGACGCCGTCGGCGACGTCTCCGGGGCGCGGGTGCTCGACCTGTACTCGGGTGCCGGGCTCTTCACGCTCCCGCTGGCCGACGCCGTCGGCGAGCAGGGCCGGGTCGTCGCCGTCGAGGGGGACGCCCGCGCCGTCAAGGACGCCCGCCGCAACGCCCACGACCGCCCGCAGGTCGAGCTGCACCTGGGCGCCGTCGACCGCGTCCTGGCCGAGGGTGACGCCGGGGGAGCCGGTGTCGGCGCCGCCGACGTCGTCGTCCTGGACCCGCCGCGGGCCGGTGCCGGGCGCACCGTCGTCGACGCGATCGCCGGGCGTGAGCCGAGCCGTGTCGTCTACGTGGCCTGCGACCCTGCGGCCCTGGCCCGCGACGTCGCCTACCTGGGCGACCACGGGTACGCGCTGCGCTCGCTGCGCGCGTTCGACCTCTTCCCGCACACGCACCACGTCGAGGCCGTCGCGGTCCTGGAGAAGTAGGGAAGGAACGCCCCGGCCAGGGCGGGAGCAAGCTCCCTCGACCGCTGCTATGCGGGCGGGAGCGTGCTCGGCCCGGGCGTACCGGGTTGGTGCTGCGCGGCCTGGACGGTGAAGAACTCGCTCCAGTCCTCGTGGTGCTCCCCGTCGATGGTCACCCGCCACTCGTAGCGTCCGGCCTCCAGCGGGATGCCGGGGCCGATGTTGAGGGCCAGGGGAGTCTTGAAGCTGGTACCGGGCGCGACCCCTGCCGGGCGCCCCACCTGCACCTTGGCGTCGAACGAGAGCGACCGTGCGCCCGCCGGGCCGGGCACCGCGACCGGGTGGCCGTCCTGGTCGAGCAGCTCCACGTGCACGGTGATGTCCCGGTTCGTCTCGTCCCAGCCGACGTCGAGCAGCACCACGACCGACTGCGGCGGGGTCGGGGTGGTGGTGATGTTCCAGCCGAACCCGATGCCGTAGACCTTGCCGTTGACCGCCTCGGCGGCGTCGGCGAGCAGCACGGTGGCCCTCATCGGGCGGCCTCCCCGGTGGCAGCCGGGCGGATGGACGGTGAGCAGCGGCGGTGCACGGTCATTCCGACTCCTGATGAGCGGGGGATGGTGCGGACGATTGTGCCGGACGGCGCCGGCGAGGGACAGGGAGGGCGGACGGCGACCGCGCGGCCGACCGTGCCCCAGGGGTGCCCTGTCAGATCCGGGCCAGCAGGCCGGCGAGCGCGGCCGCCACGCCGTCCGGGTCGACGAGCATGTGCAGGTGGCCGCCGTCGAGCACCTGCGTGGGCCAGCCTGCCTCCCGGGCCTGGCTCAGCTCGGCGGCGTAGGTGTCCCCGAAGGCGAGGTAGGCGTTGCGTCCGCCGGCCCACCCGGCGGGGACCGGGACCGAGGCCTCCAGGTAGGCGAGCGGCATCCGCGGCGCACCCGCCTCGACACGGTCCAGGGTCTCGTCGTCGGGAACGAGGGCGCGCACCTGGTCGCGCGGCCACCAGCGCGTCCACGGCGGCAGCGAGCCGTCGTCGTCCGCCAGGCCGCGCACCGCGTCCAGCAGGGTGGGCGGGACCAGCCGGGCCTCGCCCGCCGCCGGGGCGAGCGCGGCGTCCACGAAGACCGTGCCGGCCAGCGGCACCACCGACGCGACCGAGGGCACGTACAGCCCGGCGCCCGAGTGGGGGACCAGCACGGTGGGGCGGTCGTCAGGCAGCGCCTCCTCGAACGAGTCGAGCACCTGCGCCGGCGTGGACCCGCGCACCTGCGCCACCCGGGTGGACCACCCGTGCAGCCGCAGCCGCTCGGCCACGGGCTCCCACACCTCCGGTCCCAGGAACGGGCTGGGCAGGAACGTCACGGGCGGGCGCTCGAGCGTCACCTCGCTCATGCCGCCACCCGCCCCGCCGCGGACGCGAAGCCCAGCCACGTGTGCCTGTTGCCCCACCAGCACCACCCCACCTTGGGCGCGCCGCGGCGCTCGCGGCCGTCGCGTCCGGTGCCGCCGGAGACCCACAGGGCCGGGGTGCGGGAGTCGTACCTGCCGTCGGGCCGGCGCAGGCGTGAGGCGAGCGTCATGTAGCAGGCGTTGCGCTCCAGGACGGCGGGCGTCTGGAGCGCCCAGTGGATGCCCTCGGCGAGCGTCAGCGGCGTGCGGCCGCCCGCCGCGAGGGCGGGTGCGGCCTCCTCGGGCGACCAACCCCGCAGCTCGTCGCCGCGTCGCGGCGCGAGGACGGCGTAGACGTCGGCGGCCGGGAGCTCGACGCCCTCGGTCGGGCCGAAGAGGTCGACGTCGGTCATGTCCTCGACGACGAACCCGGCGCGCTCCTCGCCGGCGGCGCCCGCGCGGCCCGGTGCGGGCAACCGCAGGTGCGGTGCGAGGGACGACGGCGGTGCGACGCGCGGGTGCAGGACCAGCAGGGCGTCCGTGGCCGGGGCGGTGCCCACGGTGCCTACGGTGGCGGCGAGCGCGGCGACGGCGGCGCGCAGCCGTGCGGGCGTGACGGCGGCGTCGGGATGCACCACGCCGAGCCCGACCAGACGTTCCGCCTGCGCGGTCAGGGGCGGTAGCGCCGGCGGCGCCGAGGTCTCCGGGGGAGCAGGCTGCACGGTGGGCGTCGTCACGGGCGGACCTCCGGGTCGTGGGTGGCGGACCTCTGCTCAACGATGGGGCAGCGGTCCGTGTTCCGCCTCCGTGGACGCCACGCGGACGTAAGGGGCGCCTAAGTATCTTGACGTCAAGATATCTGGGATATGCTGGTGCCAGTGCCCGGCCGTAGGCTGGGTGGAGCCCCGAACCCCAGTGCCGGAGTCCCCGCGTGCACGCGCGCGGTGTGTCGTTCGGCGCGCGACAGTTCCGTTGGAGGAGCCGTAGTGAGCAGCGTGGACACGTTCGGATCGAAGGGAACGCTGGAGGTCGGAGGCAACTCCTACGAGATCTTCCGCCTCTCGGCCGTGGAGGGCGTCGAGCGCCTCCCGTACTCCCTGAAGATCCTCGCCGAGAACCTGCTGCGCACCGAGGACGGCGCGAACATCACCGCCGACCACGTGCGCGCCCTCGCCTCGTGGGACCCGCAGGCCCAGCCCGACACGGAGATCCAGTTCACGCCGGCGCGCGTGATCATGCAGGACTTCACGGGCGTGCCCTGCGTGGTCGACCTCGCCACGATGCGCGAGGCCGTCGCCGAGCTCGGCGGCGACCCGTCCAAGATCAACCCGCTGGCCCCCGCCGAGATGGTCATCGACCACTCCGTGCAGATCGACGTGGCCGGCCGCCCCGACGCGTTCGAGCGCAACGTCGAGTTCGAGTACCAGCGCAACCACGAGCGCTACCAGTTCCTGCGCTGGGGCCAGACGGCCTTCGACGACTTCAAGGTCGTGCCGCCGGGCACCGGCATCGTCCACCAGGTCAACATCGAGTACCTGGCCCGCACCGTCATGACCCGCGAGGTCGACGGCGTGCTGCGCGCCTACCCGGACACCTGCGTCGGCACCGACTCGCACACCACCATGGTCAACGGCCTGGGCGTGCTCGGCTGGGGCGTCGGCGGCATCGAGGCCGAGGCCGCCATGCTCGGCCAGCCCGTCTCCATGCTGATCCCGCGCGTCGTGGGCTTCAAGCTCTCGGGCTCCATCCCCGCCGGCGTGACCGCTACCGACGTCGTGCTCACGATCACCCAGATGCTGCGCCAGCACGGCGTCGTCGGGAAGTTCGTCGAGTTCTACGGCGAGGGCGTGGCCCAGGTGCCGCTCGCCAACCGCGCCACCATCGGCAACATGTCGCCCGAGTTCGGCTCGACCGCCGCGATCTTCCCGATCGACCAGGTCACGGTCGACTACCTGCGCCTGACCGGCCGCAGCGACGAGCAGCTCGCGCTCGTCGAGGCCTACGCCAAGGAGCAGGGCCTGTGGCTCGACCCGACGGCCGAGGGCTACACCGAGCCGCAGTTCTCGGAGTACCTCGAGCTCGACCTGTCGACCGTGGTGCCCTCGATCGCCGGCCCCAAGCGCCCGCAGGACCGCATCGAGCTGTCCGCCGCCAAGGGCTCGTTCGCCAAGGCGATCCTCGACTACGTCGGCGAGGACGAGGCCAAGCCGTTCACCGGTCTGGACGAGTCGGTCGAGGAGACCTTCCCGGCCTCCGACCCGATCGCCGCCAGCCACGCGGACGACAACGAGAAGCCGGTGCGGGCCGGTACGGCCGACTCGGCCAAGCGCCCCCACAAGGTGGTCCCCGTGACCCTCGCGGACGGCACCACGACCGAGCTCGACCACGGCCACGTCGTGATCGCCTCGATCACCTCCTGCACCAACACCTCGAACCCGTCGGTCATGCTCGCCGCCGCGCTGCTGGCCAAGAACGCCGTCGACAAGGGCCTGGCCTCCAAGCCGTGGGTCAAGACGTCGATGGCCCCGGGCTCGCAGGTCGTCACCGGCTACTACGAGAAGGCTGGCCTGTGGCCGTACCTCGAGAAGCTCGGCTTCCACCTGGTCGGCTACGGCTGCGCCACCTGCATCGGCAACTCCGGCCCGCTCTCGGACGAGATCTCGGCCGCGGTCAACGAGCACGACCTGTCGGTCGTCTCCGTGCTCTCGGGCAACCGCAACTTCGAGGGCCGCATCAACCCGGACGTCAAGATGAACTATCTGGCGTCGCCGCCGCTGGTCATCGCGTACGCCCTGGCCGGCACCATGGACTTCGACTTCGACGCCGAGCCGCTCGGCACCGACACGGCGGGCAACCCGGTGTTCCTCAAGGACATCTGGCCCACGCCGGAGGAGGTCCAGGCCACGATCGACAGCTCGATCGACCGCGACATGTTCACGCGCGACTACGCCGACGTCTTCGCCGGCGACGAGCGCTGGCGTGCGCTGGAGACCCCCGAGGGCGACACGTTCTCCTGGGACTCCGAGTCGACGTACGTGCGCAAGCCCCCGTACTTCGAGGGCATGGGCATGCAGCCGGAGCCCGTCACGGACATCTCCGGCGCCCGCGTGCTGGCCAAGCTGGGCGACTCGGTCACCACCGACCACATCTCGCCCGCCGGCGCCATCAAGCCCGACAGCCCCGCCGGCCGCTACCTGGCCGAGCACGGCGTCGAGCGTCGTGACTTCAACTCCTACGGTTCGCGCCGCGGCAACCACGAGATCATGATCCGTGGCACGTTCGCGAACATCCGCCTGAAGAACCAGCTCCTGGACGGCGTCGAGGGTGGCTTCACCTACAACTTCGTCAAGGGCGCGCAGGACACGATCTACGACGCCGCGCAGGACTACGCCGCGCAGGGCACCCCGCTGGTGGTGCTCGGCGGCAAGGAGTACGGCTCGGGCTCGTCGCGCGACTGGGCGGCCAAGGGCACCGCGCTCCTGGGCGTCAAGGCCGTCATCACCGAGTCGTTCGAGCGCATCCACCGCTCGAACCTCATCGGCATGGGCGTGCTGCCGCTGCAGTTCCCGGCCGGCGAGAACGCCGCGTCGCTGGGCCTGGACGGCACCGAGACGTTCGACATCGCCGGCATCACGGCGCTGAACGAGGGCACCACGCCCCGCACGGTGCACGTGACCGCCACGAAGCAGGACGGCTCGAAGGTCGAGTTCGACGCCGTCGTCCGCATCGACACCCCCGGTGAGGCGGACTACTACCGCAATGGCGGCATCCTGCAGTACGTGCTGCGCTCCCTGGTGGCCTGAGCCCTGGTAGCGCGGTAGCCGTACGACGACGGCGCCCTGCCCCTCTCGCGAGAGGGGCAGGGCGCCGTCGTCGTGCTCGGGGCCGTGAGGCCCGCGGCTGACCGCTCCGGTCGCCCGGCGGTCAGCGGTCCGTCAGGAGCGCGGCCAGGCCGTGCTCTCCGACGGGAACGAGGGCCGGGTGCTCGTCCGGGTGGCTGAGCATGGCGGTGGCGTAGACCAGTGCCCAGCCGCGGGCCCGTGCCCAGGTGGCGGCGCCCCAGTCGGCGCCGCGGGCTGCGGCGATCGCGGCACGGCAGCCCGCCCGGCCCGCGGCGTCGAAGTGCAGCCACAGGGCTCCGAGGTCGCTCGCCGGGTCCCCTGAGGTGACGTCGCCGAAGTCGACGACGGCGGCGAGCCGGTCGGGGGCGCCGGCGCTGCCGGGCGCCACCACCACGTTGCCGGGGTGCGGGTCGCCGTGCACCCAGACGGGCGTCCCGGTCCAGGGGGCGGCCGAGAGCGCGGCCTCCCACACCTGACCGGCGGTGCCGCGCAGGGCGGGCGGGACGAGCTCGAGGCGCTGAGCGAGGACGTCGGGGTCGCGCGCCTCCGGCCGGGCGTCGAGGGGGACGCCCCGCAGCGGGTTGTCTGGTGCTGGCGCACCGTCGACCGGCCGGTGCAGCGCGGCGAGGAAGGTGCCGAACGCCGCCGCCCAGGCGCTGCGGCGGGAGACGGGCGTGGCGAGGGCGGCCACGCCGTCGGCCCAGTGAGTCACCGACCAGGTCCAGGGGTACCCCAGCGCCGGGCTCGGCCGGCCCGCGCGGACGGGCACCGGCACGCTGACGCCGGGCGCCGCCGTCGCCAGGAACGGGACGAGCCGGGGGAGCGCGGCGCGCTCGTGCTCGACGAGGTGCGCGGCGGCGGCGCGCCGGGGCAGGCGCAGCACGAGGTCGTCGCCCGCCCGGACCATGACGTTGTCCCACCCGTGCGCGGCCACGCGCAGCGGAAGGTGGGCGAGGTCAGGGTGCTGCTCGACCAGGAGGGCGTGCGCGAGCTCGGCGGTGACGTCGAGGTCGGCTCTCACGACCGTTCCGGGGCGGGGATGTCGAGCTCCCGCGAACGGTCCCAGTCCTCGGTCCAGCCGAGGTGCGTGAACATGGCGTCGAGGACGCCGGCGGTGAAGCCCCACACCAGGTGCTCGACGCCGGCCACGGTGACGAGCCACGCGGGTCCGCGCCATGTCTGCCCGGCGTGCCGCAGCACGGACGTGTACCGGTTCGCCGGGTCGATCAGGTCGGCCACGGGGGCGCGGAACACGTGCGCGGACTCCGCCACGTCCACGACGCCCACGGGGGTGGGCCGCGCCCACCAGGCCACCACGGGCGTGACCACGTGGTTGCTGGCGGGCATGGGCAGCGGCGCCAGCGTGCCCAGCACCTCGACGCCGCCGACATCGAGCCCCGTCTCCTCCTCCGCCTCGCGCAGCGCGCCCTCCACCACGCTCTCCCCGGCCTCCAGGCGCCCGCCGGGGAAGGCGACCTGGCCGGCGTGGGAGCGCAGCGTGGTGGCGCGGCGCAGCAGCAGCACGTCCAGGTCGTGGGAGACGGCCAGGGCCTGCGCGTCGTGGTCGGCGGGCAGGCCGTCGAGCACACCGAACAGCACCAGCACGGCGGCGGGCCGGGCTCCGGCGTCGAGCGTGCCACGGGCGTGCGGCCACGGGCCGGGGAACGTGGGATCGGCGGCGAGGCGGGCCAGCTGTGCACGGGCCGACGACGACGGCGTGGCCGCCGTCGTCGGCCAGGAGGGGTCGCTCACCGTCCGAGGCTAGCGCGCGCCGGTCGCCACTCCCTGCAGCTCCGGTCCTGGACTGCCAGAACCGGAGCTGCAGGGGCCCCGCGACGGGGTGGGCCGCGGTCACCAGGACGTGGCGAGCGGCATGCCCTCCTGGTACCCGGCCGCGGACTGGATGCCCACCAGGGCGCGCTCGTGGAACTCGGCCAGCGTGCGGGCGCCCGCGTAGGTGCACGACGAGCGCAGGCCCGAGGTGATGTCGTCCAGCAGGTCCTCCACGCCGGGGCGGGCCGGGTCGAGGTACATCTTGCCGCTGGAGATGCCCTCCTCGTACAGGGCCTTGCGGGCCCGGTCGAACGCCGTGCCCGTCCCTGCCGTCCGGGCGGCGACCGCCCGGGCCGAGGCCATGCCGAAGCTCTCCTTGTAGAGGCGGCCGGTGCCGTCGTCGTGCAGGTCGCCGGGCGACTCGTACGTGCCGGCGAACCAGGAGCCGATCATCACCTGGGAGGCGCCGGCCGCCAGTGCGAGGGCGACGTCGCGCGGGTGCCGCACCCCGCCGTCGGCCCACACGTGCTTGCCGAGCTCGCGCGCGGCGGCGGCGCACTCGAGCACGGCGGAGAACTGGGGCCGCCCGACGGCGGTTTGCATGCGCGTGGTGCACATCGCTCCGGGGCCCACACCGACCTTGAGGATGTCGGCGCCGGCGGCGACCAGGTCGCGCACCCCGTCCGCGGTGACCACGTTGCCGGCCACGACCGGCACGCCCGGGTCCACCGACCGCACGGCCTCCAGGGCCTGCAGCATCTTGGCCTGGTGCCCGTGGGCGGTGTCGACGACGAGCACGTCGACGCCCGCCGCCAGCAGCTCCTTGGCCTTGGTGGCGACGTCGCCGTTGATGCCGACGGCGGCACCCACCCGCAGCCGGCCGGCGGCGTCCAGCGCGGGGGAGTAGACGCTGGAGCGCACGACGCCCTTGCGGGTCAGCACGCCCGCCAGCACGCCGTCGCGAACCACGGTGGCCAGAGACGCCTTGGCGGCGTGCAGCCGCTCGAACGTGGCCTCCAGCCCGGCCGCCTCGACCTCGGCGGCGTCGAGCGTGAGCAGGTCGGTGGCCATGACGCGCCCCACCTGCGTGAAGCGGTCAGTGCCGGCGCAGTCGGCCTCGGTGATCACACCCACCGGGCGGCCGTCCTCGACCACCACGGCAGCGCCGTGCGCGCGCTTGCCCAGCAGCGTCAGCACCGTCGAGACGGTGTCGTGGGGGCCGACGACCACGGGGGTCTCGATCACCGGGTCCTTGGCCTTGACGCCCGCGACGACGTCGGCCACGACGTCGGCGGGGATGTCCTGCGGGATGATCGCGACGCCACCGCGCCGCGCCACCGTCTCGGCCATGCGCCGCCCGGCGACGGCCGTCATGTTCGCCACGACGACGGGCACCGTGGTGCCCGTGCCGTCGTCGGTGGACAGGTCGACGTCGAACCGGCTGGCGACGTCGGAGCGGGACGGGACGAGGAACACGTCGCCGTAGGTGAGGTCCGTGGTGGGCTGCTGCCCGTCGAGAAAGCGCATCGGCGTCTCCGCAAGGTGGGCGCTCCGGCCCGGGCCGGGCGCACGCGTGCCGGCGGTGTGGTTTTCCCGTCGGCAGGCACCGAGCCTACGCGGGGCCCGCGCCTCGTGGGGCACGACGGCGCAGGCTGCCGGGCCGACCTCGCGCGCCGGGTCGCCGGGGACACCGGCTGCCGCCGCACGGTGAGTGGTCCGTGCAGATCACGTGATCGCACGCCCGCAGGTGCTGCGAGCCTCGCCGGAGGTCCTAGAGTGGATCAGCCCGCGGCGCCCCGTGGCGGGCCGTCGTCGAGAGGAAGAGTTCTCATGGGCCTGTTGGCCGGCATCAAGTCGCCCGAGGACGTGCGACGCCTGACGCCCGACCAGACCGTGGCGCTGGCGGACGAGATCCGGCAGTTCCTGGTGAACGAGGTCTCGCGCACCGGCGGTCACCTGGGTCCCAACCTCGGCGTCGTGGAGCTGACGATCGCGCTGCACCGCGTGTTCTCCTCGCCGCGCGACGCCCTCGTCTTCGATACCGGCCACCAGGCGTACGTGCACAAGCTGCTCACCGGGCGCCAGGACTTCTCGGCGCTGCGCAAGCAGGGCGGCCTGTCCGGCTACCCCTCGCGCGCCGAGTCCGAGCACGACGTGGTCGAGAACTCCCACGCCTCCACCGCGCTGTCCTGGGCCGACGGCATCGCCAAGGCCCACCAGGTCAAGGGGGAGCACGACCGCACCGTCGTGGCGGTCATCGGCGACGGTGCCCTGACCGGCGGCATGGCCTGGGAGGCGCTGAACAACATCGCCGCCTGCGAGCGGCGCCTGGTCATCGTCGTCAACGACAACGGCCGTTCCTACTCGCCCACCATCGGTGGGCTCGCCAACCACCTGGACACCCTGCGCACCACGCGCGGCTACGAGCAGTTCCTCGACTGGGGCAAGCGCACCCTGCACCGCTCCGGCGCACCGGGCCGGTTCGCGTACGGCTGGCTCCACGGGCTCAAGAAGGGCCTCAAGGACGTCGTGGCCCCGCAGGGCATGTTCGAGGATCTCGGCATCAAGTACATCGGGCCCATCGACGGTCACGACGAGAGCGCCATGGAGCACGCGCTGCGCCGCGCCCGCGCCTACGGCGGGCCCGTGATCGTGCACGCGATCACCGAGAAGGGCCGCGGCTACAGCCCGGCCGAGCAGGACGTCGCCGACAGGTTCCACGCCGTCGGGCAGATCCACCCCGAGACGGGCCTGCCCGTCGCGCCGTCCCGCTTCGGCTGGACGAGCGTGTTCGCCGACGAGATCGTGCGCATCGGCCGCCGCCGGCCCGACGTCGTGGCCATCACCGCCGCGATGCTGCACCCGGTGGGGCTCGCGCCGTTCCAGGAGGCGTTCCCGGACCGCACGTTCGACGTCGGCATCGCCGAGCAGCACGCCGCCACCTCGGCCGCGGGGATGGCGTTCGCCGGGCTCCACCCGGTCGTGGCCGTGTACGCGACGTTCCTCAACCGCGCCTTCGACCAGGTGCTCATGGACGTCGCCCTGCACAAGGCGGGCGTCACGTTCGTGCTCGACCGCGCGGGCATCACCGGTGACGACGGCGCCAGCCACAACGGCATGTGGGACATGGCGATGCTGCGCATCGTGCCCGGCCTGCGCCTGGCCGCCCCCCGCGACGAGCCCACGCTGCGCGCCGCGCTGAACGAGGCCGTGGACGTCGACGACGCCCCCACCGTGGTCCGTTACCCCAAGGGTGCCCTGGTGGACGCCATCCCGGCCGTCAGCGAGCTCGACGGCGTCGACGTGGTCGCCCGCCACGACGCCGGCGAGGACGGCGCCCGCCGCGTGCTCGTCGTCGGCGTCGGCTCCATGGCCGGCACCGCCATGACCACCGGTGAGGCGCTCGCGGCGCACGGCCTGGACGTCACGGTGGCCTCGCCCACATGGGTGCTGCCGGTCCCCGCCGCCCTCGTCAAGCTCGCGGGCGAGCACGACCTGGTGGTCACCGTCGAGGACGGTGTGGTGGACGGCGGCGTCGGGTCCATGCTCGCGCAGCGCGCCGGGGAGCAGGGCGTGACGACGCCCCAGGTGCACCTCGGCCTGCCGGTGCAGTTCCTCGACCACGCCAGTCGCGACCAGATCACCACGCAGATGCGCCTGACGGCGGCGGACGCCACCCGCGACGCGCTCGCGGCGCTCGCGCTGCTGTAGCGCGGGCCGCCGCTGGAGGCGGACCACGGCGAAGGGCCGCAGCCTCCTGGCTGCGGCCCTTCGTGCGTCCGCCGGGCCGGAGCCCGCGCCCGTGGTGTCAGGAGAGCAGCTCGTCGGCAGCCCGCACGGCGACCTGGCCGAGGTCGCCGTCGGCGCCCGCGTACCAGGCGCGCTGGCGGGCGGCACCGCTGCCGCGCGACCAGAGCGCGCCGAGCAGGTCCGTGACGGCGTCGAGGTCGCCGGCGTCGGCCAGCGCCTCCTTCACGTGCTCCACGAGCGCGCCCACGACGTCGTGCGCGGGTGCGGGCCGCCACGTGCGGGGATCGACGAGGTCGCCGTCGAGGCCGGAGCGGCCGGCCCGCCAGTGAGCCGTGCGCAGGATCTCGGGGTGGACGTCGGGCGCGGCCACGCCGGAGGCGGCGTCGCGCGCCGCCGTCTCCACGAGCCCGCGCGAGAGCGCGGCGAGCAGGGTGGCGGTGTCGGGGTCGAGGCACACGTCCGCGACCCGGATCTCGACGGTCGGGTAGCGGGCCGAGAGGCGGGCGTCGAAGTACACCATCGCCTGGTCCAGCACCGTGCCGGTGGCCACGATCGCCTCGACGGCGGCGTGGTACGCCTCGGGCGTCCCGAACAGGCGGGTGGGGCCGGCGGTGGGCCACCGCGACCACACCTGGGACCGGAAGCTCTCGTAGCCGGTGGGCTGCCCCTGCCAGAACGGCGAGTTGGTGGAGATCGCCAGGAGGGGGGCGAGCCACGGGCCGATGCGGTCCAGGACGGCGACGCCCTCGGCGTCGTCGGAGACCGACACGTGCACGTGGCAGCCGTTGGTCAGCTGCTCCCAGGCGGTGATGCCGAACTCGGCCCGGGCGCGCATGTATCGCAGCTTGGAGACCGTGGTGCCCGTGAAGGCGAGGGGGGAGGTGCCGAGCGCGGCGACGCGCGCGCCCTGGCCGGCGGCGGCCTCCTGCGCCCCGCGTCGGCCGGCACGCAGCGCGTCGGCGAGCTCGGTGAGGGAGCGGGTGGGCGGCGTGGCCGTCTCCAGCTGCTCCTCCATGAACTCGTTCTCGAGAGGGCCGTGGGCCTCCTCGGCGGTGTCGAGCACCGCCTGGGCGCTGGGGGAGGGGGCGCCGTCGTCGGCCACCAGGAGCAGCTCTTCCTCGACACCCATGGATCGCAGCTGTGACGTCACGCCCCGCAGCATGGCAGAAGGTCCGGTGCCACGCCTGGGCGAGATCCGAGGTCAGGCCGCCTGTGAGCAAGCCGACAGCATCGCACCTCGCAGTGGTCAGACCACAGGCGTAACGTAGGGAGCGGAAGCGGGGAAGAACCCCTCCCGGAGGAGAGAAGGTCATCATGACGACGACTTCGGACGCGACGTCCGCCGTGCAGGACACCCTCAGCCCGGCCTGGGCCGGCTTCACGAGCGGGCCGTGGCAGGACTCCGTCGACGTGCGGGACTTCATCCAGCGCAACTACACCCCCTACGAGGGCGACGACGCCTTCCTCACCGGGCCCACCGCCCGCACCACCAGGATCTGGGAGACGCTCTCGGCGATGTTCCCCGCCGAGCGGGAGAAGGGCGTCTACGACGTCTCGACCGACGTCCCGGCCGGCATCACCGCCCACGCCCCCGGCTACATCGCCCAGGACGACGAGGTCATCGTCGGCCTGCAGACCGACGCGCCGCTCAAGCGCGCCATCATGCCCAACGGCGGCTGGCGCATGGTCGAGACCTCCCTCAAGACCTACGGCTACGAGGTGCCCGCCGAGCTGCGGGAGGTCTTCACCAAGTACCGCAAGACCCACAACCAGGGCGTGTTCGACGCCTACTCGCCCGCCGTCCGGGCCGCGCGCAGCTCGCACATCATCACCGGCCTGCCCGACGCCTACGGCCGCGGCCGCATCATCGGCGACTACCGGCGCGTCGCGCTCTACGGGGTCGACCAGCTCGTCGCCGCCAAGAAGCTCGACAAGCTCAGCCTCGACACCCAGCCCTTCAGCGAGAAGGTCGTGCGCGAGCGCGAGGAGCACGCCGAGCAGATCCGCGCCCTGGAGGAGCTCAAGGAGATGGCGGCCTCCTACGGGTTCGACATCTCCCGGCCCGCCGCCACCGCCCAGGAGGCGGTGCAGTGGCTGTACTTCGGCTACCTCGCGGCCGTCAAGGAGCAGAACGGCGCCGCGATGTCGCTGGGCCGCACCTCCACCTTCCTCGACATCTACTTCGAGCGGGACCTCGCCGCCGGCGTCCTCACCGAGGAGCAGGCGCAGGAGATCATGGACGACTTCGTGATCAAGCTGCGCATCGTCCGGTTCCTGCGCACCCCCGAGTACGACGCGCTGTTCTCCGGCGACCCCACCTGGGTCACCGAGTCCATCGCCGGCATGGGCGACGACGGGCGGCCCCTGGTCACCAAGAACTCGTTCCGCATGCTCCAGACCCTCTACAACCTGGGACCTGCCCCCGAGCCCAACATGACGGTGCTGTGGAGCCCCCGCCTGCCGCAGGGCTTCAAGGACTTCTGCGCCAAGGTGTCCATCGACACCTCGGCCGTCCAGTACGAGTCCGACGAGACCATCCGCGCCGCCTGGGGCGACGACGCCGCCATCGCCTGCTGCGTCTCCCCGATGGCCGTGGGCAAGCAGATGCAGTTCTTCGGCGCTCGCGTGAACCTGGCCAAGACCCTCCTGTACGCCATCAACGGCGGCAAGGACGAGGTCAGCGGCAAGCAGGTCTCCCCGGCGTTCGCCCCCGTCGAGCCGGGCGTGCCGCTCGACTACGACGACGTGCGCGCCCGGTTCGAGAAGACGATGGACTGGCTGGCCGCCACGTACGTGGAGGCGCTCAACGTCATCCACTACATGCACGACAAGTACGCCTACGAGCGCATCGAGATGGCGCTGCACGACAAGGACGTGCTGCGCACCATGGCCTGCGGCATCGCGGGGCTCTCCGTGGCCGCCGACTCGCTCTCCGCGATCAGGTACGCCAAGGTCACGCCGGTCTTCGACGAGCGCGGCGTCGTCGTCGACTACGAGACCGTGGGCGACTTCCCCACCTACGGCAACGACGACGACCGGGTGGACTCCATCGCCGTCGAGCTCGTCGAGTCGTTCATGAGCAAGATCCGCTCGCACCACATGTACCGCGACGCGCTGCCCACCCAGTCGGTGCTGACCATCACGTCCAACGTGGTGTACGGCAAGGCGACGGGCAACACGCCCGACGGCCGCCGTGCCGGTGAGCCGTTCTCCCCGGGCGCCAACCCGATGAACGGCCGCGACACGCACGGCATGCTCGCCTCCGCCCTCTCGGTGGCCAAGCTGCCGTACGAGGAGGCGCAGGACGGCATCTCGCTGACCAACACCGTGGTGCCCAGCGGCCTGGGCCGCACGGAGGACGAGCGGGTCGCCAACCTGGTCGGTCTCCTCGACGCCTCCGTGGGCGGCGAGGGCTACCACATGAACGTCAACGTGCTGAACAGGGAGACCCTCGAGGACGCCATGGAGCACCCCGAGAAGTACCCGCAGCTGACGATCCGGGTGTCCGGGTACGCGGTGAACTTCGTCCGCCTCACCCGCGAGCAGCAACTCGACGTGCTCAGCCGCACCTTCCACGGCTCGATGTGACGAGCTGACCATGCCCACCCAGACCTCCGCGGCCGGCGGCACCACCTCTCCCCTCGGTGGTGGCGCCGGCCGCGGTGCCCTCCTCGGAGCGCCGGCCGTGCTCGGCAGCCCGTCGGTCGACGGCGTCGCCGGGATGTTCGGCGCCACCGTCCCCGACGGGCTGGAGGCACCGACCGCCCCCCGTCGCCGCACGGGCGCCGGCCTCGACGGCCTCGCGGTGGCCGACGGCCTCGACCGCGGTGACACGCTCGCCATGATGCGCTCCGGCGAGCTCGGCTCCGTGCACTCGTGGGAGCTCGTCACGGCCGTCGACGGCCCCGGCACCCGCCTGACGGTGTTCCTGTCCGGCTGCCCGCTGCGGTGCCTGTACTGCCACAACCCTGACACCCTCGCGATGCGCGACGGCGAGCCGGTCACCGCCGACGAGCTGCTCGCCCGGGTGCGCCGCTACCTGCCCGTCTTCCGGGCCACCCACGGCGGCCTCACCCTCTCCGGCGGAGAGGTGCTCCAGCAGCCCGCCTTCGCCGCCCGGATCCTGCGCGGGGCCAAGGAGATGGGCGTCCACACCGCGCTCGACACCTCCGGGTTCCTCGGGCGGAACCTCACCGACACGATGCTGCGGGACACCGACCTGGTGCTCCTGGACGTCAAGTCCGGCGACCCGGAGACCTACCTGCGGGTCACGAAGCGGCCGCTGCAGCCCACGCTCGACCTCGGCCGCCGGCTCGCGGCCTCCGGCCTGCCCGACGGGGTCACGGCCGACGCGCCCGTCGAGGTGTGGGTCCGGTTCGTGCTCGTCCCCGGCCTGACCGACGACGAGCGCAACGTCGGGCTGGTGGCCCGCTACGTCGCCGAGCTCGAGGAGATCCGCCCCGGGACGGTGGGAAGGGTCGAGGTGCTGCCGTTCCACCAGATGGGTCGCGACAAGTGGTCGGCCCTCGGCCGCGACTACGCGCTCGCGGACACCGAGCCGCCCTCGCCCGAGCTCACCGAGCGCGTGCGGGAGCAGTTCCGCTCCCACGGCCTCACCACGTACTGACCGTCCCCGGATCAGCCCTCGTGCTGGTCGTCGGCAGGGCCGTCGATCACGTCGGCCACCGAGCCGTACGTCTCTGCCACGACGCGCCAGCAGCCGAGGCCGGCCTCCGCGCGGTGCTTCTCCACGGAGGGCGGCCTCTGCTCGAGGTCCCGGGCCAGCTCCGTCACGAGCATCTCGAGCTCGTGCCGCGCGAGATGGGCCAGCCAGGGCAGCGTCGCCGTCATGCACCGAGTGTGCCGCGCGGCGCCCGGCCGCCGACACCCGCCCCCGGGGTGAAAAGGGCGGCGGCCCACCCCCGGTCTCGACCTCCGGTGGGCGGGCCGCCGTCGCGGTCCCGGGGCGCTGATCAGGCGCCGGGGACGTTCGCCACGCCGTCGGGCAGCAGGCGCCGGCCCAGCACCCTCTCGGTGTACCGGGTGCGGTCCAGGTACGGCGTGATGCCGCCGGTGTGGAAGCCCCACCCGGCGCCGAGGATCATGCACAGGTCGACCTGCTCGGGCGAGGGGACCACGCCCTCCTCGAGCATGTGCCCGATCTCCACCGTGAGGGCCGTGAGCACGGCGTCCAGGACGCCGGCGCCGTCGAGCACCGGGGTGCCGTGCCGGCCCGTCGTGCCGGGCTCCAGCGCCTCGCCGAACACCGCCTGCACCGCCGGGTCGACGGGCTTGTGCAGGCCGGGGGCGGGGGCGTCGAGCACCACACGGGTGCCGTCGGCCACGAGCTTCTCCAGACCCGGTGACGTGGGGAACCGGTCGCCCAGGTCCTCGCGCAGCGAGGTGAGCACGTGCAGGCCCACGGCGGGGCCCACGAGGTCGAACAGCTCGAACGTCGGCATGGGCAGCCCGAGGGGGGCCAGCGCAGAGTCCGCCACCTCCACCGCGGTGCCGTTCTCGACGGCCTCGACCACCTTGCCCATGACGAGCACCAGGAGCCGGTTGACCACGAAGCCCGGGCGGTCCTTGACCAGCACCGCCGTCTTGCGCAGCTTCTTGGTGATCGCGAACGCCGTCGCCAGGGCCTCGTCCGAGGTGCGCCCGGCCTGGACCACCTCGACCAGCGGCATCTGGGCCACCGGGTTGAAGAAGTGGATGCCGACGACACGCTCGGGGTGCTGCAGGTCGGCGGCCATCTCGGTGACCGACAGGGCCGAGGTGTTGGTCGCCAGGATTGTCTCGGGCGAGACGACGCCCTCCAGCTCCGCGAAGACCCTCTTCTTCAGGTCCATGATCTCGGTGACGGCCTCGACCACCACGTCGCAGGAGGCGAACTCGCCGATCTCGGTGGTGCCGTGCACGGAGGCGACGATGCGGGAGGCGGCGTCGGCGGACACGCGCCCGCGGGCGACGAGCTTCTCGACCGTGGCCCGGACGTAGCCCAGGCCCTTCTCGACGCGCTCGGCGTCGAGGTCGCGCATGACCACCGGCACCTGGAGGCGCTGGGCCACGAGCAGGGCGATCTGGGCGGCCATGAGGCCGGCACCCACGATCCCGACGCGTGTGACCGGGCGGGCGAGCTTCGGGTCCGGCGCACCCACCGGCTTCTTGCCGCCCGAGACGAGCTGGAACGCGTACACGCTCGCGCGCATCTCGTCGCTCATCACGAGGTCGGCCAGCGCCTCGTCCTCCGCGGCGAACGCGGTGGCGCGGTCGCTCGTGGCGGCCTGCGCCATGAGGTCCAGCGCCCGGTAGGGCGCCGGGCGCGAACCGGCGATCGTGGCCTCGAGGAAGGCACGGGTGCGGGAGACGACCGTCTCGACGGTCGCGGCGTCGTCCGGCTCACGCCGAGCGACGGTGATCTCGCCGCGCACCACGCGGGCCGCCCACGCCACCGACTGCTCGAGGAAGTCGGCGGCGTCGAGCACGACGTCGACCAGCCCGGCCTCGAGGGCCTCGGCGGCCTTGAAGGGCTTCTGCGCGGCCGGGCGCCGCAGCACCACGTCCACGGCCTTCTCGATGCCGACCAGGCGGGGGACGAGGTAGGCGCCGCCCCAGGCCGGGACGAGCCCCAGCCCCGTCTCGGGCAGGCCGAGCGCGGGGGCGTCGGAGGCCACGGTGCGGTAGTCGCAGTTGAGGGCGACCTCGAGGCCGCCGCCCAGCGCGAGCCCGTTGACGAACGCGAACGTGGGCACGCCGGCGTCGTGCAGCAGCTCGTAGGCACGGTGACCCATGCGGCCCAGCTCGAGGGCCTCCTCGCGCGTGGTGACCGCGCCGATACCGAGCAGGTCGGCGCCCGCGGCGAGGAAGTACGGCTTGCCCGTGACGGCGATCGCGGCGATCTCGCCGGCGGCGGCGCGCTCGCGCAGCTGCGCCAGGCGGGCCTCGAGCTCTGCCATGCCCTGCGGGCCGAGGGTGTTCGGCTTGGTGTGGTCCAGGCCGTTGTCGAGCGTGACCAGGGCGAGGGTGCCGGCGCCGCCGGGCATCTCGACGTCGCGCACCAGGGAGTGCGTGACGCGCTCGGGGCGGGCCTCGGGGGTGATCTGGGACATGGTGGCTCAGCCCTCCTGCACGTCGGCGTGCGCGGTCTGCGTGGTGGTGGCGGGCGCGTGGCCCGAGTAGTCGGCATGGTGCGGGTTCTCCCAGATCACCGTGCCGCCCTGGCCGAGGCCCACGCACATGGTGGTCAGGCCGTAGCGGACCTCGGGCTGCTGCTCGAACTGCCGGGCGAGCTGCATCATCAGGCGCACGCCCGAGGAGGCCAGCGGGTGCCCGACGGCGATCGCGCCGCCGTAGCGGTTGACGCGCTCGTCGTCGTCGGCGATGCCGAAGTGGTCGAGGAACGCGAGCACCTGGACGGCGAAGGCCTCGTTGATCTCGAAGAGGCCGATGTCCTCGATGGTCAGGCCCGCCTTGGCGAGCGCCTTCTCCGTGGCGGGCACGGGGCCGATGCCCATCACCGCCGGGTCGACCCCGGCGAAGGCGGAGGAGACCAGGCGCATGCGCACGGGCAGGCCGAGCTCCTCGGCGACGTCGCCGGCGGCCAGGAGAGACGCGGTCGCACCGTCGGTGAGGGGGGAGGCGTTGCCCGCGGTGACACGGCCGCCCGGCCGGAACGGCGTCTTGAGGTCACGGATGGCCTCGACGGTGGTGCCGGGGCGCGGCAGCTCGTCGGCGGTGGCCAGGCCCCAGCCCTTCTCGGCGGAGCGCACGGCGACGGGCACCAGCTCGGGGCCGATGTCGCCGTTGGCCAGCGCCTTGGCGTACTTGGTCTGGCTCGCCACGGCGTAGGCGTCGGCGCGCTCCTTGGTCAGGTGCGGGAACCGGTCGTGGAGGTTCTCCGCCGTGACGCCCATGTTGAGGGCCTCGGCGTCCACCAGGCGCTCGGCCATGAAGCGGGGGTTGGGGTCGGCGTCGAACCCCATGGGGTGGCGGCCCATGTGCTCGACACCGCCCGCGATGACCACGTCCTGGGCGCCGACGGCGATGCCGGCGGCCGTCGTGGTCACGGCGGTCATGGCGCCCGCGCACATGCGGTCGATGGCGTAGCCGGGCACGGTGCTCGGCAGGCCGGCCAGCATGGCGACGGTGCGGCCGAGGGTCAGGCCCTGGTCGCCCTGCTGGGTGGTGGCGGCGACGGCCACCTCGTCCACCCGCTCGGGCGGAAGCTGCGGGTGGCGGCGCACGAGCTCGCGCACCGCCTTGACGACGAGGTCGTCGGCACGGGTCTCGGCGTAGAGACCGTCGGGGCGGGCCTTGCCGAACGGCGTGCGGACGCCGTCGACGAAGACGACGTCGCGCAGCGCGGGGCGGCGGGCGTCCGTGGCGCGGCCTGCGGGGGCAGCCGTGGTGGCCTGGGTCATGTCAGCTCCATCTGCGACGGATGGTCGGGGACGACGGCGTCCGCGGAGCGACGCCGCTCGGCTGTGCCCCGTCCGTGGCGTGACCCGGGACACAGCAGTACACGCTACCGCGAGTACCACGAAAAGCCCAGCGGCAGGTGAGACCCGGTCTCAGCACGACGCAGCGGGCGGGAGGCTCGGCACCCACCCGGAGGGTGCGCGCCGAGCCTCCCGCCCGGGGAGAGGGGTCAGTCGAGGTCGGCGAAGGCCTTCGCGAGCGGCGCGGCCAGCAGCTCGACCTGCCAGGGCCGCGCCCCGCGGCCGCGCAGGAACTCGGCCACCGTCTCGGCCGTCGCCGGCTCGGGCGGCGTCCAGCACAGGCGGCGCAGGGCCTCCGGCTGCAGCAGGTTCTCGACCGGCACGTCCAGCTCGGCCGAGCGTGCCGCCACCAGCTCGCGCGCCGCCGTCAGGCGCCGCGCGGCCACAGGGTCGCGGTCCGCCCACGTGCGCGGCTGCGGCGGACCCTCGGTGCGCGGGCCGCGCAGGCTCGGGAGCTGGTCGGCGGGCAGCGCCAGCGCCTCGTCGATCGCCCGCTGCCACGCCGCGGCCCGTCGGCGCGTGCCCTTGCCCGCGAACTCCGGCAGCGCCACGAGCTGGCCGGCCGTGCGGGGCATGGCCACGGCGGCCGCCGTGATGGCGCGGTCCGGCAGCACGCGACCGGGAGCGATGTCGCGCGCCCGCGCGGAGGCGTCGCGCGCCTTCCACAGCGACCGCACGACGGCGAGCTGGCGGCGGTCGCGCAGCGTGTGCGTGCCGGACACGCGCCGCCACGGCTCCGGCTTGGGGGCCGGCGGGGGAGCGGTGCGCACGGCCTCGAACTCCTGCGCGGCCCACTCGGCCTTGCCCGCGGCCTCCAGACGCCGGCCCAGCTCTTCGCGCAGCTCCACCAGCACCTCCACGTCCAGCGCGGCGTACCGCAGCCAGTCGGAGGGCAGCGGGCGGGTGGACCAGTCGACGGCGGAGTGCTCCTTCGCCAGGCCCAGGCCCAGCAGCTCCGCCACGACGGCGGCCAGCCCCACGCGCTCGAGGCCCAGCAGACGGGCCGCGAGCTCGGTGTCGAACACCCGTGCCGGGCGCAGGCCGTGCTCCGCCAGCCCGGGCAGGTCCTGCGAGGCCGCGTGCAGCACCCACTCGGCGTCGCCCACGGCCTCGCCGATCGCGGACAGGTCCGGCAGCGCCACCGGGTCGATGAGCGCGGTGCCGGCCCCCCGGCGGCGCAGCTGCACCAGGAACGTCGCCTGCCCGTACCGATAGCCCGAGGCGCGCTCGGCGTCCGCGGCGACCGGGCCCGTGCCGGTGCGGAACGCCTCGACGACCCGGGCGAGGGCCGACGGGGTGGCGACGACCTCGCCCACGCCGTCGGCGGGCTCGGTCAGGGGGACGACGGTGCGGGGCTCGTCGGGACGCGGCTCGTCTGGCGCGGGCTGCGTCGGCCCGCCGTGGGCTGGCCCGGGCTGCAGCGCCCCGGGCGTGTCGGCGCTCTCGGTCACGGCCCTACCGTATGCCGCCGCGAGGTCAGGGCGGTGACGCCGTCGGGCAGGGGCGGGAGCCCTCCGGCCGTGGACATCAGGTCCGTCCAGAGCGTCAGGTGCGTGCCGAGGGCGGTGTCGGTCGGCGTCCACGACGCCCGGATCTCCAGGTCGACGGCGTCGGGCGTGCCCTCCAGGGCACCGAAGCTGCTCGACAGCACGCGCGTCACCGTGCCGCCCAGGGCGAGGACCTGCGCCCCGGCGGCCTCGATCGTCTCGGTCACCCACGACCACGCGACGTCGGCCAGCAGGGGGTCGGCGGCCATCTCCGCCTCGAGGGTCGCGCGCACCAGCGTCACCACGCGGAAGTCGCCCTGCCAGGCGTCCTGGCCCGCCGGGTCGTGCAGCACCACGAAGCGGCCGGTGGCCACCTCGTCGCCGGCGCTGGTGACCTCACCCTCGAGCGCCGCGGTGAACGGCGCGATGCGGGTGGGGCCCGGCACCTCCTGGAGCCGGACCTCGGGGCGATGGCGCGGCCCGCGCATCGAGCGCAGCGCGGCCGCGAACCGGGCGGGAGGTTCCCGCTGCTCGAGCGTCACCCCACCACGCTAGGCCGCGCCAGGGCCGGACCGGCGCAGGCCCGCCGCAGGGCGCCACGGCCGCGACCGGATCGTGATGTTTTGTCCCGTGCTCCCCGCACGGAGCACTAGGCTGGCCGAGGCGCTGTTCGCACCACGCGACGCACGACGCGACGACGAAGGAGCACGCGAGATGACCGAGAGCACGACGGCGCAGGCCACGGCAGGGACCGCGCAGATCGGTGTCACCGGGCTGGCGGTCATGGGCCGCAACCTGGCCCGCAACCTCGCCCGGCACGGGTACACCGTGGCGGTGCACAACCGCTCCTCCTCGCGCACCCGATCGCTGGTCGAGGAGGCCGGACACGAGGGCACGTTCGTGCCCTCGGAGTCGATGGCCGAGTTCGTCGCGTCGCTCGAGCGCCCCCGCAAGGTCGTGATCATGGTCAAGGCCGGCGCCCCCACCGACGCCGTCATCGACGAGCTGGTGCCGCTGCTCGAGGAGGGCGACATCGTCGTCGACGCCGGCAACGCCCACTTCCCGGACACGGTGCGCCGCGAGCGGGCGCTGCGCGCCCACGGCCTGCACTTCGTCGGCACCGGCGTCTCCGGCGGTGAGGAGGGCGCGCTCAACGGCCCGTCGATCATGCCGGGCGGCACCCGGGAGTCGTACGCGTCGCTGGGCCCGATCCTCGAGGACATCTCGGCCAAGGTCGACGGCGTCCCGTGCTGCACGTACGTGGGGCCCGACGGCGCCGGGCACTTCGTCAAGATGGTGCACAACGGCATCGAGTACGCCGACATGCAGCTCATCGCCGAGGCCTACGACCTGCTGCGCCAGGGCCTGGGCGCCTCGGCCCGGGAGATCGGCGAGATCTTCGCGCGGTGGAACACCGGCGACCTGGAGTCGTTCCTCATCGAGATCACCGCCGACGTGCTGCAGCACGTGGACGCCGAGACCGGCCAGGCCTTCGTCGACGTCGTCCTGGACCAGGCCGAGCAGAAGGGCACCGGCCGCTGGACCGTGCAGAACGGCCTCGACCTGGGCGTTCCCATCACGGGCATCGCGGAGGCGACCTTCGCCCGCGCCCTGTCGGGGTCGGTGCCGCAGCGCGAGGCCGCGCGGGCCGTGCTGCCGGCCGACGCCGAGCCGTGGGAGGTCACGGACCGCGAGGCGTTCGTCGAGGACGTGCGCCTGGCGCTGTACGCCTCCAAGGTGGTGGCCTACTCCCAGGGGTTCGACCAGATCGCCGCGGCGTCGGCCGAGAACGGCTGGGACATCGACCGCGGGGCCATGGCTCGGATCTGGCGCGGCGGCTGCATCATCCGCGCCCGGTTCCTGGACCGCATCACCGAGGCGTACGAGCGCGAGCCGGGACTGCCCCTGCTACTCGCCGACGAGTACTTCACCGGGGCCGTGGGCAACGGCCTGGCCGCGTGGCGCCGTGTCGTGGCGCAGGCCGCCACGCACGGCGTGCCGACCCCGGCCTTCTCCTCCTCGCTGGCCTACTACGACGGCGTGCGCGCCCAGCGCCTTCCCGCCGCGCTCGTCCAGGCCCAGCGCGACTTCTTCGGCGCGCACACCTACCGGCGCGTCGACAAGGAAGGCACGTTCCACACCGAGTGGTCCGGCGACCGTAACGAGAGCGAGGCGTGAGCAAACCCGTGAGCAGCAGCGACCAGACGACCGGAGGCGTCCGAGAGGGCGTCCGGCCGGTCATCGTCGGTTCCGACATCGGCGTCTACGCCCTCGCCCGCTCGTTCCACGAGCGCTACGGGGCGCGCACCACCGTGGTGGCGTTCGCCGAGCCCGGCCCGATCGCCCACAGCCGGATCATCGACCTCGTGCTGTCCGGCAGCGAGACGGAGGCCATCGTGGGCACCCTGCTGCGGGTGGCCGCCGAGCACGCCGCCGGGCCGGCGGCGTCCGACCGCCTGGTGCTGCTGACCAACATGGACTGGGTGGTGCGCGACCTCGTGCACCACCGCGAGGCGCTCGAGGCGGCCGGCTACGTGCTGCCGTTCGCCGACGCCGACACCATCGACCGCATCAGCGACAAGGCCGAGTTCCTCGCCGCCTGCGCCGAGATCGGGGTGCCCACGCCGGCCACGGTGGTCCAGGACTTCGCGCGCGCCGGCGAGCCCGGCTGGCAGCCGCAGCCCGTGCCGTTCGAGTTCCCCGTGATCGCCAAGGCCGCGAGCTCGGCCGACTACCACGGCGTGCGGTTCGAGGGGAAGAAGAAGATCTTCGAGATCGCCACCCCCGAGGAGCTCGACAAGCTCTACGCCAGCCTCCGGGAGGCGGGCTACCGCGGCCGGTTCCTGGTGCAGGACATGATCCCCGGCGACGACACCCAGATGCGCTCGGTGACCACCTACACCGACACCTCCGGGCGGGTCACCATGCGCTGCTCGGCCCGCGTGCTGCTCGAGGAGCGCACCCCGGCCGCCCGCGGCAACCCGTCGGCCATGATCGTCGAGGAGATCCCCGAGATCCTCGAGGCCGCAGCACGCCTGCACGAGCACACCGGGTGGCGCGGCTTCGCCAACTTCGACGTCAAGCTCGACCCGCGCGACGGCACCTACCGCTTCTTCGAGCAGAACCCGCGCATCGGCCGCAACAACTACTACGTCACCGCCGGCGGCGTGAACCCCGCCGAGGTGCTGGTCGACGACGTCGTGCACGGCGTGCGCCGCGAGCCGGCCACGGCGCGCGACGAGGTGCTCTACGCCGTCGTGCCGCACGCGATGCTGCGCCGCTACGTGCTGGACCCGGTGCTCAGCAGCCGCGTGGCCGGCCTGATGAAGGCGAAGAAGACCGTGCACCCGCTGCGCTACCGCGCCGACGCCGGGTGGCGCCGCCGCCTCTACGTGCTCCAGGCGCTGGTCAACCACGTGCGCAAGTACCGCACCTACTACCCGTTGTCCGAGCTGCGGCGCGTCCACGCGGGCAACACGGCGGCCACCCCCGCACCGGCTCCGGGGGCGACGGCGTGAGCCGCCCCGCCCAGCCGCGGCCCGAGCTCCTGCCGGTCATCCTCGGTGGTGACATCGGCGTCTACGCCCTGGCGCGCGCCTTCCACGAGGAGTACGGCGTCGGCTCCACGGTGATCTCCGGGCTCGTGCCCGGGCCCATCGCCGACAGCCGGATCATCACCAACGTCACCGTCGCCGACAGCCACGACGAGCGCCAGCTCGTCGACGCCGCCGTGCGCGTGGCCCGCGAGGCGCTCGCGGCCGACCCGGGGCGCCGCCTGGTGCTGCTGGCCAACTCGGACTGGCTGGTGCGCACCGTGGTGCGGGCCCGCGGCGAGCTCGAGGCGGCCGGGTACGTGGTGCCGTTCCTCGACGAGGACCTGCTCGACTCGGTCAGCGACAAGGCCACCTTCGCCGAGGTGGCCGAGAAGGTGGGCCTGGCGGTGCCGCGCACCGTGGTGGTGGACTTCGCGCTGGCCGACGACCCGGCCTGGGCGCCGCCGCTGGTGGACGTGGGCTGGCCGCTGATCGCCAAGGCGGCATCCAGCGCGGACTACCAGGACGTCGAGTTCCCGGGCAAGCGCAAGGTGTTCGAGATCGGTACCCAGGTCGAGCTGGACGATCTGTGGGACCGCCTGCGCAAGGCAGGGTTCCGGGGCCGGTTCGTGGCTCAGGAGCTCATTCCGGGCGACGACACGCAGATGCGTTCCATCACCGCGTACGTGGACGGTCACGGCGAGATCACCCTCATGGCCGGCGCGCACGTGCTCCTGGAGGAGCACACGCCCAACGGGCTCGGGAACCCCGCCGCGATGATCACGGGCGACCTGGGGGAGATGTTCGACCAGGCGCGCGCGTTCCTCACGGCCACGGGCTACCGGGGCTTCGCGAACTTCGACGTCAAGGTGGACCCGCGCGACGGGCGCTTCGCGTTCTTCGAGGTCAACCCGCGGATCGGCCGCAACAACTACTACGTCACCGCCGCCGGGGCGAACGTGGCCCGGTTCGTGGTGGCCGACCATGTGGACGGCGTGCGGCTGGAGCCGGTACGGGTCGCCACCGAGGTGCTCTACTCGGTGCTGCCCACGGGTCTGCTGCTGCACTACGTGCTCGACGCGGGGCTGCGGGACAAGGTCAAGCGCCTGGCCCGCGACACCCACCACCCGCTGGCGTACTGGGCGGCTGACGGCGGCCCCAAGCGCCGTGCGTACGTGGCGGCCGCCAAGCTGAACCAGCGCCGCAAGTTCCGCCGCTGGTACCCGAACCCCACCCAGACGGGGTTCTGAGCCGGACACCGGCACGGGCCGGCTCACGGCGCTCGGGCCCGGTCCTCCTCGCGGGAGACCGGGCCCGAGGTGTTTCTCGCACGGCGAGGCCGCATCACCCGGCCCGCCGGCGCTCCTGCTCGTCGCTGCCGGGACTCAGCCCAGCTCGCTGGTGCCCGCGTACAGGTGCAGCACCGGCACGTGCAGGTCGTCGCGGGCGCGCGAGGCCCAGTCGGAGTGGAACGTGTCCTCCACGGCGTGCGGGTACGTCACGACGACGACCTCCCGCACGTCACCCTGGCCCACCACGGTGCGCAGGGCGGGCAGCGGGTCGTCCTCGATGACCTCGCCGTCGGCCTGGGCCCCCGCGGCGCGCAGCGCGGCGACAGAGCCCGCCAGCTGCTCGGCCGCCGTCGCCGTCGCCTCGCGGGCGTCCGGCTCCTTGCCCAGCAGCTCGTCCCACGCGGCGCGCAGATCCCCGGCCCCCAGGTGGTCCACGAGGGACGTGACGAGGTTGCGTTCGGTGTCGGCGGGGACGAGCACGTGGAACCGCACCGGGTCGGGCACGCCGTCGCCGTCGGGGTCGCGGTGCAGGGCCAGGACGTGCTCGACGTCGGCGTCGGTCAGCGTGTCCTCGGTGAGGACGACGACGGTGGTGCCGGCCAGGACGGCCGGGGCGGGGTCGTTGCTCTCGGTGGTCATGGCGCGAATCTAGCCAGCATCCCGGGTGCCCGCCGGGTCGAGCCGCCACCGGGCGAGCAGCGTGCCCGCCTGCGGGTCGTGCAGCAGGTGCCCCAGGCGCGCACGGCGCTGCCCGGCCGTCCGTCCCCCGGGCACGTCGGCCCCGGCGACGACCCGCCCCGGCGCCGGCCCCTCCAGGAGGGCGGTGGTGGTCAGGCACAGCTCGTCCACGAGATCGGCGGCCAGCAGCGACCCGAGCAGGTGCGGCCCCCCCTCGGTGAGCACGCGCGACAGGCCGCGAGCCGCGAGGTCGGCGAGCGCAGCCGCCAGGTCCGGGGCCTGGTCGCCGTGCACCAGCACGTTCTCCGCCGGGACCACCGTCCGGGCCAGGGCCGCTCCGGCCTCTCCCGTGACCACCAGGGGCGGCACCTCGCCGGGGAGGCACGACGGCGGCACCTGGCCGGTGCGGGTCACCAGCGCCAGCCGCAGCGGCGCCGAGCCCGCCGGGGCCAGGTGCTCCAGCCCCGCCGGGCGCCCGATCTGGTCGTACCCCTCCGCCCGGGCCGTGCCCGCCCCGACGAGCACGACGTCGGCGACGGCACGCAGCAGGCGGAACACCCGGAAGTCGGCGTCGTCGTTGATCGATCCGGAACGGTGGTCGGGCCCCCACGCGGCCCCGTCCACCGACGCCACCATGTTGGCCCGCAGCATGCCGGGCTCGTGGGAGTACAGGGCGGCCAGCTCCTCCTCCCCGTCGTCGGCGGGCAGAGGACGAACCTGCGGGACGAGCTGCGTCAGGTCGGGGAGAACCATGCGCGCAGCCTCCCAGGCCGCGGCGGGAGCCGCAGCACGGGCACGACCGCCACGGGCAGCCCGAGGACGCGACTGACCGCCCTGCCAGCAACCCGCCCTCCCCGGGCCAGGCGTCCCGCGGGTGGCGCGGAGCGTAATCTTGACCCCCGTGACGAGCGCCCCGACCCCCTCGCCGGCCCACGAGACGCAGGCCGCCCCCGCCTCCCTGACCGCGGTGCGGCCGTCGGTGCCCCCCGAGCGTCTCCTGGCCGACCTGGTGCCCCCGCGGCACTTCGCCGAGGCGCGGTTCTCCACCTACCGGGCCAACCCGGCGTACCCGAGCCAGGCGGCCACGCTGGCCCGCCTCGAGGAGGTGGCGCGCGAGATCGCCGCCCCGCCCCGCCGCGGCCTGTTCTCCCGCAAGAGGCCCACGGCGTCGGCTGTCTACATGGACGGAGGGTTCGGCGTCGGCAAGACGCACCTGCTGACGTCGCTCGCCCACGCCGTCGGCGTGCAGGACTCCGCCTTCGGCACGTTCGTCGAGTACACGAACCTCGTGGGCGCACTCGGCTTCATGCCCACCGTCGAGGCGCTGGCCGCCAAGAAGCTCGTCTGCATCGACGAGTTCGAGCTCGACGACGCCGGCGACACCACCCTGATGTCCCGCCTGCTGCGCGAGCTGACCGATCGCGGCGTGGCGCTCGCGGCGACGTCGAACACGCTGCCGGAGGCGCTGGGGGAGGGGCGGTTCGCCGCCGAGGACTTCCTGCGGGAGATCCAGGCGCTCGCGGCGCGCTTCGAGGTGCTGCGCGTGGACGGCGAGGACTACCGGCACCGTGCCGTGGTGACCGAGTCCCGGCCCCTGCCGGCCGAGACGGTGCGGGCGGTCGCGGCCTCGCGCACCGACGCGACCCTCGACGACTTCGACGCTCTCCTGGAGCACCTGGGCTCGGTGCACCCCAGCCGCTACGGGGCCCTGCTCGACGGCGTGGGTCTCGTGGCGCTGACGGACGTGCACCCGGTGCGGCGCCAGGAGGTGGCGCTGCGCCTGGTGGTGCTGGTCGACCGCCTGTACGACCGTGACGTGCCGGTGCTGCTCAGCGGGTCCGGCGAGGCGTCGCTGTTCACCGAGGAGATGCTGCGCGGC
This sequence comes from Xylanimonas oleitrophica, assembly GCF_003244315.1. Taxonomy (GTDB): domain Bacteria; phylum Actinomycetota; class Actinomycetes; order Actinomycetales; family Cellulomonadaceae; genus Xylanimonas_A; species Xylanimonas_A oleitrophica. The sequence continues at coordinate 281,085 of NZ_QKWH01000003.1, forward strand.
GGGTACCGGAAGAAGTACTACCGGGCGCTGTCGCGGCTCGGCGCGCTGGCGGAGGAGGGCCGGACCGTCGCCCAGGCGGCTGCCTGAGCGACGTCACGCCTCGGCGCGCAGCACCGCCGTGGTGCGCGCCGGCAGCGTGAGCACGGCGCCGTCGACCGCAGCGCGAGGGCTCCAGCCGGCCACGAGCGACCAGGCGCTCGGCGCGCCCGGCAGGAGCTCCTCGAGGGGCACGCGGGCGTCGTCGGGGCCGGTCGCGACGACGACGGCCGACCGCCCGCGCCGCAGGGTCAGCGCCGACCCTGCCGCGCGTACGTCCACCTCGAGCGCGAGGTCGCGCATGGCGTCCTCGCGCAGCGCCGTGAGCCGGGTGCACCACTCGACGAGCCGCGCCGAGCCGTCGTCGCCGGTGTCGCTCGTGTCCCGGTGCGGTGCGGTCAGCGGCAGGTGGTCGGTGTCCAGCACAGCCGCCGTGCCCACCAGCACCGCCAGGGTCAGCAGGCTGGATCGCACGTCGAGGTCGGCGGCCGCGGCGCTCTCACGGACGGGGCGCTGCGGGCCGTGCACGCGCGGGGCGGCGTCCGCGGCCCAGGGCATGCCGGCCCGTGCCCCGGGGAGCCGGGTGAGGTCGCCGACGACGAGGGACGCCGCCCGGGCGGTCGCCGCGTGCGAGCGACGGCTGTCGCGCTCGGCGCGCAGGGGCAGCCGGGCCGCGGGGGTCAGGCTGGCGGCGAGGTGCCGAACGTCCACCACGGCGTCTGGATCTCTGGGGGAGCCGGGCGCGCCGAGCACTCGCCGGAGCACGCCGGCGAGCCGGTCGCTGCGGCCGGGCCCGTCGACGAACAGGGTCGTGGGTCGCTGCAGCCGCTCGGACGCGGCCACGGCGGTGTCGGCGAGCTCCGAGAGCGTGACGGGGGTGCGGTGCTCCAGCGCATCGACGTCGAGCTGCAACCCGTCGACGTGGAACTCCTCGAACCAGCGCTGGGCGTCGGTGGTGAGCAGGTCCCGCAGCCCGCGTGCACCGCTGCCCTCGCGGGGAGTCCTGCCGTCGACGGCGTGGCGGCCGTAGGCGCCGAGCCCCAGGTCCTCGACGACGGCCCAGCGGTGGGGCAGGGTCAGCACCACGGCGAGCCCGAGGGCGTGCGCGGCGTCGACGAAGCGCTGCAGGGCCCGGGGGCCGCCGTAGGGCTCGTGCACGGCCGACAGGCGCACGCCCGCCTCGGGGCCGGCGTCAGGGTCGAACGCGCTGAGGGGTGCGAGCTCGACGCCGTCCACGCCGCAGGCGGCGACCCGGGGCAGCAGGCGTGCCGCGGCGTCCAGGGTGCCCTCCGGCGTGGCGTGCGGCACGTCGAGGTGCAGCAGCACCCCGGCGCCGAGGTCCGGCGCCTGCCAGCCGTCGTCCGTCCACGAGAAGTACGGGTCGAACGCCCGGGGCAGCTCGTGGACGCCGTCGGGGAACCAGGCGCCGGCGGGGTCGGCGACGAGAGGGCCGTCGTCGACCCGGAAGCCGTAGGGCGTGCCGTACGGCACCCGCTGGTCGGCGCCCCAGTACCCGGGCCGCTGGGCACCGAGCAGCCGCAAGGGGCTCGTGCGCAGCTCGCCGTCGACGCGCGAGACGAGGTCGACCGTGCCGGCGTCGGGAGCCCACACCACCGGGCGCGCACCCGGCCAGCGGGTGTGCAGCGGCACACCGACCTGGGGTGCGCGGGGGCGGGCGCTCACCGCGGGCATCAGGCCCGGCCCGAGGGGTCGGACGGGCGGGTGCCACGCTGCGGGGCCGCAGCCTGGCTGCCCGGTGCCGCGACGGCCGGGTCGGGGGTGGAGTCCGCAGCCGGTGCGGTCTCGGACGCCGCCGTGGCCGCGCCGGTCTCCGGGGCGGGCAGCGCCGTCGCAGCACGCGCTGCGCGGGCGGCGGCACGGGACCGCGCGGCCTCCTCGCGGCGCAGGGACGGGCGGGTGAGCACGACGACGCTGCGGCTCGTGACCGTCAGGGTCGTGCCCGCCTCGTGCCGCTCGCCGGTCGTGGTGGTGGCGTCGGTGTCCAGCACCGTGGTCCACACGCGGCCGTACGCCGCCGGGGGCAGCGTGAACTCCAGGGACTCGGAGTGGGCGTTGAAGAGCAGGAGGAACGCGTCGTCGACCAGGGCGTTGCCCCGGATGTCGACCTCCGGCATGGCGTCACCGTTGAGGAACACCATCAGGGAGCGCGCGTACCCGTTGGACCAGTCCTCGCCGTCCATGCGTGCGCCGGACAGGTCGAGCCAGTCGATCTCCGGCAGCTCGCCGTCACCCTCGGCCGCAGGGGAGGTGGCGCCGTCGCCGGCCCCGCCGAAGAAGGCACGCCGGTGCAGGACGGGGTGCTCGAGGCGCAGGCGCACCAGCCGGCGCGTGAACTCCAGCAGGTCTTCCTCGTCCTCGTCGAGGTCCCAGTCCATCCAGGTGATCTCGTTGTCCTGGCAGTAGCCGTTGTTGTTGCCGCCCTGGGTGCGCCCGATCTCGTCGCCGTGGGCCAGCATCGGCACGCCCTGGCTCAGCAGCAGCGTGGCCAGGAAGTTGCGACGCTGACGCTGGCGCAGCGCGAGCACGTCCGGGTCGTCGGTGGGGCCCTCGACGCCGCCGTTCCACGAGCGGTTGAAGCTCTCGCCGTCGTTGCCGTCCTCGCCGTTGGCCTCGTTGTGCTTCTCGTTGTAGGAGACGAGGTCGTTGAGCGTGAAGCCGTCGTGCGCGACGACGAAGTTGATGCTCGCGATCGGCTTGCGGCCGCTGTGCTCGTACAGGTCGCTCGAACCGGTCAGGCGCGAGGCGAACTCGGGCAGGGTGGCGGGCTCGCCGCGCCAGAAGTCGCGCACCGTGTCGCGGTAGCGGCCGTTCCACTCCGTCCACAGCGGGGGGAACCCGCCCACCTGGTATCCGCCGTCGCCCAGGTCCCACGGCTCGGCGATGAGCTTGACCTGGGAGATGACCGGGTCCTGGTGGACAATGTCGAAGAACGCGCTCAGCCGGTCCACCTCGTGGAACTGGCGGGCCAGGGTGGCCGCGAGGTCGAACCGGAAGCCGTCGACGTGCATCTCCTCGACCCAGTACCGCAGCGAGTCCATGATGAGCTGCAGCACGGCGGGGGAGCGCATGAGCAGGGAGTTGCCCGTGCCGGTGGTGTCGAAGTAGTGCGCCTCGTCGCCGTCGACCAGACGGTAGTACGCGGCGTTGTCGATGCCCTTGAAGGAGAGGGTGGGGCCCAGGTGGTTGCCCTCGGCCGTGTGGTTGTAGACGACGTCGAGGATGACCTCGATGCCGGCCTCGTGGAGGGCCGCGACCATCGTCTTGAACTCCAGCACCTGCTGGCCGCGCGTCCCGTACGCCGCGTACCCGTTGTGGGGCGCGAAGAACCCGACGGTGTTGTAGCCCCAGTAGTTGCTCAGGCCCTTGGCGCTCAGCGTGGTGTCCTGGACGAACTGGTGGACGGGCATGAGCTCGACGGCGGTGACGCCCAGGCGTACCAGGTGGTCGATCATCGCGGGGTGGCCCATGCCTGCGTAGGTTCCGCGCAGCTCCTGCGGGATGCCGGGGTGACGCATGGTCATGCCCTTGACGTGGGCCTCGTAGAGCACGGTGTCGTGGTAGTCGATCTGCGGCGGGCGGTCGTGGCCCCAGTCGAAGAACGGGTTGACGACGACGGAGGTCATCGTGTGCGGGGCCGAGTCGGCCGCAGGGGTGCCCGCCGCGTGCGGGGTCTCGCCGTGGACGGCGGCCTCCGGGTCCTCGAACGGGTAGGAGAACAGGGACTGGTCGCCGTCGATCTGGCCGTCGACGGCCTTGGCGTAGGGGTCGAGCAGCAGCTTGGAGGGGTCGCAGCGGTGGCCACCGGCGGGGTCCCACGGGCCGTGGACGCGGTACCCGTACCGGGTGCCGGGGCCGACGCCGGGCAGGTAGACGTGCCAGACGTGCGCGTCGACCTCCTGCACCTCGACGCGCTCCTCGGTGCCGTCGTCGGCGAGGAGGCACAGCTCGACGCGCTCGGCCACGGAGGAGAACAGCGCGAAGTTGGTGCCGCGGCCGTCGAACGTGGCACCCAGCGGATAAGACCGTCCTGGCCAGGTCTGCATGCCGCCGATCATCACACTGTCGGGCCGAACCGGCGCGTCGAACGGGCGCTCTGCCTGCGGTTTTGCCCGAATCTCACCGAATAGTGTGCCAGGCGCCCGAGCGAACGGACCGACCCGGGCGGAAGATGGACCCATGAGCACCGAAGGGAACCCTGCCTCCCGCGCCGACGCCTCCGAGCCCGACGAGGAGACCCGGCAGCGCGTCCGCCGTCTCCTCGCCGCCTCCTCCGGGAGGGTCTCGCAGCCCCGCCCGCCCCGCCACCCCGAGGGAGACCCGCGGGTCGGCGGCGACCCGAGCAAGGCACCGACCTCGCTCTCGGCGGCGGAACTGCACCCGATCGAGGGCGACTCGAGCGGGACCTCCTGGGACGACCCCCGGGAGCTCTAGCCCTACCGCGGGAACCTGTCGGCCGTGACGGGGATCAGGCGCGGCATCCCGGCAGGCGCGACCTCGCTGAGCGCCAGGTAGCGCGCCTCGGCACGGTGCAGGCGGATGTGCTCGTCCAGCGACCACTCCGGGCCGTTGGTCAGCACCATGCCGCACGAGCAGTCGATCTCGACGCGCCCGTCCTCCAGATGGCGCACCTGGCCCACGGTCACGTGGGAGGCGCGGGCGTGCGCCTTGGCCCGGCGCATGCTGGCGCTGACGGCCGGCTCGTGAGGATCCACCCCGGGAGCCTAACCGCCGCCCACGGCGGCCGGGTGTTGCGCGGCGCAGCGCGGCGGCGTCGTGCCCGGGGTGCGCACGGGGCACGCGAAAGGCCCCGGACCGTGGGGTCCGGGGCCTCGACGCTGGTGGGCGATACTGGGATCGAACCAGTGACCTCTTCCGTGTCAGGGAAGCGCGCTACCGCTGCGCCAATCGCCCGAGGGCTGCCCTGAACGTCCCGGGGGACTGGTTCGAAGGCGAACCGAGAGCGGATGACGGGACTCGAACCCGCGACCCTCACCTTGGCAAGGTGATGCTCTACCAACTGAGCCACATCCGCGCGGCCGGTGCTGAGGATCTTGTCCCCGTCTCCGGCGCCTGTGGAACATTAGTCGACCGTTGGCCCGCTGGTCCAATCGCGGCGCTGTGACCTGCGCCAAAGCCGGCCCGCTGGGACCCCGGGGGGAGACGCCGAAGGCCCCGGACCACATGGTCCGGGGCCTTCGCGCGTGGTGGGCGATACTGGGATCGAACCAGTGACCTCTTCCGTGTCAGGGAAGCGCGCTACCGCTGCGCCAATCGCCCGTGCCTGATCGCTCAGGGTGCGAGGTGGGTACGGGATTCGAACCCGTGTATACGGCTTTGCAGGCCGCTGCCTCGCCTCTCGGCCAACCCACCTTGAGACGTGCTCTCCCTGGCGTGCAGAGAGTGGGCCTCCGAGCGGATGACGGGACTCGAACCCGCGACCCTCACCTTGGCAAGGTGATGCTCTACCAACTGAGCCACATCCGCGCGGCCGGTGCTTCGGGATCGTTCCCGGGGCGTCCGGCGCGTACCGAACAGTAGTTCACCGGTGGCGGGGTCGTCCAATCGCTCGTGGTCAGTACCGTTCGCACGTGCACACCTGCGTCGACCGCTCGAGCTCCTGGGCCCGGTTCTCCGGCCGCCTGGCCACCCGGGCGGTCGAGTGCGTCGACATCGAGGCGCAGCCGGAGCGGCTGCGCAGCGGCCTGTGGTTCGTCGTCGTCGACTTCGAGGCGGCGATCGGCGGTGCCGCTGGCGGCTCCACGGGGCGAGCGGGGCGGGCGCGCGCCTGGCGGTTCGCCGAGGTGCGCGACGACGACGGCACCGCCGCCGGCCCAGGGTGGGCTGGACCGGCCGTCGGCACGTGGCGCAGCTCCCTCGACCAGGCCGCCTACGAGGCGGCCGTGCGTCGCGTGCGCGAGCACGTGCGCGCGGGGGACGTCTACCAGGCCAACGTCTGCCGCGTCCTGGAGGCCCCTCTGCCCGTGGCGGCCGACGGCCGCGAGCCCGACGCCGCAGGGCTGGCCCGCGTCCTGGCCGCCGGGAACCCCGCGCCGCACGCCGCGGCCGTGCACGTGCCGGGCGGCGGTGGCGTCGACCCCGTGTGGGTGGTCAGCGCATCCCCGGAGCTGTACCTCTCGCTGCGCACCGACGCGGGCCGAGGGGTGCTCGGCTCCGGGCCCATCAAGGGCACCGCCCGCACGCCGGAGGGGCTGACGGAGAAGGACCGCACCGAGAACGTCATGATCACGGACCTGGTGCGCAACGACCTGCAGCGCGTGTGCCGGCCCGGCACCGTCGAGGTCACCGACCTGCTGGCCGTGGAAGAGCACCCCGGGCTCGTGCACCTGGTCTCCCGCGTGCGCGGCGTGGTGGCCGGCGACGTCGCGGGCGCGCCCGACCTCTGGCGCCGCCTCCTGGACGGCACCTTCCCGCCCGGGTCCGTCTCGGGCGCACCGAAGTCTTCGGCGCTGCGCCTCATCGGCGAGCTCGAGCCCGTGCCCCGCGGCCCCTACTGCGGGGCCGTCGGGTGGGTCGACGCCGACGCCGGGACGGCGGAGCTCGCCGTCGGCATCCGCACGTTCTGGTGGGAGCGCACCGGGACCGAGGGCGAGGGGGTGCTGCGGTTCGGCACCGGCGCCGGCATCACCTGGGGCAGCGACCCCCGGTCCGAGTGGCACGAGACGGAGCTCAAGGCCGCCCGCCTCGTCGGTCTCGCCAGCAGGCAGGCGCTCCCGCAGGGGTGAGACGTGCGGCACACTGGCCCGCATGACGTTGGTGATCTGGGCGGACGGACGGTTCGTCGAGGAGGGTGAGGGCGCGCTCAGCGCGGTGGACCACGGCATCACCGTGGGGGACGGCGCGTTCGAGACGTGCACGATCGTGGACGGGCAGGCCTTCGCGCTGAGCCGGCACCTGCGCCGCCTCGGGCGCTCCCTGGCGGGCCTCGGCCTCGCCGCCGTCGACGAGGGCCTGGTGCGCGAGGGTGTCACCGCCGTGCTGGGCCGCGCCGGCCGCATCGACGGGCGCCTGCGCATCACCGTCACCGCAGGGGTCGGGCCGCTCGGCTCCGGGCGCACGGGCGCTGCCGCCACCCTCGTCGTCGCCGCCGCGCCCTCCGAGATCGCCGCCGAGGGGCGCGCGGCGCGCTCGCCCTGGACCCGCAACGAGCGCTCCGCCGTCGCCGGGCTCAAGACGACGTCGTACGCGGAGAACGTCGTCGCCCTGGCCGAGGCGGTGGCCAAGGGCGCCGACGAGGCGCTGCTCGCCAACACCACAGGTGATCTCTGCGAGGGCACCGGCTCCAACGTGTTCGTGGAGAGGGGCGGCGAGCTGGTCACCCCGAGGCTCGACTCGGGCTGCCTCGCCGGCATCACCCGCGAGCTGCTGCTCGAGTGGGGGCAGGAGGCGGGCCTGCCCGTGCGCGAGGCCAGGGCGGGGGAGCTGCCCTTCTCCGTGCTCGACGGGGTCGAGCGCGGCCGGGCGCGGCTCCTCCTGACCTCCTCGGGCCGCAACGTGCAGCCCGTCACCTGGCTGGACGGCACCGAGCTGCCCGCCGGGGAGCTCTCGCTCGCCGCGCAGGAGCTGTTCGCCCGGCTGCAGCGCGAGCGCCTCGACCCCTGAACCAGCCCCTGAGCAGTGCTGCCGCCTGCCAAGATCGGCAGGAACTCGCGGGTGGCGCAAGGGGGCGGGGAGCCGGTTTGGTCCCAGGTCCGATCTGTGGCTAATATCGTCCACGCACTCGGGCGATTGGCGCAGTGGTAGCGCGCTTCGTTCACACCGAAGAGGTCACTGGTTCGAACCCAGTATCGCCCACGCGAGGAAAAGGCCCGGTGACCTGGGCGGATGCTCAGGTCACCGGGCCTTCGTCATGCGGCCAGTTCCGGCTTTGGATAGTTCTTGGACAGTGACTCCGCGAAACGTGCGGCATGCAGAGGGGTCGCCACGGGTCGAGGTCGTGGTCGAAGTCGAGAGTCATCGCCGCGGAGGCGTGACCGAGCATCCGTTGTAGCGCCTTGATGTGCGCGCCAGCGGAGAAGGCGAGCGAGGCCGTGGTGTGCCGTAGGTCGTGCGGAGTCAGCCTGGGGAAGTCCCGGTCGCCGTCCACCCGAGCCCGGCGTTGACCCAGTCGGCGAGGTCGAGTGCGCCTTGCACCGCGCCGAGCGAACTCCAAGTCTCGGCGTCGGCGATCCCCGTCGCCGGCTGATCGATGTAGCGCTGCCATGCCTCGACCGCCCGGACGGTCCTGTGTCAAAACACACCGTTCTGCGCCGCGGGCGACAGGTGGAGCGCGCGCTGGAGCGTGGACGCCGCGGCGCCGGCGAAGTTGACGGCCGGGGTGAAGGTGCGGCCGCACGTGGTGTCTTGCTGCAAAATGCCGCCCTTGGGGCCGATGAAGACGAGTGCGTCGGGTCCTTGGCCTTCGATGGCCTTGGCGAGCACGTCGGTGAGGAACTCGGGCAAGGGCGCCTGCCGCGACTCGTGGCTCTTCGGAGTGCCCCACATGAGGGTTCCGTTGAGGTCGACGAAGTTCTCGACGACGGCCAGGCGCGGCGGGCCAGGTCAACGCGGCCCACCTGGAGCGCGGCCATCTCTCCCACCACAGGCCCGTGTAGGCGAGCAGCAGGACCTCGGGTGCGAACCACCCCGCCGCGTCGGCCAGTCGGGACTCCTGCCTGTGGGTCAGGTAGACCCGAGGTTTGTGGACTCGTCGGGGCAGCGGCACGCCCTTGGCCGGGTTGGTGACGATGCGCCGGTCGCGGACCGCGTCGTCAGGATGAGCGAGAGCATGTTGTGTGCGCGCCCGACGGTGGCTGCTCCTCGCTTGGCCGCGAGCTGTGCAACCCACTCGCGGATCACGGTGTGCTGGATGTCGGCGACATAGATGTCCGGCGTCGTCTCCTAGGACACTTGAGGTGTCGCCCAGGAAGCGTCCATGCGTGTCCATACCGATCACGGCATGTTTCTGGACACGTAGGACACTTCGGGACGGTTCGCCCGCTGGTCGCGCGTGCGTTGCTGGGCGGCGTAGCACTCGGCGAACTCTCGACGGCTACGTTCAGGCTCGGCTCGAATCGAAGAGGTCGACGGGCACGGATACGGCGGTAGCGGCTCATGTCCAGGCGTTCAACTTCCCGGTTTGAAGGTCGCGTCTCGTGTTACCGACGAGGCAGCAGACCCGGAACGGGCTCCGGGAACGACTGGTCAGGGATGCGCTTCAGTTCTTCGAGGCGGCCGTAGATCTTCGCCTCGAAGGTCGCGAACGACAGCTCAGGTACCGGCTCGTCGTAGACCCCTTGACCTCGCTCAGATGCAGCGACGACGGCGCCGTCATACATGCGCTCCTTCAGGAGTCGCTGGTAGGTCACGCGGTATCGGTCGAGGTAGGAGATGCCGTCGAACTCCGGGTCGGTGGGGAACAGTGCTGACCCACCGCGTAGCGGTGTCGTGGACTTGGGCGACTTCTCCAGGATCAGGACGTAGCCGAGCCACGGCCTATGCCCGCCGAACGCTTCCGCCTCGTGCGCACGCCACAAGTCCGTAGCGTTCCCCAGGGACTCTTCGGTGCGGTTGTTGTGGTTGTTGCCGATGGACCCAACCTGTGACTTGAACTCGATGGCAGCGATGAGGAGACCGCGGTACGTGACGACCAGGTCCCAGTTCTTCGCCCTGCGGTACCAGCCGGGCAGGGTGTGGTTCCCGCCACGCAGCACCGTCAGGTCTTCGCCGATTCCGGGGTGCTCCTCGAAGACGGAGGCGACGGCCTCCTCCAGCGGCACGAGGTGCTTGCCACCGGTCACGTCGGAGCGGGTTCCGGCGTCCTGGATGATGCCTGCCGCCGCTTGCCGGGCACCTTGTGCGTCTCGAATGGCCCAGTGCTCCCGGACTGCGTCGTCGTAGATCTCCCGCGTCACTAGTGCCGGCGCTCCTTGGATTGTTGTTTTACCTGTTCAGTCGCACACTACCGAACCCCAGGATCGGCCTGTGACAAGTCGACGTCCCGGGTCAGAGTTCACCCTCGGGCAGTCCGTACGCCGCCTCGGCGGCGCGGGTGGCAGCATCCCGATCACGGGTCCGGAACGCCGCGCGAAGCTGGCCCTGCACATCGTCTGAGATGGACTCCGGAGCGGGGACTCGGATCTTGCGCAGGTACTGGGCCTGGAACCGGAGGGTGCCACCACGCATCTTCACGCCGAACGCCTCGATGAACGTCTCGGCGATACGCGATAGCAGTAGCCCGCCGAGAACTTCAAGGTCCCAGCCAGTGGAGACGATGTAGTACAGGTTGTGGTGTGGGTAGTAGCCGCCTGGCTCGTACACCGGCGTGATCTGTGCCTTCATGTCCTGCAGCAACAGCTTCGGACGCTTCGCAAGGCCCGGATAGACCCTATCGATCGTCCGATGCCAGGCGGCGGGGTTGCGGCGTGCGACGAACCGCTTCCGAACGTCCTCGTGTGACGAGAGTGCCTTTTCCATCCTCGGGTAGTCGGTGAGATTGACCAGTGCGCCCGTCTCGTCCCACGGGTTGATGAGCACCTTCTTCGGTGGCGTGAGCACCCCGGAGCGGATGTCATCAGCCATGACGATCGGCAGCAACCGGTCTGGCTCGACGTCCGCGTCGGGCGCCACGACGTACGCCTTGTCGGCGCCGGTGGCGACACCAATCGAGATCTTCGTTGTCCCGCCGGTCTGTTCCAGAACCGGGAAATGCTCCTGCAGGTACTCGAGGAGTCGGATGCGATCGGGGCCGCCCGCGGGCCACAGGTCTTCACCTTCGAACCAGGAGGCGAGTCGTGCGCCCTTCCAGCCGCTTCCCTCGGCTTCGTCTTCACCCGAGCGTACGAACGCCACGGCTTGCTTTGCGCCTGGTGCGCCGAAGGTCGCTTTGGTGTCCAGGACCGTGACCGAACCCTGAGGCCTGTTCGCCAGCACAGTGATGGCCGGATACGCGGAGACCTCGGCGTGGAAGGCGTCCACGTCGTGCATCTGCCACAGGGTGTCGACGGCGTACCGCTTGGCAATCAGTCCCCGTAGCTTGGCGCCGTACGCATTGCGCATCCATCGGTCCGCGCAGATGAACCCCAGCATCCCGCTAGGCTTCAGCATCGCCAGGGAGCGCTCGAAGAACCCGACGTAGATGTCGGAGCGTCCGACCATGGTCGGGTACTTTGCCCGGTAGGCAGCGACGGTTGCGCGGTCCAGGTCGTCGAACCGGATGTAGGGCGGATTGCCGACGACGAAGTCGGCCGGAGAGTCCTTGCTCACGGACGTGCCGGCGCTGAGGGCCTCACCGAGGCTCAGGAGATCGGTGTCATCGAGCAGGAAGTCCCCGACGTGGAGCCACGACTCGGCCAGCATCCGCGCGGTCGCTTCATCGCCGCCGGTGGCGGTCAGCCGTTCGACCACTAGGGCGCGGGACGTCTCGACATGGGAGCGCTGGAGGTCATACCCGCGGATCGCTCCGGTCAAGCTCTCCAACGGCACACCGCGGGCGGCGGCTGAAGCGGTGAGCCGATCAACGACGGGGCCGAGAAAGGCGCCCGACCCTACGGACGGCTCTACCAGCGTAGTGGCGGCCAGGTCGCGGTCCGCCGTGTAGCCAACGAGGTCAAGGATCGTGTCGACCACCCACCGGCGCGTGAATACCTCGCCATACTCAATCTCCCCCTTGGGTGACACTGCCATGCCGCGCATCCTCGCATGGGCCACCGACGACAGCCTCGATCCCCTGTGGAGGACGCCTCCGACGGCCCGCGTGCACCGCCCTGACCGCAGCGGCGTGAGCGTCGTAGAGCGTGGACCTACGCAAATCCACTCCGGCGGACCGCTGATTGACCAACCCTCACGTGCGAAGAGCCCCGTGTGGCGAGCCTCCACCGTCAGTATCGCCACTTCGAACTTATGCCGACCGGGGTCCGCGGCAGCAAACGAGAAACCGGAGTCCGAGGGCACGGATCCCGCGTCTTTCACTTGGTCGTGAGCCACAAGATCACCGTTGGCGCAAACCACCTATGGCCACTTGCGCTCCTCGGCCAAGGCACGTTCAGATGTAGCCGAGGTGGAGCGCCTCGAGCTGTTGCGCAAAGACGCCGGCACGTTCGTGCGGCTCTATGATCTAATGAGCCAGGTCGTCGACTACGGGTCGACATCGCTGGAGAAGCTCAGCGTGTTCCCGCGCCAGCTCGTACGGGTCATCGCCGTTGACCGGGTCAGCGGCGAGGTTGACCTCTCCGACGCCGTACTCAGGCGCGTCCAGCAGTTCGACGGCGGACGGGTCGACCTAGGACCCGTCCAGAGACGCGGTGCTCACCCCGGCCAGCGGTGCTGGTTCGGGCGCGAAGCGGGATCCAAAACATGGTCGCGCTCAACGAGATTATCGCGCGCATCAATACCCTGGCCGCCGGCGGCTTCGAGCCTGGCACCGTCGAAGAGTTCGTTCGGTCGGCCGCCGCCGAGGCGTCTCGTGATCCCCAGGTGGTCGAGGAGATCGAGGCCAACGAGATCGATCAGTTCCGCGAGAGCCCCACCGTGCCGAACGAGGTCGTCGCAGCAGTCATCGACGTGCCCGGCCTCGTGGAGAGGATGACCGGCGGCGCCATCGGAAACCCCGCGATCCTCGCCGCCGTCGCCGGGGGCGTACCTGCTTCACAAGGTCCCCAGCGCTGCGTAGGCGCCGTGACCCTCACGCAGCACTGTGCGGCCGTCACGGTTCTGGGCGCCCGGAGGGCGACGGCCACCCCCGCAACCCAAGCTGGCCGACTGCAGAGCGGGTTGCGGCACTCCGCTTGGGCCCAACGGCAAATGATGTGATGGTCAGCTCCAAAAGAGATACGATCGGTCCTGAGTTCGCTGGACCGGCTTCCCGTCGATCGTCGCGATGTTCCCCAGCAGCCGGTGGCGCTGACTCACAAGCCAGTCCGACTCGACCGCGGACTTGACGTACTCCCATCCGGGCTGTCCGCTCTCCTTCGTCGAGCCCTCCTGCTCGCGGGCGTCGACCAACTCCCAGAGACCGACAACCAAGGGCTTACGTCCGTCTCTGGGATTCGGTGCGAGAGCGATCAGGACGACGCGCTCGTCGTGGCCAGCGGCGCGGATCTCGTCTACGCGTCGCCGTGCGGTCTTGCTCCATAGTTGCCGAGAGTTCTCCCAGACGGCACTGTCGCTCGCGGAGATCAGGGTCCCGGTGAGGTCGGTGCCGCCCCACAGTCCGTCAACCGGGACGCGAATGTATCGGCGCTTCTCGTCGAGCTCCTGCTCGGTGGCGTTGGCAATCCGTTCAAAAGCCGTGCCGTCGATCGCTCGGATGCGGTGTCCGTCCACCTCGTTTCCGCGGCCCTTCATGCCGAGCGCGGCGATTATGCCTGCCTCGATATCGAACGCGCGAGCCTCTGACAGGAGTCCCTGGTCGGCGTCCGCGAGCACCGTAATTTGGACGCTAGCGCCGAGCTCCCGGATCTTGTGCAGGGTCCGCTCCTTGACGGACGCATTGACGTCGTCGGCCAGCACGGCCCAGGCGTTGAGCTCGTGGTCGAGCGCCCGCTGTCGCTTTCCTTTTCCGACGTAGAAGATCGAGCTCCGTGGGTCTGCTATGCGGGGGTCGCGGAGCAGGTATACGTAGTACGCGCTTTCGGGCATGGCAGTAAGCGTGGCACAGAAAGTGCGATGAAGATGTTACGAACACAGTACGACTTGCTGGTGCGCGCGGGAGGATCCCTCGCGCGTCGGTCACGGGCGGAACGGGAAACCGGGACTGGTGCCGACGCTCGAGACCGACCATGCACGATCTGGCGACAAGCAGAGGACCCGGCAGAGTGCGGCGGTGTGTCCGCGCAATCTGGGCTGCGCACGTCGCCACCCGCACACGGCTGACCGGGGCGGACGTAGTCGGTGAGCTATGCACTTCGGGGCCGCGCCACTCCTTCGCCCTGGACGTCCTGTGTGACGCAGATGAGAACGCGTCGGGCGGACGATTCCTGGCAGGCTGCGCGAACGTTGAGGCGCGCCGTTCACAGCCCTGATGTCGGTGGCTTCGAACCGCTTCGACCGTCACACCGGTCGGTTCGATCTGGGCGTTATGATCCTGCCCCCGCGCGCGCCACAGCCCCAATCCTTGTCATGGACAGTTTGTGGACAGTGGGAGCAGGCATCCCCATCCATCTTGAGCCACGTCGAGAGGACTTGGTCGTTGGGCTTTGGGACGCCAAGCCCCTGGCCTCGGGCTTGAAGCGAGTTCACACCGAAGAGGTCACTGGTTCGAACCCAGTATCGCCCACCGATGCTAGAGAGCCCCTGGACTGCACACCAGGTCAGGGGCTCTGTCGTGCGTCCAGCGCTGGTCGGCCGCGGGAATCCGGGCCGCAGGTCTGCACGGCGCCGGCGGCAGTGCGCGGTGGATCACGGGTCCGGTGCTCGGCACGAACGGTGGCGCGCCCCTGGGCCGGTCGCTGGTGCTCGGGAGGCGACCGGGAGGCGGCGTCCATACGCTCGGCAGATGGAGCAGCCACTGACTCGTTCAAGTGACAGCGCGGCCCAGGTCCCCGTCGCCTCCCCGGTGGACGTCGCCCGCGCCGTGGCCAACGTCCTGCTGCCGATGGCGGCGAGCGGCGCCATCGTGCGGCGGCCGCGCGTGATGGCGCTGCGGCAGCGCCTGCAGCTCGACGCGCGGGCGGTCAAGGAGATGCAGCGTCTGCGGGAGCGGTACGGGCCCGGCCCCGTGCAGGTGATCCCGGGCCGGCGCATCAGTCTCGTGTTCGAGCCGCAGGACGTGCACCGGGTCCTGAACGGCTCCCCGGAGCCGTTCACCCCGGCGAGCCTGGAGAAGCGGGGGGCGCTCGGCCACTTCCAGCCCGCCGGCGTGCTCGTCTCGTCGGCCGAGGAGCGGGCGCACCGGCGGCCCTTCAACGAGAAGGTGCTCGAGCAGGGCCGCCCCGTGCACCACCACGGCGAGAAGATGGCCGCTGCGATCGCCGAGGAGGTCGAGGCCCTCCTGGGCCACGTCGAGTTCACCGGGACTCTCACGTGGGACGACTTCGCGGTGATGTGGTGGCGCATGGTGCGGCGCATCGTGCTGGGGGACAGCGCCCGGGACGACGAGCGCGTCACCGACGACCTGCTGCGGCTGCGCAAGGACGCCAACATGTCCTACCTCAAGCCGCGACGCGTGCTGCGGCGGCGCCGCTTCCTCGAGGGCCTGCAGAAGTACGTGGACCGTGCCGAGCCGGGGAGCCTGGCCGAGATGGTGGCCACGACGCCCGCCCACCCGGACACCCAGCCCGTCCAGCAGATCCCGCAGTGGCTGTTCGCGTCCGACGCCGCGGCGTGGGCGAGCTTCCGGGCGCTGGCGATGCTGTCCGCCTACCCGGACGCCGGTGCGCGCGCCCGCGAGGAGGTGCCCTCCGCCCCGGACCTGCCCTACCTGCGCTCGTGCGTGCTGGAGTCGCTGCGCCTGTGGCCCACGACGCCGCTGATCTTGCGCGACACCACCGAGGACACGAGGTGGGAGAACGGCACGCTGCCCGCCGGGTCCTCCATCGTGATCTTCGCCCCGTTCTTCCACCGCGACGAGACCCGGGTCCCGGAGGCTCACCGGTTCGAGCCGGAGCTGTGGCTGCGGGAGCGCACCGACGAGGACTGGCCCTTCGTGCCGTTCAGCGGCGGGCCGGCGATGTGCCCGGGCCGGAACGTGGCGCTGCTGATGGCGAGCAACGTGCTCGCGCACCTCGTGAAGGACCGCCGCTGGACGGTGAGCGGCGCGCCGCCCCTGGGGCCGGAGCGGCCCGTGCCGGCGTCGTTCAGCCCCTTCGGCCTGACGTTCACGCCCGCCTGAGCCGCACGCGCCGCCCTGACCTCGGGCCGCTGTGTCCAGGCGCCGGCTGCGGCGCTGCGAGCGGCGCCAGGCACGGCCATGCTGGAGACGGCCCTGACCACGAGACAGGAGAACCACATGTCGGACCAGACCACCCCGCAGGACCCCACGACGCAGCACCCGGAGCCGGAGCAGCCCGCCGACGACCTGCAGCCTCCGGGCCGCACCGGTGAGATGTCGCAGGAGCCGGACCACGGCGAGCACACGTACGAGGGCTCCGGGCGGCTCGAGGGCAAGCGTGCGTTGATCACGGGCGGCGACTCCGGCATCGGCCGTGCCGTGGCGATCGCGTTCGCCCGCGAGGGGGCCGACGTCGCGATCTCCTACCTCCCGGAGGAAGAGGAGGACGCGCGCACGACGGCGCACTGGGTCGAGGACGCGGGCCGCCGCGCGGTGCTGCTGCCCGGTGACATCAGGGACGAGGAGTTCTGCACGAGGCTCGTCGCGGACGCCGTGGAGGGGCTGGGCGGACTCGACGTGCTGGTGAACAACGCCGCCTACCAGATGGCGCAGCCCGACGGGCTGCGGGGCATCACCACCGAGCAGCTCGACCGCGTGCTCAAGACGAACGTCTACGCGCTGTTCTGGATCACCAAGGCCGCGCTGGACCACCTGCCGCGCGGTGGCGCGATCATCAACACGACGTCGGTGCAGGCGTTCGAGCCGAGCCCGCCGCTCCTGGACTACGCCTCGACCAAGGCGGCCATCCTCAACTTCACCAAGGGCCTGTCCCAGCAGCTCGCCGAGGAGGGCATCCGCGTCAACGCGGTGGCCCCGGGGCCCATCTGGACGCCGCTCATCCCCGCGACGATGCCGGACGAGAAGGTCGAGCAGTTCGGTGGGGACACGCCGCTGGGCCGTGCGGGCCAGCCCGCCGAGCTCGCCCCCGCGTACGTGTTCTTCGCCTCCCAGGAGTCGAGCTACATCACCGGGGACCGCATCGGCGTGACGGGTGGCCGGCTGCTGTGAGCGGCCGTTCCTGAGCCCGGCCCCACGCGCAGCCCCACGCGCAGGCCCTCGCCGCGACCGGTCGCGGCGAGGGCCTGCGTCGTCGTGCGCTCACGCGGCGAGCGCGAGCTCCCGCGCCCGCGCGTGGCGGCGCGCTGCCGACCGGCGCTGGTGCAGGGCCCCGGCGGCGACGACGGCCAGGACCGCCAGCCCTCCGCCGACGAGCGTGGCGCGCGGTCCCACCACCTCCATGAGCAGGCCGAGCAGCGGGGGCCCGGCCAGCGCCCAGGCGGTGCTGGCGCTGCGCCACACCCCGAGCACGCGCCCACGCATCGCGGGCGGGGGGTCGGTCTGCAGCACGGTGGCCCCGGCGGTGTCGGAGAGCGACTCGAGCACCGCCATGGGGGCCACGACGACGACCAGGACCAGGAGGGTGGGGGAGAGCCCCGCCGCCACCTGGAGCGCCGCACCGGCGGCGGCGAGGGCGGTCACGAGCCGGACCGAGGGGCGGCGCAGGCGCCCGGCGAGGAACGCCCCCACGATGCCGCCGACGGCGAGCACGGACGCCACCGTGGCGAAGTCCTGGGCGCTGCCGGCGAGCGCCCCGGTGACGAGCACCGTCAGCGTGAGGGTGTAGTTGCGGCCGAGGACGGCGCTGACGGCCGTCACGACGAGGAGCGCCACGAGGCGGGGGCGGCCGCAGAAGTAGCGCAGCCCGCCGGTCGGGGCGGGGTTCTCCTCCCGAGGATGCTCCTGCCCAGCATCCTCCTGCAGTGCAGCGCGGCCCGGGGCTGGAGCGTCTGCCGGTGCGGCTGCGGCCGGGCGGTGCAGGCGCAGGAACGGGACGACGGCGGCGACCATCAGGAACGAGCAGCCGTTGACGAGGTAGGCGGGAGCCGGGCCGGCGACGGCGAGGGCGGCACCGGCCAGCGCGACGCCCACGAGGCGGCCTGCGCTGTTGACCACGGACCCGATGCCGATCGCGGACGGCACGTCGTCCACGGGCACGAGGTCGTTGCCGAGCAGGGCGGTGGCGGGGCCGTCGATGGTGGCGACGACGCCGGTGAGGGCGGAGAGCGCGAGCAGCAGCGGGAGGGTGAGCAGGTCGAGGCCGACGAGCGCGGCGGTGGTCAGGCCGACGACGCCGAGGACGGTCTGGCTGGTGGCGACCACCACCTTGCGGGGCCAGCGGTCGACGACGGCGCCGCCGGCGAGGCCGAGCAGCAGGCCGGGGGCGGCCTGGACGGCGAGCGAGAGTCCGGTGGCGGCGGGGGAGCCGGTGATCTGCAGGACGAGGAGGTTCTGGACGGTCATCTGCATCCAGGTGCCGGTGCTCGAGACGGCGTTCGCCCCGGTCCACCAGCGCATGGCGGGGTGGCGCAGCGCCCGCCAGGGGGAGCGGCCGGTGTCCGGGCGGCGGTGGAGGAGGGCGGTGCGGGGTGCGCGCAGGCGCACGCGGAGGTCAGGCAGGTGCACGGGGGGCTTTCGACGAGGCAGGCGGCCACCGGCGGAGCGTTCACGCGGGCGGCGAGGAGCCCGCATTCAACCAACCGTCTCCGTGGTCGATCCACCTGCGGGATGCGATCGTGACCAAGGTCCTAGGCGGCCGAGGGTGCGCGCCCGGGTCGTCAACAGGGGGTTGACGATGGTGTCAACCCCCTGTTGACTGTGGGTGTGTCGTCGGACCTGGCGTGGCGCAGCGCCCTTCCCCACCGTGAGGGGGCGGAGCTGGCCGCTGCTCAGGACCGGCTCGAGGCCGCTGGTCTCGCGCCCGAGGACGTCACGCACGTGCTGGCCGACCTGGGCGACGAGCTCCACGGGCAGGGCGAGTCCGGCGACCCCCTGCGGGCGGCGCTCCTGTGGGGCGAGCTGGGCGCGTACCTCGCCTACGCCCAGGAGCGGGCGGCGTCCGGTCGGCGGTCCTCGTACGCCAGGCTCGCGCAGACCGCGAGCCTGGCCCGGGTGGCCGCGCAGCTCGGCGTCTCCCGCCAGGCCGTGCACAAGACAATGGGGGCGCGCGACAGCCAGGACTCCTACGTCGCGACGCTCAGCATGAGAGGACGGAGGCCCCATGGTGGCTAGCACTGGTGGGGCATCGCTGGACGGCCGCCCGGCCGACGCACGCCCCTTCCTGCTGCGGCTCGGCCTGGCCTTCGGCCTCTACCGGGTCGCCGCCGTCGGCGGCGCGCTCCTGCTCGGCGGCACGTTGCGCATGACGGGCGAGGCCCGCGTCGTGGGCACCGGCCTCGTCGTCGCCGCGGTGGTCGCCGGGGTCCTCGCCGCGCGCGAGGCCCGCAAGCGAGCGCACTGGCACCGCGAGCCGGGGGACGGCGTACCGATCCCCGCGTCCGTCGCGGGCGCCCTGGTCGACGCCGGCCTCGTCATCGCCCTGGCCTGGCAGCTGCCGCTCGGGGTCGGCACCTCCGGGGTGTTCCCGGGTGCCGCCGTGGCCAAGACGGCCGCGCTGGTGCTCACGGGCGTGTCCGTCGCGCTCGTCGTGCGCAGCCGCAGGCCCCACGCCCTCGTCGGCGAGACCATCACCTGGCTGTGCACCGTGGTGCGGGTCGCCGCCGCCGGCGGTGCGTGGGTCCTGGCCGACCGCGTGGTCCCGCCCACCTGGCGGGTGCAGCAGGCGGTCGAGATCCTCGTCGTCGCCGCGGTGCTCGCCGTGCTCGTCACCGTGACCGCGGTGATGGTGCGCCGCCTCGTCCAGGGGCGGGACGATGACTGAGCGTCCCACGCCCCGCGGTGTGCCCTCAGGGGTGGCGGACCGTGCCCGAGGCCGCGTGCGCGCGGTAGGCGTCGCCCGAGTCCGGGTCCCACAGCTGGAAGCGGTAGGTGCCCTGCGCGACGCCGCGCCAGACGTAGCTGCCGCCCCCGCAGCTGACCGTGCGGACCGTCCCCACCTGGCTCCAGCCCACCGCACCCTGGCGGTACAGGGCCAGGCGGTGCGTCTTGCCGCCGCAGTTGCTGATCGAGGCGATGTCCACCCACACGTCACCGGCCGCACCGGTCGTCCACGTGCGCGAGTAGACGCTCACGTCGTACGTCGAGCTCCAGCCGAACGAGCCGGCCGCCAGGACCGAGACGCGGGACTGCGCCGAGGCTGCGGCGACCGGGTCCTGGGAGGTGAAGGTGGCGCCGTCGGAGTACACCAGCGTGGTCGAGCCGTCCTCGTGGGTCACGACGCGATCGGGCTCCGACGTCGCGGGGGTCTCGCCGGCACCGCTCGTCGCGCTCGTCGAGCCGTCCGAGGAGCCTGGGTCGGCGCTCGCGGGCCCCGTGCCCAGCGGGCCGGCGACCAGCGCCGCCGCCGCGAGGAGGGTGATCGTGCGTAGCGACAGTGCTCTCATGACTGCTCCCTCGTGCCGTCTTGACGTCCAGCGTGACGCCAGCAGGAGGCTACCGCCCAGCTGTACCGCCGGTGCAACGACGAAAGCGAGCTGCCGATGAACGGTCGACGTGAGCTCAGCCTCGAGGAGGAGCTGGACCGGGCCGTGCTGCTGGAACGGTTGCGCCGGGTCCAGGCGGCGCGCCGCGCCTCCACGCTCCAGCCGTCGCCCCGCCGTGCTCGCGCCACGAGCGCGCTGGCCGGGCAGCCCGAGCCCCGCGAGCCGCGGGCCGAAGACTGACGCGTCCGCCGTCCGGGGCTGCCCCTGCCTTTCCGGGCGGCGGACGTGTCGCACCCACGCGCCCTCGCGCTTGATACCTTGGCACCCGCAGAGCGGGACGAAGGTGCAGGCGTGACAGAGGCGATCAACGTCGCGGTCGTCGACGACGAGGAGACGAGCCGCAGGCTGCTGGCGTCCCACCTGGAGCGCTACGAGCAGGAGCACGGCACGCCGCTGCGCGTCACCACGTTCGAGGACGGGGCCCGCATCGCCGAGCCCTACCGGCCCGAGTTCGACGTCGTGTTCCTCGACGTGCAGATGCCCGGCATGGACGGGTTCGAGACGGCGCGCCGCATCCGCGAGCTCGACACCGACGTCGTGCTCGTCTTCGTCACCAACATGGCCCAGCACGCGATCCGCGGCTACGAGGTCGAGGCCCTCAGCTACCTCGTCAAGCCCGTGCCGTACTTCGCGTTCTCCCAGGAGCTGCGCCGCAGCGTCCGGCGCGTGCGCCGGGGCGACCGCGACTCGATCATGCTGCCCGCCGGTGGCTCGACCGCCCGTGTGGACCTCGCGGACGTCCTGTACGTCGAGAGCGACAAGCACCGGATCACCGTGCACGCCCGCGACCGGGCCTACACCCTCACCGGCACGCTCAAGTCCTTCGAGACCGAGCTCGCGGGCAAGGGGTTCTTCCGGTCCAACAGCTGCTACCTGGTGAACCTGCGCCACGTGGTGGGCGTGCACCCCACGAGCTGCGTGATGCGCGGCGGTATCGAGCTCCAGGTCAGCCGTCCGCGCCGGCGCGCGTTCCTCGACGCGCTCACCGACCACGTGGGCGGACGCCTGCCGTGATCACCGAGGTGCTGCCGGACATCCCGCGGGCGTACACGGCGGTCGCGGAGTGGGCGGCCTGCATGACGTACGTGCTCCTGGTGCGGGGCCCGGTGCGGGGCCGGCGCTCCCCGGTGCTGGTCGGTGCGGTCTCGGTCGCCGGCCTCGGCGTGCTCCTGGCGGTGCAGGAGGCCGCCGGGAGGCTGCCGATCTCGCTGTGGACCCTCGGCATGGGCGTCGCCGTCGCGGTGATGTTCGCGTGCATCCGGCTGAGCACCGACGTCTCGCTGCGGGACGCCGGGTACCTGACCGCCCGGGCGTTCGTGCTCGCCGAGCTCGTGGCCTCGCTGCACTGGCAGCTCCACAGCTACTTCCTGGCACCGGCGGGGTCGCCGTCACCCGTGGTCGAGGGCGTGCTGCTGGTGGGCGTGGAGGGCGCGGCGTTCACGGTGGCGTACCTGCTGGAGCGGCGGCACTTCGAGGCGGGACGCCCGCCCGAGGTGGACCTGCGCAGCCTGGCGGGAGCGGTGGCCATCGCGGCCGCCACCTTCTTCATGAGCAACCTCAGCTTCGTCAGCGCCAACACGCCGTTCAGCGGCCGCCCGGGCCGCGAGGTGTTCTACATCCGCACCCTCGTGGACCTCGCCGGCTACGTGGCCCTCTACGCCCAGCAGGGCCACCGGCGGGAGGTGCAGCGGGCCACGGAGGTCGAGGCGATGCGCCGCATGCTCGTCTCCCAGCACGAGCAGTACCTGCGCTCCAAGCGCAGCATCGACGTCGTCAACCGCAAGTACCACGACATGAAGCACTACGTGGCGGCGATCCGGGCCGAGACGGACCCCGTGGCCAAGGCGTCCTACCTGGACCAGCTCGAGGAGTCGATCAGCGGGTACGGCGTCCAGGCGCAGACGGGCAACGCCGTGCTGGACACGATCATCACGGCCAAGACCGCCGAGTGCGGCGAGCGGGGGATCACCCTCACCAGCGTCGTGGACGGCACCGCCCTGTCCTTCATGTCCCCGATGGACCTGAGCGCGCTGTTCGGCAACGCCCTCGACAACGCCGTCGAGTCCGTCAGCGCCCTGCCCTCCCCGGAGAAGCGGCTCATCCGGGTGGCCGTCTACACCCAGGACATGCTCGTCCTGGTGCGCTTCGAGAACTACCACGAGGGCGAGCTCGAGATGGAGGACGGCCTGCCCCGCACCACCAAGGCCGACCGGACCCACCACGGGTACGGCCTGCGCAACATGCGTCAGGTCGCCGAGCGGTACGGGGGCTCGCTCACCGTCCGCGCCGAGGACGGGTGGTTCGTGGTGCGCGTGCTGTTCCCCGTGCCCGCCGCGGGCGCGCAGCAGCGGGGCTGAGGCTCAGTTGAACCCCAGCGCCCGCTGGGCAGCCTTGTAGGCGAGCACCGAGACCTCGCGGCCGGGCCGCCCGGGCAGGTTCACCAGCTGGCCCATGACGCTCAGGCGCAGGCGCCAGTACAGGGCCTCGTCCGCCTGGCGCAGCTCGCGCCAGAACCGGTCCTTCTGCGCGATGGCGTCCCGCGTGCCCGCACGGATCAGCAGCATGGACGAGACCACGCACACGATCCCGACGTAGTGCAGCAGGTAGCGGCGCAGCGCCCGAGGTACGCGAGGGTCGGAGCGCACCGCCGACAGGTGCTCCATCATCATCCGGTTGACCCGCAGCTGCTGGTCGACCCGGGAGATCATCACCGTCTCGTTGACCGACTGGTCCGAGCGGCCGATGAAGTACCGGTACAGGTCCACGTCCAGGTAGTGCAGCCGGCGCACGTGGACCAGCGGCACGAACGCGTACAGGTTGTCCACGTAGAACGTGTGCTCCGGCAGGCGCAGGCCGCTCTCGCGCAGCAGTCCCGTGCGGTACACGAGGGAGTGCATCAGCATGTACTGCGACTTGCGGAACCGGCCCACCTGGTCCCACGTGACGGTGCGGCCCGGCACGAGCGCCTCGGTGTAGCGCACGGCCGCGCGCCGGCGGCGGTCGACGTTCTCGTAGACGTAGTTGGTGACCACCATGTCCGGGGCCTGCGGGTCCCCGGCGAAGCCGCGCAGGGCCTCCCGCAGGCGGGCGAACGCCGCGGCGTCCAGCCAGTCGTCGGAGTCGACCACCTTCAGGTACAGCCCCTGGGCGTGGTCGACGCCCGTGTTGACCGCCGAGCCGTGGCCGCCGTTGGGCTTGCTGACGACCCGCACCACCCCCGGGTACCGCTCGGCGTAGCGGGCGCCGATCGCGGGCGTCTCGTCCCACGACCCGTCGTCCACGATGAGCACCTCGACGTCGGCCACGTCTGTGCCGTCCCCCACGAGGGAGTCGAGGCAGCGGTGCAGGTAGGCGGCGGAGTTGTAGCTGGGGACGACGACCGTCAGCAGCTTGGCAGGGTTCATCGTCGCTCAGCCGAGCCGCTCGGGAGCGGTCGGCGCCGGCGGCACGGGGCCGGGCTCGTCGGTCTCGGGAACACGCTTGAAGATCACCTTGAAGATCGGGAAGAAGACCCAGAACGACAGGGCGGCGTTGATGATCATCGTGACGACGTCGGCGATCGTCTCGCCGGTGCCGCCCAGGCCCCATCCCTCGATGAGGAGATCGTAGATGGGAGCCTTGTAGAACCCCTGCAGCGCCGCGGCGGCGAACGTGATCACGACGTAGGCGACCAGGTACCAGAACGCCGCCCGCCAGATGCTCGTGTTCGACTTGAACGTCACGTTGCGCTGGGCGAAGAAGTTGATCACCTGCGCGATGAGCAGCGTCACCTGCACTGCCAGGAAGTACGCCAGGCCCCCGCCGCCGCCCGGCAGCGGGCCCGCGGCGTAGTCGAACACGAAGTACTGCGACCCGTCGACGTTGGAGCCGACCGGCAGCACCTGGAACGTGGTGTCCACCAGGGCGGTCTGGCCGAAGACCCACTTGAAGGCAGGCATCAGCGCCAGCTGCAGCACCGTCACGCCGTTGCTCAGCATGAAGAACACCAGGAACTGGGCCGTGCCGGGCCGCCGCTCGGCGAACGCGGCCCAGTACTCGCGGATCCGTCGGAACATCGTGTCTCTCTTCGTGGGCCCGTGGGCGCAGCCGCGGGCGGGGAGGTCCGCGCGAGCTGCGCGGCGGGGAGCAGGGGGGGAGCGGCGCCTAGGGCTCGCTGCGGGTCGGAGCGGCCAGCTCGGCACGGGCGCGGCGCTCGGCGCGCGCGGAGCGCACCGCCGCGGACACGAGAGCCCCGGTGCCGCGCAGGAACCGCCCGTTGACGATCGTCAGCACCGCCTCGGCCATCTGGAGGCTCACCCTGCCGTTGGTCATCTTCGCGATGGCCCGGAACGGCATCCCGTAGAGGAACAGCAGATTGAGGTCCGGCTTGCCCTTGGCGCTCGACCGGGCGATCAGGCGGGCCAGGACGGCGTGAGCCGCCCGAGCGAGCGGGCTGCGTGCCCGGCGCATCGCCCCGAGGGGGTCGTTGAGGCGCAGGGACCGGCCCGGCGCCTGCGCCGGCGGCAGATCCCGTCCGAGCAGGACGGCGAACTCCTCGTCCGGCACGTCCGTCACGTCCGCCGCCCGGTAGTGCGGCAGACCGGGCTCGCCCGCCACGGCCGGACCGGTACCGGTGACCACGTGGTCGGCCTGGAGCCGGACGTCCTCGGCGCTCGCCGCGACCATGACCTGCCACGTGCCGCCCTCGACCTCCCAGCGCCCGGAGGCGGTGCTGAAGTGCCGGAACGTCGTGTCGTCGAAGGGGATGGAGACCCGCGAGCTCTCGCCCGGCGCCAGGTGCACCTTGGCGAAGCCGCGCAGCTCGCGCACCGGCCGGTGGACGCCGTCCGAGCCCGCGCGGCCCACGTAGAGCTGGGGCACCTCGGCCCCCGCCACGGCGCCCGTGTTCGTCACGGTGAACGTGACGCCGTCCTCGCGCACCTCGAGGTCGGCGTAGTCGAACGTGGTGTAGCTCAACCCGAACCCGAACGGGAACCGCACCGGGACCCCGGCGGACGTGTAGTAGCGGTAGCCCACGAACAGTCCCTCGCGGTACTCGGCCGTGTCCGCGTCGCTCGGGTGGTAGCGGTGGGCGGGCGTGCTCTCCAGGCGCACGGGGTAGGTCTCCGCGAGCCGCCCGGCGGGCGTGACCGCGCCCGTGACGACGTCGAGCACGCCTTCGGCGCCCGCCTGACCCCCCAGGTAGCCGTGGACGAGCGCGCGGCAGTGCCCCAGCCACGGCATCTCGACCACGGACCCGGCGCTGAGGACCACGACCACCGGGGTGCCGGTGCCGGCGAGCGCCTCCAGCAGGCGCACCTGCGCGTCCGGCAGGCGCAGGTGGCTGCGGTCCTGCCCCTCGGACTCGCTCACCTCGTCGAGGCCCAGGTACAGCAGCACCACCTCCGCCTCGTGCGCCAGCCGCACCGCCTGGTCCACGAGCGCCGGGTCGGGCGCGCCGCCACGGACGAACCCCTGCGCGAAGCCCACCTCGGTGAGGTCCGTCCCGGCGAGCGCGTCCAGCGCCGAGGGCAGCCGGGTCGGGTTGACCAGCGAGGAGCCCGCGCCCTGGTAGCGCGGGGTGCGAGCGAAGTCGCCCACCACGGCCACCCGGGTACCGGGCGCCAGCGGCAGCACGGCGTCGTCGTTCTTGAGCAGGACGGCGCTCGCGGCCGCCGCCTCGCGGGCCAGGCGGTGGTGGGCGTCGGCGTCGGCCGGGGTGCCGCTGCGGCTCCCCACGCGCTCGGCGAGCCGCACCATCTCGGCCACGCGGGCGTCGACGTCGGCCTCCGCCAGCTCGCCGTCCGCCATCGCCGCGACGATGCGCCGGGCGGAGTCGAGACCGGGGGAGGGCATCTCCAGGGTGCCACCGGCACGGACGGCGGCGACCGGGTCGTTCCCGCCGCCCCAGTCGGAGACGACAGCACCGTCGAAGCCCCACTCGTCGCGCAGCACCTGCTGCAGCAGGAACGGGTTCTCGTGGGCGTAGGTGCCGTTGACCTTGTTGTAGCTGGACATGACCGCCCAGGGGGCGGCCTCGCGCACCACGATCTCGAAGCCGGTGAGGTAGATCTCGCGCAGCGTGCGCTCGTCGACCACCGAGTCGCTCGTCATGCGGCGCAGCTCCTGGCTGTTGGCCGCGAAGTGCTTGGGGCACGCGGCCACGCCGCGAGACTGGATGCCGCGCACGTAGGCGGCGGCCAGCCGGCCGGACAGGTGCGGGTCCTCGGAGAAGTACTCGAAGTTGCGGCCGCACAGCGGGCTGCGCTTGATGTTCAGGCCGGGGCCGAGGACGACGTCGACCCCCTGCGCGTCGGCCTCCGCCCCGAGGGCCTCGCCGATGCGCCGGGCCAGGTCCAGGTCCCAGCTGTTGGCCACGGACGCGGCCGTGGGGAAGCAGGTGGCGGGCGCCGACTCTGCGATGCCCAGGTGGTCGGAGGCCCCGACCTGCTTGCGGATGCCGTGCGGGCCGTCCGACAGGAAGAGCGAGCGGATGCCGGCGTGGGCGAGGGCCCGCGTCTCGAACGTGGTGGCGCCGCTGAGCAGCGCCGCCTTCTCCAGGGGTGTCATCGGGTGGGTCATGCGAGGTGCTGCTTCCTGCGGTCGGGGAGGTGCTGGGCCGGCCCGCGGGCCGGCCCAGCACCAGGGGTCACGCGCGGGGCGAGGTGCGGTCGTCGTCCTCGGGCGCGCCGGCGCCCTCGGTCTCCTGCTCCGCAGCGCCCTGCTCGGCGGCACCGGTCTCGAGGGCCTCGTCGGCCTCCGCCTGCGCGGCCTCGGCGGACCGGTGACGGCGCACGCGCCGCACCACCCACACCACGGCCGCAGCGAGCAGCAGGCCGAGCAGCACGTCGACCGCGATCTGCACGAACCGCCAGGTCGGCGGGGTGTAGCTGATCTCGGCACCGGTGGCGACGCCGTTCATGGCGTTGGAGTTGGCGACGGCGAACAGGATGTTGTGCGTCGCCTTGCGGATGTTGCTGACGCCCTCGGCGCTCGTGGTGTCCGCGAGCGACTTCATCGGCTGGAACGTCAGCATCAGGTCCGAGCCGGCCTTGATGCCCTGGTCGGGGTACATGTACCCGTACAGGTTGAAGTCCGTGATGACGATGCCGCGGAAGCCCCACTCGTCACGGAGCACGGTGTCCATGAGCGGCACGGAGCCGCCCGCCCAGGTGGCGCCGACCCGGTTGAAGGAGCTCATGATCGCGGTCGCGCCGATCTCCTTCTCCGCCACGGTGCCCTGGTCGTCGGCGATGTAGCGCATCGGCGCCGAAGCCGTCTTGACCGTGATCTCGAACGGCTTCAGGTACAGCTCGCGGATGGCCTGCTCGTTGGCCCAGGTGGCCACGCCGTTGTTGACGCGGTTGGTCTCCTGGTCGTTGAGGGCGTAGTGCTTGACGTAGGAGTACACGCCCTTGCTGGCGGCACCGCTGACAACGGCCGCGCCGATCTTGCCGGAGAGCACGCCGTCCTCCGAGTAGTACTCGAAGTTGCGGCCCGCGAACGGCGAGCGGTGCAGGTTCATCGCCGGGGCGTACCAGCCGGACGCCCCGAGGAAGATCGCCTCGTTGCCGATCGACACGCCCATGTCGTGCGCCAGGTCCTTGCTCCACGTCTGCGCGACGAGCACCGCGGACGGGTAGGCCATGCCGGAGACGGCGTCGTTGATGAACGAGCTGAAGCCGGCCGGGCCGTCGTAGTCGCCCGTGACCTCCTTGGCGATCGAGTTGATCGCGCCGGTGTTGTAGGCGCCGTTGAGGATGACGTTGGTCATCTCGCCGACGGTGAGCTGGTCGAGCAGGGCGTCCCACCGGGGGTCGTCGTACTCCAGGCCGCGCACGTCGATCAGGCCGAGGTCGCCGTCCTGGCCGGTGGCCGGCATGGTGGCGTCGGACTGGGCGGCGGCCGCCGCGGCGTCGTACTCGCCGAACGCGGCGACGACCTCGGGGGAGGCGGTGGCGTCGGCGGCGGTCGGGGCCGTGGGGAACGTGCCGGCGAAGTCGGCCCGCGACATGTTGAGGATCTTGCCGTCCTGCGGCGCGTCCACGAACGCGGCGCTGACGTCGTCGAACTGGTTGGTCACCGGGGCCTGGTCGGAGGCGCGGTGGTCGTCACCGGAGTAGACGACGGTGCTCTCGACCGTGTAGGGGATCGGCGCGACGCCGGCCTTGAGGGAGTGGGAGTCGGTCTGCACGCGCAGCTCGTAGGTGCCCTGCTCCAGCACGTAGGCCCGGTCGCCGCGGTAGTCGTAGGAGGCCATCTCCTCGACGGGCAGCGTCAGCGTGACCGTCTCGGACTCGCCCGGCGCCAGCAGGCCCGTCTTGGCGAAGTCGCCGAGAACCACCGAGGACTTCTCGATGCCGCCGGGGGTGTACGGCGCGGAGTAGTAGAGCTGGACGACGTCCTTGCCCGCGACGGCGCCGGTGTTGGTCACCTGCACGTCGACGCTGATCTCGCCGTCGACGTCGCCGAGCTGGGTGCCCGCGACGGCCCAGTCGAACGTGGTGTAGCTCAGGCCGTGCCCGAACGGGTAGACGACGGCCTGGTCGTAGTCGATGAAGCCCTCGACGGCCGCGGTCTCGTAGTACCGGTAGCCGACGTAGATGCCCTCCTCGTAGTGGACGAAGTAGCCGTTGCCGTCCACGCCGAGCGAGCCGTCCGACCACAGGCCGGAGATGTTCGAGTAGGCGAAGCTGCCGAAGTTGACGAAGGTCGGGTCCTGCGTGAAGTCCGCGGCGTACAGGTCCACGGTGCGGCCCGAGGGGTTGACGTCACCGGTCAGGATGCGGCCGAGCGCGTTGAGCCCGGACTGGCCGGGCGAGCCCACCTGCAGGACGGCGTCCACGCCGGCGTCGTGCTGGACGGTGCCGAGCTCCATGCTCGTGGAGGCGTTGACGACCACCACGACGGTCTCGAAGCTCTCCTTGGCCAGGGCGATCGTGTCGAGCTCGTCCTTGTTGAGCTCGAGCTGGTGCTGGCCGTCCACGTAGTTGTCGTCCCAGCCCGTCATGTCCTGGGCGAGGTCGCCGCCCTCGCCGCCACCGCGGCCGATCACGACCACGGCCGCGTCGGCGTAGTCCGCGAAGCTCGCGCGGGCCTCGTCGGAGTACTGCGCAACGGGCATCTCACCGACGTCGTAGCGGGACTCCTCCGGCTTGTCCATCACGATGTCGGCGCGCGGCGCCTCCTGCGCGAAGGCGTCCAGGAGCGAGTACACGGTCTCGTTGACCTCGATGCCGGCGTTCTGCAGGCCGGACCGGAAGTCGACCGCGGACGAGGTGTCCACCGAGCCCGAGCCGGCGCCGCCGTAGACCGGGTCGGCCGCGCCGCGGCCCAGCAGGGTGACCCGCGGGGCGTCGGCCGTCAGGGGTAGGGCGCCGGCCGTGTTCTTCAGGAGCACGATGCCCTCGGCGGCGATCTCCTCGACGAGGGCCTCGGCCGCGGCCTCGGTCTCCTCCAGGGTGGCGTGGTCGGCCTCGTTGTAGGTGGTGTCCCACCCCTCGGCGTCCTCGGTGTTGGTGAGCGTGTAGGTGCCCGTGCCGAGCTGGGAGGAGACCCAGTTGCTGAAGATGCCGAGGGCGATGTTGGCGCCCACGGCCAGGACGAGGACGAAGGACAGGACCGGGACCCAGACGGCCAGGAACTTCCTGTTCGACATCGGCGGCTTTGCCGTGCGTGTGCTCACTGCGCGTTGCTCCTTGCGAACGGGGTGCGCCCGGGCGTCCGTGCGCTGACCCATCGACGATGGTGGGTGGAGGCGCCCCGCGCTGTTGCGGCGCCCTCCGTTCTCTGCTCGGCAGGGGTGCTCCCGAGCGTCGAGCTTGAGGGCAGCCAAGCACCCGGCGTGGTGCGGCCGGGCTCGCTGCGCACAACCTGTCACGAGGCGTGCACGATCTGTCGTCCGGCGCGGCCGACGACGGACCCGCCGTGAGCGGTCGCACACCCGCGGTCCAGGGTCGAGCGCAGGGGACGACCTGAGAGGAGTCAGGGCCGAACCAGGGTTTTCTCAGGGAGACACCTCGTGTCCTCGGGGCCGGCGCCGGTGGGACGCTCGCCGCGAACCGTCGCCCAGACCAGGAGCACCTCCATGTCCCACGCAACGCCTGCACCCTCGGCCCCGCGCCCCGCGAGCCCCATCGCCTCCGCACGCGGCCTGCGCAAGGTCTACGGCGACGGCCCCGCGGCCGTCGTCGCCCTCGACGACGTGGACGTCGACTTCGCCCGCGGTGCGCTCACCGCCATCATGGGCCCCTCCGGGTCCGGCAAGTCCACCCTCATGCACTGCATGGCCGGTCTCGACCGTCCCACCTCCGGGCGCGCCGTCGTCGACGGGCAGGAGATCGGCGGGCTGTCGGAGAAGCACCTGACGCGCCTGCGCCGCACCCGCCTCGGCTTCGTCTTCCAGGCGTTCAACCTGGTGCCCACCCTCACGGCCCGGGAGAACATCACCCTTCCCGTCGACCTCGCCCGCGGACGGCTCGACGAGGACTGGTTCGAGGAGGTCGTGGATGCCGTCGGCCTCGGCCACCGCCTCGACCACCGGCCCGCCGAGCTGTCGGGCGGCCAGCAGCAGCGCGTGGCCTGCGCCCGCGCCCTGATCACGCGCCCCTCCGTCGTGTTCGCCGACGAGCCCACCGGCAACCTCGACTCCGTGAGCTCCGCCGAGGTGCTCGGGTTCCTGCGCCGCTCCGTGGACCGCCTCGGCCAGTCGGTCGTGATGGTCACCCACGACCCGGCCACCGCCGCCTACGCCGACCGCGTCCTGTTCCTGGCCGACGGCCGGTTCGTGCGCGACCTCGAGGCGCCCACGGCCGACTCGGTCATCGAGGCCCTGCGCACCCTGTCGGCCCCGCAGGTGCCCGCCGGTGCGGGAGGCGTGCGCTGATGCTCAAGGTCACCTGGCGCGGGGTCGTCGAGCACCCCGTGCGCTTCGCCATGTCGCTGCTCGCCGTCGTCCTCGGCGTCGCGTTCGTCACGGGCACGTTCGCCCTGCGCACCGTGCTCGCGGACACGTTCCACGACATCGTGGGCTCCTCGATGGCCGCCGACGCCTACGTCCGCGGCCCCGAGCTCGGGGACGGAGCGTCCTCGGGCCCCGTCCCCGGGACGGCGGCACGGGCCGCCGTCCCCCTCGCCCTGGCCGACGACGCCGCGGCGGCTCCAGGTGTCTCCGTCGCGCTGCCGGACGTCCAGGGCGACGTCGTCCTCGTCGGCGCCGACGGCACCGCCGTCGCCACCACCGGTGCGCCGAGCCTCGGGCTGTCCGCCGACCCGCGCGACCCGCTCGTCCAGGTCGGAGCCGGACGGCTGCCGCAGGGCCCCGACGAGGTGATCGTCGAGACCTCCGGCCTGGACCGTGCCGGCCTCGCAGTGGGGGACACCACCCGTGTCGTCGCCGGGGGCGAGCTGCACGACGTCACGGTCGTGGGCGAGATGCGCTTCGGCGCACCCGTCTCCGGGGCCGTCATCGTCGGCTTCGAGCCCGACACCGCACGAGACCTGTTCGCGCCCGACGCCACCGTGGGAGCCGTCGCGGTCCACGGCGAGCCGGGCATCTCCGAGGAGGCGCTCGCCGACGCCGTCCGGGCGCACCTGGCCGCCGCAGGCGGAGCCGGGGACGTCGAGGTGGCCACCGGCGCCGACGTGCGCGCCGAGGCCACCCGGGCCGTCGACGAGCAGGTCGGCTTCATCGGGGCGTTCTTGCTCGCCTTCGCCCTGGTGGCCCTGTTCGTGGGCGGGTTCATCATCGCCAACACGTTCGCCATGTCGGTGCGCCAGCGCCTGCGAGAGATCGCCGTGATGCGCGCCCTGGGGGCATCGCCCGTGCAGGTGTTCGGCTCCGTGGTGGGCCAGGCCGCGATCGTCGGGCTCGTGGGGTCGGTGCTCGGTGCGGTGGCCGGCGCCGGCCTGGTCCAGGTCCTGCGGCGGGTGCTCGTGGGGATCGGGATGGAGCTCGGCGGCTCGGTGCCCGTGACGACCGGCGTCGTGGTCCTCGCCCTGGTGACGGGCGTGGGGGTCAGCGTGCTGGCCGCCGCGGTGCCTGCCCGCCGCGCGGCGAAGATCCCGCCGCTCGACGCGATGACCGACCACGCCGGCCGCTCGGAGCGGCCGCTGCGGCTGCGCGCCGCGCTGGGGGGTGCCCTCAGCGCTCTGGGGGTCGCCGGGCTGGCGGCGGCCCCGCACCTGCGGGTGGGGGAGACGGTGCTGGGCGTGAGCGCCGGGGCGCTGCTGGTCGGCGTCCTGGTGCTCGGGCCGGTGCTCGTGGCCCCGGTGGCCCGTGCCCTGGCATGGCCGTTCGTGCGGGCCGGGCGGCCGGTGGTCGCCCTGGCCCGCGAGAACGTGGCGCGCGCGCCACGCCGAGCGGCGGCCACCACCAGCGCGCTCGTGGTGGGCATGGCGCTGGTGGGCGCGGCCGCCACGGTCGCGGCCTCGACCCAGGCGTCGCTCGCGGCCGTGGTCGAGGACTCCGTGCGCACCGACCTGGTGGTCAGCGGCGCCCAGGGCGTCGTGCCCACCGGTGCCGCCACGGCGGCCGGACAGGTCGACGGCGTCGCCGCGAGCGTGCCGCTGATCGTGGGACCCGTGCTCGTCTCGTCCGACGCCGACGCCGACGCCGACGCCGACGCCGGGGCGGGCCCTCGGTACACCGAGCTCGTGACGGCCGACAGGCTGTTCGACCGCCTCATGGCGGCCGAGCCGGTGGCGGGCGACCTGACCGCCACCGACCGCGGCCAGGCGCTGGTGTCCGAGGCCGCGGCCCAGGAGCACGGGTGGCAGCTCGGCTCCACCCTCACGTTCCGCGCCGTCGCGCCGTCTGCGGACGGCACCACGGCCACACGCTCCGTCCCCGTCGGCGGGATCTACCCGACCTGCGGCCTGGGCGCCGAGGTGGTCGTCGACGGAGACGTGTTCGACGACGTGGTGCCCGGGCAGGCCCAGTACGTGAACATGCTGTTCGTGACCGTGGCGCCCGGCGCCGACGTCGCCGACGTGCGGGCCGGGCTCGTGGACGCCGTGCGCCCCTACCTCGTCGCCTCCGTGCAGGACAAGGACGACCTGGCCGCCGACCTCGCCCGTCAGGTGGACCAGGTGCTCGCCGTCCTCTACGCGCTGCTGGCCCTCTCGGTGGTCATCGCGGTGCTCGGCATCGTCAACACCCTCGCGCTGTCCGTCATGGAGCGGACCCGGGAGATCGGCCTGCAGCGGGCCGTGGGTCTCAGCCGCCTCCAGCTCGCCGGCACCACCGTGGTCGAGTCCGTGCTGACCACGGTGCTCGGCACCGTGGTGGGGCTGGGCGTCGGCGTGGGGGCCGCCGCCGCGACCCGCTACGTGTTCGAGGACGAGGGCATGACCGAGCTCGTCGTCCCGGCCGGGCAGGTGGGCGTGATGCTTGCCGTGGCAGCCCTGGTGGGGGTGCTGGCCGCGCTGTGGCCCGCCGTGCGGGCCGCCCGGCTGCCGGTGCTGCGGTCGGTGCGGGTCGAGTGAGACGGTGCCGGGCCCGGTCCGCCGGGCCCGGCACGTCCCGTCCGCCTGGCCCCGTGACGCCGCGCACGCCGCCAGCCGGCGAACAGCGCGCAGGCCAGGAGCACCTCGGCGACGTCGCCGCCGTAGTACATCCACTGCGCGGCGCGCTCGGTCGCCGCCGGTGTGTGACCGGCACCGGGCGGCAGCGTGCCGGCGTGGGCGTAGAGCCACTTGGCCAGGACGGCGTGCGCCGCGGCCGTGAGCACGAGCACGACGGCGCGCGTGGCCGTGGAAGGGCGCCGCGGCACCGGGTCGGGGCCGGCCACGGCCGAGGCGAACAGGCAGCCGGACGCCACGAAGTGCACGCTGACGAGCGCGTGCAGCCAGGGACGGTGGAGCGACGCCGCGTACAGGCTCGTGAGATAGAGGACGGCGAGGCCGCCCGAGGTCAGCAGCCCGGCGGTGACGGGGTGCGACAGCACGTGCACCGGCCGTGACCCCAGCAGCCGCGCGGTGCGGCGCCGCCAGGCCGGGCTCGCTGCCCCCAGCAGCAGGGTCACCGGGGCGGCCAGGACCAGCCCGAGCGGGGCGTACATGCCCAGCAGCAGGTGCTGGACCATGTGGCCGGCGGGGTCGGCGTGGGCCGTGGAGACGAGCGGCGGGCTGACCGCGACGGCGAGCAGCAGCGCGCCCGCGCACCAGGCGGCGGTGCGCCAGCCGCTCCACGGGCGGCCCAGGGCGCCCCGCCGTCGCACGAGGCCCACGGCGTACGCCCCCACGAGGAGCACCAGGGTGACGACAGCCGGCAGCCAGGCCAGGACCTCGGCGGGGAGGGCGGTAGCCGAGGACCCCGGGTGGTGCCCATGGCCTCCCGGGTGCGCCGCGCGCAGGGCGAGCGGCTCCCAGCCCGCGGTGCTCACGGTGCCGGCGCAGACCCGGCAGCGGCGCCCTCGTGCCGGCTGCGCACCGCCAGGACCACCCCGACGGCCAGCAGCACCAGCGCGGCGCCGTTCCACGCCAGGTCGTAGGGCAGCAGGTCGACGTCGTACCGGATCTGGTGGACCCGCAGCACCTTGTGGTCCACGACGCCGTCGAAGAGCTGGAACCCGCCGAGCCCGAGGAACGCGCCGGCCCAGGCCGAGCGTGGGGCGAGGACGTGGCGGTGGCGCAGGTCGGCGAAGAGGAAGAACCCGGCGACGATCAGGACGAGCTCGGCCGCGTGCAGCAGCCCGTCCGAGACGAGCCCGACGGCAGGGGTGGAGCGGTCGTAGAACGAGTGCCAGCCCAGCAGCTGGTGGAAGACGATCTCGTCCACCGCCGCCATGACGCCCACACCGATCATCGCGGCGACCAGGACCGACCGGCGCCGCTCGAGCGGAGGCCGTCCCGGCGCCGTCACGCTCGCCCTCCCCAGGACGGGTCGGTGGGGTGCGGTGCTCCTAGGGTGGCCGGGTGCCCACGCGACTCCTCCTGCTGAGCGACACCCACGTCCCCACCCGGGCGCGCGACCTGCCCCCGCAGGTCTGGCACGCCATCGAGGCTGCCGATGTCGTGGTGCACGCAGGGGACTGGACCACCCCGGAGATCGCCGACGCGGTCGAGGCCCGCGCCGCCTGCCTGGTCGGGGTGGCCGGCAACAACGACGGCCCGCAGCTCCACGCACGGTTCGGCGAGGTGGCCCGCACCACGATCGAGGGCCTGCGGGTCGCCGTCGTGCACGAGACGGGGCCCAAGCAGGGCCGCGAGCTCCGTGCTGACGCGGCGTTCCCCGAGACGGACCTGCTCGTGTTCGGGCACAGCCACATCCCGTGGGACACGGTCTCGCCGGCCGGGATGCGGCTGCTGAACCCCGGCTCGCCGACGGACCGTCGCCGGCAGCCGGTGGGGACGGTGATGACGGTGACGGTCACGGACGGCCGGCTGCACGACGTCGTGCTGGTGCCGGTGGCGCGCTGAGCCGTTCACGAGAGGCTGCCGTCCTGCGGCTCGGGCCCGGAGCGGTAGCCGTTGACCTTGTGGGTGCCGTCGCACCAGGGCGGGACGGCGGTGCCGCCGCAGCGGCACAGGGCCACGGTGGCGCGGCGGCGGGGCACGGGGCGGCCGTCGGCGTCGAGGATGGTGGCGGGTCCGCGCACGAGGAGCGGGCCGTCGGGGCAGGCGGTGACGGTGACCTGCGGGGTGCGCTCGTCGGTCATGCTGCCTCCTGGTCGGGGTGACTGTCGGGGTGACCGTCGGGATGATCGCCGGGGCGATCGTCGGGCTGGTGGTCCGGTTCGTGATCCGGGCTCCGGTCGGGGCGGTGCCGTGGTGCGGGCGCGCCGCGGTGCAGCCGACGGAGGTGATGGACGCTGTGGGCGGCCGTGCGCAGACGGGTGCCGGCGTAGGGGACCCCGCCGCGCAGGCGCCACCCGAGGGCGAGCCAGGAGCAGACGGCACGCTCGGCCACCCACAGCGGCGCCCAGAGGGCGGCGGTGGCGGGGAAGCGGGAGCGTCCGCCGGCGCGCCGGCGCCCGGCCTCGGCGAGGACGACGGCGGTGAGGGCGAGCAGCGCGGGCACGGTGGTGCGGGGCCGGCCGGGCGCCGGTCGTGCCAGAGCGGCGGCGAGCACGGGAAGGATCGAGAGCTCGACGGCGAGGCGGCCCGGCTGGGCGAACGAGTCGTACGCCTGGCGCACCCGCTGCTCGGCCGCCTTGCGCACGGTGGGCGGCCGCCGGGTCACGTACAGGTCCAGGGCGTGGTGCACCCGCCCGCCGCGCGCGGTGACGGTGCGCAGCAGCTCGAGGTTCTCGAACAGCACCCGGGGGTCGTAGCCGCCGGGCCCCAGGGCGCTGCGCCGGAACGCGAGGGTGCCGGGGTAGTCGCTGCCGAGGGCGCGGTTGAGCAGGCTGCGAGAGGTGTCCCAGCGTGCCTGCCAGGGCAGCGGGTCGTAGACGTTCTGCGGCACGACGGCGTCGGCGCAGGCCAGGAGCGCCACCGCGCGCCGCAGCGTCTCGCCGTCGTGACGCACGTCGTCGTCCGCCACGACGACGTGCTCGGCGGTGGTGGCGGCCAGGCCGGCGAGCACGCCCACGACCTTGCCGTTGGCGCCGGGCAGCGGGGCGGGCACCGGCACCACGCGGACACGCGGCCCCCAGACGGCGGCGTGCGCGGCACGCACCGACGGAGGGGAGCCGTCGGCCACCACCACGGGCAGCACGTCGGCCACCTGGGCCAGGTAGGCACCGAGCTCGGCGACGTCGGTCTCGAGCGCGGTGCGTCGCAGCGGCAGCAGGTAGACGGCGTCGGGCAGCACGGTGTCCTCCTCACGCGCCGGCGAGCGGGACGCGCAGGGCGCTGGCGCCGCGCTGCCACCGCTCCAGCACCCAGGCGGCGACGTCGCCCTCGACGGCGAGGCACACCGCCGCGCCCCACAGCACGTCGTCACGCAGCCCTGGCTCCTCCTCGGCCAGGCGGCCGGCCAGGTCGCGGCCCGCGATCTGCTCGTGCACGGCGTCGGCCTCGACGTGCTCGTCGAAGTACCACGTGGTGCCCTCGTCGTGGCCCAGACGGCGGAACCCGTTGCCGTACAGGCGGCTGGGGATCGACGACGTCATCTCGAACGCGGCCAGGTGGCCCACGATCGCGCCGCGCAGCCGGCGGTGCAGCCCCAGCAGCGACATCGTGTTGACGGCCACCAGGGAGACGGCAGGCACCGCGTCGACGTACCGGCCGTAGCAGTCCTCCAGCCCCACCCCGCGCATCGCCCGGGCGAACAGCTCGGCGTGCATGCGCCCGGCCTGACCGCCGCCGTACTCGTCCGCCTGGATCTCCACCAGCGCCGCCTTGGGCGCCCCCGACAGCCGCGGGATGGCCCACGTGTGCGGGTCGGCCTCCTTGAGCTGGTACACCGACTTGAGGGCCAGGAGCTCG
Source organism: Xylanimonas oleitrophica (assembly GCF_003244315.1). Taxonomy (GTDB): domain Bacteria; phylum Actinomycetota; class Actinomycetes; order Actinomycetales; family Cellulomonadaceae; genus Xylanimonas_A; species Xylanimonas_A oleitrophica. The sequence continues at coordinate 318,759 of NZ_QKWH01000003.1, forward strand.
CGCGCCTGCTCGGCGTCGGCCTTCTTGGCCACGTACCGCGACAGGCTCGGGCCGTCGTCCTGCGCCGCCAGCGCGAACAGCCGCTCGGCCACCCCCGCGGCGTCGGTCGCCTCACAGGCGGGCTGGGGCACGCGTGCCCGCAGCGACGCCTCGAAGGGCCGCTCCACGCGTGCCCGCAGCGCCAGGAGCCCCGGGTGCCACTCCCACGCGTCGTCCACGCCGTCGACACCCCGGTAGTGCAGCTCGTACATCACCAGCAGAGCGAGCTGGACGTCCTCGGACAGCACCGCCTCCACCGCCTCAGGGCCCTCGAGTCCCGCCTGCGCCAGCGCGCCCGTGACCGGGGCCAGGAGCGCGTCGTCCGGGCCGCCCGCCCGCAGCGCCCCCAGCAGGGCCTCGCTCACCGGGCCGCGCGGCGCCGGCGCCGGCATGCGGCCGGTCGGCCCGTGCGGGGCGTCCGAGGCCGAGGTCTTCGGCCGCAGGGCGTGCGGCGCCGGTTGGGGGACAGGGTGCGGGACAGGGTTGGCAGGCAGGGACGTGGTGGTCATGAGGTCTCCCGGTCACGGGGCGGAGAGGTCCGCCCAGGCGCCCTCGCGGACGCCGGCTGCTGTGGTGCCCGGTCATGCTGCGGCAGGTCGGTCCCGCTCGCCCGGTGACCAGCAGCGCCCGCGAGGAACCGGGTCAGGCCTCGCCGTCGTGCGCCAGGCCCTGACCCCTCAGGCCGCCGCGGGCGCTCGTGCCGTACACGGCCGACTCGTCCTCGACATGGTGGGCCACCCCGCGCTGCGCGGCCTCGGCACGGCCCGCCTCGACGGCGTCCTCGAGCGTGGCGAACGACCCGCCCACCACGTGGCCGCGCACCTCGTTGACCCACGCGCCGTCCCGCGGCACCGTGCGCACGTCCCCGTCGACGGGGTAGCCGGCGTCGTTCACGAGCCCTTCTCCCGCGAGCGGCGCGACTCCTTGTCGTTGGCCTTGCCGATCGCGTCGACCAGCTCGTCCTTCGACATCGAGGAACGGCCCGGCACGTCGAGCCGCTTCGCCACGTCGTACAGGTGCTCCTTGGAGGCGTTGGCGTCCACGCCGCCCGCCGTCTCGCGGTCCGTGCCCGCGCCGCCCTCGGCCTGCCGGTCCGAGGGGCCTGCCTCGTCCTTGGCCTCCCAGCGGTCACCCACCTTCTCGTGGGTGTGCTTCAGCGCGGAGTAGGCGACGCGGTGCGCACGCTCCTCGTCGCCGTACTCGTCCATCGCCGAGTCGTACGCCTTGGCGAACGTCCGCTGCGCCTTGTCGTCCGAGCGCTGCAGCGTCGAGGGCAGCTCGTCCTCGCGGGGCTTGCCGCTCCTGGTGGTCTTCGGCATCGGGTGCCTCCTTCCGTCTCACCCACCGTGCCCCTGACGGGGCGGGCTCGCAGGGCGGACGGCGCACGCCGAGCGCCGAGCGCCGAGCGCTGGAGACGGCGGGGGCGGCGGGGCGGTGCCGGGCGGCTCAGCCGCAGTCGTCGCAGATGCCCGTGGCCGGCAGCGTCATCGCGCAGGTGGGGCAGATGACCTCGACCCGCTCGGGCACGGCCTGACGGCGCGGGGCCGCCGTCGTGGACGGGGTGCGGCGGCGGGCGGGGGCCTTCGCAGCACCCTTGGCGGCAGCGGTGGCCGGGCCGGAGACCTCGAACCCGCGCTTGCTCAGCAGGACGTCGGCGCCCAGCGGGCTGTTGTCCACCTCCTGGGCGGTGGCCGCGCGGCCGGTGGCGTACCGGTGCGCGACGCCCAGGATGGCGCGCGAGTCGTACGTGGAGCCCTCGTGGCGCACGGTGTGCCCGGACGGCGCGAAGCCGTAGACGCCGAGGAAGGACTCGGCGCCGCGGTCGTCGTGCTCCGCGATCGCCTGGAGGACGTGCTGCCGGGTGACGGAGGAGAACGTAGCCACGGCACGAGGGTAGTCGCGCTCGTGGCCGCCCCCGGCCGCCGGGCCCGCGAGGAACCTCACACCCCCGGCGGCAGCGGCCGGGCAGCAGCCGCGCAGCAGCCGGGCAGAGGCGCCCTACTCGTTGCTGTCGCGCCCCGGGATGCCCGTCACCGTGGTCAGCAGGAACGCGGCGTCGGTGAGCGCCGTCACGGCGTGACGCCGGTGCGTGAGCACCCGCAGCTGGCCGGCGTCGAGCTCCTCGTCGCCCTCCAGCGCCGTCACCCGCACCCGCCCGTGCAGCACCTGCACCGACGCCGCCGGCGGGGAGTTGTGCTCCCCGAGCTCCACGCCCGCCACCAGCGCGATGATCGACTGCCGCAGCGGGCCGTCATGGACGACGATCTCGGTGGAGCGGCCGTTCTCCGCGGTACGGGCCCTGGAAAGGTGCGCCTCGGTCAGCAGGTCGATGTCGGTCATGCGCCGGCAGGTCCTCTCGTCGTCGCTCCTGTGCGCCCCCACCGTGCCATCCGGGCCACGTGCAGGCACGCGGGGCGCCGGCCTGGGTGCGCGGGCCGGCGCCCCGGCCTAGCGTCGCCAGGCAGGTGGCGCACGCGGACGACGAGAGGGGCGGGGCGCATGCCGGTGTGGCTCGAGGCGGGGGCGTGGGCGCTGGTCGGTGGCCTGGCGCTGGTGGTCGGCGCCGCCGTCGCCTGGTTCGTCCGCGTGCCGCAGCGGGTGGTCGCCGGCGTCATGGCGTTCGGTGCCGGCGTGCTCGTCTCGGCGCTCGCGTTCGAGCTCGTCGACGAGGCGGAGCGCACCGGCGGTCTGCCGGCCACAGTGCTGGGATTCCTGGGCGGTGCGGTCGTGTACGTCCTGGCCGACCTGGTGCTCGCCCGCCGCGGGGCGCGTCACCGCAAGCGTTCCACGGGCCAGCCCTCGGAGCAGCAGGCCGCGGGCAGCGGTACGGCGATCGCCCTGGGTGCGCTGCTGGACGGCGTGCCGGAGTCGGTGGTGCTGGGGGCCTCTCTGCTCGGCGGGGGCGGCGTGGGCGTCGGGGTCCTGGCCGCCGTGTTCATCTCCAACCTGCCCGAGGGGCTGTCCAGCGCGGCCGGCATGAAGCAGGCGGGCCGCTCGGCCCGCTACGTGTTCGGTGTCTGGGCCGGCATCGCCGTGGCCAGCGGCCTCGCGGGACTCCTCGGTGCCCTGCTCCTGGAGGGTGCCCCGCCGCAGGCCGTCGCCGCCATCACGGCGGTGGCGGCCGGGGCCATCCTCGCCATGCTCGCCGACACGATGATCCCCGAGGCGTTCGAGCGGGCTCACCTGCTCACAGGGCTGGTCATGGCGCTCGGCTTCCTCAGCGCCTTCGTCATCGACCGTGCCTGACCGGTGCCCGCTCGTGCCCCCTGCCGCCCGGCCGCGCAGCCGCGGCTCAGCGCGAGGCGTCCTCGATGCGATCGACCTCCGCCACCACCAGCCGCACCAGCGCGGGCTGTCCCAGCGGCCGGAAGTGGCCGTCCAGGGCCACCTCCACGTTCCGCCCGCCCGGCAGGTGCACCGTCTGGGGGATGTGCGGGTCGAAGCGCGGGTACACGGCCGTGATCCGCGGGTTGACCTCGTCCTGCGCCGCGAGCGCCAGGAGCCCCGGGTCGTCCGGGGAGAACGAGCGCAGGCCGCGACCCACCATGTAGCGGGCCCACCGTGAGCCGGCGAACGGGGTGGCCACCGTGACCATGCCGGCCACGCGGGTGCCGGCGGCGGACAGCATGACGTGCTTGCCCACCAGGCCGCCCTTGCTGTGCGCCACGAGCACCGCACCGTGCAGGTCGGCATCCTCCAGGTATCCGGCCGCCACCTCGGCGGCCTCGGCGACGGGCCGCCGGTTGTGGCGCAGCGCCCGCACCGGGTGCACGGGGTGGCCGGCGGCGGCGAGCGCCGTCGCCACGGGCCGCAGGAACTCCCACGTCTCGTACACGCCCGGCAGCAGCACCACCGGGGCCCGCCCGCCAGGGCCGCTCGGCAGCGGGCGCCGGCGGCGCAGGGCCCGTGCCTGACGGTCCAGCGCCCACAGGTAGTCGGCTGCCCACGCCCGCAGGCGGGACGCGGTCACGGCACCTCCTGGCGGGCGAGCCGCGCGGCCTCCCGCACCACGGCGGCCAGCCCCCACGGGTCCTGGTCCATCGCGTGGTGACGGCCCCGCACGGTGCGCGAGATCCCGCGGGGGGCGCTCGCGGCCAGGAGCGCCGTCCACGACGACGGTGCCACGGGGTCGCGGTCGCCCCGCACGACGACGACGGGCACCTCGACGCGTGGCAGCACCTGCTCCAGGTGGTGCTCGACGACGTGCCGCAGCTGTGCCACGTAGTACGGCGGGCCGGAGCGCACCAGGGTGTCGACCAGGAGGTTGCCGACGGCGCCGGGCGCCTCCCCGAGGGCGTCGAGGCCCAGGCGCAGCGCCTGCTGGGGGAGCGTGCGGGCGCGCGGGTCCGACGTCGGGCCGAGCAGCACGCCGGCGCCGACGGCGTCCGGGTGGTCGGCGAGCAGCTGGCCCACCACCTGGGCGCCCATGGAGTGCCCCACCACGACCGGTCGCGGCCGTCCGCCGACGTGCTGGCGCAGGTACGCGGCCAGGGCTGCGGCGTGCGCGGCGACGGTGACGTCCCGGCGGGGCCGGGGCGAGGCCCCGAACCCGGGCAGGTCGACGGCGTGCACCTCGGCGTCCTGCGACAGCGGTCCCACCAGGTGGCGGTAGGCGCGTGCGGACGACCCGAGGCCGTGCACGAGCACCACGGCGGGTGCGGCGGGTGCGGCGGTCTCGCTCCGGGGTGCGTCCTGGTGCGGGGGCGGCACCTTCGAGGGGGCGGCTGAGGTGACGTGCCCGACGACGGTCAGGCCGTCGGTCGTGGTGCGGCGGGTCTCGGGCAGGGGGCGGTCCGGCATCCCGACAGGATGGGGCAGACGGCGCGCGCACGCCCGTGTGAGCGGACCGATACCCCGCCGGGGCCTGTCTCGGATAGCCTCGGCTCGCCAGCTCGTGCCCCGGCGACGTCGCCGGGCCGTCCGACGGAGGACAGCGCCATCGTGAACAGTCACGTCCGCCCGCTCAACCGCAGCACGCACCCGGGAGACGGGAGGGGGCCGGCACCGGCCCGCATCGTCCACCTCGGCCTCGGGGCCTTCCACCGTGCGCACCAGGCCTGGTACACCGACGTCGTGGACGCCGCCGGCGAGTGGGGCATCGCCGCCTTCACCGGCCGCAGCCCCGCGGCGGCCGAGGAGCTCGGGCCGCAGGACGGGCTGTTCACCCTGGTCGAGCGCGGGGGCGGTGGAGACGGCGTGCGCGTGGTGCGCAGCATCGTCGAGGCGTGGGACGGCGCCCGCGTCGACCGCCTCGTCGCGCTGCTCGCCCACCCCGAGACCGCCGTGGTGACCCTGACGATCACCGAGGCGGGCTACCGGCTCGCCGCCGACGGCGGCCCCGACCTGACCGACCCCGCGGTGGCCGCCGACGTCGCGCTGCTCCGCGCCCTCCCGGACGGCGACCTGGCGGCGCACGCTCCCGCTGCCGTGACCGCCCTGGGCCGGCTGGTGGTGGGCCTGGAGGCACGCCGTCGGGCCGGTGGCGCCCCGATCGCCGTCGTGCCGTGCGACAACCTGGCCTCCAACGGGAGGCTCGTGCGCGCCGTGCTCCTGCGGCTGGCCGCCGAGGTCGGCCCCGAGACGGAGGCGTGGTTCGCCTCCGACGTCTCGTGCGTGTCCACCTCGGTGGACCGCATCACCCCCCGCACCACCGACGCCGACCGCGAGCTGGTGCGGCAGAGCACCGGGTTCGACGACGCGGCGCCCGTGATCACCGAGCCGTTCACCGACTGGGTCCTCTCGGGCGACTTCCCCGCAGGCCGCCCGGCCTGGGAGCAGGCCGGCGCACGGTTCGTGGCAGACGTCGAGCCGTTCGAGCGGCGCAAGCTGTGGCTGCTCAACGGGGCGCACACCCTGCTCGCCCTGCTCGGCCCGGCCCGCGGGCACACCACGGTGGCGCAGGCGATCGGCGACCCCGCCCTGCGGGCCGCCGTCGAGCGGCTGTGGGACGAGGCGCAGCGGCACCTGCCAGCCGAGGGGCTCGACCTGCCCGCCTACCGCGCCGCCCTGGTGGAACGGTTCGAGAACTCGCGCATCGAGCACCTGCTGGAGCAGATCCTGCTCGACACCGACAAGAAGCTCGTCTACCGCATCGTGCCCGTGGCCGTCGCCGAGCGGGCAGCCGGGCGGGACGCCTCGGCCTGCGCCGTTCCGGTGGCAGCCTGGGTCGAGCGGCAGGGCGAGCCCGCCGTGGACGTGCTGGAGCGTCTCGACCCCGCCCTCGCCCAGGACGAGCAGTTCGTCGCCCTCGTCGAGTCGCTGGTGGGCGCTCCCGTCGCCTGACCGCCCGCCGCGGGGCCGGGCTGGGCCGGGCTGAGTCACGATCCGACGACCTGGTGCCCCGGCAGAGTTAAGACGTGGAATCCCACGGCCCGCCCGTGCCAGGGTCGGCCTGTGCCTACGGCCACCCCGCCCAGGCTGGGACGAGGTGCCCGTCGCCCTGAGACGGACCGTCGAGCACCGCCTGGGCGGGCGCGTCGTGCGGTGGTGGTCGCAGGACGGCGGCTACTCGCCCGGGCTCGCCGCCGTGCTCGAGACGGAGGCCGGCGAGCGCGTCTTCGTCAAGGCAGTCGGGGCGGACGGCGGCTCTACCCAGCAGCTCTACCGCGAGGAGGCACGCCGGGCGGCGCTGCTGCCCGACGGCGTCCCGACGCCGGCCCTCCGCTGGGCGCAGGCCGTGCCCGACGTGCCGGGCGGCCCCTGGGAGGTGCTCGCGTTCGACGCCGGCGCGGGGCGCCCACCGCGCACGCCGTGGGACTCCGCCGAGCTGGACGCCGTCGTGCGGCTGTCGCAGCGGATCGCCGGGCACGACGTCGCGCCCGGCGTGCTGCCCGAGGCGGCGGACGAGCTGCCCGCCGTCGACTGGGACGAGCTGGCCCAGCACCCCGGCCTGGCCGGCGTCGATCCGTGGCTCGTCGCCCGTACCGACCGGCTCCGGGCGCTCGCGGTCGACGCTCCGCAGGCCGTGCGGGGCGGAAGCCTGGTGCACGGCGACCTGCGCGGCGACAACACGCTCGTCTCGCGCGGCCCTGACGGCCTCGAGGCGGTCGCGGTCGACTGGCCGTACGCCGTGCGGGGCGCCGCGTTCGTCGACGCCGTGGGCCTGGCGCCGGCGGTGCGCCTCGAGGGCGGCCCCGAGCCCGAGGACCTGCTGGCGAGAGCGGCCTGCGGGGCCGACCCCGACGCCGTCACCAGCTTCCTCGCGCTGCTGACCGGGTACTTCGTCGGTGCGTCGCTGCAGCCGCCGCCGCCCGGCATCCCGCACCTGCGGGCCTTCCAGCGCGCCCAGGGCGAGGTGTGCGTGCGGTGGCTGCGCCGTCGGCTGGGCGCGCGCTAGGCGCCGTCAGCCGATGCCGGCGAGCTGCTTCGCGTCCTCGAGCACGGCGTCGATCATCGCGGGCGTCAGGCGTCCGGTGAAGGTGTTCTGCTGCGAGACGTGGAACGCCCCCACCATCTGGAGGTCAGGGCGCTCGGGGTCCGAGCCGTGGCGCAGGGCCACCCGGGCCCCGTGGCCGAAGCGCGGCCGGGGCCGGGGGACGGCCCAGCCCTGCTCGCCGAGGGTGCGCAGCGCGGCGTCCCAGCCGACGGCTCCGAGGGCGAGCACCACGCGTACCGTCGGCGCGAGCAGCTCGAGCTCGCGGGCCAGGTACGGTCCGCACCGGCGCCGCTCGTCCGGCGTCGGCTTGTTCGCCGGGGGCGCGCAGCGCACCGGCGCGGTCACCCGGACCCCGCGCAGGGTGAGCCCGTCGTGGGCCGAGACCGACGTCGGCCGGTCGGCGAGCCCGGCCCGGTGCAGGGCGGCGAAGAGGAAGTCGCCGCTGCGGTCGCCGGTGAACATGCGTCCCGTCCGGTTCGCGCCGTGCGCGGCGGGCGCGAGGCCGACGACGGCGATGCGGGCGGCATCGTCCCCGAATCCCGGTACCGGACGCGCCCAGTAGGTCTGGTCACGGAAGGCGGCCCGGCGCTCGGTGGCCGTCTGCTCGCGCCAGGCGACGAGGCGCGGGCACGCCCGGCACCGCACGAGGTGGGCGTCCAGGGAGGCGAGGTCGGCGGCGTCCCGGGCGGCAGCGGGGTAGTCCGGGTCGTCGGGCGGGAGGGGATCTGACGAGAGGGGATCGGCCGGGGCGGTCACCTCGTCATCCTGCCTGGCAGGTTCCGGGCTGGCACGGTCTGGGCTGGGCGGGGTCACTGGCAGGGCCTGACCGCAGGGTCGCGGCGCACGACGACGCCCCGCCCGCGGTGCGGACGGGGCGTGGGCGCCGGTGCGAGCAGCTCGCCGCGGGTCACGCGGTGGCGAGGGCGGGCGCCGTCGCGGTGCGGACGGCCTTGGCGTCGGTCGCGGCGGCGGGGGCGGTGCCGAGGCTGCGCAGGGTCCAGCCGATCAGGCCGACCAGCACGCCCATGCCCATCACGAGCGCCGAGACGCCGTAGGCGATCACCGAGGTGAAGAGCGAGGCCCGCAGGAACGAGGCGTTCATCGCGGTGGCCCGCAGGGGGTCGTCCTTGTCCATCTCGGCGTAGGTCTTGCCGTCGGTGGCTGCCATCGCGTGGTGGTCGATGATCTGCGCCTGGGCGAGGGCCGAGAAGGGGCCGTCCACCTTGTCGCCGGCCAGGAAGCTGGCGTCGTCGGCGACGGTGACGTTCTGGGCCGAGAGCTGCGAGGTGACGATGCCCCAGGTGGTGGCGCCGACGGCGATCATCAGGATGCCGGCCACCAGGGCGACGAGGCCGACGGTGCGGGCGGTGCGGTTGGTGCTCATGGTTCCCCTCCGGTGCGGAGCCGCTCGTGGCGGCGATTCCCGAGGCCCTGTGGTCTGACCTCTTGATGATGACGATAGACCTGTGGTCAGACCACAAGCAAGGCTGGGGTGTGTGACCTGCGTCATGCCGGTGCGAGCACCCCTGGCCGGCGCCACGGCGCAGCAGGCGCCGGGGGAGGTGGCGCGCGGCCTGACGAGGGGAGCGGCCCGGCGGGCGGCCGAGCGGACCGGCCGGGCCCCGCCGCGAAAGTCGTCGGCCAGGGCACGTGCCGGTCGGTACGATCGAGGGGCGCCACCACCAGGTGGCGCCCCTCGGCGTGTCGAGACGGGGCCACCGCCCCGCTCGCGTGCCGGGCACCGCACACGCAGCCCGGGCGGCCTTCGTACGTCGTCCGGCAGGAACCAAGGAGCAGCACGTGGCCGACGCCGCCTCGCCGCAGGACACCACCCCGAACGGAGCGGCCCCGGCCCCTGAGCCGATCGTGACGCAGGTGCCGACCACGGGCGCCGAGCTGTTCGCCGACCGCAAGGACGTCGTCGTCGTGCGGGTGCTCCTCGCGGACGCCGCCGGCGCCGGCGAGCTGTGGGACCTGGACCGGGAGATCCCGGCGGGGGCCGCCGTCGAGCCCGTCACCATCGACTCCGAGGACGGTCTGAACGTGCTGCGCCACAGCGCCGCCCACGTGCTGGCCCAGGCGGTGCAGCAGGTCAACCCCAGCGCACGGCTGGGCATCGGGCCGCCGGTCAAGGACGGCTTCTACTACGACTTCGACATCGAGACCCCGTTCACCCCCGAGGACCTCAAGGCCCTCGACAAGGCCATGGCGCGCATCATCAAGGAGGGCCAGACCTTCCGCCGCCGCGTGGTCACCGAGGAGGAGGCCCGCGCCGAGCTGGCCGACGAGCCCTACAAGCTGGAGCTCATCGGCCTCAAGGGTGGTGCGGGCGACACCGAGGGCGCCGACGTCGAGGTGGGTGGCGCCGAGCTGACGATCTACGACAACGTGCGCGGCGCCGGGCGCGAGAGCGAGACGGTGGTCTGGAAGGACCTGTGCCGTGGCCCGCACCTGCCCAGCACCCGCCTCATCGGCCAGGGCGTGCAGCTCATGCGCTCGGCGGCCGCCTACTGGCGGGGCGACCAGGCCAACGCGCAGCTCCAGCGCGTCTACGGCACGGCGTGGCCCTCCAAGGACGAGCTGAAGGCGTACCTCGAGCGCCTGGCCGAGGCCGAGCGCCGTGACCACCGCCGCATCGGCACCGAGATGGACCTGTTCTCGTTCCGCGACGAGGTGGGCTCCGGCCTGCCCCTGTTCCACCCCAAGGGTGGCGTCATCAAGCGGGTCATGGAGGACTACGTCCGCCAGCGGCACATCGAGGAGGGGTTCTCCTACGTGGGCACCCCGCACATCTCGAAGGAAGAGCTGTTCTACACCTCGGGCCACCTGCCCTACTACGCGGACACGATGTTCCCGCCGCTGGAGTTCAAGGACGACGAGGGCGAGGTCGCGCAGCAGTACCGCCTCAAGGCGATGAACTGCCCGATGCACAACCTCATCTTCTCCAGCCGGGGCCGCTCCTACCGTGAGCTGCCGATCCGCCTGTTCGAGTTCGGCTCGGTGTACCGCTACGAGAAGGGCGGCGTGGTCCAGGGCCTGACCCGCGTGCGCGGCCTGACGCAGGACGACTCGCACTCCTACGTCACTCCCGAGCAGGCACCCGGAGAGGTCAAGCACCTGCTCGACTTCATGCTCAGCGTGCTCAAGGACTTCGGCCTGGACGACTTCTACCTCGAGCTGTCGACGCGCGACGACAAGAAGAAGGACAAGTTCGTCGGCTCCGACGAGGACTGGGACAAGGCGACCGCCGTGCTGGAGCAGGTCGCCCGCGAGTCGGGGCTCGAGCTCGTCGCCGACCCGGGCGGCGCCGCGTTCTACGGGCCCAAGATCTCCGTCCAGGCCAAGGACGCCATCGGTCGCACCTGGCAGATGGGCACCGTCCAGTACGACTTCAACCAGCCGGCCCGGTTCGGCCTGGAGTACACGGCCCCGGACGGCACCAAGCAGCGACCGGTGATGATCCACTCGGCCAAGTTCGGCTCCATCGAGCGGTTCATGGGTGTGCTCATCGAGCACTACGCGGGGCAGTTCCCGGCATGGCTGGCTCCGGTCCAGGTGCTGGCGGTCCCGGTGGCCGAGGCGTTCGACGACTACCTCAAGGACGTCGTGGCCCAGCTCAAGGCCGCGGGCATCCGTGCGGAGATCGACCTGTCGGACGACCGGTTCGGCAAGAAGATCCGCAACGCCTCCAAGGAGAGGGTGCCGTTCGTGCTCATCGCGGGCGGGGAGGACGCCGAGGCCGGCGCCGTCTCGTTCCGCTACCGGGACGGCAGCCAGGAGAACGGCGTGCCGGTGGCCGAGGCGATCGAGCGCATCGTGACGGCGGTGCGCGACCGGGTGCAGGTGTGAGCGTGCCGTCGCCCGGGTCCGGTGAGCAGCCGTCGGTCGAGCCGGCGTCGGCGTTCCCGCCGCCGGAGGACGACCTGCAGCGGCTGTGGACCCCGCACCGCATGGTGTACATCGGCGGGCAGGACAAGCCGGCGGACGCCACCGCGTCGTCCTGCCCGTTCTGCCGAGCCGTGGCGGGCGACGACGAGGAGCACCTCGTCGTCGCCCGCGGGCGGCGCTGCTTCGTGCTGCTCAACCTGTACCCGTACAACTCCGGGCACCTCATGGTGCTGCCGAACCGGCACGTCTCGGACTACGTGGACCTGACGCCCGAGGAGACCGTCGAGCTCGCCGGGCTCACGCAGACGGCGGTGCGGGTGCTGCGGGACGTGTACGGGCCGGCGGGCTTCAACCTGGGCATGAACCAGGGCGAGGTGGCGGGTGCGGGGATCGCCGCCCACCTGCACCAGCACGTGGTGCCCCGCTGGCTGGGTGACGCGAACTTCCTGCCCGTGGTGGGGCGGACCAAGGCCCTGCCCGAGCTGCTGGCCGACACCCGTGCCCGCCTGGCCGCCGCGTGGCCGGGCGAGGCCGGCGACGGAGAGGGGGCCTGATGTTCTCGGGTCTGCGCTCGACCATGCAGGCGGTCTTCACGCCGCTCGCCAAGGCCCTCATGCGCCTGGGCGTGACGCCCGACGCCGTCACGGTGGCGGGCACGGTGGTGGTGACCGCCCTGGCGCTCGGTCTCCTGCCCACCGGGCACCTGTTCCTCGGTGCGGCGCTGATCGGGTTCTTCGCCCTGTTCGACTCGCTCGACGGCGTCCTCGCCCGCCTCTCGGGCCGCTCGGGCCCGTGGGGGGCGTTCCTCGACTCGACGCTCGACCGTGTCTCCGACGGCGCGGTGTTCGCCGGGATCACCCTGTGGTTCGTGCTGCACCCGCAGGTGCCGCACCAGCAGTGGGGGGTGGCTGCGTCGCTGGCCTGCCTGGTGCTGGGCGGGGTGGTGCCCTACGCCCGCGCCCGGGCCGAGTCCGTGGGCGCGGACGCGCACGTGGGGATCGCCGAGCGGACCGACCGGCTCGTGATCGCCCTGGTGCCCCTCGGGTTCGTCCAGCTCGGGCTGCCCGTGGTGGTGCTCGTCGTCGTGCTGACCCTGCTGGCCGCGGCGAGCCTCGTCACGGTGGCCCAGCGCATTGGGACGGTGCGGCGCCAGCTCGCCCCGGGCGCCGCCGACCCGACCGGGGACGCCACCGGGGACGCCGCCGGGGAGGCGTCGCGTGGGGCTTGACGTCGCGCGGGCGTACACGTTCGCGTGGCGTCACGCCCCGAAGGTTCCCGAGCCTCTGCTGCGCGCGGTGTTCACGCTCGTGGCCGACGTGACCTGGCTGCGGCGCGGTGAGGGCGTGCGCCGGCTGGAGGCCAACTACGCGCGCCTGCGGCCCGAGCTGGACGCGCACGGCCTGCGCCGGCTGAGCCGGGCGGGGATGCGCTCCTACATGCGGTACTTCCGCGAGGCGTTCACCCTGCAGGGCTCCACCCCGGACCAGGTGCGCGCGCGGGTGCGCCTGGTGGACGAGCGCCACGTGCGCCCGGCCGTGGAGGCGGGCCAGGCGATCTCTCTCGCTCTCGGGCACCTGGGCAACTGGGACCTCGCGGGGGCGTGGGCGACGCCGAACCTGGCCCCGGTGCTCACGGTGGCGGAGAAGCTGCGGCCGCCCGAGCTGTACGAGGAGTTCGTCGGGTTCCGGCGCTCGATCGGGATCGAGGTGCTCGGCCTGGGCGACGCCGACGTCTTCCGCAGGCTGGTGCGCGGCGCGCTGGAGGGCGGCCGCGTCGTGCCGCTGCTGGCCGACCGCGACCTGGCTGCCACCGGCGTCGAGGTGGACCTGGCCGGGCACCGTGCCCGCGTGGCCGCGGGGCCCGCCGCCCTCGCCCTGGCGGCGGGCGTGCCGCTGGTGCCCGCCGCGATCACCTACGAGCGGCTCAGGGGCGAGCGCCGGCGCGCCGCCGGGACCCCGTGGGGCATCGTGGTCAGGTTCTTCGCGCCCGTGCCGGTGCCGCCGGCCGACCCGGCCCTGTCCGCGCCGCAGCGCCGCCGGGCACAGGTCGAGGCCATGACCCAGGGCTGGGTGGACGCGCTGGCCGTCACGCTGCGCGAGCGCACGGAGGACTGGCACATGCTCCAGCGGGTGTTCGTCGACGATCTCGACCCGGCGCGGTACGCCCGGACCCGTGCCGAGGCGGGAGAGGTGCCGGCGTGAGCCGCCCGCTGCGCGTGGGCATCGTCTGCCCGTACAGCTTCGACGCCCCCGGAGGCGTGCAGTTCCACGTCCGCGACCTCGCCCAGGCGCTGCAGGCGCGTGGGCACGAGGTGTCCGTGCTCGCCCCGGCCGACGACGACACGCCGGTGCCCGACGTCGTCACGCCCGCAGGCAAGGCCGTGGCGGTGCGCTACAACGGCTCGGTGGCCCGGCTGACGTTCGGTCCGCGTGCCGCCGCGCGGGTGCGGCGCTGGGTCGACGCCGGGCGGTTCGACGTCCTGCACCTGCACGAGCCCATGACCCCGAGCCTGTCGATGCTCGCGCTGTGGATCGCCGAGGGACCGGTCGTCTCCACGTTCCACACGGCCCAGGTGCGCTCGCGGGCGCTGCAGGTGGCCTACCCGCTGCTGCGGCAGAGCCTGGAGAAGATCGCCGCGCGCATCGCGGTCTCGGAGGACGCGCGGCGCATGCTGGTCGACCACGTGGGCGGGGACGCCGTCGTGATCCCGAACGGCGTGTACGTGGACACGTTCGCCGCGGCGGCACCGAGCCGCCAGTGGCAGGGCACGCCCGAGGCCCCGACGATCGCGTTCCTGGGGCGGCTCGACGAGCCGCGCAAGGGGCTGCACGTGCTGGTGGCCGCCGTGCCGGAGATCGTGCGCCACCACCCGGGGGTGCGGGTGCTGGTGGCGGGCAAGGGGGACGCGGGGAGGGACGAGGCGCTGGCGGCGCTCGGGCCGCTGGCGTCCAACGTCACGTTCCTGGGCGGCATCAGCGACGAGGACAAGGCCGCCCTGCTGTCCTCCGTGGACCTGTACGTGGCCCCGCAGACGGGCGGCGAGAGCTTCGGCATCGTGCTCGTGGAGGCCATGAGCGCCGGCGCCGGGGTCGTGGCCAGCGACCTGGGGGCGTTCCGCCGTGTGCTCGACGAGGGCGCCGCGGGCGCGCTGTTCCGCAACGGCGACCCGGCAGACCTCGCCCGCGTGGTGGTGGACGCGCTCGCCGACCGTGAGGCCACGGCTGCCCGGCGTGCACGCGCCGCCGAGTGGGTGCGCCGGTACGACTGGTCCACGGTGACCGACCAGGTGCTGGCCGTCTACGAGATGGCCGTGGCGGCGGGCGAGGCCATGCCCGTGCGCGAGGACGGCGCGGCCTGGCGTGCGCCGCGCGCCCTGTGGGGCGCGGGCGAGAGGGAGAGCCGATGAGCTGGTCGGAGGTCGCCCTCCTGGTGCTGGTCGTGGTGGCGGTGGGCGTGTGGGTGTCGTGGGTGTCCGCCTCGCGGCTCGACCGGTTGCACCGCAAGGTCGCCGCCTCGCGCATCGCCCTCGACGCCCAGCTCGTGCGGCGCGCCAGCGCGTCGGTGGACCTGGCGACGTCGGGCCTCCTCGACCCTGCGTCGAGCGTGCTGGTCGCGGAGGCCGCCTACGCCGTCGTCGACGACGCGGGGCCGGTGACGGCGCCGGAGCGCGCCTTGGCGATGGACGGGCTCGGGGTGGCGCGGGAGCAGGCCGAGAGCGAGCTCTCCGCCACGCTGCGCTCGGCCCTGGAGGAGCCAGGCACGGTCACCGAGCTGCGGGCGGTGCCACCGGGCGACGAGCTCCTGGCGAGCCTGGGCGCGAGCTGGTACCGCGCCCAGCTCGCTCGGCGCTTCCACAACGAGGCCGTGGCACAGGCGCAGCGGGCCCGGCGGCACTGGTACGTGCGCTGGCTCCACCTGGCGGGCCGCGCGCCGGTGCCGCAGACGGTCGAGCTGGACGACCAGATGCCGGACGGCCTGGTCGCTCCTGCGCGACCGTAGGATGACCCCGTGACCCAGAACACCCCAGGAGCCGGCGAGGTCGGCACGGCCCGAGTCAAGCGCGGCATGGCCGAGATGCTCAAGGGCGGCGTCATCATGGATGTCGTCACCCCGGAGCAGGCGAGGATCGCCGAGGACGCGGGAGCCGTGGCCGTCATGGCGCTCGAGCGCGTGCCGGCGGACATCCGCGCCCAGGGCGGCGTGGCCCGGATGAGCGACCCCGACATGATCGAGGGCATCATCGACGCCGTCTCGATCCCCGTCATGGCGAAGGCGCGCATCGGCCACTTCGTCGAGGCGCAGGTGCTGCAGTCGCTGGGTGTGGACTACGTGGACGAGTCGGAGGTTCTCACCCCGGCGGACTACGAGCACCACATCGACAAGTGGGCGTTCACGGTGCCGTTCGTCTGCGGTGCCACGAACCTGGGCGAGGCGCTGCGCCGCATCACCGAGGGCGCGGCGATGATCCGCTCGAAGGGCGAGGCGGGCACCGGGGACGTCTCCAACGCGACGACGCACATGCGCCGGATCCGTCAGGAGGTGCGCCGGCTCACCTCCCTGCCGCAGGACGAGCTGTTCGTCGCCGCCAAGGAGCTGCAGGCGCCGTACGAGCTGGTGGCGGAGGTCGCGCGCACGGGGAAGCTGCCCGTGGTGCTGTTCACGGCCGGGGGGATCGCGACCCCGGCGGACGCCGCGATGATGATGCAGCTCGGCGCCGAGGGCGTGTTCGTGGGCTCGGGCATCTTCAAGTCGGGCGACCCGGCCGCGCGGGCGCGGGCGATCGTGCAGGCCACGACCTTCCATGACGACCCGGACGTGATCGCGAAGGTCTCGCGCGGGCTCGGCGAGGCGATGGTGGGGATCAACGTCGAGGCGGAGCCGGCGCCGGTGCGCCTGGCCGATCGCGGCTGGTGACCCGTCGGTGAGCTCGACGCCTCGGGGATGGTGAGCCGATGGTCCCGGAGGAGGGCCTGACCTCCACCACGTCGCTGGGCCCGGACTGGGTGCTGGGGCCGGACGGGCTGCGCCACCGGCGGGCGGCCCGGGTGATCGTGCTCGACGACGCCGGGCGGGTGCTGGTGGTGCGGGGGCACGACGCCGACCAGCCGGACCGCTCGTGGTGGTTCACCGTGGGCGGCGGGATCGACGCGGGCGAGTCCGACGTCGAGGCAGCCCTGCGCGAGCTGCGCGAGGAGGCCGGGCTGGAGCTCGCGCCTGCCGACCTCGAGGGTCCGGTCATGACGAGGGCCGGCTACTTCCACTTCTACGCGGAGACGTGCCGGCAGGACGAGGTGTTCTTCGTGGCGCGCGTTCCGGCGGGGCACGTGCCGACGGACGCGGGGTGGACGGACGTCGAGCGGGAGGTGCTCGACGAGATGCGGTGGTTGAGCGCGGCGGAGCTGCGGTCCCAGCCGTACGAGGTCTTCCCCACGGCGCTGCCCGACGTGGTGGAGCAGCTCGCCGGGGGCTGGGACGGCACGGTGCGGCACCTGGGGGAGGAGCACGACGACTGACCCGGGGCTTCTCCCACCGGGTGAGCGCCCGTACGGACGACGACGTCCGTGCGGGCGCTCTGTCGTGTTCGTCCCTTTGCTCACGGTGGCGCGGGCGACGAGCACGGCTGTCGGAGGCGGGTCGGTGGCGCATTCCCGTCACCGCGGAGAGGTCTCACAGCGAGCGTCCATCCGAGACCCATGTCACATTGGCAACCGTCACCCTTCGTCGCCCAGCTGGGGGAACAATGCGGCACTGGCGTTGGACGCGACCAGGTTCGGTGGTCGCCGCACTCGGACTCGTGCTCGGCTCGCTCATGCTCGTGGTGCCGGTGACGCCTGTCGCGGCAGCGCCGGCCGAAGGCACCGTCACGAACGTGATGATCCGTCCGAGCGCTGCCACGAACCTGTGCTGGACGGCGGTCGACCGCACGGTCCAGGGGCGGATCGTGCTGGCGAACTGCGACACGAACAACCGCAACCAGCGGTGGAACGTGCTCAACGACAACCGGATCTTCCTGGTCAACGTGGGCGACAACAACAGCAGCCAGTTCTGCGTCGACAACTTCGGCAACCAGACCACCAACCAGGACCTGCGCCTGACGGTCACCTGCGGCACGGGCGACCGCAACGCCATCTGGGACTACCACCGCACGGCGAACGGATCCGTGCCGCAAGGCGCGTTCCAGAACCCCTCGGCGAACGTCTGTATCAACATCGACGGGGCTGCCGGTGGCGACCCGATCACCTCGGGTTCCCGGCTCATCAACTGGGGCTGCGCCGGCGGGACCAACGGCAACCGCTACCAGTCCTTCTCGATCGGCCAGTCCGACATCGCCGTCGCCGCCGCCCCCGCGACCACGAGCGTCACGCCGGGCACCACGGTGAGCATCACGTACAACCTCACCACCACGGCCAACGCGCTCCAGACGTCGTACTTCAACAGCTTCGACGTGCGCACCACGACCACCTCCGGCAGCGGGACGTTCCAGCTCTCGTCCAGCACCGGCCGCACCGGTGAGGCGCAGAACGCCTACCAGGCAGGCAGCCTCTCCAACAACGTGCTGACATTCGCTACCCGCGGTCAGGAGGACCGCGTCGGCATCTGGCGGCCGGGCATCAGCGGCGCCGTGACCGTCAGCGGCACCGTGCCGGCCAACGCCATGCCCGGCACCACCTACCAGGTGTGCGGCACGCAGACGAGCGCGATCACCTACGACGCCAACGCGGCGAACAACAGCTCCTGCACCACCATCACGGTGGCGGCGTTCCAGGCGGACCTGGCGATGACCACGTCGGGCTCGCAGAACCTCACCCGCCTCGTGACCTCGGGCCAGCAGATCAGCCTGCCGTACACGCTGACCAACAACGGCCCCAGCTCGGTCAACGCCCCCACGGTGACCTTCCAGCTCCCCGCGACCCTCACTGGCGCGGCGGTCTCCCCGCCGACGGGGTGGACGTGCACCGGCTCCGCCACCACGCAGACCTGCACCGGGCCCGCCGGGTTCGCGAACGCGGCCACGGCGCTGTTCACCGTCACCGGCACCGTGGCGTCGGGCCAGACGGCGGGCGCCACCATCGGCGCGGTGACCGCGACCGCCGGCGTCTCGGGACAGTTCGCCGACCCGACGCCTGCGAACAACGCGTCGACCAACACGCTGCAGGTGCGCAACGAGGTCACGGTCAGCGTCGACAAGGCCAGGCCGGGGGCAGGCGTCGTCAACCCCGGCGACCAGGTCACCTTCACCGTCACGGTGACGAACGAGGGCACCAACCGGGCCACCGGGGTCACGATGACGGACAACGTGCCCACCTCTCTCACCGGGGTGACGTGGACCTGCGCCGCGTCGAGCGGCGCGACGTGCGGCGCCGCCTCCGGGTCGGGCAACGCGATCAGCACCACGCTCGACATCTCGCCCGGCGCCACGGTCACGTACACCATCACCGGCACCGTGGCCCCCGCTGCGGCCGGCACCACGATCACCAACACCGCGTCGGTGTCGACCTCGGGCACCAACTCCGGCACGGCGACCGACTCCGACTCGGTCCAGGTGCGGGCCACCACGGACCTGGCCATCACCGCGCAGCCCGTGGAGCTGCCGCCGGGCGGCACCGCCACGATGACGGTGACCGTCACCAACAACGGACCGGCGGCGCTGACCCAGAACGCGACCGTCGTCCTGACCCCGCCCACGGGGATCACGTTCGGCACGGCCCCGGACGCCTGCGCCCCGGGGTCGGGCGGCACCCTCGTGTGCACCCTGACCACGCTGGCCGCCGGCTCCTCCACGAACCTCCAGGTGCAGGTGGCCTCCGACCCGGGCATGGCTCCGGGAACCACGCTCGACGGGACCGGCGTCGTGAACTACACGCTCGACCCGGTTCCCGCCAACAACACCGTGGCGCTGCCCTTCGCCATCACCGACGTGGCGAGCAACTTCGCCGTCCAGTCGGTGACGACGACCCCGAACGTGACGCCGGGCCAGACCGGCACGCTCACCGCGACGATCATCAACCACGGTCCGTCGACGTCGACAGCCGCCACCCAGGTCACGGTCCTGGTCAGCGCCGCCCAGAACGCCGCCCTCACGTCGGCGGGCCTGCCGGAGCAGTGCGCCTTCGTCTCGGCCGACGAGATCACCTGCGGGGTGCCCGCCGGGGTCACGCCGGGACAGACGATCACCTACACCTTCACCTACGCGGTGCCCGCGTCCGCGTCGGAGAACGCCACGTACGGCGGCGGCACCGTCTCGGTGCTCAACGAGGACGACCCGGTGCCGTCGGACGACTCGCAGCCCTGGACCCTCACCACCGGTGGCCGCTCGGCCGACATGTCCATCACCAAGACCGGCCCCGCGGACGCGGTCACCCCGGGCCAGACCTTCCCGTACACCCTGACGGTGACGAACGCCGGCCCCTCCTACGCCACGGGTCCGGTCAGCGTCGTCGACCAGCTCCCGCCCGGCCTCACGTTCGTCTCCTACACGCACGGCGGAGCGCTGGACAAGACGTGCGTGGCCGACGGGCAGGTCGTCACCTGCACCATCAGCGGTGACTTCCCCGTCGGCGTCACGGGCACGATCGAGCTGACCGTGCAGCTCGACCCGGCCTACACCGGAGACGGCTCCGACATCGTCAACTCGGCGACGGTCGCCTCCCAGAGCACCGACCCGAACCCGGCCAACAACCAGACCTCGGCCGGCCTGGCGGCAGGAGCGCCCGACGCGACGCTCACCCTGACCAAGGCGCCGACCTCCGAGACGCCCGTCGCGCCCGGCGGCACCTTCGCCTACGAGATCGTGGTTTCCAACGCGGGGCCGTCCGCGGCGCGGGACGTCGTGGTGACCGACCCGCTGCCTGCCCAGCTCGCGTTCGTCGGCTCGACGCAGTGCGCCGGGCCCGTAGGTGAGTACGGCGCCACCGTCACCTGCGGTCTGGGAACGGTGGCGCCCGGCTCCAGCCAGGTCGTGGTCGTCAACGTCCAGCTCGACCCGTCCTACGCGGGAGACGGCACCGACGTCGCCAACGTCGCCACCGCGACCTCCCCCGACGCCGACCCGGCCACCAACGAGGAGACCCCGGCGGGCCTGCCCGGCGGGAGCGTCGCCGAGGCGTCGGCCGACGTGCTGATCGAGAAGCACCTGGCCACCACGGGCGCCGTGTCGCCCGGCCAGCAGGTCACCTACCGGCTCAACGTCTCCAACCAGGGTCCGTCGACCGCGGCCGGCATCACGGTGACCGACGTCCTGCCCGCGGGGATGGTCCTGGTCTCGGCCGAGGGGTGCACCGCCGACGGCCAGACGCTCACGTGCGGTCCCGTCGAGACCCTCGCACCCTCGGACACCCTCGCGTACGAGATCGTCGCCCAGATCGACCCGGGCTACACCGGCGACGGCTCAGAGATGATCAACAGCGCCTCCGTCACGTCCACCACGCCCGACCCGGAGACCGGGAACAACACCGCCTCGGCTCCGGCGCCCAGCGTGACCGACGCGCAGTCCGACCTGGCGGTGCACAAGGACCTCGCCACCACCACCGAGATCGAGCCCGGCGAGGCCTTCGACTACGTCGTCACGGTCACCAACTACGGCCCCTCGACGGCGACCGGCGTGGTGGTCACCGACGCGCTCCCGGCCCAGCTCGCGTTCGTGCCGAGCGGCGCGACGGGCTCGGCCACCAGCCCCGAGTGCGCCCTCGGTGACGGCGGTGCGGTGCAGTGCGCGGTGCCGGGCTCGCTCGCCGTGGGCGACCAGGCGACGTTCACCATCACGGCGCAGCTCGACCAGGCCTACCCGCCGGGCGGCGATGCCCAGGACATCTCCAACACGGTGACCGTCGCGGCCGCGACCGCCGACCCCGAGCCCGCCAACAACTCCCACACCCTCGTCGGCCTGCCCGTGGGGGAGGGCTTCAACCACCTCCAGCTCTCCAAGACGGTCGTCCAGGAGGGTGGCGCCCCGCCCACCGTGGCACCCGGCGAGACGTTCCAGTACGTCATCACCGTGGTCAACGGAGGCCCGTCCGTGGCCCCCAACCCGGTGCTCACCGAGAACCTGGGGGCCGGGCTCACCTTCGTCTCCTACCCGGACGGTTGCGCGCCCAGCAGCGGCAACCCGCAGCAGCTCGTCTGCTCCGGTGCCGCGTTCGGGTACGGAGCCCTCCCGGTCGACGTCCCGGTCGAGCTCCTGGTCACCGTGCGGCTCGACCCGGACTTCACCGGGACCGCGGACGACCTGACCAACCAGGCCGAGGTCATCTCCGAGTACGAGCACTACACCGAGGAGAACGAGGAGGACCGGCAGGACACCATCACCGGTGGCATCGTCATCGGCAGCCCGACGTCCGACCTCGCCCTCGACAAGCGCCTGGCCACCACCGGGCCCGTCGTCGCCGGCAACATGCTCGACTACGAGCTGACGGTCACCAACAACGGGCCGTCGATCTCGGAGGGCGTGAGCGTCACCGACACGCTCCCCGCCGGTCTGACCTACGTCGGCGGCAACACCGAGTGCGCCGTGTCCGGCCAGGAGCTCACCTGCGCCTACCCCGACCTGGCCCCGGGCGCGTCGACCACCTACTACTTCCGCGCCCAGATCGACTCGGACTACACCGGGGACGCGGCAGGGCTCGTCAACGAGGCCACCGTGACCTCGGCGACCACCGACCCCGACCTGTCGAACAACACCTCGACGGCGCAGGCGCCCGACCTCGGCGCCCCGCAGGCCGACCTCACGATCGCCAAGCAGCTCTTCACCACCGGCGACCCCGTCGTGCCCGGCGAGACGTTCCAGTACCTGGTGCGCCTGATCAACAACGGTCCCTCCGACGCGCAGGACGTCACCATCACGGAGAACCTGCCCGCCGAGCTCGAGTTCGTGGCCGACGGCACCGGCGTCTACGACCCGGCGACCCACTCGGTGACCTACTCCTGGGACGACCTCGGCCCGAGCGAGCTGGTCCAGCTCGTCACCGTGCGCCTCGCCGAGGACTACACCGGCACGGGCGACCAGACCCCGCCGGGGGAGATCGCGAACAACGTGGTCATCACGTCGAGCACCGCGGACCCGGACGAGACCAACAACTCCGCCACCGTCACCGGTATCCCCGTGGCCGACCCCAGCGCCGACCTGAGCGTCGACAAGTTCACCGACGCCACCGCCGTCGCCCCCGGGCAGACCTTCGACTACTCCATCACCGTCGCCAACGCGGGCCCGTCCACCTCCACCGGCGTGACCGTCACCGACACGCTGCCCGCCGAGCTCGCCCTCGTCGCCTCCGAGCAGTGCACCGGTCCCACCGGCGAGTACGGCGCGGAGGTCACCTGTGACGTGGGCACCCTCGCCAGCGGCACCGAGACGACGCTGACCGTCACCGTCCAGCTCAGCCCCGACTACGTCGGCGACGGCGAGGACGTCGTCAACACCGCGACCGTCACGGCCGACACCGCCGACCCGGAGCCGGGCAACGACAGCGACGACGCCCCCGTGCCCGCCACGCAGCCCACCGCCTCCCTGACGTTCACCAAGACGGCGAACGTCACCGGGCCCATCGCCCCGGGTGAGACCTTCACCTACACCCTCAGCGTCACGAACGACGGCCCGTCGGTCGCCCGCAACGTGCTGGTCACCGACCAGCTCCCCGCCGCCCTCGCGCTCGCCGAGGCGGCGACGTGCACCGGCGACATCGGCGTCTACGGCGGCCTCGTGACCTGTGGCCCGGTGGAGGCGCTCGCGGTGGACGAGACGGTCACCTACACCATCGAGGTACAGATCGACCCGGCCTACACGGGCGACGGGTCCGACATCGTCAACAGCGCGAGCGTGAGCTCGGACACCGCGATGCCCGAGGGCAGCGACACCGGTGCGCAGGCCCCCCTGCCCGACGGCGCGACCGTCGAGCGGCAGGCCGACCTCGCGCTGACGAAGACCGGGCCGGCCACCGTGGTGGCCGGCGGCCAGGCCACCTTCACCCTGAACGTCGCCAACGCCGGCCCGTCCGACGCGACCGACGTCGTCGTCACCGACACGCTGCCCGACGGCATGACGTACTACGACGCCGACGGCGCCACGTGCTCGGCCGACGGCCAGACGGTCACCTGCCAGGTCGGCTCGGTGCCCCAGGGCCAGAGCGTGGACGTGACCCTCGACGTCCAGGTGGACGCGGGCGTGGCTGACGGCACGACGCTGACCAACACCGCCGTCGTCTCGCTGCCCGAGGGCATCACGGACCCGGTGAGCGACAACGACGAGGCGTCGGCGTCGGTCACCGTCAGCACCGAGGCGGCGGTGACCGTCACCGAGACCCCGCCGTCGTCGCTCACCGCGGGCACGGACGCGACGTACCAGCTCGTCGTGCGCAACGACGGCCCCTCGGACGCCCAGGACGTCGTCATCACCTACGAGCTCGACCCGAACCTGACGTTCGTGGCCGACCCCGACGGCTACTGCACCGCCGACGGGCAGACGGTCACCTGCACCATCCCCAGCGTGCCGGCCGGCCAGACGGTCACCGTGCCGATCACCGTGGCCGTCGACCCGGCCACCCCGGCCGGCCACCAGCCGGTGAACACCGGTGCGGTGACCACCGGGACCACGAACACCGTGCCGGCGGACGAGCAGTTCGTGCCCGCCGACCCGGCGAGCATCCCGGCCGTCGCCGTGCTGGCCGACGTCGTGGTGACCAAGGAACCGGTGGGCGACGAGGCCCCGACGCCAGGCGGCGAGGTCCAGTACGTCGTCACCGTGACGAACGCGGGTCCCTCCACCGCCACCGACGTGGTGCTGGTGGACGACGTCCCCGCCGTGCTGCGCCTGCTGGCGGCGGAGTCCGACGCGGGCGGCGCGTGCACGCCGGCCGGCGACGCGTTCGGAGACGACGTGACCTGCGACGTCGCCGCGGCGCTCGCTCCGGGGGACACGGTGACGTACACGCTCACCACCGAGCTGGACCCCGCCTACGCCGGGGACGGGGCCGCCGTGCTCAACGTCGCCCGGGCCGACGCCGCCACCCCGGACCCCGACGAGTCCAACAACGACGCCAGCGCCGGCCTGCCCGGTGGGGGCGCGGGCGCGCCGCAGGCAGACCTGAGCCTGACCAAGTCCCTCGCGAGCACCGACCCGGTCACGCCCGGCGAGACGTTCGTCTACCTCCTGCAGATCGCGAACGCCGGCCCCTCCGCCGCGGTCAACCCGCGCGTGGTGGACACGCTGCCGGCGGGTCTGGAGTTCGTGGCCGGGCGCGAGGCGGGAGCCCCGGCGGGTGAGGCCCCGCAGTGGCCCTGCTCGGCCAACGGCACGACCATCACGTGCTCGTACGAGGGCGCGGCGGACAGCACCTGGCCGCCTGGCAGCACGACCACGCTCGAGATCGAGGTGCGCCTGGACCCGGCCTACACCGGTGACGGCAGCGACCTGGTGAACTCCGCCGTGATCGAGTCGGACACCGCGGACCCGGTCCCGGGCAACAGCGGCGGCACGGTCGACGGCGCTCCGGCAGGCGACCCGCAGGCAGAGCTGATGCTCCGCAAGACGATGGACCCGCCGCAGGGCGCGTCCGCGATCGTCCCCGGCGGCATCGTCGAGATGGACCTGCTGATCGAGAACCTCGGCCCGTCGGCCGCCACCGGGCTGGCGCTGACCGACGCGCTCCCCGCCCAGCTCGCGTTCGTCGACTCCGACACCTGCACGGGGACCGCCGGGCAGTACGGTGGCACGGTCACGTGCGCCGCGGACGGGTCTCTGGGCCTGGGTGACAGGCAGCAGCACCGCGTGCTGCTGCGCCTCGACCCCGCCTACACCGGGGACGGCTCGGACGTCGAGAACTCGGCCGACCTCACCTGGTACACCGGCGAGCCGTACGAGGGCCAGACCACCGCCACCGCCACCCTCGACGGTTGGGTGTCGGACGCCTCGGCCGACCTCGCGCTGGACAAGTCCACGACGGCCGCCGACGTCGCGCCCGGCGGCGAGCTGGTCTATGACCTGACCGTCACCAACGCAGGGCCGTCCGCCGCGGCCGGGACCCAGGTCGTCGACACGCTGCCGGCCGAGCTGACCTTCGTCTCGGCGGAGCCGGACGTCTGCACCGCCGACGGCCAGGTCGTCACGTGCGCCCTCGGAGAGGTCGCACCGGGAGGCACGCAGGGCATCGCCCTGACGGTGCAGCTCGACCCGGGCTACACCGGCGACGGCGCCCAGGTGGTCAACACGGCCGAGGTGACGGCCGCGACGGCGGACCCGGACACCTCGGACAACACCGCCAGCGCGTCGGTGCCGGCCGGCCAGCCGCGGGCCGACGTCTCGATCACCAAGGCGGCCACGACGCAGACGCCGCTCGTGCCCGGGCAGACGTTCGCCTACGAGCTCACGGTGGACAACGCCGGTCCCTCGACGGCACGCAACGTGCTGGTGATCGACACCCTGCCGGCGCAGCTGCGGTTCGTGGGTTCGCCGGACGGAGCCTGCACCGGGCCGGAGGAAGGGTTCGGCGGCACGGTCGAGTGCGGCCCCGTCCTGGCGCTGGCCCCCGACGCGGACCCGCTCACGTACACCGTCGAGGTGCAGCTCGACCCCGCCTACGCGGGCGACGGCACCGACGTGGTGAACACGGCGACGGCCGAGGTGGACACCACCGACCTGAACCTGGCGAACAACACCGCGACGGCGGCCCTGCCGGGCGGCACGGTCGAGGACCCGAGCGCCACGCTCACCCTCGCCAAGGCCTTCACCGGCGACCCGGTCGTCCCGGGCGAGCGCACCCAGGTGACGCTCACCGTGACGAACGAGGGACCGTCCTCGGTGACCGAAGGTCTCGTGGTCACCGACGACCTCCCGGCGGAGCTGGCGTTCGTCTCGGCGGCACAGCCGGAGGTCTGCGCAGGACCGGTGGGCCAGCTCGGCGGCACCGTCACCTGCCAGGTGGGCTCGCTGGCCGCTGGCGAGAGCGTCGAGCTGGTGCTCAACCTGCTCGTCGACCCCGGGTACACCGGTGACGGATCCGACATCCTGAACACGGCCACGGTGGACTCGCCCGTCTCCGACCCCGTCAGCACCGACCCGGTGTCGATGGAGGGTCTGGTGGGTGATCCGGTGGCGGAGCTGTCGGTGGACTCGTCGGTGGGGACGCCTGGTGGTGGCCCGTTGGTGCCGGGTGAGCGTGCGGACGTGACGGTGTCGGTGGGTAACGCTGGTCCGTCGGTGGCGCGTGACGTGACGGTCACGGTGCCGGTGCCGGAGGGCATGACGGTGGACCCGGCGTCGTTGCCGGAGGGTTGTGAGCTGTCGGCTGACGGTGCGTCGGTGGTGTGCACGATCGCGGAGATCCCGGTGGGTGGTTCTGCGGACGTGACGGTGCCGATGGTGCTGGACCCGGCGTACGCGGGTGATGGTTCGGACCTGGTGGTGGTGCCGGTGGTGTCCTCGCCGGCGTCGGGCACGGTCGAGGGCGAGCCGGTGGACTTCGCGGACGTGATGGGTGATCCGTCGGCGGACCTGTCGATCACGAAGGTGGCGACCAGCGGTGACCCGGTGGCTCCGGGGGAGACGTTCTCCTACGAGCTGACGGTGGTCAACGACGGTCCGTCGGTGGCTGTGGGTGTGGTGGTCACGGACGTGCTGCCGGTGACGTTGTCGCTGGTGTCGGCCGAGGGCTGCACGGGTCCGGCGGGTCAGTACGGGGCCACGGTGACGTGCGAGGTCGGGACGCTGGCCGTGGGCGGGGACGCGGTGTTCGTGGTCCAGGTGCGGATCGACCCGTCCTACACCGGTGACGGTGCCGACATCGTGAACACGGCCTCGGTCACGGCCGAGACGGCCGACCCCGACCCCGCCAACAACCAGACCACCGCGGGCATCCGCGGCGGGGAGACCGCCCCGGGCCGCTCCGACCTGACGGTCGTCGGGGACGTGCGCACCCCGGACGGTGGACCGGTCACCCCGGGGACCGACTTCGACGTCGTCTTCGTCGTCGGCAACGAAGGACCGTCCACGGCACGGGACGTGCAGGTGGTGTACGAGCTGCCCGAGGGCGTCTCGCTGGTCACCGCGGGCGACGGCTGCACCGTGACGGGGCGGACCGTGACGTGCGTGATCGACGAGATCGGCGTGGGCGACGTCGTGGAGCTGCCCATCACGGTGCGGCTGGACCCGGCGTACACGGGCGACGGCACCGACATCCCGAACGTCGCCACGGTCACGTCCCCGACGTCCGACCCGGTCACCTCCGCGCCCGTGACGCTCGAGGACCTGGTGGGCGAGCCGTCGGCGGACCTGCGCCTCGACAAGTCCGTGGAACCGGCGCAGCTCCCGGAAGGGGGCATCACCCCCGGCGACAGCTTCGACTACGTGCTGACCGTCACCAACGACGGGCCCTCGGCGGCCAGCGGCGTGACGATCACCGACACCCTGCCGGCCGAGCTGTCGGCCGGGACGGTCCCCGACGGGTGCGCCGTCGAGGGCCAGGTCGTCACGTGCGCCGTCGGCGACCTCGCGCTCGGCGCCTCCGCGGCGGTGCGCATCACGGTCCAGCTCGCGACGGACTACGTCGGGGACGGCTCCGACGTGGTGAACACGGCCGAGGTGACGGCCGCGACGGCGGACCCGGACACCTCGGCCAACACCGCCAGCACCTCGGTGCCGGCCGGTCAGCCGTGGGCGGACCTGTCGCTGACGAAGGCGACCGCCTCCGAGACGCCCGTCGCGCCGGGGCAGACGTTCGCCTACGAGCTCACGGTGGCCAACGCCGGCCCGTCCGCGGCGACCGGCCTGGTCGTGACCGACGAGCTGCCCGCCCAGCTGCGGTTCGTGGGTTCGCCGGACGCGACGTGCGCCGAGACGGTGGCCGGCTACGGCGGCACCGTCGAGTGCACCCTGGCCAGCCTGGCGGTGGGAGCGACGCACACCTTCACGGTGCAGGTGCAGCTCGACCCGGCCTTCCGCGGCCTGGCCTCCGACGTCACGAACGTCGCCGTGGTCACCTCCGACACCACGGACCTGCACACGTTCCCGACCCGCGACGCCGCAGGGCTGCCGGGCGGCGAGATCGCCGACCCGACGGCCGACGTCGTGGTGGGGACCACCGTGGTGACCCCGGACGGCGCGCCCGTCGTCCCGGGCGGGGAGCCCTTCCAGGTCGTCCACACGATCAGCAACAACGGGCCCTCCGTGGCGCGCAACGTCGTGGTCACGTACCCCGTCCCGGAGGGCCTCCAGCTCGTCGACCTGCCGCCCGGCTGCTCGGTCGGCAGCCCGGTCACCTGCGTGATCGACGAGCTCGCCCCCGGCGACCAGGTCAGCTTCCCGATCACGATGCGCGTCGACCCGGCCTACGTGGGTGACGGCTCGGACATCGTGAACACCGTGACCGTCCAGTCGCCGGCCTCTGGCGTCGTCACCTCGGACCCGGTGTCGATGGAGGGTCTGGTGGGTGATCCGGTGGCGGAGCTGTCGGTGGACTCGTCGGTGGGGACGCCTGGTGGTGGCCCGTTGGTGCCGGGTGAGCGTGCCGACGTGACGGTGTCGGTGGGTAACGCTGGTCCGTCGGTGGCGCGTGACGTGACGGTCACGGTGCCGGTGCCGGAGGGCATGACGGTGGACCCGGCGTCGTTGCCGGAGGGTTGTGAGCTGTCGGCTGACGGTGCGTCGGTGGTGTGCACGATCGCGGAGATCCCGGTGGGTGGTTCTGCGGACGTGACGGTGCCGATGGTGCTGGACCCGGCGTACGCGGGTGATGGTTCGGACCTGGTGGTGGTGCCGGTGGTGTCCTCGCCGGCGTCGGGCACGGTCGAGGGCGAGCCGGTGGACTTCGCGGACGTGATGGGTGATCCGTCGGCGGACCTGTCGATCACGAAGGTGGCGACCAGCGGTGACCCGGTGGCTCCGGGGGAGACGTTCTCCTACGAGCTGACGGTGGTCAACGACGGTCCGTCGGTGGCTGTGGGTGTGGTGGTCACGGACGTGCTGCCGGTGACGTTGTCGCTGGTGTCGGCCGAGGGCTGCACGGGTCCGGCGGGTCAGTACGGGGCCACGGTGACGTGCGAGGTCGGGACGCTGGCCGTGGGCGGGGACGCGGTGTTCGTGGTCCAGGTGCGGATCGACCCGTCCTACACCGGTGACGGTGCCGACATCGTGAACACGGCCTCGGTCACGGCCGAGACGGCCGACCCCGACCCCGCCAACAACCAGACCACCGCGG
>NZ_QKWH01000004.1 GCF_003244315.1 Xylanimonas oleitrophica
GGCGAGGGCGGCCACGGCCGGCGCGATGCGCATGTATGGACCTTTCACGAGGTTCGAACAGACTTCGGCGTCTTTGCCCCCTGACGCGCTCGTTGCCCGAACATACCGGTTTCCGATGGTCTGCGGACAGGGGCGACGACAGGATCGGGAGCGGGCGGCAGCGGGGAGACGACGGGCGTGATGACGGGCGGACGGCCCCGCCACCCGGGCCCCTGACGCGCGTACCCTGGAGAGCCACACATGCCGCGACGTCCCGCCGCGGCGCAGCACCTCGAGGAGCGCCCAGCATGACCACGCAGAACCCGCGCCTCGCCTACGTGATCGCCGGCTCGGAGGCGACCGGTGGCGCCGGCATCCAGGTTGACCTGAAGACGTTCCAGCAGCTCGGCGTGTACGGCGTCGGCACGCTGACGTGCATCGTCTCGTTCGACCCGAAGAACGACTGGGGGCACCGGTTCGTCCCGGTGGACCCGCAGGTCATCGCCGACCAGTTCGAGGCCGCGACCGCCACGCACGACCTCGACGTGGTGAAGATCGGCATGCTGGGCACGCCCGCCACGATCGACACGGTCGCCCAGGCGCTGGCCACCAAGCCGTGGCGGCACGTGGTGCTCGACCCGGTGCTCATCTGCAAGGGCCAGGAGCCGGGCGCCGCGCTCGACACGGACAACGCGCTGCGCGAGCAGGTGCTGCCGCAGGCCACCGTGGTGACCCCCAACCTGTTCGAGGCCAAGACGCTGGCCGGCATGGATGCCATCGAGTCGGTCGAGGACCTGGCCGAGGCGGCCCGCCTCATCCACAAGCAGCTCGACACCTCGGCCGGCCCGCGCTACGTGGTCGCCAAGGGCGGCGTGGAGCTGCCCGGCCCGGACGCCGTCGACGTGCTGTTCGACGGCGACGAGGTCACGGTCCTCTCGGCACCCAAGGTGGGCGAGGAGCGCGTCTCCGGTGCGGGCTGCACGTTCGCCGCCGCGATCACCGCGGAGCTCGCCAAGGGTGCGGAGGTGCCCGACGCGGTGCGCGTGGCCAAGCAGATGGTGACCGAGGGCATCCGGGCGCGGGTCGAGGCCCGCACGCCGTTCGCCACGGTGTGGCAGGGCGCGTTCGCCGGCTGAGTCCCGCGCCTGCCGCTCGACGGCTGCGGAAGGTCACGAGACCCCGGGAGGTTTCGTGACCTTCCGCAGCCGTCGGCGGTTGCAGCGGTCCCCGTCCGCGTTGAACCGCACGGCCCTCTCACCCGTCGTGAGGGGCGGGGGCCGCACCCGGCGGCCCGGGGAGAGGGGTGGTCACGTGCGCACGGGGACGAAGGTGGCGGTGGGCGCGGGCGCCGCCGTGGTGGTGCTGGGTGTCACGGCGGCTCTCGTCGGGCCCGGGCTGTACGCGGACTGGGCCGGCCGCGCGACGGCGGAGGAACCCACCCTGGCTGCCACGTCGTCTGCGGTGGACCCCGCCACGATGACGGGTACCTGGACGGTGGGCGAGGGCTCGTTCGCCGGCTACCGCGTGGACGAGGTGCTGGGCGGCGAGGACGTCACAGTGACAGGCCGCACCGAGCAGGTGGACGGTGCGGTGACGCTGGAAGAGGGCACCGTCACGGCCGCCGAGATCGTGGTCGACATGGCCAGCGTGGCCACCGACGAGTCACGGCGCGACGACTACTTCCGCTCACGAGCCCTGCACACGGACACCTACCCGACGGCCACGTTCACGCTCACCGAGCCCGCCGAGGTGCCCGCGGGCGCCACCGCCGTGGACCTCGCGGGCGACATGACGATCCGCGGGGTCACCCAGCCGGTCACCGTGGCCGCCCAGATCGCCTCCGACGGCGAGGGCGTGCAGGTGGTGGGCAGCGTGCCCGTCACGTTCGCCGACTTCGGCGTCGAGGCGCCCTCGCTGGGGTTCGTCACGGTGGAGGACGACGGCGCCGTCGAGTTCGACCTGCGCCTGGTCCCCGAGGGCTGAGCGGAGGCCACGGCATGGAGACGGGGACCGCCCGGTGACCACGGGCGAGGAGCTGCTCGAGGCGGTGCACGGCGCGCACTCCGCGGACCTGCACCGGTTCGTGGTGCGCCTCGCCGGCGACGAGCAGCTCGCGCAGGACGTCGTGCAGGAGACCCTGCTGCGCGCCTGGAGCCACCCGCAGGTGCTCGAGCGGCCCGCCGACGCCGTGCGCGCCTGGCTATTCACCGTGGCGCGCAACCTCGTCCTCGACCACCTGCGCAGCGCCCGCCACGCGCGCGAGCGCACCACCGGCACGCTGCCGGAGCGGCAGGAGGCGGACCGCACCCAGGCCGTGCTCGACGGCTGGCTCGTGGCCGACGCCCTCCAGCGGCTGTCCCCCGAGCACCGCGCCGTCGTCGTCGGCGCCTACTACGGCGGCCGGTCGGTGGCCGAGCTCGCCGCCGAGCAGGGCGTGCCGCCCGGCACCGTGAAGTCCCGCATGCACTACGCCATGCGAGCCCTGCGGCTCGCGCTGCAGGAGAAGGGAGTCACCGCATGAGCACCGCGCCCGGTGGCCACGACCCCGCCGACCCGTACCGGGAGTGGGACGCCGCGTACGTGCTCGGAGCGCTCGACCCCGCCGAGCGGCGCGAGTACGAGCAGCACCTCGCCGTCTGCGACGCCTGCCGGGCCGCCCTCGGCCACCTGGCCGGCCTGCCCGGCCTGCTGGGCGCCGTCGAGCCGCAGGACCGTGCGGCGCTGCTCGCCGACGGCGTGCAGCCCACGCCGGGTGGGGCCGACGTCGTGCCGCTCGCCGCCGTGGCCTCCGCCGCGCGGCGCTCGCGGGCCCGACGCCGGTCGCTGCTCGTCGCGGCGGGCGTCGCCCTGGTGGTGGCGGGAGGTCTGGGGGGAGCGGCGCTCGGTGGCGGCGGCCCGGCGGGCGTGAGCACCGGCCCTGGTGTCGCGACGGCGGGGCCCGACGGCGGTGGGTCACCGCACGCGGCCTCCGGCGCGCGCGACCTGGTGCTGGAGCCGGTGGGGGACACCGACGTGCGGGCCGAGCTGACGGCGACGCCGACGGCGTGGGGCACGCGGCTGGACTGGCGGTGCCGCTACCCGGTGCCGCCCGCAGGGCCGGTGCCGGGCAGCACGGGCGGCACAGGCAGCACGGCCAGTGCGAGCGGCGCGGCTGACGAGGGCTACGGGGCGGGCGGCGACGTCACCTACGAGCTCGTCGTCGTCGACCGCACCGGGGAACGCACCGTGGTGGCCACGTGGAGCGCGGACAGCGGCGAGGCCGACGGGCTGGGGGCCTCCTCGGCCGTGGCGCTGGCCGACGTGCGACGGGTCGAGATCGCCGTCGGTGGCCGGCCCGAGCCGCTCGCCGCCGCCACCCTCTGATCCCGCCCGGCCAGCGCGGCAGGACCACCGCTCGGACACGATGCCCCGCGCTTGACCATCTCGGCATACTCTCTTGGTCGTGAGCGAGAAGAACCCTCAGGCGACCGAGCGCGTCGTGGCGCGCTACGAGATGCCCGACCCGCTGCGGGAAGACATCCGGCTGCTGGGCGGGCTGCTCGGCACCATCCTGCGGGAGACGGGCGGGCAGAGCCTCCTCGACGACGTCGAGCGGCTGCGCGAGCTGACCATCCAGGCCTACGGCGGCGACGCCGAGGCGCTCGACGCGGCCGACGAGCTCGTGGGCTCGTTCTCGCTCGACCGCGCCGACCAGGTCGCCCGCGCCTTCACCTGCTACTTCCACCTGGCGAACCTCGCCGAGGAGTACCACCGCGTCCGCGTGCTGCGGCAGCGCGAGCAGGAGGCCGGTGACGCCTCCGCGATCCTCGAGGAGTCGATCCCGCAGGCGTTCACCCAGCTCGCCGAGGAGGTGGGTCGCGAGGAGGCCCTGCGGCGGCTCCAGGAGATCGAGTTCCGGCCCGTGCTCACCGCGCACCCCACCGAGGCGCGCCGCCGCGCCGTCTCCCGTGCCGTGCGCCGCATCGCGGACACGCTGGCCGAGCGCGACACCCTGCGCCCCGGCGGGCAGTCCCTGGCCGAGATCGACCGCCGTCTGCTGGCCGAGATCGACATCCTCTGGCGCACCTCGCCCATCCGCGCCGCCAAGCCCACGGTGCTGGACGAGGTGAAGTCCGCCGTCGGCGTCTTCGACGCCACCATGTTCGAGACGTTCCCGGACGTCTACCGCCGCCTGGACGACTGGTTGCTGGGGGAGGACGCCGGGCGTGCCGAGCCGCTGGCCCGCCCGTTCGTGCGCCTGGGCACCTGGATCGGCGGCGACCGCGACGGCAACCCCAACGTGACGGCCGAGGTCACCCGGCAGGCCGCCGCGCTCGCCGCCGAGCACGCCCTGGTGGCCCTGGAGGAACAGACGCGCACGGTGGGCCGCAAGCTCACGGTGTCCCAGGAGGACACCCCGGCGTCCCCCGCGCTGCTGACGCTGTGGAACCGGCAGCGGCAGCTCTCCGAGGAGCTGACGGCCGCCGCCGCGTCCGAGTCGCCGCACGAGCCGCACCGTGCGGTGCTGCTGGTCGTCGCCTCCCGCGTGGCCGCCACGCGTCGTCGGGACGCCGACCTCGGCTACGCCGGGCCCGAGCAGCTCGAGGCCGACCTGACGTGCGTGCAGGACTCGCTCGTGGAGGCCGGCGCCCCGCGCGCCGCCTACGGGGACCTGCAGCGGCTCATCTGGCAGGTGCAGACCTTCGGGTTCCACCTCGCCGAGCTGGAGGTGCGCCAGCACTCGCAGGTGCACGCCGCTGCGCTGGAGGAGATCGCCGAGCACGGGCCGAACGGCCCCGAGCTGAGCGACCGCACCCGCGAGGTGCTCGACACGTTCCGTGCCCTCGGTGCGGTGCAGCGCCGCTACGGCATCCGTGCCGCGCGCCGCTACATCGTGTCGTTCACGCAGGCGCCCGAGCACCTGGCGGCCGTGTACCAGCTCGCCGAGGCGGCGTTCGACGACCCGGCCGACGTGCCCGTCATCGACGCGATCCCGCTGTTCGAGACCTTCGCGGACCTGGAGGGCTCGGTCGAGATCCTCGAGGCGATGCTGGAGATGCCGCAGGTGCAGGCTCGCCTGGAGGCCAACGGCCGCCGGGTCGAGGTAATGCTCGGCTACTCCGACTCGTCCAAGGACGTGGGCCCCGTGGCGGCCACCCTCGCCCTCCACAAGGCGCAGTCCCGCATCGCGGAGTGGGCGCGCCGGCACGACATCACGCTCACGCTGTTCCACGGCCGTGGCGGCGCCCTCGGCCGTGGCGGCGGCCCCGCGAACCGGGCCGTGCTGGCCCAGCCGCCGCACTCGGTGGACGGCCGCTTCAAGCTCACCGAGCAGGGCGAGGTCATCCTGGCCCGCTACGGCGACCCGGTGATCGCCGCCCGGCACATCGAGCAGGTGGCTGCCGCGACGCTGCTCGCCTCGGCGCCCAGCGTGGAGAAGCGCAACGCCGAGGCCACCGAGCGGTTCACCGACCTGGCGGCCGAGCTCGACGTGACCTCGCGCGAGCGCTTCCACGCCCTCGTCAAGGCCGAGGGGTTCCCGCAGTGGTTCGCCCAGGTGACGCCGCTGGAGGAGGTGGGCCTGCTGCCCATCGGCTCTCGGCCCGCCAAGCGTGGCCTGTCGGTCAACTCGCTCGACGACCTGCGGGCGATCCCGTGGGTGTTCTCCTGGTCGCAGGCGCGCATCAACCTGGCCGGCTGGTACGGCCTGGGCACGGCGCTCAAGGCGTTCGCCGAGAGCCACGCCGACGGGCTCGACGTGCTCCAGGCCGCGCACCGCGAGTGGCCGCTGTTCTCCACGCTGCTGGACAACGTGGAGATGTCCC
Organism: Xylanimonas oleitrophica; assembly: GCF_003244315.1. Lineage (GTDB taxonomy): Bacteria > Actinomycetota > Actinomycetes > Actinomycetales > Cellulomonadaceae > Xylanimonas_A > Xylanimonas_A oleitrophica. The sequence goes on from NZ_QKWH01000004.1 coordinate 5,784, forward strand.
TGGCGAAGACTGACGAGCGCATCGCCGCCAAGTACCTGGCTCTGGGTGACCGCGACGACCTGGCCGAGCAGGTGCTCACCGAGCTGCGCCTGACCCGCGAGTGGGTGCTCAAGGTGACGGGCAACCCGTGGCCGCTGGCCGGGCGCCGCGTGCTGGGCCGGGCCGTGCAGCTGCGCTCGCCCTACGTGGACGCGCTGTCCCTGCTGCAGGTGCGCGCCCTGCGCGCGCTGCGCACCGACGGCGCGAGCGAGGCCGAGGCGGCCGGGGCGCCGTCGTCGGGCCGCATCGTGGGCGGTGCGACGACCAGCACGGTGACCGCCGATGACGTCACGGCCGGTCGCGGCAAGGTGACCTCGTCCCGCGAGCGGTGGCAGCACCTGCTGCTGCTGACCGTGAACGGCGTGAGCGCGGGCCTGCAGAACACCGGCTGAGCCGGCCCGACGTCCCGTTCGGCAGAAGGTCCTCGGTTCGGCAGCTCGAGCTGCCGAACCGAGGACCTTCTGCCGAAAAAGTGGGCGGTTGCTGGGCGCCCCTGTGGGCATACTGGCGAGATGACGCCACTGGTGACGTTCCACGCCCTGGCGATCGACGCCGTCGACGCCTCCGCCCTCGCCGCGTTCTGGGCGCGCACCCTCGGGCTGCGGGCCGAGCAGCCCGACGGCGGTGCCGTGGCGCTGCACGGGAAGCAGCCCGGTCAGACGGTGTGGGTCAACCCGGTGCCCGAGCCCAAGACGGTCAAGCAGCGGGTACACCTCGACGTGCGGGCGCGCAGCCTCGACGACCTCCCCGGTTCCCCGCGCCTGACCGAGCCCGGGCAGTACCCGTGGACGGTGCTGGCCGATCCCGAGGGCGGCGAGCTGTGCGTGTTCACCTACGAGGACGTCGCGGACTACCGGCTCAAGGACGTCGTCGTGGACTGCGCCGACCCGGGTGCTGTCGCGCGCTGGTGGCACGGGTTGTGGGGCGGGGAGCTCGGCCACGACGCCGAGCACGGCTGGTGGTGGATCGACGGCGCGGCCGGCGTGCCCTTCGAGTCGTTCGACTTCGGGCCCGTCCCGGAGCCCAAGACGGTCAAGAACCGGATCCACTGGGACGTCGAGCTCAACCCGGGCGTCACCGTGGCCGACCTCGTCGCGTACGGGGCACGCGTGGTGCGGGAGCCGGACGACGAGATCCGCTGGACCGTCATGGCCGACCCGGAGGGCAACGAGTTCTGCGTCTTCTCCCCCGGGGTGGAGGAGCCGCCGTACGCCGAGTGAACCGCCGGTCAGCGCGAGCCGAGCGCCTTGAGCACCCGGTCGACGCTCGACCGCAGCCCCCAGCGGGCGGTCAGCTCCTCCAGCGCCGCCCGGTCGGCGGGATCGCGCGGCACGGCGTCGTCGTGCTCGGTGCCGGGCCCGACGGCGACCGGCACGTCCGTGGCCACGCGCACCACGCGCGGGGCCACAGCCAGGTAGTCGGCGGCGTCGAGCAGCCGCTGGCGCTGCGTCTTGGTGAGGCCCGGGTCGCCGGCGTCGCGCGCGGCGAGGATGCCCTCCAGCGTGCCGAACCTCGCCAGCATCGTGGCCGCCGTCTTCTCGCCGATGCCCGCGACGCCCGGCAGGCCGTCCGAGGGGTCGCCGCGCAGCACGGCCATGTCGGCGTAGGCGGAGCCGGTGGGCACGCCGTACTTCTCCGCCAGGCGGGCCTGGTCGACGACGTCGGGGTCGCGGACACCGCGCGCCGGGTACAGCACGCGGACGCGGGCGGCGTCGTCGACGAGCTGGAACAGGTCGCGGTCGCCGGTCATGATGCTGACCGGGCCGCCACCGGCCGCGACCTGGCGGGCCGCCAGCGTGCCGATCACGTCGTCCGCCTCGTAGCCGGGAGCGCCCACCCGGGCGATGCCCAGCGCCTCCAGCACCTGCGCGATCACCGGGATCTGCGGCACCAGCGCCTCGGGCACCTCCTCGACGTCCGTGCCGCCGGGACCCTCGCCCGCCCGGGCGACGCGGTGCGCCTTGTAGCTGGGGATCGCCTCGACGCGCCATGCCGGCCGCCAGTCGTCGTCCCAGCACGCCACCATGCGCTCGGGCCGGTGCTCGGTCACCAGGAACGCGATCGTGTCGAGCAGGCCGCGCACCGCGTTGACCGGCTCGCCCTGCGGGGAGCGCAGCGAGTCGGGCACGCCGTAGAACGCGCGGAAGTACAGCGACGCGGTGTCCAGCAGCAGGAGGCTCACGGGCCACAGCCTGCCACGAGCGGTCCGTGGCCACGGGGCGGCGCAGCGGCCTGGTGCCGGTCGTCCGGAGGGCGGGCCTGCATGATGGAGGGGTGACCTCGGCCCACCCTGCCCCGCACCGTGACGTGCGGCTGCTCGGGCTGGTGGCCCTCGGCGGCGCTCTCGGCTCGGTGCTCCGGTACGCGGTGTCGCTCGTGACGCCCGCGCCGGGCGGCTGGCCGCTCGCCACGCTCAGCGTCAACGTCCTCGGCGCGTTCCTGCTCGGGTTCCTGCTCGAGGCCCTCGCTCGCCGCGGCCCGGAGACCCGCCGCCTCCAGCGCCTGCGCCTCACGCTCGGCACGGGCGTGCTGGGCGGGTTCACCACGTACTCGTCGTTCGCGCTGGAGATCGAGCGGCTGCCGCAGGACGGCGCTGCGGCCGTCGCGGTCGGCTATGCCGCCGCGACGCTGGTCGTCGGCACGCTGGCCGCCGTCGTCGGGGTCGCGCTCGGGGCGCGGGTGCCGGCGAGCACGAGCAGTCGGCTCGTCCGGCTGGCGGAGGAACGAGCCGAGGGGGAGCAGGGATGACCGGCCCGCTGGCGTTCCTGCTCGTCGCGGTGGGCGGCGGGCTCGGGGCTGCCGCCCGGTTCTGGCTGGCCGACTCCATCAAGGCCCGCCGGGCCACCGAGCTGCCCTGGGGCACGATCACGGTGAACGTGCTCGGGTCGTTCGTCATCGGTGTCGTGGCGGGGCTGCTGCTGAGCGTGGGGCGCTCCGGCGAGCTCGAGGCGTGGCGGCTCCTGGTCGCCACGGGCCTGTGCGGCGGGTTCACCACCTTTTCCACAGCCACCGTGGAGACGGTGACGCTGCTGCGCGCGGGTCACCTGGGCCGGGCGCTGGTGAACACCCTCGGCACGCTCGCCCTCACCCTGGCCGCCGTCGTCGCGGGCATCGGCGCGGTCGCCCTCGTCATTCCCTAGCTGGAGCCCTCACGCCGCGAGGTCGGGGTCCAGGCGCTCGGGCAGCCCGAAGCGGGGGAACCACGAGCCGGTGTCGAGGAACGTGGTGATGCCGGCGACCTTGCCGTCGTCGTCGGCCTCGAGCACCACGAGCCCCCAGGCGTACCAGCCGCCGTGCACCGGGTCGGGCCGGTACTGCCCGAACGCGGGCGACCCGTTGGCGCGTACGGGCAGGCACCGCGAGCCGCGGCACTCGGCGCCGGGGCCGAGCATCCAGGCGGCGATGTGCTCCTTGCCCTGCACCCACATGGAGTACGGGGGCATGTTGAGCGCGGCGTCGTCGCGCAGCAGCGCCACGAGCGCTTCCATGTCGTAGCGCTCGAACGCGTCGAGGTACTTCTCGAGCATGGCCTGGGCCCAGGCGGCGCCGGGCCCGCTGCCGCGACCGGTGCGCGCACCGGGCAGGGACGACGTCGTCTCCAGGGTGGGTGCCTTCTCGTCCAGGGTGGCGCGCGCCCGCTGGAGGGCGCTGTTGACGGCGGCCACGCTGGTGCCGAGCAGCTCTGCGGTCTCGGCGGCGGACCAGCGCAGCACCTCGCGGAGCACGAGCACGGCCCGCTGGCGCGGGGGCAGGTGCTGGAGGGCGGCCACGAACGCGAGCCGGATGGACTCGTGCCCCACGGCCATCTGCGCGGGGTCGCCCTGGCGGGGCAGCACGGCGTCGTCGGGCACGGGCTCGACCCAGCGCTCCTCGGCCAGCGTCTCGCCGAAGCGCTCGAGCTCGGGCGGCTGCGCGGCGCCCAGACCCATCGGCCGTTCCCGCCGGTGGGCGGCGGAGCCGAGGTGGTCGAAGCAGACGTTGGTGGCGATGCGGTAGAGCCAGGAGCGCAGGGAGGACCTGCCCTCGAACCGGTCGTGGGCGCGCCAGGCGCGCAGCATGGTCTCCTGCACGGCGTCGTCGGCGTCGAAGGCTCCGCCGAGCATCCGGTAGCAGTAGCCGGTCAGCTCGGAACGGTAGGCGTCGAGCGCGGCGCCGAGCTCGCCGTCGCCGGCGTCAGCCCGTGCCGCAGCGTCCGGACGCAGAGCCGCCTGTGTCATGGGTCACACGCTACGCCGTGACCCCGACACCCGTCCCGCCGGCCGCTCGCCCATCTCGAACCACACCGTCTTGCCCGCCACGTCCGTGCCGTGCCGGCCCACGATCTCGGTGCCGTCGTGGTCGTCCACACCCCACCGGGTCGCCAGCCGGTCGAGGAACTGCACACCGCGGCCCGAGAGCTCGTGCGGCTCCGGGTCCTTCATCTGCGGCAGGTCGGTCGACGCGTCGCGCACCCCCACCCGGAACCAGCCCGCGCTGATCTCCACCATCACGCTCACCCGGCCGCCCGCGTGCTCCAGGGCGTTGGTCAGCAGCTCGCTCGACAGCAGCATCGCCGTCCGCCGCTCGCGGACCTCGACGCCCGACGTCTCCAGCATGTCGTCCACCCACCGCCGGGCGGGACCCAGGTCGCTGAGGCTGTTGGCCACGCGCCGCTCGGCGCGCACGATGCCGTCCTGGGCCGGCGGCGTGCCCGGGCTGCTGCCCGGGGTGGGCGGGCGCACGGCCGGGACGGCCGCCGTCGGCGCCGCGACACGGGCCCGCACCGCCAGCACGGCGACGTCGTCGCGCTGCGGCGTCGCCACCAGGCGACGCACCAGAGCCCCCGGGAGGGTGGCGGTGGCGGCGTCCCGGGTGGCGGCGAGCGCGTCGGCGAGCAGGGTGATGCGGTCCTTCAGGAGGGACCCCCGGGCCTCCACGAGCCCGTCGGTGTACAGCAGCAGCGTCTCGCCGGGCCGCAGGATCGTCGTGTGGTCGTGCCGCTGCGTCGACGGCGCCACGCCCAGCAGCAGGTCGGGCACGGCCTGCAGCCGTTCCACGAACCCGCCCTGGCGCAGCACCAGCGGCGGAGGATGGCCGGCGTTCGCCCACGTGAGCACGTAGGAGCCGGGCTCCAGCACGATCCCGCTGCCGCCCGGGGCCTGGCGCTCCAGCCGCACGACGACGGCGGTGGCCCCGGCGTCAGGGCCGAGCTGGTGGTTCGCGCGGTCCAGCAGGGTCAGCAGCGCCGACGGCGACTCGTCGTGGCTCCACGCGAGCGCCCGCAGCATCGACCGGAGCTGGCCCATGCGGGCGGCGGCCTGCATGTCGTGCCCCGTGACGTCGCCGATCATCAGCACGGTGGTGTCGTCGTCCACCACCACGACGTCGTACCAGTCGCCGCCCACCTGGTCGGTGCGGGTGGCGGGCGCGTACGTGGTGGCGATGTCGAGGTTCGCCACCGCGGGCGGGTCCGTCAGCAGCGCCTCCTGCAGCGTGGTGGCCACGTGCCGGCGGGCCTCCAGCAGCGCCACCCGGTCCAGGGCGTGCGCCACGTAGGGGGCCAGCGTGCTCTGCAGCGACGCCGTGTCCTTGTCGTGCGCCCGCTCGGAGTCCCAGCGGGTCACGACGACGGCGACCACCCGTCCGTGGGCCTGCACCGGCAGCACGGAGCACGCGCCGTCGTGGTCCAGGCGCCCCGCCAGGTGCGGGTACCGTGCCGAGAGCTCCGCGCCGCTGGAGAAGAACAGCGGCTTGCCGGTGCGCGCCACCTCCGGCACGGGCAGGTTGTCGGTGGTGCGGGAGCGCACCGGCGCCGCGGAGCGCGGCCGCTTCCCCGCGGGGGCGACGTCGACCCCGGCCGAGACGAACGTGATGTCCCGGCGCTCGTGGTCCACCAGGGCCAGCGCGCACGAGTGCGCACCCATCCCGGAGCGCACCACGCGCAGGATCGCCTGCTCCACCTGCACCGCGCTCGTGGCGTCAGCGAACGCCTCGGACAGGCTCAGCAGCAGCTGGGAGCGCCGTTGCGCCTTGCGGGCGGCGCGCTCGGCCGCCTTGGCGCGCTCGCGCTCGGTGCGCAGGCGGATCTCACCGCTGCAGGACGCCGCGAGGTCGGAGAGCGTGGCCAGGTCGCCCTCGGTCCAGGAACGGGGGCGGGTGTCGATCGCGACGAGGGCACCGACGGGCTTGTCGTCGCCCGCGAGCACCGGCAGGGCCGCGACGGCGCCCGCGGCGGCACCGAACAGCGCGCACACCGTCGCGGCGCGGGGGTCCTGGGAGACGTCGGCCAGCACGAGCGGCTTGCCGCTCTCCACCACGCGGCGGGTGATCGAGTCGTCGATCCGTACGCGGCGCGTGGTCTGGTAGGGCTCGGGCATGCCCAGCGCGCCCGGGAGCACCACGCCGCCGGGCGCCACCAGGGACACGGTGGCCACGGCGACGTCGAGCTGGCGCCGCACCAGGCGCACCACCCGGTCGAACGCCTCGTCGGCGCGCGAGAGCCCGAGCCGTGGCTGCGGGATCACCGGGGCGTCCTGGGGCATTCGCCCAGGATGAGCCATGAACGGCCCCTGGTTCCAGGTGAACGGCGTTCTGGGGGCGCGGCTTCACCTCTCCGGTCCTACCGATTGCGATCTGCGTCACACCGCGCGCACACTGGAAACCTGCCTGTGGACACTCACGGACTGTTCTTCCCGGACCCGACACGGGGGTGGAGTGGTGGTTGGAAACCAGAGCACGTCGTCGTCCTTCGAGGCCCTGCCCATGCTCGGCCGCGGCAAGCACCGCAACCCCAAGAAGGGCGCCTGCTTCATGGAGCTCGCGTCCTTCCTGGCCGGTGAACGGTGGAGCGACCACCCGCAGTGCACGCACCCGCTGCTCGCGATGCTCGCCCGCGCCGTCAACGACCTGACCTCCGACGCCGCCCGGCCTCGGCTGGCGCCGCTCATCCCGTCCGTCATCGGGCTCACGAGCGACGACCCCCGCTGGGACGTGCGCATCGCGCTGCGCGCCGCGCGGACCGCCCTGCCCGTCGCACCCGCAGACCGGCAGCAGACCCTGGCCGTCGCCATCATCGGCGCCGAGCGCATGCTCGACGTCCTCGACGGGCGCCCCGAGGGCTCCCTCGAGCCCGAGAGCGTCGAGGCGCTGGCCGCCGTGCCGCGCACCGCCGAGTGGGCGCAGAAGTTCTGCGCCGGGACGCACGTGCGGCCCAAGCGGTTCGTGCGCGACGCCGCCCCCTCCGTCGTCTCCACGGCGGTGCAGGGCATCAGCGAGGCGTTCGTGCCCGACGTCGACGCCCGCCTGCGCGAGCTGCTCGCCGCCGTCATCGGCGACGCCCGCCGGTGGGCCGGCCGGCTCGACGAGGACGCCCCGCTGGTGCGCGAGTCGTGGGAGCCGGTGGTCCGACCCGCCACGGTCGGCTCGCACTGACCGTGCGCGACGGGGGCGTCACGCTTTCGCCCGCGGTTCTCACCCGGATCGCCGCACCGCTCGGCTAGCCTCCGTCGGGTGCGCACCCGCATCCGCACCACCTCGCCCCGCAGCACCGCCGCTCGCGGCGGCCTCGCCCGCCGCCTCGCCGCGCTGCTGACCGTCCCTGCCCTCGCGCTGCCCCTGGCCGCGTGCACGGGCACCGAGATCCCGGCGCCCGACGCCGCGGCCCGCGCCCTCGTCGGAGGGCTGCAGGACGGCTCGCTGGAGGGCGTGGAGGTCACCACCGACACCTCGAGCGACCCGCAGGCACAGCTCGACGAGATCCTCGCGCCGCTGCTCGAGGCCTCGGGGGCAGAGCACCCGTCCGTCGAGCTGGCCAAGGTCGCCACGGTGGAGGAGGGGGACGACGCCGGGCGGCGCGCCACGGCCACGCTCAAGTGGACGTGGGCGCTGGGCGGCGACGCCGAGTGGACGTACCTGACCCGCGCAGAGCTGGAGTACCAGGACCCGCCCGAGGGGTCCGACGGACCGGGGGAGTGGGCCACCGGCTGGACGCCCTCCATCCTCGCCCCCGACCTCGCACCCGGGGAGCGCATCGCCGTCGAGCGCGTCGCCGCCGAGCGTGGCGACATCCTGGACGGGAAGGGCGAGCCGCTCGTGACCACCCGCCCGGTGTGGCGGATCGGCATCGACAAGACCCGGGCCGGGGCCGACACGTGGGACGCCTCGGCCCGCGCCCTGGCGGAGCTGGTGACCGCCGGTGGCGTCGCCGTCGACCCGCAGGCCTACGCCGAGCGCGTGGCGGCCGCAGGGCCCAAGGCGTTCGTCGAGCTCGTCACCGTGCGCCAGGAGGGCTCGGACGTCGACGTCGACGCCGCCCGCGGCATCGTGGGCGTCAACGTGATCCCCGCCGAGCGCGAGCTCGCCCCGACGTCCACGTTCGCCCGCCCGATCCTCGGCCGCTCCGGCGAGGCCACCGCGGAGATCGTGGAGGAGTCCGAGGGGCGCGTCCAGCCGGGCGACGTCACCGGGCTCTCCGGCCTGCAGCGCCAGTACGACGCCCAGCTCGCCGGGACGGCCGGCCTCGTGGTGCGGACCGTGCCCGCAGGTGGCGACGACGCCTCCGCCGAGGCGGCCGGCACCGAGGGCGACGGCTCGCGCGAGCTGTTCCGGCGTGACGCCGTGGACGGCACGCCGCTGCAGACCACTTTCGACGTCGCGCTGCAGGAGCGCGCCGAGCGCGTCCTGGCCGACGTCGGCCCGGCCAGCGCCATCGTCGCGATCCGCCCGTCCACGGGCGAGGTGCTGGCTGCCGCCTCGGGTCCCGGCAGCAACGGCCTCAACACCGCGCTGGCGGGCAAGTACCCGCCCGGCTCCACGTTCAAGGTGGTCGACGCCCTGGCCTTCGCGCGCAAGGGCGTCGCTGCGGACACCCCCGTACCGTGCACGCCGTCGATCAACGTCAACGGCCGCCAGTTCAACAACGTGCCCGAGTACCCGGCCTCCGGGCTGGGCGACGTGCCGCTGCGCACCGCGTTCGCGCACTCCTGCAACACCGCGATGATCAGCCAGCGCGACAAGGTCTCGCAGCAGGACCTGCACGACGCGGGCGTCGACCTGGGCCTCGGGGCGCCCTCGGCACTCGGTGCCCCGGCCTTCTTCGGCAACGTGCCCACCGACGCGACGCCCGCCCAGCACGCGGCGACGATGATCGGCCAGGACCGCGTCGAGGCCTCCCCGCTGACGATGGCCACCGTGGCGGCGAGCATCGCGGCCGGCAAGCGCGTCGAGCCGGTGCTCGTGCGGCCCGCCGAGGCCCCGCAGACCGAGCCGGCTCCCGAGTCACGGCTCACCGCCGACGAGGCGGCGGCCGTGCGCGGCCTCATGGGGGCCGTGGTGAGTGACGGCAGCGCCGGCCTCCTCAAGGACGTGCCCGGCATCGTGGGGGCCAAGACGGGCACCGCCCAGTTCGGCGACGGCTCCCGCCAGCACGTGTGGATGATCGCGATCGCCGACGACCTCGCCGTCTCGGTGTTCGTCGAGGAGGGCGACCGGGGCTCGTCCACGGCCGGGCCGCTGATGAAGGCGTTCCTCACCGGGTCCTGACCGCCGCCGCCCTCCTGCGTGCGGGCACGCAGCCTTCCCCGCACGCCGGGGTGGAGGCTCCGTGCCCGCACGACCGGGGATCAGCGCTCCCGCGCCTCCGGGCGCAGCACCTGCAGGCGGGTGCGGTACTCGGCCTCGTCGATCTCGCCGCGTGCGTAGCGCTCGCCCAGCACTGCGACCGGGTCCGGTCCGGTGCCGTGCCGCCAGCCCGGTGGGACCCATCCGCGGCGCGTGCGCCGGATCACGAAGAACACCACCGCCGCGGCCAGCAGGAACCACAGGATCGGGAACACCACCCACCACCCGGGTCCGCCGCCGTAGGCGGGGCCCCAGCCGGGGTGCGACGCGAGAGCACCGGTGTACGTCGTGAGCATGGCGACCTCCTCGGGTCCGGCCGGGGTCTGCCCCACGGCCGTGCGGCCGACCTCCGGCCGCACCACCAGGCTGCGCTGCCGCAGGCCGCGCCGTCGTCACCCCTGCGTGCCGAGGTCGGTACCCCCGTGGTGCCGCCTCGGGCACGGCGGACCGCTCACGTGCTCCAGCCAGGCCGGACCAGCCCCGCCTCGTAGGCGACCACCACGAGCTGGGCGCGATCACGTGCGCCCAGCTTGGTCAGCACCCGCGACACGTGCGTCTTGACCGTCGACTCCGACAGGAACAGCGTGGCCGCGATCTCGTCGTTGGCCAGCCCGCGCGCCACCTCGACCAGCACCTCCCGCTCGCGCGGCGTCAGCTCGGCCAGGCCCGGCGGCGGGGCGACGTCGCGGGTCCCCAGCGCCACCCGGGCCAGCAGCCTGCGCGTGACCGTCGGGGAGAGCAGCGCGTCACCGGCGGCGGCCACGCGCACGGCGCGCACCAGGTCCGCCGGCTCGGTGTCCTTCACGAGGAACCCCGACGCCCCGCCCCGGATCGCCTCGGCCACGTACTCGTCGTGCTCGAACGTCGTCACGACGACGACGTGCACGCCCGCCGCTCTCGGGTCGGACACGATGCGGCGCGTCGCCTCCAGCCCGTCGAGGCCCGGCATCCGCACGTCCATGAGCACGACGTCGGGCAGGTGCTCGAGGGCGAGGCGCACGGCCTCGTCCCCGGTCGCGGCCTCGCCGACCACCCGCACGTCGGGCTCGGCGTCGAGCAGCGCGCGGAACCCGCCGCGCACCAGCGCCTGGTCGTCGGCGAGCAGGACGTCGATCACCGTTCCTCCTGGGGGTCGCCCGCCGGCGGTGCCGCGGGCTGCGGGCCTCCCGGGGGCGCGAGCCGCTCGGCGTTCCCGCGGACCGGGCCCGGCCCGTCCTCCGGCAGCCTGGGCCACGGCAGCCAGGCGCGGACGAGGAACCCGCTCGCGTCGGCTCCGGCGTCGAGCGTCCCACCCACGCCCTCGACACGCTCCCGCATGCCGAGGAGACCGTACCCCGCGGGCGCCGCGGTGCCCTCAGGGGCGGCGGCGCCCGCGTCCGGTGCGCCCACGGCGGTGCGTCCGTCGTCGTGCACGGTGACCACGAGCGTGCGGTGGCCTGTGCCTGTGCCTGTGCCTGTGCCTGTGCCTGTGCCTGTGCCTGTGCCTGTGCCGTCGTCGTCCGCGACGGCGACGCGCACGTCGACCCGGGTGGCGTCCGGGGCGTGCCGGCGCACGTTCGTCAGCGCCTCCTGCACCACCCGGTAGACCACGCCGGCCAGGTGGTCCGGGACCGAGCGGGCCCGCGGGTCGACGTCGAGTGCGGTGAGCCTGCCGGTGCCGGCCAGCTCGACCAGGCGGGGCAGGGCCTCGAGCGTCCACGTCGGGGCGAGCGGCGCGTCACCCGAGGGACCGGCACCGCCGTCCCGCACGACGCCGAGCACGGCCCGCACCTCGTCGAGCGCCTCTCCGCTGGTGGCACGGACGTTCGCCAGGGCCGTGCGCGCCTGCTCGGGGTCACGGTCGAGCAGGTGCAGCCCCACCCCGGCCTGGACGTGGATGGCGGAGAGCGAGTGGGCGAGCACGTCGTGCATCTCGCGGGCGATGCGCAGCCGCTCGGCGGCCACGGCGGTGCGCTGGCGCTCCGCGAGGCTGCGGGCCGCCTCGGCCCGGGCGCGCGCGGTGCGGGCCAGCCTCTCGCGCAGGCCGCCGGCGAGCAGCAGCAGCACGGCGAGCCACGCGGCGCCGGCCGTCAGCACGGCGGTGCCGGGGGCGTCGTCACGGAGGGCGGCGGCGGACCACACCGCGCCCACCAGCACCACGGCCCCCGACCACGCGGCGCGCCGTGCGGGAGCGGCCGGCCCGCTGAGCAGCACGCCGGCGAGCAGCACCGCGGCGCCACCCACCACCGGCCCCCAGGGGTAGCCGGCCAGCAGGTACGTGCCGGTGGCGGCGGCGCCGAGCACCGCCGCCGTGCGGGGACGGTGCGGCAGCAGGAGGGCGAGCGCCGCGGGCGCGACCAGCACGAGCAGCAGCGCGCCCGCGTCGAGGGGCCGCGACGCCGGCACGGCCGCGGGCCAGCCGCCCTGCCAGCCATCCGGGTGCCCGGCAGGGCGACCGTGGGCGGCCGCGAGAGTGCCCGCCACGGTGACGATCGCGACGGCGAGGGCCAGGAAGACGCGCGGGCGCCGGCGGTCGAGGGGACCGGTCGGCGGCTGCATGGTCTGACGCTACGCCGCCGGCGCCGCCGTGGGCGTCAGCCCGGGGTGCCGCCCGCCGTCCGACCCAGGTACCGCTCGCGGGCCTCACCCGGCCGGTGGCGGGCGACGGTGGACGAGGAGCGGGCGCCGGGTGGGCGACGGGCGGATGGGTCAGGCGAACCGGGCCTCGCGCTCCAGGACCCGGCCCGCGCCCCGACCGCCGTCCGCGGCGGCGTCCCAGGTGTAGACCTCGGTGCCGGTGACGAACACGTGCTCGGCGCGCGAGCCGACGTCGAGCGGGTCGCCCGACCACACCACCACGTCGCCGTCCAGGCCGGGAGCGAGCGCACCCACGCGCTGGTCCAGGCCCAGGAACTGCGCGGGGTTCACCGTCATCGCCGCCAGCGCCACGTCCCGGTCCAGGCCCTCCTTCACCGCGAGCGACGCCTGGTGCACCAGGAAGTTGATCGGCACCACGGGGTGGTCGGTGGTGATCGCGACGCGGACGCCGGCCTCGGCCAGGCGGGCCAGGTTCCCGATGGCGCGGTGCCGCAGCTCGACCTTGGACCGGCTGGTGAACAGCGGGCCGAAGATCACCGGCACGTCCTTCTCGGCCAGCACGTCTGCGAGGAACGCGCCCTCGGTGCCGTGGTTGATGACCAGCCGGTAGCCGAACTCCTCGGCCAGGCGCAGAGCCGTGGCGATGTCGTCGGCGCGGTGGGTGTGCTGGTCCCAGGCGAGCTCGCCCGCCAGCACACGGGCCAAGGTCTCCTTGGCGAGGTCGCGCTCGAACGGCTCACCCTTCGCGGCGGCGGCGTCCCGCCTGGCGGCGTACGCCTGCGCCTCCACGAAGGCCTGGCGGATCACGGCCGCGACGCCCAGCCGGGTGGAGGGCAGCTGCTTCTTGTCGCCGTAGACCCGCTTGGGGTTCTCGCCGAGCGCGGACTTCACGGACACGGCGTCGCTGACGACCTGCTCGTCCACGGTGCGCCCGCCCCACGACTTGATCGCCACGGTCTGCCCGCCGATGGGGTTGCCCGAGCCGGGCTTGACCACCACGGACGTGATGCCGCCGGCCAGCGCGTCCCGGAAGCCCTCGTCCTCGATGTTGATGGCGTCCAGCGCACGCAGCGCCGCACCGTTGGGGTCGGTCATCTCGTTGGTGTCGTTCCCGGCCCAGCCCTCGCCCTCCTCGTGCACGCCCACGTGGCCGTGCGACTCCACGAAGCCGGGCAGCACCCAGCGCCCGCCGGCGTCGAGGGTGCGCACGCCGTCGGGCACGACGACGTCGGCGCCGACGGCGGTGATGACGCCGTCCTCCACCAGCACCGTGCCGTTCTCCACCGGCGCGGAGGCCACGGGCACGACGTAGGCGTTGGTGATGGCGACGGACGAGCGGGCGGTGCGGATCGGAGAGGTCATGCTCTCCATGTAACACCGGTCGTGTTTCGCCGCGGCAACGGTCCGCGGGGCGGACCTCACTCCTGCGGGACGTTCGCCTCCAGCTCGGCCAGCCAGGCGGCCGCGCTCGCGTCCGACGGCATCCGCCAGTCGCCGCGCGGGGACAGCGTGCCGCCCGCGGCCACCTTGGGCCCGTTGGGGATCGCGGACCGCTTGAACTGGTTGGCGAAGAACCGGCGGAAGAACAGCAGCATCCAGCGGCGGATCGTGGCCAGGTCGAACTCCCCGCGCTCGTCCTCGGGGAAGTTCGCCGGCCACTGCCCGGAGCCGGCGTCGTGCCACGCGTGCCACTGGAGGAACGCGATCTTGCTGGGCCGCATCCCGTGCCGCAGCGTCCAGAACAGCGTGAAGTCCTGGAGGGCGTACGGGCCGATCTTCGACTCGGTGGACTGGAGCTTGCCGTCGTCGTCGGCGGGGACGAGCTCGGGGGAGATCTCCTGGTCGAGGATCTCGTCCAGGACCGTGTTGGTGTCGTCGTCGAACTGCCCCGACGTCATCACCCAGCGGATCAGGTGCTGGATCAGCGTCTTGGGCACGCCGGTGTTCACGGCGTAGTGGGACATCTGGTCGCCGACGCCGTAGGTGGCCCACCCGAGCGCGAGCTCGGACAGGTCGCCGGTGCCGAGCACGATGCCGCCCTGGTGGTTGGCCTGCCGGAAGAGGTAGTCGGTGCGCAGCCCGGCCTGCACGTTCTCGAACGTGACGTCGTAGACCTTCTCGCCGCGGCCGAACGGGTGGCCCATGTCCTTGAGCATCTGCGTCGCGGCGGGGCGGATGTCGATCTCCTCGAACGTCACGCCGAGGGAGCGGCCGAGCCGCCAGGCGCGGTCCTTGGTCTCGGTGCCCGTGGCGAAGCCGGGCAGCGTGTAGGCGAGGATGTCGGAGCGGGGCCGGCCCAGGCGGTCCATGGCCTTGGCGGCCACGATGAGCGCGTGGGTGGAGTCGAGCCCGCCCGAGACGCCGATGACGATCTTGGGCTGGCCGATCGACGTCAGCCGCTGCTCCAGGCCGGAGACCTGGATGTTGTACGCCTCGTAGCAGTCGAGGGCCAGGCGCTCGGGGTCGTCGGGCACGAACGGGAACCGGTCCACCTTGCGGCGCAGGCCGATGTCGCCCGACGGCGGGGAGAGCGTGAACTCGACGGTGCGGAAGTCCGCGGTGCGGCCCGCGAGGGTGCGCCGGTTGTCGTCGAACGTGCCCATGTGGAGGCGCTCCTGGCGCAGGCGGTCCAGGTCGACGTCGGCGACGGTGCGCCGCGGGCCGTCGGGGAAGCGGTCCGTCTCGCCGAGGAGGTCGCCCACCTCGTAGATCATCGTCTGGCCGTCCCACGACAGGTCGGTGGTGGACTCGCCCTGCCCGGCGGCCGCGTACACGTAGGCGGCCAGGCAGCGCTGGCTGGCACTGCGCACCAGGAGACGGCGCTCCTCCGCGCGCCCCACCGTGATGGGGGAGCCGGACAGGTTGGCCAGCACGGTGGCGCCGGCGAGCGCGGCCTCGGCGGACGGTGGCACGGGCACCCACATGTCCTCGCACACCTCGACGTGCAGGCGCAGCCCGGCGACGTCGGCGGCGGCGAAGATCAGGTCGGGTCCGAACGGCACCTCCTCGCCCAGCAGGCGCAGCGTCTGCCCGCGGCGGTCGTCGCCGGCAGCGAACCAGCGCCGCTCGTAGAACTCGCGGTAGGTGGGCAGGTACGACTTCGGTGCGACGCCCAGGATGCGGCCGTCGTGCACCACCACCGCGCAGTTCAGCACCCGCTCGCCCACCTCCAGGGGCGCGCCGACCACCAGCACGGGGCGCAGCCCCGCGCTCTCCTCGACGACGTCGGCGAGGGCGTCGAGCACGCCCTCCAGCAGCACGTCCTGCAGGAACAGGTCGTCGATCGAGTAGCCGGACAGGCACAGCTCGGGGAACACGGCCACGGCCACGCCGTCGTCGTGGCAGGCGCGGGCCTGCTCGACGACGTGGGCGGCGTTGGCCGCCGGGTCGGCGACGCGGACGGGGATCGTCACCGCGGCGACGCGTGCGAAACCGTGGCGGTAGGCGGACCAGAAGTCGCTCGAGGAGGACATGTCCCCGAGTCTGCCCGACGTCGTGCCTGCTCACCGGGCAAGGGCGCACGGCTGCCCGCGCAGGGTGCCGGGCACGTAGGGTGTGCGGCATGTCCGCACGCCGCCTGGTCACCGTCGTCGTCGCCGCGCTCCTGGCCGGCGCCATGCTCGTCTCCACGTTCGCCGGGGCAGTCATCATGGCCGCACCGGCCAGCGCGCACGACCGTCTCCTCTCCTCCGACCCGGCCGACGGCGCCACCCTCGACGCCGCGCCGGCCAGCGTCACCCTCACGTACTCGGCCGAGCTGCTGCCCACCGGGGCGCAGGTGGTGGTCACGGCGGACGGCACCGACGTCGGCGTCACGGACGTGCAGGTCGCGGGCACCGACGTCGTCGCCGCGCTGCCCGCCGGCCTCCCGGCCGGCGCCTACGAGGTGGCGTGGCGGGTGGTGTCCTCGGACGGCCACCCCATCGACGGCACGACGACGTTCACGCTGACGGCCCAGGCGGAGCCGGCGCCCCCGGCCGAGGCGGCGACGGCGAGCCCCGAGCCCGAGGCCGCCGCAGCCTCCTCCGAGACCGAGCCGTCGCCCGCTGGGACGGCGGGCACGGACGACGGCGAGCACGCGGAGCACGACGGGACCGGCCTCTCCGGCTGGACGGCGGGGCTGATCGCGCTGGCCGTGGTCGGCGGCGTCGTCGCGCTGATCGCGGCCCGCCGTCGGGCGCAGCACGGCTTCGGCCCGCCCGGCCAGGACTGACCGGCTGCTCTCCCGCCCGACGTCGCCCCCTGACGGTGCTGCTGCGCGACTGCGCAGCGCCGTCAGGGCACGCGGTGGGCGAGGATCGCGCGGGCGGCCTCGTACTGCTCGGCGGTGAAGCTCGACTGGTAGCGCACCGAGCTGGCACCGAGCAGCAGAGCCACGGCGTCGGCCGACTTCTCGATCCCGTTGCCGCCGAAGATCTCGTCCAGCCGCGCACGGTAGGCCGAGAGGCTGGTGCCCGTGCTGGCCATGGTCCAGTTCTGGTGCACGTGCGCGATCTCGTGACGCAGCACGTCCTTGGTGCGGTCCAGGCGGCCGTCCAGGCGGGCGGCGTTGAGGATGATGGTGCTCGACCCGGGCATCCAGACGCCGCCCAGGTGCCCCTGCGGGTCGCCCCACTCGATGCGAGCGCCGCCGCCGCCCGGCAGGGTGCGCAGGAACGCCTCCGCCTCGGCCCGGTACGACGGCGCCGCCGGGGGAGCCGCCGCCGGTGCCGGGGCCTCCCCGGGGCCGGCGTCCGCGGCGGCGGTCGTGCCGCCCGTCGCAGCCTGGACGTGCACCGAGCCCCCGCCGCCGCTCCGCTTCACGGTGCCCGAGCTGCTGCGCTTGGCGGCGGCCGCGGCCTCCCGCGCAGCCTTCGCGGCAGCCTCAGCAGCCGCGCGCTCCCGGGCGATCCGGTCCTGCTCCTCCTGCCACGCCTGCTGTGCGGCCACCAGCTCCTCGGCGCGCGGCGGGAGGGCCGCGACAGCCTCGTCGTACGTCTGGCCGGCTGCCTCGAGCTCGTCGATGTCGGTGAGCACGCCGAGGCCGGCGGCCGCCACCCGCACGCCCACGGCGGCGCGGTGGGCGGCGTCGACGGCGGCAGCAGCCTGGGCGCGCAGCTCCTCGCTCGCGTTGGGCGAGGCTTCGAGCGCCTCGTGCACCGGTGCGACGGCGGCGTCGACGCCCGCCAGCCCAGCGACGAGCTGGTTGCTGCGGAACGCCGTCCACGACGCCTGGAGCGACGACGATCGCGCGTCCAGGCTCTGGGCCAGCCGTGCCGCCCGCTCGGCCGCCGCGGCCCGTGCCGCCGCCTGCGCGGCGGCTCGCTCGGCGACGGCCGCCTCGGCACGGCTCTGGGCGCCCGCGGAGATGACGGGTGCAGCCCAGGCGGCGCTCGCGACGGCCATCGTCATGGTCAGCACGACGGCGACGGCCGCGGTGCGCGTTCTGGCGCGGTGCACGGGCATACCTCCGAGGAGACGAGGCCCGGGCCGGGGGCACGGCGAGGTCCGGCCCTCCGGCCTGGGCCGGGGCTGGCCTCATCCTGACCTGGGAGAACACATTTGGCGCGGCGAAAGCGCGCGTGTCGCGAAATGGGTCTTGACCGGATAACCCGGACACCTGTAATGAGGTGCCTCCGGCGACAGCCTGGTGCCGCTGCGGAGAGGGCTCCGAGAGGGCTCCGGGGACGACACCAGCCGCGCGAACTCGCGGAAATCCGCGAACGTTCCCTAGTGTGTCTCCCAGTCTCCCGGCCCTCGGCCGCGAGAGGCTCGAACGTGACGCCGCCCGGCACCCGCCGTGCGGCGTGAACTGGAGAAGGGATTCGCATGTCGCTCAACAAGTCCGAGCTCGTCTCGGCGATCGCTGCCAAGTCCGGCCTCACCAAGGCGGACGCGGAGAACGCTCTGAACGCGTTCCAGGAGGTGCTGATCGAGTCGCTCGGCAAGGGCGAGGCCGTCAAGGTGACGGGGCTGCTCTCGGTCGAGCGCGTCGAGCGCGCCGCCCGCACGGGCCGCAACCCCCGCACGGGCGAGGAGATCTCGATCCCGGCCGGTTACGGCGTGAAGGTCTCGGCCGGCTCGCTGCTGAAGAAGGCCGTCGCCAAGTGACGCCCCGCTGACGCCTGACGTCAGCACCACGAAGGCCCGTCCCGCGTGCGAATCGCGGGGCGGGCCTTCGTCGTGCGTGGCCCGCGGCCTGCCGCCGCCCGGCGCGGCGCGGCTCGGCGACAGGGCGGGGCGACGGTCTAGAGGTCGCCCTTCTTCTCCAGGTAGCGCATGGCCACCCAGCCCACGGGCACGCGGCCCCAGTAGGACACCAGGCGGTACAGCAGGGTCACGGACAGGCTGATCGCGGCGGGCACGCCGGCCGCCGTCAGACCTGCGGTGAGGGCAGCCTCGACACCGCCCATGCCGCCGGGCGTGGGCACGAGGGCGCCGAGGGTGTTGCCGACCAGGTAGATGACGGCGACGTCCACGATGCGCAGCTCGTAGCCGAACGCGCGCAGGCAGGTGTCGAACGCGAGCACGTACCCCATGGTCATGACCACGTTGCCGCCCAGGCCGAGGGCGAGCCGGGCCGGCTGGCCGAGCATCTGGGACAGGCGGGGCCACACCTGCTCGAGGGTGGGCCGCGCCTTGTCCCAGGCCCAGCGCCGGATGCCGGGGACGAGCAGGAGCGCCACGACCACCACGGCGGTGATGGTGATGGCCAGGAGGATCGTGGTGGAGGGCAGCTCGACGAGGCCGCCGGACCCGGTGGTCAGGGACAGCACCACCAGGAGCAGCACGGTCATGACGAACTGCGAGAGCTGCACGAGCGCCACCGTGGCCACGCCCATGGGGATGGACACGCCGCGCCGGTTGAGCAGCCGCAGGTTGAGGGCGGCGGGCCCGATGCCGGCGGGGGCGGCGATGGAGACGAACGAGCCGGCCATCTGGGTCAGCGTGGAGCGCCAGACGGGGATGCGACCGGGGGAGAACGCGACGAGCGTGAGCGCGGAGCCGAACCAGGTGACCACGGAGAACCCGGCGGCCGCGGCGACCCACCAGGGGTTGGCCTCGGCCATGGCGGTGCGGATCTGCTGGAAGTTGAAGGTGGTGACCACGATGGCCACGACGGCGATCGTGAGGATGACGGTGAGCACCGTGCGGGCCCCGAACCGGCTCAGCCGCTGGGGCTGGACGTCGGCCTCGGGGAGGCGTTCCACGAGCGCGGTGCGCAGGTCGTCCATGAGGCCCTTGGTGTGCCGCACCTCGAGGCGGGTGGCGGTGGGCAGGGCGATGGACTGCAGCAAGGGGCCGATGGCGGCGATGTCGGCGTCGGGCAGGGCGCGGACGGCGGACGCGACGGCGCGGCGTGCTCCGACGCGCAGCGCGAGCAGGGTGACGAGCTGGGTGAGGTCGAGCCGGCGGGAGAGCGTGGAGGAGGCGATCTCGCCCTGCTCCCAGCCGGTGATCCACACGTGGGGCAGGCCCTGCTCGTCGTGGTGGACGAGCAGCACGTCGGGGGTCAGGGCGCGGTGGGTGAGGCCGGCGGCGTGGGCGCGGCGCACCTGCTCCCAGGCTTCGGCGAGGACGGCGTCGCCGCGGGCGCCCTCGAGGTCGGCGTCGGGCAGGTCGCGCAGGGAGACGGCGCCGGGGGCGTGCTCGAGCACGAGGGCGACGGAGTCGTCGGCCATGCCCATGCCGAGCAGGCGGGGTGTGCGGACGCCGGCGGCGGCTGCGGCGTAGGACAGGAGGGCGGTGCGCTCGGCCACGGCCTTGAGGGAGATGGCGGCGCGGCCTTCGATGCCGCGCATGCGCACGGCCCGCCACAGGCGGGTGAGCAGGCCCACCACCTGGCGGTCGCCGTCGAGCACGACGACGTCGTAGCGGGCGGTCGTGGTGCCGGCGCCGGGTCCGCCGGGGGCCGTCGCGGGCCCGTCCTCGGCGAGCATGGCGTACACGCGGTTGTCGCCGGCGCGGGCGAGCGCGACGGCGGCGGGGTCGGAGGACCGGGTGACCGCGGCGTGGTCCTCGATCCGCTCGACGTCGTCGGTGGCGGACGCGGTGCCGAGGTCGCGCACGCGCACGAGTGCCGTCGGGCGGAACCCGGCCCGGCGCACGGCCTGCACGAGGGCGGGGCCGTAGGCCCGCTCGGAGCGCACGCCGGACACGTACTGGACGGCCTGCCCGGCGATGCGGCCCACGAGGAGGGCGATGAGGATGCCGGGGAGCGACACCTGGCCGGTGATGAGCACCACGAGCAGGGCGACGGTGAGCACGTTCCACGACCAGCGGACGGTGCGTCGGCGCGTGCTGGGGCCGGCGACGGTCAGCAGGGCGGCGATGCCGCTCACGTAGGCGGGGACGGTCAGGTGCCAGGCACCGCCGCTGAACACGGCGAGGGCGCGCACGAGCTCGTCGGTGCCGAGCTGGCGCACCAGCAGCAGGACGGCGATGCCGAGCAGGTTGCCGGCGGCGGCGGCCACGATCGACTCGATGACCTGGCGGCCCAGCCGGCGCATGCCCAGCTCGATCAGCACCGCCACGGGCAGGATGATCGTGACGAGTCCCTCGAGCACGTTGACGGGCACGAAGAGCAGCTGGGCGAGCAGGGCGGAGAAGCCCTGGACGTCCTGGGTGACGCCCTCGGTGGTGCCGTGGGCGACCACGGACAGGAACAGCACGAGCACGACGCCGAGGCCGGCTGCGACCATGCCCACCACGTCGCTGGGGTGGCGTACGCGCTGCTCGGGGGTGTCGACGACGCGGACGAGGTCGGCGTCGGGCAGGTCCCGGTCGAACAGGGCGGCGCGCAGCGCCGCGGCCTGGGCGCTCCCAGGGCCGGTGGGGACCGTGCGGGGGGCGCCCGGTGCGGCTGCGTGGCCGTCCCACGGGGCGTCCGCGGGGCGCTGGTGCGCTTCGCGGGGACCCCCGGTGGGCGTGTCGGGCATGCCGCGAGTCTAGGTCGGGCACCTGGGACGAGGCCGGGACGCGACGCTCGCGCCGCGGGTCACGGTGCGGTCACAGTGAGGTCACGGACAGAAATGTGACCTGGACACGTGACGTGCGTGACACACGGCTGTGCTAGACAACTCCGCACCGCGGAGCAAGGCCGCGGCCTTCCGAGAGGGGAACCCCGCAGATGAGCACCACCCGAGCATCCCGTGGGCGGCTGCTGACGGCAGCCGCGGGCACCGCCGTCATCACCCTGACCCTGACCGCGTGCGGCGGCGGCAGCGGTGACGGCAGCGGTGACGGCGCCAGCGCGTCCGAGTCGCTGACCGTCGGCACCACCGAGCAGATCACGTCGCTGGACCCGGCCGGGTCGTACGACAACGGCTCGTTCGCCGTGATGAACCAGGTGTACCCGTTCCTGCTCAACTCCCCGTACGGCAGCCCCGACGTCGAGCCGGACATCGCCGAGTCCGCCGACTTCACCGCGCCCACCGAGTACACGGTGGTGCTGAAGGAGGGGCTGAAGTTCGCGAACGGCAACGACCTCACCGCCTCGGACGTGAAGTTCACGTTCGACCGCCAGGTCGCCATCGCCGACGAGAACGGCCCGTCCTCGCTGCTGTACAACCTCGACTCGGTCGAGGCCGTGGACGACACCACCGTCGTGTTCCACCTCAAGAGCGAGAACGACCAGGTCTTCCCGCAGATCCTGTCCTCGCCCGCGGGCCCCATCGTGGACGAGGAGGTCTTCCCGGCCGACTCGCTGCTCGGCGACGACGACATCGTCGAGGCCCAGCCGTTCGCCGGCCAGTACACGATCGCGCAGTACGAGGTGAACAACCTCATCCAGTACCGCGCGAACGAGGGCTACCAGGGCCTGCTCGGCCCCGCCGAGACGGCCACGGTCAACGCCCGGTACTACACCGACTCCTCGAACCTGAAGCTGGACGTGGAGCAGGGCAACATCGACGTCGCGTTCCGCACCCTGTCGGCCACCGACGTCGAGAGCCTGCGCGGCAACGACAACGTCAAGGTGGTGGACGGCCCCGGCGGCGAGATCCGCTACCTCGTCTTCAACTTCGACACCATGCCGTTCGGTGCGCAGACGCCCGAGGCCGACCCGGCCAAGGCGCTCGCCGTGCGCAAGGCGGTGGCCGCGCTCATCGACCGCGACACCATCTCCGAGCAGGTCTACAAGGGCACCTTCACGCCCCTGTTCTCCTACGTGCCCGAGGGCCTGACCGGTGCCACCGAGTCCCTCAAGGACCTCTACGGCGCCGACGGCCAGCCCGACCCGGCCCAGGCTGCGCAGATCCTCTCGGACGCCGGCATCACCGAGCCCGTCACCCTGAACATCCAGTACGTGGCGGAGCGCTACGGCCCGTCGTCGGGCGACGAGTACGCGGCCATCAAGGACGCCCTGGAGACGGACGGCCTGTTCAGCGTCAGCCTGCAGAGCACCGAGTGGACGCAGTACACGAAGGACCGCACGGCTGACGTCTACCCGATCTACCAGCTCGGCTGGTTCCCGGACTACTCGGACGCCGACAACTACCTGACGCCGTTCTTCCTGTCCACGGACAGCTTCCTGGGCAACCACTACGCCAACCCGGCGGTGGACGAGCTCATCCTGCAGCAGGCCGTCGCCACCGACGAGGACGAGCGTGCCGAGCTCATCGGCCAGATCCAGGACACGCTGGCGGAGGACCTGCCGACCATCCCGTACATGCAGGGTGCGCAGGTCGCCGTCGTCGGTGCCGCCGTCGAGGGTGCGGAGAAGACGCTCGACGCGTCCTTCAAGTTCCGCTACGCCGCCCTCTCCAAGGGCTGAGAAGGGTCGTCCCTGACTCGTGGCAAGCCGTAGCCCGGCAGGGAGCGCACTGGGACGTTACATCCTGGTGCGCTTCCTGCTGATCTTCCCCACTGTGTTCATCCTCGTCACCACGGTGTTCGTGCTCATGCGCGCCACCGGTGACCCGATCACGGCATCGCTGGGCGGGCGTCTGACGCAGGCCCAGCTCGCCGAGCGCATCAGCGCGGCCGGGTACGACCGGCCGATCCTGGTGCAGTACTGGGAGTACCTGACGCAGATCGCCCGCGGCGACTTCGGCACCACCATCAGCGACAACCGTCGCGTGGTGGACGTGCTGACGACGCACGGCAGCGCGACGCTCGAGCTGACGGCGTACGCGATCGTGGTCGCGCTCGTCGTCGGCATCCCGCTGGGCATGGTGGCCGCCTACTTCCGCGACCGCTGGCCCGACGCCGCGCTGCGCGTGCTGGCGATCCTGGCGTACGCGACGCCGGTGTTCTTCGCGGGCCTGCTGCTCAAGCTGGTCTTCGCCGTGGGCCTGGGCTGGTTCCCCGTGGCGGGGCGCGCATCCACCAACGCCGAGATCGAGATGAAGTTCGACGGCGCCGGCACGGGGTTCTACCTGATCGACGCGATCAGCACGGGCAACGGGGAGATCGTGGCGGACGTGCTGCGGCACGCCGTCCTGCCCGCGACCGCGCTGGGCCTGCTGACCGCCGGCGTGTTCCTGCGCCTGGTGCGCACCAACATGATCGGCACGCTCGGCACCGAGTACGTGGACGCCGCCCGCTCGCGCGGCGTGCGCGAGTCGCGCCTGGTGCGCGCCCACGCGTGGCGCCCCGCGCTCATCCCGATCATCACCGTGGTGGGCATGCAGGTGGCGATGCTGCTGGTGGGCGCCGTCCTGACCGAGACCACGTTCGAGTGGCGCGGGCTGGGCTTCCAGCTCGCCCAGTACCTGACGGTCCGCGACTTCGTGGCCGTGCAGGGCATCGTGGTGCTCATGGCCGTGGTCGTGGCCGTGACGAACTTCCTCGTGGACATCGTCGCCGCGCTCGTCGACCCGAGGGTGAGGTACTGATGGCCGAGATCTCCTCCACCGTGGAGCCTGCGGGCTCGGCGGCCGCCGCCCCTGAGCACGTCTCGGGCCGCTGGGGCTGGTTCAAGCGCCTGCCGGTGGTGCGCCAGGTGCGTCAGAGCGTGGGGCTGCAGCGCGGGATGCTCGTGACGGGTCTGGTGCTGACCGGCCTGTTCGTGCTGACGGCGGTGCTGGCCCCGGTGCTCGCACCGTACGACGCAAGCCAGCTGCGCACCCCGGACGGCGCGTTCGGCGCCCAGCAGCCGCCGTCGGCCGAGCACCTGCTCGGCACCACCGTGGGTGGCTACGACGTGCTCTCCCGGGTGATCTTCGGGGCCAGGACGGCGCTGCTCGTCGTGATCGTGGCGATCCTCGCCTCGATCGTGATCGGTGTGGTGCTGGGTCTGGTCTCGGGGTACTTCGGCGGGTGGCTGGACCGGGTGCTGGTGGTCGTGGCCGACGCGATCTACGCGTTCCCGTCGCTGCTGCTCGCGATCCTGGCCGCCATCGTCATCTCGGGCGGGCAGTCGACCATGTGGGGCGGCATCCTCGCCACAGCCCTGTCCATCACCGTCGTGTTCGTGCCGCAGTACTTCCGGGTGGTGCGTGCCGAGGTGGTGCGGGTCAAGAACGAGGCGTTCGTGGACTCCGCGCGGGTGCTCGGTTCCGGGCACTGGCGGATCATGACGCGTCACGTGCTGCGCAACTCCACCCGCACCCTGCCGCTCATCGTCACGCTCAACGCCTCCGAGGCGATCCTGACCCTGGCGGGTCTGGGCTTCCTCGGGTTCGGCATCGAGCCGACGGCGGCCGCGGAGTGGGGCTACGACCTGCAGCGCTCGATCTCGGACGTCACCTCGGGCATCTGGTGGACGGCCCTGTTCCCCGGCCTGGCCATCGTGATCGTGGCGCTCGGCATGACGCTGGTGGGCGAGTCGCTCAACGACCTCGCGGACCCGCGGCTGCGCTCGCGCACCCGTTCCAAGCAGGTGGGCGGCGCCGTCGCCCAGACGTCGGTCGCCACCTCGGTGGCCTCCGGGGTCGACCCGGTGGGCACCCCGCCCGCCGCGGGGACGCCGGACCCGGCGGACACCACCGACCGGCGGGAGGAGGACCGATGACCGCCGAGACCAGCACCACCTCGCAGGCCGCGGCGACGCCGGTCGCGCGCATCACCGACCTGGCGGTCTCGTTCGCCACGGACGCCGGGCCGGTGCGCGCCGTCGACGGCGTCGACCTCGAGGTCGCGCCGGGCGAGGTGCTCGCGATCGTGGGCGAGTCCGGCTCGGGCAAGACGGTCACGGCCAAGACCATCCTGGGGCTGCTGCCCCAGACGGCCACGACCCGCGGCGCCGTCGTGCTGTCCTCGCGCGAGGGCGGCACCACCGACGTCGTCTCGGTCTCGGCCTCGCAGCTGCGCCAGGCCCGCGGCCGCGACGTCGCCATGGTGTTCCAGGAGCCGTCCACCGCCCTCAACCCCGTGTACACGGTGGGCTGGCAGATCGCCGAGGGCCTGCGCGCCCACGGCAAGGTCTCCAAGGCCGAGGCGCGGGAGCGGGCGATCGAGGCGCTGCGGCAGGTGGGGATCCCCGACCCGGAGCACCGCGTCGACCACTACCCGCACCAGTTCTCGGGCGGTCAGAAGCAGCGCATCGTCATCGCGATGGCGCTGGCTCTCGGCCCGGGCCTGATCGTGGCCGACGAGCCCACCACGGCTCTGGACGTCACCGTGCAGGCCGAGATCCTGGCGCTGCTGCGGCACCTGCGGGACGAGACGGGCACGGCCATCGTGCTCATCACGCACAACATGGGCGTGGTGGCCGACCTCGCCGACCGGGTCGCCGTCATGTACCAGGGCAAGGTCGTGGAGCAGGCCGCCGTGCGCGACCTGTTCGCCGCACCGCAGGCCGACTACACCAAGGCGCTGCTCGGTGCCGTGCCTCGCATCGGCGAGGGACGGGCCCGGGCGGCCGAGCGGCTGGCGGCACGCCCCGCCGGGTGGGAGGAGGCGGCACCGGTGGTCGAGGCCACCGACCTCGTCATCACCTACCCGGGCCGGTTCCGGCGGCCGTCGTTCACCGCCGTCGACCAGGTCTCCCTGCGCATCCGCCCCGGCGAGGTGCTGGGCCTGGTCGGTGAGTCCGGTTCCGGCAAGACCACCATCGCCCGCGCCATCGCCGGCCTCCAGCCTGTCAGCGGGGGGTCGCTCAAGGTGCTCGGCACCGAGATGCTCGGCGCCCGCCCCCGCGACCTCAAGGCGATGCGCCCTCGGCTCGGGTTCGTGTTCCAGGACCCGGCCACCTCGTTCAACCCGCTGCTCACCATCGCCGAGTGCGTGGCCGAGCCGCTCGTGGTGCACGGGCGGTTCGCCTCGCCCGCGGCCGCGCGCCAGCGGGTGGACGAGCTGCTCGAGGCCGTCCAGCTGCCGCGCTCCTACGGGGACCGGTTCCCGCACGAGCTCTCCGGCGGGCAGCGGCAGCGCGCCTCTCTGGCGCGCGGGCTCGCCCTCGACCCCGAGCTGCTCGTGGCGGACGAGCCGACGTCGGCCCTGGACGTCTCTGTCCAGGCGCGCGTGCTGGAGCTGTTCGCCGAGCTGCAGAAGGAGCTCGGGTTCGCCTGTCTGTTCGTCTCTCACGACCTGGCCGTGGTGGACCTGCTCGCGGACCGGATCGCGGTGCTCTACCGCGGGAAGCTGGTCGAGGAGGGCACCGGTGAGCAGGTGCTGGGCAACCCGCGCGAGGAGTACACGAAGCGGCTCATCGCGTCGCTGCCCGTGCCCGACCCTGTGGCGCAGGCTGCCCGGCGCGAGGAGCTGGCGGCGCTGACCGCCTGACGTCGTGGGTACAGTCTTGGCCCGGTCCCGACCTCGGGACCGGGCCAAGACTGTACCCACGACGTTCGGTCAGGTGATGTGGAGGGCGTCGAGCCACTCGGCGGGCGCCAGGGCGTAGCCCACGAACGCGACGACGTCGAGCAGCAGGTGCGCCACGACCAGCGGCATGACGCGGTGGCGGCCCCAGCGCGAGGTGTACCACCAGGCGAAGAGGACGCCCATCACCACGTTGCCGAAGAACGGCCCGATGCCCTGGTACAGGTGGTAGCTGCCGCGCAGCAGGGCGCTGGTGGCGATGAACCACCAGGCGGGGCGCACACGCCCCCAGCCCAGGTCGCGGGTGCGCTCGAACAGGTAGGCCACCACGATGACCTCCTCCAGCGCAGAGTTCTGGAACGCCGAGAGCACCAGCACCGGGACGGTCCACCAGTGCTGGTCCAGGGCGCTGGCCTGCACGGAGACGGTGATGCCCAGCAGCCGGCCCACCGCCCAGAACGCGAGGCCGGGGATGCCGATGGCGGCGGCGAGCGCGACGCCCCAGGCGACGTCGCGACGGCGGCGATGGTCGGGCAGCGAGTGCTGGAGCGCGGCCTCCGTGCCGGGGCGTCGCCGCAGGTGCCAGTCGAGGCCGATGGCACGGCTGACGGGCGGGGCGTCGCGCCGCTGCGCGAGCAGGTACACGGCCAGGGCCACGGGCACCAGGGCGAACCCGATCGACAGGAGCTGGTAGGTCAGGTCGAGGTAGGGCCGCGGGGACTGGGACGCGTTGAGGGTGGCGGTCTGCTCGGCCAGCGGGGTGGAGTCGGTGAGCCGCCCGACGATGTTCACGACGGCGTACACGGCCGCACGGCCGAGGCTCAGGCCGAGCAGGATCCAGATCTCCCAGACGATCCGACGGCGCTCGGCCGGTGCGGGCAGCGGGGGAGCGGCGGCCTGGCCGGAGGATGCGGCGTCGGGCGTGGCGGTCACGTCCACAGGCTAGGCCCCTGCGGGTGGGGGCTTGTGGTGCCCGGTCCCGCGTGACATGCTGGCAAAGCACTTTGCAGCGCAAACCTGATCGCCCAGGAGCCCCGATGACCAGCCCCGCACCGCGGCCCGACGACGAGCGACCGCTCGACCCGGCCGACACCCTCCGCGTCATCCAGGAGGCCCAGCGCCGTGCCCGCGCCGGCAGCGAGCCCGACGCCCGCCTCCTCTACGCCACCTGGGGCGCCGCCTGGCTCGGCGGCTACCTCACCCTCTGGGCCGGGACCCCCACCGGCGGAGACCTGCCCGCGGGGTGGGCGTTCGCCGTCTTCACCGTCGCCATGGCCACCGCCGTCGTCGTCACCGTCGTCCACAGCGTCCGGCGCACCGCCGGGACCCGCGGCGTCAGCGCCCGCGTCGGCACCCTCTACGGGTGGTCGTGGTTCCTCGGGTTCCTCGCCCAGTTCCTCATCGTCGCCGGGCTCGCCCGCGCCGGCGCCCCGCCCGAGGCCGTCGCGCTCGCCGCCAACGCCATCGCCTGCCTCATCGTGGGCCTGCTCTACCTCGCCGGCGCCATGCTGTTCGACGACCGCCCCCTCGTGCTGCTCGGCGGCTGGATCCTCCTCGTCGCCGCGGCGGCCACCATGATCGGCGTGCCCGGCACCTACCTGCTCATGGCGCTCGCCGGTGGTGGCGGCTTCCTGGTGATGGGTGCCGTCGAGCACGCCAGGGCGGTCCGGGCCCGCCGGGCAGGGCAGGTCCCGGACCCGAGGACCTCGCGTGCCTGAGGATCTCGACCCCGTCATCCACGCCACCGCCCGGCTGCGCGTCGTCGCCACGCTCGCCGCGCTGGGGGAGGGCGACGAGCTCTCCTTCCCCAAGCTGCAGAAGCTGCTGGAGATGACGGCGGGCAACCTCTCCACCCACCTGCGCAAGCTCGAGGACGCCGGCTACGTCCGCGTCACCAAGACGCACGTGGGCCGCACCCCCGCCACCTACCTCGCCCTCACGCCTCGCGGGCGCGCCGCCTTCGACGAGTACACCGCCGCACTCACCGCCCTCCTGAAGGGAGCCGGCTCATGACCCCCGACCCGCACCGGGCGCACGTGCCCGCCGTCGTCCACCTGGACCACGTCACCCGCCGCTTCGGCGACGTCGTCGCGCTCGACGACGTCTCGCTCGCCGTCGGGCCCGGGGAGCTGGTGGGCCTGCTCGGGCCCAACGGCGCCGGCAAGTCCACCCTGCTCTCGCTCGTGGCCGGTCTGCGACGGCCCGACGCCGGCACCGTGCGCCTGCTCGGCGGGGACCCCCGCGACCCGCGCAGCCGCACCGGGCTCGGCGTCACCCCGCAGGAGACCGGCCTGCCTGCCACCCTGCGCGTCCAGGAGGTGGTCGACTTCGTGGGCGGGCACTTCCCCGACCCGGTCCCGACGCCCGAGCTCCTCGACCAGCTCGGGCTCGGCGAGCTCGCCCGCCGCCAGACCGGCGCGCTCTCCGGCGGGCAGAAGCGGCGCCTCGCCGTCGCCCTCGCGCTCGTGGGCCGCCCTCGCGTGCTGCTGCTCGACGAGCCCACCACCGGCCTCGACGTCGGTGCACGGCAGGCGCTGTGGGACGCGATCCGGGAGTACCACGGGGCCGGCGGCACCGTGCTCCTCACCAGCCACTACCTCGAGGAGGTGCAGGCGCTGGCCGAGCGCGTCGTCGTCGTCGACCGCGGCGCGGTGCGGGCCGACGACACGCTCGACGCGGTGCTGCGACGCGTCTCCCTGCGTCGCGTGGTGCTCACCGCCGTCGAGGACCTCGCCGGCCGGCCCGGCGTCGTCCGCGCCGAGGGCGCGGGCGACGGCACCCCTGCCCGCCAGACGCTCTACACCCCCGACGCCGACGCCCTCGTGCGCGACCTCGTGACCACGGGCGTCGAGTTCCACGACCTGGAGATCCGCGGCGCCAGCCTCGAGGAGGCCTTCGCCGAGATGGTCGCCCCGGAAGGAGCCGCACGATGACCGCACCCACCACGGCACCCACGACGCCGCCCGCGACCGCCCCGCCCCTGCCAGCAGCCCGCCTCGCCTGGCTGCACCTGCGCTACCAGGTGCTCGAGACCGTCCGAGTTCCCATCGCCGTGCTCGGCAACCTGCTGTTCCCGGCCCTCGCGATGTTCTTCTTCGTGGTGCCCCAGCGAGAGGTGGCCGGGGACCCGGTGGTGGCGACCACGGCCGTGGCCGGGCTCGCCCTGTTCGCCGTCTGCTCGGCCAGCCTGTTCACCTACGGGCTCGGCGTGGCCGAGGACCGCCAGCTCCCGTTCGACCCGTTCGTGCGCTCGCTGCCCGTGGGTGCCGCCCCGCAGCTGCTGGCACGCATCGGCACGGGCGCGGCGTTCGCGGTGCTCGGTGTGCTGCCGCTGGTGGCCATCGGAGCGTTCCTCACCGAGGCCAGCGTGACCCTCGTCCGGCTGGTGGCCGGGGTTGGCACGCTCGTGCTGGCCTCGGTGCCGTTCGTGCTGCTGGGCATGGCCGTGGGGTACTCGTTGTCCGCCAAGGCCGCCCTGCCCGTGGTGCAGGTGCTGCTGTTCCCGCTCGCGTTCGCCGGCGGGCTGTTCCTGCCGCCGCAGCTCTTCCCCGCGTGGCTCGACGCCGTCTCGCAGGCCACCCCCACCCGGGCCGCCCGAGACCTGCTGGTGCAGGCGCTGACGGGAGAGCCGGGCTCGGCGTGGGCGTGGCCGGTGCTGACCGGCTGGATCGCTCTGCTCGCGGTGCTCGCCGTGGTCGCCTACCGGCGCGACGAGGGCCGCCGCTTCCGCTGAGCGCAGCGGCACCCTGGGGGACGGCGCCGTCGGTGATCGTGGCCGGCGGGGCGAGCTCAGCCGGCCTTCGCGCCCGCGCCTGCCTCGACGGCGTGGAGGGCCAGCTCGGCCACTCGCCGCAGCTGCTGCTCGTCGGCGCCGTCCCTGGCGTACGAGGACAGCCCCACCAGCATCACGTGGGCGAAGGCGGCCACGGTCTCGGCGGCATCCCTCGACTCGGCATCCTCTGCCACCTGCCCCAGGCGGTTCGCGGTGAGCATCCGGTTGTGAGCGCGGTTGGCGGCCAGCTCCGGAGCGCTGTTGACCAGGCAGCCGCGCGGGTGCTCGTTGCTGGCGTACTCCTGTGCTGCGCGCTCGAACATGGCTCGCAGCACGTCTCGCCGGCTCGTCCCGGCGAGCCCGGCCGCGGTCACCGAGCGCGGGCTGGCCTCGTAGCGCGCGACGGCCTCCTCGAACAGGGTTCGTTTGTCCCCGAACGCGGCGTAGAGGCTCGGAGCCCCGATGCCGAGCTCCTGGGTGAGGTCGCTGATCGACGTCTGCTCGTACCCGCGCTCCCAGAACAGGCGGAGCGCCTTGTCCAGGGCGGCGTCTCGGTCGAACGTCCGCGGTCGTCCCATGCGCGCGATTCTATATCGACCGTTACATATCTGCTAGCGTTCTGTACTGACCACTACAGAACCGCGATCGCCATGCGCCGGCGACGAAGGAGACCCTGTTGAGCAGCACCGCAGAGATCACGAACCTCTTCCTCCAGCGGCTGGGAGCGCAGGACGCCGAGGGGATCGGCGAGCTGTTCGCCGAGGAGATCGACTGGCACGTGCACGGCGACCCCGAGCTGACCCCGTGGGTGGGCCCACGGTCGCGCAAGAGCGAGGTGCCCGGCTACTTCCGCACCCTGTGGGCGGCCCTGGTACCGGGCAGGAGCGTCGTCACGGTCGAGGCCGTGGTGGTCGACGGGGACGAGGCGGTGGTGTTCGCCGTGTTCGACCATGTCGCCGCCCCGACGGGTCGCCCGTTCCACACGGACGTCGCGCTGCGCCTGACCGTGACCGACGGCGCGATCACGCGCATGCACCTGTTCGAGGACACCGCCGCCGTGGCGGCCGCGTTCGCGGCGTGAGGGCCTCGCCCACTCCTGAACCCGCCGTCTGTGCCGTCTGTGCCGTCTGAACACTGTGGCGCCGCACTGCGGTCGCACCGTCGGGCGGTGCCGCCGGCTGCCCGGCCCGCCGCCCGGCCGGCGGGTCAGCCGGCGCGGCGCAGGCGCAGCGAGTTGCTCACCACGAGCACCGAGCTGGCCGCCATCGCCGCGCCGGCGATCATCGGGTTCAGCAGCCCGGCCGCCGCGAGGGGGATGGCCGCCACGTTGTACGCGAACGCCCAGAACAAGTTCTGCTTGATCACGCGCAGCGTGCCGCGAGAGAGGCGTACGGCGGTGGCCGCGGAGCGCAGGTCCCCGCGCACCAGCGTGATGTCGCCGGCCTCGATGGCGACGTCGGTGCCGGTGCCCATCGCCAGCCCGAGGTCGGCGGTGGCGAGGGCCGCGGCGTCGTTGACGCCGTCGCCCACCATCGCCACCACACGGCCCTCGCCCTGCAG
Organism: Xylanimonas oleitrophica; assembly: GCF_003244315.1. Lineage (GTDB taxonomy): Bacteria > Actinomycetota > Actinomycetes > Actinomycetales > Cellulomonadaceae > Xylanimonas_A > Xylanimonas_A oleitrophica. Next base: position 38,011 of record NZ_QKWH01000004.1, read on the forward strand.
CCGCGCGACGGCGGCGGCCTTCTCCTCCGGCCGCACCCGGGCGACGACGTCGGCCTGGTCGATGCCGACGGCGGCAGCGGCGGCGCGCGCCGCCCCCTCGCCGTCACCGGTGAGCAGCACCGGGCGCAGGCCGAGCTCGCGCAGCTCGGCGACGGCCTGGGCGGAGGTGGCCTTGACGGGGTCTCGCAGCACGAGCGTGGCCCGCGCGGTGCCGTCCCACGCCACCACCACGGTGGTGGCGCCGTCCCGCTCCGTCGTCTCGACGGCGGTGCGGACGTCGTCGGGCACACGCACGCCCTGCTCCTCGAGCCAGGTGAGCCGGCCGACGACGACGCGGCGGGCGTTGAGCGCGCCAGGGCCGTCGAGGCTCCCGGCGGCGGAGCCCGTGCCGAGGCCGGCGTGCGCGGCGCGCACCAGGCCCTCGACGCCGCCGCCCGGCGTGGAGACGAACTGGGACACCTCCAGCGCCCCGGCAGGGTCAGGACCAGGGGCGGCGGGGGAGGCGGCGTCGGCGACGGCGCGCGCGACCGGGTGCTCGCTCAGCGCCTCCACGGCGGCGGCCGCTCGCAGCGCCTCGTCGGCGTCCACGCCGGCGGTCGGCAGTACCCGCTCCAGGCGCATGCGGCCCTCGGTCACGGTGCCCGTCTTGTCGAGCACCACCGTGTCGATGCGGCGGGTGGACTCCAGGATCTCCGGGCCCTTGATGAGCACGCCGAGCTGGGCGCCGCGGCCGGTGCCCACGAGCAGGGCCGTGGGCGTGGCCAGGCCCAGGGCGCACGGGCAGGCGATGATCAGCACGGCGACCGCCGCGGTGAACGCGAGCTGCGCCCCCGCGCCGGCGACCAGCCACCCCACCAGCGTGGCCACGGCGATGGCGAAGGCGATCGGCACGAACACCGCCGAGATCCGGTCGGCGAGCCGCTGGACGGGTGCCTTGCCCGTCTGGGCCTGCGACACCAGCCGGCCGATCTGCGCCAGCGTGGTGTCGGCGCCCACGCGGGTGGCGCGCACCAGCAGGTGGCCGGACGTGTTGACGGTGGCGCCGGTGACGGCGTCTCCGGGTGTGACGTCCACGGGCACCGGCTCGCCGGTCAGCAGCGAGGTGTCCACCGCCGAGGCGCCCTCGACGACGACGCCGTCGGTGGCGACCTTCTCGCCCGGGCGCACCGTGAACAGGTCGCCCGAGCGCAGGGCGGTCACGGGCACGCGCTCGCTGGTGCGGGTGCCGCCCGGCCCCTCCGTGACGCGCTCGGCCTCCTTGGCGCCGAGCTCCAGGAGGGAGCGCAGCGCGTCGCCCGCGCGACGCTTGGACCGGTGCTCGGCGTAGCGCCCGGCGAGCAGGAACGTGGTGACGACGGCGGCCACCTCGAAGTAGATCTCCGGCATGCCCGCGTGGCCGCGCGAGGGCAGCAGCGAGACCTCCATGCGCATGCCCAGGTCGCCCGCGCCACCCAGCAGCAGGGCCCAGAGCGACCACAGGGTCGCGGCGACCACCCCGGTGGACACGAGCGTGTCCATCGTGGAGGAGCCGTGGCGTGCGGCCCGGGCGGCGGCGACGTGGAACGGCCAGGCGCCCCACGTGACCACCGGCAGGGCGAGTGCGGCCACGACCCACTGCCAGGCGGTGAACTGCCAGGCGGGCACCATCGACAGCACGAGCACCGGGACGGTCAGCACGGCCGAGACGCGCAGGCGGCGCAGCAGGTCCGTGCCCCGGTACTCGGTGTGGGCGTGACCCGCGTGGTGCTCACCCTCCGCGGTGTCGGACCCGGCGTCGGCGGACCCGTGCGCTGCCTCCGACTCCGGGTGGCGGGCGGACGCGGGGGCAAGAGAGCGGGAGCCGGTGACGTGCGCCGTGTACCCGGCGGAGCCGACGGCGGCGAGCAGCGCGTCGTCGTCGACCTCCTGCGTGAGCACCACGTGCGCGCTCTCCAGCGGCAGGTTCACGGTGGCGCTCACGCCGGGCAGCTTGTGCAGCTTGCGTTCCACGCGGGCCACGCACGACGCGCACGTCATGCCCTGGACGGCGAGGTCGACCTCGCGCAGCGGCTGCGCGACGGCGCCGGTGGCCGGCTCGGTGTCGGTGCTCATCGCAGCGGCACGATCGGCAGGCCGATCCCCAGCCCCTGGCGGCCCTGGCCGCCGCAGCCGCACGCGCACCCGCCGTGCCCGCCCTCGGGCGCGGTCGCCTCGGCGCCCTGCTGGTCGCCGCCAGCGGGGGAGGTGCCGCTGCCTGCCATCGGCAGCGGGGTGCGGGCCGCCTGGCGGGCTGGGGCCTGCTCGGTCATCTCGGCGGCCAGCGCGTCCTCCTGGACGGCGAGCTCGGCGACGTCGTAGCCCGCCTCGTCGATCGCGGCACGCAGGGCGGCCTCGGCGAGCGGCTGGTCGGACACCACGCGGACGGAGGAGGTCTGCCCGGCGTGCAGCTCCACGGTGACGTCCTGGACGCCGGGCACGCCCTTGAGCTCGCTGGTCACCGCGGAGACGCAGTGGCCGCAGGTCATGCCGGTGACGGAGAGGTGGGTCAGGGTGGTCATGGCTTCGTCCCTCGTTCGAGCGGGTGGTGGGTGGTCAGCTGCGCACGAGGCGGCCGATGGCCTCGGCGGCCTCGCGCACCTTGGCGGCGCCGTCCTCGGGCGACTGGCGTGCGGCGTCGACGACGCAGTGCCCCAGGTGGTCCTCGACGAGCGCGAGGGAGACCGACTGCAGCGCCTTGGTCACGGCGGAGACCTGCGTGAGGACGTCGATGCAGTAGACGTCCTCGTCGATCATCCGTGCGATGCCCCTGACCTGCCCCTCGATGCGCCGCATGCGCTTGAGGTACGCCTCCTTGTCGGAGGCGTAACCGTGCGGGCCGTCGTGGTGGTGCTCGTGCTCGTACCCGACGGCGTCGGCAGGGGTCGTGGGGGAGGGGGCGTCGCTCATACCCTCACCATACCCCCGGGGGGTACCTCGTCAAGCGGGTGTGACCCACGGAACGGCTCGACGTCCCGCGCTAGCCCTTCCGGTCGCTCACCTTGGCCGCCACCTTCTTGGCCGTCTTCTTCGCCTTGCCCTTGGACACGCCGGCCTTCCGGGCGGCCTTCTCGACGTCCTTCTTCAGCGTCTTGACGGAGACGCCGTCCTGGCGCTCCCTCGCACCGCCGTCGACGGTGCCGTCCGCCTCGGGCGCCGTCGTCCCGTCCGCGGCGTCGACCCGCCCACGACGCCGCACCGACGCGGTGCGCTGCACGACAGCAGGCACCTCGGGCGCATCGCCGGCAGCCACCGAGGCCCGGAACGCCGCACCCGCACGGAACCGGGGCACGGTGCCCGCAGGGACGTCCACGGCGGCCCCCGTGCGCGGGTTGCGTGCCGTGCGCCCGGGCCGCGTGGCGCTCTCGAACGACCCGAAGCCCGTCAGCGCCACCCGCTCACCGGCGGCGACGCTGGCCACGATCGTGTGCAGCACGGCCTCCACGTGCCGGCGCGCCTCGGCGGTGCTGACCCCCGTCTTGGCGGCGACGGACTCGACGAGCTCGGACTTGTTCACGGCAACCTCCGTCCTGGCCGGGACGGTCCCGGCACGGTGCCCCTTCCCCCATGCAACCAGCGGGCGGCTCCGGTGTCGCCGGGAGCGCACCTGTGCCTACCGTGGGTGCGCAGGACCATCCGCGTCGACGACGGCGCACCCCCTGCCGGTCCGTGCTCCCCCGGGGCCACCGCGACCGTCCGCCGCGGGGCGCCGTCACCCTCCCGCGGCGGGCCCCCGCCGTCGGGCACGAGCACGAGGAAGGGAGCACGCCATGCCCACGAACAGGGCCGTCAGCTACCAGGGACCCGGCAAGGTCGAGGTGGTCGACATCGACTACCCGACGTTCGAGCTCAAGGACGGTCCCGGGGTCCACCCCGACAACGTGGGGCGCAAGGTGCCGCACGGCGTCATCCTCAAGACCGTCTCGACGAACATCTGCGGCTCCGACCAGCACATGGTGCGCGGCCGCACCACCGCCCCCGAGGGCCTGGTGCTGGGGCACGAGATCACCGGTGAGGTGGTCGAGACCGGGCCGGACGTCGAGTTCGTGAAGGTGGGCGACATCGTGTCCGTGCCGTTCAACATCGCCTGCGGCCGCTGCCGCAACTGCAAGGAGCAGCAGACCGGCATCTGCCTCAACGTGAACCCCGAGCGGCCCGGCTCGGCCTACGGGTACGTCGACATGGGCGGCTGGGTGGGCGGCCAGGCCGAGTACGTGCTGGTGCCGTACGCCGACTTCAACTGCCTGGTGTTCCCGGACAGGGACCAGGCGCTGGAGAAGATCCTCGACCTGACCATGCTCTCGGACATCTTCCCCACCGGCTTCCACGGTGCGGTGACCGCCGGGGTGGGCGTGGGCTCCACCGTGTACGTGGCCGGTGCCGGCCCGGTGGGGCTGGCCGCCGCCGTGGGCGCCCAGCTGCTCGGGGCCGCCGTCGTCATCGTGGGTGACCTCAACGAGGGGCGGCTGGCGCAGGCGCGCTCGTTCGGCTGCGAGACCGTCGACGTCTCCGCCGGGCCTGTCGAGGACCAGATCGCGCAGATCCTGGGCGTGCCGGAGGTGGACTGCGGCGTGGACGCCGTCGGGTTCGAGGCGCGCGGGCACGGCAAGGACTCGGCGCAGGAAGCGCCGGCGACCGTGCTCAACAGCCTCATGGCCGTGACGAGGGCCGGCGGCGGGCTGGGCATCCCCGGCCTCTACGTCACCGGTGACCCGGGTGCCCCCACCGAGGACGCCAAGGAGGGCTCCCTCTCGCTGCGGCTCGGCCTCGGCTGGGCCAAGTCGCTGTCCTTCGCCACGGGCCAGTGCCCGGTGATGAAGTACAACCGGGCCCTCATGCAGGCGATCCTGCACGACAAGGTGCAGATCGCGAAGGCCGTCAACGCCAAGGCCATCCCGCTGGACCAGGCCCCGCAGGGGTACCACGAGTTCGACGAGGGCGCGGCGACCAAGTACGTGCTCGACCCGAACGGCTACCTGGGCACCGCCGCCTGACGCGCCCCCGGGGCCGAGGGACGAGGAGGGCGCGGCTGCGGGTCCCGCAGCCGCGCCCTCCGTCGCGCTCGCCGGGCGCCCGGCACCCGGCACCCGGCACCCGGCCCACGGTCAGGCTGTGGCTGCCGCCGCCGCCCGCGCCCCGGCGGGGAGCGCCTCGACGATGCGCGCGAGGGCCTCGTCGTCGTGCGCGGCGGAGACGAACCACGCCTCGAACACCGACGGCGGCAGGTTGACGCCCGCCTCCAGCATGGCGTGGAAGAACGCCCGGTACCGGAACGTCTCCTGCGCCTGGGCCTGCGCGTAGTCGCGCACGCCCGAGGCGGCGGCGAACGGCCCGAAGAACACGCTGAACAGCGACCCGGCCCGCTGCACGGTGTGCTGGACGCCCTCGGCGTCCAGGGCGTGCCCGACGGCGGTGGCCAGGGTGTCGGCGACGGCGTCCACGTGGGCGTACACCGACTCGTCCGCCAGCCGCAGCGTCGCCAGGCCGGAGGCGACGGCCACCGGGTTCCCGGACAGCGTGCCGGCCTGGTAGACGGGGCCGCTCGGCGCGAGCTGGTCCATGATCGCGGCCGGGCCGCCCAGCGCGGCGACGGGCATGCCGCCGCCCACCACCTTGCCGAACGTGAACAGGTCGGGGGTGTAGCCCTCGCCGCCCTCGGCACGGACCTGCTCGTTCTCGAGCCCCCACCACCCGGACGGGCCCACGCGGAACCCGGTGAGCACCTCGTCCAGGATCAGCAGGGCGCCGTGCTCGCGGGTGATGCGGCGCAGGCCCTCGTTGAAGCCGGGCTGCGGGGGCACCACGCCCATGTTGGCGGGGGAGGCCTCGACGATGACGGCGGCGATCTGCGTGCCGCGCTCGGTGAAGGCCTGCTCCACGGCGGCGAGGTCGTTGTAGGGCAGCACGAGCGTCTCGGCGGCGGACGCCTCGGTCACCCCGGCCGTGCCGGGCATGGCGAGCGTGGCGACGCCGGAGCCGGCCTCGGCCAGCAGCGCATCCACGTGCCCGTGGTAGTTGCCGGCGAACTTGACGATCACGGACCGGCCGGTGACCCCGCGCGCCAGGCGGATCGCCGTCATGGTGGCCTCGGTGCCGGTGGAGACAAGGCGCACCCGCTCGGCGGCCGGAACCCGCCGTCGGATCTCCTCCGCCAGCTCCACCTCGGCCACCGTGGGCGCACCGAAGCTCAGGCCGCGCGCGGCGGCCTCCTGCACGGCCGCGACCACCTCGGGGTGCGCGTGACCCAGCAGCGCCGGCCCCCACGAGCACACCAGGTCCACGTACTCGCGCCCCGCGACGTCGTACACGTACGGGCCCGCCGCCCGGGCCAGGAACCGCGGGTCCCCGCCCACCGAGCCGTAGGCGCGCACGGGCGAGTTCACGCCGCCCGGGATCGCCGCCTGGGCGCGGACGAACGCGCTGTGGTTGTCCGCGGGCACCTCGGCCGCCACCTGGGCGGCGTCCACCGTGCCGAAACCTGCCGTGTCCGTCATGCTCCCTGCTTCTCCTTCGTGGTCTCGCCGGCGGCCCCGGGGGCGCCCTCGGTGGCCTGCGCGGCGGGCGCGGCGACGTCGGCCGCCAGCCAGCCGGCGATCTCCAGCGCCCAGTACGTCAGGATGACGTCGGCTCCCGCGCGCCTGATGCCCAGCACGCTCTCCAGCACGGACGCCTTGCGGTCGATCCAGCCGTTCGCGGCGGCCGCCTCGATCATCGCGTACTCGCCGCTCACCTGGTAGGCGGCCACGGGCACGTCGGAGCGGTCGGCCACGCCGCGCAGCACGTCGAGGTAGGAGCCGGCGGGCTTGACCATGACCATGTCGGCGCCCTCGGCGAGGTCCAGGTCGGCCTCGCGCAGGCCCTCGCGTCCGTTGGCGGCGTCCATCTGGTAGGTGCGGCGGTCGCCCTGGAGCGTGCTGTCCACGGCCTCCCGGAACGGGCCGTAGAAGGGGCTGGCGTACTTCGCGCTGTAGGCGAGCACGCTCACGCCGGTGAACCCGGCGTCGTCGAGCGCGTCCCGGATGACGGCGACCTGGCCGTCCATCATGCCGCTGGGGGAGACCACCTCGACGCCTGCCCTGGCCTGGGCCACGGCCATGGCGGCGTAGCGCTCCAGCGTGGCGTCGTTGTCCACCTCGCCCTCGGCGGTCAGCACGCCGCAGTGGCCGTGGTCGGTGAACTCGTCCAGGCAGGTGTCGGCCATGACCACCGGGCCGGGGCGGCCCGTGGCGTGCTCCACCGTGGCGATCGCCTCGCGGGCGATGCGGATGGCGCGCTGCAGCACGCCGTCGGGGGCCTCGGCCTGGGAGCCGACGGCGTCACGCACGGCGGGGATGCCGAACAGCATGACGCCACCGAGGCCGGCGTGCGCCGCGGCGGTGACCGCGTCGCGCAGCGAGGACTCGGTGTGCTGCACCTGGCCCGGCATGGAGGCGATGGGCAGGGGGGCGTCGATGCCCTCCTTGAGGAACAACGGCAGCACCAGGTCGGCCGCGTGCAGCCTGTTCTCGGCGACCAGGCGCCGCATGCGCGGCGTCGCCCGCAGGCGGCGGGGCCGGTAGACGATCCCTGACGTGCTCACTCGTGGTCCTCCTTCGTGGTGGTGCCAGAACCAGCGTGGGGCACGGCCCGCGCTCGTCCTGACAGGGCGCTGCCGACGGCGTCGGCGAGCGCGGAGTCGGTGGGTGCGGCGGCGACGGCGGCCACGGGCAGGCCCGCCTCGCGCGCGGCGTCGGCCGAGGGGCGGCCGATGGTGACGAGGGCGGGCGCGCCCGGGCGGCCGAACGCCCCGGCGAGCTGGCGCGCCACCTCGCGGGCCACCGAGCCGGCGGTGACGACGACGGCGGCCAGGTCGCCGTCGTGCGCGCGCCGCACGACGTCGGTGGGCAGGGTCGCGGGCACGGTGCGGTAGGCGACCACGGTGCGCGGTGACCAGCCGCGGGCGGCCAGCCCGTCGGCGAGGACGGGGCGGGCCAGGTCGCCGAGCGGCAGCAGCAGCGACCGCCCTGAGCCAGGACCGGCGCCAGGACCGACGCCGGGCACAGCCCGCGCGACACCTCGCGCCGGTTCCGGCGCGGGCGGGAACGCGGCGACCAGGCCCTCGGCCGTGCGCTCGGCGGGCACCAGCCCCACCGTGACGCCCGCGGCCTCGAGCGCCCGCCGGGTCGCGTGCCCGACAGCGGCCCACCGCACCGGCGCCTCGGCGAGCACGACGCCGGCGCGGTCCGCCGCCTGCCGCAGCGGTGCCACCGCGTTGACGCTCGTCACCACCACCCAGGCGTGCTCCCCGGCCGCGAGACCGCGCACCGCGGCCTCCAGGGCCGCAGCGTCGGGCGCGGGCGCCGTGGCCGTCACCGGGGCGACCACCACCTCCGCCCCACGCTCACGCAGCAGAGCGGCCAGCCCGGCAGCCCGCGCAGGGTCGCGCGCCACCAGCACGGTGCGCCCCGCCAGCGAGCCCGTGCGAGGAGCCCCGGGCGCGGTGCCCGGAGCGGCGGCGAGAGGGTCGCTCACGCGCCGGCGCCCTCGGAGTCCTGGCCGGGAGCGCCCGACGGCGTCGGGTCGGTCGGGGCGGGGGCCGGGCGGCGCGCCGACGCGGTCAGGGGTGCCAGGCGGTCGGCACCGTCGTCGAGCAGCGCCTCGGCCACCCGCACGCCGAGCCCGCGGGCCGCTGCGTCGTCGTCGGCCGCGACCTGGCTCAGCGGCACCGACGAGCGGTGCACCAGCCGCTCCGTGCCGTCGGTGCGGGCCACGACCGCGCCCAGCACGAGCGCGCCGTCCTCGAGCCGCGCATGGGTGCCCACCGGGGCGGCGCAGCCGGCCTCCAGACGCGCCAGCACCGCACGCTCCGCCAGCACCGCCAGGCGGGTGGGCCGGTGGTCGAGCGCGGCGAACGCGGCAGCGAGCGGGCCGCCCTCGGCCACGTCCTGCGAACGTGCCTCCACGGCCAGCGCACCCTGCCCCGGGGCAGGCGCGACCAGCACCGGCTCGAGCACCTGCGAGACGGCGTCGGTACGGCCCAGCCGGGCCAGGCCCGCGTACGCCAGCACGACGGCGTCGAGATCGGCCTCCGGGCCGAGAGCGCGCTTGAGCCGCGTGTCGACGTTGCCGCGGATGTCGACCACGTCGAGGTCCGGCCGGGCCACGCGCAGCTGCGCGGCACGGCGCGGCGAGCCGGTGCCCACCTTCGCGCCCCGCGGCAGCGAGTCCAGCGTCAGGCCGTCACGCGCGCACAGGGCGTCGCGCGGGTCCTCCCGCTCCGGGGTCACGATGGTCAGGCCCTCGACGCCCGCGGTCGGCAGGTCCTTCAGCGAGTGGACGGCGACGTCGCACCGGCCGTCCAGCAACGCCTCCCGCAGCGCCGTGACGAAGACGCCCGTGCCGCCCAGGCTCGCCAGCGAGCCCGTCTTCACGTCGCCCTCGGTCCGGATGTGCACGAGCTCGACCGGCCGGCCCGTCAGCTCCTCGAGCCGGCGGGCCACCATGCCCGACTGCGTGGTGGCGAGCGCGCTGCCGCGCGTGCCGAGACGGAGGGGGGTGCTCATCGAGGTCACCCGTCCAGTCTCTCGCGTGCTGCCGGGGCAGGGGCAACCGGGCGGCGGGTTGGGACCGACCTCACACCCCTACAGGTCGGCCACCGCCGTCTGCGCGTGCCCCACGATCGACGCGAGCCCCGTGCCGGCCACCCAGCCGCCCACCACCGTGAGCCCCGGCGTGCTGCCGATGGCGTCGGTGAACGTGGCCAGCCGGGCGCGGTAGGCGGGCGTGGGCGGCGGCAGGGAGCCGTCCCAGCGCTGCAGCAGGTGGTCGCGCACCCGGCCCGCGAGGTCCACACCCAGCAGCACCGACGCGTCGTGTGCGGCCTGGTCGACGTCCGGGTCCGCGGAGCCGTCGCCGAGCCGCCCGTAGCTCAGGCGCACCACGTGCACGCCCGGCCCCGCTGCCGCGCGCACGCGGTCCGCGAGCCAGGGCCACTTGGCGGTCGCGTGCGTGAACGCCTTGGCGCGCACGCCCCGGCCGGGTCCCGTCCCGTCGGAGCCCGGTGCGTCGGGGGCGATGAGCATCCCCGTGCCGCGCGGGGCGGCGTCGAGCTCGGGAGCGTCGAGCAGCAGCGTGACGAGCGCGATCGGCGCGCCCGCCTCCGGCTCGGGGGCGGCCACGCCGCCGGCCCACGGGGAGAGCAGCGGGCCGAGAGCGGGCGTCGCCGCCACGAGCCGCGGGGCACGCACCACCGTGCCGGCCGCCGTCGTGACCCGCCAGCGGCCCTCGGCGTCCCGCTCCACCGCCACCACCGGCTGCCCGGTCCGTACTCCGGCGTGCACCAGGTCCGAGCCGTCGGCGTCGTCGGCGGGGCTGTCGGCCCACGCCTCGGCCTCCGCGTTCAGCTCGCCCACGATCGCCTCCACCAGCGCGTGGATGCCGCCGTCGATGCCGCGCACCGCCGACCCCGCCGGGGCGCTGCGCCGTTGCGAGGCCACCGCCCGGGTCAGGGACCCCTCGCGGCGGAACGCCTCCACCAGGCCGGGGGCCACGGCGTCGACGTCGAGCTTGTCGAGCGTGGCGGAGTGCACGCCCGCGGCCACGAGCGTCACCAGCCGGTCGGCGACCCGGTTCCCGAGGCGGGAGCGCACCAGCGCCCCGAGGGACGACGTGTCGGCGAACCGGACCGGCAGCCGCCGGTCGAGCGTGGCCCGCAGCACCCCGGGCCAGCCGATCGCCCGGCGCACGTCCGGCGCCCACGGGATCGACGGGATGCCGAGGATGCCGGCCCGGGGCAGGGGGAACGTGCGCCCGGCGGCGTACCCCCACGCCTGCGCGGCCGCGGGAGACACCACCGTCAGGCCCAGCGCCCTGGCCAGCGCGGTGACCGCCTCCCCGCGGGCGGCGTACGACTCGACCCCCAGGTCCATCGGCACGGACGGCAGCGACGCGAACGATCCGCCGCGCACCGGGCCGCCCGGGGCGGTGTCCGCCTCCAGCACCACCGTGCGCAGCCCCCGCCGCGCGAGCGTGCGCGCCGCGGTGAGCCCGGCGATGCCGCCGCCCACCACGACGGCGTCGACGTCCTCCGGAGCCTGGTGCCCACCCCCCGAGGGGCCGGCCGGTGCGGGCACGGGAGCGGCGCCGTCGGCGCTCACGTGACCGGTGCTCACAGCGAGTGCACCAGCTCGACGACGCGGGTCAGCACGGCCGGGTCGGTCTCCGGCGGCACCCCGTGGCCCAGGTTCACCACGTGGCCCGGCGCACCGGAGCCACGGGCGACGACGTCGCGCACGTGCGCCTCCAGCACCTCCCACGGCGCCCCCAGGAGCGCCGGGTCGATGTTGCCCTGCACGCCCACGCCCGGGCCGACGGCGGTGATCGCCTCGTCGAGCGGCGTGCGGTAGTCCACCCCCACCGTGCGGTCGGTGACGCCGGCGTCCGTGAGCACGTCCCGCATCGCGCCGAGCAGGTGGCCCGTGCCCGTGCCGAAGTGGATGCCCGGCACCCCCGCACCGTCCGGCGTGCGCAGGTCCGCCACGTGCGCCAGCGCGCGCGTCGACGACGGCGCCACCCGGGCCGTGTAGTCCGCCAGGGAGAGCGAGCCCGCCCACGAGTCGAACAGCTGCACCGCCGAGGCGCCCGCCAGCACCTGCGTGCGCAGGAACCGGCCCGTGAGCTCTGCCGTCCAGGCCGTCAGCCGGTCCCACGTCTGCGGGTCGGCGTGCATGAGGGTGCGGGCCGCCAGGTGGTCGCGGGACGGACGGCCCTCCACCAGGTACGCGGCCAGCGTGAACGGCGCCCCGCCGAACCCGATGAGCGGCGTGACGTGACCGCTGCCGTCCTGCTCGGCGAGCTCCGTCAGTCCCGCGACCGTCAGCGCCACCGCCTCGGCGATCGGCTCCAGCGCCTCGTCCGTCAGCTCCCGCTCCGTCAGGCGCGCCACGTCGTCCCGCGTGCGGTAAGGCTGGTCCATCACCGGACCCACTCCCGGCCTGATGTCGACGTCGACACCGGCCAGGCGCAGCGGCACCACGATGTCCGAGAAGAAGATCGCGGCGTCCACCCCGTGCCGGCGCACCGGCTGCAACGTGATCTCGGCGGCCAGCGGCGGGCGCAGGCACGAGTCCAGCATCGCGACGCCCTCGCGCACCTGCCGGTACTCCGGCAGCGAGCGGCCCGCCTGGCGCATGAACCACACCGGCAGCCGGTCGGACCGATCCCCCCGCAGCGCTCTGACCAGGGGAGACGGTGCCGTGCGGCCGTCGACGAGCGGGTGGTCGGCAGGCAGCGGCGCGGACGGCACAGTGGGAGAGGTCACGGGCAGAGATTCTGCCTCGCCCGCGGATGCCGCATAAAGTCGGGGAACTGTGGTACTGCTCTCCCTCACCGCCAGCCACCGCGAGCTGGACCTCGACGCGCTCGAGCGCCTGTCCACCGGATCTGCCTCGGTGGGCCGCGCCGTCGTCCGCGCGTGCGACCCGGTGCAGGGCGCCGTCATCATCTCCACCTGCAACCGCTTCGAGCTCTACCTCGACGTGGAGGCCCCGCTCCACGCCCCCGCGCTGCAGCACGCCACCCGCCACGTGGCCGAGCTCGTCGCCGAGTCCTCCGGCGTCACCCCCGAGACGGCCGCCGAGTCGTTCACGGTGCGCACCGCCTCCGAGGTGACCGAGCACCTGTTCGCCGTCGCCTCCGGCCTCGACTCCATGGTGGTGGGGGAGCGGGAGATCTCCGGACAGGTCAAGCGCGCCCTCGAGGTGGCCCGCGAGGAGCAGACCACGTCCAAGACCCTCGAGCTGCTGTTCCAGACGGCCTCACGCACCTCCAAGCGGGTCGGCGCCCACACCGAGCTCGGCTCCACCGGCCGCTCCCTCGTCAAGCTCGGCCTCGACCTCGCCGGCGAGGTGCTGCCCCCGTGGCAGGGCGTGCGCACCGTGCTCATCGGCACCGGCTCGTACGCCGGCGCCACCGTGGCCGCCCTGCGCAACCGCGGGTCGGACGACGTCCGCGTGTACTCCCAGTCCGGCCGCGCCGAGATCTTCGCCGGCTCGCACGACGTCGTCGCCCTGCCGAACGACGCCGAGGCGCTCGTCGAGGCGCTCGCCGAGGCCGACCTCGTCGTCTCCGTCTCGGGCGCTCGCGGCCGCCGCACGGTCGCGTCCCTCACGGCGTCGGGCGAGCTCTCCGGCGCGGTGCCGCAGCCCGCGCAGGATGCTGCGGGCGCCGGCCCCGAGAGCGGGGAGCGCGGCGCCGAGGCGAGCCTCGAGTACGTGCTCGACGCCGCCGCCGTGGCCCGGGCGCGCCGGCGCGCCGCCGTCCGCTCGGGCGACGAGGCCGAGGGCCGCCCCCTGGTGGTGCTGGACCTGGCGCTGCACCGCGACGTCGACCCGCGCGTGGCCGACGTCGAGGGCGTGCTGCTCTACGACCTGCAGGCCCTCAAGGCGCACGCCCCCGCCACGGCCCGCGCCGTCGTCGAGCACGCGCAGCAGATCGTGGACGAGGCCGCCCGGGAGTTCGCCGAGCACCAGGTGGGCCGGGAGGCCGACGCCGCCGTCGTCGCGCTGCTCGACGAGGCGGAGAAGCAGGCGCAGGCCGAGATCGACGAGGCGGTGGCGCAGCTGCGCGCCGAGCTCGCCGCCCGCGGTGAGGTGGACGCCCTGGGGCGCCCCGCCGAGCCGGACGAGGACGACGTCGAGGCCGTCGCCCGCCAGGTGCGCCGCCGCGTCCACGCCGGGTTGCACGACAGGATCGTGGCGGCCCGGGCAGAGGCCGTCGCCCGGGCGCGCGCCGCCGAGCGTGCGGTGGCCGACGGCGCCGAGGCCGTGGCCGACGCCGCGTGCGCCTCCCGCACCCGCTGACCACCCTGCCCGCGAGGCGTCACCAGCGGGCCTTCATCTCCTCCAGCACGCCCGGAGCCCCGTCGACCTTCCGCTCCCGCCCGCCCGCGGTGAGCGTGCCGCTGTAGCGCCCGAAGATCTGCACGTAGTCCATCGCCACCACGCCGTAGCTCAGCCCCACCGTCTTGAGCCCGTCCGGCGTGAAGACGACGTCGAGCCGTCCGTCGCGCGAGCGCACGGTCCAGGGGTGGTCGAGGTCGTCGCGGGCGGCCAGCGCGCCGGGTGCGTCGGTCCAGCGGCGCCCGCCAGGCGTGAAGACGACGTCGCTCAGCGGCTCGCACGCCTGCGGCGACCAGAGACCCGACTCCTCCTCCTGCCCCGGCAGTCCCGGCCGCACCGCGAAGTTCGCCCCGCACAGCGCACCGTCGTCGTCGGTGTCGTGGAACGCGAACGTGCCCCACGTCCACCCGGTGCGGTAGGTGAGGGCCGAGCGGTGCTCGTCCAGGATCGCGGCGTCGCGCGCCGGGTCGAAGACGACGTCGCGGTCGCCCACCCGCAGCGTCCCGGAGACCGGGTAGGTCGCCTTCGTCGTGTACAGGGTGCCGCCCGGCAGGCGGCTGCTCACCGCGAGGTCAGGGGCCGCGGCGCGGGCGTCGAGCGTCAGCTCCCCGCGCACCGCCGGGGCGTCGTCGTGGGCCGCCACGTCGATGACGATCTTGTGCGCCCCGCCCGCGCGGTCGAACCGGTACTCCAGCCCGAACCCGCCCCGCCGGAACGGCACCCGCGCCTGGAAGAGGTCCGTCGGCAGCCGCAGCGTGCCACGCCGCGCACCCGCCTGGTACTCGTGCCGCACGCCCGTGGCCCGCTCGGCCACGTACAGCTCCGCGCTGGCCAGGTAGCCGGCGTCCTGCAGGATCATCGAGCCCGCCCAGTCCGGATGGACGAGCGTCCAGCCCACCCACTGCTTGAGGCGCATCCGGCGCAGCCCGGACGGCACGAGGCTCCGCCGGCGGAGCGGGTCCACGGTGGCGGGGCGACGAGGGAACCGGCCGAACCGGAGTGCCCCCTGCCCGTCGACGACGTCGTCGAGGTTCATGCCCGCACCGTAACCCGGTGGCGGCGGTGCTACCGGGGCAGCCAGGCGGCGTGGTCGGTGCCCCACGGGTGCGCCGGCGCCGGGTAGTCGGCGAACCCGGGCAGGGCGGGGCGCGCCGTCGTCACGCGCGGTCCGTGCCCGTGGCTCACCACCGCTCCGGGCGGCAGCCCTGCGGGCGCCGGGTGCTGGGGGTCGCGGCCTGCCTCGTGGACCCGGCGGGGCCCGCCGACGGCGCCGGGCGTCGGGTCCAGGAGCCAGGCCGCGGTGCGCGCCAGTGCGACGGACACCTCCCGTCCCAGGCCGTCGCCCTGCCTGGCCACGAGCGCGTCCACCACCCCCGCCGCCAGGAGGTAGCCCGAGGCGTGGTCGAGCGCCTGCGCGGGGAGCGCGCCGGGCCGGGCGGTCTCCCTGGCCTCGCCACCCAGCGACTCGACGATCGCGATGCCGGACGCGGCCTGCACGATCGAGTCGAACCCGCGCCGCCCCGCCCACGGTCCCGTCTCGCCCCAGGCGCTGACCCGCGCGTGCACCGCTCCCGGCGGCGCCACCAGCCCCAGCCGCTCGACGGCGCCCGGCCGGTACCCGGTGACCAGCACGTCCGCCTCGTCCAGGAGCGCCTGCGCACGCTCGCGATCACCGGGGTCCCGCAGGTCCAGCAGCGCCGTGCGCTTGCCCTGCCCGGTGTCGAGGTGCTGCCAGCGGATCTCGGCGGGCACGGGCGGGTCCACGCGCAGCACGTCCGCCCCGAGCAGGGCCAGGGTGCGGGTGGCCACCGGTCCGGCGACGACGCGGGTCAGGTCCAGGACGCGCACGCCTGCCAGCGGCAGCGGGCCGCCCGCCAGGGAGAGCGTGCGGTGCACGGCCGGACCGGCCTCCTCGCGCGGGCGGGACCGCACCAGGGGTCCCGACGCCGCAGCCCGTCCCGGCGCGGACGCGGCCCACTCGTCCTCGGTGCGCACGCGGACGACGACGGCGCCCGCCGCGGTGGCGGCGTCCTCGACGTCCTGGGCACGCCGGTCGCCGAGCGCGGCGGCGAGCTCCGCGGCACCCGCCGCGCCCGGGACCCCCAGCGTCTCGACGAGCCGACGCCGGTGGTGGGGGTAGTTCGCGTGGGTGCGCACCCATCCGTCGGCCGTGCGGAAGAACCCCGACAGCTCGGCGAACCCGTCGACGGGGTGCCCGTCGAGCCGCAGCAGCCGGTCGGAGCAGAACGCGGCGGCGACCGCCCCCAGGTCGGCCGGGTCCTCGACCAGGGGGCCCGTGGCCCCGGCGCGGGCGGCCGCGCGGCACACCGCCTGGACGGAGCCCAGGGCGAGCGCCGCGACCGGCAGGGTCGCCGCCAGCCAGGGCTGGCCGTCGTCGGGAGGCTCGGGGGTGCCGCCCGGTGCCGGGCGCGGGGGCCCGCCGCCGGGCGCCCCGGCCGGGGGTTCGGCCGTGCGCTCGGTCGTCGGCGCGCCCGCCGGCTCGGCTGGCGGCTCCGCTGATGGCGCGAGGCCGCCCGGGCGGTCGCCGGTGACGCCGGTGCCCGCCTCGTAGTCGGCCACCAGCGCGCTGGCCAGGCGACGAGCCTCCACGCCACGACCGTAGGCGTGCGGGGCCGCCGTCGCACCACCGCCGCCACGGGCGGCGACCGCCGGCCGATAGGATCGCCCGCATGGCCAAGAGCTCTGCGACCGACTTCGTGCTGCGTCCCTTCGAGGGCCTCCCCGGCGAGCCCGACTGGGTGGCGATGCGCGAGATCGTGCCCTCCGCCACCGCGACCGTGCGCACCACGGCCGAGCACGGCGGCCGCGACGTGCTGGTCGTGACGATCCTGCCGGGCGGCTTCGCCGGCATGCACCGCCCCGACGGCACCGTGCTGCTCGCGGTCCAGGGCGTGCTCAGCACCGGTGACCTGTCGCGCGACCTGGCGTCCGTGCTGCTGGAGACGCTCGACGCCGAGCCGGGCACCGCCGTCCCCGCCCCGGCCACGCCGTCGGACGGCCCGCGCCTCCAGGAGGTGCTCGACCTGTCGGTGCCGTTCGAGGTCACCGTCCACGACGGCTACGACTACTGGGTGGACGCGTCGGCCGAGCGCACGGACGACGTCAACGAGTCGCTGGCCGAGGCGGCGGAGGCCACCATCCCCACCGTGCGCCTGACGTCGGTGGAGCACGCGTACTGGTGCCAGATGAGCCGCGAGTTCCTGCGCTGGGCCCGCCCCGAGCCGGAGGACCAGGTGGTCGACGCGATCGCCCGCCTGCACGCCCGGCGCGAGTCGGCGCTGCAGCTGCCCGGTGGCGAGGGCCGGTTCCTGGGGATGTTCCGCGCCAGCGGCCTCGTGGTCCCGGTGTGGGAGCTGCCGGCCGGCACGGAGGCGTCCGACGTCGAGCAGCCGGCGGTACAGCTCGCGGAGCGCCTGGACGCGGCGCTCGCCGTGGACGCGCCGCTGGACGCGAACGAGCGCCGGGCGCGCGCGGGCATCGTCTCGCGCCAGGTCACCCTGCGCTGACGCTCCCGGGGCGGCGCGAGCGGTCGCTTGCGCCGCCCCCGCAAGTGCTCTCTCGCGTCCGTCGCGCGATCTCCACGTCGTCTGACCTGCGCGAACACCCTCCGGATGAGGCTTCTGCTACCGAGGGAGTAGCATTCTGCGGGTAAGTCTTTGCACTCCCCGGGTCACTCCGGGGGCTTCCCTCGACGCGCAGGCAGGACACGTGTGAACGCCGACCAGGTGCGGGGCCGGACGAGCCCCGACGTGGTGACGACCGGTACCGACGGGCGCGCTGCCCGCAGACCTTCTCCCGCACAGGAGGACATGCCTGTCGCGAAGACGCCCCGCCCGGCCAAGGGGCGCGGCAGCCGCGACCTGCAGCGTGTCGCCGTGGTCATCCCGGCCAAGGACGAGCAGGAGCGCATCGCAGCGACGGTGCGCTCGGCGCGCGCCATCCCGCACGTCGACCTGGTGCTCGTGGTGGACGACGGGTCGGAGGACGACACGCAGCACGTGGCCCGCGACGCCGGCGCCGTCGTGGTGCGCCACTCGCACAACCGTGGCAAGGCCGCCGCGATGGAGACCGGTGCGGCCGTGGTGGCGATGCGTGACGCTCCGGGCCGCCCGCCCCGCCTGCTGCTGTTCATCGACGGCGACCTGGGCGACACGGCCGTGAACACCGCCCCGCTCGTCGCCCCGGTGCGCGAGGGGGTGGCGGACCTGGCGATCGCCCTCCTGCCCCCGCAGCCCGGGGCCGGAGGCCGCGGCATCGTCGTCGGCGCCGCCCGCCGCGCCATCCACGCCCTGACCGGGTGGACCCCTACCCAGCCGCTGAGCGGCATGCGCTGCCTGACCCGCGAGGCCTTCGAGGCGGCGACACCGCTCGCCCGCGGGTGGGGCGTCGAGACCGGCATGACCATCGACCTGCTGCGCAAGGGCTACGTGGCCGTCGAGGTGCCGTGCGACCTCAAGCACCGGGCGTCGTCGAACGACCTCAAGGGGCAGATGCACCGGGCCGCCCAGTACCGGGACGTGATGGTGGCGGTCAACGCACGCCGGGTGCGCGGGGCGTTCGACGCCGTGCGCGGCGTGCGCTCGGAGTCGCCGCAGATCCGCTCCTGACCTGTCGGCCCGCACACCGCCGTGCGGGCCGCCAGGTCAGCCCCGCCGCGCGGGTGGTGCGGGCCGGTCGGCCGACTGGAGCGCCACCAGGGTCAGCAGCGGTACCGCGGGGATGAGCGCGATCATCGCGATCCGCACCCCGAAGTCGTTGACGAGCGAGCCGAGCACGGCCATCGCCCAGATGGCGAGCACGGCCGGACGCAGCAGCGGCCAGCGCTCCTCGGCGCGCACGAACCACGATGGCGTGAACCGGGCGCGCACGCTCGCGGGCCCGATGAGCGGGACGGCGGCGAGCACCAGCACCAGCAGGGTGACCCACACGGGCACCCCGCCCAGCACCGACCGCAGGGCGTAACCGGCCTTGCGGGCGAGGATGCCCCAGGCCTCGCCGTCGACGACCTGCTCCACGAACCGGCCGAGGTGCGATCGCTCGGCGGGGGGACGGAGCCAGTCGAGCACCCCGACGGCGGCGACGGCGGCGACGCCCGCGGCGGCCACGAGCACGAACCGCTGCAGGGTGACGCGCGCGCCGGAGGCCACGAGCCCGACGACGACGAACGCGGGCACCAGGACGAGCCCGCCGCCGAGGTCCGCGCCCAGGGTGGGCCACACGTCGATCACCAGCGCGACCACCCCGATGACGCCGACGGCGACGGCGGCCAGCACCCGGCGCCCTCGCTGGACGAGAAGCTGGGCGACGGCGGCGGCGAAGATCAGCCCGGCGACGGCGTAGACGGAGAACGTGGGGTTGCCGAACCCGTAGAACCGGGCGCCGAACGTGGGCGCGGAGCCCAGCGGCGAGGCACGGTTGAGCGGGGTGCCGGCGAGGGCGTCGAGCGTCAGCGCACCGAACGTGATCCCGGCGACGACGCCTGCGGCGGCCCACGTGGGACGCCGTGGGGCGAGGGCGGCGAGCCCGGCCACGATCAGGGTGGTGATCCCGGTGGCCACCCACAGGGCCACCGTGGCGCCCTCGAACCGCCACCAGCCGCCGAGGGAACCGAGGAACGCTCCGGCGGGCAGGGCGCTGAGCAGCAGCGCCGCGGTCTCGGCGGCACGCCAGGCGCGGGGGCCGACGCGGGTGCGCACGCGCGGCAGCCGGGCGGCGACGAGGCAGAGGGCGGCGAGACCGAGGCCGGCGTACAGCGGCACGTCGACGAGCCACGTGTAGACGGAGCGGCGCACGTGGTCGCGGGTGGTGAGGTCGGCGAGCTCGTCGGCGGTGGCGGCGGAACCGGCCGGCCGCACGGCGGCCCGCACGAGCGGGGTGTCCTCGAGGGTGGTGGGCACGGCGACGCCCGCGGCGTCCAGCAGGGTGGCCGGGACGTCCTGGAGGCGCACCACGCCCTCGGTGCGGGTGGCGGCGCTGGAGAGGAACCGAGGGCGGTCCTCCTGGTCGGCCGGGGGTCGCACGAGGGCGACGCCGAGCGCGGCGCGGCTGCCGGGGAGGTTGGCGACGTCGACGACGAGCACGGTGGCGTCCGACGGCACGGCGTCGAGCACACGGCCCACGGTGGCGTCGACGGCGGCGACGCCCTCGGCGGTGGTCTCGGCGTCGCGGGTGGAACCGGCGTCGACCACGGTGACGGGGCAGCGGAACGCGTCGGACCCGGGGGCCACGGCCTGCTCGAGGGTGCGGTAGCGGGTCACCTGCCCGTCGGTGCCGGCGAGCGCGACGGCGGCGCCGGGGCCGACGGCGGTGGTGCAGGTGCCGGCGGTGGCGAGGGCCGTGCCGAGGCGTCCGAGCCGCGCCTCGTAGGTGGAGCCGCGCTGCAGCGCGGCGAGCTCGTCCCAGCCGGCGACGGCGGCGGTGCCGTCGCGCTCGCCCGCGGTGACGACGTCGAGCTCGGGGCAGTCCCAGGCGCCGGTGGCGTTGCGCTCGCGGGCCACCTCGGCGAGCTGCCCGGCCGACAGCGCCAACCACCCGCCCTGCTCGCAGCGGGCGGCGGCGCCGGTGGTCATGGAGACGCCGGCGGCGTCCGCGCCGTCGGCCAGGAGGCGGGAGAGGTGGGGGGCGGTGGAGGTGGCGGGCCGCACGTGCGTCCAGCGCATGCCGGTGGTGCCGACGACGACGAGCGGCTGGTCCTGGCTGCCGACGGCGGCGTCGGCGGTGGCGCTGCCGAGGGCGGTGGTCTGCCCACCGGCGGTGCCCGTGCCCGACGACGGCGGGACGATCCCGGTGGCGAGCAGGAAGACGAGCAGCATGCCGCCGCCGACCGCGGCGATCGTGGTGGGGGTGCGGCGCACGGCGGGGGCGGCGGCGTCGGCCGGGGCGCCGGGCCGGCGGCGGGGCACGGTCCACGTGCCGGCACCCGTGCCGAGCACGGCGGCGCCGAGGACGAGCACGACCAGGGCGACGACGACGCCGCTGTCGTTGAGCACGGACCCGACGCCGGCCACGACCACGAGCGAGACGACGGTGGTGCGCAGCAGGGCGTGCTCGCGGTACGCGCGGGCCAGCCAGGCGAGGCGGCCCCACGGGCGGCGGCCCGGCGCGAGCACCGCCCACGCGACGACGAGGACGAGCACGGTGCCGAGCGCGCCGCCCGGGTTGGCGACGGTGGCCCACGCGCCGGCCGCCTTGGCCACGACGAGGGAGACGGCGTCGCCGTCGGCCATGCGCTGCACGAACCGGCCCAGGTGGCCGCCGGGGCCCGGCAGCAGCCAGGCGGAGAGCGCGACCGCGACGACGACGGCGACGGTGCTGGCCGCGGCGACGAGCACGTGCCGGGCGCTGGGGCGGCGACCGGCGACCGCCAGGAGGAGCACGACGAACGCGGGCACGAGGGTGACGATGCCGCCGGCGTCGGCACCGAGGGCCGGCAGCCCGTCGACCAGCACCGTGACCACGCCGACCACGGCGACGGCGGCGACGGCGGCACGGCGGCGGCCGGCGGCCTGGAGCGCGGCGGCCAGGGCGGCGGCCAGCACCAGGGACGCGACCGCGTACACGGCGAACACGGTGTTGCCGAACCCGTAGAAGCGGGCGCCGAGAGCGAGGGAGGGGCCCAGCGGGGAGCCCTCCTGCAGGGTGGTGCCGGTGAGGCCGTCCGCGGTGAGCACCACCCACGTGAGGGCGGAGACGGCCAGCGGGAGGCGCCACACGGTAGGCGTGGCGGCCGTGGTGCTGCCGCCCTCATCGCCGGCGACGGTGTCCGTGGCACGCCGCCCGGGAGGCAGCAGGCGGCCCAGCGGCCGGTCCAGCGCCCACGCGGCGATTGCGAGGACGACGGCGGGAACCACCGTGGCGAGCGCGAGCACCGCGCCGGGGGCGGGGGAGGACCACCACCGGGAGATGGTGGCCAAGGGGGCGGCGGCCGGCAGCATCGCGGCGACCGTCAGCACCGCCGTCCCGAGGCGCCGTCCGGAGGCGGTGCGACCGCGCAGCACCAGCGGGAGGCACAGCAGCGTCGCGGCGCCGAGGGTGCCGAGCAGCGCGTACGTCACGGGCGGCACGGTCTCGGTCAGGGTCTCCAGGTACCGGCGGTTCTCGATGGTGCCGGCCGTGTCGAGACGACGGGGCTCGCCGCGCTCGAGGGGCTTGCCGTCGAAGCTCGTGATGTCGACGCCCACGGCGGCCGCCAGCGTCGCCGACAGGTCGTTGGTGCCGACCACTCCCTCGCGCCGGGTCGCGGCGGAGGACAACCAGGTGGGGCCGGCCTCCGAGCCGCGCGTGCGGTCCACGGCGACCTGACCGGGCCCGCGCGGGCCGAGGGGGGTGTCGGCCACGCCGGAGACGATCAGGCGGCCGCCGTCGGGCAGGGCGCGGTACAGGTGGCCGACGGCGGCGTCCAGCTCCGCCAGGGCCTCGGCCCGCTCGGCGGCCGGGTCCGGCAGGGTGCCCAGGTCCACCACGGTGACCGGGCACGCGGTGAGGCGCTCGCCCAGGTCGCGGGCGGCGTCGCCCGGGGAGGAGCGCAGCGGCAGCACGGTGGGCGCGTACCGGTCGACGGAGCCGTCGGAGCGGGCGAGCGCGACGGCTGCGCCGCGCCCCACCGCCGTCGCGCACACGCCGACCTCGGCGAGGGCGTCGCCGAGGGTGCCGGGGTGCCCGTAGCTGCCCGTGGCGTCGGGCTGGGGGGCCACGAGCTCGTCCCAGCCGAGCACCCGGGCGGGGCCGGTGCTGTCGGTGGGGTCGGCGGTGGCCGGGTCCACGGCGGAGACGGACGGCTCGGGGCGGCAGCGCAGCACCGGCGCGGAGGGGGGCTCCTCGCCCTCGGTGAGCACGTCAGGGGCGGGCGTGGTGCCGCCGCTGGTGACCCGGTTGCCCGCGGAGAGGGTGAGCCACGCGTCGACCGGGCAGGTGGGCGACAACGTCCGCACCGAGATCGAGGCGGCGTCCCCGCCGGCCACCAGGTTCCACAGGTGGGGCGTGCGGGAGCGGTCGACGTCGGACCACTCCAGGCCCGCCACCCCCGCGACGACCAGCGGGCGCTCCGGCGTCGCGGCGCGCACGGCCGGGCCGGCGTCCTGCGCGCGCAGCGCCGCCGGTGAGGGCGCTCCGGACGGCGCGCCCGTGGCCTGGGCGGGAGCCGGGGTCGGTGCCGGGGCATCGGTCGCCGAGGCGGCCGTCGCCGCGGCCGCCGTCGCACCGGAGGGCACCCCCGCGAGAGCCAGCAGCGGGGCGAGCAGCGTGGCCAGCAGCAGGGTGGCGAGCAGGGCCGGGGCGGTACGGCGCGGGCCCCGGGGCGCGGGTCGGGACGCCGCGGCGGCGGGACGGGCGCGGAGGATCACGCCCGCCAGCCTATGCGGGGCCCGTGCCGTGCCGGCGCCGGGCGCCCGGCCCTGCGGCACACGTCCCGACGCCGCCCCCTGAACCGTCGCAGCACCTTCACCGGAGCGCGCCGCGGGCCAGGCATGGGCCCGCGCGAGCGGAGCGTCGCGGCCGGGTCGGCGCGGCTCAGACGGCGCGGACCAGCAGCGCGCCCGGCTCCACCCATGCCTCCATCTCGACCACACGGCCCATCGGGTCGCCGTCGACCTGCGCCTGCTCGCCGCCCTCCACGCGGATCCGGGCCCGGCGGGCGCGCGCGTGGTCGATGCGGCCGATCTTGCCCGGCAGCTCGTTGCGCATCCCCACGCCCTGCAGCACCACCTCGCCCATGAGCTGCGCCCAGCCCACCACGCCGCCGCGGGTGTCGATCGCGGCGACGTCGAGCTCTCCGTCGTCGATCACGGCGTCCGGGAGCAGGGTGACCCCGCCCGGCAGGCGGCCGCAGTTGCCCACCATGACGGTGCGCAGGCGGTGCGTCGTGGGCTCGGCGTCGTCGAGCTGCACCTGGGCGCGCAGGCGGCGGCCGTGCAGGTGCCGCACCCCGGAGACGAAGTAGGCCAGCCAGCCCACGCGGCGCTTGAGGTCGTCGTCCGTGTCGGCCACCATCGCGGCGTCGAACCCGAGGCCGGCGATGACCAGGAAGATCTCCTTCTCCCCGGCCGAGTCCTCGACCGTGCCCGGGACGGGGGCGTCCTCGTCGCCCGGCCGCACGGGCGGCTCGCCCTCGGTGGGCGGGCCGGGCAGCTCCTCGGCGCGGCCCGCCTCCTGGCGGGGGAAGTCGTGCCGGGACTCGACCTGCCGGGCGCGGGGCTCCTCCTCGGGGGCGTGCTCGAGGATGCGGGCCCACCCGACGTCGATGCGCCGGTCGCGGCCGCCCAGCACCACGGCCATCGCCTCGGCCACGCTGGTGACCGGGATGTCGAGGTTGCGGGCCAGCAGGTTGCCCGTGCCGGCCGGCAGCAGGCCCATCGGCACGTCCGACCCGACCATCGCGGAGGCCACCGCGCGCACCGTGCCGTCCCCGCCAGCGGCCACCACCAGGTCGGCGCCCGCGGCGAGCGCCTCGCGCGCCTGCCCCACGCCCGGGTCCTCCACCGTGGTCTCGTAGAACCGCGGCGGCGGCAGCGCCGCCTGCCGGCACACGCGCCGCACCGTGTCGACGAGCTGCTCGACCCCCTCCTTGGACGGGTTGATGACGACGGCGATCTGCTCGCCCGTCGGCACCTCCGTCTCCTCCTCGGCCTCCGGGGGCGCCGGGACGCCCGCCTGCCGGGCCCTCTGCCACTGCGCCAGGGTGAGCGCGAGCGCGGCACCGGCCATCACGACGGCGGCGATCGCCAACCACAGCTCCCAGGACATGGCTGGCACGCTAGACGGCACCCGGCCTCGACGCTCGCTGGGCGCGCACGACCGGCCGGTGGGATCTCGGCGCCTGCCAGGACCACGGCGGTTAGGCTTCGGTGCGTGATCGACCTCCGCCTCCTGCGCGACAACCCCGACGTCGTCCGCGCGAGCCAGGTGGCTCGCGGCGACGACCCCGCCCTCGTCGACGCCGCGCTCGACGCCGACGCCCGCCGGCGCGCGTCCCTGGCGGAGTTCGAGTCCCTGCGCGCCGAGCAGAAGGCGATGGGCAAGCAGGTCGCCCAGGCGCAGGGCGAGGAGAAGCAGCAGCTGCTCGCCCGCACCAAGCAGCTGGCCGAGGACGTCAAGGCGCGCTCGAAGGAGGCGGACGAGGCCGCCGCCGAGCTCGACGGGGTGCTCTACCGCATCGCCAACGTCGTCGAGGGCGCTCCCGCGGGCGGCGAGGACGACTACGTCGTTCTCAAGCACGTGGGCACCCCGCGCGACTTCGCGGCCGAGGGGTTCGAGGCCCGCGACCACCTCGAGCTGGGCGAGGGGCTGCGCGCCATCGACACCGCCCGCGGCGCCAAGGTCTCCGGCGCCCGCTTCTACTTCCTCACCGGCATCGGCGCCCGCCTGGAGCTCGCGCTGCTCAACGCCGCGATGGACCAGGCCGTCGAGGCCGGGTTCACCCCCGTGATCACGCCCACCCTGGTCAAGCCCGAGACGATGCGCGGCACCGGGTTCCTGGGCCAGCACGCCGACGAGGTGTACCACCTGGAGAAGGACGACCTGTACCTGGTCGGCACCTCCGAGGTGGCGCTCGCCGGCTATCACGCGGACGAGATCGTGGACCTGTCGGCCGGCCCGGCCCGCTATGCCGGGTGGAGCGCCTGCTACCGGCGCGAGGCCGGCTCGGCGGGCCGTGACACCCGCGGCATCATCCGGGTCCACCAGTTCCACAAGGTGGAGATGTTCAGCTACTGCCGCCCCGAGGACGCCGCGGAGGAGCACCAGCGGCTGCTCGCCTGGGAGGAGGCCATGCTGGGCAAGGTCGAGCTGCCGTACCGGGTCATCGACACCGCGGCGGGCGACCTGGGCTCGAGCGCGGCCCGCAAGTTCGACTGCGAGGCGTGGCTGCCCACCCAGCAGCGCTACCTGGAGCTGACGAGCACGTCGAACTGCACCACCTTCCAGGCCCGCCGCCTGGGTGTGCGCGAGCGCACCGAGGACGGCTCGACCCGCACGGTGGCCACCCTCAACGGCACCCTGGGCACGACCCGGTGGATCGTCGCCATCCTCGAGAACCACCAGCAGGCCGACGGGTCGGTGCGGGTGCCCGAGGGGTTGCGGCCGTACCTGGGCGGCCTCGAGGTGCTCGAGCCGGTCGCGTGACTGCCTCTCCCGTGTCGCCGTGGCTCGTGGCCCTCGACATCGACGGCACCCTGGTCCACTACGACCAGACGATGTCCGACGCCGTCCTGGCCGCGGTGCGGGACGTGGCCGCCGCCGGGCACCACGTGGTGCTGTCCTCGGGTCGCTCGCTGGTGGCGATGACGCCCGTGGCGGAGCTGATCGGGCTGAAGACCGGCTGGATGGTGTGCTCCAACGGGGCGGTCACCGTGCGCCTGGACCCCGAGGTGCAGGGCGGCTGGGAGGTCACCGACACGCTCACGTTCGACCCGGAGCCGGCGCTGCGCCTGCTGTCCGAGCACCTGCCCGGCGCGCGCTTCGCGGTCGAGGACGTGGGCACCGGGTTCCGCCTCAACGAGCTGTTCCCCGACGGCGAGCTCGACGGTGAGCACCGCGTCGTCACGCTCGAGGAGCTGTGGGACGACGAGGTGACGCGCATCGTGGTGCGCAGCCCCGAGGCCACCAGCGACGACTTCCACGAGCTGGTGCAGCGGCTCGGGTTCGACGACGTCACCTACGCCGTCGGCTGGACCGCGTGGATGGACATCGCCCCCAAGGGGGTCTCGAAGGCGACCGGTCTGGAGACCGTGCGGGAGCGGCTCGGTGTGCCCAGCGAGCGCACGCTCGCGCTCGGCGACGGGCACAACGACGTCGAGATGCTGCGGTGGGCCGCCCGGGGCGTGGCCATGGGGCACGCCGAGGAGGCCGTGAAGGCCGCCGCGGACGAGGTCACCGGCACGGTGGAGGACGACGGCGCGGCCCAGGTGCTGCGCACCCTCCTCTGAGCGCGCCCGTACCCCTCGCACGACGGAGCCCTCCACCCCGGCCGGGGTGGAGGGCTCCGTCGTGCGGTGCGGCTCAGTCGCGAGCGGTCAGCACCAGCGGGCCGTCCTCGGTGATCGCGATCGTGTGCTCGCTGTGGGCACCGCGCGAACCGTCGGCCGAGCGCAGCGTCCAGCCGTCCGGGTCGGTGTAGATCTCGTCCGTGGTCTCCAGGAACCACGGCTCGACGGCGATGACCAGGCCCGGCTTCAGCGGGAAGCCGCGGCCGGCGCGCCCGTCGTTCGGCACGTGCGGGTCGCCGTGCATGGTGCGCCCGACGCCGTGGCCGCCGAAGTCGGTGTTGATCTCGTAGCCGGCGGCCCGGGCCACCTCGGCGATGGCGGCCGAGATGTCGCCGATCTTGTTGCCCGCCGTGGCGGCTGCGATGCCGGCGGCGAGGGCCTCCTCGGTGGTGCGGATCAGCTTGCGGTCGAGCTCGGCGCGCTCGCCCGTCACCTCGTCACCGCCCACCACGAACGACACGGCCGAGTCCGAGACCCAGCCGTCCACCGACGCCGCGAAGTCGATCGACAGCAGGTCGCCGCGCTCCAGCACGTAGTCGTACGGCAGGCCGTGCAGCACCGCGTCGTTGACCGACGTGCAGATGACCTTGCCGAACGGCATCGCGCCGAACGAGGGGTGGTAGTCGATGTAGCACGACTCGGCACCCCGGTCCTTGATCATGCCGTGGGCGATCGCGTCGAGCTCCAGGAGGTTGACGCCGGGCTTCGCGGCCTCGCGCACCGCCGTCAGCACGCTGGCGACGAACCGCCCCGCGGGCCGCATCTGCTCGATCTCCTGCGGGCTCCTCAGCTCGATCATCGGGCTCTTCTTCCTCCACCAGCGCATCGGACAATTCTGCCCGCAAGCATCCCACGGTTCACGCCGGCGGTGGGGTGCCCTGTGCCACCCTGCCCGCCCCCGCGCCGTCGGGCACGTTGCAGCTTGGTCACAGAACCCGCTTTCTGGGCTGCGAGCAGGGCGTTCGCCCCGGTGTCCGGTTGCGTGACCACCACCCTCGCTGTCAGGTTTGTTGCCAGCGAGGCAGGGTGCGTCATGGCGCCCTACCACCAGCCGTCATGACCACGACGTAGTGGAAGGACACACGATGACACCGACATCGAGCGCCCGGCGCCGCCGGACGATGCTGAAGGCGGGGGCTGGAGCCTCGGTCGCCGCGCTCCTGCTGGCCGCCTGCGCGGACACCGACTCCGGGGACGGAGGCGGCGGCGGGGGTCAGGCCGCCGAGCGGGGGTCCTACGAGATCGACTGCTCCAAGTACGACGAGTTCGGCGACCTGGACGGCACCACGGTGCACGTGTACACCACGATCGTCGAGCCCGAGGGCACCGCCCACCAGGCGTCCTACGAGCCGTTCACCGAGTGCACCGGCGTGCAGATCGAGTACGAGGCGTCCCGCGAGCAGGAGGCCCAGCTCCCCGTGCGCGTCCGGGCAGGCAACCCGCCGGACATCGCGATCGTGAACCAGCCCGGCCTGCTGGAGACGCTGGTCCGCCAGGACGACGCGGTGCTGCCGGCTCCCGCGCAGGTCGAGGCCGAGGTCGACGAGAACTTCTCCGCGGAGTGGAAGGAGTACGGGACCGTCGACGGCACGTTCTACGCCGCCCCGTACGACGCCAACGTGAAGTCGTTCGTCTGGTACTCGCCGTCGGCGTTCTCCGACGCCGGGTACGAGGTGCCGGAGACGTGGGACGAGCTCATCAGCCTCAGCGAGCAGATCGCGTCGGCGGGCGACGTCAAGCCGTGGTGCGTGGGCGTCGAGTCGGGCGCCGCGACCGGCTGGCCCGGCACCGACTGGATCGAGGACGTGGTGCTGCGCACCGCCGGCCCCGACGTCTACGACCAGTGGTACCAGCACGAGATCCCGTTCAACGACCCGCAGATCGTCGAGGCGTGGGACACGGCGGGCGAGATCCTCAAGAACGAGGACTTCGTCAACGCCGGCCTGGGCGGCGTCGACTCCATCGCCACGACCGCGTGGGACGGCGCCGGCTACGG
The DNA here is from genome assembly GCF_003244315.1 of Xylanimonas oleitrophica. Lineage (GTDB taxonomy): Bacteria > Actinomycetota > Actinomycetes > Actinomycetales > Cellulomonadaceae > Xylanimonas_A > Xylanimonas_A oleitrophica. The sequence goes on from NZ_QKWH01000004.1 coordinate 66,900, forward strand.
CATCCTCGACAACACCTGCTGGATGCACCGCGCCGCGAACTTCTACCAGGCGCAGTGGCCCGAGGGCACCGAGGTGGCCGAGGACGGCGACGTGTGGGCCTTCTACCTGCCGGCCGAGACCACCGACGAGCGGCCCACGCTGGTGGCCGGCCCGTTCATCGCGGCCTTCACCGACCGCCCCGAGGTGCAGGCGTTCCAGACGTACCTCGCCAGCGCCGACTGGGCGAACGCCAAGGCCGTGGCCACCCCCGAGGGCGGCTGGGTCAGCGCCAACCAGGGCCTCGACCCCGAGAACCTGGCGACCGACTTCGACCGCCTGGTCTACGAGACGCTCACCGACGAGGCCACGGTCGCGCGGTACGACGCCTCCGACCTCATGCCCTCGCAGGTCGGGTCCGGCACCTTCTTCACCGGGATCGTGAACTGGCTGACGGGGCAGAGCACGCAGCAGGTCCTCGACCAGATCGAGAACACCTGGCCGACGTCCTGACGCCGTCCGGCACCACCGCGTGACGCGGAGCGGGGCGGGACCTGCGAGGTCCCGCCCCGCACCACTCCCGGCGGGCGCCGCCCGCCGCCCCGCGGACGCACGAAACCTGAGGAAGGAGAGCCGTCGTGGACTGGCTCCTCGCGGCCGACTCACCGGCCCAGAAGCTCACCGTCATGGTGGTGGCGATCGCGCTGTTCGTCGCCGTCGTGGGCCTGATCCTGTTCCTGGTCGACCGGCCCAAGAACCCCCCGAGGTGGGTGGTGGCGCTCGGGTTCGTGGGGCTGCCGCTCGCCGGCCTCGCGTTCGGCCTGGTCTACCCCGGGCTGGTGACGATCAAGAACTCGTTCTACAACCGCGACGGCAGCCAGTTCGTCGGGCTGGACAACTACGTCACCGCGCTGACCACCGACCAGTTCCTGATCGTGCTGCGCAACACCGCGATCTGGGTGCTGGTGGCACCCGTGCTGGCCACGCTCATCGGCCTCGTCTACGCCGTGGTGGTGGACCGCAGCCGGTTCGAGCGGGTCGCCAAGGCGCTCATCTTCCTGCCGATGGCGATCTCCATGGTGGGCGCCAGCATCATCTGGAAGTTCGTCTACGAGTTCCGGCCCGACCAGCCCGGCGTGCAGCAGACCGGCCTGCTCAACCAGGTGCTCGTGTGGTTGGGGATCCCGCCGCAGCAGTTCCTCATCAACCAGCCCTGGAACACGCTGTTCCTCGTGGTGGTGCTGATCTGGATCCAGAGCGGCTTCGCGATGACGCTCCTGAGCGCCGCCATCAAGGCGATCCCGGACGACATCATCGAGGCGGCCCGGCTGGACGGCCTCAGCGGGTTCGGGCTGTTCCGCTACATCACCGTGCCGAGCATCCGGCCGGCGATCGTCGTGGTGATGACCACGATCGCGATCACCACGCTCAAGGTGTTCGACATCGTCCGCACCATGACGGCGGGCCAGTTCGGCACCTCGATCGTGGCCAACGAGTTCTACACGCAGTCGTTCGGGCAGAACAACGCGGGTCTGGGCGCGGCGCTGGCCGTGCTCCTGTTCATCCTGGTCATCCCGATCATCGCGTACAACGTGCGGCAGCTGCGTCTGGCGGAGGAGGTCCGATGAGCAGGGACGTCACGGAGCCGGCGGTGGTGCCGGCCGGGGTCACGAGCACGCCCGCCCCCACGGCGCGGCGGGGGCTGGGCGGCCGGGCCGCCAAGGCGCGCCGACGGCTGTCGAACCCGTGGGCCTCGGGCATCGCGATCTGCCTGGCGGTGCTGTGGTCGATCCCCACGCTCGGCCTGCTGGTGACCTCGTTCCGCCCCGAGCTGGACATCCGCCGCAGCGGCTGGTGGACGGTGTTCGGCGACGCGGCCGCGGGGGAGGGCGTGTTCACCTTCCGCAACTACGAGACGGCCCTGTTCGGCAGCTCCACCAGCCTGGCGGACTACTTCATCAACTCGGTCGTGATCACGCTGCCCAGCGTGCTCATCCCGATCAGCGTCGCCCTGCTCGCGGCGTACGCGTTCGCGTGGATCGACTTCCCGGGGCGCGACTGGCTGTTCATCGTGGTGTTCGCGCTCCAGATCATCCCCATCCAGGTGACGATGATCCCGCTGCTGACCACCTATGTGAACGTCGGCATCAACGGGTCGTTCTGGCCGGTGTGGCTGTCGCACTCGATCTTCGCGCTGCCGCTGGCGATCTTCCTGCTGCACAACTTCATGAAGGACATCCCGCCGTCCCTCGTCGAGGCGGCCCGGGTGGACGGCGCCGGGCACGTGAAGATCTTCTTCCGCGTGGTGATGCCGCTGCTCGTGCCGGCCATCGCGGCGTTCGGGATCTTCCAGTTCCTGTGGGTGTGGAACGACCTGCTCGTGTCCCTGGTGTTCGCGGGCGGCACGCCGAACGTGGCACCGCTGACGGTGCGGGTGGCCGAGATGGCCGGTTCGCGCGGCGGTGACTGGCACATCCTGTCGGCCGGGGCGTTCATCTCGATGATCGTGCCGCTGATCGTGTTCCTGTCGTTGCAGCGGTACTTCGTGCGAGGCCTGCTCGCCGGCTCCGTCAAGGGCTGACCCCTGACCGCCGTTGGGGGCGGGAGACTCGCCGCAATCCGGTCGGGATTGCGGCGAGTCTCCCGCCCACAACGTTGTGTGGTGGGTCAGGCGGGGTGCCAGCGGTTGCCCCACCGGCGGGTCACCCGCGTGCCCCACGTGTCCGCGAGGCGGTCGACGGCGTCCTGCACGTGCTCGGCCACCTGGTGGGCGTCGCCGTCGGTGTCGGCCATGAACCGCACCGTGATGCGGGCCTGGCCGCGCACCACGCCGACGTCCCACGCTTCCACCGTGGCCAGCTCGCGGGCGGCGTCGGCCGCGGCAGGCAGCACCGCGGCCGGGTCCGCACCCGGCTGGAGGGTGCCGACGGCGAGGGTCACGCGGTAGGAGGGCACCGGCCGATCCTGCCAGGCGCTCAGCACAGGACGAGGACGGCGGCCCCGGAGACCCCGGGACCGCCGTCCTCGTGCACGGCCGGGCGAGCGTCACGACGGCCACAGGAGGCCGTCGGTGCGCGCCGGGCACCGCCGTCGGGCTGACGTCAGACGGTGGGCGCCTGCGTCACGACGCCCGGCTGGATGCCGTAGCCGGTCTCGCCCTTCGGGTCGGGGCCGAAGCGGTTGGGGCCACGCGTGCCCTCCAGCGCGTAGAAGACCAGCAGCACGATGTTCCCGACCGGCACGAGCGAGAGCAGGATCCACCAGCCCGAGCGGTCACCGTCGTGCAGGCGGCGCACCTGGACCGCCAGCGTGGGCAGGATGAGGCTCAGGTACACCAGGAAGAACAGCAGCGACACCACCAGCGTCGCCGCACCGGGGTCCCCGGTGACCGGGTCGGCCGTCGAGGCGGCCACCGCGACGAAGACGATCCCGAGTGCGACGAAGGAGAGGTTCACGGCGAGCAGGTACCACCACAGCTCCGAGCGCCGAGCACGGCCGGAGAACGTGGCGTACTTGCTGAGGACGGACTTGATGGAGTCCACGAAGGACATGGGTGCTCCTTGAAGACGGGCGGACAGCGCACCAGGAGGCTAACCGCGGCGACGAGCGGTCGACAGGGGAAGAACTCCCCGTCCCTGTGCGCCGCCCGGGGTCGAGCGCGCCGTCCCGCTAGCGTGTCCCCGTGCGACTGGGCGTCATCGACATCGGCTCCAACACCGTCCACCTGCTGGTGCTCGACGCCGCGCACGGCGCGCGGCCCGTGCCCGCGGCGTCGGACTCCACCACCGTGCGCCTGATGCGCTACCTCGAGCCGGACGGCTCCATCTCGCCCGACGGCGTCGCCGCCCTGGACGCCGCGGTGACCCGTGCGGCCGCCGTCGGCCGAGAGCACGGCACCGAGGGCACCCTCGCCATCGCCACCTCGGCCCTGCGCGAAGCCACCAACGGGCCCCAGGTGCTCGCCCTGCTCACCGAGAGGGCCGGGGTGCCCATCGAGGTGCTCTCCGGCGGTGACGAGGCCCGCCTCACCTTCCTGGCCGCACGCCGCTGGTACGGGTGGGGCGCAGGGCGCCTGCTGCTGCTCGACATCGGGGGCGGGTCCCTCGAGATCGCCGCCGGCACCGACGAGGACCCCGACGTCGCCCTGTCGGTGCCGCTCGGCGCCGGCCGCATGACCCGCCGGTTCCTGTGGGAGAACGACCCGCCCGCGCCCGACGACGTCGCCCGCCTGCGCGAGCACGTGCGCGCCACGCTCGCCGACGCCGTCGGCCCCGCCCTCGCCGCCCAGCGCCCCGACCACGTCGTCGCCACTTCCAAGACGTTCCGCTCCCTGGCCCGCCTGGCCGGGATGCCGCGCGAGGTGCTCGGCAACGGGCACCGCTACCGCATGCAGCGCGCCAACCTGGAGGACTGGGTGCCGCGGCTGGCGCGGCTGTCCTCCCAGGACCGCACCGTGCTGCCCGGCATCGGGCCGGGCCGGGCCCGCCAGATCGTGGCCGGGGCCGTGGTGGCCGAGGAGGCGATGCGCGCGCTGCGCGTCGAGGAGGTCGAGATCTGCCCGTGGGCGCTGCGAGAGGGCGCCATCCTGCGGCAGCTCGACCGGCTCTGACCCGGCCGGTCCACGGCGGGCGCGACATCTGCGCGAGACGAGGCGCGGATACGCTGCCCGCGTGCCCAGCGCCCTCGCCCCCGCCGCGGTGGACCGCGTCCCCGCGCCGCTGCTCTTCGTCGTCTCGGGGCTGACCCTCTACGCGGGAGCCGCGGTCGCCGTCGGGCTGTTCGACCGGATCGACGCACCGGCCGTGGGCTGGTGGCGCATCGTGCTCGCCGCCGTCGTCCTCGTGGCGTGGCGGCGGCCGTGGCGGCGCAGCTGGACGCTGCGCGAGCTCGGCTGGGCGGCGCTGTTCGGCGTCGCGCTCTCGGCCATGAACGTCGTGTTCTACGTGGGCATCGACCATCTACCCCTCGGCGTCGCCGTGGCCATCGAGTTCTGCGGGCCCGTGGCTGTCGCGGCGATCACGGGCCGCGGGTGGCGTGAGCGCGGTGCCATCGGCGTCGCAGCCGCCGGGGTGGTGCTGCTCGCCGGCGTCACCCTCGAGTCCGACCTGCCGCGTGCGGACGTGCTCGTGGGGCTCACCGCCATCGGAGCCGCCGCCGCCTGCTGGGCGGGGTACATCGTGCTGGGCAAGCGCGTGGCCGGGGCAGGCAGCGGCATCGACTCCCTGGCCGTCGGCATGGTGGCCGGGGCGCTCGTGTTCGCCCCCGTGTTCGGGCGCACCGCCGCCACCGTGGTGCCCGACCCGCAGGTGCTCGGCTTCCTGTTCGTGGTGGCGCTCTGCTCGTCCGTGGTGCCCTACGTGCTCGACCAGGTGGTGCTGCGGCGCATCGGCACCGCCGCCTTCTCCGTGCTCACCGCCCTCCTGCCCGCCACCGCCGTGGTGGTCGGGGCCGTGGTGCTGCAGCAGGTGCCCACCTGGCCCGAGCTGGTGGGCCTGACGCTCGTCTCCGGGGCCATCGTCATGACCGCCCGCGCCCGCGCCTGAAAGGCCCGCGCCGCCGCGAACACGCAGGTGGAGGCGCTGCGGGCGAGGCGCTTTGGTCCCAGGGCTCCGTCCAGGTACTCTGGCACGCGCGGTGGAGTACACCGCAAGGAGACGTCGCATAGTCAGGTCTAGTGCGCCACCCTGCTAAGGTGGTAACGGGGCAACCCGTTCGAGGGTTCAAATCCCTCCGTCTCCGCCAGGAAGGTCCCGGCTGCCGTGAGCCCGGGGCCTTTTCTGTTCCTCCGGACAGGTCGAGGTGCGCCGTGTGGTGCGTCACGAACGGTCAGCACGGTTTGGGGAACCGCGTGGAGTCGTTGTAGTGTTCTCGACGGCCGGTCAGCCCCAGGGCAAGTCGGCCACGCGCCCGTAGCTCAACGGATAGAGCATCTGACTACGGATCAGAAGGTTGGGGGTTCGAATCCCTCCGGGCGCACACCATCGACAGAGCCCTCGTCCACCGGACGGGGGCTCTCGTCGTTCACGAGGCGAAGTGTGGGCGCGTAGCCCTGCGAGAGCGGGCGGTACAGCTCTCCGACCTCGACGCCCAGGACTCGGGACATGTGGACGACCGGAGAGAGCGAGGCCGACCGGTACCGCGACTGGCACGCCAGCGTGTCGGCGACCGAGTTGGCCCAGCGCGTCGGTGACCGCGCCGCGGCGTTCGCCCGCCGACCCGCGGACGAGCGTGCGCAGCTCGCTGTGGCCTGGACCGCCTACCGCGCCCGCTGGGGACTTCCCGCACCAAGCACCGGCCGCGACGTGACCCGTCTTCCCGAGGGGCGCCTGCTGGGCAGGCCTGAGCCCGCCACCGACGACCGGGTGCTCTTCGACTACGACGCGTGGCCCACGATCTTGCGATGGCTAGGGGGCCGAGGCCGCCCCGCTGAGATAACCTGGCGTTGAAGGCGGCAGGCAGTGTTCAGTACACAGCCCAGCCGCCTTCACACATGCCGGGCCCCGTGCGATGTCGCCGGGGACCGCGTCGCCGTCGAGGTCACCGGTGCCTACGCCGGCAGCCCCTGCGCGAGTACGCCGCCCAGCACGTGAGCAGCTTCAAAGTTGCGCGTGTCCGGGCAACAAGCCCAGCCGTGCCTGTTCCCGTAGCGGAACGCCCCGAACCGCTGGGAGTGCGTGTCCGTGACCAGATCGTTCCGCTTCTGGCCCGGATCGCGCCTGCCGCGCGGATGCGGCCACGCCCCAGGATCGGACCATGAACCGTGCACTGATCGTGATCGACGTCCAGGAGTCCTTCCGAGCGAGGGATGCATGGGGCACTGTCGCCAACCCGCGCATCGTTGATCCGGTGAACCGACTCGTCCGGCTGGCTCGAGCCCGAGGCGATCAGGTGGTCTGAGTGCTGCTCTCGGTCAGGCCGGCCTGCTGGACGGACGCAGATGCACCACCCACCACCAGCTGCAGGAGGAGCTTGCGTCCCGGTATCCACGTGCTCGTGTCATCGAGGACGTGCTGTTCACCGATGACGGCGGTGTGGTGACCTCGGCCGGTATAGCGAGCGGCATCGACCTGTCACTGCACCTGCTGGCTGCCCGCCACGGCCCGGGGCTGGCCTCACAGGTCGCGCGCGACCTGGTCGTCTACGGGCGACGGAACGGGAACGAACCGCAAGCGAGCGCCATGACGGCCCATCGAGCGCACCTGGATGACACCGTTCATCGAGTCCAGGACTACATCGACGGCCACTACACCGAGACGTTGCCGCTGTCCCGGCTGGCGAGCCTCGCTGCGGTCAGCCCGCGGACCCTCACCCGCGCTTTCGCACGGGCGATCGGGTTGACCCCTCTGCGCTACCAGCAGGCGCTGCGGCTGGATCACGCCGAACGCCAGCTCGCCGCAGGCACCACGGTGGAAGCAGCCCCAGCGAGCGTGGGCTTCGGAGATGCCCGGATGCTGCGTCGTCTGCGGCGGTCGCGAGGTGACGCATGAAGATCAGTGCCGACCTGTGATGACCTGCTCGAGTCGTACTCGTGAGACGCGCGGTGCGGTGGCGGAAGGGCTCGTACGGCCAACCGCTGATCCTCCCCAGCGGCATTCCCCATGGCGCTGCGACCCGTGGTCGATGGCTCGACGAGCGTTCTGCTCGCTCTGCTCGGAGGCACACCGGGACTACCGGCGGGGCGGAACGCGGCTGCGCGCGGGCTGGCGCATCGTCAACTTCCGCTGCGCCGTCTGTTGACCGCGGCTCGGCGGTCGGTGTGGCTACATCCGTGCAGCTAGTAGGGCGTTCACGGTGGTCTGAGGGCTGAGCGGCAGAAAGTACGGGGCCCAGTCGGTCACGACGATGTCGCGCCCGGCACCGACTACGTGCGTGGCGAGCCAGGCGATGATCTCTGCCGCAAGCGTGCTCTCCGCTTCTACACTGATCCCTGTCCCGCCCGACAAGAGAGCCACGAGGGCGACGCTCTCACTGCCGTGGATGATGAGCTGGCCGTCGCTCATCGCGCACAGTTCGCCGATCGCGGGTTGCCAAATTGCGTCCGGCCACTGCTCTTGTGCTGCAATCACCACGGCGTCTGCATCGAACCAACGTGAGCCGTCGAGCGCTCCGATCAGGACATCAGCCATGGCTTGCCTCCATCATCGGCGTGCAGCCACGCCAGGCGCCCGGCTCGTCGTCGTGCTCGCGGGGTTCGGTGGTCACGTAGCGGTCCTTCCGGTGACGGTCATGGCCAGCAAGGGTGCGCAGCGGTGGAGCTCACTGCTGGGGGTAGGTGGGCAGGCGGGTCGAGGCGGCGGCAGTGGGCGCCCGTAGCGGGCTCGGGCCTCAGCAGTCGCTACGCGCACGGCCTCGGTCATCCACGCGGACAGGGACAGTACGCGATCGCCGCCGAGCCTGCGGTCGACGGCCACAGCCGCCCAGCCTGTGTCGATGCACCGCTCAGGCACGCGCAGATTGAGCCGAGTGGACCCTTGGGTGCGGTCCTCGGTAGGAGCTGGGCGAGCCGGGAGCGCTCGGCCGGCGGGCGGGCGGCGTGCCGCTCGATCGCCCGCCCGACCCAAAGAGCGAAGCCGTGGGGCGGGTCGTCCAGCAGCTCCAGGTCGACCAGGTAGGCCGAGCGTGCCTGGGCGTAGGTGAGCGAACGCCCTCCGAGCGCACACCATCGGCAGAGCCTCGTCGACAGGACGGGGCTCTCGTCGTTCACGAGGCGAAGCGTGGGCGCATAGGCCCTGCGAGAGCGGGCGGTACGGCGTCACGGCCCGTGCTCCACGTGACCTCGCCCGCGGATCTTGTCGGATCTGCCCGAGCGGGGAGCGGCTCCAGCCTCTACGACGTTGTGTGCGTCGAAGACGACCTTCTTCTCCGCATCGACCTCGGTGACTTCCAGCCACTCCCGCAGGTGTCCGAACTCTGTGCGTCGCTCACCGGCGGTGGTCTCTGGGGTCCACTGCTCCCACTCGCGTGCGGTGGGGTTCCGGCTCTCGAAGCTGAACACACCGCCGGACCTGAGCGCGCCGGCCACGCACGCCAGCGCGCCCGGAAGCTCTGCTGGGCCGATGTGCTGGATCGCGTTGCCGGTGCAGACGACCAGGTCCACGTCACCTGTCTGCGGAATGGCGGTGGCATCGCCCTCGACCCATCGCACCCGGTCGGAACCTTGCCGACTGCGGGCGATAGCAAGCATGGTCGGGCTGGGATCGACCCCGACGATCCTGCGCCCGGCCGCGTAGAAGGACCGGGTCAGCAGACCTGTGCCGCACCCGAGATCGACGATCGATCTGGCGCCCAGCTCGTTCGCGAGCGCGCGGTAGAACGCGTGGTCTGGGCCGTCGGGGTTGTCCAGGTCGTAGAGGGTCGCGAGCTGTGGATCGCCGTAAGGGTCCTCCTGCACGCCCCGAGCCTAGAGTCGCGTGCCTGCCTCGACCCACCGAATGTTCGTGATCTGTCCGTTCCGGCGGCGGCGAACCACCCGGCTCGTCACACCCGCCCTGTGGGCGGCATTCGCTTGTGAAGACCTCGTGCCTGCAAAGAACCTTCGGCACCGCACGTGCTGATCGCAGCTGGGCTAATCCCTGACGGCCTCGACGAGGGCGTTGTCGAGCTGTCCGGTCCGCAGCGCCTCGAGGCCCGACTCGGTAGCGCACAGGCGGTGGTTCTCGCCGATCCAGAGATCGTCGACGCCGGGCCGACCCGTGACCTTCATCCAGCGAAAGTTCGGAAGCTGGCCAGTGTGGAGCTCTGCGAAGTCAGGCGACCGGGTCACCTCTACATGGTCGAACTCGACACCGGTGATCCCACGCTCACGGAGGGCGTGCACGAGCCTCTCGGTCACGACATAGCAAGGGAACGTCGTCACGAGGTCGTCCCCGAACCAGTCGCTGAACTCGTAGTTGAGCCGCTTCACGCGGGGAGGGTGGACGGAGGCGTCCAGGATCGTCCCGGGGCCGAGCTCACCGGCAACCGCGGGCCGGATCGTGTACGTGGTCATGGGATCTCCGGTCTGAGCGGGGAGCCGTACTTGCGGTCCATCTCGGTAGCGAACTCGAGCAGTTCGTCGAGCGTCGCATGAGGGTGAGATGAGTAGAAGTCGTTCCACTCAATACGAAGGCGTGACAGGTGGAGCCTGGAGTTCGCCTCCGTGGGGATGCCCCGAAGGTTCTCCAATGAGTGCATCTGTTGCGGCTGGATCAAGCCGGGGTAGCGACGCATCGCCTGTTGCTCCACTGCGTGGTGGACCCATACGTTCCCTTCAAGCTCGGGATGCGCCCGGAAGAAGGTCCGGCGGTAGTCGCGTGACTCGGTCCAGCGCCTCTGGGCGCTCGGCGTGGAGCGGAAGCATCACCACCAACGCCGCCCCGTAGCGTCCGCGTCACCCCTCGCCGAGGACCCCACCCCCGCACGCGAGTGGTGGGGTCCTTCACGTTCCGCGCCCCGGCAATTCACCCGCTCCTAGGCCTGTGCGACCCGTGCGCTCTCGGCCTCGCTCCGGACCGTCCCCGTTCGACGCCGGAAGGAGGCGTCAATGACGGGCCTACAGCCCACTCGACACGGGAGAACTCATGACGAAATCGCGGGAGAAGACGACAGCGGGGCGCTGGCCGAGGGGCGAGAGAGCAGGACGTCGACGCCATGCTGCTGGTGCAGGCGAGTGCACACGTGCGGGTGCTGGGGTGGGTTGGGAGGCACCCCGACAACAACTTGCCCGCATGGCTCCAGCGCTACCTGGTCCGGCTGCTTGTCCGGGAATTGCTCAGGCTGCTCAGGGTCCTCGTGGACGAGGTGGGCAGGTATCTCAGATGGCGGTAGCGCTGACCAGCGGATCACAGTGCGCCGTGGCCCGAGGATCGCACGACGTCGTACTGGTGGCGCCGACCTGCTGGCGTCGCGGTCGAGGTCCGGGCTACGCCCTGGTCCACACGATGCAGGCAGACGGGACGACGACGGCGCGGTAGGTGATGGCGAGCTTGTCGTAGCGAGTCGCCAGCCCGGGCCACTGCTTGGTGTGGGCCTGACCAAGACCAGGCCTCATGGCGTCTCACCGACGTGTGGCGGCCGTGACCTAGCGCTCATGCTCGGCCGGGTACGGAGAGCGCCTCCGCCGCCGCCCCCGCGCGGTCGAGGATCTCGTCGCGAGAGGCGTGCACGCTGCGCCGCAGCGCGTCCACGTCGACGTCGACGAGCTTGCCGTCCCACTTCCGCACACGCCCGCCGACGAACACTCCGCGGACGTTACGGGGGTCGGTGCCGAGCACGATAGTGCCGACGGCGTCGTTGAGCGGCATGTTGTTGACCGCCTCGGCGTCGATCAGGAGCAGGTCGGCCTGCTTGCCCGGCGTGATCGATCCGGTCACGTGGTCGAGCCCGTTGGTCCGGGCACCCTGAAGGGTCGCGAAGTCGAGGACGTCGCGGGCGGTGATCCGCCGCACATCGACGTCCTTGCCGTAGGCGGCGTTCACCGCTCGCATCCGCTGGATCGCCAGGAGCGCGCGCATCTGGGTGAACATGTCGCTCACCAGCGCGACCTCGACATCGATGCTGAGCCCCGGCCGGATTCCGGCAGCCAGTGCCTCGTCAACGGCGGGGACTGCGGTCTCGAGCCCGATCTGTGCGTCTGAGGTGGGCGCGAGCGAGACAGTGGCTCCGGTGTCGCCCATCGCCTTCCACGCGTCGGCGGTCAAGCCGGTGCTGTGGATGAGTGTGGTGCTCGGGCCGAGGATGTCCTGGCGCGCCCACTCCACCACGGCGCGTGAGGACGGCTCGCCGAAGACGGCGTCGATGCTGACTCCGATTCCAAGCTCGCGTGCGACCGCCGCGAGCCGGGGCCCGTACGCGATCTCGGGTCCGGCGATCTCGTCTGTCGCCAGGGTGGCGACGCGCAGCGTGAGCAGCTGGTCGTCGGTGGGGAAGTAGGTGGAGCGCAGCCGGGTCAGATCGGCCGGCCACTGGTGTTCCCACTCGCCGAAGTGGGGCGCCATCGATGCGTGCACGCCGCGGATCCCCGAGTCGGCCAGCGCGGCGATGGCGCGGTCCGAGTGCTCGGAGGTGCGGGAGTTGTGGGCGAAGTCGAGCATGCAGGTGATTCCGCTGTCGAGCGCAGTCAGGGCGGCGAGCCGGGTACCGACGTACACGTCGTCGGGGGTCAGCACAGGGGCCACGCCGCTGAGCGTCGACACTACGTACTCGCCCAGGTCGTTCACGTCGGGGATGCTGCGTCGCAGCGTCGCCTCCCAAGCGTGGCGGTGCGTGTCCACCAGGCCGGGCGCGACGATGTAACCCGCGGCGTCGATGACGACGGCGTCGTTCTCGGCCCCCTGGGCGGAGAGGTCCGGTGCCACTGCCGTGATCCGGCTGCCTTCAACGAGCACGTCGCCTCGGGGCAGGTCTGAGACCGTCGGGTCCATCGTGACGACGTACGCACCCTTCACGAGGATGCGGCGATGCTCGTCAGCGGCGCTCTGGACCACGCGGTTCGTGACGGCGGAGCCGGCGTTCGGGGAGCTGGCGGGCTGGGAGTTCATGGGGTTTCCTTCCGGGTTGGTGGATTGGCGCCATGCTCGGGGCGGCGCCAGGACCGAACCAGGCTGTCGCGCACCCAGGAAGCGCGCGGCGACCTTGCCGGCCGAGGCGGCGCGGCGAGCCGGCAAGGCCGTCCGGTCCCCGCGTCCCGCCCCGGTTCCGGAGACGAACAGGGCAGGCTCGCCGCGCACGCCGGTACTAGCGTGCGGGGGTGTCTGTCCCGACCGTGCAGTCGGCCCTCGCGCTCCCCGAGCGCGAGCCCGCCGTCGTGCCCGACGGCGGTCTGCTCGTGGTCGACGCGAACCGGCGGTGGCTCACCCTCCACATGCCCTTCGCCGACCTTGGCGACGCCGGCCGGATGATGTCCGCGACCCCGCCGCCGCCACGTTCGTCGTCGACCGCCGGCACGAGGCGCACGACGTGGTGGCCGCTCTGTTGGACGGCGTCGACGAGGAGCGCACCAGGGAGGCGGCATGCGCTGCCGTCCGCCGGCTTCTGGAGGTGATTCCCCGCTTCGAGAGTCTGTGGAGCGGACGCCGTGTGCGGAAGTTCCGCGACACCTACGCGGTACGCAACCCGATCCGGGCGAGCTGACCTTCGACCGCAGGACCGTGCGCCACGACGGCCTTCTGTTGCGTGTCGCCACGCCGCGTCCGGCGACAGCGCGGCTACTCCCGCTGCTCGACCACCTGCCGGTCTGAGCACCGCGGCGCCGAACGGGAACGGCGCCCTCCCGTTCCGGGTACCTGGTTGCGCCACGGCTAGGAAACCGACGGCCTGGTTACCCCGCCCCTCGCCCGTGATTCTGGGTGCGCCCCCTCGATCGAGGGGGCGCGGGACACCGGAGAAGGAGTCGCGACGATGACCGGAATCATCATCCCTGGCGCCCTCGATGGACGCGTGGCCGTCGTCACGGGCGCGTCGAGCGGCATCGGCGAGGCCACAGCGGAGATGCTCGCGGCCCTCGGCGCCAAGGTCGCTCTGCTCGCGCGGCGCGCCGACCGCCTGGACGCCGCCGCGTCGCGTATACAGGGGAACGGCGGTACAGCGCTCGCGGTGCCCACAGATGTCACGGACCGCGCGCAGGTGCTAGTCGCCGCCGACCGCGTTGCGAGAGAGCTCGGCGAGGTGGACCTGGTGTTCGCGAACGCCGGCGTCCAGCTCATCTCCTCGATCAGCGACCTTAAGGCGGCGGACTGGGACGCCCAGATCGACCTCAACGTCAAGGGCGTCATGAATACGATCCAGGCGTTCCTGCCCGCCCTGGAGGCCGCCGCGGCGGCGGGCCGGACGGCGGACCTCGTGGCCACCTCGTCGATCGCCGCCACCCGGGTCTTGGAGAAGTTCCAGGTGTACTCGGGCACCAAGGCATACGTCAGCCACCTCACCCGCCTGCTACGCACGGAGCTCGGCCGCAAGAACATCCGCGTGTCGACCGTCGAGCCGGGCATGGTCGACACCGAGCTGCCCGACCACGTCACCGACCCCGACGCGAGCAAGCTCATGGCCGACCTGATCGAGCAGATCGACGTGCTGCAGTCCCGTGACGTCGCCGAGACGGTCGCGTTCGTCGTCGGGTTGCCGAAGCACGTGAACCTCACCGAGATCACGATCCTGCCGACGCAGCAGATCATCTGAGGGCCGTCATGACCGACCGACCGACCAACCGGCTCACCGACCGGTTTACGCGGTACCCGCTGGACAAGGTGCACCGGCTCTTCGAGCCGGGGCCCGTGGTGTTGGTCTCCACCTCGGACGGGCGGCACGCAAATCTCATGACCAACGGGTTCAACATGCCGGTACGGCACTCGTCGACGATCGCCCTGGTCGTCGGGCCGTGGGACGACACGTTCACGGCGCTGCGCGACACCGGCGAGTGCGTCGTCGGCATCCCGGGTCGCGAGCTCCTCGAGAAGGTCGTCGACATCGGGAACGTGTCGGGCGCCGACGTCGACAAGTGGGAACGCTACGGCCTCACCCCGGCGCCCGGGGAGGCGGTGCGGGCGCCGCTCGTGGCGGAGTGCTTCGCCAACGTCGAGTGCACCGTGGCCGACGACCGTCTCGTGGACGACCACGACCTGTGGCTGCTGCGAATCGAGCAGGCGTGGATCGACCCGGCTGCACCCGCGGGCGCGGAGATCCACCACCGCGGTGACGGCACGTTCTCCGCGAACGGTGAGCTGATCGACCTGCGGGCGCGCATGACCAAATGGGAAGCACTCACCCGCGACTGACGACCGGGGCGGCGGGTGCGCCGCGCTGCCAGAACGAGGGAGACGAGAGATGGAGATCCAGGGCAGGACCGTGGTGCTCACCGGCGCGACCAGCGGGATCGGCGCGGCGGCGGCCCGGCGGTTGGCGCAGGAGGTCGGGCTCCTGATCGTGCAGGGCCCAGAGTCCGAGGCAGACGTCTCGGACCTGCTGCGCGAGCTGCGGGCCGCGGGCAGTGCCCGGGTGGAGTACGTGAGTGCGGACTTTGCGTCGTTCGCAGAGGTCCGCCGCGCCGCGCGGTACGTGCTCAGGACCACGGACCGGATCGACGTGCTGATCAACAACGCCGGCGTGGCCGGCAGCAGGAGCCGACAGCTCACAGCTGACGGCAACGAGCGGACCCTCCAGGTCAACTACCTCGCTCTCGTGCTCTGGTCGGATCTCCTGGTGCCCGGCATGCGCGACGGCGCGCGCATCGTCAACGTCAGTTCGACGACGCACCGGATGACCTCACTCGCGTTGGACGACATCAGCCTCGCCCACGGATACGACCCGGTCCGGGCATACGCGCAGTCGAAGCTTGCGATCGTCACCTACTCGACGTGGCTCGCGGGCCGTCTGCCGCGCGGCATCAGCGTCGTCGCGATCAGCCCCGGTGTGATCAGCACCGCCCTGCTGCACTCCATGTTCGGCGGCGGTGGGGCACCGGTGGCCCACGGGGCGGAGCGCATACGCGAGGCAGTGCTCGCCGACGTCCCTTCCGGCACGTACATCGACGACGGCGACGTCGTCGCCGCCAGTGACGACGCCCTCGACGAGACCGCCCAGGACAGGCTCGCTGAGCTCACCCGGCGGCTGACCGCCTGACCTACGGAGCGGGACCTCGCTCCGTACCCCCGAGAAGCACCGAACAAGGTACACACGGAAGGGAACACCTCATGGGAAAGCTGGAAGGAAAGGTCGCCATCATCACCGGAGCCGCTCGCGGAATGGGCGCGGCGCACGCACGGCTCTTCGTGGCGGAGGGCGCCAAGGTGGTCCTCGCCGACGTGCTCACCGAGCAGGGCGAGCAGGTTGCCAAGGAGCTCGGTGACAGCGCTCGGTTCGTCGAGCTGGACGTGCGCGACCGAGACCGGTGGACCGTGGTGGTCGACACAGCCGTGCGCGAGTTCGGCCGCGTCGACATCCTGGTCAACAATGCCGGGATCTTCCGTCGCGAGCCGATCGAGTCGCACAGCCACGAGATGTGGGACGAAGTCATCGGCGTCAACCTGACCGGCGTCTGGAACGGGACGAAGGCCGTCATCGACGCCATGCGCGAGGCCGGCGGCGGGTCCATCATCAACATCTCGTCGACGGCAGGCATCACCGGCTATGCGTACCTGCCCGCGTACTCGGCCTCGAAGTGGGCGCTGCGCGGCCTCACCAAGGCGACGGCGCTCGACCTCGGTGGGTTCGGCATCCGCGCCAACACGGTGCACCCCGGATTCGTGCGGACGCCCATGACCGAGGATCTCGGTGACAACACCGCCAACGTCGCCTTGCACCGCCAGGCCGCGGACACGGAACTCTCACCTCTCGTGCTCTTCCTGGCGAGCGACGACTCTGCTTTTGCCACCGGCGGCGAGTTCATCGCCGACGGCGGCGAGTCGGCAGGCATCCCGGCTCGATAGTGAATGTTGGGCCGCCCTCCCGAGGGCGCAAGGAGGGCGGCCCCACTCACGGTCGACGAAGAACGGAGGCGCGGGGTCGCAGAAGACCATCCGGACCGACGTCACTGGGATCGCCGAAGGGGGCACGCTCGCACGCTGGCCCCTCCTGTGTGGCGAGCGACTCCTTCTTCTCTGGCGCGCGGAACCTCTGCTCAGCCGATGACCAGGTCGTCGTGGGTCGATGTCGTCGGCATCACCGAGAGCAGCTGGAAGGCCCGCTCTGCCGCGCTCCCCGGCTCGGCGCCGTACACGACCAACTGGTGCCCGGGCATCGCGGAGACCTCGAGCGCGTCGAAGTCGATCACGAACTCACCGACGTCGGGGTGCCGAAGCGTCTTCTGGTCGTGAGTCTTCGGAACCACTTCGTGCGCGGTCCAGAGTTCGGCGAAGTAGGTGCTGCCGGACGTGAGTCGGTCCAGAAGCTCCTTGCGGCGCGCTGTGCCGGCGTAGAGCCCGGAGGTGGCACGCAGGTTGGCGACGCAGCCGGTGGCGGCGCGCTCCCAGTCGACGTAGAACGTGCGGCCCGCCGGGTCGAGGAACACCATCTCGACAAGGTTGCGCGTCGTGGCGAACGGCCGGAACATCTGGGTCGCGAGCCGGTTCGTCGCCACGATGTCGAGCAGGGGATCGAGGACGAAACAGGCCGCTCCGGGCCAACGCTCCATCAGTCGAGTCAAGGTGGTGTCCGCCAGCTCCGGCGTCTGGGGGAGCTCGGGCACCCAGACGAGCTGCGCGAGCTCGTAGGCGTAGCGCCGCTCGTGGACGGTGAGGTCCAACGAATGTGCCAGGGCGTCCAGTACCTGCGCGGACGGGTTCGTCTCCCGCCCCTGCTCGAGCCGCGTGTAGTAGTCGACGCTCACGCCGGCGAGCAGCGCCACCTCGTCCCGGCGGAGGCCTGGGACACGTCGTCGCCCGGAGGATGGGAAGGGCAGCGCCTCGACCGAGGCGGCAGCTCGCTTGGCCCGGAGAAAATCGCCCAGCTCACTCATGTTCGGTCCCATCGGACGAGCGACGGTTGCGGTGTCCTGCCAACCTCCGCGAGGAGGGTCGCACGGTGATACGTGGCTACGCACGAATACTAACCGGCCGTTGTTGCTCAATCGAGGTCCGGCTGCGTCCGGCGCGAGGGTGGGTGTGACAGGGCGTGGTTCGACCTTGGCCGAGCTCGTATCTTCCACTGATCGAAAGCTCCCGATCAGTGGAAGGAGCCCCTCGTGGCTGCCTACATCAGCATCGACATGACTCCGCACGACCCCGAGGCCATCGCCGAGTACGAACGCAACGTGCAGCCGATCCTCGCCAGCTACGGCGGCCGCGTCATTGCGCGGGACGAGGACCCGATCATCGCGGAAGGTAGGCGAGAGCCGCGCCTGGCGGTCCTGATCAGGTTCCCCGACAAGGCGGCGTTCCGCCGGTTCTACGAGTCCGACGAGTACGCGCCATGGAAGGAGTTCCGGCTGCGTAACGCCACCGAGGACGCGATCGTCCTCGAGGGACCGGACGACCTCGCGGTCTGACCTGTCGTCACGCCGGGGCGGGTCGCCGCGCGCGTCCTGGATGCGCGGCGGCTCGCGGGAAGAAGAAGGTCGAGCCCCTTTTTCCCGCATCCCGGACCTTGAACTCGATCGGCGCACATGCGCGAGAGGGCAACGAACAGCTTCTTGACCCGGCCTGAACCGGTCCGTGACCGCCGCAGTCCGCCCACCGAGCGGTCGGTCTCCTCGACATCGACGTGGTGAGCAACAAGCGGGTCGGTTGGCCCCGGCCCGAACCTGCGGATAGCCGGAGGTTCGGGCGGTGGCCTGACGGCTAACTCCACAACACGTACTACGAATGGAATGGGGACATGACCACTACGGCATTTGAGCCGGCTCCTGCGGGGACCGGCACCGCACTGTCGCTCACCGGAGCGACACGCATATACGGTGCCGGAGAGACCGGTGTCATCGCCTTGCGCGACGTCTCGCTCGAGTTGCGCCAAAGCAGCTGGACCGCCGTCATGGGGCCCTCCGGGTCCGGTAAGTCGACACTGCTCCAGGTTGCCGCAGGGCTCGATCGCGTCGACAGCGGCCGAGTCGTCCTCGGCGGCACGGACATCACCCACGCCTCGGACCAGGAACGCACCGAGCTGCGCCGCGAGCGCATCGGCTTCGTGTTCCAGAACTTCAACCTCATCGGCGCGCTCACCGCCGAACAGAATGTCGCGCTTCCCCTAGAACTGGCGGGGCGCCCGCCCGGGCGTGACACGGTGCGGCAGGCGCTCGCGCTCGTCGGCCTGGGCGAGCGTGCCACCCACCGGCCGCGGGAGCTCTCCGGAGGCCAGCAGCAACGGGTCGCCATCGCACGGGCGATGATCACCCGCCCGCAGGTGCTCTTCGCCGACGAACCGACCGGTGCCCTCGACTCGGCGGCCGCACGGGTGGTGCTGGAGCTGATGCGCGAGATGACCCGCAGCGGGCAGACGATCCTCATGGTGACGCACGATCCAGCCGCAGCCGCGGCCGCCGACGAGACGGTCTTCCTGCGGGACGGCCAGCTGATCGACCGTGTCGCGGGCGCGGACGCCACCACGATCGCGAGCCGGCTCGTCGTGCTCGAGGCCAGGCGATGAACCGCCTCGCCCTCACGGGCTTCGTCGAACGCTGGCAGACCTACGTTGGCGCGTTCGTCACCGTGGCCTTCGGTGTCGGCCTCGTGCAGTCCTCGCTGCTGCTGCTCCTGTCCGTCGCCGGGATGGAGCCGGCCGGCGGAACCGACGCCGTGATGCGCGCCGCCTACGACAGCACCCGCCTGGTCGCCGTGACCGTCGTCTCGGTGACGCTGGGGTTCGGCGCGTTCCTCGCCGTGTTCATCATCGCTTCCACCTTCGCGTTCTCCGTCACAGAACGACGCCGCGACCTTGCACTGCTGCGCATCATCGGTGCCGATGTCTCCCAGCTGCGCCGCATGCTCCTGGCGGAGGCCGTCGTCCTCGGTTCGCTCGGGGCGGCAGTCGGCATCCCTGTCGGCGCCGCCCTGCAGCAGGTCCAGACCAGCCTGCTGACCAGGTTCGGATTCCTGCCGAACACCTTCACGGCCGCATGGCAGCCGTGGATCGTGCCTGCCTCGCTCGCGATGGGCATCGCTCTGACGCTCGCCGGGGTGGCGCTGGCGGCCCGGCGAGCGGCCCGGATCGACCCGCTCGACGCCCTCCGTTCGACGGGTGCGGCCGAGCGGCCGCTGAACCGAGCTCGTGCGGTGAGTGGGGGCGCGCTCGTCCTCGCGGCGATCGCACTGGTAGTCACGGCACCGTTCGGTGGCCTCGCCGGAGCGCAGGCGATGGCCATGTCGGCCGGGATCACTGCGGCCCTCGCGATCACGGTGCTCGCCCCGGTGCTGGTGCCGGCCGTCGTGTCGCTCGTGCCGCGGAGCTCCTCGCCGGTCACCCGGCTCGCCGTTGCCAATCTGCGGGACGCGACCACTCGCTCGGCGTCTACGGCGGCACCGTTGATCGTGCTTGTGGCGCTAGTCCTCAGCCAACCGATCGCCATGCTCTCGTTCGGCGACGCGGCCATGGCCCAGACGGTGCGCGGGACTGAGGCCGACCTGGTGCTGCGGTCCACGGGGTCGCCGGATGCGGATCCTCGCCAGGTCACCGGTGTGGCGAACGCGTCGACCGAGTGGACCGTGCCGGTCCGCGTCCAGCCGTCGGGGTCCGCGATCCCCGGCATGTCGGAGGAGGTCGCCGGTACGCCGCTGGCCGTGACCACCCAGGCCCTGGTGGTCGACCCCATCGAGTTCGGGGTGGCCCACCCCGGGGCAGCCGGAGCGGTCGACGGCCTGCGGGCCGGCGACGCGGCACCTGGGCCCGGAGCGGCAGGCCTTGGGCTCGGCACCGGCGGCACGGTCAGTATCGGAGGGCGCGACCTCGGTGCCGTGCGCCTCGGCGCCGAGGTCGCGGCCGGCAGCGGCGGCTCGGCCGGCGTCGTGCTCCCGCGTGACCTTGTGCCCCCGGACATCCTGCAGCGGGTGCCCGCCACGACGTTCGTCACGCTGGACGACGACGCTGACGCGGCCGCCGTGGCCACCGAGCTGGGCCGGCTCGGACAGGTGACCGATCTGGAGACCTGGGCGGCGGACGCAGGTGCGGCCGGGCAGGACCAGAACGCACGGGTGCTCGTCGTGGTGATGGCGGTCGGAGCGGCGTACGCGGTCATCGGGGTGGTCAACGCGATCGCGATCGCGACCTCGGGCCGGCGCTACGAGTTCGCCGTCGCGCGTGCGAGCGGCATGACGCGCTCCCAGTCCCTCCGGGCCGCGGTCCTGGAGACCCTGCTGGTCGGCGGGTCGGCGATCCTCCTCGGAGCCGTCGCGACAGCGACCACCGTGCTCGCGGTCCTGACATCGACGGCCCACGTCACAGGCGTCGCGACGTTGGACGTGCCCTGGCTGCTCGTGGCGGCGGTCGCGGGCGGCGGACTTCTCCTCACGGGCCTGGCGGGGTGGCTCACGGCCACTGGCGCGATGCGGCGTGAGCCCGCAGGTGTGCTGCTGGCCCGGGTCTAGGTGTACCCCGCCGGGCGGGCGACTGGTCCGCCCATCACGGGCGGACCGGTTCACGCCTGGCGGGTCGGCATCACGACGAGCTCCGCCACGTTGACGTTCGGCGGCAGGGACGCGGCGAAGACGACCGAGTGCGCGACGTCAGAGGGCGTCAGCGGCTGCTCCACGGCACGCATGCGGTTCAGCCGCTCCCGGGCGGTGGCGTCGTCGATCCCTGACCCGAGCGCGCTGAGCGTCGTCCCCGGCTCGACGTGCCGCACCCGCACACCACGCCCGGAGAGCTCGGCACGCAGGGTGCGGGACAGGTGGGCCCGGGCGGCAGCGGTGGCGGAGTACACGCTGAACTCGGGCAGAAGCAGGTGGGAGGCCACCGAGCCGACGAAGACCAGGTCAGTGGGCCGGTCCTCTGCGGCGGTCTCGAGCAGGTCGTCGATGAAGGCGCGAGCCGTGTTGAGCGACCCGACGATGTTGACGTCGACCATCGAGGCCCACTGCTCCTCCGAGGCGCGCTCGAACGCGCCACCGTACATCACGCCCGCGTTCGCCACGACCAGGTCGACCCGTCCAAGCGAACGGTGCACGGCGTCGCGGGCGTCGTGCAGCGCCTGCACGTCGGTCACGTCCGCGACCACACCGAGCGCACGAGCCCCGGGGACGACGGGGACCGCGCGCTCGGCCAGGAGCACGGACTCCCGCCTGTCCAGCGACGCCACACTGGCTCCGGCGTCCAGCAGCGCGCGGGCGACGGCCTGGCCGATGCCGCCGGCGGCACCGGTCACTACCGCCGTGCGAGAGCGCAGCAAGTACGGGTTGTCCTCCAGTCGAGCATCCTTGACCAGCATGGGTCCTCCTTAGTTCGGGATGAGATCGGTGACCGGGGCACGGTGCTGCGCCGTGGCGCTGGGGGCATCGGGGACCGCCGCCGGGAACAGCGCGGCGCGCAGCGCCTCGACGTCGACCGGGCCGTCGTACAGCAGGCCGTTGACGAAGAATGCCGGCGGACCGGGCAGGCCCATGGCCGCCGCGTCAGCGGCGTCCTCCCGAACCCGGGCGAGGTGGGAGCCGTGCCGCAGTGCGTCGTCGAGCCGGTCCAGATTCAGGCCGGCCTCGGCGGCGCACCGACGCACATCGCGGGACGTGAGGCGACCGGCGGTTGCGGCGAGCGCGTCGTGCATTTGCCAGAACCGACCCTGCGCGGAGGCCTCCTCGACAGCCTGTGCGGACTCCAGCGCCACAGGATCGTCGGTGGGGAGGTGCCGGAAGATGAACTGGAGCTGCTCGCCGAGCTCGGCGCGCAGCTCGTCCACGGTCTCCACGGCGCGCCCGGCCACTCCGAAGGCGAACGACGCATAGACCACGAGCTGGGTCGGGGCATCCGGCTCCCCGCGCAGATGGTCGCGTCCGCCGTCGACGGGCCGGATCAGGGGCTCCGCCGGCGTGGGCCGGCGGCGGTCGGTCCGGGCGGCGAGCGCGAAGGCTGCCGCGGCCAGGAGCCCGGCGATCACGGAGGCCGCGAACACGCCGATGCGCGCGTCGGCTCGCAGCGTGGAGTCGGTCAGGGCCAGGTCGATGATGAACAACGAGATCGTGAAACCGATGCCGGACACCAGGCCGCCCGCCACCAGGTGTCTGGCGTGCAGCCCGGGGGCAAGGCGGCCGAGCCGCAGACCCACCGCCGCGGTCGCACCCAGCGTGACCCCGACCAGCTTGCCCCCGACCAGGCCGAGGATCACGGCCCAGGTGACGGGGGACGTCATCGCGGAGCGGAGCGTGGGTGCGTCGAGCACCACCCCGGCGTTCGCCACCGCGAAGAGGGGCACCACGGCCAGGTTCACGTAGGGTGCGTACAAGTTGTGCAGGCGCTCGTTCACGGACACGGCGCGCGCGATCCGCAAGGAGGCTTCCCTGCCCCGCCGTGGAGTGGGCGTCCGCGAGAACAGGGCAGCGGCCTCGGCAGCCGTCTCGACCTTGTCGCGGTTTGGTGGGTAGACCGGTATCACTAGCCCGATCGCAACCCCGGCGAGGGTGGCGTGCATACCCGACTCGAGCACCGCGACCCAGACGACGACACCCAGCAGAAGATAGGCCAGGCCCCGCCACACCCGCAGGCGCCGGAGCGCCGCGATAGCCACGGTGGCGACGACCGCCACGGCGAGCGGCGCGAGCCGGAGATCCTCCGTGTAGGCGAGTGCCACGACCGCGAGTGCTCCGACGTCGTCGACCACGGCCAGTGTCAGCAGGAACAGCCGCAGTGCGGCCGGTGCCCGGCGGCCGACGACGGCAAGCAGCCCGAGGACGAACGCCGTGTCCGTGGAGATGACGACGCCCCAGGCGCCGACCGCCTCCGGGGGTGCTCCTGCCCAGCCGAGGAGCGAGACGTAGAGGCCGGCGGGGAGCAGCAGCCCGGCGAGGGCGGCGATGATGGGCACCCGGGCTCGGCGTGGGTCCCGCAGCTCACCGATCGTGAACTCACGCTTGGCCTCGAGGCTGATGAGAAAGAAGAAGAACGCCATGAGGGCGTCGTTGACCCAGTGCCGCAGGTCGAGCGACAGCTCGACGCCGCCCACGGCCACGGAGGCCGGAGTGTGCCAGAACGACTCGTAGGTCGAGCCGGGCAGGTTGGCCCAGACGAGTGCACCGCCCGTCGCCAGGAGCAAGGCAATGGCAGCGACGGCAGGAGACGCGTCGAGCCGCGCGCCCAGTCGCCGGTCCTGCCCGGGGTCCGTCGAGAGGCGAGTCACCGCAGGCTCCAGCGTGGGCGCTCCCGGGTGGGTGTGCCTTGCACACCTGGCAGAACGGCATCCTGCAGGGTGGGCAGGACCACCATGTCGGTCACCGTCACGTGCGGCGGCTGGTCCAGGCCGAACATGATCGCGGCGGCGACGTCGGCCGGATCGACAGGCGGAACCTGGTGCCGGAGCGACTGCCACTCCTTGCGTGCGCTGCGGTCGCTCATCGTCGAGCCCAGGCGGGTCGCGGTGGCGCCGGGCTGCACCTGATGTACTCGCACCCCCTGGGGGCCGAGCTCGACCCGCAAGGTCCGGGCAAGCTGACCTACGGCTGCTTCGACCGCTGAGTACACCGCGAAGCGGGGAAATCCAGAGCGGCCTGCGATGGCACCTACCAGGACGAGGTCGCTGCGCTCGTCGCTCTCGGCCGCGACACACAGGTCACGTAGGAAGGTCTGCGAGGTGTGCAACATCCCAGTGAGGTTGGCGTCGATCATCTCCGACCACTCTCCGGGCACGCTGTGTGCGAACGACCCCCCTGACATCGTTCCGGCGCCTGCGATGACGGCATCGATCGGAGCAGACAGGCGGGCGGCAAGGTTGTCACGGGCCTCCCGCAGGGAGAAGGCGTCCGACACGTCGACCTCAGCCCATACCACTTGTTCGCTGGCGTTGCGGGCAAGGTCGGTTGCCGCATAGCGCAGCGCGCGCCCATCTCGGTCGAGCATTGCCACCGCGTCACCGCGCGCCACCAGGAGCCTCGCGCACGCCAGGCCGATACCGCTGGCAGCACCTGTGACCACAGCGACCCGGTGGGGCCCTGGGCTGGCTGTGGGTTCCATGCGGCAAGACCTCCCGGAGATCAGGCGTGCCTGACGAGCGGTGCTATGTCGAGAACCAGCGAAGCCGATCGTGACGCCATGTGCCTGGCTGTGTCACTGCCAGGTTGGGACCCGGCACAGGCCATCACCGGGGCGCTGGGGTCGTGGCCGCATGGTTGCGTCCGGAACGACAACCGATGCATGAGACGCAGAGCGCACCGCCAGCACGACGCGTGCTCCCGGGTGTCCGAAACCTGGGTGCATCGCGGCCTGGTTCCTATCTCACCGCGCGACGAACCTACTGGTCAGGCATCCGAGGTGGCTGCCGAACACTCGCCTCCAGACGCGAGGCCGCCGGTCCTCGCTCGCGCAACGGTCACATTCATCAGGCACCTTTACCGAGGAGCACGCAATGAGCATCAACGACACCGTGAGCTGGAACGCTCAGGCCCTCGACGAGATCCTCTCGAACGACGACGAGCGTCCCGTCCTGTTCACCAACGCCCGCATCCTGACGATGGACCCGCTGATCGGGACCATGACCGGCGCGGACCTCCTGTTCGTCGGCTCGCTGATCGTGGGAGTCGGCCCCGGCATCGTCACCGCCGCCGGAGACGACAACGCCATCGTCGTCGACTGCACTGGCATGACCATCGCCCCCGCAGTCGTGGACACCGTCGCGCTGGCCGGCGGCCGCGGCCACCGCTCCGATTACGTCGCGACGCTGACCCCGGGCAACGTCACCGACTTCCTGGTGCTGCCCGACGAACTCGCGCCCGACGTTCCGAACGCGGTGGCCGCCCTCATGACCAAGCCAGAGCGCGTTCGCGCACTCGTCGCGACGGGCCAGCCGGTCCTGTGGGCAGGCGCCGACGTCCCTGGCCGGCCCACCGCCCCCGAGCCGGGCATGCCGACCGCGCCGGATCTGACCGGTAGCCCGCGAATCGGCGTCTGGATCGACAAGAACGACTTTCTGTACCAGGAACTGACCGCGGATGGCCGCTACGACGAGACCCGGGGCGGCCGCCCGCACGCCTACCAGGGCCGCTACTGGGTCGACGGTGACCGCATCGACTACCTGGACGACCTTGGATTCTGGGCCTACGGAGAGTTCAGGGGCGACGAGCTGCACCATGCGGGCTATGTCATGAAGCACAGTTGACGTTCCCACCAATCAGAAGGGCACACGGTCCCGACCCCGGGCTTGCGGCACCGGGGATCGGGACCCCGGCCTGATCGAGGACTGGTGTAGATGGCGTGGAGGATCTGCCGCTTGAAGTCGGGTCGAGGGTGAGGGGACCGCCGCCGTCACCCTCGGCGTCGAGACCGACGTCCTCAGGCTCGACCTCGACCAGATCACCGACGCTGAGCGCGTCGCAGTCGTGACCATCACTTCGACCCATCGTTTCGGCGCCAGATCTTCGTGGAGATCGTCCAGTCCAGCACCTGGCCCAAGTGACGAGAGAGCGTCGCTCGACGCGCTGGCTCGGCTCGGGCACGCGCTCGCGGACGAGACCCGGGCGCGGATCCTGCTCGCCCTGCTGACGCGTTGGGGCGTCTCGCGCCAGGTGATGTCCAACCAGCTGCGTGCCTCCGTGGCCTTCTACGGGCTCGCGCTGTTCGTCACCGTCGACGCCCTGCGCAACCTGTTCAGGGCGGGGGAGCCGGCCCGCTCCACCGGCGGGGTCGTCCTGGCCACGGTGAGCCGGGTCGTGCTGCCTCTGCTCTCGTGGTTCGAGCGGCGCACCGGGCTCGAGCTCGGCTCCGCCTCTGTCGTCGCCGACTCTCGGCAGACCCTGCTGTGCTCGTACCTGTTCGGCGTGCTACTGGCGGGTCTGGTGCTCAGCTCCACCGTGGGCTGGGGTTGGGGCTGGTGCGCTCGTGCGTTGCCCGTGGACTGGTCTGTGCGTGACAGCGCCGCTGTGGCCGGCCTGGTCTGGCCGCAGCGGCGCCGTGCTGGCATCGGTCGTCATCCGGCGGGCGGCACCACCACGACCTTGCCGTGCACCTGCCCGGCCTCGGCCTTCCGGTGCAGCTCGGGCAGCTCGCTGAGCGGGACGTGCTGGGCGATCTCGACGCGGAGCTCGCCGTCGTCGACGAGGCGGACGAGCTGGGAGAGCGCGTCGGCGTCGGGGTGGACGTAGACGGTCTCGGCGCGTACGCCACGGGCCTCGTCGCTGGGCGTCTCGACCCTGGGGGTGGTGGAGACGACGACGCCTCCGTCGCGGACCCGGGTAGCGAGGGCGGCGAAGCTCTCGGGGGTGACGGGCGCGAGGTTGAGGAGGACGTCGACGGGCTCGGTCACGGCGTCGAGCAGGGACGTCGTGGTGTGGTCGACGATCTCGTCGGCGCCCGCGGACTGGACGGAGTCCTTGCTGCGGGGGCTGGCGGTGGCGACGACGTGGGCTCCGGCCCGCTTGGCGAGCTGGACGGCGTAGCCGCCCACGGGGCCGCCTGCGCCGTTGATCAGCACGCGCTGCCCGGCCTCCAGCCGTCCGGCCTCGAAGAGCGCCTGCCACGCGGTGAGCCCGACGGACGGGAGCCCGGCCGCGTCGGCGAGCGGGATGCTCGTCGGGGCCGTGACCAGCGCGTCCGCCGGTGCGACGACGTGCTGGGCTGCGGAGCCGTTCGCGGTCATCGGGATGAAGCCGACGACGTCCTGCCCCACGGTGAGGCCGTCCACCCCCTGGCCGAGCGCCTCGATCGTGCCGGAGACGTCGTAGCCGGGGGTGTGCGGCATGGTGATCGGGATCGGGAGGAACCCGCCGCGCATCCCTCCGTCGGCGGGGTTGTAGGCGGAGCCTGCGACGCGGACCAGCACCTCGCCGGGGCCCGGGACCGGCTGGTCGACGTCCTCGTACCGCAGGACCTCGGGGCCGCCCGTCTGGTGGAACCGCACTGCCTTCATGGTCTGTCTCCCTCGTCATGTGCTTCGGGTTCGAAGCAACTGAGTGAGACGCTAGCACTGCTTCGAATCAGAAGCAACAGGTTCGCATTCGAAGTATCGGTAGGATCGGGGTATGTCCTCAGAGCCCCGCCCCCTGGACCCCGTGCAGCTCGGCGCGTACTTCGCCCTCATCGAGGCGAGCAGCCTGCTCCGGCACGCCGTCGACCAGCAGCTCCAGGAGGCCGGAGACCTCAGCTACGTGCAGTTCCAGCTCCTGGCCACGCTCGGCGACGCCCCTGGAGGCAGCCGGCGGATGACGGATCTCGCCGACGGCGTCGTCTACAGCCGCAGCGGGCTGACCTACCAGGCCCAGACGCTGGAGAAGCGAGGGCTCGTCACCCGTGCCCCGTCGCCCGACGACGAGCGCGGCATCACCGTGACCATCACCGACGAGGGCCGTGCCGTGCTCGCCCAGGTCTTCCCCGGCCACGTCGCCGTCCTGGAGGAGCTCCTGTTCGCCCCGCTCTCGGCGGACGACGTCGCCACGCTCGCCGAGATCCTCACCCGCGCGCGAGACCACATGCGCCAGGCCCCGCCGCGGTCGGCGGCGTCGCGGCGCCGCAAGAAGGCGCCCGGCGCGGGCCCGGTCTGACAAGCGCCGGCCTGACAGGCGCCGGCCTGACAGGCGCCGGTCTGCCAGATGCCGGCGCCGAGGCCCCGCACCGAGCCGGTGCGGGGCCTTCGTACGGCGGCGCTCGCGCCGTAGCCCTTCGTACAGCGGCGCTCGCGCCGGAGCCCCTCGCGGCCCCGCGGCCGACGGCGCTCGCCTCAGGCCGGGTGGTACTCGAGCCGCGCGCGGACCGAGCCCGCCGCCGGCCCGCCGTCGCTCGTCGCGAAGACGCCGATCCACAGGCCGAGGAACCCGCCCGTCGTGACGGTGTCGAGCCATCGGGCGTCGGCGGTCGCGACCGCCTGCCGGGCCGCCCTCGCAGCGCCGGACGAGGCGCCGGTGCCGCCCTCCTCGACGAAGAGCTCGTAGTCCACGCCCCGCCCCCGGAGGCCGAGCACGACGACGCCGCCCTGGGGCGCGACCGTCGTCTCGCCGAGCACCTCCTCGACGCCGGGCACGACCCCGGGCGCGGACCCTGTCGCGACGGCGGTCTCGCCGTCGGCACGACCGGGGGAGCGCGTGCCGTCCTCGCCGCCGGACCGGCGCACGGCACGCACGGCGTACCCCTCGGCGGTGGGCGTGACGTCGAGGGTCACGTGGTCCTTCTCCGACTGCCGCAGCACCAGCCCGGCGCGCTCGCCCGGTCGCAGCCCGGTGACGTCGAGACGCACGAGGACGTCCACGTCCCGGTGCTGCTGGCGGACGCCCACGAACGCGGGCGTGGCGGGCTCCGTCAGCGACTCCGAGCGCACGGACAGGTGCCAGCCGTCGCCGTCGGGCGTGGCGACCGAGGTGGGCAAGGTCCGCAGCGCCGTCCAGCGGGCGTCGTCGGGCCCGACGACGCCGGGGGAGGCTGCGGGGTTCCACCCCGCCGCCGAACCGGCTGCGGCGGGTTCGTCCCCGCCCGGCCTGGACCTGTCCGGCCCGGACCCGCCCGGCTCGCCCCGGCCCGGCACCTCGACCTCGTCGGGCACCATGCCGACGCCCGGGGCGAGCACGGGCCAGCCGTCCTCCCAGACCACCGGGACCAGGAACGTCTCGCGGCCGAGCGGGTAGTGGTACCCGCCGTAGGTGCGCATGGCCAGCAGGACGGCGAACCAGTCCCCGGTCGGCGTCTGCACCAGGTCCGCGTGCCCGACGCCGACGACGGGGTGGGCCCGGCCCAGGTGCCGGTGGGTGAGGATCGGGTTGCCCTTGCTGCCCGTGTACGGGCCGGTCACGGTGTCCGCGCGGGCCACCGAGATCGCGTGGTGGAACTCGGTGCCGGCCTCGGCCGCGAGCAGGTAGTAGACGCCGTCCACCTTGTAGAGGTGCGGCCCCTCGGCCCACACGGCGCCCGTCACGGCCCCGTTCCACACCACGTGCTCGGGCCCGGTCAGCCGCAGCGAGTCACGGTCCAGCTCCCGCACCCACACCTCGGTCTGGTCGTGCCAGCCGGCCCGCTCCTTCTCGACGAGCCGGGTGCCGTGCACCCAGACGCGGCCGTCGTCGTCGAAGAACAGGGACGGGTCGATGCCGCGCTCGTCGATCCACACGGGGTCGGACCAGGGCCCGGCGGCGTCGTCGGCGAAGCACAGGAAGTTGCCGCCGCGCTCGTCGTCGTTCTGGTCCACCAGCGTGCACACCACCCAGAACCGCTCGCCGTCGTGGCGGATGGTGGGCGCGTACAGCCCGCCGGAGGAACGGATGCCGCCGAAGTCGAGCATGCCCTCGCGGTCGATGACGTGCCCCACGGTCTCCCAGGAGGCGAGGTCGCGCGAGCGCATGACCGGCAGGCCGGGCAGGTACTCGAAGGTGGAGCAGACGAGGTAGTACCAGTCGCCCACCCGGCAGATGCTCGGGTCCGGGTAGCACCCGGGGAGGATCGGGTTGCGGGCCACGGTCACGGTGCGGACGACGGTCAAGTGCGGATCACCTCAGAGGTCGGAGGGCCGGCGCGCGCCAGGGGCGCGTCGGCGGAGCGGGGCCGCGCGACGGCGCGGGCTCCCGGGACGGCACGAGGCCGACGACGGCGGTCCACCGCCGCCGTCGGCCCCTTCCCGGGAAGGGCGGCTCGGCGCCGCCCTGGGCCGGGTCAGCCCTTGATGGCGCCCGTCAGGCCGCCGACGATCCGCTTCTCGAACAGGGAGAAGAAGATCAGCGCCGGGATCATCGACAGCGACGTGAACGCCAGCACCCTGGCGGTGTCCACCGAGTACTGCGACGCGAAGTTGGCCACGCCCAGCGGCAGCGTGAACGTCTCCGGGTCGCTGAGGATGAACAGCGGCAGCATGTAGCCGTTCCACGCGCCGATGAACGCGAGGATGCCGGTGGTGATGACGCCCGGCAGGGACAGCGGGATGACCATCCGCCAGAAGAACCCGAGGCGGCTGGCGCCGTCGATGCTGGCCGCCTCCTCGAGCTCCTTGGGGATCGCCCGCAGGAACGGGACCAGGATGATGACGGTCGTGGGCAGGGCGAACGCGATCTGCGGCAGGATGATGCCGGCCAGCGAGTTCGTCAGGCCCAGCGTGCGCACCATGAGGTACAGCGGCGTGATCGCCACCGTCATGGGGAACATCAGGCCCGCCGCGAACAGGGAGTACATGGCTCCCTTGCCCTTGAACTGGTAGCGGGCGATGACGTACGAGGCCATCACACCGAGGACGACCACGCCCACGGTGGTGCCCAGCGCCGAGATCGTCGAGTTCTTCATCGCGATCCAGAACGACGGGCTGGCCAGCACCTCGGTGTAGTTGCTGAACACCCACGGCGACGGGAACCCGGACGGGTCCGCCGTGATCTGCGAGTTGGTGCGGAACCCGCCGAGGATGATGTAGAGCACGGGGCTCACGCACGCCACGATGAGCACCAGCGCGATGAGGTACGTGACCGGGCTGCCCCAGCCGAACTTCTTCGAGCCGCGGACCTCGTACGTGCCGGGCGCCGCCGGCGGCAGCCCTGCCGGGAGGGTGACGGAGGCGGTCACTTCTTCTTCCCCTTCCGCCCGGAGGCGCCGGTCAGCGCCCCGTCCGTGTCACGCCGCAGGACGAACCGCTGGTACACCAGCGCGACGGTCAGCGAGATCAGGAACAGCACGACGGCCACCGCGCTGCCGTAGCCGTAGTTCCCGGCCATGTGGCCGTTGAGGTACATGTACGTGGCCATCGTGGAGGTGCCCGCGGTGGACGCCACGTACTGACCCCAGATGATGTTCACCAGGTCGAAGAGCTGCAGCGCGCCGATGATCGACAGGAACGCCCAGATCCGGATCGTCGGGCCCAGCAGCGGCAGCGTGATGCGGAACTGCTGCTGCCAGAACGAGGCGCCGTCGATCGCCGCGGCCTCGTACAGCTCCTCCGGGATGGACTGCAGGCCGGCGAGCATGAGGATGACGGCGAAGCCCACGTACTTCCACGTGAGGATCAGCATGAGCGTGCCCATGGCGATGTCCGGGTCGGCGAGCCAGCTCTGCTGGAGGTTGCTGAGCCCGAGCTTGGCCAGGAGCGTGTTGAGCGCCCCGGTGTCGGCCATCATGAGCGACCAGCCCGTACCCACGATGACCTCGGAGATCACGTACGGCACGAAGATCAGCATGCGGATCACGGAGCGTCCGCGGATCTTCTGGTTCATCAGGAGCGCGAACAGGATGGCGATCGGCCCCTGGAGCACCAGCGAGAAGAACAGGATGACGAAGTTGTGGCCGACGGCGGCGTGGAACGTCGGGTCGGTCAGGATCGTCACGTAGTTGCGCAGACCGGCGAAGTCGGTCGGCGGGCCGAACCCCTTCCAGCGGAAGAAGCCGTAGTAGGCCGCCATCCCCACGGGGGCGATGACGAAGGTCAGGAAGACGATGATGGCGGGCCCGGACAGCACCGCGATCTCTGCGCGCTTGCGCCAGTCGGCCCCCGGGCGAGACGTGCTCGCCACCGGTCGACCCGCGGGGGGCGGCGTCATGCCGCCCCCCGCGGGCGAGGGACCCTCAGGCGCCGCTGTCCCTGCGGACAGGACCTGGGAGTCGGACATGTCAGATCACCCGCGCGCCGCGGCGGATTCCATCGTGGAGATGATGCTGTCGGCGTTGCCCTTGCCGGCGAGCATGTCGACGACGGCGGTGTTGAGCGCGTTGCCGACGCTCTGGCCGAGCACGGTGTCCATCCAGGTGCTCACGTAGGCGGCCTCGTTGTAGGCCTCCATGATCGGCTGGAGGGCCGGGTCGGCCACGACGCTCTGCGCCTGCTGGTTGGCCGGGATGGTCTGGTACGCCTCGGCGTACTTCTCCTGCTGGTCCTTCGTGGCGAGGAAGTTGAGGAAGTCCTCGCACGCGGCGGGGGAGTCCTGCGAGCAGCTGAAGCCGTCGACGCCGCCCATCATGGCGCTGGCGTCACCCTTCTGGCCGTCGATGGACGGGAACGGGAACCAGCCGAGGTCCGGCAGGGGCTCGCCGTCCGGGGTCAGGGACGCGATGACGCCCACGTTCCAGCCGCCCATGAGCTCCATGGCGGCCTTGTGGTTGGCGACCAGGCCGGCGGACGAGCCCGCGCCCTGCTGGGCGGGGGTGGTCAGGAAGCCGGTGTTGAACGGCTCGGTGCCCGCGAACTCCTCGAGGTCCTGGCCGGCCTTCTTCCAGCAGGGGTCGGAGAAGTCGGTCGAGCCGGCGAGGTTGGCGATGGTCTCCTGCGAGCACTCGCGCAGGGCGAAGAAGTAGAACCAGTGCGCGGCCGGCCAGGCGTCCTTGGCGCCCAGCGCGATCGGCTGCACGCCGGAGGCCTTGAGCTTGGCGACGGCGTCCTCGAGCTCGGCCATCGTGGTGGGGGTCTCGGTGATGCCGGCCTGCTCGAAGAGGTCCTTCGAGTAGAAGATGCCGCCCGGCAGCACCGCGGTGGGCATGGCGTAGTTCTTGCCGTCGACCTCGAACGCCGACAGCGCCGCGCCCATGGACGACTTCGCGTCGTCGCTGAGCAGGTCGCTCAGGTCCTTGACCCGGCCGGTCGCCACGATGTCCGCGAGCTTCTGGCCACCGCGGGCCATGAAGATGTCGGGCAGGTCTCCGGAGTTGACGGCGGTCTGGAGCTTGCCGTCCATGTCCTCGTTCTGGATCGACTGGATGTTGAAGGTGACGTCCGGGTTCTCGGCGGTGTACGCGGCCGTCGCCTCCTCCCAGTACGCCTTGCCGGGGCCGGTGGTCGAGTTGTGCCAGATGGTCAGCTCCACCGGGCCGTCGGCCGGGGCCGAGTCGCCGCTGGAGCAGGCGGCGAGGCCACCCATCCCCATGATCACGGCGGTCGCGAGCGCGAACGACTTGCGCACCCTCATCTTCATGACTGCTCCTCTTCCTTGAGAACGTCGTCCGCGCCGTCGCGGTACGACTCCCGCCTGCACGGCGGGGACACCCGGGGGTAGGCGCTACATTCGCTGGCCTGGGAGCCGGCTGTCAATCGTTGTCGATAACGGTTTCGTCACGTCCCGCTGCGGTGTACCCGATTTCCCTTTCCGGGGCTACCGTTCGTCCGTGAGCACCGACGCCCACCCTGCCGACTTCGCCTCCGAGCCCGTCGGCCGCGTGACCATCTCCGACGTGGCCCGTGCTGCGGGCGTGTCGGTGGCGACCGTCTCGAAGGTGGTCAACGGCCGGTACGGGGTGGCGGCGGAGACCTCGCAGCGGGTGCTGGAGGTGGTGGCCCGTCTTGGTTACGAGACCTCGCTGGTGGCCAGCTCGTTGCGGCGGCGCAAGACGAACGTCATCGGGATCTTGGTCGCGGAGTTCGAGCCGTTCTCGACCGAGCTGCTCAAGGGCATCTCTGGTGCGGTGGGCGGTACCGGCTACGAGCTGCTGGCGTACTCGGGTGCGGTCAGCGACGACAACCGGGTGGGCTGGGAGCGGCGGTCGCTGTCCCGCCTGGCGGGAACGCTGATCGACGGGGCCGTGATCGTGACCCCGACGGTGGTGGTCGCCGGGGCGGGGATCCCCGTGGTGGCGATCGACCCGCACACCGGTCCGGGTGGGCCGTGGACCGTCGATGCGGACAACGTGGGCGGGGCCCGCGCCGCCGTGGAGCACCTGGTAGGCCTGGGGCATCGGCGGATCGCCCACGTGCGGGGTCGCACCGATCTGGAGTCGGCGCGGTTGCGCGAGCAGGGTTACCGCGAGTCCCTGGCCGAGGCGGGTATCGGGTTCGACCCCGCGCTGGTGCGTGACGGCGGCTACCGGGCTTCGCGGACCACGGACTCGGCCCGTGAGCTGTTGAGCCTGCCCGACCGGCCGACGGCGGTGTTCGCCGCCAACGACCTGTCCGCGCTGCGGGTGATCGAGGTGGCCCACGAGCTGGGGCTGCGGGTGCCGCAGGACCTGTCGGTCGTCGGGTTCGACGACATCCCCGAGGCGTCCAGCGGCGACCAGCGACTGACGACGGTGGCGCAGCCGCTGCGGCAGATGGGCGCCCGCGCCGCACAGATGCTGCTCGCCATGCTCGACGGCGCAGGCACCGAGGAGCACGTCCACATGCCCGCCCGCCTGATCGTCCGCGAGACCACCGCACCCCCGCCCGCCTGACCGGTCCGGACCGGCGTCCAGGAACCACCTGAGAGCGTTGTGGGCGGGAGACTCGCCGCAGTCCGGGGAGGACTGCGGCGAGTCTCCCGCCCACAACGGAGGGGTGAGGCGGAGAGGTCAGGCGGGGACGTAGTCGAAGACGTCCGGGTCGGGCCCCGTGCGGTGGCCGCGGTCGAGCGCACCGATCGTCGCGACGTCCTCGTCGGTGAGCTCGAAGTCGAAGAGCGCGAAGTTCTCCTCGACGCGGCTGCGCGTCACCGACTTGGGGAACACGACGTCACCACGCTGCAGGTGCCAGCGCAGCGTCACCTGGGCGGTGGTGCGGCCCACGCGCTCGGCGATCTGCTGCAGGGCCGGGTCGTCGAGCACGAGGCCCTGGGCGATGGGCGACCACGCCTCGGTGACGATGCCGTGCTCGGCGCCGAAGGCGCGCACCGCCTCGTTGGTGAGGTACGGGTGCACCTCGATCTGGTTGACGGCGGGCACCACGTCGGTCTCGTCCAGGAGGCGCTGCAGGTGCGGCACCTGGAAGTTCGAGACGCCGATCGCGCGGGCCTTGCCGGCGCGGTAGATCTCGATCATCGCGTTCCAGGTCTCGACGTAGTCGACGTCGATGGTGGGCAGCGGCCAGTGGATGAGGAACAGGTCCATCTGCTCGACGCCGAGGTCCGCGAGGCTCTGGTCGGCGGCGCGCAGCGCGTCGTCCCGGCGGTGGAACCCGTTGTTGAGCTTGCTGGTGACGAACACGTCCTCGCGGGCGAGGCCCGACTCGCGCAGCGCCTCGCCCACCCCACGCTCGTTGCCGTACATCTCGGCGGTGTCGATGTGGCGGTAGCCCACCTCGAGCGCGGTCAGCACGGCGTCCTTGGTGTCGGCCGGCGGCACCTGGTACGTGCCGAAGCCCAGCTGGGGGATCGTCACGCCGTTGTTGAGAGCGACGTCGGGAACTGCAGTCACGGAAGAGTCTCCTTCGGCAGGTTTTCGCAGGCGGGGCGTACGGCCCCGCACGAGCCAACCGGGGGCGCTCGGGCGGAAATTCCTTCCACGAGCACCTTGGCCATAGGGGTTCGCTATCGGGGCGAGAAGGCCCCGGCATCCATGCTGGTCCCTCAGGCGGAGCGGTGCAGCACGGCGGTCGCCGGAGGGTGCGGGGCCGGCTTGCCGTACAGGTAGCCCTGCCCGTGGGAGCAGCCGCGGCGGCGCAGCCAGTCCGCCTGCTCCGGGGTCTCGATGCCCTCGGCGACGACGTCGAGCCCGAGCGCGTCGGCCATCGCGAGGATCGCCGTCACCACCGGCATGGGCTGGTCGGGGTCGGTGAGGGGGCTGATGAACGAGCGGTCGATCTTGAGGATGTCGACGCGCAGCTGGTCCAGGCGGTGGAGGCTGGAGTGGCCGGTGCCGAAGTCGTCGATGGCGAGGCGCACGCCGGCGTCGGCCAGGGTGACGAGGTTGGCGCGCACGGCTCGGGAGGCGAGGCTGAAGTCGCTCTCGACGAGCTCGATGATGAGCCGTTCGGGTGCGAGGGCGGCGTCGGCGACGTGCCGCAGCACGCGCCGCGCGTAGGTCGGGTCCTGCAGCTCGGCGCCGGACGCGTTGACGCTGACCGCCACGGGGCGTCCGTCGTGGTGCCACGTGGTGGCGCTGTGGACGGCGGTGGACAGGATCCAGTCCCCGAGCTCGAGCATGGTGCCGGTCTGCTCGGCGAGGCGGATGAACTGGTCGGGCGGCACGATCTGCCCGTCGGGCCGCACCCAGCGCACCAGGGCCTCGGCCTTGTCCACCGTGCCCGTGGCCAGGTCGACGACGGGCTGGTAGTGCAGCACGAACTCCTGGTCCTCCAGGGCGCGCCGGATGTCGGCGCCGTTGTGGACGGTGCTGCCGCGGGGGGCGGTGACGGTCTGGCCGTACCCGCGGCTCTTGGCCTGGAAGATGGCGGCGTCGGCGCGCAGCATCAGCATGGTGAGCGTCTCGCCGGCGATGCACCAGGCGACGCCGGCGGTGAGGCTGAGGCCGGACGACAGCGACCGCATGGTGTCCAGCAGGGAGTCGACCTGGTCGGGCGTGACGTCGTCGACCAGCACGGTGAACTCGTCGCCGCCGTGTCTGGCCAGGAGGGTGCCCGGGGGGAGCGCCGCGGACCAGGAGCGCCCGAGCCGCAGCAGGAGGTCGTCGCCGTGCTTGTGCCCGCGGCGGTCGTTGGTGGCCTTGAGCTCGTCGATGTCGATGACGAGGAGAGCGGCGGGCCGGCTGCCGTCGTAGGCCCCGAGGAACGCCTCGGCGCGCCGTTCGAAGCCGCGCCGGTTGGTCAGTCCGGTGATGTAGTCGCGCTCGGCGAGGTCGCTGGCGCGCACGAGCCAGCTGACAGCCGTGGTGAGCAGCAGCGCGATACCGACCCCTCGCACCATCTCGGGCGCGCCGAAGGCGGGGTTGTCGCGCAGCACGGCGAAGGCGAGCACGCCGATCATGACGGTGTGCCCCCAGGCGACCGGCCGGGGGTAGAGGTAGAACGCCGGCACGAGGAGGGGCAGATACATCAGCGCGGCGGAGACGGCCTCGGAGCCGTGGCCGGCGAGATGGATCGAGACGGTCAGCAGGAGCGCGCCGAGGGTCATGGAGACCCCGACCAGCCAGGGGATCATCCGCTTGATCAGGAGGAACAGCGGTGCGGCCAGGAGCACGAGGGCGTTGCCGATCAGCCGTTCCCGGGCGTGGTTGCCGGTCTCCTGGAGCGCGACGACGTTGGCGACGACGCCGATGAGGGCGCTCGCGCCGAAGAGGAGCGCGAGCATGCGTCCCACCATCGGGCCGGACGCGACCGCAGGTGTGCGCGAGGTCGTGCGCGCCCGCCGCAGCGATCCGGGAGTCCGGGTGAGGTGCATCACAGTCCCCTCATCGGCCGGCCGGGTGACAGGTGTGAGCCACAGCGGTCGAATCGTTGCTAGAGCGGTTTGCTATCGCTCCCACAAGTGCTGTCTATGGGACGCGACGGTGCCCCGTCAGGGTCCAGGAGGGCGGTGGTCGCGGCAGCGGGGGGCGGCCGCCCCAGGGCTAGGCTGAGCCGCCCGGCGCCACGGCCGGCGCGGTGGAGGAGAGCGATGGACGTCCGACAGATCGAGTTCTTCCTGGCGGTGGTGGAGGAGCGCAGCTTCACCCGTGCCGCCGAGGCGAGCCACGTGAGCCAGCCCGGCCTGTCGTCCTCCATCCGCAGCCTCGAGCGCGAGCTGCGCGTGCGGCTGTTCGAGCGCTCCCCGCGCGGGGTCAGCCTGACGCCGTCGGGCGAGGCGTTCCTCCCGCGGGCGCGGCGCATGCTCGACGACGCCCGTGCCGTGCG
This sequence comes from Xylanimonas oleitrophica, assembly GCF_003244315.1. Taxonomy (GTDB): domain Bacteria; phylum Actinomycetota; class Actinomycetes; order Actinomycetales; family Cellulomonadaceae; genus Xylanimonas_A; species Xylanimonas_A oleitrophica. The sequence goes on from NZ_QKWH01000004.1 coordinate 104,828, forward strand.
CCAGGAGGTGCTCGAGGCCTCGGGCGAGGTCCGAGGGAGCCTGCGGCTGGGGGCCGAGCAGTGCCTCGGTGACCTCGTCGACCTGCCGGACCTGCTCGCCACCTTCCACGGGCGCCACCCCGGCGTGACGCTGAGCATGGTGCAGGCCGGCACCGGGTCGTTGCTCGACGCCGTGCGGCGCGGTGAGCTCGACGTCGCCCTCGTGGGCACCCCGGTGGACGCCGACGCCACGCTCGCCGGCCTCGAGACCGTCGACCTCGCCCTCCACGGGTTCGAGCTGCTCGCCGCACCGGACCATGCCGTGGCCGCGACCGGGTGCGTCTGCCTTACCGACCTGACGTCCACCGAGTTCGTCGACCTGGACGTGGCGTGGGGCGCGCGCCGTGTCGTCGACGCCGTGTTCGCCGGGCGGGGGCTGGAGCGGCGCATCGCCTTCACGGTCAACGACGTGCACCTGCTGATCGACCTCGTCCGGCAGGGCCTGGCCGTCGCGCTCGTGCCCGCGTCCGTGGGCGAGAAGCCGCAGGCCGCCGGCCTCTCGCGCCTCCCTCTCGACGACGCGGTGCTCCGCTGGAGCGTGCGTGCCGTCGTGGCACCGGGGGCGGGCAACGCGGGCCGCCTGTTCGCCGACATGCTGGTACCGACGGCGGCGATGGACGACGGTCCCGCGGTGGAGGACGCGCCCGCGGTGGGCGACGCCGTGGTGGCGGGGCGCTAGCGGTCAGCCGCGCACGACCGGCTCGGCCACCGGCACGCTGGCGGCCATCCGGACCGCGTCCTCGGCGCTGATGCCGCTGGTCCCCGCGGCCGTCCACAGGTTCGTGGTGCTCAGCAGGTAGGTGCGCTCGCCGTCGGACCACGTCACGTGCAGGGGGCCGTAGCCGTTCTCGGCCTGGGTCACCACGACCTCGGTGCCGCTGCTCAGCCTCACCGTGCGAGCCACGAGCACGGGCGCCCGGGGGTGATCGACCGGGATCGCGGACGGCTGGACCACGAGCCGCACCTCCGTCGCGGGGTGATAGGTACCGGCCGCCACGCCCTCCGGGGTCTCCTGCCCGGGCGGCACCAGCGTGTCCGCGTTCGCCTCCCCGGCCAGCTCGTAGGTGACGACCGTGCCCAGCACCGCGGGCTGCACCCCCGTGACGCCGCGCCACGCCAGGTCGGTCACCTGCGCCGTCGGGCACGTGACGGCCACCCGTGCGACGGTGGGCGGCGTCCAGGCCGGCAGGGGCACCGATGCGGAGCAGCCCTCCGTCGTGGGAGCCGTCACGGCCGGGTCGTCCGACGGTGCGCCGACCTCGGCAGGCATGACGATGCCCGGCGGCGCAGCGCCGGGCGGGGCGTGGCCGGAACCGGCGCACCCTGCCACCGTCATCACGAGGCCCACCGCTCCCGCCACGCCCATCCTGCCCGCCAGGGCTGGGACCCGGTGCGCGAGACGGGTGCCGTGACGGGCCGGGTGCCGGGCGGTGCTGGCGGTGGCGTCGGGGAGGCCCTCGGTCGGGTGCACGGCACCACGATCCCAGCCCGGCCCCGCCCGTGTGGGCAGGGGAGCGGGTGAAGGCCGCCGCCGGTCGGGTCGGCGTTCTCGCCGGTCCGTCACGGCTGGCCGGGGCCGGGCTTGCCCGGCACGGCGCGATGCGGAACGCTGCGCCTGACCAGGGTGTCGCTCGGGTGCAGGGGTTCCGCTGCCCCGGGGGCACCGGCGCCGTCGAGAAGAGGGAGTCGAGCGTGCCCGACCGCCGGCCGCTGCTCCGCGACGTCGCGCAGCGCGCGAACGCCTCGGTGTCCCTGGTGAGCCACGCGCTCAACGGCAGCGGCCGCGTCTCGGAGGAGACGCGGGCGCGGATCCTCAAGGCGGCGGAGGAGCTGGGGTACCGCTCCAACCGGTACGCGCGCCTGCTGCGCACGGGCCGGCGCGAGGACGTCGGCGTGGTGATCCGCAACATGCACAACCCGATGTTCCTCGACGTGCTGACGTCGCTGGAGGAGGCGGCCCGCCGGGAGGACCGGGCGCTGCTGGTCACCAACTCCCGCTATGACGTGGCGGAGCAGCGCAAGCTCCTCGACCACCTGCTCGACCTGGGGGTAGGGCGGATCGTGATCGCTCCCGTGGCGGGCCTGACCGACCTGCGGGCGTGGCAGGCCGAGCACCCGGAGGTTCACGTCGTCGCGCTGAACGCCACCGGGGGCGACGGCGAGGGCGCGGCGCCCGGGGCCCCGGGCCTCGGCTCGGTCAACCCGGACCACCGGGCGGCGGTGGGGCTGGCGCTCGCCCTCGTGGCGGAGCGTGGGCACCGGGCGGTCGACTTCGTCGCCGCCCCCGCGGGGCTGGCGTCGGACACGGTGCGCGAGCGGGCGTTCGCGGAGGCGTGCGCGGCGCACGGGATCGTGGGGAGGGTGCGCCGCACGCCGCTGGACGCCCGCGCGGTCTCCGGGTTCCTGGCCGACGACCTGCGGGCGCGCGTGCTCGGGGCCGGGGTCCCTGAGCACCCCTGCTACCTGTTCAACAGCGACTACCTGGCGGCCGTGGCGTACGGCGTGGCGGCGGACCTGGGGCTGCGGGTGGGGCGGGACCTGAGCGTGGTGGGCCACGACGACCTGCCGACGTCGGCCCTCCTGGACCCGGGCCTGACCACCCTGGCGTTCGACCGTACCCGGGTGGGTGTGGAGGCGCTGCGCCTGGTGGTAGAGGCCCCGGGGGAGCACGTGGTGCTCCCCGTCGAGCTGCGGGTGCGCGGCTCGGTGGCCGACCTCGGCGCTCGCTGACGCCTCCCGTTCACCGGGAGTTCTCGCACTCGTCGCGTATCCGTCCGACGACGGCCGTCTGCGGTTCCCTCGTTGCTGTAACGATTTCGCACGGCGGGCAGCGAGCCCGCCGACATCGCCTCGTCAGTGCCCCGTCAGGAGAACCCCATGCGCTCGCGCCCCCGCACCACCGCCGCGGCGATCGCCGCCGCAGCGGCGACCCTCGCCCTGGCCGCCTGCGGCTCGTCCCAGCCGGTCCAGGCCCAGGGCGACCTCGCCCACGAGCCCGACGGCGACATGGTCGTCACCTACAACAGCCCCGCGGAGTGGGCCAACTTCGGGGAGGTGCTGAGCGCGTTCTCCACGGCGAGCGGCATCCAGGCGCCCAACGACCCCAAGAACTCCGGCCAGGCGCTCGCCGCCCTGCAGACCGAGGCCGCCGCCCCGGTGGCCGACGTCGTCTACGTGGGCATCGCCTTCGCCCAGCAGCTCGTGGACGCCGACCTCCTTCAGCCGTACACCCCCGCCGGTGCGGAGGACCTGCCCGAGGACAACCGCTCGGCCGACGAGCTGTGGCACGTGGTGCACTCCGGCACGGTCGCGTTCCTCGTCAACACCGACGCCCTCGGCGACGTCCCGGTGCCGCGCTCGTGGGCCGACCTGCTCAAGCCCGAGTACCGCGGCATGGTGTCCTACCTCGACCCGGCGCAGGCCGCCGTCGGCTACTCCGTGGCCACCGCCGCCAACCACGCGCTCGGCGGGGACCTGGACGACTGGGAGCCCGGCCTCGACTACCTCGAGAAGCTCGCCGCCAACGGCGCCACCACCCCCGCGCAGACGGCCACCGCCTCGCTCGCCCAGGGCGAGATCCCCATCCTGATCGACGCCGACTTCAACGGGTACAACCTCCAGGAGGAGGGCAGCAACATCGAGGTGGTCATCCCCGCCGAGGGCAGCCTCGAGATCCCCTACGTCGTCGGCCTGGTCAAGGACGCCCCGCACCCCAACAACGGCCGCAACCTGCTGGACTTCTACTTCTCCGCCGAGGGCGAGCGCCTGTTCTCCGAGGGCTTCATGCGGCCCGCGGGCGGAGGGTTCCCCGAGGACCTCGCCGACAAGGTGCTCCCGGCCTCCGAGTACGAGCGGGCCGTGACCGTCGACTACGCCCGCATGGGCGCCGTCCAGGCCGACTTCGTCGAGCAGTACGACCAGCGGGTGCGCTGAGCGTGACCGCAGCAGCACCTCTGCTCCGCCGGCCCCGCCGGGCGGTGAGCGGCGCCACCGCGCGCTTCTCCTCGCTCGGCGCGGCCGTGCCGGGCATCGCCCTGCTCGTGGCGTTCGGCGTGGTCCCCCTGGCCGTGCTGACGGTCACCGCGCTCGGGCTCGGAGCCACGGGCGCGGGGGAGGAGCCCGGCCTCACGCTGGACAACCTCACCCAGGCGGTGACGAGCCCGCGGCTGCGGCAGGAGCTCGTCGCCTCGGTCGTGGTGGGCATCGGCTCGGTGCTCATCATGCTGGTGGCCGGCATCCCGCTCACGCTCGCCATGTCACGGCACGGCGGGCAGGTGGGGCACGGTCGGCTCACGAGCGTCGTGTTCACCCTCCCGATCGCCCTGCCCGGCATCGTGGTCGGCTTCTTCACGATCCTGATGCTCGGCCGCACCGGCATCTTCGGCCAGGTCGTCCCGGCGCTCGGCGGGGCGGCGTACACGTTGCCCGGCATCTTCGTCGCCTACGTGTACTTCTCGTTCCCGCGCGTCATCGGCCCCCTGCAGGCGGCGATGTCCACGTTCGACCACTCGCTGGTGGACACGGCCCGCACGCTCGGCGCCTCCCGCGCCCGCGCGTTCGTCTCGGTGACGCTCCCCGTGGTGCTGCCCGCGGTGGTCCAGGTGCTCGGCACCGCGGCGGCGGTGACGATCGGCGGCTACGGCACCATCGCCACCCTCGCCCAGAGCGAGCGCCTGCTGCCCCTGTCCGTGGCGGACCGGCTGTCCAACGGCTACCAGGTGGCCTCGGCGTCCGGCCTCGCCGTCGTCCTCGCGCTGCTCGCGGCCGGGACGCTGGCCGTCTCGCGCCTGCTGAGCGCCTGGCTCGAGCGGAGGCTGCGATGAGAGGTCTGCCCGACACCCTCGGCACGCGCATGGCCGTCGGCCTGTGCGTGGTGTTCGTGCTGCTGCCGGTGGCCACCTCGGTCGCGGTCGCCACGAGCGTCAGCTCCGCCCGCGGGCTGTGGGGCGACGGCGTCACCCTGCAGTGGCTCGTCACGGGCTGGGAGCAGATCAGCCCCACGCTGGGCCGCAGCACCGCCGTGGCCCTCGGCGTCGTGGCCGCCAACCTGGTGCTCGGCGGGCCGCTGGCCATGTGGCTCGCCCGCAGCCCCTCCCGGCTCACGCGCGCGGTCTCGTTCCTGGCCACCCTCCCGCTGGCCGTGCCGGGCATCGCCCTGAGCATCGGCCTCATCACCGTCTACCCCCAGCTGCGGCCCAGCGGCCTGCTGCTGTTCCTGGGCCACGTGCTGCTCACCCTGCCGTTCACGCTCGCCGCGCTGACACCCGTGCTGGCCGACCAGGAGCTGCAGGACTGCGAGAACGCGGCCACCACGCTGGGCGCCGCCGGGTGGCGGGTGCTGGCCACGGTCACCGTGCCGTTCAGCGCCACCGCCCTGGTGCAGGTCGTGATCACCGCCTTCGCCCTGTCCTTCGGGGAGTTCAACATCAGCTTCTTCATCAACCCGCCTGCCGCCCCGATGGCGCCGTTCGCCCTGTTCGACGCCTACTCCACCCAGCGCCTGGAGCTGGCCTCGGCCAAGACGGTGCTGTTCATGCTCTGCCTCGTGCCCGTGCTGGCCCTCCTCGTGGCCGCCCGGCGCACCCCCTCGACCAGGAAGGCCCGCCCGTGAGCGAGAGCGGACTCGTCATCGACGACCTGAGCGTCGACTACGACTCGACCCGGGCCGTGTCCGGCCTGAGCCTGCACGTCCCCGACGGCCAGACCCTGGCGATCGTGGGCCCGTCCGGCTGTGGCAAGAGCACGGTGCTGCGCACGATCGCGGGGCTGACCCGCCCGGCGGAGGGCCGCGTGGTCGTGGGCGGGCGGGACCTGACCCACGTGCCGGCCTCGGCCCGCGACGTCGGCCTCGTGCCGCAGAACTACGCCCTGTTCCCGCACCTGAGCGTGCGGGGCAACATCGAGTACGGGCTCAAGGCCCGCGGTGTGGACAAGGTGGCGCGGCGCGAGGCCGTGGACCGGCTGCTGGCCTTCACCGAGCTCACCCCGCTGGCGCAGCGCCGGCCCTCCCAGCTCTCGGGCGGTCAGCGCCAGCGCGTGGCCCTGGCCCGCGCGATGGCGATCGAGCCGAGCGTGCTGCTGCTGGACGAGCCGCTGGCCGCCCTCGACCCGCAGTTGCGCGGTGCGATGCGCCGCCAGCTCCTGGACCTGCTGGGCGCCACCACGAGCATCAACGTCATCGTCACCCACGACCGCCACGAGGCGCTGTCGATGGCCGACGTCGTCGCGGTGATGCGCGACGGCCGGCTCGTCCAGGCGGGCTCGCCGCGCGAGCTGTGGCAGGCCCCGGCCGACGCGTTCGTGGCCGACTTCCTGTGCGGGGCCACGTACGTCGACGTCGTGCTGGACCAGGACGCCGTCCACGCGTTCGACGGCCGCTGGGCCATCCCGTACGCGGCCGTCGACGCCGCGCGCCCGGCCACGGGCCGCGCCCGGGGGCGGCTGCTCCTGCGGCCCGACTCCCTGGTGCTGTCCGAGCACCGCGGCACGGGCACCGTGCCGGCGCTGGTGCGTCACGCCGAGTTCGTGGGCGAGTCCACCCTCGTCACGCTCGAGGTCGCCGGCACCGCCGTGTCCGTCCGCACCGACCAGCCGGTGACCACCGGCACCACCGTGCACGCCGGCCTCGCCGGCCGGCCCGTCGCGCACCCCCACCCCGAGGAGATCGCAGCATGACCCTGACCCTGGAGATCCTGGGCAGCAACGCCACCGCCCCCACCGCGCACGGTCCGGCGTCGGGCTACCTGCTGCACACCGAGGGCGGGCTGGTGCTCGTGGACGCAGGGCCGGGCGTCATGGCGGAGCTGGTCAGCCGGCACGACCTGGCCGACCTGCGCGCGATCGTCGTCACCCACCTGCACGCCGACCACTCCCTGGACCTGATGGCGCTGGCCTACCGGTGGACGTTCCCCGTGGCCCTCGACCGCATCCCGCTGTACGCACCCGCGGCGGACCTGGCCCGCCTGCGCGCGTTCGACGAGGTCTTCGGCATCACGTCGCTGCCGGGGATGGCGATGCCGATCCACGAGGCGTTCGACGTGCGCGGCCTGCACCTGGACGGCCGTGAGGAGCCCGGCCTCGAGGCCCTCGGGCTGAGCCTGCGCTCCTACCGTGCCCACCACCCCGTCCCGGCCGCGTGCCTGCGGTTCACGACGACGGGAGCCGACCGGCGCGTGGTCGCGTTCTCCGGCGACACCGGGCGCTGCCCGGGCCTGGAGGAGGCCGCGCACGAGGCGGACCTGCTGGTGTGCGAGGCCACCTACCTGGAGGCGGACGACGCCGCGCTCGACGGGCACGGCCACCTGACAGGCCTGATGGCGGGCACCGCTGCCAAGCAGGCCGGCGTGCGCCACCTCGTGGTGTCCCACGTAGCCACGGACGACATGCGCCCGCACGTGGGCGGCCAGGCGGCCCAGACGTTCGACGGCGTGGTGAGCGTGGCCGCGCGCGGCAAGCGGTTCCACCTCTGAGGCTCCGCCTCGCGACGGATCCGCCGGGGAGCGGCCCTCCCTACGCTGGTGCGGTGCGAGAACGAGAGCCCGTCACCGCCCGTGCCCTGTCGTGGCTGGGCGTGGACGCCGACTGGGAGCGGGTGCCTGCCGACGCGGCAGGGACCGCCCGCAGCGACGCGCTGCTGGCGGGGCTGCTGACGGCGTGGACGGTGCTCGGCATCGAGCTGATGCGCAGCATCGGGTACTTCGAGGGCGAGGAGGTACCGGCCTGGGGCCTGTACCTCCTCGCGGTGGCGGGCGTGGCACCGCTCGCGTGGCGGCGCCGGTTCCCGCTGGGCGTCCTCGCCGTGGTCTACACGCACTTCCTGGCCGTGGGGCTCACCGTGCCGATGGTGACGCAGGAGCTGGCGCTGCAGGTGACGTACTTCGTCGCGCTGTACACGGCGGTGGCCTGGGCGCGCGACCGGCGGGCCATGCTGGTGGTCGTCGGGGCGGCGCTGCTGGCGATGTTCGGGTGGCTCGCCTGGCAGCTCGCCGTCGGCTCCGGCATCGACACGTTCCTGCGCAGCAACGGCCTCGACGAGCGCACGGGCACCGTCAGCCCGTTCGTGGCGATCGTGATGCAGACGTGGATGCTCAACCTCGCCTACTTCGCGGGGGCGATCCTGGTCGGTCAGACGGCGTGGCACGCCGCGCACCGCCGGGAGACGCTGCGGGAGCAGACGGTCACCATCGCCCGCCAGTCGGACGAGCTGCAGCGCCGGGCGGTGGTCTCCGAGCGGCTGCGCATCGCGCGCGAGCTGCACGACGTCGTCGCGCACCACGTGTCCGTCATCGGCATCCAGGCCGCGGCCGCCCGCCGCCTGGTCGCGGCCGACCCGGCCGCCGCCGCGGCTCCGCTGAGCACCATCGAGGGCGCCTCCCGCGAGGCGGTGCAGCAGATGCGCGGGCTGCTGGGCACCCTCCGCGAGGTGGACGAGGCGCTGCCGTCGCCCCGTGGCGAGCGGCCGGGGGAGGCTGCCGTGGCCGCGCCGGAGCCGGGCCTGGCTGATGTCCCCCGGCTGGCGGAGGTGGACGACGGCCTGGCCGTCACCGTCACCGTGGTGGAGCAGCCCGACGGCGCGGCGGCGGGTGTGCCCGCGCCGGTGGGCCTGAGCCTGTACCGCACGGCGCAGGAGGCGCTGGCGAACGTGCGGCGGCACTCGACGGCGCGGTCCGCCGGGGTGGTGGTGCGCGTCGAGCGTCCGGCGGCCGGTGCGCGCACGATCGACGCCGCGTTCCCGCACGGCTTCGCCGAGGTGGAGGTGCTCGACGCCGGCCGGCCGCGCGCGGGCTCCTCCGGCAGCGGCCTGGGCCTGCTCGGCGTGCGCGAGCGCGTGTCCACGCACGGCGGGGTGGCCGAGATCGGCCCGCGCGTGACGGGCGGCTACCGTGTCCGGGTCCGCCTGCCCCTCCCGGAGGAGTGCCCGTGAGCGTCCGCGTGCTGCTGGTGGACGACCAGCGCCTGGTCCTGTCCGGGTTCTCGCTCATCCTCTCGGTGGAGGACGACATCGAGGTGGTGGGGGAGGCTGCCGACGGCGCCGCTGCCGTGGAGCGGACCCGCGAGCTGCGGCCCGACGTCGTGCTGATGGACGTGCAGATGCCCGTCATGGACGGCATCGAGGCCACCCGCCGCATCGTGGCCGAGGATCTGGCCAAGGTGCTGCTGCTGACCACGTTCGACCACGACGAGTACGTGTTCTCCGGGCTGGCCGCCGGGGCGTCCGGGTTCCTGCTGAAGAACTCCGACGCCGACGAGCTGGTCGACGCCGTGCGCACCGTCGCCGCCGGCCACGCCCTGCTGGCACCCGAGGTCACACGCCGGGTCATCGAGCAGATGGTGGCCTCCGGGAGCAGCGCGTCGGCCGGGCCGCCGGTGCCGGGCGGGCCGGTGGCCGGGGCCGGGGCGGACGACGAGCGTCTGGCCCGCCTGACCCCCCGCGAGCGCGAGGTGCTGGTGCACCTGGGCCAGGGCATGTCGAACGCCGAGATCGCCGCGGCGCTCTACCTGGGCGAGGCGACGGTCAAGACGCACGTGTCGAGCGTGCTGGCCAAGCTGCACCTGCGCGACCGGGTGCAGGCCGTGGTGCTGGCGCACCGCCTCGGGCTGGTGGGTCCGTCGCGAGGATGACCCGCCGGTCTCCGGCTCGCGGCTGATCCGCGGTGCCGCGCTCCCGCCTACGGTCGTGCCATGACCAGAACGACGAGCATCTCGACCGCCGGGCCCGCCGGCCGCGCGACGGCGCGCGGGGCGGACCTGGAGGTCCGTGACCTGACCCGCGTCTTCGGTGACGGCCTGCGGGCCGTGGACCGGGTGACGTTCACCGCGCCGTCGGGCCTCCTGACCGGGTTCGTGGGCGGCAACGGGGCGGGCAAGACGACCACCATGCGCATGATCATGGGGGTGCTGGCCGTCTCCGAGGGCGAGGTGCGGTTCGGCGGCGCACCCATCACGGCGGCCGACCGCCGCACCTTCGGGTACATGCCCGAGGAGCGTGGCCTGTACCCGAAGCAGGCGGTGCTCGATCAGCTCGTCTACCTGGCGCGGCTGCGGGGCGTCTCGGCGCGCGCGGCACGGGCCGAGGTGCTGGAGCAGCTCGAGCGGCTGGGCCTGGCCGAGCGGGCCAAGGACCACGTGGAGAAGCTCTCGCTCGGCAACCAGCAGCGCGTGCAGATCATCGCCGCCCTCATGGGCTCCCCGCGGGCGCTGGTGCTGGACGAGCCGTTCAGCGGCCTGGACCCCTCCGCCGTCGACGGCATGGTGGACCTGCTGCGCGAGCACACCGCCCGCGGCGTGCCGGTGCTGTTCAGCTCCCACCAGCTCGACCTGGTGGAGCGCCTGTGCGAGCGGCTCGTGATCCTCAAGGGCGGCCGGGTGGTGGCCGCCGGCACGCCCGCCGAGCTGCAGGAGACGGGCACGGTGCGCCACCGCCTCGTCGTCGGCGGCGACGCCGGCTGGGTGCGGGGCGTGCCCGGCGTCCACGCCGTCGACGTCGAGGGATCGGTCGCCCTGGTCGAGCTGGCCGACGAGGGCGCGACCCGCCGCCTGCTGACGGCCGCGCTGGAGCGCGGCCCCGTCCACGAGCTCACCCCTCTCCGGCCCACGCTGGCCCAGATCTTCCGCGAGGTGACGGCATGAGCACCACCACCGACCCCCGGCCGCACGGCACGCCGGCCAGCCTGCAGGACTCCCAGGACGCCGTCGGGCGGCTGAACCCCGGCGCGTGGCTCCTGGTCATGAACCGCGAGATCGTGGTGCGGGCGCTCAACAAGGCGTTCCTCGTGGGCCTGGTCGTCAGCCTCGTGCTCATCGGCGGCGTTCTTGCCTTCGTCGCCTGGCAGAGCGAGCGCACCGACTCCTACACCGTGGCGGTGGTGGGCGACGACGCCACGGCCGTGGCCGTCGCGCAGACCGCCCGGGAGCGCGGCCTGGCGAGCGCCGAGGCCGCCGAGGCGTCCGAGGACGGCGACGACGGCGACGAGGCCGCGGCGGGCGCCGCGGGCTTCGGTGCGGTGGCGGTCCCGCAGGCGGACATCACCGTGCTGGAGGTGGCCGACGACGCCGCTGCCCGCACGGCTCTCGAGGACGGCACGGCCGACGCCTGGCTGCACCGTGCCGGCGCGGGTGACCCGGGGGCGGGCTGGACCCTGGCGGGCTGGTCGGAGCCGTCCGGGACCCTCACCACGCTGCTCGGCGCGGGCGTCACCGAGCGCGTGCTGGCCGACAACGCCGCCCGCGCCGGCACGAGCGTCGCCGAGCTGACCGCGGGCAGCACGCTCACCACCGAGCGGCTGGACGGCCACGCCGTGGACCGCACGTTCGTGTTCATGGCCGGCTTCGCGTTCGCGTTCCTGTTCCTCATGGGTGCCATCGGGTCCGGAGCCATGGTGGCCGGCAGCGTGGTCGAGGAGAAGCAGTCCCGGCTGGTCGAGATCATGGCGCCCGCCGTCTCGCTGCGGCACCTGCTCGCGGGCAAGATCCTGGGCAGCTCGGTGATCGCGCTGGCACAGAACGTGCTGTTCGCCGGGGTGGGGCTGGTGGGGCTCTCGTTCACGCCCCTGGCCCAGACGCTGCCCGCCATGTCCGTGTCGCTCGGCTGGTTCGTCGCGTTCTTCACCGTCGGGTTCGTGGCCGTGGCGTCCCTCTACGCCGTGGCGGGGGCGCTCGCCTCGCGCACCGAGGACCTCCAGTCCACGTCCACGCCCATGACCATGCTGGTGATGGCCGTGTACTTCCTGACGTTCTCCGCCAGCGGCACGTTCGAGAAGGTCCTCTCGTTCGTGCCGCTCACCTCGGTGGTGTCCATGCCGGTGCGGGTCCTGGCCGGCGAGGCCGCCTGGTGGGAGGCGCTGGTCTCCCTCGGCATCCTGGCGGCCTTCACCGCCGTCGCCGTCCTCGTCTGCGAGCGCGCCTACCGCGGTGCGCTGATGCAGACCGGAGGCCGGGTGACCTGGCGCAAGGCGCTCACCGCCGAGGCATAACCCCGGCCGGCACCGGCCCCCCGGTACGGCGACGGCCCCGCACCCCCCGGTGTGCGGGGCCGTCGCCGTCGGGCCTCGCGGTCACGGAGAATGGGTGCCCGCCACCGCTCCCGCCGTCGAAGGACACCGATGCCCGAGCCTGCCCCTGCCCGCGACCTGCCGCCCGCCCCCGCCGCGGGGCCCGGCGGCGCCTCCTGGCGCTCCCGCCTGGGCGACTGGGTGGAGTCGACGCAGGTGCAGCGGGTGGTCATCACGGTGATCCTCGTCAACGCCGTGGTGCTGGGGCTCGAGACCTCCGCCGGCCTGATGGCCGCGGCGGGCGGGGTGCTGCGCACGATCGACACGGTGTGCCTGGCCGTGTTCGTCGTGGAGATCGCGCTCAAGCTCGTGGCCCACGGGCTGCGGTTCTTCCGCTCGTCGTGGAACGTGTTCGACTTCCTCGTGGTGTCGGTGGCGCTCGCCCCGGCCGGCGCGGGCTTCGCCGTGCTGCGGGCCCTGCGGGTGCTGCGCGTGCTGCGGATCGTCTCCGTGGTGCCGCAGCTGCGCAAGGTGGTCGGCGCCCTGCTCGCCGCCGTGCCCGGCATCGTCTCCATCGGGGCGCTGCTGATGCTGGTGTTCTACGTGGGCGGCGTCATGGCCACCACCCTGTTCGGGCCCGGCCTGCCCGAGTACTTCGGCACCCTCGGGGCGTCCCTGTTCACCCTGTTCCAGATCATGACGCTGGACAGCTGGACTTCCGTGGCCCGGCCCGTGATGGAGCAGCAGCCCTGGGCGTGGGCGTTCTTCGTGCCGTTCATCCTGGCCAGCGCGTTCACCGTGCTGAACCTGTTCATCGCCGTGATCGTGGACGCGATGAACGCCATGCAGGCGGTGCCTCCGCCCGCCACGGGTGCTGAGGCGGGGCCCGGCAAGGCCGTCAAGGGCGCCGCGGAGCCTGGCGCCGGAGCGCACGAGGACGACGGCGTGGACCGCACCCGCTCCCACGGCCTGCCCGCCGGGGCGCCGGCCGCCGCTGCCGACGTCGCCGCCCTCCACGAGGAGATCCGCGCCCTGCGCGGCGAGGTCGCGGAGCTGTCCGAGGCCCTGCGGCGCTGACCCGCGCTGCTCAGGGGGCAGGGGCGCTCGCAGGCTCGGCGCTCGCGGCACCTGCTCGGGCCGGCCTGCCGTGGCGGACCAGGGCGGCGGCCCCGGCGCCCGCGGCGAGGAAGAGCGCCGCCAGCACCGCCCAGCCGACGGTGCCGTGCTCGATGGCGGTCACGGTGACCAGGGGCGGCGCCACCATGGACGCGACCGCGTACCCCGTCTGGCTCAGCCCCTGGTAGGCGCCCGCGCTGCGCGGGTCGGCGAGCTCGAACGCCATGCCCCACCCGCCGGCCTCACCGAGGATCTCGCCCAGAGAATGGGCCAGGGCGGCCAGCACGAGCAGCGCGCACGCCACCACCACGTCGCCGTACCCGGCGAGCGCGTAGAGCATGCAGGCGCCCGCCAGCAGCCACGAGGCCCGGCGCACGGTGAGGCCGGCGCGGCGCACGTCGTCCGTGCCGCGCGAGGCGCGGACCTGCAGCAGCGCGACGACGACGGTGTTGAGCACGAGCAGCACGGAGACCATCACGGTGGGGGCGTCCGTGGTCGCGATCCACAGGGGCACGCCCACGGTCTGGAGGCCGAAGTGCATCGCGACCACCGAGTTGAGGGCGACGCTGCTGACGTAGGTGCGGTCGCGCAGGGGTGACGGCCCGCTGGCCGGCCGGCTGCCGTCGTCGGGCCGCGGGGCCCGCATCCGCACGGCGAAGCCGGGCACGCCGCCCAGCCGCGCCACGGGGAGGGACGCCGCGAGCAGCAGCCCGGCGACGGCCAGCATCGCCGTCTGGTAGGCGGCGGCGGTGTCCACCAGGAGGGCGGCCGCGGCCGCCACGGTGCCCAGCCCGATGAACACGTTGGTGACCACCCGGAGGCGGGCGCGCACGGCGACGCGGTCGGGGCCCACGTACCAGTGGGCGATCATCGCCTGCTTCGCGGAGCCGCTGGCGGAGCGCATGCCGACGGCCAGGCAGGCGACGACGACGAACGCGACGGCGTCGTGCGCCGTGGCGTAGGCCAGCATGGCCAGGCCGTTGAGGGCCGTGGCGCACCACTGCACCCGGTGGGCGCCGACGCGGTCCGCCAGCCGTCCGGCCGCGTAGGCCCCGACCACCCCGGCACCGCCGGCGACGCCCAGGCCGATCCCCACCGTCGTCGGGTCGAGCCCCACGACCCGCGTGAAGTACAGGGCGCTGACCGTGTAGAACACCCCGCTGGACAGCGCGAACGCCATGGTGCTGAGGGTGAGGGAGCGCGCCACGCGCTCGCGTGGCCAGAAGGTCTCGATCACGGCACCTTTGTGCCGCACGGCCGGGACAGGACGAACTGATGTAGCGTCTGGCTTCATGGTCACCAGGTCGCTCCCGTCGGGCGGCGGTCTGGTCGAGTACGAGCTGGCCGGCACGGACGTTGCGGACGTCCGGTTCGCGATCTCGCCCCTCACCGAGCTGACGCTCTCGCTGCGCACCTTCCGTGAGCCCGGCCGCTACCCGGTGCACCTGCCCTGGCTGCGGCGCACCGAGCAGGCGCGCGAGCGGCTCGACGTGCCGCTGCTCACCGCGCTGACGAACGAGGCGCTGTGGACGCCCGACTACCTCACGCCCCGCCCCCACAGCCCCCTGACCCGGATCGACGACGAGCTCGAGGCCGCTGCCGGCGTCCCGCCCCACAGGCTGCTCGACGACCTCGCGGCGGTGCACCCGCGCGGCCTCCCGGCACCCCTGCGAGGGGACCCCGCCCAGGTGCGCGTCCGTGTGGCGCAGGCGCTGCGCACCTACTGGGACACCTGCTTCGCCCCGTGGTGGCCGCGCATGCGCGCCGTGCTCCAGGCCGACGTCGTGCACCGCGGCCAGGTCATCGGCGCCTACGGCCTCGGCGCCATGTTCGCCGGGCTGAGCGAGCGCATCCGGCTGGAGGACGGCGTCGTCCGCGTGCGGCTCGGGAGCCCGGCACGGTTCCGCCGTTCCACGGCCGGTGCGGGCCTGACCCTCGTCCCCACGCTGTTCACGCGTGCCGCCTCCGCCCCGATCTCGCCGGAGGAGCCGCCCACCATCATGTACGGCGCGCGGGGCGCCGGGAACCTGTGGCAGGCGGAGGTCCAGCGGGCGCCGGGGGTCCTGACCGACCTGCTGGGGGCCACCCGCGCTGGCCTCCTGACCGCGCTGGGCGACCCGGCGTCGTCCAGCGACCTGGCCGGGCGCCTCGGGGTCACCGTCTCCGCCGTCAACCAGCACCTGCGCGCCATGCGCGCGGCAGGGCTGCTCACCAGCGCCCGCCACGGGCGGTCGGTGCTCTACCTGCGCTCCGAGCTCGGCGACGCGCTGGTCGGGAGGCCGGGCTGATCCCTACGCATCCCGGCGCCCGAGCCGATCGGTGGGGCTCGGACGACGAAGGGACACGGCCATGCGCGATCTCACGACCGGTGCGGCGTCCACCCGCGCGCCCGCCCTGGCGGCAGGCAGCACAGTGCCTGCCGGCTCTCCCGCCCACCAGGCGTACGACCGGGCGGTGAAGCGCTTGGCGGAGGCCCAGCAGCAGCTCACCCGGCACCTGCTCGAGCAGGCGCCGGAGGAGGTGGTGGAGGCGGCCCGCACGACAGGGGGCATGGCGGCGGCCGCCGTCGCCGCAGCGGCCGCGACGCTCGCACGCGAGCAGCAGGGTTCGCTCGTCTCGGGGAACCCGTCACCCATGCCCGTCCCGGTGACGCTCCCGCACGAGGGGCGCGTCCGCCTCACCGCCTGAGCCGCGACCAGCGGCTCAGGCGTGCCGCGTGGGGAGAACGGGGGCCCCGCTGGTCAGCGGGTGAACAGATGGCGGGGATGCGCCAGTGTCGCGATCGGGCGATCACGACCGGATAGGTTCCGGCTGCTGCTGCGGCGCGAGGCGTGCTGCCGCAGCGCCTCCCGCCGGGCGGATCTCGCCCGTCCGGGCCGAGACCAGCAGAGACGAGCTCCCAGATGCCGGTGGTCCTGGTCGACCACGTCAGTCATTCCTACGGCCGCCGCCAGGTCCTGGACGACGTCAGCCTCGCGGTCGAGGCGGGGCATTCGCTGGCGATCACCGGGAAAACGGGTTCCGGGAAGAGCACGCTCCTGTCGATCATGATCGGTCTGGAGAGGCCGTCGCGGGGCGCGGTGTCCCTCGCGGGCGTCGAGATCAGCCGGCTGAGTCGTCGGCGCGCCGCGCGCCTGCGCCTGGACCATCTGGGAATGGTGTTCCAGGCGGGGGAGCTCATCCCCACCCTGACCGCGCGTGAGAATGCCGCACTGCCCCTGATGCTGGCAGGGCGCAAGGGCGCCGAGGCGCTCGACCGGGCGGACCACCTGCTCTCGACTCTCGGTGTCGACAGCCCGGACGTCGTGGCGGAGAGCCTCTCGGGTGGGGAGAAGCAGCGTGTGGCGATCGCGCGTGCGCTGGCGAACGAGCCGGCCGTGGTGGTGGCGGACGAACCGACGGCCGCGCTCGACGAGCGCACGCGAGACGACGTGTGCGACCTCCTCTACTCGCTGCCGGTCACGGCGGGGTGCGCGCTCGTCGTCGTCTCCCATGACGCTGCCGTCTCAGGCAGGGCAGACCGTGCGCTGACGCTCGACGGAGGTCGGCTGATCGAGTCCGCTCCCGTGGGGGGCGTCGGACTCCCGTGATCAGCATCCTCGACAACCCCGGACGGGGAGCCGGTTGCATCGAGCGGCAGCGGCGTTGACGGCTGCTCTGCTGGCTCTGGTGGGGGCGCTGTTCGTCGTCGTCGACCAGGGGTACGACGCCAGGATCGCGAGGGACGCGGCGCGGACGCCGCACGTCGTCGACCCCTCGACGCCCGCAGCGCAGGACGCGGTCGCCTGGTACACGTGGCGAGGCGATGCGCTCGGTGTCCTCGATGCACAGGTCCTGTACCTCGCTGTCACGGACCCGGGTGCGCCTCCGCCTCCGGGGCTCCCCGAATGGCCCGCAGCCGGTGACGTGTGGGCGTCGCCGGCTCTTCTCGAGCTCGAAGGGTCACAGGCGTACGTCGCTCGTTATGGCAGCCTCGCCGGCGTCATCCAGCTGGCGTCCCTGGTGGACGACGGTGAGCGGATCGCGTACGTCGGCGTCCGCGCAGAGGACGTCACTCCGCCGCACCACTGGGTGCCCATCACGGGATTCGGCGTAGAGCCGAGGGCTGACGGGGGCGGATATCTCGGAGCAGCCCTCTACCACGGCACCAAGCGGAGCCTGGTGATGGGCCTCGTGCTGTTCGGCGTCGCTCCGGCGCTGGTGGCAGCGATCGCACTGCTGTCGCTCGGTGCGGAGGAACGACGACGACACCTGGCGCAGGTCCAGGCGATGGGAGGTTCGCCCCGGCAGCTGAGGGCAGCGCTCCTGCGCGTCTTCCTCGGCCCGGCAGCCGTCGGGTCTGGCCTGGTGACGCTGCTTCTCGTCGCCTCGACGTACTGCACCTGGCGTGTGCCGATCGCCGGCATCTCGGTACCGGGAGCGGACTACGGTTCCCTGACAGGGATCGGGGCGCTCCTCGCCGTCGGGCTTCTCGCTGCGGCGGCGGTCGTCGCGCTGGTCCTGTGGCTCCATCGCGCGGCGACGCTCCCTCGTGTGGGGCAGGGGAGCGCTCCCCGGCCCGTGGGTGCCCGTGGTCTCTGGGTCCTGCTGCTGTGCGTGGACCTCGCCCTCGCGAACTGGGGCTACGCGTTCTTCTACACCACCGATCCGAGCCTTGCCTCGTTCATCTCCCTCTCCGCCTGCGCGGTGGCACTCGTGCTGCTGGTCCCGACGATGGGGGTCGTCACGTCCGGGCTCGGGCGGGTGCTGGGAGCGCTCGCGCTCCGGACCGGTTCCGGCCCGGTGCTCGTCGGGGCGCGAGAGGTCCAGCACGTCCCTCGGGCGACCACGAGGATCACATCGGTGATCGCCATGGCGATCGTGCTCTCGGCGCAGCTGCAGGTGTGGGGGAGCCAGTCGGCGCCGAGCTTCCGCGAGGCGGTGGCGTCCGACAGGGTGAACGCGGACCTCTCGATGCTCGTCGACCTCAGCACCGAGGAGCGTGCGGCCCGGGCCCGCCTGTTCGACGATCGACCGGCCGGGACAGGCTTCGTCGCTCTCGGAGGGGAAGGACTCCCCGACCGCGTCCTGGGCGACTGCGAAGTACTGGTGCACGTCTTCGGAGAGTGCCCCGAGAGCCCGAAGCCGCTGGAGGCGTTCCGCGGCGCGGCTGCCCCGCAGGTGTGGCTGTGGGGCCTGGCCCCCGACGCCGTGGTCGAGCGGGCTGACGGCGATGCGCTCGCCGAGGCCACCCTGCTCGCGGCGGTGTCCCTGGACGGGAGGCCTATCTCTCAGGACGCGCTGCTCCGAGAGCTGGGCCAGAGAGTCCTGCCGCCACCACGGGTAGCGATCCCCCAGGAGGAGACGATCGTGGGGGCGTGGCTCGGTGTCGACAAGGCACGGTGGTACGCCGTCGGCGGTCTGCTGGCGCTCGTGATCTCGCTGGCTCTCGCGGCGTTGAGCTCTTTGGCCGAGGTCGAGAAGATGGCGGCACGCCACGGCGTCGTCGCGTTCTACGGGGCGCGACGACGGCACTTCCTGAGCTTCGCGCTCACCCTCGTGGGGGTGCCTGCGGCTGTCGCTGCTGCTCTGGGTGCCTGCGTGGCGGTGCTGATGTCATGGGCGCCGACGTCCGTGCCCGGTGCCGTGGTCCGCATGCCCTTCGACAGCGTGCTGCTCATGCTTGCCGTCGCTGCCGTGTACAGCGCCGGGGTGAGCGTCGTCGCGGCGCTCCGCATCGCCGGACGCCGTGGTGCGAGGGCGTTGTCCGTGTGAAGAGGTGGACGGCGCCCGCCGCCGGCTTCTCGCACGGGATGGACGGTCGCCGTCAGCGGCGCACGATCCCGTGCTGGTAGGCCCACACCACGGTCTGCAGGCGGTCGCGGGTGCCGATCTTGGCCATGGCCCGGCCCAGGTGGGACTTCACGGTGCTGGTCTCGACCACGAGCTCGCGGGCGATCTCGGCGTTGGACATGCCCCGGGCGAGGAGCTGGACGATCTGGGTCTCGCGGGCCGTGAGGGGTTCTGCGAGGTCGGCGTCGGGCAGCGCGGGCGGGGTGCGGCGGGCGAACTCGGTGATGACACGCCGGGTCACGCTGCCGTCCACGAGCCCTTCACCGGCGGCCAGGCGGCGCACGGCGGCCACCAGGTCCTCGGGCTCGGTGTCCTTGAGCACGAACCCGCTGGCGCCGGCCTCCAGCGCCCCGAACACGTACTCGTCGAGGTCGAACGTGGTGACCACGAGCACGGCCGGGGCGGGGCGGCCGTCGGGGCGGGCCTCCTGGAGGATCGCGCGAGTGGCGGCGAGCCCGTCGCCGCCGGGCATGCGCACGTCCATGCACACGACGTCGGGCGCGGTGCGCCGCACCTCGCGCACCGCCGTCGGGCCGTCCCCGGCCTCGCCCACCACCTCGATGTCACCGGCCTGCTCGAGGAACACCCGGAACCCTGCCCGGACCACGGCCTGGTCGTCGGCCAGCACCACGCGGATCACTGCCTGCCCTCCTCGTCCTCGTCCTCGTCGTCGACGGCGTCCGGCGGCGTGCTCCGGGTCTGCGGCACCGTCAGGCGCACGGCCCAGCCGCCGGCGGGCGTCGGGCCGGCGTCGAGCGTGCCGCCCACGAGGGTGGCGCGCTCCCGCATCCCCACCAGGCCGGCGCCGGTGCGGTTGCGGCCGTCGTCCGTGGGCGGGGCGGGCGAGGGGTCGTTGACCACCTCGAGCACCACGTCCGTTCCGCCGGTGCTCAGCCCCACCCGCACCGGGGCGCCGGGGGCGTGCTGGCGGGCGTTGGCGAGCGCCTCCTGCGTCACCCGGTACAGGGCGGCGTCGGCGAGCGGCCCGAGCTGCGGCGCCGGGCCGCTGCGCCGCAGCACGACGTCGTCGCCGAGCGTGCGAGCGTCCGTGACCAGCCCGTCCAGGTCGGCCGTGCCGGGCACGGGAGCGGTGCCGTCGTCACCCTCCCGGAGCAGGCCCACCACCTGGCGGAGGTTGTCGAGGGTCTCCTTGCCCTGGGAACGGATCCAGGCGGCGCCGGCGCGGGCCGCGTCGGGGTCCTGGTCCACGAGCCGTTCCACCGCGGCCGCCTGCACCACCATCCCGGACAGGTGGTGGGCGGCGACGTCGTGCAGCTCGCGCGCCATCCGCCCGCGCTCGGCGACGACGGCGGCCCGAGCGGCGTCGTGCTGGGCCCGGACCGCCTCCGCCGCCCGCAGCCGCACCAGGTCCAGGTACCGGCGGCGGGTGGCCGTCCACACGCCGACCAGGGCCGCACCCGGGTAGCTGATGGCTGCGGTCGCGAGGCCGAGGAGCGCGAGCTGCGGCAGGGACGGCGACCCGGCGGGGGCCACGGCCACGGCCGCCGCGGCCTCCAGCACGGCGGCGGCACCGGTCACCGCCAGGGCCCGGCGCACGGGCATCAGCGTGCCGAGGGTGTAGCCGACGACCAGGGGCGCCAGCCCGCGCACGCTGAAGTCCGCGGGCGCCGCCGCCACGAGCGCCACCTGGAGCGCGACGACGACGCCCAGGGCGAGCAGAGGACGCGTGCGCCGCAGCGCGATCGCCGCCGCCTGCACCGTGCACAGCGCCACGACGGCGCTCGGGTGCTGCACCACGATGCCCTCCAGCGCGGCCAGCTCGTCCAGCGTGAGCGCCAGCGTGACGAGCGTGAGGACGGCGACGACGGCCGCCAGCACGGCGTCCCGCGCCGGCACGCCGACCACCCCGAGGCGGGTGAGCAGCGCGTCGACGCGGGACGGGCGCGGTGGCGCGAGGTCCTCGACGGAGCGGCGGTCCATGCGTGAATCCTCGCAGCCGGTCTCAGTACGACACGCTGGGGGCCAGCAGGCGGTAGGTCACGGCGAACCACGCCACGACGCCCAGCGCCAGCACGATCAGGACCCCGCCGGTGACGCGGCGCCAGCCGGCACGACGGCGCACGTCGCCCACCACGCGCAGCACTGCCGGCACCAGGCCGAGCACCCCGAGCGCCTGGAGGCCCTGGAGCCCGCGCAGCGCCACCGTGGGCACCTCGGCGAAGCTC
This sequence comes from Xylanimonas oleitrophica, assembly GCF_003244315.1. Taxonomy (GTDB): domain Bacteria; phylum Actinomycetota; class Actinomycetes; order Actinomycetales; family Cellulomonadaceae; genus Xylanimonas_A; species Xylanimonas_A oleitrophica. Next base: position 125,991 of record NZ_QKWH01000004.1, read on the forward strand.
ATCACGGCCATGACCGTCCCGGCCCAGCCGGCGAGCGCCACGACGGCGCCCAGCGACGCGAGCCGGGTCAGCACCCGGGCGGTGCGGCCGGCACGCCGGGCCTCGGACTCGGCGCGGTCGACCGGCCGGCGTCGCACCAGGCGCACCAGAGCGGCCACCGGCCAGACGAGCACCCCGGCCAGCAGGACCAGGGCGGCGGCCCCCAGCACGGGCAGCGCGACATCCGTGGCCGGGTCGGCGCGCAGCATGGTGAAGGCCGAGTCGTACGCGACGGCGCCCACGCGGTCACCGTCCAGGCGGGCCGAGACGGTGCGCTGGCCGCCCACCTCCTGCCACACCCACGGCTCGACCTCCTCGTACAGCACGGGACGGTCGCTGAGCGGGCCCGGCGCGATCACCACGCGGCCGTCCGGCTGGGCGGTCACGTGGGTGACGCTCAGCAGGTCCGTCACCCGCAGGAACGTGCTGTGCATGGAGCGGGACTGGGTGTAGGTGCCGGCCATCTGCGCGGCGTGCTCGCGGGCGGTGGCCTGGTCGACGCCGGGGCGGGCAGCCGTGCCCTCGGCGGGGAAGTACCGGTCGGTGAAACCGTGCACGAGCTGCTCGCGCAGGCGCAGCGTGGCCAGCCCGTCCTCGCCCGAGCCGTTCACGGACACGAACACGCCCGTGCGCTCGTCCGGGTAGAGCTGGAGGTGGGAGTGGAAGTACAGGGTGTCGCCGCCGTGCCCCACGATGCGGTGGCCGTTGCGGTCCTCCTGGAAGAACCCGAGCGCCATGCGCGGGCCCTCGGCGAGGGTGCCGAGCGTGCCGGCGTCCAGGCCCGGCTCCTCCATCAGCGCCAGGGTGGCGGGCTCCAGGACGGGCTGGCCGGTGCTGGGCTCACCGAGCATCGCGAGCATGAAGTGGGCCATGTCGGTGGCCGTCGCGCTGAGCGCGCCCGCCGGCGGGGTGGTCACCACCTCGAACCCGTGGCCCGGCCCCGAGGCAGTCTCGTAGCCGCGCGCCAGGCGGTCGGCGAGCGGCTCGGGCACCGGCTGCTCGAACGTCGCCGTGGTCATCCCCGCAGGCTCCAGCAGGTGGTCCTGCACGTACTGCTCGAACGGCTGCCCGCTGACGCGCTCCACCACGTACCCCGCCAGGGCGTTGCCGTAGTTGGAGTAGGCCGGCACGGTGCCGGGCCGGTACACCTGCTCGGGCGGGTCGGTGACCAGCTCGTGGCGCAGGTCCGCCGGCGTGCCCTCCGCACCGATCAGGCCGCGGATGCGCTCCTCGAACCCGGCCGTGTGCGTGAGCAGGTGCCGCAGCGTGACCGGCTCGTCGAACCGCCGCGGCAGGTCGAAGTCCAGGTACTCCGAGACGTCCGCGTCGAGGTCGACGCGCCCCTGCTCCACGAGCTGCATCACCGCCGCCGCCGTCACCAGCTTTGACACCGACCCAGGCCGGAACAGGGTGCGCTCCGGGTCCACGGGCACGGGCTCGCCGCCGTCGGCACCGGTGTCGGCCCAGCCGTAGCCGCGGGTGGTGAGCACCTCCCCGTCGTGCACGACGGCGACGGCGGCCCCCGGGATGCCCTCGCGCTCCAGCGCGGCGGGCAGGAACCCGTCGAGCCACGCCTCGACGTCCCCCTGCTCCAGGGCAGGGGCGGACGGCGCGCCGTCGGACGCCGGGGCTGCCGGTGCGGGGAGCGCCGGCGGAGGCGTCGGGGCCTGGGCCGTGGCACAGCCGGCCACCGTGCCCGCCGTGAGCGTGACGACGGCGAGCGCCGCGGCGGCGCGCGCCACCAGGCGGTGCCGGCGTGGGCGGCCGGCCGGGTCCGGGGGAGCGGTGACGTCGTCGGACGCCCCGCGGGCGATCGTGGACATGGTGGTCTCCTCGCGGCCGGGCGGTGTCCGGGAACCTGCCCGGAGGCGGCACCCTCGGCCTGCCCACCAGCCTCGTCACGGGCAGGGTGCGGCACATCGGGCGCGGGTGCCGTCCTCGGTTACGACCTTGGTCGCAGACGGGTGCACCCGGCAGGAGGAGCCGGTGCCACCCCCCCGGACGCTAGGGTTCCGCGCAGGGGCAGGTCCCGACGGACGACCAGAGGGTGTGACGGTCCGAGCCCCAGACCGCCCGCCCGGTGCCACCCCCATGACGATCCCGCCCGACGACCTGCCACGCGGTACCGACGGACGCATCCCGCAGTGGGTCATCGACGAGGCCGCGGGAAGACGCACCGCCGCGACCGGGTGGCGCACCTGGGAGCCCGGCTCACCCTCCGGCACCGGGGGCGGGCGCGACCGCTGGGACAGGGCACCGCGACGCCGTCGCCGGCCCCGGCGCCTGGGCGCGCTCCTCACCGGCGCGGCACTCCTCGCCGCCGGCTACGGGTGGGTGCAGCTCGGGAGCCCCGGCCTCCCCGCGGCACGGGACGCCACGCTCGACGTCCTGGCCCGCGTGACCGGCCCGGGTGACGACGTGGTGGCGCTCGCGGACCAGATGTACCTGACCGACACCGGCCGGGACGTGCTCTACGGCGCACGGCCGCGCCTGCTGGACCGCCAGGAGTTCTCCGGCCGTTGCGAGGGGCGGGCCCACCCGAACGTCCCTGCCGCGCTGCCCGCGGACGTCGGCGGTGCGCCGGGCGAGCCCGCGGTGATGGGCTGCTACGTCGCCGGCCGGGAGATCGTCGTCTACGTGCCCGACGACCCGCGCCTGCGGCCGGCCGTCGTGACGACCGCGGCCCACGAGATGCTCCACGCCGCCTGGGACCGGATGGGCGCCCGCGAGCAGGGGCGCCTCGAACCCCTGCTGGAGACGGCCGTCGCCGCGGTGGACCCCGCCGACCCGGTGCACGAGCAGCTGGCGGCCTCCGTCGGGGACGACCCGCGCCTGCGCTCCACCGAGCTGTTCGCCTACCTGGGGTCGCAGGTCTACCCGGCCGGTGGGCTCGACCCGGCCCTCGAGGAGGCGTACGCGCGGTACGTCGCCGACCGGGAGGCGCTCGTCGCCGTCGGGACGCAGCTGCGGCTGCTGTTCGACCAGATCGTCACGGAGGCCGAGACGGCGCGCGGCGAGGCCGCGGCGCACGAGGCGGCGGCAGCCCGGCTGCGTGCCCAGCGGGACGCCGAGGCGGCGCTGCCCGACCTCCGGCGTGACGACGTCGCGATCGCTGCTCTCGACGCGCGGGCGCGCGAGGAGCAGGCGGCCGCCGAGGCCGCGTCGCGCAGGGCAGAGGAGCACGTGGCCGACCTGGCCTCGTTGCAGGAGCAGCTGCACCCCTGACAGAGGCGAGCGCGGACGGGTCGCAGCGGCCGCGGACACCTCGGCCCGTGCCGGACATGTACCCGGTGGAGACATTGCGACGAGCCCGGGAGAGACCATGCCATCTGACACCGACGACCTGACGCGCTGGCTGGACGCGTCCGCGCCACCCCTTCACGAGCCGGACGGGTTGAGCGCGGCGGTGGGCGACGTCGTCCTGGCCACCCGCCGTGCTGGCAGAACCGGGATCCTGGGGCCGCGCCGTGCCCTCGCGGCGGGCACGGGCGCCGTCGCGCTGATCGTGGGTGGCACGGCCGCCGCGGCCAGCCTCTTGGAGTGGACGGCGCCCTGGGCGCAGGAGCCGTTCGGCTCGATCACGTACACGTTGCCCAGCGGCGGGACGTGCGAGCAGCGCACAGGGGGACTTCACGTCCGGGACCCGGGAGCTCGGGCTGAGGTCGTGGCGTGGCTGGAGGAGAACTCGCTGTCCGAGATCGTCGACGTCGACGGCGCTATCGCTCGGCTCCGCGCCGAGCGGAGCACCGCGGCCGGGATCGGCCCGGTCGGGTACGGCACCGACCACTACGACGCCGACTGGGAGTACCACACGGCGGTCCAGGACGCCCTGAACGCCGCGATCGCCGCCAGGCTCGAGCAGGAGGGCGCGCCGGTCTCTTTCCGGTGGGAGTCCGAGACACGGTGCACCGGGGACAACCCGGACCCGGGCACGCCGTGGTGGTACGAGTGAGGAGCCGTGCGGAGGACGTCGTGGCCGCGAACGCCGAGGACGTGCTGCGCTACCTCCGCCGGCGTGCGGAGGACGACGACGCCGCGGACCTGCTGGCGGAGACGCTGACCACCGCGTGGCGTCGCGCAGCCATGATGCCCGCAGACCCTGTCGAGGCACGCATGTGGCTCTTCGGCGTCGCCCACCGCACCCTTCTCAACCACCAGCGCGGCGCCAGGCGTCGTCTCCGGCTGGCTGATCGCCTCCGTGACGTGCTCGCCACCACGGGCCACGCACCACCGGCCGACAGCGGGGTGGAGGTCCGTGACGCCGTCTCGCGCCTCGACCCCGACCTCGCCGAGCTGGTGCGGCTGGTCCACTGGGAGGGCTTCACGCTCGCCCAGGTGGCCGAGGTGGTGGGCATGCCCGCGTCCACGGTGCGCAACCGGTACCAGCGGGCGAAGCAGGAGCTGCGCGAGGCGCTGCAGGCTCCGGCGGCCTCGCTGCGGGAGTGACGTCGGACCACCGCGGTGTCGGGCAGCCCGCCGCATGCGCACCTCGTCACTGCGGGTACGGAACCTTCCGCAGGGCCGCTGCGTGTGGGGGGATGTGAGCGTGCTCTGGGAGTCCGGTGAGGTCCGTCAGGACTTCGTCGTGCCCGCCGGGAAGGAGGCGCGTGACGCCGAGTTCGTGGCTTTCGTGGAGGCCTCGGGCCCGGTGCTGCGGCGCGTCGCGATGCTCCTGGCCGGAGATCTGCACCGTGGCGAGGAGCTGCTGCAGGCCACCCTGGAGCGCACGTACCGCTCGTGGTCGCGGGCACGGGACGGAGACCCTCTCGTCTATGCGCGGCGGATCCTCGCGAACCTGCGGATCGACACGTGGCGGCGGACCCGACGCGAGCTGCTGCTCACCGCTGACGAGATGCCTGAGCGCGGCAACGGCGACGAGACGCACCACGTGGCCCTGCGGGACGAGCTGACGCGAGCGCTGCTGCTCCTGCCGGTCAAGCAGAGACGTGTGGTGGTGCTGCGGCACCTCCTCGACCTCTCGGAGGCGGAGGTGGCCGAGGAGCTCGGCCTGCCCCGCGGCACGGTCAAGTCGGCCGGGTCCCGGGGGCTCGCCACGCTCCGTGAGGCACTGCAGCATCCCGCCGAGAGCGAAGGACGAACCCATGAACGATGACTTCTCGCGGCAGCTGCGCGCGATGGTCGACGAGGCGGTGCCCGAGCGTCCGGTGGACGGGCTCACCGGGCTCCGGGTGGCACGTCGGCGTGCGCAGCGGCACCGGGCGCGGGGCGTGGCGCTGTCAGTCGCCGCCAGCGTCGTCGTCGGTGCGGCGGCGCTCGGGGCCGTGACGACGCTCGAACCGCGCCCGGTCGTGCCGGCGTCGACGGCATCGCCGGCGCCCAGGGACACCGTCGACCTGCAGCCCGCCGCAGGCGTTCGGCAGATGCCGAGCTGGGCCCGCACCTACGTGCGGCACGACGGCGCCACCGTCGTCGACACGAGCCTCGACTCCTGGGCGCCTGGGGAGCGGTTCTTCCTGGCTCTCACCCCGGCCGGCCCGGGCCTCGAGGGGCCGCCCCGCTTCGCGGTGTACTCCGGGACGGATGACGACCTGTCGGCGCTGATCGAGGCCGACGCCCTCCCGGAACCGGTGTGGGAGACGTTCGCCGGCGGGCCCCGGGTGCTCGTGAGCGGCGACGGGCGGCACGCGCTGGCGTTCGGCCCGCGTGACGGCGGTTCGTCCCGCCTGGTGACGTGGGACCCGATGACCGACAGCGAGGGGCGCAGGATCTTCTCCTACCCGCTGGAAGCGGCCGGCCCGCTGACGTGGGGCACGCACGGGCACAGCGAGACCAACGTGAGGGTCTGGGCCAGCCGGGTCGACGGCATCGACGGGGCGCGTGCGCCTGCCGTCCGCGGCACGGTCCAGCACTCCGGTGGCTTCGCGCAGATCGGGGCAGCAGCCTGCACCGACGGCGACTGCGTGAGGGTGTGGGACGGTGGCACCGCATCGCCCGGGGAGCCGGCGAGGCCGGGACCGGTGGACCTGGCGGTGGCCGCGGCGCTCGCGGACGTCGAGGAGGTGACGGGCCCCGACGGCCTCGGGCTGTGCCTCGCCCTGCGCGAGGAGCGCCGGGACGACGAAGGTGTCGACAGCACGGTGACCGGACGGCAGGCGCAGTGCGTCGCGGACGTCGTCGCCGAGTCGGTGCGACGGGTTCCGCGGCCCGCTGAGGGCGGTGCGCAGGGCGGGTGACCCTGGTCGCCGGCATAGGGCAGGGGCGGGCTCGCCCGTCTCCTCGTCGGGCGAGACGGAGCGCCGTCGATAGAATGGCCCACGGTTGTCCACAACAGGGCGTAGGGCGGTGGTCGGATGTCGGTGGCGCTCCCGGCCGACCCCTGGGTGCTCGCCTCCGGACTCCTGCTCATCTCCGCGGTGCTCGCGGCTGCCTTCGCCGGCAAGGTCCGCGTCCCCGGCCTGCTGCTGTTCCTGCTGCTCGGCATGCTGATCGCCGACGACGGCCTGGGCCTGGTCTCCCTCGCGGACCCGGAGGTCGCGCAGGTGGCCGGCACCATCGGGCTGATCCTCGTGCTGTTCGAGGGCGGCCTGACGACGAAGCCGGGTGACGTGCGGCGTGCCGCCGCGCCGGGTGCCCTGCTCGCCACCGTGGGGGTGCTGGTCACCGCGGCGGTGGTCGCGGGCGGCACGTACCTGCTGCTCGACGTCGAGCCGCTGACGGCGGTGCTCATCGGCGCGGTCATCTCCTCCACCGATGCGGCGGCCGTCTTCGCGATGCTGCGGCGCGCGCCGCTGCCGCGACGGCTGGCGTCCCTGCTGGAGGTGGAGTCGGGCGCGAACGACCCGATCGCCGTCATGCTGACGATCGGGCTGGTCGCCACGTGGCAGGGGTCGCCGACCCCGGCGGACTGGGTCGTGTTCGGCGTGGTGCAGCTGGTGGGCGGCGCCGTGGTGGGTGTGGCCGTGGGTCTCGGCGGGAGCTGGCTGCTGTCACGCTCGGCGCTCGGCCCGGCGGGCGTGTACCCGGTGGTGGCGCTCGGTGTGGCCGGCGTCTCGTACGGGGCGGCCACCGTGGTGGGCGGCTCCGGGTTCCTCGCCGTGTACGTCACGGGCCTGGTGGTCGGCGCCCGGGTGACGCTGCACCGCCCGGGCATCCAGGCGTTCCATGCGGGCCTGTCGAACACGGCCGAGGTGGGCCTGTTCCTCATGCTGGGCATGCTGGTGTTCCCGAGCGAGCTGCCGCCGGTGGTGGGCCCGGCCGTGGCCGTGACGCTGGTGCTGGTGCTCGTGGCCAGGCCGGTGGCGGTGGTCTCGTGCCTGGTGTGGTTCGGGTACTCGTGGCGGGAGCTGGTGTTCATCAGCTGGGTGGGCCTGCGCGGGGCGGTGCCGATCGTGCTCGCGACGTTCCCGGCCGTGGCGGGGTACCCGGCCGGCTCGTTGATCTTCAACGTCGTCTTCTTCGTGGTGCTGGTCTCGGCGGCGGTGCAGGGCGTCAGCATCAGCACGGCCGCGCGGATCCTGGGGGTCGGGCAGGGCGAGCAGATAGGGCCGGTGGCCACGGGGCTCTCGCTGGGTGACTCCCGCACGGAGCTGTTCGAGGTGCGCGCGGTGCCCGGCCTGCACCTGGTGGGCAAGCGGCTGGGGGAGCTGGAGCCGGCGCCGGGCCTGGTGTCGACGGTCGTGCGCGGGGAGACGAGCATCGTGCCCGACGACGACACGGTGGTGGAGGAGGGCGACCTGGTGCTCGTGGTGATGCCGCGCCGGCCCGACTCGACGCGGGTGGTCACGGCGTGGGCGAAGGGCGAGCCCACGGGCTGAGTCGCGGGCCGGTCGCCCCCGAGGACCTCACCCTGTGCGGGCCCCGCGGGCTCCGCGGGCCTCAGGCCGGCTCGCGCTCCGTCGACGGCGCAGCCACCGGCGTCGTCACCGCCCGCGCCACCAGCACCAGCAGGGCCAGCACGGCCAGGGTGACCAGCAGGCCCACCGCCGTGGCGGCACCGAGCGCGACGGCGACGTAGCCGGCCAGCGCGCTCAACGCGGCCGCCCCCGCGTACGGGAGCTGCGTGAGCACGTGGGTGATCACGTGGGACCCGGCCCCGGTGGCCGAGAGGATCGTGGTGTCCGAGACGGGGGAGGCGTGGTCGCCCGCGACGGCACCGGCCAGCACCGCGCCCAGGGTGGGCAGCAGCAGCTCGGGGGCGCCCGCGGAGTTCACGATGCCGCCCGCGAGCGGCAGCAGCAGGCCGAACGACCCCCACGACGTGCCGGTCGCGAACGCCATCGCCGCGGCCACCACGAACACCACGGGCACCAGCCAGCCCGCCGAGATGTCCGCGCTCTCCACCAGGCCGCCCAGGTAGGCGCCGGTGCCCAGCGACTCCACCAGCGAGCCGAGCATCCAGGCCAGCAGCAGGATCGCGACGGCCGGCAGCATCGAACGGAACCCCTCGACCCAGCCGCGGGCGAACGTGCGGCGGTCGAACCGCTGGTCGCTGGAGGTGTAGCGCAGGTAGTACGCGATGGCGGTGAGCAGGCCCAGCACACCACCCACCACCAGGGACAGCGTGGAGTCGGTCTCGGCCAGCACGTCCACGGGGTCCCAGGACCCGGCGGCCGTGTGCCCCGTCCACACCATCGCGGCCAGCACACCCGCCACCAGCACCAGGAACGGGACCAGCAGGGCCCGCCGTGCGCCGGGCTCGGTCACCGGGAGGTCGGACGACAGACGGCCGGGCGCGGCCTCGTCGTCGTCGAACGGGCGGCCCTCGTGCGCCGCACGTGCCTCCTCGCGGCGCATGGGTCCGACGTCGATCCCCAGCACCGCCACCACCCACACCAGCACGATCGCGGCGATCGCGTAGTAGTTCGACGCGGCCGCCCCGAGGAACGCCTCCACGCTGCTCACGGTCAGCGCCGACGCCGCCACGATCGGAGCCATGAGGCCGATGATGTAGGCGCCCCAGCTCGAGATGGGCGCCAGTACGGACACGGGCGCCGAGGTCGAGTCGATGATGTACGCCAGCTTGGCGCGCGAGACCCCGTGCCGGTCGGTGACCGGCCGGCTGACCTGCCCCACGGCCAGGGCGTTGAAGTAGTCGTCGACGAAGATGACGACGCCCAGCACGGCGGGCAGCACGTGCGCCCCGCGGCGCGTGCGGATGCGTCGCACCGCCCACTCCGCGAACGCCCGGGCGCCGCCCGACATGAGCACGAACGCCGTCGTCACGCCCAGCAGCAGGATGAACACCAGCAGGTACACCGACGACGTGCTCACCGCGCCGTCGGACCAGAAGATGCCGCTGAACGCCGTCCAGACCTCCCGGGCCGTGCCGAGGGGGTCGAGCCCCGCCACGAGCAGCGCCGCCGCCAGCACGCCCGCGCCGAGGCTGGGCAGCACCTTCCTGGTCAGCACCACGAGCGTGATCGCGAGGAGGGGCGGCAGCAGGGTCAGGGCGGGGTAGGACTCGAGCACCGCCCTAGTCTCCCTGGTCCCGGCACCACCCGCGGCCCCGGGCGGGGGTCAGCCCTGCTGGGCCGCGACCAGCAGCAGCACGCACGCGAGGAAGGCGGCGACCGCGGCCGCCGCCGAGAGCCGGCGGCTCGACCGCCGTGCCTCGGCGGCGGGCGGGGTCGCGCCGCCGTGGAGGTGCGCGGCGGCGAGGGACAGGGCCGTGGCACCCACGAGCAGCACCGCGGCGAGCCACAGCGGCGCCGCGTCCGTGCCGTTCATGCGCAGACCGGGCCCTGGATCGGGCCCTGGATCGGGCACAGGAGGGCAGCCAGGGACGCCGTGCCGTCAGGGGATCGCATGCACCCTTCCTAGCAGAGCCCCGCCCTCAGTCCCACAGGCCCGTGGCGTACCCGACGAAGATGAGCGCGACCAGCACCACCACGACGCCGATCCCGCCGATCCACATCCACGTCTGGGCGGGGTGCGGGCCGTGCTCGTCGTGCCCCTGCGGGGCGCTGACCTGGTCGGCCTCGGGCGGCGTCTCGCCGGGCTCCACCCCGCCCCCGGGACCGCTCGCGCCCGCCGTCGGGGAGGTGGCCGGGTCCGGGTCGGGGACGGCGCCCTGCCCGGGCGCCTTGCCCGCTGCCGCTCCCGGCTGGTCGTGTGCGTCGTTCGGAACCATGGACCGAGCCTGGACGAGGCCCGCCCCGCTCGCACGGCGCCCGACGCCGGCGCCTACGCTGGGAGCATGTTCCCGCCGATGCAGCCCGAGGTCCCCACCGTCGACGTGCGCGACCTCGACCCCGCCCAGCCGCTGCCCGAGGGTGCCACCCTCCTGGACGTGCGCGAGCAGGACGAGTGGGACGCCGGCCACGCCCCCGGCGCCGTCCACATCCCCCTCGGCGACCTGCCCGCCCGCTACGGAGAGCTGGACCCGGACACGCAGGTCTTCGTCGTCTGCCACTCCGGCGGGCGCTCGGCCCGGGCCACCCAGTTCCTCGTCGACGCCGTGGGCTACGACGCGGTCAACCTCGACGGCGGCATGGCCATGTGGGCGCACCGCGGACTCCCCGTCGAGCGCTGACGAGCCCGTCCACCGCAGACGCGAGGGGCGTCTCACCGGCGTCGAGGCGTTCCCAGCCCTCCGGGTGCGGACGGCCGGCGGGCACCGAGCGCGGCCGGCTTCTCCTGCCGGTCCTCGTGCGCCTGCTGCTAGACCTCGTCGAGGAGCAGGCGCATCCGCGAGATCTCGGCGGTCGCACATGACCAGGGCGCCCTGGTGGTGCTTGATCATGGCCTCGAGGAAGAGGCGGTCGAACTCGGCGCCCTCGGCGGCCTCGAGCGCCGCCAGCTCCTCGTCGGTGAGCATGCCCGGCATGTCGCCGTGGTCGTGCTGGTGCTGCTGGCGGGGCCCGCTGCCGTCCCCGGGCGCGACCTCCTGCGCGGGCGGCACGGGCAGGTCGCGCTCGCTGAGCCAGTCGCTCATGTAGCGCACCTCGCCGTCCTGCACCACGCTGATCCGCTGCGCGAACGTGCGCACCTTGTCCGACGCCGCCCGGTCGGGCACCAGGTCCGTCATGACGACTGCTTGCCGGTGGTGGCCGATCATCTTGGTCATGAACGCGACGTCGGCCTGCGTCCAGCCGTCGTCGCGCTCGATGCCCCGGTAGGCCTCGGGGGAGATGGTCTCGGCGGCCTCGCCCGGGCGCTCGGGGACGACGGCGGCGGAGGACGGCGTGGAGACCGGTTCGGGCTCGCTGCCCCCCGCACGCCGCCAGGGGCAGAACCAGCGTCAGGGCGAGCGCAGGGCCCGTCGCCCGTCGTGGTCGACGGGCCGGCCAAGCGGGTCAAGCTCAAGTCGCTCAACCCGCAGATGCAGGAGTCGTACCCGGGGCGCGGCGCGCACTGACACGCTCGCGCACGCAGGAGCCGGCGGCCGGTCACCCGTGGGTGGCCGGCCGCCGGCGTCGTGCGTGCCGGGGTGAATTCACGCCCCCGAGCAACCCGCGGTGGGAGGTGTGCGTGAAGGAAGGCATGGGAACGACGAAGGAGGTGCTCGTGCGTGGACCAGTGGTCGATGACGGCTCACCGGGTGTAACCGCGCCCGTGCCGGTGGTCACCGGGCCGGGCAAGGATGCGGAGTTCAGTGCTTTCGTGCGAGAGGTTTCCCCACGCCTCGCCCGTGCCGCCTGGCTCCTGACAGGGGACCACCACCGTGCCGAAGAGCTCGTGCAGGGCGCACTGGTGAAGACGTACCTGGCCTGGCCGCGAGCGTCCGCCGGAGACCCGGCCGCCTACGCCCACCGAGTGCTGGTGAACCAGCGGATCGACACGTGGAGGCGTCGCCGTCGCGAGGTGCTGCTCGAGCCGGCCCGCATGCCCCAGGGTGCGGTGGACTTCCCGGCTGGTGGGGCCGGCGACCAGGACCTTCTCGTCAGAGCGCTCCTCCAGCTGCCGCCCAAGCGGCGCCGCGTCGTGGTCTTGCGCTACCTCATGGACATGGCTGAGACCGACGTGGCGGACGACCTGGGCCTCTCAGCGGGCGCGGTGAAGTCCGCGGCCGCACGGGGTCTGGCTCAGCTCAGGCAGATCATGGGCGTCGACGGCGCCGGCACCGACGGAAGGGAGACGCGATGAACGACGACGAGATGGTCCAGCGTCTGCGGCAGATGGCTGCGACGACACCGGAGCTCCCGGTCGATGTCGTGTCGGTGCTGCGTAAGGCTCGCCGGCGCCAGACCGTTCGGGCTGTCGGCATGGTGGGTGCTGCAGGGGCGCTCGGGCTCGCCGCCGTCGCGAGCGCGCTGAGCGCGCCGCAGACGCCGGCGCCCGCACCGGTGCCTGCGGCGAGCGCGCTGCCATCGCAATCACCGACGCCGACTCCGGCTCCGAGCGGGTCGCCGAGTTCGAGCATGATGCCGCCGGTCGAGCCGACGCCGCATGAAGCCGAGGACTCCGCGCGGGAGCCTGCGCCGCATGTGGAGACGACGCCGGTGGCGCCCACGCCCACGCACACGGCGGGCAGACCAGTGGCGCTCACCGAGGCTGAAGCGATCGCTTCGGAAAGTGCGCTTGTCACTGTCTGGGTCGACGTCGTCTCGGCGGCGGAGTCCGACGCAGACGGGCTGGCCGCGGCGAAAGCAGAGGTGAGGAGCCTCGGCTACGAGGGGGCCTCCGTCCCTCTTGTCTGCCAGCAGGCGGCGCTGGAGCACTTCGCCAATGGTGCACAGGCGGGGCCGTACGACTTCTGGGGAGTCCCCGTGTACTTCGTGACTCCCGAAGCGGCGGACGCTTTCGTACGCATGCTCGAGCGCGCGCCCGCCGCCGTCATCACGGACGAGGTCTTCTGCGACTTCCACTGAGAACTGGGGCCCGCCCCGCGGCGCGCGGGGCGGGCCCGGTCGGCCGGCCAGGCGGACCTGCGTGCGCAGGTCGAGTTGTCGTGGTCCAGCTGCCCGGACCGGCACCGCGGAGAGCGGTCAGAGGGCCGCCGCGTGCGGGTCGGACGCGTTGACCCGCTCCACGGTGGCGTCGTAGACGCCGCGGACCTCGGCGAACCGCAGGGGCTTCACACCCTCGACGAGGATCTCGTGGGCGTCGGGCTGCGTCTCCAGGAGCGTCATCACCTCGTCCGCGAAGTCGTCGAGCGGCAGGCCCATCGGGTTGTGCTCCTGCCCCGGCATGAGAGAGGTGCGCACGGCGGGCGGCACGATCTCCACCACCTGCACGCCCACCGGCTCGAGCTGGAGGCGGATGCTCTCCGAGAGCCGGTGCACGGCCGCCTTGGTGGCGTTGTAGGTGGGCGTGACCCGCAGCGGCACGTGCGCGAGCCCTGAGGACACGGTGACGACGGCGGCCCCCGGCCGGGTGCGCAGGTGCTCCACGAACGCCGCCACGAGCCGGATCGGGCCCAGCAGGTTCGTGGTCACGATCCGCTCGGCGGTCTCGAGGAACCCGGACGACGTCCAGTCCTCCGGCTCCATGATGCCCGCCATGGCGACGAGCACGTCGAGGTCGGGGTGGTCGGCGAGCACCTGGGCGGCGGCCGTGCGGATGGAGGCGGGGTCGGCGGTGTCGATGCGGACGGCGTGGATGCCGGGGTGCTCGGCGGTGATCTGCTCCAGCAGCTCGGTGCGCCGGCCACCGACGATCACGGTGTTGCCGCGGGCGTGGAGGCGCAGGGCGAGGGCCAGGCCGATGCCGCTCGTCGCGCCAGGGACGAAGATGGTCTTTCCGGTGGTCTCCATGCCTCCACCGTGCGGCGGGGCGACCCGGGGCGGGAGAGGAGCGGGTGTCGGGGGATCGGCGGTCCCTGGTTCGCCGCCCGCCGGGTGGGCAAGAGTGGCTGACGGTGCGCGTCACGGCGACGGGCCCGGAGGAGGAGCGTGGATGGACAGGCGGGCGCTGGCGGAGTTCCTGCGGCGGCGGCGTGAGGCGGTGCTGCCTGCCGACGTCGGGCTGCCGCCCGGCGCGCGGCGCCGCACCGCCGGCCTGCGGCGGGAGGAGGTCGCGGCGCTCGCGGCGATGTCCACCGACTACTACACGCGCCTCGAGCAGCAGCGCGGCCCGCAGCCCAGCGAGCAGATGCTCGCCGCGCTCGCCCGGGCGCTGCGCCTGTCCGACGACGAGCGCGACCACCTGTTCCGGCTCGCGGGGCGGGGCACGCCCGGCCGGACGGTGCTGACGGGGCACGTGTCGCCGGCGCTGCTGCGCGTCCTGGACCGGCTGGAGGACACTCCGGCGTTCATCATCTCGGCGCTGGGGGAGACCCTGGTGCAGAACGGTCCCGCCGTCGCGCTGTTCGGCGACCGGTCCCGGTTCACGGGGCTGGCCCGCAGCGAGGTCTACCGCTGGTTCACGGACCCGGCGGAGCGGGAGGTGTACCTGCGGGAGGACCACGAGCGGCAGTCCCGGGCCCAGGTCGCGAACCTGAGGGTGGCCCACGGGATGCTCGGTGACGCCTCCCGGGCGGGCGAGCTGGTGCGGGCGCTGCGCCGCCAGAGCGCGGAGTTCGCCGCCCTGTGGGACCGGCACGAGGTGGCCCGCCGGTTCGAGGACCACAAGGTGCTGGTGCATCCGCAGCTCGGGCCGCTCGAGGTGGACTGCACCGTGCTGTTCACCGAGGACCAGTCGCAGGCGCTGCTCGTGCTGACTGCCCCGCCGCGCACCGAGGCGGCCGAGAAGCTGGCCCTGCTGCGCGTGCTCGGGGCGCAGGACCTGAGCGGGTCGGCGCCGCGATCCTGAGGACGCTCACGGCGGCCGGGTGAAAAGCGTGCCGGACGGCGGCAGCGGTGCGTGGGCGGGCGCACACTGAGGCGCACTTCTCACCTCAGGAGCTCAGATGTCCGGTCGTCAGGACGGCGCGCGGCGCCGTCGACTCCCCGTGGTGGCCCTGGCCGCGCTCGCCCTGGTCGTGCCTACGGCGCCCGTCGCCGTGGGGGCTGACGACGGCGACCAGGTCGTCGTCTCGTCCGGCGGGGACTGGGGCTGCCAGGACGGCGCGGCCGACGTCTGGACGGCCACCGCCGTCGTCGAGGACTGCCTGCCCGAGGCGCCTGCCGTGCCCGAGACGCCCGAGGTGCCCGAGACGCCCGAGGTGCCGGCCACGCCCGCCGTGGTGGAGCCGGTGGATCGGCCCGCGCTCGGCCCGGCCCAGGTGGGCGTGCGGCTGACCGCCTCCCCGGGCACCTGGTCCGTCGACGGCGTGGTGCTGGGGTACGTGTGGCTGCGCGACGGCGCCGTGATCCCCGGCGCGACTGCAGCGTCCTACACGCCGGTCGCGGCGGACGCGGGCAAGAGGCTCACGGTCCGGGTCAGCGCCACGAAGGACGGCTACGTGGCCGGCGAGGCGACCTCGGCCGCGGTCACGGTGGCCGCCGGTGCCGCGGCCGTCGCCACGGCCAGGCCGACGGTGGCCGGGACGCCCACGGTCGGCGCGACCCTCACCGCCCGCACCGGCACCTGGTCCGCGAGCGGCCTGACCTTCGCCTACCGGTGGCTGCGGGACGGTGCGCCGATCGCCGGTGCCACCGCCTCGTCGTACAAGGTCGTGGCCGCCGACGCGGGGAAGAAGATCGCCGTCACGGTGACGGCCGCCCGCAGCGGCTACACGACCGGCACGGCCACCTCCGCCACGGTCACGGCCGTCCACCCGCTGACGGCCGCCCCCGTGCCCACGGTCACCGGCACGCCGCGCGTCGGAGTCGCCCTGACCGCGGTGCCCGGGACGTGGAAGCCCGCCCCCGTGACCCTGCGCTACCAGTGGCTCCGTGACGGGGTCGCCGTCGCGGGAGCCACCTCGGCGTCCTACACCCCCACGGCCGGCGACCGCGGCAAGAGACTCACGGTCCAGGTGACGGGCTCGAAGGCCGGGTACGCCACCGTCACCAAGGTCAGCGCGTCCACCGCCGCCGTCGCCACCGGAGCCGCACCCACGCTGCGGACCAAGCCTGCGATCAGCGGCACCGCCCGCGTCGGGTCGACGCTGCGCACCACCGCCGGCACCTGGTCGATGTCCGGGCTGTCGGCCGGCTACCAGTGGCTGCGGGACGGCAAGCCGATCACCGGTGCCACCGCGTCGTCGTACAAGGCCGTGGCCGCCGACGCCGGGAAGAAGCTCTCGGTGCGGGTCACGGTCAAGCGGCCCGGTCACGCCGACGGCACGGCCGTCACCGGAGCCGTCGCCGTGGCGCTCCAGGCGCAGACGGGCGGCACCGTCAAGGTGGCGAACTCGTGGGCCGCGAACCGCAAGGTCACCGTCGGCACCAAGGTGAAGGCGGTGATCACCGCTCCGGCGGGCGCCCGGCTGACCAAGGTGGAGTGGGTGGTGGGCGGCCGGGTGGTCAGCACCTCCTCGACCTACCTGCTGACCACCCGCACGCCCGTGACGGTTCGCGCCACGTTCACCCGCAGCGGCTACGCGCCCAGGACGGTGCAGACCACGTTCACGCCCCCGAACGCGCCCTCGACCGCCACGTACAAGACGGTGGCCGCGTTCCGCAGCGCGGGCTACGGCCCGTACTACCGCGGCACCACCCCGTACACGTGGTACCGCGACGCCGACGGCGACGGGATGGTGGGGGAGTAGCGGCCCCGGGCCGTCAGGCCAGGTAGTCCTCGACGAGCCGCTCGGCCAGGCCGGTGTACGACGCCGGGGTGAGCGCCTGCAGGCGCTGCGCCACGTCGTCGGGCAGCCCCAGCGTGGCCACGAACTCGCGCATGCGGCCGGCGTCGACGCGCCGGCCGCGCGTGAGGTCCTTGAGGCGCTCGTACGGGTTCTCCATGCCGGGCACGCCCGCCACCGACGCGGCGCGCATGGCCGACTGGACGGGTTCGCCGAGCACCTCCCAGTTCTCGTCGAGGTCCTGCGCCATGAGCTCGGCGTTGGCGTGCAGGGCCTTGAGACCACGGCGCACGTTGTCGATCGCGAGCAGCGAGTGGCCGAACGCCGGGCCGATGTTGCGCTGCGTGGTCGAGTCGGTGAGGTCGCGCTGCAGGCGGCTGGTCACCAGGGTGGCCGAGAGCGTGTCGAGCAGCGAGCACGAGATCTCGAGGTTGGCCTCGGCGTTCTCGAACCGGATGGGGTTGACCTTGTGCGGCATGGTCGAGGAGCCCGTGGCGCCCGCGACGGGGATCTGCGTGAAGAACCCCATCGAGATGTACGTCCACACGTCGGTGGCCAGGTTGTGCAGGATGCGGTTGAACCGGGCGACGTCGGCGTAGACCTCCGCCTGCCAGTCGTGCGACTCGATCTGCGTGGTCAGCGGGTTCCACGTCAGGCCCAGGCCCTCCACGAACGCGCGGGAGACGGCCGGCCAGTCCACGCCCGGCACGGCCACGGTGTGCGCGCCGTAGGTGCCGGTAGCGCCGTTGAGCTTGCCCAGGTACTCGGCACCCTCGACGCGGTGCAGCTGGCGGCGCAGGCGGTGGGCCAGCACGGCGAGCTCCTTGCCCAGCGTGGTGGGCGTCGCGGGCTGGCCGTGGGTGCGGCTGAGCATCGGCACGGCGGCGTGCTCGCGCGCCATGTCGGCCACCTGGTCGGCCAGCGCCGTGGCGGCGGGCAGCCACACGTCGCGCACCGCGCCCGCCACCATGAGCGCGTACGAGAGGTTGTTGATGTCCTCGGACGTGCAGGCGAAGTGGACCAGCTCGCTCGCGGCGGGCAGGCTCGTGGTGCCGAGGGCGGCGCCGGCGACGTCGGCGGCCAGGCGGCGCTTGATGAAGTACTCGACGGCCTTGACGTCGTGCACCGTCTCCTTCTCGATCGCCGCCAGCTCGGCGATCTCCTCGGCGCCGAACGTCGCCGGGATCTGCCGCAGGTAGGCGATCTCCGCGTCGGTGAGCCTCGGGGCGCCGGGCACCACGGGGGCGGGGACGGAGCCGGCGCCCACCGTGCCGTTGCACAGCATGACGAGCCACTCGACCTCGACGTGGATGCGGGCCCGGTTCAGCGCGGCCTCGCTCAGGTGGTCCACGAGCGGGGCGACGGCGGCACGGTAGCGCCCGTCGAGTGGGCCCAGCGCGATGGGCGGGGTGACGGCGGCGAGGTCGACGCGCTGCCCGGTGGGCTGCTGCGTGGACTGCTCGGCGGGCTGCGAGGACGGCGCGGCAGGTGAGGTCACGTGCCGCATTGTCCCACGGCGCTCCCGGCCGGTGGCGGGGCGTCCCGGGTGCCCTGCGGCGGCGCCTTGCACCACCGGGGACCGTGGCCCGGCGTGGACCGGTATGGCCTGTCGTGCCCGCCCCGGGACGGCAGGGGAGCGTGCCCCCACACCGCTCGGCCGCACCGCGCTGCACAACGGACGGCGGCGCGGGGCGGTACCCGGCCGGTGCGCTCCTAGCGTCGCGCCCATGAACGGGTACAGGCTCTCCGGGGCGGCTGGTGCAGGGTCCGCGGGGGCGTCGGCGCTCACGGGAGCGGCGTCCCCCGACGCCACCCTGCGTGCGGCGTGCGCCGCCGTCGACGACGCGCTCGCGCACCTGCACCAGGCGTCCGCGCTGGGATGGTTCTCGCCCGCCGCGGAGGCGTTCGGCGAACGGCTGGCCGATGTCGTGCACGCGGTCAGGCACGACGCCGGGGCCCTGGCCGCCGCCCACCGAGCCGCCGTGCTGCTCCGGGCCGGCGCCCCGCGGTGACCGACGCCGTCGACACCCTGCGCGTCGTCGGCGGGACGCCGCTGGCCACCGTCACCGCCGACGACGTGCGCGCCGCCGCCCACCGCGCCGACGCCGCCGGACAGAGCCTGCGGACCGCCGCGCTCGGCGCCGCGGGCGCCGCGCACGCCCTCGACCTCGCCGCGTGGCAGCCGGTGACGGTGGCCGGGCCGCCGCCGGACCCGGCGCTGCCGCAGCGCCGCCGCGCGCTCGCCGACGAGGCCCGGGCGCTCGCGGCCCGCCTCGGCGCGCACGCCGACGACTGCACCGCCCTGTCCCAGCGGCTCCTGCGGGCCGCCGGGCTGTACGAGCACGCCGAGTCGTCCGTGGAGCGCACGGTCGGCGGCCTCGTGGTGCTGGGCACCGTCATGGGTGGGCACGCCGTCGCCGCCTGGCCGGACCTGCGCGCCCGGCTCGGCACCGGCGTCGCGGCCGCTGCGGGCGGGGCATGGCTCGCAGACCGGCTGCTGGGAGGGCGCCCGAGGCGCTGGCTCGCCGCGAACGGCGCGCAGGCCGCCGCCCCGCTCGTGCGCGGGGCCGCCCCCTGGACGGACGAGACCGTGCACGGCCTGGCGGTGGGCATCGCCTCCGGGCAGCCGTGGCGTGCCCGCGGCGACCTGTCGGTGACAGGCGGGGCGCGCGTGCTCAGCAGCCTCGTCCACGAGGTGCTGCCCGCCACCCGCGTCCGCGTCGAGGAGGTGCTGCGGCCGTTGCCCGCCGTCGGGCCCGGCGCCGGGCCCTGGCCGCGTGCCGCTCGGCAGCCTGCCTGGGCCGGCACGCCGTCGGGCACCGTCGAGGAGGCCCTGGCCCGCACCGCCGACCTCTACCCCTGGGGCAGCGACCTGCCCGGGCGGGCACCGGCGGGAGCGCCCACCGCCACCCTCGCCGTCGAGCGCGTCGAGCACCGCGACGGCACCGTGTCGTGGACGGTGCTGCTGCCCGGCACCCAGGAGCCGCTGCCGCCCGACCACCCCTTCGACGCCGTCACCGACCTCGACCTCATGGCGCACCGCAGCGCCGACGTGACCGTGGCCGTGACCGAGGCGCTCGAGCAGGCCGGGGTGGGCGCAGGAGAGGACGTCGTCCTCGTCGGCCACAGCCTCGGCGGCATCGCCGCCATGGCCCTCGCCGCGTCCCCCGGCTTCACCGACCGCTACCGGCTGGCCGGTGTGGTCACCGCCGGCTCGCCCACCGCCACCTTCCACGCCCCTGCCGGGGTGCCCGTGCTCCACCTCGAGAACGACGAGGAGCTCGTCTCCAGCACCGACGGCCGCTCCGGCACCGAGAACCCCCGCACGCCCGACCGGGTCACCGTCACGCGGCGGCTCGCCGCGTCCTCGTCACCCGAGGACCGGGCGGTCGCCGGCAGCATCGTCGGTGCCCACGCCACGGCCACCCACCTGCGCACCCTCGGGCTCGCGCGCGCCAGCGGCAACGCTCAGGTGGCCGACGTCGTCGACCGCATCGAGCCGCTGCTCCAGGGCGAGCGGTCCACCACGCGCTTCTACACCGCCGCCCGCGTGCTCCCCGCACCCCTGCGCGTCGAGCCCGCAGAGCCCGCACCGTCGCCCCGCCCCGCACCGACGCCGCCACCCCGACGGTGAGCGACGGCAGCCCGACCTGCGACGCCGCAGGGTCAGTCGCGCCTCTTGGGGGCGAACGCCCCGATGACCACCTGCAGCACGGAGATGATCAGCGCGGCCAGCACGTACCACCAGAAGCCGCCCGAGATCTCCAGCCCCCAGGACGGCTGCCCCGCGAACCACGTCTGCCCCGTGATCCACGTGGTGATCCACAGCATGAACGCGTTGACCACCAGGGTGAACAGCCCCAGCGTCAGGATGTACAGCGGCAACGACAGCATGCTCACGATCGGCTTGATCACCGAGTGCACCACGTTGAACACCAGCGCGACCACGAGGACGGCCAGCACCGTGCCCCCGTTCGTGCCGTCGTCCACCACGTCCACGCGTCCCGGCAGCAGCAGGCTCGTGAGCCACAGGGCGAGAGCGGTCACCAGGACCCGCACGACGAAGTTCATGCGGCTCATCGTGGCACGCCTGCCCCGTGTCATGCTGAGCGCCGTGGAGAATCCGTCGCCCCGTGCCGCCCAGGTCCCCCTCCGTGCCGCCGTCGAGGCCCTCCCGCCGTACGTGCCCGGTGCCCGCGCCGCCGGGGGCGCCCCGGCCTGGAAGCTGAGCTCCAACGAGAACCCCTACCCGCCGCTGCCGTCCGTGCTCGAGGCGGTCCGGGTGGCCGCCGCCGACGCCAACCGGTACCCCGACATGTACGCCAGCGAGCTCGTCGAGGCGCTCGCCGCCCACGCCGGGGTCTCGCGCGAGCAGGTGGTGGTGGGCAACGGCTCGGTGGCCGTGCTCCAGCACGTGCTCCAGGCCGTGGTCGAGGCGGGCGACGAGGTCGTGTTCCCCTGGCGGTCCTTCGAGGCGTACCCCATCACCGTGGCGGTGGCCGGCGGCACGCCCGTCACGGTGCCGCTGGCCGAAGGAGGGCGGCTCGACCTGCCCGCGATGGCGGCGGCCGTGACCCCGCGAACCCGTGTGGTGCTCGTGTGCACGCCCAACAACCCGACCGGCCCGGTGGTGCACGCCGACGAGCTCGACGCGTTCCTGGCCGCCGTGCCGGGCGACGTGCTCGTGGTGGTCGACGAGGCGTACCTGGAGTTCGTGCGCGACCCGCAGGCGCCCGACGGCGTGGAGCTGCTGCGCCGGCACGAGAACGTGGTGGTGCTGCGCACCCTGTCCAAGGCGTACGGGCTGGCCGGCCTGCGGGTGGGCTACGCCATGGCGGCACCCCGCCTGGTCGCGGGCATCCGCGCCGTCTCGACCCCGTTCGGCGTCTCCCACGTGGCGCAGCGCGCGGCGCTCGCCTCGCTGCTGCCGGCCGCCCAGGCCGAGCTGCTCGAGCGCGTGGAGGCGCTCGTGGCCGAGCGCACCCGAGTCCTGGCCGCGCTGCGCGAGCAGGGCTGGGACGTGCCCGAGTCGCACGCCAACTTCGTCTGGTTCGACCTGGGGGAGCAGACGACGGCGCGGGCGGCCGAGGCCATGGCGGCGGGCGTCATCGTGCGTCCCTTCGCCGGAGACGGCCTGCGGGTCAGCATCGGTGAGGTCGAGGCGAACGACGCCTTCCTCAAGGTGGCCGCGGGGTGGTGCGCCTCGCGCTGACAACGCCCGCCCGCACGCACGGCCCGTCCTCCTGCCGGAGGGCGGGCCGTCGTCGTCCCCGGGCAGCGAGGGAGGCTGGGGTGGCAGACCGGGTGCGGCAGACCGCGTGTGGCGGGCCGGGGTGGAAGACGGGGTGTGGCGGGGCCGCCGTCCTGCCGGCGCGTGACGTCGCGGTGAACCGTCAGCGGCCGTGCGGTGCCCCGCGGCGAGTCGGGATGACGCCCGGGGATCGGCTCGATGAACGCTCCGGGAACGCCTGCGCCCGATCGGGCAAACCCCCACAAAGAGGCCCGGCACCGTTCCTAGGATGGCGGCGGCCGTGAGGCCTGCCACATCCTTCTTCGTGAGCGGACAACGCTGTGACCACCGCCAACACCCTCTCGGCGTCCGGGGCTCCGACCCCTCCGGCGCCCCTGCCGGCCCGTGCGGCCCCGCCGCCCCGCCCGCAGCCGCAGCGAGCCTCGCGCGGCCGCCTCAGCACCCGCCGCCGCCGCTCGGCGCTCCTGTGGGCGCTGCTGCTCGCCGGCCCCAACGTCGCCCTGCTGCTCGTCTTCGTCTACCGCCCGCTGCTGGAGAGCTTCTACCTCTCGACCCTGCAGTGGAACCTGGGCTCGCCCACGGCGCGCTCCGTCGGGCTCGGCAACTACGTCGAGTGGTTCACCGCCCCCAGCACCCCGACCGTGGTCACCACCACCGCCGTGTTCACGGTGGCCACGGTGGGCGGCGCGATGGTGCTGGGCCTCGGTCTCGCGCTGCTCCTCGACCGCAAGCTCGTCGGGCGCGGCCTGGCTCGCACGGTCGCCTTCGCCCCCTACGTCCTCTCCGGGTTCGCCGTCGGCATCCTGTGGCTGTTCATGTTCGACCCCCGCTACGGGCTCGTGCAGGAGCTGCTCGGCCTCGTGGGCGCCGACTCCCCGCAGTGGTACACCCAGCGGCCGTGGCCGCTGGTCATGGTGATCGTCGTGTACCTGTGGAAGAACGTCGGGTACGTCGCCCTCATCTACCTGGCCGGCCTCCAGTCCGTCCCCCGGGACCTCAAGGACGCCGCGGCCCTCGACGGCGCCTCCTCGGCCCGCACCCTGCGGTCGATCGTGCTGCCGCTGCTGACACCCACCACGTTCTTCCTGCTGGTGACGATGCTGCTGGCCTCGCTGCAGTCCTTCGACATCATCAAGGCGATGACCTCGGGCGGGCCGCTCGGCTCGACCACCACGCTCATGTACTCGATCTACCAGGAGAGCTTCGTCAACGGCCGGGCGGGGTACGCCTCCGCCGTGGCCACCGTGCTGTTCCTCGTGCTCCTGGTGGTCACGGCCGTGCAGATGCGGTTCGTCCAGCGGAAGGTCCACTACGCATGAGCGTCGTCGCACCGGCCACCCCCGCCGCGGGCGCGCCGTCCTCTCCGGCCCCGGGCGCCTCGCAGCCCTCCGCCACGCCGGCCGCCCGCCGCCCCGCCCGGCGCCGCCGGCCCCAGGTGGGCAGCTACGTCACCATGCTGCTCGCGACCGTGGTGCTCGCCGCGCCGCTCCTGTGGATGGTGCTGGCGAGCCTCAAGACGCCGTCCGAGCTCTACCAGGTGCCGCTGCAGTGGCTGCCCCACCAGCCCACGCTCGACAACTACGCCCAGGCGGCGCAGACCGTGCCGCTCGGCCGGCTGCTCGCCAACAGCATCGGCCTGACGATCGTGGGCGCCGGCCTCAAGGTGGTGCTCGGGCTGTGCTGCGCGTACGCCCTGGTGTTCCTGGACTTCCCGTTCAAGCGCCTGGTGTTCGGGCTGGTCATCGCCACCCTGATGATCCCGCCGCAGATCACGATCATCCCCAACTACACGCTGGTGGCCGGCCTGGGGTGGCTCAACACCTACCAGGGCATCCTCGTGCCGGGCCTCGCCAGCGCGTTCGGGACCTTCCTGTTCCGGCAGCACTTCCTCACGCTGCCCGCATCGATCCTCGAGGCGGCCGAGCTCGACGGCGCCGGCCACTGGCGCAGGCTGTGGCGGTTCGTGGTGCCCATGAGCACGCCCACCCTAGCGGCGGTGGCGCTCGTGTCGGTCGTGACCGAGTGGAACGACTACCTGTGGCCGTTCCTCGTCATCGACGACCCGTCCAAGATGACGCTGCCGGTGGGACTCACCCTGCTCCAGAACATCGACGGCATGACGAGCTGGGGCGTGCTGCTCGCCGCCACCGTGGTGGTCACCCTGCCGATCCTTCTCGTCTTCCTGATCCTCCAGCGGCGCCTCGTCGCCGGACTGACCGCCGGCGCCGTCACCGGCTGACACCGCGCCGACGGCACCCGCCACCCACCGGACCCACCGACCTCCTGCCCGCCAGCCGGCGCCGCAGGTCCTGGGCGTGCCCCGGCGCGCCCGCTCGGACCCCCGAGCACGTCCCAGCACCACCCGCGCACCGCCCCGTGGTGCACGATCTGAAGGAGCACCCCGTGTCCCACCGTCCCGCACGGCGCCCGCGCCGTCACCTCGCCGTCGCGTCGGCGCTCGCCGCGGTCGCCGCCCTGACCGCCACCGCCTGCTCCGGGCCCAGCGTCGGCTCGACGCCCGCCGCGGCCGACGACGCCGAGGCGATCGACTGGTCGCAGGTGGAGCCCGCCTCGGAGATCACCTGGTGGAGCAACCACCCCGGCCAGTCGAAGGCCGTCGAGGAGGAGCTCATCGCCCGGTTCGAGGCCGAGCACCCCGAGATCTCCGTCAAGCTGGTGACCGCCGGCGCCAACTACGACGAGGTGGCCCAGCGCTTCCAGGCCGCGTCGCAGACCAGCGACCTGCCGGACCTCGTGATCGCGTCCGACGTCTGGTGGTTCCGCTACCACCTGAACGACCAGATCATGCCGCTGGACGACGTGTTCGAGCACCTGGACGCCGAGGCCGACGACTTCCAGCCCGCGCTGTACGCCGACTACGAGTACGAGGGTCAGCACTGGGCCGCCCCCTACGCGCGCTCCACGCCGCTCTTCTACTACAACAAGGACCTGTGGGCGGCGGCCGGCCTGCCCGACCGCGGCCCGGAGACCTGGGACGAGCTGCAGGAGTGGGACGCCTCGCTGCGCCAGCACGTGCCCGCCAACGGCTCCACGTTCGGCCTGTCCACCGGCCCCTCGTGGGGTGCGTGGTGGTTCGAGAACATGATCTGGGGCCAGGGCGGCGAGTACTCCGACGGCTTCGACCTGACGCTGGACAGCGACGAGTCGGTGGCCGGCGGCCAGTTCCTGCACGACCTGTTCCACGCCTCGGGGGTGGCGAGCCTCTCGGCCGACGACGCGATGGCGGACTTCGCCTCGGGCCTGATCGCCTCGACGATCGGCTCGACCGGCTCGCTCAAGGGCGCGCTCGACGCCGCCTCGTTCGAGGTGGGCACCGCCTACCTCCCCGACGGCCCCGCGGGCGGTGGCACGCCGACCGGCGGCACCGGCCTGGCGATCCCGTCGTCGCGCACGCCGGAGCAGAAGCTGGCCGCAGCCATGTTCCTGCAGTTCATCACCAACACGGAGAACACGGCGTACTTCTCGCAGAGCACCGGGTACATGCCGGTGCGCACGTCGGCCGTCGAGAGCGACGCGATGAAGGAGACCTACGCGCAGACGCCGCAGTTCCGGACCGCCGTCGACCAGCTCGCGGACAAGGCGCGCCCGCAGGACTACGTGCGCGTGTTCGTGCCGGGCGCCGACGCGCTGCTGAACCAGGCGATCGAGCAGATCGTGATCGAGGGGGCCGACCCGCGCACGGCCTTCGAGGCGATCACCCCGCAGATCGAGACGGCGTACAAGGAGAACGTGGAGCCCTACCTGTGAGCGACGCGGGCCGGCCGCTCGTCGTCGCCCACCGCGGCAACAGCTCGGTGGCGCCGCAGAACACGCTGGCGGCGTTCGAGTCGGCGTGGCGGGCCGGTGCGGACAGCATCGAGATCGACGTCCAGCTCACGGCCGACGGTCACGTCGTGGTGATCCACGACGACACGGTGGACGCGACGACGTCGGGCACCGGGGCGCTCGCGAGCCTGGACCGGGTGGACGTGCGCGCCCTGGACGCCGGGTCGTGGTTCTCCTCGGCGTACGCCGGTCAGCGGGTGCCCACGTTCCAGGAGGTCGTGGAGCTGCTGGTGCGGCGGCCCGGCATCGAGCTGCTGCTGGAGGTCAAGGGCTCGTGGACGGCGGAGCAGGTGCGCCTGGTCACGGAGCCGTTGCGCGAGGCCGGCCTGAGCGACCGGGTGCTCGGCCAGAGCTTCTGGCCGGAGACGGTCGCCGCGATCGGCGAGGCGGACCCTGGCCTGCGTCGTGGCCTGCTGGTGGCGGAGGTGCCCGGCGACCTGACGGAGCGGTGCGCCGACCTGGGCGTGATGACGTGCAACCCGATGGGGTCCCTCCTGGTGGAGGACCCGGACCTGGTGCGCCGGCTGCACGAGGCGGGCCTGCAGGTCATGGTGTGGACGCTGAACGAGGCGGCGCACTGGGAGCAGGCCGTGCGCCTGGGCGTGGACGCCGTCATCACGGACCGCCCGGACCGGCTGGTTGGCTGGCTGGAGGGCCGCTCGGCCACCGTGTGACCGGGGCGGGCAGTCGTCCCCGCGCCCTGGGAGAGACGCCTGCGGGCGGGTTCGCGGCAGTGCTGCGGGCCCGCCCGCAGGCGTTCTCGTCGTCGTCGCCGGATGACGGAGGGCGCGGGTGCGAGGACGGCCGGTTGGAGGAATCCTCCAAAGCACGTCGGCGAGCCTTGGGCGGCCCACCGGCAGACCTGACCCTCGGGGTGCAACCTACGCTTGCGTAGGCTACGAAGGCGTAGGTTCGGTCCGCTCCTGCGGGAGCACCCGGGCCGTCCAGCCGTCGCGCAGCCCGCCCCGCTCGGGGCCGTCAGCGAAGGAGACCGCGTGAAGACCGACGCCACCGGTGGGCCCGACGCCGCCACCCAGGACGTCACCCCCCTCGTCCAGCTCGTCGCGCCCGACGGCAGCCGCACGGCCGACCCCGAGCACGCCGCCTACCGCGAGCGCGTGGCCCACCTGGCTCCCGCCGACCTGCGCGCCATGTACCGCGACATGGTGCTCACGCGCCGGTTCGACGACGAGTCGACGGCGCTGCAGCGCCAGGGCGAGCTCGCCCTGTTCGCGCAGGGCCGCGGCCAGGAGGCCGCCCAGGTCGGCTCCGCCCACGCGCTCGCCCCGCAGGACCACGTCTTCCCCAGCTACCGCGAGCACGGCGTGCTGCACGTGCGCGGCGTCGACCCCGTCGACCGGCTCCGCCTGTTCCGCGGCGAGGACCACGGCGGCTGGGACCCGGCCGAGCACAACGTGCAGCTCTACACCCTCGTCATCGGTTCCCACGCCCTGCACGCCGCGGGGTACGCGATGGGCGTGCAGCGCGACGGCCTGGTGGGCACGGGCGACGCCGCCCGTGACACCGCCGTCGTCACCTACTTCGGCGACGGCGCGACCGCCCAGGGCGACGTCAGCGAGGCCCTCGTGTTCGCGGCGGTGAACAACGCCCCCCTCGTGCTGTTCTGCCAGAACAACCAGTGGGCGATCTCCGAGCCCACGAGCCGCCAGGCGCGCGGCCCGCTCTACCGGCGCGGCGAGGGATTCGGCGTCCCCGGCGTCAGGGTCGACGGCAACGACGTGCTGGCCTGCTACGCCGTCATGGCCGACGCCCTCGAGCGGGCGCGCAGCGGCGGCGGCCCCACGTTCGTCGAGGCGTACACCTACCGCATGGGCGCGCACACGACGTCGGACGACCCGACCCGCTACCGCGAGCGCGCCGAGGAGGACTACTGGCGCCGCCGCGACCCGATCGACCGCCTGGCGGCGCTCCTGCGCAGCGAGGGCGAGTGGGACGAGGAGTGGGCCGCCGACGTCGAGGCCGAGGCCGAGGCGCTCGGCGAGCGGCTGCGCACCGAGGTCCGGGCGCTCGGCGCCCCGCCCACCACGGCGATGTTCGACCACGTCTACGCCACCCCGCACGCCACCGTCGACGAGGAGCGCGCCTGGCTGGCCGAGTACGAGTCCGACCTGACGGAGGGCGCGCGATGAGCACCGCGACCGAGCAGACCACCGAGCAGACCACCGCGCAGAGCGAGCGGACCACCCGGACGCTCACGTTCGCCAAGGCGATCACCGAGGGCCTGCGGGCCTCGCTCGAGAGCGACGACCACGTGATGGTCATGGGCGAGGACGTCGGCCGGCTCGGCGGCGTGTTCCGCGTGACCGACGGCCTGCAGAAGGACTTCGGCGAGGCTCGCGTGGTGGACACGCCGCTCGCGGAGTCCGGCATCGTCGGCTCCGCCATCGGGCTGGCCCTGCGCGGCTACCGGCCCGTGTGCGAGATCCAGTTCGACGGGTTCGTGTTCCCCGCGTTCGACCAGATCACCACGCAGCTCGCGAAGATGCACTACCGCTCTCGCGGTCGCCTCCAGGTGCCCGTCGTGATCCGCATCCCCTACGGCGGCGGCATCGGGGCCGTGGAGCACCACTCCGAGAGCCCCGAGGCGCTGTTCGCCCACACCGCCGGCCTGCGCGTCGTCACGCCGTCCACCCCCCAGGACGCCTACGACATGATTCGTGCGGCCGTGGCCTCGCCCGACCCGGTCGTCTTCTTCGAGCCCAAGGGCCGCTACTGGTCCAAGGGCGAGGTCGACCTGGCCGCTGCCCCGGCCGAGGGCATCCTCGACCGGGCGCGCGTGGCGCGGGCGGGCACCGACGTGACCCTCGTGGCGTACGGACCCACCGTGGCCACCGCGCTGAAGGCCGCCGACGAGCTGGCGGCCGAGGGCACCAGCGCGGAGGTCGTGGACCTGCGTGCCGTGTCGCCGATCGACTTCCCCACGGTGGTGGACAGCGTGCGGCGCACGGGCCGCTGCGTCGTCGTGCACGAGGCACCCGTGTTCCACGGCGTGGGCGGCGAGGTCGCCGCGCGCGTCACCGAGGAGGCGTTCTACTCGCTCCAGGCGCCGGTGCTGCGCGTGGGCGGGTTCCACGCCCCCTACCCGGTGGCCAAGCTCGAGCACGACTACCTGCCGAGCGTCGAGCGCGTGCTCGACGCCGTCGACCGGTCCCTCGCCTACTGACCCCCTCTGCTGCGGGTGCAGCCCTGGCTCTCTTGCGCTCCGCGGAGGGGCTGAGACTGCACCCGCAACGTTCGGACGGACGGAGAATTCCTTGAGCACGCAGCGGTTCCCGCTCCCCGACGTCGGGGAGGGCCTGACCGAGGCCGAGATCGTCGAGTGGCGCGTCAAGCCCGGCGACACGGTGGCGGTCAACCAGGTGATCGTCGAGATCGAGACGGCCAAGTCGCTCGTCGAGCTGCCCTCGCCGTGGGCGGGCACCGTCGCGGCGCTGCTGGTCCAGGAGGGCGACACCGTCGACGTCGGCACGCCGATCATCGAGGTGAGCACCGGGGCCGGTGCGCCTGCCGCCGGAGGCGCTGCGCCGGCCGGGCAGCCCTCACCCGCCGAGCCGGCTGCGGCCCAGCCCGCCGCAGCGCCGCAGGCCGCCCCGCAGGCCGCCCCGCAGGCTGCTGCGGCCGAGGGGTCCGGCTCGGTGCTGGTCGGCTACGGCACGGCCGAGCAGGGCGGCGCCGCGCGCCGTCGTCGCCGCGGTGCGGGGCCGACGCCGGCCGCGCCGGCTTCCGTGCCCGCCTCGGCCGCCACCGCTGCTGCCCCCGCTGCAGCACCCGTTGCGGCCCCCCGCCCGACGCCGGCCGCGCCCGCACCGGTGGTGCCCACCCCGGCTCCTGCCGCCCCGGCGGTTCCGCAGGGTCCGGCGGCACCCGACGGCGGCACCATCTCCGTGCCCGCCGCGAACGGCAACGGCGCCGCCGCCCACGGCCGCGTGCTGGCCAAGCCACCGGTGCGCAAGCTCGCCAAGGAGCTCGGCGTCGACCTGGCCTCGGTGCACCCCACGGGCCCCGGCGGCATCGTCACGCAGGAGGACGTCGTCCGGCACGCGGAGCAGGCGCGGCCGCAGACGCTCGCCACGTACCCGGACGACGACCAGCCGTGGCTGGCCTCGGGTGCCGTCTCGTCCGACGGCCGCCAGACGCGCGTGCCGGTCAAGAGCGTGCGCAAGCGCACGGCGGAGGCGATGGTGGCCAGCGCCTTCACCGCCCCGCACGTCACCGTGTTCCACACCGTGGACGTCACCAAGACGATGAAGCTCGTGGCGCGCCTCAAGGAGGACCGCGACTTCGCTGGCGTGCGGGTCACGCCCCTGCTGATCGCGGCCAAGGCCGTGCTCATGGCGGTCAACCGGCACCCGCAGATCAACGCGAGCTGGGACGACGCCGCGCAGGAGATCGTCTACAAGCACTACGTGAACCTGGGGATCGCCGCGGCCACGCCGCGCGGCCTGGTGGTGCCGAACATCAAGGACGCGCACACGCTGGACCTGCTGCGCCTGGCGAACGCGATCGCCGACCTCACCGCCACCGCCCGGGCCGGTCGCACGAGCCCGGCGGCGATGAGCGACGGCACGTTCACCGTCACGAACGTCGGTGTCTTCGGCATCGACACCGGCACGCCGATCCTGAACCCGGGGGAGGCGGGCATCCTGGCGTTCGGCGCGATCCGCCAGCAGCCGTGGGTGCACAAGGGCAAGATCAAGCCGCGCTGGGTCACGCAGCTCGCGCTGAGCTTCGACCACCGCCTGGTCGACGGCGAGCTGGGGGCGCGGTTCCTCTCGGACGTCGCGAAGGTGCTGGAGGACCCGGCCCACGGCCTGGTCTGGAACTGACCTCTCGTCGTGGGTCACACCGGGCGGCTGCCCTGGGCCGGCGTGGCGCGCCTAGTCTGGGACGGTGACCACCCGCCCCGCCCCTGACGCCGTCGCGCCCTCGACCGCGGGAGGTGCGCCCCGCCACCCCTGGTGGCTGGTGGCGGCCGGACCGGTCGCCGTCGTCGTCGCGCTGGCCTCCGTGCTGGGCGGCGGCGCCTACAGCGGCGCGTTCTCCGCGCTGGCGTCGTTCAGCGACCCGGGCGCGGTGGTGCGCTGGGGCCTGCCGGTCACCACGGTGCTCACCGAGCTGGCGGCGGCGCTGACCCTGGGCGGCCTGGTGGCCGCCGCCTGCCTCGTGGCCCCAGGTCCCCTGCAGCGGCGGGCACTGACGACGGCGGGCGCGGCGGCGTCCGTGTGGGCGCTCGTGGGTGTGGTGCGGCTGGTGCTGCAGTACGCGAACGTGTCCGGCTCGCCTCTGGACGCCCCCGGCTTCGGTGCCGGGCTGGGGCAGTACCTGACCAGCGTGGAGCTGGGGCAGATCAACCTGACCATCGTGGTGCTGGCCGCCGTGACGTCCGCGTTCGCGCTCGCCGTCGGCGGCCGGGTCGGCGCGCTGTGGACGTGCCTGCTGCCGCTGGCGGCGCTGGCCTACCAGTCGTCCACCGGCCACGCGGCCGGGGCGGCGGGGCACTCGCTCGCGGTGAGCGCGATGTTCATGCACCTGGTGGGTGCCGCCCTGTGGGTCGGTGGCCTGGGTGCCATCGCCGTCCTGACCCTCGCGCCCGCCCGCGAGGGTGCGGGCGGGGCTGGCGGGAAGGG
This sequence comes from Xylanimonas oleitrophica, assembly GCF_003244315.1. GTDB lineage: Bacteria > Actinomycetota > Actinomycetes > Actinomycetales > Cellulomonadaceae > Xylanimonas_A > Xylanimonas_A oleitrophica. Next base: position 157,306 of record NZ_QKWH01000004.1, read on the forward strand.
TCCCGCCCGCGGCGAGGCAGGTTGGGAGCCCGCCGTCGGACGCTACTCCGTGATCGCGGGGTGGTGCTTCGCCGCCGTCGGGTTCTCCGGCGTGGTCAGCGCGTGGGTGCGCGTGGGCGACCTCGCGGACCTCGGGACCCGCTACGGCATCCTGCTCGTCACCAAGGTGGTGCTGCTGGTGGTGCTGGGCGGCATCGGCTGGCTGCACCGGCGCGCCGTCGTCGGGCGGCTGACCGGCCCGGGCGCGGTACCGGGGGCTCGGATGCTGTTCTGGCGCCTGGCCGCCGTCGAGCTGGCCGTCATGGGCGCCGTCTCGGGCGTGGCCGTGGCGCTGTCCTCCACCGCCCCGCCGGTGCCCGAGGTCGAGCCGGTCGACACCAGCCCCGCCTACCAGCTCACCGGCTGGCCGCTGCCGCCCGAGCTCACGGGGGAGCGCTGGATCACCGAGTGGCGGCTGGACCCGCTGTTCGCGTTCGCGTGCGCGGCGGGCGTGGTGGTGTACCTGACGTGGGTGGTGCGCCTGGCCCGGCGCGGCGACCGCTGGCCGGTGGGTCGCACCCTGTCCTGGTGCGCCGGCATGGCCGTGGTGGCCTGGAACACCAACGGTGCCCCCACCATCTACGGCGAGGTGCTGTTCAGCGCCCACATGGTGCAGCACATGGTGCTGGCCATGATGGTGCCGCTGCTGCTGGTGCTGGCCGCACCGGTCACGCTGCTGCTGCGCGCGGTGCCGGCCCGCAAGGATGGGTCGCGCGGGCCGCGCGAGTGGGTGCTGGCGTTCGTGCACTCCTGGTGGGGCCGGTTCGTCTCCCGACCGGTGGTGGCGGCCGTGATCTTCGTGGCCGGCATGATCCTCTTCTACTACTCGCCGCTGTTCGAGTGGTCGCTGGAGTCCCACGTGGGCCACGTGTGGATGGTGGTGCACTTCACCACCGCCGGGTACCTGTTCGCGAACGCGCTGGTGGGGGTGGACCCGGGTCCGGAGCGGCCGGGTTTCCCGCTCCGGCTGGTGCTGCTGTTCGCCACGATGGCGTTCCACGCGTTCTTCGGTGTGGCGCTCATGGCCCAGACGTCGCTGCTGGCCGCCGACTGGTTCGGGAACATGGGGCGGCCGTGGGGCCTGAGCGCCATCGAGGACCAGCAGCAGGGCGGGGCCGTGGCGTGGGGGATCGGCGAGCTGCCCACCGTGGCGCTGGCGATCATCGTCGCGATCATGTGGACGCGTTCCGACGAGCGCGAGGCCCGGCGCCGCGACCGCAAGGCCGACCGGGACGGCGACGCCGAGCTGGAGCAGTACAACGCGATGCTGGCCCGGATGGCGGGGCGGGACGCGACCCAGGGGCCCGAGAAGGGCGACGGCGGCCGGTGATCGCCGCCCACCCGCGCAACACACGGGTGGTATGACGGTCCCTGTGACGCACGACACCACAGCACCGGACCCCGGGCAGACCCCGTTCCACGACCTCGACGCCTACCTCGCGATCCCGCGCACCGGCGGGCTAGCGCTGAGCCCTGACGGGCGGCGGCTCGTCACCAGCGTGGCCACGCTGGACCCCGCGCGCACCGCGTATCGCACCGCCCTGTGGGAGGTGGACCCGACGGGTCAGGAGCCGGCTCGCCGACTGACCCGTTCCAGCAAGGGTGAGTCGGCGGCCGTGTTCACCGCGGGCGGTGACCTGCTCTTCACGTCCGCCCGGCCGGACCCGGACGGCGCGGCCGAGGGCGACCCGAGGCCGGCCCTGTGGCTGCTGCCCGCGGGTGGCGGCGAGGCCCGTGTGATCGCGACGGCGCCCGGCGGCGTCGGAGGGGTGCTCGCGGCCAGGGACGCCGACGTCGTCTCGCTGGCGTCCTCGCTGATGCCGGGCGCGGCGGACCTGGAGGAGGACGCGCGGCTGCGCAAGGCGCGCAAGGACCTCAAGGTCTCGGCGATCTGGCACACCGGCTACCCGGTGCGGCACTGGGACCACGACCTCGGCCCGGACGAGCCGCGCCGGTTCGCCGCCTCGCTCGGCGCCCTGGCCGACGAGCCGGCGCGGCCGCTGCCCGTCGAGGAGGACGGGGAGGGCGCGGCGGGTGCCGCGCCCGGCCGTCTGCTCGACCTGGTCCAGCTCACCGGCCCCGGCCGGGCGCTGGTCGAGCACTCCGCCGCGCTCTCGCCGGACGGCGCCACGCTGGTGACCACGTGGAACGTGGCCGACCCGGGGGCGGCGACGCGCGAGACGCTCGTGGCGATCGACACGGCGACGGGGGAGCGCCGCACCCTGGTGGACGACCCGGACGCAGGGGTGGGCTCTCCGGCCGTCTCGGCCGACGGGCGGTGGGTGGCGTACCTGTCCACCACCATCACGTCGCCGGAGCAGGCACCGGTGGTGCGCCTGGGCCTGGCGCCGCTGGACGGTGGCACGGACCCCGAGGTCCTCGCCGACGACTGGGACCGCTGGCCCAGCTCGGTGACGTGGCTGCCGGACGGTTCGGGCCTGGTGGTCACGGCCGACGAGGACGGGCGCGGCCCGGTGTTCCTGGTGACGTTCGGCCCCGGTGGCCCGGGCGCGGGCGAGCCGGTGACCGTCGAGCGGGTCACGGCCGACGACGCGACGTTCACCGACGTGGTCGTGGCTCCGGACGGCAGCGCGCTGTACGCGCAGCGGGTCAGCTACCTGGCGCCGTCGGAGCCGGTGCGCGTCGACCTCGCCGCGTTCCGCGCCTCCGGGGAGCCCGGCAGCCGGGAGCCGGTGGCGGCTCAGGCGCTGCGCGGGCCGGTGCCCGCGCCCACGCTGCCGGGCACGCTCACGGAGGTGGAGACGACGACGGACGACGGCGTGCGCGTGCGTGCCTGGCTCGCCCTGCCCGATGTTTCACGTGGATCCGAGCCGGCCCCGCTGCTGCTGTGGATCCACGGCGGGCCGCTGAACTCGTGGAACGCGTGGTCGTGGCGGTGGAACCCGTGGCTGATGGTGGCGCGCGGGTACGCGGTGCTGCTGCCGGACCCGGCGCTCTCGACGGGTTACGGCCAGGAGTTCGTGCAGCGCGGCTGGGGCGCGTGGGGCCAGGCGCCCTACACCGACCTCATGGCGATCACGGACGCCGTCGTGGCCCGTGACGACATCGACGAGACGCGCACGGCGGCGATGGGCGGCTCGTTCGGCGGGTACATGGCCAACTGGGTGGCCGGGCACACCGACCGGTTCCGCGCGATCGTGACGCACGCGAGCCTGTGGGCGCTCGACCAGTTCGGCCCCACCACGGACCACTCGTTCTACTGGGCACGCGAGATGACGCCTGAGATGGCGCTGGCCAACAGTCCGCACCGGTTCGTGGGCCAGATCCGCACGCCGATGCTCGTGGTGCACGGCGACAAGGACTACCGGGTGCCGATCGGGGAGGGCCTGCGCCTCTGGTACGAGCTGCTGACCGCCTCGGGCCTGCCGGCGTCGGACGACGGGCAGACGGTGCACCGGTTCCTCTACTACCCGGACGAGAACCACTGGGTGCTCAGCCCGCAGAACGCGAAGGTCTGGTACCAGGGGGTGCTCGCGTTCCTGGGCGAGCACGTGCTCGGCCAGGCCCCGGAGCTGCCGACGACGCTGGGCTGAGCGCTCCCGCGCCGTCGCTGACGCCGCCGCACCCGCCGACGTGCCGGCCCGGTCGAGGACCGGGCCGGCACGGCCGTGGTGCGGCCTGGGCTACCCGAGGGTGCCGGGCTGCGACGCGGTGCCGGGCTCCGTGGGGATCTGGTTCACGCGGGGCGAGCCGGGCTGCGCGGGGGCGGGCCGGCGTCGGACGGCGAGGTACACGACCGGCCCGACGACGGGCACGAGCAGCGATAGCAGGAGCCAGCCGACGCCGTCGTCCCCGCGCCGCACCGCCCAGACGACCACGGCGGCGATGGCCAGGGGCGCGGCGAGGAACGGCGTGAAGAGGAGGAACGTCAGCACCCAGTCGTAGGTCGACGAGAGGAACAAGGAGGCCTCCAAGGGGTCGGCGGAGCCGGGGTCGGGGGTCATGCCTCGGCGACCAGGAGGTCGACGAGCGTCTCGAGCGCGGGGGCGTCGACGACCTTCTCGCGCCCGCCCACGAACGCGTCACGGGCGCTGGCCTCGTACACGCCGAGCAGCAGCTCGACGGCGACGGGCGCCTCCACCACGAACCGCAGCCCGAGCCTCTCCACGAGGCGGGAGAGCGCGGCGGCGAGCTCGCCCCGCAGGGCCCGCTGCTGCGCGGTCCAGGCGGCGCCGACCTCGGGGGCACGCATGGCGAGCAGCTCGAACTCGGCGTTCATGATGTACCAGCGGTGCTCGGGTCCCTGCCCGGAGGTGACGGCGGCGAGCACGGAGCGCACGGCGCCACGGTCGAGCCGGTCGCCCTGCATCACGTCGCCGTCGAGCTGGGCGACGGCGGCCTCCAGGGACGCCAGGTGGCGGCGCGCCTGCCGTTGGGAGAGGGCGAGGAACAGCTCTTCCTTGCTGGCGAAGTTGGAGTAGAAGGCGCCGCGGGTGAACCCGGCGGCCTCGGTGATGGCCTCGACGGAGGCGGCACCGAGCCCGACCTCGGAGAACACCTGCTCGGCGGCGTCGAGCAGGCGCTCGCGAGTGCGCTCGCGCCGTGCGGAGATGGGGACGTCACCCGTGGACGGGGCGCCTGCGTCGTCGCCGTGCGCCGTCTGCGTGCTCACGTGCCTGCCTCTCGTGCTGCCGCCTGGCGGCGGCGATCCTGGGCGGTCACTGTACCCGCGACCTTCGATACACCACTGTATCCAGTTCGCTCCTGTATCGGATACAGTCATGTATCGACTGCCGCTGGCCGGCGCCGCCACGTGCCCCGGCCGCCTCGAACCGCTCACCCCCCGGGAGAAGCGTTGTCCTCCGTGCTCTACCAGCTCGGCCGCTGGGCCGTGCGTGCCCGCCGCCTCGTCGTCATCGGGTGGGTCGTCGTGCTCGCCCTCGTCGGCGGTGCCGCCGGCCTCCTCCAGAAGGGGCTCGACAACGACGTGTCGATCCCCGGCACCGAGGCCAACGCGGCCCTCGAGCGCCTCTCGGCCACGTTCCCGCAGGTCTCCGGCGCCTCCGCGCAGCTCATCGTGGTCGCGCCCGACGGCGAGACCATCGAGGCCCCGGCCGTGCGCGGCCCCGTCGAGGACGCCGTCGAGGCCCTCGGGGACATCGACCAGGTCGCGGCCGTCACCTCGCCGTACGAAGACCTCATGGCCGCGTCCGTCAACGACGACGAGACCGCGACGATCCTCCAGATCCAGCTCGACGGCGACATCGGCGTCATCACCGACGCCACCAAGGACGCCCTGCAGGACGCGACCGCCGACCTCGCCGCAGCGCTGCCCGACGGCTCGCGCGCCTCGCTCGGCGGCGAGCTCTTCTCCACCGAGTTCCCCGGCCTGACGGCCACGGAGGCCATCGGCCTGCTCGTGGCCCTCGTCGTCCTCGTGGTCACCCTCGGGTCGCTCGTCGCCGCCGGTCTCCCGCTGCTCAACGCGCTGCTGGGCGTCGGCGTCACGATGGGCCTGCTGTTCGCCGCCACGTCCGTGGCCACGATCAACTCGACGACGCCGATGCTGGCCGTGATGCTGGGCCTCGCCGTCGGCATCGACTACGCCCTGTTCGTCGTCTCGCGCCACCGTGACCAGCTCCGCCCGGGCGAGCCCGTCATCTCCGTCGAGGAGTCGATCGCCCGCGCCACCGCCACCGCGGGCTCCGCCGTCGTGTTCGCCGGCCTCACCGTCATGATCGCCCTGGTGGGCCTGGGCGTCGCCGGCATCCCCTTCCTCACAGTCATGGGCGTCACCGCCGCCGTGGGCGTGGGCATCGCGGTGCTCGTCTCGCTCACCCTGCTGCCCGCGATGCTCGGCTTCGCCGGCGAGCGCCTGCGCCCCGGCACACCCCGCAAGCGGCGCGGCCGCAAGGCCGCCGGCCGCACCGTCGGCACCGGCCGGGGCGCCCGGGCCGGTGCCGCCACCCGCCAGGCCGACGACGCGACCGAGGGTCGCGAGGTGGCCGCCCGTGCCGCCGCGGGCGAGGGCGTCGAGGGCCGCGGGCACGCGGCCGCCGCCCCTACGCAGGGCACGTTCGGGGACCGGTTCTTCGCCCGCTGGGTCCACGTCGTCACCAAGCTGCCCGCGCTCACCATCGCGATCGTCGTGATCGCCCTCGGTGCGCTGAGCGCCCCCGCCCTCAACCTGCGCCTGGCTCTGCCCGACGCCGGGGCTCTGCCGCAGGACTCCTCGGCCCGCGTCACCTACGACCTGGTCTCCGAGGAGTTCGGCGAGGGCTTCAACGGCCCGCTGATCGTCACCGGCTCGATCGTCACCAGCACCGACCCGCTGACGCTCATGAACGACATCGCCGACGAGATCCGGCAGATGCCCGGCGTCGCCGACGTGCCGCTCGCCACCCCCAACGAGTCCGCGGACACCGGCATCGTCCAGGTGGTGCCCGAGGGCGGGCCGACGTCCGAGGCCACCGAGAACCTCGTCCACGAGATCCGCGACCGGCACGACTACTTCCTCCAGGAGTACGGCGTCGACCTCGCCGTCACCGGCTTCACCGCCGTCGGCATCGACGTCTCCGCCAAGCTCGGCCAGGCGCTGCTGCCCTTCGCGCTCGTGGTGGTGGGGCTGTCGCTCCTGCTGCTCACCATGGTGTTCCGGTCGGTGTGGGTACCCATCAAGGCTTCCCTCGGCTACCTGCTGAGCGTCGGCGCCGCGTTCGGCGTGGTCACCCTCGTGTTCGAGCACGGCTTCCTCGCCGACGCCCTGCACGTCACCCGCACCGGGCCCGTCATCAGCTTCATGCCGATCGTGCTCATGGGTGTGCTGTTCGGCCTCGCCATGGACTACGAGGTGTTCCTCGTCTCCCGCATGCGCGAGGACTACGTGCACGGCGACCGCTCCGTGCCCGGTCTCGCCCGCCGTGCCGTGATCAGCGGTTTCCAGGGCTCCGCCAAGGTGGTCACCGCCGCCGCGGTCATCATGTTCGCCGTCTTCGTGGCGTTCGTGCCCGAGGGGGACATGAACCTCAAACCGATCGCGCTCGGCCTCGCCGTCGGTGTCGCCGTCGACGCGTTCGTGGTCCGCATGGTGCTGGTGCCCGCCGTCATGGCGCTGCTGGGCGACCGCGCCTGGTGGATCCCGCGCGGCCTGGACCGCGTCCTGCCCCGGTTCGACGTCGAGGGCGAGGGGCTGGCCAAGGAGCTCGCCCTGGCCGAGTGGCCCGAGCCCGGCGCCCACGACGCCCTGGCCGTGCACGGCCTCGTGGTCGACGGACCCGACGGCAACCCCGTGGTGGGCCCCGTCAGCGCACGGGTCCCCGAGGGCGGTGCCCTCGTGGTGCGGGCCGACGCCGCGGCGCCCGTCGACGCGTTCCTCCTCGCCGTCTCCGGACGCCTCGCCCCCGACGCCGGGGCCGTCAAGGTCACCGGGCTCGTCGTGCCCGAGCGGTCCGCCGCCGTGCGCGGCCGTGTCGCCGTCGTCGACGCCGGGGTGCTCGCCGGGGGCGCCGCCACCGCGGCCGCCTCCGCCGTCGACGCCGCCCGCCGTGAAGGCGCGCGCGCCGTCGCCGTGCTGCGCACCGAGGCGCTCGGCGACCGGGACGGGCGCGACGCGCTCGCCGCGGCCCTCGTGGCCGCCCAGGAGGTCGGCCTCACCGTGCTGGTGGGCACCACCGACGCCGTCGACGCCGAGCACGACCTGCTGCCGCCCGGCACCCCCGTCCTCGACGTCGGCCACCCCAGCCCCGACCCCGTCGGGCCCACCACGACCCCGGACCAGCACGACGCGGAGGTGTCGGCATGAACCGCCTGAACGCACAGGGCCAGAACGTCTGGCGCGTGGTCGCCGTCGCCCTGCTGCCCGTCATGGTGCTCGGGCTGCTGCTCGCGGCCCTGTGGGACCCGCAGGAGCGCCTCGACACCGTCAAGGCCGCCATCGTCAACAACGACGAGCCCGTCACGATGGACGGCCAGCTCGTGCCCCTGGGCCGCCAGCTCGCCGCCGGGCTCGTCTCCGGCGAGGCCCCGCCCACCGAGCAGACCGCCAAGGCGGCTCCGCCGTCGGACGCCAGCTACGACTGGGAGATCACCGACGCCGACCACGCCGCCGCAGGGCTGGCCGACGGCACGTACGCCGCCGTCGTCACCATCCCCGAGGACTTCTCGGCCGCAGCCACCTCGTTCGGCGGCGACGACCCCACCCAGGCGCGCCAGGCCACCATCGACGTCGCCACCCCGCCCGGCGGGCGCGTGGTCGACGCCGCGCTCGCCCGCGTGGTCGCCAACGCCGCCACCTCCGTGATGGGTGGTGCGCTGACCGAGACGTACGTCGACAACGTGCTGGTCGGGTTCAACACCCTGCACGAGCAGCTCGGCCAGGCCGCCGACGGTGCCGGGCAGCTCGCCTCCGGGGCCGGCGACGCCGCGGGCGGCGCGTCGCAGCTCGCCGACGGCGCGGGCCAGCTCGCGGACGGTGCCGGTGAGGCGGCGTCCGGCGCCGACCAGCTCGCCGACGGTGCCTCGCAGCTCGCGTCGGGCGCGCGCAGCGCGGCCGGTGGGGCCTCGCAGCTCGCCGACGGTGCGCAGCAGGCCGCCAGCGGTGCCTCGGGCCTCGCCGGTGGGGCCTCGCAGCTGGCCGACGGTGCCGGCCAGCTCGCGGCCGGCGTGAGCCAGAGCGCAGCAGGAGCACGCGCTCTCGCCGACAACGGTGACCAGGTCGCTGCCGGGGCCTCGTCCCTGGCGGGCGGTGTGCACGGGCTCGCTGACGGACTCGCGCAGATCGACTCGCAGCTGCCTGATGTCGACCAGTCCCCGGACCTCTCCGGTCTCGAGTCGCTGTCGGACCTCGCGTCGACGCTCGGACAGCTCGTCGCCGTAGCGGGTCCCGCCTGCCAGGCGGGTGCGCTGCCGCAGGACCTGTGCGGCGCGCTCGCGGGAGTCGACCCGGGGGAGCTCACCGACCTGCCGAGCGTCGACCAGATGCAGGCGCAGCTTGACGGCATCGTCGCGCTGCGGTCCGCCATCGGTGACGCGGCAGCGGGAGCCGAGCAACTTGCTGGCGCCGCCGACCAGGTGGCTGCGGGGAGCTCGGGCATCGCCGGTGGAACACGCGACCTGGCAGGCGGCCTCGACCAGCTGCAGGGTGGCGCGGCCGGGCTGCAGCAGGGCGCCCAGCAGCTCGCCGGCGGCGCCACGGCGCTCGCGGGCGGTGTCGGCCAGGTCGCCGGCGGTGCTCGGGAGCTGTCCGGCGGTGTCGGTCAGCTCGCCTCGGGTGCCTCGGGCCTGTCCTCCGGCGCTGGCTCGCTGGCGGGTGGCGTGGACCAGCTCGCGACGGGCGCTTCCGGTCTCTCGACGGGTGCTGGTGAGCTCGCAGGTGGCGTCGGTCAGCTCGCCGACGGTGCGGGTGACCTCTCGGACGGTCTGGGCCAGGCCGTGGACCAGATCCCGAGCTACACGGACGACCAGCGGCGGACCCTCGCCTCGGTGGTCGCCGACCCGGTGGCGGCCCCCGGTGCCGACGGGATCGACGCGGGCTCCACGGGGCCGCTGTTCGCCGTCGTCGCGCTGTGGCTCGGTGCGCTGGGCCTCACCACGGTGCTGCGTCCCTCGCCCGCGCGTGCCCTGGGCTCCACCCGCGGCTCGCTGCGCCTGGCGCTGGCGGACCTCGCCCTGCCGTCGGCGATCGCCGTCGGCACCGGTGCCGTGGTGGGCGGCGTCCTCGCGGGCGTCGAGGGGCTGTCGCCGCTCGGCTGGCTCGGCGCGATGGCGCTCGGCGCGCTGGTGTCGGTGGTGTTCGTGGCCGTGCACCAGGGGTTCTGCCTCCTGCTGGGTGACGTCGGCCGTGGCGTGAGCCTCCTGATGGCGGTGCTGGTCATCGCCACGGGCGTGGTCGCCACGGTGCCGGTGTGGCTGGAGTCGGTGGCCGACCTGCTGGCGGTCGGCGCGGCCCGCGAGGCGCTCGTGGGCCTGGTGGTGCCGGACGCCGGCGGGGTCGCCCCCGCCGTGGTGGCGCTGGTGCTGTGGGGGCTGGCGGGGCTCGCGGTCGCCGTGTTCGCCACCGCCCGACGCCGCACGGTGCGGGTCGCGGACCTGCTGCCGGCCTGAGCGTCGCCGGCCGTGTCGTCGCGAGCGCCGTCGGGCCGCACGCCTGACGGGCCGCCGGTGCGGACGGCCTGATGTGCACGATGCCGGGCTGGGTCACACGGCCCGGCCCGGCATCGTGCGTCTCGGGACGTCTTCGGTCGCCGCCGGGGCCGTCAGCGCGCGGTGCCGCGCCAGCGTCCGACGAGCTCCTCGTCCGCACGACGGCGCTCCTGCTGGTCCCGGACCGTGTGGCACACGAGCCGGTGGGCGAGCAGGGCGGTGGGGTCGTGCTCGGCGGCCCACAGGATCGCTGCGTGCACCTGGTAGTCGGCGGGGCCTGCGGGCGTCGCGGGGGCGGCCAGGGCGCGCCGGGTCGCGGTGGCAGGCCGTGGCCTGGCGTCGAGCATGGTCTTCTCCGTCTGGGGCGAGTGCGTCGCGGCGTCCTTGCCTGGATCGTGCGCCCCCTGCACCCAGAGAGACGGTGTTGTGTTCCCTCTATGACGCGGTTTGAGAAAACTCGTTCCGCGAGGTGTGGCGGGAGGGTCGCTGTCGGTGGCCCCCGTCACACTCGGGCGCATGGAGATCGCCGAGGCACGAGAGGTCAAGCAGCAGCTGAGCGACTACGCCCGTGAGCTCGGCGAACGGTACGGGGCAGTGACCCCGTACACCGCGGACGCCACCAGCAGCACGAGCTCCGACGTCGACCGCGCCCCCACGCTCGCCCTCGGCATCGCCCCCGCCGCCGACGGCGGCTACGCCGTCGCCGTGCGCTACCGGCTCGGCGTGCCCTCGGCCCGCGCCGTGGTCCGCAAGGTCGCCGCGGAGGCGGGCGCCCGGGCCGACGTGCGCCGCACGGGACGCATCCGCACGCTGGCCGACGTGCGGCCACGGCCCCCGGTCGTCCGCGCGCAGGCGTCGGGCGAGACGGGCCGGGTGCGCCCCCTGCGCCCCGGCGTCTCCATCGCCAACGTCGCCGTCACCGCAGGGACCCTCGGGGCGTTCGTGGTCGAGGCCGGTTCCAGCACTCCCCAGGTGCTGTCCAACTGGCACGTGCTGGCGGGCTCCACGACCGCCGCCGCGGGCGACGTCGTGGTGCAGCCAGGCCCCGCGGACGGCGGGCAGGAGCCCCGCGACCGCGTGGGCACGCTGGGCAGGCTCGTGCCGCTCGAGCCCGGCCGGAGCAACCTGGTGGACGCCGCGCTGGCGGTGCTCGACGACGGCATCGAGGTGGACCTCGACCACCCCGTGGGGCGCGTGACCACCACCGCGCAGGCGCTGGGCGGGGAGGCCGTGGCCAAGATCGGCCGCACCACGGCCCTCACCCGGGGCCGGGTCACCGCCATCGAGCTCGACGACGTCCTGGTGGGCTACGGCGACGACCTCGGGGTGCTCGGGTTCGACGGGCAGGTCGAGGTCGAGCCCACGGGCACCGGTCCCTTCTCGCGCGGCGGCGACTCCGGCTCCCTCGTCTACCGCGAGGACGGCGTGGCGCTCGGCCTGCTGTTCGCCGGCTCCGAGACGGGCGGCAGCAACGGTGCGGGCCTCACCTACGTCAACCCGATCGACACCGTGCTCGACGCCCTCGGGGTCCGGCTCGCCGGCTGAGCCCCCTGGCCGCCGCGTCACCCCACGGGCCGGTCACTCCACGACGCCGCACGCGATCCGGTCACCGGCGTCCCCCGTGGCGAGGGTGTCCTCGTCCGGGCCGTCCGGCGCGTACCGCTCCGGCACGTTCGCGAAGTTGTCGCGGCCCGCGTGGACCATCACGGCGCTGCCGTCGTCGTCGAACAGCTCGTCCTGGGTGAGCCGGTCCGTGCGCGTGACGAGGCTGCCCTCGCCGTCCTCGGTGACGTAGATCGGTGGCAGGTCGCCCGCGTGCGCGCCGTGGTCGTCGTCGTCCGCGCCCAGGTGGCCCCCCGCCGAGAGGAACGCGCCCGTCTGCGACGGGTCGTCGGGCGGCGAGCTCTCCGGCTCGCACAGCCCCACGGCGTGCACGTGGAAGGCGTAGAAGCCCGGGTCCAGCCCCTCCACCTCGACCGACACCTCCGTGACGCCGTCGGCCTGCGTGAACGTCACCATGCCGACGTCGTCACCCGAGACGTCGGTGAGGGTGGCATGGGCCATGACGGCCCCGCTGGCCGCGGGAGCCTCTGTCGGGGCGGTGAGGTCGGTCTCGGCGGTGGCGTCCGACTCCGACGTCGCCCCTCCCGCCGCGCAGCCGGCCAGCGTCAGCGCCGCCACGGCGGCCACCGCCGTCGTCGGTCCCAGTGGTCGCAGGTGTCGCATGTGGTCCCCTCACCCGCCGGCACGGAGTCGTGGGGCAGGCCGGGCGCAGCCGGCCGGGTCGCACGGCCCCGGTGCCGGCGGCTCCGTCGGGGCCGTGCCTCCAGCCTGGGCGCTCCCCGCCCCGTCCGCACGCGCGCGGGTCAGGCGAAGACGTCGCGCACCCACCGCTCGCCGTCGGAACGGAAGCCGACACGGTGCAGGTAGGTCAGGTCGTGGGTCTCGGCGTGCGGCACCACCACCCGGTCGAACCCCTTCGACGCGAAGATGCCGCTGCGCCGGTGCACGAACTCCCCGGGCGTGAAGTCACGGAACCGCTCCGAGACCCAGTCGAGCTCCACCAGCGCCTCGCCGCGGCCCGCGTCGCTCAGCACCATCACACCCACCGTCTCGTCCCCGCGCTGCACCAGGAACGCTGAACGGCCCGCCGTCCGGCCGGCCTCGAAGTGCGGTGCGAAGCGTGCGATGTCCTCGGCATGGGTGCGCAGCACGTGCAGCAGGTACGCGTCGTCGGGCGCGACCTCCACCACCGTGTACACGGCCTCGTCGTGCCGCTCCCGGTACAGGCGCTGGAGCCAGTACACGTTGATGAGGGAGATCGCGGCGTTCATCGCCACGAACGGCCAGATGCCCGCGATGACGTTGTAGATCGTGGCGATCACCGAGCCGGTGAGGTTGAGCCAGCGGAAGCGCAGCACGCGCGCCTGCGTGAGCGACCAGACGACCAGGGCGGAGCCGACCCACCCGCCGATCTCGAGCCAGGGAACCATGGCGGAAGCCTAGGCGGCGGCCGGTGCCGCACCGCGCGGGCAGCCCCGTGACGTTGCGAGGATGGGGGCGTGAGCATCCCCACCGTGACCCTCAACAACGGCGTCGAGATCCCGCAGCTCGGCCTCGGCACCTACAAGCTCCCGCCGCAGGACACGCGCGACCTGGTGCTGCGCGCGTTCGACGCCGGCTACCGGCACCTCGACACCGCGCAGATGTACCGCAACGAGCGGGCCGTGGGCGAGGCGGTCGCCGCCGCAGGGCTGCCGCGGGAGGAGGTGTTCGTGACCACCAAGCTCAACAACGCCTTCCACGCCCACGACGACGCCCTGGCCGCGTTCGACCGCAGCCTGGAGGAGCTCGGCCTCGACTTCGTGGACCTGTTCCTCATCCACTGGCCGCTGCCTGCCGTCGGGCTGTACACCGAGGCGTGGGCCGCGCTGGAGGAGATCTACGCGTCCGGGCGGGCCCGGGCGATCGGCGTCTCCAACTTCCAGCCGCACCACCTGCGCCGCGTGCTGGACGAGGGCACCGTGGTCCCCGCCGTCAACCAGGTCGAGGTGCACCCGTGGTTCGCCAACGAGGAGGTGCGGGCCTTCGACGCCGCGCACGGCATCGTCACCGAGGCGTGGTCGCCCCTGGGGCGCGGGGCCGTGCTGGCCGACCCGACCGTGGCGCGGATCGCCGCGGCGCACGGGCGCAGCCCCGCCCAGGTGGTGCTGCGCTGGCACGTGCAGCGCGGTGATGTCGTCTTCCCCAAGTCGGCCACGCCCGAGCGCGTCGTCGAGAACGCGCGGATCTTCGACTTCGAGCTCAGCGCCGAGGACATGGCGGCGGTCACCGCGCTCGACCGCGGCGAGCGCACCGGCTCGCACCCCGACGAGGAGAACCGCACCGACCGCTGAGGGTGGAGCCGCCGACCGCGGCGCCCGGAGACGCACGCCGACCAGGGAGCCTCCGGGAGGAGCACAATGGAGGCAGAGCCCGGAGGTGATCATGGCGACGATCGAGGCGGCCCGTGCCGCGAAGCCGGCGCTGCGCGCGGCCCTCGGCAGGGTGGAGGGCGTGTGCGGGGTGGGGCTCGTGCAGCGCGGCGGCCCGGACGACTGGGTGCTCCAGGTCAACGTGCGCGACGTGCGGGCCCGCAAGGACGTGCCGCCGGTGGTCGACGACGTGCCCGTGCGCGTGCGGGTGGTGGGCGGCGTGCGCGCCCTCTAGCGTCGGCGGGGATGCTGCGCCACGCCGTGCCCGCCCTGGCCGCGCTCGCCCTCGTCCTCCTGACGGCGTGCGACGGTGGCTCGCCCGAGCCCGCCCCGAGCGGCGTGCCGACGGGCGCCGCGTCCTCCGCGCCGTCCGGCCCGCGACCCGAGCCGCCGTCCGACTCCCTGCGTGCGCTGGCGCCGGACGGCGTCGCCGTCGGCACCGCCGTCGCCGCACCCGCCGGTGCGGGCGGGACGAGCGGCGACCCGCTGCACGACGACGCCCGCTACCGCGAGGTGGCCGGCCAGCAGTTCTCCTCGGTCACCCCGGAGAACCAGGGCAAGTGGGCCGTCATCCACCCCGAGCCCGACCGGTACGACTTCGCCGCCATGGACGCCGTCGTCGAGCAGGCCGAGGCGAACGGTCAGCGGGTGCGCGGCCACACCCTGCTCTGGCACCGGAGCAACCCGCCCTGGCTCACCGACGCGCTCACCAGCGGACAGGTCCCCGACGCCGAGCTCCAGCAGATCCTCCACGACCACGTCACCACCGTCGTCGGGCGCTACGCCGGGCGCGTGCAGGAGTGGGACGTGGTCAACGAGGTGCTGGCCGACGACGGCTCCTGGCGCGGTGACAACCCGTGGATCCAGGCGCTCGGCCCCGGCGTCGTGCGCGACGCGCTGCGCTGGGCGCACGAGGCCGACCCGGCCGCCCGGCTCTACCTCAACGACTACGGCGTGGAGCGGGCAGGCCGGAAGTCCGACGCCTACCTGGAGCTCGTCCGCGACCTGCAGGCAGAGGGCGTGCCCGTGCACGGGTTCGGCGTCCAGGGGCACCTGTCGGTCGAGAGCGGGTTCCCCGACGGGCTCGCCGACAACCTGCGCCGGTTCACCGACCTGGGGCTCGACGTCGCCATCACCGAGCTCGACGTACGCCTGCCCGTGGGGGACGGCACGCACGCCTCGGGCGCCGACCTCGAGAAGCAGGCCGACTACTACCGCCAGGCGTTCTCCGCCTGCCTCGAGGTGGAGGGCTGCACGTCCGTGACCGTCTGGGGCGTGGGCGACGCGTGGTCGTGGGTGCCGCGGAACTACCCCGAGCACGGGGCCGCGCTCCTGCTCGACGAGCACCTGGAGCCCAAGCCCGCCTTCCGGGCGGTGCGGGACGTCCTGGCCGGCGCGGACGACGCCTGACGACGCCGCGGCAGGCGGGGACTATCTGGTGGAGAGGTAGGTGACGCCGGTGAGGGCCTCCGCGGTGGCCCAGAGCCGACGTCCGACGCCGGGGTCACGGGCCTCGGTGGAGGCATGGACGCGGGTCACGGGTCCCCGTGTCTCCCCGAACCGGCCGGGGCCGAAGAAGTCGCCGCCGCCGACGCCGGGTGCGGTGGCGGCGTGGAGCTGGTTCAGCGCTCCCTGCTCGGTCGGCTGGGTCGCGATCACCGAGAAGAGCCGCCCCATGAGCTGGGCGATCCGTCCCCGGTCCTTCCATGCGTGGTCGATGAAGCCTGATCGGGAGAGGCCGGGGTGGGCGATGGTGCTGATGACCGGCGACCCTGCGGCGCGCAGCCGGCGGTCGAGCTCGATCCCGAAGACGGTCGTGGCCAGCTTGGAGGCTCCGTAGGCGCGGTTGGCGTTGAAGCGGCGTTCCCACTGCAGGTCGTCGAAGTCCAGATGGGCCCTCTTGTGCGTGAGCGAGCTGAGCGAGACCACGCGGGGCTCACGGCCCCGCTCGAGCGTGTCCAGCAGGAGTCCCGTGAGGGCGAAGTGGCCGAGCATGTTGGTGCCCAGGTGGAACTCGAAGCCGTCGACCGTGGTGCGCCTGGCACCGAGGTTCTCCGCGCCCGCGTTGTTCACGAGCAGATCGACCGCCTCGAGCTCCGAGGTGATCTGAGACGCGAACGTGCGCACCGAGTCGAGGGAGGCGACGTCGAGCGTCCGCACGGTCAGCTGTGCCCCGGGCGACTGCGCACGGATGTCGCGGGCCGTGGCCTCCCCGGCGGCGGGGTTCCTCACCGCGAGGATCACGTGGGCACCGTGCCGGGCGAGCTCTGCGGCCGTGACCCGGCCGAGGCCGGAGGTGGAGCCGGTCACGATCGCGGTGCGCCCGCTCTGGTCGGGGATGTCTGAAGCGGTCCAGGACGTCATGCGGGCGACGCTATGAACGCTCTGGGCGCCCTCCGTCGTCCTGCGGCACCCTCGGCCTGCGAGAACCACCCTCGCGCGGACGTGTGGGAGACGATGGGGTGATGACGAGCGACTCCGCGGCAGCCAGGGAGCTGGGGTTGTTCCTGCGTGCGCGCCGTGAGCAGACCACACCGCAGCGGGTGGGTCTCGAACCTGGCGGCAGACGCCGTGTCGCTGGTCTGCGCCGCGACGAGGTCGCCGTGCTCGCAGGCCTGAGCACCGACTACTACCAGCGCCTCGAGCAGGGCCGCAACGCGCGTCCTTCTGACGCCATCCTCGACTCTCTCGCCGACGCGCTGGCCCTCGGCGAGACGGAGCGAGCCCACCTGGTGCGTCTGGGGCGCGCCGCCCGCAGCCCGCAGGCCCGCCCGCCCCGCCGCCGCCCGCAGGTGCCACGCAACGCCCGGGCCCTCCTGGACGCCACCGCGCTGCCAGCCTTCGTCGTCAGCGCTCATCTCGATGTCCTCGCCTGGAATCCTCTGGCCGCGGAGCTTCTCGGCGACCCGACGGAGCTGCCGGTGGCTGAGCGGAACGTCCTGATGACGGTGTTCCGCGACGACGCGGCCCTGCGTTTCCCGGACTGCCGCGACATGGCCGTCGAGTACACGGGCATGCTCCGCTCGGCGGTCGCGGCCGACCCGGAACACCCCCGCGCGGTAGCGGTCGTCGGCGCGCTCTCCGTCCGCAGCGCGGAGTTCCGTGCCCTGTGGGCGCGTCACGACGTGCGTGATCGTGTCCGAGGCGGGAAGACGATCCGGCACCCCCGCATCGGGGAGATCGCCGTCGAGTGGGACACGTACGCGCTCGCAGGCGGTCTCACCATGATCGTCATGACGCCGCTGCCGGGGCACGAGGACCGTCTCCGTCTTCTCGCGACGATCACACCCGTGCAGCGAGCCTCCCCGCAGACCGAGACGGGTTCGGGGCGTCCGCTGCCGCAGGCGGGGACGGCAACGCCGTCGTCCCGGCAGCGACCGTCGTCCGGCTAGGACGACGGGCAGGGCACCGGGAGACCGGCCCGCGGCGGGAGAAGCGACCTAGGCCGCGCCCGTCTTGGTGGCCGCGGCGCCGGGTGTCGTCCCGGACACCTTCGCTCCTGCCGTCGTGGCGGGCGCCTTCGGCCCGGCCGGCTGGGCGGCGCTCGTGGGCCTGGTCTGCGCTGCGGGTGCCTTGGCGGGCGTCGGCGTCTTGGCAGGGCTCTTGGCGGGCTGCTTCGTGGCACCGGTCTTGCTCGTCGCGGGCTTGGCGGCCTTCCCGGCGGCGTCGGCGTCCTCGGGGTACGGGGCGGCGGAGGTGTCGGCCGCCGTCTGCGCTGCCGACGCCGTCCGTGCCGCCCTCGCGCTCTTGCGCGGCCTCGTCTCGGCGGTGCCGGGCGCAGGATCGGGTGCCGGGGCCGTGGTCTCCGCGCGGGCCGCGTCCGTCGCTGCGTCGCGGGCGGGCCGGGCCGCCGCCGGGTGGCGCGCGACCAGGGAGGCGAGGGTGCGGACGGAGGCCAGCACGCCCACGGGGGCGAGCGAGACGACGGCGGTGCCGACGGCGAGCTGGGTGATGCCCTCCACGCCCCAGGCGTGGGCGGCGCTGGCCACCACGGACACGAGGGCGAACAGCGCCAGCAGGGTCCACGAGAACCAGGTGCGCTCGCCGCGGGCGCGCTGGATGAGCGCGGCCGCCGCGTGCACGAGCATCGACGCGTCGACCAGGGCAGGCACGCACCAGGCCAGCCCTGCGGGCACCTGCCCCCAGAGGGCTGCCTGGGAGAGCGCGGTGAAGGACAGGGCGAACGCGGCGCCCACGACGCCGAGGGTGAGCACCACGGGCGCGGCGAGCACCGCGGGGGAGTGGGGCGGCCGTGACGTGCCGCCGGCGGGTGCGGGGTCGGTCTCGGGCCCGGGCTGGTGGTCGGTCACGGTCTCTCCTCTTCCCTGACTGCGTGGACGCACATGAACCTTGCCGTGGATCGGCGCCCGGGTCACCCCCGTCTGGGCGGATTTGTCAGGACTTCTCCGCGTGCCCACGATGCGGACACCTTCGTGGACACCCGGAACGAGCCCGCCGGGCGAGGTGTTGACTGAGCCCGTGAGCACTCTCTCCACGTTCAAGACCGGCGCCGACCTGCCCCGCGTCCGCGCCTCCGAGCTCGTGGGCCGCGGCTGGCTCAACACCGGCGGCCGCGACGTCACCCTGGCCGACCTGCGCGGCAAGATCGTGGTGCTCGACTTCTGGACCTTCTGCTGCATCAACTGCCTCCACGTGCTCGACGAGCTGCGCGAGCTCGAGGAGCAGCACCGCGACGTGCTCGTCATCGTGGGCGTCCACTCGCCCAAGTTCGAGCACGAGGCCGACCCGGCGGCGCTCGCGGCCGCCGTCGAGCGCTACGAGGTGCACCACCCCGTGCTGGACGACCCGGAGCTGGTCACCTGGGGCGCCTACACCGCCCGCGCGTGGCCCACGCTCGTGGTGATCGACCCCGAGGGCTACGTGGTGGCGCAGATGGCGGGGGAGGGGCACGCCTCGGCCGTCGCGGCGCTCGTCGAGCAGCTCGTCACCGAGCACGAGGCCAAGGGCACCCTGCACCGCGGCGACGGCCCGTACGTGCCCCCGGAGCCGACGTCGGGCACGCTCCGCTTCCCTGCCAAGGCCGTGGCGCTGCCCGGCGGCAACCTCCTGGTGGCCGACGCCGGCCACCACTCCCTCGCCGAGCTGGCGCCCGACGGCGAGACGCTCGTGCGGCGCATCGGTTCCGGTGAGCGGGGGCTGGCCGACGGAGGGCCGGAGCAGGCCCGGTTCTCCGAGCCCAACGGCCTCGCCCTCGTCCCCGAGGAGCTGCGGGCCGCGCTCGGGTACGACGTCCTCGTGGCCGACACGGTGAACCACGCGCTGCGCGGCGTGTCGCTCGCCACGGGCGCGGTCACCACCGTGGCCGGCACGGGCGAGCAGTTCATGGTGGGCGGTCAGGAGAACGTGGCGGTGCCCGGCCAGCAGCCCCGCGCCTACGAGGGCGGTGCGCTGCCGGCCACCCAGGTGCGGCTCTCCTCCCCGTGGGACGTCGCATGGTCTCCCGCGCTGGGTGCGTTCGTCGTCGCGATGGCGGGCCACCACACCCTGTGGGCGTTCGACGGCGCCGCCGGCACCGTGGGTCTGCTCGCCGGGACCATGAACGAGGGCCTGGAGGACGGTGACGGCGCCGCGGCGTGGTTCGCGCAGCCCTCCGGGCTCGCTCCGTCGCTCGGGGAGGACGGGCAGCCCGACGGCGGCCTGTGGCTCGCCGACTCCGAGACGTCCGCCCTGCGCCACCTCCGCGTGGTGCCAGACCCGGCCGGTGGTCCCGCCGGCGCTGGCTCTGGCACGGCTCGCGGGGTGGAGGTGGACACCGCCGTGGGCCAGGGGCTGTTCGACTTCGGCCACCGCGACGGCGCCGCCGACCAGGCTCTGCTCCAGCACCCGCTGGGCGTGGCCACCCTGCCCGACGCTTCCGTCGTCGTCGCCGACACCTACAACGGGGCGCTGCGGCGGTTCGACGCCGCCACCGGTGAGGTCACCACCCTCGCCACCGGACTCGCGGAGCCGTCCGACGTGCTGGTCGAGGTCGCGGGCGACGAGGTCCACCTGCTCGTGGTCGAGTCGGCCGCCCACCGCCTCACCCGCGTCGCGCTGCCGGCCACGCTGGCCGGCGAGGTGCTCGACGGCGGTGCCCGCCGCACCCAGCGCCCCGCCACCGACGTCGTCGCCGGCGCCCTGCGCCTGGAGGTGCCCTTCACCCCCGCACCGGGCCAGAAGCTCGACGAGCGGTGGGGGCCGGCCACCTCGCTCCAGGTGAGCGCCACCCCGCCCGAGCTGCTGCTCGAGGGCGCGGGCAGCGGCACCGACCTGTTCCGCGACGTCGTCGTCAACCCCGACGTGGCCGAGGGCGTGCTGCACGTGACCGCCAAGGCGGCCTCGTGCGACGTCGTGCCGCTGGGGCCCGACGGCGAGCCGCTGCCCGACGTCTTCCCCGCCTGCCACCTGGCACAGCAGGACTGGGGGGTGCCCGTGCGGGTCACCGAGGACGGCGAGGCGACGCTCACGCTCCCGCTGCGCGGCTGACGCGCAGCCCCCGCCCCGCCCGCTCGCGCGTCGAGCGCGTCAGGGGCGCAGCAGGTCCGGCAGCTCCAGCAGCGAGTCGATCACCGTGGCCCGCTGCGCCTCCGGGCGGCGGGCGTGCAGGTGCCCCCACGGCCCGCGCCGGATCAGCACGGGCTGCATCCCGGCGTCGGCGGCGGGCAGCACGTCGTTGTCGGTGCGGTCGCCCACGTAGGCGATCTCCGACGCCGGCACGCCGGCGAGGGCGGCGGCGGCCGCGAAGAACTCCGGCGCGGGCTTCTCCACGCCCAGCTCGGCGGAGTTGCGGATCTCGTCCACCGGCAGGTCCATCGCGCGCAGCGCGGCCAGGGCGCGCGGCGGCTGGTTCCCCGCGACCACCAGCCGCAGGCCCGCCTCCCGCAGCGCGGTCAGGGCCGGCACGACGTCGGGGTACAGGTCGTCCGCGTCGAACCCGCTGCGCAGCCCGTCCGGGTCCTCGGCGGCCCACGCGGCCTCCTCGGCGTCCAGGTCGAACCCGGGCCGCACCATCTCGAACGCCGCCTGGTGCGGCAGGTCGAGGGCCGCGCAGCCGCCCAGCACCCCGAGGAACGTCAGCGGGGGCACGCCGAGCCGTTCGGCCCATCGCAACCAGATCCGGCTCTCGTCGATCAGCGTCTCGCCGACGTCGAGCACCACAGCACGCACGGGACGGGTCTCAGGCATGGGTCGACCCTACGGGGGCGCGGCGGCCTGGCGGGCGGCAGGAGTCGTCGCGTCCCGATCGGCTCGTCGCCGCGGCCCTGGGACCTATGACGGCTCGCTCGCGTCGTCGGCAGCTGCCGGGATGTCGATGGTTCTCCTCGGGACGGGTTGGATCTCCAGCGCGAACGTCTCCGTCGTCTCGCCCTGCTGCGTGGTGATCGTCATCTCTGCGATGTGGAGCGGGTCGTCGCGGACGCTCAGGCGGGCCGCGCTCAGCTCAGGGAAGCGCCTGCCCTCTTCCTCCGTCCAGCCCGTGAGGATGTCGTCGAGCGTGTCGCGCAGCTCGTCCGGCACCCGTCCGGTGGCGCGAGACGCGGAGATCTCCACCTCGATCGTCGGGTCCTCGGCGGCGACGGGCCGTTCCAGCTCTGCGCCGTACAGGAGGGTCAGGAGAGCCAGCGGTCCGAGGGCTGGTCGCGGCATGTCGACCGTCATCCACGCGTCGCTGCCTGCGGCGCGGATGTGCAGCTTGCCTCGATGAGCGATGGTCTCGGCGCGGCTCTCCGTGCCGGAGGCGTCGACATCGGGCATCTCGAACCGGCTGTGCGAGCGGGCCACGTCGTCGCGCGGGCTGACGTAGGCGTCGTCGGTCGTCTGGATGCCGGTGGCGGTGTGCACGAACGACGCCTCCACGGCTTCGGCGGAGAGCGTCGCGTTCAGTGCCTCCTCGAGCGTGGGCATGGCGTCTTCCTTCCTGTCGGGGCGATGGCCCACGAGGGCGCGGGACCGCGAGCGGTGTGCTCGAGCCGTGCGACGAGCGGTGGCCGGGCCGGCCGCTCCCCGACCGAGGCAGGCGCGCTCAGCGCGGGGCGACCGAGAACAGCACGTCCGTCGTCGTGAGGGCGGTGCCCACGGCGGCGACGTCGTCCAGGGCGTCGGCTGCGGCGTCGAGCGCCACCACGGGCACGACGGGCGAGCGGCCGCCGCTGCGCACCGCGGCCGGGTCCCAGGTCACCAGGTGCTGGCCCGCCTCCACGGTGTCGCCCTCGGCCACGTGCAGCTCGAAGCCCTCGCCGTGGAGCTGCACGGTGTCGATGCCCAGGTGCACCAGCACGCCGCGGCCGTCGGGGGCCGCGACCACGTACGCGTGCGGGTGCAGCTTGACCACGGTGCCTGTCACGGGCGCCACGGCCCGCCCGCCGGCCGCCGGGTCGGGGGCCACGGCCGACCCGGGCCCCACCAGCCCGGCGGAGAACACCGGGTCGGGGATCTCCGCGAGCGGGATGACCGTGCCCGCCACCGGGGCGACGACGGCGAGCCGCCCCGTCAACGCAGGTCCTCGATGTCCGAGGCCAGGGTGTCGGCCTCGGTGCCCACGATGACCTGCACGGCCGAGCCCGCCTGCATGACGGCGATGACCCCGGCGGCCTTGAGCGCCTTCTCGTCCACGAGAGCGGGGTCGTCCACCTCCACCCGCAGGCGGGTGATGCACGGTTCCAGGTCGACGACGTTCTCGTCGCCGCCGAGGCCTGCCAGGATCTGCTCTGCCTTGCTCATGGGTGCTCCGTGGGGTTCCGGTGGGGCAGGGGGTGCGTCGTCGCCGACGCAGTCACATCAGGTCGGCCAGGTCGGTGGCGACGGTGTCCGCGTGCGGACCCACCACCACCTGCACCACACGGCCGGAGATCATCACCCCGAACGCGCCGGCGGCGCGCAGCAGGGCGGGGTCCACGAGGGACGGGTCCTTGACGATCGAGCGCAGGCGGGTGGTGCACGGGTCGATCTCGTCGACGTTGGCGACCCCGCCGAGGGCGTCGAGGATGGCGTCCGCTCGCGGCTGTGCGACGGTCATGGGGAGGTCCTTCCTGCCGTGTCCGCCGGCTCGTCCTGCTCCCGGGGGCGGGGGACGATGACGGGGCGCGGCTCGCGCAGGGGCACGACGACGGAGTACCGGTCGCCGCGATAGCAGGCCTGGGAGTACATGACGGCGCCCACGTCGGCGTAGGTGCGCCGGCGGGTGCGCAGCACGGCCCGGGAGCCGCGCAGCTCGAGCAGGGCGGCCTCGGCGTCGGTGGCCTCGGCGGCGAGGAACGTGTCCTCGCCCCACGTGGGGGCCAGGCCGGCGGAGCGGAGCGCCCCGTAGATCGACTCGGGCACGCCGTCGTCGAGCAGCCCGGGCACCAGGTGGGCGGGGATCCAGCCGACCTCGAGCGACATGGGCTCGCCGTCGGCGGTGCGCAGCCGCTCGAGGCGGTGCACGGGGTCTCCCTCCTTGAGCGCGAGCTCCTCGGCGACGCGCGGCACGGCGGGCACGGTGGCGGCGTCGAGCACGCGGGTGCCGGGGATCATGCCGCGCCGCCGGGCGTCCTCGGCGAACGTGGTCAGGCGCATCTCGAAGTCGATGCGCCGAGGGGCGACGAAGGTTCCGCGGCCCTGCTCGCGCTGGAGCACGCCGTCGGCCACGAGCGCCTCGAGCGCCTGGCGCACCGTCATGCGGGAGATGCCGAAGCGTTCGGTGAGGGCGCGCTCGGAGGGTACGGCGTCGCCCTCGCGCAGCTCGTTCTCGATGAGGTCGACGAGGTAGGCCCGCACGGTCTGGTACTTGTGCCGGCCGCGGGCGGTGCGAAGACCGGCGCCGCGCGGCGCGCGCGCCGCGGCGGGCGTGGCGGTGGCCCCGGGAGCGGGGGAGGGGGCGGGCGAGGTGGTCACGGTCTGATCCTCACCTCTCCCTCGGGGTGCGTGCTGCGGTGCCCGGCCCTCGATGGGCGAGCCGTGATGCTTGACACATATTGCGGTCTAGACCACTCTGGCCGCAAGTGGTCTGGACAACCACGGCGCGACGACGGCGGGCAAGGACGCACCGCTCTCGCGGGCCTCCCCAACCTCTCACCTGCACCACCCGCCAGGAGGACTCATGACCACGGTCGCAGAACCGACCACGGGCAAGCGGGGGTTCCCCGGCCTCGCCCAGCTCCAGCGCATCGGCCGCTCGCTGATGCTCCCCATCGCGTCCCTGCCCGCCGCCGCGCTGCTGCTGCGCCTGGGCCAGGACGACATGCTCGGTGCCGACGGCGTCGCCGGCACCTGGCCGTGGATGCAGCCGGTCGCCGACGTCCTCGGCGCCGCCGGCAACGGCCTCTTCGGGAACCTGCCCCTGATCTTCGCCCTCGGCGTCGCCGTCGGGTACGCCAAGAAGGCCGACGGGTCCACCGGCCTGGCCGCGCTCATCGGATACCTGGTGTTCGACGGTGTCAGCGACGCCCTGTCCCCGTACGTGCTCGGCGCCGCCGCCGAGGGCGAGGACCAGGTGCTCATCAACTACGGCGTCCTCGGCGGCATCGTCATCGGCCTCGTGGCCGCCCTGCTGTTCCAGCGCTTCTACCGGATCAAGCTCCCTGCCTACCTCGCGTTCTTCGGCGGGCGCCGGTTCGTGCCCATCGTCACCGCGGGCGCCGCGGTGCTCATCGCCGTCGTCGGCGCGCTGATCTACCCGGCGTTCGACTGGCTCATCAACGAGCAGGTGGGCGGTTTCGTCACCGGATCCACCATCCTCGGCGCGTTCGTGTACGGGACGCTCAACCGACTCCTGGTGCCCATCGGCCTGCACCACCTGCTCAACTCGCTGCCCTGGTTCCAGTTCGGCGCGTACACGGACGCGAGCGGCGAGGTGTGGCACGGAGACATCGCCCGGTTCCTGCACGGCGACCCCACCGCCGGCACGTTCATGACCGGGTTCTTCCCCATCATGATGTTCGCCCTGCCTGCGGCGGCGCTGGCCATCATCCACACCGCCAGGCCCGCACAGCGCAAGGCCGTCGCCTCGATCATGGGCTCGGCGGCGCTGGTCGCGTTCGTCACCGGCGTCACCGAGCCGCTCGAGTTCGCCTTCGTGTTCGTGGCCTACCCGCTGTACGTGATCCACGCCGTGCTCACCGGCACGTCGATGGCGCTGGTCAACGCGCTGGGCATCCGGGACGGCTTCGGGTTCTCGGCGGGGGCGATCGACTACCTGCTGAACTTCCGGATCGCCGAGCGGCCGCTGCTGCTGATCGTGGTGGGTCTCGGCTACGCCGTCGTCTACTACTTCCTGTTCCGGTTCGTGATCACGCGGTGGAACCTGCGGACGCCCGGGCGCGAGGACGACGACGTCGACCCTGCCGGCGCGGGCACCGGTGCGGCGGTGGCCGCCGACTCGGTGGACTCCGCGGACCCGGCCGGTGCTCGTGCTGCTGCGGGCGGCGCGAAGGGCGCCACGACGAGCGGCGCAGACGGACCGGTACCCGGAGGTGGCTCCGGCCGGGCCTGACGCCCGCCCTCCGGCCGTTCGCGGGGCGGCTGGCGCCCCGCGAACGGTGCGGGCGGAAGACTCGCCGCAGCCTTCGAGGGGCTGCGGCGAGTCTTCCGCCCGCACGGGTGAGGGGGTCAGGCAGGGGTCTCCTGGGCCAGGAACGCCGCCAGCGCCTCGATGGCAGCCTCGGCCTCGGGGCCGTCGACGGCGGTGGAGAGCACCACCTCGTCGCCTGCGGCCGCCGCCAGGGTCATGACGCCGAGGATGCTCGCGGCCTCGACCTGCTCCCCGCCCGGGCGGCCGATCCGCACGGGTACCGGCTGGCGTGACGCCTCTTGCACGAACAGCGCGGCAGGGCGCGCGTGGAGGCCTTCCCGGATCCCGACGACGGTGACGCGTTCCATGGAGTCTCCTCAGGGCTCACTGGTATGGACCACTTGATCGTAGCGACACGATGCCTCCACGACGAGTTCCCCTGGAACAGTTGCCGAGCCTCCCCGCCCCGCACGTAAGGTTCGAGGCATGGCCGACTCGAAGACGGTCCCCTCCGAACCCGAGGCGCCGCCGATCCCCGTGACGCTCTCGACGGCGTCCGTGTACCCCCGACGAGCCGCTTACGCCTTCGAGGCTGCCGCGGACCTGGGGTACGACGGCGTCGAGGTCATGGTCTGGTCGGACCCGGCGACCCAGGACGCGTCGCAGCTCGCCCGCCTCGCCGCCGACCACGGCGTGCCGGTGCGCAGCATCCACGCCCCCACGCTGCTGGTCAGCCAGCGGGTGTGGGGCCGTTCGCCCGCCCCGAAGCTGCGCCGGTCGGTGGACATGGCGCTCGAGGTGGGGGCGAGCACCGTGGTGGTGCACCCGCCGTTCCGCTGGCAGTACAAGTACGCCCGCCTCTTCCAGGACCAGGTGCGCGAGCTCGAGGCGGAGACGGGCGTGACGCTCGCCGTCGAGAACATGTACCCGTGGCGAGCCCGGGCCAGCAGCGACCGCCACTACATCGCCTACCTGCCGGGCTGGGACGCCACCGAGCACGACTACGACTCGGTGACCCTCGACCTGTCGCACGCCGCGGTGGCCGGGCAGACGGGCATGGACCTGGTCGCCACGTTCGGGGACCGGCTGCGCCACCTCCACCTGGCCGACGGCACCGGGTCGCCCCGCGACGAGCACCTGGTGCCCGGGCGTGGCGCGATGGACTGCGACAAGGTGCTGGCCGAGCTCGCGGCGCGCGGGTGGAAGGGCGACGTCGTCGTCGAGATCGCCACCCGCAAGGCCCGCACCGCGAACGAGCGGCGCGCCGACCTGGAGGCGTCGCTGAAGTTCGCGCGCTCCTACCTGCAGCCGGTGCCGGAGCCGTACGAGCCGCCGCCGCCGGAGCACCAGCACCGCCCGACGGACGCCTGGTAGGAGGGTCCCGGCTCGGCGTCGTGCCCTCGGCGCCGCCGCGGGGATCCTCCTGTGCCAGGAGAGGGGCGGCGCCCCCGCGAGGCGGGACCGTGGAGGGGAAGCCGGGCACCGGGCCCGGCCCGTCCCCCGGGAGCGTCCGTGACGATGGATGCCTGCGACCACGGTGACCACGGTGACCTGCGCCTCGCCGACCACGCCACGCTCCTGGAGATCGCCGCGGTGATCGACGGGGTGGTCGCGTGCAGCGCCGCGCTGGGCGCCGGCGCGCCGTCCGGGCCGGAGCTGCGGCGCGAGCTGTTCGCGCTCCTCGACCTGCCGCGGCAGGCCACGTGGGAGCGGGTGCGGGAGCTGGAGGTGGTGCCGAGCTTCTTGCCCGGCCTCCAGGGGCCCGGCCCGGTGGGGCTGTGCGTCGCGGACCTCGTGTACGCGTACGGGTTGCCCGACGCGGTGTGCCCCTCGCGCGCGGCCCTGCTGCGGGCGCTGCGCTGGGCGGTGGACGAGCACGGGGCCTCGGCGCAGGGGTAGGTGCTGGCCCGCGTCACGCAGGGTGGCGCCGGTGGCTCCCCGTGACGGCGCGAGGTGTACCTCCCGGAGCGAGGGCGGCTACTCAGGCCCGGTCTGCGCACCACTCATGTTGATGCATATGCATGGAGTGGTGGAGCTGCGGGCCGGAAGGTCGTGACGACCCCAGGAGGGAAGAAGCCATGACCGTCACCGCACCCGCGTACCGCACCACCGCCCGCCGCCACCCGGGCACCCTCGGCGCCGCCGGCGTCACCCCCAGGCGCCCGGCCGCCACCACCGGCCCGTTCGCCCCCGAACCCCGTGCCACCGCCACCGTGCGCGAGTGGCGCGGCGCGGCCGACCTGGCCCGGTTCGCGCAGCTCGTGCCCACCACGGCGCAGCCCGAGACGTTCCAGCTCCAGTCGCGCACCGCCCGGTTCGGCGACTTCGACGCCACCTACATGGTCCACGGCCCGCTCCGCTTCGAACCGGTCCCCGCGAACTTCGGCCACCCCGCACGCACCCTGCGCCTGCTCGTCGTGCTCGACGGCGAGGTGTCGCTGCGCACCGCCGGCGCCCACGCCACGCTCGGCCGCCGCGACGGCGCCCTCCTGCTCGGCTGGGCACCCGTGGCCTACACCGCCAGCGCCCCCGCCCGAGTGGTCGTCGTCGACGTCCCCGCCGACCACGGCGTGCTGGGCGGCCTGCCCGACTCCGCGCCGTTCGTCGCCGGCAGCGCCGAGACCGCTCTGCTCTCGGCCCTGGCCGCGTTCGTGCTCGACCTGCTGCGCCAGGACGCCGACGCGCTCACCCCCGCCGTCCGCGCCCAGGTGACCGACTCCCTCGACTCGCTCGTCTCCGGCGTGGTCTCCGCGCTCGCCGTCTCGGGCGGCGGCGAGTGGGACCGCCGCAGCCAGCGCATGGACGCCGTGCGCTACATCGCCGCCCACTACGCGGACCCGGACCTCAACCCCACCACGCTCGCCACCCACCTCGGCATCTCCAAGCGGTCGCTGCAGCGCCTGTTCGAGGGCGAGCGGCTCAGCGTGTCCCAGTGGATCCAGGCCAAGCGCGTGGACCAGGTGCTGCTGCGGCTGCGCGACCCCCGCTACGCCAGCACCTCCCTGGAGGACCTCGCCGTCCTGACCGGGTTCGGCTCCGCCCTGGGGCTGCGCCGCGCCGTGCAGGCCGCGACGGGCAAGGCACCGTCGGCCGTGCGGGCCGAGGCGCTCACGGACGCGGTGGCGCTCGCGGGCTGAACCGCCGTCAGACGGCCAGGACGCGCGAGAGCTCCGACCGGTTGTCCACGCCGAGCTTGCGGAAGACTCGGTGCAGGTGGTTCTCCACCGTCCGCACCGAGATCAGCAGGCGCCGCGCGATGTCCTGGTTGGACAGCCCGGCGGCGGCGAGACGAGCGATCTCGTCCTCGCGGGCGGTGAGCTCGGCCGCCTCGGCCGCCGACCGCAGCCCGGCGAGGGCGTCCGCGCCCCACGGCGCCAGACGGCGGCGGGCGGCGTCGTGCACCTCGGCGGCCCTCCCGGCGCGGCCGGCGGTCCGCAGCAGCCGCGTCGCGGCGGAGTACGCCGCGGTCGCCTGGGCCACCAGGCCGGCGTCCGCCAGAGCGTGGGCCTCGTCCACCAGCCGCTCAGGGTCCTCGGCTGCCAGCGCGTCCACGAACTCCTGGAACCGGCCGATGATCGGTGCCGGGACGAGGGCCGCCGTCTGCCGCAGCACCTGCGCCCGTTCCGACGTCGGCTCCTCCATCATGGCCAGCATCCCCGCCGTGTAGCCGGAGACGAGATAGCCGTGCGCCAGCAGCGCCTGCGCCTCGTCCCACAGGCGCGTGGCGGCGAGCGCACGGGCCTCCGCCGGGGGCCGGCCCTCGGAGTCCAGCCGTGCGAGGGCGAGCGTCGGCGAGCCCAGCGGGTAGGGGCCCGGACCCGTGCGCAGGGCCAGCGCCTGCTGGGCGAGGGTGCGCGCCGTCGTCGTGCGTCCCTCCTGCTGCGCGAGGTCGGCCGCGATCGACAGCAGCGCCACCTGCTGCGAGCGCTCCAGGGCGGGCAGCACCCCCGCCGACAGCACCGAGCCGAGCAGGTTCCGCAGCTCGGTGGTGCGCCCCCACGTCAGCAGCACCTGCGCGACGACGTACGCGGCGCCCACGATGCCCTCGACGTCGTGCACGCGCCGCGCCGCCTGCAGCTGGTCCTGCGCCCGCTCCAGCGCCTCCTCCAGGCGGCCCTCCATGAGCAGCGCCCACGACCGGGAAGCCGCACGCACCTGGGCGAACGGGGTGGTCGGCTCGCCCAGCTCCTCGAACAGGGCGCGCGCCTCGGCCGAGCGGCCACGGGCCAGCAGCAGCTCGGCCCGCACCGTGCCCACCACCTGCACCGTGTCGGACGGGGCGGTGCCCGGGACCGGCAGGGTCAGGTCCGCAGGGTCCGGCGCGTGCTCCACCATGAGGGTCAGGAACGCCTCGATGCCGTCCACGAGCCACACCCACTCGTCCGCCTCGAGGCGCGTGCGGTCCAGCACCTCGTGCACCTGCCTCAGGTCCCGCTCCGTGGTGCCCACGAACAGCGCGTACCAGACGTCGAACGTCACCAGGTCGCGGCGGTCACCCGTGCGGGGCGTGCCCGCCAGCACGGTGCGCACCGCCTGGGGGCCCGCCCCCGTGACCAGCATGGTGCGCAGCAGCGGCGCCGCCGTGCGCGGTGAGGGTGTCTGCTCCCACTCGCTGCGCCGCAGCAGCAGCTCGCGGTGCCAGTGCTCCAGCAGCAGGCGGTTGACGATGGTGTCCGACTCCATCGACGTGCCCGCCGCCGACGCCTCCGGGGTGAGCTGCCACGGCGTCGCCGTGGCGCTCGGCCGGTCCGCGAGCGAGCCGCCGAACGCCCGGGTCACCGCCTCGTCCACCTTCAGGTGCCGCGCCCCCACGCCCAGGTGGCGGAAGTACTCCACGATGCCGAGCGGGAACACCCCCACCAGCATCTCGTCGCCGCGGGGCACGAACCGCAGCAGCCGGTAGCCGTCGAGCTCCTCGAGCACCTCCCACGACATGAGCCGGCGGGCCGTGCTCACGTCCACCGTGCCCGCCAGGGCCAGGGCGTGCAGCCCGTCGATCGCCGGGGGGCTCAGACGCTGCAGCAGCGGGTCCACGCTGCGCACCATCTCCGGCGTCCACATGTCCGGCCCCGCCTGCCAGACGCCGTCGACCTGCCGCAGGCCGCCGTGCTGGCGGGCGCCCTCCGCCAGCGCCAGGGCCAGGCCCGGCAGGCCGCCCGACGCCGCGAACACGCGGGAGACGGTGGCGGCGTCGATCGGCCCGCCCAGGGCGTCGACCAGCAGCGTCTGCGTGTCCACGAACCCCAGCGGCGGCACCTGCAGGGTCACCCCCGGCTGCACCTCGGCCGGCACCCGGTACGGGCGGCGCATGGCCCGCGGCTTGGGGTACGACGTCGACAGCAGCGGGAACGGGGCGATCTGGTGCGCTGCCACGATCGCCCCGATCGACGTCTCGTCCAGGTCCACCTCGTCGTCCACCACGAGCAGCGCCCGACCGCCCCGGACGGCCGCCAGGATCCCCTGCACCGCGGCCGAGACCGCCGTCGTCGCCTGGGAGCCCTGTCGCGCCACCAGGCCGGCGATCGCCAGCGCCTCGAGCGGGCGCTCCCGCAGCGCCAGCACCCCGTGGACCCGCACCACGTGCCAGCCCGCGTCCTCCAGCTCGTCCGCCACGGCCTGCGCCAGCAGGGTGCGGCCCGAGCCGGGCAGACCCTGGAGGTCCACGCTCCTGCCGGCCATCAGGTGCCTGACGGCGTCGTCACGGACGTCGACGTGCAGCGTGCCCGAGAGGGTCATGCGTCTCATCGTCACCCAGCGCCCGGAGCCGTGCCACGTGGCCGATCGGGGTGCGCCAACCGGCCCCGCGCCCCGCTCCCGGCGGCGAGGGTGGACGTACCGCGGCGGGGAGCACCCCCGGCGCACGGCCGGCCGACGTCCCCTCCGCCGCCGTGCCACCCGCGGCGGACGGGCGCCCGCGCGCGGCCCCCTCCCGCGCGGGCGCCGTCCGGCAACCGTCACGAGCAGGAAGGACCAGCCATGCTCACCTCCCGGACCGCCGTCGTCCGCACCCTGCGCAGGGACCTCGTCGTGGGCGCCCTGCTGGCCGTGGTGCTGTGCCTGCCGATCGTGTGCGTGGGCTGATGGAGCGCCGACGCCAGGCGCGGTACGGCGCCTACCTGCTCTCCCTCGTCCAGACCGGCCCCGCCAGGCACCGTGTGCCCGGCGACAACTTCGGCCACCCGTGGCGTGCCGTGCGGCTGGTGGTCGTGCTCGACGGCGAGGTCACCGTGCGCGCGGCCGGCACCGTCGAGGTGCTGGGGCGCCGTGCCGCCGTGCTCGCCGTGGGCTGGCGCCCGTTCGAGGTATCGACGCCGGGCGCGCTGCTGCTGGAGGTCGACGTGGCCGTGGACCGCACGGCCCTGCGCGGCACCTTCGACGACTCGCCGCTGGCGGTGTGGGGGGCCGGCACCGTGGTGCCCGGTGCGACGGCGGCCGCCCTGCGCGAGCTGCTGCGCCACCCGGGAGCCGAGCCGCAGGTGCACGCCCAGACGGTGCGCGTGGTGGAGCAGCTGGTCACCTCGGTGCTGTCCACGCGGCCCCGGCCGCCCTCGCCCGAGCTGCTCGAGCAGGTGGAGCGCGACCGCGTGGTGCAGCACATCGCCGCCCACCACGCCGACCACGGCCTGACGCCCGCGCGGATCGCGGAGCACTTCGGCGTCTCCACCCGCACCCTGCACCGCCTGTTCGAGGACGACGAGCGCACCGTGTGCGGGTGGGTGGCGCACGAGCGCCTGCGCAGCGCCCTCGCGCGGCTGCACGACCCGCGCTACGCGTCCGTCACGCTCGAGGACCTGGCGGAGCTGTGCGGGTACGGGTCGGCGCTCGCCCTGCGGCGGGCGGTGCTGGCCGCGACAGGCTCGACGCCGTCGGAGCTGCGGTCGAGGCTCGCGAGCTGACCGCGCGATCCGGCGGCGGAGCGTTCCCGGCGGCGGTGCGCTGCCCGGTGGTGCTCAGGCCGCGACGAACTGCGCGCCCACGGCGCGCAGCACGAACGCCTCGGCGGCGCGGATGGCGCGCTCTCGGGCCGCGGGCTCCTCGGGGATGAGCCGGCCGGACAGGCAGGCGTTGACGAGCTGCACGGTGGGGTCGATGTCCTGCTCGGGGAACTCGCCGGCGGCGATGCCGGAGCGCAGGATGCGCCGCAGGATCGACTCGACGATCTCGGCGTGCTCGCGCAGCCGCTGCAGCGTGGGGCGCGAGAGCACCGTGCGCAGGTCCGGCCCGGGCGCGAGGTGGAAGACGCGGGCGAGCTGGGCCTGCTGGCGGATGTAGGTGCGCAGCTGCTCGACCGGGTCGTCGACACCCTCGAGCGCGCGCTCCAGGGTGTGGGCGTACTGCTCGGTCTCGTGGGTGATGAAGCCGAGGAGGAGCGCTTCCTTGTCGGGGAAGTGGTTGTAGACGGCGGTGCGTCCCACGCCTGCTGCGGCGGCGATGTCCGCGAGCGTGATCGTGTCGAACCCGCGCTCCTGCATCAGCGTCGAGAGTGCGGTGAACAGCTTGTGCCGGGTCATCTGGCGGTGCTCGTGCAGGCTCTTGCCGATGATCTTGGGCATGCTGACATCATAGGGGCACTACGTCAGTACCAGGGACAGCAGCCCTTGCAGCGCCGTACGCTGCGACGATGCAGCGCGACGGCATCGAGCCCGACACCAAGGACTGGACCTGGGTGCTGGAGCGCCCCTGCCCCGAGTGCGGCTTCAGCGCCGCCGGGATCGAGCCGCACGCGGTCGGCGACGCCGTCCGCGCCACCCTCCCGCGGTGGCGCACCGCGCTCACCCGGGCCGACGTCGCCACCCGCCCGGCCGCCGGCGTGTGGTCGCCGCTGGAGTACGGCGCCCACGTGCGCGACGTCTTCCGCGTCTTCGACACCCGGCTCGCCGCCATGCTCCAGCAGCACGACCCGCTCTTCGACGACTGGGACCAGGACGCCGCGGCGCTCGCGGACGGGTACGCCCACCAGGATCCGACGGTCGTCGCGGGAGAGCTGGAGGAGGCGGGCGCGGCGGTGGCGGCGCGCTTCGACACCGTGGGCCCGGACGACGCCGAGCGGCCCGGGCGCCGCTCCAACGGGTCGGTGTTCACCGTCCGCACGCTGGGGCGGTACTTCCTGCACGACGTCGTCCACCACCTGCACGACGTGCGCGCCTGAGCCGTCTGGCAGGGCGTCGATCCGGGCCGGACCGGGTGAAAACGGGCCGACACGCCGTCTGGAGACGCAGGAATCTCAACATGTAACACGAACCCTCCCGGCTCGCACCTCGGGGCCGCTACCGTTCGCGCCATGCCGCACGCCGCCCCGTTCGTGCCCCCCGAGCGAGCCGCGGACCACCTGCTGCTCGTCCCCGCCGACGACAGCCTGCCGACGCTGCCCGAGCTCGTCGGCGCGTGGTTCCCCGACCCCACGTGGCTCCGCGAGCCCGTGGTGCCGCCCGAACGGCCGTCGTCCGGTGCGCGCTTCCGCGGTCTGCGGCCCAGCAAGCCCGCCGAGCCCGTGCCCGGCCTGCTGCGCGTGGGGGAGGAGCACGGGCTCCACGGCCCCTTCCCGGTGGATGCCGAGCAGGCGGCCGACCTCGGGATGGCGGGCCCTGCCTCCGCCTGGGCGCTGACCAGGATCGAGGGCGAGGCGTTCCCGCGCAGCCGTCGCCCGGCGTCGTACGACGACCGTGACGGCATCTCGCGAGCGTTCGCGGCCGGGCTGCCCGAGGGCGAGGAGCTGCGGGCGGTCCAGTGGGCCGTCGCGGCCGCGCGCAAGGTGGGTGGGGTGGTGCTGGTCGACGGTCAGGTGCGGCTGGCGCCGGACCCGCGCGGGGCCGTGGACCTCACGCTGTACTCGGCACGTGCCATGGCGGCCGCCGACCTGCTGCACCAGGTCCGGGTGCTGGTGGCCACGGCCGAGATCGAGGCGCAGTCCACCGGGATCGACGGCGCGGCGCAGTACACCGTGGTGGGCCGCACGCCCTACGACGGCGCCGTGTCCGTGCGCGTCGAGCGGGTCGATCGTGTGCCGCGCTCCCTGGCGGGCCTCGACTGGCAGCTCTACGGGCCGTTCACCTACCACCTGGGCTGGGTGCCGCAGGACCCGTACGAGCTGCAGACAGAGCAGCCGTCAGGTCTGCACCTGATCGCGCGCGGTCGCATGCGCGTGCTCCTGGCGCGGCTCGCCTCGGGGTTGCACGAGCGGCTGGAGGGCGTGTTCGTCGACGACGGCGGCTTCGTGGTCGGTGCCGCCGAGCTTGCCGGCCGGCTCGACGACCAGGAGGACGGCGCGCGCGCCTGGGTGTGAGGCGGCCCGACTTGTCCACAGGCTGTGTCCACAGGGTTGTGTGGACAGCCACCCGCACCCTGCCCGACCTGCGGTGAGACCGTCCACGGGTGTGGACCGCCGCCCGGAGGCCGCGCCGCCAGGCTCGCGCGAGCGCGCCGGACGCCGCCGGGCGCGGGGGAGCGTGCGGGCGCCGAAGGGTGCGGGTGGCGGGCCGCCGTCGAGCCTGACCAGGCGAGATGCTTGAAACACCGCGGAAATCCGGGGGTCACGCAGGCGGCGGGCCGGGTGAGGAACGCGCGGGCGGCGCGCTGGCGGTGCGGTCCGAGCCCGGCAGCGGGGGCGGTCGGGGCGGCCCGGGTCGGCGGTGCGGGTGGTTGAGCACTAGCGCAACCCGTCACCGGGACGGTCCCGTCATCCACAGATTTGTTCCACAGGGTTGTGGGTGATGTGGGGATTCCGCCACAGCGCCTGTGGATGAACCTGTGGTCGGTGAGAAGGCTCACCCGAGCCTCGTCCTGGGCCTTGCACGACCCCCGGGACGGGGGCTACAAACGTGGCTACCGGTTCCGACCACGAGGACCCCACGGCCCCGCTGCAGAGGGCCACGGGCCTCGCGGCGGAGCAAGGTCGACCGGAGAACGACGAGCCATCCCGTACCGCGGTGCGGGCTGCGGGTGACGACGCAGGTGCTCGGGCGGGGCCGGAAGACCACCCGCGTCCGGCGGGCCGTGGAGAACGGGTCAGGGGTGCCTCGCGAGGAACGGCTCCTGACCTGACGGCTCGTCGGGGCCGTGACGTCGACGCGGCGCCCCTGGTCCCCGGGACCGTCGATCAGGGGTACGCGGTTGTCATCCGAGGCCCCCCGGCAGGCCGGGGGGCCTCGGCCATGCCCGGAGCCGCTGCCCCACCGAGCCGTCCCCGCCGTCGCCCCCTACGCTCGCACCATGAGCGACCTCGGGAGCCGGACGGCCGCAGGCGGCGTGCAGCTGCTGTCGGCGCGCGACGTGCCGCTCGGCGGCCCCCGCGCGATGTCGGTGCGGCGCACCATCCCCCAGCGCGCGCGGTCGCTCGTCGGCGCCTGGTGCTTCTGCGACCACTACGGGCCCGACGACGTCACCCGCTCCGGCGGCATGCAGGTGCCCCCGCACCCGCACACGGGCCTGCAGACCGTCTCCTGGCTCTTCGCCGGAGAGATCGTGCACCGCGACAGCGTCGGCTCGCTGCAGACGGTGCGCCCCGGCGAGCTCAACCTCATGACCGCCGGCGTCGGGATCTCCCACTCCGAGGAGTCTCCGGAGGGCGACCGCCCGCCCACGCTCCACGGGGTGCAGCTGTGGACGGCGCTGCCGGCGTCGGCGATGGACGTGGCGCCCCACTTCGAGCACCACGAGGACCTGCCCGTCGCCGAGCGCGACGGCGCCCGCGTCCAGGTGTTCCTGGGCGCCCTGACCGTGCACGGCCGGCGCCTGGTCTCGCCCGCGACCACGTACACGCCGCTCGTCGGCGCCCAGCTCGACCTCGCGCCCGGCAGCCGGGTCGAGCTCGAGGTGGACGCCGGTCACGAGCACGCGCTGCTGGTGGACTCCGGCGACGTCACCCTCCAGAGAGGCGCCGTGCCCCAGGCCGAGCTCGGCTACGTGGCCCCCGGCCCCGAGCGGCTCGTGGTCGAGGCCGGTGCCGACGCCCCCGCCCGTGCGGTGCTCATCGGTGGCGCGCCCTTCGAGGAGGACATCGTCATGTGGTGGAACTTCGTGGGACGCACCCACGACGACGTCGCCCGTGCCCGCGCCGACTGGATGGCCCAGCTCGCCGACGCTCCCGACGACGCGGCCCAGACCGAGTACGCCGACGGCGCCGCCGAGCGCCGGTTCGGGAGGGTCGACGGCTACCCGTCCGGCCCGCTGCGCGCCCCCGCCCTGCCGGACGTGCGGCTCAAGCCGCGCACACGGCCCACCGCGCCCACCGAGCCGTGGATGGCGGAGCCGAACGCCTGCAGCTGACCCCCTCGTGCCGCACCCGCCACGAGGAGGCGGGGACGACGAAGGCCCCCGGACCGTGGTCCGGGGGCCTTCGAGCTGGAGCGGGTGACGGGAATCGAACCCGCGCTGTCAGCTTGGGAAGCTGAAGTTCTACCATTGAACTACACCCGCGCAGCCACACGTCGTCGTCCGCTCGTCGTCAGGGACGACGGTGTGCGCGGCCCCGATCATACCCATCCCGGCCGCGTTGGCCGAACCGACGTCCACGGCGGCGCTCGCGGGCAGGATCCGACCCGCGCCGGACCCGCGCCGGACCCGTGCCGGAACCCGCACCGCACAGCGTGCAGGTCTACCGTGTCCCCGTGCTGCTCTCCGACCGTGACATCCGGGCCGAGCTGGACGCCGGCCGCGTCGTCCTCGACCCGTACGAGCCCGCGATGATCCAGCCGTCCAGCATCGACGTCCGGCTCGACCGCTGGTTCCGGCTCTTCGACAACCACAAGTACCCGTTCATCGACCCGGCGCAGGAGCAGCCGGAGCTGACGCGCCTGGTGGAGGTCAAGGGCGACGAGCCCTTCGTCCTGCACCCGGGCGAGTTCGTGCTCGGCTCCACCTACGAGTCGGTGACGCTGCCCGACGACGTCGCCGCCCGCCTGGAGGGCAAGTCGTCGCTGGGGCGCCTCGGCCTG
This sequence comes from Xylanimonas oleitrophica, assembly GCF_003244315.1. GTDB lineage: Bacteria > Actinomycetota > Actinomycetes > Actinomycetales > Cellulomonadaceae > Xylanimonas_A > Xylanimonas_A oleitrophica. The sequence goes on from NZ_QKWH01000004.1 coordinate 194,841, forward strand.
CTGACGCACTCGACGGCCGGGTTCATCGACCCTGGGTTCGCGGGGCACGTGACGCTCGAGCTGAGCAACGTGGCGACCCTCCCGATCATGCTGTGGCCCGGCATGAAGATCGGCCAGATGTGCTTCTTCCGGCTGTCGTCACCGGCCGAGAACCCGTACGGCTCCGAGAGGTACGGGTCCCGCTACCAGGGGCAGCGCGGGCCGACGGCGAGCCGGTCCTGGCAGTCGTTCCACCGGACGGCCGTCTGAGCCGTCGCCGTCGGACTCGCAGGGGGTGCGGATGAACGAGCACGAACGGGGCATAGGCGACAGGGGCGAGCACCGCTACGCTCGGTCGCGCCACGAGGGCGCCAGGGCGCGCCCTCGGGCGCTACCCAGCCGGAAGGAGCTCCGCCGCATGGCCCAGAGCGCGACGTCGTCGCAGCCTGCGCTGCCCCGGTCGTCCACCCGTGGTCACCAGGCCCGCCACCTGCTCGCACTGCCCGCCGACGTCGTCGTCGACGAGGTCGAGGTGCTGGCGCTGTCACGGTTCCCGTCGACGCGCTGGGAGGTGGTGCCGCGCGAGCTGCCGGGCGCCGACGTGCCGGTGGGGCGCATGGCCGGTCCGGGGGAGCCGGGCGTGCTGCGGCTGAGCCGGCACTCGACGCTGACGGGGCCGTACCAGCCCGCCGGTCAGGGGTTCGACGCCGGTCTGCCGGGCGGTACCGCGGTGGTGTTCGACGTCGTGTGCCCGCGCGAGCGGTGGGACGACGCGCCGCCGCAGGACGGCGGGGACCGTGACGGGCTGGCGCGCGCCTTCCCGGCGGGCCTGCCGAACCGTGAGGAGGAGCGTGTCGTCACCTGGCTGGTCGCGGTGGCGCGGCGCCTGGGCGGCTCGGTGCGGGTCGACGTCGGTGGCATGTGGGACGAGAGCGCGTCGCCGACCGCACCGGTCGGCACCGGGGTGGTGCTGACGCCCGACCCGGGCGCGGCCGTGGACCTGTCGGTGTTCTCGGCCGTGTGGCTCGACCCGCAGGCGTGCCACCGGGTGGTGCAGGCCGTGCACCCGCGGGCCCGCCTGGCCACGGAGGGCGCCGACTACCAGGGGCCGCCGCAGGGCATCGCGGAGCGGCCGCTGTACCCCGGCGAGCAGATGGACCCGGACGTGCGCCGGGCGCTGCACGCGGCCGCCGACGAGTTCGACATCGCGGCCCTGCGGGCGCCGCAGGTGCTCGACGGCTTCGGCGTCGTCGTCGACCTGGACCACGACGGCTGGGTGACCGTCGAGGTGGCGGGCGAGGAGGTGCTGCCGCCGCTGCTGCGGGAGCTGCCGTGGGCCCAGGGCGGCTGCGTGGCCTACCACGTGCGCTGGGACCCGCCGGACATCGTCGAGGCGCAGCGGGAGCACCCGCACCACGCGCACCTGGTGGCGCGCAAGCGTGCCGCGGAGCTCGTGTCGCGCGTCGCTGCCGCGATCTGGGAGGCCGCGGGCGGGGAGATCGCCGACGAGGCAGACTTCCTCGTCGACCCCGAAGACCTGTAGCGTCCCGCCCGGACACCGCCTGGAACCGGCGCGTCACCTGGCCGGCACCTCGCGGAAGCACCTCACGGCCAGACTGCGCGCAGTACCGACTCGAGGGGACGGGCCCGGATGGTGACGACGCCGTTACGGCGCAACACGAGGTTCCAGCTGCTGTGGGTGGGCAGCGCGGTCTCCGGCCTGGGGTCCTCGATGACCTATCTGGCCTTCCCGCTGCTGATCCTCGCGGTGACGGGCTCGCCGGGCCTCGCGGGGATCGTCGGGGCGTGCCGGATGGCGGCCAGCATCGCCGTCTCGATGCCCGCCGGGGTGTGGGTGGACCGGTTCGACCGCCGGCGCGTGCTCGTCGCCTGCGAGGCGGTGCGCATCGCCGCGACGGGCAGCCTGGTGACCGTCATGCTGGTGGGTGGTGCGGACGCGCTCTCGCTGGCCCACATCCTCGTCGTGGCGGTGCTCTCCGGCACGGCCGACGCGTTCTTCCAGCCGGCGTACGCGACCGCGATCCGTGCCGTGGTGCCGCGCGAGCAGCTGCCGCAGGCGTACGCGCAGGAGGAGGCTCGCAGCCACGCGGCGTCCCTCGCCGGCCCCCCGCTCGGTGGTGCGCTGTTCGGCCTCGCCCGGGTGCTGCCGTTCCTCGCCGACCTGGTCAGCTACGTGGTGTCGCTCGTGTGCATCCTCGCCGCGCGGGTGCCGCGCCGACCGGCGCAGGAGGTGCGCCAGGAGGTGCGGCAGACGGCGGGCCAGACGGCGGGTGGGCGGCTGGCCGAGGAGGGGCGCCGCGTGCGGCGCGACGTCGGGGAGGCCGTCCGGTGGATCTGGCGGCGTCCGGGCATCCGGGCGGCGCTGATCTTCTCGATGGTCATCAACCTCGTCGCCGGCGCCGAGCTGATCCCGCTGATCACGATGATGGAGTCGCGGGGCGCGACGTCGGTCGACAGCGGCCTGGTGCTGGGGGCTGCGGGTGTCGGCGGTCTCCTGGGGGCGTTCGTGGCGCCTCGGCTGTCGCGCACCCTGTCGCCGGGCCTGCTCATGGCCGCGGTGGGCGGCGTCTTCGGGGCGGCGATGTGCGCGTCCACCTTGCCGTTCGGCGTCTACTGGCCGGCGGTGACGCTGTTCCTGGGGATGGTGACCGTGCCGGCGCTGAACGTGGTGCTCAAGGTGCTGGTGGCACGCACCGTGCCCGAGGTGATGATGGGCCGCGTCGTGGCGGCGCTGAGCATGGTGAGCCTGGGGCTGGAGCCGCTGAGCCCGCTGATCGGTGGGGCGCTCGCGGAGGTCGCGGGCGGGGCGAGCGCGCTGCTGGTGCTCGGCGGTGTGCTGGTGGTGGCGTCGGTCGGGTTCGTGGTGCTGAGCCCCGCGCTGCGGGGGCTGCGGGTGGAGGCCGAGGCGGGCGACGAGGCCGTGTCGGCGGAGGGTGCGACGGAGCCCGGTGAGGCTGCTCGGCAGGGAGGCTGAACAACGGTCAACGCCGCGTATGGCGCGCGTTGTTCCCGGTTATGCCGTTGGCGGACGGTGACATTCCACCTCCTGAGCCTCCGCTGTCCACGAGTCAAGAACGGATAGGCTGACGCCGAATCGCCCACCCGCCCGCGTCTCGCGGTGCCGCTGGCGACCCCACGGGACGCCGTGCTGGGCCGTCGTGCGTCGCCCGGCGCCCGACAGGACGGAGCGGACGTGCTTCCGGTACTCCTCGCCCACCTGGTCCTGGCGCTCGTCGCGCCTGCGCTCGTCGGCTGGATGGGCCGCAAGGCGTTCTGGGTGCTCGCCGCCGGGCCCGCGTCGGCGGCCGTCTACGCGCTGACGCAGACGGGGGCGGTGCTCGACGGCCGCTTCCCCGTCGAGCAGGCGAGCTGGGTGCCTGGGCTGAGCCTGGCCCTCGACTTCCGCCTCGACACCCTCTCGTGGCTGATGCTGCTGGTGGTCGGTGCCGTCGGAGCGCTGGTGCTCCTCTACTGCAGCGCCTACTTCTCCCGTGACGCCGGGGGCCTGCGCCGGTTCGCCGGGGTGCTGGTGGCGTTCGCGGGCGCCATGGTCGGTCTCGTCACCGCCGACGACCTGCTGCTGCTGTTCGTCTTCTGGGAGCTGACCACCGTCTTCTCCTACCTGCTCATCGGGCACTACGCCGCGCGCAAGCCGTCGCGCCGTGCGGCGATGCAGGCGATCGTCGTGACCACCGCGGGCGGCCTGGCCATGCTCGTCGGCCTGGTGATCCTCGGGGAGACGGCCGGCACGTGGCGCCTGTCGGAGGTGCTGGCCGACCCGCCGCAGGGCACGGCCGTGACGGCGGCGGTGATCTGCCTCCTCGCGGGGGCCGCCACCAAGTCGGCGCTCGTGCCCACCCACTTCTGGCTCCCGGCGGCGATGGCCGCTCCCACCCCCGTCTCGGCCTACCTGCACGCCGCCGCGATGGTGAAGGCGGGCGTGTACCTGGTGGCGCGGTTCGCCCCGGCCTACGCGGACCTGCCCGCCTGGCGCGTCATCGTCGTCGTGCTCGGGTCGGCGACCTTGCTCCTGGGCGGCTACCGTGCCCTGCGCCAGCACGACCTCAAGCTGGTCCTGGCCTTCGGCACCGTCTCGCAGCTGGGCCTCCTGATCCTGCTGCTGGGCTACGGCACCCAGGGGGCCGCGCTGGCGGGTCTCGCGCTGCTCGGTGCGCACGCCATGTTCAAGGCGGCGCTGTTCCTCGTCGTCGGCGTGGTCGACGCGGCGGCCGGGACGCGCGACCTGCGCAAGCTCAGCGGGCTCGCGCGGCAGATGCCGCTGACGGCCACCGCGGGCGTGCTGGCGACCGCGTCGATGATCGGCCTGCCGCCGTTCGCCGGCTATGTCGGCAAGGAGGCCGCCCTGGAGGCGTGGAGCGCCGAGGGCGACCCGCTGGGCCCGGTGATGCTCGTGGTCGTCGCGCTGGGCTCGGCCCTGACGGTCGCCTACGGCCTGCGGTTCGTGTGGGGGGCGTTCGGCACCAAGCGGGCCGTGCCCGCGCCGGGCAAGGAGGCGCCGGCAGGTTCCCCGCAGGCACCGTCGAGCACGCCGGTCCAGCGCCAGCCGCTGCTGCTGGTGGCCCCGGCGCTGGTGCTCGGCGCGATGGGCCTGGTGGTGGCGCTGGTGCCGCACGTGGGCGAGCAGCTCCTGGCGCCGCACGCCGCCCTGTACCCCGCAGGGCACGCCGGCCACCTGACCTTGTGGGCGGGCTTCACGCCGGCGCTGGCCATCACGGTGCTGGTCCTGGGCGCCGGGGTGCTGCTGTTCTGGCAGCGGGCGCACGTCGAGCGCTTCCAGAACGCGCTGTGGTCGCCGCTGGGGGCCGACGTCGTCTACCGCCGGTGGATGCGGCGTCTCGACGACCTGGCGGCGGACGTCACCGGTGGCACGCAGCGTGGTTCGCTGCCGTTCTACCTCGGCGCGATCCTCCTGGCCCTCGTGGCCGGGCCGGGTGTCGCGCTCGCCGTGGGCGTCTTCGGCAGCGGCACGCGGCTGCCGGTCGCGGCCGACGCCGCGGGCCGTGACGACGTCTTCCACGTCGGCCCGCTGGCGATGGTGCCGTTCGACCGGCCCGCCCAGCTCGTGGTCATCGTGATCGTCATCGTGGCCACGGTGCTGGCCGCCCGGGCCCGGCGCCGCCTCAAGGCCGTGATGCTCGTGGGCGTGGCCGGTTACGGCATGTCGGTGATCTTCCTGCTGCACGGAGCCCCGGACCTGGCGCTGACGCAGGTGCTCTCCGAGACGGTCACGCTGCTCGTCATGGTGCTGGTGCTGCGGCGCCTGCCCCCGTACTTCTCCGACCGGCCTCTGGCCGCGAGCCGCTGGGTGCGCCTGGCGATCGGTGTGCTGGTCGGCCTCGTGATGATGCTGTTCGTGCTCGCCGCTCCGCTGGCGCGCGTGGCGACGCCGATCTCGGTGGACTTCCCGGAGGAGGCCGTCACCTGGGGCGGCGGCCACAACGTGGTCAACGTGGCCCTGGTGGACATCCGCGCCTGGGACACGGTGGGAGAGATCTCCGTGCTCCTGGTCGCCGCCACCGGCGTCGCGTCCCTGGTGTTCCTGCGCCAGCGCAGCGGTGCCGTGCTGCGCCTGGCCGGCCGTCGCGACCCGGGGGCCGCGGTCGCGCACGCCGACGACGCCCACGCGGGCCGCGCGCCGGGTGGGGACGTGCCCGCGCCGCCGTCGGGCGCCGTGGACCCGACGGCGATCCGCACCGTCGACCCCGCCCCGCCCCGCACGGGCGGGGCGCGCGGTGGCCGTGGCGGCACGACGACGTGGATCGTCGCGGGGCCCACGCTCGCTCCCGAGCGCCGCTCGGTGCTGTTCGAGGTGGTCACCCGGATCCTCTTCCACGCCATGGTCGTCTTCGCCCTGTTCCTGCTGTTCAGCGGGCACAACAACCCCGGCGGCGGGTTCGCGGCGGGCCTCGTGGTCGGCATCGCGCTCACCGTGCGCTACCTGGCCGGCGGGCGCTACGAGCTGGGCGAGGCCGCGCCCGTGCACCCGGGCCTGATCCTCGGCACCGGCCTGTTCCTCTCCGCCGGGGTGGGGCTCGCCGCGCTGCTGGCCGGCAAGCAGGCCATCGAGAGCTTCATCATCGACCTCTACCTGCCGGTGTTCGGGCACGTCCACCTGGTGACGTCGCTGTTCTTCGACCTCGGCGTCTTCCTCGTCGTCATCGGGCTCGTGCTCGACATCCTGCGGTCCCTGGGGGCCGAGATCGACCACCACGCCGAGCTGGAAGGGGCCGTCAAGTGATCGTCCTCGACACCGTCCCCTCGGCCGCGCTGGCGCTCGTCGTCGGCGTCCTGTTCGCCGGCGGGGTGTACCTGCTGCTCGAGCGCTCGCTCACGCGCGTGCTGCTCGGGTTCGTGCTGATCAGCAACGGCGGCAACCTCGCCATCCTCATGGCCGGCGGCCGCGCCGGAGCCGCCCCGCTGGTGCGCGAGGGCGAGTCCCAGGTCCCGATGAGCGACCCCCTGGTCCAGGCGATGATCCTCACCGCCATCGTCATCACCCTCGCCCTCACGGCGTTCGTGCTGGCCATGGCCTACCGCTCGTGGCAGCTCAACGGCCACGACGAGGTGCAGGACGACGTCGAGGACCGCCGCATCGCGCGCCTGGCCGCGCGCAACGCGCCCAGCTACTCCGACGCCGACACCGCGGAGACGGGCGAGACCCTCGACGAGGAGGCCGCCGAGGTGCACGACGACATCGAGGAGAGCCTGGTGGTCCAGGAGACGGCGGCGCCCCGCGAGGGCCGCGCCGAGGGCACCGAGGGTGCCGAGGGCACGGAGGCGCGCCGATGATCGAGTGGTCCGCCGGGACGCTGGTGCCGCTGCCGGTCCTCGTCCCCCTCTTCGCCGCTGGCCTGACGCTCGCGCTCCACCGGCACGCCCGCGTGCAGCGCGTCATCTCGGTGCTCGCGCTGCTGCTCATGATGGGCTCGGCGGCCGCGCTCGTGGTGCTGGCCGACCAGGGCGCCGTCGTGACGGTCATCGGTGACTGGGCGGTGCCCGTGGGCATCAACCTGGTGGCCGACCGGCTCTCGGCGATCATGCTGCTGGTCAGCACCGTCGTGCTGCTGTGCGTGCTCTGGTACTCGATGGCCCAGGGCATGGTGGACAGCGCGGCCGAGGACCGGGCGAACGCCCGCGCCGAGGTGTGGGCCCAGGGCCGGCAGGACCGTGCCCGTGAAGCTGCCGAGGCCGGCACCGAGCTGGGGGCCGACGTCGACCCGGAGGCGGACGAGAACGAGCAGCGCGAGGTGCTGCCGATCGCGATCTACCACCCGACGTTCCTGGTGCTCGCCGCCGGTGTGGCCGCCGCGTTCCTCGCCGGCGACCTGTTCAACCTGTACGTCGGGTTCGAGATCCTCCTCGCGGCGTCCTACGTGCTGCTGACCCTGGGCGGCACGGCCGACCGGATCCGCGCCGGCAGCGTGTACGTCGTCGTCGCGCTGCTCAGCTCGGTGGTGTTCCTCGCCGGCGTGGGCATGGCGTACGCGGCCACCGGCACCGTGAACCTGGCTCAGCTCGCCGAGCGCCTGCCTGACGTCGACCCGTCGGTGCGCCTGGGGATCCAGCTGCTCCTGCTGCTCGGGTTCGGCATCAAGGCCGCCATCTTCCCGCTGTCCGCGTGGCTTCCCGACTCCTACCCGACGGCGCCCGCGCCCGTCACCGCGGTGTTCGCGGGCCTGCTCACCAAGGTGGGCGTGTACGCGATCATCCGCACCCAGACGCTGCTGTTCCCGCCCAACGAGGCGGTCGACCGGGTGCTGCTGGTGCTCGCCCTGGCCACGATGCTCGTGGGCATCCTCGGCGCCGTGGCGCAGGACGACGTCAAGCGTCTGCTGTCCTTCACGCTGGTCAGCCACATCGGGTACATGATCTTCGGCGTCGCGCTGGCCGGCGAGGCCGCCACCGCCGCCGCGATCTTCTACGTGGTGCACCACATCACCGTGCAGACGGCGCTGTTCCTCGTGGTGGGGCTGGTGGAGCGCCGTGGGGGGTCGACGTCGCTCGACCGGCTGGGCGGGCTCGCCAAGCTCGCCCCGGGCCTGGCCATCCTGTTCTTCGTGCCCGCCATGAACCTGGCCGGCATCCCGCCGCTGTCCGGGTTCCTCGGCAAGGTGGGCCTGCTGCAGGCGGGCGTGCGCGACGGTTCACCGCTCGCCTGGGTGCTCGTCGTGGGCTCCGTGGTGACCTCGCTGCTCACGCTCTACGCGCTGGTCAAGGCCTGGAACAAGGCGTTCTGGCAGGCGGCGCCGGACGACGTCGTCTCCGGGCGCGTGGGCGAGGCGCGGCTGCCGCTCGGCCTCGTGGGTCCCACGGCCGTGCTGGTCGGGTTCAGCCTCGCGCTCACCGTGGTGGCCGGGCCGCTGTACGCGTACGCCGAGCGCGCCGCCCACACGCTCACCGACGGGCACAGCTACGTCGAGGCGGTGTTCCCCGACGGCGGGGACCGCGGCATCGGCGAGTCCGACGCGACGACGAGCGAGGGGAGCCACTGATGGACGACCGGACCGGCGTGGCGCCCCGGCGCTCCTCGTGGCGCCGACGTGTCCAGCGCCTGCGCGAGCAGTGGCGCACCGTCGTGGTGCTCACCGTGATGTGGCTGCTGCTGTGGGGCGACCTCTCGTGGGGCAACGTGGTGGCGGGCGCAGCGCTGGCCGTCGTCGTCGTCACCGTGCTGCCGCTGCCCTCGATCGGCACCCACGCGACCTTGCGCCCGTGGCCCCTGCTGGTGCTCGTGGCCCGGTTCGTGGCCGACCTCGTGGTGGCCTCGTTCCAGGTCGCCTGGCAGGCGGTGTGGCCCGGGCCGCAGCCGCGCGGTGGTGTGGTGGCCGTGCCTCTGCGCACCACCTCCGACGTCTTCTTCACCACCATCGCCGAGCTGTCCGCCCTGGTGCCCGGCTCGCTGGTGATCGAGGCGGACCGTGACCGCGCCACGCTCTACCTGCACGTGCTGGACCTCGCCGTCTCTGGTGGCGCCGACGCCGTGCGCGAGCGCACGCGCAAGCTCGAGGAGCGCGTGCTGCGCGCCTTCGCCGAGAAGGACGAGCTGCGCCGCACCGGCCTGCTCGACGGCGGTGAGGCGGCGTCCGCCGGTGCCGCCGCTGCCGGGGAGGAGACCCGATGATCGTCGTCAGCGTGGTCGCGTCCGTGCTGCTCGCGGTGGCCGCCGTGCTCGCCATCGTGCGCCTGGAGCGTGGTCCGTCGATGCTCGACCGCACGGTCGCGTTCGACGTGCTCACCACCACCCTGGTGGGCGCCATCGCCATCGAGGCGGCCTGGTCGCGGCGCACCGAGACGATCCCCATCCTCGTGGTGCTCGCCCTCGTGGGCTTCGTGGGGTCCGTGGTGATCGCCCGGTTCGCGTCCGTGGAGCCCGAGGGTGAGGGGCGCATCCGCACGGCCGAGGAGGTCGCCGCCGAGGAGGCCGAGCGGCAGGCGGCCCTCGAGACCGAGCGCGAGTCGGTGACCGACGCCGAGCACCACGGTGGCGGCGCCAACGGGGAGGTGCGGTGATGGAGGACCAGGGCTTCTGGGTCACGGTGGCCGACGTGGTCGCCGCCGTCTGCCTGCTGCTGGGGGCGTTCTTCTCGTTCTCCGCGGGCGTGGGCGTGCTGCGGTTCGGCAACCTGCTGGCGCGCATGCATGCCGTGGCCAAGCCGCAGGTGCTCGGTCTCATCCTGCTGCTCACCGGTGTCGCGCTGCGGCTGCACAGCTGGCCGGCCACCACCATGCTGGCGCTCGTGGTGATCTTCCAGCTCCTCACCTCGCCCGTCGCGGCGCACATGGTGGGCCGGGCCGGCATCCGCACCGGCAAGGTCAGCGAGAACGACCTCGAGGTGGACGAGCTGACGAACCCGCCCCGGTAGCGGCGGTCGCAGGGCCTGCTGGCGGCGGCCGATGCCGGCGTCGGGGCCGCCCGGCATGATCGCGGCATGGACCACTCGCAGCAGCCCGTGGTGCGGGTGATCCCGCACGAGTCGACCACGCTGCCGCCCGGCACGTGGCCGCGCACCGTGCCCGCCGTCGACCAGGTGCTGTCCGAGGGGCTCGACCTGCCGCCGGGCGTCACGTTCCTCGTCGGCGAGAACGGCTCCGGCAAGTCCACGCTGGTCGAGGCGGTCGCGGTGGCCTACGGCCTCTCGCCCGAGGGCGGCACGGCGTTCGGGCACCACAGCACCCGGCCGACCGAGTCCCCGCTGCCGGGAGCGATCCGGCTCCAGCGTGGCATCGGCTCCGGCCGCTGGGGGTTCTTCCTGCGTGCCGAGACCATGCACGGCTGGTACACGTTCGTCGAGCAGAACCCGGGCGCCCGCGACCCCGTCTTCCACGAGATGAGCCACGGCGAGTCGTTCCTGGCCGTGCTCGAGTCGCGCTTCGGCTCCGCGGGGCTCTACTGCCTCGACGAGCCGGAGGCCGCCCTGTCGTTCTCCTCGACCTTGTCGCTGATGAAGGTCCTCACCGACGTCGTGGAGCAGGGCGGGCAGGTGCTGTGCGCGACGCACTCGCCCGTGCTCGCCGCGCTGCCCGGCGCCCGCATCCTCGAGGTCGGGCCGTGGGGGCTGCGCGAGACGGCGTGGGAGGACCTGGAGCTGGTGCGGCACTGGCGCGCCTTCCTCGACTCCCCACCGCGGTACCTGCGGCACCTCCTGGACTGAGCGGGCCCGGTCCGCCCTACCGGTCCGCCTACCGGGTCGTTCCCCGGGCGGCCTCGCGCACGAGCAGGCTCTCCTTGACCGCCAGGCCGTACCGGAAGCCGCCGAGGGTGCCGTCGGTGCGCAGCACCCGGTGGCAGGGCACGAACAGCGCCGCGGCGTTCATCGCGCACGCTCCCGCGGCGGCGCGCACGGCTGCCGGGCGGCCGGCGCGCGCGGCGTACTGGGTGTAGGTGACGACCTCCCCGGGGCCGACGTCGCGCAGCACGTCCCAGGCCAGCTCGCGGAACTCGCCCGACCGCTGCCGCACCGGCACCCGGCCGGGGGCGGTGAGGTCGCCGTCGTAGTACGCCCCGACGGCGTCGACCGCGTTCGCCAGCACCGTGCCGGCAGAGGTCTCCGTGACTGCCGGTGCGCCAGCGCCGTCCGGCGTGGCCGGCACCGGCCGGAGCACGGGGTGGACGAGCGCCACCAGCGACGCGACGTCGTCGGTCCAGCCGGAGGCGAGCACGGCGTCGTCGCCGGCGACGACGGTGAACGGGCCGTCGGGCGTGGTGAGGGTGGCGGAGCGGACGGTGGTCATGGAGTCTCCTCGGGGGAAGCCGCGGCGTCGGGTGACGGGGCAGGCAGGGTCGGGTCGGGGTCGGCGGGGACGCCGGCGGGCAGCGCCGCCACCCGCCACAGGTGCACGGCCGCGTAGGAGCGCCAGGGTGCCCAGCGGGCGGCGTGCTCGGCCAGCGCGCGGTGCTCTCGGGCGGTGGCCCGGCCCGGCCCGCGGACGACGATGCCGGCGCGTGCGGCTCCGGCCAGCAGCGCGACGTCGCCGTCGAGCCACGCGTCCGGGTCGCCCAGCACGCGCATCGCCACGTAGGCGGCCGTCCACGGGCCGATGCCCTGGCGCGCGACGAGCGCGGCCCGGAGCGCCTCGGGCTCCTGGCCGACGTCGACGGCGAGGTCACCGTCGGCCAGGGCACGGGCCGTCTCGAGGGCGGTGCGCACCGCACGGGCCGGCAGCCGCAACGGGCGCCGCGGGTCGGGCGGTCCACCGGGGCCGGGCAGCGGCAGGCCGACCGCCACCTGCGCCGAGGTGGGGAAGAGCGTGGTCAGGCCCTCGAACGACGACGCGTACGGGGTGCCGAGGGCCGCGGCGAGCCGGCTCAGGTGCGTGCGGGCGGCGGCGACCGAGACCTGCTGGCCCACGACGGCGCGCAGCACCAGCTCGTGCGGGTCTGCGGTGCCGGGCACGCGCATGCCCGGGGCGGCTGCGACGAGCGGAGCCAGGGCCGGGTCGATGGCGAGCGCGGCGTCCACGGCCACGGGGTCGGCGTCGAGGTCGAGCAGGCGGCGCACGCGCGCCACGGCCGTGCCGACGTCGGCCAGGGACGCGAGCTCGACCCGCAGCCGCAGGTCCCAGCTCTCCGTGCCAGAGGGAGCACGCGTCGTCGCCCGCGCTGACGCGAGGGTGGCGGTGACCTCCACGGCCGCTGGGCCGTGGGGCAGGGCGAGGGTGCGCGCGTAGCGCAGCGCGGTGCCGTGCCCTCGTGCACCGCGAGCCGACGGCGGTGCGTCGCCGTCGTGCGCGCCCAGGACCTGCGGCTGCGCGGCGCCGCCGATCCGGACGGCCTCGACGCCCGCCACGGCACGCGCGGCGAGGAACGCGAACAGCCCGCGGGCGTCGAACGGCTCGCGCACCGGGAGCGCGAGCTCCAGCCGCACGGGGTCCTCCGGTCCGCGCGACGCGGCGTGCGTCCCGGCCGCGGCCCCACGGCCACGCCGGGCGGCGGCGCGGGCACGCAGCTCACCCGGCGTGGCGCCGAACACCTCCGCCACCGTGTCGTTGAACTGCCGGACGGAGCCGAAGCCCGCCGCGAACGCCACGTCCACGAGGCGCAGGTCGGTGCCCACCACCAGGGCGCGAGCCGTCTGTGCCCGCTGGGCGCGCGCCAGGGCGAGCGGGCCGGCCCCCAGCTCGCTGACGAGCAGCCGGTGCACGTGCCGGGCGCTGTACCCGAGGCGCGCGGCGAGGCCCTGGACGCCGTCGCGGTCGACCACCCCGTCGGCGACGAGGCGCATGGCCCGGCCGGCGAGGTCGCCGCGCAGGTTCCACGCGGGCGTGCCGGGGGCTGCCTCGGGCAGACAGCGCTTGCAGGCGCGGTAGCCGGCCTCGTGCGCGGCGGCCGAGGTGAGGTAGAACGTGACGTTCTCAGGCTTCGGCGTCCGTGCCGGGCACGAGGGACGGCAGTAGATCCCGGTGGAGCGCACTGCCGTGAAGAACTGCCCGTCGAACCGGGCGTCACGCGCGGCGATGGCGCGGTACCGCTCGGTGAACAGCTCCTCGGGGGTGGTCATGCCGTCATCCTCGTCCCCGCTCCTGTGCGGCGGCTAGCGGGATTCGGACACGACGGTGGGGCGCGCCGGCCCTATCTGCGACCGGCCCGGCTGCTGTGCGCCTCTGCGGCGTCGGGCCGGTCGCCGAACCGGTCCTCCAGCCACGCCACCACGGTCCGCAGGTACTCCTCGCGCGCAGGCCGCGGTGAGAGCGCCAGGTCGTGCGCGCCCCCCTCGATGGGCACGAAGAGCACGTCGTCCCCGATGCGAGCGGCCCCGCGGCGGATGTGCTCGACGTCGAGCACGGAGTCGGTGGACAGCAGCTCGGGGTGGTGCACCGTGTTCGGCCCGGACCGGGCCGAGGCCAGCACCAGGGCGGGCACGCCCACGTCGACACCGCGGTTCACCCGCCGGTGCGCGGCCCGCACCGAGCGGAACCAGCCCGCCCGCACCGGGAACCCCTCGGCCGGCTTCCAGGCGAGGTCGAACTCCCACTCGCCGCCGGTGCTCGCGTGCAGGGCCCGCCCGTAGTGGGGGTGCAGCCCGCCCACGGTCAGGCGAGGAGCCACCCTCCCAACCACGTCGATCACCCGGGTGGCGGGCCCGCGCAGGAACCAGCTCGCGTTGAGGTCGAACCAGGGGCTGTTGAGCACGAGCGCATCGGCCCGTCCGCGCCGCGCGGCCGCCCACAGCGTCGCCACGAGGCCGCCCGTCGAGTGCCCGAGCACCACCAGCCGGTCATGACCCGCCGCACGGACCGCGGCCGCCGCGGCGTCGAGGTCCTGGGCGTGCAGCGCCAGGTCGGGCACCACGTTCGGGTCGAGGCCGGCGGCCGTGTGCGCGTCCATGGAGCGTCCGTACCCGCGCAGGTCGACGGCGTAGAACGCGTGCCCGGCGGCGGCGAGGGCGTCGGCCAGGTGCGGGTGGAAGAAGTAGTCCACGAACCCGTGCACGTACAGGACCGCGACCCGCCGTGGCGCTTCCCCGGCGGTGCCAGGACGAGCGTGGCCAGGGCCGGGCGCCGAGCCCGGCGCCGGAGGGGTGGAAGGCACGTGCCGCACGAGGGTGGCCTCCGCCCCGCCGGGCAGCAGCAGGGTGCGCTGCTCGAAGCCGGCACCCAGGACGTCGGGGCGCCAGCCGGTCCCGGTCATGCGTCAGGGCCCGACGTCGGCCCGGCGGTGGGGCTCGACGGCGGACCGGGTGGGTGGCTGCCGGGCGTGTAGGTGCCGGGCGGGGCCTGCGCCGCGGCCTCCTTGCGCCGCCGCGAGCGTGCCCCGAGCACCGCTGCCAGGGCGGCGAGCAGCACCAGCACGGCGGCGGCGAGGGCCAGCCACGGCCACGGGGCGCCGTCCTCGTCGGTGGCGGTGGTGGTGGCGCCGTCGTCGTCCGCGGCGACCGGTACCGAGGGCGACGCGGAGGGGGAGGGCGCGGCGCCCGTGGGCAGGGCGGACGCGCGCGCGGAGATCTCGGTGCGCTGCCCGGGGGCGGGCTGCCAGCGCGCGGTGCTGCCGTCGGCGGTGCCGTCGGTCTCCGTGACCGGGCCGGGGAAGGTCACGGACAGGTCGATCTGCATCTCGTCGAGCACGGCCTGCGGCACGTTCTCCTGCCCCTCGGCCAAGGAGGTGAGGTCCATGACGCCGGAGGCCACGTACTCGTCGCCCTCGCGGACCACGGTCAGCTGCTCCCCACCCACCGTGGCCGTCTGGCCGATCGGGGTGGGTGGCAGTGTCACGCGGGTGCCGGTCCAGCCGTCCTGGGCGTAGGGCTCCTCGGTGGCGCCCTCGGGGAGCTGGCCGGTGATCTGCCCGCCAGCCTGGTCCCACAGCTGCTGGGGATCGGCGCCGAGCTGGGCGGCGGCGTCGTCGGCGAACGCGAACACCATCGTGCCCGCCATCGTGTCGTCGGGAGAGACGGTCATGCCGACGTCGACCTTGACGCAGCCGGCGAGGGCCAGGGCCACCACGAGGGCCGTGCCCAGCGCGGCGAGGGGCCGCCGTCGGGCCGCGTGGCCCAGGGAGGCGGTGGCCCGGGGCGAGGGCGGCGAGACCGTGCTCGGTGCCGGGCGTGGGGAGGTCGACGGCGGTGACGAGCGCATGCGGCTCATGGTGCCAGGCAGGCACGAGCGCGGCGCGGGTGCCGCGCTCGCCGCCCGTCAGGAGCGCTTGCGGTCAAAGTTGAGCGGAATAGACTCAACTTCGGCGAGGTTCCCAGGTCAGGACCCTCATCACACCGCACCTTCCCGGAGAACCGATGGACACCAAGCTCACGACCATGTCGCAGCAGGCCCTGGGTGACGCCGTGCAGTCGGCGTCCGCCGCCGGCAACCCCCAGCTCGAGCCCGCCCACCTGCTTGCCGCCCTCCTCCAGCAGCAGGGCGGCGTCGCCGTCGGGCTGCTCGACGCCGTGGGGGCCAGCACGCAGGAGATCGGGCGCAAGGTGCGCGCCGCGCTCGTGGCGCTCCCGCAGGTCAGCGGCAACGCGGTGGCACAGCCCACGCCCAGCCGCGCCACCTCCGTCGTCCTGGAGAACGCCCGCAAGGAGGTCGAGGCCCTCGGCGACGAGTACGTCTCCACCGAGCACCTGCTCATCGGCATCGCTGCCGGGCAGTCGCCCGCCGCCCAGGCGCTCGCTGACGCCGGAGCCACCGCCGACGCCCTGCGCGCCGCCCTGCCCGCCGTGCGCGGGAGCAGCCGCGTGACCAGCCCCAACCCCGAGGGCACCTACAAGGCGCTCGAGCAGTACGGCACCGACCTCACCCAGCGCGCCCGTGACGGCCGCCTCGACCCCGTCATCGGCCGCGACTCCGAGATCCGCCGCGTCATCCAGGTGCTCAGCCGCCGCACCAAGAACAACCCGGTGCTCATCGGCGAGCCGGGCGTCGGCAAGACCGCCGTCGTCGAGGGCCTCGCCCAGCGCATCGTCGCCGGGGACGTGCCGGACTCGCTGCGCGGCAAGCGTCTCGTCTCGCTCGACCTCGCCTCGATGGTGGCCGGTGCCAAGTACCGCGGCGAGTTCGAGGAGCGCCTCAAGGCCGTGCTGCAGGAGATCGAGGGGTCCGACGGCGAGATCGTCACGTTCATCGACGAGCTGCACACCGTGGTCGGCGCGGGTGCCGGCTCGGAGGGCGCGATGGACGCCGGCAACATGCTCAAGCCCATGCTCGCCCGCGGCGAGCTGCGGCTCGTCGGCGCCACCACCCTCGACGAGTACCGCGAGCACATCGAGAAGGACCCGGCCCTCGAGCGCCGCTTCCAGCAGGTCTACGTGGGCGAGCCCTCCGTGGAGGACACGGTGGCGATCCTGCGCGGCCTCAAGGAGCGGTACGAGGCCCACCACAAGGTGACCATCGCCGACTCCGCGCTCGTGGCCGCCGCCGGCCTCTCCGACCGGTACATCTCCGGCCGCCAGCTGCCCGACAAGGCCATCGACCTCGTCGACGAGGCCGCGTCCCGCCTGCGCATGGAGCTCGACTCCTCGCCCGTCGAGATCGACGAGCTGCAGCGCGCCGTCACGCGCCTCGAGATGGAGGAGGTCGTGCTCAGCGAGTCCGAGGACGCCGGCTCCCGCGAGCGGCTGGAGCGGCTGCGCGCCGAGCTCGCCGACAAGCGCGAGGAGCTGGCCGCGCTGACCGCCCGGTGGGAGGCGGAGAAGGCGGGCCACAACCGGGTCGGTGACCTGCGCGCCCGCCTCGACGGCCTGCGCACCGAGATGGAGCGCCGCCTGCGCGACGGCGACCTCGAGGGCGCCGCGCGCATCCAGTACGGCGAGATCCCCGCCGTCGAGAAGGAGCTCGCCCAGGCCGAGCAGGCCGAGGCCTCTGCCGACGACAACGCCCCCGAGCAGCCCATGATCGCCGACAAGGTGGGCGCGGACGAGATCGCCGAGGTCGTCTCCGCCTGGACCGGCATCCCCGCCGGCCGCCTCCTGCAGGGCGAGACGGAGAAGCTCCTCCACATGGAGGACGTCATCGGCGCCCGGCTCATCGGGCAGCAGTCCGCCGTGCGCGCCGTGTCCGACGCCGTGCGCCGCTCCCGCGCCGGGGTCTCCGACCCCGACCGCCCCACGGGCTCGTTCCTGTTCCTCGGGCCCACCGGCGTGGGCAAGACGGAGCTGGCGAAGGCGCTCGCGGACTTCCTGTTCGACGACGAGCGCGCGATGGTGCGCATCGACATGTCCGAGTACTCGGAGAAGCACTCCGTGGCCCGCCTGGTCGGTGCGCCCCCGGGGTATGTCGGTTACGAGGAGGGCGGTCAGCTCACCGAGGCGGTGCGGCGCCGGCCGTACTCGGTGGTGCTGCTGGACGAGGTGGAGAAGGCCCACCCGGAGGTCTTCGACATCCTGCTGCAGGTGCTGGACGACGGCCGCCTCACCGACGGGCAGGGCCGCACGGTGGACTTCCGCAACGTCATCCTCGTGCTGACGTCGAACCTGGGCTCGCAGTTCCTCGTGGACCCGACGATGCCCGACGAGGCCAAGCGCGAGAACGTCATGACGGCGGTGCGGGCGGCGTTCAAGCCGGAGTTCCTGAACCGGCTCGACGACGTGGTGATCTTCGACGCGCTCACCCTCGAGGAGCTGGGCAGCATCGTGGACCTGCAGGTGGCGGCGTTCGCGCGGCGCCTGGCCGACCGCCGGATCGCTCTCGACGTGACGACGGCCGCTCGTGAGTGGCTGGCGCTCGAGGGTTTCGACCCGGCGTACGGCGCACGGCCGCTGCGCCGGCTGGTGCAGCGGGAGATCGGTGACCGCCTGGCCCGGCTGCTGCTGGCCGGGGAGGTGACCGACGGCGCCACCGTCGTCGTCGACCGGCCCGTGGACCTGGCGGAGCCGGGGCTGGAGCTGCGGCCGGTGGGCGAGGCGCAGCCCGCCTGACACGGACGGGCCCTCTCTCACCGTTGTGGGCGGGCGACTCGCCGCAATTCCGCGAGGATTGCGGCGAGTCGCCCGCCCACAACGACGACCGGAGGGTGTCAGCCTGCGGTGGCGAGGCGGGCGAACGTCTCCTTCAGCGCGGGATAGAGGCCTCGGTAGGCCTCGAAGACGGCGCCGTACCGGGCGGTGGCCGCGGGTTCGGGGACGACGTCGTGGCCCGTTGCGACGAAGGGCCAGGCGTCGCGGGCCCCGGCCGGGGCGTCGCCTGGCCGCCCGGGCGCGTCGCCGGAGCCTGCCAGGTGCTCGTGCGCCTGGATCGCCGCTCCGGCGGCGCTGACCTCGCCGTCGGAGCACACCCGCACGGTCCGCCCGGTGACGTCCGCGACGATCTGCGCCCACAGCGCGGAGCGGGCGCCGCCGCCGACGGCGCGGATCTCGCGCACGGGTGACCCGGTGGCCTTCTCGAGGGCCTCGAGCTGGAGCCGCAGCTCCAGGGCGACGCCTTCCAGCACGGCCCGGTACAGGTGGGCGGGGGTGTGCCGCCCGTGCCAGCCGACGACGGCGCCGCGCGCGAGGGCGTCCCAGTGCGGGGTCTGCGCGGCGTTCCAGTAGGGCAGGGCGAGCAGCCCCTCCGCGCCGGGCGGCACCTGGGCGGCCTCGGCCTCCATGGTGGTGACGTCCGAGCCCGCGAACCGGGCGGTCCAGGAGGCGACGTAGGCAGCGGCGTTGAGCACGGTCTCGAGCACGTAGGTGCCGGGCCGCACCCCCGCGAGCGTACGGAACGCGGGGCTCGTGATGTACACGTCGGAGGAGACGCCGCACACCATCGACGTGCCCAGGTTCAGGTAGGCGACGCCCGGCTCCTCGACGCCGAGCGCCAGGCCCGCCGACTGACCGTCCCCGATGCCCGCCACCAGCGGCACCGGACCCGGCAGCCCGAGGTCCGAGGCGACGTCGGGCAGCAGCTCGCCGATCACCTCGCCCCCGGCCACGAGCCCCGGGAGCTGCTCGGGCCGGAGCCCCACAGCCTCGACCAGCTCGGGCGACCAGTCGAGGCGCGCCAGGTCGAACAGGCCGAGCGTGTCCGCCGAGGCGTGGCTCGTGGCCAGGTGCCCGGTCAGGCGCAGCGCGAGGTATGCCTGGACGTCGGCCACGTGCGCCGCCGCGTGAACCACCTGCGGCTCGTGCTCGGCCAGCCACGCGATCTTGTAGACGGCGGGCGTGGTGTCCGGCGGCTTGCCCGAGACGTCGTGCACGGACCGCCCGCCGCTCAGCGGGCGCGCGCCGAGGGTGGCGATCTGCTCGTGGGCGCGCGAGTCCACCCACAGCACGGCGGGGCGCAGCGGCTTCCCCTCGCCGTCCAGCAGCACGAACGACTCGCGCTGGTGCGTGATCGCCAGGGCTCCGACCCGGCTGCGCTCGGCGGGCGCGAGATCCTCCACCGCGGCGTGGACAGCAGCGACCGTGGCCTCGAACCAGGCGTCGGCGTCCTGCTCGTGGAACCCGGGCTGCGGGTTCTGCGTCGTCAGCGGCTGCGAGGCGGCCGCCACCACCTGCCCGGCGGTGTCGACCACCACGGCCTTGGCCGCCGTCGTCGAGCAGTCCACCGCCACCACCCACGAGGTGCCGGAACCGGCGCGCGCACCGTGCGCGGGCCCCGGCACGCCGGGGGCGGTCACGGGGCGATCACGACCTTGAGACCCTCGCGTCGGTTCGCGACCTCGAACGCCTCCGCGGCGTCGTCGAGGGAGAACGTGTGCGACACGATCGAGGCCACGTCCACCCGCCCGTTCGCGACCAGGGAGATCGCTCGCGGGTAGACCTCCTTCATCCGCCGGGCCATGCGGAACGTCAGGCCCTTGCGCCGGGCGGGCGCGGCCGGGAACGTGGTGCTGTCGTCCTCCGGGATGCCGGCGAGCACCACGGTGGCACCCGGACGGGCCGCCTCGATCGACAGCGCCACGGCCTCGTCGGTGCCCGCGCACTCGATCACGCGGTGCGCGCCGAGCGGTGCGACGGCGGCGGCCATCGCCTCCTCGTAGTCCTCCTGGGTCGGGTCGAGCACGACGTCGGCCCACCGTGCGGCGGCCTCCCGGCGGTGCGCCATCGGCTCCACCGCCACCACCGTGGTCGCACCGGCTGCCCGCGCGACCTGCAGCGCGCACAGGCCGATCGGGCCGCAGCCCACCACGACGACGGTCTCGCCCGTGCGCGGGTGGGCCAGGTCCACGGAGTGGATCGCGACGCCGAGCGGTTCCAGCATGGCGGTGTCCGCAGGGCTGAGGCTGTCGGGGACGGGGTGCAGCCGGTCCGCCGGCCAGGCCACGTACTCGCGCAGGGCGCCGTCCGTGCTGCCGTGCCCGGCGAACCGCACCTGGGGGCACAGGTTGCCGTGCCCCTCGACGCACATCTCGCAGTGCCCGCACGGGATCGCCGGGTCCACCGCCACGTGCACGCCCTCGTCCGGGCCGGAGGCGATGACGCCCGCGAACTCGTGCCCCAGCACGAGCGGGTCGCTCAGCCCGGCGTCCCCGATGCCGCCCTCGGCGAACCAGTGCAGGTCGCTCCCGCACAGCCCGACGGCGGTGACGCGCACCAGCACCTCGCCGGGGCCGGGGGTGGGCGGCGGCTCCTCGGCCACGCGCAGGTCCGAGACGGCGTGCAACCGGGCTACCTTCATGCTCGCCACCCTAGCCAGGCGGTGCGGCCAGGGCCCGCCCGGCGAGCGCGTCGACCACGACGCGCGTCGCCTCGGCCACCAGCGCCGGGTCCGCCTCGCCGTCCGGCGTGCGGCGGTTCGAGTACACCGCCAGGACCAGGGGTGCCGCGTCCGGGCGCTCGACGACGGCGATGTCGTTGCGCGTGCCATGACCACCGGCGCCGCTCTTGTCGCCCACCACCCATCCGTCCGGCACTCCCGCCCGGATCAGCGCGTCACCGGTGGTGCTGTCCCGGAGGGCGTCCCGCAGGGCTGCGCGCGCCTCGGGGCGCAGCGCGTCGCCGAGCGCCGTCTCCCGCAGGGCGGCGGCCATCGCCGCGGGGGTGGCCGTGTCCTGCGTGCTGCCCGGGGCCCAGTCGTTGAGGTCAGGTTCCGCGCGGTCCACGGAGACGGGCACCGTCGCCGTCCCGTCCGGGGAGAGGAGCTCGTGGAGGGCCGCCTCGAGCGACTGGGGCCCGCCCAGCCGGTCGAGCAGCAGGTTGGCCGCGGTGTTGTCGCTCACGGTGATCGACGCCCGGACCAGCTCCAGCACGGTCATGCCCTCGTCCACGTGCAGCTCGGTGACGGGGGAGTAGGTGACGAGGTCTTCCGCCCCGTACCGCACCACCTCGTCCCAGCCGTCGGGGCCGGTGCGGTCCAGGACGAGGCCGCCCGCGAGCGCCTTCATCGTCGAGGCGAACGCGAACCGTTCGTCGGCGCGGTGCTCGATCACCGTGCCGTCGCCGGTGTCCAGGGCGTGCACGCCGAGCCGTGCGTCGAAGCGTTCTTCGAGCGCGGCGAAGGCCTCGGCGGTGGCGGCGCTGAGGTCGTCCCGCCGAGCCAGGGTCTCCTGGGCGCTCTGGGCGCTCTGGGCGCTATGGGCGGTCCGGTCCGCCGTGGCGACGGCACCGGCGCTGGCGGTGCCCGCGGGCTGCGGGCCCGCGCAGGCGGTGAGGGACGTGGCGGTGAGGGACGTGGCGGTGAGGACGGCGACGGCGAGCGCCCGGCGTCGGGCGCCGGCCGGGGCCCGGAGCCGAGGGCTGGTGGGGGGCGGCGGTGGGACCGGCATGGCCCCAGCGTGCACGCGGCGGGTGTGCTGGGCCACCTGCGGGCGGTCAGTCGAGGAGGCTGCCCGAGGTCCCGCCGGGGGTCACGGCCAGGCACAGGCTGGCGCGGTCGCCCGCCTCCCAGCCGGCCTCGGACGGGGTGACGACGACGAACTCGAGGCCGGCGGGCGGTTCCGATCCGAGCATCTGCGGGCCGCACACGGCCGCCGCGCGGGCGGCGAGCGCCTCGGTGCCGGGCCAGACGGCGGCGGGGACGGCGTCGCGCCGGCCCACGACCTGCGCCTGGTGCTCCTCGGTGCAGGGCACCACACGGACGAGGCCGAGGGGGTCGCTGCCCTCGGGCAGCTCGTCGATGCAGGAGCCCAGCACGAGCTGGACGGCGTGGGCGCGCACCGGGGTGTCCGGTGCGGAGGCGACGGGCGCCCAGGCGCGGTCGCGCAGGTGGCCGGCGCCGAGCACGGTACCGGTGACGAGGAGAGCGAGGGCCAGGACGCCGCCGACCACGAGGAGGACCCGACGGCGGGCGGTGCGTCGTCGGGCTGCCTCGACGGCCGGGTCGTGCGGGGGTGGGAGCGTGCCGGTCCAGGCGGGGGTGGTGCCGGGAGCGCCGACGCCGTGGGCGAAGGCGCTGCCGGGGCCCGCCCCGCCGGGGGCCGTGCCGCCGTCGGGCCGCACGGGCGGCAGCTCGACGTGCGCGAGGTCGGGGACCGCGCCGGTGGGCGTGGGCGCGGCGAAGACCGGCCCCTCCGGCTCCTGCGGCGTGCTCATGCGGTCAACCTATCCGCCGGGAGAGGCGTGGGGGGCGGCGCTCAGTCGGCCAGGTCGAGGATGACGGGCACGTGGTCGCTGGCGCCCTTGCCCTTGCGCTCGTCCCGGTCGATGGTCACGGCGCCCACGCGGGCGGCGAGGGCGGGGGAGGCCCAGGTGAAGTCGATGCGCATGCCCTTGTTCTTGGGGAACGCGAGCTGCTTGTAGTCCCAGTAGGTGTAGGTGTGCTCGGCGGGCAGGTGCTCGCGGCTGACCTCGCGGTAGCCGGCACCCGCGAACGCCGCGAAGGCCTCGCGCTCGGCGGGCGTGACGTGGGTGGAGCCCTCGAACACGGAGACGTCCCAGACGTCGGTGTCCAGGGGGGCCACGTTCCAGTCGCCCACGAGCGCCACCTGGGCGGCGGGGTCGTGGGCGAGCCAGCCGGCGGCCTGCGCGCGCAGCGCCTCGAGCCAGGCGAGCTTGTACGTGTAGTGGGGGTCGTCGACGGCGCGCCCGTTGGGCACGTACAGCGACCACACGCGCACGCCGCCGCAGGTGGCGCCGAGGGCGCGGGCCTCGTGCACCGGGTCGGGGGCGTCGCCGGGCAGCTCGCCGTCGCCGGTGGTGGCGGGCTTGGCGAACCCGGGCTGGCCGGGGAACGCGGGGGCGACGTCCTCGATGCCGACGCGGGAGATCACGGCGACGCCGTTCCACTGCGAGAAGCCGACGTGCGCCACCTCGTAGCCGGCGGCCTCGAACGCGAGGTACGGGAACTGGTCGTCGCGGCACTTGGTCTCCTGGATCGCCAGGACGTCGGTGCCCGAGCGTTCGAGGAAGGCGACCACGCGGTCGACGCGGGCACGGATCGAGTTCACGTTCCAGGTGGCGATGCGCACGGCGGCCACCCTAAGCGGGCCCATCACGGTGATACCGCGTCTCAACTTTGTTGAGACGGCGGCCCAGCGGCCGCCGGAAAGCCGAGAACCCTGGCCGATCCGGGGAAGACGCCGTCTCGGTGTGCTGTTGCACCTGGCACCCGGGGCGCTCTACCGTCTGCGGGCAACCCGGCCGGGTGATACTGAGTCCCACCACGGTCGGCCGGGCACCCCGCCCAGCACGGCCGCCCTCCCCGGGGCGCCGACCCGAAGGAGCCTCATGGCACGCCCCCACACGCGCGGCAGCGCTGCCGCCCGCCTCACGCCGAGGGCGGCGCTCGTCGCCGCCGCGACGGCGCTCACGCTCGCCGCGTGCACCGCCGGCTCGACGTCGCCCGACCCGTCGGCAGGCCCCGGCGAGGCACGCACCGACGCCACCGTCGTCGTCGGCGCGGAGCCGGTGAACCTCGACTTCACCACCACCGCCGGTGCCGCCATCCCGCAGCTCCTGCTCAACAACGTCTACGAGACCCTGGTCAAGGTGGACCAGGACGGCGAGATCGTGCCGCTCCTCGCCGAGAGCTGGACCGTCAGCGACGACCGCACGGTCTACGACTTCACCCTGCGCCAGGGCGTCACCTTCTCCGACGGGTCGGACCTGACGGCCGAGGACGTCGCCGCCTCGTTCGACCGGGTCAAGACGGACTGGCTGCACGCCACCAAGGCCAAGATGGACGTGGTCGCCAGCACCGAGGCCCTCGCCCCGGACCACGTGCGGGTCACCCTCTCCCGCCCGTCGAACGCGTGGCTGTTCGACATCGCCACGGCCGTGGGCGCCGTCTTCCCGGAGGAGCTCGGCTTCGACCTGCGCACCACCGCCGTCGGCAGCGGGCCCTACGAGGTCACCGACGTCGTCCAGGGAGACCACATCACCCTCACCGGCCGCGACGACTACTGGGGCGGCGCCCCGGAGCTCGACACCGTCACCGTGCGCTACATGACCGACACCACCGCCGCGACCAACGCGCTGCGCGCGGGCGACGTCGACATGCTGTACGGCTCGGCCTCGGCGGACCAGGTGGTCCAGCTCGAGGCGGGCGGCCAGTTCCAGGTGCTCGAGGGCACCTCCACCGGTGACGTGCTGCTCAGCCTCAACAACCGGGCGGCCCCGTTCGACGACGTGCGGGTGCGCCAGGCGATCTCGTACGCGATCGACCGCCAGGCCGTCATGGACACCGCCTCGGCGGGGTACGGCACGCTCGTGGGTGCGATGGTCACCCCGCAGGACCCGTACTACGAGGACCTCACCGACGTGTACCCGTACGACCCGGATCGGGCACGCGAGCTGCTGGCCGAGGCCGGGGCCACGGACCTGCACGTCACGTTCGACGTGCCGAACCTCGGCTACGCGACCACGGCGGCCGAGGTGATCGTCTCCCAGCTCGCCGACGTGGGCGTCACGGCCACGATCGTCACCGACGAGTTCCCCGCCGTGTGGCTGGACAAGGTCTACACGCGCCACGACTACCAGATGTCGGTCATCCAGCACTCCGAGGCCCGCGACCTGCTGACCGTGTTCAGCCCGGACTACTACCTGGGCTACGACGACGCCGAGGTGCGCGCCCTCGCCGAGCAGGCCGACGCCGGCACGCCGGAGGAGTACGTGGCCGGGATGCGCCAGGTGGTGCGCCGGATCGTCGACGACGCCGCGGGCGTGGTCCTGTACCTGGCGCCCACGCTCGTGGTGGCCGACCAGGGGCTGGCCGGCATCAAGGCGAACGCCGTCACCGAGTCGATGGACCTGACGGACCTCCACTGGCAGTGACCCCGACGCTGTGGGCGGGAGACACGCCGCAACCGCAGAACGGTTGCGGCGTGTCTCCCGCCCACAGCGGAGGATGAGCGGATGGGAGCGAGCACGTGACGCGACACCTGCTGGGCCTGGTGGCCCAGCTGCTCGCGACCCTCGTCGTGGCCACCGTCCTGATCTTCCTCGTGCTGCGCGTGCTGCCCGGTGACGCGGCCGTCGTCGCCCTGGGCCTCAACGCCACCCCGGAGGCGCTCGCGCAGTGGCGCGCCCTGCACGGCACCGACCGCCCGCTGCTGGTCCAGTACGGCGAGTGGGTGGGCGGGATGCTCCGCGGCGACCTGGGCACGTCGTTCGTCACCGGGCGCGAGCTGACCCCGCTGGTGGCCGACCGCCTCCAGGTGACCCTGATCCTCGTCGGCCTGGGCATGCTGCTGGCCCTGCTCGCGGCAGTCCCGCTCGGCACCCTCGCCGCCGTCAAGCACCGCTCCCCCTGGGGCACCGTCATCGCCGGCGCCTCCCAGGTGGGCGTCGCGATCCCCAACTTCCTGGTGGGGGTGCTGCTCGTCTCGTACTTCGCGGTGCGGCTCGGCTGGCTGCCCGCCGGAGGGTGGACGCCCCCCGCCGTCGACCCCGCACAGTTCTGGCGGCACGTCATCCTGCCCGTCGTCGCGCTCGGCACCGTCCAGGCCGCGATCGTCACCCGGTACGTGCGCTCGGCCGTGCTCGAGGTGATGCGCGAGGACTTCCTGCGCACCGCCCGTGCCGCCGGCCACACCCGCGGCAGCGCGCTGGTACGCCACGGCCTGCGCAACGCCGGCGTGCCGGTGGTCACCGTGGTGGGTGTGCAGCTCGCTGCGATGCTCGTCGGCGCGGTGGTGGTGGAGCGCGTGTTCGTGGTGCCCGGCCTGGGCTCGCTGCTCGTGGACTCCGTGGCCCAGCGGGACCTGCAGGCCGTGCAGTCCATCGTGGCCGTGCTGGTGCTCGTGGTGGTGGTCGTGAACTTCCTGGTCGACTTCCTGTACACGGTGCTCGACCCACGGCTGCGGGTGGCGGCCCGATGAGCGCGCTCGGCCCCGGACCCGACGGCGTGGTGCTGCCCGACGCCGCCACGGCCGCGCCGCGCCGCAGCCCCGGCGTGCACGCCCAACTCGTGGTGGGTGCGCTGCTCGTGCTGGTGGTGGTGGCGCTCGCGCTCGTCTCTCTCGTGTGGACCCCGTACGACCCGGTGCGGGCCGTGCCCGCCGACCGGCTCCAGGGCCCCAGCGGCACCCACTGGCTCGGCACCGACAGGTTCGGGCGCGACGTGCTCAGCCAGCTCATGGTGGGTGCCCGCATCACCCTCTACGTGGGGGTGGTCGCCGTGGGCATCGGTGCCGTCGTCGGCGTGCCGCTCGGCGTGCTCGCCGGCATGCGCGGCGGCTGGCCCGGAACCCTGCTCATGCGCGGCTCGGACGTGCTGCTCGCCTTCCCGGGCCTGCTGCTCGCCATCGTGTTCGGCGCCGCGTTCGGCACGGGCACGACGACGGCGATGGTGGCGCTCGGCATCGGCGCGATCCCCGCGTTCGCCCGCGTGGCCCGCTCGGGCACCCTCCAGGTGATGCGCACCGACTACGTGCTCGCCGCCCGCGCCGCCAACCGGCCCGCCTGGGCGATCGCCGTCCGGCACGTGCTGCCCAACATCGCCGGCCTCGTGGTGGTGCAGTGCTCGGTCAACTACGCCCTGGCCGTGCTCGCCGAGGCCGGCCTGTCCTTCCTCGGGCTCGGCACCGCCCCGCCCACGCCCTCGTGGGGCCGCATGCTGCAGGAGTCGCAGCAGTTCCTCGGCACCCACGACCACCTCGCCGTCGCCCCCGGCGTGGCCGTGGCCGTGGCCGTGCTGGGCTTCAACCTGCTGGGCGACGGGCTGCGCGACGTGCTCGACCCCCGGCTCAAGGGGGTCCGATGAGCACGCCCACCGGTCCGGTGGGTCCCGCCGTGCCCGGCCGCCC
The DNA here is from genome assembly GCF_003244315.1 of Xylanimonas oleitrophica. Lineage (GTDB taxonomy): Bacteria > Actinomycetota > Actinomycetes > Actinomycetales > Cellulomonadaceae > Xylanimonas_A > Xylanimonas_A oleitrophica. The sequence goes on from NZ_QKWH01000004.1 coordinate 221,896, forward strand.
CGCCGCCTCGGACGGCACAGGGCACGCCCCGGCGCTCGCCGTGGACGGCCTCACCGTCCGCGCCGGCGACCGCACGCTCGTCGACGACGTCAGCCTCACCGTCGGCGCGGGCGAGCGCGTGGGCCTCATCGGAGAGTCCGGCAGCGGCAAGTCCATGACGGCGCTCGCGGTGATGGGCCTGCTGCCCGACGGCGTCACGGCCACGGGGGCGGTGGACGTGGCCGGCGAGCGCGACCTGCTCGCCCGGGGCGAGCGCCGTCTGGCCCCGCTGCGCGGGTCGCTGATGTCGATGGTGTTCCAGGAGCCGATGACGGCCCTGGACCCGTTGGTGCGCGTGGGCGCCCAGGTGGCCGAGGTGGTGCGGCTGCACGACGGCGGCTGCTCCCGGCAGCGGGCTGCCGAGCGGGCGGTGGCGCTGCTCGGCGAGGTGGGGCTGCCTGATCCGGAGCACGCCGCGCGGGCGTACCCGCACCAGCTCTCGGGCGGGCAGCGGCAGCGGGTGCTGGTCGCGATGGCGATGGCCAACGACCCGGCGCTGCTGGTGGCCGACGAGCCCACCACGGCGCTGGACGTCACCGTGCAGGCGCAGGTGCTGGACCTCATGGGCGAGCTCGTGGCCCGGCGCGGCACCGGGCTGCTGTTCATCACGCACGACCTGGCGGTGGTGTCGCGGGTGTGCGAGCGGGTGCTGGTGATGAAGGACGGCGCGGTGGTGGAGGCCGGGCCGGTGGCGGAGGTGTTCGCCGCCCCGCGGCACCCGTACACGCGGGGTCTGCTGGCGGCGTCGGACCTCACGGCCACGGACGAGCGGGGGCGCCTGTTCACGGTGGAGACGGCGGACGGGTACCGGCCGGGCGGGGCGGCGCGCCTGCGCGGGGCGGACGTCTCCCTGCGGCAGGTCGAGCCTCCGGGCGGCCCCGCCGGGCCGGGCACGGACGACGCGCTCATCCGGCTGCACCAGGTGACCAAGCGGTACGTGCGCTCCCGGGGCAGCGTGCTCCACGCGGTGACGGGCGGCCGGGCCGGGCAGCGCGCGCGCACGGTGGACGCCCTGTGCGGCGTCTCGTTCGCCGTCGCGCCGGGGGAGCGGTTCGGGCTCGTGGGCGAGTCCGGCTCGGGCAAGACGACGGCGCTGCGCCTGCTGGCTGGGCTGGACACCCCGACCTCAGGGACCGTGGAGGTCGCGGGCGTGCGTCTCGCGGGCCCTGGGCCGGACGGTTGGCCCGGCGGCGGTCCGGCCGGGCGCGCGGGCCGCGTGCAGACGGCCGGGCCGCGCGACCTGGCGCGCGTGCGGGCCGACCTCCAGATGGTGTTCCAGGACCCGATGGGCTCCCTGGACCCGCGCATGAGCGTGGGCGAGATCGTGGCCGAGCCGCTGCTCAACCCGGCCAACCGGCGCGGGCTGGAGGAGGCGGCCACGGCCGAGGGGCGCCGGGAGCTGGTGCGCGAGGTGCTGGCCGCCGTGGGGCTGCCTGTCGACGCCGGCCGGCGCTACCCGCACCAGCTCTCGGGCGGCCAGCGCCAGCGCGTCTCGATCGCCCGGGCGCTGGTGTGCCGGCCGCGCGTGCTGGTGGCCGACGAGCCGGTTAGCGCGCTCGACGTGTCCGTGCGCGCGCAGGTGCTCAACCTGCTCTCGGACCTGGCGGACGAGCGCGGCCTGACCCTCGTGCTGGTGTCCCACGACCTGGGCGTGGTGCGGCACCTGTGCGATCGGGTGGCCGTGATGCGGGCCGGCGAGATCGTGGAGCAGGGGTCGACCGAGGAGCTGTGGGAGGCGCCGCAGCACGACTACACGCGGCGTCTCCAGGCTGCGACGCCCACCCTGGCGCGTACGGCTCGCTGAACCGGCCGGACGCGCTGCGCGTGGTCCCGGTCAGGCGGGCCGGTACCGGTTCTCCGGCCGCCCGGTGCCGCCGTACCGGGGTGCGACGCGAGCCCGGCCGGTGGTCACGAGGTGCTCGAGGTAGCGGCGCGCGCTGACACGGGACATGCCGACGGCGGCGGCGACCTCCGACGCCGAGAGCCCCAGGCCGTGACGCCCGGCTTCTGCGCCGCCCCGCCCGGCGGCTGCGCCCTCCCGCCCGGTACCTGTGCCGGCCCCGGCTGCCTCGCGCAGCGCCTGCTCGACGAGCTCGAGGCTGCGTGCCGAGAGACCCTTGGGCGTGGGCTGGGCGGCACGGGCGAGCAGCCGGTCCACCTGCTCCTGGTCCAGCGCGGGCGCCTCCCCGGCCCGCCGCAGCGCTTCGCGGGCGGCCCAGGTCGCGTCGAGCCGGTCGCGCAGGGCGGCCGCGGTGAAGGGCTTGACGAGGTAGTGGACGACGCCGCCGGCCATGGCGCGCCGCACGGCGTCGGCCTCGCGGGCTGCGGTGGTGGCGAGCACGTCGAGGGGCGGGCCGGGCAGGGTGCGCAGCCGGGTGAGCACGTCCAGCCCGTCGCCGTCGGGCAGGTGGACGTCGAGGAGGACGACGTCGGGGCGCAGCGTCGCGGCCAGGCGCAGCGCCTCCGTGCCGGTGACGGCGGAGCCGACGACGACGAACCGCGGGTGGGTGGCGACGTAGCCGCGGTGCAGCTCGGCGACGACGGGGTCGTCCTCGACGACGAGCACGCGCAGGCGCCGGCCGGGCAGGTCGGTGGTGGGTGCGGGTCGCAGGGGCAGGGTGGTCACGGGTGTCCCCCTCCGGTGCGGACGGGCTGCGCAGCGCCGGGCGCGGCCGGCACGACGACGGGGGCGGTCGGGGCGGCGAGCGCGGCGCCGGGGAGCGTGACGGCGACGCGGGCACCGCCGAGCGGGGAGGTGGAGACGCGGACGCCGCCGCCGTGCCGTTCGGCCGCGCGGCGCACGAGAGCGAGCCCGACGCCGCGCGAGCCGCGCTCCGGTGTGGGCTGCTTGGTGCTGAACCCGTCCTCGAGCACCGCACGTCGGGAGGCGCGCGGGATGCCGGGGCCGTCGTCGTCGACCACCACGCGCAGGGTCCCGGCGCGTCCGTCGGTGCGGGCGGGCTCGCCGCCGTCGTCGACCAGCAGGTGGACGTGCCCGCCGGGGCCCACGGCCTCGGCGGCGTTGTCGACAAGGTTGCCGAGCACGGTCAGCAGGTCCTCGTGGCGGGCGGCGCCCTGCGGCCCGGGCGGGGCGACGCGGGAGCCGGCGTCCACCTCGAACCCGATGTCGTGCTCGGCGGCGATGCGGGCCTTGACGCGCAGGAGTGCGACCACCTCGGGGGCGCGGACCGCCTCGGGCACGGGTGGGGCGGCGCCGGGCTCGGCGTGGGCGGCGCGCTCGATGAACCGGACGGCGTCGTCGGTGCGTCCGAGCTCGAGCAGGCCGGAGATGACGTGGAGCTTGTTGGCGAACTCGTGCGACTGGGCACGCAGGGCGGCGGTGAGGCCGCGGGCGCCGTCGAGGTCGTGCATGAGGGCGCGCACCTGGGCGGGCTCGAGGCGGAAGAACCGTTGCCGCACGAGGTGGGCCACCCAGGCGGCGCAGAGCACCCCGACGACGGTGGCGCCGGCGAGGGCGAGGAAGAGCTGGGCCAGGCCGGACATCCAGTCCCTGCGCAGCTCGGACTCGAGGATGCCGACGCTGGCGACGCCGACGACGGCTGCGGGGGAGGCGTCGTCGGCGGTGGGGCCGTAGACGGGCACCTTGACGCGCCAGGACTCGCCGAGGGTGCCCGTCTGGGTGCCGGTCCACACCTGCCCGGCCAGGGCGGGGGAGGGGTCGGTCGAGACGCGCTCGCCGATGCGGTCGGGGTCGGGGTGGGAGTAGCGCGTGCCGTCGGGGCCCGCGACGACGACGTAGGTGACGTCGGAGGCGCGGCGGATGAGCTCGGCGATCGGCTGGATGGTGGCGGCGGGGTCGGCGTCGTCGAACGCCTCGACGACGGCGGGCAGGCCGGCCACGGACTGGGCGACGCCGGTCATGCGGTCGAGGTAGGCCTCGCGGAGCTGGTGCTCCTGGATGGTGGACGCGACGACGCCGGTGGTGCACACGAGCACGAGCACGATGGCGACCTGCAGCAGCAGGAGCTGCACACGGAGCGACATTGCCCGGACCATGCGCTCAGTGTGACCCATGGCACAGCGGATCGTGGTGCACGGCCGACCGAAACGACCACAACGTTCCTTACGACCACAAGGGGACGCCGCACGGCGCACCGTTCCTACGCTCCCCGGGAACGGCCACGGCACCGACGCCGCGGCTCGGACTCGAGGAGGAGTCATGCGTCCCGTCAGGATCTTCGCCGCGGCCACCGCCGTCGTGCTCGCCACGGCGCTGACCGCGTGCTCGGCGCTGGCGTCCGGCGACCAGGGCGCCGGCGGGAGCGCCGCCGCAGAGGGCGGCATCGGCTCCCTGAGCATCGTCGTCCCCGCCGAGCCCGGCGGCGGCTGGGACCAGACCGGCCGCGCCATGCAGGCCGCCGCCCAGACGGAGGGCCTCGTGCCCAGCGCCAGCGTCACCAACGTCGGCGGGGCCGGCGGCACCGTGGGCCTGGCCAACATCGCCAACTCCAACGACCCGTACACGCTGCTGGTCATGGGCCTGGTCATGGTGGGCGCCGTCGAGACCAACCAGTCGCAGGCCCGCATCGAGGACACCACCCCCATCGCCCGCCTCACCGAGGAGCAGGAGATCATCGTGGTCCCCGCCGGCTCCCCGTACGAGACGATCGACGACCTCGTCGAGGACATCAAGGCGAACGGCAAGGGCGTCACCATCACCGGCGGCTCCGCAGGCGGCACCGACCACATCCTCGCGGCGATGCTGCTCAAGGCAGCCGGCGTGCCCTCGGCCGACGTCGCCACGACCCTCAACTACGTCGCCTACTCCGGCGGCGGGGAGTCCCTGGCCGCCCTGCTGGGCAACAACGTCGACGCGGGCATCTCGGGCGTCGGCGAGTACGCGGAGCAGGTCCAGGCGGGCACGCTGCGGGCGCTCGCCGTCTCCGGCGCGGAGCGGGACCCGGCCCTGCCGGACGTCCCCACGCTCACCGAGGCGGGCTACGACGTCGAGCTGACCAACTGGCGCGGCGTGGTGGCCCCCGGCTCGATCGACGACGAGCAGCGCGCCGCCCTCACCGAGCTGGTCACGTCGCTCGCCCGGTCGCAGACCTGGCAGAGCACGCTGGAGGAGCGCGGCTGGAGCGACGCGTTCCTCGCCGGGGACGAGTTCGACGCCTACCTGACCGAGAACATCAGCGAGGTGCAGTCGGTGCTCCAGGACATCGGGCTGGTGCAGTGAGCACCGCGCAGGGTCCGACGGCGGGGGCCGACGGCACGTCGCTGGCCCCCGCCCCCGGGGCGCAGGAGGCCCCCGGCGGCAGCGACACCGCCGGTGCTGACGGTGACCGCGGTGCTGACGGTGGCCCCGAGGCCGGCGTCGGCCGGGCCGCGCCCACGGGCCGCCGCCTGGGCGAGCTCGTCGTGGCCGCGGTCGTCACGGGTCTCGGTGCGTTCGTGCTCGTGGACGCGGGCTCGATCGTCGTGCCGGGCTCGGCCAACACCCTCGGGCCGCGCGCCTTCCCGTACCTGGTGGGCGGCCTGCTGCTGGTCGCGGGTGTCGCCCTGCTGGTCCAGGTGCTCCGCGGGCGCCTGGGCGAGGAGGAGGGCGGCGAGGACGTCGACCTCGCCGTCCGCACCGACTGGCGCACCGTGGCGATCCTCGCCGGCGTGTTCGTGCTGCACGTGTTCACCATCAACCCGCTCGGCTGGCCGCTCGCCGGCGCCCTCCTGTTCGCCGGCTCCGCCGTCGCGCTGGGAGCCCGCCCGTGGTGGCGGGCCGTGGCCGCCGGCGTGGTGCTCGCGCTCGTCATCCAGGTCGTCTTCGGCGCCTGGCTGGGCCTGAGCCTGCCTGCCGGACCGTTCCTGAGAGGGGTGCCGTTCCTCCATGGGTGACCTTCCCGCCCTGCTCGAGGGCTTCACCACCGTGCTGCACCCCACCTACCTGCTGTACGCGCTGTTCGGCGTGTTCGTGGGCACCGCGGTGGGCGTGCTGCCCGGCATCGGCCCCGCGATGACCATCGCGCTGCTGCTGCCCCTGACGTACTCGCTGGAGCCCGCGGCGGCGATCATCGTGTTCGCCGGCATCTACTACGGCGGCATGTACGGCGGCTCCACCACGTCGATCCTGCTGAACACCCCGGGCGAGTCGGCATCGATCGTCACCGCGCTCGAGGGCAACCGGATGGCCCGGGCCGGCCGCGGTGCCGCCGCGCTGGCCACGGCGGCGATCGGCTCGTTCGTGGCCGGCACCGTGGCCACGGTCGCGCTGACGTTCGTGGCACCGGTCGTGGCCCGCTGGGCCGTGCGGCTCGGCGAGCCCGACTACTTCGCGCTCATGGTGGTCGCGTTCATCACCGTGGGAGCCCTGCTGGGGTCGTCGGTGCCGCGCGGCATCGCGGCCCTCGGCCTCGGCCTCTTCCTCGGCCTGGTGGGCACCGACACCCTGACGGGCCAGCAGCGCTTCACGTTCGGGCTGCCCAGCTTCGCCGACGGCATCGACGTCGTCGTGGTGGCCGTGGGCCTGTTCGCCGTGGGGGAGGCGCTCTACACCGCCTCGCGGCTGCGGCACGGGCCCGTGCACGTCATCCCCGTCGAGAAGGGGTGGCGCACCTGGATGAAGCGCGAGGACTGGCGCCGCTCCTGGAAGCCGTGGCTGCGAGGCACCGCCATCGGCTTCCCCGTGGGCACCATCCCCGCGGGCGGAGCCGACGTCGCCACCTTCCTGTCGTACGCGGCCGAGCGGCGGCTGGCCGGCCCGCACCGCAAGCAGTTCGGCCGTGGCGCCATCGAGGGCGTCGCCGGCCCGGAGTCCGCCAACAACGCGGCCGCCGCCGGCGTCCTCGTGCCCCTGCTGACCCTGGGCCTGCCGACGACGGCGACCGCCGCGATCATCATCGCCGCGTTCCAGTCCTACGGCATCCAGCCGGGCCCGCTGCTCCTGCAGAACCAGTCAGGTCTCGTGTGGGCGCTCATCGCGAGCCTCTACATCGGCAACGTGATGCTCGTGGTCCTCAACCTGCCGCTGGTGGGCATGTGGGTGCGCATCCTGCAGATCCCGCGCCACTACCTGTACGCGGGCATCCTCCTGTTCGGCGCCCTCGGCTCCTACGCCCTGAACTTCTCCCCGGTGGACGTGCTGATCCTCCTGGGCATCGGCGTGGTCGGGTTCTTCATGCGCCGGTTCGGGTACCCCGTGGCCCCCATGGTGGTGGGCATGATCCTCGGGCCCATGGCGGAGGACAGGCTGCGGCGCTCCCTGGCGATCAGCCAGGGCGACCTCACGTACCTGGTCACGAGCCCGTTCGCGGCCAGCGCGTACCTCGCGATCGTCGTCGTGGTGTGCCTGGGGCTGTGGCTGCGCCGGCGCGAGCAGAAGGTCGACGCCGAGCTGGAGGGCCTGGCGGAGGAGATCCGGGTCGAGTCGCAGCAGCAGGAGGTGCGCTGATGGGGGACGAGGCGCTGCCCGGCACCGGCGTCGTCGTCGTGAGCACCACCACCCAGCAGGTGCTGTTCACCGCGCCCTGCCCGGTGCTGGCGGTCCGTGGCGCCTAGGCTGGGCCGCATGGGTACCGCGCTCGTCACCGGCGCCACCGCCGGGCTCGGACTGGAGTTCGCCTGGCAGCTGGCCACGGCCCGGCACGACCTCGTGCTCGTCGCGCGCGACGAGGAGCGGCTGGAACGGGTCGCCCGGCAGATCCGTGCCGCCGCCGGCGTGCGGGTGGAGGTGCTGCCCGCGGACCTGTCGGCGCCGGGCGACCTCGACCGCGTGGCCGAGCGCCTGGCGGTGACGGGCGACGAGCCCGGCGACGACCGGCGACCGGTGGGACTGCTGGTCAACAACGCCGGGTTCGGCACGAGCCAGCGGTTCGTCGACGGCGACCTCGACGTCGAGCTGCAGGCGCTGGACGTCATGGTCCGGGCCGTGCTGGTCCTCACCCGGGCGGCCGTGGCGCAGATGACGGCTCGCGGCCGTGGCGCGATCCTCAACGTGGGATCGGTGGCCGCGCTGACGGCGGGCGGCACCTATGCCGCGGCCAAGGCGTGGGTCCGTTCGTTCACCGAGGGCCTCGCCGCCGAGCTGCGGGGCACCGGCGTGACGGCCACCGTGGTGGCGCCCGGGTTCACGCACACCGAGTTCCACGCCCGCGCAGGGTCGGACATGGCGTCGTTGCCCGAGCTGGCCTGGCTGCAGGCGCCGCGCGTGGTGGCCGACGCGCTGGCCGACGTGCGCCGCGGGGTCGTGCTGTCCACGCCGTCGGTGCGCTACAAGGCGGCGTCCGCGCTGCTGCGGGTGCTGCCGCGCGCGGCGGTGCGCCGCCTGGGCCACTACCGCTGAGCTACAGCCAGTCCGCCGGCGCCCGTCCCGCTGCACCGCGGTGTCGATGATGCTCACGGCCACATCCTGGTGGCCGCCCGTACGCTTGTCCCCGTGACCACCGCTGACTTCTCCCCGACCCCCCGCGAGCAGCTGCTCGAGCTCATCAAGGAGCTCGCCGTCGTGCACGGCAAGGTGACGCTGTCCTCCGGCAAGGAGGCCGACTACTACGTCGACCTGCGCCGGATCACGCTGCACCACCGGGCAGCGCCCCTGGTGGGCCACGTGCTGCTGGACCACCTGGAGGAGCAGGGCCTCGGCACGGCGGAGGTGGACGCCGTCGGCGGCCTCACGCTGGGGGCCGACCCCATCGCCGACGCCCTGCTGCACGCCGCCGCCTCGCGCGGGCAGGAGCTCGACGCGTTCGTGGTGCGCAAGTCCGCCAAGACGCACGGCATGCAGCGCCAGATCGAGGGCCCGGACATCGCCGGCCGCAAGGTCGTCGTCGTGGAGGACACGACGACCACGGGCGGGTCGCCCATCACCGCGATCGAGGCCGCCCGCGCCGCGGGTGCCGAGGTGCTCGCCGTGGCCACGATCGTGGACCGCGCGACCGGGGCGGGGGAGAAGATCGAGGCCCTCGGCGTGCCCTACCACTACCTGTTCAGCCTGGAGGACGTCGGGCTGGCCTGACGCGGCGGCGTCTCAGGGCAGGTGCTGCTCCAGCCCTCTGAACCAGCGCTCCTGGTAGGCGGGCAGGCCGGCGGCCAGGGCGCGGCGCACCCCGTCGCGCACCTGGTCGGCCGACCACCAGCCACGGCGCACCAGCGCGGGGACGACGTGGTCGTCGAGCCGGCGCCCGTACGTCGTCTGGTCGCGCTGCGCCGGCGATGCGCCCTTGACCCCCGGCACGTCGAACAGCCGCGCGAACGTCGTGGTGATCAGCACCGGCCGCTCTTCCAGGTAGCGGAGCAGCTGGGCGCCGTCGCCGGTGCCGGGCACGCCGGTCACCAGCATCAGCACGGCCCCGTCCTCGACCGGCGGGGGGACGAGTCCGGCGTGGGCCCAGTCGAACATCGCCGCCCGCCCGGCGTTGCGGTCCCAGGCCTTGGGGTCGGCCCGGAACTGATCCGACCAGCGGGTGACGAAGGCCGGCAGGTCGTCCGGCAGCAGGCGTGGCAGCACGTCACGGGCGACGGCGAAGTCCAGGGGCCACAGGCCCGTGGCCCGCGCGAGCGGCGAGGTGGCCAGCAGCACGCACTCCGCCACCTGGTGGTGGCCCGGCCTCAGCGGGCCGTCCCAGGCAGGCTCGCGGGCGGCGACCGGGGCGGCGAGCAGCTCGCGCGCCGTGGTGCGCAGCCGGGCCGGGAGCCGGCGGCGGGCCGCAGGGTCGAGCGGTTCCAGCACGGCCACGGCCGCCGCGAGGTCGCCCGAGCGCAGCGCACCGGCCAGCAGCGCCGCCGGCTGGGCGAGGCCAGACCCGGCGGCGTTCACACCAGCTCGACCAGGTCCGCGATCGAGTCGACCACGTGCGAGGGCCGGAAGGGGTACTTCTCCACCTCGTGGGCAGCGGTCGAGCCGGTCATGACCAGGAACGTCTCCAGCCCTGCCTCGATGCCGGCGACGACGTCGGTGTCCATGCGGTCGCCGATCATCGCCGTGGTCTCGGAGTGCGCGTCGATGCGGTTGAGGGCCGAGCGGAACATCATGGGGTTGGGCTTGCCCACGTAGTACGGCTGGCGGCCCGTGGCGGCGGTGATCATCGCGGCCACCGACCCGGTGGCGGGCAGCGGGCCCTCCTTCGAGGGGCCGGTGGTGTCCGGGTTCGTGGCGATGAACCGCGAGCCGCCCAGGATGAGTCGGATCGCCTTGGTGATGGCCTCGAACGAGTACGTGCGGGTCTCGCCGAGCACCACGTAGTCCGGGTCGTTCTCCGTGAGCGTGTAGCCCGCCTCGTACAGCGCGGTGGTCAGGCCCGCCTCGCCGATGGCGTACGCCGAGCCGCCCGGCACCTGGTCGGTGAGGAACTGCGCGGTGGCCAGGGCGGAGGTCCAGATGGACTCCTCGGGCAGGTCGATGCCGCTGTCGGCCAGCCGCGCCCGCAGGTCGCGGGCCGTGAAGATCGAGTTGTTGGTCAGCACGAGGAACGGGCGGCCCTTGTCCCGCAGGGCCTTGATGAACTCCGGCGCACCGGGGATGGCGTACCCCTCGTGCACCAGGACGCCGTCCATGTCGGTGAGCCAGGACTCGATGCTGCGCTCGGTCACGGGTTGTCCTCTCGGTCAGGTGCTCGAGCCCGCCGGCGCCGGGGCGGCGGCAGCGGGCCGTCGTCCCCGACCGTACCGGCCGGGGCCCGCGCTGCGCCGGTGGCCGCGCTCGTGGCGCGGACCCGGTGCGGCGGGTGCGACGGCGCCCGGCGGGGCGCTGGGACGCCGTGGTGGTGGAGGTGCCGTGCACGGAGCGTGAGGGACGCCGCCGCCCGCCTCGCTCGCCTCCGCGCCCACTAGGCTTCCGCGGGTGACGACCTCCCGCTCCCCGGAGCCGCCTCGCCACGTCGCTCCTCCCGTCGCAGCCCCGGCGTCCGCCGGTGTGCGCACCAGCTGGCGCTCGGCGCCGCTGTCCGCGCTGCGCGGCGGCCTGGTCGGCGCGGCGGAGTCGGTGCCCGGCATCTCCGGCGGCACCATCGCGCTCGTGGTGGGCCTGTACGACCAGCTCATCGACGCCGCCGGCCAGCTGCTGCACGCCGTGCGCACCCTGGTGGCCGACGTCGCCCGCGGCCGTGGCGCGTCCGCCGGCCTGCGCGCGCTGCGGCAGATCGACTGGCCGCTGCTGGTGCCGGTGCTGGCGGGCATGGTCGTGGTGCTGCTGGTGTCCCTCAGCGTGGTGGCGCCGCTGCTCGAGGAGCACCCGGTGCCCACGCGGGCGGTGTTCTTCGGGATGATCGTGGTGTCGGTGGCGGTGCCGCTGCGGATGATGCCGCACCGGTTCCGACCCCTCGACGGCGTGCTGCTGGTGGTCGCGGCCGTGGCCGCGTTCGCGCTGACGGGCCTGCCTGCCGCGCAGTCGACCGGCGACCCGGCCCTGTGGTTCGTGTTCCTGGGGGCGGCGCTGGCGATCAACGCGCTCGTGCTGCCCGGCGTCTCCGGGTCGTTCCTGCTGGTGGTGCTCGGTCTGTACGTCCCGGTCCAGGAGGCGTTGCACGCCCGCGACCTGGGGTTCGTCGGGACGTTCCTCCTGGGCGCCGTCGTGGGCCTGGCCTCGTTCGTGAAGGTGCTGCAGTGGCTGCTGCACCACCGGCGCCAGGGCACGATGGCGGTGCTCGCGGGCCTCATGATCGGCTCCCTGCGTGCCCTGTGGCCGTGGCAGGACGCCGACGGAGGTCTGCAGGCGCCGTCGGAGAGCGTCGTGCTGGTGGTGGTGCTGGCGTTCGCCGGTGCCGCCGTCGTCCTCGCGGCGATGCTGTGGGAGTCGCGCCTGACGGCCGCGGGGCAGACGCCCGGCCGTGCCTGAGACGCCCGACGGCGTCGGGGTCGGCCCTTGGGAGGGTCCCTGGCCCGAGGACGCGCGCTACGACCCCGAGCTGCTCGAGCACGGCGACCGGCGCAACGTCGTCGACCGTTACCGCTACTGGTCTGTCGAGGCCGTCGTGGCCGACATGGACGCGCGGCGCGACCCCGAGCGGTTCCTGCACGTGGCCATCGAGAACTGGGCGCACGACCTCAACATCGGCTCCGTGGTGCGCACCGCCAACGCCTACAACGTGGCGGGCGTCCACGTGGTGGGCCGGCGCCGCTGGAACCGCCGGGGGGCGATGGTCACCGACCGTTACCTGCACGTGCACCACCACCCCGACGCCCAGGCCCTCGCCGGGTGGGCGGCCACGGCCGGTCCCGGGGGCGAGCGGGTCCCGCTGGTCGGCGTGGACAACGTGCCCGGCTCGGTGCCGATCGAGGGGCGGGAGCTGCCCCGGCGGTGCGTGCTCGTGCTGGGCCAGGAGTCCACGGGCCTGACGGCCGAGATGCAGGCGGTGTGCGACGTCGTCGTGCACGTCACCCAGCACGGCTCCACGCGCTCCCTGAACGCCGGCGCGGCCGCGGCGATCGCCATGCACTCCTGGGCGTTGCAGCACCTGCCGCCCGGCCGCTGAGCGCTCCCGGGAGGGGACCTTGGTCCCGACTCCGGCCGCGATCGTCTCGCGGGCCGGGGTGGGAGTGACGGCCGAGGCGCGGGCGTGGGAGGATCGACCAGGCATATCCGTACGTCACCTGGAGTATCAAAGATGCCCATCGCAACCCCCGAGGTCTACGTCGAGATGATCGACCGGGCCAAGGCCGGCAAGTTCGCCTACCCCGCGGTCAACATCACGTCGTCGCAGACGATCACCGCCGCCCTGCAGGGCTTCGCGGAGGCCGAGTCGGACGGCATCATCCAGGTCTCCGTCGGTGGTGCCGAGTACGGCTCCGGCGCGACGGTCAAGGACCGCATCGCCGGCTCGCTCGCCCTGGCCGCCTACGCCAACGAGGTCGCCAAGAACTACCCGGTGAACATCGCCATCCACACCGACCACTGCGTCGCGGCGAACCTCGACTCCTGGGTCCGCCCGCTGCTCGCCCTCGAGGCGGAGCAGGTCAAGGCCGGCAAGCTCCCCACCTTCCAGTCGCACATGTTCGACGGCTCGACCGTGCCGCTCGAGGAGAACCTCGAGATCGCCGCGGAGCTGCTCGAGCTGTCGCAGGCGGCCCGCACGATCCTCGAGATCGAGATCGGCGTCGTCGGTGGCGAGGAGGACGGCCACACGGCCGAGATCAACGACAAGCTGTACTCGACGCCCGAGGACGGCCTGGCCACGGTCAAGGCCCTCGGCGCCGGCGAGAAGGGCCGCTACCTGACGGCCCTGACCTTCGGCAACGTGCACGGCGTGTACAAGCCGGGTGCGGTCAAGCTGCGCCCGTCGATCCTGGCCGACATCCAGAAGGCCGTGGGCGACGAGATCGGCAAGGAGTCGCCGTTCGACCTCGTGTTCCACGGTGGTTCGGGCTCGACCGCCGAGGAGATCTCGGAGGCCGTGGACAACGGTGTCATCAAGATGAACATCGACACCGACACCCAGTACGCGTTCACGCGCCCCGTGGTCGAGCACATGTTCAAGAACTACGACGGCGTGCTGAAGATCGACGGCGAGGTCGGCAACAAGAAGGCCTACGACCCGCGTGCCTGGGGCAAGCTGGCCGAGGCCGGCATGGCTCAGCGCATCGTCGAGGCGGCGCAGCAGCTGCGCTCGGCCGGCAACAAGATGTGATCCTCCGCTGAGGACGCCGAAGGGCCCGCACCCCCGGGGGTGCGGGCCCTTCGTGCGTGCCGGGCGCTGCGTGGTGCGTGCCGCCGGGTGCCGCCTGCGCGTGCCGGTCGGCCGGGACGCGCTCGTGCCGGTCAGCGGGGGACGTCGATGCCCTCGTCCTCGTCCACGATCTCGAGCAGCTCCCCGATCCGCGTCACCTCGAGGAGGAACTTCACCGTGGGCGGGGCCCGCAGGATGCGCACCTTGTGCGGCAGCCGGGACGCCAGGCGCGCGAGGAACGCGACGCCGGAGGAGTCCATGAAGGTGATGTGGTGGGCATCGATCTCCACCGGCAGACCGGTGGCCTCCGCCTCGGTCATGGCCTCGCCGAGCTCGGGGCCGATGTCGGCGTCGATCTCGCCGGAGAGCACCAGCCGTGCTCGTGAGGCCCCCACGATCAGGTGGACGCTCGCGGGATCCCCCATGTCGGGCAGATCGTCGTGCGTGTCCGGGCCGCCCAGCGTGGCGGCCTTCGGTTCTGATGCTTCGCGCACGATGCTCCTCTCAAGTTCCCGGCATGCCTCGCGTCCTGTCGGGTACCACACTACGGTTTGATGACCAGCAGGAACACCACCATGACGGTGCACACTCGCACAGCGGAGGCCGAATGACCGATATGCCCGGTCTGAGCCCTCTGTCGTCCCCGAAAGAGCCCCGTCCGCCGCTGCCCCCGATTGTCGCAGAGATGGCGGCCGGCTCGCCCCTGTGCATGTTCCTGACCGGCACGCTGGAGGAGGGGATGCCCCTTCTGTGGGTGAACGAGGCATTCGTCGCCAAGACGGGGGTGCACCCGGGGCTCCCGTCGGTGCAGCCGGGCGCCACGCCGGGTCCGGTCGGGCCGCTGGGCCGGCTGCTCGCCGCGCCGGAGGACGCCCAGAGCCTGCTGCCGGTGCTGGCCGCGGGGGAGCCGGGCGTGTTCACGCTCCAGTGCCGCCAGCGGGACGGCGGCACCTACTGGGCCCACGTCACGTTCACGCCCCGTCACGACGACGCGGGCCGTCTCACCCACTACCTCGGCGTCAGCGTGGACGTGTCGGCGTACGTGGACGAGCACGCGGCGCAGCTGCACACCCTGGAGGTGGAGCGCCGTCAGCGTGCCGACCTGGACCTCATCGCGCAGTCCACCGAGCTGCTGGGCGACCTGGAGTACCCGTACGCCCTGCGCGACATCGCCGACCTGCTGCGCTCGTTGGTGCCGTGGTCGGGCTTCTACCTCAACGACGACGGCCTGGTGTTCGCCGAGGGCATCGACGTGGCCGCGCCGCCCAGCGGTCGGGGGCGCCGGCACGCCCGGTACGTGCCCGACACGGCCACGGACGCCCTGGAGGGGGACGCCCAGCACCCGCTGCGCCGCGCCCACGCCGTCGACGCCGTGCAGGACCTCCTCGACGGCCTGGTGGACGGTCCCGTGCTGGTGCGGCTCGACGTCGACTACCCGACGTACTCGGCGTCGGGCTGGCTGCGCCGCGACCTGGTCCACCGGGTGCTGGAGGAGACGGGGGCGCGCCCGGGCTCCGTCGTCGTGCACGCGGTCGGCGGGCGGCGCCAGGTGCTCGGCCTCCTGGTCACGTGGCACGGTGACGCCGCGCCGGGGCCGGGCGTCGTGGTCGACGACGACGAGACGGACCCGTTCGGCGTGGCCCGCGGCGTGCACGGGGTGCAGGACGACGTGCGCACCGTGGTGGAGGTGATCGCCCGCCGGGCGGGCACCGCGATCGACAACGCCCGCCTGTACGCCCGTGAGCACCGGCTGGCCGAGGCGCTGCAGCGGGCCATGCTGCCCGAGCAGGCGGACGTCACGGGCCTGGACGTGTGGACCTACTACGCGCCCAACGCCGAGCACGCCCAGGTGGGCGGCGACTGGTACGACGTGCTGCAGATCGACGAGGAGACCGCCGGTCTGGTCATCGGCGACGTGGTGGGGCACGACGTCGAGGCGGCTGCGGCCATGGGCCAGCTGCGGTCGGTGGTGCGCTCCTACGCGTACGAGCTGACCACGCCCGGCGTCGTGCTGGAGCGGGTCGACCAGCTGGTGCAGGGCATGCGGATCCCGCGCTCGGCGAGCCTGGTCTACGCGACGCTGCGCCCGCGCCCGCAGGAGGAGCCGGCCGCGCCCGGCGGCACCGCGCCGGGCCTGACGTGGGACGTGGAGTACACCCGTGCGGGCCACCTGCCGCCCCTGCTGCTGCGCGACGGCGAGGTGACCCAGCTCGACGAGGGCGGTGGCTCGCTCGTGGGCTTCGGGTTCGCCGAGCGGCACACCGCCACCGAGGTGCTGCGCCCCGGTGACGTGCTGCTCTTCTACACCGACGGGCTCATCGAGCGCCGCGACCGGTCGCTCAAGGTCGGCCTCGACGCGCTGGTGGCGACCTCGCGCCGCATCACCGCCCGCGACGCGGCCGGGGTGGGCGAGGAGCTGCTCTCGCGGCTGGCGGACGCGCCGGAGGACGACGTCGCCATCGTGGTGGTGCGGGTGCCCGACCCGGTGGGCGACGCCGGCACCCCGGCGCTGAGCCCTCGCTCGCGGCGCTGGCTGCTGCCGAGCGAGCCCGCGTCGATCGGCCGGGCGCGCCATGCCGTGCTGCGCAGCTGCGAGGCGTGGGGGCTGCCCGACTCGGCGTCGGCGGAGCTGGTGGTCTCCGAGCTGGTCGCCAACGGCGTGCTGCACGGCTGGGGAAACATCTCGCTGCGCCTGTTCGACACGGGCGAGGGGCTGCGCATCGAGGTCGAGGACGCGAACCCGGCCCCTCCTGTCACCACGGACGGGCACCCCAACCGGGTGGGTGGGTTCGGCATGCAGATCGTCGAGCGGCTGGCCGACTGGGGCTGGCGGCCGGCCGGCTCGGGCAAGCTCGTGTGGGCCAAGCTGCGCCAGCCGGCGTCGGTGGGGGCGGGCGGTGGCTCGTCGTCGGGCAGCGGCGGGGGCGCGGCCGCGCGGTAGCCGTGAGCAGCCGGTGACGGCGCGGCGGCTCGGTGCTGGTGGCCCGTGCGGGTGGCTCGGTACGGGCCGCCGCGCGCGGCGCGGGGCCTGGCCCCGGGCCGGGTCAGCCCTCGGTGGGACGACGGCGCTGCGGCAGCGCCGTGGGGGTCTGTGGCGCGGTGTCGGGCTCGGTGGCCTCGGTGCCCGTGGCGTCGCCGGCCTGCACGTCCCCGGACTCGCAGCTGTGCTCGTGGTCGATGCGGAACATGTCCAGCGCCCCGCACACCTCCAGCACGAACAGGTCGCGCTCGTCCGCTCCGCGCAGCACGGTGGCACCGCCGCGCTTGCGGCCGGCGTCCGCCAGCGAGATGAGGAACGCCGCCCCGGTGGAGTCCATGAACGTGACCCGGCACATGTCGATGACCAGCAGCTGGCGCCGCAGACCCACGACCCGTGCCGCGATCTCGGGGAACTGGTCCCGTTCGGCGAGGTCCAGGTCGCCGGCGATCACGAGGGTCGCCGTCGTGGGCGACGTCGCGATCTCGATCATGGAGCGAGACTACCTGGACACCGCGACGGCGGGGCGGTCATGGCGCTGGCAGGATGGCGTCATGACCGACGCGCACTCCCGCGACCTCATGGCTCCCGAGCCCACGCTGCTGCCCGACGACCTGCCGCAGGTGCGCACGGGCCTCGACTCCGGGGAGGACCCGGCGGCGCTGGCGGCCGCCTACCCGGCGTCGTCGCTCGCGTGGGCGGCCCTGGCCGAGGCGACTCTCGACGGTGCCGACGGCGAGCCCGGCACCGCACGAGCGGTGACGGCCTACGCCTACGCCCGCACGGGCTACCACCGCGGCCTTGACTCGCTGCGACGCGCGGGGTGGCGCGGCCGTGGTCCGGTCCCGGCGTCGCACGAGCCCAACCAGGGGTTCCTGCGCGCGCTGCTGGCGCTCGCGCTGGCGGCGAGGCTGATCGGGGAGGACGCCGAGCACGAGCGCTGCGTGCAGTTCCTGGCCGACTCCGGGACGTCGGTGGACGAGGTCCGCGCGCTCCTCGGCTGAGGCCCGCTCCTCGCCGGATGGTCAACGCCGGGTAAACTCGCACGCGGCCCGGTCGGCGGCTCCGACCGAACCCCCCCCGGGGCGAACGCCGGGTCTCGTCTACCTCAAGGGAGTGTTCCCCATGCCAGCGGTCGTGCTCGTCGGTGCCCAGTGGGGCGATGAGGGCAAGGGCAAGGCGACGGACCTGCTCGGGTCCCGCGTCGACTACGTGGTGAAGTTCAACGGCGGCAACAACGCCGGTCACACCGTGGTGATCGGCGACGAGAAGTACGCGCTGCACCTGCTCCCCTCGGGCATCCTGTCGCCGGGCGTGGTGCCGGTGATCGGCAACGGCGTCGTCGTCGACATCGAGGTGCTGTTCGAGGAGCTGGACGCGCTGATCGAGCGCGGCGTGGACGTCTCCCGCCTGCTCGTCTCGAGCCAGGCGCACGTCATCACGGGCTACCACCGCACCATCGACAAGGTCACGGAGCGGTTCCTCGGCAAGCGCCGCATCGGCACCACGGGCCGCGGCATCGGCCCGGCGTACGCGGACAAGATCAACCGTGTGGGCATCCGGATCTCGGACCTGTTCGACCCGAAGATCCTGCGCGCCAAGGTGGAGGGCTCGCTCGACCAGAAGAACCACCTGCTGGTGAAGGTCTACAACCGCCGTGCGGTGGACGTGGACGCCACGGTGGACGAGCTGCTGGCCTACGCCGAGCGCCTGCGACCGATGGTCGCGAACACGCCGCTGGTCCTCAACGACGCCCTCGACGAGGGCAAGACGGTCCTCTTCGAGGCGGGCCAGGCCACGATGCTCGACATCGACCACGGCACGTACCCGTTCGTCACCTCCTCCAGCGCGACGGCCGGCGGTGCGGTGACGGGCTCGGGCATCGGCCCGACGCGCGTCGACTCGGTGCTCGGCGTCATCAAGGCGTACACCACGCGCGTGGGCGAGGGTCCGTTCCCCACCGAGCTGTTCGACGACTCGGGCGAGTACCTGCGCAAGACCGGCGGCGAGTACGGCGTCACCACGGGCCGCCCGCGCCGCACCGGCTGGTACGACTCGGTGATCGCCCGCTACGCCTCGCGCATCAACGGCCTGACCGACCTGGTGGTCACCAAGCTGGACGTGCTGACCGGCCTGGAGAAGGTGCCGGTCTGCGTGGCCTACGACGTCGACGGCACCCGCTACGACGAGATGCCGGACGACCAGACGGCGTTCCACCACGCCAAGCCGATCTACGAGGAGCTGCCCGGCTGGTGGGAGGACATCTCCGGTGCCCGCACGGTCGAGGACCTGCCCAAGAACGCGCAGGAGTACCTGACGTTCATCGAGAGCATCTCGGGCTGCCGCATCTCGGCGGTCGGTGTGGGTCCGCGCCGCGACGAGATCATCCCGATCCACGACCTGATCCACGGTCGCTGAACCTTCTCGACGGTCGCTGACGGGCGACCGGCCCCGGGACGCCGTACGTTCCCTCGCCATGGAGAACCAGAGCGAGGGGACGTACGGCGTTCGCCGTCAGGGCACGACGGCGGAGCCCGCCGTCGTGCGCGAGCTCGCCCCCACGGGGGCGCTGCGCGCCGTGGTGAACCTGGGCAACCCGGTGCTGGCGCAGGGGGAGCCGGACGCCCCGCGGGGCGTGACGGTGGACCTGGCTCGCGAGGTCGCGCGCCGCCTGGGCGTCGGCGTCGAGCTGGCGTGCGTGCGCGCGGCGAAGGCGTCGTTCGAGGCGGTCGCCTCGGGCGAGGCGGACCTCGGCTTCCTCGCGGTGGAGCCCGCCCGGGCCGAGCGGGTCGCGTTCACCGCGCCCTACGTGGTCATCGAGGGCGTCTATGCGGTGCCGGTGTCCTCGGGGACGACGACGGCGGAGGACGTCGACCGCGACGGTGTCCGCGTGGGCGTCAAGGAGGGCTCGGCCTACGACCTGTACCTGACCCGCACGCTCGAGCGGGCCGAGATCGTGCGCGGGGTCGAGGGCACCGTCGTCTTCGAGTCCGAGGGGCTGGACGTGGCCGCGGGCATCCGCCAGCCGGTGGAGCGGTGGGCTGCCGAGCGCGGTGACCTCCGGGTGCTGGAGCCGCGCTTCACCGAGATCCGCCAGGCCGTGGCCACCGGGCGCGACCGGTCCGCCGAGGCGGTCACGTGGCTCGGCGTCGTGGTCGAGGAGCTGAAGGCGAACGGGTTCGTGGCGGAGGCGCTGGCGGCCTCCGGCCAGGACGCGAGCGTCGCCCCGCCCGCCTGAGGCCCACCTCTACACTGGGCGTCCGTGAAGATCCTCGTCGTCGGGACCGGTGCCCGCGAGCACGCCATCGTCCACGCCCTCGCCGCCGAGTCCCGGGACGGGCAGGGTCACGAGCTGCACGCCGCCCCCGGCAACCCCGGCATCGGGCGGGAGGCCACGCTGCACCCGGTCGACGCCACCGACGGCGCCGCCGTGACGGCGCTCGCGCAGCAGCTCGGCGCGGAGCTCGTGGTGGTGGGTCCCGAGGCACCGCTGGTCGCGGGCGTGGCCGACGCCGTCGCGGCCGCCGGCATCCCCGTCTTCGGGCCGTCCGCCGAGGCGGCGCGGCTCGAGGGCTCCAAGGCGTTCGCCAAGGAGGTCATGGCGGCCGCGAACGTCCCGACGGCGATGGCGCACGTGTGCACCACGCTGGCCGAGGTCGCTGAGGCGCTCGACGGGTTCGGCGCCCCCTACGTGGTCAAGGACGACGGCCTGGCCGCCGGCAAGGGCGTGGTGGTGACGTCGGACCGTGACGCTGCCCTCGCCCACGCGGGCGCTGCCCTGCTGGCCCGTGGCGCCGAGGGACGCGTCGTGGTCGAGGAGTACCTCGACGGCCCCGAGGTCTCCCTGTTCTGCATCAGCGACGGCACCACCGTGGTGCCTCTCGTCCCGGCCCAGGACTTCAAGCGGGCCGGGGACGGCGACGCCGGCCCCAACACGGGCGGGATGGGCGCCTACACCCCGCTCGACTGGGCGCCCGCCGGGCTCGTGGACGAGGTGGTGGAGCGCATCGCGCAGCCCACCGTGGACGAGATGGCCCGCCGGGGCACCCCGTTCGCCGGCGTGCTGTACGTGGGCCTCGCCCTGACCTCCCGCGGCACCCGCGTCGTGGAGTTCAACGCCCGCTTCGGCGACCCCGAGACCCAGGTGGTGCTCGCGCGCCTGCGCACCCCGCTGTCCACCGTGCTGCTCGCCTCGGCCACCGGCACGCTGGCCGACCTGGAGCCGCTGCGCTGGTCGCCGGACCCGGTCGTCAACGTCGTCGTCGCCGCCCACGGCTACCCGGGCACCGTGCGCTCCGGCGACCCGGTCACGGGCGTCGAGGACGCCGAGGCGCTCGACGGCGTGCACGTGCTGCACGCCGGCACCTCGCTCGACGGCGACATCCTGGTCGCCTCCGGCGGCCGCGTGCTGTCCGTCGTCGCGCAGGGGGGCACGCTGGACGAGGCCCGCGCTCGCGCCTACGAGGGCGTCGCGGTGATCGGTCTGGAGGGGTCCCACCACCGCACCGACATCGCCCTCAAGGCCGCGCGCGGCGAGGTCACCGTCCCGGCCGTCTGACTCGCCGCGCACGATCACTGCGCGGCGGCGACGAGTGCTTCCCTGACCACCTGGACGGCGCGGCGTGCCAGGGTTCCCCGGCGCACGAGAGCCCAGATCCGACGCTCGCCGAGCCCTTCCACCGGATAGGTGGCGATGTCGCCTCGCTGCGACACCGCGCGCTGCGGCAGCACCGTGACGGCGAGGTCACGCGCGCAGAGGTCCAGGAGCAGCTCCAGGCTCGTGCACCGAGCCACGACGTGAGGCTCGAACCCTGCGGCGCGGCACCGTCCGGGCAGCAGGCGTCCGAGCTGGCTGCTCTCGCTCTCCAGGGCCCACCGTTCCCCGGCCAGCTCTTCCAGCCGGACCGGCGCCGACCCGTCACCGAGGCGTCGTCCCGCTGCGGCGACCACGAGCAACGGGTCGCGCGTGAGCTCGGTGCGGCGCAGGACCGGGTCCTCGACGAGCGGCACGTCCTCTTGGTCGAACGTCACCACCACGTCGCAGGTGCCGCGGTGCAGCGCCTCGACGCTGTCGTGCGGCTCCAGCTCGTGCACCTGGAGCTCCAGACGCGGGTGGGACCGCGCGAGTGCAGCCATGGCGGGCAGGACGATCGTCGAGACCGCGCTCGCGAAGCCACCGACCCGGACCACCCCCATCGCCTCCGTCCCCATCTCGGAGAGCTCGACCTCGACGGCCTCGAGATGCTGCAGGACCTCGCGGGAGAGCTGAGCCAGGCGACGGCCTGCGGGCGTGAGCTCGAGCAGCCGCCCACGCCGTTCGAACAGCGAGGTGCCGGCCTCCCGCTCGAGCCGGGCGAGCTGCTCGCTGACGCTCGCCGGGCTGAGGTGGAGGGCCGTGGCTACCGCGCGGACCGTGCCGAGGCGGTCCAGACCGTCGATGAGCCGCAGCCGCCACGGGTTGAGCATCGTGCTTCCTCTCGCCGGTGCGATGGTCGGGGAGACCCTATCGTCAGGCGCTGCCGAACAGCCTGCCAGGAAACCTGTGCTGGTGGTGAACGATCAGGATGCCTAGCGTCGGCACATGGCGCTCTCCGACTTCCCTCGCTACCCCCTCACCTTCGGCCCCAGCCCCGTGCACCCGCTCGATCGCCTGACGGCGCACCTCGGTGGTGCGCGCGTGTGGGCCAAGCGCGAGGACGTCAGCTCCGGTCTGGCCTATGGCGGCAACAAGGTGCGCAAGCTCGAGTACCTCGTGCCGGACGCGCTCGCCCAGGGTGCGGACACGCTCGTCTCGATCGGGGGGTACCAGTCGAACCACACCCGCCAGGTCGCCGCCGTGGCAGCAGCGACCGGGATGAAGGCGGTGCTCGTGCAGGAGCGCTGGGTGGACTGGCCCGACCCCCTCAACGACCGCGTCGGGAACATCCTCCTCTCACGCGTCATGGGTGCCGAGGTCCGGCTGGACCCCGCCGGGTTCGGCGTCGGCCTCAAGCCGAGCTGGGAGCGGGCGATCGAGGAGGTGCGCCAGCGCGGCGGCACCCCATACCCGATCCCCGCGGGCGCCTCCGACCACCCGCTCGGTGGGCTGGGGTTCGCCCGGTGGGCGCAGGAGGTCGCCGAGCAGGAGCGTGAGCTCGGGATCTTCTTCGACACGATCGTGGTGTGCGCGGTGACGGGTTCGACCCAGGCCGGCATGATCGCCGGGTTCGCGGGGCAGGAGCGCCCCCGTCGTGTCATCGGGATCGACGCGAGCGCCAAGCTCGACGAGACGCGGGACCAGGTGGAGCGCATCGCCCGGCGCACGGCCGCTCTGGTCGGGCTGGGCCGAGAGCTGGCCGACGACGAGATCCAGGTGCTCCCGGGATGGGCGGGGGAGCGCTACGGCGTCCCGGTCGACTCCACGCTCGAGGCGATCAGGCTCGTCGGCAGGCTCGAGGGCGTCATCCTCGACCCGGTGTACGAGGGAAAGTCGATGGCCGGGCTGATCTCGCTCGTCGCCGACGGCACCATCCCCCGCGGCTCGAACGTGCTGTTCGCGCACCTCGGTGGCCAGCCGGCGCTCAACGCCTACTCTGCGCTCTTCACCGACTGACGCGGCCCGAGGCCCGGTACACGACGGGCGGCGAGGTGTCGCCGCCCCCGCTGTCCGGGGCTGCACCGTCACCTCCGCCGAGCAGCGACCGGGTGACGCGCTCACCGTCGGACGTCATGGCCGGACGCTAGCGCGCGCCGGTGGGCGGGCGCGAGGGCCGTGGGACACTCTCCTGCGTGACCGACGCGCGCAGTCCTCGTCTCGACCCCGCCGCCGACGCCTTCGCCGGTGGCCCGCTCGACCTGCCCGGCTGGCGGCACGTCTACTCCGGGAAGGTCCGGGACCTGTACGAGCCGGACCTGCCGGCGCTCGGGGGCGCCCATCCGCTGGGTGACGTGGTGCTCGTCGTCGCCTCGGACAGGGTCTCGGCCTACGACCACGTGCTGACCCCCGGCATCCCCGACAAGGGCGTGGTGCTCACCCAGCTCAGCCTGTGGTGGTTCGAGCAGCTCGTCGACCTGGTGCCGAACCACGTGGTCTCGACGGCGCCGAGCGCGATGCCGCTCGACGGCCTGGTGCCCGACGTCGTCGCCGGGCGGGCCATGATCTGCCGGCGCCTGGAGATGTTCCCCGTCGAGTGCGTGGCCCGCGGCTACCTCACCGGGTCCGGGCTGGCGGAGTACCGCGAGTCGGGGTCCGTGACGGGCATCGCCCTGCCGAGCGGTCTCGTGGACGGTTCTCGCCTGCCCGAGCCGATCTTCACGCCCGCCACCAAGGCGGAGGTGGGGGAGCACGACGAGAACGTGCCCTTCTCCGGTGTGGTCGAGCGGGTCGGAGCCGATGCGGCCCACACGCTGCGAGAGCTCACCCTGGCCGTCTACGCCCGTGCGGAGGAGATCGCCCGGGACCGCGGCGTGATCCTCGCGGACACCAAGCTCGAGTTCGGCACCCTGCCGGCCGGGGACGTGACGGCGGGCGAGCCTGGCCCGGGCGCCGTCGTCCTGGGTGACGAGGTGCTCACCCCCGACTCGTCGCGGTTCTGGCCCGCCGACCAGTGGGAGCCGGGCCGGGTGCAGCCCAGCTTCGACAAGCAGTTCGTGCGGGACTGGCTGACCTCGGCGGAGTCGGGCTGGGACCGCTCGGGGGACGCTGCTCCGCCGGCCCTGCCCACCGCAGTCGTCGAGCGCACCCGCGACCGGTACCTCGAGGCCTACGAGCGGCTGACGGGCGAGCGCCTCTTCTGAGCCGGGTGCGGTCAGCTCCGCGAACGGTGACCGACGAACGACGGGCGTGCCCCTCGTCCTGAGCGCTCAGGACGAGGGGCACGCCCGTCGGTGTGCCGGGAGGCTTACCAGCCGGAGCCCTGGGCGCTGCCCGTGAGCGGCGAGCCGTCGAACGACGTCACGAAGCACGTGATCTCGCGGTCGCCCGTCGCCCACGTCTCGTCCGTCGGGAACGCGTAGCTGACCGCGAGCTGCGACGCGGTCGGGTCGCTGCCGACGTACGGCGTGAACGCGTCGGTGCAGAACTGGTCCGCCGTGCCGACGATCGGCTCCTCGCCGGGGTACACGGCGTCCGTGAGCGCGGTGGTGCCGTAGACCTCGCCCAGGTGCTCGCCGGCGCAGTCGACCACGGTGATGCTGCTCGTGTCGACAGCGTCCGCGGGCAGGTCGAAGCACTGCGAGACCGCCAGCGCAACCGTGTCGTCGGCGGTCTCCTCGGCGGTCTCAGCGGTGCCGCCCGCGGTGGTGGGCTCGTCGGTCACCTCCGCCGGGACCTCGACCTCGACGGGCGCCTCGGCCTGCTGCTGGGCCTGGTTGTAGGCGTCCTCGAAGCCGTCACGGAAGTCCTGGGAAGTCACCAGCACGAGGGCGAGGCCGAGCCAGACCAGGTGCGCGAGCAGGCCGAGGGAGCCGAGCACGACGCCGGCGATCGCGAAGCCGCGGCCGGGACGGCCCGACTTCTTGGTCCGGGACAGGCCGAGGATGCCGAGCACGAGGGCCACGACGCCGGTACCCAGGATGCCCGTGACGAGCGCCGCGATCGAGACGCCGTCCGTGCCCGCCTGCTGGGCAGGCCCGGCAGGCGCCTGCGCCGCGACGGGGGCCGCAGGAGCTGCGGGCGCGGTGCTTGCGGGCTCGGGGGCGGGAGTCGCGGACGGCTCCTGCGCCTCGGTGGCCTCGGTGGCCGGGCCGGGATCGGCCTGCGCCGGGGTCTCGGTAGCGGGCTCGGGGCTGCTCTCGGAGGTGGTGCTCTCGGTGGTGGCCGGCTCCGTGGCGGGTGTCTCGGGAGTCGTCGGCGTGGCCGGCTCCGAGGGGTCGTCGGAGGCGGGGCTGGTGGGCTGGGTGCTCATGCTGGCCTTGTCGTTCGTGCGGATGTCAGGCGGCACAGTAGCGGTGCCCGGGGCTGCGCGGGGAGGGCATATGCGCTGATTGGTCCCGAGATGCCCGGCCGGTTTGCCCGATGCGTGCCTTCCGGTGGACAGGATGTATCGGTCGCCGATATATATCGGTCATGAGCCCACGCGCCCCCGCAGCGTTCCGGATGACGGAGCAGGCCTACCTCGTGCTGCTCGCTCTCAGCCCTGAGCCGCTGCACGGGTACGCCGTGATCGGTGCCGTCCGGGACCTGACCGACGGGGCCACGG
This sequence comes from Xylanimonas oleitrophica, assembly GCF_003244315.1. Taxonomy (GTDB): domain Bacteria; phylum Actinomycetota; class Actinomycetes; order Actinomycetales; family Cellulomonadaceae; genus Xylanimonas_A; species Xylanimonas_A oleitrophica. Next base: position 247,704 of record NZ_QKWH01000004.1, read on the forward strand.
TGCTCGGGGCAGCCAGCCTCTACGGAGCACTCGACCGGCTCACCGCGGCCGGCCTGGTCGAGCCCGCCGGGGAGGCCGTCGTCGACGGGCGCGTGCGGCGCTACTACCGCGTCACCGAGGCCGGCCACCGCGCTGCGCAGCAGGAGACCGAGCGTCTGCGCGCGCTGGCCGCGCGCGCCGAGCGCACGCTCCGCGGAGACCGGCCCACCGGCCCCGGCGCCCTGGGCGACCTGGCCGGGAGTCCGGCATGAGCGCCGGGGGAGCGCGGGACGACGAGGCCCGCCGCCGCGCCTTCGCCCGCTCCGCGCGCCGCTGGATGCACGCCTACCCCCGGCGCTGGCGCGACGTGCGCGGCGACGAGCTGCTGGGCGTGCTGGAGGACGTCGCGGCCGAGGGCGCGGCGGCCGGCGGCGGGCGGTTCCCGCGGCGGCTGCCGGCGCGCGAGGCGGCGGCACTCGTCCGGGCCGGGTGGGCGCTGCGCTGGCGCGAGCGGCCGCCCTGGTACCTCTGGCTCGCCTACCGGGCTCTCGACAGGCGCCTCCCGGAGCGCTACCTGTGGTGGGTCGTCGACGACATCCGTGGGCCGCTGTACCTGTGGCGGCGGCTGAGCCTCGCGGTCGCGAGCGGTGCCCTCACGTACGCGGCCCTCTCTGTGGCTGGCGTCCTGGTGAGGGGGTTCTCCTGGGGCACGGTGGCCGCGATGCTCGCGGGATTCCTCGTCATGTCCGTCCTGACGCGCGGCTATCACCGGCGGACCGCCATGCAGCGGCACGTCTACGACCACCCCGCAGCGGCGGGTGCGAGGCCCGGCGCGGGCGGGCGCGCCGACCCCCCGCCGTCTTCCCGGTAGAGTGGGCAGCGGAACCCCGCCGTCGTGCTCCCGCTCGTCCGCCGTGCGCAGTGCCCGCAGGCCCGCACCGGACGGGATCCCGGAGCGACGGTGACCCAACCTGAAGGAGCCCCCGTGGGACGCGTCGTCGTCGAGGTCATGCCGAAGCCCGAGATCCTGGACCCCCAGGGCAAGGCCGTGGTCGGGGCGCTGCCGCGTCTCGGCTTCACCCAGTTCACCAGCGTGCGTCAGGGCAAGCGCTTCGAGCTCGAGGTCGAGGGCGACGTCACGCCCGAGGTCCTCGCCGCCGCCCAGGCCGCCGCCGAGACCCTGCTGAGCAACCCGATCATCGAGGACGTCGTGCGCGTGGCCGACGTCGAGGCCGACGCCGCCGGCACGATCACGTCCGCGGGTCTCGCCTGATGACCGCCGTGGCCCCCGAGACGCTCGACGGCGCCCGCGTCGGCGTCATCACGTTCCCCGGCACGCTCGACGACCGTGACGCGGCCCGTGCGGTGCGCCTGGCCGGCGGCACCCCCGTCGCTCTCTGGCACGCGGACGCCGACCTCCACGGCGTGGACGCCGTCGTCATCCCCGGCGGGTTCTCCTACGGCGACTACCTGCGCGCCGGAGCGATCAGCCGCTTCGCTCCCGCGATGGGATCGGTCGCAGACGCCGCGCAGGGCGGCATGCCCGTGCTGGGCATCTGCAACGGCTTCCAGATCCTCACCGAGGCGCACCTGCTGCCCGGGTCGATGGTCAAGAACGACCACCTCCAGTTCATCTGCCGCGAGCAGCCGCTGGTCGTGGAGAACGCGTCGACGGCGTGGACCAACCAGTTCGAGGCGGGGCAGCGCATCACCATCCCGCTGAAGAACCAGGACGGCCAGTACGTCGCCGACGAGCGCACCCTCGACGAGCTCGAGGGCGAGGGCCGTGTGGTGTTCCGCTACGACGGCTGGAACCCGAACGGCTCGCGCCGCGACATCGCCGGCATCACCAACGAGCGCGGCAACGTGGTGGGTCTCATGCCCCACCCGGAGCACGCCGTCGAGCCCGGGTTCGGCCCCGCCGGCAAGGCGGGCGTGCGCACCGGCACCGACGGCCTGACGTTCTTCACCTCGGTGCTGGCCGCTCTCGTCAAGGCCTGACCTCTCCGTCACCCCTCCGTCGCGGGCCCCTGGACCTCCGCTCCTGACACCTCAGGACCGGAGCCTCAGGGGCCCGCGACGTCGTCGGTCCGGCGCAGGTCCGTGCGGCGCAGGTGGTCGAGCTGTGCCACCACCGACTGACGGGCCGCGCCCCGCACCGAGGGGGCGACGTCGGCGTACACGTGCGCGACGACGTCGTCCGCCGTCGAGCCCGGACCCAGCGCCACCAACGCCTCGCGCACCTGGTCCAACCGCTCGTGGCGGTGCGTCCGGTAGGCACGGACCGCCGCCGCGAGATCGTCCAGCACGGGTCCGTGCCCCGGCAGCCCCAGCACCGGTCCGCTGCCCGACGACGCCAGCGCCTCCAGCACGTCGAGGCTCGCGAGGTAGTCGCCCAGCGAGCCGTCGGGCTCGGCGATGACGGTCGTGCCCCGGCCCAGCACCGTGTCCCCTGTGAGCACCACGGCCCCGGCCGGGGAGCCGGTGGACGGATCGGCCGCGACCGGTTCGGCCACGAACGACACCGAGTCGGCCGTGTGGCCCGGCGTCGCCACCACCCGCACGCGCACACCACCCGCCTCGATCGCCTCGCCGTCGCGCAACGGTGCACCGCCGTGGCAGTGCCCCGGGTCTGCGGCGCGCACCGGCGCCCCTGTGAGCTCGTGCAGCCGGGCGCTGCCCGCCGTGTGGTCGGCGTGCCGGTGCGTCACCAGCACCAGCGCCACCGGGCCCGCGGCGGCGAGCGCGGCCAGGTGCGCCTCGTCCGCCGGGCCAGGGTCGACGACGATCCCCGGCGCTGCGCCGTCGGGCCCCGGGGCGCGCAGCACGTAGGAGCGCGTGCCGTCGAGCGTCATCGGCCCCGGGTTGTCAGCGCGCAGGCAGGCGGCGAAGGGCGTGATCGTGGTGAGCACGCCTCAGGCTATGCCGGGCGCCCCGGCCCGCTCGACCCTTCCGTCAGCGCCCCGTCCAGCGCGTCCAGCACGCGTCGCGCCTCCTCGACGTCCCACCGCGTGCCCTGCAGCTCGAGCTCCAGGAGCACCGGCCTGCCCGACGCCGCCGCCACCTGCCGCGCCGCCGCCTGGTAGTGGCGGCCGAAGTTCCGGTTGCCCGAGCCCATGACCCCGACGAGGCGACGGCGCGTGACCGGGTCGTCCAGGAACCGGCGCACCGCCTCGGGGATCGTGTCGTTGTCCGGGTTCCCCGTCTTGTACGACGGCGTCACCAGCACCCACGGTCCCTCGGGCACCGACCGGCGCACCTCCCGCTCGCCGAGGTCCCACGCACGCCGGGCCGTGCCCTGGCACACGCGCTCGCAGAACAGCCGGACCATGCCGGAGGCGGAGGAGTAGTAGTAGAGCGGCACCGGGGACCCCGGCGGGTGCTGACTCACCCTCCCAGCCTGGCGCACGCACGCGCGCACGAGCCCGGGACGACGACGGCGCGGGACGCACGGCCCGGAGGTTCGGGCCCTGCGTCCCGCGCCGGGGAGGGACAGGGGCTGAGCACCTGAGCGCCCGCTCAGGCTCGGCGTCGGGCGCTACTCGTGCCGGTCAGGGGAGATCCCGTCCGGGCTCTCCTGCGACGGCTGGTCCTCCCGCGACGGCTCGCTCCCGTGCGGCGGCTGGACCTCCGGCTGGCTCTCCGACCGGTCCTCCGGCGGGGACGAGGGCTCGTCCGAGGCAGCGGCATCGGCCTGCTCCGCAGGGGCGGGCTCGGCCTGCTCTGCCGGTACTGCGGGCTCGTCCTGCCGCAGCGGGTCGAGGTCGCCCTGCGGCCCCAGCGGGTCCAGCGGCCCACCCAGGTCGTCGGCCGCCGGCACGACGACGGGGACCTGCCCGGTGAGAAACCCCTGGACCTCCTGCGGCAGCGGCTCGACGACGGCCCCGGCCAGCAGGGACCGCAGCGACGTCATCTGCTCCTCGAGCTCGGCCTTGCGCGCCGCCAGCTCGTTCAGCTCCGCGCGGGCCGAGGCCAGCGTGCGCTCGGAGTCGGCATGCGTGCGTGCCAGCAGCTGCTGGGCGTGCTGGTCGATCTCAGCCCTCAGCTCGGCGGCCTCCTCGCGTGCACGACGGCGCACGTGCTCGGCCTCCTTGCGCGCCTCCGCCAGCTCCTGCTCGGCCTCCTGGCGGGTGCGCTGCGCGGCGGCCAGCTCGTCGTCCGCCCGCTGCTGCGTGGCCGAGACGATCTGGGCGGCCTTGCGCTGCGCCGCGGCCACCACGTGCTCCGCCTCCAGGCGCGCGTCCTCCGCGGTGCGCGCGGCCTCGGCCTCGGCGTCGGCACGCGTGTGCTCCGCCTCGGTCACGGCCGCGGCGATGAGGCGCTCGATGCGCTCGCCGAAGCTGGTGCCCAGCTCGACGGTCGGCACCTCCACGTCGTCGTGCGGGTGGACCTGTGCCGCCTCGCCGTGCGCTGCGCTCTCGCCCGCCAGAGCGGCCGGCGCCCCGAGGCCCTCGGGCGCAGCGCCGTCGGTGCCCTGCGGGGCCTCTGCCGTCGGCTGCGTGCCCCCAGGACGGCCACCGTCGGTGACTGCCACGCCGGCCTCCGGCCCCGTCGAGGCGCCCGTCGTCTCGGCGGCATCGGCGGGCTGGCCCTGGCCCGGCTGCTCGGGGTGCCCGGCCTCGCCGCCCGCCACCTCGACCCGCTCGGCGTCGTCGGCCCCGGCGTGCACGGGCCACGCAGCGGCGGCCTGGCCCTCGTGCTGCGTCTGCGGCTGGCCCGCCGGAGCGGGCGCCGCCTGCTCGGTCACGGCCTGCTCGGCCGCCTGGGCCGCGGCGAGCGCCGCCGGTCGTGCGTCGTCGTACGGCGGCGGCATGACGGCGGGCACCCAGCCGCGCGGCTCCTGGCCCAGGGGCTCGTACGCCACCTGACCCTGCCAGTCCTGGGTGGTGGGCGCGGCGGGCTGGCCGCCGTCGTGCGCGGGCACCTGCTGGGCGCCCTGCCACTGCTGGCCCTGCTGGTCACCCTGCCGGTCACCCCGCTGGCCGTCCTGCTGGACGCCGTGCTCGTCGGCCTGCGGCCCCGGCTGCGCGTGCGGAGGCTGCTGCTCGGGGGAGGCGAACGCCTCCCGGGGTGCGTACGCCTGCTCGGCGTCCTCGGCGGCAGACTCGGCCGCCTCCTCCCACCAGGGCCGCGCCTGCGTCTCGTCCTGCTCGGGCTCGTTCGTGCGGCGCCACTTCATCACGCCTGGTTCCCCTCGTCGTGGCCGCTGTCCGCGCGCGCGGCGTGCGCGTCGGCGGAGCCGGCCCCCTGCGTGCCACCGGCGGACGCTGCGCCCACCTGCAGGCCCAGCGAGCGCCGCAGCGCCTCCAGCTGGACCGCGATCTGGTCCCGGCGCTGCACCAGCTCACGGGTGCTGCGCTCCGCCTCGGCGCGCACCCGCGCGACCTCGGCGGTGGCCTCGGCCACCAGGCTCTCGGCGTGCGCGCTCGCCGCGGCGATCTTCTCGTCGGCGTCGGCCTGGGCGCGGCGCCGGGTCTCCTCGGCCTCGTCGAGCGCCTGGGCGCGGATCGTCTCGGCCTCTTCCAGCATGGTGCGGGCGCGCGCCTGGGTGCGGTCGGCCTCCGCGCGGGCGTCCTCGATCACCTCGCGGGCCTTCTCCTCTGCGGTCGCGACGGCCACGCGGGCGTCGTGCTCGGCCCGCCGGCGCTCGTCGTTGGTGGCCTGCTGCGTCTCGCGGGTCAGGGCCTCGGCGTCGGAGCGGGCGCGGCGGCGGATCTCGTCGGCCTCGGCCTGCCCCTCGGCCACGAGGCGCTCCGCCTCGGCGCGCGCGGCGGCCGTCGTGGCGGTGGCCTGCACCTGCGCCTCGGACACGGTGGTCTCGGCGGAGCGGCGGGCGTCCGCCAGGAGGCGGGCGGCGTTCTCGCGCGCGTCGCTCACGGCCTGCGCGGCCTCGGCCTGCGCGAGGGCCACCATGCGCTCCATCCGCTCCCCGTAGGTCTGCGGCGTGGTGGGCGAGGCAGGTGGTGCGGCGCTGTCGGTCAGTCCTTCGGTCAATGGTGCTCCCCTGGTTCCGGGCCCTCGCGGGAGATGCTCCCGGGTACCGGCTCCACGGTACCGGGAGGGTGGCGCGAAGGCCGGGAACCCGCGCCTCTTCACCCTGTGGAAGGGGGGACGGGCTGGAGCCGGATATGGGAGGTTATGTTCCGTGCTGACGGCATTCCTGGTGGTCGCGGGCATCGCGACCGTGCTCGTGGTCCTCGCCTTCGTGTTCGACGGCGTCTTCGACATCTTCGACGTCGACCTGCCCGGTGACGGTGCGTTCTCCGTCATGGGCCTGTTCGGCGGGGTCGCGTCGTTCGGGTGGACCGCCGTCGCGGTGATCGCCATGACCGCGTGGACGGCGCTGACCGTGATCGGGGTAGCGCTCGCCGTCGGCGTCGCCGTGGTCGTGGGCATGTCGGCGCTCGCACGGGTGCTGCGGCGCAGCTCCGCCCAGGGCGCGACGTCGGGCGACCTGGTGGGCGCGGAGGGGGCCGTCGTCGAGCAGGTCTCCCCGGGTGCGCCGGGCCTGGTGCGGGTCACCTACCACGGGGCTCCGCGCACCGTCACCGCCCACTCCGAGGTCGTCCTGGAGCCCGGCACGCAGGTCGTCGTCGACCGCGCCGAGTCCATGGGCGAGGTCCACGTCGTCGCGCTCGCCCGCCGCGCCCAGCCGCAGCGCTGAGCCGCCAGCACCACGTCCCCCTGCCCTCGCCGACCGGCGCGGGCACCGCTCCACCGGAAGGTCAGCCATGCCCCTCGCCGTCGCTGCGATCGCCGCGATCGTCGTCGTCCTCGCGATCGTGGTCCTCGCGATCGTCTCCCGCTACAAGATCCCCAAGGCCAACGAGGCGCTCGTCATCACCGGTGGCAAGGGCGGCACCGGTGGCATGAAGGTCGTCATCGGCTCCGGCGTGTTCGTGGTGCCGTTCGTGCAGCGCTCCGCGTCGATCTCGCTCGACGCCACCGAGGTGCCCATGCGCGTGGACGAGGGTGTCACCTCGGACAAGATCAAGGTGACGGTCGACGCCGTGGCGCTGGCCAAGATCGACGGCACGCCCGAGGGCGTGCGGGCCGCCGCCCAGCGGTTCCTGGGCCGCGAGGAGCAGGTGCCCGGCGTGGTCGCCACGGTGCTCGCCGGCGCCCTGCGCGGCGTCGTCGGCAACATGACGGTCGAGGAGGTCCTCGCCGACCGCGTGAAGTTCGCGACGGAGATCCGGGCCGAGGCCGAGAAGGCGCTCGCGGAGTCGGGCCTGCGCATCGACACCCTGCAGATCAACGCGATCCGCTCGGAGCCGGCCGACTACATCGAGAACCTGGGCCGTCCGCAGGCCGCCGAGGTGCGCCGCCAGGCAGAGATCGCCGAGGCCGAGAACACCCGCCAGTCGGCGCAGGCGCAGGCTGCGGCCCGCATCGCCATCGCCGAGGCGAACAAGACGGCGGCGCTCCGCGAGGCCGAGTTCAAGAAGGAGACCGACGCCGCGCAGGCGGAGGCCGACGCCGTGGGGCCCAAGGTCGCCGCCGCCCAGGCCGCCGAGATCACGCGGGCGGAGCAGGCCAACGCCGAGCAGCAGGCCACGCTCACCAAGCTGAAGCTGGACTCGGACGTGCGCGCCAAGGCCGACGCCGAGCTGTACGCCGCGCAGAAGGCGGCCGAGGCCGACCTGTTCACCAAGCAGAAGGAGGCCGACGCGGCGCTGTACCGGGCGGAGAAGGATGCGGCCGCCCGTGCCGTCGCCGTCGAGCGTGCCGCTGCCGCCGAGAAGGTGCGCCTGGAGTCCGAGGGCACCGGTCTGGCGAACTCGCTCAAGGTGCAGGGCCTGGCGCAGGCCGAGGCCACCCGAGCCACGGGTCTGGCCGACGCCGAGGCGATCAAGGCCAAGGGCCAGGCCGAGGCCGAGGTCAAGGAGCTGCTCGCGCAGGCCTACGACAAGTACGGCGAGCAGGCCGTCATCGACCAGGTGCTCGCGGCGCTGCCCGCGATGCTGGAGGCGGCCGCGAAGCCGCTCGGCAACATCGACAACATCACGGTGCTGGGCGACGGTTCCAACGCGGGCGCGGTGACCAACCTGGCCACCGACCTGATGACCAAGGTGCCCGCCGTGGTCAAGGCGACCACGGGCCTGGACATCACCACGCTGCTGGCCGGGTTCCTCGCCGAGCGCACGCCCGCGCCGGCCGAGGTCGTCACCGCCGAGGCGACACCGGTCCACTGACCGCCCTCCGGGGGACCGCTCCGGAGACCAGACGAAGACGCCGGCAGCCACCTTCCCGTGGCTGCCGGCGTCGGCGTCTCTGCGCGGGAGCCCGCGTCAGGCGGCGGGCGTGCCCAGCGCCTCGGCGAGCAGGCTCAGCGTCTGCGTGCGGCCTGCCGTCGTCGTCATGCCCTCGTCCTCGCGCGAGGCGCCGACGGGCACCACCATGACCTCCTCGACCCCGTGCCGGCCGGCGAGGCGGCGCAGCTCGGCGGCCGCGGTGCCGGGCGTGGCGGTCAGCCACCGGGCGCGCATGTCCTCCACCATCTGCTGGCCCAGGGTGTCGAGCGGGGCGGCCTGCGCCTCCTCGACCGTCTCGAGCGGCCCCATGGGCTTGCCGGTGCGCAGGCGGGCCATCGAGCGCAGCTGCGGCAGCGCCCGCGCCTCGGCCTCCTCCTGCGTCTCGGCCACCACCACGTTGAGGGTCAGGAACGTGCGCGGCTCGGGGAACGCCTCGCTGGGCCGGTAGCCGTCGCGGTACAGGGCGAGCACCTGGTCGATCCCGGCCCCGGAGAAGTGGTTGGCGAACACGTACGGCAGCCCCAGCTCGGCGGCGAGGCGGGCCGAGAAGTCGGAGGAGCCGAGCAGCCACACGGTGGGGGCGCCCGTGGCGGACGGCGTGGCCCGCACCGGGTACGTCTCCCCGCTGGTCAGCCGGATCGTGGCGCCCTCGTGACGCAGCAGCGCCATGATGTCCTGCACGTGCTCGCCGAACCGCTCCACGTCCGCCGTCGGGCCGGACGAGCGCAGCAGCGCGGTGATGACCGGGTCCGACCCGGGCGCGCGCCCCAGCCCCAGGTCGATGCGCCCCGGTGCGAGCGCCTCGAGCGCGGCGAACTGCTCCGCCACCACCAGCGGCGCGTGGTTGGGCAGCATCACGCCGCCCGAGCCCACGCGGATGCGTTCGGTCTGGACGGCGGCCGCGGCGGCCATGACGGGCGGCGTCGAGGCCGCCACGGCGGGCATGTTGTGGTGCTCGGCGAACCAGTACCGGGTGTACCCGAGACGGTCGGCGAGGCGCACCAGGTCCATGGAGGCGGCGACGGCCTCGGCCGACGTCTGGCCCGTGCGGACAGGCACCAGGTCCAGCACCGACAGGGCGGGGGAGAGCGGGGCGGGGGAGAGCGCGGCGGTGTTCATCGCTGAGGGCAACATCCCCCGGGTCCGGGCTGTTCCACACTCACTCTCGCCGCCGGACCACTCATCAGGTCCCGGCTCGGCCTGCGAGTGGCGCCGGGGCGGGTGAGGCTCCCGGGGTCCCACAGGGGGACGGAGCCCAGGAGGCAAGCACAGCGATGACCGTCATCGACACCACCCCGACGACCGAGGCGACCGCGTTCGAGGAGCAGTACGTGCCGCCACGCGTGGAGCTGGCCGTGTGCCCGCGCACGCTCAACACGTACGACGGCTTCACCGTCTCGGGCCGCTGCACCGGCTCGATGGTGGACGACGCGGTGGTCGAGGTCTGCGTGTCCGGCGTGGTGCGCTCGGCGCGCGTGGACGACGACGGCGCCTGGACGGTCCGTTTCGAGGACGGTGCGCTCGGGCGCCGCCACGCCGGGGTGCGCCCCGTGACGGCCCGGGTGGTGGACGGTCTGCTGAACCGGGCCGAGGTGACCGCGTGGGTCACGGTGGACGAGTTCGAGGACGGCTACGTGCACGTGGACGAGCGGCACGAGGTCGTGGGCGGCTCCGGTGCCGGCCGCACCCTGTCGGTCTCGGGGGTGCTCGGGCTGGGTACGCACGAGGCGGGCCGCGAGCTGGTGGTGGTGCTGGTGCGCGACGACGCCGAGGCGTGCGTGGTGTCGACGGGCACGGTGCGTCAAGGCTGGCGCTGGGGCGAGTGGTCCGCGCGGCTCCCGCTGGACGGTGTGGGGCCGGGTGCCTACCGGGTGCGGGCCCTGCTGACCGACGTCGCCGGTGCGGACCTGACGCGCACCGCCGTCGGGCGCCCGTTCCGCCTCGTCTGAGCGCTGCGGCCTGAGCGCTGCGGCCTGAGCGCCGCGGTCTGAGCGCTGTCCGGCGACCGTCATCTCTCCACGACGCCGACGACGGCCGGTGCGATCACGATCGTGTAGAGGATCGCCAGGAACAGCCCGTGGGTCACCACGAACCCCGCGGCGGCGCGCAGGTGCGCGCCGTCGCGGAAGTGGCCCACGAGCTTGCGCAGGAACGACCCGGGGTGCAGCAGGTCCCAGCTGTTGAAGCGGATGTACCGCCCCAGGTACATGCCGAACGCGACGAGCAGCAGGATGACCGCCGCGGCCACCCAGGACCCGGCGCGCGCGAGCGGCCGGTCGTCCTCCGGGTAGAGCACGGCTGCCACGACGAGCTGGGCCAGCGCCACGTTCGCCAGCGTGTTGAGCACCCCGGACATCGCGAGGGTGATGACCAGCACGATGTCGTACCAGAGGGGCACCGCCTCGCCCTCGCGGCGGTGCGACAGGTTCAGCTCCGTGACGAGGTAGGCGGCGTTGGGCAGCAGGAGCAGCCACACCACACCGCCCACGGCGAGCACGGCGAACAGCGCCACGGGAGAGGGGAACGCCTGCACCACCACCAGCACGGCCAGGAACGTCACCAGCATGACGGCGGCGGGAGCCACCGAGAGGCCGATGTTGAGCACCATGGGCCGGTACACCCGGGTGCGGTAGGCCGGCGCGCGCAGGAGCACGAGCGCGAGGGCGTACACGTTGAGCAGCACGAGGCCCAGGGGCAGCAGCAGCACGGCGTCCACCTGGTCATGGTGGCCGACGCGGGCCGGGTCTGCCCGTCGGCTCAGGCGTGCAGGGCCTGCTCGACGTCCTCGACCAGGTCGAGCGGGTCCTCGAGGCCGACGCTCAGGCGCACCGTGGTCTCGGTGATGCCCACGCGGGCCCGGCCCTCCGGTCCGAGCTTGCGGTGCGTGGTGGTGGCCGGGTGGGTCACGAGCGACTTGGCGTCGCCGAGGTTGTTCGAGATGTCGACGACGCGCAGGGCGTCGAGGAACCGGAAGGCCCGCTGCTTCGCCTCGTCCGGCCCGGCGCTCGCGGGCACCTCCAGGTCGAACGTGACCACGGTGCCGCCGCCGTCCTGCTGAGCCAGTGCGAGCGCGTGCTGCGGGTGGCTCGGCAGGAACGGGTAGCGCACCCCGGTGATGCCGGGCATCGCCTCCAGGGCGGTGGCCACCTCGAGCGCCGCGGCCGCCTGGGCGCGCACGCGCAGGTCGAGCGTCTCCAGGCCCTTGAGCAGCACCCACGCGTTGAACGGGCTCAGCGACGGGCCCGTGTTGCGGACGAACGTCTGCACCGGCCCCTCGAGGAACTCCCGCGAGCCGATGATCGCCCCGCCCAGCACCCGCCCCTGGCCGTCGATGTGCTTCGTCGCGGAGTACACGACGACGTCGGCACCCAGCGCGAGCGGCTTCTGCAGCACCGGGGTGGCGAACACGTTGTCCACCACGACGACGGCACCCGCAGCGTGCGCCAGCTCGGCCACCCGGCGCACGTCCACGAGGTCCTGCATGGGGTTGGACGGCGTCTCGAAGAACACGACGTCGGCCGGGCGGGCCAGCGCCTCCTCCCACTGGGAGAGCACGTGACCGTCCACGTAGTCGACCGTGACGCCCCACCTGGCGAGGATCTCCTCGTAGATCACCGTGGTGGAGCCGAACAGGGCCCGGGCAGAGACGATCCGCGAGCCGCTGCGCACCAGCGCCGCCAGCGTGGTGAACACCGCGCTCATGCCGGTGGCCGTGGCGAAGCACGCCTCGGCGCCCTCGCCCTCGACCAGCCGCAGCCGCTCCTCGAACGTGTGCACCGTCGGGTTGCCGTACCGGGAGTAGACGAACCGCTCCAGCTCTCCGGCGAACGCGGCCTCGGCATCGGCCGCCGACTCGTACACGTAGCCCTGCGTCAGGTAGACGGGCTCGGCCGTCTCCAGGTGGTCCGAGCGCCGGTGGCCGCCGCGCACCGCCAGGGTGCGGGGCCGGGCGCTCGCGGGCAGGGGGCCGCGGCCCGCGCCGCCGAAGGGGGCGCCGTTGCCGGCCGGCCCCGTGGGGATGGGCTGGGGGCCCTGCCTCATCGGGCGTCGCCGGCGGGCTCGCCGTCGGCCCACGTGGGGCGCCAGGGCAGGCCGGCCACCTTCCAGCCCTCGCGGTCGCGGACGCCGTCGATCCCGGGAGCGCCCTCGAACCCCTGGAGCACGTTGTACGACGGCGCGATGCCGGCGCTGGTGGCCAGGCGTGCGGCGCCGATGGAGCGCTGGCCGGAGCGGCACAGGAACACCACCTTGGCCTGCGGGCCCGCGCCCGCCGCCTCCAGGCCGGCGCGCAGCTCGGTGAGGAAGGCGGGGTTGGGGCGGCCGTCGCCCAGCACCCACTGCGTGAACACGGTGCGCTTGCCGGCGGGGGCGGCGTCGGGCACGCCCACCTGCCGCCACTCGCCCTCGGTGCGCACGTCCACGAGCACGGCGTCCGGGTCGGTGGTCAGCAGGTCCCACGTCTGCTCGGGGGTGATGTCCCCGGCGTACCCGTCGGCGGGGCGGGCGTCGATGCTGGTGTCGCTCATGGCTCCTCCATCGTTCGTGGCGGGAGCACCCTGCGGGACCCGGGCGCGGTGCCCGGCACCCCAGGGTTGCTGCGGCGTCGACGTGCCACGTCACTCGGCCGCTCGGGATGGTCGCGGTGATGCTACGTCACGGCCCGCTGCCGACCAGCGGCCCGTCTCGGATCCTGGTCCCGGATCTTGGACGGCCTCGTGCGTCCCGGACCGGCACCGCCGGCGCGGTGCCCGGGCCCGCACGACCGCCACGTGAGACGCCTCGACTCCCTCCTTGACCCGCACCGCCCGGTCCGGGCAGCCTCTCCTCAGGTCATGAGCGCCAGCGCGAAGCCCCGGCTCGCTGGCCGGCAACCCTCCCCCTCGCGGCGGGGTGCCCCGGGTGACGACCTGGCCGTGCGGCCCCGCACGGCAAGCGCGGGGAGCCCCCACCTCCCCGGACACCGAGGAGGACCCGCATGGCTGCTCTCACCACCGCCCGCCCCGCCCGCGTCGACGACGTCGCCCCCGTGCTGCCCGTCGTCGGCGCCGACACCCTGGTGCCGCTCGTCGACGGCCGACGGGTGCCCTACGCGAACCTCGACGTCGCGGCCTCGGCTCCGGCGCTCCAGGAGGTTGCCGCCCGCGTCGAGCGCGTGCTGCCGCTGTACGCCAGCGTGCACCGCGGCGCCGGCTACCTCTCCCAGGTGTCGACGGCGCTGTACGAGCAGGCCCGCCGCACCGTCGGCGAGTTCGTCGGGGCCCGCGACGACGACCTCACCGTCGTCGTGCGCAACACCACCGACGCCCTCAACCTCCTCGCCGGGTGCGTGCCCGCCGACCCCGTGACCGGCGAGCCGGGGCGCGTCCTCGTCCTCGACGTCGAGCACCACGCCAACCTGCTGCCCTGGCAGCGCGGCACCGAGGCCACCGTGCTCACCGGCGGCCCCACCGTGGCCGCCACCCTGGCCGAGCTGCGCGCGGAGCTCGCCGACGCCGCGGGCACCGGCCAGCGGTACGCGCTGCTCGCCGTCACCGGGGCGTCCAACGTCACCGGCGAGGCCCTGCCGCTGGCCGCCGTCGTGGAGGCCGCCCACGCCTACGGCGCCCGCGTCACCCTCGACGGCGCCCAGCTCGTGCCGCACCGCCGCTTCTCCCTCGCCGGCACCGGCGTCGACTACGTCGCCTTCTCCGGGCACAAGACGTACGCGCCGTTCGGCGCCGGCGCCCTGGTGGGCCGCCGCGACTGGCTCGACGCCGGCACCCCCTACCTCGCCGGGGGCGGCGCCGTCCGCCGCGTGCGCGCCGGCGAGGCCGTGTGGCACGAGGGACCCGCCCGGCACGAGGCCGGCTCGCCCAACGTGGTCGGCGCCGTCGCGCTGGCCGCAGCCTGCGAGGCGCTCGCCGCGGTGGACCCGCAGCGCCTGCGCGCGCACGAGGAGGCGCTGCGCTCCCGCCTCGTGGCGGGGCTGGCGGAGATCGACCGGGTCGAGGTGGCGCACGTGTGGGACGACGCCGCGGACCCGGTGGGCGTGGTCACCTTCACCGTCACCGGGTACGACCCCGGCCTGGTGGCCGCCTATCTCTCGGCCGAGCACGGCGTCGGGGTGCGGGACGGCCGCTTCTGCGCGCACCCGCTGCTGGGCCGTCTCGGGTTCGACGCGGGGGCCGTGCGCGCCTCGGTGGGGGTGGGCACGCCGGGGTCCGACGTCGAGCGGCTGCTCGCCGCGGTCCGCCTCCTGGTCGAGGAAGGGCCGCGCGCCCGGTACGACGTGGTGGACGGCCTCTGGGTCGTGGTGGACGACCCGCGGCCGGTGCCCGAGGGCACGGGGCTCGAGGGGCTGCTCGCCACGGCCGCCCTCGGGCTGGACGAGGCGTTCGGCTGCCTCCCCGACTGACGCCTTCACCGTTGTGGGCGGAAGACTCGCCGCAATCCCGTCGGGATTGCGGCGAGTCTTCCGCCCACAACGGGACGGGTCACCAGACGGGCGGACGGCGCTCGCTCCAGCGCAGGCGCTCCTCCAGCTGTGCGGCGATCGCCAGCAGCACGTGCTCACCACCCGGGCGGCCCACGAGCTGGACGCCCATCGGCAGGCCCGCCGGGGCCGTGTCCGTGGGATCCGTCCACAGCACCGGCACGGTGATCGCGGGCAGCCCTGCCACGTTGATCATCGCCGTGTACGGCGTGAACCGGCACTGCTGCTCGAAGTTGCGCTCCGGGTCCTGCGGGTCGAACCAGCCCAGCTCCGGGGGCACCATCCCCAGCCCGGGCAGCAGCACGGCGTCGAAGGCCGAGACCCGCGCCACCATCGTGCGCTCGAACGCCGACAGGTGGCGCAGCGCCTCCATGAGCTGCCGCGCGGGCACCTTGCGGCCCACGCCCACCAGCCATCGCGTGAGCGGCTCCAGCAGCGCCAGCCGCTCCGGGTCGTCGATCGGCAGGGCTGCGGCACCGGCCATCCACAGGGTGCGGAAGGCGGGGGCATAGGCAGCGTCGGGCTCCCACGCCGTCGGCTCGACGGCGTGCCCCAGCGCGGTCAGGGCCTCGACGCCCGCGTCGAGGGCAGCGAGCGCCTCGGGCGCGGGGGAGACGTCGTAGAACCCGTCCCAGGCGCTGAACGTGCTCACCCCGAGCCGGAACGTGCGGCGCACGGCACCGCCGGGGTCCGTGACCTCGCCCCGCTGCGCGGCCGCCAGGTAGGAGCCGCGCGGACCGGCGGGCGTGCGCAGGGTCAGCGGGTGCGGCACCGCGCCGCCGCCGTCGCGCGGCAGCAGGCCCTCGAGGAGCAGCGCGGTGTCGGCCGTGGTGCGGGCGAGGGGCCCGTTGACCACCAGGCCGCCCGCGCCGTCGACCCCGCCGCCGGCGGGCAGCAGGCCGCGGCTGGGCTTGAGCCCCACCACCCCGCACGCCGCCGCAGGGATGCGGATCGAGCCGCCGCCGTCCGACCCCGGAGCGAACGGCAGCAGGCCGGCGGCCACGGCCACGGCCGCCCCGCCGCTCGACCCGCCGGCCGTGCGCGTGGTGTCCCACGGGTTGCGCGCCGGCGGCCCGGCCAGCAGCTCGGTGTACGCGGGGAACCCGAGCTCCGGGGTGGCCGTCTTGCCCAGGCTGACCGCGCCCGCGCCGTCCAGGACCTCCACCACGTCGCTGCTCGCCGTGGGCACGACCGCGTGCTCGCCGCCGAAGGCCCGCGACCCGAACCCCGTGGGCACGCCCGCGCGGTCCCACAGGTCCTTGTCGCCCGAGGGCAGCCCCCACAGCACCTGCTCGTCCGTGGGGGAGCCGAGGGCCGCGGCGCGCTCGCGGGCCAGGTCGGGGGTGACGTGGCTGAACGCCCCCACGGCCTCGTTGCCGGCCTCCACCCGGCCCAGGTAGTGGTCGGTGAGCTCGACGGGGGACAGGTCGCCGGAGCGGAGCCGGTCGCGCAGCTCGACGGCGGTGCGCTCGTGGAGGGCGGTCATGTCGCCAGGCTACGGCCGAGCGGCGCGGCGGCGTGGTCCAATCCCTCCGTGATCCACGACCTCGTCCTGGCTGGCCACGGTGTGCGGCTGGAGCCGCTCGCCGTCGCGCACGCCCCCGCCCTGCACGCCCTCGTCGACGACGCCCTGTGGGCGGGCATGACCAGCCCGCGCCCGACGACGCCTGACGGGTGGGCGCAGTGGGTCGCCGCGCAGCAGGCCGACCCGGCCCGGGTGGCGTTCGCCGTCGTGTCGGACGGCGGTGCGGCTGACGGCCAGGTGCGCGGCAGCACCTCGTTCTACGAGCTGTCCCACGCGCAGCGGCGCGTGGAGATCGGCACCACGTTCTACGGACGCGCCTGGTGGGGGACCACGAACAACCCGGCGTGCAAGCTGCTGCTCCTCGGGCACGCGTTCGAGGAGTGGGGCATGCAGCGGGTCGCGCTGCGCGCGGACGCACGCAACGTGCGCTCGTGCGCCGCGATCCAGCGGCTGGGGGCGCGTCCGGAGGGGGTGCTGCGCAAGCACCGGGTGGCGGCGGACGGCTCGACCGGGGACACCGCGTACTTCTCGGTGCTCGACGACGAGTGGCCGGCCGTGCGGGCCGGGCTGGAGGCGCGACTCGCCTGACAGGTGGCGTGGCGGATTTGCGGCGTGACGTATCCTCGCCACTGTTGGTGCCGAGATTTCCGGAGGTAGGCGCCCATGCTCGAGGACGTGCTCGGTCTGTCCCGCTCAGCAGCGCTCGCCTACCGCGAGCTCGTGTCCGCCCCTTCGCTCGACGCCACGGAGCTCGGAGCCCGCATGGGTCTCGAGCCGCACGAGGCCGCCCTCGTCCTGCGCGACCTCGAGGACAGCGGCCTCGTCGCCCGCCAGACGGTCGACGCCGCCCGGTTCGCCGCGGCGCCGCCCGAGATCGCGCTCGGTGCCATGCTCGCCCGCCGCAGCGACGAGATCCGTGACGCCCGCGTCGAGCTCACCCGCCTGGAGGAGCTGTACCGCAGCTCGGCCGCCACACGCCGGCCCACCGACGTGCTCGACGTCGTGCACGGCGCCGAGGCCGTGCGGCAACGGTTCGAGCAGCTGCAGCTCGGCGCCCAGGAACGCGTCGACGCGTTCGTGCGCCCCCCGGTGCTCGCGGTGGGCACCGGCGAGACGTCGGCCGAGGACGAGGCCGTCTCCCGTGGCGTGCACTACCGGGTGCTGCTCGACCGCCGCCTGCTCGACTCCGGCCAGATCACCCTCAACGCCGCGATCGAGGCGGTGGCGGGCGGGGAGGACGTGCGGGTCGCCGACGCCCTGCCCGTGAAGATGCTCATCATCGACCGCCGCCTGGCCTACGTGCCCCTCGCCAGCCACGACCCCGAGGGGCAGGACGAGGCGGTCGGCGCCCTGGTGGTGCACGGCGGTGCGCTGCTCGACGCCCTGGTCACCCTCTTCGACACCACCTGGCGCCACGCCATGCCCGTGGTGGCCGAACCGCGCATCCCCGGCAGCGGGGACGGCCGCATCGACGAGACGGACGCGCGCATCCTCGCGCTGCTGCTCTCCGGCACCACGGACCAGGCGGTGGCCAACCAGCTCGCCCTGTCGCTGCGCACGGTGCAGCGGCGCGTGCGGGCCCTCATGGACGTGGCGGGCGTGGACACGCGCATCCAGCTCGGCTGGCACGCCGCACGCCACGACTGGGTCTGACCCCGGAGAGACGGACGTGGCCCGCACCTGTGCGGTGCGGGCCACGTCCCGTCAGGGATGCCGTCCGCCGGCAGGTCGCCTCAGAGCGGGGTGACCGTGCCCGTGAAGTGCCTCGTGCGCCGGCCGGAGTTCCAGCCCAGGTAGGTGAACCCGGGGGGCTTGGCGCCGTCGAGCGCTCCCTCGGTCGCGTCCACCGGGGTGATCGCCACGTCGACCGTGCCGGGCAGCAGCACCGGCCTGGCGAACTCGACGGTCCACCGGTACGTCGCCCCGCGGGCCGGTCCCACCTCGGCCAGCGCCCGTGCGGCGGTGTACATGCCGTGGGCGATGGCGCGCGGGAACCCGAACGCCTTGGCCGACAGGGTGGACATGTGGATCGGGTTGCGGTCACCCGAGATGGCGCCGTAGGCCCGCCCGGTGCCGGCGGGCAGCACCCACCGGCCGGTGGGCAGCGGCGGCACCCAGGCGCCCTCCGGCTCCCGGTCGCCCTCGGCACCCGAGCCCGTGCCAGAGACGGCACCCGAGGAACCCTGCGCCGCTCCTGGCGCGTCCGGGACCTGGAACCCCTTGGCGAGATAGGTGGAGACGCCGCGCCAGGCCAGCACCGGCTCGGCCGCCGACGGGTCCTCGACGCGCACCTCGGCCACGAGGTCCACCTGGACGCCGCGGCGGTGCGGGCGCAGGTTCTCCGCCCACGCGCGGACCTCCAGGCGCTCCCCGAGCACGACGGGCCGCGTCAGCGACACGTCGTTCGCCAGGTGCACCATGCCGAGCAGCGGCAGCGGGAAGTCCCCGCGCACCATCACGGCGGTGGCCAGCGGGAACGCCAGCACGTGCAGGAACCCCGCCGGCAGGGAGTCCGACCCGGGCTCGTGCAGCAGCCGCTGGTAGTCGCGCAGGTGCTCGCCCATGCGGGCCGTCTCCACGCCCGCGACCCGGTAGGCGACCCGGGGGAGGGCGATCACGCCCTCCGAGGCTGCCGGCCCGCCGCCGATCCCGGGGATCGCCGGCAGCGCGCGGCCCGCCGCGATACGGCCCGACGACGCCGCGCCGCGTGCGTAGAGGCCGCCGAGGCCGGGCAGCGCCGGCAGCGTCTCGACGTCGAGGTCCCCGCCGTCCGTCGCGGTCACCACGGCCGTCACCGGCCCACCATGTTCTGGCCGCACACCCGCAGCGTCTGCCCGTTGACGCCCACGGCGGCGGGCGAGGCGAGGAACGCGATCGCCTCAGCCACGTCGACCGGTTCCCCGCCCTGCAGCAGCGAGGACAGGCGGCGCGCCACCTGCCGGGTCGCGAACGGGATGTGCTTGGTCATGTCGGTCTCGATGAACCCGGGAGCCACCGCGTTGGCGGTGCCCCCGGTCGCGGCCAGCAGCGGGCCGGTGGCCGCGGTGTGCCCGACGACGCCGGCCTTGGTGAAGGCGTAGTTCGTCTGACCGCGGTTGCCGGCGATGCCTGACGTCGAGGCCAGCGACACGATGCGCAGCCCCGCGACGTCGCCACGCTCGGCGGCCTCCAGGAGCTGGGCGTTGATGCGCAGCTGGGAGGCCACGTTGACGGCCACCACGGAGTCCCAGCGGGCGGCGTCCATGTTGGCCAGCAGCTTGTCGCGGGTGATGCCGGCGTTGTGCACCACGATGTCCAGGCGGCCGTGCCGCTGACGGGCGTGCTCGATGATGCGGGTGCCGGCGTCGGCTGCCGTGACGTCGAGCTGCAGGGCGGTGCCCCGCACCTGGTTGGCGGTGCGGGCCAGGCCGTCGCCGGCCGCGGGCACGTCGACGCACACCACGGTGGCGCCGTCGCGGGCGAGCGTCTTGGCGATGGCGGCGCCGATGCCGCGGGCGGCGCCGGTCACCACGGCCACCTTGCCGGCCAGCGGGCGCTCCCAGTCGGGCTCGCCCGCGACGTCGGCAGGGCCGACGGGCAGCATCTGGCCGTCCACGTACGCGGACTTCGCGGACAGGAAGAACCGCAGCGTGGCCTGGACGGACAGGTGGTCGACGCCGACGCCGTCGGTGAGGACCACGCCGTTGCCCGTGGCTCCCGCGCGCAGCTCCTTGGCCACCGAGCGCAGGAAACCGTCGACGCCGCTCCGGACGGCGGCCAGCTCGGGGCCGTCGGCGGGGGTGAGGGCGCGCGAGACCGTCACCACGCGCCCGCTGGGTGCCAGGCGCTTGAGGGCGGGGCCGACGGCGAGCACGGCGCCCGAGGCGTCCTCGGGCCGGGCCGTCTCGGTGAGGACCAGCACGACGGCGCCCCAGCGGGCGTCGTCCGCGGCGTCGCGGCGCACGTCCAGGTCCCACCCCAGGAGGGTGCGGGCCAGGGTGTCGGCGTCGGCCTTGGAGGCGTCGTCGGACACCACCAGGACGGGACCCACGGTGAGCGGGGCGCCGGGCTTGTACCGGCGCAGCAGCGCCGGTCGGGGCAGGCCGAGCTTCTTCGCCAGGGTCTTGGTCAGGCCGGTGTTGACGGCCCGGGTGTACGCGTCAGTCATCTCTTCTCCTTGCGAGGCCTCGGTGCCTCAGGCCGACTCGATGATCGCGGTGGCGCCCAGACCGCCGGCGGCGCAGACCGAGATCAGGGCACGGACCGGCTTGCCCGTCTCGGCGGCGCGCTGGGACACCAGCTTGGCCGCCGAGGCCAGGATGCGCCCGCCGGTGGCCGCGAAGGGGTGCCCGGCTGCGAGCGAGGAGCCGTTGACGTTGACCTTGGAGCGGTCGACCTTGCCGAGCGCGCCGTCGAGGCCCAGCTCGGTGCGGCAGTACTCGTCGTCCTCCCACGCGGCGAGCGTGGTGAGCACCGTGGAGGCGAACGCCTCGTGGATCTCGAACAGGTCGATGTCGTCGAGCGTCAGGCCGTTGCGGGCCAGGAGGCGGGGCACGGCGTGCACGGGGGCCATGAGCAGGCCCTCGTGGCCGTGGACGAAGTCGACGGCGGCGGTCTCGGCGTCCACGAACCGGGCCAGGACGGGCAGGTCGTGGTTCTCGGCCCACTCGCGGGAGGCGAGCAGCACGGCGGAGGCGCCGTCGGTCAGGGGGGTGGAGTTGCCGGCCGTCATGGTGGGCTCGGCGGGCACGTCCGCAGTGGCCAGGTGCTTGCCGAAGACGGGCTTGAGCTTGGCGAGCTTCTCCATGGAGGTGTCGGCGCGCAGGTTGTCGTCGCGCGTCAGGCCGCGGAACGGGGTGACCAGGTCGTCGAAGAACCCGGCCTCCCACGCCTTGGCGAGGTTCTTGTGGCTGGCGAGCGCGATCTCGTCCTGCGCCTCGCGGGTGATGCCCCAGCGTGCGGTGGTGATGGCCTGGTGCTCGCCCATCGACAGGCCGGTGCGCGGCTCGTCGGTGGCGGGGCTGAGGGGCTTGAGGTCGCCGGGGCGCACCTTGGCGAGCGCCTTGAGCCGCTGCTGGAGCGTCTTGGCGTGCGAGGCGTCGAGCAGGGCGCGGCGCAGGCCCTCGCTCACGGCGATGGGGGCGTCGGAGACGGTGTCCGTGCCGCCGGCGATGCCGGACTCGATCTGGCCCAGCCGGATCTTGTTCGAGACGGCGATGGCTGCCTCGAGGCCCGTGGCGCACGCCTGCTGGAGGTCGTAGGCCGGGGTCTGGGGAGACAGGGAAGAGCCGAGCACGCACTCGCGGATCAGGTTGAAGTCGCGAGAGTGCTTGAGGACGGCGCCGCCGACGACCTCGCCCAGGCGCTCGCCCTGGAGGCCGAACCGGGCGACGAGGCCCTCGAGGGCGGCGGTGAACATCTCCTGGTTGGAGGCGTCGGCGTACTTCTTGCCGGCCCGGGAGAAGGGGATGCGGTTGCCGCCGACGACGACGGCGTCGCGCAGGGCGGGCGCGTCCGGCGTGCTGGGGGTGGTCCGGGCGCTGGTCCCGGTGGTCTTGGCCGCGGAGGCCGTGGAGCGTGTGGCCACTTCGTCGTTCCTTCGCTCGAGGGGCTCGGGTCGGTTCTTGCTCGCGAGGCTCGTGACTCGTCGATCGTCCTGCGGTGCCCTGAGGCGGGGCAACTCGTTGTGACGTGCAACTCACAGTACCTGATACTCTCGGTCTCGTGAGCCTGATCACAGGGGAGCGGCGATGGCGGCGATGACACGGGACCTGGACGGGCGCTCGACGCGGTGGGACGACCACCGTGCGGCGCGCCGGCGCGAGCTGGTGAACGCGGCCCGCAAGGCGGTGCACCGGTCGGGCCCCGGCGTCTCCATGGACGAGATCGCCGCGGCCGCCGGGACGTCCAAGTCGATCGTCTACCGCTACTTCGAGGACAAGGCCGGCCTGCGCCTGGCCGTCTCCTCGGCCGTCGTGGCCGACATGCACGACGCGCTCGCCCGGGCCGCGACCGAGGCCCCGAGCCCCCTGGCCGCCCTGCGAGCCATGGTGCGCGTCTACCTCGAGATGATCGAGCACTCCCCGCACGTGTACTGGTTCGTCACGCGCACCTCGATCGCCGGCGTCGAGCCCGCCGAGGGCCCCGACGCCCGGCCCGGCGCGGTGGGCACCCCCGACACCCCGCTGAGCGCCTACCTCGACTCGGTCATCGAGCTGGTCGCCGAGCCCTTCGCGCAGGTCGCCGACGTCTCGACCGACGCGGCTGCGGCGTGGGCCGCCGGTGCCGTCGGGTTCGTCCGAGGCTCCGGCGAGTGGTGGCTGGCCCGCCGCGAGGCCGGTGCCACCACGCTCGACCGCGAGGAGCTCACCGAGCAGGTGACCCTCTGGTTGTGGAAGGGCCCCGTCGGGGTGCTGCAGGGCCACGGCCAGCCCGACGACGCTCACGACCCCCGCCCGATCCCTCAGGAGACCGCCGGCGCCGCTGCCGGCGACCACGGAAGCACGGAGAACAAGCGATGACGACCACCTCCGACCGCACCGCCGAGCCCGCGGGCGCCACCGGCGCCCCCGAGCCCGTCGAGGCCACGCCCGCCGCCGACGTCGCCACGACGACGGCGCCGCACGACGTCCCGGCCTCCGGTGCCCCGGCGCGCCCCGCCGTGCGCCCCACGACCGCGGCGTCCGGCGAGCAGGAGCCCGGACCGCGCGTGGACGTGCCGGCGCTGCACGACGTGCTGCTGGGCCGCTGGCCGCAGTGGCGTGCCAAGGCCCGCGAGCGCGCCACTGACCCGACCTTCTGGAAGGACGAGTCCCTGTCGATGGACGAGCACCGCGAGCGGGTGCTCGAGCAGATGCGGCTCCTGGCGTCCGAGCCGGACCACCAGACCTGGCTGGCGTTCCCCGAGCGCCTGGGCGGAGGCGACTCGCCGGGCGCGAACCTCGCCGGCTTCGAGGAGCTGACGCTCGCCGACCCGTCGCTGCAGATCAAGGCGGGCGTGCAGTGGGGCCTGTTCGCCTCCGCGATCCTCCACCTGGGCACCCCGGAGCAGCAGGACCGCCTCCTCCCGGCGGCGATGGACCTGTCGGTGCCGGGCGCGTTCGCGATGACCGAGACCGGCCACGGCTCCGACGTCGCCTCGATCGGCACCACGGCGACGTACGACCCGCAGACGCAGGAGTTCGTCATCCACACGCCGTTCCGCGCCGCGTGGAAGGACTACCTGGGCAACGCGGCGGTGCACGCCACGGCGGCCACCGTGTTCGCCCAGCTCGTCACCGGCGGCGTCAACTACGGCGTGCACTGCTTCTACGTGCCGATCCGTGACCCGAAGACGATGGAGTTCCTGCCCGGCGTGGGCGGGGAGGACGACGGCCTCAAGGGCGGCCTGCGCGGTGTGGACAACGGCCGCCTGCACTTCACGCAGGTGCGCATCCCCCGCACGGACCTGCTGGCCCGCTACGGCCAGGTGGCCCCCGACGGCACCTACACGTCGTCGATCGACAGCCCCGGCCGCCGGTTCTTCACGATGCTCGGCGCGCTCGTGCAGGGGCGCGTCTCGCTCGACGGTGCGGCGATCACGGCCTCCAAGGTGGGCCTGGCCATCGCCACCCGCTACGGGGCCGAGCGCCGCCAGTTCACCGGCGCCTCGCCCGTCGACGAGATCGTGCTGCTCGACTACGCCACCCACCGCCGTCGTCTCTTCCCGCGCATCGCCGAGACGTACGCGATGCACTTCGCGCACGACCGCCTGCTCGACCTGTTCGACGACGTCTTCAGCGGCCGCTCGGACACCCCGGAGAGCCGCGAGGACCTGGAGACGATGGCGGCGGCGCTCAAGGCGACGTCCACCGACTTCGTGCTCAAGACGCTCCAGGAGTGCCGCGAGGCGTGCGGCGGTGCGGGCTTCCTCACCGAGAACCGCATCACGAGCCTGCGGGCCGACCTCGACGTGTACGCCACGTTCGAGGGGGACAACACGATCCTCCTGCAGCTGGTGGCCAAGCGGCTGGTGAGCGACTACGGCAAGGCGCTCGGCAAGCAGGTCAAGACCGGTCAGGGCATGGCCCGGTTCGTGGTGGACCAGGCCGTCGACAAGCTGCTGCACCGCACCCCCCTGCGGCGCGCCGCGCAGACGCTCACGGACGTGGCGACCCGTTCCGGCGGCCGCCTCGACACCGCGACGCAGCGCGAGCTGCTCAGCGACCGCGTGGCCACCAAGGTGGAGGAGGTCGCCCTGGCGCTGCGGCCGGCGCAGAAGGCGTCGCCGGAGCGCGCCCAGGAGATCTTCGACGACCACCAGGTGGCGCTGATCGACGCGGCACGCTCGCACGCCGAGCTGGTGCGGTGGGAGCTGTTCACCGAGGCGCTCGGCAAGATCGAGGACGCCGAGACCCGCCGGGTGCTGCGCTGGGTGCGCGACCTGTACGCCCTGACCGTCATCGAGCGTGACCTGGCGTGGTTCCTGCTCAACGGTCGCCTCTCGGCGCAGCGCGGACGCGCCGTGACGGCCGAGATCGACGCGCTCCTGCGCCGTCTGCGCCCGCACGTGCTCGACCTCGTCGACGCCTGGGGCCTGGGGCCGGACCACCTGCGCGCGAAGATCGCGACGGGGGCGGAGAAGGAGCGTCAGGACGAGGCGCGGGCCTACTACGCGCGGCAGCGTGCGGAGGGCACCGCCCCGGTGAGCGAGAAGGCGCTGCGGCGACGTACCGCCTGACGTGACACGACGAGGCCCCGGGCGGCAACGCCCGGGGCCTCGTCGTGCCGGCGACGGCGGTCGCTCAGGCGGCCGCCGGCGTGGTCAGGGGCTCGTCGTCGTCGGCGTCCGCTCCGACGCCGGGGACCGGGGCGGGGGCCAGGCCGGGAGCGGCATCCGGAGCGGTGCCGGCCGGCGTCGCAGGCGCCTCCAGGGGAACGCCGGCGGCTCCGGTCTCCGCTGCCTGCGCCGCCGCGGCGCCCGTCGTCGCGGCGTCCGCCGCCTCGGCGTCTGCCGGGGGGACGGTGGGGGTGACGGGCACCCCGAGCGTGACGGTGCTGGCGGTCTGCGTCTGCGGCGCCGGGGTCAGCCAGCCGAGCACGACGGCGGCCACGACCCCCACGAGCGCGGCGGCGACGGCGAGCGCCGTGCGGCCGGTGCCGAGGGCGAGTCCGAGCAGCGCTCCGTCCACCAGGGCGACCCCGGCTCCGGTCATCAGCACGGCCCTCATCCTCACGGCTCCCTTCGACGATCGTCCCCCACCATGGGACGACACCTGAGGGTCACCTGCATCCCGGGCGCGGCGTCGTGGCGCGCGTCACCCCGCTGCTCGGTGGCCTCGGTGGAGTGGGAGGGCGCGCCTCCGTGCCCGGGGGCCGCGGGTCAGTACCGGTGGTCCCAGCCGGACGGCTGCCAGGAGCCCGGGGCGGGGTCGGTGGGCGCCTGCTCCCACGGAGAGAGCTCGTGCACCTGGCTCCACGAGGGGCTGGCGGCGGTGGGGGAGGTGCGCAGGAGCTCCTGGTGCACCTCGCCGGCGAGGCGGAGGGCCAGCTCGAAGCGCACGGGTGTGCAGTTCTCGGCGCTGAGGCGGCCACCGAGGGCCGGGTGGGGCGAGAAGGCGAGCACCTCGTCCTCGCGGGGGCGCAGGCCGAGGCGGTGAGCCTCCAGGTAGATGTCCTCGAGGAGGATCTCCTCCCGCCCCTCGCGGGAGTCGAGCTCGGCGTAGAGGTCGACGGCGGTGGCCCAGCGCAGGGTCAGGGTGCCCTCGATGGTGTCGAGGAGCCACCAGCCCTCGAGGGACTCGAGGAAGACGTCGCCGAACGCCGTCGTGAATCGCGGCGTCTTGCCGTGGACCCCCAGCCACGACCACGACGCCAGCCCGAACGTGAAGGCGTCCGGGGTAAAGGTTCGAAGGATCTGCACATGCGCATCAAACCACCGTGTGATATTGGGCACGAGGCTGTTGTGACCCACGTCACAACAAGTCACCCGGGCCTGCGCCGCGAGACCAGCGCCGCTCCCGACCCCGCGCAGCGCCTGCACAGCGCCCGCACCGCCCGCGCTGCCCGCGCTGCCCCCACTGCCCCGACGGCGGTGCGGGGCGGTGCAACGCGGTGCCGGTGGCGGCTCAGGCAGGCACCGGCGGCGCGTGCCGGTCGTGACGACGGCGCGGTCGCACCGTCGTCACGGCCACCCCGAGCAGCAGCAGCACCCCGCCCGCCGCCTCGCCCACGGTCGGCACCTCGCGCTCCACCACCCAGGCAGCCGCCAGGCCCACCACCGGCACCAGCATGGTGAACGGCACCACGGACGACGCCGGGTATCGCGACAGCAGCATGTTCCACACGCCGTACCCGAACAGGCTCGCGAGCCACGCCGTGTAGAGCGTCGAGCCCACCGCGGTCCACCCCAGGTGCGCCAGCGCGTGACCCACCGCGTCCGGGCCGTCCAGCACCAGCGACAACGCCAGCATGGGCACCGGGACCACCAGCGCCGACCACACCGTCATCGACAGTCCCGCCAGCGCCGGCGACCCGGCGGGAGCCGCAGCCCGCCTCCGGCCCGCCGCCCGGCGCGCCACCACGTTGCCCGTCGCCCAGCTCGCCGAGGCCAGCACCGTCAGCAAGAACGCCCCCGCCGGCGTCGCCGCCCCACGCCCCAGCGCCACGACCACCAGCCCCGCCGCACCCAGCACCACGCCAGCCACCTGCGCCGCCGTCGGCACCTCCCGGAGCACCGCCAGCGCCAGCAGCACCGTGAAGGCCACCTGCGCCTGCAGCACCAGCGACGCCAACCCTGGCGGCATGCCCAGCGCCAGAGCGGTGTACAGCAGGCCGAACTGGCCCAGGCTCATGAACGCGCCCACGGCCACGACGTCGCGCCACCGTGCTGCCGGCCGCGGGACCAGGAAGATCGCGGGCAGCAGCACCACCACGAACCGGATCGCCACGAACAGAGCAGGTGGCACCTCGGCCACCCCGTGGTCGATCGCCAGGAAGTTGAGGCCCCACACCACCGTGACCAGCGTGGCGAGGAGGCTGTGACGCAGGGGCACGGGCACATCCTGCCGCGCCCGGCACGGCCGCCGTGGTGCGGGTCACGGACCGGACGGCGCTCGCGGGCCTACGCTCGCGCGGTGACAGCCTCCGCCCCGTCCACGAACGGGCCCGCCCACGATCCTGCGACGCCTCCCGTCACGGCGGCCACGCGGCGCCGCTCCATGCTCGCCTCCGCCGTCGGGAACGGCCTCGAGTGGTTCGACTGGAACATCTACGTGGTGTTCACGCCGTTCCTCACGGCTGCTCTCTTCGCGTCCGAGGACCCGGCCTCGTCCCTGCTCCAGGTGCTGGCGATCTTCGGCGTCGGCTTCGTGTTCCGCCCTGTCGGCGGCGTGCTC
Organism: Xylanimonas oleitrophica; assembly: GCF_003244315.1. GTDB lineage: Bacteria > Actinomycetota > Actinomycetes > Actinomycetales > Cellulomonadaceae > Xylanimonas_A > Xylanimonas_A oleitrophica. Next base: position 275,289 of record NZ_QKWH01000004.1, read on the forward strand.
GCCGGGTACCTCGCGGACCGGCACGGGCGCCGCACCGTCATGATCGCCACCATGCTGACGATGTCGGCGGCGTCCCTGCTCATCGCGCTGACGCCGTCGTTCACCACGGCGGGCGTCTGGGCGTCGGTCATGCTGCTCGTCGCCCGCCTGGTCCAGGGCCTGGCGCACGGCGCCGAGTCCACGGCGGGGTACGCCTACATCGCCGAGATCGCCCCGGCTGCGCGGCGCGGGTTCTTCTCCTCCACCCTGTCCACGGGGGTGCTCGTGGGCTCCATGCTCGCCTCCGCGCTCGGCTGGGGCCTGACCGCCGCCCTGCCGGCCGAGGCGATGGCGGAGTGGGGGTGGCGGGTGCCGTTCCTGCTCGGGGCGGCGCTGTCCGTCGTCGTGATGTTCCTGCGCCGGCGCATGATGGAGTCGGAGGCCGTGGCGCACATCGCCGCCTCGGACGACGCTCCTGCGACGCCGGAGGTGCGCCGGGGCGTCTTCTGGTCCGGGTTCCGCATCTTCTGGTTCGTCGCCGCGATCTCCGTCGTGTTCTACACGTGGCTCACCTCGGCCTCCACCCTCGCCCAGACCCAGCACGGCATGGACGCGTCCGCGGCGTTCCGTTCCTCGCTCGTGGCACAGGCCGTGTGCGTCTGCCTGATGCCGGTGGCCGGGATCGTGTCCGACCGGATCGGGCGCAAGCCCGTCACGCTTACGTTCGCCCTGGGGTTCGTGGTGCTGTCCTTCCCGCTCATGGGGATGATCTCCGCCGAGCCGTGGACCCTCCTGGTCGCCCAGACGGTCGCGCTCGTGTTCGTCGCGATGGGCAACTCGATGTACTCCGCGCTGCTGTCCGAGCAGCTGCCCACCCGCTACCGCGCCCGCACCATCGGCATCGCCAACTCCCTGAGCGTCGCGATCTTCGGCGGCACCGCGCTCTACCTCAACCAGTGGCTGCACGGCATGGGCATGCAGTGGGCGTTCACCCTCTACTTCGTGCTCGTGTGCCTGGCCGCGGCGGTGGCCGTCTGGTTCATGCCGGAGCGCAAGGGGGTCGAGCTGCACGCCGTCTGACGTGGGTGAATGTCGGCACGTGTCAGCCGGCACGCTCACCCCGTCGCCCCGCGCGCCGATGTTGAAGAGGCAAACATCGCCGCACCGGAAGGCAGCCCCCTCGCATGCGCACCCTGCCCGGCCTCGGCCGAACGCCTCGTCTCGGCCGACTGCGCAGCCCTGGCCGACTGCGCAGCCTCGGCGGGCTGCGCCGTTCCGGCGGCTCCGGCCGCCCGGGCCGCCCGGCGGGTCTCGGTCGGCTGCTCGGCAGGGGCCTGCCCGGTCTCGGCCGGTCCCTGCGGGCCCAGCTGTCGGTGGGCGGCGTGGGCGCCGTCGTGGTCACCGCCGTCGTGGTCACCACGGTGGGCGGGTGGCAGGTGTCCACCCTGGCTGCCGACGCCGGCCAGGACGTCGCCGACCTCGTGCGGCACGACCTCGAGGGAACGGTCGACCGGTCGGTCGCGCTCGTCGACACCCAGGCGATGACCGTCGAGGAGCGTCTCGCCACCGAGGTGCGCGTGGCGCAGGCGATCCTGGAGGCCAGCGGCCCGCTGAGCTTCGGCGAACCCGTCGAGTGGGCGGCCGCGAGCCAGCTCGACGGGTCGCAGACCACCGTCGAGCTGCCGGCCCTGCTCCTGGGCGGCGAGCCTCTCGGCCGCAACACGGCCCCCGACGTGGCCTCGCCGGTGGTCGACGAGGTGGCCGCCATGCTCGGCTCCGAGGCGACGATCTTCCAGCGCATGAACCGCGAGGGCGACATGCTGCGGGTGGCCACCACCGTCGAGGACGGGCAGGGTCGCCGTGCCATCGGCACCTACATCCCGTCCCAGGTCGCGGGCGGTGGCGCCAACTCCGTGGTCGCGGCAGCGCTGGCGGGCAGGACGTACTACGGCATCGCCCCCGTGCTCGGGGAGCCGTACGCGAGCGCCTACGTGCCGCTCGTCGTGGACGAGCAGGTCGTCGGCATGATGTTCGTCGGCACGCCGCAGTCCGAGATCGACGGGCCGGTGCGCAAGGCGATCGCCAAGTCGGTGGTGGCCGATTCCGGGTACGTCACCGTCGTCGCCGACGACGGCTCCTGGGTGGTGCCGCCGCCCGGCGGTACCGACGGGCTGGGCAACGTCGCCGCCCGGCTCGTGACCGCGGGGTCGCAGTCGGTCCACTCCGTCGAGCTCGGCGTCGACCTGCCGGACGGCCCGGCGACGGTGCTCGCGCAGCGGTACAAGCCGTGGGGCTGGACGGTGGCGGCGTGGGTGCCCGACGCCGAGCTGCACGCCGCGGAGAAGGAGCTGGCCGCGGGGGCGCGGCGCCTGGTGTGGACGCAGCTCGGCGTGGGCGTGCTCGTCGCGCTCGTCGTCGCCGCGGGGGTCGTCTGGACCTCCGGTCGCATCGTGCGGCGCGTCCAGCGGCTCACCGGGGCGCTGCGCCGTGTGGCCGGCCGCGACCTGTCGGTCGACGTGCGCGGCGAGGGCGCCGACGAGATCGGCGTCATGGGCAACGCGCTGGGGGAGGCGATCCGGGCGATGCGCGCCGCGCTGCACCAGATGCGGCGGGGCGCCGAGGCCGCTCGCCGCACCGCCGAGCGGCTGTCCTCCTCGAGCGGCGAGCTGGAGGAGGCCGCCGGGCACACCTCCGCCAGTGCCCAGCAGGCGGCCGCCAGCGCCGGCGTCGTCAGCGACGAGGTCCAGGCCGTCACCGCCGCGATGACGGAGATGCGCACCACCATCGAGGCGGTGGCCCGGGACGTCGGCGACGCGTCGGAGCAGGCCGCGCAGGCCGTGGGCGTCACCACGGAGGCGGCCGAGGTGGCCGTGCGCCTGCGCGAGTCCTCCTCCCAGATCGCCTCGGTGCTCAAGGTGGTGACCCAGATCGCCGCGCAGACCAACCTCCTGGCCCTCAACGCGACGATCGAGGCCGCCCGGGCCGGTGAGGCCGGCAAGGGCTTCGCGGTCGTCGCGGGCGAGGTCAAGGACCTCGCCCAGCAGACCACCACCGCCATCGGGGAGATCGGGCCCGTGCTCGAGGCGGTCTCGCGCGACGCCACCGACGTCGGCCGTGCCATCGAGCGTCTCGCAGAGCAGATCGCCGCTGTGGACGAGCGGCAGTCGTCCATCGCCGCCGTCGTGGAGGAGCAGGCCACCACGACGTCCGACGTCGAGCGCAACCTGCTCGTGGCGGCCGGCACGTCCAGCGAGATCGCCCAGAGCGCCGCCCTCGTGGCGCGCTCGGCCGAGCAGTCGCAGTCCGGTGCTCTCGAGGTCCGCGGTGCGGTGGACGAGCTCACCGAGGTGTCGGAGGCGCTGCACGGAGAGGTCGAGGGCTTCCTGCTGGGTGTCGAGGCGGTGCTGCCCCGGAGCGAGGCCGCGCCGGAGTCGGACTCCGAGGCCGAGGCCGAACCCGCCGAGGCCGAACCCGCCGAGGTCGAGGACGCGGGGGCGGCGGGCCCCGCCGTCGTGCACGCCGACGACGCGGCCGCTGACGACCACGCCCTGTCCCACGGCACCGGTGGCGACGGCGAGGACCTCCGCACGGACGACGCCACCGCCGAGCTCGACGCGGCCGCCGACGGCGCGGAGGACCTCCTGGGCGCCGGGGGCGACGGCGGCCCCGAGCCGGAGGCCGCGGAACAGGCCGACGGGGCGGGCGCGGGACCGGGGACCTCCCAGCGGGACGCGCAGCGCGAGGCAGCGCAGGACGCCGGGCACGGGGCAGAGCGGGACGCCCGGGACGACGGCGCTGAGCAGGGCGAGGACCGGGACCGGCCGGAGGCGTAGCTCCCGCTGGTTTCCTGAGCAACAGTTCAGCGGAACTGGAACGTGAGCAGGGAACGTACCGTGATGCGTTCTGCCCCTTGTGTCCGTTTCACCCTCTCGGGTTCCATGAGGGCGGGCGTCAGCGCGTCGAGGCGGTCGCCGAGGTGCGACCACCGTCGTGCGCGCCGTCGCCGAGCCGTACCTGCCCTGCAGCTCCGCAGGGCAGGAGGAACCGTCCGCGAGGGAGCATCCCGATGCGTACCCATCAACGAGCCCGCACCACCTCCGCCCTGATCACGCTGGCGCTCGCCCTGACCGCCGTCGTGACCGGTGGCGTCGGCACCGCCGCGGCCGCCCCCGACCCGGGGCCCCGCACCACGGCGGCCACCCTGGTCTGGTCCGACGAGTTCGACGGACCCGCTGGCGCCGCCCCGAACGCCGCGTACTGGAACCACGAGACCGGCAACCACGGGTGGGGCAACAACGAGCTGCAGAACTACACGAACAGCCGCGCCAACTCCGCCCTGGACGGCAACGGCAACCTGGTCATCACCGCGCGCCGCGAGGCGGACGGGAGCTACACCTCCGCGCGCATGACCACGCAGGGCAAGGTCCAGCCCCAGTTCGGGCGCATCGAGTCGCGCATCAAGATCCCCCGCGGCCAGGGCATCTGGCCGGCGTTCTGGATGCTCGGGTCGGGCTTCCCGCAGACGCAGTGGCCGGACTCGGGCGAGATCGACATCATGGAGAACGTGGGCTTCGAGCCCCACATGGTGCACGGCAGCCTGCACGGCCCGGGCTACTCGGGCGGCAACCCGCTCACGGGTTCCTACATGCACCCGCAGGGCTGGTCGTTCGCCGACGACTTCCACACCTTCGCGGTCGACTGGTCGCCGGGCTCCATCACCTGGTCCGTGAACGGTGTGGCCTACCAGACGATCACGCGCAACGACACGCGCGGGAACCCCTGGGTGTTCGACCAGCCGTTCTTCATGATCCTCAACGTGGCGGTCGGCGGGCAGTGGCCCGGCTACCCGGACGGCAGCACCCAGTTCCCGCAGCAGATGCTCGTCGACTATGTGCGCGTCTACTCCCAGGACGGCACCGGCAGCGGTGGCGGCGGCGAGCGCGCCGGCACCATCACGGCGAGCAACGGCATCTGCCTCGACGTCGCGGGTGCCGCGCAGGCCAACGGCACGCCGATCCAGCTCGCCTGGTGCAACGGCAACCAGGCGCAGCGGTGGACCGTCGCGCAGGACGGCTCGCTGCGTGCGTTCGGCAAGTGCCTCGACGTGGCCGACGGCGCCACGGCCGCCGGCAGCCGCGTGCAGCTGTGGGACTGCAACGGCTCCGGTGCCCAGCGCTGGACGCACGTGAACGGCAGCCAGGCGCTGCGCAACCCGCAGTCCGGGCGCTGCCTGCAGCCCGTCGGGCGCGCGCAGAACGACGGCACCCGCCTGGAGATCGCCGACTGCGACGGCAGCTCGGTCCAGAGGTGGATCCTGCCGTGAGGTGACGGCATGACGGCATGACGGCATGACGGTGTGACACGGGGTGGTCGGCGACGCCGGCCACCCCGTGCGCGCCTGCCTGACCAGGCTGCGGCGGCTGGGTGAAGACTGAGGGTCCACCGGACGTCGATCGTGCGATCCCCTAGGATCCCGCGTGTCGTCGAGGATCTGGAGGGCACGAGGCATGGCGAGGCGAAGGACGCGCGCGGGCGCGGCGGTCGGCGCCGCGGTGACCGTGGCGCTGCTGGCGGGGTGCACCGGTGCTGGTGGCGCCGCCGAGGTGGACCCGCCGTCGGCCGCCCAGGAGGCTGACGGCGACGCCGGTGGAGCGTCTGCCGACGTCATCACCGTGGAGGGGCCCGACCCTGACGACGTGATCGCCGACGGGACGTTCACCGTGCCGGGCTCCCGGGACGATCAGGTCCGCGTCGGCATCCAGCGCCTGGCGGTCGAGGGCGACGTCATGAACCTGCGCCTGGTGCTCACCCCGCTGTATGACAACGACGGCAGCGCGGTCTCGGTGTTCCAGATGTTCGACCAGACGATCGGCATCGTCCTGATCGACCGCGAGAACCTGAAGGAGTACCGGGCGGTGCACTGGACGGCGGGCACCTGGTCCACCGACGCGGTGCACGCCAAGGCGTTCGAGGGCGAGTCGGTCGGTTACCAGACCTGGTTCGCGGCACCGGTGGACGACATCGACACCATCGACGTGCAGCTGCACGCGTCCTGGCCGGTGTTCGAGGACGTGCCGATCGTGCGGGAGGACTGACGTGCGAGGCCGTCGTCGTGCGCTCGTGCCGGGCGGGTTGACGCTGCTGCTGGTCTCCGGGGCCGCCCTGCCCGCACAGGCGGACGAGCCGGGCTACGTCTGGCAGACCCTCGCCGAGGTCGCCGAGGAGCTCGGGCTGCCGGACCAGGCACCGAGCTCCCGGGCGATCGCCGAGTCCGTCCGCGGCTACTCGGCCCAGGACACGGTCCGCGAGTACTCCTTCAAGAACACGGTCCGCGGGCTCGAGACCGTGGAGGAAGAGGCCGGCGAGACCGTCGTGACGCTGGCCGGTGACATCCTGTTCGCGTCCTCGAGCGCGGACCTCTCGCCGGCAGCGGTGGCCAAGATCGGCGAGCTCGTGGTCCCGGTGCCCCAGGGCGCGGCGCTCGCCGTCCACGGCCACACCGACACCGTGGACGAGGACGCGTTCAACCAGGAGCTGTCCGAGCGCCGGGCACGCTCGGTGGCCGAAGCCGTCGCCCAGGCCCGGCCCGACCTGGTGCTCGACGTCCAAGGGTTCGGCGAGACGCGCCTGAAGGTGCCGGAGACCGGGGACGACGTCGCGGCTGCTCGGGCGGAGAACCGACGGGTCGAGCTGCGGTACGCCGGCTGACGCGCGGCCGCGTGCCGCCGTCTACCGGCGCGACGCGTGCGGCGGAGCTCGGTCACGGCGCCGGTAGACTGGCCGAGCCTCGCCCGGACCGATGCCGGATGCCGGCCCCGTTCCCGGGGCGGTGATCACCCGGTCCCGGGCACCTAGCGACCCGAGGGATCTTGATGACCGCCGCTGACCCGACCGTCCAGGCTGCTTCCCCCGCCCCCCGCCCGCGGCTCGACACCGTGGAGAACGCGGCCTCGACGCCGGACGAGACCCAGCCGTACGCCGAGCTCGGCCTCAAGCCGGACGAGTACGAGCGCATCCGCGAGATCCTGGGTCGCCGTCCCACGGCCGCAGAGCTGGCCATGTACTCGGTGATGTGGTCGGAGCACTGCTCCTACAAGTCCTCCAAGGTGCACCTGCGCAAGTTCGGCGAGCGGGTCACCGAGGAGATGAAGCAGCACCTGCTGGTCGGCATCGGGGAGAACGCCGGCGTCGTCGACATCGGTGACGGCTGGGCGGTGACGTTCAAGGTCGAGTCGCACAACCACCCGTCGTTCGTGGAGCCGTACCAGGGTGCTGCGACCGGTGTGGGCGGCATCGTGCGCGACATCATCTCGATGGGCGCCCGTCCCGTGGCCGTGATGGACCAGCTGCGTTTCGGCGCGGTGGACAACCCGGACACGGCCCGCGTGGTGCACGGCGTGGTGTCCGGCGTCGGTGGCTACGGCAACTCCCTGGGCCTGCCGAACGTCGGCGGCGAGCTCGTCTTCGACGCCTCGTACCAGGGCAACCCGCTGGTCAACGCGCTGTGCGTGGGTGTGCTGCGGCACGAGGACATCCACCTGGCCAACGCGTCGGGCGTGGGCAACAAGGTGATCCTGTTCGGTGCGCGCACCGGTGGCGACGGTATCGGCGGAGCGTCGATCCTCGCGTCGGAGACGTTCGAGGACGGCGTGCCCGCCAAGCGCCCGAGCGTGCAGGTGGGCGACCCGTTCATGGAGAAGGTGCTCATCGAGTGCTGCCTCGAGCTGTTCTCGGCGGACGTGGTCGAGGGCATCCAGGACCTGGGGGCGGCGGGCATCTCGTGCGCCACCTCGGAGCTGGCCTCCAACGGTGAGGGCGGCATGCACGTGGACCTGGACTCGGTGCTGCTGCGCGACCCGTCGCTCAACGCGGGCGAGATCCTCATGTCGGAGTCGCAGGAGCGCATGATGGCCGTGGTGCGGCCGGAGAAGCTCGAGGAGTTCCTGGCGATCACCGCCAAGTGGGACGTCGAGACGTCGGTGATCGGTGAGGTCAACGACTCCGGCCGCCTGACCATCGACCACCACGGGCAGCGCATCGTGGACGTGGACCCGCGCACGGTGGCGCACGAGGGCCCGGTCTACCACCGCCCGTACGCGCGCCCGGCGTGGCAGGACGAGCTCAACGCGTCGACGACGGCGAGCCTGGCCCGACCGGAGAGCGCGGACGAGCTGCGCGCCACCGCGCTGCGCCTGCTCGCCTCGCCCAACCTGGCCTCCAAGTCGTGGGTGACGGACCAGTACGACCGGTTCGTGCAGGGCAACACCGCCCTGGCCCAGCCCGACGACGGCGGTGTGGTGCGCGTGGACGAGTCCACGAACCTGGGCGTGGCCCTGGCCACGGACGCCAACGGCCGCTACGCCAAGCTGGACCCGCGGGCGGGTGCGGCGCTGGCGCTGGCCGAGGCGTACCGCAACGTGGCCGTCACCGGCGCCACCCCGATGGCCGTGACGGACTGCCTCAACTTCGGCTCGCCCGAGAACCCGGACTCGATGTGGCAGCTCGTCGAGGCCATCGAGGGCCTGGCCGACGCGTGCCAGGAGCTCGGCGTCCCGGTGACCGGCGGCAACGTGTCGCTCTACAACGAGACGGGCGAGCCCGGCCGCATCGACTCGGCCATCCACCCCACCCCGGTGGTGGGCGTGCTCGGCGTGCTGGACGACGTGCGCACCGCGACGGCGTCGGGCTGGCAGTCCGCCGGCCTCAGGGTGCTGCTGCTGGGTGCCACGGCCGACGAGCTCGACGGGTCGGCCTGGGCCGACGTCGAGCACCAGCACCTGGGCGGCCTTCCCCCGCGCGTGGACCTGGCCGCGGAGAAGGCCCTGGCGTCGGTGCTCGTCGCGGCCCGCGGCGACGGCCTGGCCGCCGCCGCGCACGACCTGTCCGAGGGCGGTCTCGCCCAGGCGCTGCTGGAGGCGTCCCTGCGCTTCGGTGTGGGCGTCCGCGTCTCGCTCGACGGTGTGACGCAGCGCGACGGCGTGAGCCCGTTCGTGGCGCTGTTCAGCGAGACGACGGCGCGTGCCCTGGTGGCCGTGGACCCGGCCCGCGAGGCTGAGCTGGTCGCGGCGGCCGAGGTGGCGGGCGTGCCCGTGGTGGCGCTGGGCGAGACCGGCGGGGACGCCGTCGTCGTCGAGTCGGCTGCAGGCGGGTTCGACATCGCGCTGGACGAGGCCCGCGAGGCGTTCGAGGGCACGCTGCCGCGCATCTTCGGCTGACGCGGCACGACCACGACCCGAGCCCTTCACCCTGCGCCTGCGGGGTGGAGGGCGCGAGTCGTCTGCGGTGCCAGAGCAGACCCGGAGCAGACCCGCGAGCTGCCCTGAGCACAGTCCTGGGCACAGCCGCCGACGGAGCGCCCGCCGCCCTACGGCACCAGCGCCCAGCCGAGCACCGCCTCGCCGAACGAGGGGCCGAACGCGGGGCTGTGGCTGCCGCCGTCCACCGTCCACAGCGCCACCCGGGAACCGTCCTCGCAGCCCTGCGTCCAGGTGGTCACCTGCGTCTCCGCGCCGGCCAGGCTCGTGTCGAGGTCGAGCGGGTCACCCGCCTGCTGGGCGGCCGGGTCGCACCCGTCGAGCGTCACCCAGGCGGCGACGCTGTCGGCGGCCGACGGGTAGCGGGCGCCCTCCGGCGGCAGCGTGCCGCCGGCGTAGAGGATCGTGTCGTCGGCGGTGCCGTGCACCTGCAGGACGGAGACGGGGCGGGACGGGGCGCACGCCCCGGCGTCGTCCGCCATCGCGCCGGCCACGGAGACCACGGCGCGGAACAGGTCGGCCTGCTCGCACGCGAGGCGGTAGGCCATGAAGCCGCCGTTGGAGTGGCCGACCGCCACCACGTTCCGGGGGTCGACGGCGTACCGCTCGCCGACGGTGGTGACGACGTCGGCGAGGTAGGAGGAGTCTCCCGGGGCGGCACCGAAGAAGTCGCAGCAGGCGTCGGTGGCGTCCCAGAAGCGCAGCCCCTGCTCGTCCTCGGTGCCCGCGGGGGAGACCACGAGGGCCCCCGCCTGCTGGGCGGCCGACCCGATGCCGCCGAGCTGCTCGACCCAGCGCGGCTGGGACCCGTAACCGTGCAGCAGGAGCACCAGCGGGGCGGGCTCCTGCGGGGTGTACGAGGCCGGTACCCGGATCGCGAACGGCCGGTCGGGGTGCGTGGCGGTGACCAGCTCCCCGTCCTCCCCGGGGGCGACGGGCGGCGGCAGCGTCGGCGTGGTGCCGAGCGTGCGCTGGGGGCCGGCCGGCCCAGCACCCTCGGTGCCGGTCGGCGCGGCGTGGTCGGGGCCGTTCGCGGGAGGCGCGGACGACGGCGGTCCAGGGCTGCAGGCGGCGAGCAGGGCGAGCACCACGATGGTGGCGAGCGTCAGGACACCCGGACGAGCCGTCATCCGACCATCCTCGGTCAGAGGGCGGTGCCTCGCCGCTGCGGTCCCGTCGAGATGCGCGAGGGGCGGGCCACCCCGGCCTGGGTGGCCCGCCCCTCAGGCGGTCACGGCGCTGCTCAGAGCGACGCGAGCGCCTCGTTGAACGTGGCCGACGGGCGCATCACGGCCGTCGCACGCTCGTCGTCGGGGCGGTAGTAGCCGCCGACGTCGGCCGGCTGGCCCTGCACCGCGACGAGCTCCTCGACGATGGTCGACTCCTTGGCGGCCAGGGTGGCGGCCAGCGGGGCGAACGCGGCGGCGAGCTCGGCGTCGTCGGACTGCGCGGCCAGCTCCTGGGCCCAGTACAGGGCCAGGTAGAAGTGCGAGCCGCGGTTGTCGATGCCGCCGATGCGGCGCGTGGGCGACTTGTCCTCGTTGAGGAACGTGCCCGTGGCGCGGTCGAGGGTGTCGGCCAGCACCTGGGCGCGGGCGTTGCCCGTCGCCTGGGCCAGGTGCTCGAACGAGGCGGCCAGCGCGAAGAACTCGCCGAGGGAGTCCCAGCGCAGGTAGTTCTCCTCCACGAGCTGCTGCACGTGCTTGGGGGCCGAGCCGCCGGCGCCCGTCTCGAACAGGCCGCCGCCGTTCATCAGCGGCACGATCGAGAGCATCTTCGCGGACGTGCCCACCTCGAGGATGGGGAACAGGTCCGTGTTGTAGTCGCGCAGCACGTTGCCGGTCACCGAGATGGTGTCCAGGCCCTGGCGCATGCGGGCGAACGAGTAGCTCGTCGCCTCGGCGGGGGCCATGACGAGGATCTCGAGGCCCTCGGTGTCGTGCTCGGGCAGGTACTGCTCGAGCTTGCCGATGAGGTTGGCGTCGTGGGCGCGGTCGGCGTCGAGCCAGAACACGGCCGGGACGCCGGTGGCGCGGGCGCGGCGCACGGCCAGAGCGATCCAGTCGCGGATCGAGGCGTCCTTGGTCTGGCAGGCGCGCCAGATGTCGCCGGGCTCGACCTCGTGCGAGATGAGCACCTGCCCCGAGCCGTCGACGACCTCGACGGTGCCGGCCACGGGGATCTCGAACGTCTTGTCGTGCGAGCCGTACTCCTCGGCGGCCTTGGCCATGAGGCCCACGTTCGGCACGGAGCCGATGGTGGCCGGGTCGAGGGCGCCGTTCGTGCGGCAGTCGTCGATCGCGGCCTGGTAGACGCCGGCGTAGGACGAGTCCGGGATGACGGCCAGCGTGTCGTGCTCGGCGCCGTCCGGGCCCCACATCTTGCCGCCGGCGCGGATCATCGCCGGCATGGAGGCGTCGATGATGACGTCGGAGGGCACGTGCAGGTTGGTGATGCCCTTGTCGGAGTTCACCATCGCCAGCGCCGGGCCCTGGGCGAGGCCCTGCTCGACGGCGGTCTTGACCGCCTCGGCGTCGGGCAGCGCGTCGACCTTGGCCAGCAGGGCGCCGAGGCCGTCGTTGGGGGAGATGCCCGCGGCGCGGAGCTGGTCGCCGTACTTCTCGAACAGCTCGGGGAAGAACGACTGCACCACGTGGCCGAAGATGATCGGGTCCGAGACCTTCATCATCGTGGCCTTGAGGTGCGCCGAGAACAGGACGTCCTCCTCCTTGGCGCGGGCCACCTGCTCGGCGAGGAACGCGCGCAGCGCCTTGACCGACATGAAGGTGCCGTCGACGACCTCGCCGGCCAGGACCTTCAGACCGTCCTTGAGCACCGTCGTCGAGCCGTCCTGGGCCACCAGGCGGATCGTCAGCGTGTCGTCGGCGGGGATCACGACGGACTTCTCGTTGGAGCGGAAGTCGCCGCCGGACATGGTGGCCACGTTCGTCTTCGACTCCGGCGACCAGGCGCCCATGCGGTGCGGGTGGGCCTTGGCGTAGGCCTTGACCGAGGCGGGGGCGCGGCGGTCGGAGTTGCCCTGGCGCAGCACCGGGTTGACGGCCGAGCCCTTGACCTTGTCGTACCGGGCGCGGACGTCCTTCTCCTCGTCCGTCACGGGGGACTCGGGGTAGTCCGGCACCTCGTAGCCCTGGGACTGCAGCTCGGCGATGGCGGCCTTGAGCTGCGGCACCGAGGCCGAGATGTTCGGCAGCTTGATGATGTTGGCGCTGGGCTCCTCGGCGAGGCGGCCGAGCTCGGCGAGGGCGTCGTCGACCCGCTGCTCCTCGGTCAGGCGCTCGGGGAACTGGGCGAGGATGCGGCCCGCGAGCGAGATGTCGCGGGTCTCGAGCTCGACGCCGGCCTGGGCCGCGTAGGCCTGGACGATCGGCAGGAACGAGTACGTCGCCAGCAGGGGCGCCTCGTCGGTGTGGGTGTAGATGATCGTGGACTTACCAGCCATGGGCGGCGGTGCTCCCTGGGTCGTCGGTCGCTGCGGTGGCAGCTGCGTGGGCATCACGGCGTGCGTGGCGTGATGCGGATTTCCCTCGACATCAAGATATCGGACGCCGTGGCGGGCCTCGAATCGTCCCGCGGCCGCGGCCGTGCGTACGTCCGTGCTCCGACGGCGGTGTGTCTCGGGGCCGCAGCGGCGGGCGGCGGTGGCCGTCAGGCGCCGGCGGCGGCGGTGGTCGTCAGGCGCCTGCGGCGCCGGTGACCCGCCGCCGCAGGAGCGCCGCGGCCGCACGCGGGTCGTCGGCCCGCGTGATCGCGCGCACGACGACGACGCGGCGCGCCCCCGCCTCCAGGACGGCATCGAGCCGGTCGAGGTCGATCCCGCCGATGGCGAACCAGGGCGTGGCCGGAGCCTCCGCGGCGACCTGGCGCAGCAGGTCGAGCCCGACGGCGGGGCGGCCGGGCTTGGTCGGCGTGGACCACAGCGGCCCCACGCAGAAGTAGTCGACGCGCGGGTCCGCCTCGGCCTCGCGGGCCTCGGCGAGCGCGTGCGTCGAGCGGCCCAGCACGGGCTCGCCGCCGAGCAGGTCGCGCACCGCGGCCGGTGGAAGATCGCCCTGCCCCATGTGCACCACGGGCGCGCCGGCCAGGCGCGCCAGGTCGGCCCGGTCGTTGACCGCCCACAACGCCCCGTGCTCGGCGGCGACCCGTGCGACCAGGGCGTGCAGCTCCAGCTCGCGTGCCGCCTCCAGCGTCTTGTCCCGGAGCTGGACGACGTCGACGCCTCCCTCCAGGGCCGCGTGCAGGAACGGCTCCAGGTCCCCGGTGCTCTGGCGGGCGTCGGTGCACAGGTACAGGCGCGCGTCGGCGAGCCGGGTGCGGGTGTCCACCGGCGCGAGTGTAGGGGTGCGCGCCGCTGCTGCCGCAGGTCTACAGTGACCGCGTGCACGGGAGCCCCGGACGGGGCTGAGAGGGCGCGGGGCGCCGACCGTCGAACCTGATCTGGGTCATGCCAGCGAAGGGAGCTGCATCGTGGGACGCCGTGCGTCCGACGTCCTCGTGGTCGGCGGGGGCGTGGTGGGACTGACCGCTGCCTGGCGTGCCCTGGTGGCCGGGGCGCGGGTGACGGTGCTGGACCCGGCACCGGGAGACGGCGCGACGAGGGCCGCCGCAGGAATGCTCGCCCCCGTCGGCGAGGCCGGGTTCGGGCAGGAGCCGCTCGCCCGGCTGGGCGTCGCCTCTCTCGCCCTGTGGCCCCGGTTCGCCGCCGAGCTGGAGCGGGCCGCGAGCCTGCCGCCCGGGGCGGTGGGGCTGGAGACCACGGGCACCCTGGTGCTCGCCTACGACGCCGACGACGTGGCAGCGCTGCGCCGGCTCCTGGACCTGCACCGGGCCTGGGGCCTGCCGTCCCACGAGATCGGGACCGACGCCGCCCGGCGCCTGGAACCCGCCGTGGGGCCGCGCGTGACAGGTGCGGCGCGTGCACCCGGCGACCACCAGGTGGACCCGCGGGCCGTGCACCGGGCGCTGGCCGTCGTCGTCGGCTCCTCGCCGCGAGCCACCCTGGTGCCCCGTGCCGCGACCGCCCTCACGTGGGCGCGCGGCGCGGTGACCGGCGCCCGGGACGACGCCGGGGCCGAGCACCGCGCCGGGCTGGTGGTGCTCGCGGCCGGGCACGCGAGCGGAGCCCTCCACCCGGACGCCCCCACCCGGCCGGTGCCGGGCACCGCCCTGCGGCTGGAGACCGCCGCGGACCTGCTGGCCGGTCACGTGGTGCGCGGCCACGTGCAGGGCCGGCCCGTGTACGTGGTGCCACGCCGGCCGGGAGCCGACGGGCGGCGCGAGGTGGTGGTCGGGGCCACCTCCGACGAGCGCGAGGACTCCCGCACCCGTTCCGGCGACGTCTTCGCGCTGCTGCGGGACGCCCGGGCGCTGCTGCCCGCCCTGGACGAGGCGACCTTCGTCGAGGCGACCACCCGGCCCCGGCCCGGCAGCCCCGACGGCGCCCCGGTGCTCGGCGAGGCGGCCGAGGGCCTGCTGCTGGCCACGGGCCACCACCGCAACGGGGTGCTGCTCACGCCGCTGACGGCCGCCGTCGTCGACGACGCGCTGGGCGCCACCAGCCCCTCCGCCAGCCTCTCCGCCAGCCCCTCCGCCAGTCCTTGCGCCGGCCCCGCCACCGACGCGCTCGTCGCCGCCGCGCTCGACGCGGCTGCCCGCCACGCCCGGCCCGGCCGGTTCACGGCCCGCCGTACCGCCCACCCCGAAGGAGCACCCGCATGACCGTCTCTCCTCCCGCAGGGTCCGCCGTGGCCACCGTCAACGGCGAGCCGTACCCCCTCGACGGTCCCGTGCCGGTGACGGAGCTCGTCGCCCGCCTGGTGCCCGCTGCCGTGGTCGGAGACGAGCCGCAGGGCGTGGCCGTCGCCGTCGACGACGCCGTCGTGCCGCGGGGCGCCTGGGCCACCACGAGCGTGCGCCCCGGCGACCGGGTCGAGATCGTCACCGCCGTCCAGGGAGGCTGAGATGAGCACCGACGCCCCGCTGACCATCGCCGGCACCCCGCTGCGCTCCCGGCTCGTCATGGGCACCGGGGGAGCGGCCAGCCTCCTCGCCCTGGAGGACGCGCTGGTCGCGTCCGGCACCGAGCTGACCACCGTGGCGATGCGGCGGGTCTCCCGCCCCCGCCCGGGCGACCAGGGCGACCCGTCCGTGTGGGGCCTCCTCGAGCGCCTCGGCATCCGGGCCCTGCCCAACACGGCCGGGTGCTTCTCCGTGCGCGAGGCCGTGCTCACCGCCCGGCTGGCGCGCGAGGCGTGCGGCACCGACTGGGTCAAGCTCGAGGTGATCGCCGACGACGTCACGCTGCTGCCCGACCCGATCGCCCTCGTCGAGGCGGCGAAGGTCCTCGTGGACGACGGCTTCACCGTGCTGCCGTACACGAACGACGACCCTGTCGTGGCGCGCCGCCTGGAGGAGGTCGGCTGCGCCGCCGTCATGCCGCTCGGGTCGCCCATCGGCTCCGGGCTCGGCATCGCCAACCCGCGCAACATCGAGGCGATCGCCGCCGCCGCGTCCGTGCCCGTCATCCTCGACGCGGGCATCGGCACGGCCTCCGACGCCGCGCTCGCCATGGAGCTCGGGTGCGACGGCGTGCTGCTCGCCACCGCCGTCACCCGGGCCGCCGACCCCGTGCGCATGGCCCGCGCCATGCGCTGGGCCGTCCAGGCCGGGTACGACGCCGCCCACGCAGGCCGGCCCCCGCGCCGCGAGCACGCGCTGGCCTCCTCGCCCGTCGACGGGCTGGTCCGCGTGCCGGACAACCTGGACCTCGCGCTGTGAGCGGCGCCCAGGGCGTGCTGCCCCCGCTCGTCGAGCCCGGCGCCGCCCTCCCTCCCGCCCGCCGGGCGCGGTACGCCCGCCACCTGGTGCTGCCCGGCGTCGGCGAGGACGGCCAGCGCCGCCTCGCCGCGGCCCGCGTGCTCGTGGTCGGCGCCGGTGGTCTCGGCAGCCCCGTCCTGCTCTACCTCGCCGCCGCCGGCGTCGGCACCCTCGGCGTCGTGGACGACGACGTGGTCGACGTCTCCAACCTCCAGCGGCAGGTGCTCCACGGCGTCGGGGACGTGGGGCGGCCCAAGACCGCCTCGGCCCGGGCACGGCTGGAGGACGTGAACCCCGACGTCGAGGTGGTCGAGCACCGCCGGCGGCTCACCCTCGACAACGCGCTCGACCTGCTCTCCGGGTACGACCTCGTCGTGGACGGCAGCGACGCGTTCGCCACCCGCTACCTCGTCTCGGACGCGGCCGAGGTCCTCGGGATGCCGTGCGTGTGGGGAGCCGTCCACCGGTTCACCGGCCACGTCTCCACCTTCTGGGCGCGGCCGCCGGCAGGCGTCGGCGTCACCTACCGCGACCTGTTCCCCAGCCCGCCGCCGCCCGGGACCTCGCCGGACTGCGCCGCGGGCGGCGTGCTCGGCGCCATGTGCGGCACCGTCGGCTCCCTGATGGCCACCGAGGCCGTCAAGCTGCTCACCGGCGCGGGGCGCACCCTGCTCGGGCGGCTCGCCGTCTACGACGCGCTCGAGGCGACGTGGCGGCAGCTCGCCGTCCGCCCGGACCCTGCGCGACCCCCGGTGCACGAGCTGCCCGAGGCCGTCGACGGCCTCGACCTCTACGCCGCGCACTGCGGCGCGGCAGCGCCAACGGCCCCGATCACGAGCGTGCGGGAGCTGGCCGGCCTGCGTGCCGGCGGGGGCGCCCCGTTCGTCCTCGACGTCCGCGAACCGTGGGAGGCCGAGGCGGCCCCCTTCCACGGCGCGCACCTGGTCCCGTCCGGCGAGCTCGGGCCCGGCTGCGCCGAGGGCGTGCGACGGGTCGCGGCGCTCGCGGCGGGGCGGCCCGTGCACGTGCTGTGCAGGTCCGGCGCGCGGTCGCAGGCGGTGGCGGCGACGCTGCGCGAGAGCGGCCTCGATGCGCGCAGCGTGGAGGGCGGCGTCCTCGCGTGGGCGCGGGAGGTGGAGTCGTCGGCGCCGGCCCGGTGAGCGACCGGCGCCGCCCTGACGCGTGTCCGGGATGTGAGACGCCGATGGTCCACCGTTGACTTCCCGCCCACCGGTTCGTAGTTTCCCGCGCACCGAGGCACGCCTCCGGTCTCCCCGCCGGGGCGGCAGGGCGGTCTCGGTGTCTTGAGCGGTCATGAGCTCCGACGCGAAGCCCCGGCTGGTCGGACGGCAACCCCCCGCGCGGGTGGGTGCCCCGGGTGAGGACCAGGTTCGCCGCCGGCCGGCGGCTGGACAACACGCGAGCCCGCCCCCTGGGCGGGACCTGGAGGAGACAGCATGAACCGGAGCACGAGGCCCCGCGCCGCTGCGTCGTCCTGGAGCACCACCGTGCGGGTCTGCGACACCCGCGCCACCTGTCGCTGTCGTTGAGCGCCACCGCCGGCGCCGCGTCGCGCTGACGCGTCCGTCCTGACGGACGCCCGCGCTCCCCGCCCCGGCCCCGCCCGCCCCGTGCGGGCCCCTCCCTGCCCTCTCCGGCAGCCTGCACCGCCGTCGCGCCCCGTGCGCCCGGCCGTGCGGCCGCACCCTCGAACGGAGCTCGCCTTGTCGCACCCACTGGCCTCGTCGCACCCTCAGCCCGCCGCCCGCACCACCGCCGACGGCGCGGAGCCCGCCCGCCCGCACGTCGTCCTCGGCGTCGACCTCACCGCCGCGGGCGCCCGTCCCGGCAGCCACCACCTGCACGGGGCGGTGGCCCCCCGCCCCTTCGACGCCGAACGGTTCGTCCACCTGGTCCGCACGGCGGACCAGGGGCTGCTCGACCTCGTGACGCTCGACGAGGGGTTCCTGCTGCACCCCGGGCGGCGCCGGGTGCCCGGCCGCCTCGACGCTGCCGTCGCCGCCGCCCGGGTGGCCCCGCTGACGTCCGGGGTGGGCCTGGTGGCCGCCGTGGAGGCGGTGCACGTCGACCCGGGGCACGTCGCCGCGGCCATCGCGCGGGTCGACCGCACGAGCGGTGGTCGCGCGGGATGGCAGGTGGGACGCCCGGCCGACGGCGCGTCCCCGGACCAGCAGTGGGCCTCGCGCGCCGCCTCGTCCGTGGCGCAGGTGGCACGCCTGTGGGACGCCGGCGCGTCCGAGACCGCCGAGGTCGGCGTCGACGGGCGCGTGCGCGTGGACCACGACGGCATCCGGTTCGCCGTGCGCCGCCCGCAGGCGTCCGGGGCGCCGCTCCCGCAGGGCCGTCCGCCCGTCGTCGTGCGCGCCCACGAGGAGGAGGGCGCACAGGTCGCGGCAGCGACGGCCGACGTCGTGCGCCTGCGGGTGACCGACGCCGCCCGCGCCGCCCGGCTGCGCGCCCTCGTGCGCGAGGCCGCGCAGGCTGCGGGCCGTCACCCGGACGACGTCAAGGTGCTCGTCGACGCTTACGTGGTGCTCGCGGCCGAGCCGGAGAGCGCCCGGGCGCGGCTCGAGCTGGTGGAGGCGATCGAGGGGCCCGACGCCGCCGGCGGGGCGCTGGTGGTGTCGGGCACCGCTGCCGACCTGGCTGCCGTCGCCACGGACTGGGTCGACGCCGGCGCCACCGACGGCTTCGTGCTGCGGCCCTCGTCCCTCGGGTCCGATCTCGACACCGTCGTGGGCCGCGTGGTCCCGGCTCTGCAGCGGGCCGGCCGGTTCCGCACCGCGCGGCCCGGGCACGGGCACGCGGGCACCCTGCGCGGGGCGCTGGGCCTGCCCAGCGTGCTGTCCGCGCGCGCGGCGGCCACGGCTGGCCGGACGGCGCGCGCCGACCGTGCTGACCAGGCGCCCGCCGGCCGCGCCCCTGCTGGGCGGGACGGGCGCGGCGGGGTGCGCCGTCGCGACGACGGCGGCCGCTCGCCGGCCGCGCGGCCGGCCCTCGTGGCGAGCTGAGCCGCCGGGGACCCGCGGACCGGTGGTGCCCGCCCGGGCCCTGCCGGGCCGCGGGTGCGCAGGTAGTGTCCGGTCCATGGCGACGGTGCTCCCCTACGACGGTCACATGCCCGAGATCGACCCGACAGCGTGGCTGGCTCCCACGGCCACGGTGATCGGCCGCGTACGCATCGGCCCGCGCGCCAGCGTCTTCTACGGCGCGGTGCTGCGCGGCGACATGGACGAGATCGTTCTCGGCGCGGGCAGCAACGTCCAGGACAACTGCGTGCTGCACACCGACACCGGTGTGCCCACCCACGTGGGGGAGAACGTCGGCATCGGCCACGGTGCGATCGTGCACGGCGCCACCGTCGAGGACGGGTGCCTCATCGGCATGGGTTCCACGCTGCTCAACGGCTCGGTGGTCCGCGAGGGCGCGTTCGTCGCCGCCGGGGCGCTGGTGCGCGAGGGGCAGGAGGTGCCCGCGCACCACCTCGCCGTCGGCGTCCCCGCCAAGGTCCGTGGCGAGCTCGACGAGGAAGGTCGTGAGCGCGTACGGCGCAACGCGATCCAGTACCAGGAGATCGCCGAGCAGCACCGGCGCGCCGTCGGTTCCTGAGCCTGCGGTGCCCGACGCCCGCGGTGCCCGACGCCCGGCGTGCGAGAGGCCGGGCCCCTGTGCAGGGACCCGGCCTCCGGCGCCGTCCGCCCGTCGTCAGCCCCAGAGCTCCTGGGAGGCGATGCGGGCGCCCTCGGTCAGGGAGCGCAGCTTGGCCCACGCGATCTGGGGGTGGATGCGCCCGCCCAGCCCGCAGTCGGTCGAGGCGATGACGTTCTCCTTGCCGACGAGGCGCGCGAACCGCTCGATCCGGTCTGCCACGAGGCGCGGGTGCTCCACCACGTTGGTGGCGTGCGAGACGACGCCGGGCACGATCACCTTGCCCTCCGGCAGGGTGCGGTCCTCCCACACTCGCCACTCGTGCTCGTGGCGCACGTTGGCGGCCTCGAAGCTGTAGCCGCCCACGTCGGCCTGCAGCACCTGGTCCACGATGTGCTCGAACGGCAGGTCGGTGCTGTGGGGGCCGTGCCAGGAACCCCAGCACACGTGCAGGCGCACGCGCTCGGTGGGCAGGCCGCGCAGCGCGTGGTTGAGGGCCTCGACCCGCACCTGCACCCACTTCTGGTAGTCCTCGACGGCGGGCTCGGGCTTGACCTGGTCCCACGACTCGGCCAGGGAGGGGTCGTCGAGCTGGAGGTCGAGCCCGGCGTCGAGGATCGCGGTGTACTCCTCGCGCAGCACGTCGGCCCAGGCGTACACGAACTCCTCGTCGCTGGCGTAGTGCTTGTTGCCGATGCGGGCCGCGGAGCCGGGGGAGAGAGCGGCGACGAACGCGCCGTGGGCGCCGGCCGCCCCTGCCGCCGCCTTCAGGTGGGCGACGTCGGCGGCGACGGCGTCCTGCCCGGTGTAGCGGAGGGGTCCGGTGGCGGTGGGGAAGGCGGGCGGCGGCTGGTCCGGGTCCGCGAGGTGGATGCCCGACGTCGGGTCGCCGTAGGCGTCGGCGAACTCGGTGAAGTCGCGGCGGTCGAGGAAGCTGGTGAGCTCGACCTTGCCGGGGGCGGAGCGGTGCGGCTCGGCGAGGGCGGGGTTGTCGACCACCTCGAGCCCGCCGGTGCGGTCGAACGAGTAGGTCCACCAGGCGCCGTAGTCCACCGACTGCGTGCTGGTGTGCCCGTACTCGCCGTCGTTGACGATGTCGATGCCCGTCTCGACCTGCTGGCGCACGACGTCGGCGACGGCCTCGCCGAGCAGGGCGCGGTGCTCGTCGGGGTCGAGCCTGCCGGCGGCGCGGGCGGCGTTGGCCTCCAGGAGGCGGGGGCTGCGGGGCAGGGAGCCCACGTGGGTGGTCAGGATGCGGTCGGTGCTGCTGGGCACGGTTCTCTCCTCGGGTCGATCACGCTTGCCGCGCGGCTGCTCGCCCCGAGGGGCGGCCGGCGGCCAGGTCATCTCCCGGAGCACCCCGCCGTGAACGTGGGGGTTGCTGCCCAGCCAGCCGGGGCTTCGCGCTGGGGCTCGTGACCTGCTGGGAAGTCAACCCCATGACGGGCGGCGGTGCCCACCTCCGGGGCGGGGATTCTCACGATCCGGATCGTGCGTCGGCGCAGGCCTACCGGTCGCGCCAGGGCAGCGTGCCCCGCTGGGCCACCCACAGGCCGAGCCCGGTGAGCGTGGCGGCACCCACGAGGTTGCCGAGCAGCACGGGGATCTCGTTCCACAGCCACCAGTCGGCGAAGGTGACCTCGGCGCCCACGAGCATCCCGGCGGGGATGACGAAGAGGTTGACCACCGAGTGCTCCCACCCGAGGCCGAAGAACAGGGTGATGGGCATCCAGATCGCCACGACCTTGCCGCCGGTGGTGCGCGAGGTCATCGCCATGACCGCGCCGAGGGAGACGAGCCAGTTGCACAGCACGGCCTTGAGGACGACGAGTCCGAGCCCCGCCCCCAGGCCGAGGGAGGCGTAGTGGATCGTCTTGTGCTCGGCGAGGTCCCTCATCCAGAGGGCCACGGGGGCGTCGGGGGTGGTGCCCATCTCGGTGACGGTGGCCCAGAAGACGACGGCGAAGACGCCGCAGCCGAGGGTGTGCCCGACGACGGCCCAGCCGATCGAGCGCACCACCTGGCGGCCGGTGGCCCGGCCCCGCCACCAGGCGAGCGGAACGAGCCCCATGGTGGAGGTGACCAGCTCGAGGCCGAGCAGGATCACGAGGCACAGCGCGACGGGGAACACGAGGGCGCCGGCGAACGGCACGCCGGTCTGGACGGCGACGGTGCCGGCCAGGGTGGTGACGGCGCCGAACACGAAGGACCCGAGCACGGAGCGCACCAGGATCGTGGGCACGGTGCGGGATGCCTTGTACGCGCCGGTGGCGACCATCTCGTCGACGAGCGCGGCCGGCGGGACGGTGGTGGCGGCGGGCCAGGGGTCGGAGGGCGGCGCGCCGGGTCCGCCGGAGGTGCCGGCAGCGGGTGCGGCGGCGGGCGGGGCAGCGGGCGCGGCAGGTGCTGCGGCGGGTGTGCCGGGGGTTCGGGTGGCGGACACGGGGGCCTCGTGTTCTCGGACGGTTGTGGTAAGACCACACTATCGCACGGCCCGCTCACGGACCCGTGCGCTCCCGGCGTGCTCACCGCGCCAGGCACCCCACCCCGCCTTAGGGTCGGCTCGTGCCGACCCGTCACCTGAGCCTCGCGACGACCCCGTCCGACGACGTGCGGGCCGCCCTCGCCGCGCTGCGCGCCGAGCTGGGACTGCCCGCGATGTTCCCGCCCGAGGTGCTGGACGAGGCGCGCGCCGCCGCGCTGCGCGACGTCTCCCGCGACCGCCAGGACAGGCGCGACATCGAGCTGGTGACGATCGACCCGCCCGGCTCCCTGGACCTCGACCAGGCGGTGCACGTGGCCTCCTCGGGCGAGGGCTACATCGTCCGCTACGCCATCGCGGACGTGGCAGCCTTTATCACGCCGGGCAGCGCCCTGGACGTCGAGGTGCACCGGCGGGGCACCACCGTCTACGGGCCGGACATCCGCACGCCGCTGCACCCGCCGGCGCTGTCGGAGGGCGCGGCGAGCCTTCTGCCGGAGGAGGACCGGCCCGCGGTGCTGTGGACGATCGGGCTCGACGGGTCCGGGGAGATCACGTCGGCCACCGTGACCCGTGCGACGGTGCGCTCGCGCACCCGCCTCACCTACGGCGAGGCGCAGTCCGCGCTCGACGACGGCACCGCCCCCGAGTCGCTGCAGCTGCTCGCCGACGTCGGCCGCCTCCGCCAGGAGCGGGAGCGCGACCGTGGCGGGGTGTCCCTCGACGTGCCCGAGCAGGAGGTCGTCCAGCGGCCCGACGGGTCGTTCGGCCTCTCGTTCCGCCGCACCCTGCCGGTGGAGGGGTGGAACGCGCAGATCTCGCTGCTGACGGGCATCGCGGCCGCACGCATGATGCGTGACGCGGGCGTGGGCATCGTGCGCACCCTCCCTGCCGCCGACCCGCGCGACGTCGCCCGCCTGCGCCGCACCGCCGTCGCCCTCGGCATCGACTGGCCGGAGGAGCTGCGCTACGCCGACCTGCTGCGCCGGCTGGAGTCACGGCGCCCGGCGCACGCGGCGTTCCTCAACGAGGCCACGACGCTGTTCCGCGGGGCCGGCTACCTCGCGTTCGGCGTCCCGGAGCACCGTGCCGACCCGCAGGCCGGGGCTGTCACGCGCCTGCCCTCCGACGTCCGGCACGGTGCCATCGCAGCCGAGTACGCCCACGTGACGGCGCCGCTGCGCCGGCTCGTGGACCGGTACGCCACCGAGGTCTGCCTGGCGCACTCCGCGGGCCGGGAGGTGCCCCGCTGGGTGGCCGAGGCCCTGCCGGCGCTCCCGGCCACGATGGCCCGCACCGCCCGCACGGCGTCGTCGTTCGAGCGGGCCTGCGTCGACGTGGTCGAGGCTGCGCTGCTGGCCGGCCGCGTGGGTCAGCAGCTCGACGGCGTGGTGGTCGACGCCGACGAGGCGCGCGACGGGCGCGAGCGTGGCCTGGTCGTGGTGCGCGACCCGGCCGTCCGGGCCCGGGTCGACGGCGACCGGCTGCCCCTGGGCGAGCGCGTCCGCGTCACGCTGGCCGAGGCGTCGGTGGCCGAGCGGCGCGTCGGCTTCACCTACCCGTGACGGGCCGTCCTGGCAGGGGGCCGTGCCCGAGGGGTTAGCCTCCCGTCATGCCTGCCCGACGCCGTACCGACCCCGCCGCCGGCCGTGCCGCCGTCGGCGCCTGGCTGCGCGGCCAGGCCGCCCGTCCTGAGGTGACGACGGCGGTGCGCTTCACGCTCGAGGAGCTGGCCGACGTCGCCCCCGGGCACGCCGTGGAGGTGCGCGTCCCGCCGGCCGGGGCCGTGCAGGCCGTGGCCGGCCCCCGCCACACGCGCGGCACGCCGCCCAACGTGGTCGAGACCGACGTCGAGACGTGGCTGGGGCTCGCCACCGGACGGCTCTCCTGGGCCGACGCCGTCGCCGCGGGTCGCGTCCACGCCTCCGGCGAGCGCGCGGACCTGTCCGCGCTGCTGCCGCTCCAGGCCGCCCGGGAGCGCTGACGCGCGCCGGCCCGGTGCGGGCCGGCACCGCCCGGCGCTGAGCGGGCCGGGTGACGGAGGGACCCGCTACGCTGCCCGGGCACTGTGACCCCCCTCACCCTCCGGGCCGACGGCGCCCCGACCTCACGGCGATGCCGAGCCGTGACACACCGTTCATCAGCGGTTCATGCGGGCCTGGTTCGGTGAGGGCGCAAACCCGTGACTCTCATCGAGGAGCAAGCGTGACTCTCGCGGAACCCCACGCGCGGCGCAGGAGGGGCGTGGTCGCCACGCTCCTGAGCGCGGCGCTCGCCGTCCCGGCGTCGATCGGCCTGGCCGTCCCGGCAGCCGCGGCGCCCGACGGCTCGGGACTCGTCATCAACGAGGCCTACCTCTCGGGCGGCAGCGCCAACGCGCCCTACCGGAACAAGTTCGTCGAGCTCTACAACCCCACCGACGCGGCCATCGAGCTCAGCGGCATGTCCCTCCAGTACCGCTCCGCGACGAGCACCGGTGCCTTCGGCGGAGTGGTCGCGCTCGACGGGTCGGTGGCCCCCGGCGGCTACTACCTCGTGGCCGGCGGCTCCAACGGCACCACCGGCCAGCCGCTGCCCACGCCCGACCAGTCGAGCGGCAGCCTGAACCCCTCGGGCACCACCGGCACCATCGCCCTGGTGCGCGCGACCTCCGCCGTCGCCCTGCCCGCGGGCGGGGGAGTCAACAGCGACCCGCGCGTCGTCGACCTGCTGGGCTACGGCACCTCGAACACCTTCGAGACCAGCGTGGCCCCCGCGCCGAGCGCCAACAACGTGCCGGCCTCCATCAACCGCACCGACGCCGTCGACACCGACGACAACGGCGCCGACTTCCGTGTGCTGCAGACGGTCACGCCGCAGACGAGCACGGGCGGCGGCCAGCCGGACCCGGAGCCCACGCCCGAGCCGACCGCCGAGCCCACGGCGCCCGCCGAGCCGGGGCAGGACTCCCACACCATCGCCGAGATCCAGGGCACCGGCGCCGTCTCGCCGCTCGTGGGCCGCACCGTGACCACCACGGGTGTCGTCACCGCGGCCTACCCGACGGGCGGCCTCGCCGGCTACACGATCCAGACGCCCGGCACCGGCGGCACCACCGACGCCACGCCCGGCGCCTCGGACGCCCTCTTCGTCTACTCGCCCTCCACGGCGGGCCGCGTGAGCGTGGGCGACACCGTCCAGGTCACCGGCGCCGTGAGCGAGTACTACGGCCTGACGCAGATCACCGTGTCCAGCACGGCAGGCCTGCGGGTGCTGCCCGCCGGCGAGCCCGTCACGCCGCTCGAGACTGCCTGGCCGGCCACCGACGCCGAGCGTGAGGCGCTCGAGTCGATGCTGGTCGCCCCGCAGGGCCCCTTCACGGTGTCCAACACCTACTCGACGAACCAGTACGGCGAGGTCGGCCTGGCGGCCGGCGAGGGCCCGCTGGTCCAGGGCACCGAGGCGGGCCGTCCCGGCTCGGCCGAGAAGGCCGCGGTCGAGGCCGACAACGCCGCCCGCGGCGTCGTGCTCGACGACGGCGCGAGCGTCAACTTCCTGACGTCGGCCAACAGCTCCATGACGCCGTCGTACGTCTCGCTCGAGAACCCCGTCCGCGTGGGCGCGCCCGTCACGTTCACCGCCCCGGTGATCGTCGACTTCCGCAACGACACGTGGAAGCTGAACCCGACCGGCCCGCTGACGGCGGGCACCGCCTCGCCCGTGACCTTCGAGAACACCCGCACCCGCGCCCCCGAGCCGGTGGGCGGCGACCTCAAGGTCGGCGTCTTCAACGTCCTCAACTACTTCACGACGCTGGGTGCCGACTGGCCCGGCGCGACGTCGTACAAGGACCGCCAGGGCAACCCGGTCACGGTCAACAACGCGCCGAACAACGGCCCGCGCGGGGCGTGGGACGCCGCCAGCCTGGCCCGCCAGCAGGCCAAGATCGTCGCGGCGATCAACGACCTGGACGCCGACGTCGTCGGCCTCCTGGAGATCGAGAACTCGGCCGCGCTGGGCGAGGAGGCCGACGAGGCGCTCGCCACGCTGGTCGACGCCCTCAACGCCGACGCCGGCTCGGACGTGTGGGCCTACGTGCCCTCATCGGCCGACCTGCCCGCGGCCTCGTCGCAGGACGTCATCACCAACGCCCTGATCTACAAGCCCGCCGTCGTGGAGCGGGTCGGTGACTCGCGCGCCCTGGGTGACCAGAGCCGCAACGGGCAGGCCTTCGCCAACGCCCGCGAGCCCATCGGCCAGTCGTTCGCGCCGGTCGAGGGCGGCGAGCCGTTCTTCGTCGCCGTCAACCACTTCAAGTCCAAGGGCTCGGCCGGTCCCTGGCCGGGCGACGCGGACAAGGGCGACGGGCAGGGCTCGTCCAACGAGTCCCGCGTCCGCCAGGCCACCGCGCTGCGCGACTGGGTCGCCACGGTGACCGAGCCGGGCGAGGCCGTGGCGCTGGTCGGTGACTTCAACGCGTACACGCACGAGGACCCGATGCACGTCCTCTACGACGCCGGGTACACCGACGCCGCCACCACGTTCGCGCCGGGCAAGTACTCGTACTCCTTCAGCGGCCTGTCGGGCTCGCTCGACCACGTGCTCCTGAACGAGGCCGCTCTCGCGCGCACCACCGGTGCCGACGTGTGGGAGATCAACGCCGAGGAGTCCATCGCGCTGGAGTACAGCCGGTACAACTACCACGGCACGCTCTTCTACGAGGACGGTCCGTACCGCTCCTCCGACCACAACCCCGTGGTCGTCGGCCTCACGGCCGGCGAGGACGCGGGCGAGCCTGGTCCGGTCCGGCTCGACATCCTCAACATCAACGACTTCCACGGCCGCATCGACGGCAACACCGTGGCCTTCGCGGGCACCGTGGAGGAGCTGCGCGCCGAGAACCCCGAGGGCACGCTGTTCGTGTCGGCGGGCGACAACATCGGTGCCTCGCTGTTCGCCTCCGCGGTGGCGGACGACCAGCCGACCATCGACGTCCTCAACGCGCTCGGCATGGACGCCTCGGCCGTGGGCAACCACGAGTTCGACCAGGGCTTCGAGGACCTCGCCGGTCGTGTGACCGACGAGTCCGACTTCCCGATCCTCGGCGCGAACGTCTACCTCAAGGGCACCACCACGGCGGCCCTGCCGGAGTACGAGGTCGTGTCCGTCCAGGGCGTCGACGTCGGCTTCGTCGGCGTGGTCACCCCCGAGACGCCCACCCTGGTCTCCCCGGCCGGTGTGGCCGACCTCGACTTCGGCGACCAGGTCGAGGCCATCAACCGCGTCACCGCCCAGCTCAAGGACGGCGACCCGTCCAACGGCGAGGCCGACGTGGTGATCGCGCTGGTGCACGACGGCGCCTCCGCGGGCACGCCCGACGGCGCCACGCTCGAGGAGGAGGTCGCTGCCGGCGGCCCGTTCGCCGAGCTCGTCACCGAGACGGACGCCCGCGTCGCGGCCATCCTCACCGGTCACACGCACAAGCAGTACGCGTGGGACGCGCCCGTGCCGGGCGTCGAGGGCAAGACCCGCCCGATCGTCCAGACGGGCAACTACGGCGAGTTCCTCGGCCGCACCACGCTGACCGTCGACCCGGCCACGGGTGAGGTCACCGACCACGAGTCGCGGAACGTCGCACGCACCACCACGGCGACCGACGTCCTCGTGGGCACGTACCCGCGGGTGGCCGAGGTCAAGACGATCGTCGACGCCGCCCTCGCCCACGCCGACGAGATCGGTTCGCAGCCGGTCTCGGAGGTCACCGCCGACATCACCACGGCGTTCGCCGGCGGCTCCTACGTCGACGGCGTGTGGACCGGCGGGTCCCGTGACGACCGTGCCTCGGAGTCCACGCTGGGCAACCTCGTGGGCAACGCGCTGCGCGACTCGCTCGCGGCCCCCGAGCGCGGGGGTGCCCAGATCGGCATCGTCAACCCGGGCGGCCTGCGCGCCGACCTCCGGGTGGGCGAGGACGGCGTCATCACGTACGCCGAGGCCAACGCGGTGCTGCCGTTCGTCAACAACGTGTGGTCGCTGACCGTCACGGGAGCACAGCTCGAGCAGATCCTCGAGGAGCAGTGGCAGACCAACGCGGACGGCACCCGTCCGTCGCGCCCGTACCTGGCGCTCGGCCTGTCCGACAACGTCACCTGGGTGGCTCGCACCGCCGACGGCAACGCGACGCCGGGTGACAACGTGCTGGCGGTCTACGTGGACGGGCAGCTCGTCCAGCCCGACGACACGTTCCGGGTCTCCACGTTCAGCTTCCTGGCGACCGGTGGTGACAACTTCCGGACGTTCGCGCAGGCCACGGACGTGCGCGACTCGGGCCTCGTGGACCGCGACGCGTGGATCGCCTACCTGCGGGACAACGCCCCGCTCTCGCCGTCGTTCGCCCGCACGCGGGTGGTCGCGGGGGCGCTGCCGGGCACGGTCCGTGCGGGGGAGCAGGCGTCGGCCGAGCTCTCGGGCCTCGACCTGACGTCGCTCGGCTCGCCCCGCAACACCACGGCCACGGTCGCGCTCGTCCCTGCGGACGACACGGCGGCCGAGGGCGTGAGCCTGGGTGACGTGGCCGTCTCGAACGGCACGGCCACGATCGCCGCGACCGTGCCGGCCACCACGGCGGCGGGGCAGTACGCCCTGAAGGTGACCGCGTCGCCGTCGGGCACGACGGCGCTGCTGCCGCTCACGGTCGAGGCTGCCCCGGCCCCGCCGGCCGGGGTCACGCTCACGGGCCTCAGCGCCCGCGCGCAGTGCGTCGACGGCCGTGCCGCCGTCGCCGTCTACGCCGTCAACGGGGAGCAGGTGCCCGTGGACATCCGGCTGACGACGCCGTACGGCGACAAGAAGCTGGAGAAGGTCGCGCCGGGCAAGGCCGCGTACGCGATCTTCACCACGGGTGCGGTGGCCGTGCCCGCCGGCACGGCGCAGGTGGCCGGCTACTACTGGGACGGCGTGGGCCACCACCAGGTCTACACCGTCGAGTACGCCGCGGTGGAGTGCACCCCGCCCGTGCCCGCCTACTCGCCGACCACGATCTACACCGGCGGCGAGAAGGTCACCTACCAGGGCAAGGTGTACCAGGCCCAGTGGTGGACCCAGGGCGCGGCGCCGGGCGCCTCCCCGTGGGGCTCCTGGATGGAGGTCGGTGCCGAGGTGAAGACCTCGACCGGCACGTTCCTGCGCTGGACCGACTCGTGGGTCTACACCGGTGGTGAGACCGTCGTCCACGACGGCCACCTGTGGAAGGCGCGCTGGTGGACCCGCAACCAGGCCCCGGGGGCCGAGCTGTGGGGCCCGTGGCAGGACCTGGGGAAGATCTGACGCCCTGACGGGCTGAGGTGACCGGCGGAGGCCGGGGGAGCGCGGTGATCGCGCGCCCCCGGCCTTCGCCGTCCCTTGGCTACCCTGGGAGGGTGAGCACCCCCGAGCAGCCGCAGGCCGGCACCACCACCGAGCCGACCGCCGACGCGACGCCCGCCGCGCCCCCCGCCGCCGAGGTCACCGACGAGGCAGCGACCGCGCCGGAGGCGAGCCGTGAGGCCGAGGTGGCTGCCGTCGTCGACCCCGGCACGGTGCGTCGCGCCCCCCGCTACAAGGCGTTCTTCTGGATCGGAGCGCTGCTCGGCGTCGCGATCGGCCTGGGGCTGGGCCTGTACCTGGTCTTCACCCACGACCCGTCCCAGGGCGTGCCGCTGTTCAAGCCGGGCGTCTACGTGACCGTCGTGGTGCTCGCCACCACCACCGTGACCACCCTGCTCGCAGGTCTCGTGGCCGTGCTCCTGGACCGCCGGAGCGTCAAGGGGCGCTGAACCGGTGGGCTCGCCCGTGTGATACTTGTGACATGCCTCTGCGCCCTGACGGCCGCCTCACCCATGACCTGATGCCCGGCGAGAAGGGCCCCCAGGACGCCTGCGGCGTCTTCGGCGTGTGGGCCCCGGGCGAGGAGGTCGCCAAGCTCGCCTACTTCGGCCTCTACGCGCTGCAGCACCGCGGGCAGGAGTCCGCCGGCATCGCCACCTCCAACGGCGAGCAGATCCTGGTCTACAAGGACATGGGCCTGGTGTCCCAGGTGTTCGACGAGACCGCGCTGGACGCGCTGCACGGCCACATCGCCGTCGGCCACTGCCGCTACTCGACCACGGGCGGAGTCACGTGGGAGAACGCGCAGCCGACGCTCGGCGCCACGGCGTCGGGCACCGTGGCCCTGGGGCACAACGGCAACCTCACCAACTCGGCCGAGCTGGTCAACCTCGTCGCGGAGCGCTACGGCGCGCAGCGGCGCGGCGAGCTGGCCCGCGGCAACACCACCGACACCGCCCTGGTCACCGCGCTGCTCGCCGGCGACGAGGACCACACCCTCGCCCAGACGGCGCTCGAGGTGCTGCCCCGCCTGCGCGGCGCGTTCTCGCTCGTGTTCATGGACGAGCGCACCCTGTACGCCGCGCGCGACCCGCAGGGCGTGCGCCCGCTCGTGCTCGGCCGCCTCGAGCGCGGCTGGGTCGTGGCGTCCGAGACGCCGGCCCTCGACATCGTCGGTGCCAGCTACGTGCGCGACGTCGAGCCGGGCGAGCTCATCATGATCGACGCCGACGGCCTGCGCTCCGAGCGCTTCGCCGAGGTGCAGCGTGCCGGGTGCGTCTTCGAGTACGTGTACCTGGCCCGCCCCGACAACGTCATCAACGGCCGCTCCGTGCACGCCAGCCGCGTCGAGATGGGCCGGGCACTGGCCCGCGAGCACCCCGTCGACGCCGACCTGGTGATCCCCACCCCCGAGTCGGGCACGCCGGCCGCCGTGGGGTACGCGCAGGAGTCAGGCATCCCGTTCGGGCAGGGCCTGACCAAGAACGCGTACGTGGGCCGCACGTTCATCCAGCCCTCGGACACGCTGCGCCAGCTCGGCATCCGCCTCAAGCTCAACCCGCTGCGCGAGGTCATCCGCGGCAAGCGCCTCGTCGTCGTGGACGACTCGATCGTGCGCGGCAACACCCAGCGGGCCCTGGTCCGCATGCTGCGCGAGGCCGGGGCGGCCGAGGTGCACGTGCGCATCTCCTCGCCGCCCGTGAAGTGGCCCTGCTTCTACGGCATCGACTTCGCCTCGAGGGCCGAGCTCATCGCCAACGGCCTCTCGGTCGAGGAGATCGGCCAGTCGCTGGGCGCCGACTCTCTCGGGTACATCTCCATCGACGGCATGATCGCCGCCACGGAGCAGCCGGCCTCCCAGCTGTGCGCAGCCTGCTTCACCGGGAAGTACCCCATCGAGCTGCCGCCCGAGGAGCAGCTCGGCAAGCACCTGCTGGAGCAGCCGGAGCTGCCGCTGGGCGCCCCGGAGGACGGCCTGCGGGCACTGTCCGTCTCCGCCGGCGGCACCGGCGCCCTCCAGCACCCCTGACCCTCCGCAGCCCGGTGGTCGAGTCATCGGCCGGCGGGCCGAGCCACCCACCACCGAGCGCATGGAGCACCCGAACGTGACGAACGAAGGCCTGACGTACGCCGCCGCCGGCGTCGACACCGAGGCGGGCGACAAGGCCGTCGAGCTCATGAAGGACGCGGTGCGCCGCACCCAGGGCGCCGAGGTGCTCGGGGGAGTGGGCGGGTTCGCCGGGCTCTACGACCTCGGTGCGCTCACGGCGTACCGCCGCCCCCTCCTGGCGACCTCGACGGACGGCGTGGGTACCAAGGTGGCCGTGGCCCAGGCGATGGACAAGCACGACACCATCGGGTTCGACCTGGTGGGCATGGTGGTCGACGACATCGTCGTGGTGGGCGCCAAGCCCCTGTTCATGACCGACTACATCGCCACCGGCAAGGTGGTGCCCGAGCGCGTCGCCGACATCGTCCGGGGCATCGCGCAGGCGTGCGAGGTGGCCGGGACCGCCCTGGTGGGCGGCGAGACCGCCGAGCACCCGGGCCTCCTCGGCCCGGACGAGTACGACGTCGCCGGTGCCGCCACCGGGATCGTCGAAGCCGACGCCGTGCTCGGCCCGGACCGCGTGCGCCCCGGTGACGTGCTCATCGGCATGGCGTCCTCGGGTCTGCACTCCAACGGCTACTCGCTGGTGCGCGCCGTCGTGAAGCACGCCGGGTGGGAGCTGGACCGGCACGTGGACGAGCTGGGCCGCACCCTGGGCGAGGAGCTGCTCGAGCCCACCCGCGTCTACGCCTCCGACGTGCTGGCGCTGGCCGCCGACGAGGCCGCGCAGGTGCATGCCTTCACGCACGTGACCGGCGGCGGGCTCGCGGCCAACCTGGCGCGCGTGCTGCCCGCCGGGCTCGTGGCCACCGTGGACCGCGCCTCCTGGCAGGTGCCGGCCGTGTTCGGCATGGTGCGCGAGCTCGGCAAGGTCCCCGTCGCGGACATCGAGGGCACGCTGAACCTGGGCGTCGGCATGGTCGCCGTCGTGGGGGCCGAGGGCGCGGACGCCGCGCTCGCACGCCTCGCCGCCCTCGGTGTCCCTGCGTGGGAGCTCGGCACCGTCTCGTCCCTCGACTTCGAGACTGCGTCGCACGACCTGGTGACCGGCACCAAGGGTGTCGACGGCGGTGCCGTGCGCCTCGTGAACGACTACCGGTTCTGACGGGAGCTGGTGGCCGGCCTCACCGGGCCGGTCACCAAGCCCGAGCAGCACGACGAAGGGCCGGACGGCTGATGCCGTCCGGCCCTTCGTGTACTGCTACTACTACTCGGATCATCAGACCCGCCGGTGCAGCCGGGGAGTCTGTCAGGGCGCCTCAGCGCTCGTCGTCGTCCCAGGAGCGGTACCGGTTGTCGAAGTCGTCGTCCGCGGTCGGGGAGAACCGGTCCTCGGTGGCGACGTCGGTGTGACCGCTCCCTCGCAGCTCCTGCTCCAGCGCGCTGTAGTTCGTCGCGGGGCTGAAATACTTCAGCTCGCGAGCAACCTTGGTCTGCTTCGCCTTCTGACGGCCGCGGCCCATGGCTCCCCCTCAACGTGGAGCGGGGCGGCGACGTGCTCAGACGTGCGGCCCCGGAGTAAGTGCGTGTCTGTTCAGGGTCCAACGGTACATGAGCGGCAGGCATTCCCTCCACTCCGAACGGTGATCCTGAGCACCTTGGCGAGACTCCGTGCCAGGTCGCCGCGCAATTCATCCTCCCCCCAAGTCGCATAAATCGTCCTTGCGCCCACAATGGGAGGAACGCGGCCGTGCACGTCACTTCGGGCGCCGCCCGAGACCGGCCGACAGCAGGGGAGGTGTGCCGGATGTCGCTCCATCATGGAGAGTCTGAAGTTCTGCTGACACCGGCGGAGGTCGCAAGCCTGTTCAGGGTGGACCCGAAGACGGTCACACGCTGGGCGAAGGCCGGCAAGCTGTCGTCCATCCGGACGCTCGGCGGCCACCGACGCTACAAGGAGTCCGAGGTGCGGGCGCTGCTGGGGGCAGCGTCCGAGAACGCCGAGGACAGCACCCAGTAGCAGGACGACGACCCGGCGCCGCGCACGGCAGCCGGGCCGGCCCGCCACGGACGACGTGGCACGAACGCACGGGTGCCCGGCGGCCTCAGGCCGCCGGGCACCCGTCGTCGTCGCGCCCCGTGCAGGGGTGTCGTCTCAGCTGCGGACCTTGCGCACCACCAGGGCGGTCACCACCAGGACGACGGCGCCCGCCGCCCCCAGGAGAACCTTGACGTTGCGGGCCCGCCGCTCGTCGGCCGGCAGACCGTCACCGGTCAGCAGCCCGCCGGCGTCCGACGCGGCCGTGCGGGTGGCCGACGCGAGCTGCGCGGCCTGGTAGCCCGGCGAGAGGCGGGTCGTCAGCTCGTCGATCGTCGCGCCGAGCTCGGCACGAGCCCGCTCGACCTCGGAGCGCAGCTCCTTGGCCGTGGGCTCCTTGCCGGTGGGGGCGGCACCCGTGCCGGGAGCCGCGTGACCCGCAGGGCGGGGGAGCTGCTGTTCGGGCGTGGTGCTCACGGGCGGGCCTCCTCGGTGGTCCCGGTGGCGTCGTCGCCCTTGACGGCACCCTTGACGGTGGCGATGTCGTCCTTCACGCGGTCGATCGTCTCGGGCTTGCTGGCGACCTTCTTGAAGGTCCGGACACCCAGCATGGCCAGCACGCCCGCCAGGAGCAGCATGACGACGCCGACCACGAGCGCCGACAGCCACAGGGGCCAGGCCTCGGCCAGGCCGATGACGGCCGCCCAGATCAGCACGCCGACGGCGTAGAGGACGATCACCGCCGCGCCGGCCAGCAGCCCGGCGCCGATGCCGGACGCCTTCGCCTTGCTGGTCAGCTCCGCCTTCGCCAGCGCGATCTCGGACCGCACGAGCCGCGTGGCCTGCTCGGACAGCTGCTCGAAGAGCTTGCCCAGCGTCGGCTGCGGCGCGGCGGACGGTGTACGGCCGTCGTCCCAGTCGGTCATCGTTGCTCCATCCTCGGTGTGCAGGACTGCGGGTTCCACTCAACTCGCTTCCCGAGGACCCGGCAATTCAGAACGCCTGGTAGGAGGGCAGAAAAACGACGAGACCCCCGGATCCAGGGCAGGATCCGGGGGTCTTCCGGTGGCTCCGAGGGGCGTCGATCCCCTGACCTCACGATTTTCAGTCGTGCGCTCTACCAACTGAGCTACAGAGCCTCGGACACGAACGCCCGGGCGCCGTTTCCGACGTTCCGGGCGCTTGGTGCGCGACCCTGACGGGACTTGAACCCGCGACCTCCGCCGTGACAGGGCGGCGCGCTAACCAACTGCGCTACAGGGCCTTGACCCGTTGCGATCTCTCGCTCTCGGGCCGGGTAGAAGCGTACATCACTGCGGAGGTAAACCTGAAATCGACCTCTGACCTGCGACGACGCCCCTGGTTGCCGACGACCTCGCGGTGCGCCGACCAGTACCCCCAACGGGATTCGAACCCGTGTACCCGCCGTGAAAGGGCGGTGTCCTAGGCCGCTAGACGATGGGGGCCGGGACGGTCAGCCAGCATACCTGGGAGAGGATGGACCCCGTGGTGGAGATGTCGCGCGAGGAGTTCGAGGCAGCGGTGTCGGACGCGCTCGACACGGTGCCCCCCGACCTGACGGCCCAGATGGACAACGTCGTCGTGCTCGTCGAGGACGACGCGCCCGCCGAGGACCCCGGGCTGCTCGGGCTCTACGAGGGAGTGCCGCTCACCGAGCGCGACCTCGGGTGGGCCGCCGGAGCCCTGCCCGACCGCATCACGATCTTCCGCAACCCCACCCTCGCCATCTGCGACACCCGCGACGACGTCGTCGAGGAGGTCGCCATCACCGTCGTCCACGAGATCGCGCACCACTTCGGCATCGACGACGAGCGGCTGCACGAGCTCGGCTGGGCCTGAGACCCGGCCACCCGAGCCCCTGCGCTGCGCGGGCGGCGACGGCCTCGTGCCTCGGCCTGCACCGCCCGCTGCGCTCCGGCTCAGCCCTGGGGGCTGGTGGTCGGGCTGAGCCTGCGCTGCGCGGGCGGCGACGGCCTCGTGCCTCGGCCTGCACCGCCCGCTGCGCTCCGGCTCAGCCCTGGGGGCTGGTGGTCGGGCTGAGCCTGCGCTGCGCGGGCGGCGACGGCCTCGTGCCTCGGCCTGCACCGCCCGCTGCGCTCCGGCTCAGCCCTGGGGGCTGGTGGTCGGGCTGAGCCTGCGCTGCGCGGGCGGCGACGGCCTCGTGCCTCGGCCTGCACCGCCCGCTGCGCTCCGGCTCAGCCCTCCGGGTACCCGTCGGGGTTCTGCGACTGCCACCGCCACGTGTCCGCGCACATGTCGTCGATCGTGCGGGTGGCGCGCCAGCCCAGCTCCTTCTCCGCACGGGACGGGTCGGCGTACGAGGCCGGCAGGTCGCCGGGGCGGCGCGGGCCGATCTCATAGGGCAGCTCCCGCCCCACGGCGCGCTCGAAGGCGTGCAGGAGCTGCAGCACGGACGTGCCGGTCCCGGTGCCGAGGTTGAACGCGCGGGTGCGGTGCTCCATCCGGTCCAGGTGCTCGAGCGCGGCGACGTGCCCGGCGGCCAGGTCCTCCACGTGGATGTAGTCCCGCTCGCCCGTGCCGTCCACGGTGGGGTAGTCGTCGCCGAACACCGTCAGCCTCTCGCGACGTCCCACGGCCACCTGCGAGAGGTACGGCATGAGGTTGTTGGGGATGCCGGAGGGGTCCTCGCCGATGCGGCCCGAGGCGTGCGCGCCCACGGGGTTGAAGTAGCGCAGCAGCGCCACCTTCCAACCGTCGTTCACGGCGGCGACGTCGGTGAGGATCCGCTCGATCATCACCTTCGTCTGCCCGTACGGGTTGGAGGAGTCCAGGTGCTCCCAGTCCTCCTGGTAGGGGACGGGGGCCTTCTCGCCGTAGACGGTCGCGGAGGAGGAGAACACGAAGCGGCTCACGCCGTGGCGCAGCATGGCCTCGACGAGCGACAGGGTGCTGTCGATGTTGTTGCGGTAGTACTCCGCGGGCTTGGCGACCGACTCGCCCACCGCCTTGAGGCCGGCGAAGTGGATCACCGCGTCCACCGGCTCGGCGGCGAAGAGGGCATCGGTGCGGGCGGTGTCGGTGAGGTCGAAGGCGTGGACGGGCACCGTCCGGCCGGAGAGCTCCTCCAGGCGCCCGACGACGGCGGGCTTGGCGTTGACGAAGCTGTCGACGACGACGACGTCGTGGCCGGCGCCGAGGAGTGCGAGGACGGTGTGGGAACCGATGTAGCCGGCACCGCCGGTGACGAGGACGCGCATGCGCTCAGGCTAGCGGTCGCCCGGATCGTGGCCGACGCCGGTCAGCCCCCGCCCAGCAGGTGGCCGAAGAAGTCGCGCCAGGAGCTGCCCGAGCCGCCGGTGCGACCCGGCTTCGGGTCCTCGTCCTCGGCGGCGTCGTCGTCGGCACCGGCGGCCTGCTGCGGGGCCTGCGGCGTCGTCGTCGGTGCTGCGGCCTCCGGGGCGGGGGCTGACCGGCGTCGGCCACGATCCGGGCGGCCGCTAGCC
>NZ_QKWH01000005.1 GCF_003244315.1 Xylanimonas oleitrophica
GGCTGCGGGGCGGGGGCCGCACCCGCGGCCCCCGCCCCGCAGCCCGTACGTGCGACACCGGCTCCGCCCGTGCCGGCCCCCGCCGCGCCCGTGGGCCGGCCGGCTCCTGCGGCACCGGCCGTGCCGTCCGCGGCCCCGGCCCCCGCCGCCCCCGTCGCGGCGACCCCGGCTGCTCCCGCCCCGGAGGCGCCGGCGGCGTCCCGACCCACCGAGCCCGCCGCGGCACCGGTCGCCGGCCGCCCGGCAGAGCCGACGCCGCCGGCCGAGGACGCAGAGGCAGGTTCCGCCCCCGCCGTCGAGGAGACGACGGCGGAGGACGAGCGCTTCATGGCGCACACCGACCTGCGTGACACCGCAGCGGCGCTGCCGGGGAGCCGTGTGGAGGCGGGCGGGATCCTCGCGCTCACCGGCGGCACCCTCGTCGCGGCCTTCGTGGCCGGTGCGCTGCTCCTGACCGGCGCCGCCCTGATGGTGCTGCGCCGCGTGCGCCCCGAGCTCGTGCCGGTGCGGCTGCGCCGTCGCTGAGCGGACGCTCCCGGGCAGGGCCCGGCGCCGGCGGCCGGCGTCGGGCCCTGCGCCTAGGGTGGGCGCCATGAGCAGCATCAGGATCGGTGCCCACGTGGAGGCGGCCGACGCCGTCGAGCAGGCCAAGGCCATCGGTGCCGAGGTGGCCCAGGTGTTCCTCGGGGACCCGCAGTCGTGGAAGGTCGGCGAGACCGGCTACCCCGGCGGGGCCGAGGCGCTGCGGGCGGACGCCGAGGCGGCGGGCATCGACCTGTACGTGCACGCCCCGTACGTCATCAACGTGGCGTCGACCAACAACCGCATCCGCATCCCCAGCCGCAAGCTGCTGCAGCAGACCATGACCGGCGCGGCCGCCATCGGCGCCAAGGGCGTGGTGGTGCACGGCGGCCACGTGACGGCCAAGGACGACCCGGCCACCGGGTTCGACAACTGGCGCAAGGCCATCGACTCGCTCGACACCGACGTGCCCGTGCTCATCGAGAACACCGCGGGCGGCGACCACTCGATGGCCCGGCGCCTGGAGCGGATCGAGCAGCTGTGGGAGGCCGTCATGTCCTCGGCCAACGCGTCGGTGGTCGGCTTCACGCTCGACACCTGCCACGCCTGGGCCGGCGGCATCGACCTGGACACCGCCGTCGAGCAGATCACGGGCATCACCGGCCGCATCGACCTGGTGCACGCCAACGACTCGCGCGACACCGCCGGGTCGGGCGCCGACCGCCACGCCCACTTCGGCGAGGGCACCATCCCGGGCGAGCTGCTGGCCGGCGTCGTCGCGGCCGCCGGGGCTCCCGTGGTGTGCGAGACCCACGGAGACATGGCCCCGGACATCGCCTGGCTGCGGGAGCATCTCGCCTGACCGCCCACCCCGGGGGCCGGCTCAGGACCCAGGGCCGAGTCAGCCCTCAGAGCCGCCCGCGAGCGCCGTCAGGGCTGCCAGGTGGCCTTGGAACGCACGGCGTCCGCGAGGCGTGAGGCTGACCCAGACGCGGCTGCGCCCGCCACGGGAGGCACGCCGCTGCTGGACGTAGTCGGCCTGTCCGAGAGCGGCGAGCTGCTTGCTCAGCGCGGAGTCGCTGGTGCCGAGCAGCTCGCGGAGCGTGCCGAACTCCTCCTCGGTGACGGGTTCGAGGAGAGCGCAGATCCGGAGCCTCTGGATCGGGTGGATCACAGGGTCGAGCGGTGGCAGGGCGCGCGGCTCAGCGCTCAACGCCGCTCACCTCACGAGCCCAGTGCCGGTCGATGGCCGGGCCGGCGAGCAGGGTGCCGCCGAAGAGCATCGCTGCGGCCACCACGGGTGTCCACCACAGCCCATAGGTGCCGTACAGGACCGTGCTCACGGCCTGGAGCACGCCGGCGGCGAGCGCCAGGCCGAGCAGCGGCAGCCACATGTGGCCGCGGAGCCTCATCTTGCGGACGGCCGACGGCTGACGCCGGGCGGCGAACGTCACGATCGTGACGAGCAGTGCGAGCGGGGCGAGGGAGGCGACCAGGGGCCAGCCCGAGGTGAGCGGGATCAGCCCGTGGACCGCCAAGAGGGCGCCCGCGATCAGCCAGTAGCGGCGCGGGCGCTGCAGCCGTTGGGCGTTGACCGTGCGGGTCCGCTCCACGACGGCGAGGGCGGCGCGGGCGTCCACCCGCTCAGTTTCCATGCGGGAAACCCTAGCCATGACTTTCCTCAGAGGAAAGAGTCCGGACGCTCAGACCAGCCCGGCGTCGTGCACCACGATCGCCGCCTGCACCCGGTTGGTGGCCCCGAGCTTGGTGAGGATGCGCGAGACGTGCGTCTTGACCGTGGGCACGCTCATGTACAGCTCGGCGGCGATCTCCGCGTTGGGCAGCCCGCGCGCGATCATCACGGCCACCTCCCGCTCCCGCTCGGTGAGCTGGACCAGCCGCTGCGCGGCGTCCTGGCGCCGGTCGGAGCCGCCACGCTCGGAGACGGCCGAGATGAGCCGGGCCGTGACGCTCGGCGAGAGCGTGGGCTCGCCCGCCGCGGCGGCGTGCACGGCGGCCACCAGCCGGGCGGGCGGGGTGTCCTTGAGCAGGAACCCGGCGGCACCGGCGCGCAGCGCCTCGAGCACCATGTCGTCGGCGTCGAACGTGGTGAGCACGATGACGCGGGAGGGCACGCCCGCCGTCACGAGGCGCCGGGTGGCCTCCAGCCCGTCGAGCCGGGGCATGCGGATGTCCATCAGCACGACGTCGGGTCGCTCGCGCTGCACCACGTCGACGCCCGCGGCGCCGTCGCCGGCCTCCCCCACCACGCGGATCGACGGCGAGCCACCGAGGATGAGCCCGAGCCCGGCGCGCACCAGGGCGTCGTCGTCGACCAGGACGACGGAGACCCCCGCCACGGGAGCGGACCCGGCGGCGGATGCGGCGGGAGAGGTCGCGGGATCGGGGTGCTGCGCGGTGCTCACGGCGCCCACGGTAGCCAGGCCGAGACCACGAACTGCCCACCGCGCTCCCCGTAGGAGAACCGCCCGCCGCTGAGCTCGGCCCGCTCGGTCAGCCCCACGAGCCCCAGCCCGGACACGGGCGGCAGCTCGGCGGGGGTCGGCCCCACGGTGCGCAGCGGGTTGCGGACCGTCAGGGAGAGCCCGTCCCCGGGAGCACCCCACACCGTCACGGTGACGGGAGCCCAGGGGGCGTGCTTGCGCGCGTTGGTGAGCGCCTCCTGGACGATGCGGAACGCGTTGCGGGAGACGGCGACCGGCAGGCCCGCCAGATCGGCCGAGAGGCGCTCGACCTGCACCTGGGTGCCGCCCGCGCGGGCCTCGGCCACCAGCTCGTCCAGGTCGGCGAGGGTGGGCTGCGGGCGCTCGGGGTGATGGTCCGCGGCGGTCCTGTCCTCGCCGTCGGTGCTGCGCAGCACTCCCAGCACCTCCCGCAGCTCCTCCAGCGCGGCGTGCGCGCTGGACTGCACGACGGCGGCCGTCTCCGCCACCTTCGCCGGCGGCAGGTCGGTGCGGTAGGCGAGCGCGCCGGCGTGCATGGCCACGAGCGACATCCGGTGGGCGAGCACGTCGTGCATCTCCCGGGCGATGCGGGACCGCTCGTTCGCCCGCGCCTGAGCCACCCGGCTGGCCTGCTCCCGCTCGGCGGTCTCGGCCCGCTCGCGGAGGGAGGCCAGGTGCTCGCGCCGCAGGCCGATGTACGCCCCGATCCACACGAGCAGGGCGTAGACCCCCACCATGATCACGACGTTCAGCACGAGAGGGTAGGACGGCGCCGCCTCCACGGGGTTCAGCCACTCGTACGCCGTGCCGGCCCCGACGAAGACGACGCCGACGGCGGCGATCCGCCACCAGCGGCGGTGCGTGGCCAGGGAGATCGCCACGATCGCCTCGGTGCCCGCTGCGGTGACGGAGAAGGCGGTGACGGCGCTGACCACCAGGGCGACCACTGTCGGGGCGCGGCGGCGCAGCGGGAGCAGAGCGAGAGAGGCGATGCCCAGGACGAAGTCCAGGGCCCACCGCCCGCCGGACATGTCACGGTCACCGATGCTCGCCTCGTAGGCCACGAAGCCCGAGACGAAGAACCCGAAGACGGCGGCGGCGAGGATGCGCCACGTCTCGCCCCAGAGCCTGGCCAGGCGCGGGCGGCGAGGCCCGCGCGCCGGTCTCGCCGCGGGAGCCGGCGGCAGGGGGACGGGCGGACCCGGCGGCGCAGCGCTCGTGCCGGAGCCCGGCACGGCTGCGCCCGGCGACGTCGTTCCGGCGGGGGCCATGACTCGAGCCTAAGCAGGCGGAGCCCGGCCTCCATCGACCGGGCGGCTGCAGCGGGTCGTCCAGAAGGATGACGTGGGCCTCGACGCAGGACGCCGCGTTCCTCCGGACGGATGAGCAGGTCCATCCGTCCGGGCGACGCGCGCGGGCCCGGCCGGGCGCCAGGGTGGGAGCCATGATCACCGTGGAGCACCTGACCAAGAGATACGGCGGGCACACCGCCGTGGACGACGTGTCGTTCACCGCGGAACCGGGGCACGTCACCGGCTTCCTCGGCCCGAACGGCGCCGGCAAGTCCACCACCATGCGCATGCTGTGCGGGCTCACGCCGGCGACGTCGGGCAGCGCCCGCGTGCTCGGTGTGCCGTTCGCGGCGCTCACCAACCCCGGCCGCCGCGTCGGCGTGCTCCTGGACGCCTCCGCGCAGCACGCCGGCCGCACCGGCCGGGAGGTGCTGACGCTCACGGCGATGACCACCGGCGTCGGGCGGGAGCGGGTCGAGACCGTGCTCGACCTGGTGGGCCTGACCTCCCGCGAGGCTGCCCGCCGCGTGGGCGCCTACTCGCTCGGCATGCGCCAGCGCCTGGGCATCGCCAACGCCCTCCTCGGCGACCCGGAGGTGCTGATCCTCGACGAGCCGGCCAACGGCCTGGACCCGGCAGGCATCCGCTGGATGCGGGACCTGCTGCAGGGCTTCGCCCGCCAGGGCGGCACGGTGCTGCTCTCCTCCCACCTGCTGAACGAGGTCGAGCTCGTGGCCGACCGTCTCGTGGTGATCGGTCGCGGCCGCATCGTGGCGCAGGGCAGCAAGGAGGAGCTGCTGAGCCAGGCGGGCACGTTCGCCCGGTCCGACGACGACGCGGCCCTGGCCGCGGCGCTGCAGGCCGCGGGGATCGCCGCCGAGGTGCTGGCGACCGGCGGCGTGCAGGCCGAGGCGGAGGCGCCCGACGTCGCGCGGGCCGCCGCCCGTGCCGGCGTCGTCGTGGTGGAGCTGCGGGCCGCGCAGTCGCGCGGGCTGGAGGAGCTGTTCCTCGAGCTCACCGCCGACGACGCCCGAGAGGCGGTGTCGGCATGAGCACCCTGACCACCACACGCTCCACGGCGTCCGCCGCCGCCGTGCGGGACGTACGCCCCGTCTCGTTCCTCACCCTCACGCTGGTCGAGTGGCGCAAGCAGCTCGACACGCGCGCCGGCCGCTGGCTGCTCGTCGTCATCGGGATCATCACGGCCGCGGTGCTCACCATCATGGCGATCGTGAACGGCGGGAACCACTCGTTCCAGGCGTTCCTGCTGGGCACGTCGACCCCCATGTCCATGCTGCTGCCGATCGTGGGTGTGCTGGCGGCGACGTCGGAGTGGTCGCAGCGCACCGCGCTGGTGACGTTCACGCTCGAGCCGCGCCGTATGCGGGTGGGGCTCGCCAAGCTGGTGAGCGCGCTCGCCTCGGCGGTCGTGTTCTTCGCGGCAGCCGTGGTGCTCGCCGCCCTGGCGCACCTGGCCGTGGTCCTCTTCCGCGACGTGGACCCGGCGTGGTCGCTCGACCTCGGCGTGGTGGGCGGCATGCTGCTGCTCGCGGTGCTCGGGATGGCGCAGGGCATCGGGTTCGGTCTGCTGCTGCTCAACACGCCGCTGGCGATCGTGAGCCTGCTGCTGCTGCCCGCGGTGTTCTCGCTCGTGGTGATGCTGATCCCGGCCGTCCAGGACGCGCTGCCGTGGATCGACCTGGGCACCTCCGGCCAGGTGCTGCTGATGGGTCAGCCGGTCGACGGCGAGGGCTGGGCGCAGCTCGCGACGTCGTCGCTCATCTGGGTGGTGGCGCCGCTGGTGGGCGGCCTGTTCCGGGTGGCGACACGCGAGGTCAAGTCCGCCTGACGACGCGCTCGACCCGCGAGCGCCTGGGCCCCTCACCGCGCGGTGAGGGGCCCAGGTGCGCTCCGGGTCGCACGCAGGTCAGCGCTTCTTCATCTCCACCATGATCTGCTCGGCGTCGAGCGCGTCGAGCGCCTGCTCCAGCAGCCGTGAGTCGTGCACGCCGGAGGAACGCGCCTCGAGCAGCGCGGCCCGCTGCGCCTCGATGGTGCGCAGCCGCAGCTCGCGGTACTGCTTCATGCGGGCCACGCTCTCCTGCGCGTCCACGTCGTCGGACGCCTGGCTGCGCACGACGTCGGACCGCACGCGCGCCACGACGTCGGGCGCGTAGGGGGCGCCGTCGTCGTCGCCGAGCTCGTCGAGGAGCTCGCGCGCCGCTCCCTCGACCACGCGGCGCACGGCCATGAGCTCGTCCTTGGACGTCCTGCCGGAGCCGGCGAGCCCCAGGCGCCGCACCACCCAGGGCAGGGTGCCGCCCTGCACCAGCAGGGTGCCGGCGGCGACCCCGAACGCCACGAGCACGGCGAACGACCGGTGCGGGAAGTCCGCCGGGAGCGACTGGGCGGCGGCCAGGGTGACCACGCCGCGCATGCCCGCCCAGACGAGCAGCACGCCCTCGCGGGGACCGAGCGGCTTGGCGGTGAGGTAGTCGATGTCGGCCACGCGCCGCACCAGGCCGCTGCGCACGCGCTGCACGCGCGAGGTGGGCACCGAGCGGGCGCCGTCCGCCGTCGGCTCGACGGCGTCGAACGCCTCGGCGAACGCCTCCGGGTCCGGCCGCTCCCCGGGCCGGGGCCGTTGGGCGGGGGCGAGCACGATCGTCTGGTCGGCACCGGCGTCCGCGAGGCGTGCGTCGATGCGCTCCTGGGCGGTCCGCAGCATCGGCCGCACGGCTGCGCCGCGCCGGGCACGGCGGGCGAGCTGCCACAGCAGCGGGGCCACGTAGGCGGTGCGCACGGCCAGGACGACGACGGCGGCGAGCGCCGCGATGCCGGCGGCGAGCCAGAGGCTGCCCTGCTCTTCGCGCACGTCCTCGACGAGGGCGAACAGCTCGAGGCCCATGACGAGGAACACGGCGCCCTCGAGCAGGATCTCGACGGTGCGCCAGTTGGAGTGCTCGGAGACGCGGTCCTGCGGGCGCAGGTGCTTGGCGGATCCGTGGCCGGTGATGAGCCCGGCGGTGACGACGGCGACCAGGCCGGACGCCTCGAGGT
Organism: Xylanimonas oleitrophica; assembly: GCF_003244315.1. Lineage (GTDB taxonomy): Bacteria > Actinomycetota > Actinomycetes > Actinomycetales > Cellulomonadaceae > Xylanimonas_A > Xylanimonas_A oleitrophica. The sequence continues at coordinate 7,340 of NZ_QKWH01000005.1, forward strand.
GCTCGGCGGGCAGGTAGGCCAGGAACGGCACCACGAACGAGACCCCGGTGGACAGGGCGGAGCTGGAGATGCTGCGGCGGGCGCGCAGGCCGAGCCAGCCGACGACGGCGCCGCACACCACGGCGGCTGCCACGGCCCAGGCGAAGTCGCCGGCCACCTCGGCGAAGGACACGGACGCGGCGGTGGCGGCCACGGCGGAGCGGAGCAGCACGAGGGCGGAGGCGTCGTTGAACAGGCCCTCGCCCTCGAGCACGGTGACCACGCGCGGTGGTGCGCCGAGCTTCTTGACGATGGACGTGGCGACGGCGTCGGTGGGGCTGACGATGGCGCCGAGCGCGATGCCGCCGGCCAGGCCGAGCCCGGGCAGCAGGGCGGAGAACACGAAGCCCAGCAGCACGGCGGTGACGACCACGAGCACCACCGAGAGCCCGCCGATGGCGGCGAAGTCGCGGCGGAAGTCCATGGTGGGCAGGGAGACGGCGCTGGAGTAGAGCAGCGGGGGCAGCACGCCCGCCAGGATCCACTCGGGGTCGATCTCGATGGGCGGCACGAACGGCATGAAGCTGACGCCGACGCCGAGCAGGACGAGGATCAGCGGGGCCGAGACCCCGGTCCGGGGGGCGAGCGCGGTCACGGTCAGGACCGCGGCAGCACCGAGCACCGCGACGAGCAGAGGGTCCATGCCTGCCATCCTCCCTGTTCGTCGCCCCGGGCGTCAGTACCGACGTCTCCGCGGATCCCGTGTCGCACCCGAGCGCCGGGGTGCGCCCTGGCGCGGGCCGGCGCGGGCCGGGCCCGTCAGACCCGCACGTCCCCCGGCCCCTCCAGCACGGTCCAGGCCGCCGGCACGGCAGGCGGGGGCGGCAGCACGGCCGATGGCGCCACCGCCGCACCGAGCACGTCGGCGGCGGGCAGCGGCCCGAGGTCGAGCCCGGTGAGCGCGGCGACGTCGGCCACGGGCACCTGGAACGTGCGGAAGGGGCCGAGGGGTGGGGCCTGGTCGGCGGCGAGCGCCTGGGCGGTGGCGTGCGCCAGGGTGTCGTCGTCGAGCAGCGGGGACTGGTCGAGCACGAACGCGGCCGAGGCGAGGGTGAGCACCTGGGTGATCCCGCTGCTCGCACCGTCGTCGGGCATCTGCCAGCGGCTGGTGGCCCAGGCGGCTACCTTCCAGAAGCGGCGCGGGATGCCGACGCCCCGGTACACCGGGTCGTCGTCGGCGAGGACGGTGCCGGTGAGGACGACGGCGCGCCGCTGGTGGGCCTCGGCGTAGGTGAGCACGTGGTCCTCGAGGCCGTTCCACAGCTCCTTGGACTGGTTGAAGCGGCCGACCTGGGGTGCGGCGTTGGTGTAGACGAACGTGGCCTCGCCCGCCTCGCGGGCCTCCTCGACGGTGCCCCACATGGGGTCGCGCCTGCGGACGAGGTGCCCGCGGTCGAGGTCGTTGCGGTGGTAGAGGTCGGGGCCGGCCTGCTCTTCGGGCGGGGCTCCCGGGTCGAGCCGCCAGGACCCGGTGCGCGGCAGCGCCTGGAGGGCGGAGCCGTCGATGCCGACGGCCGTGGCGGCGGCGAGCCGGCGTGCCGGGTCGAGCAGCACCGTGAAGCGAGGGTGGTCCAGGCGGCGCAGCGGGCGACCGTCGCGCGGCTCGGGGAGCGGGACGGCGACCGGGCTGCCGGGCGCACCGCCGGGCGTGCGGTCGGGGGCCGGGACGAGGAACGTGGGGTCGTAGCCGGTCACACGACGAGCGAACCACCCGGCGCGGCGGACGGGGCGGGGACCCGCCGGGCAGCGCCGGGCTCGCGGGCTCGCACGCGGCCCGCAGCACTGGGTCTTGCTTAACGATATATCGTCGACCTATCGTGGATTTGTCAGGTCGAGCCTCGCAGCCTCGCCCCGCTTCCCCACGGAGACTCCATGCGCATCCCCTTCCCCGAGCCGCCGCACGGCCGCCCCGGGCACCACGGCGTCGACCACTCCGGCCGCCCCACCCCGGACGGCAGCGAGCCCGCACCCACGCGCCCCGGGCGCCGCGGAGGCAGCGGCCCCGGACCGTTCGGCCCCGGCCCTGGCTTCGGCCCTGGCGGGCCGGGGTTCGGCCCTGGCTTCGGCCCCGGCGGTCCCGGCCGGCGGAGCGGCCACCGCGGCGGGCGCCGGGCCCGCGGCGAGCTGCGCTCCGCGATCCTGCTGCTCCTGGCCGAGCGGCCCATGCACGGGTACCAGATCATCACCGAGCTGGCCGAGCGCACCGAGGGCTCCTGGCGGCCCAGCCCGGGTGCCGTCTACCCGGCACTGAGCATGCTCGCCGACGAGGGCCTGGTCGCCATCACCGACGACGAGGGGCGCAAGCTCGCCTCCCTCACCGAGGCGGGCGCGGAGCACGTCGAGCGGCACCGCGACGAGCTCGGCACCCCCTGGGACCGCACCGGGCGGGGCCACGGCCACCGCCGCGAGCTGCGCGAGGCCGTCGGGGCGCTGCTCGGCGCCGTCGAGCAGGTCGCCCGCACCGGCACGCCCGAGCAGGCACAGGCGGCGTCCGCGGTGCTCGACACCGCCCGACGCGACCTGTACCGCCTGCTGGCCGACGGCCCGGCACCGGGCACGGCGGAGCAGCCCGACGGCGAGGCCTGAGCGCCCGGGGCCGTGCGCGCCAGGTCAGCCGCGAAGAGCCGGCGCGCGGCGTCCGGACGAGAGCACGACGGCGGTCCGCCCCGCGAAGGGCGGGCCGCCGTCGTCGCGAGCGCTCCCTTCAGCCCAGGCGGGTCACCCGGGTGCCGTCCCAGAAGAGCACCCGCCCGTCGACCGCCCGGTAGACGCCGGTGCCGGGCAGGGACGGGCCGGCCTCGTCCTGCGGCACCTGCCACATCACGTCGCCGCTGCGCAGGTCGAGCGCCGTCCACGACGCGGGCCGCTCGGTCGCGCCGTACCCGGGCCCTGCCACCAGGAGCACCCGCCCGTCGGTCCAGGCGCCCCGGACGTACTCGTCCACCCCGGGCACGTATCCGGGCGAGGCCCCGGTCCCGACGTCCATCGGCCACGTCCACAGGGTCCGGCCAGTCCCCAGGTCGAGTCCCACGAGGAACCGGCCCGAGTCGTCGCGCAGCAGCACGGCGGTGCCACCGGCACGCGCCACGGCGCCTCGCACACCCGAGAGGCCCTCGGCCCGCCACACCTCCCGCCCGGAAGCGTCGAGAGCGACGACCTCGCCGCCGTCCCGGGTCAGCACCAGGTCGGCCTGGGTCCCGTCGGTGCTCAACGGGTCGAGCACGCCACCGTCCGGCGACGCCACCTCCCGCCCGTCGCGGTCCAGCACACGAGCCGGCCCCCTGGTGAGGTCGCCGGAGCGAGACATGTCCACGACGGCGAACCCGCCGTCGGCCAACGCGTGCGCCCAGGTCTCGTACCTGCGCCCGCTCTCGTCGAGGCCGGACCCGGCCACGACCTCACCGGAGGACGTCAGCTGAGCCGTCAGGCCGCAGGCGGTCACCACGACGGGATCCCCACCCCCCAGGGAGACCCGTCCCACGTCGAGCACGGGGTCGCCCCCTCCGGACCACTGCGCGCAAGCCCACCAGTCGCCACCGGGACGCACCTCGGGCACGGGGAGCAGACGCTCCCACCGCACCTCGCCCGTCCGGGCGTCCTCCATGACCACGCGCACGTCCGGCGGCTGGAACGCCTCGCTGACGTCCCAGCCGATCCGCTCGTCGCCGACGATATCCGGCAGGAGCGGTGGCATCTCGCCCGCGGTCTCCGCCCGCACCACGGCTCCTCCCGCAGCCACCGCGACGTCACCCGCGGGGCCCGCCTCCTCCAAGGCCCGCACGGTCGTCCGCCCCTGCCCGTCGACGGTGAGCACCGAGCGCTGCCCGTCCACCTCGACGACGCACACCACCACCTCGGAGACCGGCATGCGTGGCCGTACGCCGAACGCCCCGTCCGCCCTGGGGCCGCAGTTCTCCACCCGCTCGACGGGCACCTGCCAGCGCTCACGCCCCGTGTCGAGGTCGATCCCGCGCAGCACCCCGCCCTGGGGCTGCGGCGTGAGCGGCTCGGGCTGGAACCAGGACTGCTGCTCCAGGGCCAGGGCCCCGGTGCCGGTGATGACCACGACGAGGTCCCGCATGGCGGCCACCGGCCACGGGTCGCCCTCGCCGTACGTCCAGCGCTCGCGCAGGGGCACGCTCAGGTCGGCCACACCCCCGGGTGCGGCCCGCAGGCGCTCGGTGCGCTCGCGGTCGCGCACCGTCGAGACGGTGCCGGCCGTGCCGAGCAGCGCCACCAGCACCACCACCGCGGCCACCGTCCGACGCCGGGACGCACCGCGCACACGCACCCACCACGGGCGGCTGCCGCCGTCCTGGCCGGGATCGCCGTCGGGCGCCCTGCCGGGAGCAGGCTCCTGGTCCTCCGTGCCAGGCAGCGGCTCGTCGACCTCGTCGTCCGGCACGAGGTCGAACGTGAAGGTGTCGTCGGAACCACGGCGTGGGGCCACGACGCCGACACTAGCCGCGCGGCCGTACCGCCGCGGCGATCCCGGGCTCCCCCGGTCGGGCTCTCACCCGGCGCGACGTGCGCCGCGCTCGACGACGAGCTCGAGCAGGGCCGCGTTCGCACGGCGGCGGCGGTCACCAGGATCCACGGTGAGGTCGTCGCGGCGCGGGCTCTGCCGCGGCCGCGCGGGCTCGGCCCGGGCCGGCCGTCGGCGAGCGAGGACGGAGGGGTTCGCTTCCATGAGGGCTCCTGTGCTCCGGGGCGGTGCACGGGCGGTGCACCGCCCCCAGCGTGACCTCCGGGCGTTTCGGGGGTGTTGCACCCGGCGAACGACCCCGTGACCTTCGACGAACGATGCCCGGGCATACACTCGCGGCCATGACCGACGATCCCGTCGAGCCGGGCCCGGTGCCCGCGGACGACGCTTCCTCGGAGGCCCTGAAGGTGCTCGGCGTCGCGCTCGCCGTCGTCGCCGGGTTCGGCGTCGCCCTGCAGAGCCGGGTCAACGGCACGCTCGCCGACCGGGTCGACAGCGGGTTCCTCGCCGCCGCGATCTCGTTCGGCTCGGGCCTGCTGTGGCTCGCGCTGGCGCTGGTGGTCTCACGCCGCTCGCGCGCCGCGCTCGGCCAGGTGGTGACCCGCCTGCGCGAGGGCGGTCCCCGCGGTGGCGGCCTGCGCTGGTGGGAGTGCCTGGGCGGTGCCGCCGGCGGCTTCCTGGTGGCGACGCAGGGCCTGACCGTGGGCGCCCTGGGCGTGGCGATCTTCATCGTCGCGATCGTCGCCGGCCAGTCCGTGAGCTCGCTGCTGGTGGACCGGCTGGGCCTGGCCCCCGGCGGGGTGCGGCTGATCACCGTGGGCCGCGCGGTGGGCCCGGCGCTGACGGTGGTGGCGGTGCTCGTGGCCGTCTGGGGCGACCTCGGCTCCCCGGCCACGCTCGCGCTCGCGGTGCTGCCGCTGCTCGCCGGCGTCGGCTCGGCGTGGCAGCAGGCCGTCAACGGCCGGGTCCGTGCCGCCGCGGGCACCGGGTCGGGCGGCATCGTCGCCGCCACGTTCCTGAACTTCGTGGTGGGCACGGCCGTGCTGCTGGTGGCGCTCGGCATCTCCGTGCTGGTGCGCGGCGTACCGCACGGCGCTCTCCCGCCCGAGCCGCTGCTCTACACGGGCGGCCTGATCGGCATCGCGTTCATCGCCATCTCGGCGGCGGTGGTGCACCGCGTGGGGGTGCTGCTGCTGGGGCTCGGCATGATCGCCGGGCAGGTGGTGGGCGCACTGCTGCTCGACGTCGTCACGCCCGGCGCCCAGCCCCCGGGCGCTGCCACCTACGTGGGCGCCGCGCTCACGCTCGTCGCCGTCGCCGTCCCGGCGCTCACGACCCGCCGGCGGCGCCGCTGACCGCACCGCCCGTGCCAGAACCGGCACAGGGCCCTCCCCACGCTCGCTCTGGCACAAAGAGGGACCGTGGCCCGCGAACCACGGACCACGGCCCCTCGGCGCGGCCCGCCTCAGGAGGCCGCGCGGGCTCGGGCACCCGGTTGCCACGACCGGGTACGAGCAGCCGTGGTGCCCCGTCGCAGCCACGGCCCGGCGCCCCGTCAGGCGCCTCACCGGCCACGCTACGAGCGCGCCCGTGCCGGCCCCACGGCCGAAGGTCCCGCCCCCGGCACCGAACGTCCCGAGCCCGTGCCACCAGCCCGTGCCACCATCGGCAGATGGCTCACCACGCTCCGGCCGCCGACCCCAAGGCCACGCTCCACCGCTACCTCCGGCACGCCCGCGAGGCGATCGTGTGGAAGACCGAGGGCCTGTCCGAGCGGGCGCTGCGCACGCCCCGCACCCCGACCGGGACCAGCCTCCTCGGTCTGGTCAAGCACTGCGCCAGCGTGGAGATCGGCTACCTCGGCGTGACGTTCGGCCGCCCGTGGCCGCACCCGCACGAGGTGCCGTGGATGGCAGCCTGGTCGGACCCCGACGCCCCGGACGACGACCCCGAGGCCGACATGTACGCGACGGCCGACGAGACGGCTGCGGGCATCCTGGACCTGTACCGCCGCGCGCAGACCTTCGCCGACGCCACCGTCGCCGACCTCCCGCTCGACGCGCGCGGGCACGTGCCGTGGTGGGGCGCCGACGGGGACGTCGACCTCCACACCGTGCTGGTGCACCTGCTTGCCGAGCTCCAGCGGCACGCCGGCCACGCCGACGTGCTGCGCGAGGGCATCGACGGCGCGGTGGGGCTCAGTCCTCGCAACAGCAACGTCTGGACGCCCGACGCCGAGCGTGCGGCGCACCTGGAACGGCTCCGCGGCATCGCCGGACGGTTCCCCGGCTGACACCGGGGCGAGCGCCCGGTCCCCGGAGACGACGACGGCGGCACCGGCCCGCAGGCCGGCACCGCCGTCGGCCCACCTCGCGCGAGGCAGGATCAGGAGCGCGTCAGGACACCGGCTCCCACGGGCCCCAGCGGTCGCCGGGCGCCTGGTTCCGCGTCCACCACTTGGCGGTGTACACGGTGCCCTCGTGCAGCACGGTCTGGCCGGAGTCGTAGATGCGGCTCGGCGTCCACGCCGCCACGCCCTCGGCCCCCGGCAGCGCGATCTCCTGCCACGGGCCCCACGGGTCGCCCGGCACCTGGTTCTTCGTGTACCAGGACGCCTTCCACAGCGCGCCGTCGCGGTACACGTGGTCGCCCTCGCCGTACGCCTTCGAGGCCGACCAGTGGTCGGGCGCCTGGAACGACGGCTGCATCTGCGGGTTGAACTCGTCCTGCCGCACCACGGTGGCGGGCGCGACGGCCGGGTCGTCCATGAGCAGGACGTCGAGGCCCTTCTGGATGTCGTTCGAGATGATCGCGCCGTTGTACCAGTAGGCGGACCACGAGCCGCCCATGACCAGGCGCTCGTCCGAGAGCGGGCCGCGGTCGAACCACGCCAGCTCCACGGGGTTGGCCGAGTCGGTGAACTCCCACACGGAGATGCCACCCTGGTACCAGGCCTGGACCATGATGTCGCGGCCGGCCACCGGGATCAGCGAGCCGTTGTGGGCCACGCAGTTCTCGAGGTCCGACTGCTCGCGGTCGATCTTGAAGTAGCTGCGGAACACGAGCTTGCCGTCCACGATGTCGTAGATGGCGTCCGCACCCTTCTCCGGGTCGATGCCGGAGTTGCACGTCGGGGCACCGCCACCGCCGAGCTCGTCGGTGAACACCACCTTGGTGCCGTCGTTGTTGAACGTGGCCGAGTGCCAGAACGCGAAGTTCTCGGTGTCACGCACCTGCTCGGTGACCACCGGGTTCGCACGGTCGGAGATGTCGAGCAGGATGCCGTCACCCATGCAGGCACCGGCCGCCACGTCCTTCTCCGGGTAGGTGGTGATGTCGTGGCAGCCGCTCGTGGTGCTCGAGCCGTTGCCGCCCGGGTTGCCGCCGTCGGGGAACAGCACGGGGGTGGACACCACGGCGGCGGACGCCGGGTCCGCGAGCGGGATCTCCACCACCGAGATCAGGTCGTGCGGCGGCTGGCAGTCCGGGTAGGCGGCGTTCGGCCCGTAGGACGACACGTACGCGTAGACGCTCTTGCCGTCCTTGGACGGGGCGAGCGAGTGGGTGTGCGAGCCGCACAGCGTCTCGACCGAGGCGACGTACCGGGGCGACGTCGGCTCCGAGATGTCGAAGACCTTCAGGCCCTCCCACGAGTCCTTGATGGTGGCGGACTGGGCCACGTTGTCGCACGAGTCGTTGCTGCGCGAGGAGTCGGTGGACAGCACCAGGAGGTTGCCGTAGACGGACACGTCGTTCTGCGACCCGGGGCAGACCACCTGGGCCACCTGCTCCGGTGCGCGCGGGTCTGCGACGTCGTAGACCGTGAAGCCGCCGTAGTTGCCGGCGAACGCGTACCGGCCCTGGAAGGCCAGGTCCGAGCTGTACTGCCCTTCGGGGGCGAAGGCACCGTTCTTGGGGATGTTCGCCACGAGCTCGATGTTGGGGCTGCTCGCGATCTCCCCCGCACCGAGCACGGGAGCCGCTCCCGCGGCGAAGGGGGACGCCTGCTCCAGCAGGCGGGTCGTGGCCGACGGCGAGCCGTCGGAGGGCTCCGCGGACGCGGGAGCCACGGCCAGGGAAGTCAGGACGAGGGCGCCGACGGCGGCACCCACGGCCAGGGTGGAGCGTCTGTGCTTGGCGTCGAGACGATGCACGGGCGTAACACCTCCTTGGTAGGGTCCCCCCACTCTGAACTACTGTGACGCCGATCACCAGACGTCGGCCCGAGATTTAACGGGGTGGTGACAGTGGCCGTGGAGAGACCTCCCAGGCTCCGACCGGACAGCCCTCGACCAGAGCACGCCTGCCGCCCGCACGCGGCGGTCCCGGGCGCCGTCGTCGTCCTGGCGACGGCGCTGCTCGCAGCCGGGTGCACCAGCCCGCAGGAACCGACGGTGACGCCCAGCTCCGTGGTCGTCCAGCCGGGCCGGCCCGGCGAGGACAACCGCACCGTGGCGCCCGAGGACTACACCTACGAGGGCTCCGCCGAGGGCCCGCACAACGACGCCGACGTCGCGTTCGTGACCCGCATGATCGTCCACCACGCCCAGGCCCTCGAGATGGCCGCGCTCGCCCCCGACCGCGCCAGCTCACCGCAGGTCCTCTCCTTCGCCGACCGGGTCGCCGGCGCGCAGGCCGCCGAGATCCGCGGGCTCGCCGGGTGGCTCGACGCCCGCGAGCTGCCCCGACCCCCCGAGGCAGACCTCGACCAGGCCGAGCCCGGCCCCTCCGCCCCTGCCGGCTCCGGGCCGCGCGCCCCCGGGCACGGCGGGCACGGCCAGAGCGGCCACGAGGACATGCCCGGCATGGTGTCCGACGACGACCTCGCCGCCCTCGAGGCCGCCAGCGGCACCGAGTTCGACCGCCTGTTCCTCGAGCTCATGATCCGCCACCACCTCGGCGCCGTGGACATGGCCGACGACGCGCTGCGGGACGGCAGCGACCTCTACGCCAACGAGATCGCCACCGACACCTCCGTGGGGCAGACCGCCGAGATCAACCGGATGCGGGACATCCTCGCCGGGCTCTGACCAGGCCCGCCCATGCAAGGCGGTCGCACCACGCCCCTACGGAGCGGTCACGAACACGTCGAACAGCTCCGGGTGGTGCCCGTGCACCAGCACACCGAACACCACGGCGTCGAACAGCAGGTGCACCGTCACCACATAGCTCAGCGACTTGTACCGCGCGAAGATCCACCCCTGCACCAGCGCGAACGGCACCGTCAGCAGCGGGCCCCACTCGCGGTAGCCCAGCTCCCACAGGAACGACACGAAGATGACGGCCTGCAGCACGTTCGCCACCTGCAGCCCGAAGTGCCGCCGCAGCAGCGCGAAGCAGGTGCAGATGAAGAACAGCTCGTCCCAGATGCCCACCGCGTTGACGCCCACGAACAGCCGCGCGATGTCCTGCGATCCCTCCAGCGGAGGCCAGTTGAGGTAGGCGCCCGACCCGAGGAAGTACCAGGGCAGCACCAGGTAGCCGACCACCACCACGACCACCAGGTACACCCACTGCCCCGACGTCCACCGCTTGCCCGTCAGCACCGGGAACCGCACGGCGTCGTCCCGGTACACGTAGCGGGACACCGCCCACGGCACCAGCACCGCCAGCGACAGCGCCACCGCGAACCGGGCGATGCCGGCGTCGGAGAGGTCCGCCTCCAGCGGGATCGCCGAGATGATCGCCAGCGCCCCGCCGATCAGCAGCAGGTCCCGGCCCAGCGCGCGGTCCAGCAGCAGCCCGAGCGCCACGCCCGCCACGAGCGGCACGTAGGCCAACGGGCGCACGTGCACCGCGAACAGCAGCACGGCCGAGAGGCTCACCAGGGCAGCCGCCGTCAGCCGCAGCACGTCGTGGGCGGCGCCACCGGCCGCGAGCGCCGGCCACCTCCCGGGGACGGGTGCCCGCTCACCGGTCACAGGGGTGCTCATCGGGCTCACGCGACGAACAGGCAGAACGGGTGCCCGGCCGGGTCGGCGAAGACTCGCAAGGGTTCCTCCTCGTCGTCGGACACGTCGAGCAGCAGCAGGGCACCGAGCGCGAGCGCCCGGTCGGTCTGGGCGTCGAGCTCCTCGACGTCCGCCACCGTGCAGTCCAGGTGGAGCTGCTGCGGCACCTCGTCGCTGGGCCACGTCGACGGCGACAGCGCCTCGACCTCCTGGAAGGCGAGCTGCACGCCGCCGGGGTTGCGCAGCACCAGCCAGTCGGCGTCGTCGGCCTCGCCCGCACCGGGGGGCTGGTCGCCCTCCCGGTACTCCAGGCCCAGCAGCTCGCGGTAGAACTCCGCGAGGCCGCGCACGTCCGTGGTGTCGAGCACCACCTGGCTCACGGTCGGGTAGGCACCGGCCATCGTCACCACCTCCCTGGTGGTGCCCCACGCTACCGACCCGGCGGGCGCGGCGTCGGGGAGAATGGTGCGGTGCGCTGCCACCACTACGACGCCGGACGGTGCCACTCCTGCACCCTCCTGGAGGTCGCGTACCCCACCCAGGTCGCGGACAAGGAGCGGCACGTGCGCGAGCTGCTCGAGCCGGTGCTGGGCCCGGCCGCCGCGGCCGTCGAGTGGCTGCCCCCGGTGGAGAGCGTCGAGGGCGGGTTCCGCAACAAGGGCAAGATGGTGGTCACGGGCACGGTCGAGGCCCCGGTGCTCGGCATCCTGGGCGCCCAGCCGATGGCCGACATGGAGTCCGGGTTCGCCCACGCGGGCGTCGACCTCACCGACTGCCCGCTGTACCCGCCGATCCTCCAGGCGGCGTTCGGCCCGCTGGGCGAGCTGATCACGCGCGCCAGGCTCCAGCCGTACGACCTCACGCCCGCCCGCGGTCGCGTCACGCCGCGCGACGCCGCCCGGCGCGGGGAGCTGAAGCACCTGCTGGTGACGATGTCGCCCGACGGCGAGCTGCTGGTGCGCCTGGTGGTGCGGTCCCAGGAGCCGGTGGCCCGGCTGCGCAAGCACCTGCCGTGGCTCCAGGAGGCGCTGCCGAACCTGGCGGTGCTCAGCGTCAACGTCCAGCCGGAGCACAAGGCCGTGCTGGAGGGCGACCTCGAGATCGTGCTCACCGAGCGGCAGACGCTCCCCATGCGGCTCGACGGCGTGACCCTGCACCTGCGCCCGCAGAGCTTCTTCCAGACCAACACCGAGGTGGCCGCGGCCCTCTACCGCCAGGCCGTGGCCTGGGTCGACGAGGTGGCGCCCGCCAGCCTGTGGGACCTGTACTGCGGCGTCGGCGGGTTCGCCCTGCACTGCGCGGCCCCGGGCCGGCAGGTGACGGGCATCGAGATCTCCGCCGAGGCCGTGGCCAGCGCCGAGGTCAGCCGGGGCGAGATCGCGGCGGCGTCACCGGCCGGGGCCGACGCCATGGCCGGCGTCCGGTTCGCTGCGGGCGACGCCACCGCGTTCGCGCTCGCGGCGGCGCCCGACGACGTGCCCGAGCTCGTGATCGTCAACCCGCCCCGGCGCGGCGTCGGGCCGGAGCTCGCCGCCTGGCTCGAGGCGTCCGGCGCGCGGCACGTCCTGTACTCGAGCTGCAACGCCGTCACGCTCGCCAAGGACCTCGAGCACATGCCGTCGCTGCGGCCCGTGCGCGCCCGCCTGCTCGACATGTTCCCGCAGACCCGCCACTACGAGGTGCTGACCCTGCTCGAACGAGTCTGAGCGCTCGGCGGCGGCCCCGGGGCGACCTCGGGCGGTCCCGCCGGGTCAGCCGGCCGGGACCAGCGTGACCGCCGTGCCCACCGGCACCGCGGTGTGCAGGTGCACGTGGGTGGTCCAGGCGTTGCAGGAGACGCGCAGGTTCGCGACCCGCCAGGCACCGTCCCTCCCTGGCCAGACGGCGCCCGCCACCCGGCCCGCGCCGCCCGTGAGCACCTGGCCCCCGACCTCCACGTGATACACCGTGCCGTCCGGTACCCGGTTCCCCAGCCACCCCGGCACGCACGAGGCGGGCACGGTGAGCGGCAGCCGCGTCGTCGTCGGGCCGTCCGGCGCAGGACCTGCGGGCGGAGCCGACGGAGACGGCTGCGGCTGCGCGGGCTGCGACGGCGTCGGCTGCGCTGTCGGCGCAGCCGGCACCTCGGGGCCGGGCGCCGGCGCGGGCGGAGCGGCGGGCTGCGCGTCCGGCAGCTCCGCAGGCGCCGGACCGGCCGGCGGCTCCGCGAGCGCCGGGGCCCCCGGATCGGCCGCCTGAGGCGCCTCGGGGAGCGGCTGCGGCTGTGCGGGCCTCCCCTCACCGCGACCGCCCGCGGAGCCCCCCGCCGGCTGGGGCACGACGGCGGCCTCCCCCGGGGCCTCGGCGGGCAGGTCCTGCGGGCCGGGGGCCTCCTCCTCGGCGGGCGCGGCGGACGGCTCCGACAGGGCACCGGCCGGCGGCTCCGACGCTGTGCCCTGCGCCCCGCCCCCCGGAGGCGGCGCCGGGGCCTGCGACGAGGCCGGTCCCGGCGCGGACGCCGCGGGCCGGGACGGCGGGTCGTCGTCCAGCACCACCGCCGCGGCCACCGCGCCGGCCGCCACGACCGCCACCACGCCCGCGCCCACCACGAGCGACAGGCGACGCCCCGACGACGAGAGCGCGCGCACGGCGGCCCCGGCCCGGTCGCCCGCCTCCGAGAGCAGCACGCCGACCGACCCGATGGCTGCGAGCGGCCCCGCCGCGGTGGCCGGGGCCGCCATCGTGCCGTAGACCATCGGGCCACCCAGGGCCAGCCCGGTGGAGCCCGCGAGCAGCACGGGCGCCGCGTCCCGCAGCGACCACGCCGCCTGCCGCACGTCGATGAAGGCGCGCATGCAGTCCTGGCAGCCGAAGAGGTGGTCCTCGAGCACCCGCCGGGCCTGCGGTGCGACACGGTGGCGCACGTAGTCGCCCAGCGCACCGCGAGTGGTGGCGCACGCCTGCGGGGCCGACGCCGCCGCACGGGCGTGCGCGGCGGCGAACCCGGCGGACAGGGCACGCTCGGCCTCGCGCAGCCCCCGGCGCACCGACCCGAGCGGCAGCCCGAGGGCCCCGGCCACCTCGGCGTCGCTGCGGCCGTCCACGTGCCGCAGCCACAGCAGGCGCTGGTGGTCGTGGTGCAGGCCCGCGAGCGCCGTGCGCACCAGGTCGGGCTCCGCGGACCCGGGCTCGCCGGGAGCGGTGCCGGGCAGGAGCCGGCGCATGCGCTCGAGCGCGTCGTCGACGGCGCGCTCGCCCGTGCGGAGCCGCCCGTGCGCGACGTCGTCCTGCGTGGTGCTCACCGTTCCCCCGTCCGCCGGCGCTCATCCTGGGCGCCGGATCTGCGGCCACATGATGCCACCCGCGGCTCGGGGCCGGGAATGATCCCGCGAACAGGCACGGAGCGCCACCGGAAGCGCACCTCACCTGCATCGACGTGCGAACACCACAGACCCGTGCCAGTGTCAAGGGGTCGGTATCCGACAGAAGGAGGAATCTCCGTGAGCATCATCGGATGGATCATTCTTGGTCTGCTTGCGGGCGCCATCGCCCGCGCGATCCTGCCGGGCAAGCAGGCCGGCGGCTGGATCGCCACCCTGCTCGTCGGCGTCGTCGGCGCACTTCTCGGCGGTTGGCTCGGCAGCCTGCTGTTCAACGCTCCGCTCGAGAACTTCTTCTCGATCCAGACCTGGCTCCTGGCGATCGGTGGCTCGATCATCGTGCTGCTGATCTGGGGCGCCATCACGGGACGCCGCAGGGCGTGACCGTCCAGTAAGCACCTCTCCTCGTCGTGGGCGGGAGGAGTGCCGGGACCCTGAGGGTTGCGGCACGCCTCCCGCCCACGACGTCGTCGGGGTGTCAGCGGTGGGTGATCTCACCACCGCGGAACGCGTTCCACAGGTCGATCCCGGAGTCGACGGCGTGCTCGTCGATCGTGGCGAGCTCGTCGGCGGAGAACCCCGGGTTCCGCAGGGCGCCCACGTTGTCCTCGAGCTGCCGCACGGACGAGGCCCCCACGAGCACGGACGTCACCCGCTCGTGCCGCAGCGCCCACGCCAGCGCCATCTGCGCGAGCGACTGGCCGCGCCCCGCGGCGATCTCGTTCAGCGCGCGCACGTGGCCCAGCGCCTCGTCGTTCAGCATCCCCTCGCCCAGCGACTTGCCCTGCGTGGCGCGCGAGCCCTCGGGCACACCGTGCAGGTACTTGTCGGTGAGCATCCCCTGGGCGAGCGGGGAGAACGCGATGCACCCGGCCCCCACCTCGGCGAGCGTGTCGAGCAGCCCGTCCGTCTCGATCCACCGGTTGAGCATCGAGTAGCTGGGCTGGTGGATGAGCAGCGGCGTGCCCAGGTCGGCGAGGATCCGCGCGGCCTCGCGGGTCTGCTGCGGGCTGTAGGAGGAGATGCCGGCGTACAGCGCCCGGCCCGACTGCACGGCGGTGTGCAGGGCGCCCATCGTCTCCTCGAGCGGTGTGGTGGGGTCGAACCGGTGGCTGTAGAAGATGTCCACGTAGTCCAGGCCCATCCGTGCGAGGGACTGGTCGAGCGAGGCGAGCAGGTACTTGCGCGAGCCGCCGCCCTGGCCGTAGGGGCCCGGCCACATGTCGTAGCCGGCCTTGGAGGAGATGACCAGCTCGTCGCGGTACGGGCGGAAGTCGCGGGCGAGGTGGTACCCGAAGTTCGTCTCCGCGGAGCCGTGGGGCGGGCCGTAGTTGTTCGCGAGGTCGAAGTGGGTGATCCCCAGGTCGAACGCGCGGCGCAGCACGGCCCGCTGGCGGTCCAGGGGGACGTCGTCACCGAAGTTGTGCCACAGGCCCAGCGAGATCGCGGGCAGGTCCAGGCCAGAGCGCCCGGTGCGGCGGTACGTCATGGAGCCGTCGTACCGGGCGGGGTCGGCTGCGTAGAGCGGGAGGGTCGACATGCCCCTGACCCTAGCCCCGGCGGCCGTATCGATTCGACAGACGGCGCGCGAGCGGTCCACCACGCTCCGGGCACGGAGAGGCGCCCGCACCCAGGGGGTGGTGCGGGCGCCTCGATCCCGGGCCGGCGAGGGGCACGCCGGCCGACGGGGGAAGGTCAGCGACCGAACGCGTCGTCGGCGGCGTCCTTGGCCTTGTCGCCGGTCTGCTTGACGTTGGCGCCGGCCTGCTGGCCCTTGCCCTCCGCCTCCGTCTTCTCGTTGTCGGTCGCCTTGCCGAAGGCCTCCTTGGCCTTGCCCTGGAGCTCCTCGGCCTTGTGCTGCATCTTGTCACCGAGACCCATGTCGCTCACTCCTTCAGCCGACGGCCGGTAGGCCGTCCTCGGGGTCCGCGGGCACCGTCTGCTCGAATGCCCCGCTGACTCCAGGGCATCACGGCAGCGCGGTCCTCGCAGCCCGAACGGCCGACGACCCGTGCCCCCGGTGGCACCCGCTGCCCGGCACCCGGGCAGCGGGACGCCCCCTCAGGCGAGCGACGGCTCGGCCGCCCGGCCGGCCGCCACCGCGGCGGCCGGGACGGTCGACCGGTCCGCCCCAGCCGCCACCACCAGCGAGAACAGGTCCTTGGGGTCGGCGGGCTCGGCCACGAGGTCGAGCTGCTGGAGCAGCACCGCACCCTCGGCGGTGCCCACCAGCTCGTCGCGCACCATGCGCAGCACCGTGAAGTCCTCGACGGCGAACCCGACCGAGTCGAACACGGTGATCTCCTGGGCGTCGCGCCGGCCCGGCGCCTGACCGGTGACCACGCGCCACAGCTCGGTGACGGGGAAGTCCGCCGGCTGCCGCTGGATCTCCCCCTCGACGCGCGTCTGCTCCTCCAGCTCCACGAACACCGACGCCCGCTCCAGGATGCGCGGGTCCAGCTCCGTCTTGCCCGGGCAGTCGCCGCCGATGGCGTTGAGGTGCTGGCCGGGGACGACGTCGGCGTCGTGCAGCACCGTCGCGTTCTGCTTGTCGGCGGTGCAGGTGGTGACGACGTCGGCGCCCCGCACGGCGTCGGACGCGTCGTCGCACACGGTGACCTCGAAGCCGAGGGCTCGCGCGTTGCGCGCGAGCTTGGCCGCGGCGGCGGGGTCGACGTCGTGCACACGCAGGGTGGTGACGCCGAGCTCGGCACGCATGCCGAGCGCCTGGAACTCCGCCTGCGACCCGCAGCCCACGAGGGCGACCGTGCGAGCGCCCGACGGCGCCAGGTAGCGGGCGGCGAGAGCCGACGTCGCGTCGGTGCGCAGCGCGGTGAGGATCGTCATCTCGGCGAGGAACGACGGGTAGCCGTTGTGGACGTCGGCGAGCACGCCGAGCGCGGTGACGGTCTGGTAGCCGCGCACCGGGTTGAGGGGGTGGCCGTTGACCAGCTTGAAACCGTAGGTGGTGGCGTCCTGCGTCGGCATGAGCTCGATGACGCCGTCGCGCGAGTGCGAGGCGATGCGGGGACGCTTCTCGAGCTCGGGCCAGCGTGCGAAGTCACGCTCGAGCGCATCGGTGAGGGCCTTGATGACCTGCTCGGGGCCGCGGCGGGCCACCCAGCGGGCGGTGGAGGGGACGTCGAGGAACGGGACGGTGGTCATGCGCGGGCCTCCTTCTCTGGCACGGGCGTGCGGGCGGGGTGGAGCTCGAGCGTGCAGCACTTGACCGAGCCGCCGCCCTTGAAGATCTCGGACAGGTCCACGCCCACGGGCTCGAAGCCGCGCTCGCGCAGCCGTGCGTGCATCCCGGTGGCGCGGTCGGTGAGGAACACGTGCCGGCCGTCGGAGACGGCGTTGAGACCCAGCACCGCGGCGTCCTCCGGTGCGGCGAGCAGCGCGTCGGGGAACAGCGCGCGCAGCGTCTCCTGCGACTGCGGGCTGAACGCCTCCGGCAGGTAGGCGACGGTGCGCTCGCCGGAGACGCTGCCGTCGTCGAGCACGGCCAGGGCGGTGTCCAGGTGGTAGTAGCGAGGGTCCACCAGCTCGAGCGTGACGAGCGTGACGCCCTGGGCGGCCAGCTCCAGACGGCGCACCGCCTCGACGTGCGCCGCGCGCGAGGTGCGGAACCCGGTGCCGGCCAGCAGCAGGTCCCCCACCAGGAGGAAGTCGCCCTGGCCCTCGTTCTGCTCGGCCGCCTGCCCCAGGTTCACCGCGTGCTCTCCGAGCGCGCCGGCCGGAGCGGCGGCGTCGAACCACGCCTCGTACGCCGGGCCCTCAGCCTGCCGCTCCGGGAACGTGAAGCGGGCGGCGAGCGCACGGCCGCCCACGACGACGCCGCCGTTCGCCGCGTAGACCATGTCCGGCAGCCCCGGCTCGGGCGTCACGACGTCGACCGTGTGGCCGTGCGCCTCGTAGGCCGCCCGCAGCGCCTCCCACTGGGCCACCGCCAGAGCGTTGTCCACAGGCACCGACAGGTCCATCCACGGGTTGATCGCGTAGACCACGTCGAAGTACGTGGGTGGGCACATGAGGAACCGGCGCGGCGTCGCCGTCCGCTCCGGAGCGGCGAGAGCGGGGGCGCCGTCGGCCGCGGCGACGGCGGTGGGCGCAGCGGCAGTGGGCACAGCGGCGGGGGCCGGCGGCCCGGGCGTGGCTCCGGGGAGGTCGGTCAGCGTCATGCCCCCGACACTACGAACCACCCGTTGCGCAACGAACCACGATCTCTTGCACATCTGACGGCGATCCGTTGCGGCACAGAGGCTCGACCTGAACGATCCGCTCGTACCCTGAGGTGGTGGACGCCCTGAACCGCAAGATCGTCGGCCACCTGCTCCAGGACGGCCGGGCCACCTACCAGGAGATCGGCGAGGCCGTCGGGCTCTCCGCCCCTGCCGTGAAGCGCCGCGTCGACCTCATGCGGGCACGCGGCGAGATCACCGGCTTCACCGTCAAGGTGGACCCCCACGTGCTCGGCTGGGCCATCGAGGCGTACGTGGAGATCTTCTGCCGCGGCATCGTCTCCCCCGCCGTGCTGCGACGAGACCTCGGCGCGATCCCGGAGGTGGTCGAGGTCGCCACCGTCACCGGGGACGCCGACGCCATCGTGCGCGTCATGGCGGAGAGCATGGCCGAGATCGAGCAGACCGTGGAGCGCATCCGCACGAGCGGGCGCATCGAGCGCACGCGCACCGCCGTCGTCATGTCCCGCGTCATCGACCGGCCTGTGCGCGACGGCGGCAGCGAGGCGTAGGTGCCGCGGGGGGCGCCACGGGGCAGGCGCCGCGGACCGGCGGCGCCTGGGCTGCCCGCGCCGCCCCGCGCCGACCGGGCCTCAGGACCCGGTGCCCGCCATGACCGGGCTCTGCACCTCGGCCACCGGGACCGGCGGCCCCACCCACCGTGCCGCGAGCACCGCGACGTCGTCCTCGTGCCCGTCGTCGAAGTGCCGGAGCACCGCGTCGCACAGCTCCTGCGGGTCCGTCCCCGCCAGCCCGGCCGTCACCGACTCCAGCACGCCCAGGTTGTGGCGCAGCGAGACACCACGCCGCTCCACCAGACCGTCCGTGACCAGCAGCAGCGTGTCCCCTGGCCTGAGCTGCTCCGTGCGCGAGGTGCGCGGCTCGTCGGCGTCCATGCCCAGCAGGCGCGTCGTGCCGCGCAGGAACCGCGCGGTGCCGTCCGCACCCACCAGCAGCGGCGGCAGGTGGCCGGCGTTGACCATCTCGAGCCGCCCCGTGGCGGTGTCCACCACGCACACGCACGCCGTGACGAACTCCGGGTGCGACCGGCGCAGCAGCACGTTGAGCAGCTCCGTGGCCCGAGCAGGCGGGTGCCCCTCGATCAGGTAGGCGCGCAGCGCGGTGCGCAGCTGGCCCATCACCGTGGCGGCACGCAGCGAGTGCCCCTGGACGTCGCCGATGACCAGGGCCGTGCGCCCCTCGCCCAGCTCGAAGGCGTCGTAGAAGTCGCCACCCACCGCGAGCATCTCGTCCGCAGCGACATAGCGGGCCGCGATCTCCAGCGGCCCGCCCGCCGGCAGCGCCCCCGGCAGCATCGCGGACTGCAGCGCCAGGGCCACCCGGTGCTCCTCGGCGAACGAGCGCAGGTTCGACAGCGCCACGCTCATCGCCTCCGAGAGCCGGTGCACCGCGTCGACGTCCTCCGAGCGCAACGGCTCGCGGTCGTCCACCCCCACGGCCAGGCCTCCCACCACCGCGCCGGAGGAGTCCGTCAGCACCGTCGTGTACCAACCGCTCGGCTGCCGGTCCATGCGTGCCAGCAGGTCACGCCACGTCGGCGGCACGGCCGAGCCGGCCAGCACCGACGGCCCGGCCGGGTCGAGCCCCGTGATGGGGTCACGGCTGCGCGACCGGACCAGCGGCGCGTCCGTCCGCACGCACAGCGCACGCACCACGTCCTCGTGCTCCACGCCGGCGATCGCGAGCGCCGGGCGCCCCAGGACCTGGGACGCGCCCACGGCCGCGTCGTCCGCCAACCGGTCGTACGAGCGCGCCCGGTGCAGCGGCACGAGCGCGGCGCTGAGCCGCTCCATGCGCTGCGCCGCGCGGTCGGCGTCGCGGTGCGCCTCGTGCGTGCGGCACAGCACGCCCACGGTGGCCAGGAACTCCCCACGGTCCAACGGCTCCACCAGGTAGGCGTCCGCCCCCTGCTCGAGCCCGGCCGTGCGAGAGGCGACGTCGGTGGAGGTGGCCGAGACGTGCAGCACGGGCAGGTGTGCCGTCTCCTCCGCAGCCTTGATCCGCGCGCACACCTCCGTGCCGGGGATGTCGGGCAGGTTGACGTCCAGCACCACCGCGTCGAGGTCCGGACCGGACAGCGCCAACGCCTCGCTGCCCGTCCCCGCCTCGACGACGGTGAACCCCGCCCGCCGCAGCCAGCTCGTCATCACGTAGCGGTGCGCCGGGGTGTCGTCCACCACCAGCACGGTGCCCGTCATCGTCTCCGTCATGCGCCCTCTGCACCTCCCGGCGCCGTGGCCACCCTCCGCACCGCCGCCAGCAGCGCCGTGCGGTCCCTGGAGTCCTTGCCCACGAACGGGACGTCACGGGCCTGCGGCGGGAGCTGTGGCGCCGGCCCGCTCGACATCAGCACCACGGGCAGGTCAGGACGCAGCTCGCGCAGACGCACGACCGCCTCGACCCCGTCACCGTCGGGCATCCGCACGTCCAGGACCACCACGTCCGGGGCCTCACCGGGCTGTGCACCGCGCACCGCGTCCACCGCGGCGGCCACCGTCGCGGCCTGCGTCACCCGCGCACCGGCCCCGCGCAGGCTCTCGACCACCAGGGCCCGGTACGCGTCGTCGTCGTCCACCACCAGGGCACGGCCGGGGAACCGTGCGTCGGCCTCCGCCGCCGCCCCCGCCACTGGACCCATCGCGCCCTCAGCGACACCAGCGCCGGCTCCAGCGCTGCTGCCGGACGAGGCGGCGATGCCCGCTGCAGTGCCGTCAGGGAGAGCCGGCGGGAGCACCGCCACGAACGTGCTGCCCTCTCCCGGCACGCTCGACGCCTCCAGCCGGCCACCGAGCGTCTCCATGAGACGACGGGCGTACGGCAGGCCCAGGCCCGTGCCGCGCACCGTGGGCTGCAGGTGGTTGGGGATCTGCGCGAACTCCTCGAACACCTCCTCCAGGTGCTCGGGCGCGATGCCGATGCCGGTGTCCGTGACGGCGAACCACAGCTCGCCGTCCCGCTCCTCCACCGTGAGCCGCACGCTGCCCCGCTCGGTGAACTTCACCGCGTTGGTCAGCAGGTTGCGCAGCACCCGTGCCAGCAGGTGCCGGTCGGTGCGCACCACCGCGCGGGGCGCGTCCGCCACCTCGAGCACGACGCCGTCGCGCACCAGCGGCGCCGTGGTGCCGTGCAGCTCGGCCAGCAGCGCGGGCAGGTCGACGTCGGACAGCGTGACCTCCTGGCGGCCCGACTCGGCGCGGGCCAGGTCCAGGAGCTCGTTGACCAGCCCCAGCAGCGCCGTCGCGCTGTCCTGCAGGAAGCTCACCTGGCGGCGCTGCTCGGCGTCCAGCGGGGAGTCGTCCAGCAGCGACACCAGGCCGATGATCGAGTTCACCGGGGTGCGCAGCTCGTGGCTCACGTGCCGCAGGAACCGGGTCTTGGCCTCGTTGGCCGCCGCGAGCTGGCGGCCACGCTCGTCCAGCTCGGCGTACAGCGCCACCACGCCGGAGTTCGTCTCCTCCAGCTCGTCGGAGAGCTGGCGGTACATGGCCATGACGCCCCGGTTCGTCTCCTCCAGCTCGGCGTTCGTCGCCTCCAGCTGCCGGGCCGTGCTGCTGAGCTCCTCGAGCATGTCGATCAGCTCGGCGTTGTGCGCGCGCATCTGCGACAGCGCGTCGGTGTCCGGGTGGCTGTCCAGGGCCGCCCGGAGCGACTCCAGCCGGTCGGTGCTCGGCTGCGCCGGCAGCGGCTTGACCAGCGTCACCTCCGTGGGCGGGCCCGAGCTGACCACGACGTCGTCCACCAGACGACGCGCGGCCGGAACCCCGCCGTCCTCCGCCTGGCCCGAGACGGGCATCGTCATCGTGGTGGTCAGCGTGACCGCCAGCACGCTCTCCCCCGTCTCCTGCCGCACCGTGACCGTAGCGACACCGCCCCCGGCGGCGGCCGCGCTGCGCCCGACCTCCGAGAGCGCCGTCGCGAACCGCACCTGGTCCTGCAGGTCCAGCCCCAGCCCCTCCGCGACCGAGCGCCCGGTGCGCCGCAGCTCCAGCACGTCCGCGTCGCTGCGCACCGGGAACCGCAGCAGCTCCTTGCCGGGCAGCCCACCGCCCGGCGTCACGCCGCGCTCCTGTCACCGAGCGGCACCACCAGCACGCTCGCGTCGTCGCGCCGCACGCCGAAGTCACGCAGCAGCACCCCGGCCACCACCAGCGGTGTGCGGGCGGTGAGACCGGCGTACCGGCCCAGGTCCATCCGCTCCGTCAGGCCGTCGCTGTGCAGCACCAGCACGCCCGGCGCCTCCACCGGGTACGTCGTCTCCCGCACCTGCGCGCTGCCCGACCCCGCGATCCCGGGGTGGGTCACCATGCTGCGCCGCCGGCCCTGCCCGAGCTGGAACGCCGCCACGTTGCCGAGGGCCGCGAACCGCACCGTCGACCCCACGACCTGGGCCACCGACACGGCCGCACCGCGGGTGCCGGCGATCTCCCGGTGCACCGCGCGCAGGTGCTCGGCAGGGCCGCGCGCCGGGCCCAGCAGGAACACGCGCACCGCTTCGCCCGAGGCCGCCGCGGCCAGCGGCCCGTGCCCCAGACCGTCAGCCAGCAGCGCCGTGACCACGCCGTCGTCGGACCGCACGGCGCAGGCGTCCCCGCAGACCGACTGTCCCGTCATCGTGCGGGTGACGCTGGTGGCGCTCGCTGCCCACGGCACCGGGTCGCGATCGGGTCCGAACGTGGCCCCCACCACGGTTCCCTGCCCCGGCGCCGACCACACGTCCCACGCGGACGCCAGGCGGGGCAGCGTACCGAGCCCGATCCCCAGCGTCCCGGCGCTGGAGGCGCCGTCGCGCATGGCCGCGGTGACGTCCCGCATGCCCGGGCCGGAGTCCACGGCGAGCACCTCGACCGCGGCGTCCTGGTCCGTGCGCCGCGCCCGCAGCAGCACCGAGCCCGAGCCCGCGTGCCGCAGCTGGTTCGTGGCGAGCTCGCTGACCACGAGGGCCACCTCCGCACGGCGCGCCTCGGCGAAGCCCAGACGCACCGCGAGCGCCGTGGCGGCCCGCCGCGCGGCGCCCACCGCGCTCTCGTGGTCCACGGCCACCCACTCCACGTCCTCGGTGGACGCCACCTCGGCCGGCGTCATCGCGACCACGACACGATCTCCACGCGCGTGCCCGCGCCCGGGGCCGAGTCGATGACGAACCGCTCCACCAGCCGGCGGGAGCCGGACAAGCCGAGCCCCAGGCCCGTGCCGCTGGTCCAGCCGTCCGTCATCGCCAGGTCGATGTCCGCGATCCCGGGACCGTCGTCGACGAACACGGCACGCACCCCGGTGCGGCGTCCCTCCGACACGACCTGCGCCTCGACGTGGCCCCCGCCACCGTGGACCAGGGTGTTGCGGGCCAGCTCGCTCGCGGCGGTGACGAACTTCGTCTGGTCCACGAGGGACAGGCGGGCCTGCTGCGTGAGCCCGCGCACGGCCTGGCGGACCTTGACCACGTCGGCGTCGGTGTCCACCGGCATCGTCAGCACGCCGTCGGCCGTGCCCGGGCGCACGCCGAGGTCACTCACCGGCTCGTTGGGCCGCGGCGAGGAGCACTTCCTCCGGCGACTGCTCGACGGGTGCGAGGACCCGCAGCCCGCGCTCGACGTCCAGGGCGGTGCGCACACCACCCAGAGACAGACCGAGCTCGACCATGGTGATGGCGACCGCCGGGCGCATCCCCACCACCACCGTGGCGGCGTCCAGGACGCGCGAGATGCCGGCGATCGAGGCGAGCATGCGGCCGATGAAGCTGTCCACGATCTCCAGGCCGGAGATGTCGATCAGCACCCCGCGGGCGCCCGTCCGGGTGATCTGCTCCGCCAGGTCCTCCTGCAGGCGCAGCGCCGTGTCGTCCTGCAGGTCCGTCTGGATGGAGACGAGGAGCGTGGAGCCGATCTTGAGGATCGGGACGACGTCGGTCATGCGCCGGTCCCCACCGCCGTCGAGCCACCCTGTCCGGCCGCGCGCCGGTCCACGCGCAGCGCGTCGACGAGCGCGTCCGCCAGAGAGGCACGCGTGCGGATGTCCCCGAACTCGATGCCGAGCGCGACGATCGTCTGCGCGATCTGGGGCCGGATGCCGCTGATGGTGCACTCGGCGCCCATGAGGCGGGCGGCCACGACCGTCTTGAGGAGGTGCTGGGCCACCTGGGTGTCGACCGCCGGCACGCCGGCGATGTCGATGATCGCGTGCTCGCTGCCCGTCTCCACCAGGGTGCTGAGGAGCTTCTCCATCACCACCTGGGTGCGGGCCGAGTCGAGCGTGCCCACCAGCGGCACGGCCACGATGCCATCCCACAGCTTGACCACCGGGGTGGAGAGCTCGAGGAGCTGCTCGCTCTGCTCCGCGATGATGCCCTCACGCGTGGCGGCGAACGTCTCGAACGTGAACAGTCCCAGGTCGTCCACCAGGCGCAGCAAGGGGGCGAGCTGGGCGGCCGAGGCGCTCGTGACCTGGTACAGGCCCTCCTTGAGGGCGAAGATCGCCACCGCCGTCTCGCGCGGCGTGAAACCGAGGCGGGCGCGCGCGGTCGACAGGTCGGCGAGGATGCCGCGCAGCGAGTCGAACGCGCCGGAGTACAGGTCGGTGGCACCCGACCTCAGACCGGCCACCAGGGCGTCGTAGAGCTCGTCCTGCTCACGCTCCAGCTCGCCTCGCGAGGTGCGCCCGCGCAGCTCGGCGGACGCAGCCTCCAGCCAGACGGACCTGACCACCTCCCTCTGGTCCTCCAGCAGCTGTGCGAGGTGCTCGGGGGCGAGGACGGACATGAGTCTCCTTCACTGGTGCGGGCGCGCGGCGGCGCCGCTCGGCGAGGCAGCGGTCGTTTCACTGTAGTGGGTGAGCCCGGGCGGAGGATCCGCGGTTTTCCAGGCCGTCCACAGCCTAAGAGGGTGAAGTCCGGCCCGCCGTGCGAGTGACACCGAAGAGGTGTATCGGACGCTCGTCCAAGACCGTGACGACCCCGGGTCGTCGCCGCTGGTGGCACCGGCACCGCGTGCTGGTGACCGCCCGCCTGCCTAGCGTCAGAGGACACCGACGCGAGGAGGAGCCATGGCAGGGACGAACCGGGTCGCCGTCGTCACAGGGGCGTCCAGCGGGATCGGGCTGGAGATCGCGCGCGAGCTGATCGACAAGGGGTTCGACGTCATCGTCACCGCGGAGGACGCGGGGCTCACGGCAGCGGCCCAGGAGCTGGCGCTGACCGGAAGCAGGGTGGATGCCGTCCAGGCGGACCTCACCACCCGTGAGGGGCTGGACTCGCTCGTGGAGGCGGTGCACGCCGTCGGGCGCCCGGTGGACGCGCTCGTGCTCAACGCGGGCGTCGCGAACGCGGGGCCGTTCGTCGAGACCCCGCTCGAGGGTGACCTGGAGGTGGTGGCGCTCAACGTGACCGCGGTGGTGTACCTGGCCAAGAAGCTGGTGCCGCCGATGGTGGAGCGCGGCGAGGGCGCGGTGCTCGTCACGTCTTCGGTGGCCGGGACGATGCCGGGGCCCTGGTACGCGACGTACGCGGCGTCGAAGGCGTTCGAGCTGTCGTTCGCGGAGGCGGTGCGGCACGAGCTCAAGGACACGGGGGTCACAGTGACGGCCCTGGTGCCCGGCCCCACGGACACGGAGTTCTTCGAGGACAACGACATGGAGGACCTGCCGGTGGGTCAGGGCCCCAAGGACGACCCGGTCAAGGTGGCGAAGGAGGCCGTGAAGGGTCTGCTGAAGGGGGACGACAAGGTGGTGGTGCGGTCGTTCAAGGCGAAGATGCAGGCCGCCACGGGCGCGGTGCTCCCCCCGAAGGCGCAGGCAGCCGTGCACGCCTCGACCACGAAGCCGCCGGAGAAGGACTGACCGCGCTCCGCGAGCGCCCGCCCCGGCGCCCGCCCCCGGCGAGCGCCCGACCGGAGCCCCCGCTGCCGCCAGGCCGTGGGGGCTCTCGCACGTCCAGGGAAGCGAGGTGACTTGCCTTCCTTGCTAGTTGGTGTGACCATCTAGTCGTGGACGAGATACAGCCGTGGCCCAGCGACTGGCTGCGCGGGGTGCTCGAGGTGTGCGTGCTGCGCGTGCTCGCCGACGGCCCCACCTACGGGTACGCCATCACCGCCGCGCTGGCCGAGGGCGGTCTGGGCACCACCAAGGGCGGCACCCTCTACCCGCTGCTCAAGCGGTTCGAGGCCGCCGGGTGGGTCAGCACCGAGTGGCGCCCCGGAGACGGCGGCCCCGGCCGCAAGTACTACGACCTCACGGACGCCGGCCGGGCCGTGCTCCACGAGCGCTCGGCGCAGTGGCTCGCGTTCTCCCGGGCCACCAGCCGGTTCGTGGCCCACGCCGCCCCCGGCGGGACACGGCAGCACAGCACCGAGGACAGCACCGAGCACGGCACCACGGAGGCACGACGATGATCACCAGGTTGCGGCAGCGCGCCCACGAGAACCGCTACGAGATCGAGCGCGCGCTCGCCCCGCACGTGGACGAGCGGTGGGCCGAGTCGTTCCTGCTCGAGCTGCGCCTGCAGGGCGTGGGCGGGGACGACATCGGGCAGGCGCTGGCAGAGGTGGACTCGCACGTGGCCGAGAGCGGCACCCCCGCCGACGTCGCGTTCGGCGACCCCGCGGCCTACGCCCGCAGCCTCGAGCTGCCCCAGAGCGAGCAGCAGGCCGGACGGTCGGTCCTCCAGATGCTCCTGCCGAACGCGGTCTCGTTCGCGGGGATGATGCTCGCGATCACGTCAGCACCCGCCGTCGCCCGCCAGGAGGACCTCTCGCTCACGTGGGGAATCCTGACGGCGGTGGCGCTCGGCATCGCCGTGATCACCGCCCTCCTGCGGTGGACCGACCCCGTCGTCCGCGCCGTCGTCAACCACCCGTTCCGAGCGTGGCTGGCCAGCATGGCGGCCATCGCCGTCGTCGTGGCACCCAGCGTCGCCGGCCTCACCACCGACCTGGTGCTCAGCCGCGAGGCGGTGCACATGTCGGCGCTGCCGGTGCTGGTCGCCGGCGTGCTCGCCGTCCTCGTGGTCGCAGCGTGGAACCTGCGCCCCTCCGAGCTGGTCGAGGACCCGGTGGTGCCACCGCTGCCCGCCGCAGGCGCCGGTGCGGGCGGACGCAGGCGGCAGCCGACCAAGGGTCGGGGTGCCGCGATCGTCGTAGCGCTGTCGACGCCGGTCGCGACGGTGGCCCTGGTCGCGGTGTCCTGGTGGGCCGCCACGCGCTGACCCCTTCTCGCCGACGGCTGCGGAGAGTCACGGAGCTCGGGCCAGCTGCGTGACTTTCCGCAGCCGTCGGCGGCAGAGTGGGCGCGTGACACCGGAGTCCACCACCGCCCCCGCCGCACCAGCCGCCTCACCCGCGCCCGCAGCGCCCGCTCCGCTCGGCCCACCCCCGCCGTACGACGACGAGCTCGCCGCCTGGCTCGCGACCGCCCCGCCGACGGGCACGATGCCCACCCTCGACGAGCTGCCCGCCGTGCACGCCGCGACGGCGGCGCTCGGCCGCCTCTCGGCGAGCGACGAGCACCTGGCCCGCGACGGCGCGTTCGCCGTCGGGCACCGCACCGTGCCCGGGCCCGACGGCGCCCCGGACGTCACGCTGCTCGTGTGCCGGCCCACGTCGGTGCCCGACGACGTCGCCACGCCCGTGGTGTTCCACGTGCACGGCGGCGGGATGGTCTTCGGCGACCGGGCCACCGGCATGGACCTGGCCCTCGACTGGGGCCAGGCGCTGGGGCTGACGATCGTGTCGGTCGAGTACCGCCTGGCGCCCGAGCACCCGTACCCGGCACCGGTCGAGGACTGCTACGCGGGCCTGGTGTGGACGGCCCAGCACGCCGCCGAGCTGGGCGTGGACCCGGACCGGCTGGTGGTGGCGGGCGGCTCGGCGGGCGGAGGGCTCGCAGCGGCCACCGTGCTGCTGGCCCGCGACCGCGGCGGCCCGGCCGTGGCCGCCCAGCTCCTCCTGTGCCCCATGCTCGACGACCGGAACGACTCGGCGTCGGCCCGCCAGCTCGACGGGCTGGGCATGTGGGACCGCACCGCGAACGAGCTGGGCTGGCGCGCGTACCTCGGGCCCCTCCACGGCACCGGCGACGTGCCCCCGTACGCGGCCCCTGCGCGGGCCACCGACCTGTCGGGGCTGCCGCCCACGTTCCTCGACGTCGGCTCGGCCGAGACGTTCCGGGACGAGACGGTGGCGTTCGCGCAGCGCATCTGGCAGGCCGGCGGGCGGTGCGAGCTGCACGTGTGGCCCGGCGGGTTCCACGGGTTCGCGGGCACGGTGCGCTCGGCACGCGTCTCGCAGGACGCCCTGGCGGCGCCGGTCAGCTGGCTGCGGCGGGTTCTGGCGCCGTCGGCCCCGCCGGCACGCTGACCTCACCCACCGGAACGGGCTCCGCCGTCGGGCCCGGCACCGCGAGCGCCGCGATCCCGGTGGTGGCGGGGATGGCGAGCACCAGGCCGATGGACCCCACGAGGGTGCGCACGATCTCCTCGGCGATCTCGTTGGAGGACAGGGCGTCGGCGACGGGCTGCTCCATGAGCCACAGGTTCATGAGCACGGCCAGCGCGGCACCCACGTAGGCGAACGCCATCGTGTACACGGTGGAGGCGATGTGGTCGCGGCCGATGCGCATGGCGCGCGCGAACAGGACGCGACGCGGGGCGTGGGGGGCGAGCTCGCGCAGCTCCCACACGGCCGACGCCTGGGTGATGGTGACGTCGTTGAGCACGCCCATGCCGGCGAGCACGAGCCCGCACAGCGCGATCTGCTGCAGGGACAGGCCGGGCACCATCTGGGGCAGCCAGGCGGCGCGCTCGTCGGCGGCTCCGGTGACGCGGGCGGCACCGATGGCCCAGGTGCCGATGCCGGCGGTGAGGGCGAGGCCGACGAGGGTGCCGAGCAGCGCCGTCGTGGTGCGGGTGGTGAAGCCGTGGGCGAGGTAGAGCACCACGAACATCACGGCGGACGACGTCACCAGGGCCACGGGCAGGGCGCTGTGGCCGGCCAGCAGGGCAGGGACGGTGAACAGGAGGAACACGGCGAACGCGAACCCGAGGCCCGCGAGCGCCGCGAGGCCCCGCCACCGTGCGACCAGGAGCACCACGAGCACGAACGCGACGGCCAGGAGGCCCAGGGGCGCCTCGCGCTGGAAGTCGATGAACGCGTACGGGGCGGGCAGGTCACCGATCTGCGTGATGTGGAGGGCGACGACGGTGTCGCCCGGCTGCGGTTCGAGCGTGCCGCTGGACCACTGCATGCGGGAGGTGCCGCCGTCGGGCAGCTCGACGGGGAACGTGCCCGTCTCCGCGTCCCACGGCCCGGTGACGGTGACGTCGACCAGGCTGCTGCCCTGCGCCACGACCGGCTCGCGCGCGGGGACCTCGTCGGCCGCCGGCCACAGGGCGAACGCGCCCCAGACCGTGGCCAGCAGGGCCGGCAGGAGCGCGACGGCGAGCACCACGCGGGTGCGGAGGGAGGCCGGCGCGGGGCGCGCCGACGCCGGTGCGGCGGCACTGCCCGACGGTGCGGCGGCGCTGTGATCGAGGTGCGTGTGCAGGTGTCCGGCGCCCATGGGCGCCAGGCTCGCACGGGACGCGGGCCGGGTGGCCGACCCGCGCCGACCACCCCCGCCGACGGCTACGGATCGTCACGCAACCGGGGCGGGTTGCGTGACGATCCGTAGCCGTCGGCGGGGGGCCAGGCGTCAGTAGGCGACGTTGATCTGCTCGCGGTGGTGCGCCGCCTTCTCGGCCTCGTCGACGACGGCCAGGCCGAAGTCGGCGCCGGAGATCTCCGACTTGCCCTCGGCGTCGAAGATCGCGACCTCCCCGCCGACGCGGTAGGTACCACGAGGCTCGCCGGGGTTGTAGGCGCCGTAGGTGGCGGCCGGGCTGACGAACACCCAGTCGAACGACTCGGGCGTGCCCTGGAGCCACGGCAGCAGGGCGGCGACCTCACGGGCCTCGCCGGCGAACTCGGCGGGCACCTGGTCGGTCTCCACGACGCGCGGCCCGCCCTCCTCGGTGCGCAGCGTGCTCCAGCCGCCCACGAGGAGGAAGCGCGCATCGGCGGCCTGTGCCTGCTCGACGACGCGGCCGTAGGCCTCGCCCAGGTGGCCGGCCAGCTCGCCGCGCGGGGACAGCGCACCCACCACGACGTCGGCGCCCGCCACGGCCTGCGCCACGGCGTCGCCCGTGAGCACCTCGCCCTGCACGTACCGGACGCCCTCGACGGGCTCGGCGGGGGTGCTGCGGCTCAGCGCGGTGACCTGGTGGCCTCGGCGCGCGGCCTCGGCGACGATCGCGGCGCCCGCGTACCCGGTGCCTCCGACGACGGTGATGTTCATGGGGATCGCCCTTTCCTGAGTCGTC
The DNA here is from genome assembly GCF_003244315.1 of Xylanimonas oleitrophica. Classification (GTDB taxonomy): domain Bacteria; phylum Actinomycetota; class Actinomycetes; order Actinomycetales; family Cellulomonadaceae; genus Xylanimonas_A; species Xylanimonas_A oleitrophica. The sequence goes on from NZ_QKWH01000005.1 coordinate 37,777, forward strand.
TCGCCACCGGCCCTTCCGGCGCGGTGGCCTCGTTGGTTACCGTAGGAGACCAGCACTCCTAGGGGAAGAAGGCACTTCGTGGTAACCACCTCGGCCGCTGACGCCGTGCGCCTCGGCACCCGGCCCGACGGCACCCCCTACCCCGAGGGCGACCCCTACGTGGACGGCTGCCCCACCCGCCACATCCTCGACCGCATCGGCGACCGGTGGACGGTGCTGGTGGTGGGCGTGCTGTCCGGCGGCACCGCCCGGTTCTCCGAGCTGCGCCGCCGCGTCGAGGGCATCTCCCAGAAGATGCTCACCCAGACGCTCCGCGAGCTCGAGCGGGACGGCCTCGTGACCCGCACCGTGCACGCCGAGGTGCCCGTCCGCGTCGAGTACGCCCTCACCGACGCCGGCCGCACCCTCACCGGCCCGCTCAAGGCCCTCGAAGAGTGGTCGGTGCAGCACCTGTCCGGGGTGCTCGCCGCCCGTGAGACGTACGACGACCGCCGCACCGCCTGAGCGCCCACGCCGAGCCGGCGCCCAGCGCGGGCACGGCGTGCGTCCCAGGGGCTGGCGACACCCCCGCCACCCCTCGTTAGGGTGGCCCCCGTGGACGGTCTCGTGGTGCGCGTGCGGGCGGTGCTGGTCGCCGTCACCGCGCTCGCGCTCGCCGTCGGCGCTCACGCGCTGGCCGACGGCGGCCTGCCGTCCTCCGGCCTCGCGCTCGCCGCGCTGGTCGCTACCACCGCGCCGGTCGCCGTCGTGACCGCACGCCGCCGCCTGACCCTCCCCCGGCTGCTGCCCACCCTCGCCGTGCTCCAGGTCGCGCTCCACGTGGAGCTCGCCGTCCTGTCGGGGCACGGCACCCCGCACGCGCTCGCCCACGGTGGCCCGCACGCCGGCCACACGCCCCTGCCCGTCCCGCTGCCCCAGCCGGACGCCGTCGAGCTCGTGCCCTCGGGGCTGATGCTCGCCGCCCACGCCGCCGCGCTGCTGCTCACCGCCCTGGTCCTGGCCGGCGGGGACCGCGCCGCCGCCCGCCTGACCGCCTGGCTGTCCGCCGTCGTCCTCCTGGTGCGGGCCGCCTCCCACGCGGCACGCCCGACGCCGCGCCCGGCCGCCGTCGTCGACCCCCTGCTGCCGCGCCGCCTGGCCGACCTGCTCGCCGCGGGCGGGCTGCGGTTCCGCGGGCCACCGCCGCACCGCGCCGCCACGCCGTCCGCACCCGTCCCGGTGCTGCGGACGGCGCTCGCCTGACCCCGCTCCTGCCGTCACGAGAGGAGCGGGCGCCCCGCCTTCCTCTCCGACCACAGGAGCCCTCGATGTCCACGACCTCCGCGCGCGCCCCGCGCGCTCTCACCACCGCCGGCGCCACCCTGCTCGGCCTGTCCGCCGCCGTGCTGCTCGCCGGCCCTGCCGCCGCCCACGTCCGGGTCGACCCGGGCGGCGACGGCACCGCCACCGCCGGCGGGTACGCCGTCCTCACGTTCCGCGTGCCCAACGAGTCCGAGACCGCCTCCACCACCCAGGTGCGCGTCGACCTGCCCACCGACACCCCCTTCACCAGCGTGTCCGTGGAGCCCGTGCCGGGCTGGACGGCCACCGTGGAGCGCGCACCCCTGCCCGAGCCGGTGCAGGTGCACGGCGCCACCGTCACCGAGGCGCCGTCCGCCATCACCTGGACCGCCGACGACGACGCCGCGGCCGTCCACGACGGCGAGTTCCGCCGGTTCGTCGTGTCCGCCGGGCCGGTGCCCGACGTCGAGCAGGTGCTGCTGCCCGCCACCCAGACGTACTCCGACGGCACCGTGGTCACCTGGGACGAGGAGACGCCCGCCTCGGGCGAGGAACCCGCGCACCCCGCGCCGCTGCTGCGGGTCTCGGCAGGGTCCGGCGGCGGGCACGGGGCCGCGCCCGCCGACGGCGACGCCTCCGGGGAGGAGAGCGCCGGCGCCGCGGACGACCGACCCGGCCTCGCCGCCGCGCTCGGGGCAGCGGGCCTCGGCCTGGGTCTCGTGGGTGCCGTGACCGGCGTGGTGGCCCTCGCACGCAGCGGGCGTGACGGGAGCGGGCGTCGCACCCCGGCCGGGCACGACGGCGCGGAGGGCGACCGATGACGCGGCGCACCCTCGCCACGACCGCACGGAGCGCCGCCGGCACGGCGGCGGTGCTCGCCCTCGCCGTGCTCGGTGCGGTGGGCGCAGGCATGGCCGGTTCCCTCGCCGTGACGGTCGCCGCCGCCGGCCCGGCGTCCGCCCACAACTACGTGGTGGGCACCGTGCCGGCCGCGGGCCAGGCCACGTCGGAGCCGGTGGACCAGGTGTCCGTGACGTTCAACGACGTGCTGCTCGACCTCGACGGCAACGGCACCGGCACCGCCCTGGAGGTGACCGGCCCGGACGGCACCCACCACGAGACGTCCTGCCCCGTGATCCTCGACCGCACCGTCTCGGCGTCCGCGGCGCTCGGTGAGGGTGGCACGTACACGGTGGTGTGGCGCGTGGTCTCGGCCGACGGGCACCCCATCAGCGGTGACTTCACGTTCGACTACCAGCCGCCGGAGGGCGTCACGCCCGTGGCCGGCACGTCGGGGCCGGCGTGCGGCGCGGAGGGCGAGCCGGAGGCCGCCGACGACGGCACGGGGGCTGACGAGCCCGGCTCCGCCGGAGGGGACGGCGCCGCCGAGGCCGGCGACGGCACGTCCGGTGACGCCACGCCGTCGGCGAGCCCGGCGACCGCGCAGGTGGACGACGGCACCGTGCCGCTCGGTGCGGTGCTCGCGATCGCCGGCGGCACCGTGGTGCTGGCGGGGGCTGCGGTGCTGGTCGCGCTGCGCCTGCTGCGCCGCCGGGACTGACCCACCCGCACGCCCACGACGGGCGTGGTCCGGGGCGGCCGGCGTCAGCTCGGGCGCGGGGCGTACATGATCATCGCCACGCCCACCAGGCACACGAGGGCTCCCGCGACGTCCCAGCGGTCGGGCCGGAACCCGTCCACGACCATCCCCCACACGAGCGACCCGGCCACGAAGACTCCGCCGTACGCGGCGAGGATCCGCCCGAAGTTGGCCTCGGGCTGGAGGGTGGCCACCGCCCCGTAGAGGCCGAGCGCGATCACCCCGGCGCCCACCCACACCCAGCCGCGGTGCTCACGCAGCCCCTGCCACACCAGCCAGGCACCGCCGATCTCGAGGAGGGCGGCGAGAGCGAACAGGACGATCGAACGAACGGGCACGGCCCCTCCCAGGACGGCGGACGAGAGGGCGACAGTAACCCGCACGGCAGCGGGGCTGCCGTCGTGCCACGACACGTCAGGGCCCGCCGGTCGGCGCTCCGACCGGCGGGCACCGGGCGGGGTCAGGCCGCCACGGTGTGCCCGGCGTCGCGCAGCACGTCGGCAGCGAGCTCCAGCCGGTGCTCGTGCACCAGCACCAGGTCGGCGTGGAACGTGGAGGCCACGAACACGGGGATGCTCGCCCCGGCGAGCGGCCCGACGACGGAGGCGAGCACCCCGGGCACGTCCAGGCCGTGGGGGTCGCCGTAGAAGCCGGCCCACCGCTCGGCGTCCGGGCCGGCGAACGGGGAGGCGTGCCGCAGCACGGTGAGCCCCTCGGGGGCACGGACGAGGGCGACCCACTCGTCGTCCTCGGGGAACGTGGCCCCGGGCTGGTGCTCCAGGGTGAACCGGTCGGGCAGGACGCGCAGGGAGGGCATGGCCGCGAGCGTACGGCGCGGGTCCGACGCCGCCCGCCGAGCGAGCGGCGCCACCTGCGCCAGGATGGGGACGACGATGTCGAGACCCAGGAGGTACCCGATGGGATCGAAGAAGAAGGGCGGGCTCCGCAAGCTCGTCACGGTGGCGACCGCCGCCCTGACCGTGGCCGCCGTGGTCAAGGAGCTGCGCACGCCGGAGGGCCAGCGCACGTGGAACGGCAAGGTCGCCTCGGTGGTCCCCTACGACTTCCGGTTCCCCACGGTGGAGCGCATCAAGGAGCGCCTGTGGAACCCGGACGGCGACAACGTGATCAGCCCGCGCGTGTTCGGGGTGGGCTGGACGGTCAACGCCGGCAAGGTCGTGTCCGTGGCGCGGCAGAAGCTCACGAGCTGATCGCGCACCGGCCGGCGAGGCCCGGGCACCCGCCGTGACGGCGGGCGCCCGGGCCTCGGCGTCTCTCCCCTGGCTGCGCTCGGCGATCGTCGGCCTCCCGGCCGCCCCCGCTGCGGGACCTCGGTGTGCGCCGTCGCGTCAGTGCGCGCCGATCTTGCGCGCCTGGTCCACCGCCCCGGCCACGCCCCACGCCCACGGCTCGCCGTGACCGGGCAGGAGCGTGCCGGCCCCGGTCGCGGCGAGAGCGTCGAGCGAGCGCAGCGCCTGGGCGCTGTCGGCGGTGGCGGCCCCGGCGACGATCTGGGGGCCCTGCTTGCCGGTGTACGGGTCGAGGGTCACCAGGGCGTCACCGGTGATGAGCACGTCCCGGTCGGGCAGGTGCAGGGCACAGTGCCCGTCGGTGTGACCCGGGGTGAAGACCACCCGCGGGGAGCCGGGCACGGGAAGCTGCGTGCCCGGCTCGATCGGCCGCAGCCCCGTGACCCCGGGCACGCGCAGCGCACCGGCGGCGGCCATCGCCCCGAGGGTGCGCAGGGCGCCCGGGTACCGCAGGGGATAGAGGCCGCGCACGTTCTCGTGCGCGTACCGGTAGGGGTGGGCGGCGATGCGATGGTCCTCGGCGTGCAGCCACACGGGGACGCCGAGGCGTTCCTGCACGCGGGCCACGCAGCCGGTGTGGTCGAAGTGGGCGTGGGTGAGCACCACGGCGGCGACGTCGTCGGGCCGGTGCCCGATCTCCCGCAGGGCACGGCCGATCAGCGGCCAGGTGGCCGGCAGCCCGGTGTCCACGACGAGCACGCGGCCGCCGTCGGACACCAGGTAGACGTTGACGTAGGCGTGGTCGATGCGGTGGACGCCCTCGGCGACCTCGCTCAGCTGCGACATCCGGCTCGGCACGGTGACCTCCCTCGACGGCAGGCTCCACCGTGGCACCGGGCGGCCGCGCTCGCCCGGCGGCGCGGCTGGGCCGTGCGCCGCCGGGCAGGCGGGGTCAGCGGGTGCTGAGGACCTCGGCGACGAACCGCGCGGACCGCTCCCGCAGCCCGGCGATCCGCCGCTCCACGAGCACGGCCTTCTCCTCCGGAGTCGACGCCTCGGCGATCAGCGGCACCCGGCGCACGTTGCGCGAGCAGAGGAACTCGGTGCAGATCAGCGTGCCGATGGTGTTGCCGTTGCGGCCCGAGGCGCCGCCGCGCCGGGCCACGTACAGGGAGACGTCGTCGGTGACGACGACGTCCTCGCACCACGCGCAGACGCCCTTGCGGCGCGACCGGCCTGCTTTGGCGTCGCCGGCACGCAGCAGCACGCCGACCGGCTCGCCGTCGATCTCCAGGACCACGTAGGCGGACAGCGGCGCCTTGCGGTCGTGCCAGCCCAGGTACTCCAGGGCGGCCCAGTCGACGGCGTCGAGGTCGGGCAGCGTGGCCTGGGCGGCCTCGCGCTTCGAGGCGTTGACGAAGGACGCGCGGATCTGCTTCTCGGTGAGGGGGTTCATGGGTCTTCTCGGCTTCCAGGTTCACAGGGCTGCCGGCGTCGTGCTCAGGCACGGCGGACGACGACGTCGCTCACCACGTGCACTGTGGCGGCGGGCGTCCGCTGCAGGTGGCCAGCGCCGCCGTCGGCCCGGGGAGGGACGACGACGTGCGCGGCGCGGCATCACGACCGGCGGAGGGCAGGGGGCATGGCCGCACCCCGCTCCGCCGGACCTGGACCGCGCTCGGCGCGATGGGGTCAGCGGTGCGTGGCGCGGGTGCGCGCGTCGGCCGAGCAGGCCATGACGGCCACCTCGCAGCCCGCGGCGTGGTCCCGCATCTCTCGCTCCTGTCGTCTCTGAGGCCCGGGAGTGCGCTCCGAGCCACCATCGATGGTACGCCTGCTGCCGGGTGGGAGGATCGACGGGTGACCCAGCACTCCCCCGCCGGAACCGGCACGCCCGCCCTCACCGACGCCGACCTGACGCCGCTGCCCGACGTGCGGCTGGTGGTCACCGACATGGACGGCACCCTGCTCGACTCCGCGAAGAACGTGCCTGCCGGGTTCTGGCCGCTGCTCGACCTGATGCGCGAGCGCGGCATCGTGCTCGTGCCGGCGAGCGGGCGCCAGTACGCGACGCTGGCCCGCGAGTTCTCCGGCGCGCTGGAGGGCATGCCGATCATCGCGGAGAACGGCTCCTACGTGGCTCGCGACGGCGTGGAGCTCAGCTCCGTGACCATCCCCGGCGGGGTGCGGCGCGGCAGCGTCGCGTACGACGTCGTGCAGGCGGTGCGACAGGTCGCCGCAGGCGGGCGCGACGTCGGCACGGTGGTGTGCGGCAAGCGCTCCGCGTACGTGGAACGCACGGACGCCCCCTTCCGCGAGCAGGCATCCATGTACTACGCCGCGCTGGAGGAGGTCGAGGACCTCACGGCCGTCGAGGACGAGATCCTCAAGGTGGCCGTGTTCGACTTCGAGGACGTCGAGGTGGCCGTGGCGCCGGCGCTCCAGCCGTTCGGGCGCGACTCGGCCGAGCGGCCGGCCCAGCAGGTGGTGATCTCGGGCCGGCACTGGGTCGACGTCATGTCCGCCGGCGTGACGAAGGGCGACGCCGTGCAGCGGCTGCAGGAGGAGCTGGGCGTCACGCGGGAGCAGACCGTGGCGTTCGGCGACTACCTCAACGACGTGGAGATGCTCGACGCCGCCGGGTGGTCGTTCGCCGTCGAGGGTGCCCACCCGCAGGTGCTGGAGCGGGCGCGCTTCCGGGCGCCGTCGAACGACGATCACGGCGTGGTGCGCGTGCTGGAGCGGCTGCTCGGGGTGGGGCACGACTGACGGCCGGGCGGCCGTCGGGACCGCCCGGCGGGGAGCCGCTACGGTGACCGCAACGCACCCGACGAGGAGGCCACCGTGCACCGACGCCTGTGGATGGCAGCAGCGGCGCTCATGATGGTGGCCGGGACTGCCGCCGGGTGCGGAGGCCCCACCGAACCAGCACCAGGCTCCGCGGCGTCGTGCACGGCCCCCGAGCTGCGCTGGACGGAGCCCACGGCACGGGCCGGTGACGACGTGCTCCTCGAGGGCGCCCACCTCTTGACCGGCTGCGACGACACCGGCGCGGACGGCACGCAGGACGGCGACGCAGCACCGCTCACCGGCCTGACCGTCACCCTCCTGACCGACGGCGCCCCGTACGAGCCGCAGCCCGAGCAGCCCCAGCCGTTCACCGCCGAGCCGGACGGCACCTTCAGAGCCCAGATGTTCGTGCCTGACGTCGACCCCGGCACCGAGCTGGAGGTCGAGATGACCGCCGACGACGGCGCGGTGGTGCGCTCGGACGTGCTCACCGTCGTCGAGTAGCGGGCGCTACCGTCCCGGCATGGACCTGCGCCCGTTCGACCCTGCTGACGCCGAGCCGCTGACCCGGATGCTGCACCGCGCCTACGCGGAGCTGGGCGCCCAGGGCCTGAACTTCACGGCGGTGGACCAGTCGGTGGCCACGACGCTCTACCGCGCGTCTGCCGGGGCGTCCTGGGTCATCACCGAAGGCGACGCGATCGTGGCCACCGTGGCGGTGTCGTGCCCGCCGGGCGAGGCGCTGCGCGGCCTCAGCGCGGAGGCCGGGCGGCCTGGACGTGCATGGGTCAACCAGCTCGCCGTCGCCCCCGAGCACCGAGGGGCAGGCCTGGCACGCCGCCTCCTGGACCACGGGCTCGCCTGGGCGCGGACCCAGGGTGCCACGTCGGTCGGCATCGACACCGCCGAACCCGCCACCCACCTGCTCGCCCTCTACCAGCGCTGGGGCTTCGCCCGCGTCGAGACCATCCAGTGGCCGGGCAAGGTCTACCGCAGCGCGGTGCTCGTGCGGCCGCTGGACCCACCCTGACCCGCCGCCGCCCACGTCAGGGCACGTGCCTCATGAGCGTGCGGCGGAAGAAGTCGACGGACTGCTCGGCGACGTCGGCCTTGGCCTGCGGGTCGTCGTGCTCAGGCAGCACGAACCCGTAGTGGCCCGACTCCGTCGAGCCCACCGTGCCGCCCTCGGCTCCCGGGATCAGGGCGGCGTAACGCACCCCGTTCTCCCCCGGCGGCGCCATCCGGTCAGCCGCCGTCCATCGCACGGCCACCGGGACCTCGACGGCGGCCAGGCTGGCCTCGTCCAGCAGCGGACCGGCTGCGGGGCACAGCAGGAACGCCGCGGACACCCGCGGATCACGAAGGTCGGCAGCGGCAGGCTCCGCCCACGCCGCGCGGGTCCGGTGGTCGTAGCGTTCCTGAAGCTCGTCAGCCAGGCCGGGGTACTCCGGGGCCGCGCCGACCGAGAGCGCACCCGTCATGAGCGCCTCGAACCGGTCGGCGCGCACCCGCACCCCGCAGACCGCCGCAGCCGTGTACCCGCCGATGGAGAAGCCGCCCACCCCTGCCGGGCCGCGTGCGGTGACGTGGTCGAGCACGAACGTGACGTCCAGCGCCCGGTCCCACCACCACACGAACGCCTCGGGCACGTAGTCGTCGAGGTAACTGTTGCCGTGGTGGTCCAGCGCGACGACGTCGAACCCCGCCGTGCAGAGGGCTTGCGCCCACCAGGCCAGGCCAGGGGCGCCGCCGCCGGTGCCGTGCGACAGCACCACCAGGGGCGCCTCGGCGGCCGGCGCCCGCCACTCGTAGATCCGCACGGGCCGGGCGCCACCGCCGTCGAACGCCGCCCGGGACGGGTCGTGGATCACGTGCACGCGTGGGTCCATGGCGGGATGGTCGCAGGCCAGACGCAGAAGGGCGAGCGCCTGCCACGGGTCCAGGGCGCCCGGGGCGGCCCCGTCAGCGGAGCACGCAGGGATGGCCGCTCACGCTCAGCCGGCGTCGACGGTGGAGCTCGCCGCGCAGTCGGGGCACAGGCCCCAGAAGACGACCTCGGCCTCGTCGATGCGGTAACCGTGGTCGCTGGACGGCGTGAGGCAGACCGTCTCCCCCACCGCGCAGTCGATGTCGACGATGGTGCCGCACGAGCGGCACACCAGGTGGTGGTGGTTGTCCCCCACCCGCGTCTCGTACCGGGCGACGGAACCGGCGGGCTGGATGCGGCGCAGCAGCCCGGCGTCGGTCAGGGTGCGCAGGGAGTCGTAGACCGTCTGGTGCGAGACGTCCTGCAGCTCGTCGCGGACGGCGGCGATCACCGAGTCGGTGTCGGCGTGCGGCAGGGAGTGCACCGCCCCGAGGACGGCGAGCCGCGGCCGCGTGACGCGCAAGGAGGCGCCACGCAGCATCTCCTCGGCGTCGATCGCGGTGGTCATGCCGTCCACGGTGCGCGCTTTTCTGGAAGTGGTCAAGTTTTCACGGGCAAGGTCACAACGCCCCATGACGGCGGAGAGGAGCCGGCAGTCCTCAGGAGTGCCAGGGATGGATAGTCTCGCGCGGGTGAGCGCCATCAGCCCCCAGCCCCCGGTCGTCCCGCGCAGGCCCGCACGGGTGCGCCTGGCCGACGCGGCAGACGCGGTCGCGATCGCCGACGTGCACGTGCGCTCCTACGAGGAGGCCTACTCCTCGCTGCTCTCGGCCGAGGTGATCGCCCGGCACGCCCAGACCGCCCGGCCCCGCTGGTCCGAGCGCCTCTCGGACGCCCGCGGCGACCACTACTGGCTGGCGGAACGCTCCGGCCAGGTGGTCGGCTTCAGCTGGGCGCAGGCCACCGGTGCACGAGCGGTGCGCCCCCTGGAGCTGGTGGGGCTCTACGTGCTGGCCGCGGAGTACGGCACGGGCACGGCGGACGTGCTGCTGGAGGCCGCCGTCGGCGACGCCCCGTGCTTCCTGTGGGTGGCCGAGGGCAACGCCCGGGCTCAGGCGTTCTACCGCCGCCACGGGTTCGAGCCGGACGGCGCGGTGGACGTGCTCGGAGAGGGTGACGACACCACCACCCTGCGGATGGTGCGCTGACGCTCGATAGTGTCCGCCCATGACGACGCGCGGCCACCTGCACCACCTGGAGATCTGGCTCCGGGAGGCGCCCTCACCGGACTCCGGGCTGCCCTGGCTGCTCGCCGAGCTCGGGTATCGGCGCGAGCAGACCTGGGGATCGGGCGAGTCGTGGCACCTCGGCGGCTCGTACGTGGTGCTGGAGTCGGGGCCTGACGTCGTCGACACACCCCACGAGCGCACCCGGCCCGGCATGAACCATGTGGCGTTCTTCGCCGGCACCCCGGCCGAGGTGGAGGCGCTCGCCGCGAGCGCCACCGGGCACGGGTTCACGCTGATGTTCCCCGACCGGCACCCGTTCGCCGGCGGTCCGGACCACTACGCGGCGTACCTGGAGGACGAGGCGGGGTTCGAGGTGGAGCTGGTGGCGCACCCGTACGCGCCAGCGGCGGCCCGTCCGGAGGGCTGAGATGCCCTCGTACACGATCGACCCCGTCACGCTCCGGGAGGTGCCCGACGACGTCGGCGCCGCTCGCGCGCACGTGGCCGCGCTCACTGCGCGGGGCCCTGACGGCGATGCTGAACGTGTCTTCTGGCTGCGGGTGCTCGGCGAGCTGGACGAGGCGGCGAGGCTCGGGCGCGCCGTCGTGCAGCGGGCTGAGCCCGGCACGGCGCAGCACGCGGCAGCTCTCCTGCGCCTCGCTCACGTGCTGCAGTGGCAGGGCAGGTTCGCCGAGGCAGACGCGTTGTTCGACGACGCGCTGCGACAGGCTCGACGGCTCGAGCACACCGCGCTGACAGCCTTCGCGCTGCAGCACTCCGCCAAGTCGTTGTTCGACCAACGGCGGCACGCCGAGGCGCTGGACCGGTTCACGGAGGCGCTGCGGCTGCGCGAGGCCGACGGTGCACCGGCGGACCAGATCGCCTCCACCCGGCAGGCCCTCGCCGCCACGCGCGCCGCCGCGGGATGACGGAACGCCCTGCTCCAGGTGGCAGTCGATCTTCGACCTCCGGCTCCTGCTCATCCCGCTCCTGGGCGCTCTCGTTCTCGGGCTCCTCGGTGGGCTTCTGCCCGCCGTCGCCGCCAGCCGCGTCGAGCCTGCCGAAGCGGTGCGGTCATGAGTGCCGTCGAGATGCTCACTGACACGGTGGTGTTGCACCCGAACACCCGGCGACCATGTATAGGCGTGCGAGCAAGGATGAAAACATGAGGCCCGACCCTGGTTCCGGGTCGGACGCCGCCTTCAGCGAGATGTTCCGGGCGACGTACCCCGCCGTGCTGGCCTTCCTGGCGCGCCGTGTCGACCCGCACGACGCCGAGGACCTGGCTGCCGAGGTCTTTGCGATCGCCTGGGACGGCTGGGGTCGGATCCCGCTCGACGAGATGCGCCCCTGGCTCTTCGGTGTGGCCCGGACCCTGACCGCGAGCAGCCGTCGTTCTCGAGACCGGCATCGACGACTGGAGCTGCGCGTCGAGAACGACCGGCCCGTCGAGCGTGACGAAACGTCCCTGACAGACACGACGCTCGATCTACGTCGCGCCTGGGCGCGGCTGTCCGCCACCGATCAAGAGGTCCTGAGCCTCGTCGCATGGGACGGCATGACGGGCCGAGAGGCCGCCCAGGTCTTGGGCTGCACCCGGGCCGCCTTCTCCATCCGTCTCACCAGGGCCCGCCGGCGGCTCAAGCGGTTGCTCGATGCGAAGGAAGCCGTGCTGGAGCCCGGGTCCGAGGCCGTCATCCGGCACTCGACCTCCGTGCTCGCTGAAAGGAGCAAGTCATGAACCGCCTGATGAACGACCCAGTTCTGAAGCAGCTCGCCGAGCTGGATCCTGCTCCCGTGCGGCCGCTGACCCGCACGCAGGAACTCCGCGCAGACGCGCTGTTGCATCGGATCATGACGGGCCCTCGTCGGCCTGCCCGGGCACCCCGACAGGCCTCCAGGATCGGCCGCAGAGCCGCCGCAGCCGGCCTCACCGTGCTCGCTGCCATCGGTGCCACCGTCTTCGCCACCATGCCGGCTTCGGCCGAACGCGTCCTCCTCGAGGCGGCCGAGAACGCTGCGCGTCAGCCTGCCGTGACCTCCGAGTACTGGTACGTGCGTTCTCAGGTCAAGGACCCGCAGACGATTCCTTACCAGCGCGAGATCTGGCGATCCAAGGAACGTTCCGTGCTGCGCGACGAGCAGTCAGCGGCCTTCCGTGCTGCGCAGGAGGGCAAGGAGGCGCTGGATCCTGAGTTGGTGCGAGTCGAGGAGATCACCAATCAGGACGGTGTGGTGCCACCGTTCGGTGACGGCGTGAGCGTGACATGGGAGCAGCTCGAACGACTGCCGACAGACCCGGTCCGCCTCAAGCAATGGCTCACCGACAACCTTCCCGAATCGGGCCACGGGAAGGACTGGGCCTTGTGGGAAGCTACTGCGAGCCTCTTGCAGGAGAGCCCTGCGAGCCCTGAGCTCCGGCGGGCTCTGTGGGAGGTCGCGGCCTCCATCCCTGGCATCGAGCTGCTCGGAAAGACGACAGACAGTGCCAGTCGCACCGTGACTGCCGTGGAAGCTGACTTTTCCGACCAGGGCCTGGAGAGATTCGTACTCATGCTGAATCCCGGCGACGGCACTCTCCTCGAGACTCGCATATTCGATGCGGACGGCACGTTGCTCTACCGAGCCACGGTGCTGGAATGGGGTCCGCAGAACACTGCCCCTGAGCTGGAAGAACCCCTGTGCGGAACGGCGACCTCCTCGCACGCATCCTGCTGAGGCCATAGCATCCTCGACCTCCGGTCATGCGCTCTCCGAGCAGGACCCCGTGGCGCAGACGCGGCGCGAAGCCGTACGGACTCGAGACTGCGGGGTGCCCGGCCAGGATTGATCCCGGCCCGGCACCCCGCAGTCGTCGTGTTTCTGGACGAACTGTGCGGACGGGATCCGGTTCGCCCAGTTCGCCGAGGTGGCGTCGGTGCCGTTGGACGGCATCGGGTCCCGAGACTGCCCACCGCGAGCAGGGTTGTTGTTTGACGTCGGCATGCAGGCGTCGTGCAGCGCAGTCGCCCCTTCCTCCTCTGAGGAACTCCTCCGCAGGCGGTCCCGCACCGCACCCTTCCCGTTGCCGGTGCGCGCCGCCGTCCGCACGCTGGAGGCGTGACGTTCCCCCGGATCACCACGCTCCGCCGCGGCCGCCTGGTCTTCGACGTGCACGACGACGGCCCTGCCGACGGCGTGCCCGTCGTGCTGCTGCACGGGTTCCCGCAAGACTCGAGCAGCTGGTCCCGGGTGCTCCCGGCACTGCACGAGGCGGGCCTGCGCACCGTCGCGCTGGACCAGCGCGGCTACTCCCCCGGCGCACGACCGCGTGAGCGGTCGGCGTACCGGCTGGAGCACCTGGTGGACGACGTCGTGGACCTGCTGGACACCACGGGGCCCGCCCACGTCGTCGGGCACGACTGGGGCGGCAACGTGGCCTGGGCCCTGGCGGCCCGGGAACCGGAGCGGGTGCGCAGCCTGACGGTGCTGTCCGTCCCCCACCCTGCGGCGCTCGCACGCTCGCTCGTGCGCTCCGGCCAGGCTCTGCGGTCCCTGTACGTGGGCTTCTTCCAGGTGCCGGTGCTGCCCGAGGTGGGGATGCGGCGGACGCTGGAGGGGACGCTGGTGCGGATGGGGCTGCCCGCGGACGACGCCGCGCGCTACGCGGCCCGCATGCGGGAGCCGGGGGCGATGCGGGCGGCCCTCAACTGGTACCGGGCGCTGGCCCTGTCCCGCCCGGCGGTGGGCGACGTCGCGGTGCCGACCACGTACGTGTGGGGCTCGGCCGACCCCGCGCTGGGCCGTTGGGCGGCGGAGAGCACAGAGGGGTACGTGCACGCCCCGTACCGGTTCGTGGAGCTGGACGCCGGTCACTGGCTGCCCGAGACGCGGCCTGACGACGTGGCCGGTGCGGTGCTCGACCGCGTCACCGGCTACGAGGGCTCCTAGAGGGCGGTCGCGTCGGCGGCGAGTTTACGTAGATTTCACCGTTCCAGTAGGAAATTTCACCGGACGTCTGTTGAGGTCTCTCTGGGAGCACGCTCGGAACACGCTGCTCCCACCAGAGAGGTGCTCCGCCGGCGCCCGGCCCCCGGGACGCCGTGACCTGCTACGACGCATCACGGAGGAACCATGCCACCGCACGGAAGACCGCGCTCCCGTCCGCTCGCCCTCGCCCTCACCGGCGCCCTGGGCCTGACCGGGGTGGGGCTCGCCGTCCCCGGCACGGCCGGCGCCGCTCCCGACTCCCTGGACCTGGACGCGCTCGCCGCCGAGCACGTGCAGCAGCACGCGGAGGACTTCGGCGTCACCGCGGCCGACGTCGCCGACCTGGGCGTCCTGTCGAGCTACGAGAGCTCGCACACCGGCGCCCGCCACGTGAACCTGCTCCAGCACCGCGACGGGCTGGAGGTCTTCGGCGGGCACGTGACCGTGACCCTCACGGCGGACGGCGAGGTCGCCTACGTCGGCGCCCGGCTTGCCCCCGGCGTCGCGGCCCCGACGACGCGGCGCGCGGCGGAGCCCGCCGTCGACCCGGTCGAGGCGGTGGAGGCGGCCGCCGACGAGCTCGACCTGCCCGAGCCCACCGCACCCCGCGTGCTGGGGCAGCGCAGCGCCGACGGCGAGACGCTCGTCGACGGAGCCGGCGTCTCCACCGAGGCCATCCCGGCCCGCCTGGGCTGGCAGCCCACGGACGGCGGCCTGCGCCTGGCCTGGCAGCTCGTCATCGACGACGTGAGCTCGGAGTCGCTGTGGAGCGCCGTCGTCGACGCCTCCACCGGTGAGCTGCTGGAGGCCGAGGACTGGACCGACCACGACCACGCGGACGACCTGCAGGCCACCCTGGGCCGTGACGTCGCGTCGTCGGCGGCGTCCGGCACCCTGCTCGCCTCGGCGCTCCGCTCCCCGCAGACGGTGGACGACGGCTCGTCGTACCGGGTGTTCGGGCCGCCGGCCGAGAGCCCGTACGAGACGGGGCACGACGTCGTCCACAACCCCGCCGACGCGCTCGCCTCGCCGTTCGGCTGGCACGACACCGACGGCGCCCCCGGTGCCGACCACACCATCACGCGCGGCAACAACGTGCACGCCTACCTGGACCAGGACGCGAACAACCAGCCGGACGCGGGCGGCAGCCCCGACGGCGGGCCCGGCCTGACGTTCGACTTCCCCGTGGCGCTGGGCGAGCACGCCCAGGCCAGCCGCGAGGCCGCCGTCACCAACCTGTTCTTCTGGAACAACGTGGTGCACGACATCTTCTACCGGTACGGGTTCGACGAGGCCTCCGGGAACTTCCAGGCCAACAACTACGGCCGCGGCGGCGTCGCCGGTGACTACGTGCGCGCCGAGGCGCAGGACGGCAACGGCGTCAACAACGCCAACTTCTCCACCCCCGCCCAGGACGGCGGCACGCCCCGCATGCAGATGTACGTGTGGCCCGGCAACCAGTTCGGCGCGCAGAACGAGGTGCGGGTCGAGGGCGTCGGGTCGTTCGGTGCGTCGTGGGCGCGCTTCACTCCCCCGGTGACCTCCGAGGGGGTGGCAGACCTCGGCCTCGTCGTCGGCGGGCAGGGCTGCACCACCGCGGAGTACCCGGGCGTCCAGACGGGCGCGTGGCTGGCCGTCGTCGACGGCGACACCTCCGCCTGCGGCTACCTGCAGCGCGTGCGGGTCGCCGAGTCGCTGGGGGCCAGCGGCGTCGTCGTCGTGCACCCCGTGGCCGACCAGGCCGCACCGATCCTCAGCGGCTCCCTCGCCGACGGCATGCCCGGCATCCCCGCGGTGGCGGTCACCGCCCAGGACGGTGCGGTCATCAAGGACGCCGTGGCTGCCGGTCACACGGTGGGCGCCCTGCGCAAGAACCCCGAGCACCCGGGCATCCGGGACGGCGACTTCGACGCCGGCATCATCTTCCACGAGTACGGCCACGGGCTCTCCAACCGCCTCACCGGCGGGCCGGGCATCAACTGCCTGTCCGGGCAGGAGCAGATGGGCGAGGGCTGGAGCGACTACGTCGCCCTCGCGGCGCTCATCGACCCCGAGCTGGACCACCCGGAGGGTCCGCGTGGCATGGGCGCCTACGCCGTCTTCAACGAGGACCGCACCGGAGCGGGCATCCGGCCCCGCCCCTACTCCCGCAACATGGAGATCCAGCCGTTCACGTACGACAGCATCAAGACGGGCGGCTGGCTCGACGGCGGCTCCCTCGCCACCCCGCACGGCGTGGGCCACGGCTGGGCGTCCGTGCTGTGGGACATGACGTGGGACCTCATCGACCGGCACGGGTTCAACCCGAACATCTACGAGGCCTGGGACACCGGCGGCAACAACCTCGCCTACCAGCTCGTCATCGACGGTCTCAAGATGCAGGGCTGCGCTCCCGGGTTCGTCACCGGGCGTGACGCCATCCTCGCCGCCGACCGCGTGCTGACCGGTGGCGAGAACCAGTGCACCCTGTGGTCGTCGTTCGCGCGCCGCGGGCTCGGGTACAGCGCCGAGCAGGGGTCGTCCGCCAGCCGTGACGACAACAGCGAGGCGTTCGACACCCACCCCTCGTGCACCCGCGCGTTCGAGGGCAACGTGCGGCCCGGGCCGGCGCTGAACCGTGCCAACGCCGGTTCCACGGTGCCGCTCCAGTTCCGGCTCGAGCCCGGCCGCGGGGTCGACGTGCTGGCTTCCGGCTCGCCGTACTCGCGGCAGGTGAGCTGCGAGACGCTGGCCACGGTGGATCCGGCGTCGCCCACCGTGACGCCGCGCCCCGTGCCCGTCGTGGCCGAGACGCCCGGCAACAGCCGGCTCACCGTCAACGCCCAGGGCCGCTACCAGTTCCCCTGGAAGACGGACCGCGCCTGGGCCGGAACCTGCCGGGAGCTGGTGCTCACCCTCGACGACGGCGAGCAGCTCCGCGCGTACTTCCAGTTCCCTGGCCGGGGGTGACCGCGCGACCGTGATGACGACGGCGGTGCCTCGCCCCGCGGCCTCCGGGCCGTGGGGGCGGGGCACCGCTCACCCGGCCAGTGACCCCGGTGGCCGGTAGCGTGCTGGCATGAGGCGGGAGCTGGCGGCAGCGACCACGGCGGTGGCTCTCCTCTGCCTGGCCGCGTGCGGTCCCGCCGCCGAGCCGGTCGGGTCGGCGGCCTGGCGGCCCTCGCCCCACCCTGGGGCCGGAGGCCCCACGGCCCTGCTCGAAGGCCGCCTCGAAGAGGGCGACGGCTGCCTCTACCTGCGCACCGAGAACGGCACCGTGTACGTGCCCGTCTTCCCCGGCGAACCCGTCTGGGCCTCCGACGACGAGATCCGTGCCGGTGACGCCACCTACCGCCTCGGCGACGTCGTCCAGCTCGGGGGCGGCCAGGGACAGGGTGGCCAGGGACAGGCCGTCGACGTCCACTCCCCGGAGGGGTGCGACCCGCTCGCTCCCCGGTGGAACGTGTTCTGACCGGGGGCTCAGCACGCCAGGCGGCTCATGTCGCTCAACGCCGCTTGACCATGCCGTTGCGGCACGGTCTTGGGTGGCCGCATGGGTCGAAGCACATGGGTGTACCTGGGGTCGTACTGCCTGTCCCTCCTGGGGAACGGGATCGCGTCGGTGGTCTTCCCGCTGCTCGTGCTGGCACGGACGGGCGACGTGCTGGCGGCGGGCGTCGTGGCGGGAGCGAGCGCCGCGGCGGCCGCGGTGGTGGGGCTGCTGGCCGGCGTCGTCGTCGACCGGGTCAACCGCAGGACGGTCTCGATCGTGAGCGACGTGCTCTCGGCCGCGTCGGTCGCCGCCCTGCCGGTGGTCGACGCCCTGTGGGGCCTGGACATGACGTGGTTCCTGGTCCTGGCGGTGGTCGGGGCTCTCGGTGACGCCCCCGGGATGACGGCGCGGGAGACGCTGCTGCCCGGCCTCGTGCGCCTCTCCGGTGACCGTCCCGGCTCGCTCGACCGCCTCGTAGGCATCCGTGAGGCGCTGGCCGGAGCGGTCCTGCTCGCCGGGCCGGGCCTCGGTGGGCTCCTGGTGGCGGTGCTCGGGGTGGGGTCGGCGGTGCTGCTCGTCACCGCGGGCGCGAGCGTCGCTGCGGCGCTCCTGACGTTGCTGGTCCAGCGGGAGGCCGGGGCCGTCTCGATCGCTCCTCGGCCTGGTGGTACCGAGCAGGCACGTGGTCTCGGCACCGGCGTGCGGCAGGTGCTGACCGATCTGGGGGCGGCCTGGCGGTTCGTGCTGACCCACCGCCTGGTGCGGGGGACGACGTTCCTGTCCGCTTCGCTGGTGGCGGTGGTCGCGGCCCTGCAGACCACGGTGATGCCCGCCTACTTCACCGCCGCGGACGCTCCCGGCCTGACCGGGCTGGTGCTGAGCGGCTTCTCGCTCGGGGCGCTCCTGGGCGCCGGCCTCTACGCCGCGACGGCGGGCAGGGTGGCGCGCCGGGCGTGGTTCGTCGTCGGGATGGTGGGGATGATCGTCGGCTTCACGGCCATCGGCACCCTGGCCGCGCCTTGGGTGGTCCTGGCCGCTGCCGTGCTCATCGGGCTCACCAACGGTCCCGTCTCGGCCGTGCTGGGCGTGGCCACCATCGAGGCCACCCCCGACGCGATGCGTGGGCGGGTGCTCGGGGCGCAGAACGCCCTGATGATGGCTGCGCCGGCGGTGAGCACCGCACCGGTCGCCGCCGTCGCGACGACGTGGGGCCTTCCGGCCGCCGGCCTGGCGCTCGCCGCGGTGGTCGCCGCGACGGCCGTCGTCGCGCTCCTCGTGCCGGCCTTCCGCGTGCTGCATGCTGGTGCCCCCGTGGGTCGCGGCGAGCAGGAGGTGTGAGATGCCGTGGAGCACCCGGCGCCTGGCCGACCTGGCCGGCGTGAGCCTGCGCACCGTGCGGCACTACCACGACATGGGACTGCTGCCCGAGCCCGTGCGCCGCTCCAACGGCTACAAGGAGTACGACGTCAGCCACCTGGTCACGGTGCTGCGCATCAGGCGCATGTCGACGCTCGGGTTCTCGCTGGAGCAGATCGGCGCGATGCTGGACGCGCCGCACGACGCGGACGCCGTCCTGCGAGACCTCGACGCCGAGCTCGAGGCCACGATCGCCCGTCTGCAGCGGGCGCGCACCGAGATCGCCGCCCTCCGCAGGCTGGACGTGACGCCGGACATCGGCGTGCAGACGCACACGCTGATGGACACCCTCGGGCACGACCGCTACAGCCGGGACGTCGCCGTCGTGCTCACCCACGTCCTCCCCGAGCAGGACCTCGATCTGGCTGCTGCGGTCATGGCCGACGCGGCCCGCGAGCTCGGTGACCTCCATGACGAGTTCGCCGCGCTGGACGGCGACTCCAGCATCGAGGAGATCGCGGCGCTCGCCTCGCGAGTCGTCGAGGAGATCGGCGCGCTGGTCGCAGCGCGCCCCGAGCTCGCCGAGGCCCCTGCTCCGAGCCGGGCGCACCTGACAGAGGCGCTCCTGGAAGCGGTCAACGCCGGCCTCAACCCTGCGCAGACCGCCGTGCTCAACCTTGCGATGAGCCGGCTGCCCGGGTGAGGCCGGCGCGCGGACCAGCGCGTCGTCAGTCGACGATCGCCGTGGCCTCCACCTCCACGAGGACGTCGGGCTCGAACAGCACCTCGACGCCGATGAGAGAGGCGGGTGGCAGGGGCAGCGGCAGCCCGATCTCGGCTGCCACCTGCTCGACGCCGGCCATGAAGCCGGTGATCTGGTCGGGCGTCCAGCGGGTCACGTAGAAGGTCAGGCGCAGGACGTCGTCGAACGTCGCACCCGCTGCCGCGAGTCCGGTGGCGGTGTTGCGCAGCGCCTGGGCCACCTGGCCGGCGAGGTCGCCCGGAGCGACGGGCGTGCCGTCTGCCAGCCGGGCGATCTGGCCGCTCACGTGCACGTGGCGGCTGCCCGTGCCGACGGCGACGTGGTGGTACGGGGTGGGCTGCAGCAGGCCGTCGGGGGTGAAGCGGCGCACGGTCACGGGAACCTCCTGGGGTAACGGTGATCAGGTACCCCTGTGATACCTGGTGTTCTCAGGCCACCTCAACGAGACTAGGTTCCATGACCGATACCGCCCACGAGCGCCTCGCCATCGGCGCACCGCACCGCGACCTGCTCGACCAGGTGCTCGACAAGTGGTCCCTCGAGGTCCTCAACGAGCTCTGCGAGCGCCCGTGCCGCTTCAACGACCTGCGCCGCGCCATCCCCGCGGTCACCCAGAAGTCGCTCACCGCGACGCTCCGGCGCCTGGAGCGCAACGGCATCGTGGAGCGCACCCTGCTGAGCACCCGGCCCGTGGCCGTGGAGTACCGGATCACCCCGCTCGGCAAGACGCTCCGCCGGCCCGTCGACGTGCTGCTCGACTGGGCGGCCCGGAACATGCCCGACGTCGAGGAGGCACGGCGGCGGTACGACGACAGCCTCTAGGGTCGGCCCTCCCGCGGCCGCCGCGCGGGCGGCCGCTCGTCCTCAGACGGTCTCGGGGCGCTTCTTCCGGGCGAACCGTGCGGCGAGATCGGGTCCGTCCCACACCTGGATGGCGCGCCAGATCGACGCGGCGATGGGCACGGCGAGCACGGCACCGGTGATGCCGACGAGCACCGTGCCCGCGGTCAGCGCGAACAGGATGATCAGCGGGTGCAGCCGCAGGGTGCGGCCCATGACGATCGGCTGGAGGAAGTTCCCCTCGAGCTGGTTCACGCCCACCACGATCGCGACGACGACGAGCGCCTCCACCGGCCCGACGGCGACGAGCGTCACCAGTGCCGCGAGGATGCCCGCGAGGGTGGCGCCGACCAGCGGGATGAAGGCGAGCAGGAAGACGAGCACGGTGAGCGGCAGCACGAGCGGCACGCCCACGATCGCCAGACCGATGCCGATGCCGACGGCGTCGACGAGCGCCACGATCGCCGTCCCGCGCACGTAACCGCCGAGGGTGCGGATGGTGGCCTCCCCGACGCGCTGCGCACGCTCGTACTGGCGCCCCTCGAAGGGCCGCAGCAGCACCTCCCACATCATCGGGCCGTCCTTCAGGAAGAAGAACAGGACCACGATCATGATGACGAAGCCCGCGACGAAGTCGGCGGTCTGGGAGACGCCGGCGACGGCGCCCGACCCCACGGCGTCGGACTGCAGCAGGTTCACGGCCGAGTCGCGCACCGACGCGATCTGCTCCTCGGTGATCTCGAACGGCAGACCCTGCACGTAGCTCTGCAGGGACTCCAGGCCCTCGATCGCCTGGCTCTGCAGCTCGCCCCACTGGTTCACCACGGCTCGCACCACGAGCCACATGATCCCCACCAGCAGGGCCACCAGCGTCAGGAGCGCAATCCACGTGGCGACGATCGACGGCAGGCCCCGGCGGCGCAGGAGCGAGACCAGCGGGGAGATCGCGGCTGCCAGCACGAGCGCGATGAGCACCGGGATCACCACGAGGGTCAGGCGTGTGCCCACGAACCCGAAGACGCCGATCACCGTGACGACGGCGAGGACCTGCAGCGCGCGCGTGCCCACCCGGCCGAAGCCGTCCGACCACAGGCGGGAGGTGCTGCTCTCGACGTGCGTCTCGTCGGCAGGCGGCCGTTCCTCGACCACGGTCACCTCACCGGACGGCGCGGGGCGGAGCGGTTTGCGGCGGCCGAAGAGACGCATCGCCTGTCCTCCTGGGGCTCGGTGCTGGCAGACGCCGGACGAGCCCGACGCTATTGCCGTCGAGCGTCGGCCGCGCGCCGACAGGGGTCCGGCGGGCAGCCGTGACATCCGTCATGGCCCACCGGTGAGGAGTGCAGAGAAGCCGGTGACGGCGGGCACGAGGCCGACGCCGGATCCCGGGCGAGGCTTGAGCCATCACGACGACGCCCCCGGGACGGGGCAGCCCGGCCCCCGGAAGGACCCACCCGATGAACTCCGACCTCCTCCACGACCTCGGTGTCACGAACGCGCTCACCTGGATCTCGGAGCGCCTCGGCGGGGCAGAGCTGTGGGAGCAGGCGCTGCTGCTCGCGCTCGCCGGCGTCATCCCCCTCATCGAGTCCTACCTCGGCTCGTTCCTCGGCATCGCGTTCGGCGTGCCGGCCTGGGTGGCCGTGCCGGCCGCCGTCCTCGGCAACCTCGTCTGCACCATCGGGCTGGTGCTCGTCACCTCCCGGGTGCGGGCCGCCGCCACCCGCGGCCGCCTCCGCAAGGAGAAGGACGACACGTGGTTCCGCCGCCGCGTGGCCCGCGCCGCCGAGCGCTACGGCGTCCCCGGCGCGTCCCTCCTCGGGCCCCTCACCCTGCCCAGCCAGGTCACCGCGACGGTGCTCGTGGCCCTCGGCGCGCGCCGCAACCAGGTCATCCTCTGGCAGAGCATCTCGATCGTGCTGTGGGGCCTCGCGTTCGGCCTGTTCGGCGAGGCGCTCGTGGGCGGGCTCGCCCCGGGCGCGTGACCACCCAGCGGTACGGCCGACGGCGCAGCACGGCGCAGTCGACCACGGGTGGGAGGATGCGGCCGTGACGAAGAACCGCAGGCCCCGCCGCCCCGACGTCACGACGGTCGAGATCGTCGGCGGCCCCGAGCGGATCGAGGTCCCGCTCCACGACCACGACGACCGCTGGGCGGCCACCTACCGCGACCACGAGCGGCGCATCCGTGACGCCCTCGCCCCCGCCGACGTCGACATCGAGCACATCGGCTCGACGTCGGTGCCCGGGCTCGCTGCCAAGCCGATCGTCGACATCGTCGTGGCCGTCGAGGACATCACCGCCGAGGAGGACTACCTCGACGCCCTCCTCGACGCCGGGTACCGGCTGCGCGTCCGCGAGCCCGGGCACCGCCTCGTGCGCACGCCCGAGCGTGACGTCCACGTGCACGTGTACGAGCGGGGCGACACCGCCGTGGACGAGTACCTCCTCCTGCGCGACCACCTGCGCACCCACCCGGACGACCGTGCGCTGTACGAGAGCACCAAGCGGGCCCTGCTCGGCCGGCAGTGGGACGACATGAACGACTACGCCGCCGCCAAGACCGACGTCATCGTCGAGATCAAGGCGCGGGCGAGGGCCGCCCGCGGGCAGTGAGCAGGTAGCGGCGCAGCAGGTCCGTCCACGCGTCCGGGACGTCGAGGTGGGCGTCGTGGCCCGCACCCCGCAGCACGGCACGCTCCGTGGCCGCGCGAGCCGCGACAAGCTCATCCTGCTGCTCCACCGTGAACATGCCGTTCTCCGCGAACACCGCGAGAGTGGGGACCGTCAGCGAGCGCCACTCCTCCCAGCGCGGTTCGTGGACGGCCGCCAGCACCGCCTCCATCACGTCCGCGTCGAACCGTGGACGAAGCCCTGCCGGCGTGCGCTCGAGGTCGGCCACCCACGCCTCGGTCAACGGCGAAGGGCCGAGAAACGCCCGCGCCGTCTGCTCGTGCGCGAACGGGAGGGGCCAGCTCGCGAACCACGCTCCCAGCCGCGCCGCCTCCCCCGGCTCGCCACCCCGGACGTGACCCTCCAGCATCACGAGCCGGTCGACCAGGTCGGGGCGGGCGTGCGCCACCAGGAACGCCGTGTGCGCCCCCATCGACTGCCCCACGAGGCAGACCTTCCGGCCCGGGGCGAGCGACTCCACGACCGTGACGACATCGGCCACGAAGGCAGCACGCGACACGTCCGCGGGCCGGCGCGTGCTCGCCCCGTGCCCTCGCTGGTCGACGACGAGGACCCGGAGCTCCGGCGAG
Source organism: Xylanimonas oleitrophica (assembly GCF_003244315.1). Lineage (GTDB taxonomy): Bacteria > Actinomycetota > Actinomycetes > Actinomycetales > Cellulomonadaceae > Xylanimonas_A > Xylanimonas_A oleitrophica. The sequence goes on from NZ_QKWH01000005.1 coordinate 61,454, forward strand.
AGGGCCTCGGCCGTGGGCAGCAGCTCCCGGCCGCTGCCGGCCAGCCCGTGCAGCAAGACGACCACGGGGCCGTCCCCACCCGTGTCCATGACCGAGAGCTGGGCATCCTGCGTCGTCACGCGACGGGTCTCGGCGCCCCCGCATGCCCGGCTGCTCAGGTGCAGGTGCTTTCCGTGCCTGGCCCGACCACGACGTCCACCCTGCCGCCGCCGGGCGCGAGACGGACGCACCGCTCCTCCTCGACGGCGCCCGCGGAGTCGACGCTGCGGAAGCTCAGGCCCTGCCGGTCGGAGCGCTTGAGCGTGAACGGCCCCTCGTAGGTGACCCAGTCGCCGCCGTCGATCCGGTACTCGGTGCGCGCCAGCGCGGCAGGTGCCGTGGCCTCGGCGTCCAGGGTGACGGTGACCCAGTTGTTCCCCCGGTAGGTCAGCGTGGTCGTCGGCGGTGCCACGGGCTCCGCGACGGCTCCGGGCCAGCTCACGAGGAGCTCGTCGCCTACGGCGGTGACCTTCTCCACCGTGAGGGTGTTGATGGAGAACGCGTTGCCTCCCCCGCCGCCGCGGACGCCGATGTTGCCGATCAGCCCGTCAGCGGGCTGCGACCCGTCCAGCGTGATCTCGCTGACCAGGGTGTAGCTGCCCATGTTGACCATCCCGCTGTTGAAGTACGCGGGGACGTGGGTGGCCACCTGGCTGGCGGAGTACTGGTGGTCGTTGACCGCCGCGCCGTCGGCGCTCGTGTAGCCGTCGTTGGTGTTGTCCTTGAGCCACCGCACGCGGATCGCCGTCGTGCCCTTGGCCGTGTAGTTCACGCTGAACCGGTAGGTCGCGCCCGGCTCGGGCCGGAACGCCACCTCGCCGTCGTCGGTGGTGGACCATGGCCACGCCGACGCGTCGTCGCCCAGGACGATGTTCGCACCGCTCCAGGAGTCGCCGGCCGAGGTGTCGAACACGTGGACGCCGGGGACCGGGGCGCGATCCTCGCCGCCGGAGGTGTCGATGTACTCGTGCGTGGCGAGGAACTCGTCCGGGTACAGGATGCCCAGCAGCGCCAGCTTCGCCTTGCCGTCGTAGTCGTACGGCATGGCGAACTCTCCGCCCTTCCAGCCGGTGCGCACGTCGCGGACGCCCGCCAGCTTCACGGCGGTGATCACCCGGGGGTTTCCCGTCGTGTTCGCCGGGCCGGCCGCGTGGTCGCGGTAGACCTTGAACAGCTCGGCGTACTTCATGCCCTGGTTGTTCTCGTTCTCCGGCGTCAGCTCGCCGGGCGGCAGGGCGACGTCCATCTCCGTGACGTTGACCTCGACGTTCCCCAGCGAGGCGAAGAGCCTGATGTTGTCCTCGACGGCGGACACGTCCGTGGACAGGTTGTAGTGGCCTTGCATGCCGATGACCTCGATCAACGGCTTGCCGCTCGGGCGCACGCCGGTGTAGCGCTCGTTGATGTCCTTGACCATCTCGTAGACCACGCGGGCCTTCGCCGGGGAGTCGAGCCCGAAGTCGTTGTAGGTCAGCTTCACGTCCCAGCCGTGGGCGTCGACCACCTCGGCAGCCTTGAGGAAGGCGAGCTCTACCCAGTCGGAACCGAGCGCCTGGTACCAGCCCTCGCCCTTGGCCAGGGAGGCACGCCAGTCGGCCGGGTCAGCGGTGCCGACCGCCTCGTTCACGACGTCGATCGCCACCAGGCGGTCCCCGAAGTGCCCGAGCACGGCCTCGATGTGGGTGTTCAGGTTCTCCAGGGCGACGTCGCTGTCGAACGTGCCCGGCTGGCCGAACCGCGCTGGGGGCGCGTCCCACATCCACGTCGGCGTCTGGGAGTGCCAGGCCAGGGTGTGCCCGTAGAACAGGAGGTCCGGGTTCTGGGCCGCGTGCTCCTCGAACGCCCCGTCCGCCGCGTCGAACGTGAACACACCCTTGTCCCGCTGGGTGCTCTCGGGCTTCATCTCGTTGCCCGGCGTGTAGGACGCGTAGTTGTAGATCAGCCCGTTCATCTCACCGCGGCCGAAGATGCCGAACGAGAAGTGGTCCTCGTAGACGTCCTTCATCGCCGGGTAGTGCTCGAACGTCAGCCCGCTGGGCGGAAGCTCCGGCTCGGCGGCCGTTGCCGGGTCTCCTGGTCCGATCGCGGGGACCGTCATGAGCCCCGCGAGCGCAGCGGCCGCGACAGCGCGGGCTGCTCCTCTGCCCTGCCGGCCGCTCCGCGGGGAGCGGCCTGGTCCGGTGGCCGCGAGCCGTCGTCCTGAATCCGGCACTGGATTCCTCCTGGTTGCCCTGCCGCGCCACGGTGCGCAGCCGTCTCGGGTGGGGCGACTCTCACCGTCGAAAGGTCGCGCCACTGAACTTATCCGCTCTGCAAACGTTGTCAAGGGTTCCGCAGCCTGCGTCGGGCACGCTCCAGGAGCTCGGTGACCACCCGGTCGGCCGGGCTGCGGCCTCCTCCCACGGGAGGAGGCCGCAGCCCGTCGCTTCTCCTCCGGCAGCAGGTGCTGGGCGCCAGGTCAGGCTCCGTAGCGTCGCTGACGGACGCCCCGCAGGGCGCCGAGCCGACGACGAGGAGACGTGATGATCGAGGTGGAGGCGCTGACCAAGCGCTACGGAAGCACGACAGCGGTGGACGGGCTCACGTTCACCGCCCCGCCCGGGACGGTCACGGGGTTCCTGGGGCCCAACGGCGCCGGCAAGTCCACGACCATGCGCGTCGTCGTGGGGCTCGAGCGCCCGACGTCGGGCACCGCGACGATCCACGGGCGGCGGTACGCCGACCTGCCCGCGCCGCTGCACGCTGTGGGCGTCATGCTCGACGCCCGCTCGGTGCACCCGGGCCGCACGGCGTACAAGCACCTGCTGGCGATGGCGCAGACGCACGGCATCAGCAAGGCCCGGGTCCGTGAGGTCATCGCGCAGACAGGTCTGGAGCCGGCCGCTCACCGCCGTGCCGGCACCTTCTCGCTCGGCATGGGTCAGCGGCTCGGCATCGCCGGGGCGCTGCTGGGCGACCCGGCCACGCTCATCCTCGACGAGCCGGTCAACGGCCTGGACCCCGACGGTGTGCTGTGGGTGCGCCGCCTCGTCCGTGACCTCGCCGCGGAGGGGCGCACGGTGCTGCTCTCCTCCCACCTCATGCACGAGCTCGCCCTGTGCGCCGACCGGGTCGTCATCATCGGCCGCGGGCGGCTGCTCGCCGACGCCCCCGTCAAGGAGATCGTCGAGCGCTCCGAGCGTGCCGGCACCGTGCGGGTGCGCACGCCCGACCCCGAGCCGCTCACCCGCGAGCTGGTCGCTTCCGGTGCTCAGGTCACCCCGCAGGAGGGCGGGGTGCTGCACGTGCGCGGCGCGTCGGTCGACGACGTCGGGACCGCCGCACGACGGTGCGGGGCGACCGTGCTCGAGCTCGGCACGGAGTCCGGGTCGCTGGAGGAGGCGTACCTGCAGCTGACGGGTGACGCGGTCGAGTACCGCGCGGCCGACGCCCGGGGCGGTGCGCGATGAGCGCCGCGACCGCGACCCCGCACGGGGCCCGCGCGACGACCGCGCGCCCCGGCCCCGCCTTCGGGCGCGTCGTCGCGGCCGAGGGGACCAAGCTCCTCTCGCTGCGCTCGCCGTGGTGGGCCGCCGCCGTGACGGTGGTGGTGGCCGGCGTGATCACCTACCTGTCCGCGGAGGCGTCCTCGGTGGACCCCGGGTTCGAGCCGCTCGACTCCCTGTCCACCGGCCTGGCGCTGGCGCACCTCGGACCCCTCGTGCTCGGCGTCCTGGTCGGCGCGGGCGAGTTCCGCACGGGCGCGTCCCGGACGACCTTCACGCTGGTCCCGCGACGATGGCCGGTGCTCGCCGCCCAGGTGCTCGTCACGGCAGCGTTCGCGCTGGGCACGGCCGTGCTGGCGACGGCGGCGAGCGTGCTGGGGATCCTGCCCTCGGCGGCGTCGCGTGGCATCACGGTCGACCTCACGAGCGACGACACCCCCGGGCTCGTCCTGGGCATGGTGCTGTTCCTCGTCGCGCTGGCGCTGTTCGGGCTGGCGCTGGGAGCGCTGCTGCGCCGGACGGTCCCCGCCCTGGTGACGGGGCTGCTCGTCGTCGTGATCCTGCCGGTCGTGCTGACGACGGCGGGCGACCCGCTCGTCAGCGGCGCCGACCCGGCGTCGACGGGGCTCGCCGGCCCGCCGACCACCGTCCTCGGCACGCTCGCGGTGCTGAGCCCCGGCGGCGCGGCCCAGCTGATGACGACGTCCGCCTCCGCCGGGCCGATGTCGGGCACGCCCGACCTGGGTCCGGTGGGCGGCGGCCTCGTCTTCGCTGCGTGGGTCCTCGTCGTGCTCGTGGCAGCGGCCGTGCGGCTGCGCGCCCGGGACGTGCGATGACGACCGTCCTCCCGGAGTCCCGCGCACCGCAGCGAGCCTCGCGCGGCGCTCCCAGACGCACCGGACCGACCCTGTGGCGCGTGCTCGCCGCGGAGCGGACGAAGCTCACGAGCGTGCGGGCGAACACCTGGCTGGTGCTCGGCACGGTCGTCGCCGCGGCGGGCACCGCGTACGGGCTGGGCATGTTCGTCCGGCCAGACGACGGCCGCTCGGGGTCCTGGGTCGTGACCTCCGGGTTCGTGCTCGCTCAGCTCGGCTTCCTCGTCCTCGGGGCGCTCGTCGGGACGGCGGAGCACACGACCGGGACGGCGCGCACGACGTTCACCGCCGTGCCCCGGCGGCTCCCCGTGCTCGGCGCGCAGGCCCTGGTCGCCGCGACGACCGCTCTCGTGACGGCGGTCCTCGCGCTGGGTGCCTCGTACGTCGCGACGGCGGTCGCCCCTCTGGCGGACGCCCCCGCGCTCGACCTGTCCGTGCCGGGTGCGTCGCGTGCGCTCCTGGGGTTCGCGCTCGCCTCCGTCGCGGTCACCCTGCTGGGCCTGGGCCTCGGCGCGCTGCTGCGGCGCCCCGCGGCTGCGCTCGTCACCGGCGTCGTCCTCGCGATCGTCAGCGACCAGCTCCTCGCCGCGAATCCCAGCCGGTTCACCGACACCGTGCGATCCCTCCTGCCGTCGGCGGGCGCACGGCTCACGCAGGACGACGCCGCGCTCGCGGCGCTGGACGCGGCGACGCGCGGCCCGCAGCTCGGCGTGTGGGGCGGCGGGGTGGTCGTCGGGGCCTGGGTCCTCGTGGTGCTCGCCGCGGCGGCGTACCGGCTGCGGCGTCATGACGTCCGCTGACGGCACCTCCTCCCGGGCGGTCGGGCCACCGGCCGCCCGGGAGCCGGCGTGCGCCGCGGGTCCCCGACCGGGACCGGGGTGGGAGCATGGGAGGGTGCCGACCCGACGTGTGCTCCTGCGGAACGGTGCGACCGACGCCCCGCCGGAGACCGTGCTGACGGAGGCGCAGGTCAGCGGGGGCAGCCCGGTCGCCCGCCTGGTCCACGCCCACCCCTGGGTCATGGACGTCACCGTCGCCGGCACGATGCTGCTGGTGGGGCTGGTCGGTTCGATGTTCGCCTGGGAGACCGCGGGCGGCGCCCAGGCGCTCGGCCTGTACCCGCCGGACGTCGACGTGGCGAGCAGGATCAACGTCACGTGGTTGGTCGGTGCCGCGGTCGGTGCCGCGCTGCTCCTGCTGCGCCGTGCCGCACCGCTCGCCGTCACGGCGGCGCTGACCGTCGTGGCCGTGCTCTCGCTTCTCGCCGCCGGCGTGCTCGGCGTGCTCGGCGCGTGCGCGGCGTGCGCCCTCTACAGCGTCGCCAAAGCCCACGGCACGCGCACCACCTGGATCGCCTTCGGCGTCGTGCTGACGACGCTGACCCTCACGCTGTGGCGGTGGCAGGACATCGGCCTCATCGAGATGATCGTGTGGTCCGGCGCCGGAACAGGGCCCGTGCGGGAGCCGACGCGCATCCTGCCCGAGCCCCTGTTCTCGCCGGGGCGCCGCATGGGGTCGGTCCTGCTGCTGCTGGCGCTGCTGCTGCTGGGGCTCGCGGTGGGCTCCGCCGCGCGCGCCCGCCGCCTGCACGCGCTCGATCTCGTCGAGCGCTACCGTGCGCTGGCCCGCGAGCGCGACCAGAGCGCCGCGCTCGCACGCGCCGCCGAGCGGGCGCACATCGCCCGCGAGATGCACGACGTCGTCGCCCACAACCTCTCCGTCATGGTGGCGCTGGCCGACGGCGCCGACGCCGCGTTCGAGCGTGCGCCAGACCGTTCCCGGGACGCCGTGCGCCAGGTCGCGAGCACCGGGCGCTCAGCGCTGGCGGACATGCAACGCGTGCTGGGCGCGCTCGGCACGGGGGCGGGGGACGACGACCACCGCGCGGTGCCCACGGAGGTCGACCTCGGCACCGTCGTCGAACGGTTCGGGACCGCCGGCATGCCGGTGACCGCGACGGGCCTCGACACCGCGCTGCCCGACGACACGGCGGTCCGGCTCGCCGTCACACGCATCCTCGGCGAGGCGCTGACGAACGTGCTCCGGCACGCTCCCGGCGCGTCGTCGGTCGAGGTCGCGGTGCGCCGTACGCCGAGGACGGTCGAGGTGGATGTCGTCGACAGCGGCGGCACGCGCACCGGCGACGGCCCCGGGACCGGCCGCGGCATCGTCGGCATGCGTGAGCGTGCGGCGCTGCTCGGCGGCCACGTCGAGGCCGGGCCGCGCGAGGGCGGCGGGTGGCGGGTGCGTGCGGTGCTGCCGTGGTCGCAGGAGGAGGGTGAAGGACGATGACGACGGTGCTCCTGGTGGACGACCAGACCCTGATGCGTGTCGGCTTCCGGCTCGTCATCGAGTCCGAGCCAGACCTCGAAGTGGTCGGCGAGGCCGCCGACGGGCGGGTCGCGCTCGACCAGGTGGCCGCCCTGCGCCCCGACGTCGTCGTCATGGACATCCGCATGCCCGGCATGGACGGCATCGAGGCGACCCGTCGCATCGTCGCCGACCACCCCGGGTCACGCGTGCTGGTGCTCACCACGTTCGACGTCGACGACCTCGCCTTCGCCGCGCTGCGCGCCGGGGCGAGCGGCTTCCTGCTGAAGTCCTCCCGTCCCGACGAGCTGGTGGACGCGATCCGCACGGTCGCCGCCGGCACCGCGGTCGTCGCTCCCCGGGTGCTGCGACGCATGCTCGACCTCTTCGCACCTCACCTGCCGGCTGCCCGCCATGCCTCCCCCGACGGCCTGGACCCTCGGCTGAGCACGCTCACGCCGCGTGAGCTCGACGTCCTGCGGCTCATCGCGGAAGGGGCGTCGAACTCCGAGATCGCGGCCGAGCTGGTGGTGTCGGAGACCACGGTGAAGACGCACGTGGGCAACGTGTTCCTGAAGCTGGGCGCCCGGGACCGGGTGCAGGCCGTGATCATCGCGTACGAGTGCGGGCTGGCCGGGAGCAGCACCCCCCGACGCTGAGCAGGGCGGCCGCTCGGCAGGCTGCCGGTCACGCACGCGGTGCACGGGCTCTGTCCGACACGGCACCGCTTCATCGCGACGTCGGCGCCAGGACGTGCCCGCGGCACATCGACGACGAGCCGACGTCCACCCTCACCGGCCGGGGCGTCAGGCCTGCATGTCGACGAAGCGCGAATAGTGACCCTGGAACGCGACGGTGATGGTGTCGGTAGGACCGTTACGGTGCTTGGCCACGATGAGGTCGGCCTCGCCCGCGCGCGGGGACTCCTTCTCGTAGGCGTCCTCACGGTGCAGCAGGATGACCATGTCCGCGTCCTGCTCGATGGAGCCCGATTCACGGAGGTCCGACATCGCCGGCTTCTTGTCGCCGCGCTGCTCCGGGCCACGGTTCAGCTGCGACAGCGCGATGACGGGAACCTCGAGCTCCTTGGCGAGCAGCTTGAGCGCACGCGAGAACTCCGAGACCTCCTGCTGACGCGACTCGACGCGCTTTCCGGAGGACATGAGCTGGAGGTAGTCGATGACGATCAGCTTGAGGTCGTGCCGCTGCTTGAGGCGTCGCGCCTTCGCGCGGATCTCCATGAGCGACATGTTGGGCGAGTCGTCGATGAACAGCGGCGCCTCGGAGATCTTGCCCATCACCTTGGCGAGCTTCTGCCAGTCGTCCTCGGCCATGTTGCCGTTGCGCAGCTTCTGCAGGTGCACGCGCGCCTCGGCCGAGAGGAGTCGCATGGTGATCTCGTTGCGGCTCATCTCCAGGGAGAAGACGACGGCCGTCTGCCCGTGCCTGACGGCCGCCGCACGTGCGATGTCGATGGCGAAGGTCGAGTTGTGCGTCGGGATCATCGCCCGGCTCGCCAGATACAGGTGCTCGTCGTTGTCGACCTGGACGCACCGGACGGGCACCGAGTCGATGGGGCGCACATCGACGATCTTCCACACAGCGGAATCGGTCGAGACGGTGTGAGCGACGCCAGCATCCATCGATCGCACGATGTCAGCCGTCGTGCGGACCTCCGCGTCGAGGCGCGACCCACTGGTGCTCGTGACCCACTGGTGCTCCGCGTCGGCGACGATCGTGGTGCCGTCGTCGAACACCACCTCGTAGCAGGGGCGGCCGTGCATGACCTCGGTCACGGCAGTCACTGTCGTGGGGCGGCCGTCGGCGCCGAGCAGCCGGTCCCCTGCTGCGACCTCACCCATCGTCGTCCACCCCGACGGGGTGGGCAGCGCGGTGTCGAGGGCCAGCGCCTTGCCGATGGCCGGGCGGGCGGCGATGACGATCATCTGGCCGGGGTGGAGGCCGTTCGTCAGCCGGTCGAGGTCCGCGAACCCGGTGGGCACACCCGTCATGCCCTCGCCGCGGTGCCCCGCGGCCTCGATCTCGTCCATCGTGCCGCCGATGATCTCGGACAGCGGCAGGTAGTCCTCGGTGGTGCGCCGCTCGGTGACGGCGTAGATCTCGGCCTGCGCGTTGTTGACGATGTCGTCGACGTCGCCGCCCTCGGTGGCGTACCCGAGCTGCACGATGCGGGTGCCGGCCTCGACCAGGCGGCGCAGCACGGCGCGCTCGCGCACGATGCGGGCGTAGTAGCCGGCGTTGGCGGCGGTGGGGACACCGGCCATGAGGTCGTGGAGGTAGGGCGCGCCGCCGATGCGCCCCAGCTCGCCGCGCTTCTGCAGCTCGGCGGCCACGGTGATGGCGTCGGCCGGCTCGCCCCGACCGTAGAGGTCGATGATCGCGTCGTAGATCGTCTCGTGCGCCGGCCGGTAGAAGTCGTTGCCACGGATGACCTCGACGACGTCGGCGATCGCGTCCTTGCTCAGCAGCATGCCGCCGAGCACGCTCATCTCGGCGTTGACGTCCTGTGGCGGGGTACGGTCGAACGCGGCACCAGACCCCCCGTTGTATGAGGTCTCGAGCTCTTCGACCGACATCCTGTGCCCCGCCCCCGTCTGTGCCGTCCGCCCTGTTCGTCGTGGCCTCGTTCTACCGTGGACCACCGACACCCGCGACGACGCTAGGCGCGCTCACCGACCTGGTCAACGCGTCTTGTGGACAGGGGTGTGGACAACGATGTGGACGGCCCCGCGATGGCTGTGCACAGTACGTGGACAACCATGTGCACAACTGGGGACATCCCCTGTGTACAAGCCCCTTTCAGGGCCGTGACCTGGGGAAATACTGCCCTCAGCCTGTGGAGGAAAAGAAGGTGGGTGAGATGCGCCGCACGCCCGGCAGCACACCGGAGGATGCCGCTCCGAGCACCGGCGGCGACACCGCCCCGGCTCGTCGTCCACAGGCTCCGTCCACAGGGGGTGCACAACCCGGTCGTCGCTCCTCGATCGACCGGGAGATCCTCGCCCTCGCCCTGCCGGCGCTGGGTGCCCTGGTGGCCGAGCCGCTGTTCGTGCTCGTCGACTCCGCCGTCGTCGGGCACCTGGGCACACCGCAGCTCGCCGGGCTCTCGCTCGCCTCGAACCTGCTGCTCCTGATCGTGGGCCTGTGCGTGTTCCTCGCGTACGCCACCACGGCTGCCGTCGCTCGCCTCACCGGCGCCGGACGCCTCCGCGAAGCGCTCCAGTCGGGCGTCGACGGCATGTGGCTCGCGCTCGGCCTGGGCGTCGCGCTCGCCGCCCTCCTGTGGGCAGCGGCGCCCTGGGCCACCGCCGCGCTCGGCGGCACCGGCGACGTCGCCACCCACGCCGTCACCTACCTGCGCTGGTCCGCGCCCGGCCTGCCCGGCATGCTCCTCGTGCTCGCCGCCACCGGCGTGCTGCGCGGCCTCAAGGACACCCGCACGCCCCTGGTCGTCGCCTCGACCGGGGCTGTCGTCAACGGGATCGTCAACGTGCTCCTCGTGTACGGCGCCGGCATGGGCATCGCCGGCTCCGGCCTCGGCACCGCTCTCGTGCAGCTCGCGATGGGCGCCACGCTCGTCGCCGTCGTCGTGCGTGGCGCCCGCCGGCACGGCGCCTCGCTGCGCCCCGCGGCAGGCGGCATCTGGGCCAACGCGGTGGCCGGCCTCCCGCTGTTCGTCCGCACCGTCTCGCTGCGGCTCGCCATCCTGCTCACCGTCGCCGTCGCCACCCGCCTCGGCGACGTCGCCCTGGCCGGGCACCAGGTCGTCAACAGCCTGTGGGGGCTCGCCGCCTTCGCCCTCGACGCCCTCGCCATCGCCGCCCAGGCGCTGGTGGGCCACGGCCTCGGCTCTGGCGACATCGCCCGGGTCCGTGCCGTCCTCTCCCGCTGCCTGCGGTGGGGCGTCGGCGCGGGCGCCGTGATCGGCGTCGTGCTCGCCGGGGCCGGATGGTGGATCGCTCCCCTGTTCACCTCCGACGACGGCGTGCGCACCGCCGTCGCCACCGGCCTCGTCGTCTGCGGCCTGCTCATGCCCATGGCCGGCTGGGTGTTCGTGCTCGACGGGGTCCTCATCGGCGCCGGCGACGGCCGCTACCTGGCCTGGGCGGGGATGCTCACCCTCGTCGTCTACGTGCCCGCCGCGCTGGCCGTGGCCGCCTGGGCGCCTGGGGGCGCCGCCGGCCTCGCCTGGCTCTGGGCCGCGTTCACCGGCGTCTTCATGGCCGCTCGCGCCCTCACCACCGGGCTCCGCGCCCGCGGGACCCGGTGGATGGTCACGGGCGCGTGAGCGGCACGTCATTCACCCGCTGGGCGGTGAGGCGGGGTCGAGCGCTCGGTTAGCATCGGCGTGTGCGACTGAGAATCATTTTCACCACTGCCATGCTGACGACCGCTCTCGCCGGGTGCGGAGCAGCACAGGGCAGCGCCCCCCAGACCGCCGCCGACGCGCAGGGATACCCCCTCACCTACACCAGCTGCGGCACCGAGGTCACCGTGGACGGCCCGCCCCAGCGCGCCGTCTCGCTCAACCAGTCCGCGACGGAGATCATGCTGCGCCTCGGCCTGGCCGACCGCATCGCCGGGACCGCCTACGAGACCGACCCCGTCCCCGAGGACATCGCGGACGAGTACGCCGGCATCGACCTGCTGACCGACGGGCTCCTCAAGCACGAGACCCTCCTCGAGGCCCAGCCGGACTTCGTCTACTCCTCCTTCGCCTCCTTCCTCACCACCGAGAACGCCGGGTCTCGCGACGAGCTGCACCGGCTCGGCATCCCCACCTACCTGACCGAGTTCGACTGCACGTACCACGAGGCCGTCGAAGGCGGAGCCACCTTCGACATGCTCTTCGACGAGATCACGGACATCGGCCGCATCTTCGACGTCGAGGCCGCCGCCGAACGGCTCGTCGAGGAGCAGCGCAGCATCATCGAGGCCGGGCTCGAGACGGCCGAGAACATCGAGGGCACGCCCCGCATCGTCTGGTTCTACTCGACCGCCGCGTCCTCCGCGACGCCGTCCGTCGCCGGCCCGGGCGGCCTCCCCCAGACCGTCACCGAGATGCTCGGCGCGGAGAACGTCTTCGCCGACGCCTCCACCAAGTGGCCGGAGGTGAGCTGGGACGAGGTCGCGGTCCGCGACCCCGACGTCATCGTCCTGGCCGACCTCACCCGCGGCTACCCCGGCGACACGGCCCAGGAGAAGATCGACTTCCTCAAGAACGACCCGCTCACCTCGACCATGGACGCGGTGCGCGAGGACCGCTTCATCGTCGTGCCCGGCCAGTACATGGATCCCTCAGTCCACAGCGTCCAGGCGGTCCCGACCGTCGCACAGGGCCTCGTCTCCCTGGCGGACCAGCGATGAGCGCCGTCACGCCGTCCGACGCCGTCGAGCGCCTGATCGAGCGCTGGGACGAGCAGCAGGCCGCCTACATCACCCACCGCGAGCAGCGATTCGCCGTCATGCTCGACGTGATCGCCCACCTGTGCACCACCACGGACACGTTCGCCGCCGATGGCACCGGCCTGACCGTTCTCGATCTGGCCTGCGGACCGGGAAGCCTCTCCGGACGGGTGCTCGACCGGTTCCCCGGCGCGCGCGTCGTCGGCCTCGACTACGACCCCGTGCTGCTCACCCTGGCCAGGCGCTGGCTCGGCGACCGTCACGGCGACCGCTTCACAGGTCTGGACGCCGACCTCGCCACGAAGGGGTGGGAGACGGCGCTGCCGCCCGGCCCGGTGCACGTCGCCGTCTCCTCGACGGCCCTGCACTGGCTCGAGCCCGCACAGCTCGTCGACGTGTACATGGCCCTCGGTGACCTGCTGCCCTCCGACGGCGTGCTCATGAACGCCGACCACCTGCGCTACGACACGCACACCCAGCCGTTCATGACCCAGGTTGCGGCGGCGGACGACGCCCGCACCCAGCGCACCGCCCACGGCCAGGGCGTGCCCACCTGGGACGAGTGGTGGGCCGAGGCCACCCAGCTCCCCGAGCTGGCGCACCACCTCCCGGAACGGGAACGACGCTTCGCCGACCGGCCTCCCACCCCCCACGCCCCCCTCGAGCTGCACCTCGACGCGCTGCGCACCGGGGGGTTCCGCGAGACCGGGACCGTCTGGCGGTACTACGACGACGTCGTGGTCCTCGCCCGCCGATGAGGACCGGCCGACAGCGGCGCCGGGTGCGGCACGGCTCGACGGCCCTGCTCGTCCCGCTCTTCGCCGCGGTGCTGTGCGCCTCCGTCGTCGGGGCGACCTTCATCGGCACCGCGGCGATCGGCCCCCTCGACGTGCTCGGTGTCGTGCTCCGCCGGCTCGGCGCCGGCTCCCTGGCCCCGGTCCCACCGGCACCGCCGCTGATCGAGGCGCTCGTCTGGGAGTCCCGCCTGCCCCGCGTGCTGCTCGCCGCGGTGGTCGGCCTCGGTCTCTCCGTCTCCGGCGCGGTGCTCCAGTCGGTCACGCGCAACCCCCTGGCCGAGCCGTACCTCCTCGGCGTGTCGTCCGGCGCGTCCGCCGGGGCGGTCGGCGTCATGGTCCTCGGGCTCGGGGCCGGGGCGGTCACCCTGTCGACAGGCGCGTTCGTCGGTGCCCTCGTCGCCTTCGGGCTCGTGCTCGCCCTCATCGGCGGAGGCAAGGTGTCCAACCCCGCACGCGTGGTGCTCACCGGCGTGCTCGTCTCGCAGTTCTTCTCCGCGATCACCTCGCTCGTGCTGATGCTCGACGGCGACGCCGACGCGACCCGGGCGTTCACGTACTGGCTGCTCGGGTCCCTCGGCGGGGCCCGCTGGGAGCCCCTGGCGGTCGCCGCCGCGCTCATCGTCCTCGGGGCGGCGTGCTGCCTGCTGTTCGCACCGGCGCTCGACGCGTTCACCTTCGGCTGGGACACCGCGGCCTCCCTCGGGATCGACGTCACCCGGGCACGCGTCGTCCTCATGGCCCTCGCCGCCCTCATGACCGCAGCGGCCGTCGCGGCCTCCGGCGCGATCGGCTTCATCGGGCTGCTGGTGCCTCACGTGGTGCGCCTCCTCGCCGGAGGGAGCCACCGGTCCCTCCTGCCCCTGTGCGGGCTGGGCGGTGCGATCTTCCTCGTCTGGGTGGACGCCTTCGCCCGGTCCGCGTTCGCACCGCACGAGGTACCCGTCGGTGTCATCACGGCCCTGCTCGGGGCCCCGGCCTTCGCGGTCGTCCTCCGGAAGGCGGCCCGCCGATGACCTCGCTGAGCGCCCGTGACATCACCTGGACGGCCGGCCGAGCACCGATCCTCGACGGCGTCGACCTCGACGCCCGGCCCGGCGAGGTGCTGGGGCTCCTCGGGCCCAACGGTGCCGGGAAGACGTCGCTGCTGCGCATCCTCGCAGGGCTGCGGCGCCCCGGCCGTGGCCGGGTACTCCTCGACGGCACACCGATCGGCCAGCTCCGCCGCCGCGAGGTCGCCCGGCGGCTCGCCATCGTCGAGCAGAGCCCCGAGGCCCACACGGACGTCAGCGTCCACGACGTCGTGTCTCTCGGCAGGACCCCGCACCGGGGCACCTTCTCCGCCCTCGGTGCCGAGGACCAGGCGGCCGTCACCGACGCGCTCGCCGCGACCGGCCTCACCGGCTGGGAGGACCGGCTCTGGAGCACGCTGTCCGGCGGCGAGCAGCAGCGTGCCCAGCTCGCCCGGGCGCTGGCGCAGCAGCCCGAGGTCATCGTCCTCGACGAGCCGACCAACCACCTCGACGTCCGGTACCAGCTCGAGCTGCTGGCGCTGCTGCGCGGCTCCGGCCTGACCGTGGTGACCGCCCTGCACGACCTCAACCTCGCAGCCCGCTTCTGCGACCAGCTCGTGGTGCTGCAGCAGGGCCGGGTAGCCGCCGCAGGATCGCCGGCCGACGTCGTCACCGACGCCCTCGTGCGCCAGGTCTACGCCGTCGAGGCCGTCGTCGACCTCTCGCCGCACACCGGCTCGCCCGCCGTGACGTTCCTCGGACCCGCGCACCGGCCCTGACCGTAGCCGCCCGCACCGGGCACGACGAAGGGCCCCGTCCCTCACCGCCGGAGAACCAGCGGGAGGGACGGGGCCCTTCGGTCAGGCAGTCAGCCTCAGGCGGCGACGACCTTGACGGCGATCTTGGCCGACACCTCGGGGTGCAGGCGCAGCGACACGGTGTACTCACCGGTCGACTTGATCGTGCGCTCGATCTCGATCTTGCGCTTGTCGACGGACGGGCCGCCGGCCTCGGCCACCGCACCGGCGATGTCCGCGGTGGTGACGGCGCCGAACAGGCGACCGCCCTCACCAGCCTTGGCCTTCACGACGACGGCGGTCGAGGCCAGAGCCTCGGCGGTCGCCTTCGCCTCGTCCAGCGTCGCGATCTCGCGGGCCTTGCGGGCCTTGCGGATGGCGGCGACCTGCGACTCGTAACCCTTGGTCCACGGGGTGGCCAGGTTGCGCGGGATGAGGTAGTTGCGGGCGTAGCCGCTCTTCACCTCGACGACGTCGCCGGGCTCACCGAGACCGGTGACCTCGTGCGTCAGGATCAGCTTGCTCACAGACATGATTCAGTGATCCTTTCCGTCAGCGGGCCGAGGACGAGTAGGGCAGCAGCGCCATCTCGCGGGCGTTCTTCACGGCACGGGCGATCTGGCGCTGCTCCTGGACGGAGACGCCGGTCACGCGACGCGCGCGGATCTTGCCGCGGTCGGAGATGAACTTGCGCAGCAGCGCGGTGTCCTTGTAGTCGACGGTCTCGATCTTGGCCGTCTTGAGCGGGTTCGACTTCTTCTTGGGCTTGCGCACCACAGGCTTCGCCATGGTGTTGCTCCTTCACAGGTGCGAGTCCGGGCGGCGCGGAGGCCGTCACGGACAGGGTGTGGTCCGGGAGGTGGTGCCGGTCAGAACGGAGGCTCGTCGCTGAACGAGCCGCCCGACGACGCGGGGCCAGCCGTGGCCCACGGGTCGTTCTGCTGCTGACCGCCACCGGAGGAACCGAAGCCCCCGCCACCCTGGCTGTAGCCGCCACCGGAGCCGCCGAAGCCGCCCTGGTTGCCGCCACCACCGAAGCCACCGCCGCCACCCGAGCGCTGCGTCCGGGTGACCTTCGCCGAGGCGTTCCTCAGCGACGGGCCGACCTCGTCCACCTGCAGCTCGACGACGGTGCGCTTCTCACCCTCACGGGTCTCGTACGAGCGCTGCGTCAGACGGCCCTGCACGATCACGCGCATGCCCTTCGTCAGCGACTCGGCGACGTTCTCCGCCGCCTCCCGCCAGACCGAGCAGGACAGGAACAGGCTCTCGCCGTCCTTCCACTCGTTGGTCTGCCGGTCGAAGGTGCGGGGCGTGGACGCGATGCGGAAGTTCGCGACCGCGGCGCCGGACGGCGTGAACCGCAGCTCCGGGTCCGCGACGAGGTTTCCGACCACCGTGATGACGGTCTCACCAGCCATGCCAAGCTCCTTCGTTCGTCCGAGACACGTTCGGGGAGGATCCCATCAGGCGGCTCTGACACGCCAGTGCGTGCCGGTTCCCGACGGGGTGTGGGGGATTGATCGGTTCTGTCTCAGCGAGCGTCCGTGCGCAGGATCTTGGTGCGCAGCACGGCCTCGTTGAGGCCCAGCTGACGGTCAAGCTCCTTCGCGGTGTCCGACGTGGCGGTGAAGTCCACGACGGCGTAGATGCCCTCGGACTTCTTGGCGATGTCGTAAGCCATACGGCGACGACCCCAGATGTCCACCTTGTCGACGGACCCGCCCTCGGCCGAGATCACCGACAGGTACTTCTCGAGCGACGGGGCGACAGTGCGCTCCTCGACCTCCGGGTCCAGGATCACCATCATTTCGTACTGACGCATGAGTAACCCACCTCCTCTGGTCTGTGCGGTCACGGTCCATCCGTGACAGGAGGGTCTTGTGCGTCGCTGTGCCTGCGGTGCGGTGCACGCGCGGGCACAGACAGTCGTCCAGGATACCTGACGAACAGGGTCTTGGGCGACGGGCTGTGGGCGGCGCAGGTCGCTCGACCCGCACCGTCCACAGCCGTCCCGCCGGACTCAGGCCGGGCGGAGGTCAGCCGCCGCTCCCCCCGGAACCGACGCCGGGGAGGATGCCGCCGCCCGCGCCGGCTCCGCCGCCGCCGGTGCCGCCGTCACCGCCACCGCCACCGCCGTCACCGGTACCACCGCCACCGGTGCCGCCGCCAGGGCCGGGCTCACGCGACGGACCGGGCGCAGGCTCGGTCGCCGGGGGCTGGCTCGGCTCCGGTGCCGGCGGCGCGGTCGACGGCGCCGGGTCCGGTGTGGGCCGGCCCTGGCTGCCCGTCGAGACCACCACGGGGATCCGGGAGCCTGGCGGCACCTGGTTGCCCGACGCGTCGTACGACAGCACCGTGTTCTTCGGCGAGGGGTCGTCCTGGGCGCGCGGCACGGCGACGAGGCCCAGCTCGGCGAACTGGCGCTGGAGCTCGTTGAACTCCCTGCCCACCAGGCCGCCGGGCACGGTCACCCACTCCTCAGCGGGCTCCTCCGGCAGCGGCTCCTCGCTCGGCTCCTCGCTGGGCTCCTCGCTGGGCGTCGGGGACGCCGTCGGGCGCGGGGGCACGTACGGGGGGAACTGTTCCACCGGAACGTCCTGGAGCGCGACCTCCATGTAGTCCGTCCAGGCCCGAACCGGGAACGTCGATCCCGTCATCCCGCTGAGGCCGTGCCAGCGTCCGAACGGGGTGATCTTCTCCTCACCGGCCCCGTCCTCCGTGTCCTGGTGTAGGCCCACCACAGTGACGAGCTGGGGCACGAAGCCCGCGAACCACGCGGACCTGTTGCTGTTGGACGTACCTGTCTTGCCGGCGACCGGACGCTTCTCCCGGTTCGGGCCCCGCAACTCCTGCGCCGTCGAGCCGGAGCCGTCCTCGACCACCTTGGTCATCGCGTACGTCGCCGCGGCGATGACGTCGGGGTCGAACTCCTGCACGCGCTCGGTCGGACCGGTGTAGCGCACCGAGTCGTCGGAGTTCTTGACCTCGCGCACCAGGTGGGGCTGTACGCGGTAGCCACCACCGGCGATCGTGGAGTAGGCGGTGGCCATGTCGATGGGCCGCACGCTCGAGTCGCCGAGCACGTTCGCGGCGTTGTTCCCGACGAAGCCCGGCTTGCCCTCCTCGATCTTGGGCAGACCCAGCCGGTGCGCCACCTCGGCAGTCTTCTCCGGACCGATCTCGAGGTTAAGCCGAGCGTAGACGGTGTTGACCGACTTGGCGGTGGCCTCGACCAGGTCGATGTTCCCGAAGTTGTCACCACCGAAGTTGCGTGGGCCGATGTTGTTCTCGCCCCAACCCTGGATCCTTGCCTCGCTCTGGCCGTCGTACCGCTCGCTGAGCTGGTGCCCCTCCTCAAGCGCGCCGATGAGGGTGAACGGCTTGAACGTCGAGCCTGCCTGGGCACGGCCGTCCGTGGCGAAGTTGAAGGAGTTCGTCACGTAGTCCCGGCCGCCGTACAGCGCGCGCAGCTCGCCGGTCCGCGGGTCCATCGACACCAGACCGATCTGCATCCGCTCCAGCGCCGGCGGGTCGGCGTTGTAGGCGGACTCCGCCACGGCTTCCGCTGCGCTCTGCAGGCGAGGGTCGATCGTCGTGTAGATCTTCAGGCCCTTGGTGTCGAGCGTCTGCTCGTCGAACTGGCCCGTGCGGAGCAGCTCGCGGCGCACCTCGTTGAGGAGGAAGCCGGCCTGGCCGCCCTTGGAGTTGGTGGCCTCCTGGCGAGGCAGGTACGCCGGGAACTCGGCGGCGGCCTTCTCCTCGGCCGTGATGTAGCCGTCGGCGGCCATGCGGTTGATGCTGCGCTGCCAGCGGGCCTTGGCCTGGTCCTCGTTCAGCGCCGGGTCCCAGCGGCTGGGCGAGGGGATGATGCCGGAGAGCAGGGCGGCCTCGGAGTAGGTGAGCTCCTTGGCGCTGTGCCCGAAGTACGCCTGGGAGGCAGCCTCGATGCCGTAGGCGCCACGACCCCAGTAGATGGTGTTGAGGTACTTGCCCAGCACCTCTTCCTTCGACTGGGCCTGCGTGATCTTGACCGCGAGGATCGCCTCCTTCGCCTTGCCGGTGTAGGAGGTGACGGTGTCGGTGTAGTAGCGCTCGACGTACTGCTGCGTCAGCGTGGAGGCGCCCTGCCGGGAGCCGCCCGTGAGGTTGTTGATCAGGGCACGGCCCATGCCGCGGATGTCGATGCCGTTGTGGTCCCAGAACTTGGCGTCCTCGGAGGCGACGACGGCGTCGCCCACGTACTTCGGCAGCTCCTCGTACGGGACGAGCTCGCGCTTCTGCACGAAGAACTCGCCGATGGGGGTGCCGTCGGCGTAGTAGACCGTGGTGGTCTGGTCGTTCACCGAGTCGAGGTTCTTGGGGATGGTCGTGGTCGCGTACGCCGCGACGAACGCCCCGGACCCCAGCGCGACGAACCCGAGGATCGTCCCCAGGATGAATCGCCACGACGGCAGCCACCGCCGGATGGGACCCTTGCCGGGGCGCGGGTAGTTCCAGAACCGGCGACGGCGGGTCGCCGGGCGCGCCTTGCTCCGCGTGCTCGCCAACGTCCTGCCTTCCTTCGGGGGTGTGCTCCGCCGAGAAACACTAGGCGATGTCTCCCCGGCGCAGGAGGGACCGCGCGGGCGAGACGTCCCCTTCGCCCGGCCTCTCCCCTGGCGGACCCGACGCGCTCCGCCGAACCTTCACATCTGCGGGGAGCCTTGGCGCGCGTTGATCCGTTGCACGGACAGGGAATCGGGCATATCGTCGCCACCCAGCACGCGATGTATCGACTCGATACGTCAACGCATCACATCGAGTGCCGCACGCCACCAGCGGACGCCCCGGAGAGAGACGAGGAGGACCCGTGCGCAGCCGTTCCACCGTGCTCGAGACGGCCATCCTCGGCCTGCTCTCCTCCGCGCCCCTGCACGGCTACGAGCTGCGCAAGCGGCTGGCCCTCCTGCTGGGCCCCTTCCGCGCGTTCTCCTACGGCACCCTCTACCCGGCGCTCAAGTCCCTCCAGGCCCGCGGCCTGATCGACACCGCCGAGCCCGCGCCGTCGGCCCCCGCCCCCCGGGCGAAGGGCGCCGCACGCGCCGCGCGGCGTGCCGCCGTCGCGCACGACGGCGGCACCAAGCCGCCGCTGACGGGGCGCCGCGGGCGCATCGTGTACGAGCTCACGGCGGAGGGCAAGGAGCACCTCCAGACCGTGCTCGCCTCCTCAGGTCCCGCGGCCTGGGAGGACGAGAACTTCGACGTCCGCTTTGCGCTCTTCGCGCAGACCGACGCCGACACCCGCCTCCGGATCCTCGAGGGCCGGCGATCCCGGCTCACCGAGCGCCTGGAGGCGGTCCGGGAGTCCGCTGCTCGCACCCGCGAGCGGCTCGACGAGTACACCCTCGAGCTGCAGCGTCACGGGCTCGAGCAGGTCGAGCGCGAGGTGCGCTGGCTCGACGGCCTCATCACCACCGAGCGGGACCGCGCCTCCCGGCGCGGCCCCCAGTCCGAGAACCAGGGGCGGCGTCCCGACGCCACCCCGGAATCCATCGAGTACAAGGAGCGAGGATGACCTCCATCCGCGTCGCCATCGTCGGTGTCGGCAACTGCGCATCGTCCCTGGTCCAGGGCGTGCAGTTCTACCGCGACGCCGACCCCGCCAGCACCGTCCCGGGCCTGATGCACGTGCAGTTCGGCGACTACCACGTGCGTGACCTCGAGTTCGTGGCGGCGTTCGACGTCGACGCGAAGAAGGTCGGCTTCGACCTCGCCGAGGCGATCAACGCGTCCGAGAACAACACCATCAAGATCGCCGACGTGCCGCCCACCGGCGTCACCGTCCAGCGCGGCCACACCCTCGACGGCCTGGGCGACTACTACGCCGCCACCATCGAGGAGTCGGACGCCGAGCCCGTCGACGTCGTCCAGGCCCTCAAGGACGCGCAGGCCGACGTCCTCGTCTGCTACCTGCCCGTCGGTTCCGAGGCTGCCGCCAAGTTCTACGCGCAGGCTGCCATCGACGCCGGGGTGGCCTTCGTCAACGCCCTGCCCGTCTTCATCGCCTCCGACCCCGAGTGGGCCAAGAAGTTCGAGGACGCCGGCGTGCCGATCGTCGGCGACGACATCAAGTCGCAGATCGGTGCCACGATCACGCACCGCGTGCTCGCGAAGCTCTTCGAGGACCGCGGCGTCGTGCTCGACCGCACGTACCAGCTCAACGTCGGCGGCAACATGGACTTCAAGAACATGCTGCAGCGTGACCGCCTGCAGTCGAAGAAGGTCTCCAAGACCCAGTCCGTGACCTCCAACCTCACCGGGGCGCTGGCCGGCAAGACGGAGGACCGCAACGTCCACATCGGCCCGTCGGACTACGTCGCCTGGCTCGACGACCGCAAGTGGGCGTACGTGCGCCTCGAGGGCCGGGCGTTCGGCGAGGTGCCGCTGAACCTGGAGTACAAGCTCGAGGTGTGGGACTCCCCCAACTCGGCCGGCATCATCATCGACGCCGTCCGTGCCGCGAAGATCGCCAAGGACCGCGGCGTCGGCGGCCCGATCCTGTCGGCCTCGACGTACTTCATGAAGTCCCCGCCCGTGCAGATGGAGGACCAGAAGGGCCGCGCCCAGCTGGAGGCCTTCATCCGCGGCGAGGTCGAGCGCTGACCGGAGCGCAGCGCAGGGTGGGGGCCGAGGAACGAGGCACCCGCCCGTAGCGGAGCGCAGGTCGGCGCGACCACAGGGTGTGAGCGCTGACCGGAGCGCAGCGCAGGGTGGGGGCCGGGGAACGAGGCACCCGCCCGTAGCGGAGCGCAGGTCGGCGCGACCACAGGGTGTGAGCGCTGACCGGAGCGCAGCGCAGGGTGGGGGCCGGGGAACGAGGCACCCGCCCGTAGCGGAGCGCAGGTCGGCGCGACCACAGGGTGTGAGCGCTGACCGGAGCGCAGCGCAGGGTGGGGGCCGAGGAACGAGGCACCCGCCCGTAGCGGAGCGCAGGTCGGCGCGACCACAGGGTGTGCGCGCTGACCGGAGCGCAGCGCAGGGTGGGGGCCGAGGAACGAGGCACCCGCCCGTAGCTCTCCGACCGACCGCGGCCGGCCAGCACCTGCTGGCCGGCCGCGGTCGTGCCGTACCGGGAACCGTCCGGCGCCGACGGCGGTGCGGGGCGTCCCGGCCGACCGCACGCCCCACGCATAGGGTGGGCGGCGTGGGTGTCCTCTCCGAGCTGCGGGCCCTCCTGCGCCTGTCCGGCTTCCGCAAGCTCTTCGCCGTCCGGCTCGTCTCCCAGGCGGGCGACGGCATGTTCCAGGTGGGGCTCGCCTCGCTCCTCTTCTTCTCCCCGGAGTCGCAGGGCTCGGCCGCGGGCATCGCCGGGGCGTTCGCCGTGATGCTCGCGCCCTTCACGGTCGTCGGGCCGTTCGCGGGCGTGCTGCTGGACCGGTGGCGACGACGGCAGGTGCTGGTGTGGGGCAACGCCGTGCGCCTGGTGGTGACGCTCGCGATGGGTACCGTGATGCTCTCGGTGGGCGGCGGGTCGGCCTGGGTGATCGTGCTGGGCCTCGCCGCCCTCTCCGTCAACCGGTTCCTGCTGGCGGGCCTGTCCGCCGGGCTGCCCCGCGTCGTCGACGGGCCGCTGCTGCTGACGGCCAACTCCCTCACCCCGACGCTCGGCGCGGGCGCGGCGTTCGTGGGCGGCGGCGTCGGGTTCGTGCTGAGTCTCGCCCTGCCGGAGGGCCGGGTGCACGACGCCTCGGCGCTGCTGTGCGCCGCCGTCGTCTTCGGTGCCGCCTCCCTGCTGGCGCTGCGGCTGGCCCCGGACCAGCTCGGGCCCGAGCACCCGGCGCGCGGCGACCTGCGCGGCGAGCTGGCCGCCGTCGTCCGCAACCTGGCGGGCGGAGCCCGCTACCTCGCCGCTCGGCGCACCCCGGGGCAGGCGCTGATGGCGATGGCGGCGCACCGCTTCCTGTACGGCATCGTGTTCATCGCGTCGATCCTCATCGCGCGCAACCTGCTCACCTCCCCCGGCGACACCGCCGCGGGGCTGGCCACCTTCGGGCTCGTCATCGGGATGACGGGCGTGGGCGGCGCCGGCGCCGTCCTCCTGACGCCCACCCTGTCCCGGTACACCGGCCCGCAGGTGTGGATCGCTCTCATGCTGCTGCTCGCGGCCGCCTCCCAGGTGCTGCTGATGACGACGCCGGAGCGCGCCGTCGTCCTCACCGGCGCCGCTCTGCTGGGTCTTGCCGCCCAGGGCGCCAAGATCGCCGTCGACACCGTGGTGCAGCGCGACACCCACGACGACGTGCGCGGGCGGGCCTTCGCGTTCTACGACGTGCTGTACAACGCCGCGTTCGTGGGCGCCGCCGCGCTGGCGGCGTTCGCCGTGCCGGACACGGGGTGGTCGCGCGAGCTGTTCGGCGTCCTCGCTGCCGCCTACGTCGTCGCCGCCGTGCTGCTGTGGACGCGTGGGGCGCGGGTGCCCGCCGACGTGTCCCCGACGCTCGCCGTGCCCGGTGCCGGCACCGATGAGTCCCGCCGGGAAAAGGAGTCGACCCCCTCGCAGGGAATACCGCAGCCTGATCAGACGTAGTCACCCAAGGTCGTGAGCAGCGTCGCCGCGGTCACCCGTGAAGCCACCAGGAGGACCCCCATGGACGCCGCGTCCGCCCCGCCCACGCCTGCACCGCAGGCGGGCCCCCCGCAGCCCCCGACCGCCACGCCCGGCAGCGCGCCCACGGCGGCGCCGTCGGACCGCCTGCCCCGCGAGCACCTCACCGTGATCGCCCTGCTCATCGCCTCGGCGTTCGTGGTCATCCTCAACGAGACCACCATGGGTGTGGCGCTGCCGCAGATCATGGAGGACATGCACGTCACGGCCTCCACCGGCCAGTGGCTCACCACGATCTTCATGCTCACCATGGCCGTGGTCATCCCGGCCACCGGGTTCCTGCTGCAGCGGTTCGGCACGCGGGTGTCGTTCCTGCTGGCGATGTCGCTGTTCACCGCCGGCACCCTGCTCGCCGCCCTCGCCCCCGGGTTCACCGTGCTCCTGGTCGCCCGTGCCGTCCAGGCCAGCGGCACCGCGATCATGATGCCGCTGCTCATGACCACCGTGATGAACCTCGTGCCGCCGCACCACCGCGGCAAGGTCATGGGCAACGTCTCCCTCGTCATCGCCGCCGCCCCGGCCCTCGGCCCCACGCTCTCCGGCGCGGTGCTCGGCCCGCTCGGCTGGCGCGGCGTGTTCGGCGTGGTGCTGCCCATCGCCGTGGCCGCGCTCGTGGTGGGCGGCATCATGGTCCGCGACTTCGCCGAGCGGGCGCACAAGCCGCTCGACGTGCTCTCCCTGCTGCTCGCCGCCCTCGGGTTCGGCGGGCTCGTCTACGGCCTGTCCAGCCTCGGTGAGGCCGCCGGCGGTCACGTCCCCGTCAACCCGGCGCTCCCCATCGTGGGCGGCGCCGCGTTCCTGGCCCTGTTCGTGTGGCGCCAGCTCGTGCTCGCCCGCTCGGACGACGCCCTGCTGGACCTGCGCGTGTTCCTCTCCCGCGGGTTCTCCACCGGTCTCGGCGCGATGGCCGCCAGCATGCTCGCCATGTTCGGCGCGTTCATCGTGCTGCCGCTCATCCTGCAGCGCGCCCTCGGCCTGGAGCCGCTGGCCACCGGCCTGATGCTGCTGCCCGGCGGTCTGGCGATGGGCCTCCTCGGCCCCGTGGTCGGCAACCTCTACG
The DNA here is from genome assembly GCF_003244315.1 of Xylanimonas oleitrophica. Taxonomy (GTDB): domain Bacteria; phylum Actinomycetota; class Actinomycetes; order Actinomycetales; family Cellulomonadaceae; genus Xylanimonas_A; species Xylanimonas_A oleitrophica. Next base: position 85,901 of record NZ_QKWH01000005.1, read on the forward strand.
ACCGGGTGGGGCCGCGCCCGCTCATCGTGCCGGGCACCCTCCTGGTGGTCGTGGCGTTCGCCGGGTTCGCCACCGTGACCCCGCAGACGACGTGGTGGTTCGTGCTGGCCGCGCACGTGGTGCTCAGCCTCGGCCTGGCCTTCGTGTTCACGCCGCTGTTCACCACGGCGCTCGGGTCCCTCACGCCGCGCTTCTACTCGCACGGCTCGGCCGCCATCGGCACGGTGCAGCAGCTCGCCGGAGCCGCCGGCACGGCGATGTTCATCGCCGTCGTGACGGCGCGGGAGGCGTCGCTGCTCGGTGGCGGGGCGTCCGGGGCAGAGGCGCTGACCGGTGGGGCGCGCATCGCGTTCCTCGTGGGCGGCGCAGTGATGCTGGTGGTGCTGGCGCTGGGTGTCACGCTGCGCAAGCCGGCGACGGCGCCGGGCGCGCCGATGGCGCACTGACGCCACGCCGTCGCCCAGCGGGCGACGGGCGTCGGGCTCCGGCGTCGGTGGCTACGGCATGTCATGCAACCAGCGGTGGTTGCGTGACATGCCGTAGCCGCCGACGGCGGGTGGCAGCAGCAGCAGTCGGGCGGCAGCCGGCGGCTACCGGCGGGCGGCCCACCAGGCGCGCAGCTCCTCCTCGGCCCGCTCCGGGCCGAGGGGCCCGTGCTCCATCCGCAGGCCGAGCAGGTGCTTGTACGCCTGCCCCACCTCGGGGCCGGGGCGGATACCGAGGATCTGCATGATCTGGGTGCCGTCGAGGTCGGGCCGGATGGCGTCGATCTCCTCCTGGGCACGCAGCGCCTCGATCCGCTCCTCCAGGTCCGTGTACGCGTCGGAGAGCCGCTGGGCCTTGCGGCGGTTGCGGGTGGTGGAGTCGGCGCGGGTGAGGCGGTGCAGCCGCTCGAGCAGGGGCCCGGCGTCGGTGACGTAGCGGCGCACCGCCGAGTCGGTCCAGGCGCCGTCGCCGTACCCGTGGAACCGCAGGTGCAGCTCCACGAGGCGCGAGACGTCCTTGACGACCTGCTTCTCGTACTTGAGCGCCTTGAGCCGCTTGGCGGCGAGCTTGGCTCCCACCACCTCGTGGTGGTGGAACGAGACGCCGCCGCCGGGCTCGAACCGGCGCGTGGCGGGCTTGCCGACGTCGTGCAGCAGGGCCGCGAGGCGCAGCACCAGGTCCGGGGCGGGGACGGGGCCGTCGGGGCCGGTCTCCTGGGCGATGGCCTGCTCGAGCACGGTCAGGGAGTGCTGGTAGACGTCCTTGTGGCGGTGGTGCTCGTCGATCTCGAGCTGGAGGGCGGGCAGCTCGGGCAGCACGTGGTCGGCCAGGCCGGTGTCCACGAGCACCTCGAGCCCCTTGCGGGGCTTGTCGGCGAGCAGCAGCTTGGTGAGCTCGGCCTGGACCCGCTCGGCGGAGACGATGTCGATCCGCCCGGCCATGGCGACGACGGCGGCCAGCGTGCCGGCGTCGACGTCGAACCCGAGCTGTGCGGCGAAGCGGGCGGCACGCATCATGCGCAGCGGGTCGTCGTCGAACGAGCGCTCGGGGGCGATGGGTGTGCGCAGCAGGCCGCGCGCGAGGTCGGTGAGCCCGTCGAACGGGTCCACGAAGGTGAGGTCGGGCAGCCGCACGGCCATCGCGTTGACCGTGAAGTCGCGGCGGGACAGGTCGCCGTCGAGGGTGTCGCCGAACGCGACCACCGGCTTGCGGGAGGCGGGGTCGTACTGGTCGGACCGGTAGGTGGTGACCTCGACGACGACGTCGGCGCCCTGGGCCCCGGTCCCGCGCGCGAAGCGGCGGGCGCCGATGGTGCCGAACTCCTTGCCGATGTCCCAGTGGGCGTCGCCCCAGCGCGCGAGGAGCTCCTGCGTCTCGTCGGGCGTGGCGGACGTCGCGAAGTCGAGGTCGTTGCTGGTGCGGCCCAGGAACGCGTCACGGACCGGCCCGCCGACGAGCGCGAGCTCGTGCCCGGCGGCCTTGAACACCTCCCCGAGCTCGATCGCCGCGGGGGCCATGGAGGTCAGCACGGCGAGGGCGCGGCGCAGCAGTTCCTGCTCAGGGGTCGACACGGCGCCCCATTCTTCCCGATCGGCGGCGATGCTGCGCAGGGCGGCCGCGCACAGCGGCCGCGCAGCGCCGGTCGGGACGCCTGCGGGCACTCGGTAGGGTTGGCGCCATGTCTTCTGCGGCACAGGCGAACGGTGGGCAGCACCCCGCACGCCCCGTGCCCGGACCTCCGGGGCGTGGGGTCCCGGCTCCTCCCGGAGGCAGCCCGCTGCGGGTCGACCCGTCCACGCTGCGGCCGGCGCCGGGCGCCGCGCCGGGCTCGGGCGGCCTGGGCCCGCTGCCGCCGTCGACCCCTCCGCAGCAGCACCTGCCGGTGGTTGAGGAGACGTCGGCGGGCGGCGTGGTGGTGCGGCCTGCCGCTGACGGCGAGACAGGCCCGCAGGCCGCGGTGATCGTGCGGCGCAACCGTGCCGGCCGGCTGGAGTGGTGCCTGCCCAAGGGGCATCTCGAGGGCGAGGAGACCCCGCAGCAGGCGGCGGTGCGCGAGGTGCACGAGGAGACCGGCATCGTCGGCGAGATCCGCACCACCCTCGGCGTCATCGACTACTGGTTCAGCGGTGAGACGCGCCGCGTCCACAAGGTGGTGCACCACTACCTGCTGCGCATGACGGGCGGCACGCTCACGGTCGAGGGCGATCCCGACGGCGAGGCGGAGGACGCGTTCTGGGTGCCGGTGGACGAGCTCGCCGAGCGCCTGTCGTACCCCAACGAGCAGAAGCTCGCCGTGGTGGCGCGGCAGCTGCTCGCCCGCACCCCTGGCCTGACGCTGCCGGGGTCGGCGCAGTGACCCGAGCGCCCAGAGCGCCCCGAGCGCCCGTCCGACGTCGGCTCGTCCGTGCCCTGGCCGCAGCCGCCCTGGTGGTCGGGGCCGGTCTGGCGCCGGCTCTGGCGGGTCCGACGACGGGTGCTTCCGCGGCAGCCCCGGCTGCGCCGTCGGCGCTCTCCCGAGGGGGCGAGGCAGGGAGCCGGGCCGGTGGCCCCGCCCGGGCGGTGGCGGACGACGGCGCCCCCACGCTGCAGCTCCAGCAGGTGACCCCGCAGGTGGCTCGCCCGGGGGACACGCTCGCGGTCACGGTCCGCGTGACGAACCCGGGTGCTCGCACGCTCGACGACGCGAGCCTTGACCTCGGTGCGGGGTGGAAGGCGATCCAGTCGCGCACCGAGCTCGCGGGGTGGACGGAGAGCACCTCACGGCTCGCCACCCCGATGACCAGCGCGCCGGTGGCGTCCGTCGCCCCCGGCGCGAGCACGGACGTGCGCATCGAGCTCCCGGTCGACCGCCTCGCCCTGGGGACGGCGGCACGCGGCCCGCGCGAGATGTCCGTGGCGCTCCGTGACGCGTCGGGGTCGGTCGTGGCGTCGCTGCACACGTTCCTGCTGTGGGACCCGGACCCGGCCGAGGACGCCGCGAGGCTCGATCCGGACGACCAGGTCCGGCTGAGCCTGCTCGCACCCGTGACGGGCCCGGCTCTCGACCCGGCCGACACGCTGGCCGAGGACGACCTCGCCGAGGCGACGGCCGGCGAAGGCTCCCTCTCGCGGGTGCTCGACGCCGTCGAGGCGGCCGCGCAGGCGACCGGGACGCGGGGGGCGCTGGCCCTCGCGGTGGACCCGGCGGTGGTCGCGGACGCCTCGGCCTCGGAGGACTCGGCGCTCTCGGCGTGGGCCGCGCGCGTGGGCTCGATGGCGGAGCACACCGACGTGCACCCGCTGCCACCGTACGACCCGGACCTCGCCGCCCTCGCCCACGCCGACCTTCCCCCGCACGCCCTGGCGGCCACCGTCACCACGCCGTTGCGGGGCGGGTGGAGCGTCCCCGAGACGTGGGGGTCGCCGCTGGCGTGGCCGGCCGGGGGTGCCGATGCCGACCTCGCCACCCTGGACGGTGCGCGCGGTGCCGGGCTGGAGACCGTCGTCCTGCCGACCGGCCTGTCGACGGCGCGCACGTCGCCTGGTCTCGCGCGGGTGGAGACGGCCACCGGGGAGGTGACGGCCCTCGTGGGCGACGAGGCGCTCGGGCAGGTGCTGGCCGCGGGCACAGACCGGCGTGCTGCGGCCACGGACGAGCCGCTGACCACGGCGGAGGCGGTGCAGCGGCTGCTGGCCGAGACCGCCGTGGTGGCGACGCAGTCCACCGAGGAGGCGCACCTCGTCGTCGCGCTGCCGCGGGGCTGGACGCCGGACCTGACCGCGCTGCGCAACGAGCTGAGCGCTCTGACGGCGTCCGGCTGGGTGAGCGTCGTGCCCCTGAACGAGCTGCTCTCGACGCCCACGGCGGACGTCGTCCGGGCGGGGATCGACGACCTGGCACCGCAGCCCGCCGAGCTGTCCCCCGACGCCGTCCGGCGCCTGGACGCGGCACGGGCCGAGCTGACGGAGCTGGCGACCGTCTCCCCCGACCCGCAGGCGGTGACGTCCCAGACGCTGCCCTCCGTCGTCGCTCCGCTGTCGGTGGCGTGGCGGTCGGTGCCGCAGGCCCGCGACGCCGCGGTGACCGTGGCGCTCGACGTCGCGGCGGCCCAGCGCCGCTCCGTCACGGTGGTGCCCCGCACGGTGCTCTCCCTGATCAGCGCCGCTGGCGACCTGCCCGTGGTGGTCCGCAACGACCTGCCCACGGACGCCACGGTGACGGTGGTGCTGCGGCCGGACGACCCACGGCTCGTGGTCGACGCGTGGCCTACCGCCACCGTGCCCGCGAACGGCGCGGCCACCGTCAACGTGCCGGTGCGCGCCATCGCCTCGGGCGACGTCGAGATCGAGATCCAGGTGCTCACCCCCACGGGGTTCCAGGCCGCGGAGCCCGCGTCGCTCGAGGTGCGCGTGCGGGCGGGCTGGGAGACGGCGGGCACCGTCGTCGTCGCCGCGGGCGTGGGGCTGCTGTTCCTGGTGGGCATCTGGCGCACCGTGCGGCGGGGCCGCTCCCCACGGCGCACCACCACCGACGTCCCCGCACCCGTCAACCCCGCCGACGCCCAGGCGGTGGGGTCCACCGACGCCGAGAGGCAGGCATGAGCGACAGCACCACGCCGGGGGTCCCCGCCGAGGACGTCACCGGGGCCGTCCCGGGGGCGGCGCGGCCCCCGGGCACCCCTGGGGTCCCCGACCCCGCCGTCGCGCCCGACACCACGGGCGCCCGTACCAGCCCCGGGTCTGCCGGCGGGCCCGGTACGGGCCAGGGGGCGCCGGGGGCGAAGAGCGCGAACCTGCGCCGCGGCTCGATCCTCATGACGCTCGGCACCGCGGCGTCGCGCGCCTCGGGCCAGGTGCGCACCATGCTGCTGGTCGGCGCGATCGGCACGGGCGGCGTGGTCGCCGACGCGTTCGACATCGGCAACACGCTGCCCAACATCCTCTTCGCCCTCATCGCGGCCGGGGTGCTCCAGGCGGTGCTCGTGCCGCAGATCCTCCGTGCGATGAAGGCGGAGAACGCCCAGGAGCGGCTGGACAAGCTCCTGACGCTCTCCGGGCTGGGCATCCTGGCGGTCACGGTGGTGCTGGCGGCGCTGATGCCGTGGATCGTCCACCTGATGACGCTCAGCGACCAGTGGACGGACCAGAACCGCCACCTCGCCCTCGTCTTCGCCCTGTGGTGCGTGCCGCAGGTCTTCTTCTACGGCCTGTTCACGCTGCTGGGCCAGGTGCTCAACGCCCGCGGCCAGTTCGGGGCGTACGGATGGGCGCCCGTGGCGAACAACGTCGTCTCCCTGGTCGGCTTCGGCGTCTTCCTCCTGGTGTGGGGCACGGCTCCCGACCGCGGCATCAGCGACGTCGCGGGGTGGACGACGGCGCAGACCGCCGTGCTGGCGGGGACGGCGACGCTGGGCATCGCCGCCCAGGCGCTCCTGCTGATCGTCCCGCTGCGCCGGTCGGGGTTCCGCTGGCGCTTCCGGCTCGGCCTGCGGGGCATCGGGCTGCGCTCGGCCGGCAAGGTGGTGGGCTGGACGCTCGGCGCGGTGGTCCTCGAGCAGGTGGGGGTCACGTACCTCAAGAACGTCACGGGTGCGGCGGGCCAGGCGGCCGCCGCGGCCGGCGAGTTCGCGGCGGGCAACGCGGCCTACACGAACGCGATGACGATCTACCTGCTGCCGCACTCCCTCGTGGTGGTCTCGATCATCACCGCGCTGTTCCCCCGCATGAGCGCGGCGGTGGCCGAGGGCGACCTGGACGGCGTGCGCCGCGACATGTCCCTGGGGCTGAGGTCCGCGGGCGTCTTCTCCGTGTTCTCCGCGGCGGTGATGCTGGTGCTGGCCGCACCGCTCACCAAGGCGCTGCTGCCGACGGCGAGCCCCGAGATGGTCGACGCCGGTGCGCCGGTGCTGCGGGCGATGGCGCTGGGCCTGGTGGCGCTGGGCGCGACGGTCATGGTGCGGCGCATGTACTTCGCGTTCGAGGACGGGCGCAGCATCTTCGTCATCCAGATCTTCGCCACGGTGAGCATGGTGCTGGCGCTGTGGGCGGCGACCGTGCTGCTGCCGGTGGAGCGCTGGGCCGTGGCCGCGGGCGGCGCGTACGCGCTGTCGACGTGGATCTCGGTGCTGCTGCGCGTGCGCGGCATGCGGCGCAAGCTCCACGGGATCGACGGCGCCCGCGTGCTGCGCCTGTACGTCCGCGCCGGGATCTCGGCCACCGTGGCCGGCCTGGCGGGGTGGGGGACGATGCGCCTCCTCGGTGCAGACGCCGCCCTGACCTGGGGGCACGCGGTGCTCGTCACCGCCGTGGTCGGGGTGGTCATGGTCGCCGTCTACGGGGTGCTGCTCAAGGCGCTGCGGGTGCGGGAGCTCGACGACGCCCTGGGCCCGGTGCTGCGCCGGGTGCGGCGGCGGTAGCGCCCTGCCGTGGCGGTGCGCACGGACCGGCGGAGCGCGACGAGAGGTGCACGACGGGTGAAGGTGCCGTGGCCGTCGCCCGGTGCCGCGCCCCCGGTGCGGGACCGGCCAGGTGCCGCACCCCTACGATGAACGGACTGCGACGAGAGACCGAGGGTCCGCCCGACGTCCGGTTGAATGGACCCGTCAGGGCTCACGCCCACCGACACGCGAACGAGGAGGCCTGGTGAGCACCGTACCGCCCGGCGGCACGACGCCCGCTGCCGAGGGCCCCGTGCCTGCAGTCATGGAGGCGGGGGCCGTGCTGGTCGACCGATACCGCCTCGAGCACCCCACCACGAGCGACCTCGCCGACGCCGTCGTCTGGCAGGCGCGCGACCAGATCCTGGACAAGCCGGTCCGGGTGACGTTCCTGGGCGGCGTGCACGCCTCCCAGGCGCTCGACGCGGCCCGCCGGGCCGCCCTGGTGTCGGACCCGCGCCTGGCGCGGGTGCTCGACGTCGGCCGGACCACGCTGCGCGGTGTCGAGCTGCCGTACGTCATCACGGAGCCGTACACCGGCTCCACGCTGACGGAGATCGTCTCGAACGGGCTGGTCGACGCCCAGCAGGTCCGCGCCGTCGTCGGGGAGGCTGCCACGGCGCTCGACGCCGCCGCTGGCCGCGGCGTGCACCACCTGGCCCTGCGTCCGGACGCCGTGCGCGTGGACGGCCGCCGCGTCGTCGTCACCGGGCTGGGGCTGGACGCCGGTCTCGCGGGCGTCGACGCCACCGGGGAGGACGGCGCGGCCTCCGACGCGCGCGACCTCGCCGCGCTCGCCTACTACGCCCTCACCGCGCGCTGGGCGGGCGACAGCCTCGACGAGCCGTGGATCGCCCCGCACACCGTGCTGCCGCTACCGGCGCAGCAGGACGAGCACGGCGACGTCGTGCCGCTCGCGATGCTCGTGCCGCACGTCGACCCGGTGCTCGACCAGCTGGTGCGCCGCACCCTCGGCGGTGACGACGACGCACCCGCTTCGCCGGCGGCCGTGGCCGACGCGCTCAAGCCGTGGGACGAGGTCTCGCTCACGGCAGCGACCGCGGAGACGGCACAGCGCACGGCCGTCGGCGGCGCGCCCGTGCGCCAGTCGGTGCGCGGCGCGGCTGCGCAGGCGGCTCCCGGCGCACCCGTGCGGCGCACCACCGGTCGCATCGCGCGGGCTGGCAGCGTCGGCGCCGTCGGTGCGGGCGCCGTGGGCGCCGGCGCGGGCAGCGCCGCCGCCCAGACCGCGGCGGTCCCGCCACCGCCCCCGCCCGCCACGCCGTACGGTTACGGCGCACCGACCCAGGCCTACCCCGCACCGGCACCACAGGCGGGCTGGGACAACGGGTGGCAGGGAGCGCCTGCCGCGCAGAACCCCGTCCCGCAGGACCCGCAGGCGACCGCGCAGTACGCGTACGGCTTCGGGCAGCAGGGGCAGCCCCAGGGCTACCCGCAGGGGCAGGTGCCCCAGGGCCCCGCGGTGCCACCTCCCGCTCCGCCCGGCGCCGCCCCGCAGGGGTTCGCGTCCGAGCCGTCCCCGCGGCGCGGGGTCAACCCCACGCCCATCGTGCTGACCATCGTGGTGCTGGGCGTCGTCCTGGGCGCCGGGTGGGCCGTGTCGAAGGCGTTCTCACCGCTCGAGCCGGCGATCGTCGACGCCAGCCCCACGGCCAGCGCGCCCGCCGAGGGTGATGGCGGGGCCGCGTCGGGCGGCGACAGCGCCCCCACGCCGGAAGAGCAGCCCACGCCCGAGGCGCGACCCGTCATCGCGAGCGGCCAGCAGGTCAGCCCCACCGGGCAGCCCGAGAAGCCGGAGTTCGAGGCGCTGGCCGTCGACGGCGACCCGTCCACGTTCTGGTACACCTTCACCTACAACAGCGCGGAGTTCGGCCGGCTCAAGCCGGGCGTCGGCTACGCCATCACGCTGCGCGAGCCGGCCCCCGTCACCGCGATCACCCTCACGACCAACAGCGAGGGTGGCCACGTCGAGGTCCGCCAGACCACGCCGGACAACCCCACCGAGGGCCCCGTCCTCGCCTCGGGTGCGTTCAGCCCCACCACCGAGCTCACCTTCGACGAGCCGGTCGTGGGCGACCAGTTCGTCCTGTGGATCAGCGAGCTGCCCAGCACCCAGGGCAGGTTCCGGCTCGAGCTGAACGAGATCCTGCCCCAGTGACACCCCCACCGCCCTGGCGCCACCGCACGGCTCCAGGGCGGAACATCGACGCCACCGTACGTGTTACGCAGGCGGTGCACCGCAGCCGTCGTCGGCCTGACGACGAGCCGGTGAGCCGTGCGAGAAGGAGAGAACGTGACTGACCAGGCCGCTGACACCGCAGTGACCACCGTGCACGACGTCGTCATCATCGGCTCGGGCCCCGCGGGCTACACCGCAGCGGTCTACGCCGCACGCGCCGGCCTCGCGCCCGTCGTGCTCGCCGGCTCGGTCACCGCGGGCGGCTCCCTGATGAACACGACCGAGGTGGAGAACTTCCCCGGGTTCCCCGACGCCGTCATGGGGCCCGACCTCATGGACAAGATGCGGGAGCAGGCCGAGAAGTTCGGTGCCCAGGTCGTGTGGGACGACGCCGAGCAGGTCGAGCTCGCGGGCGACGTCAAGACGATCGTCACGGGCGGCGGCGAGACGTACCGCGCCCGCGCCGTCATCCTCGCCACCGGCTCCGCCTACCGCGAGCTGGGCCTGGAGGACGAGAAGCGGCTGTCGGGCCGCGGTGTCTCCTGGTGCGCCACCTGCGACGGGTTCTTCTTCCGCGACCAGCACATCGCCGTCGTCGGTGGCGGGGACTCCGCCATGGAGGAGGCCACGTTCCTCACGCGGTTCGCCTCCAAGGTGACCCTGGTGCACCGCCGCGACTCGCTGCGTGCGTCGAAGATCATGGCTGAGCGCGCCCTGTCGAACCCGAAGATCGAGATGGCCTGGAACAGCGAGGTCGCCGGCATCACGGGCGAGAACCAGGTCTCGGCGATCACGCTGCGCGACACCGTGACGGGCGAGACCCGCGAGCTGCCCGTGACCGGGCTGTTCGTGGCGATCGGCCACGAGCCGCGCACCGCGCTCGTCAAGGGTCAGGTGGAGCTCGACGACGAGGGCTACATCGTGGTCGAGGGTCGTTCGACCCGTACCAACCTGCCCGGCGTGTTCGCCTGCGGTGACGTCGTCGACCACACCTACCGGCAGGCGATCACCGCCGCCGGCTCGGGCTGCTCGGCCGCGCTCGACGCCCAGCACTACCTGACGGCGCTGGCCGACGACGAGGGCGAGGCAGACCTCGCCGGCACGCCGCAGGTGCCCAACCCCGACGGGCTGCCGGCCGCTCTCGAGCAGGTCGGCTGATCGCCACCCGTCCCGTTCCTGACGACGGGCCCGTCCCGACGTCGTCCCCGCGAAGGAGCAACCGCATGACCGACGAGACCACGCGCAGCACGGTCGCCGTCACGGACGACACGTTCAAGGCCGAGGTGCTCGACTCCGACATCCCCGTCGTGGTCGACTTCTGGGCCACCTGGTGCGGCCCGTGCCGCATGGTGGCCCCGATCCTCGAGGAGATCGCCGACGAGTACGCCGGGCGTCTCAAGGTGGCCAAGCTCGACACGGACGCCAACCAGGCGACGACCATGGCGTACGGCATCGTGTCGATCCCGACGCTCAACATCTACAAGGGCGGCGAGCTCGTGAAGTCCATCGTGGGCGCCCGCCCGAAGAAGGCGCTGCTCGAGGAGATCGAGCCCGTCCTGTCCTGACAGCTGGGACGGCGTGCCGTCGCGCACGCCGTGTCGCCGGAGGCCGGCAGCCCGCGGAGGGTTGCCGGCCTCTTGCGCTCTCCGACGCGCTGACCTGCGGCGATGGCCCGGCATGGACCCACGCACATGGTTCACAGCACAATCACGTACGGCGCTGGGGCGTGTCACGTTCTTCTTGTGACTGATCTGTGTGGTGTAGCGTGCCTCGCATGCCGCGCAAGCTGCCCGCCGAGCTCGTCACCCGCCTCCTCCGCGAAGGCATGGGTCCGCGCGCCATCGTGGAGCACCTGCGAGAGCACGAAGGCATCGAGGTCTCGCCCCAGGCCATCTCCACCTTCCGCCAGCGCCACACCGACGTCCCGCCCCAGCACTCCACCCGGCGCGTCGTCCCCTGGGACGTGCGCCCGGAGCACCGCTCCAGCGGATACCGGCGCGCCATCCTCGCCTACCACCGGCGCGCCCAGGGCCGCACCCTCACCGGCGAGGAACGCCGCAACCTCGAGCACGTCGAGCGCACGCTGCGCGAGGCCGGCCAGGTCATCGACTACCAGCCCGCGCAAGGCTGGCTGCTCGTCCCCGCCCGCCCCGGAGTCGACACCGGGATCGTCCGAGAGCCGGAGGCCTCGATGACGCACGACACGACGCCCACGCAGCCCGCCACGACTCCGGCGCCCAGCGCGGCCGCCGCGCCCGCCCCGCCCGGCGGCCCTGCGGCCTCGGCAACAGCCGCGGGCGGCGCGGGCACGCGTCTCGACCCCTGGTTCGGCTCGTACGCCGCCCGCGCCCACGGCATGCGCGCCTCAGAGATCCGCGCGCTCTTCGCCGTCGCCAACCGGCCCGAGGTCGTCTCGCTCGCCGGCGGCATGCCGTTCATCGAGGGCCTCCCCCTGGACGTGATCGGCGAGGCCGTGCAGCGTCTCATCGCCACCAAGGGCACCACCGCCCTCCAGTACGGCTCCGGCCAGGGCGACGAGGAGCTGCGCGAGCGCATCCTCGAGATCGTCGCCCTCGAGGGCATCACCGACGCCCACCCCGACGACGTCGTCGTCACCACCGGATCCCAGCAGGGTCTCGACCTCGTGACACGGATCTTCGTCGACCCTGGTGACGTCGTCCTCGCCGAGGCGCCCTCGTACGTGGGCGCGCTCGGTGTGTTCCGCTCCTACGAGGCACAGGTGCAGCACGTCCCCCTCGACGCCGACGGCCTGGTGCCCGAGGCCCTCGAGAGGGCCATCGTCCAGGCGCGCTCAGCCGGGCAGCGCGTCAAGTTCCTCTACACCATCCCCAACTACCACAACCCCGCCGGTGTGACGCTCAGCCTCGAGCGCCGCCAGCGGGTCCTGGAGATCTGCAAGCGGCACGGCGTGCTCATCATCGAGGACAACCCGTACGGCCTGCTCGGGTTCGACCGCGAGCCGCTCCCCGCCCTGCGCGCCTTCGACGACGAGGGCGTCGTCTACCTCGGCTCGTTCTCCAAGACGTTCGCCCCCGGGTACCGCGTCGGCTGGGTCATCGCTCCCCACGCCGTGCGGGAGAAGCTCGTGCTCGCCAGCGAGTCGTCAATCCTCTCGCCGTCGAACGCCTCGCAGATGGCCATCACCACCTACCTGGCCACCTGCGACTGGCGTGGCCAGATCAAGGCGTACCGGGAGATGTACCGCGAGCGTCGCGACGCCATGGTCGGGGCGCTGTCCGAGCACCTGCCCTCCGCCAGCTGGAACGTGCCGGACGGCGGCTTCTACGTCTGGGTCCGGCTGCCCGACGGCCTCGACGCCCGTTCCATGCTGCCGCGTGCCGTGACCGAACGCGTCGCCTACGTGCCCGGGACCGCGTTCTTCTACGACGGTCAAGGCGCCGACCACATGCGCCTCTCCTTCTGCTACCCCACGCCGGAACGCATCCGCGAAGGCGTGCGCCGCCTCGCCTCCGTCGTCAACAGCGAGGCCGATCTCGTGCGGCTCTTCGGCACGCACGCCGAGCCCGACGACGACCCCCGCGACGCCGAGCACCCCTCCCCCAACCTGGCCTGAGACCGCCAGCCCTCGCGACAGGTGACGCACCCATGACTCCTCCCACCCCCGCCACCACGCCTGCGGCGCCCGACGTCGTCGCCCCCGGCCTCACGGGCACCTCCAGCACCGCACCCGCTCACGGCACCGACCTCTCCGTGGCCGTGCTCGCCGGCGGCCTCTCCCACGAGCGTGACGTGTCGCTCCGCTCCGGGCGTCGCGTCGCCGAAGCCCTGCGCGCCGCCGGCGTCGACGTGCGGTTGCACGACGTCGACGCCGATCTCCTCGGCTTCCTGCGCACCACCCGTCCCGACGTGGTCTGGCCGCTCCTCCACGGCGCCGGGGGTGAGGACGGGTCGCTGCGCGACGTGCTCGAGCTCGCCGGCGTCCCCTATGTGGGTACCGGCCCTCGCGCGAGCCGTGCCGCCTGGGACAAGCCCATCGCCAAGGAGCGACTCCAGCAGGCCGGCCTCACGACGCCCGAATGGCTCACGCTCCCCCAGGAGCTCTTCCGCGACCTTGGAGCCGCCGCCGTCCTCGACGCGGTGGTCGAGCGCTTCGGCCTTCCCGTCGTGGTCAAGCCCACCCGGGGCGGGTCCGCGCTCGGGGTCACCCGCGTGCAGCGCCGGGAAGACCTCGCCCGAGCGATGGTCGACTGCTTCGCGTACGGCGGCAGCGCGCTCATCGAGCAGGCTGTCGACGGCATCGAGGTCGCCGTCTCCGTCATCGACAGCCCCACCGGCCCCACAGCCCTCCCCCCTGTCGAGATCGTCGTCGACGGCACCTACGACTACGACGCCCGCTACAACGCCGGTCGAGTCGAGTACTTCGCCCCTGCCCGCCTCGACGACCACGTCGCCAGGCAGGTGGCGACCGACGCCGTCGCCGCTCACCGAGCGCTCGACCTGCGGCACCTGTCCCGCACGGACATGATCGTTCGACCCGACGGCGCACCCACCGTGCTGGAGGTGAACGTCGCTCCCGGCATGACCGAGACCTCGCTGTTCCCCCAGGCCGTCGTCGCTGCTGGGCACGACGTCCCGGCGCTGTATCGCTCCATCGCGGAGCAGGCGCTGACCTCCGTGCGTCGCTAGGCGTCCGGGGCACTGCGTTCGGGTCGACCTTGAGGGTCGTTTCACGTGAAACGACCGCGGCCTCCCCGTGCCGGCATGGTGGGTCGGTGCGGTACTCACGGCCCTACCCGCCCCGGATCGCCGTTGATGGCGGGCAGGCCCTGACGGAGCTCTGGGTGTGGTCGTTTCACGTGAAACGGTCGGGGCCCGGTGCGGCACTGCGGCGCTGTCATCGCTCGCTCTGGCTGGTCTCTGGCTGGTCTCTGGCCCACCTGTCGGTGCCCTTGGTGGCCCGACCATCTGTCTCCCGAGAACCGGCGAATGGCCGTCCCCAGGAGGGATCCGAGCGGTGCAGGGCCGAGGTGAAGGGTTCCAGGTAGGTCACCCGCCAGACGAACGGTCGGAGGCGACGCCTCACTGCGAGCCCACCACTCCTTGTCAGGCACGGTGCTCTTGGTGGGGGCTGAGCCGACGGGGCTCGCTATGGCTGGTTGTTGCACGTGAAACAACCCCGCCCGGACCAGTACCTGGGCCGGGTTCAGTGCCGAGCCCGGCGCTCATGTTCGGTCGGCAGCTCGGGCCGCATCCGGCATCGACCGCTCGTCTGGAGGTGCTGTACGTCCCTCAGGCTGGCTACACCCGAACCGCGGCAGTTCCGATGCCCCCATCCACGCACCCATATCCAGCCCTGTCTCCCGAGTCCGACTCTGGCAGCGCGATCACACCGACGGCCTCTCCTGGTGGGTCGTGCAGTGCCAGTGGAGGCGCCCCTCCGTCGACGGACGGCTGCCCCGCCACGTCCCGCATCGAGGTGGCGCCTTCACGCCGCTGCCCGAGCAGGCCGTGCCGTCGCCTGCGAGACCTGACACGACACCCGTCTTGTCGGGCGGTCTCGTTTCACGTGAAACACCGCTGCGGGGCCTGTTCCGCTCGGCCGACCGGTTCTGCCCCGGCGGCAGGTCAACCACTCGGCCCTGGCGCTTCGGGTGCGCGAGCCCGGCCCCCGCGAGGGCGTCGCCCGGGCCGGACGAGTGCTCCTCCGGCTCTCTCCTCGGATCCCCCGCTGGCTGAGAGGATGTCCGATCGTGCGGCCACCCGCCCTGCGGCAACCGCCTCGTGCAGTCAGACCTGTCTCCCTGCCTGATTCCCGAGGCTCGCTCCGTATCCATCCCTCGGTGAAGCCAGTTGCGTTTCACGTGAAACGACGCGGTTCCTTCGTACCGCGACTGATTGCACAGGCGACCACGTGCAACTACACGGGACACCGGTACCGCAGCGTCGTGGTGCGGCTCCCACCGGGTCGTCCAGCACCAGAGTCGTGGGGTGCCGCGCTCGGCTACCTGCACTGCCCCCGCCCGGACCTGACGCCGTTCGCCGCGCCCGTCCATCCGTCCTCAGCGCACGCAGTGCCCTCTACGGGCCGGCGCCGAGCCGCCAAGGAGTACCCAGGAAGCACCGGACCATCCGCGATGCCTCGATGCCGTCATCTGAGGCCCGCCTCCCGTCCCATGCCCATGGCCCCTGCTCCCTACGGCCAGGCGAACCTCCTGACGGACGGCGCAGTGCCCGGCCGCCGTCAGTGCTACCTCACAGCACCGCGCCCCCTGCGCATCCGGTATCCCGACGCGCGCTCCCCCTCCGGTGCTGCGCCTCGCACGTGAGCACGACATGCCCTGGCCCTTGATCCGTGTCGTCCGCCTGTCACGTGAAGCCGTCACATCAGCTCCGACGCCCGCGGACGCCCCCTGGCAGGCGCCCTGAACCAATCCGGTGCGTCACCGGCCGCCACAGTTCGTCGCCGCGCGTCGCCTCGCTCCCGGTCGTGCTCCAGCGGGAGGTATGACCGAGCCCTCGTGAGAGGGCAACCGCAGGACTCCGCGCAGGTCGGTGACCACGGCGCCGCCCCACCGGAGTGTCATGCCGCCAACGACCACGGGCCCCTGTTTCACGTGAAACAGGGGCCCGTGGGAGGCACGGATCAGGACTTGAGCAGCCCTGGGTCGTCCGGAGCCATGACAGCGAGGATCCGGTTGAGGTCCTCGACGGAGGCGAACTCGACCGTGAGCCGCCCCTTCGACTTACCCACCTGGATCTTCACACGCGTCTCGAACCGGTCGGAGAGCCGCCCCGCGAGCTCGTCCGCAGCGGCACTCCTCTGCCC
Organism: Xylanimonas oleitrophica; assembly: GCF_003244315.1. Taxonomy (GTDB): domain Bacteria; phylum Actinomycetota; class Actinomycetes; order Actinomycetales; family Cellulomonadaceae; genus Xylanimonas_A; species Xylanimonas_A oleitrophica. Next base: position 101,811 of record NZ_QKWH01000005.1, read on the forward strand.
CGCCCGGGGTGCACGACGCTTGCTCTCCTCGCCACCCGCCGTCATCATCGTGACGATCTCCTCGGTGGCGCGCACCGAAAGTCCTTCGGAGACGATGCGCTGCGCGAGCCGCTCGATCTCGGCGCCGTCCGTGAGGCCGAGGAGCGCGCGCGCATGTCCTGCGGAGAGAATGCCTGCCGCCACTCGGCGCTGGACCAGGGGCGGCAACTTCAGGAGCCGCAGCGTGTTCGAGATCTGCGGACGGCTCCGGGCGATCCGTGCCGCAAGCTCTTCGTGCGTGCAGCCGAAGTCGTCGAGGAGCTGACGATAGGCGGCAGCCTCCTCGAGGGGGTTGAGCTGAGCCCGATGCAGGTTCTCCAGAAGCGCGTCGCGGAGCATGTCCGCGTCGTCGGTCTCCCGGATGATCGCGGGAATGGTCTCCATCTCGGCGAGCTGCGACGCACGCCAGCGTCGCTCGCCCATGATCAGCTCGAAACGTCCTGTCTCAGAGCGATCCGGCCGGACGACGATCGGCTGCAGGACGCCGATCTCCTTGATCGACTCCACGAGCTCGTCCAGGTCCGCCTCGTCGAAGACGGTGCGTGGCTGCCAGGTGTTCGGCCGGATGGACGAGACGGGGATCTCCGCAAAGCTGGCGCCGGGGACGGGCACCAGGTCCGTGTCGGAACCGCCCGAGCTCCCGGTCGAGGCCCCGGCCTCCCCCGCGGGCGTGCCATCGCCGATGCCCGCGAACGCTGCGTCGACCACCGCGTTCGCCGCACCCTTGCTCGCGAGCGCATCGTGCGGCACCCGTACCCCACCGATCGGTGTGACGGTGGCCAGGTCGCTCGGGCCGCTGGTGAGACCGTCGATCGCTGACGGGCTCTCGCTCGCGTCGACCTGCGGGAGCTCGAGGCTGTCCGTCGACGCCTCGTTGGCAGCCGTGCGGTCCGCACCTCGCGCAGCGCTCGACCGGATGGCCAGCCGGCCGCTGGACATCGCCGCGTCCCATGACGTCGACCGCGCGCTGCCCGAGGCAGCCGCACCGGACGGCTCCGTCGCCTCCTTCTCCTCTGCCGGCTCCTCGCCCGCAGGCGCCTTCTCCCCTGCGGGGAAGAACACGTCGACAGGCCGTTCCCCCTCCGGACCGGAGGGGATCAGTGCACCCAGCCCCCGCCCGAGGCCGCGCCTCTTCTGAGCACTCATCGCGCCTCCTCGCCTCGCTCCAACACTCGTGTTCGTGATCGTCGTGGTCTGTCGGCAGGCTCGTCGGGCCCTCCGACGCGGGTCTCAGCGGGTCGCGGCACCGCCGCCCCCCGGACGTCTCTGTTCGAGACTACGCGCATCACCGCAGGTCAGCGCGTTGGAAAGCGCGCTCGGCCAGCTCCCGTGCAGCCTCAAGATAGGCGAGCGCACCGGTGGAGGTCGGGTCGTACGTCATCACCGACTGGCCGTGGCTCGGAGCTTCGGAGATGCGCACGGAGCGCGGGACGGTGGTCCGCAGGGTCTGCTCCGGGAAGTGAGATCGCACCTCCTGGGCGACCTGCTGCGCGAGGTTGGTACGGCCGTCGTACATCGTCAGGAGGATCGTGGACACCGACAAGCCTGGGTTCAGGTGTGCCCGGATCAGGTCGATGGTCTTGAGGAGCTGCGTCAGGCCTTCGAGCGCGTAGTACTCGCACTGGATCGGGATGAGAACCTCGCGGCCGACCACGAAGGCGTTCACGGTGAGGAGACCGAGACTGGGCGGGCAGTCGACCAGCACGTAGTCGATCGGCTCCTCCCCCTTCTCCACCCGCTCCTGCAGGTACGCGTCCACCGCGCGCCGAAGGCGTGTTTCACGTGAAACGAGGGAGACGAGCTCGATCTCGGCCCCCGACAGATCGATGGTCGCGGGAACGCCCCACAGCCTGGGGATGTCGGGGCACGCCTGGATCGCGCTGGAGAGCGGCGCGTCCTCGACGAGCACCTCATAGATCGACTGCGTGCCCGCACGATGCTCCAGACCGAGCGCTGTCGATGCGTTGCCCTGCGGGTCGTTGTCGATGACGAGCACGTTGAGCCCGGCGAGCGCCAGCCCTGCGGCGAGGTTCACGGTGGTCGTCGTCTTGCCGACGCCACCCTTCTGGTTCGCCACCGTCAGGATGCGGGTCGAGGCCGGCTTGGGGAATCGGCGACCCTGCAGCTCGATGCGCCGCCGAGCATCGAAGGCAAGCTGGGCGGCGAGGGGCGTGTCCTCGTCGACCTCGGGGATGCTGTCCATGAGCGCGGCGCGCTGCGCGTCCTCCGCAACCCACGTCACTCGTGCTGGCTCCGGGGAGGGGCCGGAGGGACGAGCCTGAGGTGGGACAGACGTGCCCTCGGCTCCGGCGAACCCGCTGGTGGGGCCGGGCTCCGGCACGGACTGCGCGTCATCGGCGGCCGGCGCGGCCACGCGGTTCCACGGCCACCTGCGCTCGTCCGTTGCCATGCTCACGTCCCTCTCGTCGACGACGTCTCCCTGGCGTCGCGCACGCGCCCGATGCTGCGGATGGGACCGGTAGACGGCGCCGCACACGACCAGCCACAGCCTACGGCCTCGCCGCGCCGAGCCCGCGACGCCACACAGCATCGTGATGTCACGCGACAACACTCCAGGGCAGCCGGAGGGCGCGGACGGAAGGCCGTTTCACGTGAAACACCGGCGCGCCCGCACTACGGGCGGCTGCGGCCGGTACCCCGAGGCCCCCCGAACGCAGCGCACCCCGGCACGCCGCCGTGCCGCCGTGCTGCCGTGCTGCCGGACCCTGCCTCAGTGTGGGGCGCCCGCCACCTTGAGGACGCCCTGTTTCACGTGAAACGTCGGGTGGGGGGAACTGTCGATCCCGGGCGCCCGCACGAGCATCACAACCAGCCCGCGACAGACCAGCGACGCTCGGACCGCGCCCTCAGAACACCCGTCAGCCGCGCCGGACCCGCAGGATCGTCGTCGGTTCGACGCCTGCCACGGTCGTGCCAGAGAGGATCTCCGGCTCAGACGCCTTGTAGGCCCGCAGCACCTTGCGCGCGGGGTCGATCTCCTGAGCCACGTTTCGGCCCTTGAGGATCACCATCTCGCCACCGTGACGCAGCAGCGGCATGCTCAGGCGAGCGAGCTTTGCGAGGTTTGCGACCGCACGGGCAGTGAGAACGTCGGCCTCGAAGGCACCGTGGTACTCCTCGGCCCGCCCACGCTTCACCTGGACGTTGCCGAGTCCGAAGCGCTCCACCACCTCGGACAGCCAGGTGGTGCGCCGCTCCATCGGCTCGATCAGGAGGACGTCGAGCTCGGGCCGCATCATCGCGACCACGATGCCGGGCAGTCCGGCGCCGGAACCCACGTCGACCAGCGTCCCCCTGGCCGGCAGGTAGGGCACCACGGCCGCGGAGTTGAGGAGGTGGCGCTCCCACAACCGGCCGACCTCACGGGGGCCGATGAGACCGCGCAGCTCGCCCTGCTCACGGAGGAGGTCCCCGAACCCTGCGACCCGCTCGTACGCGTCGCCCAGGAAGGCTCGGACCTGCTCGCTCTCGCCGAGCGCACGGTCAGCGGTGTCGTCGACGATCTCGTCGGCACCGCCGCCTGCGGGATCCTGGGCGTCGCTCGAGATCGCGCTGCGCTGGTCTGCCACCTGTCAGTCCTTCGTTCTCCGTGAGACGGCGAGCCTCTCGCCGCACTGCTCGCCCCTCGGGGCGCTTCCACACATCGTCGTCCTGGGGCACAGCATGTCACCGGCCGACTGGTGGTGCTGCAGCACCCCGGTCATGCAGGTGGCGGGTGCCGGCCCTGCCGACACCCGCCACCGTCAGACTGCGCTGTCCTGAGCTGCGACCTCAGCCGGCCACCGGCTGCACCACGACGTACCGCTCAGGCTCGACACCGCGCGAGTCGCTCGCAAGACCTGCGGCAGCGACGACGTCGTGCACCACCTTGCGCTCGAACGCGTTGAGCGGTTCGAGCTCCACCTCGGTACCCGACTCCTTGACCTTCGCCACGGCTGCCTCGGCGATCTCGGTCAGCTCCACGCGCCGCTGGGCACGGAACCCGGCGATGTCGAGCATGAGCCGGCTGCGCTCACCGGTGCGGGCCTGGACAGCGAGCCTGGTCAGGTCCTGGAGCGCCTCCAGCACCTCGCCGTCATCACCGACGAGGTGGTCGAGGGACGCCTCCTCCTCGGCAACGATCTCGACGGCCGCCCGGCCGTGCCGTACGTCGATGTCGATGTCGCCGTCGAGGTCGGCGATGTCGAGGAGCTCCTCGAGGTAGTCGGCCGCGACCTCGCCCTCTTCCTCGAGCTGCGTGGTCGGGTTGACGTCACCCTCGTGCACAGTCATGGCTCAGCCCTTCTTCTTGCGGTTCTTGCGCTGCGGCTGCACGCGCTGGCCGCGCGGCTGCTCCGGCTGCTCGTCCGGCGTCTCCTCGGCGACGATCCCCTTGGCAGCAGCCTTGCGGGCACGCTTCTCGTTGAGGACGCGCTCGGCCTCGGAGCCGGGGGCCGGCATGCGCTTGATCGTGTAGAACTGCTGCCCCATCGACCAGATGTTGGTGACCGTCCAGTAGATGAGCACACCCACCGGGAAGTTCACGCCCGAGATCGCGAAGATCAGCGGCAGCATGTACAGCATCATCTTCTGCGTGCTGGCCATCGGGCCTTCGAGCGCGGCCTTCGGCATGTTCTTCATCGTGAGCTGACGCTGCGTGAAGAACGTGGTCGCGGACATCGCGATGATCAGGCCGATCACCACGAGGCGGGACACGGTCGAGTCCGTGGTGCGGAAGACGTCGGAGAGCTGGGCGCCGAACAGGGTCGAGGACTCGATGTCGGCGGCGACGTGCTGGTCGATGGGGCCGATGGGCGCGTGCGCGCCCGTCGAGATCCGCTCGAGGTTGTTGAGCACCCGGAACAGCGCGAAGAAGATCGGCGACTGCAGCAGGATCGGCAGGCAGGAGGCGAACGGGTTCGTCCCGTGCTTGCGGTAGAGCTCCATCGTCTCGCGGGTCATCGCCTCGCGGGACGCCGGGTCGGTCTTGCCCTTGTACTTCTTCTGGATCGCCTGCATCTCGGGCTGCATGAGCTGCATGCCTCGGGACGCCTTGATCTGCTTGAAGAACAGCGGGATCAGGACGATACGGATGACGATCACCAGGGCGACGATCGACAGCACCCAGGCGATCCCCGGGCCGTCGGGCAGGCCGAGCGTGGTGAAGAGGGCGTGCGAGCCGGTCATGACCCATGCCACGGCCCACTCGATCGGATACAGAAGTGCGAAGATCCCGCCGTCCATCAGGTTTGGCTCCTCGGTAGGGAAGTCTGCAGGGGACCCGGTGGCGCGGGCCGGGAGGTCAGTGCTGGTGCGCGTGGTCGCGCACGTCGTCGCCGGCGCCCTGAGCGGCCGCGGTCGCCCGCGACGCGCCGTCGTCGGCGCCGCGGGTGCGCGGCCTGGCTGGCGGGACGTCGTCCACGCCGCCGAGGCTCCAGGGGTTGCAGCGGAGGATGCGCCAGAGCGCCAGGCCCGTCCCTCGCAGCGCACCGTGGGTGCGCAGCGCCTGCACGGCGTAGTGGGAGCAGGAGGGGTAGTACTTGCAGGTGGGGCCCGTCATCGGGGAGACCACGACCTGGTAGACGCGGATGATCCCCACCAGCACGCTGGCGGGGATCTCGCGGATGGTCTCGAGCCTCATACCGGGCTCGCGGTGCGCGGGGAGGTGCTGTCGCCAGCCGCGCGGCGCGCGGCCTTGCCGAGCGCACCGGAGACGTCGCGGCCGAGCTCCGCGTAGGTGGCGGACGCCGCGGGCGGCAGCGCACGCACGACGACGCGGGTGCGGGGCGGCAGGGATCCTGCGGCGTCGAGCACGTGCGAGCGCACCAGCGCCCGCAGGCGACGCTTCACCAGGTTCCGCTGCACGGCATTCCCCACGGCCTTGGATACGACAAGACCGACCTGCGGTGGCGCATCCCCCTCGTCGTCGACGAGAAGGTGGACCACCACGGTCGATCGTCCTGCACGCGCGCCGCGGCGCACCGTCCGTTCGAACTCGACGGGACGACGCAGACGGTGCGCCGCTGGCAGCACGTGTCAGTCAGGTGGCTGCGTCAGGCCGACAGCTCGACGCGACCCTTGCGGCGGCGGGCCGCCAGGATGGCGCGGCCGGCGCGGGTGCGCATGCGCAGCCGGAAGCCGTGGGTCTTCGCACGACGGCGGTTGTTCGGCTGGAAGGTCCGCTTGCTCACGAGGTGCTCCAAGAAACGTCGGGTCGGGGGGCACGCCGCCCGACGCGGGTCGACTGTGCAGGTCCTGGTGACCGGCTTCCTGAGCTTGGCGCCCGAGCGGAGGACCGGCCGTGCGCTCCGAGGTTTCCGGCGCCCGGTCGAGGGCGCGCGAAAGTACCTGGAACGGCTGTATGACGTTACGCGATGGGAGGCCGTGAGGTCAAACCCGGTCGAGTCTGCCTACGATGGCACGCACCGGACGCGCCACGTCGCAGCCGCCGCGGCGTGTCCGCGGGGCCCCCGCCGCAGAAGAGGATGCACGTCACTCTCCTGATCGGCAGATTCCACAGGTTGTGGAGAACTTTGTGGACGAAGATGTCGGGTAGCTGCCCGGCGTGACACACTCCCAGTCTCACCTGCCGTGCGCACCCGAGCCCCGGGCCGGCCACCGGACCACGGCGCAGGACGACCAGACGAGCACACAGCGAGACGAAGGAGCGCCGGCGGTGGCGGACGAGGACATCAACAAGGTCTGGGCCCAGACCCTCGAGGTGCTGGAGCAACGGCCCGACATGACGGCCCGCCAGCTCGCCTTCATCCGTCTCGCCAAGCCGATGGCGGTGGTGGACGGCAACGCCTTCATCGCCGTCCCCCACGAGCAGACCCGCACGTACCTGGAGACGAGCGTGCGCGAGCAGCTCATCTCGGCGATGTCCTCGGTGCTCGGCAGGGACGTCCGGTTCGGTATCACCGTGGACCCGGAGCTCAGCGCGGAGAGCCTCACCGGCCCGTCGCAGGACTACATCGAGCCGGAGGAGGACGAGGACGACGTCGTCGCGGAGATCCCCGCGCCCGTCCTCCCTCGCCAGCCCCGCCCGTCGGCCGAGCCCACCCGGCTCAACCCGAAGTACATCTTCGAGACCTTCGTCATCGGTTCGTCCAACCGGTTCGCGCACGCCGCCGCGGTCGCCGTGGCCGAGGCGCCCGCCAAGGCCTACAACCCGCTGTTCATCTACGGCGACTCGGGCCTGGGCAAGACGCACCTGCTGCACGCCATCGGGCACTACGCCCACAACCTGTACCCGCACGTGCGTGTGCGCTACGTGAACTCCGAGGAGTTCACCAACGACTTCATCAACAGCATCGGCGAGGGCAAGGCGGGCGCGTTCCAGCGCCGCTACCGCGACGTCGACGTGCTCCTCATCGACGACATCCAGTTCCTCCAGGGCAAGGAACAGACGATGGAGGAGTTCTTCCACACCTTCAACGCGCTCCACAACGCGAACAAGCAGGTGGTGATCACCTCCGACGTCCCGCCCAAGCAGCTCAACGGGTTCGAGGACCGGCTACGGTCGCGCTTCGAGTGGGGACTGATCACCGACGTCCAGCCGCCGGACCTGGAGACGCGCATCGCGATCCTCCGCAAGAAGGCGGCCAGCGAGCGGCTCGACGCCCCGAACGAGGTGCTCAGCTACATCGGGTCACGCATCTCGACGAACATCCGTGAGCTCGAGGGCGCCCTGATCCGCGTGACGGCGTTCGCGAACCTCAACCGGCAGCAGGTAGACCTGCCGCTGGCGGAGATCGTGCTGCGCGACCTCATCACGGACGACGACACGACCGAGGTGACACCGGCCATGGTGATCGCCCAGACGGCGGCGTACTTCGGCCTCACGATCGAGGACCTGTGCGGCACCTCTCGCTCGAGGGTGCTGGTGACCGCGCGGCAGATCGCGATGTACCTGTGCCGCGAGCTGACGGACCTGTCGTTGCCGAAGATCGGGCAGCAGTTCGGTGGTCGTGACCACACCACGGTGATGCACGCCAACAAGAAGATCGCCGGTCAGATGGCCGAGCGCCGGTCGACCTACAACCAGGTCACGGAGCTGACGAGCCGTATCCGGCAGCAGCACCGCGGCTGATCGTGCGACCCGTGAAGCCCCCGCCGGAGACCTTCCGACGGGGGCTTTGCCCTCCCTGGAGCGCCCTGTGGGGACGCCCGGCGCGGTGCGGACATCTGTGCACAAGTGCCGATCCACACCCTTGTACACAACGAGGAGCCTGCCGAACCACGTCAGTGCGCCGATCCCTCGACGCTGTCCCCACAGGTGTGGACAGCAGATGTGGAAATCTCAGAGCCCCGCGACGCGGTCGCCGTACACACATGTGGACAACCCTGTGGACAGGTGTGGACACACCTGCCCATCTCTGTGGACTGCAGGTGTACAGACGGTGGACGGCTGTGGGCACGACGAGCCCCGTCCACAGAGGTCCCCAGCTCACCCACAACCTCACCCCCAGCGCATCCACATGCGGAATTGGGCTCTGACCTGCACGAACACCCGATTTCCCCATGTTCCACAGCACCGAAGAAGATGACGACTGATCTCGAAGAAGGGAATTCACACACCTTCATCAGGCCGACCGGCCGCTGCGGTGCGCACCCCGAGCCCAGACGCTCTCCCGCTCGCTCCGTCCGCCCTGACCACGCTCAGATGTGAGCCGAGATGTGGACAGCCGAGTCGACGTGCCGCCTCACGCTCGACTCGCGTAGGGTTCGGTCTGTCCGCCGTCGTCCGACGTGCCTTGAGACCTGAGGGAGTGGGATGAAGTTCCGGGTTGAGCGTGACGTCCTGGCCGATGCCGTGACCTGGACCGCACGCACCCTCCCCACGCGCCCGCCAGCTCCCGTCCTCGCCGGCGTCCGGATCGAGGCGGACCCGTCAGGAGTCATCGGCCTCTCGAGCTTCGACTACGAGGTCTCCGCACGCTCGGAGATCCCGGCAGAGGTCGCCGAGCCCGGCACGGTCCTCGTCTCGGGCCGCCTCCTCGCGGAGATCGCCCGTGCGCTCCCCCACAAGCCTGTGGACGTCACGCTGGAGGGCACCAAGGTCGTGGTGACCTGCGGTGCCTCGCGGTTCACGCTGCTGACGATGCCCGTCGAGGACTACCCGACGCTGCCGCAGATGCCCGAGCTGTCGGGCACCGTCTCGGGCGACGCCCTGACCCACGCCGTCGCGCAGGTGTCCGTGGCTGCCAGCCGCGACGAGACGCTCCCGCTGCTGACCGGTGTCCGCATGGAGATCGAGGGGGAGCGCATCACGCTCCTGTCGACCGACCGCTACCGCCTCGCGCTGCGCGAGCTGACCTGGACGCCCACGACGCCGGACTTCTCCGCGGTCGCGCTGGTCAAGGCCCGCACCCTCACGGACGTCGCCAAGTCGCTCGGCAGCGGCGGCGGCCTGGTCAACATCGGCCTGTCCACGGGCAACGGCCTGGACCTCATCGGCTTCGAGGCGGGGGGTCGCCACACGACGTCCCAGCTCGTCGACGGGGACTACCCCGCCGTGCGTCGCCTGTTCCCCGACGCGACGCCGATCCACGCCGTCGTGCCGACGCAGGCGCTGATCGACGCAGCCCGCCGCGTCGCGCTGGTCGCGGAGCGCAACACGCCCATCCGGCTCGCCTTCACCGACGGCCAGGTGGTGCTCGACGCCGGCCAGGGCGACGACGCGCAGGCGTCCGAGGCGCTCGAGGCCGTGCTCGTGGGCGAGGACATCACCGTGGCGTTCAACCCGCAGTTCCTGCTCGACGGGCTCACGGCCCTGGGGACGGACTTCACGCGCCTGTCGTTCACGCACCCGAACAAGCCCGTCGAGTTCACCGGCCAGGAGTCGCTGGACGGCGAGGACTCCTCGGAGTACCGCTACCTGTTGGTCCCCATCCGCTTCGCCGGCTGAGCCCGGCGTCTCCCGCGGGCACCACGAGCCCGCACCGCCCCCGACCGGGGCGGGAACCGGTCGGGTCGTCGCCCGGCCGTCACCACAGCACGTCGCACGCAAGGAGTCAGCATGGTCAGCCACATCGGTCTCGTCGGTCTCGGCAAGATGGGCAACAACATGCGGGCCCGGCTGCGCAAGGGCGGCATCGAGGTCACCGGTTACGACCCCCGCCCCGAGGTCAGCGACGTGGCGACGCTCACCGACCTCGTCGCGGCCCTCCCTGCGGGCCGCCGGGTCGTGTGGGTCATGGTGCCCGCCGGTGACCCGACGCGCGCCGTGCTCGCCGAGCTCAAGGGCATCCTGGGCGAGGGCGACATCGTCATCGAGGGCGGCAACTCGCACTACGTGGAGGACCAGGAGCGCGCCGCGGACCTCGCCGAGAAGGGCATCGGCTACATCGACGCCGGCGTCTCCGGCGGCGTGTGGGGCCTGGACAACGGCTACGGCCTGATGGTGGGCGGCTCGGAGGACGACGTCGCGGAGGTCATGCCCGTCTTCGACGCGCTGCGCCCGGAGGGTCCTCGCGAGGAGGGCTTCGTCCACGCCGGTCCTGTCGGCGCCGGTCACTTCGCCAAGATGGTCCACAACGGCATCGAGTACGGCCTCATGCAGGCCTACGCCGAGGGTTATGAGCTCCTGGCCGCGAAGGACCTGATCACCGACGTGCACGGCACCTTCAAGGCGTGGCAGCGCGGCACGGTGGTGCGCTCCTGGCTGCTGGACCTCATGGTGCGCGCCCTCGAGTCGGACCCGCAGCTCAAGCGCCTGGACGACTGGGTCGAGGACTCGGGCGAGGGCCGCTGGACGGTGGACGAGGCGATCGACCTGGCCGTGCCGCTGCCGGTCATCTCGGCCTCGCTGTTCGCGCGGTTCGCCTCGCGCCAGGACGCCTCCCCCGCGATGAAGGCCGTGGCTGCGCTGCGCCAGCAGTTCGGTGGCCACGCCGTCAAGGAAGTCGACTGACCCGTCCGGTCCGCCGTGCCCGCCGGTCGCCTCACCACCGGGTGAGCTGACCGACGGGCACGGTGCCGACACCGGCGGAGGCGAGCGCGAGAGGGCCCATGTACGTCTCCCACCTGTCGCTCCTGGACTTCCGCTCCTACGCGTCCGTGGACGTGGAGCTGGAGCCGGGCCCCAACGCGTTCGTCGGTCGCAACGGCCAGGGGAAGACGAACCTGGTGGAGGCGATCGGCTACGTGGCGACGCTGGGGTCGCACCGGGTGGCGTCCGACGGCCCGCTGGTCCGTGCCGGTGCGGAGCGCGCGATCGTGCGCACGCGGATCGTCCGGGGTGACCGCGCCTCGACCGTGGAGCTGGAGATCACCCCGGGGCGCGCGAACCGTGCGCGGGTCAACCGGGGGCAGCCTGGCCGGCCACGGGACGTGCTGGGCATCCTGCGGACGGTGCTGTTCGCCCCGGAGGACCTGGCCCTGGTCAAGGGTGACCCGGACGGCCGCCGGCGCCTCCTCGACCAGCTCGTGGTCCAGCTCCTGCCGCGTGCGGCAGGACTGCTCGGGGACTACGAGCGGGTGGTCAAGCAGCGGTCGGCGCTGCTCAAGTCGTTGCGAGGGCTGCGGGCCTCGGGCCGTACCCCTGACCTGTCCACGCTCGAGGTGTGGGACGCCAAGGCTGCGCAGCTGGGAGCCGAGGTGCTGGCGATGCGGCTGCAGCTCGTGCAGGCGCTGCGACCGCACGTCGCGGCGGCGTACGAGCAGGTGAGCGACGCCGACGGTGCCGCGGAGCTGGGCTACCGCTCGAGCCTCGAGGCGTTCTCGGCCGACGGCGCGGCGTCGGACGCAGCAGGCGGCCTCCTGCCCGACGACGTCGCCGTCGCTCCGCCGTCGGCGGCCGTGCTGGAGCAGGCCCTGGTGGTGGCGATGGCGGCCGCCCGGCCCCAGGAGGTCGAACGTGGGGTGAGCCTGGTGGGGCCGCACCGCGACGACCTGGTGCTGACGCTCGGTGGCCTGCCGGCGAAGGGGTACGCGAGCCACGGCGAGTCGTGGTCGTTCGCGCTGGCTCTGCGGCTGGCGTCGTTCCGGCTGCTGGGCGGCGGTGGCGTGGGCACCGGGGAGGGGACGCCGGAGACGTTCTGGGACCCGGACCTGGGGACGGACGCGGACCCGGTGCTGGTGCTGGACGACGTGTTCGCGGAGCTGGACGTGCGGCGGCGCGAGCGGCTGGCGGAGCTCGTGGCGCCGGCGCGACAGGTGCTGGTGACGGCGGCGGTGCCGGACGACGTGCCCGCCGGGCTGATGGCGGCGCGGTTCGACGTGACGACGGGTGAGGTCGCGCGTGCGGTCTGAGGACGCCTCGGTGCGGCCGGGCTCGCAGGCAGGTCCCGTCGGTGGTGCGCGCCCGACGTCGGACCTCGCCCCCGGGGACCCCGCACCCGCGCAGTCCGCGGACCCGGACGCCGCGCCCCGCGCGAACGCGTCCACCGGCGCGGTCGCCCCTGCGCCCGGCACGCCCACCGCGGGTCAGGCGGCAGGTCAGGCGGCGGACGAGGTGCCCCCGATGGCGCCGGCCGACGTCGCCCGTGCTGCGCTCAACCGCGCTCGGGCGGCGGCTCGTGCGAAGGGGCTGCGGCCAGGTTCTCCGGCGCGTCGGTCGCCGTTGGCGGAGCCGCGGACGGGCTCGGGCTCCGGCCCGGGGGCACGGGACCCTCAGCTGGTGTCGGACGTGATCGGCCGGCTGCTGCGGGACAAGGGCTGGAACGAGGACGTGTCCGTCGGCGGGGTGATCGGCCGATGGCGGGAGGTGGTGGGCGAGCAGGTCGCCGACCACTGCGTCCCGGAGACGTTCGAGGACAAGGTGCTGGTGGTGCGCGCGAGCTCGACGGCGTGGGCGACCCAGGTGCGTCTGCTGGTGCCGACGCTGCTGCGCCGCCTGGCCGAGGAGGTCGGCGAGGGCGTCGTGGAGGAGGTCAAGGTGCTCGGTCCGCAGGGTCCGGGGTTCGGGCGCGGGCCGCGATCGGTGCGTGGCGGACGGGGTCCGCGGGACACCTGGGGCTGACTCGTGGGCAAGCGCCGTCCACACTGCTGTGGACGACTGTCCATACATGTGGAGAACCTTGTGGACAACCGGTGTCTCCTCGTCATCCGACCCCCTTTCAATCCCAGGTTGTGGGGCCCGAGAAGGTAGACTGGGCAGGTCATCCACGGGCCTCGGCAGGCCCTGTCGGCGCAGCGATCCCGAGGCCTTCCCAGACCCGATCCGTGCCCGGCGGGAGCAGGTCGTCGCACGGGGTGGCAGCACCGACCCGCGGTCCGCCGGCTCACGTCGCCGGACTCTCGCCGCGGCCTGGGCACAGGGCCTGGGACCCGTTCGGTGCGTGTGGACGACGAGGAGCGAACCGGCCTGTGGCGAATTCGAACGACGGCGGATACGACGCCGGGAACATCACCGTCCTGGAAGGTCTGGAGGCCGTCCGCAAGCGCCCGGGCATGTACATCGGCTCGACCGGTGAGCGCGGTCTCCACCACCTCGTGTACGAGGTTGTGGACAACTCGGTGGACGAGGCTCTCGCCGGGTACGCCGACACCATCGAGGTGACGCTGCTGGAGGACGGCGGCGTGCGGGTGACGGACAACGGCCGTGGCATCCCCGTGGCGATGCACCCGACGGAGGGCAAGCCGACCCTCGAGGTCGTCATGACGATCCTGCACGCGGGCGGCAAGTTCGGCGGTGGCGGCTACGCCGTCTCCGGCGGTCTGCACGGCGTGGGCATCTCCGTGGTCAACGCGCTGTCGACGCGCGTGGTCAGCGAGGTGGCGCGCGACGGCCACCGCTGGCGCCAGGAGTTCGCCGACGGCGGCAAGCCGGTCACCGGGCTGGAGCAGCTCGAGGCCACAGAGGAGACCGGCACCACCCAGACGTTCTGGGCCGACCCGGAGATCTTCGAGACCACCGAGTACGACTTCGAGACGCTGCGCGCCCGGTTCCAGCAGATGGCGTTCCTCAACAAGGGCCTGGCCATCACGCTCACCGACGAGCGTTCGGGCAAGGCCGACACCGAGGACGAGGTGGTGGGCGCCGAGGGTCGTGCCGTCGACGCCGACGGCGTGACCACGGCGGACGGGACGGCGTCGGACGGCGTCGCCGCGGCCAAGCCGGGCGCGCGCACGGTCACCTACCGGTACGACGGCGGCCTGACGGACTACGTCAAGCACCTCAACGCGGGCAAGAAGGTCGAGCTGGTCCACCCCGAGGTGGTCGACTTCGAGGCCGAGGACACCGAGCGCAAGATCAGCGTCGAGGTGGCGATGCAGTGGACGAGCGCGTACAGCGAGTCCGTCCACACCTACGCCAACACGATCTCCACCACGGAGGGCGGCACGCACGAGGAAGGCTTCCGTGCGGCGCTGACCAGCCTGGTCAACTCCTACGCGCGCGAGAAGGCGATCCTCAAGGAGAAGGAGGACAACCTCACGGGTGACGACATCCGCGAGGGCCTGACCGCCGTCATCTCCGTCAAGCTCGGCGAGCCGCAGTTCGAGGGCCAGACGAAGACGAAGCTCGGCAACACCGAGGCCAAGACGTTCGTGCAGAAGGTGGTGCGCGAGCAGCTCACCGACTGGTTCGACTCCCACCCCAACGAGGCCCGGGACATCATCCGCAAGGCGATCTCCGCCTCGCACGCCCGCATCGCTGCCCGCAAGGCGCGCGAGGCGACCCGCCGCAAGGGCCTGCTGTCGAGCGGCGGCATGCCCGGCAAGCTCAAGGACTGCCAGTCCAACCGGGCGGAAGAGTGCGAGATCTACATCGTCGAGGGTGACTCGGCGGGCGGTTCGGCGGTGCGCGGGCGCAACCCGCACAACCAGGCGATCCTGCCGATCCGCGGCAAGATCCTGAACGTCGAGCGGGCGCGCCTGGACAAGGCGCTCTCCAACGCCGAGGTCCAGGCGCTCATCACGGCGTTCGGCACGGGCATCGGCGAGGACTTCGACATCTCGAAGCTCCGCTACCACAAGATCATCCTGATGGCAGACGCCGACGTGGACGGCCAGCACATCGCGACGCTGCTCCTCACGCTGCTGTTCCGCTACATGCGACCGCTGATCGAGCACGGCCACGTGTATCTGGCGATGCCGCCGCTGTACCGCCTCAAGTGGTCGAACGCGCCGCACGAGTACGTGTACTCGGACAAGGAGCGCGACGCGTTCCTGCGTGAGGGCCTGGCGGCCGGCAAGCGGATCCCCAAGGACAACGGGATCCAGCGCTACAAGGGTCTGGGCGAGATGGACTACTCCGAGCTGTGGGACACCACCATGGACCCGGACCACCGCACGCTGCGTCAGGTCACCATGGACGACGCCGCAGCGGCCGACGAGATCTTCTCGATGCTCATGGGCGAGGACGTCGAGTCCCGCCGCAGCTTCATCCAGCGCAACGCCAAGGACGTCCGCTTCCTCGACATCTAGCGGCCGACGGCGGTGCACCCGCGGGTGCACCGCCGTCGCGCGGCTCGGTCAGGCTCAGCGGTAGGGACGCGCCCGTGGCGGCGTGGGAAGGAAAAGATCGATGACGGAAGAGACGCCGGGGACCGGCGCCGACGACAACCTCGAGGTGGACGGCGCCACGGAGCTGGCCGTCCACCACGGGCGCATCGAGCAGGTCGACCTCAACCTGGAGATGCAGCGCAGCTACCTCGACTACGCGATGAGCGTGATCGTGGGCCGCGCGCTCCCGGACGTGCGCGACGGCCTCAAGCCGGTGCACCGCCGCGTGCTGTACGCGATGTACGACGGCGGGTACCGCCCCGACCGCTCGTACTCCAAGTGCTCGCGCGTCGTCGGCGACGTGATGGGCAAGTACCACCCGCACGGTGACAGCGCGATCTACGACACGCTCGTGCGCCTGGTGCAGGACTGGTCGCTGCGCTACCCGCTGGTGGCGGGCCAGGGGAACTTCGGCTCCCCCGGCAACGACCCCGCAGCGGCCCCGCGGTACACCGAGTGCCGCATGGCCCCCATCTCGATGGAGATGGTGCGGGACATCGAGAAGGACACGGTCGACTTCCAGGACAACTACGACGGGCGTGAGCAGGAGCCCGTCGTGCTGCCGTCCCGGTTCCCGAACCTGCTGGTCAACGGCTCGGCCGGCATCGCCGTCGGCATGGCCACGAACATCCCGCCGCACAACCTGCGCGAGGTGGCCGAGGGCGTCAAGTGGCACCTGGCGAACCCGGACGCCTCCCGCGAGGAGCTGCTCGCGGCCCTGATGCAGCGCATCAAGGGTCCGGACTTCCCGACGGGTGCGCAGATCCTGGGCACCAAGGGCATCGAGGAGGCGTACCGGACGGGCCGCGGCTCGATCACGATGCGCGCGGTGGTCAACGTCGAGGAGATCCAGAACCGGATCTGCCTGGTGGTCACCGAGCTGCCGTACCAGGTCAACCCGGACAACCTGGCGGCGAAGATCGCCGACCTGGTCAACGAGGGCCGCATCCAGGGCATCGCCGACATCCGGGACGAGACCTCGGGCCGCACCGGCCAGCGCCTGGTGATCGTGCTCAAGCGCGACGCCGTCGCGAAGGTCGTGCTGAACAACCTGTACAAGCACACGCAGCTCCAGGACACGTTCGGCGCGAACATGCTCGCCCTGGTGGACGGCGTGCCGCGCACGCTGTCGCTCGACGCGTTCGTGCGTCACTGGACCACGCACCAGATCGAGGTCGTGCGTCGCCGCACCGAGTACCTGCTGCAGGACGCGGAGCGTCGCGTCCACATCCTGCGCGGCTACCTCAAGGCGCTGGACGCGCTGGACGAGGTCATCGCCCTGATCCGTCGCTCCCCCGACGTCGAGCAGGCGCGCACGGGCCTGATGGAGCTGCTCGACGTCGACCAGGTGCAGGCCGACGCGATCCTCGCGCTGCAGCTGCGGCGCCTGGCCGCCCTGGAGCGGCAGAAGATCATCGACGAGCACGACCAGATCGAGGCGGAGATCACCGACCTCAAGGACATCCTGGCCAAGCCGCAGCGCCAGCGCTCCATCGTGGGCGAGGAGCTCGAGGGCATCGTCGAGAAGTATGGGGACGAGCGCCGCACGCACGTCCTGCCGTACGACGGCGACATGTCGATCGAGGACCTCATCCCCGAGGAGGAGGTCGTCGTCACGATCACGCGCGGCGGCTACGCCAAGCGCACCCGGACGGACGCCTACCGCCAGCAGCGGCGTGGTGGCAAGGGGGTGCGCGGCACGCAGCTGCGCGAGGACGACATCGTCGAGCACTTCTTCACGACGACGACCCACCACTGGTTGCTGTTCTTCACCAACCTGGGCCGGGTCTACCGGGCCAAGGGCTACGAGCTGCCGGAGGGGTCGCGCGACTCCAAGGGCCAGCACGTGGCGAACATGCTGGCGTTCCAGCCGGGTGAGCGCATCGCCCAGGTGCTGGACCTGCGCGACTACGACCAGGCGGAGTACCTGGTGCTGGCCACCCGTCGCGGCCTGGTCAAGAAGACGCGTCTGCAGGAGTACAACTCGCCGCGTTCCGCCGGTCTCATCGCGATCAACCTGCGCGAGGACGAGGACGGCAACCCGGACGAGCTGATCGGCGCCATGCTGGTGGACTCGGACAACGACATCATCCTGGTCTCGCGCAAGGGGCAGTCGATCCGGTTCCAGGCCGACGACGAGAGCCTGCGTCCCACGGGCCGGGCCACGTCGGGCGTGACGGGCATGAAGTTCCGCGACGGCGACGAGGTGCTCGCGGCCGCCGTCGTGCTCGAGGACGCCTACCTGTTCACGGTCACCGAGGGCGGAACCGCCAAGCGCACGGCGCTCACGGTGGACAACTACCGGCAGCAGGGCCGGGGTGGTCTCGGCATCCGCGTGGCGAACCTGCCGCAGGACCGTGGGGATCTTGTGGGAGCTCTGGTGGTGGACGAGGACGACGAGGTGCTCGTGATCATGGAGCGCGGGAAGATCGTCCGGTCGGCCGTGGGTGAGGTCCGTGCCACCGGTCGGACGACGCAGGGCGTGACGTTCGCGAAGCCGGACAAGGGCGACAGGATCATCGCCGTGGCCCGGAACGTGGAACGACGTGTCGAGGAGGAGTCGGCTAGCGTTGACGGATCGGCCGACGCCGACGACTCCTTCGAGCCGGACGCTGCCGATCCCGAGGTTGACGGCGCCGACGCTCCTGCCGGCGAGACCGAGAACTGACCAGCGGACGCGAGGGAACGATGACGAGCGAGAAGAGCGCGCCCAGCAAGGGCGGTCGCACCACCACGCAGTCCGCGGCCGGGTCCGAGAAGCCCGCGACCAAGTCGGGCACGAAGGTCCCGTCCGTCCCGCCCGTGCCCCCGCCGCCGTCGGGTGGCGGGGCCGGGGAGCGCCCGAAGGGCGCGCAGAGCTCGAACGGCTCGAAGGGTGCCCAGGGGGCGACGGCCCCGGCGGGGGACGGCGACGGTGTCGCCGCGGGGGCCATGAAGGCCGCCCGCAGCGCTCTCGCCGCGGCGCGCGACGCCGCCAAGCGCGTCCAGGCGACGTCGGAGGCCGAGCCGGCCGAGGCGTCGGCCGCGCCCGCGGGCAAGTCGACGAAGCCCGCGGCCTCCGCCCGCCCCGCGGACGGCGCGGGTGCGGGGCAGCCCGCGGCGCAGGCGCGACCGCAGATGCACTACACCGCCGGCGGTGTGGGGCTGACGGGTGACCCGGCGACGGGAACCCCTGCACCCGGGTACGGCGGTCCCGGTGCGGGCCAGGCCGCTCCCGCCGCGCAGCAGGCCCCGCGGACGGCGCTGGGCGGGCCGCGGCGCGTGCGCCTGACGGTCTCGCGCATCGACCCGTGGTCCGTGATGAAGCTGGCGTTCCTGCTCGCGGTGGCGATCGGGATCATGACCGTCGTCGCCACGGCGGTGTTCTGGTACGTCATCGACGGCCTGGGCGTGTTCGCCACGGTGCAGGACTTCGTCAACGACGCCGTGGGCAACGAGACGGTGAACGTGACGCAGTTCGTCGAGTTCGACCGGATGGTGTCGCTGTCCACGCTGGTGGCCGTCATCAACATGGTGCTCCTGACGGCGATCGCCACGATCATGGCCATCCTGTACAACATCACCGCCGCCCTGGTGGGCGGGGTCCACGTGACCCTCACCGACGACTGACGTCCTCAGGGACGACGCACGTCACACCTCGCAGGCCCGTCACCGTTTTGGTGGCGGGCCTGCGGCTACGGTAAGGTCTCGTGCTGCACGCGCTCGACGGCGCGGGCCCGGGGCTATAGCTCAGACGGTTAGAGCGCTTCCCTGATAAGGAAGAGGTCGGAGGTTCAAGTCCTCCTAGCCCCACTCACCACCGGTGCTCGATCGGGCACCTACTCGCCGCAGGTCGTGTCGGCAGGGCGGCGAGGAGACGAGGAGGTCTTCGTGAAGAAGCTGTTCCTGCTCCTGATCGCTCTCGGCGCGGGCTACGTGGTCTGGCGTCGGGTGTCCGAGGGCAACGCCGAGCGCGACCTCTGGTCCGAGGTCACCGACTCTCTCTCCTGATCCCGCTCTCGCCAGCGCCTCTCGCAGGCCGCGCAGAGCACGACCGCCGCGCGGGTCCCGTAGGATCTCCGTGCACGGTTCCCCGCCAGGGGCCTTGGCGCAATTGGTAGCGCACCTGCTTTGCAAGCAGGGGGTTACGGGTTCGAGTCCCGTAGGCTCCACACCTCGTCCCCCTGCACCGACCGCATCGGTGCAGGGGGCTTCTCCATGTTCCGGCTCAGCGAGGCTGGCGGCTCAGGAAGTCGCTGATCTGCTGGTGCATGTCGGTGAGCCGCTCGATGCGCTCCGCCAGCTCGTCGCGCACCTGCTCCAGCTGCGTGGCCAGAGCCTCGTGCGCTTCCTCGGCGGCGTGCCCGGAGCACGCGAGCACGGACTCCACGACGTCGCGGGAGAAATCCATGTCGAAGAGCATGTGGATCGTTCGCGCGCGGTCCACGGCCGACGCGTCGTACTCCCGGTAGCCGTTCGGCTCCCGACGGGCGGAGATCAGCCCGTGCTGTTCGTAGTAGCGCAGGGACCGGGGGCTCACGCCACTCCGTCGGCTCACCTCACCGATCTTCATCGCGCACCAGACCTTGACATGGCGCCAGAGTTTACGCGCTTCCCGTCGGGACGGTTCCGCGCCGCTCGACGCGGGCCCCTGCACAGGCATTGACCTTGACATGATGTGAATGTCTACCCTGGCGACCTGTCCGCGAGTCGCGCGGGCAGGAGGGAGCAGAAGTGAAGGTCTTCATCACCGGAGGAACCGGCTACCTGGGAAGCGTCGTCGTCCAGCACCTGGTCGCTGGGGGTCACGAGGTCAGCGCGCTGGCCCGCTCGCACCAGAGCGCGCGGCGCCTCACCCGCGCCGGGGCCGTGCCGATCCGCGGCTCCCTCGCCGACACCCGGCTCCTCGCCGACGCCGCAGCCGACGCGGACGCCGTGATCCACGCAGCGGTCGACTACTCGATGACGGACGAGGCGGCGCAGACCGAGCTCGCCGCCGTCACCGCCCTAGTGGCGGGTGCCGGGACGGCCCGGACGGGCAAGCCCGTGATCTACACGAGCACCGGGCTCGTGTACGGGTTCGACCCCGACCACGACGCGTCCGAGGACGCCACGCTCCCCCAGGTGAGCGCACAACCGGTGAAGGTCGCCGCCGAGCGGGTCGTGCTCGGTGCCGCAGGCATCACGAGCATCGTCGTCCGTGCCGGGCTCCTCTTCGGCAGAGGCGGGAGCAGCATGATCACCGGCCTCATCGACCACGCCACGACCAACGGGAGGTCGATCTACGTCGACGAGGGCGACAACACCTGGCTGCCCCTCCACGTCGACGACCTCGCCAGGCTCTACACCCGAGCGCTCTGCCACCCGGTCGCAGGGGTCTTCAACGCCGCAGGCGAGGTCCGGTTCTCCTTCCGGGGCCTCGCTGAAGCTGTCGGGCAGCTCACCGCGACGCCGGCGGTGTCGGTCCCCCTCGCTGCCGCGGAACAGGCATTCGGCCCCGCCGCCCGAGTGCTCACCACCACGAGCAGGCTCAGCAGCTCGAAGGCACGCTCGGCCTTCGGCTGGGCTCCTTCCGACCGATCGCTGATCGAGGAGATCCTCGTCGGTTCGTACCGCGACCTGCGCGACAGCGTCGCATGAACGATGTCCACCGTGGCACGGACCGCGCGCAGGCGCAGGAGGGTGCCAGTCCGCGCAGAAGGGGACGAGACGTGCCGGGCAAGACCATCGTCATCACCGGAGCCAGCGACGGGATCGGTGCTGCCGCCGCACGCCAGCTCGTCGCCGACGGGCACGTGGTAGCGCTCGTCGGCCGGTCCCCGTCGAAGACGAGAGCCCTCGCCCAGGAGCTGGGAGCTGACCACTTCCTCGCCGACTTCACGAGGCTGAGCGACGTCCGCGCGCTGGCGACCCAGCTCCTCGCCGCATATCCCCGCATCGACGTCCTGGCCAACAACGCTGGTGGCATCTTCGGAGACCGCGCCCGCACGGCAGACGGGTTCGAGAAGACCCTGCAGGTGAACCACCTGGCCCCGTTCCTCCTGACCAATCTCCTGATGGAGACGTTGGTCGCGAGCCAGGCGTCGATCCTCAACACCTCGAGCATCGGCGCCCGGCTGTTCGGGAAGATCGACCTCGACGACCTCGGCAATGACCGGAAGTTCTCGCCCAACAAGGCCTACGGAGACTCCAAGCTGGCCAACATCCTGTTCGCTCGAGAGCTGGACCGCCGGTACAGGAGCAGCGGTATCGCCGCCGTGGCGTTCCACCCCGGGAACGTCCGCACGAACTTCGCCTCCGACACGACGAGCTTCATGCGGTGGGTATATCGCACACCGGTCAGCTCGCTCGTCGGCCTCGTCAGCCCGGGCAAGGGTGCCGAGACCCTCACGTGGTTGGCGGAAGGTGCCCCTGGTCGTGACTGGGAGCCCGGTGAGTACTACGAGAAGAAGCGACCCGCCCGAACCAGTCGGCAGGCCGCTGACGCACAGCTGGCGCACGACCTGTGGGAGAAGAGCGCCGAGCTCGTCGGCCTCCCGCCGACCGTTCGGTAGTCCGGCTGCGTCACCTGGGCTCCACCAGCACGAAGGCCGCCACCCGGACGGGTGGCGGCCTTCGTCGTCCCGCAGGGCGGGTCGGACGCGGGTGGGATCACTCCGGCTTGGCGGGGCCACCCTTGGGGCCGGGCTTGGCCGAGGACGGCTTGGAGGAGCCCTTCGCGCCGGCCGTCTTCTCCGCGCCGGCCTCGGCGGCCTCGGCGGCCGTGCCCGCAGCCTTGTCGGTTGCCTTCTTGGCGGCGTCGCTCGCGGCGTCCGCGGTGGCGTTCGCCTTCTCCGCCGCAGCCTCCACCCCGGTCTCGGCGGCGGCGGTGGCGCTGTCGGCGGCGTCCTTGGTCGCCTCCGCCGCGCTGTCGGCGGCGTCGGAGACCTTCTCTGCCGCCGACTCGGTCGCCTTCTTCGCCGTCGTCCGGCCGCGGCTGGTGGCCTTCTTGGCCGCCTCGGCGGCCTTGTCCACAGCCTCGTTCACACGCTCGGTGACGTCCTCACGGACCTCGGCGGCCCGCTCGGCCAGCTTCTCGCTCGCCTCCCGGCCCCGGGCCACCGCGACCCCGGCGGCCTCTCCGACGGCCTCGGCCGCGTCCCCGGCACGGTGCCGCGCCTCGCGGGCGACGCCGTCGTAGTCGGGAGCCGTGCTCTGCTCCCACGGCTCGGCCCAGGGGTCGTTCTGCGGCTGCGCACGCCGCCAGAAGACGTACCCGGCCACGGCACCGGCACCGGCGAGCAGGAACCAGAGGAAGCCCTTGCGGCCGCTCTTCTTGCGCTTGCCGGCCTTCTCGGCAGCACCCGCCACGGCCGCGGCAGCACCGCTGCCCGCCCCGGCCGCCTTGGCAGCGGCGTCGTTGAACGCGGTGACCACGCGCGGCAGGTAGTCGTCGACGAGCTTGTCGTGCGCGACGTCGACGGCCTCGCCCACCTTGACGTGGGCCGTGTCGACCAGCGGCACGAGGCGCTCGTGGGCCGTGTCGACCAGCGGGGCCGTGCGCCCGGCGAGCTTCTCGACCCGTGGGGCGGCCGCCTGCACGCTGTCGTTCCAGGCCCTCTCCGCGCGCGGGCGCAGCCAGTCCATGAAGTCGGTGAGCCGTGGCTCCGCCCACTCCTTGGCGTGCGACGCCGCGTCCTTGGCCTGGCCGGCGAGCACCGCCGCCTCCTTGGCCGCCTTGGACCCGGCGTCCGACACGGAAGCCGCGACGTGGGCGGCAGAGTCCTTGATCTTCTCCGCGTCGACCGCGGACACCGTCTCCGAAACGCTCTTTCGCACCATGGATCCACTCTGCCACCGGGGCGCTCACCTCGCGCGACGGACCTGCGGGGACGTCGTCGGGCGGCGCCCGCGACCTGCCCGAGCGGCCGCTTGCGTGGGAGGATGGGCGCATGTTCGCAACCCTGCACACCACCGCCGGCGACATCCGGGTCGAGCTCTTCCCGAACCACGCGCCCAAGACGGTGAAGAACTTCGTCGGCCTCGCGACCGGCACGCAGCCCTGGACCGACCCGACGACGGGCGAGGAGAAGACCACCCCGCTGTACGAGGGCGTCATCTTCCACCGGGTCATCGACAACTTCATGATCCAGGGCGGCGACCCCCTGGGCACCGGCACCGGCGGCCCCGGCTACATGTTCGACGACGAGATCCACCCGGAGCTGTCGTTCGACGAGAAGTACCTGCTGGCCATGGCCAACGCCGGCAAGCGCCGCAACCCGGTGACGGGCGAGGTCTCGGGCACCAACGGCTCGCAGTTCTTCATCACCACGACGGAGACGCCGTGGCTGACGGGCAAGCACACGATCTTCGGCAAGGTGGCCGACGACCCGTCCAGGGCCGTGGTGGACGCGATCGGGACCACCCGGACCCGCCCGGGCGACCGCCCGGTCGAGGACATCGTCATCAACTCGATCTCCATCGAGGACTGAGCCTCACGGGTGCCGCCGTCCACCGGGGCGGCGGCACCCGCACCGTCCGGAGGACTGAGCCATCTCCACCGAACAGCCGGTGCCGCCCCAGGGCGACGCACCCCCCGTGTGCCCGCGGCACCCCGACCGCGTCTCCTACGTCCGCTGCCAGCGCTGCGGACGGCCCGCCTGCCCGGAGTGCCAGCGACCGGCCGCCGTGGGCGTCCAGTGCGTCGACTGCGTGCGCGAGGCGGCGAAGACCGCCCCCCGCGTCACGACGGCGATGGGCGGGCGTGCGCGCGGCGGGCGGCCCGTGGTCACCTTCACGCTCATCGGCCTGTGCGTGGCCAGCTTCCTGATGCAGCAGGCCAGCGGGGGGCAGTGGACGAGCGCGCTCCTGTTCGCCCCCGGGATCGGCGCGATCGAGCCGTGGCGGTTCCTCACGGCGGCGTTCCTCCACGCCACGAACATCACCCACATCCTGTTCAACATGTGGGCGCTGTACGTGACGGGCCAGTTCCTGGAGCCGGTGCTGGGCCGGGCACGGTTCGTGGCGCTGTGCGTGCTGAGCGCCGTCGGCGGCTCGGTGGGTGTGGTGCTGCTGAGCGACCCGGTGCAGACGGGTGTGGGCGTGGCGTGGGGTCCCAGCGTGGTGGGCGCCTCCGGCATGGTGTTCGGCCTGTTCGGCGCGATGGTGCCCGTGCTGCGGCGCCTGGGGTCGAACGCCGCGCAGGTGCTGGTGCTGATCGCGATCAACGCGGCGATCGGGTTCGTGGTGCCGGGCATCGCCTGGGAGGCGCACCTGGGCGGGCTCGTCACGGGGTTCGCGCTGGGTGCGGCGTTCTCACGGGCGCCGCGGGATCGGCAGCGGCTCGTGGGCTGGCTGGCGCCCGTGGCCCTGGCGGTCGTGCTGGTCGTGCTCACCCTGTGGAAATACTCGGCGACAGGGTGGCTCGGGCTCGTCTACGGATGAGCCGAAAGTACCTCTGACCTGCGGGGATGTACCTCAGGCGCGTCATCCACAGGCGGGAAACTACATCTGTGGAATTCCCTGTCGCCTGTGGATGACGCGCCCCGTGAGGATCACTTCCAGCGGGTGGTGAGCGCGAAGCCCGCGATGATCAGCACGAACCCGACCAGCAGGTTCCAGGCGCCCAGCGGCGGCACGGGGAACCCGCCCCCGGCCCGGGCCGACGTCAGGTAGTAGACGACGATCCACGCGAGCCCGAGGAGCATCAGCCCCAGCATGACCGGCACGAGCCACGGCGGATTGCCCTGCGGCTTGCCAGGGATCTTCGCCGGCTGGTCACCGGCGTCCTGGGGCCGGGCCACCACGGTCTTCTTCTTGCGGGACTTCGACTCGGGCACGAGACGCGCTCCTGTCCTGGTTGCTCTTGCCGTAGCTCTTGCCGACGGTCGGTGCCAGGCCGGCCACGGACGACGATTCGTCCACTAGCGTAGTGGTCGGCAGGCCGCTGCCCGGACAGGAGGTGAGCGTGGATCCCCGCGTCGTGCGCCGGTTCAGGCTGCTCGGGCGTCGCGCCCCGGACCGCGCGCGCCCTGCCGTCACCGTGGGGGTCGTCGCCGCGCTGGCCGGGCTCATGTTCACCGCCAGCGCCCAGCTCTCCGGCGGCAGCGACGCCCGCCACCCCTCCGACCTGGCCGAGCTGGTCCAGGCGGAGTCGCGGCGGGTCGACGACCTCACGGCCCAGGTGACCACGCTGCAGAGCCAGGTCACCCGGCTGAGCCAGGCCGCGTCCGTGGACATCCCAGCCGCCGATCCCGACCTCGTCCGGCGCGAGTCCGTGGCCGCGGGGTCCGTGCCCGTGTCCGGACCGGGCCTGACCGTCCAGCTCGACGACGCCCCCGCCTCCAGCCTGTCCATCCCCGGCGTCCGTGCCGACGACCTGGTGGTGCACCAGCAGGACCTCCAGCACGTCATCAACGCCCTGTGGGCTGGTGGCGCCGAGGCCATGACGCTCCAGGGCGAGCGTGTCACGGCGACGTCGGCGTTCCGGTGCTCC
Organism: Xylanimonas oleitrophica; assembly: GCF_003244315.1. GTDB lineage: Bacteria > Actinomycetota > Actinomycetes > Actinomycetales > Cellulomonadaceae > Xylanimonas_A > Xylanimonas_A oleitrophica. The sequence continues at coordinate 127,753 of NZ_QKWH01000005.1, forward strand.
GGCAACATCCTCCTGCTGCACGGCAAGGTGTTCAGCCCGCCGTACGTGGTCGAGGCGATCGGGGACCCCGCCGCCATGCGGGCCGCGCTCGACGCCTCCCCCGGGGTGCGGACGTACCGCGACTACGTGGACTGGGTGGCCCTCGGCTGGAACGTGCGCGCCTCGGACGAGCTGGCGCTGCCCGCCTACACGGGATCGACCGAGCTGCGGTTCGCCCAGGTGCCGGCCGGCACGGAGGTGCGCTGATGGCGATGGCGGTGCCCGCACCGCGCGGGTACGTCCCCCGCCACGCGACGCCGCCGGCCGCGCTGCGCCGCAGCGCCGCCCCCGCACGGCGCAACACCCCGCCCCGGCGTGCACGGCGGGGGGCTCCGCGCGAGAGCGCGGGCAGCATCGTCATCGGCGTGCTCGGCGAGCTGCTCATCACCGCCGGCGTCCTGCTGGGCCTTTTCGTGGCCTGGCAGCTGTGGTGGACCGACGTCGTCGCGGTGCGCGAGCAGGCCCAGATCCTCGAGAGCCTGGAATGGACCCCGCCCCCGGTGGAGGCTCCCCAGGCGCCCACCGAGCACCGGGAGGCCCCGCCGCAGGAGCCGGTGCCGCCCGTGGGCGACGTCTTCGCCCAGGTGTACGTGCCGAAGTGGGGGTCCGACTACGTCGCGCCCATCGCCGAGGGCGTCGACAAGGAGAAGATCCTCGACAGGATCGGCGTGGGCCACTACCCGGGCACCGCCATGCCGGGCGAGCTCGGCAACTTCGCCACCGCCGGGCACCGCACCACCTACGGAAAGCCGTACCACCTGGTGCACGAGCTTCAGCCAGGCGACCCCATCGTCGTCCGTACCCAGAGCACCTGGTACGTCTACCGCGTCACCGAGCACCAGATCGTGCTTCCCCAGCAGGTCGAGGTGATCTCCCCCGTGCCCGGGCTCAAGCCCGGTGACCCGCTGCCGGAGCTGACCAAGCGATACATGACGATGACGGCCTGCCACCCCATGTACTCGGCGCGGGAGCGGTACATCGTGCACGCCGAGCTCGACTACTGGACGCCCGTGAGCGAGGGCGTGCCGACCCAGCTCACCGAGGCCGGCGTCAACGTGGTGGGCGCCGGAGGTGGTGCGTGATGTACGGAGCACTGTGGCGTGCGCTGCCCGGGCCTGGCTGGTTCCGTGCGCTGGTCATGGTCGCGCTCCTGGTGGGCGCGGTCGCCGCGTGCTTCCAGTGGTTCTTCCCGTGGCTGAGCACCTACGTCCCGATCAACGACAACACCGTAGGCTGAAAGCATGACCGCGCAGATCTCGGCCCAGAGCCTCCCCGAGGCCGGGGCCACGGCGCCCCGGATCCTCGTCGTCGACAACTACGACTCGTTCGTCTACACGATCGTCGGCTACCTCGACCAGCTCGGCGCGCGCACCGTCGTCGTGCGCAACGACGCCGTGCCCGAGCCTGACGCCGACGGCGTCTTCCACGACGAGGACGGCACGCCCTTCGACGGCGTGCTCGTCTCCCCCGGCCCTGGCACGCCGCACGACGCCGGAGCGTCGGAGGAGGTCATCCGCGCGTGCGCCCGCTCCCGCACCCCCATGCTGGGCGTGTGCCTGGGCCACCAGGCCCTCGCCGAGGTGTACGGCGCCACCGTCTCCCACGCGCCCGAGCTCATGCACGGCAAGACGAGCCTGGTGGAGCACGACGGGACCGGGGTGCTCTCCGGCCTCGCCTCCCCGTTCACCGCCACGCGGTACCACTCGCTCGCCGTCGAGCCGGGCTCCGTCCCGGACGAGCTGGTCGTCACCGGTACCACCGCGTCGGGCATCGTCATGGGCGTCCAGCACCGCGAGCTGCCCCTGCACGGGGTGCAGTTCCATCCCGAGTCCGTGCTGACCGAGGGCGGCCACCGCATCCTGGCCAACTGGCTCGCGGTGTGCGGTGACGCCGGGGCCGTCGAGCGCTCGGCCGGGATGGCACCGCTCGTGCACACCGCCTGAGCACCCGTCCCCCAGCACGTCGTCGTCAGCACGACGTCGCCCGCGGAACGACCGAAGGGCCCCTCCCGTCTCCCGGGAGGGGCCCTTCGTCGTCATGCGGACGTGGTGCCCGGCTCAGCCCTCGTCGCCACCGTCACCGTCGTCCGGGGCGGTGGGGCTGCCGGTCGGGGTCGGGGACGGGCTTCCGGTGTTCCCGCCGCCGTTGCCGCCTCCACCGCCTCCACCGCCGCTGGAGATCACGACGACGACCGTGGTGCCCTCGTCCACCTGGGTGCCCGCGGCCGGGTCGGTCGAGATGACCCGGCCGGCCTCGACCTGGTTGGACGGTGCCTGCGCGCGGCGCGCGTTCAGCGCGTACTGGCCGAACGTGTCCTGCGCCTCGTCCCACGTCATGCCGCGGACGTCCGGCACGCTGGTCGTCTCCGTCGGAGGCTCGACGGCGATGCTGATCTCGACGGTGGTGCCCCGCTCGACGTTGCCCGGGGCGGGCCGCTGGCCGATGACGGTGCCGGGGGCGTGCTCGGCGCTCGGCTGGTCCCGCTGCGAGGAGTTCAGCCCGAGCTCCTGGAGGCGCGCCAGCGCGTCGTCACGGCTCAGGCCCGTCAGGTCCGGGAGCTCCACGGTGCCGTCGGAGAGGAAGACGTTGATCGTGTCGCCCTCCTGGACGGCCTGACCGGTCGGCGGGTCGGTCCGCGTCACGGCGTCGCGCGCCACCGTCGGGCTCGGTTCGCGCTCGACGGCGCCCCACACCAGGCCGGCCGCCTCGATCGTCCGACGGGCCTCCTGCTCGGACTGGCCGACGACGTCCGGCACACCGATGGTGTCCGGGCCGCCGGAGAAGAACACGCGGACCGTCGAGCCGAGGGCGGCCGTGGCGCCGCCCTCCGGGTCCTGCCGGGTGAAGGTGCCCTCCGGCGCGCTCGAGTCGCTGTCGATCTGCGCCTGGAACTCGAAGCCGGCGTCCGTGATCACCTGCTCGGCCTGCTCGCGCGTCACACCCTGCTGCAGCACGGGCACCGTCCCCTCGGTGGGGGCGTCCTCGCCGCCGTTGAGCACCAGCGCGATCACGATGGCGGCGATCGCCAGCACCGCTACCGTGATGAGCGTCCACATGAGCGCCTTCTTGCGGCGCTGGTCGCCGTCTTCGGGGTCCGGCGCACCCACGGGCGTCCCCGCCGGCGGTGACACCGGAGCACCGGTGGTCCCCCACGGCGAGGCGGCGGGGTTCATGACCTGCGTGCTGCCGTCGCCGTACCCCGGTGCACCGTAGGCCATGGTGGGGGCCCCGGCGGCGGCGCCGGCCGCGGCCAGCCCGGCGGCCACGGTCGGCGCACCGATCGCGCCGCCGCGCATCGCGGCCTCGAGGTCGGAGCGGAACTCCGCAGCCGACGAGTAGCGGGAGTCGCGCTCCTTGGCCAGGGACTTGAGCGTGATGCGGTCGAGCACCTCCGGGACGTCGGAGGCGATCTCGCTCGGGCGCTGCGGCGCCTGGCCCACGTGCTGGTACGCGACCGCCACCGGCGAGTCGCCCACGAACGGGGGGCGGCCCGTCAGCAGCTCGAACAGCAGGCAGCCGGTGGAGTACAGGTCGCTGCGGGCGTCGACCTGCTCGCCGCGGGCCTGCTCGGGGGACAGGTACTGGGCGGTGCCGATGACGGCGTGCGTCTGCGTCATCGTGGCCGCGGAGTCGGCGACGGCGCGGGCGATGCCGAAGTCCATCACCTTGACCGCGCCGGTGGGCGTGATCATCACGTTGGCCGGCTTGATGTCGCGGTGCACGATGCCCGCGTGGTGGCTGTACTCGAGCGCGCTCAGCACGCCCACGGTGATCTCGACGGCCTCCTCGATCGGCACCGCCGCACCGTCCTGGAGGATGTCGCGCACCGTGTGGCCCTCGACGTACTCCATGACGATGAAGGGCACGTGGACCTGGCCGCCGGCCGAGTCGGTGTGGATGTCCTCGCCCGTGTCGTACACGGCCACGATGGACGGGTGGTTGAGGGAGGCCGCCGCCTGCGCCTCACGGCGGAAGCGCGCCAGGAAGGACGGGTCACGGGCCAGGTCGGAGCGCAGGACCTTGATCGCGACCGTCCGGCCGAGCCGGGTGTCGTGCCCGATGTGCACCTCGGCCATGCCGCCGCGGCCGATGAGGTCACCGACCTCGTAACGGCCGGCGAGTACCCGGGGAGTGTTGTCCACCACTCAAACGTCCTTCGGAGTCGGGGTCGCGCGCACCGTGGCTCGCGACTCGTTGGAGAGCATCATCCCAGAGTCGGCCGGGCCGTAGGGCGCGGCGACCGCGGCGGAGACGTGTGTCGTGGCGAAGCCCACGGCGGAACGCTGCGAGGACCCGTCGGCGGCGGTGCGGACCAGGGTGGCGACCAGCAGCACCACGAGCAGGCCGAGCAGCGCGACGAGCGGCCACGACAGCTTGCCGAGCGGTCCGAGCCGCAGCCCGGTGGTCGTGGAGGAGCGGCGCGGCACCACGACCTCGCGCTCGCCGGTCTCCCGCGCCTGGCGGCGCACGTCGGCACGGCGCTGCGGCTCGGGGTTCCGGTGGGCGTCCGACCGGTGCTGCGCGGTGGCGCGGGGGGACGCCGGGCGGCGCACGTCGTGGCGCGTCTCGTCACCCTCGCCGCGCCCGCTGCGGTGGTCGCTCCGATGGTCTCCGCGGGCCGACCGCGACGCCGCCCACGGCTCGGCCTCGGCCTCGGGCTCGCGGCGCCCGTCGCCCCGCCCCTCGCTGCGGGACCCCTCGATCCGGGAGTCCGCGCGCGACGGCGTCGGACCGACCGCCTCGGTACGGGTGCCGTGCCGGGCGTCAGCGTCGCCGTGCAGCTCGCGCCGCGGCCGGTACGAGCGCTCGGCCGGGCGTGCGTCGTCGCCGGCGGCAGGTGAGGCCGCCCGCGCCGTCTCGCCGAAGGACAGCGCGCCGTCGGCCGGCGGCGTGACGGGTGCACGCCCGGCACCGCCGGCGGGACCACGCCCCCCTGCGCCGGGGCGCGAGCCCCCCACGGCGGCAGGCTCCGCAGCCCCCGCACCGACGGTGGGCGAGGCGCCCGGCGTCCGCGTCGGGTCGGCGTGACGGCCGGCGTCCTTGGCCTTGGACAGACCCGCGGCCCCGACGGCGCCCAGCGCCCCGCCCACGACGCCGGCAGCCCGGCGACCGGCGGTGCCGGACGGCGCGGCGGCGGCCTTCGCGCCCAGACGCCGTGCCGTGCGCGAGCGGGCGCCCAGCGGGTCGGCCGCGATGTCCCGGGCGAGGGCCGTCAGCTCCTCCGCCAGGGCGCCCGCGGAGACGGGCCGGCGCGCGGGGTCCTTCTCCAGCAGCCGCATGATCAGCGCCGACAGCTCCGGGTGCACCGTGGTGGGCAGCGCGGGCACGGGGTTGTTCACGTGCGCGACGGCGATGTCCACCGGCGTCTGCCCCGTGAAGGGGCGGCGGCCCGCGGTGGCCTCGTAGGCCATGACGCCGAGGGCGTAGACGTCGCTGAGCGGGGTGGCGGGCTGACCCACGGCCTGCTCGGGCGACAGGTACTGGGCCGTGCCCATGACCATGCCGGTGGCCGTCATCGGGGCCTGGTTCGCCGCGAGGGACACCCCGAAGTCGGTGATCTTGACGACCACGGGAGCAGTCGAGGAGCGCGAGCGCTCGAGCAGCACGTTGCCCGGCTTGACGTCGCGGTGCACGACGCCGGCCTCGTGCGCGTGGTGCAGGCCCCGCGCGGTGGCGGCCAGGATCGGCAGCAGCTTCTTGGGCGGCAGCACGGGCTCGCGCTCGAGCAGGTCGGCCAGCGGCTCGCCCAGCACCAGCTCCATGACCAGGTAGCCGGTGCCGTCCTGCTCGCCGTAGTCGTACATCTGCGCGATGTTCGGGTGCGACAGGGCGGCGCTGTTGCGCGCCTCGGTGCGCAGGCGCTGGAGGAAGTCCTCCTGGCCGGTGTACTCCTCGCGGAGCACCTTGACGGCCACCTCGCGGCCCAGGAACGTGTCGTCGGCGACCCAGACCTCCCCCATGCCGCCCACGGCGAGGCGGCGGGTGAGCCGGTAGCGGTCGCCGAGGGCGAGCCCGACAGAGGGTCTCATCGGCCGAGCACCGCCTGGATGACGGCACGGGCGATGGGGGCGGCCACGCGGCCGCCGGTGGCCTCGTTGCTGAGGGTGCCGCCGTTCTCGACCACCACGGCGACCGCGACCTGCGGGTCCTGCGCCGGCGCGAACGCCGTGAACCACGTGTGCGGCGGGGTGTTGGGGGCGGTCTGCGCCGTGCCCGACTTGCCGGCCACGTCCACGCCGGGGATCTGTGCGGCCGTGCCGGTGCCGTTGCGCACCACGCCCACCATCATGTCCGTCAGCGCGGAGGCGGTGGACGGGGAGACGGCGTCGCGCACCTTGCGCGGCGAGGCGTCCTGGACCACCTCGAGCGACGGGTCGCGCACCGTCTGCACCAGGTACGGCTGCATGAGCTCGCCGCCGTTGGCGATCGCGGCGGAGATCATCGCGACCTGCAGCGGCGTCGTGGCGACGTCGCCCTGGCCGATCGCAGACAGGGCCACGCGGTCGGGGGTGAAGGCGTCGCCCGCGGCGGGGTAGTTGCTCGCCGCGGAGGACATGGGGATCTCGAACCGGCTCCCGAACCCGAACTTCTCGGCCTGCTCGCGGATCGCGTCACCACCGAGCTGCACGCCCAGGTCCGCGAAGGCCGTGTTGCAGGAGATGCGCAGGGCGTCGGCCAGCGACATCTCGTCGGTGGGCGAGCACACCTCGTCACCGAAGTTGCGCAGCTCGGTGCGCGTGCCCGGCAGCGTGTAGCGGTGCGGTGCGGGGATCGAGCTGTCGGCCTGGTAGGTGCCGGACTCGAGCGCCGCGGCGGCGTCGACCAGCTTGAACGTGGAGCCGGGCGGGTAGTGCGTCGAGATGGCCCGGTTCGTCATCGGGTTGCCGTCCGCGTTCAGCAGCTCCTGGTAGGCGGCGCCCGCCTCGCGCGTGGAGTGCACGGCCAGCACGTTCGGGTCGTACGACGGCTTGGACACCATCGCGAGGATCTTGCCGGTGGACGGCTCGACGGCCACGACGGCGCCGCGCTGGTCGCCCAGGGCGTCCCACGCCGCCTGCTGCACGGCCGGGTCGATGGTGAGCTCGACGGACGAGCCCTCCGTCTTGCGCCCGGTCAACAGGTTCTGCAGGCGGCTGACCCACAGGGCGTCGGCCTGGCCGTTGAGGAACGAGTTCTCGCTCCGCTCGATCATCGTGGTGCCGTTGACCAGCGAGTAGAAGCCGGTCACCGGCGCGTACATCTGGGCGCGCTGCGGGTCGCCGTCGGCGTAGACCCGCTGGTACCCGAAGGGGCTGTCCACCGGGGTGGAAGCGGCCACGGGCTGGTCGCCCACCACGATCGGGCCGCGGGCGTTGCCGTACTCGCGGTAGATCTTGCGGACGTTCCGGTTGTCGTTGTTGAGCTTGTCCGCCTGGACGTACTGGACCCACGAGGTGGACACCATGAGGGCCAGGAACATCACCATGACCACCGAGGCGAGGCGTCGCAGCGTCGTGTTCACCGGTCACCTCCCTGGTCTCCGTGCGGCCTGACGATCTCGGTGGGTGTGGTGCCTGGTCGTGAGACCACGCGGGCACCTGTCTCGACGTCGGGCTCGTGCCCGCCGCGGGCGTACGCGTCGTCCCCGTCCTCCTCGCGGGTCCCGGTGGCCTTGCGGCCCGGGCCCACCTGGCCGCGCACGGGCAGCGCCGACGGGCGCCGCGCGCTGTCGGAGATGCGCAGCAGCAGCGCCACGATGATCCAGTTGGCGAGCAGGGACGAGCCTCCCTGGGCCATGAACGGCAGCGTGAGGCCCGTCAGCGGGATCAGGCGCGTCACCCCGCCGACGACGACGAACAGCTGCAGTGCCACGACGAATGCCAGACCGCCGGCCAGCAGCTTGCCGAACCCGTCGCGGACCCCGAGGGCGGTGCGCAGGCCGCGCTCCACCACGATCAGGTAGAGCAGCAGCACGGCGAGGAGCCCGGTGAGGCCGATCTCCTCGCCCAGCGACGTGTAGATGAAGTCGGAGAACGAGAACGGCACGAGGTACGGGTAGCCCTCGCCCCACCCGGTGCCGAACAGCCCGCCGTTGGCCATGCCGAACAGGCCGGAGACGACCTGGCCGGAACCACCGCGGCGGTTGTAGATCTCAGGGTCGAACGCGTGCAGCCACACGTCGATGCGGGCGCCGACGTGCGGGAACGCCTGGGCGGCCGCGAACGCACCCCCGCCGAACATGAGCAGGCCGATCAGCACCCAGCTGAACCGCTCCGTGGCCAGGTAGAGCATGGCGACGAAGAGGCCGAAGAAGAGCAGCGAGGTGCCGAGGTCGCGCTGGAACACGAGGACGGCCAGCGAGGCGCCCCACACGATCAGGATGGGACCCAGGTCGCGCAGGCGCGGGAGCTGGAGCCCCAGCACCTTCTTGCCCGCCAGCGCCAGGGTGTCGCGGTTGGCCACGAGGTACCCGGCGAAGAAGACCGCGAACGCGATCTTGGCGAACTCGGCCGGCTGCAGCGACAGGCCGCCGACGTGGATCCAGATCTGGGCGCCGTTGATGCGCTGGCCGATGCCGGGCACGAGCGGCAGGGCCACGAGCACGAGGCCCACGATCATCGCCGTGTAGGTGTAGCGGCGCAGCAGGCGGTGGTCCTTGAGGAACCAGATGACCAGGCACGCCAGGATGATGCCGAGCGCCGACCACTGCATGTTGCGGGCCGCGTTGGCACCCTCGGCCCCGGGGGTGCCGGAGAGCTGGATGCGCTGGATCATCGCCAGGCCCAGGCCGTTGAGCAGCACCACGGCGGGCAGGATCGTCTGGTCGGCCCACGGGGCGCGCAGCCGCACGACGATGTGGGCGCCGAGGGCGAGGGCAGCCAGCGACAGCGACTGCGCCCAGAAGCTGCCCGGCAGGGCGCCGTCGAGCGACAGGTGCACGAGCGCGAACGCCCCCACCCCCGCGGTCAGGGCGACGCACAGCAGGAAGAGCTCGGCGATGCGCAGAGGCCGGCGCTGCCGGGGCGCGACCGTGGCCCCGCGCTCGTCCTCGACGGGAGCGCCGTGGACGTTCTCGAGCGCGCTCATCCGGTGCCCTCCTCGGTGGCGGGTGCGGCCTCGGGAGCCTCGACCGCCTCGACCGGGCTGGGGGACGGTTCCTGGGCCTCGGGGGCCGGCTCCGGCTCGGCGGGCGGCGGCTCCGGGGTGGGTTCGGCGGGTGCCGGAGTCGGCTCCTCCTCCTGCTCCTCGGGCGGCAGCGCCTCGGCGATGAGCCGTTCGGCGCGCGCGCGGGCGTCCTCGAGGGACGACGCACGGATGGTGCCGTCCAGGCGGTCCACCCAGTAGGCGGGCAGCTCGTCGACCCGGGTGCCCGTCAGCTCGACGGGCTCCGAGAGCGTCAAGGGTCCGGCGCTGGCGGGGATGCCGCGGTAGACGGCCACCTGCTCGTCGGCGACACCCACGTAGTACTGCTCCTGCGTCCAGCCGTAGGCCTCCCAGGCGCCGTAGCCGAGGGCGCCGAGCACGATGACGGTGGCGAGCGTGGCGACGACGGGGTGCCGGCGCGGCTCGGGGCGCGCGTCGGCGTCGTCGGCGTCGTCCTCCTCGTCGAGGTCGTCCACGTCGTCGTCCTGCGACCGGTCGACGTCGGCGTGCTCGGGGCCGTCCGTCGCCGGTGCCGGGTCGGTGCCCGCGTCGAGCCCGGGCAGCGGGCCGTCCGCGGACGCGGCCCCCACCACCTGCACGCCGCCGACGGCAGGCTCCGCCGCCGCGGGGATGCCCGGGTCGTCGGCCTCGGGCGAGGTCTCGGCCTCGTCCACCGGCGCCTCGACCTCCTCGTCGACGACGTCGGCCACCACCACCGTGATGTTGTCGGTGCTGCCGGCACGCATCGCGGCCAGCAGGAGCAGGTCCGCCGCCTCGCCCGGGTCCGGCGTCTCGGTGAGGATCTCCGTGAGCAGCTCCGGCGGGACGAAGCCCGACAGGCCGTCGGAGCACAGCATCCACCGGTCCCCGACCTTCGCCTCCCGCACCGACATGTCCGGTGCGAGGTCCATGTCGAAGTCGCTCAGCACCCGCATGACCACGTTGCGCTGCGGGTGGTGCTCGGCCTCGTCCGGGGAGATGCGGCCCGTGTCGACCAGGTGCTGGACGAACGTGTGGTCCACGGTGACCTGCGTCAGCGCGCCGTCGCGCAGCAGGTAGGCGCGCGAGTCGCCCATGTGCGCCATCACCAGGGTGCTGCCGGTGCGCAGCAGCGCCGTCACCGTCGTGCCCATGCCCGAGAGGTCGGGCTCGGCGGCGCTCGCCCGCACGAGGCCCTGCCGGGCGTCCTCCACGGCCGCCTCGAGATCCGCCAGGGCGTCCTGCGGGCCGTGGTCCGGGGTGTCGAGCGGCTCCAGCGCGGCGATCGCGATGCGCGAGGCGATGTCTCCGCCCGCGTGACCGCCCATGCCGTCGGCCACCACGAGCAGGTTGGGGCCGGCGTAGGCCGAGTCCTGGTTGTTGGAGCGCACGAGCCCGACGTCGGACCGCGCGGCGTAGCGCAGGGAGATCACCACCGCGTCATCCCTGCAGCTCGACGACTGACCGGCCGATCTGCACGCCCACACCCGGGGGCAGCGGCACGACGCCGGTCACCTGCTGCTCCCCGATGAACGTTCCGTTCGTGGAGCCCAGGTCCTCCAGGTACCACTGGCCCCCGTCGGGGAAGATCCGCGCGTGACGGCTCGAGGAGTAGTCGTCGTCGAGCACCAGCGTGGAACCGGGCGAGCGCCCGATGAGGATGGACGAGCCGGTCAGCGGCAGCGACGTGCCCTGCAGGGGGCCGGCCACCACCACCAGGCGCGACGGACCACGGCGGCCACCACCCGCGGGCGGTGCGGGCGGAGCGGCCGGCGCGGCGGCGACGCCCGCGCCCTCACGACCGCGGCGGCGGGCGGGCTCGCGAGACGTCCGGGTGGACAGGTCGCGGCGCAGCACGCCGATCGCGGTGAGCACGAACACCCAGAGCAGCACCAGGTAGCCCAGCCGCAGCAGGGTGAACGTCAGCTCGCTCATGTCGGCCCGATCACCAGTCCTCTTGCTCGGCGGCGGCCGAACCGGACCAGAACATGATCCGCGTGCGGCCGATGGTCAGGGTGTTGCCGTCCAGCAGCGTCGCGGCCGGCACCTGGTGCCCCTCGACGTACAGGCCGTTGGTGGACCCGAGGTCCGTGGCGACGACACCGTCGGGCGTGACCCGGATCTCCAGGTGGCGGCGCGAGACGCCCGGGTCGTCGACCACGATGTCGGCGTCGGCGTCGCGCCCGATCACGGTGACCGGGCCGGTCAGCAGGTAGCGCTGGCCGTCGATGTCGATGAGCGGGTGCCGGGTGCTGGGAGCGCTCTGGGTCGCGGGTGCCACCGCACCGCGCACGCTCGCGCTGCGCACCTGGAAGCGGCCGCCCGTGAGCTCCTCGCGCTCCTCGAACGACACGCTGACCGGGCCCACGAACGCGTAGTGCTGGCTCGCGGCGTACTCGGTGAGGCTCGTGGCCAGCTCGTCGGCGAGCGTCTCGGCTCCCCACTGCTCGATCTGCGCGAAGTCCTGCGGCGAGAGCTCGACCGTGAAGTCGTTCGGCGCGACCGTGCGGTCGCGCCCCATCACGGCGGCCCGGTCGTCGAGCTCGCGGCGCAGGCGGCTCGCCAGCTCCACGGCCTTCACCTCACCATGGCCGATCTTGGAGAACGCGTTGTTCATCACGCGCTCGACGCCTTTTTCGAAGCGGTCCAGGACGCCCATGCCACCTCCTCTCGCGGGCCCGTCGCACGTACTTCGTGCCGTCGTCGACCCCCTCGCATCGCCCCGGCGGCCGGTCGAGGGCCATGGAAGCTCTCGATGGCGCAGGTGGCGAGGCACGGACGACGTCGCGGGCAGACTACATAGATCGTAGGCAGGCGCACAGCACCGCCGCCCGTGTTCGTGTGAACGCTTCGGGGACGGTCAGGGGAAATCGCCCGTCACGAGCCGGTTCCGGCCCTGTTCCGGGGCCTGTCACCGGTCCGTCACGGGCCCAGGCGAGGCGCCCGCTGGCCGCCTCACCTGGCGCTGGGTGACCGATTCGGGGCTCCGGCGCCAGCGTGCTAATGTTCTCCAGCACGCGCGAGTGGCGGAATAGGCAGACGCGCACGGTTCAGGTCCGTGTGCCCGAAAGGGCGTGGGGGTTCAACTCCCCCCTCGCGCACGTGGCACGAAGGCCCCGGTCCAGACGGACCGGGGCCTTCGTCGTTCTCCGTCGGTGGTCGTGCGTCGCCCCGACGACGTGCGCCGCGCTGACGACGCGCTCAGGGCGCCACGCTCAGCCGCCGAGGCCCAGCAGCTCCAGCCCGTTCACGGCGGCGACCGCCGCCACCACGCACCACAGCACGGTGGCCGCGCCGATCCAGACGAAGGTGCGGGCGGCGCCCACGCCGGCGGCGACTGCGGCCAGGGCCGAGAGCTGGGTGCCGAGCCCGAGCGGCCCCACGAGAGCCAGGAGCGGCAGCCCGCCGCGAGCCATGACGCGGTCGATGCGGGCCTGGCGCCGGGCGGCCCTGTGGGCGCGGCGCTCCTCGGCCTCGGCGTCGGCGCTGCGGGAGGCGCGGCGTGCGCGCCACGCGGACCAGCGCTCCTTGATGCGCTCGCCGGCGAACGCGGCCAGCCCCACGGTCAGGAGGTTGCCGGTGGTGCCGGCCATGATCACGGGCACGGTGGGCAGGCCGGCCACGATGCCGGCGGGGATCACCACCACGGCCTCCAGCCACGGGATCGCCCCGCCCAGGAAGGTGGCTGCCAGTCCCCACCAGACGTCGGTGCTCATCTGCCTCGCTCCCCGTGCCGGCACATGGGAGAGCCCGCGGGGTGGAGGAGATCTCCCGCCGCGCTGGACGAGGGCGCGGCACCCGCGGGCTCCGGTGGTCGCGATGGTCTCGCTACCGGTCCCGTGCGTCACCCGCCCCGTGACGGGGGCTGGTGACGCGAAGCTCAGGACGCGCTAGCGCGCGGCCACCTCATCGGTCCGAAGAGAATTCACTGTTCGGATCACCTCCCTTCTGATGTGGGCACGACGCTACGCCCGCCCGGCCGCACGGTCCACGCCTTTTCCCCCTGGCTGAACGGGGAATAGTCAGCGTGCGAGGTGCGCCCACTGGTCGGGGTAGTCGTCCAGCCAGCGGGCCAGGGAACGGGCCGGCCGGCCCACCAGGTGCTCGACGTCGTCGGAGACGTGCGCGAGCTCGCCCGCCGCGATCGCGGTGTACGAGGTGACCCACCCTTCGACCACCTGCGGCCCGACGTCGTACCCGGACCGGGAGGCGTACGCCTCTTCGAGCGTCTCGGGCTCGTACCGCACCGGCCGTCCGGTCACCGAGGTGAGCACCTCGGCCACCTCCGCGAGGGTGAGCGCCTCGGGGCCGGTGAGCTCGTACACCCGGCCGTCGTGCCTGCGGGCGCGCTCGTCGAGCAGGACGGCGGTGGCGACGTCGGCGACGTCGTCGTGCGACACCGACGCCACCCGCCCCTCGCCGGCCGGCCCACGGATCACGCCGTCAGGCCCCACGAACAGGGTCAGCGCGTGGTGGTAGAGGTTGTCGCGCAGGAACGTCCACCGCAGCCCCGAGGCGCGCACGTGCTCCTCGGTGGCCCAGTGGTCGCGGGCGAACGTGAACACGGCGTCCGGCGCGGCCCCCGCGAACGAGGTGTAGACGACGCGCTCGACGCCGGCCGCCACGGCCGCGTCCACCACGGCACGGTGCTGGGCCACGCGGTCGGGCCCCTCCCGCCCGCTGACCAGGAACACGGTCGTGGCACCGTCGAACGCCCGCCGCAGCCCCTCGCCGTCGGCGTACGAGCCGATCACGGCTTCCTGCGCCTCCGGCAGCCGGCCGCCGTCGGGCAGCCGCGGCATCCGGGCGGGATCACGCCCCACGAGCCGCTGTCGCGCGCCCTCGGCGGCGAGCCGCAGCGCCAGCCGTGCACCGAGCCGGCCGGTCGCCCCCGTCACTGCCACGATCTCGTCACCACGGCCCATGCCCACACGCTAGGCCGACCACGGGAGCGCCGCCCGGCCGCGCGACCACGGGCGGGCGGGGAGAATGCACGGGTGACCTACCGTGTGATGACCGTCTGCACCGGGAACATCTGCCGCTCCCCCATGGCCGAGATCGTGCTGCGCCAGGCCCTGGACGCCGCGGGGCTGCACGACGTCGTGGTGGACTCCTCCGGCGTGAGCGACGAGGAGCGCGGCAACCCCGTGGACCGCCGCGCACGACGCGTGCTCGCCGCGCACGGCTATCCCGTGGGCGACGGCCACCGGGCCCACCAGGTGACGGCCGACGAGGTGGCCTCGCGCGACCTGCTGCTGCCCATGACCGCCCACCACGCCCGGGCGCTGCGGCGGCTCGCCGCCGCCCCCGACGGGACGGCCGGCCCCGAGATCCGCATGTTCCGCTCCTTCGACCCCGACGCCCCGCGCGTCGGCGACGGTCACAGCGAGCACCTGCTCGACGTCGACGACCCCTGGTACGGCGGCATGGAGGACTTCGAGGCCTGCCTGGCCGAGATCGAGGCCGCCGTGCCCGGCGTCGTCGAGCACGTGCGCCACGAGCTGGAAAAGCGTTCCTCAGCACCCGCCTGACGGGAGAGGATCTGCCACATGACGTACACGGTCCGGCGCGTGCGCGCCGACGAGTGGCAGGCCGTCAAGGCGCTCCGTCTCCAGGCGCTCGCGGACCCCGACGCCCACCTCGCGTTCCTGGAGAGCTACGAGGACGGCGTCGGGCACCCCGACGACTACTGGCGTGGCCGCGCCAGCGGCAGCGCCGACGGCGGCACCGCGGCCCAGTACGTCGCGGCGGACGAGGACGGCCGCTGGGTGGGCAGCGCCACCGGCCTGCTCGAGGAGGCCGGCACCCAGGACTGGGAGGGCAACGCCGTCGAGCAGCGCCAGGTGCACATGGTGGGCGTGTGGTTGCACCCCGACCACCGGGGCCGCGGCCTGATGCAGCGGCTCGCCGACGCGGTCGTCACCTGGGGCGCCGAGCAGGGCGTCGAGCGGGTGCGGCTGTACGTCCACGCGGACAACGCCCGCGCGCAGGGCGCCTACCGCAAGGCCGGGTTCGCGCCGTCGGGCGAGAGCTTCACCGGCAAGGTCGGCGCCGAGCTGGAGATGGTGCGGGCGCTGGCGTAGCGACGGGCTGGTCGGCGCGGGGCCGGGCTCAGCCCCGGCCCCGCGGCCGCCGGCCCTCCCGCGACGACGGCCACCACGCCCGCAGCCGGGTCCGCAGCCGGCCGCCCAGCCCGGCGGCAGCGGGCGCGTCGTCGTCCGGCTCCGGGGCCGACGGCGCCACGTACGCGCGGAACCAGCGCTCCGTCTCCTGCCACACCCGCTCGCGTACCTCGGGCGCGGAGAGCGTGACGTCGTGCAGCGCCCCGTCCAGGCGCACCAGCGTGATCACCGAGCCCAGGTTCGGCACCCGGCGGGCCACACCGCGCACGTTGAGCACCGAGTCCGTCCGCATCATCTCCGGCTGCCACCGCACCGGCGGGGTCGAGCGGGCCGAGAGCAGCACCAGGATCGGGACGTCGATGGACAGGCCGTGGGCCACCTGGTCGTGCCCGCTGAACACGGCGGCCAGCCACGCCGGTGTGGCCCTCCATCCCGCGTCGGGCCGCCACGCGGCGTCGAACTCCCACTCGCCGTCGTACCGCGAGGAGATGGACCGCACGTAGAAGCCCTGGTCCAGGTTGATGAGGGTGCTGCGCGGTGCGACGGTGGCCTGCGCGCGGATGCCCGGCTCCAGCACGCGGCGCCCCAGCTGGCGGGTCTGGAACTCCAGCCAGGGGCTGTTGAGCACCAGCGCGTCCGCCCGCCCCGGGTGCCGGTGCGCCCACAGGGACAGCGTCAGGCCGCCCGTCGAGTGCCCCATGACCACGAGCCGCCGCCGGGTGGCGCGCACCGGGCCGTGCCCCATGACGCGCAGCGCCGCCGCGATCTCCTCGTCGTACGTGTCGAGGCCCGTCACGAACCCCGGCGTCTGGTGCGGGCGCAGGCTCCGCCCGTACTTGCGCAGGTCCAGGGCGTGGAACCGGACGCCCAGGCCCTCCCAGAAGTCCGCCAGGTGCGCCTGGAAGAAGTAGTCCACCCAGCCGTGCACGTACAGCAGGTCCACGCCGGCGTCCGGCGCGGCCGACCCCGCCCGGGCCTCCGCCGGCGCGACCCCGGGAGCGCCCCGAGCACCCGAGGGTTGTGCGCCGGAGCGTCCCTCGGCCGCCGAGTCCTCGTGGCGGCGGCGCACCAGCGTCGCCACCACCTCCCCCTCGTCGTCCGGCTCCAGCGGCAGGGTCAGGCGCTCGAACCCGGGCAGCACGTCGGGCTCCCACCCCGGGGCGGTGCCGTGCTCCTCCTCCAGGCCGGTCGTGTCGGTCACGCCCCCGACGCTAGGCCCGAGCCGCCCACGGCGCCCGCAGCACCCGCCGTCCCGCCCAGGGCGCCGGCGGAGCCCGCCGGCCCGGCCGTGCTCGTGACGCCGCGCACCGCTGGCAGCACGTGCTCCGCGCACGCCGCGACGAACCGCTCCTGCACGTCCAGGTCGGCCGAGACGTGGTGCAGGTACACGCGGTCCGCGCCGACGTCCAGGAGGGACAGCAGGTAGTCGGTCAGCCCCTCCAGCGAGTCGGTCACGTGCACCACCTCGCGCACCTCCTCGACACCGATCCCGGCCGACGCCTCCTCGAACGCCTGCGGCGTCGGCAGGTCGGCGAGCTGCTGCGGCGAGACGGCGTTCGCGCTCCACTGCTCCACCGCCGTGCGCTCCGCCACCCCCAGGTCCTGGTCCCACGACAGGTGCACCTGCACCGACAGGTCCCCACGGCCACCAGCCTCGCGGTACGCGCCGAACATCTCCCGCAGCGTCTCCAGCGGCTGGTTGGTGGTGATCAGACCGTCTGCCCACGCGGCGTGCGACACCGCCGTCTCGATCGTGATCGCCGGGCCCACCAGCATCGGCGGCACCTCGGGCAGCGTCCACAGGCGGGCCTCGTGCGCGGTGACGTGCCCCTCGTGCGTCACCTCCTCGCCCGCCAGCAGCGCCCGCATCACCCGCACGCTCTCGCGCAGCCGCTCGTCCCGGTCCGCCTTGGGCGGCCACGGGTCACCCGTCACGTGCTCGTTGAGGTTCTCCCCCGAGCCCGGTGCCGCCCACACGCGCCCCGGGTACATCGCCGCCAGGGTGCCCAGGGCGTGCGCCAGCACCACCGGGTGGTACCGCTGCCCCGGCGCGGTGACCGTGCCGAAGGTCAGGCGCGACGTCGTCGCCAGCGCCGCCCCCAGCCACGACCACGTGAATCCCGAGTGCCCCTGCGCCCGGCTCCACGGAGCCAGGTGGTCGGAGCACATCGCGGCGTCGAACCCCGCCTCCTCCGCGCGCTGCACCGCGCGCAGCAGGTCGCTCGGGTGCATCTGCTCGTGGGAGGCGTGGAAGCCGATGATCGTCATGCGTCCCTCCAGGGTCGGGGGTGTGGTGCGGGGATCGGGTGGTCGCTGCCGGGGCCGGTGTCCGACGCCGGTCAGCGGGGCACGTCGTGCCAGGCGTGGTCGCGGGGGCGCAGCCAGCGGTAGCCGTACCCGCTCAGCTGCACGCGAGGGCAGCGCTCGCCGTCCGGCCCGCTCGCCACGGTGGCCCGCGCGTACGGGTGGTCGGCCAGGACGTCGACCAGCGCGCCGTCGTCGGCCTCGGGACGCCCGTCGTCCCCGACATGCCCGGCGCCGGCCGGCGCCGGGCCCAGGTGCAGCGTCACCTCGACGTCCTCGTCCGCGAGGTTGGCGAGCATGATCACCGACGACGACTCGTGCACGTAGCGCAGCGCGAGCACCGTGGTGACCTCCTCGTCACCGGGCCCCGTCACGCGCACCGGCTCGGGCTCCGCCAGGCCGGTCTCCCGCAGGCCCAGACGGGCCCGGATCATGTCGCCCACACGGCTCAGCAGCGAGTCGCCCCGCACCGTCTGGTCGTACACGTTGACGTTCTCGTACGAGTACGGGCCCTCCGAGACCACGGGCGCCGCCAACGACCCCGGGTCCGCCTGGGAGAACCCCCCGTTCGGGCCGTCCGTCCACTGCATCGGCGTGCGCACCGCCTCGCGCTCCGGCAGGGACAGGTCGTCGCCCATGCCGATCTCGTCGCCGTAGCGCAGCACCGGCGGGCCCGGCAGCGAGAACAGGACGGCGTGGGCCAGCGCGACGCGGCGCACGTCCCCGTCCAGCATCGGCGCCAGCCGCCGCCGGATGCCGCGCCCGTACAGGCGCATCCGGCGGGTGGGTGCGAACGCCCGCAGCACCTCGTGGCGCTCCGCCTCCGTCAGCTGCTCCAGGTCCAGCTCGTCGTTGTTGCGCAGCCACTGCGCGTACTGCGCGTGCCGGGGCGGTCGAGGCTGCTGCTCCAGCGCCCGCACCAGAGGGCTGGCGTCACCCCGGGCCAGCGCCAGGAAGAGGTGGTTGTTGAGCCAGAAGTCGAGCAGCATCGTCATGCCGTCGCCCTCGCCCGTGTCCCGGGTGCCGAAGTAGTCGGCGTACGCCTGGGGCTCCACGTCCACCTCGCCCAGCAGCACGGCACCGCTGCTCTGGGAGCTGACGACGTCGCGCATCTCGCGCACCAGCCACTGGCCGTCCTCGCCGTGCTCCGGGCGGTCCGGCGCCTGCGCAGCCCGCTCCACCATGAACGGCACCGCGTCCACCCGGAACCCGGAGACGCCCATGCGCAGCCAGAACGTCATGATGCGCTCCAGCTCGTCGCGCACCCGCGGGTTGTCCAGCGCGAGGTCCGGCTCGAACGAGTAGAACGTGTGCCGGTAGAACTGCTGCGCCTCCTCGTCCCACGTCCACACGCCGTCCTCGACGTCGGGGAACCTCGGCTCCACGCTCGTCGCGGTGGGCTCGTCCGCCCACACGTAGTAGTCGCGGTACGGGCTCTTGCGGTCGTGCCGCGCCTCCTGGAACCAGCGGTGCTGGTCCGAGGTGTGCTGGCACACCAGCTCGACCAGCACGTGGATGCCCAGCTCGTCCGCGGCCTCGAGCAGCCGCGCCATGTCGGCGAGGTCCCCCAGCCGCGGGTCCACCGCGAGGTGGTCGGCGACGTCGTAGCCACCGTCGCGGAACGGCGAGGTGTAGAAGGGCAGCAGCCACAGCGCCGTGGCCCCCAGCCCTCGCAGGTAGTCCAGCCGCTCCGTCATGCCGCGCAGGTCGCCCCAGCCGTCGCCGTCCGAGTCGAAGTACAGGCGCGGGTCCGCCTGGTAGATCACCGCGTTCCCGTACCAGGAGCTGCGTACGCTCACCCGGCCCCCTCGTCTGCCCGTGCGTCCTCGGCGCCTCGCGCCGTGCTCCGGACGACGCTAGGAAACGCAGCGGTCACTCGCAGGTCAGGTGGCGGGCGCGACCCGGTGGTGCCAGGAGGCTGCTAGAGGGTGCGGAAGGTGTCCGGCGTCGGCACGAACCGCACCGGGACGTGGATGCCGGCGGCGGTGAGCACCCCTGGCAGCCAGTCCGCCACCGCCGCCATGCCGGCCTGCTCGCTGGGCACGTGACCCACCACGACGAGGCCCTTGCTCACCCCCGCTGCCACGGCGTCGACGGCGTACCCGCCCGTCTCCCACTCGTGCACCTCCCCGGCCACCACGACGTCGACGTCGTCGCGCCGCAGGAGCGCACGGTTGCGGGCCGCACCGCGGAACCCCAGGTCGAGGCCCACGCGCTCCACCACGGCCTGCGGGTCGCCCACGTACCGCAGTGCCGTCGCCCCCAGCGTGGCCGCCACGTGGCGGGCCAGGTCCCCGAGCGTGGTGGGCGGCACCGTGGCCAGGGACAGGCCCTCGGCCGCCGGGCCCGGGTCGAGCACCCAGCCCAGCGCCGCCGCCGTCGCGGCGTCCACGGCGTCGGGGCACACGTCGTGCCACTGGTCGTGCAGGTGCCAGACGACGAGGCCCCGCTCGGCGACCAGCGCCCGCTTGCCGAGGTACACGGGGTCGGCCTCGGCCTCGAGGTCGGTCCGCGCGGCGTCGGCGTGGTCGTAGTAGAGCGGCTCGTGGGTGATCACCAGGTTCGTGCCTGCGCCGGCAGCCCGGCGCAGGACGTCGCTCGTGGCCGTCATGGTGACGGCGACCCCGGTGACGGGCGTGGCCGGGTCACCGTCGAGGAACGTGTCCACGGTGCGCTCGCGGACGGGCGCGGGGATCGCGGCACGGACGGCGTCGACGACGTCAGCGGCGGTGGCGGTCACACGGACCACCGTAGGGCCGCCCAGCGTAGGCGCGTGTCTCGGGCCGGGCGTGTCCCGCGACGTGCCCCGGCGCCCGTCGCCTCATGCTCGTCGTCTCACGCCCGCCGCCACCACCGACGGCGCGACCGGGCCTCGGGTGCGGCAGCGCCGCCGTCGGACCGCGACGCCGCGCCGGCCCCGGGGGCACCGCCCGGCACGGGCAGGCCGGCCGCAGCCCGGCGCTCGCGCCACGCGGCGACCTCGGCCTCGACGTCCCGCGTCGGCGTCACCACGGGCGGGCCGCCCCGGAGCTGGCGGCGTGCGTCCACCATGCGGGCGTTGAACTCCTCGAGGATCTCCCGCACCCGCGCCTCCGTGGGCTCCCGGTCCAGGGTCGCGTGCATGGCCCGGCTCTCCGCCCGGAGCTGGGCCGAGGGGAGCACGCCTGTGATCTGCTCTCGCTCCACCAGGCTCTTGAGCCACCAGTCCGGGTCGTGCGTCCCACTGATGCCCGGGATGGGCTTGCCGGCCAGCGGCAGGTCGTCGAACTCGCCCCGCCGCACCGCCTGGTCGATCACCGTGTCGATGAAGCGCTGCCGGTCCCCCGGCACGGGCGTGTACCGCGGGCGGGGCGGTTCCTCGTCGTCGTCCTCGCGCGGCGCCGGGGCAGGCAGCCCCTGTTCGCTGCGCTCACGGTCGGCCTCGCGGTCGACGCGGTACTGCGCCGCGCGGCGGACCGGGTCGTCCTCAGGCTCGCCCATGCGTCCACGTTAACGACCGCACCCCCTCACCGCCGCCGGGCACCGAGGTGGTGGGCGGCGCGCGGCACCGGGGGCGGTCGAGGAAGCCTCGTGGCCGGTCGGTCCCCGGCCGAGAGCGGACGCGCGCCGCCTGCGCCTGCGGGGCACGGGCATGATGGGCGCATGAAGGTCTCGCGCCGCTCCCTCGTGCCCCCGTTCGCCGTGATGGAGATCTTGGCGGCCGCCAACGAGCGCCGCGCGCTGGGCCGCGACGTGCTGAACCTGTGCGCGGGCGAGCCGTCCACCGGGGCGTCCGACGTCGTGCGGGAGCGGGCGATCGAGCTGCTGCGCGCCGGGGACCTGGGGTACACGGAGGCGATGGGCGTGCCGGCGCTGCGCGCCGAGATCGCGGAGCACTACCGGCGCTGGTACGACGTCGAGGTGGACCCGGCGCGGATCGCGGTGACCACCGGGTCGAGCGGCGGGTTCGTGCTCGCCTTCCTCGCGGCGTTCGAGGTCGGGGACCGTGTGGCTCTGGCTCGCCCGGGGTACCCGGCGTACAAGAACATCCTCGCGGCGCTGGGCTGCGAGGTGGTGGAGCTCGACTGCGGGCCCGAGACGCGGTACCAGCCCACGGTCTCGCAGCTCATGGAGGCGTACTACGAGGGTGGGCTGGACGGGTTGATCGTGGCGAGCCCGGCCAACCCGACGGGCACGATGATCGCTCCGGGGGAGCTGGACGCGATCGCGCGCTGGTGTGCGGAGCACGACGTCCGCCTGATCAGCGACGAGATCTACCACGGCATCACGTACGGCGACGATGTACAGACTGCTACAGCCGCGATGTACAGCGAGCAGGGCGCCGTCGTCGTCAGCTCGTTCTCCAAGTACTGGGCCATGACGGGCTGGCGGCTGGGGTGGCTGGTGCTGCCCGAGGAGCTCGTGGCTCCCGTGGGCGCCCTCGCGGGGAACGTGGCCCTCTCTCCCCCGGCGCTCGCGCAGCACGCGGGCGTGGCCGCCTTCACCACCGAGGGGTACGCGGCAGCCGCTGCCAACGTGGAGCGGTACGCCACCTCCCGCGCGGCGCTGCTGGAGCGTGCGGACGAGCTGGGCTGGCGTCCCGTCGCTCCCGCCGACGGCGCCTTCTACCTCTACGGCAACATCGCGGCGAGCGGGCTCGACTCGATCGCGTACTGCGCCCGCCTGCTGGAGGAGGCCGACGTCGCGATCACCCCCGGCACCGACTTCGACGGCGTGCACGGCCACGAGTGGGTGCGCCTGTCGTTCGCCGCAGCACCCGACGTCGTGGCGCGGGCGGCGGACCGCATCGTGGCCTGGCAGGCGCAGCTCTAGGCGGCCGGGCCCGCGAGCGTCCGGCGTGGCCGGCGCCCGGGGTCAGCCCTCCGCGGGCGGGGGCTCCGGGTCGGCCAGGAACTGCTCGATCTCCTGCGCCGTGGGGAACTTCTCGCGCCCAGGACGGCTGAACCAGCGCACGAGCCAGTCGGCGAGGTCCCGCACCGCGATGTTGAGCGTGTTCGACGCCAGGCGCAGGCGCTGGAACGCCTCCTCGCCGTCCACCGAGTAGGCCACCATGAGCACGCCCTTGGCCTGCTCGATCGCGGCGCGGCGCTCCGCCGAGGCCAGGATGGAGCGGGTTGCCTCGCGCTGGGCCACCTCCCGCTGCGCCTCGGTGACGTCGATGAAGTAGCCGATGAGCTCGACGACCTGGCCGGTGTCCGGGTCCTTGCGGCCTTGGCCGGTCACGGCGAGGGTGCGGACCTTGCCCTGGGCGTCGTAGATGCGGTGCACCGAGCTGAACGCGTCACCGGTCGACGCGGCCTCGCGGAGCACGCCGTCGACCCGCGCCCTGTCCTCAGGGTGCTTGTGCGAGAGCATCATCTCGGTGGTGGGGACCACCTCGCCGGGCCGGAACCCGTGCATGGCGAAGACCTCGTCCGACCAGGCCCACCGGCCGGTGGCCAGGTCGAGCCGGTAACGACCCACCGGTGGCTGCTCCCCCGAGGCCAGCGCGGCCTCCACGGCCTCGTCGAAGGGCGCACTCTCGTTCACGATGGTCGTCTCCCTCGATGGGTCGTGAATAAAGGGGCCTGTTCTCGACTCCCGCTCCGGTGCGGCACCGCCGCCTCCGCCACGACGCGCCGATGCGGATCACGGCTCGTCGGATCGAACCTTAGTTCACTCTTGACAGCCCGGCGACGCCACGACCTGCGGTTTTACCGGTTCCGAAAAGCCGCCCGCAGGGAAAGGGCTCCCCACCTGCGACGGAGTTCTTCACGGCCCCGGAGGGGACTCGTGAAACTCCTTCACCCACGTGCGAGCGGGATGCCTCCTGCCTACGGTGCACGGAGGTCGAGGAGAGGCCAGACGACGTCCGACACGGAGGCTTCGATGTCCAGCCAGCCCGACTCCCCCGCCTTCCCCGCCCAGCAGCAGGAGCCACCCGGCCACACCGGCGACATGACGCCGCGACCGGACCACGGTGAGACCAGCTACGAGGGCTCGGGCAAGCTCGTGGGCCGCCACGCCCTCGTCACGGGCGGCGACTCGGGCATCGGTCGCGCCACCGCCATCGCGTTCGCGCGCGAGGGCGCCGACGTCGCCATCAGCTACCTCCCCGAGGAGGAGGCGGACGCGCAGGAGACGGCGCAGTGGATCGAGAAGGCCGGCCGCAAGGCCGTTCTGCTCCCCGGCGACATCCGCGACGAGGCCACCGCCCGCGAGGTCGTGGACCGTGCGGCCTCGGAGCTGGGCGGCCTCGACGTGCTCGTCAACAACGCCGGCTTCCAGATGGCTCGCCGCGAGTCGGTCGAGGACATCGCCACCGAGGACCTCGACCGCGTCTTCAAGACCAACCTCTACGCGCTGTTCTGGATCACCCAGCAGGCCCTCAAGCACCTGGGCGAGGGCGGCGCCATCGTCAACTGCTCCTCCATCCAGGCGTACGACCCGTCCGGCACCCTGCTCGACTACGCGTCCACCAAGGCCGCGATCAACAACTTCACCGTCAACCTCGCCGCCGAGCTCGGCCCGCGAGGCATCCGCGTCAACGCCGTGGCCCCGGGCCCCATCTGGACGCCGCTGCAGCCAGCCACCCAGTACGAGGAGAAGGTGCAGAAGTTCGGGCAGGACACCCCGCTCGGCAGGGCCGGTCAGCCGGCCGAGCTCGCCCCCGCGTTCGTGTTCCTCGCCTCGAACGTCACCGCCTCCTACGTGTCCGGCACCGTGCTCGGCGTCACGGGCGGGCGCGCGGTGTTCTGAGGCAGCGTCCTCGGCAGCGCCCGAGGCAGCACAGCTCCGGTCCCTCACGGGGGAGGGACCGGACCCCGGCGGCGGCACCCGCCTCCGCCGGGCCGACGGCGGTCCCAGCAGCGGGACCGCCGTCGTCGTCCACAGGGACGGACCGCGCGACGCCGCGACCGCCCCGACCAGGAAAGAGGTGGGGGAGATGGGGAAGGCGATGACGCTTCCCGCGGTGGGATCGCTCGAGGAGCTGGCCGACCTGGCCCGGCGGAGCAGGCCGCTGTACGTGCGGTTCAGCGAGGGCCCGCAGGCCGACGCCGAGTGCGTCAGCCGTGACCACGAGTCGGGCTGCGCGATGCCCGGTCTCTCGGCCAACCCGCTCGACCCGGAACCGTGGTGGGACCGCCCCGTGATCGACTGGGTGGCGCGTCAGGTGGTGCAGTACGCCCACCTGGAACGAGGCTCCCGGTTCGCCTGGGTGCTCACCGGCACCGTGGTGGGGCGCGGCCCCGACTGCGAGCCGCTGCTCGCCGACATCGAGCCCGTGGCCGCCATCCCGAGCGACGTGGTCCGCGCCGCGCGCGACCGGTACGAGCACGTGTTCGACGCCGGGCAGGACGGCGCGTGAGCTCCGCCGGCCGCCCTCCCCTGGCGCGATGACTCGCCTCGTCACCTTCAACGTCCAGCACGGGCGCTCCCAGCACGACGGCCGCGTGGACCCGGCTCGCCTCGCCGACGCCGTCGTCGGGCTCGGCGGCGACGTCGTCGCGCTCCAGGAGGTGGACCGCTGGCAGCCCCGCTCCCTGGGGAGCGACCTGGCCCACGCCGTCGTCGAGGCCACCGGGGTCGTCGAGCACCGCTACCTGCCGGCGCTCGCAGGCCTCGTGTCCGGGCCGGGTGCCGCGCCCCGGCGCGCGCGCGGCGACGAGCCGCCGCACGTCCCCGCCTACGGCATCGCCCTGCTCTCCCGCCACCCGGTGCGCGAGTGGTGGCGGGTACGGCTGCCCGTGGCCACGCCCTGGCTCGGGCCGGTGCACCTCGGGCCGGACGAGCCGCGCGTCGCGCTGGCCGCCGTCGTCGAGACGCCGGACGGGCCGCTCACCGTGGTGGCCACGCACCTGTCGTCCTGGCGCCGCTGGAACCGCGTCCAGCTCCGCTGGCTGGCCCGGCACCTGCGGGCGGCCCCCCGCCCGCTCGTGCTGCTGGGTGACCTCAACGTCCCCGCCCCGGAGCCGGCGCGCATCACCGGCTGGCGCCCGCTGGTGCACGTGCCCACGTTCCCGCGCCACCGGCCGCGCACCACCATCGACCACGTCCTCGCCGACGGCGACGTCGAGGCCACGGGGCCCGCCCGGGCGGTCGACACCGGGGTGAGCGACCACCGTGCGGTCGTCGTCGACGTCGCCGTGGGCGGCGGGCTCCACCCCTGACGGGGGTACGGCTCACGCCCAGGGGTCACGCCCAGGGGTCGAGGACCACCTTGATGCAGCCGTCCTGCTTCTTCTGGAACATCTCGTAGGCGTCCGGCGCCTGCTCCAGCGGCAGCCGGTGCGTGCGCAGGTCCAGCACCCCCAGCGGGTCGGCCGGGTCCTGCACCAGCGGGAGCAGGTCGTCCACCCACCGGCGCACGTTCGCCTGGCCCATGCGGATCGTCACCTGCTTGTCGAAGAGCTGCATCAGCGGCAACGGGTCCTTCGCGCCCCCGTACACGCCGCTGAGCGACACGGTGCCTCCCCGGCGCACCGCGTCGATCGACGTGTACAGCGCCGCCAGCCGGTCCGTCGCCGCCTTCTCCGCCAGCGGTGCTCCCAGGGCGTCGGGCAGCAGGCCCACCGCCTTCTGCATCACCTCCGCACCCGGCGAGCCGTGCGCCTCCATGCCGACGGCGTCGATCACGCAGTCCGCACCCCGCCCGTCGGTGCACGAGCGGATCGCGTCCCCCACGTCACCGTCGGCCGCGTGCGACCCGTCCAGCACCTCGATCCCGTGCCGGGCCGCCATCGCGAGGCGCTCCGGCACCGGGTCCACGGCGATCACCCGCTCGGCACCCCGGTGCAGCGCGATGCGCGCCGACATCTGCCCGATCGGCCCCAGACCCAGCACCGCCACCGTGCTGCCCTGCTCCACGCCCCCGTACTCCACCGCCTGCCACGCCGTGGGCAGCACGTCCGACAGGTACAGGTAGCGCTCGTCCGGCTCGCCGTCGTCTGGCACCACGATCGGTCCGTAGTGCGCCTGCGGCACCCGCAGGTACTGCGCCTGGCCGCCCGGCACCGACCCGTACAGGCGCGTGTACCCGAAGAGCGCCGCCCCCTTGTCGTGCTCGTGCACCTGCGTGGTCTCGCACTGCGACTGCAGGCCGTGCGTGCACATCCAGCACCGGCCGCAGGAGATGTTGAACGGCACCACCACCCGGTCGCCCACCTGGAGGTCGCCGGCCGCCGGGCCCACCTCCTCCACGATCCCCATCGCCTCGTGACCCAGCACGTCACCGGTGTCCATGAACATGCCCAGCACCCCGTACAGGTGCAGGTCCGAGCCGCAGATCGCCGTGGACGTGACGCGGACGATCGCGTCGGTGGGCTCGACGATCTTCGGGTCCTCGACGTCCTCGACCGTGACGGTCTCGCGCTTGCGCCAGGTGAGTGCGCGCATGGTTCCTCCAGGGGTGCGGCACCGTCCGTGGTGCCGCTCGGGGTCGTTCGGTCGTGTCGTCCGGTCCGGTGGACCGGTCCGGTCGTCCTCGCCCGGGCGCTCCGGCGGGGACGACGACGGCCGGCCTCGGCGGTGTGCCGGCAGCCGGCCGTCGTCGGTCGCGAGCGGGTCGCGGCTCAGGCCTGGTCGCCGCTGCGCGGGTTGAGGTTCGCCGGGTCGGCGTCCGGGTCCTGCGGGGCGTCCGAGCCCACCTCGCCGCTCGCCGCGTCGCCGGTGCGCGGGTTGAGCGACTCCGGCTGGGCGTCCGGGTCCTCGTCGGGGTCGTAGCCGGTGCTCTCGGCTCCGGGCTGGTCGGTCATCGTGCCTCCTTCGGGTCGAACGTCGGCGCACCACGCACGGGGGCGCCGCTGCCTCGAACCTCGCACGGGGCGGGGGCACTCGCAGCGCACCGGTCGCCCGCCGGTGACTGCGGTCACCCGCCCTGGTGGCGCCCGTGGCCGGTGCTGCGGCGCGCGCCGTCGTCTCCTGCCGGCCGCGGGGCGTCGACCGCACCGTCCGGCGCCTCGTGCGCCTCGTGCTCGCCCTCCCCGTCGACGGCATAGGCGATCGTCTGCGCGACGATGCGCCCGTCGCGCACCACGAACGAGTCCGTGCCGTCGTGGATGCGAGCCTCGGGGGCCGTGGCGCTCCACCGGAGCATCCCGTACTCCCCCGTGGTGACGAGGTCGTGGTACCGGTACGAGGCGTGGTCCACGTACGTGCGCAGCACGTCTGCGAGCCGGCGCACGCCGTCCAGGCCGTGGTTGACGCCCTCGCCCCACGAGATCAGGGCGACGTCGGGCGCGTAGTTCTCCGCCAGGTCGCGCTCGAGGTCCCCGGCCCGGCGGCACACCAGGTGCGCCTCGAGCACCTCACGGGTGCTGCGCGCGGCGGGGCCGGGCTCGTCGTGGGTGCCGCCGGCCGGGGTGCCGCTCACGGAGCGCTGGAGTCGGGCTCGCTGCGCGCCAGGGTCAGGTGGCCGCCCAGGTAGCCGCTGGCGGTGACGACGACGCCGGCCGCCAGGCTCACGGCCACCCCCGCCTTGGTGTGCCCCCGCCGGCGCAGCAGCCACGAGACGGCGTAGGTGCCCCCGGCCACGGCGTTGAGCACGGCGTGGACCGCGCCCACACGGCTGGATCGCCTGCTGCGCAGCCCCGCCCAGTCGGCCAGGCCGGTCAGCGCGGTGGGCGCCACCAGCAGCACCCCGGCACCGATCAGCCGGCGCGAGGCCACGGCGTGCTTCTCCGCGCCCGTGAGGTCGAGCAGCGTGGCACCGATCCAGGCGCCCAGCGGGGCGTCGGTCATGATGGGGTGGACGGCGTGGCCCAGCGAACGGCCCCGCAGCTCTTCCAGGAGCCGCCCGGAGGGCAGCACGGTGGCGGCCACGGCCTGCAGCCGCTCGGTCAGGGCGTCCAGGCCCGTGTTCTCCTCCAGCCGCTCCGTCAGGCGGGCGGGCGGCGGGGTGGGCATGTTCTCGACGGTCACGGTGCTCCTCCGGTCCGTCGCGCTGGGCCCCTGGTCTCGAGGCCGCCGCGCGGTGTCACGCTGCTGCGCCACGGCGGCGCAGGCCGGCAGCGTAAGGACGGTCCGGTGCCGCTCGCACGTGCTCGGCACACCGTCGCCGGGCCGCTCTCCCGGCCCGGCGACGGCGGGCGTCAGCCCTTGGAGCCGGTGGTCGAGATGCCCTGGACGAAGTACCGCTGACCGAGGAAGAACAGCAACGGCTCCCGGGGCAGGCCCAGGAAGAACTGACGCAGGAGGAAGACGTAGAACGCGCTGCCGAACAGGTTCCCCGCCCACAGGGGCACGTTGGTACCCACCAGCCCGAGCTGGTTCCAGATGAGGAACGTGGGGATCAGCGTCACCGCGCCGGGCAGCATCATGGTGGCGAGCACAGGGCCGAACAGCGGCCCACGGCCCCGGAACCGGAAGTGCGCGAAGCCCCACGAGCGCGCTGGAGACCGTGACGGTCACCGCCGCCACCACTAGCACCCGCACCCGGCGGGGCCGGCGCCGGCCGCGCGAGAGCCGCGCCGTCGTGCGGGCACGCCCCGGCGGCAGGCCCGGGTCCGGGGTCGCCGGGTCCGCGAAGGTCAGCGGGGTCGAGGTCATCGCTGCATGTCTCTCGGCCGAAGACGCCACATGATGCGCTCGGTCAACAATGCTCGCACTCTGGGCGCCGGCGGCGCCCCCGGGGCGGCCGGGGCGCTAACGTCACGGGCACGGTCCGGGCGGGACCGTGGGCACTGTGCAGGGAGGCACCATGTCGGACGACTCGGTGGTAGGTCCGGGACCGGGCTCAGGTCACCAGCAGGGGCGCGCCGAGACGCCGGAGGAACGCTCGGACCGCAACTGGAACGAGCTGCTGCAGGAGCTGCGCGTCATGCAGACCGGGGTGCAGATCCTCACCGGGTTCCTGCTGACGCTGCCGTTCCAGCCGCGCTTCGCGGAGCTGACGGCCTACCAGCGGGGCGTGTACCTGGTGCTCGTGCTGCTCTCGGCGGCCAC
This sequence comes from Xylanimonas oleitrophica, assembly GCF_003244315.1. Classification (GTDB taxonomy): domain Bacteria; phylum Actinomycetota; class Actinomycetes; order Actinomycetales; family Cellulomonadaceae; genus Xylanimonas_A; species Xylanimonas_A oleitrophica. The sequence goes on from NZ_QKWH01000005.1 coordinate 157,242, forward strand.
GACGGGGCTGGCGATCGCGCCCGTGGCGATGCACCGTCACCTGTTCCGCCGTCACATGAAGCCCCGGCTGGTGACGTCGGCCGACAGGATGACGCGGGCGGCGCTGGTGCTGCTCACGCTCGTCGTGGCGGGGGTGGTCAGCCTGGTGTTCGACGTCGTGGTGGGGCACGGCGCGGGGCTGGTGGTGGGCGGTGTCGCGCTGGTGGCGCTGCTCGCCCTGTGGACGGTGCTGCCGGCGCTGGTCCGACGGCGGCGCTGACAGCCGTCGGACCAGCGTCAGGGAGCGGGCGCCCCGGGTGGCCCGGGCAGCCGTCAGGCGGCGAGGTCGAACGCGGCCCGGCGGGCGGCGGCCCGCTCCTGGTGGCGCTTGCGCAGGATGGTGAGGGTGGCGTGGGCGCCGATGACGATCCAGGCCACGTTGGCCGCGGCGGAGGGCCAGACGCCGTTCACGGCCGCCACGAGGAACATGGCCGTGGCGCCGCCCAGGTTGGTGAGCTGGAAGGCGAAGGAGCCAGCACCCCAGCGGCCCTTGCTGACCATGCCGTAGGCGACGATCCCGGCGACCGCGCCGACCCAGCCGAGGACGGTGATGAGAGTGATCAGCGACACGTGAGACTCCGGGCAGAGACAGCGGGCGCACGCCCGCGGAGGGGAAAAGGTGGAGGTTGTCGCCTCGCAGGTTCTCCCCAGAGGGTCCTGCTGCGCGTGCGACTATCGTGCAACACGTTTCGGTTCAGTGCAATCGAATAGTTGTTGAGACGGGATGTAGGATCGCTTCATGGCCACCGACCCCCGTCGACTCTCCTTCCTGCTCGCCGTCCACCGCGCCGGAGGGGTGCTCGCGGCCGCCGAGCTCATGCACGTCACGCCGTCGGCGGTGTCCCAGCAGATCGCCCGTCTGGAGGCGGAGGAGGGCTTCCCGGTCCTCGATCGCGGGCCCCGTGGCGTCACCCTCACGCCGGCCGGCCGGGTGCTCGCCGAGGCCGCCGAGCGCATCGAGTCCGAGCTGGTCGAGGCCCGTCAGGCCATCGCGGCCCTGGGCGACGGCGTCTCCGGTCAGGTGAAGATCGGTGCCTTCCAGACGGCGATCCGCGCCGTGGTCGCGCCCGCCCTCGCCCCCCTCTCCGAGCGGTTCCCCGCCGTCGAGATCGACGTGCGCGAGCACGAGCCCGCCGACTCGCTGCGGATGCTGCGGGCCGGCGACCTCGACGTCGTGCTGCTCGAGCGCGACGCCGAGGTGGACACCGCTGCCCCGCGCGGCTCGCACGACGTACCGCTCGTGGACGAGCCGTGGCGTCTGGTGATCCCGGTGGGCATGCCGGTCCCGGAGAAGCTCGACGACCTCGCCGAGCTCACCTTCGTGGCCGGGGAGCGCGGCACGGCCGCCGACCGCGCGCTGCAGCGCGTGGCGCGCTCGCTCGGCACCACCATCACCACCCGCCACTCCACCTACGACTTCGACACCGCCCTCGCCCTCGTGGCCGCCGGGCAGGGAGTGGCGTTGCTGCCGGCCCTCGCGTTCGAGGGCGGAGTGACCGAGAACCTGCAGGTGGTGCGGCTCGCGGGGCTGGGCGCCCGCCGGCTGTACGTGCGCCACCGCGCTACCCGTCACGAGCCCAGCCCGGCCGTGCGCGCCGTCGTCGACGTCATGGTGGAGGTGGCGAGCCAGCTCGAGCTCGCCTGACCCGGCTCCTGGCTGCGCCCGGCTGCGGCCGGCCCGCGGCCGGCCGAGCCGGCCCCCGGCCCAGGTCACGCTGCCCGTAGGCTCTGCCGCATGGACGTCGCGGTGCTCGGTGCCACGGGGGACGTCGGCCGGCAGGTGTGCACGCAGCTCATCGCCGGCGGTCTGCTGACCCCCACCTCTCGCCTCCAGCTCGTCGGCCGGCCCGACGGCGGCAGCCGCAGCGCCGCGTTCGGCCTGCGGGCAGACCTGGTCGACGCGTTCGACGAGCGCGCCCCGCTCATCGACGTGGCCCTGCAGCCCGACGACGTCGTGGCCGACGCCGTCGTCGCCACCGCGGGCCGCACCGCTCCCGCCAAGGTGGGCGTCAGCGGCGACCGCGCCGCCCTCGCCGCGGACAACCTCGAGGTCTTCCGGTCCTACGCCCGGTCCCTGGCACGCCACGGGTCCGGCAAGGAGGTCGTCATCGTGGTGACCAACCCGGTGGAGCTGGGCGTGGCCGTCATGGCCGAGGCGCTCGGCCGGCACCGGGTGATCGGCATGGGCGCCTGGCTCGACACGCTGCGGTTCCGCCGCGAGATCGCCGTCTCCCTCGGGGTGCGCCGTCACCGCGTGGGCGGGTTCGCCGGCGGGGAGCACGGCCTGCGCGCCGTCCCGCTGTGGTCCACCGTGCGCATCGCCGGTCTCGACGAGGCCGAGCGCCGTGCCGCCGTCGCGCACCTGCGCGGGGGCCGGACGCTCGACGCGCTGCCGGCCGAGGTCGCCGCCGCCAAGGACCTGCTCGACGACGTCGCCGCGCGCGACGTCGGGGAGGCGTTCGCGCAGGTGGACGCCATGCCCGCCGACCTCCGCGTCATCACGCGGCCCTGGATGACGCACCAGTCGGGCGCCAAGACGGCGTCCTCCACCGCTGCCGCGACCGTGGACCTGGTGCGCACGCTGCTCGACGGCCGCGACATCGTGGTGGCCGGGCAGGTCGCGCTCGACGGCGAGGTGCCGGTGCCCGGCCGGGTGCTGGGCGTGCCCGTCATCCTGGGTCCCGAGGGCTGGTCGCGCGTGGTGCTCGACCCGCTGGCCGACGACGAGGAGCGCCTGCTCACCGCGTCCGGCGAGGCCGTGGACGCCATGCTCCACGGGCTCGGCGTGCTCCCGCCCGAGGTCGAGGACCCGGTGGTGGGCCACGCGGCGGCGACTCCCCCGGACGTGGCGCCGGGCGCCGAGCCGCGCTGGGAGGTCGAGGTGGAGGTGCGTGCGGCCGACGAGATCGGCACGGTGGCCATGCTCACCAGCGTGTTCGCCTCCCGTGGCGTGGGCGTCGAGTCCCTCGCCACCACCTCGTCCGCCGATGGTGCTGGTGGTGCTGACGGTGCCGGCGGGGCGGGCACCGTGGTGGTCGCGTTCCGCGCGGGTGGGCGCCGGGCGCGCGACATCCAGCGCACCCTGGAACGTCTGGCTGCCGTGCGGCACGTCGTGGTGCGCCGCGGCGTGTGACCTGCCCGACACACGGCACCGCTAGACTCCCCACCACGCAGTACCCAGCACGACGCCGCTCGAACCACGACGGGAGAGTCCGGCGGACCGGCGCCCACCGTCGTCCTCGGTGGGCAGCGGGCCGACGGCGCCGAAGGAGCAAACCCCTCCCCGGGAATCTCTCAGGCCCCCGTACCGTCGTGGCGAGGCAACTCTGGAAAGAGGCCGTCGCGCCGCAGCGCCCCGGGCGCCGCGACGAGGCGGCCCACCGACGGTGCAAGCCGGCGCGCCCCGTAGGCGGACCGGCAAAACTCTCAGGTCGACGCGGCCTGCCAGGAGCCTCCGGGCCCGGGCGGGCAGGGTCCGATGACAGAGCGGGGAGGGACAACGCAGTCCCCGCCACGCCGCCTCACCGACCGGAGCGTCCCTGTGAACGCCAGCCACTCCCCCGCGCCGGGCTTCGACCCCGACCTCTTCGCCGACCGTCACATCGGGCCGGGCGGCTCGACCGGCCGCGAGGTGGCCACGATGCTCGCCCAGCTCGGCTACGACTCGCTCGACGCCCTGGTCGACGCCGCCGTGCCCGCGCAGATCCGCACGCAGCGCCCCCTCGACCTGCCGGCCGCGCGCACCGAGCCGCAGGTGCTGGCCCACCTGCGCGAGATCGCGGCGAAGAACCAGGTCAAGCGCCAGATGATCGGCCTGGGCTACTACGGCACGCACACGCCTGCGGTGATCCGCCGCAACGTGCTGGAGTCCCCCGCCTGGTACACGGCCTACACGCCGTACCAGCCGGAGATCAGCCAGGGCCGGCTGGAGGCGCTGCTCAACTTCCAGCAGGCGGTCGAGGACCTCACGGGCCTGGAGATCGCCGGAGCGTCCCTGCTGGACGAGGCCACGGCCGTCGCCGAGGCCGTCGCCCTGATGTGGCGCGCGTCCAAGGCGAAGACCGGGTACGTGGTGCTCGACGCCGACCTGTTCCCGCAGACCCTCGCCGTCACGCGGGGGCGGGCCGAGGCGATCGGGCTGCCCGTCGTCGTCACCCGGGTCGACGGCGGCCTGGCCGCGGGCCTCGAGGCGTTCGTGGCGGCGGGTGGCACGCTGCCCGACGGCGACCTCGTCGGCGTGGTGCTGCAGCAGGCCGGTGCCTCGGGCCGGGTGCTCGACGCGCGCCCGCTTGTCGCGGAGGCCAAGGAGCGCGGTGCGCTGGTCACCATGGCGACCGACCCGCTGGCCCTGACGCTGCTGGTCTCCCCCGGCGAGCTGGGGGTCGACGTCGCGGTCGGCTCGGCGCAGCGGTTCGGCGTCCCCCTGTTCTACGGCGGCCCCCACGCCGCGTACATGGCGGTGCGCAAGGGCCTGGAGCGGCAGCTCCCCGGCCGTCTCGTGGGGGTGTCGGTCGACGCCGACGGCGCCGCCGCCTACCGCCTGGCCCTCTCGACGCGCGAGCAGCACATCCGCCGCGAGAAGGCCACGAGCAACATCTGCACCGCGCAGGCGCTGCTGGCGATCGTGGCCTCGATGTACGCCGTCTACCACGGCCCAGACGGGCTGAAGGCGATCGCCGAGCGGGTCCACGCGCGTGCCGTCGCCCTCGCTGAGGGTCTGCGTGCCGCGGGGGTCGAGGTGGAGCACGACGTCTTCTTCGACACCGTGCGGGCCGTCGTCCCGGGCTGCGCCGACGACGTGGTCGCCGCCGCTGTCACCGCCGGGTACAACCTGTACAAGGCTGACGCGGACCACGTACAGATCGCCTGCGACGAGACCACCACCCCGGCCGACGTCGTCGCCGTGCTGGAGGCGTTCGGCGCCGAGGCGCAGAGCCACCACGGGCCCGCGGACGCCGCCGAGCGCGTGGTCTCCGTCCTCCCTGACGGCCTGCGCAGGGCGACGCCGTTCCTCACGCACCCGATCTTCCGGATGCACCGGTCCGAGACCGCGATGCTGCGGTACCTGCGCCGGCTCTCGGACAAGGACCTGGCGCTGGACCGCACGATGATCCCCCTGGGCTCGTGCACGATGAAGCTGAACGCGACCGCCGAGATGGAGGCCATCAGCTGGCCCGAGTTCGCGGACCTGCACCCGTACGTGCCGGCCGACCAGGCTCGCGGCTACGCGGAACTCGTCTCGACGCTCGAGGCGCAGCTCGCGGAGATCACGGGGTACGCGGCCGTGTCGGTGCAGCCGAACGCGGGCTCGCAGGGGGAGTTCGCGGGGCTGCTGGCGATCAAGGGCTACCACCGTTCGCGGGGGGACGACGCGCGGGACATCGTGCTGATCCCGGCGTCGGCGCACGGCACGAACGCGGCCTCGGCGGCGCTGGCCGGCCTGCGGGTCGTCGTGGTGGCGACGGCGGGTGACGGCTCGATCGAGCTGGACGACCTGCGTGCCAAGCTGGAGCAGCACGGCCCGCAGGTGGCGGCGATCATGATCACGTACCCCTCGACGCACGGCGTGTACGAGGAGCATGTGCGCGAGGTCTGCGGCCTTGTACATGAGGCGGGTGGTCAGGTGTACATCGACGGGGCGAACCTCAACGCGCTCGTCGGCCTGGCCAGGCCGGGAGAGCTCGGCGGCGACGTCTCGCACCTGAACCTGCACAAGACGTTCTGCATCCCCCACGGCGGCGGCGGGCCCGGCGTCGGCCCCGTCGCGGTCGCTGAGCACCTGGTGCCGTTCCTGCCGGGCGACCCCACCCCGGCCGCCGGCGGTGCGGACGCGGCCGTGGCCCCCGTGAGCGCCGCCCCGCACGGCTCGGCGGGCATCCTGCCGATCTCCTACGCGTACGTGGCGCTCATGGGCCCCGACGGGCTCACCGAGGCCACGAAGACGGCCGTGCTGGTGGCCAACTACGTGGCCAGCCGCCTCCAGGAGCACTTCCCCACCCTGTACACGGGCCCGAACGGCCTGGTGGCGCACGAGTGCATCCTCGACCTGCGCCAGATCACGGCCGAGACGGGCGTGACGGCCGAGGACGTGGCCAAGCGCCTCATGGACTACGGCTTCCACGCCCCGACGCTGGCGTTCCCGGTGCCGGGCACCCTCATGGTGGAGCCCACCGAGTCCGAGGACCTGGCGGAGCTCGACCGGTTCGTCGACGCGATGGTGGCCATCCGGGGCGAGATCGACGCCGTCGGCGCCGGCACGTGGCCGCGCGAGGACAACCCGCTGCGCAACGCCCCGCACACCGCGGCCTCCGTGACGGCGGACGACTGGGACCACCCGTACCCGCGGGAGCTCGCGGCGTTCCCCGTGGCGAGCCTGCGCGGCGGCAAGTACTGGCCGCCGGTGCGGCGCATCGACGGCGCCCGCGGCGACCGCAACCTGGTGTGCGCGTGCCCGCCGATCGAGGCCTTCGCCGAGACCCCCTGACCCGTTTCCGCTGTGGGCGGGAGACTCGCCGCAATCCCGGCGGGATTGCGGCGAGTCTCCCGCCCACAACATCGAGAGGAGCCTCGGTGACCGAGGAGCTGCAGGACAAGAAGACCCCGCTGCACGACGAGCACGTGGCCCTGGGGGCCGCCATGACCGGGTTCGGCGGCTGGCTGATGCCGCTGCGCTACACCTCCGACCTGGCCGAGCACCGCGCGGTGCGCGAGGCGGCGGGCCTGTTCGACCTGTCGCACATGGGGGAGGTGCACCTCGAGGGTCCGGGCGCCGGTGCCGCCCTCGACCACGCCCTGGTGGGGGCCGCGTCCGCCATCGCCGTCGGCCGCGCCCGCTACTCGATGATCTGCGCCGAGGACGGCTCCGTCCTCGACGACCTCATCGTGTACCGCCTGGGCGACGAGCACTTCCTCGTCGTGGCCAACGCGGGGAACGCGGAGCTGGTCGCCCGCGAGCTGGTCGCACGGGCGGCCGGGTTCGACGCCGTCGTCACCGACCGGTCGGCCGAGACGGCGCTGGTCGCGGTCCAGGGCCCGCGTGCGGAGGAGATCGTCGCGGCGGTGACCACGCCCGGTGACGTCGAGGCCGTGCGCGCGCTGCGCTACTACGCGTCGGCGCCCGTGACGCTGCGCACCGGCGACGCGGGCGCCGGGGGAGAGGTCGCCGTCCTCGCGGCGCGCACCGGCTACACCGGCGAGGACGGGTTCGAGCTGTTCGTCCCCGCCGAGCACGCGCGCGCCCTGTGGGCGGCGCTGCTGGCCGCGGGAGAGGGGCACGGCCTGGTCCCGGCCGGTCTCTCGGCCCGCGACTCGCTGCGCCTCGAGGCGGGCATGCCGCTCTACGGCCACGAGCTCGACACCACCACCACGCCCTACGAAGCCGGGCTCGGGCGCGTCGTGCGGCTCGACAAGGTGGACGCCCAGGGTGCCCCCGTCGACTTCGTCGGGCGTGCTGCCCTCCAGGCCCGCAAGGACAGCCCTCCGGCCCGCGTGCTCGTGGGCCTGCGAGGCCAGGGCCGGCGCCCCGCCCGCGCGGGGTACGACGTCGTCCGCCCGGACGCCGACGGCGCGCCCGGCGCCAGGGTGGGCACGGTGACCTCCGGGGCGCCCTCGCCGACGCTGGGGTACCCCGTGGCGATGGCGTACGTGACGCCGGAGGTGTCCGCCGAGGGCACCGAGCTGGCGGTGGACGTGCGCGGCCGCGCCGAGCCGTTCGTCGTCGTGCCGCTGCCCTTCTACCAGCGGTCCTGACCCCTACCCTCGTCCCCAGCGGACCCGACCCCACACAGGAGCCACCGATGGCCAGCTTCCCCGAGAACCTGCAGTACTCCCGCGAGCACGAGTGGGTCGACGACGCCAGCCCGGCGACCGTCGGCATCACGTCTGTCGCGGCCGACGCCCTGGGCGACGTCGTCTACCTCGAGCTGCCCGAGGTGGGCACGGAGATCACCGCCGGCCAGGTGGTGGGCGAGATCGAGTCCACCAAGTCGGTCTCGGAGCTCTACTCGCCCGTCACCGGCACCGTGGTGGAGGTCAACACCGCGGCGGCGGACGACCCGGCCACGGTCAACGCCGACCCGTTCGGCGCGGGCTGGCTCTTCAAGGTCGACGTGACCGCCAAGGGCGAGCTGATGGACGCCGCGGCCTACGCGGAGCTCGCGGAGTGACACGTGCCTGACCTGCGGTGACCCACCGTCCACGACGACGGCCCGGAGCCTCACGGCACCGGGCCGTCGTCGTCTCCGGGCGTCTCCGCAGACGGTTTGCCGGGGCACCCTCCTACACGAGGCAGCGCCCGTCCGCGGGCGGCGAGCGGGTGAAAGATCGGGGTAAATCCGCAGGTCAGAGGGGTGCACTTAAGAAGTCACGAAAATCGGGTGAGATCTGCGTCATGAATCGGGTGGAGGGCGCTCTTACTGGTCAGCAGCACATCGCAGGCAGGCCATCCCCGAGGCCGGCCGGCTGCTGATGAAGGAGCACGACATGAGCATCATCGAGCTGGAGCGCACCGCCCCCGTCCCGCCCGCCGCGCCCCTGACCCGCCGCGAGCAGGTCGTCCTGTCGAACCTGGCCGAGGACGTCACCCTCGAGCAGATCGCGACGAAGCTGTTCGTCACGCGCAACACCGTGAAGTCCCAGGTGCGCAGCGTCTACCGCAAGATCGGCGTCTCGACGCGCGCCGACGCGGTGGCGTGGGCTCGTCAGGCGGGCATCACCGCCCTCTGAGCCAGCTCCCGCGCCGGCCTTGGAGCAAGGCCTGGCGCACCGCAGCCTTCCGTCGTCGCCATCTTCCCCGGACGCGACGACCGCGGGAGGCGCCCGGTGCTCACCCCAGCGCACCGGGCGCCTGCCCCGCAGGCTGGCCTCGGCGCGTCGTCGACGGCGTGACCCGTGACGGTCACGCGCAGGTCACGCGCCGGTGGCAGACTCGGTGCATGACCCAGCGCCCTCTGCCGGACCTCGGGCCCGACCTCGGCCCCGCGCCCGTGCGCGCGCCCGACGGGGTCGCCCGGCGGCTGGTGGTCGCGGCCGCGATCGTCGACGACGTCGCACGGCCCACCTGCCTGCTCGCCGCCCGCCGTTCGCGGCCCGCCGAGCTCGCGGGCCGGTGGGAGTTCCCCGGCGGCAAGGTGGACCCCGGTGAGACGGCCGTCGAAGCCCTGCACCGTGAGCTGCGTGAGGAGCTCGGCGTGACCGTCGAGCTGGGTACCGAGGTGACGGGACCCGACGACGGCGCGTGGATCATCACCGACCGGCACGTGCTGCGGCTGTGGTTCGCGCGCGTGGCCGACGGTGTGCCCGCCCCGCTGGTGGAGCACGACGAGCTGCGCTGGCTCGACGCCGGCTCCCTGTTCTCCGTCGACTGGCTGGACGGAGACGTCCGTATCGTCGCTGCGCTCGAGGCGCTGCTCGCCCCCTGACGGCGTCCGCTGCGACCGCGCACGCCCCGGCTTAGCGTGGCGGCATGGCTGACGACGCGAAGATCAGGGAACGCATCGGCGAGCTCGAGGCGCAGCAGCGCACCCTGCGCGAGCAGCTCGAGAAGGGCGAGATCACGTCTGCCCAGGAGCGGGAGCGGCTGCACGAGATCGAGGTGGAGGTCGACCGGAGCTGGGACCTGCTGCGACGCCGTGACGCCGCCCGGTCGGCGGGCAAGGATCCCGACGAGGTGGAGCCGCGCTCGCAGAGCACGGTGGAGAACTACCTCGAGTGACCGCTCCCGGCAGCGGCCGCCGCGACAGGAGGGCCTGGGGTCGGCGGCACGTGCTGCCGACCCCAGGCCCTCCTGTCACGCCCGAGACGCGGAGCGTCAGGCGCTGGCGGTGACCGGCTCGCGGGCCGCTCGGGGGAGAGGCTCCTCGGCGACGGCCTCGACGGCCTCGACGGCCTCGACGGTGCCCTCCACCGCGCCGGACTCGGCCTCGGTGGCCGACGGCGCCGCCATGGACGCCTCGCCGTCCAGGGTGCCCGCCTCGGTGTCCTGCGCACCCTGGTCAGCCGTCTCGGGGCTCGGCTGCTCGGGAGCGTGCACCGTCTCGGGCCGGACCTTGCCGGCGGCGAGCAGGCTGACCACCATCGCGGCGGTGATGACGAGCAGGGCGTGACGGATGCCCCACGCGTCGGCGAGGAGGCCGAGCACCGGCGGGGCCGACAGCGACGCGATGGACCCGAAGGAGCCCACCACCGACACGCGGGCGGCAGCCTTGGTCGGGTCGTCGGCCGCGGCGGCGGTGCCCACCGGGTAGGCGAGGGCGGCGCCCATGCCCCACAGCACGATGCCCACCCAGGCGAGCGGGAGGCTCGGGGCGAGCCCGAACGCGGCCAGGCCCACGAAGGACGAGATGCCCGAGACGCGCAGCACCGCCACGCGCCCGTACCGGTCGATGAGCCCGGCGCCGAGCAGACGGACCGCCAGCATGGCCACCACGAAGGTGCCGTAGGCGACGGCCCCGACGGCCTCGCGGGTGGCGAACCCGTCGACGACGGCGAGGTTGAGCCAGTTGGCGGCGGCGCCCTCGGAGAGGGACGCGGCGAGGATGACCAGGCCGATCAGCAGGGTGCGCGGCTCCGTCCAGGCGCGCAGGGCGCTGCGGCCCGCGCCGCGGTGGGTGCCGCCGTCGGGCGCCGCACCGCCGGACGCCTGCCGGGTGGCGCGCTGCGGCGCGTCCTGGAGCGCGGTTCCGGGGGTGATGAGCACGGCACGCCCGGCGGTCACCAGGAGGGCAACGCCGACGATGTGCCAGGTGACGTGGAGCTGCAGCGCCGAGGTCGTGGCGGCCAGGGCGCTGCCCACGGCGGCACCGATGGAGAACGAGGCGTGCACGTGGGGCAGCACGGCCTTGCCGAGCATCTTCTCGACCCGTGCCGCCTCGAGGTTGATCGGCACGTTCGTGGCGGGGCCGGCGAGGCCGTTGAGGAGGATGCCCGCGGAGAACAGCGGCACGGACCCCAGTGCGACGCCGAGGCCGATCAGGCTGAAGCCGACGAGCGCACCGAGCATGCCGGCACGCAGGGTGGTCCGGCTGCCGAACCGCACGATGACGGTGCCGATGAGGGTGACGCCGACGAGCGAGCCGACGGCGCCGACCACCAGGAGCAGGCCGAGCGAGCCGGCGGAGACGTCGAGCCCTTCGCGCACGGAGGGCAGGCGGCCGAGCCAGCTCGTGGAGATGATGCCGAAGAGGCCGAACATCCCGACGAGGGACCAGCGGGCGCGCTGCACGGTGGCGTGGTGGCCGACGGGGGCGGCGGGCCGCAGCCGCTGGGGGCTGAGGCGGTGCAGGGGGCGCTCGGCGCGGTGGACGCGGAGCTCCTGGCGGCCCTGGCGCCGGGAGCTGCGCAGGCGGCGGGCGAGCCGGGGGGAGCGGCCCGGTGCGGGCGTGCGCTCGTGGTGGTTCTCGGGCTGGGACGGGTGGGCTGCAGAGGGCTGCGGCGTGGAAGGCAAGGTGAAGCTGCTCGCGGGTGTCTCGTGACGGCTGGAGGGGGCGCCTGGGCGGGGGCCGGCGCGAGCGGGGACCGGCAGCGGTGACACCGCCGTCGAACGATCCTCGAAACGTTTTGACGAAACGATTCTAGGGGAGGAGGCGGCGGAAGCCCAGCACCTAGGGCGGAAAGAGACTCAACTCACCCGGGCCCTCGCGCCTGGCGCCGAACGGGCAACTCCCGGTGTCGAACGGGTAAGTTGGCACCATGAGTGACTTCCAGGTGGCCCGGCGCCAGAAGCAGGAGCCCGGCATCGTGCTCTTCGGGCGCGTGCTCGTGGCGTTCGCGCTGTTCGTCGGCGGCGTGGTGATGATCGGCATCGGCGCGACCGACGAGGTCCAGCTGCCGTGGGCGTGGTTCGTGGGCGGCATCCTCGCCTTCGGCCTCTCCTACGGGCTGCCGATGCGCACCGCAGGGCGCAGCTGACACGACGACGGACGGGGCGGGAACCACCAGGTTCCCGCCCCGTCGTGCGTGCTGCGGCCGCGACGTGCCGCAGCCCGCTCAGCCGGCCGTGGCCGGCTCGACGGAGCCCTGGCCGGCGGCCTGCTCGGCACCGGGCTCGATCGAGCGGGGCGTGCCCGCGTGGGTGACCTCGATGCGGCGCGGCCGGGCCTCCTCGGCCACCGGGATGGTGAGGGACAGGACGCCGTCGGCGTACGACGCCGAGATGCGGTCGAGGTCGAGCCCTCGACCCAGGGTGAGCTGGCGGGCGAACGTGCCGGCCGGTCGTTCCCGCACCAGCCACTCGGCGTCGCCCGAGCGCGGTGTGCGCTCGGCGCGGACGGTCAGGGTGCGGCCCTCGGCCGAGACGTCGATCGTGCCCGGGTCCACGCCCGGCAGGTCGACGGCCAGGACGTAGTGGTCGCCCTCACGGAAGAGGTCCATCGGCATCGTGGCCGCGCCCCGTGCGGCGCCGGACAACGTGCCCGCCACGGAACCCACGAGGCGGTCCATCTCGGCGAACGGGTCCCAGTAGGTAGCCATCACGCATCACCTCCTCGTCACACCGGGTCACCCCGCGCGACCCGGTACGCGATCACGGCTACACCTCATGTATTAGCACTCTCGGTCATCGAGTGCCAAGAGGTCCTCGACCAGGACCCGTTCGCCGGAGGCGATCAGGCCACCCTCACCTCACGACGGTGAACGCGACGGTCTCCGTGAACTGCCGTCCCGTGCGGTCCGTCGCCGCACCGTGGCCACGTGCGTCCCGGCCGCGAGGTCCTGCGGCAGCGGCAGGCGCCCTGGCGGTCCTGCGGCAGCCCCGTGTCCGAGAAGCGGTTGCCCACGATGTCCAGCGTGGTCCCCCCGGGCGGGTTCCCGCCCTTGCCCGGGCGGCTCGTGGCCGCGTCCGTCACGCGGCCCGGCCGGGTGACGGACGGCGAGGAGCGGTCCTCAGCGGGCCTGCTCGGCCCGGCCGCGCAGCTCCGCGGCGATCTCACGGGCCCACGCCGCGATCTGGGCCGTGTTGCGGAAGTCGCCGCTGTGGGAGCGCGCCACCGCCTTGGCGATCACGCCGGGCGGGTTGGGGCTCAGGCGCCCGCCGAACGTCCGGTGCCCGACGGCGCGCAGCGCGGCGGCGATCTCTCCCGCCTGGCGCACGGTCGGCAGGTCGTGGTCGTCGGCCGTGGTGTCGAGCGGCCCGCTGCTGAACATCCACAGCGGCCGGTGCCGCAGCACCGAGGCGTGCCGCCGGGCGAACGCCCGGGCGTCGCGGTGCCAGCGGCCGGTGTAGACGGCGCCGCCCAGCACGACGGCGTCGTATCCCTCGGCGCTGACCACCTGACCGGCGTCACGCAGGTCGACGTCGAACCCCTCCTCCCGCAGCGTCGCGGCCACCACCTGGGCGATGCCGGCGGTGCCGCCGCGGGTGCTGCCGAACGCGACCAGCACGTTCGCCGGCTGGGTGGGGCGGAGCGTCGGGGACGACGTCGCGCTCCGTTCGCTCGTGCCCGGCGCCCGGACCGGGGTGGTGGCGGTGGCCCGTGGTGCGGTGGCCCGTGGTGCGGTGGTGGCTCTGGTCATGGCGTCAGCTCCTCGGTCGCACGGGCCGGCTCGTCGTCGAGCAGGCCGTGCTCCCAGCCTCGCCCGGCGGCGAGGCCCCCGGAACGGGCCTCCGTCCCGCGCCGCACGGACCTTCGGCCCTCGGCACGGGGCCGTCGTGGCCGCGAGGGCGCCCGCGGGGCCGTACGGTGGCCGCATGGATACCGAGGAGCGCCTTGCCGTCTTCATCGACTACGAGAACCTGGCGCTCGGCGCCCGCGAGCACCTGGGCGGGATGCAGTTCGACTTCGGACCCATCGCCGACGCGCTCGCGGTCCGGGGTCGCATCGTCGTGCGCCGCGCGTACGCGGACTGGTCGTACTTCGACGAGGACCGCCGCGCGCTGACGCGCCACCAGGTCGAGCTCATCGAGATGCCCCAGCGCATGGGGGCGTCCCGCAAGAACGCCGCCGACATCAAGATGGTGGTGGACGCGATCGAGATGGCGTTCGAGCGCGAGTACATCTCCACGTTCGTCATGTGCACGGGGGACTCTGACTTCTCCCCGCTCGTCCACAAGCTGCGCGAGCTCAACAAGCGCGTGATCGGCGTCGGCGTCGAGAAGTCCACCTCCCGCCTGCTTCCCGCCGCGTGCGACGAGTTCCTCTTCTACGACCGGCTCGAGGGCGTCGACGTGCCCGACGCCGAGGAGGCCCGCCCCAGCCGCAGCGCCGCGAACCGCAAGCGCGGCAAGGGCCGCCAGCCTGCCGCCGAGAAGACGCCCGAGCCGGTCGTAGAAGAGGAACTCGTCGCACGCGGCGGGAAGCAGGCGGGAGGT
>NZ_QKWH01000006.1 GCF_003244315.1 Xylanimonas oleitrophica
GCCGCGGCCGAGGCCGTCGGCGAGCTCGACCTCGCCGTCGGCGACACCGACGGCGACGGCGAGCAGCCGCCCCTGGAGGTGCAGGTGGCCCAGACCCTCGCCAACCTCCAGTCCTCCACCAGCGGGGCCGTCACCGCGTCCATGCTCAAGCGGACCCTGGTGCGCAAGGACCCCACCTTCTCCGAGGCGGACTACGGTTTCCGCACGTTCGGCGAGTTCCTCCGCTTCCTCGCCGACCGTGGGTTCGTCGAGCTGGCCCAGGGCCCCGCTGCCGGCGACCCCGAGGTGTCCCTGCCCGCGCAGGGCGACTCCGACCAGACGTTCGCCCTCGTGCGCGACGTCGTCACCGAGGCCGACGGGCCCGTGGCGCTCTCCGGGCTCAAGAACCGCCTGCGCAAGCGCCGCCCCGACTTCTCGGAGAAGGCGCTCGGCTTCCGCGGGTTCCTGCAGTTCTGCCGGGCCGCGGAGGCCGCGGGCGCCGTCGTGCTCACGTGGGACGACGACGCCGACGACTACCTGGTCACCGTGGCCTGACGCCAGCACGGCGAGCAGGGGCCCCGCCCGGCGGACCGCCGGGCGGGGCCTGCCGCTTCCTGGACCCGGTACGCGCGCCGGGCCGGCTCGCAGGGGGTGTCACCCCGCTCGTGGGACGGGGCACAATGTCCCGGTGACCTACCGCCTGCTCCGCCTGATCCTGTCGCTCGTGGCGTACGTCCTGCTGCGGCCGCAGGTGACCGGGCTGCACAACGTGCCGCGCCGCGGGCCGGTGATCCTCGCCAGCAACCACCTGTCGTTCATCGACTCGGTGATCATCCCGCTGGTGGTGCCCCGCCAGGTCACGTTCATCGCCAAGGCCGAGTACTTCACCGGCCACGGGATCAAGGGCCGCATCTCCCGCTGGTTCTTCACCACCATGGGCCACATCCCCGTGGACCGCGGCGACCCGCGCGCCGGGCAGCGCTCGCTCGAGGACGCGCTCGTGGTGCTCAAGAACGGCGGTGCGTTCGGCATCTACCCCGAGGGCACCCGCTCGCGCGACGGCAAGCTCCACCCCGGGCACACCGGCGTCGCCTGGCTGGCCCTCGCCGGTCACGCACCCGTGGTGCCCGTGGCCCTGCGCGGCACGGACAAGGTGCAGCCCGTGGGCCGCCGCCTGCCCCGCATCTACCGCGGCGTCCAGGTGCACTTCGGCGCCCCCATCAACCCGACGCGCCAGCTGACCGCCGGGGTGCGCCCCGCGCAGGCGCGCCGTGAGCTGACCGACCAGGTCATGGCCTCGATCCACCGCATGAGCGGTCAGGAGCTCGCCTCCCGCTGAGCCGGCGCCCGGCCCCGCCTGCCGAGAGTCCGCCGCGGTCCCCGCTCACCCGGGGCCGAGCAGTCCGGGCACCCCTTCCAGCCGTGCCGCCAGGGCGTCCCCGTCCGGGCCGACGACGACGGGCACACCGTTCACCGTGCCGCCGTCCGGCCGCCGGGCCGGGTTCGCGGTTCCCGAGCTCAGCACCCGCTCTGCGGGTGTGAGCGTGCGGATGGCGACCGCGGCCACCTGGCCCGGCCGCTCGTCCACCGCGGCGGAGTAGACCTCCGGGTCGTGCTGGCCGTCGTCGCCCACCAGCACCCACCGCACGTGCGGGAACGTGTCCATGAGCCGCGCCAGCGACGTCGTCTTGTGCTCCGGCCCGCTGCGGAACCAGCCCGTCTTGGTGGGGCCGAAGTCCGTGAGGAGCAGCGGCCCGGGCGGGAACGCGTGGCGGGCGAGGAAGCGGCGCAGGGTGCGGGCCGTGTTCCACGCGCCGGAGGACAGGTAGACGAACGGCGCGTCCTGGTGGGCCTCGGCGAGGCGCCGGTAGAGCCGGGGCATGCCGTGCACGGGGCGGCGCGTCGCCGTCGGCACCACGAGCGTGTTCCACGCCGCCACCAGCAGCCGCGGCACCGCGGTGATCATCGCGGTGTCGTCGATGTCGCTCACCACGCCGAGACGCACGTCGTCACCGACCACGAGCACGGGCGCAGTGGCGTCGGAGGCGTCCTTGCCGGCGACCGTCGCGGTCTGGGTCCCCGCAGCCTGGACGCCGTCCCGTACACCGCCCGGGGCGCCGGCGGGCGCCTCGCCGCGCCTCGGGAGCTCGCCCCGCGCGGCGTCGTCGGGGCCGACGGCCCGCAGCGCGGCCCGCTGCCAGCCGGGCGGCAGCGCGGCGTCGTCGGGCAGGTCCACCTCGACGTCGACGTAGCCGGCCCGGTCGGCGACCGTCTCGACGCTCGTGCCGCCCACGGTGACCACGACCCGCTCGCCCGGCGCCGGCACGGTCAGGTAGCTGCGGAACCCGCGCCGTGCGGGCTCGCGCGGCCCGCCGCCCCGGCGGTGCGGTGACAGCAGCACGCGGGCGAGCACGCGCACGCGGTGCGGGCTGCCGTACCCGGTGTAGGCCTCGACACGGGGCAGCCAGCCCGCCCACCGTCGCAGCGTGCGGCCGGCCACGTCGAGCACGCGGTCCTCGACGACGGCGGCCAGGTGCGGTCGCTGGGTCTCCTGACGTGGGGGAGCGGTGGGTTCGGGCACGGCCCCACCCTGGCATCAAGGCCGGAGCCTCGCGCGTCGCTGCACCACGACGTCGCTCAGAGCTCGCGCACGCGCTCCACGGCCGGTGCGACGGCGTCACGCACCCACGCGGCCGGCGACGTCTCCGGCGGAGCCAGGATCACGGTGTCGACGCCGAGCTCCGCCAGCGGGCGCACCTGCTCGACGAACCCGTCGACGTCGCCCTGCAGCAGCCGCGCGCCGTCGCTCAGGGTGGTCACACGGATCTCGGAGAAGTCGCGGCCCACGTCGTCGCAGTGCGCCCTGAGCACGTCGAGCTTGTGGCGCAGGGTGTCCGGGTCGGAGGCGAACAGGTTGCAGGCGTCGGCGTGCTGGGCGACCAGGCGCAGGGTCTTCTTCTCGCCCGAGCCGCCGATCATGATCTCCGGCCTGCTCAGCGGCTGCGGCCGGTTGAGGGTCTCGGCCAGCCGGTAGTGCTTGCCCTCGAACGGTCCGTCGTTCTCCGGGTCGTACATCTGCCGGGCGATCAGCACGGCCTCCTCGAGCATCTCGAACCGGTCGCGCAGCGGCGGGAACGGGACGCCCAGGCCGGCGTGCTCCTCCTCATACCAGGCCGCACCGATGCCGTAGGTGGCGCGGCCGCCCGAGAGCACGTCCAGCGTGGCCACGATCTTGGCCAGCAGGCCGGGGTAGCGGTACGTCACCCCGGTCACGAGGGTGCCGAGCTGCACCGTCTCGGTATGGCCCGCGAGGAACCCGAGGGTCGTGTACGCCTCGAGCATCGGGTCCGACGCCGGGAAGCCGGCGCGCATCATCTGCCAGTAGTGGTCCATGACCGAGATCCAGCCGAGGCCGGCCTCCTCGGCGTAGGACGCGGTGTCGGCCAGCTCCTGGCGCAGGGCGGCGGGCTCGACGGAGTCGAAACGCATCAGGTGGGCACCGAGCTTCATGATCGGATCATCCGCCCGCAGGGGGTGCCTCGCGCAACGGTCCGGGGAGAACTGGTGGTCGGTTCCCCTGGGCGCGGAACCGGGAATACTCCGCAGACCGGGCGCGCTCCCCGCTCCGGCACGCGCCAGAGCAGCCGCTCCGGGGCGCCGGGTGGCGCCCTGACGTGCGGGTGGACCCGGCCGGACCGAGGGTGAGCGGGTGTCCAGAAGCGGCGCGTCGGCGGCAGGACCAGGCGCTACGCCCTCCTGCCGTGCACCCAGGAGGAACCTCATGACCGTCCCGACCAGCCCCAGCCACGCCACGACGAACACGACCCGTCGGTGGCCGCACCAGTGGATCGCCCTCGTCGTCGGCGTCGTCTACCTGCTGGTGGGCCTCGCCGGGTTCGCCGTCACCGGGTTCGACGGCTTCACCGAGCACGACCACTCGCAGACGCTGATGGGCTTCGCGATCAACCCGCTGCACAACATCGTGCACATCCTCATCGGCGTGCTCGGCGTGACGCTCTGGCGCACGCCCAGCGGGGCCCGCACCTACGGCTGGATCCTCGCCATCGGCTACGGTGCGGCGTTCATCTACGGCCTGATCGTGGTCAACAACCCCGACGCCAACATCCTCAACATCAACGGTGCCGACAACGTGCTGCACGTGCTGAGCGCCGTCGTGGGTCTCGTCATCGCGCTCTGGCCGCGCCGTGAGGGCTCCGCCACCAACCACGGCTGACGCACGCCGACGGCGCCGCGACCGGTGCCGGAGCTGCGGAACGCGGGGGTGCCCCGGCTGGTGCCGGGGCACCCCCGCGATCGTCTCGCGACCGTCTGCCGTCAGGCGTCCGTGCCGCTCGCCCCGGCGTCCTGCGACAGCTGCTCCGACCTACCCTCGCCTCCGCCGTGCTCGGCGTCCGCCCGGAACGCGGCCGCGCGCACGTGCGCGTGCACGCGATCGAGCACCTCGATCTGGGACCGGGCGAGGTCGATCAGCTCCCGGAACTGTGCGGGATCGAGTCCCAGCTGCTCGGCGTGCTCCTCGAGCGTCTGCCAGCCGCCGATCTTGCCCAGGACGGCGGCCCGCATCAGCTCCGTCTCGAGCACCGCGGTCATGGGAGACCCCTCGAGCGCCCGTCCGTTGAGCTTGAGGCGGCCCACCCGCTCACCCACCCAGGCCGCCGCCTGGCGGTACGGCCGCCGGCGGACGCCCAGCAGCCCCAGCATGTCGCGGTACATCTCGCGCTCGGCGCGCAGCTGCTCCACCAGCTCGGCGAGCTCCGCCTGGAACGGCACCTCCTCGTACGTCTGCGACATGCGCTCCAGCCGTTGCAGGCCGGCGGTCGCGCCCGTGAGGTGGTCGGAGAGGTAGAGGCCGAGAAGATCGCGGTCGATGTCCGGCGGGATGCCCGGGGTGTCGCGCAGCCGTCGTACCTGCATGACGGCGTCGCCCGCCGGCCGTGGCAGCGCGGGGCGCAACGGGGCGGTGCGCTGACCGCTGCCCCTGCCCATCGCGGCCAGCAGCTCCTGGACCGCGGCGGCCGCGGTGTGCGCCGGCCGCCAGCCCAGCTCGTCGCGGATGCGGCGGGTGTCCATGACCGGCACCGACATGGCCATGTCGACCCACCCGGGGTCCGGGCGCACCGCCCGCGCCTGGTACGCGAGGGCCAGGGCCGCGCGGACGGCGGGCGGCGGCAGCTCCACGAGCCGCCCGTGGTCGACGATGTGGGCCAGGTCCTGGCCGCGCAGCAGGTCGTCGGCGGCCACGTTGAACGCACCGCCCGCGCGTTCCAGGACGATGCGCCGGTAGGCGTCGGCCAGGTCGTCGGCGTGCACGGCCTGCACGCGCAGCCCTCGGGGCAGCGGCAGGAACGGTGGCCGTCCCTGGGTGAGCAGCCGGACGGGCACGGCGGGGCCGAGGAAGTAACGGACGATCTCCTGCGCGGCGTCGCCCTGGAACACGAGCCCCGGCCGCACACGCGTGACCGTCAGACCGGGGTGAGCACGCTCCACCTCGTCCAGGACGCGCTCCTGCGCCGCCTTGTCCACCGCGTAGTGGGACGTGGGGATGCCGTCCGTGGGCCAGTCCTCCGTGCGCGGCTCGTCGTCCTCCACACGGGAGTACGCACCGATCGACGAGGCCACGACCAGGTGCGGCACCCCGGCCCGCAGCACCGCCTCCGCCACCCGCCGGGTGCCGTCCACGTTGGTGCGCCGCAACAGCTCGCGCTCGCGGTTGGGCTGGATGAGCCAGGCCAGGTGCACCACGGCGTCCGCGCCCTCGAAGGCCTCGGCCAGCCGAGCGGTGGCGGGCCCGTCCGGCTGGTACGACGCGACGTCCGCGACCACCCACTCGGCGTCCTTGTACGGCTCGGCCGTGCGGTCGGGCAGCCGCCTCGCCACCCCGACCACCGACGTGACCTTCGGCTCGGCGACGAGAGCGCGCAGCAGCGCCGTTCCCGCGTTCCCGGTGGCTCCCACGACGACGACTCGCATGCTTCACCGTCGCTCGCCGCCGGGTGACTCGCACCCCCGCGACCGGTGCTCAGGCCAGGTTGCTCGAAGACCTCCCGAGAGTGACCGGGCAGGTGCTCAGGTGATCGTCCACCAGCCCGCACGCCTGCATGGCCGCGTACGCCGTCGTCGGGCCGAAGAACCGGAAACCCAGCTTCTTCAACGTCTTGGCCATCGCGACCGACTCGGGGGACGTGGCCGGCACCTGCTCCCACGTGGACGGGTTGCCGCCCGGCCGAGGGTCGGGGGCGAACGACCAGACCAGCTCGTCGAGCGTGCGGCCGTCGGCGTGCAGCGCCAGCACGGCACGGGCGTTGGAGATCGTGGCCTCGATCTTCATGCGGTTGCGGATGATCCGGGCGTCACCCATGAGCCGGGCGACGTCGCCCTCGCCGAACGCAGCGACCCGCTCCGGCTCGAACCCCTCGAAGACCTCCCGGAACGCGTCACGCTTGCGCAGCACGGTGATCCAGGCGAGCCCCGACTGGAACCCCTCGAGGGCGATCCGCTCCAGCAGCGGAGCCTCCCCGTGGACGGGTATCCCCCACTCGGTGTCGTGGTACGCCTCGTAGAGGGGGTCGCCGTCACCGAAGCAGCGGCGACCCGGCTCTGGTGCCGGTGCGGCGTCGTCGGGCACCGCGGCGGGGGTGGTCGTCTCCGTCATGGGTCCAGCCTGCCCGCAACGGCCGACATCGTGCTGCCGCGGCCCCCCACCCTGGGGACTCGAGCGCCCGGCCCGTGGCGGGGGCAGGGTCCGGGGCCAGGGGCACGGCGGAGCAGTGCCGGGCGGCGTCAGACCCAGCCGTGCCGGGCGGCGTGGGATCCGAGCTGGGTGCGGGTCGAGACGCCCGCGCGGTCCATCAGGGCACGCAGCCGCCGCTGCACCGTGCGCGCGGAGGTGCCCACCTGCGCGGCCATCGCGGCGTCGGTCAGGCCCGAGAGCATGAGCTGGAGGATCAGGCGGTCCTGCGCGGCGAGCGTCGAGGTGGCGGCCAGGTACGGGCGGGCGGTGCGCCACACGCTCTCGAACAGCTCGTCCGCCAGGAGCAGCAACGGTCGGCGCAGCAGCACCGCGAGGTGCGGGGAGAGCTGCACGAGCGCCACCTCGTCGTCGGCGATCGCGAGCTTGACCAGGCGCTCGTCCACCACGCGGATCTCCGCCCCCTCGGCCATCCGCCGCTCCAGGGCCGTCACCGCGGCGGGCTCGGCGAGGAACGCGCTGTCCACCACGATCCGGTAGGCGACGCCGGGCCGCGTGCGGGTGCGCACGGACGCGACGGGGACCTCACGGGAGCCGGGCGCGTCGGTGGCTCCGGCGGGTGCTGTCCGCGGCCCGGTGCCGGTCCTCTCCTGCGACGGGGTGCCGGCCACGCGGGGCTGCTCCGCCGCGTCTGCCGGGTCGAACGTGGTGCTCACGGGCACCGCCCGGTTCGCTCCGGACTGGAACGCCCGCACCGTGCGCCGGGCGCTCGCCTCGAGCTCCACCAGCCGGTGAGCCTGTGCCTCCAGCCCTTCCACCAGCTCGACGCGCTCGACGCCGGCCCGAGAGGCGCGCTCGCGGTGGTAGAGGTCCACGAGGTCGGCCACGTGCGTCTCGGCCTGGCGGAGCCGGTCGCGGGAATGCTCGAGGAGCGGGGAGAGCACCAGCTCGGGCGGTGCGGGGCTCCAGGTGAGGCGGTCGCGTGCGGGCTGGACGAGCCCGGCGGCCTCCAGCCGCCCGAGGGCTGCACGGACGAGGTCGACGTCCTGGGAGAGGCGGGCCGCGACGTCGTCGGCGGTCGCGGGGTCGAGCATCACGACGGCGCGCAGCACCGCCTCGTCGTCGTCCCCGACGGGGAGCCCGAGCGCGCTCAGCATGGTGACGATTATTCGCCATGTCGGACTCTCGCCACACCTACCTCTCCCCGAGCGACGCGCTGACCTGCACTCTTGTCCCCAGCGCTGCGGCGCTGCCTCGGTGGCCGCAGGGGGGCCACCGAGCCCGAGGCCGGGGTCAGCCCTCGGCGAGAGCCCGGGTGAACGCCGCGAGCAGCGGCTCGCCGAACAGGACGAACCGGACGTCCTCGACGTCGTCCGCCCCCGGAGCCGCGGACCATGCGCGTACCGCCCGCACCGCCACAGAGGCGACGTCGTCGGGTGCCCAGCCGTACACCCCCGCACTCACCGCGGGGAAGGCGACGCTGCGCGCGCCGAGCTCGGCCGCGACGTC
This sequence comes from Xylanimonas oleitrophica, assembly GCF_003244315.1. Classification (GTDB taxonomy): domain Bacteria; phylum Actinomycetota; class Actinomycetes; order Actinomycetales; family Cellulomonadaceae; genus Xylanimonas_A; species Xylanimonas_A oleitrophica. Next base: position 8,198 of record NZ_QKWH01000006.1, read on the forward strand.
GAGCGAGCGCGCGAAGCACGACGCCAGCAGGGCCGGGTCCGTCTCGCCGGCGTGGCGGTTCGGGCCCACGGTGTGGATCACCCAGCGTGCCGGCAGGTCGAAGCCCGGCGTGGCGACGGCGTCCCCCACGGGCAGGCCGCCCGGCAGGGAGGTGCGCCGCAGCTCCCTGCACGCCTCGAGCAGGCGTGGCCCGGCGGCGGCGTGGATCGCCCCGTCCACCCCGCCCCCGCCCAGCAGGGAGGAGTTCGAGGCGTTGACGATCGCGTCCGCGTCCACCCGGGTGATGTCGCCGAGCTCTGTGGAGATCCGCACCGCTCGACGGTAGCGCGGCCTCAGGCCGGCGGGGCGGGCGGGACCACGGGGTTGCGGGACCAGAACTTGTGCTCGTCCGGCACCGCGGCCCACAGCACCAGGTAGGCGATCACCTGGGGGCCGGGAAGGAACACCGAGGCCACGGTCAGCAGCCGCACCGCGGTGCGGTCCCAGCCGAAGTAGTCGGCGACGGCGGCGCACACGCCGCCGATCATGCGCCCGTCGGCCGGGCGGAAGAACGGCCTGCGCGGCTTGGCGGCCGGGGGTGCGTACTGGGGGTGCGGCTGGCCGTAGCCCGGGTGCGGGCCGGAGGACTGGGGGATCGGGTTCTCGGTGCTCATGCTCTCCAGGCTCGCCGTCGCGCCCCGGCGGGCGATATCCGGTGGCGCCCTGATCCGCCCCTGATCGCGAGCGGTGGTTCCCCGAGTCTCGTCCCTGTGAGCTGGTCCCGGAGCGTGGGGGTGCCGGCGTCGCGCGGGACGCCGACACCCCGCTACCAGCCGCTGGGGGAGAGGATCTTGCGGATCCGCTTCTCGCTGACGGGCCCGTCGGTGCCGAGCTGCTGCGCGAACAGGGAGACCCGCAGCTCCTCGATCATCCACCGCACCTCGGCGAGCTCGGCGGCCCGTGCCGGGTCGGCGGGGCCGGCGGCGTAGGTGGCTCGCGCCTTGGCGTACGCCTCCTCGACGTCGTGCACGCGCCAGGCGAGCTCGGCGTCGCGGTGCGGGTTGCTCTGCGCCTTCTCGAGCCGGTACGACGCCGCGCGCAGGTAGCGCACCAGGTGGGGCAGGCGCCGCGGTGGTGTGGCGGTGACGAAGCCGTCGTGGACGAGCGTGGCGGCGTGGTCGCGGACGTCCTGGAGCGTGTTGAGCAGGGCGAGCGACGAGGTGGCGCGGACCTCGCCCTCCAGCGTGCGCCAGGCGGCGAGGGCGGCGACGACGTGCCCGGCGACACGGTACGTCTCGTCCTCCAGGTGCCGGCGCACGTGCTCCTTCGCCGCCTTGTACGTCTCAGCGCTGCGGATCTGTACAGCATCTGGGCCGGCGGGCGTGCCCGGCGCGAGGTCGGTGTCCCCGCTGGTCAGCGCCACGACAGCGGCGAGCTGCAGGTCTCCCGCCAGCGCGTCGGTGCTCCGGTACGGGCTGGCCGCGAGCGTCAGCGCCTGCTTGCCCGTCCACCGGGAGGTGACCCGGCCGGCCGCCAGCGCCGTCTCCGACAGCAGCAGCCGCCGCACCCCTCGCGCGTGCGTCGGGGGCTGCTCGGCGGCGTCCGCCAGGATGCGCAGCGCCACCGTGGGCTCGTGGCGCGGACCCGGCTCCTCGACCAGCGCCGGGTAGCCGCGCACGACGACGCCGCCACCGAGGTCGGTGGAGACGGCATGGGGCAGGGTGCCGTCGGGCAGGTCCTCGGGCCAGGTGGTCAGCCCGGTGCGCTCGGCGACAGCGGGCCCGACCGGCGCTTGCGCACCCGGCGGGGCCGTGCCCACGCCGGGCCCCTTGCCGCCACCGCGACCTGGTGCACCGTCGGCGTCCGCGCCCGGTCGCGCAGCCGCAGCACGCGCCTCCTCCAGCGCGACGCCGACGGCGCCCTTGACCGCCGCGCGCACGGCGGCCTCGGCCTGCGGGGCCAGGCGGCGCTGCAGCGACAGCAGGTCCTTGGACTCGTCGAGCACCACCGGCCCCGCAGCACGACCACCCCGCGCGCGGCCCCTGCCGCGGCCACCCGACGTCGTCGTGCCTGCCACGTCCTCCACCCGGAACGTCACGCGCAGGTGGGCGGGCAGCCGCTCCACGCGCTCGGCGTCCCACACGTCGTCGGGCACCACGACGTCGCGCAGGCGTCGCACCGCACGCGAGAACGCGGCGTGGAACGGCTCCGCCATGTCCCCGGCCCGCGTCATGTCCTCCCACGTCGGAGTGTTCTCCCGCAGCCACGCGGCGACCTCGCGGCCGACGTCGGGCGCCGGGACGAGCTGCACGCGCACCGCCTTGGGCAGCGAGCGGATCGTGGCCACGCACAGCTCCTCCAGGAGCCCGGGGACCATCCAGTCGAAGCCCGCGGGGGAGAGGCGGGGCAGCACCGAGAGCGGCACGTGCACGGTGACGCCGTCGGCGTCCTGCCCTGGCCGGAACTGGTACGTCAGGGGCAGCGTGACCTCGCCCTGCGTCCACGCCTCGGGGAACTCGGAGGGGTCCACGGCCTCGACGTCCACGAGGTCCTCGAGGCGGAAGGTGAGCAGGTCCGGCTGGTCGTGCCGGGCCTTGGACCACCAGCGGTCGAAGTGCCGGGCGCTGACCACGGACGAGGGGATGCGCTCGTCGTAGAAGGCGAACAGGTCGTCCTCCGAGGCCACCAGGCCGCGCTGGCGCGAGCGCGCCTCGACCTGCTCGGCCTCCTCCAGCAGCCGCCGGTTCTCCGCGAAGAACGGGTGGTGGGTGGTCCACTCGCCCTGCACCAGGGCGTGGCGGATGAACATCTCCCGCGCGGCCTCCGGGTCCACCTTGGCGAACAGCACCGGCCGGTCGCTGACGATGGGCACGCCGTACAGCAGCACCTTCTCGGTGGCCATCGCGGCGCCCTGCTTGGTGGACCAGTGCGGGTCGGAGTAGGTGCGCCGGGCCAGGTCGCCGGCCAGCTCCTCGGCCCACTCCGGCTGGATGCGCGCCACGTCCCGGGCCCACAGGCGGGAGGTCTCCACCAGCTCGCCCGCCATGATCCAGGCCGGCGGCTTCTTGCTCAGCGGCGACCCGGGGAAGATCGCGAACCGGGCCCCACGGGCACCCAGGTACTCGTTGCGGGCCCGCTTGGCGGCCTGGCGCAGCGCGCGGGCACGGGCCTCGCCCTTGAGGTGGGCCACCGAGGACGCCTTGATCTCGCCCGTGTCCTGCATGCCGATCTGCGAGAGCAGGCCCGCGAGCAGGGCGCGGTGCACCGTCTCGCCGTCCCACTCGCGGCGCAGCTCGCCACGCACCGGCTGGTCACCAGCGGTGCTCGTGCCCGTGCCCGTGTCAGGACCAGCGCCCGCAGAACCCTGCGCCGCCTCTGACACGAGGGTGCGCGGGGCGCGGGCCTTGTACGACATGTCGATGCCCAGCTCGCCGGACATCTGCCGCAGCTGCGCCACGACGTCCTGCCACTCGCGCACGCGCAGGAAGTTCAGGTGCTCGGCCTTGCACAGGCGGCGGAACGCCGAGCTGCTCAGCTCGTGCTGCTGCTCGCGCACGTACTCCCACAGGTTCAGGTAGGAGAGGAAGTCCGACGTCGGGTCCACGAACCGCGCGTGGAGCTGGTCGGCCCGCTCGCGCACCTCGGCCGGGCGCTCGCGCGGGTCCTGCACCGAGAGCGCTGCCGCGATGATCGCCACCTCACGGGCCACCCCCAGCCGGGAGCCCTCGATGATCATCCGGGCCAGGCGGGGGTCCATGGGGAGCTGGGCGAGGGTGCGCCCGACGGCGGTGAGCCGCGTCGTCGTCGCGCCCGCCGTGGTGCCAGAAGCCGTGGTGCCAGAAGCGGCGCCCGCAGCGCCCTGCGCCGGTTCGGGGACGGTCTCGAGGGCACCGAGCTCGCGCAGCAGCGTCACGCCGTCGCGCACCGCCCGCGTGTCCGGCGGCTCCACGAACGGGAACCGCGCCACGTCGTCGGGCGTCTCCACCACGCCCACGGAGATCATCTGCAGCAGCACCGACGCCAGCGAGGTCCGCAGGATCTCCGGCTCGGTGTACTCGGGCCGGTTCTCGAAGTCCTCCTGCGAGTACAGGCGGATCGCGACGCCGTTCGCCACGCGCCCCGAGCGCCCCGAGCGCTGGTTGGCGCTCGCCTGGGAGATCGGCTCGATGGGCAGCCGCTGCACCTTGGTGGCCTTGGAGTAGCGCGAGATGCGCGCCAGACCCGTGTCCACCACGTAGTGGATGCCGGGCACGGTCAGCGACGTCTCGGCCACGTTGGTGGACAGCACGATGCGCCGGCCCGGGTGCGCGGAGAACACCCGGTGCTGCTCGGCCGCCGAGAGACGCGAGTACAGCGGCAGGATCTCCACGTGGTCCGGGCGCCTCGCGTCCCGCGTGCGCTCGCCGAGGTGGCCCTCGAGCGCGTCCATGGCGTCGTGGATCTCGCGCTCGCCGGAGAGGAACACGAGGATGTCCCCGGGGCCCACGGCCATCAGCTCGTCGCACGCCTCGACGATGCCCGTGACGAGGTCCTTCTCCTCGCCCTTGCCCTTGCGGAGCCCCGAGTCGGGGTCCACGTCGGGGGAGAGGGGCCGGTACCGGATCTCGACCGGGTAGGTGCGCCCCGAGACCTCCACCACGGGCGCACGGTCCCTGGGGTCGCTCTGGTCCTGCGCTGCGCTCCCGGCGGCTGCCTCGCTGCGCTCGGCCCCCACCGTCCGCTGTGCTCCGGCCCAACGCGCACGGTCCCTGGGGTCGCTCTGGTCCTGCGCTGCGCTCCCGGCGGCTGCCTCGCTGCGCTCGGCCCCCACCGTCCGCTGTGCTCCGGCCCAACGCTCCAAGGAGGAGGGCGAGAAGTGCGCCGCGAACCGCTCCGAGTCGATCGTCGCGGAGGTGATGATCACCTTGAGGTCCGGGCGGCGCGGCAGCAGCCGTGACAGGTAGCCGAGCAGGAAGTCGATGTTGAGGGACCGCTCGTGCGCCTCGTCGATCACGATGGTGTCGTACGCCAGCAGGTCCGGGTCGCGCTGGATCTGCGCCAGCAGGATGCCGTCGGTCATGACCTTGACGAGCGTCTGCTCGCTCGACTGGTCGGTGAACCGCACCTGGTAGCCCACGATCTCGCCGAGCGGGCTCTGGAGCTCCTCCGCGATGCGCTCGGCCACCGAGCGGGCCGCGATGCGCCGCGGCTGCGTGTGCCCGATCTGCCCGGCACGGCCCCGCCCCAGGTCGAGCAAGATCTTCGGCAGCTGTGTCGTCTTGCCCGAGCCCGTCTCGCCCGCGACGACCACGACCTGGTTCTCCGCGATCGCCCGCGCGATGTCCTCGCGCCGGGCGCTGACCGGCAGCTGCTCCGGGTAGGTGATCGGGGGCACGACGACGGCGGCCCGCGCCGCCGCCAGCCGCTCCAGGTGCTCGCGGGAGACCCGCCGGGGGCCACGCTGCCGGTCCTGGCCCCGCTGGTCGCCGCGCTGCTCGCGCGGAGCGTCCGGGCGGGCGTCGTCGCGCCGCCCCCGGCCGCGGTTCCCCCGACGACGGCGCTGGCCGCCCTCGCGCACCGCCTCGCCGCCCAGCCGTGCCTCCCCGCCGGGTGCCGCGGCGGGCCGGGTGCCGCGCTCGCGCGAGGCACCGCCGTCGGCGGCGGGCGTGGAGGAGGAGGGGGAGGTGCTCACGACCGTCCATTCTCGCAAGAGACGCAAGGGGATTCCTCGCTGTTCGCGCTCGGCCTGCGCCTGGCGGTCCGGTCCGTGCCTGCGTCCGTCCCCAGGTCCGCGCCGGGGGTGCCGGCGGGCACGCCCCGGGTCCCCGCGGGGCGTGGTGGAATCGAGGGGTGCAGCCCCGCCCCCGCACCCGCCTCGACCTGGTCCCCCGCCGCGTGCGCGTGCACGCCGTCCAGGAGCTCTCCGGTTCCCTGCGCCGCATCACGTTCCGTGACGTCGACGGCGCGGACCCGGCAGCGCCGACGTCGCTCGCCGCGCTCCGGGCGCCCGGCCCCGAGGACCACGTCAAGGTGTTCCTCCCGGACCCGGCCACGGGCGAGCTGCACGCGCCGTGGGTCGCCCCCGACGGCGGCCTCCAGCGCCCCGCGGACGGCGTCTCCGTCTCCCGGGACTACACCGTGCGCGCCACCCGCACCTCCGGCGGCGTCGCCGAGGTGGACGTCGACTGGGTGCTGCACGGCGACGAGGGCCCCGCCTCCGCGTGGGCCGCTCGGGCGCAGGCGGGGGACGAGGTGGTGCTCGCCGGACCGCGCGGCAGCGTCGGGCTGCCCGATGGACTGTCCCGTCTCACCCTCGCCGTCGACGAGACCGGCCTGCCCGCCGCCGCGCGCTGGGTGGCCGCCGTCGGCCCGGGCGTGCCCGTCACCGCGATCGTGGAGATCGGCGACGACGTCGACGAGGCGTTCGTGGAGGCCGAGCTCGGCCACGCCTCGGTCGAGATCCTCTACCGGACCGACGGGCCGGGGCAGATCGAGGAGGCCGTGCGATCTCTCGGTGGCCTCGAGGACGGCGAGCACCTCGTCGCGCTGGGGGAGGCCGGGGCGCTCGTGCCCGTGCGCCGCTACCTGCGCCGGGAGCTCGGCACCCCGGCCGAGCAGCTCACCGTCTCGGGCTACTGGCGCCGCGGCGTCGTCAACCTGGACCACCACCTGCCGCTCGACCCGAGCGACCCGGACTGACCGGGCTGCGTGACTGGGCTGCGTGACCGGGCTACGCGGCGCTCGCGGTGCGGAATCGGCCTCCGAGGTCGCACAGCTCCAGCACGAGGCGGACGCACGGCGGTGGCAGCCGCAGCCGGATCCCGCCCCGCGCCGCCCCGTCGAGCCGGAGCAGCAGCCGCAGCCCGGCCACGTCGAAGAAGGTCACCCCGGCCAGGTCCACCACGGGCTCGTGGGCCGGGACCATGCCGTCCACGTGCTCGTCGCAGTGGTGCAGGGCGGCGGCGTCGAGCTCGCCGGTGAACGTCAAGCTGTCGGTGTTCGCGACGACGCCGTAGGCGCGCGGGTGCGGAGGGAGAGGGTGGGAGAGAGCGCTCATCAAAGGGGGTCCCCAAGGCTGGTGGGACGACGCCCGGTACTAGAGCGAACCTCGAGCCTACGTGGCTTTCTGTGAGACGGCTAGGGCTGGCCTGTACTCGCTGGGTACGGAGGTAGTAACCTCCGGCTCACCATGTCCGTCAGCTTCACGTGCCTGCTCACCGCGCGCCGCGACGTCGACCTTCGCCGGGTCGCCAGCGCGCTGTGTCGCTGACCCTTCCTCCGCCCCGTCGCCGTCGACGGGCGCCCTGAGGCAACCCCTCCTGTCGCGCTGAGCGCCGGCTGCCGCACCCACCGCCGCCGGCGGTGAGCCGCGTGCGGCCCTCCGGCCGCGTCCGCGCCGCTCCCCGCGTCGTCCACCGCGTCGTCCACCCGCGCGTCCGGACCTCGGCCCTCCTCTGGGCCGGGTCCGCGCACGGGCCGGTCGGACGGTGCGGTCGGACGGCGCGGTCGGACGGCGCCGGTGCGTCGTGCAGGACGGGTGCCCACCCCGACCCTCGCCCCTGGCTCGTCGCCCTCACGCGCCCTCCGGCGCCCTCGAAAGGAAGAACCGTGTCCTCTGCGTCATCTCCTACGTCCCCCGCCGGGATCCCCGGCACCGATCCCGCCCGGCCTCCGCGCCGCCTGCGCCTGCCGTCGTTCTCCGTGCAGGTCGTGCTGGGCCTGGTGCTCGGCGTGCTGCTCGGCTGGGCCGCCCTCGCCATCGGCCCGCAGGCCGACGGTGAGACGCCCAACGGGCTGACCACCACCCTGGCCACGATCGGCTCCTCGTTCGTGACGCTGCTGCGCGCCGTCGTCCCGCCGCTGATCTTCACGGCGATCGTCGCGTCCATCGCGAACCTGCGGTCCGTCACCAACGCCGCCCGCCTGGCCGGCCAGACCCTCCTGTGGTTCGCCGTCACGGCAGCGATCACCGTGGTGATCGGCATCGGCCTGGGCCTGCTGTTCCGCCCCGGCACCAACACGGGCGTCTCCCTCGACGACGCCTACGAGCCCAGCCGCACCGGCACGTGGCTCGACTTCCTCCAGGGCCTCATCCCCGCCAACGTGCTCGGCCTGGGCGCCTCGACCCGTCTCGAGGACGGCGCCGAGGGCGCGCTCCCGGTGGCCAGCACGAGCATCAGCTTCAACGTGCTGCAGATCCTCGTCGTCGCGCTCGTGATCGGCATCGCCGCGCTGAAGTCGGGCGACAAGGCCGACGCCTTCCTGGCGTTCAACCGCTCCGCGCTGGCGATCGTGCAGAAGGTGCTGTGGTGGATCATCCGCCTGGCCCCGCTGGGCACCCTCGGCCTCGTCGGCACCGCCATCGTGGACTACGGCTGGTCGTCGCTCGGCTCGCTCGCCTGGTTCGCCGTGGCGGTCTACGTGGGCCTGGCCATCGTGCTGTTCGTCGTCTACCCGGTGCTGCTGCGTGCCCACGGCCTGTCGGTGCTGTCGTACTTCCGCGGGGCGTGGCCAGCGATCCAGCTCGCCTTCGTGTCCCGGTCCTCGATCGGCACCCTGCCCGTCACCCAGCGCGTGACCGAGCGGAACCTCGGCGTGCCCCGCGAGTACGCGTCGTTCGCCGTGCCGCTGGGCGCGACCACCAAGATGGACGGCTGCGCCTCCATCTACCCCGCCGTCTCCGCGATCTTCGTGGCGCAGATCTTCGGCATCGACCTGTCGGTGACCGACTACCTGCTCATCGCGTTCGTGTCCGTGGTGGGTTCCGCGGCGACCGCCGGGCTCACGGGCGCCGTGGTCATGCTGACCCTCACGCTGTCCACGGTGGGCCTGCCGCTCGCCGGCGTGGGCCTGCTGCTGGCGATCGACCCGATCCTGGACATGGGCCGCACCGCGGTGAACGTGGCGGGGCAGGTGCTGGTCCCCACCATCGTCGCCAAGCGGGAGGGCATCCTCGACGTCGCCAAGTACCGCAGCGCCTCGGCGGAGGACCTGTTCGGTGACGACGAGTCGGCGGAGCAGGCGGTGCCGGCCGGCACCGACGCAGCCGACGCAGCCGGTGAGCGGGGTGCGTCGCAGGCCCCTGCGGAGCCGGAGCCCGCGACGGCCCGCTGACCCGCACGACGAGGGCCACCAGGCCGGGCACCGAGCGTCCGGCCTGGTGGCCCCCGTCATGCCGCCGTGGTGCGGCGGCCACCCGTGTGGACCGCGGGTGGCGGGCCGATGAACCTCTGCGCCCGGGAGTGGCGAAGGTCCGCGGATCACCGCACAGTGGAAGCCGGTGCCGGTTCACTCCTCGGCCACCGTTGCGTGCAAGGATGCGCGGGTCCCCCGGTCCCTGTCCGGAAGGTCTGATTCGTGAGCACAGTGCCCAGCGAGGAGACGCAGACGGCTCGCCCGGCGAGCCGAGCCCGCCGTGCGCTGCGACGAGCCGGTGCGGCGTCAGCCGTGTGCGTGCTCGGTGCCGGCGTGCTCTCGACGGCGGCGGCGAGCGGGTCGCCCCACCTGTTGCCCGGTCCGGCCCAGCCGGCGGCGGTGCAGGTGCCCGGGGTCGTCGGCCAGGAGGTCACGATCGCGCGGGTCGGCGCCGTCACGGACGCGGACCCGGCCACCCTGGAGCAGATCTTCGCGCTGCTGGAGCGCGCGGAGCGGGACGCCCAGGAGTCCGGCCGGCCCCTCACCCCGGAGATCAGGCAGGCGGCGGCGGAGCTCGGCATGCTGCTCACCGCCTACCTGGCACAGCACCCCGAGGCGCTGCCGGAGGGGGCAGCACCGGTGCCGCCGGTGAGCGACGCCGTGAGCGTGCCGCAGGACGTCGCTCACGAGGACGACCTGGACTACCTCGGCGACCTGGCAGAGCCGGACGGCCTGGACGCGGCAGCGGTGGAACCGGTGGTCGACGGCGCGGACGGGGAGCAGGCGGGCGCCGACGACGGCGCCGCAGGGGCGGCCCAGCCCGCCGAGCCGGCTGCGGCAGCCGAGCCCGCTGTGCCTCCTGCGGCCGGCGAGCCGGCCGACGGTGCGCCCACCGGACCCGGGGCAGCCCCCGACGGCGTGGCCGCTGACGGCCCGGTCCCCGACGGCGTCGCCCCGGAGGGAGCCGAGCCGGCCGACGGCACCGATGCCCCCGCCCCCGAGGAGGGCGCGGCCGAGGACGGGCACGACCACGCCCATGACCACGAGCGCGACGAGGTGACGTTCGAGGACGTCGTCGTCGCCGCGATGCGCCTCGCCGAGCTGCTCGACCCGGCCAACGCCTTCGGCGTCTCGGTCACCGTCCCTGGCGGTGCGCTGGTGGCCGACACCCCGCTGACCCGGGCGCTGCGCGACGTCGTCGCCCGGTACGGGCAGTCCACCGCGGGCTACAGCAACGGCATGATCCCCGACGACGTGCTGTGCGCGCTGCCGTTCGCCGCCGGGCACAAGCTGCGCTGCGACGCGGCCGAGCGGCTGATCGCGCTCAACGAGGCGTTCCGTGCCGAGTTCGGCAGGTCGATCCCGATCACCGACTCCTACCGGACGCTCGAGTCGCAGATCCGCCTCAAGGCCGCCAAGCCGGTGCTGGCCGCGACCCCCGGCTACTCGAACCACGGGTGGGGACTCGCCGTCGACCTCGGGGCGCCGATCAGCACGGGGCTGTCCCCCGAGTACCGCTGGCTGCGCCTCCACGGGCCTGACTACGGGTGGGACAACCCGGCGTGGGCACGGCTCGACGGGAGCAAGCCGGAACCGTGGCACTTCGAGTTCTTCGCCTCGGGTCCCGTGCCGCACCGGGCGCTCTCGCCGTCCGACATCGCGTGGGGCTCCAAGGATCCTGCCCGCTCGCCCCTGGTGACGGCCGAGCCGGCGTTCCCGCCGCCCGCCGCGGCGCCGGACGCCGCCGCCCCGGCCGGGGAGCCCGCAGGCCCGCCGGTTCCCGCCGCGCCGCCCGTGGGCCCCCCGTCGGTGCCGCCGACCACGACGCCGACCCCGGGCGCGCCGCGGCCCGCGCCGTCGGGCACCCCGACGCCGACGCCGAGCGGGACCCCGACGCCCGCCCCGCGGCCGACGCCGAGCCCCAGCCCGAGCCCGACGTCCCCGACGCCGAGCCCGTCGCCGTCCGCCCCCGCACCGTCGCCGAGCCCGTCGCCGAGCCCGACGCCCACGCCGTCGGACGAGCCGACCCCAGAGCCCTCGGACGAGCCGACTGCCACGCCGTCGGACGAGCCGACCTCCAGCCCGTCGCCGACACCCACCCCGTCCGACGAGCCGAGCGACGAGCCCGGTGACGAGCCGGCCCCCGCGCCCACGGTCGAGGTGCCCGGCGTGGCCGGGCGGAGCGAGGCCGACGTCCGCGCCGCGTTCGAGGCCGCCGGCCTGGTGCTGGTGATCGAGCGGTCGGGCGAGGTCGAGGAGCCGCGCCTGAAGACCCGTGCTCCTGGCGAGAAGGTCCCCGCGGGCTCGACGGTGACGGTGCTGCTGCCTGCCCGGGACGAGGAGTGACCTGCCGGTGACGAACCACCCCGCGGCGCAGCGCCCTGCAGGCGCTCCCGCCGCCGGCGACCCGCGCCGGTTCCTGCGCGGCGGTCGGCTCGAGTCGATGCCCCGGCGCTGGCGGGACAAGCGTGCCGTGACCCGCTACCTCGCCACCGTGGCGCTTCCCGTGCTGCTGGAGACAGTGGGGGAGCGGGAGCTGACCCTGCGGCTGGCGGCGCTCGCGGACGACCCGGTGGGCGTGCGGCGGGCGATGGTCGACCTCGGCCTCGTGCAGCGCACCCGTGACGGGGCCGAGTACTGGCGCACCGAGGTGACCGAGTACGAGGAGCTCGTGCTGGCGGAGACGGTGCGGGAGGTCGGCGGTGAGTGAGCAGCCGAGCGGCACGCCCGGTCCCGAGGAGCGCGCCCTGCGTGCTCTGCAGGAGTCGGGGGCGGCCTTCGAGATCACCCGGCACGGACCGGTGCGCTCGCTGGAGGAGGCGGCCGCGGCGCGCGGCGTCGCCCCCGGACGGCTGGTCAAGACGATCGTGGTGCGCCGCGGTGACGACGACTACCTGTTCGTGCTCGTCCCCGGAGACCGGCAGATCTCGTGGCCGCGGCTGCGCGCCCTCCTGGGCGTCTCGCGGTTGTCGCTGCCGGACAAGGACGTGGCCCGGCAGGTCACGGGCTACGAGCGGGGCACCATCACGCCGTTCGGGTCGCTGCGGCCCTGGCCCGTCGTGGCCGACGAGCGGGTGGTGGGCGCGGGGCCGGTGTCGATCGGCGCGGGCGGCCACGGCGTCGGCGCCACGCTCGACGGCGACGAGCTGGTCGCCGTGCTCGGTGCCCGCGCTGCCGACGTCACCGACCCCGCCGGCGGATGACGGATCGCGCCACGTCCGGCGAGTACACGACACCGGCGGTAGTCTCGCTGGACGTCGAAGCACACGAGAGGGAACACTCGGGCGGGTCGCAGGGGTTTCCGCGAAGGGGCGCCTCACCGACCAGCAGAACGAGCGGATGACATGGATCTGGACGACACCGACCAGCGCAACGGCACCGGATCGGGGATCACGTGCCACTCGACGCCGGACGGCACGGTGGTGACCCTGTGGGGTGAGGTCGATGCTGCCCTGCGGGAGTCGGCGAGCGAGACGATGGCCTCGCTCGCCGCGCACAACGCCGGCAACCCCGTCGTCGTGGACGCGAAGGACGTCACGTTCATCGACTCCTCGGGGGTCGCGTTCATCCTCCAGGTGTACGTGCTCGGCCAGGAGACCGGTGCCCCGGTGACGCTCCGCGACCCGTCGGAGGCGGTGACCGAGGTCCTCGAGATGGTGGGCATCGGTGGCCGGCTGCCCGTGGTGCGCACCGCGGCCGACGTCCCCCAGTGACCCCGGAGCGCAAGGACGGCGTGCGGACGCTCGCCGCGCTGCTCGTCGCCCTGGTGCTGCTCGCCGGGGTGGCCGTCGTGGTCGACAGGGGCGTGGCGTGGTCTGCCGAGCGCGGCCTGGCGGGCGCGGTGGCCCTGGGCGGCAGCGACGTCTCGGGAGCCGAGGTGGACATCCACGGGTTCCCGTTCCTCACCCAGCTCGCCGCGGGAGAGCTCGGCCACGTGACCGCTGCGCTGGGCGCCGGCACGTTCGGCGGGTACACCGTCTCGGACGTGCGCATGGACGCCCGCGGTGTGGAGCCGCGCGTGCCGTACCGGGTCGACGAGGTGCGGGTGGACGGCCTGCTGTCGCGGGACTCGCTCGCCCGCCTGCTGTCGGCGCGGCTCGACCGGGAGGTCGCCGTCGAGCCGGGGGAGTCCCCGGAGGCGCTGGCCGTCAGCACGACGGTGCCCGTGCTGGGCGTCGAGGTCGGCGTCGAGGCTCAGGTGGTGCCCACGGTGCTGGACGGCGGGGCGATCGGCGTCGACGTGCTCTCCTTCTCCCTCGCCGGTGCCGCGGTCGACGCGGACTCGCTGCCGGCCGGGCTCGGGGCGGCCCTGGGCGACGTGACGGTGCCCGTGGACCTGCCGGACGGGGTGGGGCTGCGGTCGGTGGCCGTGGAGCCCGGCGGGGTGCGGCTGCACGTCGAGGGCGAGCAGGTCGCGCTGTCACGCCTGCGGATCGGCGGCTGACCAGGGCGCTCGCCCTGTGCGCGGGTGTCCGCGATGTGGTCCGGGATGCCGCGTGCGGCGCGGTCGCGCATCATCGCAGGCGAACATCTGCGTGATCCCAGGAAAGGGGCACCTCGTGAGCACCGACGGAGCGGCCACCCGGCACCGCCCGCGCGAGCAGTGGACCGGCCAGACCGGCTTCATCCTCTCGGCCATCGGGTCGGCCGTGGGCCTGGGGAACATCTGGCGCTTCCCCGGCGTCGCCTACGACAACGGTGGTGGCGCGTTCCTCGTGCCGTACCTCGTGGCGCTGCTGACCGCGGGCATCCCCATCCTGCTGCTCGACTACGCCGTCGGGCACCGGTTCCGTGGTTCGGCCCCGGCGGCGTTCCGGCGCCTGTGGCGCCGCCTGGAGGCGCTCGGCTGGTTCCAGGTGATGATCTCGTTCGTGATCGCCGTGTACTACGCGGCGGTCGTGGCGTGGGCGCTCAGCTTCTTCGTGTACTCGTTCGACCTGCGCTGGGGCGACGACCCGGCCGGGTTCTTCACGGGCACCTACCTGCAGCTCGCCGACGTCGGCGGCGCGGACTCGTGGGTCACGCTCGACTTCGTGCCCGCCGTGCTGGTGCCGCTGGTCCTGGTGTGGGTCGTGACGCTCGTGGTGCTGGGCGCCGGTGTCGCCAAGGGCGTGGAGCGGGCCAACGTGGTGTTCATCCCGCTGCTGGTCGTGGCCTTCAGCATCCTGGTGGTGCGCTCGCTGACGCTCGACGGCGCCGCTGACGGCCTGAACGCGCTGTTCACGCCGAACTGGTCGGCGCTGGGTGACCCCAACGTGTGGATCGCCGCGTACGCGCAGATCTTCTTCTCGCTCTCGGTCGCGTTCGGCATCATGATCACGTACTCCTCGTACCGGCGGCGCCGCTCGAACCTGACCTCGCCCGGTCTGGTCGTGGCGTTCGCCAACTCGAGCTTCGAGATCCTCGCGGGCATCGGCGTGTTCGCCGCGCTGGGCTTCCTGGCCCACCAGCAGGGCATCGGGGTCGGGGAGCTCGAGGGCCTGACCGGCCCGATCCTGTCGTTCGTGACGTTCCCGGCGATCGTGTCGCAGATGCCGGCCGGCCCGCTGTTCGGTGCGCTGTTCTTCGGGTCGCTGGTGATCGCCGGGTTCACGTCGCTGCTGTCGATCCTCCAGGTGGTCTCGGCGGCGTTCCAGGAGAAGTTCGGCATCGACCGCCGTCAGGCGTCGCTGCGCGTGGGCGTGGTGGCCGCGGTCGTCTCGGTGCTGGGCTTCTCGACGACGACGGGCCTGATCGCCCTCGACACGATCGACAACTGGGCCAACAACGTGGGCATCGTCGCCTCTGCCGTGCTGACCTGCGTGCTGGTCGTGTGGGTGCGGCGCGAGGCGCCGGCGCTGCGCTACCACCTCAACACCGTCTCCACGGTGCAGGTGGGCCGCTGGTGGTACGCGGCCGTGGGTGTCGTGGTGCCGGCGGTGCTGGGCTACATGCTGATCTCCCGGATCGTCACGTTGGCGGTCGACGGGTACGAGGGGTACGCGAGCTGGTACCTGGGCGTCTTCGGCTGGGGCACCATCGTGTTCCTCGTGGTGGGTGCGGCGGTGCTGACGGCTACCCGGTGGCGTGTCGACCCGGACCGCTACGACGCCTGGCCGCCCTTCCCGCCCGGACCTGCTGGCGGCTCTGCCGGCTCCAAGAACTCGGAGGTGTCCCGATGAGCGGTGCGGCGATCGCCCTGCTGGTGTGCGCGATCCTCGTCGTCTGGGGCGGGCTCGTGCTGAGCATCGTCGCGGTGGCGCGCCGCCCCGAGAGGTCGGACTACCCGGCCGGGGGGCTGGAGGACGACCGCGAGGACGGCGGCGTCAGCCCTCGCGACACCTGACGGGGGGAGGCGGGTGACGAGGGTCGCACCACGCCCGAGTTTGGGATATTCACCTCCGCGTGCATACTTATGCATGGCGCGGCCGCGCCGTCGGGTCTCCTGCTCCCCATGACGACAGGGATGTGGCGGGGGTCCGCGCCGGAGGTCCACCCCTAGCGATCCGGAGCACCCCATGCGCACGCTGTCCGCCCTGCCCGTCGCCGCGCTCGCGGCCGCGACCCTCGTCCTCGGTGCCTGCACGACGGCGTCCCAGGACGCCGGCTCGGGCGGTGCCGCCTCCGGCAGCCCCGCGCCCACCCAGGGCTACGACGTCTCCGGCATCACCGCCGACGAGACGGTCGCCGCCCTGGTCCCGGCCGAGGTCGCCGAGACCGGCACCCTCGCGGTGGGCTCCAACCTCGAGTACGCGCCCGCAGAGTTCGTCGCCGCCGACGGCCGCACGCCCGTCGGGTTCGACATCGACATCATCCACGCCGTCGCGCAGACCATGGGTCTCGAGGCCCAGGTGCAGTCCGCCGGGTTCGACTCGATCATCCCGGCGATCGGCAGCCTGTACGACGTCGGCATCTCGGCGTTCACCATCACGCCCGAGCGCCTCGAGACGGTCACGATGATCAGCTACTTCAGCGCCGGCTCGCAGCTCGCCGTCGCCCAGGGCAACCCCTCCGACGTCGACCCCGCCGACCTGTGCGGCGTCGTCGTGGGCGTGCAGACGGGCACCATCCAGCAGGACGAGCTCGCCACCATGACCACCGAGTGCACCGAGGCCGGCAAGCCCGCCATCGACGTGCGTCCCTACGCCTCGCAGGCCGACGTGACCACCAACCTGGCCGGCGGCAACCTCGAGGCCATGTACGCCGACTCGCCCATCGTCGGCTACGCCGTCGAGCAGACCGACGGGGCCGTCGAGGCCATCGGGGAGATCGTCGACGCCGCGCCCTACGGCATCGTCGTCGCCAAGGACCAGCCGGAGCTCGCGCAGGCCGTCCAGGCCGCGCTGCAGAAGCTCATGGACGACGGCACCCTGAAGGACATCGCCGGTGCGTGGGGCAACGAGGACGGCGCGCTGACCCAGGCGCAGATCGACCCCACCGCCTGACCGAACCCCGCGAGCCGTGCCTGCCGACCCTGGCGGGCACGGCCGCCGACGGAGAAGGAGGGCCGCATGAGCGACCCGATCCCGCACCGCATCCACGCGCGCCCGGTGCCGCGCCCCGGGCGCTTCCTGGCTGCCGCGGTGGTGCTGGTGCTCGCCGCGATGGTGGTCAACGGCCTGGTCACCAACCCGAACTACCGCTGGGACACCGTCTGGCTGTACCTGCGCGACGTCGTCGTGATCCGCGGTGTCATGTGGACGCTCGTGCTGACCTTCGGCTCGATGGCCATCGCCGTCGTGCTGGCCGTGCTGCTGGCCGTGATGCGCCGCAGCGACAACCCGGTGATGCGCTGGGTGGCGTGGGCGTACATCTGGTTCTTCCGCGGCACCCCCATCTACACCCAGCTCGTGTTCTGGGGCCTGCTCGCGGTGCTCTACCCGCGCCTGAGCCTCGGCATCCCCTTCGGGCCCGAGTTCTTCTCGTTCTCCACCCGTGACGTCATCACCGCCTTCTGGGCGGCGCTCATCGGGCTCGCGCTCAACGAGGCCGCCTACCTCGCCGAGATCGTGCGGGCCGGCCTGAGCTCGGTGGACCCCGGGCAGACGGAGGCCGCCAAGGCGCTGGGCATGAAGGACTCCAAGATCCTGCGTCGCGTGGTGCTGCCCCAGGCCATGCGCGTCATCGTGCCGCCCACCGGCAACGAGACCATCTCCATGCTGAAGACGACGTCGCTGGTCATCGCGGTGCCGTTCACGCACGACCTGTTCTACGCCACCAACGCCATCGGCAACCGGCTCTACCAGACCATCCCGCTGCTGGTCATCGCCGCCATCTGGTACCTGCTGATCACGTCCGTGCTCATGGTGGGCCAGCACTACCTCGAGCGGTACTACGGCCGAGGGTTCGGCACCGAGACCGGTCGGCGCCGCGCAGGGGGCGGCACCGGCCCGAGCGGCTCCCGCAAGGAGCGCAAGGCCCGCAAGCAGGACCTCATCCGCCAGTCCGGCACGACCAAGGACGACCCGTTCCTGGAGGTGACCCCGTGACGACCACGTCGTCCACCGACGCCGGCACGACCGCCACCCCCATGGTCGAGGTCCGCGGCGTCCACAAGGAGTTCGGCCGCGGCGCCGACGCCGTGCACGTGCTGCGGGGCGTCGACCTGACCGTCGCCCGAGGCTCCGTCACCGTGGTGCTCGGCCCCTCCGGCTCGGGCAAGTCCACGCTGCTGCGGTGCGTCAACGAGCTCGAGGAGATCACCGCCGGCTCGATCGTCGTCGACGGCGAGCGCATGGGCTACCGCGAGGACGCCAAGGGCGTGCTGCACCGGCTCCACCCCAAGGTGATCGCCCGCCAGCGCCAGCGCATCGGCATGGTGTTCCAGCGGTTCCACCTGTTCCCGCACATGACGGCGCTCGAGAACGTCATGGAGGCACCCGTGCAGGTGCGCGGCATGTCGAAGCGCGACGCACGGACCCGGGCGCTGCAGCTGCTCGAGCGCGTGGGCCTCGGCGACCGCACCGACCACTACCCCGCCCAGCTCTCCGGTGGCCAGCAGCAGCGCGTCGCCATCGCCCGGGCGCTGGCCATGGACCCCGAGCTCATGCTGTTCGACGAGCCGACCTCCGCGCTCGACCCCGAGCTCGTGGGGGAGGTGCTCGCTGTCATGAAGGACCTCGCCGCCGACGGCATGACCATGATCGTGGTGACCCACGAGATCGGGTTCGCCCGCGAGGTGGCCGACCACGTCGTCTTCATGGACCAGGGCGTCATCGTCGAGGAGGGTGCACCGGCCCAGGTGATCGACTCCCCCCGCGAGCAGCGCACCCAGGAGTTCCTGGCGCACGTGCTGTAGCCGCTGCCGTGTTCGGCGCTCGAGCCGTGCGCCCCACCTCCGCCGGAGGTGGGGCGCACGGCTCTTCGTCGGTGCGTGCAGCGCGAGGCGTGGACCGTGCGACGCCGTCGCCCTAGCCTGGCTGCCAGACGGTGACCGGGAGGGCCTGTGAGGCGGTGGACGGCATGGTGGGGCGGCGTGACCGCTCTGCTCCTGGTCCTCTGGGCCGTGATCGCGTTCACGCCCGCCCGGCCCCCGGACACCACCGTCCGAGCGGTGGCGGCCGCTGTCGCCGGGGATGACGGTGGCGAGGTCCGGTACGAGGGTCGTATCGAGAGGGACGACCACGCGCACGGCGAGGCGTTCGGGCACGTGACGATCGTTCGTCCGGAGCGGTCCGACCTGATCGTGCGGCTGCCGTCGGCGACGCCGACCACGCAGGTCGTGCGCGTCCAGCACGCCGTGCCCGCCGGGTGGACCGTGCACGACCTGCTCGACCTGCGCTTCGCCGTGCCGTCCGACTGGGTCGTGGGCCCGGCCCGCGTCCACGGTGGTGACGACGTCCTCGCACGCAACCCCGCCGCCGTCGCCGGGCCCGCCGCCGACGCCGCCCGCGTGCGGGTCCAGGTCTGGCCAGGGCGCCAGGCAGAGCAACGGCTCGCCGGGGCGGAGCACCGGCCGTTCGAGATGCCCGGTGCGGCGACAGCCTCCCTCGCGTGGGCCGAGGCAGACACCCCGCGCGGGCGTGTGCTCAGCGCGCGGATGATGGCAGAACGCACCGAGGGTGGCGCCGTGTACGTCGTGTGGATCGACGTGCCCGCCCAGCCCGCCCCGGACGGGACGCTGCGCGGACACCGGATGCTGAACCAGGTCCTCGGCAGCCTGCACTTGCGGTGACCACCTGGCAACCGCCCCGAGAAAGGTGGAACCTCCCGGGCCGTCCGCTGCGTCTGAGGGGCGTGACCGACTCCAGGACCTCACCGCCGCACCGGCGGGACGCGTGAGCGGCGTCGCGGTGCCTGCGGACGACGTGCGCGTCGTCGTCGCGCAGACCACCGCCGTCGAACGCTTCACCGCCTTCGCCACCACCAGCACACCCGCCCTCTTCCGCATCGCGTACCTGCTGTGCGGGGACGAGCACCGGGCCCACGACCTGGTGCAGCTCGCCCTCGAGCGCACGTACCGGGCGTGGGGCCGGGTCGAGCACGGCGACCCCTTCGCCTACGCGCGCCGCGTCATCGCCACGGCGCGCGTCGACACCTGGCGGCGCACCCGCCGCGAGGTGCTCGCCGAGCCAGGCACGCTGCCCGACGGCGAAGGAGCGGGGCCGCGCACGCCCGACGCCGGCACCGCGCTCGCCGAGCGCGACCGGGTCGTGCGGGCGCTGCTCGCCCTGCCCGTCAAGCAGCGGCGCGTGGTGCTGCTGCGCTACCTGCTCGACAGGTCGGAGGCCGAGACCGCCGAAGAGCTCGGCATGGCCCTCGGGTCGGTCAAGTCCACCAGTGCCCGCGCGCTCGCGCGGCTGCGCACGCTGCTCGTGCCCGACGGCGGCGCCGCCGCGAGCTCCCAGGGGGAGAACCGATGACCCGTGACCATGAGGACCTCGACCTGACGACCACGGCGGAGGAGGAGAGCACCGTGGTGGTGCTCCTGCGGTCCGCCGTCGACGGCGTGGAGCACCCGCCCGCCCCCGACGGCGCGGCGCTCGCCCACAGCGCGGTGCGCCGGGTGCGGGCGCGACGCGCGCTCCTCACCGCAGGCGTCGGGACCGCTGCCGCCACCGCCGTCGTCGTCACCACGGCGCTCACGGGGCCGTGGGACGCACCGCCCGGACCGGTCGCCTCGGCCCCGGCGACCCCGGCGGCCCCGGCGGCCTCGGCTCCTGCGGCCTCCGCCGCACCGGCGCAGGAGGAGCCGGCCCCCGAGCCGACCTACCTCCCGGTCGGCGACGGAGAGCTGCCGCTCCTGCCCGGTGTCGAGCACGGCGCCGTCGACCTGGAGCACTCCGAGTACCGGATCGAGGGCGGCCTCGTCTACACCATGCCGCGCGGAGGCCGTTGGGTGCTGCGCGACGTCGACACGGTGGACGCATCGAGCACCCCGCCGTCGATGGTCTGGGACGTCTCCACGCAGACGGAGTGGGCCCAGGGGGCCGCCTACCCGGAGGAAGAGTTCGAGGCCACCCCGATGGCCGGCAGCAAGGCGACCATCAGGCTCGACGTCGCTGCCGACGCCGCATCCTGGCAGGTGCCCGACCGCGACTCCGGTGCCTGGACCGTGGACGTGCCCGGTGCCGACCTCGTGGTCGTGACCCGCGGCCCTGCCGAGGAGCCCGGGCTCGCCCGGTGGGACGCCCAGGTGCGGCGCGGCGACTCCGGCTGGACCATCCGGATGGACTTCACCGACGACGAGGTCGGCGACCGGGTCGCCGCCGAGTTCCTCGGCAACCTGTGGTTCCAGGACGACGGACCGCCGGAGTGGTTCGTGCCCACGCACGAGTTCCCGGTCGTCGACGGCATCGTGCACGGCGTGCCCGAGGGGTGGCAGGAGGTCTCCCTCGGCGAGGTGACCCTCGCCGTGCCCGCAGGCTGGACCTACAGCGACCGGACGGACGAGTACCAGCGGCACTCCCTCTGGGAGGGGGACGTCGCCACGTCCGGGTTCCGCCTCTCTGACGGCACCACGGAGGACGTGCGGTGGAGCGTGCTCGTATCCCTCGCGACGCGCGGACCGAGCAACGACGTGCCCGGAGTGCCGGTGTGGCTCGGGCCCCAGCCCCAGACGCTGCAGGTGCCGGGCGCCGACTTCGCCGAGGCCGACACCACCCTCGGCCCGTTCTACGCGGACAGGTCGGTCCGGTCCTACTGGACCACGATCGAGCTGCACCAGGCGGGGCCGAAGGGGCGCAACGCCTCGGTGTACATCTCGGTCCCGGCCGACGAGGAGGGGCTCGAGATCCTGCGGGGCGTCATGGGGTCCGTCCGGTTCCCCTGACCTGCGTCCCCGTCCGGACCGTCAGGTGTGGGCGAGCCGTGCTCGCCCACACCTGACGGTCCTTGGTGGTCTCTGGCCGCCCGGAGGCCGGGTGCTCCCCAGCGAGGCGGTCAGTCGCAGGCCACCCCGTCACCGTCCCGGTCGAGCCAGCGGGAGTACGCCGGGTCGCCCTCACGCACCGGGGTGGGGATCCCGGCGTCACGCACCTGCCGGCACGAGAGGTACGGGCCGCCCTGCCCGTTGCCCTGCCCGTTGCCCTGGTTGCTTCCCTGGTTGCCGCCCTGGCTGCCACCCGGCCAGTCGTTGCCGCTGTTCTGCTGCTCGCGCCTGCGGCTCTCCTCCGCCTGCTTCTTGGCCGACTCCAGCTCCTGACGCTGGGTCGCCAGCGCCGCCTCCTGCGCGGCCGCCTCCGACTCGCGCGCCGCGATCTCGGCCTCCTTCGCCTGGAGCGCCTCCCGTTCCTCCTGGAGCTGTTCCTGCAGCCGGGTCAGCTCCGTGCGCTCCTGTGCCACCTCTTCCTGTGCGTTCCGGGCGTCCACCGCTGCCTGGCTCGCATCGGCCGTGCGACCCACCGACACCACGACGCCCAGGATGATCCCGAGAGCCAGGCAGGCCGCCGCGACGCCGATCACGAGCGGCTGCGCCGGGGCCCTGCCAGGCCGCCGGGGAGCCGCCTCCGCACGTGCCGCACCCGCCCGCACGGCTGGGGTGCCTGCCACCGGGGTGCCGGCCGCGCCCGCAGGCGCATGGGCTGCACCCGGGGTGTGCGCTGCACCCCGAGGCGTGTGCGCGGGGCCGGTCGGCACCGCAGGGCCCAGCGGCACGGCAGCGCCCTGTCGGGCCATGCTCTGGGTGCGGTGCGGCTCCGCCGGGGGAGCGGCCGCAGGAGCGGGCATCACAGGTGGGCCGCCCACCACCGTCGGGGCCTGCGGAGGTGCCGGCGGAAGGTGCGTGGTGGCGCCCGGGTCGCCGTACCCGTACGCGTGACCGACGGTGGTGGCACCCGGGTCGCCGTACCCGTACCCCACCACCGTGGCGCCCGGGTCCTGCGCCGGTGGCAGCACGGAGGTCGCCCCGGGCGCCGCGGTGCTCCCCGTGGAGGGCGGCACCGGTGCGAGCACGCTCGTACGCTCGGACGGGTCCTCGGGGCGCGGGGCAGCGACCGTCGCGACCGTCGTCGCCTCGGCGCTCACCGGCGCCGGGTCGTCCACCCAGTACTCCCAGCCGGCCGGCGCCGGGGGCCAGGACGGGTCAGGGGACCATCCGGGCTCGGGCCGGAACCCGGCAGGAACCTGCCAGCCGGGCGGAGGGTTGAAGCGGGCGGCCATCCGTACTCCTTCGATCGGGGCGGCGCCCACTATGGCCGAGTCGTACGGGTCAGGTCCAGATACGTCCGGATTCGTCCCCGTCTCCGCAGGTCGTGGTGGTGCGGCTCAGAAGTCGCCACCCCCGAAGTCGCCGCCGAACCCACCGCCGTCGCCGCCCCCACCGAAGAGGTCCCCGAAGAAGCCGCCGCCCGAGTCTCCGGCGGCGTCCGCACCGTCGGCACCGGCAGCCTCAGCACCACCGGCGTCCGCACCGGGGTCCTCGGCACCGGCGTCGCCGGCGAAGTCCTGGCCCGGGTCGCCGAACGCAGGACCGAACAGCATGTTGGCCACCGCCGAGCCGATCACCACACCGGCGACCGTGCCCAGCAGGCTGGAGCCCACCATCGAGCCGAACCCTGGCGCGCTGCCGGCGCCCGGCCGCCCGCGGAACGTCTGCTCCAGGGTGCCCGGGTTGCGCATCTCGGCGCGTGTGGCCATCCGGGCGAGCGACTGGGGGTCGTCGGAGCCCCCGCGCTCCTGAGGGGGGAGGGTGGAGCCCAGCTCGGCGAGCACCTGGCGGCGCTGGTCCGGCGTCAACCGGGCGAACGCCTCCGCGTGGGCCTGCTCGACGGCGTCCGGCGGTGCCGTGCGCAGCAGGTACCGGTAGCGCTCGATCGCGACGTCGTCGGCGCTGCGACCGGCGGCCGTGCTCGCGGACGGGGCGGAGGCAGGTGCCCCGGCGGGCTGCTGCCCCGGGGTGGTGCCGTAGCCGGGCTTGCCCGGCGAGTAGCCCTGCGACGGGTAGCCGCCGGACTGGTAGGGGGCGTTGCCGTAGTCGCGGTCGCGCGGCTCACGGCCGAGCAGTCGGTCGAGGAATCCCATGACCGTCCAACGAGGTACCGCGAGGTGCGGTTCCCGCCCGTCTTCCCGCGCCCGCCCTTCCGTCGGCGCCATAGCCATCGTGTGTCACCAGCCGCCGGGTGTGGTCGGCGGTCGCGCGCCGTCGGCGCGGGGCGGGCCGTGCGGTCGCGCGGCGGGCGTCGTCGGACGACGAAGGCCGGCCACCCCGAGGGGAGACCGGCCTTCGCGAGATCACGCGA
This sequence comes from Xylanimonas oleitrophica, assembly GCF_003244315.1. Classification (GTDB taxonomy): domain Bacteria; phylum Actinomycetota; class Actinomycetes; order Actinomycetales; family Cellulomonadaceae; genus Xylanimonas_A; species Xylanimonas_A oleitrophica. The sequence continues at coordinate 31,948 of NZ_QKWH01000006.1, forward strand.
CCCGCGGGCGTCAGCCCACGGTCAGGCGAGGATCAGAGGGGGCGGATGTTCTCCGCCTGCAGGCCCTTGGGGCCCTGCGCGGTGTCGAACTCGACGCGCTGGCCCTCCTCGAGCGAGCGGTAGCCGCTCGACTGGATGGCGGAGTAGTGGGCGAAGACGTCCTGCGAGCCGTCCTCGGGGGCGATGAAGCCGTAGCCCTTCTCCGCGTTGAACCACTTCACGGTTCCAGTAGCCATGTCTTGCTCTCCTTCAAGAGTGACGACCCCGACTTCCGAGGTCGACCTATTACTGTGTTCGTCGTCAACTCTTGGTAGAACAAGGTTCGTCGTCGGTTGCGCACATCTTCTGCGCGACCGTTGACGCAGGACGGGAACCGTCCGGGACAAGCGAGGCACTGCAACGGTGCACAACGCTACGCGACCTGCGAGCGCGGCGCTACCCCTCGTGCGTCACGTCCTCGCCTCCCGGTGGCCGGTCGAGGGGTCCGCCGAGGTGGTCGTGCGCCGGGCCAGGCCCTCTCCGGCCTGCTCTCCGGGCTGGCGAACGGTGCCGTGGGCCGGAAGTCTGGTGCCATGACCGATCCCAGCACCGTCCCCACCCTGACCATCGCCGACGGCGTCGAGATCCCCCAGGTCGGGCTCGGCGTGTTCCAGGTGCCCGACGTCGAGACGGAGGCCAACGTGGCCTCGGCGCTCGATCTGGGCTATCGGCACGTGGACACCGCTGCCGGGTACTACAACGAGGCCGGTGTGGGCGCGGCTCTCGCGAAGAGCGGGCTCGCGCGGGAGCAGTACTTCGTGACGACGAAGCTGCGCAACGGCGACCAGGGCCGCCAGTCGGCGCTCGAGGCGTTCGAGGCGTCGCGTGCCGCGCTGGGTCTGGACGTCGTGGACCTGTACCTCGTCCACTGGCCGGTGCCCTCCCAGGACCGCTACGTGGAGACGTGGCACGCCTTCGAGGACCTGCGGCAGGCGGGCAAGGTGCGGGCGATCGGCGTGAGCAACTTCCTCCCCGAGCACCTGGAGCGGCTCGTGGAGGAGACCGGCATCGTGCCGGCGGTGAACCAGATCGAGGTGCACCCCACGTTCCAGCAGCCGCAGACGCAGGAGCGTTGCCGTGAGCTGGGCATCGTCGTCGAGGCGTACTCGCCGCTGGGGCAGGGTGCGGACCTGGACGCTCCCGCGGTGACGGCGATCGCTGCCGAGCTGGGCGTGACGCCGGCGCAGGTGGTGCTGCGCTGGCACCTGCAGCAGGGGCGTGTGGTGATCCCGAAGTCGAGCTCGGCGGAGCGGCAGGCCACCAACATCGACCTGTTCTCGTTCGAGCTGACCGAGGAGCAGGTGGCGCAGGTGGACGCGCTGGAGCGGGGCGAGGAGGGGCGCATCGGTGCGGACCCGCGCACCGCGGCGTTCACGCAGTACCGCTGAGCCGACCGTCCCCCGCGCTCCGCAGGGGGAGGAGCGCGAGGGACGTGACGCCCGACGGCGGCCAGGGGGTGCCGCCGTCGGGCGTGCAGGGGGGCGTGGACCATCATGCGAGAGCCAGGTCACGGTCTTGTCACGATGTCGCTCATGTGACAGCGATGACACATACCCGTCACATCTGGTGACTACGTTCAGCGCCACTACATGCGGCATTCGCCGTATGGACATCACGTCCCGCCCGAAGGGGAACAGCATGATTCGACGTCACTCTGCGGCGAAGGGCCTCGCCCTCGCCGCGGCCCTCGGCCTCGGCCTCGCCGCCTGCTCCACCTCGGCGGAGGGCTCCGGCGGTGAAGGCAGCGACAGCGCCGAGCCGCTGGTCATCGGCACCATCCTTCCCATCACCGGCACCCTCGCGTTCCTCGGCCCGCCCGAGGTGGCCGGCGTCGGCCTCGCCGTCGACGACATCAACGAGGCCGGCGGCGTGCTCGGCAACGACGTCTCCGTCGAGTGGGGCGACTCGGGCGACACCACCGACCTGTCCGTCGCGGGCGGCACGGCCACCGACCTCATCGGCAAGGGCGTGTCCGCCGTCGTCGGCGCCGCGTCCTCCGGTGTCTCGCTCGCCGTCGTCGACCAGTTCGAGGAGGCCGGCGTCATGCAGATCTCCCCGGCCAACACCGCCACCGACCTCTCCGGCTACGGCGACTTCTTCGCCCGCACCGCCCCGCCGGACACGGTCCAGGGCGCCGCGCTCGGCTCGCAGATCCTCGACGACGGCCACCTGCGCGTCGGCTTCCTCGTCCAGAACGAGGCGTACGGCAACGGCCTGCGCGACAACGTGCAGAAGGCCATCGAGAGCGGCGGCGGCGAGGCCGTCTACGGCGCCACCGGAGCCGGCCAGGAGTTCGCCCCGGGCGAGACCAACTTCGGCGCACAGGTGACCGCCCTGCTCGCCACCCAGCCCGACGCCATCGCGATCATCGCGTTCGAGGAGACCGTCGCGATCATCAACGAGCTCGTCGCCCAGGGCTGGTCGTTCAGCGGCACCACCTACTTCTGCGACGGCAACCTCTCCAACTACGGCGACCAGTTCGACGCCGGTACCCTCGCGGGCGTCAAGGGCACCCTGCCCGGCGCGCAGGCCGACGAGGAGTTCCAGCAGCGCCTCAACGACTGGTACTCCGAGAACGAGAGCGGCACGCTCAACGACTACTCGTACGCCGCCGAGTCTTACGACGCCACGATCCTCGCGGCCCTCGCCGCCGTGCGCGGTGGCGCCACCGACGGCCAGACGATCGCCGACAACATCAAGGCGGTCTCCGGCGCCGAGGGTGGCACCGAGGTGACCACGTTCGCCGAGGGCGTCGAGGCGCTCGAGAACGGTGACGAGATCCACTACGTCGGTAAGGCCGGCATCGGCCCGCTCAACGAGTCCAACGACCCGTCGTCCGCCTTCATCGGCATCTACGAGTACGGCGACGACAACACCTACACCTACTCCCGCTCGGTGGAGGGCAAGGCCTGATCCGCCTCCTCACCGCCAGCACGCGGCGGCCCGGTCACCTGCACAGGTGGCCGGGCCGTTCGCATGCCTTCGGGCGCACGCCCACCCGGCGCCGTACGGAAGGACGCCGATGCTGCTGGGCTCGTGGAACGTCCCGGCTGCGGCGTCCGCGTGCCGCAGGCGTGCCAGGGCGCCGGTGTCGTGCGGGAGCCCTGCCGAGGCTGCCCGGACGCGACGCAGGCACCTCACGCAGGCGCTTCAGGCAGGCCTGCCAGGCGTGCTGTCCCGGGGTCGCCAGGGCCTGGCACCACGGCTGGACGGGGGTCCGCGGACCACCTGTCGCCGCCGAGCTCCCGGCTCCGAGGCGGACCGCGGACGGCGAGCGCGGACGGCGAAGGGCCCCGCACCGCCGGAGCGGTGCGGGGCCCTTCGTGACGCGGGAGCCGCCCGAGGGCGACCCGCCGCCGGGCAGCCGGTGAGGCCGCCCGGCGACGTCAGGCCGACTTCGCGGCGCCCTCCACGTCCTCGGCCAGGGTGCCCAGGTACAGCGAGATCACCTTGGGGTCGGCCTGCAGCTCCCGCCCCGTGCCCGTGTACGCGTCCTTGCCCTGGTCCAGCACGTACCCGCGGTCGCAGATCTGCAGGCAGCGGCGCGCGTTCTGCTCCACCATGATCACCGAGACGCCGGCCTTGTTGATCATGCGGGTGCGCAGGAACGTCTCGTCCTGGCGCACCGGCGACAGGCCCGCGGACGGCTCGTCCAGCAGCAGCACCGACGGGTTCATCATCAGGGCCCGCGCCATCGCCACCATCTGCCGCTCACCACCGGACATCGCGCCCGCTCGCTGCGTGCGCCGCTCCCACAGGGTGGGGAACAGGTCGCAGATGAACTTCCAGCGCTCCTCGAACACCTTGGGGCGCAGGAACACGCCCATCCGCATGTTCTCCTCCACCGAGAGGGAGGGGAACACGTTGTTCGTCTGCGGCACGAACCCGACGCCGCGGGCCACGAGCTGGTTGGCCTTCATGCCCGTGATGTCCTCGCCGCCCATCGTGACGGTGCCGGAGTGGATCTTCACCAGCCCGAACAGCGCCTTGAGCAGCGTGGACTTCCCGGCACCGTTGGGGCCGATGATGCCCACCAGCTCCCCCTTGGCCACCTCGATCGAGCACCCGTTGAGGATGTTCACCCCCGGCAGGTAGCCCGCCACGAGGTTGTCGGCGTGCAGCAGCACGTCCGTCTTCGGTGCGGCGCTCGTGGGCGCCACGGCGGTCTCGCTCATCGCTTCCTCTCCTCGCGTTCGGTCTGGCCCTTGTCCTCCGCCTCGAGCCGGGCGAGGACCGCGGGGTCCAGCAGCGAGTCGTCGCCGAGGTCGGTGTCGTGGTGGGCGCCGAGGTAGGCGTCCACCACGGCCTGGTCCTGCATGACCGTCTCGGGCGGCCCCTCGGCCACCACGCGGCCCTCGGCCATGACCACCACCCAGTCGCTGATGTGGCGCACGGCGTGCATGTCGTGCTCCACGAACAGCACCGTCATGCCTTCGTCGCGCAGGGCCTGCACGTGGCCGAGCAGGGACTGCACCAGGGCCGGGTTCACGCCGGCCATGGGCTCGTCGAGCATGATCATGGTGGGGTCGGTCATCAGGGCCCGCGCCATCTCGAGCAGCTTGCGCTGGCCGCCGGAGAGCGACCCGGCGAAGTCGTCCTTCTTGGTGTCGAGCTTGAAGCGCGCCAGGATCTCCAGGGCCTTCTCGGTGGCGGCCCTCTCCTGGGCGGCCCAGGTGAACGGCAGCCAGGACAGCCAGAACCGCTCGCCCGGGTGCTTGGGCTGGGCGAGCAGCATGTTCTGCAGCACGGTGAGGCGGTTGAGCGCCTTGGTGAGCTGGAACGTGCGGACCATGCCGGCGCGGGCCACGGCGGCCCCGGACTTGCCGGCGATCGACCTGCCGTCGAACTGCCACTGGCCCTGGTTGGGCTGGTCGAACCCGGTGAGCAGGTTGAACAGCGTCGTCTTGCCGGCACCGTTGGGCCCGATGAGCGCGGTGATGGCGCCGCGCTGGACCTCGAGGTGGTCGACGTCGACGGCGGTCATGCCGCCGAAGCGCCGCTGGACGCCGTCGACGGTGAGGATCGCGTCGGGCTTGGGCACGCCGACCCGGCCCTCGACGAACGACAGGTCGCGGGCGACCTGCTTGGCCTCGGCGGACTCGGGTGCCGCCTGGGCGGCGGCCGCCTCGACGGCCTCGGCCGCCGTCGTCGGTGTCTCCTGGACGGTGGTGCCCGACGGCGTGCCGTCGGCGGGCGTGGGTGCCCCGGTCACGGTGGTGGTCTCGTCAGCGGACATTGAAGGCCAGCTCCCTCTTGTTTCCCAAGATCCCCTGTGGCCGGAAGATCACGAGCAGCATGAGCGTGACGCCGACGAGCATCCCGCCCAGCTGCTCCACCTGGGTGCCGCCGATGACGTCACCCAGGCCGGCACGCATCCCGGTGCGCATCAGCATGTAGAGGCTGAAGAACAGCATCGAGCCCAGCACGGGGCCGAACAGGGTGGCGGCCCCGCCGAGCAGCAGCACCGTCCACACGAAGAACGTCATGGTGCGACCCATGGAGTCGGGGGTGATGGCTCGTGGCAGCACGTACAGCACGCCGGCCAACGAACCCAGGGCGCCGCCGATCACCAGCGCCTGCAGCTTGTAGGCGAAGACGTTCTTGCCGAGCGCGCGCACGGCGTCCTCGTCCTCGCGGATGCCCTTGAGCACGCGGCCCCACGGGCTGCGCGTCAGCAGCCACACGAACAGCAGGGCGAGCAGCACGAGGCCCCAGGCGAACAGTCGCGTCCACCAGGAGTCGGACCCGGTGTTGATGTACTCCAGCGGCCCGACGGCGGTGCGTCCGTCCGGGAGGAACGACAGCTCGTGGAACGTGTGCTTGAACGAGTTGCCGAGCAGCCCCGAGGCGCCGCCGGTCCACTCCTGGAACACCGTGGAGCGGCCCAGCCAGCGGATGATCTCCGCGGCCGAGATGGTGACGATCGCCAGGTAGTCGCCGCGCAGCTTGAGCGTGGGGATGCCGAGCAGCAGCGCGAAGACCGTGCCGGCCGCGATGGCCACGAGCAGCGCCACCAGGAACGGTGCGCCGGCGATCGTGGCGATGCCGAACCCGTAGGCACCCAGCAGCATGAACCCGGCCTGGCCCATGTTCAGCAGGCCGGTGTACCCGAAGTGCAGGTTGAGGCCGATGGCGGCCAGGGCGTACGCGGCGGTCGACGGAGCGACGAGCTCGGCCAGCGCCTGCGTGAGGATGCGGAGGAACTCTTCCATGTCCTTGCTCCTTTCAGCCGATCCGCTCGCGGCGGCCCAGCAGGCCCTGGGGCCTGACGAGCAGCACGAGGATGAGGATCACGAGAGCGGACGCGTAGCGCAGGTCGCTCGGGATGACGAGGTTGGACAGCTCGACGACGAGGCCGATGAGGATCGACCCGACGAGCGCCCCGTAGGCGGTGCCCAGGCCACCGAGCGTGACGGCGGCGAACATCAGCAGCAGGAGCTGCATGCCGAGCGACCAGTTGAACGAGCCGAACGAGATGCCCACGAGGATCCCGGAGAGGGCCGCGAAGGTGGTGGACATGATCCACACGATGCGGACGATCTTGTCGGGGTCGATGCCGGTGGCGGCGGCCAGCGCCGGGTTGTCCGAGACGGCGCGGGTGGCCCGGCCGATGCGGGTGCGGGTCAGCCACCAGGCGATGCCGAGGATGCAGACGACGGCGATGCCCATCGCCACCCAGGAGGCCTCGCTCAGGGTGATGCCCGCGATCCGCAGGGGCACCGGGTTGCTGGAGACGATCCGCAGGGACCGGCCGCCGATGAACATCTGGATGAGGAACTGCAGCGCGATGGACAGGCCGATGGTCACGATCATCAGCTGCATCACCGGGGTGCCGCGCCGTCGTAGCGGGCGCCAGATGCCGGCGTCCTGCGCGAACCCGGTGGCGGCGCACAGGGCGAGCGAGGCGAGGATGCCGAGCCACAGCGGCAGCCCCCACACGTGGACGGAGATGAACGCGAGCGCGGCGCCGAGGGTGACCTGCTCGCCGTGCGCAAAGTTCGACAGGCCGGTGGTGCCGAACACGAGGTTGAGGCCGATGGAGGCGAGGGCCAGGAGGAGGCCGAACCGCAGTCCGGAGCCGATCTGCTGCCACACCTGGGCGAGGGAGAAGGCCCGCTGGGAGGCGTCGCCCTCCGGCGGGGCGTCGACGACGCCGCCGTCGGTGCCGGGCTCGCCGCCCGCGGTGGTGCCCGAGCCGGCCTCGCCGCCGGCCCCGGTCTCGGTGCCGGGCGTCGTGGTGCCCGACGGCGGTGCCGACGTCGCGGGCGGGGCCTGGACGCCCGCGCCGACGCGGAACGCCGCGCGCGCCGTCGAGCCGGTCTGGGCGGTCACGTCGATCGACGTGGGTGCACCCTCCGGGAGGGGGGCGTCGGCCGGGAGCGAGGCGGGGTCGAGCTCGACGGTGTACCCGCCCGACGTCGGCACCTCGACGGACGTGACGGCGTCGGCCGAGGTGGTGACCTCGACCGAGAAGTCCGCGCCGTCCGTGATGGTGGCCTGCGCGCCGGGCACGCGGCCGTTGTCGGCGTCGAGCACGAGCACGGCGACGCAGGCGACGCCGTCGGGAGTGCAGTCCGTGCCCGGTGGTGCGGTGTCGGCCGTCGCGGGCGGGGCCGTCAGCATCGCGGGCACGGCTGCCACGGCCAGGGCCGTGAGCAGGCGCCGCCACGCGAGGCGTCGGTGCGGTCGGTCCGCTGTCATCGGCGGGGTCCTCCGTTGTCCAGGTCGTCGTGCCACCACGGGGGCGTCCCGCGGCCGGCTCAGCTCCTCGGCCGCCACCCCGTGCAGTGATGCTGAACGGGGCATGTAACGATCGAGGTGCGAGCGTGGCCGTGAGTGTACTGGCGTGATGTGACCGCCATGACACGAATGCGTCACACGGCTGGGTCATGGGTGCCGCCAGGGGGGTCGCACCGCGAGAAACCGCGGATCTCCGCCGGTCTCGGCGGGGTGAAATCGATGCGGAAGCGTGACGAACCCCGCCCGACGGAGGCTGGGGAGGGGCGGGCCGGCGTGCACGGCAGGCACCCGGCCCCGAGGCGTCGGCGCCCCGCACGGCTCGCGTAGCCTGGCCGCGTGCCTGCTCCGGAGCCCACCGACCAGCCCACCGACCAGCCCCTCCAGCGGCCTGCCGACCCCGACGGCGGTGCGCCCGACGGCGCCCCTGCGACCCCGGCGAGCCCTGCGGTCCCGCCGGCCCCGCCGGTGGCCGAGCGCCGGCCGGTGACCCGCACGCACCACGGCGACACCGTCACCGACGACTACGAGTGGCTGCGAGACAAGGAGGACCCCGCCGTCGTCGCGCACCTCGAGGCGGAGGACGCGTGGACGCGCGCCCAGACGGCCCACCTGGCTCCGCTGAGCGATCGGCTCTTCAGCGAGATCAAGGAACGCACGCTCGAGACCGACCTGTCGGTGCCCGTGCGCCAGGGCGGCTACTGGTACTACTCCCGCACGGTCGAGGGTCAGCAGTACGCCATCCACGCGCGCGTGCCCGTCACCGTGGCGGAAGCGGCGCGAGCGACGGGCGCCGCCGGTGCCGGCACCGGGCCGGAGGGGTGGGTGCCGCCGCAGATCGAGCCGGGCAGCGCCCCCGAGGGCGAAGAGATCCTGCTCGACGAGAACGTGCTCGCCGACGGGCACGAGTTCTTCGCGCTGGGCTCCACGGACATCACCGCGGACGGCCGGTGGCTGCTCTACCAGGTCGACACCGAGGGCGACGAGCGCTACGTCCTGCGCGTGCGCGACCTGGCCACCGGCCAGGACCTGCCCGACGTCGTCGACGACACCGCCGCCGGCGCGACCTTCACCCCGCACGGCGACCACGTCTTCTACACCACCGTGGACGACGCGTGGCGCCCGTACCGGGTGTGGCGGCACCGCGTGGGCACCCCCGCCACCGACGACACCCTGGTGCTCGAAGAGCCCGACGAGCGGTTCTGGGTGGGTGTGGGCCTCGACCGCACGCAGCGGTACGTGGTGATCGAGATGGCGTCCAAGCTCACCAGCGAGGTGCACCTGGTCCGGGCCGACGCCCCGGAGTCGGCCCCCACGGTGGTGTGGCCGCGGCGCGAGGGAGTCGAGTACACCGTCGAGCCGGCTGTGCTGCCCGGCACCGGCGAGGTGCTCCTGATCCTGCACAACGACGGCGCCGAGAACTTCGAGCTCGTGGTCTCGCCCCCGCCCGCCGCCGACGGCGGGCCGCTCGACCCGGCCTCGGCCGCCGTCGTCGTGCCGCACGACCCGGACGTCCGCCTGGACGGCGTCGACGCCTTCGCCACCCACGTCGTGATCGGCTACCGGCGCGAGGCGACGCCGCGCCTCGGCGTCGTCGACCTGTCAGACGCGGCGTCGGGCACGGCGCGCGGTGGTTCTGCCGCCCGGTGGGAGGTGCGCGAGCTCGACTTCGGCGAGGCGCTCGACACCACCGCCCTCGGACCCAGCGTCGTGTTCGACCAGCCCGTGGTCCGCGTGCACCACGAGTCGTTCGTGACCCCGCCCACCGTGTACGACTACGTGCTCGCCACCGGCGAGCGCCTGCGGCGCAAGCGCCAGCCCGTGCTCGGCGGGTACGACCCCGGCGACTACGTGCAGCTGCGCGAGTGGGCCACCGCCGACGACGGCACCCAGGTGCCCGTCTCGCTCGTGTGGCGGCGCGACGCCGTGACCCTCGACGGCGCCGGCACCCGCGCCGAGCCCGCCCCCGTGCTGCTGTACGGGTACGGCTCCTACGAGCACTCCCTCGACCCGTGGTTCTCCGTGCCCCGCCTGTCCCTCCTCGACCGCGGCGTCGTCTACGCCGTCGCCCACGTGCGCGGCGGCGGCGAGATGGGCCGGCGCTGGTACGACGAGGGCAAGATGCTCGCCAAGCGCAACACCTTCACCGACTTCGTGGCCGTGGGCCGCCACCTGGTCGGCGCCGGGTGGACCACGCCCGGGCGCATGGTGGCCGAGGGCGGCAGCGCGGGCGGCCTGCTCATGGGCGCCGTGGCCAACCTGGCCCCCGACCTGTTCGCCGGCATCCACGCCGCCGTGCCGTTCGTGGACCCCCTGACGTCCATCCTCGACCCGTCCCTGCCGCTGACCGTGACCGAGTGGGAGGAGTGGGGCGACCCGCTGCACGACCCCGAGGTGTACGCGTACATCAAGTCGTACTCGCCGTACGAGAACGTGCCGCAGGAGCCTGACGGCGCCGCGCGCTACCCGCGCATCCTGGCCACGACGTCGCTCAACGACACCCGCGTGCTGTACGTGGAGCCCGCCAAGTGGGTGCAGCGGCTGCGGGCGGCCGGGGCGCCGGCGCTGCTCAAGATCGAGATGGCCGCCGGCCACGGCGGCGTGTCCGGGCGGTACTCGCGGTGGGAGCAGATCGCGTTCGAGAGCGCGTGGCTGCTCGACGTGCTCGACGTCGCCTGACGGTTGTGGGCGGGAGACTCGCCGCAATCCGGTCGGGATTGCGGCGAGTCTCCCGCCCACAACGGCGTCACGGGAGCGTGGTCTTGGCAGCCAGCACGCGGCGGGCCGCCTCGTCCACCCTCGCGGCGAACACCGGGTCGGCCTGGGCGCGAGCCACCAGGGCGTCGGCCATCTCGGGCGCCACACCCGGGTCGGCCGACGCCAGCACGACGTCGCACCCCGCCTCGACCGCCAGCACGGCTCGCTCGCCCGGCGACCACGCCTGCGTCTGCGCCGCGGCCGACACGTCGTCGGTGACCACCACGCCGTCGAAACCGAGACTGTCGCGCAGCAGGCCCACGACGGCGGGGGAGAACGCCGCGGGGAGCTGCGGGTCGATGCGGGCGTAGACCGCCGTCGACATCATCACCCACGGCTGCACCCGCTCCCCGCCCGGGCCGGCGCCGTCGGGCTCCAGCCGGTCCAGCACCTCGCGGAAGACGCCCACGGACGGGTCGTCCGCCGTCGTCACCTCGTCCACCACCCCCGCCGTGGTGTCCGTGTTCTGCGTGACCCGGCCCAGACCGGGGAAGTGCTTGACCGTGGGGACCACCCCGGCCGCGAGCATGCCCTCGGCGAAGGCCGTGGCGCCGTCCGCCGCCTGCCGCGCGTCGTGGCCGTACTCGCGCCCGAAGGCACCCACGGGAGCGTTCGCCTCCCCGACGTCCGGCGGCACCAGGTCGGCCACCGGGGCCAGGTTCACGTCCACCCCCGTCGCCGCCAGCTCGGAGCCCCACACCGTCGCCGCCCCCGGCAGGTCAGGCAGGCCGAGCTGCTCCGTGGCGCGCGGCAGCTCCGAGAACCCCGGACCGCGCAGCACCTGCACCAGCCCGCCCTCCTGGTCCGTGGACACCAGCAGCGGCACCGCAGACCCCTGCTCCGCGCTCTGCCGGTACCCGTCCACCAGAGCGCGCACCGCGTCCGCCCCCGCGGAGGTGCGGCCGTGCAGGAACAGCCCGCCCACGTGACGGTCGGTCAGCAGGTGGGTGGTCACGTCCGCCGGCTCGCCGACGTCGGCACCCACCATGAGCAGCTGGCCCACCTTCTGCTCCAGCGTCCAGCCCGCCAGAGGGTCCGACGACGCGGTGGGGGAGGGTGGCCCCGCCTCGCCCGGCCCGCTCGTCCCGGCGCCCGCCCCCGGAGGCTCGGGCGCCGACCCCTGCTCCGACGGCTCCGGCGGCGGCACCGGGGACGGGGCGGGCGACCCGCCCGTGCAGGCCGCCAGCAGCACGACGGCCAGCAGCAGCCCGGCCACGCCGCCCACCCGCAGCGGGCGGACGCCGGACGAACGCCGGACGGCACGCATCAGCGCCGGTGAGCTCCGTCGCTGTGCGCGAGCGTGCCCAGCGCCTGCTCCCACTGCTGCGCGCTGTGCTGCGCGTGCTCCGCCGTGTCGATGTTCTGCTGCACCACCAGCACACGGGTGCCGCCGTCCACCGGCTCGAGCGTGATCCGGATGTCGTGGTAGTTCTCCGGCACGTCCTCCAGCCCGCTCAGCGGCGAGAAGTGCGTGAAGTGCATGAGCCGCGGCCGCTCGAACGCGAGCAGCGTGCCGTGGTCGGCGAACTGCCGGCCGAAGAAGTGCCCCTCGAACGTGATGGTGCTGCCCGGCTGGAAGTCCGTCTCCACGTTCGCACCCAGCATCCACCGGGCGCCCGGGTGCAGCAGCTCCGCCCACACGCGCTCCGGCGGCTGCGCCACGAACGTGCTGGCGCTCGCGGTGTGCCGCCCTCCGGCGACCCCCGCACCGACGCCACCCGGAGCAGGTGTGCCGGCAGGTGCGCTGGGCGGCGTGCTGGAGGCAGGAGCAGCGGGCTCCGGTGCGGTGCTGGTGGGCTCGGTGCTCATGGCTCGACCGTATCGCCGGGCGCCAGCTCAGAGCACCTCGGCCGGCACACCCTCCGCGGCGCCCGCGGCCGCGCCCGCCGGCGCCTCGGTCTCGGTCAGGGCCTCGGTCAGCGCCGCGACGAACGCGTCCACCTCGGCCGGCGTGGTGGCCCACGAGCTCATCCACCGCACCTCGACCCGCTCGGGCGTCTCGCCGTCGGCCCAGTCGTAGAACCGGGTGCGCTCGCGCAGACGGTCGGCCGCAGCGCGAGGGAGGGTGGCGAACACCGCGTTGGCCTCGGTGGGCCGGGTGACGCGCACCGCGTCCGTACCCAGCGACTCGACACCGGCGCGCAGGCGGGCTGCCGTCGCGTTGGCGTTCGCGGCGTTGCGCAGCCACAGCGGAGCGCCGTCGGCCGCCCCGCCCGGTGCCGTGGCGGTGCCCGGCTCGCCCAGCAGCGCCAGGAGCTGGGCGGAGACGAACCGGGCCTTGGACGCGAGCTGCATCGTGGACTTGCGCAGGTACGGCACGGCCTCGGCCGCCGCACGGCGGGCGTCGGCAGCAGCGGGGGTGGGAGCGTCGTCGGGCCCCAGCACCACCACGGCCTCGCCGATCATGCCGCCGTTCTTCGCAGCGCCCAGGGAGACGACGTCGACGCCGACGTCGGTGGTCAGCGCCCGCAGGTCGACGCCCAGCGCCGCGGCGGCGTTCGCCAGCCGAGAGCCGTCCACGTGCACGGCCAGGCCCAGGCGGTGCGCCGCGTCCACCAGCGCCCTGAGCTCCTCGACCGTGTACACCGTGCCGAGCTCGGTGGACTGCGTGAGGGTCAGCACGGCCGGCTGGGCGCGGTGCACGTCCCCGAGCTCCCCGGCCCAGGACTCGACGTCGGCGACCGTGAGGCGCCCGTCCACCGTGGGACGCGTCAACAGCTTGAGCCCGCCCACCCGCTCGGGAGCACCGTTCTCGTCCGTGTTGACGTGCGCGACGTCGGACGCCACCACCCCGGCCCAGCGCGGCGTCGTCGCCATCAGGGACACGACGTTTGCGCCGGTGCCGTTGAGCAGGGGGAACACCGTGGCCCCGGCGCCGAACAGCTCGCGGGTGCGCTCCGCCAGCCGGGCCGTCCACGGGTCCTCCCCGTACGCCACCGCGTAGCCGTCGTTGGCGGCCGCCATCGCGGCGAGCACCTCCGGGTGGGCAGGGGCGTAGTTGTCGGACGCGAACGGCGGCAGAGCGGCGGGGCTGGTCACGGCCTCAGCGTAGATCCGCTGCGGTAGGTGCTGGTGCTGGTGCTGGTGCTGGTGGGTGTGGCGAGGCGCACGGCGCGGATGTCGCGCCCGGCTGGTGACGCCGAGCCGGCACGGGCTCGCGCCAGGCCGACCGTAGGGTGTGCCGCGTGCGCGTGCTGCGGTGGATCTTCGTCCTGTACCTCGCGGCCGTGCTGTCGCTGACGCTCTGGCCCGCGCTGGAGGACACCTCGGTGCCGGGGTGGGCGGCCGCCACGGTGACGTTCCTGGCCGGCGTCGGGATCCGGACGTCGGTCGAGGTGCTCGAGATGGCCGCGAACGTGGTGATGTTCGGCCCGTTCGGTCTGCTCGGCACGGTGCTGGTGGCGTGGCCTGCCGGGGCCGTTGGGGCTCAGGGGGTCGCGGCCCGACGGCGGTGGCCCGCCCGGGGGGTCGCGCTGGCCGTCGCCGGGGTCGGCTTCGTGTTCTCCGCCGCGATCGAGGCGGCACAGCTGGTGATCCCGGGACGCGTCTCGACGCTCCTGGACGTGCTGCTCAACGGGGCGGGCGCGCTGCTGGGCGCGGCGCTCGCCGTCGTCGTCCTCACCACGGCCCGCCGTGCCGCAGCCCGCCGTGCCGCCGACGGCTAGGGGATGTCACGGAACCACCCCAGGTTCCGTGACATCCCCTGGCCACCGACGGCGAAGGGTGGTCAGGCGTGCTGCGCGGCGGGCACCCCGGCTGTCGCAGCGGCCGCGTCGCCGCTGAGGCCGGCATCTGCGCCGACGCCGACGCCGGCCTCCGCCGTCGACACCGGGACCTCGGTCGCCGGAGCCGGCGCCGTACGCGCCGCCCGCAGACCGTGGCCCGCCACGTCCAGCCCGACCTCGACCACCTCGGCCGTGCCGTCGTCGGCGACCCGCACGGTCGACACCGAGGCGTTCGGCAGCGGCACCAGCGGCCCGCCCTGCAGCGTCCACAGGTAAGCCCCCAGGGTCAGGCCGTGCCCCACCACCAGAACCTCGCCCTCAGGGTGCCGCTCTGCGATGCGCGCGAACACCTCGCGCGTGCGGGTCATGAACGCCTCGCCGGTCTCGCCGTGCGGCAGCCCCGGGTGCGTGCCGGCCAGCACGGCCGGCACCAGCTCCGCCCACGGTTCGCGCGCCTCCAGCTCGCGCTCCGGGCGGCGCTCGAACATGCCGAAGTCGTACTCGCGCAGATCGGCGTCGACCCGCAGCCGCAGGTCCTCGTGGTGGCGCAGGATCTCGACCGCGGTGGTCACCGCCCGGCCCGACGGCGAGGAGTAGGCCGCGGTGAACGTGGAGGCGGCCAGGTGCCGGGCCGTGGTGCGCACGCCCTCCTGGCCGGTGCGTGTCAGCGGCGAGTTGGAGGATCCCTGCAGGATCCCGCGAGCGTTGAAGTGGGTCTGCCCGTGCCGCACGAGCGTGAGGGTGAGGGTCATCGTGGTCCCTTCGTGGTTCGACTGACAGGGCGACCGTACGCATGGCAAGGTGACGCGACGGCGGCCGCACGGTGGCCAGGGCGCGAATTCTCACGACGGCTGCGGGCAGGCACCGCCCACGGCTCCGCGGACCACGGACGGGAGGCACGGCGTGTACCTGCTGGGTGACGACCTCGTGCTGTCCGCCAGCGACCTCACCGCCGCCTCCGCCTGCGAGCTCGCGTTCCTGCGCACCCTCGACGCGCGCCTCGGCCGCCTCGCCGCGGACGACGCCCCCGAGGACCCGATGCTCGCCCGCACCTCCGCCCTCGGCGCCGAGCACGAGCTGCGCGTGCTGGGCACCTACGAGGACCGGTTCGGGCCTGCCCGCGACGGCGGCGGGGTCGCCGTCGTCGACCGGCCCTCCCTGCGCGACCCCGACGCCGTGGCCGCGGCGCTCGCGGCCACCCGGGACGCCTTCGCGTCCGGTGCCGACGTCGTCTACCAGGCGATGTTCGCCGAGCCGGGTGCCGAGGGGCGGCCCGGGTTCGTGGGCTTCGCGGACTTCGTGGTGCGTCGGCCGGACGGTCGCTACCGCGTGCAGGACACCAAGCTGGCCCGGCAGGCGCGCGTCACCGCGCTGCTGCAGCTCGCGGCGTACGCCAGCCGCCTGGAGGCGCTGGGTGTGCCCGTGGACGACCATGTGGAGCTCGTGCTCGGCGACGGCCACGTGAGCACCCACCGGCTCGCCGACGTCGAGCCCGTCTACCGGCTGCGACGCGCCCACCTGGAGCGGATCGTGGGCGAGCACCTGGCCGACCCGGGCCGTGTCGTCTGGGGAGACCCCCGCTACACCGCCTGCGGGCGCTGCGCCGTCTGCGACGCCGAGGTGCAGGCCCACCGCGACGTGCTGCTCGTCGCCGGCCTGCGAGCCTCCCAGCGGGCCCGGCTCGCCGCCGCCGGCATCGTCACCATCGACGACCTCGCGGCGTCGACGGGCCGGGTCGAGGGCATCGGGACCGAGACGATCGAGGGCCTGCGGGAACAGGCACGGCTCCAGCTCGAGGCCGACCGCGGGGCCGGGGGCGGGGTGGCACCGGACGTGGCGAGCGACGGCGGTGCGCACGGCGGCGTGGACGGCGGCGCGGGCACCGGCCCTGACGCCCACGCCGTGCCGCCCGTGCGCGTGGTGGACGCCGCGGCGCTCGCCGTGATCCCGCCCCCGGACCCCGGTGACGTGTTCTTCGACTTCGAGGGCGACCCGCTCTACACCGAGGGGGACGGCACCCGGTGGGGGCTGGACTACCTGTTCGGTCTGGTCGAGGCCGACGGCACGTTCCGTGCCTGGTGGGCGCACACCTTCGCGGAGGAGAAGCAGGCGCTGCTCGGGTTCCTCGACTACCTGCGCGAACGCCGTCGGGCCCACCCGCGGATGCACGTGTACCACTACGCCGCCTACGAACGTACGCATCTGCTGTCCATCGCGGCACGCCACGGCGTCGGCGAGGACGAGGTGGACCAGATCCTGCGCGAGCACGTGCTGGTGGACCTCTACCCGGTGGTGCGGCGGGGGCTGCGGGTGGGCAGCCGCTCCTACTCGATCAAGAAGCTCGAGCCGCTGTACATGGGCGACGACCTGCGCTCGGGCGACGTGCAGACCGCGGGCGCGTCCATCGAGGAGTACGCGCGCGCCCGGCAGGCGGTGCTGCGCGGCGACACCGAGCGGGGGCAGCGCCTGCTCGACGCCATCGCGGACTACAACGAGTACGACTGCCGCTCCACCCTCGCGCTGCGCGACTGGCTGCTGGGCCTCGCGGCCGAGCACGGCATCGCCCCCGAGGGCGACGCCGAGACCGCCCCCGGGCCCGACGTCGAGCCGTCCCCGCTCGCCCGCGCCCTCCTGGCACGGGCCGGTGACCCCCTGGACCCAGACCGTACGGACGACGAGCGCGCCGCGGGCATGGCCGCCAGCGCCATCGACTACCACCGGCGTGAGCAGAAGTCGTTCTGGTGGGGGCACTTCTCCCGGCTCGTGGAACCCCTCGCCGACTGGGCCGAGACCCGCGACGTGCTGCGGGTCGACGGGGTGCGGGTGCTGCGCGACTGGTACCGCGAGGGCAAGCAGCGCTCCGACCGCCGCCTGCTGGAGCTGCGCGGCGAGTGGGGGCCCGGCAGCCGGCCGTCAGTCGGTGGACAAGCGGGGCCGTACCTCTTGTACGAACCGCCCGGCCCCTACGAGAGCCCGACGGCGGACCCGGGCGCCCGCTCGGCCCGCACCGTGCGCGTGGTCGAGGTGCTCGACGACGCCACCGTGGTGGTGGAGGAGTCGCTGCCGCCCGGCGCCGAACCGCACCAGGCCGTGCCGTCCGCCCTGACGCCCGCCGCCCCGCCGCGGCCCGGCACGCAGGTGCCGGCCATCGAGGAGTGGGCGCAGGCGATCGTGGACGCCGGTGACGTGCTCGACACGGCCCGGGCCGATGCCGGGGTCGCCTGGCCGCGTGACGCCGTCGTCGACATCCTGCGCCGCACCCGGCCCCGCACTCGCTCGGGCAGCCTCGCCCCGGTGCTGCCCGACGCCGCCACCGGCGAGCCCGACCACATCACCGCCGTCGTGCGCAGCCTCCTCGACCTGGACGGCTCCTACCTGGCCGTCCAGGGGCCGCCCGGCACGGGCAAGACGTACCTCGCCGCGCGCGTGGTGCGCCGCCTGGTGGAGCGGCACCGCTGGCGGATCGGCGTGGTGGCGCAGTCCCACGCCGTCGTCGAGCACCTGCTGGAGGGCGTGGTGGGGTGCGGGCTGGACCCGGACCTGGTGGGCAAGGAGCCGCAGGACCCTGAGGCGGACGTCGCGTTCACGGCGCTCAAGAAGTCGGGGTACGCGGCGTTCGCGCAGGAGCGGCAGTCCACCGGGTTCGTGCTGGGCGGCACCGCGTGGGACTTCTCGAACCCCGAGCGGGTGCCGCGCCGCTCCCTCGACCTGCTCGTGGTGGACGAGGCCGGCCAGTACTCGCTCGGCTCGACGGTGGCGGCGTCGGTGGCCGCCCACAACCTGCTGCTCCTGGGCGACCCGCAGCAGCTCCCGCAGGTCTCGCAGGGCACACATCCCGAGCCCATCGACACCTCCGCCCTCGGGTGGGTGACCGACGGGCACGACGTGCTGCCGCCCGAGCTCGGGTACTTCCTCGCCGCCAGCCGGCGGATGCACCCTGCCGTGTCCGGGCCGGTGTCCGTGCTCTCGTACGAGGGACAGCTGCGCTCGCACCCGTGCGCGTCGCAGCGGTCGCTCGACGGTGTCGACCCCGGCCTGCACGTGCGGCCCGTGCGGCACACGGGCCGGTCCACCGACTCGCCGGAGGAGGCCGCGGAGGTGGTCGAGATCGTGCGCGGCCTGCTGGGCCGGGCGTGGTCGGACGCCGCCGACGCCCCGCCCCGGCCGTTCGAGCCGCGCGACGTGATCGTGGTGACCCCGTACAACGCGCAGGTGCAGCGCGTGCGCGAGGTGCTGGCACGGGCCGGGCTCGCCGGGCCCGGCGTGGACGGCGGTGGCGTACGCGTGGGCACCGTGGACAAGTTCCAGGGACAGGAAGCCGTGGTCGCGATCGTGAGCATGTGCGCGTCCGACGCCGCCGAGGTGCCGCGCGGCATGGAGTTCCTGCTGCTGAAGAACCGGCTCAACGTGGCGATCTCGCGGGCGCAGTGGGCGGCGTACGTGGTGCACTCGCCGGGGCTGCTGGAGCACCTGCCCTCCACGCCGGCGGGCCTGGCTCAGCTCAGCGCGTTCGTGCGCCTCGTCGCTCCCTGACCCCCCGCCCCGTCCTGCCCCGCTCCGCCCCGCCCCGCTCCGCTCCCTCGGTTGTGGGCGGAAGACACGCCGCAGAACGCGAGGGATTGCGGCGAGTCTTCCGCCCACAACAGCGTCTTCCGCCCATGACGGAGGGGCGGCGGTCAGGGCTGGACGTCGCCGTCCACGTAGAGCCACGGCCCCCGCTCGCCCGGCCGGGGCGCCGGCCCGCGCACGAACCGGCTCACCTCGTGCAGGCGGCCCCGCTCGCCCGTCGTGGCGCTGCGCCACCAGGCGGCGAACTCGACCTCGCCCTGTTCGTCGAACGGCCCGCCCGCCCGGGTGCCGACGATGTCGAGGCGGCGCCAGGTGACGTCGTCGTCCAGGTCCAGGGACGCCGGCCGGGTGCGCGGGTGCCACGACGCGCGCAGCCACGCCTCGTGCCCGACGGCGTACGCGCTGTAGCGCGAGCGCATCAGCGCCTCGGCGGTGACGGCGGGCCGGTCGCCGCTGTGGACGGGGCCGCAGCACGCGCCGTACGCGTCGCCGGAGAGGCAGGGGCAGCGGGCGTCGTCGGGCAGCGGCCGCGAAGGGCCACCGGGCTCAGGGGTGCTCACGCCACCATCCTCCCGCCAGGGCGGCAGGAGCGGGACGTCAGGACTCCAGGATCTCCTCGGCGTCGTGCCGTGACGCAGGCAACGGTGCGTTGAAGCGGTGCTCGGCCAGGGTGCACACCAGCGCGAGCAGCACGAGGCCGGCACCCACGAGCGGCACGGCTCGCACGCCCACCTCGGCGGTGAGGAGGGCACCCAGGGCGGAGC
Organism: Xylanimonas oleitrophica; assembly: GCF_003244315.1. Taxonomy (GTDB): domain Bacteria; phylum Actinomycetota; class Actinomycetes; order Actinomycetales; family Cellulomonadaceae; genus Xylanimonas_A; species Xylanimonas_A oleitrophica. Next base: position 51,539 of record NZ_QKWH01000006.1, read on the forward strand.
CGCCGGCGATGCCCAGGTTGAACACCGACGAGCTGATCGCCACGCCCATGTCGGTGGAGCCGGGCGCCACCAGCATGACGCGGTGCGACAACGTGGGCGGCACCGTGGAGAACGCGAACCCGAACATCGCCAGGCACACCACCGCGGCCACCCTGTGCTCGCCGAGCGCCCACAGCGCCGTCTGCGCCACCACCAGCACGCTCAGGGACACCACGAGCGTGCCCCAGGAGAACCGGTCGATGAACCTGCCCACCAGCACCGCCCCCAGCACGCCGGCGGTGCCCTGCACCAGCAGCAGCGCGGCCATCGACTCGCGCGGGTACCCGGAGACGTCCTGCAGCACCTGGGTGACGAAGGTGATCAGGCCGAACGATCCCGTGACCACCAGCGCGGTGGTGACCATCTGGAACACGAACCGGCGGCGGTCCGGGAACGGGGCGCTGGCCGCCCCGCCGTCCTGGGGCCGCACGGTGGGGAACAGCAGGATGACGATCACGAAGATGACCGCCGAGAGCGCCGCGACCGCCCAGAAGGCGGCGCGCCAGGTGGTCTGCTCTCCGAGCCAGGTGCCGGCGGGCACGCCGAGCACGGGAGCGAGCGAGTTGCCGATCGCCAGACGCGCCATGACCCGCCCGCGCACCCGGGGCGGGAACAGCCCGGTGGTGGCAGGGATGACGGCCACCCAGAACAGGGCCTGCGCGAGCGCGGTGACGAGCCGGGCCGTCATGACCCACGTGTAGTCGCCGGCCAGGCCGCTCCACAGGGTCGAGACGGCGGCGAGCCCCACGGTGGCCGACAGCACCCAGCGCCGTGGCACCCGCCGCGTCCAGTGGGCCAGCGGCACCGAGGCGATCAGCACCACGAGCGCGTACCCGGTCACCAGCAGGCCGATGTCCGACGTCGAGCGGCCGAGGTCGGGTGCCATGAGGGTGAGCAGGCCGCTGGGCAGGCTCTCCACCAGCACGAACAGGAACGTCGAGACGGCCATCGCGACGAGGATCACCGTGGCGCGCCGCTGGTCGACGACGGGGGTGGACGGCGCGCGCGTGGTGCTCACGCTCATGAGGGTGCCTCCGGGAAGCGGGTGGCGTCCGCGTGACCGCGGGCGGCGCCTCGGCCGGCACGCGCGGTGGCCGACGGGGCGAGGGATCGAAACGATCTTAGGGTGCGCGTGCCACCCTGGGCCGCGCCTCGGCGTCTCAGCGCCGCTTCCGGTCGCGGCCGTCCTCCTGCCCACGGTCCTCCTCGCAGACCGGACCCCCCAGCTCGTGCCCCACCTCCGACATCGGGCGGAAGGTCTGCTCGAAGCTCGCGCAGCCGTCGTCGGGCAGCCGCGCCCACTCGGCCCGCGCCTCGGCAGCGGTGGCGCCCTGCTGCTGCGACCACGCGAGCGCGCGGGAGTGGGTGGTGGTCGCGAACCGGTCGTGCAGCGCCCCGCCCTCGACGGAGACGTCGGCGCGCGCTGCCGCAGCGTGGTCCGGCAGCATCTCCTTGACGACGGCGCTCGCACCGGCCGTGCCCGCGCCTGCTGCGGCAGAGAGGGCGAGGCCCGTGACCGCTGAGGATCCCACCGTCACCGCACTGGCTGCCACGCCCACGCCCACGGCCGCCGCGTCCACCAGGGCCTGGTTCCGCGCGTCCGCGAGCTCGGCCGCCCGCACCGTGTCCACGCTGATCGCGCCCGCCACGGTGCCGACGTCGGCCAGGAGCTCGCGCGCCACGGCCTCCCGGTCGGCGCGGTCGAGGCCCGGGTCGGCGCGCTCGGGCACATCGGGCGCGCCGGGCGTCGGCGGACCCAGCGGCACCACCGGGAACGCCCACCCGAGCACCGCCTCCTGGTGGTCCTCGGCGGCAGCCAGCCATGCCGCCCCGCCCAGGGACGTGCGCGACGTCGCCGCCACGACCTCCCGCAGGTCGAACGCGCCGAGCGTGGGCTGCACCGGCCCGCCCGGGACCTCCGCCAGCCCGGCGCCGGCCGGAGCGTGCGGCCCCCCGACGCCGTCGCGCGCCGCGTCGCCGAACACGCCCACGTACGGGCGGTACACCTGGGCCACGCGCCGCTCGGCGTCCGGTGCCAGCGGCGGCCCCGAGAGCAGGCCGTGCGGCATCGCGGCGGTCGCGCGCGTGACCAGCGCGGCTGCACGCGCCTGGTCGGCGCGGGCCGGGGAGCCCGCCCCCACAGCCACCGCCGTGCCCAGCACCGTCGCCACCGCCACCCCTCCGTCGGGCCAGCCGCCCTGCGGGAACCCTGGCGCCGTGCCGAGCCACAGCCGGGTGCGGCGGGCGAGAGCGTCGTCGTCCGCCGGAGCCAGGTAGGCGAACACCGCCGCCGGGTCGGTGGCGAGGCCCTCGAACGCAGCCGTGGCGAGGACCGCGGTGGGCCGGTCGTGCACGCTCCGGTGCTCCAGCTCCGGGAGGACGAGCTCCTCCAGGGCCAGGAGCGCGCCCGTCGCGGCGGCTGCCCCGTGCCGGGGCGGGGCGCCGCCGCCGTGACCACCCGCCGTCGTCCCGTCGTCGGGCACCGACAGGCCGCGCAGCACGGTCGCGGCGGCCAGCACCGCGGCGCCCCTGCCCGGGGCCCCGGGCGGGCCGGCGGCACCGAGGTCGGCCACCAGCCGGCGGCCGAACGCCTCGTGCTCCGCCCGGCCCTGCGCCGCACCCCACGCACGCGCCCCCGCAGCCAGCGCCGCCGTCACCGCCGCCCACGCGGGAGGAACCGTGCCCATGCCCTCCCCGCGCAGCTCGGGCAGCGGGAACGCGGCGGCCAGGGAGCGGTAGACGTCGGCCGGGGCAGCCTGCGCCCAGAACGCCGCCCAGAAGACGGCGTCGCCGTGCGCCCGCACCAGCGGCTGCAACAGGTCGTGCGCCTGCTCGACGTCGGCTGCCGACGGTGCGGCCCCCGCCAGCGCCCGTGCCGCCGACCGGCCGGCTGCCTGCGCGGCGGCGAACGCGGCCAGGCCCGCGGCGTCGGCCCCTGCCGCGGCACCGCGCCCCAGCCCACCGGCGCCCGGCGACAGGTGCGGGGCGGCCAGCACCCACGCACGCACCGCTCCCGTGTCGCCGAGCGCCACCGCCTCGGCCGCAGCCCGCGACGCCGCCCCGCGCAGCTCGTCGTGCGCGGCACGCCACTGCGCCTCGGCGCGGGCCGCGTCGTCGAGCGCCTCCCGCCGCTGGTGCTGCGCGACACCCAGCTGCCGTGCCAGCTCGACATCAGGTTCCACGGTGACCGCCGCCGGCCCCACCGCCGTGCACAGGAAGCGCCGCCGCGCCTCCAGCGACCGGACCTCGGCGTCCCACCGCCGGGCGCGGGCCACGGCCTCCTCGTGCCGCCGCGCCGCCTGCGCCGCCGCGACCTGGAGGGACGCCAGCGTGTCCCCGTGCCGGCGCAGCAGCCCCGCCACCGCTCCCAGCACCCGGGCCGCCGTCGCCGCACCCTCGGCAGTCTCCGCGATCCGCGCCCGGGCGCCGTCGACGGCGGAGCTCACCTCGCCGTCGAGCCAGCCGTGGACGGCGAGCAGGCGGTGGCGCACGTCGTCGAGCGCCCACGCCCGCTGCTCCGTGCGGCCGGCGGCCTCGCCCAGGACGCCCGGCTCCCCGGGCATCGGGTCCAGCACCCGTGACGGGATCACGGCGCACCACCCGTGCCACCGCTGCTCCCCGGGGAGCCCGCGCCCGCCCCGGTCCCGGTGACGTGACGCACCGCCGCTCCCTCGGCGTCGGCGAACCGCGCGCCGGCGGCGGCGAGCGCGGGCGCGAGCCCGTCGAGCTGTGCCACCAGCAGGGTGAGCGCCCCCGCCCAGGCGTGCCGCAGGTCCTCGAGCGCCGCGGCGAGGGCCGGGTCTCCCGCCGCGTGCGCCGGCAGGTCGAGCGGCCCACCGGCGTGCAGGAGGGACGCCGCGTCACGGACCGCGCCGGCGGCGGCGTCGAACGATCCGGGGTCGAGGGCGAGACGGGGCACGCGCTGACGCTAGCCATGACGGGATCCCGGCCACCGGGGTTGTCCACAGGCCGTGGACCGCCCTCACCGCGCCGCCCGCGCGCCGACCCTGTACCCTCGAAGGACAGCTCGCACCGCGTGGGCCCTGACCCGCGCCGCTCTTCGGCCCGACGGCATCGCAGCCCGACCGTGAGCCCGGCACCACTGCCGCCGCGACACAGCACCTCCCGCCTCAGCCGGGAGTGAGAGAAGAAGTCATCCTTTCCAGCATCACCGCAAGGCCCTCCGCACCGACCCGCGCCCCCGGCGCGCCCAGCGCGCCGCGCCCGCTGACCTGGCTCCAGGCCGACGACGGCGTCTGGGTGGCCACGCTCGAGGGCGAGTACCACGGCATCGTCACGTCGTCCGACGGCGGCTTCGAGACCAGCGACCGCTACACGCGGCCCGTCGGGCGCGCCGAGACCTGGGCCCAGGCCGCAGCCCTCCTCGACGGTACCCACCACCGCCCGCGCCGGCGTCGTCCGGCACGGGCCTCACGACAGAGCTGACCCCGGGCCGTCGTCCGTGCCTGGTGCCACGTCCGGCGCCGTCCGGCCGCCGTGCGGGTGACACGTGACCTGTCGAGACTGCCGGTGAGACCGCTGCCAGGGACCGGCGGACAGCGCCGGTCGCGGCGGTCAACGGAGGGAGCCGATCCATGCGCTCGACCACTTCCGCACGACCTGCCCGTGCGCTCGCCGCGACGACGGCGCTGACGGCAGCCCTGGTGCTCGCCGGCTGCGGCAACGACGAGGGCGACCAGCCGCAGGCGGGTGACGACATCGTCACGTCCGGGCCGCAGTCGCCCGGCACGGGCGGCACGGACGACGGCGGCACGGCCACCGGCGGCACCGGCGACGACTCGGCGACGGGCGGGACGAGCAGCGACGACATCGGCCTGGACGAGGCCACGCGCATCGCCCTGGAGGACGCCGGTGTCGCGGAGGCCGACGCCACGATCCAGCGTCAGGAGCGCGACCAGGACGACGGGCGCGTGCACTACGAGATCGAGTTCTCGCAGGGTGGCGTCGAGTACGACTACGAGATCGACGCCGCGACGGGCGACATCATCAGCTCGGACCGCGACGACTGACCCCCCGCCTCGCGCCGGTGGCTACGGCTTGTCACGCGACCCCCGCGGGTCGCGTGACAAGCCGTAGCCACCGGCGCGAAGGAGAGGGGGCGTGCCGGTTCAGCCGCGGCCCGCGGCCGACAGCGCCGCGACGCCTTCGGTGTACTCCCAGTGCCACGGCTCGTAGGGACCGTCGCCGCCGCGGCGTGCCCACGCCGGGTTGTCCCAGCCGTACTCGGGGCCGTGCAGCTTGAGCCAGTCCCACCGCTTGCCCGCGTAGGAGTAGTCGCAGATGTCGACGGCGAGGCCCCAGCCGTGGTTGGAGCGCCCGGGCGTGGCCGCCAGGGACGGCTTCTCCTTCTTGAGCGCCACCTGCTGCTCGTAGGACCGGTACCCGCCGGTGAGGCACAGCGGCTCGCCGAACTCGGCGGTGTAGGCGTCGTTGAGCGCGGAGAGCGAGGCGGCGGCGTCGGCCCGCACCTTGAAGGGGCGCTGCCAGATGTCGCACAGGTCGCCGGCGGCGATGCGGCCGTTGCTGCCGGTGCCGGTGATCTCGCCGTCGCAGCCGGGGAGCGCCGGGAACCCGGGTTCCTCGGCAGGAGCCTCTTCAGGAGCGGGCTCGGGTGCCGGCACAGGGGCCGCGGCCTCCTGCGCCGCGAGCACCTCGGCGTCGAGCACCTGGGCGTCGCCGGTCTCCTCGGGCGCGGGCTGGGTGCGCTCGGCGGGCGGGGGCGGCGTCGTGCGTGCGGGCAGCTCGGGCCGCTCCTGGGAGCGAGACGCGGCCGCGCCGCGGTGGGCGCCGGCGCCTCCGGCGAGGAGGGGCAGGGCGCTGGTGGCGTCGTCGGGCCGCTCGCCGCTGGGAGCGATCTGCGGGCCGGCGGTGGGCAGGCCGTTGCTCGTGGCGGTGAGGGTGATCGCGGCGGCGGCGGTCACGGTCAGGGTGGTGAGCGCAGGGGGGAGCAGGCGGGGCCGCCGCGGGGGGCCCGCGTGGCGGCCCTTGGGACGGCGACGTCGGAGCGTGGGCGCGGGCACGTCGGGGAGGTTAGCGCAGAAACCCCTTCAATGTCACAGGTTGGTAACGGCAGCACGGGTTCGCGGACCCCTCGAGCGGGCGTGACCGTGCTGGTGGCGGCCCGGTGACGTCCGCCACGGACACCGCCGTCCGAGACGCCGAGCGCTGGGCCTTCATCAAATCTCCATCACCCACGCTGTTATCGAAGCGTGACATCCGCGCTCCTGCCGGTTACCTTCGATTCGCCCGGTGGTCATCAGCCCGCCGGGTCCGCGTGCGGACGCCGAGCCCTGCCGCCGCCCGTGGAGATCCGAAGAACCGCACGGCAGGGACGGGGGAACCACCTTCGGGCACCGGGAACGGTGTCCTCGGGGTGAAGCCCGACGGGACGCTCCAGCGGCCCCGACGGCCGGGTGACTATCTCCCACCCGAACCCGACAGCTCACCTCGCAGGCGGCCGGAGAGGAAAATCGTGAGCGCACGTACCACCCGTGCGCGGCACCGCGCCGCGCACATGCCCATCACCCCGCTGACCGGGATCACCAAGGCGGTCACCGCCAACGCCGGCCGTCGTGCCGCCGTCGTCGCCGCTGCCGGCGGCATCCTGGTGTCCACGCTCGCCGGCGCCACCAGCGCCCAGGCGCAGCCCCTCGGTGCCGAGCAGGCCAAGTCGGCCGGTGCCGACCTCGGCAAGCTGTCCGAGCAGGCCCGCCAGGCCCTGCAGGCGGCCCCCGCCGTCACCGTGGCCCCGGACGCCCAGGTCAGCGTCGAGAACATCTCCGCCGAGGGCATCGCCTCGATCGAGGTCACCCCGGCCCCCAAGCCCGAGCCGAAGCCGGAGCCGAAGCCCAAGGCCACGGAGACCCGCTCGGCCCAGACGGCCAGCCGTTCCGCGGAGCGTGCCGAGGCTCCCGCCGCTGAGGCCCCGGCTGCCGAGGCCCCTGCCGAGGAGGCCGCCGCGCCCGTCGCCGTCGCCGCCTCGGGCGTCGGTGCCACCGTCGCCGAGATCGCCCAGCGCTACGTGGGCGTGCCCTACGTGGTCGGTGGCGCCAGCCCGTCCGGCTTCGACTGCTCGGGCCTGGTCAGCTACGTCTACCGCCAGGTGGGCATCGAGCTGCCGCACCAGTCCACCGCCATCCGCGACTCGGGTCGCACCTCGGTGATCTCGGCCTCCGAGGCGCAGCCGGGTGACCTCATCTGGTCGCCGGGCCACATCTCCATCTACATCGGCAACGGCCTGCAGGTGGACGCCTCCCGCCCCGACGGCTGGAACGTCAACATCCGCAAGATCTGGCAGTCGAACCCGACCTACCTGCGCGTCTCCTGACGCCGGGCGGCACCGACGACGACGGCCCACGCCGTCGGCCCTCGCACAGCGCCCCGTCGCCCCTCCCGGGCGGCGGGGCGGTGTCGTGCCCCAGGCACCCTCACGCCGCCGCCCGCTCCACGGCCAGCCGCGGGGCCAGGTCACCCAGCTCCAGCACCGCCGTCACCGCGCCCGACGGCGCCCGCAGCGCCACGGAGCGACCGGCCTCCACCGCGTGCCGCTCGAGCCCGCAGAGGAACGCCAGGCCGGTCGAGTCCATGAACGTCACGCCGCTGGTGTCCACCACCACGGGGCTGGGCGCCTCGCGGACGAGGCGTGCCAGCACGGACGAGGCGCGCAGGCGCACCGCCGCGTCGATCTCGCCGCGCATCGTCACCAGCAGCCCCGCGCGGGTGCGCTCGTAGGTGATCGCGGTGTCCACGGGGGCGGAGACGGTCATGGCGAGATTCCGATCGTGCGGAGGACTTGGAGGTGGTGGGACCCCGGCGGGGCCCCACCACGAGGATGGAGGGCTCGGGCGGCCGCGGACGGCGCCTGGCGCGCGATGCGTCCCGGCGGGCGCAGGATGCGCCGTCCACGTCCACGTCCTCGCCCGCGTGGTGGCTACGGCCGGGCCGGGCGCGCCCGCTTGCGGCCGTACATGGACGCGTCGGCGCGGGCCAGCACGGCGTCCGCCGTCTCGGCGCCTGTCGTGACAGCCACGCCCACGCTCACCTCCGGCCGCACCCGGCGCCCGTCCACGTCGATCTCGGTCGCCGTCAGCGCGGCCACCCGGTCGGCGATGCCCTGCGCGGTCGCCACGTCCGCCCCCGGGCACAGCAGCACGAACTCGTCACCACCCAGCCGGGCCACCAGGTCGCCCGGTCGCACGGCCTGCTCCAGCCGAGCGGCGACGGCCGCCAGCACGTGATCGCCGGCCTGGTGCCCGAGGGAGTCGTTGACCTCCTTGAAGTGGTCGAGGTCCGCGAGCAGCACGGCGAGAGGGCGTCCGCCGGCCCGCGCCCGCTGCAGCTCCCGGGCCAGACGGCGCTCCAGCCGGCGCCGGTTCGCCAGACCCGTGGCCGGGTCGCTCAGGGCCTCGCGGCGCCACCGTTCCTCACGCCGCCGCTGCCGCGTCACGTCCTGCACCCACACCAGGTGGCGGGCGCCGGAAGGCCCTCGCGGAGCGTCGGTCACCGACGTCTGCACGCACACCGAGGCACCGTCGTGGCGCACCAGCCAGCGAGGCGCGCCCCAGCCGTCGCCGTCGTCGTGCTCGTCGCCCGCCGCGGGCTCCCCGCCGGCGAGCAGCAGCGCGGCGTCCGCGCCGATCACGTCGTCCAGGGGCAGGGCGAGGACGTCGGCAGCCGCACCGTTCGCGTGCAGCACGTGCCCGTCCGCGTCGGTGACCAGCACGCCCACCGGCGCGGCCTCCAGCGCCGCCGCCAGGGCTGCCAGCGCGTCATCGGCCACCGCCTGCCGTCGGCGGGCACCCGCTGCGCGCGGGCACCGCTCCGACTTGGGCCTCCTCGCCGCGGCCGGGTTCCCCGGGGCGTCCTCCGGGCAGTCGGCCCCGCGGTGCCGCAGTGCCAGTGTGCTCACGATCGTCCTCCGTCGGGCGCGCCAGGGTGGCGCGCTCACGACCACCAGGACCGCCCTGCGGCCGACCGATGACGCCATCAGGGTGTGCCGCGCATCACGGGCGTCCCCGGGTGCCGGCCAGCGTGAGACGGCGACGGTGCGACGGCGACGGTGCGACGGCGACGGTGCGACGGCGAGGGTGCGACGGCGAGGGCTCGCGTCGGCCCACGACCACGGTGGCGCGCCCGCACCACGCAGCGGGGTCAGCGCACCACGAAGGAGCGGGTCGCCTGCGCGCCGTAGCGGCCCGTCACGGGGTCGAAGAACCGCACGCCGAACACGTGCTCGCCCGGCGCCTGGCCCTGGATCACGCGGACCAGCGGCTCTGCCCCCAGACGGTGGACCGTGCTGGTGGGCCTCCCGTCCACGAGCGCCTGGACGGACCTGCCCGCAGGGCCGTGGAACGTCACCACGGGAGCTGTCGTGCCCCCGTCCGCCATGTGGAGGATCTGCGGCACCTCGAGGTCGAACGGCCCGACCGGGCCGGTGAGCGCCGACTCGACGCCGTCGAGCACCTGGGACGCCGTCAGCACGGTGACGCCCGGCTCGACGTCGGCCGAGACCGCCCAGGTGCCGTCGACGGCGACCGTGGTGCAGGCGACGACGGCGCCCGAGGCGTCCCGGACCAGCACCTCCGCGCCGGGGGTGCCCTCGCCGCTGAGCAGGGGCATGTACAGGCCGTCGGAGGTGTCGGCCGCGAGCACGACCGGAGTCGCGACGACGGGCGCCTCGGGGTCCTGAGGCTCTTGCGGCTGCTGAGGTTCCTGCGGACCGGGGGGAGTGCCGTCCTCGTCCGGGCCGTCGTCCGGGCCGGACCCGGGGCCCGTGTCGGGCACCGCGGGCCCGGCAGGGGGTGGCACCGGCGGGGCGGTGGGCTTGTCGTCGGCTGCCGGGTCAGCGGGGAGGTCGGCAGGGTCGGGCGTCCCGGGGTTCTGCGGCACGGCGGGGTTCTGCGGCGTGGCGGGGCTCGGCGCGGCGGGCGTCGTCGAGGTGGCGGGCTCGCTCGCCTGCCCGGGCTGCGCGACCGTGCCGGGTGCGACCGTGCTTGCCGCGACCTTGCCTGGCGCGGCGCGTCTCGGCGCGGCCAGGCCGTGCGGGGGGTCGTCCGGGAGGGCGCCGTCGGTGCTGCCCGGCTCGGTGCCGCTTCCCGCGTGCCCGGCCGCCGGTCCGGCGGCGTGGCCACCCGTGCCGGCGGGCGCCGGGGGAGTCGCGTCGCCCGACGCGTCCTCGCCGGCGGTGACGGTCTCGGCGCTGCCGGGTGCGTCGAACAGCCCGCGTGCCGTCAGGGTGGCTGCGGCGGCGATGCCCCCGACGAGCGCCAGGGCGAGCACCACCGCGACGACGGGAGGCACCGTGCGTGCGGCACCGCTGCGCCCCGGCGCCCCGGCGCTCGCACCAGCTCCCGCGGTCGAGCCCTCCGCACTCCCTGTGCCCGCGCTCCCCGTGCCAGCGGTCGTCGTAGCAGCGGTTCCTGTCCCACCGACAGCCCCGGCGGCCCCGGCTGCGGGCAGGAGGTCACCGGCGGTCGCGGCCCCGAGCACCAGGGGCAGCAGGACGGCGCGCAGGCCGCCGGCGACGCGCTCCAGCTCGCCGACCAGCACCGGGCACGTGGGGCACGTCTTCAGGTGCTCCTCCACGCGGGCGGTGTCGCGTCGCCGGAGCGCACGGCGCTGGTAGGAGCCCAGGTGCTCGACGGTCCAGCGGCACCCGTCGTCCGCGGCCAGGTGGTTGAGGTGGGCCTGGAGCCAGGCGGTGCGCAGGCCGTCGCGGGCGCGGTAGGCGAGCGCGGCGACGGCGTTGGGGCTCAGGCCGAGGTGCGCCGCCGTCTCGCGGGTGCTCAGGCCCTCGACCTCGAGGTACCAGAGCACCTCCTGCCACTCGGGGCGCAGGGAGCGGAACGCCGTCCCGACCACCGTCCGCTCCAGCACGGCGTCGTCGAAGGGATCGGCCGGCTGGTCGTCCCCGGGGACGTCGTCGGTGGGCACCACGTGGTCCTGGGCGCGCCCCCAGTCGGCAGTGACGTTCCGCACGACGGCGTAGAGGTACGGCCGGAACGCGCCCTGGGGGCCGTTGCCGCGACGCACGGCCGCCAGCACGCGGGCGAACGCCTCCTGGACGACGTCCTCGGGGTCGAGCTTGCCGGTGATCGCACGTGCGGCGCGCAGCCCGGCGTCGTGGTGGCGTCGCCAGAGCTCCGCGTACGCGGCGTCGTCGCCGTCGCGCAGGCTCGCGAGGAGCGCGCCGTCGCCCTGCTCTGGTCCCACCGTGGATCGCCTTCCCTCGGACCCGGGCTCGTGGCCGCCGGGGTCCGCGCGTCGTCGGCGTGCGCCGGGCCCACCGTGCTGGTCCGGGCTCTCGGGCGCGCTCGCCGTCAGGTCCGTGAGCGTAACCACCGCGGCCGACGATCCGAAACGGCCTCCTGCTTTTCACCCCTTCGAGGCGGCCGGCGCAGCGAGCGCCGGAGGTGAGACCGCCGATGGGAGGAGTGCGCTGCACGGCGAGTGACGCGCGTCACCTCCATGTTTCGTCATCGACGTCCGCCACGTGCCGTCCTGGTCCTCGGGCGGTCGACCGCGCACGGACGCGCGGAGGCCGCAGGAGCAGCACCAGGTTCGAGACGAAGGACGTCGATGCAGCGCAGGGCACGTGCGGGCGCAGGGGCAGCACGATGGAGGCGGTGGCGCCGACGGTGGACGGCCGCCGTCGCGGCGGTCACCGCGGCCGTGCTGGCGGCACCGCTCGCCGCCGGGGTCGCCCCGGCGTGGGCGGCCGACGCCGCGCAGTACCTGGAGGTCTCCAAGCGGGTCGACGCCTCCGTGGTGGAGGCGGGCAGCGTGTTCACGTACACGATCGGGGTCACGTGCTCCGAGCAGGCGTGCGTCGACGCCGTGCTCACGGACGAGCTCCCGGAAGGTCTCCAGGGCTTCGCCGTCAACGCGGTCAACGCCACCACGGCCGTGCCGCGGCAGGTGACGTGGACCGAGGACGGGCGCCCGGTCGGCCAGCCGTCGGTCGTCGGGGCCAGGACCGCGGTCCGCGTGACCTTCACCGAGCCGATGCCGGCAGGCGCGACGTTCACGCTCACCATCACGCTGCAGGTGCCCGAGGACCTCGGGCCCCGCGACGAGGTGATCACCAACACCGCCCGCACCACCGCCACGAACTCGGCGCCGGACGAGAAGAGCGTCGACGTGCGCCTGCGGGTGCCCGTCTCGCTCGACGTCGACCTGGCCAAGGTGTGGGAGCCCGCGCAGCGGTCCTTCGAGGAAGGTGCGCCGTCGACGGTGACGCTCACCGCGACCAACGCCTCGAACACGGCCCTCGACACGCTCGTGGTCACCGAGCCGCGCGGCCTGCGCGCCGGTGCGGCGACGCTGGAGCCCGCCAACCCGTTCGCCCTGACCGACCTCGCGTCCGTGAGCACGGACCTGCCCGCCGGTGCCGACTCCGTGAGGCTCGACGCGTACGTCCACGACGGCACGTCCTGGGCCTGGGTCGAGGGCGTGCCCGCCGGCCAGGCGACGCTGCCGGCGGGGGTCCGCCCCGCTGACGTCGGAGGCCTGCGCCTGACGTACGCGGGTGCCGTGGCTCCGGGCGCCACCGCCACGGCGCGGCTCGGTCTCGTCCAGCGTGCCGCCGACCGGGCGGGAGACGACCTCTCCCGCGACCGCCACGAGGTCGAGAACGTCGCCGAGGCCGTGGGCGAGCACGCCGGCGCGACCGCCACCGGCACGGCCCGGGCCACGCACGTCGTCGTGCCCGCCAAGGTGGCCGTGGACGTGGTCGGCGACCTGGCGCCGGCCCTCGTCTCGGCGGGTGAGGCCGTGCGGGCACGGGTGAGCGCGACCAACACGTCCGACGTGCCCGTGCGCCACCTGACCGTCACGGACCAGGGCTGGTTCGTCGACGGCATCCACCTCGCGGCCTTCCGCTCGCTGGCCTGGCCCGACGGCGCCACGAGCGCCGAGGTGGTCTACGAGCTCGCGGACGGCGGCCGGCACACCCAGACGCTCGCCCCGGGACAGGCGCCGGCCGAGGTCCCCGCGGGCGCCACCGGGTTCGTGCTGACCTTCACCGGCAGCATCCCGGCCGGTGCCGGTACGACGTTCGAGCTCGACGTCGCCACCGACGAGAGCGCCACGGGCGCCACCGCCGAGCGCGAGGCACGCCACACCGTGACCGCCACGGTGGTGGCCCCCAACGGCCAGGACGCGAGCGCGGACGCCAGCGACACGCTCGTGCTGCGCCGGCCCGCCCTGGCCGCGACCCTCACCAGGACGGTGCGGCCCAGCAGCGCCGTCGAGCCCGGCACGCGCGTGGTCGTCGAGCTCGAGAGCAGCGTCGAGGGCACCTCCGAGTACGCCCGCGCCCGCACCATGGTGGTCGAGGACCGGTGGGACACCCGTGAGGGCTCCTTCTGGGACGGGTTCGACGTCGCAGGCGTCTCCTCCACCCAGGTGCCCTCCGGGGCGTCGCTCCTGGTCGAGGCGTTCGGTCCCGACGGCACCCCGCTGTCGCTGGGCACGTGGGGCCCCGAGCCGCAGCCGTTCCTCGTCTCGCTGACGGCGGACCAGGTGGCCCAGGCGCTGCCGCCGGGCACGGACCGCCGCGACCTCACGGGGATCCGGTTCACGCTGACGAACGCGGGCGGCTTCGCCGTCGACCAGACGTTCACCCCCTACCTGGTGGCGCAGGCGCGCGGCACGCTGCGCAGCGGCGGCCCCGTGACCGCGCAGCCGGGTGCCGTCACGGTGCTCACCGGCACCGCGACCCTGCACGCCACGGGTGTCACGCCCGCGGGTACGGCGCTCACCGCCGAGGCCGAGAGCACGGCCCACGCCCGTGTCGTGCGGCACGAGGGCGAGGGCGGCGTCGGTATCGAGACGTCGTGGCGGGACGTCACGGTCACCGCGCAGTCGGGGCAGCTGCGTGCCACCGACGTCGACTGGCGCGTGGGCGAGGGCTACGGCGAGGTCACCCTCTCCCACCCGGCGGCCGACCCGGCCGGGACGCCCGTGGCGCAGACCGTGTTCGACGCCTTCGACCTGGTGCGGATCGAGCCCGTGGGGGCCGACACGACGCCGTACAGCAACGGCTGGTACCTGCGCTACGACACCGTGACCGCCGTCGAGCTGTTCGTGGACGGCGCCTGGCACGAGGTGACCCCGCCGCAGGGCGGGTGGGTGCAGGGCGGCCGGTTCGTCGGCCACGTCCTGACGCCGCAGGAGCGCGCGGGGGCCACGGGGGTGCGTCTCGTGCTCGCCGAGAACCGCGCGGCGCGCGAGGCCGCGCTCGTGGACGGCCCCGCCCTGGACCCGTACGCCCCGCTGCCGGGGACCGGGGTGGCCGCCGGTGCCACCGACCGCCGATTCAGCCTGATGTGGGAGGTGCGCAACACGCGGCGCTCGGACGGGGAGTTCGTCACCCCGGCGAGCGACCTGGGTGGTGGCGACCCGGGCACCGCGGCGACCACCGCACGGATCACGGCCGTGCCGGCCGGTGGTGGAGCAGCGGCCACGGCTGCCGACAGCGCGACGATCGTGCTCGACGACCAGCCCCCGGGTGTGCGGGTGACCAAGTCCGCCACACCCGGCGGACCGGTGCACGTGCCCCGCGAGGGCTCGGGCGCCCCGCAGCCCGTGATCACCTACGGCGCGACGGCGAGCAGCACGTCCGTCTCCCGGGCGTCCTACGTGCGGATCACGGACCCGGCGCCCTGCGCGGAGGTCACCGAGAACCGCTGCCAGAGCGGCGGCGACCACGGGGGCGCCCTCGGTGACCCCTTCGCCGCCGACGTCGACTGGCTGCGCCCCGGCGGGGTGGAGAGCCCGTTCGAGCGGCTCGACGTCACCGCGGTCCAGGCTGCGGCGTCGCGCCCGGGCGAGGTGGACCTGGCCGCCAGCACCGCCTGGGTGGTGCGATACGCCGCCGGCGCCCCGGCGGCGCAGCGGTACGTCACCGAGCGCACCACGATCGCCGACCTGGTGACGTGGACGCCGCAGCGCCTGGCGGACGTCGTCGGCGTCAGCGTGACGTTCCAGGGACCGCACCCCGAGGAGCACGGCGGGACGATCTCGGCGGCCAACGACCTGCAGCTCACGCTCCAGACGACGGTGCGCACCCACGTGCGCTCCACCGGCGAGCCGGTCGAGATGCGGGCCGGCCAGACCGTGGACACGGTGAACCGCGCCTTCGCGCAGTCCTACGACCCGGTCCTGGCTCCCACCACCCGCACGGGTGACGTCGCGGGGGCCAGCCTGGTGCTGACGGGTGGCACCATCGACGTGCTCCCGCGCAAGCAGGTCAGCCCGGACGTGCTCACGGCCCCGGCACGCACCGCGCCCGTCACCGTCACGCTCGGCGCGCAGTCGTCCGTGGACCCCCTCGCCACGCTGGCACCCGCAGAGGTGTGGCTGCGTGACGACGTGACCTCTTCGCCTCAGTTCTGGGACGCCTTCACCTTCACCGGGCTGGGCACCCTGACCGCCCCAGCCGGTGCGGACCGGGTCACGGTCGACGTGTACGGGCCGTGGGGGCCGGACGGTGAGGCCGGCTGGACCGCGTCAGCACCGGTGCCGGTCGCGGCGGCGGCGGTGCCCGTCCCCGCCGAGCGCTACGGCGACGTCCAGGGTGTGCGCGTGACGTTCTCGCGGGCCGACGGCGCGTTCTTCTCGTCCGTGGTGCCCAGCCCCGCCTGGTCGGCGAGCGCCGCGTTCACCGCGACGCTGCGCGAGACGCACCGCACCTCCGGCGACCCCGTGCTCATGACGGGCACCGTCGAGAACACCGTCACGGTGCGCAGCGACCGCCGCACCGGTGAGGCCTCGCCCGAGCGCACCGCCACCGCGTCGCTCTCGCTGACCGAGGGCACCCGGCAGGTCGCCGTCCGCAAGGTGGCGAACGAGGGCACCAGGACGGTGTCGGTGGGCTCCGCCGTGCCGTGGGACCTGACCTTCACCAACCGGGGCACCGGCTATCTCACGGTTACCGAGCTGCGCGACACCCTGCCGGCCACGCTGGTGCACACCGGGGACCCGGCGCCGGTGTACTCGACGTCGGCAGGCGGCTCGCTGTCCACCGACGTGACCCTGGGGGTGGACGGTCGCGACCTGGTGCTCACCTGGCCCCAGGACGGCCGCACGATGTCCCCGGGCGAGACGTTCACGGTGCGCCTGTTCCTCGAGCTGCAGCCGGGGCTGCGCACCGGTGAGCGCGCCACGAACACGATGACGGTCCGCACGGCGGAGCAGCTCGCGGCGTGCACGGGCATCAGCGGTGCAGCCACCACCACCGCGTGGACCACCGACCGGACGACGTGCGGCACGACCGACTACGTCTCCCCGGTCTCGGGGCCGAACCTGTACAGCGTCAAGGGGGTGCGCGGCTCCGTCCCCGGGGCCGTCAACCCCGCCCACCCGGACGCGGCCTGCAGCCCCACGCTCCAGGTGGCCGGCGGCAGCTACTACCGCGCGCCGTGCGTGGCCGGCAGCACCGTGGGCGGCACCGACGACTGGGTGCTGCACGTGGTCAACGCCGGCACCGTCCCGGTGGACGAGCTGGTGCTGTTCGAGCAGCTGCCGACCGGTGGTGACCGCCTGCTGCTGACCGGCGCCTCCCGCGCGTCGACCTACCGGCCGCTGCTGACCGCCGCGCCCCAGGTCGACGCGCCGCCGGGCACCACCGTGACCCTCGAGGTGACCACGAGCCCCGACGTGTGCGTGGGCACGTGGCGCACCCTGACGACGCAGGCGGTGTGCGAGCAGAACGGTGAGACCTGGACGGTGGCCAGCGGTGGCACCGACTGGGCCGCCGTGACCGGTCTGCGGGTCTCGCTGGACTTCCGCACCACGGCCGCCCGCCAGCTCGCCAGCGGCGGGGCCGTGAGCGTCACCTACTCGACGGTCAACCGGATGGAGTCGCCCGCCGCCGCCGGCGGGGTGTCCCCGGTGGTGCCCCGGACCGGTGACGTCGCGTGGAACCAGTTCGGCGCGAAGTGGCGCTACACCGGCGAGAGCGGGTACGAGCGGTTCGCCCCGAGCCAGGTGGGCGTGCAGCTGCCCACGGGGGCGGTGCGCGTGGACAAGCAGGTCACGGGCGCCGCCGCCGGCTACGCCCCGGACACGTTCCGGGCCGACGTCGCCTGCACGGTCGACGGGGTGGAGCTCGACCTGGGCCCCGCTGCGACGGTGGTGCTGGGCGCGGCCGACGGCCTGTCCGCCCGCGTGGACGGCATCCCGCTCGGCGCCGTCTGCACCGTCACGGAGCACGGCGGGGTGGGCGAGCACGGGGAGACGACCCGCACCGGATCGCCCGCCACGGTGACCGTGGCCACCGAGACTCCGGCCGACGGCGAGGTGCCTGCCACCCAGGTGGTCACGCTCGGCAACGACTACGCGTTCTCCGGCCTCTCGGTGACCAAGCGGGTGGACACCGCGGCCGGCCCCGCCGGACTCGACGCCTTCCCGTTCGCGCTCACCTGCACGTCGGCCCTCGGCACCGCCGTCACGTTCGACGACGACGGCACCACCCGGCTCGAGTTCACCCTGCGCGACGGTGAGACCTTCGCCGCCCCCGCCGGGACGGTGCCCGCTCGTGCCACGTGCCTCGTCACCGAGACCACCGACGACGCGCCCCGCGACGTCGTCGTGACCGGGGACGGCGTCACCGACCACGGTGACGGCAGCGCGCTGGTCGCCGTGGGCTCCGCGCCCGCCGAGGTCACCTTCACCAACGGGTACGACGCCGGGGTGGTGCGGGTGGTCAAGGAGGCGGACGGCGCCGGCGCCACCGCGTACGGCACCGGGCCGTTCGGGTTCGAGATCGCCTGCACGCGCCGCGGTGACAGCGTGCTCGAGCAGCGGTTCACGCTCGACGCCGGTGCCCACCGCAGCTTCGGGCCGTTCGTCACCGGCACCCGCTGCGCCGTCACGGAGACGGCTACGGGCGGGGCCACCCGCACGGCGCTGTCGCCCACGGACGGCACCGTCGTCGTCGACGCCCCCGACGCCGGGCAGAGCGTGAGCGAGGCCGTGGTCACCGTGACCAACACCTTCGACGTGGGAGACCTGGAGATCGTCAAGACCCTGCGCGGCACCGGCGTCCCCCTCTACGGGGCCGGACCGTTCGAGGCCCAGGTGGCCTGCACCTGGCAGGTGGACGGCCGCACCGTGCCCGTCGCTCTGCCGGCCGACGGGCGCGTCACCCTCGCCGCCGCCACCGGGTACCGTGCCCTGCTGCCCGGCCTGCCCCTGGGCGCCGAGTGCACCGTCACCGAGACGCGCACCGGCGGAGTGCCCGGCTCCGGCGACCCCGCCCGCGTCATCATCGGTGACGGACCGCCGGCCGAGGCGACCTTCGACGGCACGGTCGAGCTCGCTTCCCTCCAGGTGACCAAGCGGGTGGACGGGCACCTCGCGGCGGTGCCGGACGCGCCGTTCCGGCTCCTGCTGGCCTGCACGTGGGACGTGGACGGCACCGCCGTGCCCCTCGCCGTGCCGGGCGGCAGCGTGCGCGACCTGCGCCCGGACCAGACCGTCACGTTCGCCGACCTGCCCGCCGGGGCCGACTGCACCGTCACCGAGACCGGCACCGCCGGTGCTGCCGGCACCGTCATGGTGGTGCGCGCCGACGGCCGCCAGGTCGGGGCCACCGACGGCACCTCCGCCGGTGTCACGCTCGGTGGTCTGCCCGGTGGGCCCGAGGCGGTCGAGGTGGTGGTGACGAACACCTTCGCCGCTCCGGCAGGCGGTGCGCAGGACGGCGGGCAGAGCCCCGGAGGCCGTCCTGGCAGCGGCACGGGCGGTGACGGCGCCGGTGGTCCGGACGCCGACGGTGCTCGGTCCGCCGGGGACCGGGCCGACGTCGACAGCGCCCCGGGTGCTGCGGGCGCCGTGGCCGCCGTGGTCGGCTGGCTGCCTCGCACCGGCGCGGCGGGCGGCGCCGTCCTGCTCGCCCTGCTGCTCGTGGGCGCCGGCACCATGCTGCTCGTGGTGCGACGCCGCCGCGCCGGCTGAGCGGCGTCGTCCCTACCTCGTCCTCCCCACCCCGGGCGGGTGGGGAAGGGAGTGCGGCGGCGCCCGCGGGGAGAAGTCCGCGGGCGCCGCCGGAGCGGTGGCAGCCGGGCCAGACCGGCCGCCACCGCCGGGACGCTGGTGCTCCGACGCGCACGCCTCGAGCCCCCGCGCCCTTCGGTGCCCTCTCGAGGTGACGTGTCGAAGGCGAGCACCTGCGTGGTGAGACCCCCTGGACGTCGTGAGCGGTGATCGTGCCGGCCATACCGGAGGCACGCGGATGGATACGTGCTGACCTGCGCGACCACCGCTCACGACGCACGAGGAAGCCTGCTGGAACCACGCGGCGCGTGGGTGAACACCAACCAAGTTTATAGGTGAGAAAGTGTGAAATGTCCGGATCGGGTGCGGTGGAAAAGCGCTCGCCGGAACTCGCGCCCCTGCCCGACAGTTGACCTGCTGAACACACCGACGCCACCGCCCAGGGGGACCCGTGGACCCGGACGACGACCTCACCGACAGCTCCGGCGACGCACCCACCCTGCTGCGCCTGCGCCCACCGACCAACCCGGTCGACCCGCGGGCCCTGCGCTGGTGGCGCCTGCGAGCCCTGTGCAGCGCCGGGCTGGTCACCGCCGTCCTCGGCGTCACCACCTGGCTCTGGGAGCCGGGACGGCCCTGGCTCGCCGTACCGCTGGTCGCCGCCGCACTCTGGACCGTCGCACGAGTGACCTTCGAGCCCCGGATCCGTTACGCCGTCCACCGGTGGGAGACCACCGACCAGGGCATCTACGGCCTCAGCGGCTGGGTCGTCCGTGAGTGGCGTGCCGCACCCCTGTCCCGCGTCCAGACCGTCGACGCCGTCCGCGGTCCCCTCGAACAAGCCCTCGGGCTCGCCACCCTCCGCGTCACCACCGCCTCCTCCAGCGGCGCCGTCAACATCGTCGGCCTCGACAAGGACCTCGCCGCCGAGCTCGCCGAACGACTCACCGTCATCACCGAGCAGATCCCCGGCGACGCCACATGACCGACGCCGTGACCGAGAGCACCAGCCCGCCCGACGCCGGCACCGCCGACGTCCCCTGGTCCCGGCTCAGCCACCGCACCATCTGGGTCGACCTCGCCCAAACGCTCCTGGCCCTGAGCCCCACGGCGCTCGCGGTCGGCGTGTTCGGCGTGGACCCCACCCTGGACGCGCTGTGGCCGCTGCTCGGCGTGGCCGTGGTGGGGGTGCTCGGGGCGGTGTCCAACGTGCTGCGCTGGATCTTCACGCGCTACCGGATCACGCCCGAGTACGTGGAGCGGCGCTCCGGGGTGTTCGTGCGCCGATACCGGTCCGTGCGCCGGGACCGGATCCGCAGCGTGGACATCACCGCGCGCCTGCGCCACCGGGTGGCCGGGCTGCGCGTGGTGCTCGTGGGGGCGGGCCAGCAGCTCGTCTCGGGAGAGTCAGCGCTGCGGCTGGACGCCGTCGTCAAGGCGGACGCCGAGGCGCTGCGCCGCGAGCTGCTCGCGACGTCGGAGGTCGCTGCGGTCTCGGCCGAGGAGGTCGCCGACGACGGCGACGGCGCCGCCGCAGACGGTGCGGCCGACGGCGGCGCCGCAGCCGGTGCTGCCGGCACCGGGCACACCGAGGTGCTCGCACGGTTCCGGCCCTGGTGGGTGGTCTACAACGTCGTCAGCGTGTGGATGTTCTTCTCCGCCGCCGGCCTGCTGTGGGGCGCGTACTGGCTCGTGCGCACCTTCGGCTACGACCCCATGCCGTGGGTCGGAGACCTGCTCGACCCGGACGTGCGGGGCCTGCCCGCGAGCGTCGCGATCGCCGTCCTGCTCACCGGAGCGATCGGCGCCGTCGTCATGGCGGTCAACTTCTTCACCGTGAACTGGGGGTACGAGCTCGCCCGCGTGCCCGGCCAGAAGACCACCCAGCTCCGCACCCGTCACGGGCTGTTCACCACCCGCGAGGTCAACCGGGACGAACGCAGGCTGCGCGGCGTCTACCTGAGCGAGCCGCTGCTGTGGCGGTGGATGGGCATGGCCGACACCCAGGTGATCACCACCGGCCTGTCCGCGTTCTCCCCGTCCCAGCCGGCCGCGATCCTGCCGCGCGGGCCCGTCTCGGTCGCCCGGCCCGTCGCCGCCGCCGTCCTCGGCGCCGACCCCGACCCGCTCGGCGCACCCCTCGCCCGCCACCCCCGCGGGGCACTGCGGCGCCGCCTCTGGTGGGCCACCTGGGTCGCCGCCGTCGTCACCGTGACCCTGGGGTGGCTGTCCTTCAACGACATCCTGCCCGCAACGCTGATCTGGTGCGGGGCGGGCGTGTGGCTGGTGGGGCTGGTGCTCGCCGTCGCCGCCTACCGAGCGCTCGGGCACGCCGTCGTCGACGACTACCTCGTGGTGCGCTCGGGCGCGACCAGCCGCGCCACCGTGGTGCTGCGCCGCGACTCCGTCAGCACGATCGCGCTCCGGGAGTCGATCCTCCAGCGCCGCCTCGGCCTCAGATCCGTCACCGCCATGACCGCCGCCGGCTGGGGCGCCTACCAGGCGCCCGACATCGGCCGGGAGGACGCCCTGGCGTTCGCCGTCGAGGCGGCTCCCGGGCTGCTCGACCCGTTCGTGGAGCGGGTGCCGGCCTCGCCGGGCCAGCCCCTCGGCGGCGACTGAGGGAGAAATGCCTGGGCCACGCGGGGGACCGTGCCCTACGGTGGCCGACGCAGACGACGGGCGCCCGCCCGCCGCGACCTGAGGAGAACGACCCGTGACCCGCGCAGCGACCGCTGAAGCCCAGGCCCTCGGCCTGCGGCTCGTGGTGCCTGCGCGCCCGTGCTGCGACGCCGCCGGCAGCGTCGAGCTGTCGCGCCCCGAGTCCCTCACGTCGTACCGGCAGCAGCGCAAGCCTGCCCGCCCGGGAGGCCCCGTCGTCTGACCAAGACCCGCCCAGCACCTGCTGGGCGACGACGCGCGAAGGCCGCCCCGGGACACGTCCCGGGGCGGCCTTCTGCGTGTCCCCACCGCGTCGACCACGATGGTCGACCTGACCCCGCACCCCAGGAGGTGCAGAACGATGAACCGTTTCCCGGTCCCGCTCAGCGGGGCCAAGGCGCCCACCCTCATGTGGGCGCACGAGCACGACGTCGAGCCCGCCGCGCTGCAGCAGCTGCGCAACATCGCGGCGCTGCCCTGGGTCGAAGGCGTGCGCGTCATGCCCGACGTCCACCTCGGCAAGGGCGCCACCGTCGGCTCCGTCATCGCCATGCGCGACGCCGTCTCTCCCAACGCCGTCGGCGTCGACATCGGCTGCGGCATGATCGGCGTCCGCACCTCTCTGCGGGCCTCCGACCTGCCCGACGACCTGGGCGGGCTGCGCTCGCGGATCGAGCGAGCCGTGCCCGTGGGCTTCAACGCGCACAAGGAGCCCGTGGACCTGCGCAGGCTCCGGCCGATCGCCGAGGGCGCGAAGACGTCGGAGACCTTGCGCGGCGCCGACGCGTTCTGGGAGCGGTTCGACCGGCTGCACGGCGACGTGTCGAAGATCGAGTCCAAGGTCCGCAAGCAGCTCGGGACGCTTGGCGGAGGCAACCATTTTTGTGAGATCTGCGTCGACACGACCGGGCAGGTGTGGCTCCAGCTCCACTCCGGCTCGCGCAACATCGGCAAGACGCTCGCGGAGATCCACGTGGCCGTGGCCAAGAAGCTCGACCACAACCAGGGCCTGGTGGACCGCGACCTCGCCGTGTTCCTCGCCGGCACCCCCGAGATGGACGCCTACCTCGACGACCTCCGCTGGGCGCAGGAGTACGCCGCCCGCTCGCGTGCGGTGATGATGGCGCTGGTGGTCGACGTCGTGCGGCAGTACTTCGCCGCGCGGGGGCTCGAGCCCACGTTCGACGAGGCCGTCAACGTGCACCACAACTACGTGGCCGTGGAGCAGGTGGACGGTGCCGAGCTGATCGTGACCCGCAAGGGGGCGATCCGTGCGGGTCGCGGCGACCTCGGGCTCATCCCTGGGTCGATGGGTACCGGCTCGTACATCGTGCGCGGCCTCGGCAACCCGGACTCGTACTGGTCGGCGTCCCACGGGGCCGGGCGACGCATGTCCCGGACGCGGGCCCGCAAGGAGTTCACGGTCGCGGACCTGGCCGAGCAGACCGCCGGGATCGAGTGCCGCAAGGACGCCGGGGTGCTCGACGAGATCCCCGGCGCCTACAAGGACCTCGACTCCGTGATCGCCGCGCAGAGCGACCTGGTCGAGGTGGTGGCGAAGCTGGAGACGGTGCTCTGCGTGAAGGGGTAGCGCCGAGGTGATGCCCGATGGCGGTGGCCGGGGTTCGTCGTGAGCCCTGGCCGCCGCAGCGGCTCCAGCGTTGAACGGCAGCAGTGGAGCTGACACGGCCCATACAGCTTGCAACCCTCATGCCTCATGAACCCTGCGAATCGGAGATTTGCCGTCCATGTGGGAGTCGGCGCAGATCGAATCCAAGAGGCGGTGGACGTTGCGAGTTCCTGGACAGACCAGCCCTTCGTTGACGGCGATGGCTGGCGGATCTGGGGAGAGCCAGTCGGAACGGCGGGGAACGACGACTGGACCCTTCACCTCGTCGTGCTCACCAATGTGCCTGACCGAGTCCTGTCCAACCTGACGACTTCAGGCATCTCGTTGTGTGAGCTGGGGCCCGAGGGGTACGCCACCCAGGCGGGCGTCATCGGCGTCATTACGGACGCCCGGGACTACGAGGTCGGAGTACGTGAAGTGCTGCGATCCGAAGTGGCGACCGCCGTTGCTACTCAGTTCACGAGCCTCGGGGAAGGCTGCCTTCGCGACGGCTGGACGTAGATAAGACCATGGCGAGAAGGGCGATGGACGTAGTCCAGATGACGGCGCGTGCCTCCGGTGTTGGGGCTGATGCGCGTGCCAAGGTGACCTCATGGACAGTGGTGCCCCGCAGCGCGCATGGCTGCTCATGGCGGCGGGCGACGACCGTGGACACGGTGGCAACGCCGGGTATGACGATCAAGTCGACGCGTACTACTCCTGGGACAGCAATGTGCCCAATCACCGGAACATCACCGTTGGCGATCCGATCGCCCTGTGGGACAAGGAGCGTCTCCTTGGTGTGTCGGTGATCGAAGAGATCGAGACGACACAGGGTCGGAAGGCCCTGCACCGCTGCCCCAAGTGCCGGACCACCCGGATCAGGGAGCGTCGGCGCATGGTGCCGCGGTATCGGTGCATGAAGTGCCGGCACGAGTTCGCTGCTCCGCTCCTGGATGAGGTGGATGTCGTGCTCTACCGAGCGAGGTATGACGCGGCGTGGGCGTCACTGGAGGGCGTGCTGAGTGGTGATGAAGTCCGGTCACTCTCTGCGAACTCCGGAGATTTCAACGCAATGCGCCCGCTCGATTGGGCGCGTTTCAGTGACGTGCTCGCGGCGAGAGGCGGCGGGCGCGCCGTGGACCGAGTGTCGGGCCGAGCGCTCGGAGTTGATTGGCGGCCCTTGCCTGGCCTCCGGGTAGAGCCTCCTCAGGGATTCCGCCATTCGCTGGTTCGGGTCCGTCGGGGTCAACGCCAGTTTCGCGAGCATCTTCTGAACAGCCAGGGCAGCGTGTGCGCCTTCACGGGGGGCGCTCCAGAGCGTGTGCTGGAGGCTGGGCACCTCTACAGCTATGCCGAGCTGGGAACGCATTTCGAGCATGGTGGTCTGATGGTGCGGCGGGACATTCACCGCCTGTTCGATGACGGCATGTTGGCCGTCGAGCCCTCAAAGCTCCGTATCGACGTCGCTCCCGATCTGGCGGCATACCCGCAGTACGGGCGACTTCATGGCTCCGTGTTGGCAATCCGGCTCAGACACCAGCAGATCGACTGGTTGGGCAAGCACTGGGACGAGCACCGAGGCTCGTCCCCCGGTGTCGGTGTAGGAACCGGTCGGCAGTAGTGCGTCTGTGAAGGGCGGGGCTGCTCACCTCCCGTATCGGCGCAAACTGCGCTAGGTTCACTCCAACGCTGACAGGTCAGTAACCACGATGGAGTGAACATGCTGCCCCTGCGCTCTACCTCTGCTGCCGCCGCGCTCGCGCTCGTGCTCGGCGCCGCCCTGCCCCTCGGCTTCACGGCCACCGCGACAGCAGCAACCGCTGCCGCGCCTCCGGCCCAAGCCGCGCCTGACGATCCCGGATCGGGCAACCCACCGAACGTGGGTGCCGCGATCCCGTTGGACGACTTCGAGGGCGAGACCCTCCCGGTCTTCGCGTGGGGATCGGACGACGCCGCGACGCCCGCGCTCACCCGCGTCGAGGCCACCCGCCCCGACGCCGCAGGCTCCCACGCCCTCCAGGCCGAGGTCGCTGCGCTCGGTGACGGCGGCTGGGCCGGTTTCAGCCACGACTTCGCCACCGCTCAGGACTGGTCGGCCGCCGGCACGTTCAGCTTCTGGTTCCTGGGCACCGGCAGCGGGAACACCCTGCGCTACGAGCTCAAGTCGGGCGGCTCCTCGGCCAGCGCCGCCACGCTCTTCGAGACCTCCGTCGTCGACGATGCCGAAGGCTGGCGCCAGGTCACCGTCGACTTCCAGGACCTGCGCAAGAAGGGCGACCCCGACGCGCCCGACCGCTTCGACCCCACCACCGCCTGGGGCTACGCCGTCACGCTCACGGATCTGGGCGCCGGCACGTGGACGTTCGACGACGTCGCCCTGGTGGAGCGCGCGATCAGCATCGCCAGCTTTGAGGGCGACGTCGAGCTGTCCACCGACGCGGATCCTGTCGGCGTCTTCGCGTGGGGCGCGGACGAGGCCTCCAAGCCGACCCTCGCCATCACGGAGGACGACCGTGACGGCACCGCCCCGAACGAGGGCAACCACGTGCTCTCGGGCGAGTACCAGGTGGAGTCGGGCAAGTGGGGCGGCTTCTCCCACAACCTGGCCACCCCGCAGGACTGGTCGGGCTACGGCGGCATCCGCTTCTGGTGGTACGCCTCCCAGGACTCGCGCCCGGCCTCGCCCACGGCGGGTGCGGACATCCGGGTCGAGCTCAAGGACGACGGCCCGGACGGCGAGCACTCGGAGCTGTGGCTGACCACGTTCAAGGACAACTGGTCGGAGGACGGCTCGCGCTGGAAGCTCGTGGAGCTGCCGTTCAGCCAGTTCACGCTGCGTGGCGACCACCAGCCGGGGCCGGCGGAGATCCAGAACGGCACCCTGGACCTGACGCGTGCGTGGGGCTACGCGCTGACGATGCCCACGGACACGGACCGCACGGGTGTGCGGATCGACGACGTGCAGGTCTACGGCTCCCCGGCGGCCCCGGTGGCTGCCACGGTCGCGGCCTCGCCGGACGTCGTCCTGGTGGACGCGGGCGAGACGGCGAGCGTGGACCTCACGCTGCGGACGTCGGACGGCGAGCCGCTGGCGGAGCCGGTCACGGTCGCGTACGGACTGGGGGAGGGCGGCACCGCCGTCGCCGGTGAGGACTTCGCGCCGTTCGAGGGCACGGTCACGTTCGAGGAGGGCACCGAGTCCGGTGCGGTCCGCTCGGTCGAGGTGGCCACGCTGCCCGACGACGAGGCGTCCGAGGCGCGCACCATCCCCGTGGCGCTGACGGCGGAGGGTGCCGCGGTGAGCGACGCCCGCGTGGTCATCAACGCGCACGGCCTGCCGTACCTGGACGCGTCGCTGCCCACGCAGGAGCGCGTCGCCGATCTGGTGGGCCGCATGTCCCTGGAGGAGAAGGTGGGCCAGATGGCGCAGGCGGAGCGCCTGGGCCTGGCCTCGCAGTCGGACATCGCGGCTCGTGGCCTGGGCTCGCTGCTCAGTGGCGGCGGGTCGGTGCCCACGGACAACACGCCGTCGGGCTGGGCCGACATGGTGGACGGGTACCAGCGCGAGGCGCTGACCACGCGTTGGCAGGTGCCGCTCATCTACGGCGTGGACGCCGTCCACGGGCACAACAACGTGATCGGCGCGACCCTCTTCCCGCACAACATCGGCCTGGGTGCCACGCGTGACCCGGACCTGGCGCGCGAGGCCGCCCGGGTGACCGCGGCGGAGACGCGGGCCACGGGCATCCCGTGGACGTTCTCGCCGTGCCTGTGCGTCACGCGTGACGAGCGCTGGGGTCGCTCCTACGAGGCGTTCGGCGAGGACCCGGCGCTGGTGTCGGCGTTCGCCGCCCCGGTGGTGCGCGGCTTCCAGGGTGCGGACCCGGGCGAGATCACCGGCAGCGACGAGGTGCTGTCCACCATCAAGCACTGGACGGGTGACGGCGGCACGGTCTACGACGAGTCCGTCACCGGCTCGGGGTACCCGATCGACCAGGGCGTCACGCGCGTGGCCGACGACGACGAGCTGCGCCGCCTGCACATCGACCCGTACGTGCCGGCCATCGACGCCGGCGCCGGCTCGGTGATGCCGTCCTACTCGGCGGTGCAGGTCGGTGACGGCCCCGAGATCCGCATGCACGAGCACGCCGAGCTCAACAACGACGTCCTCAAGGGCGAGCTGGGCTTCGACGGGTTCGTGGTCAGCGACTGGGAGGGCATCGACAAGCTGCCCGGCGGCACCTACGCCCAGAAGGCGGTCCGTGCGGTCAACGCGGGCGTGGACATGGCGATGGCGCCGTACAACTACGGCGACTTCATCGCGGCGATCACCGCCGCCGTCGAGGCGGGCACGGTCAGCCAGGAGCGCGTCGACGACGCCGTGGCGCGCATCCTGACCCAGAAGTTCGCGGTGGGGCTGTTCGAGCAGCCGTTCGCGGACCGCTCGGGCCTCGACGGCGTCGGGTCCGCGGAGCACCGCGAGGTGGCCCGCCAGGCCGCCGCGAAGTCGCAGGTGCTGCTGAAGAACGGCGACGAAGAGCCGGTGCTGCCGCTCGCCGGGGACGCCAGCGTGTACGTGGCGGGCTCGACGGCGGACGACCTGGGCCGCCAGCTCGGCGGCTGGTCCATCTCGTGGCAGGGCTCGTCGGGCCGCACCACCGAGGGCACCACCATCGGGGAGGCCATCCAGGCCGCCTCGACCGGTGACGTCACCATCAGCCCGGACGCGTCCGCGCCGATGGACGGGGCCGACGTCGGCGTCGTCGTGGTGGGCGAGCGCCCGTACGCCGAGGGCATCGGTGACGTCCGGTACGGGGCGGGCTCGCAGTTCTCGCTGTCGCTCTCGGCCGCCGACCGCTCCACGATCGACAAGGTGTGCGGCGAGCTCACCTGCGTGGTGCTGGTGGTCAGCGGCCGCCCGCAGCTCGTGGCCGACCAGCTCGGTGACATCGACGCGCTCGTGGCGTCGTGGCTGCCGGGCACCGAGGGCACCGGCGTGGCCGACGTGCTGTTCGGGGAGACGCCGTTCACCGGTCGTCTGCCCGTGAGCTGGCCGCGCGTCGACGACCGCACCACGACCAACGTGGGCGACGCCGACTACGACCCGCAGTTCGCGTACGGCTGGGGCCTGCGCACCGACAGCCCCCGCGACCGCCTGACCGGGCTGCTCGACGGGCTCACCGACCGGTCGGCCGCCGAGCTGGCCGTGCGCCGGGTGCTCGACGCCAAGGTCTGGGCCGAGGACGGCACGGTGAAGGACGCCAAGGCCGCCCTGCCGCTGCTCCAGACCGCCGCGGCCACGCTGCGCTTCGAGGCCGGCACCGCCGACGAGGCGGCCACCGCACGCCTCGCCGCGGCGGACGCCGTCGTGAGCGTGGCCCGGGACGTGGCCCAGGCCGCCGTCGCCGCCGGCAGGGGTGCGGCCGACCACGCGAAGCTCACCTCCGACGCCGAGCACGCTCTCCTGAGCGGGCAGCCCGGCACGGCGGTGCGGCTCCTCGCCGCAGCGGCCGGTGTCGCGCTCCCCGAGGGGAACGACGGCGGGGCGCCCGCCTGGGCGGCCAAGGCGATCTACACCGGCGGCGAGCTCGTCTCGCACGACGGCCGCGTCTTCCAGGCGCAGTGGTGGACCCAGAACGAGAGGCCGGGCTCGTCGTCGTACGGGGCGTGGGCCGAGGTCGGCACCGAGGTGGCGACGTCGAACGCCGCCGCGCCCGGCGGGGTGGCGCTGACGTGGACCCGGTCCTGGGTGTACACCGGCGGCGAGGTGGCCGCCCACGGCGGCCACCTGTGGAAGGCCAAGTGGTGGACCCGTGACCAGGCCCCGGGCACCGGCGGCCAGTTCGGCCCCTGGCAGGATCTCGGGGCGCTGTAGCCGGGACGTGGCGGCTCGTGCCGCCACGCCACGCGAGCCCTCCGGCACGGGATCCCGTGCCGGAGGGCTCGCGCACGTCCCGACGACGGCGGCGCGGCCGGCTCAGCCCAGGTGCGCCAGGAGCACCGGTCCGGGCTGGCCCTCCCACGTGCCGGTGAGCGTGAGGGCCGAAGGCGGCGGGGTCGCCCCGCCGTCGAGCACGCGCACGACGACGGGGCCGGCGTCGTCGACCTCGCTCGCCGCGGCGGCCCCGGGCAGCCCGCTGCCGCGCACATGCGTGGCGTCCTCCTTGCGCTGCGGCCCCTCGGGCGTCTCGTAGTACTGGGCCACCTCGGTGCCGCCCTCGCGGATCACGCGCGTCAGCTCGGTGACGTACACGGGGTCGCTCTCGGCGTCGTACACCCAGCGCCGGCCCAGCACCGAGTGCTCCAGGGTGCCCACCAGGGACGCCTCGGCCCCTTCCAGCGGGGCGCCGCGATAGGTGAGCGGCACCTGCACCACGGGGCCGCCGGGCGTGCGGACCAGGAACGTCTCGATCCCCACCTGGCCGTCCGGGTCGTCGAACCGGTAGGCGGCCACCCGCTCCAACCCCGCCGCCGACGAGCCGGGGAACCACGGCTGGCTCGGCAGCCACGACTCCAGCAGCTCCAGCTTGGTGGGCGTCAGCGTGGCCTTGTGGAGGATCGCCATGCCGCCACGCTAGCGAGCCACCGGTGCCCGCGCCCCCGGGCGAGCGCGCGGCGGCCGTGCCTACGGTGGAAGTGGGTCGCGCAGACCCGAGCGCGCCCCTCCCGCCGACCCTGGAGTGACCACGATGGCCAGCTCGTACGTCCTCGCGTCCCCGTCCCGCTACGTCCAGGGCTCCGGTGTGCTCGCCGAGCTCGGTGAGCACGTCGGCAAGCTCGGCAGCTCGCCCCTCCTCGTCTCCGACGACGTGGTGTGGGGCATCGTCGAGGAAGGGCTCTCGGCGAGCTTCGACGACGCGGGCCTGCCGGTGGTCCGCGTCGGGTTCCAGCAGTACGCCACCGCCAAGGCCGTCGACGAGCTCGTGGCCACCATCCAGGAGGCGGGGCACGACGTCGTCGTGGGCCTCGGCGGCGGTTCCGCGATCGACGCCGCCAAGGCTGCCGGGCACCTGGCCGGCATCCGGTGGGCCAGCGTGCCCACGGCCGCATCGAGCGACGCCCCCACCAGCGCGCTCAGCGTGATCTACACGGAGGAGGGGGAGTTCGAGGAGTACCGGTTCTTCCCCCGCAACCCGGACCTGGTGCTCATCGACACGCGGCTCGTGGCCAACGCCCCGGTGCAGTTCCTCGTCGCGGGCATCGGTGACGCGCTGGCCACGTGGATCGAGGCGCGGGCCACCGTGCGCGGGCAGGGCTCCACCATGGCGGGCGGCCGCCCGACCCACGCGGGTGCGGCGCTGGCCGAGCTGTCGTGGCGGCTGCTGCACGAGAACGCCCTGCTGGCGCTCGACGCCGTGCGCGCCAAGGTGGTCACCCCGGCGCTGGAGGCGGTCGTGGAGGCCAACACGCTGCTGTCCGGGCTGGGGTTCGAGTCCGGGGGTCTGGCCGCCGCGCACGCCATCCACAACGGCCTGACCGCCGCCCCGCAGACCCACGGCCTCTCGCACGGGCAGAAGGTGAACATCGGGTCCGTCGCCCAGCTCGTGCTCGAGGGCGCGCCGGCGCAGGAGATCGAGGACTTCGTCGTGTTCACCACCGAGGTGGGGCTGCCGAACTCCCTCACCGAGGTGGGCCTGTCCCCGGAGCACACCGACGAGCTGCGCGCCGTGGCCGAGCTGGCCACCGTCGAGGGCGAGACCATCCACAACATGCCGTTCCCCGTGACGCCGGACATGGTGGTGCAGGCCCTCGTGGCCGTGGAGGGCATCTCGCGCCGCGTGCGCGCCGAGAACGGGCTGCCCGAGCCCGAGCTCTACGAGGCCGAGCACTGACCCGGGTGCCGGCGGTGCCGGGCCCGGCCGCAGGTGGGAGCCTGGTGCCATGAGCAGCACCGGTGCCCCCGTGAGCCCGCACGACGACGGCGACCTCACCGCCCTGATCGCCCGCATCGAGGCCGAGGAGCGCGAGCTCGTGCTCCCCGCCTTCACCCACGACGACGCATGGCGCCTGGGGTGCCTGCTCGTCGAGCTCGCCACCGAGCGCGACCTGGCCGTCACCATCGACGTGCGCAAGGGGACCCAGCAGGTGTTCCACGCCGCGCGCGAGGGCACGACGCCGGACAACGACACGTGGGTGGAGCGCAAGGTGCGTGTCGTCTACCGGTTCGGGGCGTCGTCGTACCTCGTGGGCCGGCGTGCCGCGGCGAAGGGCGACGACTTCAACGCCAAGCACCAGCTGCCGCTGCAGGAGTACGCCGCCCACGGCGGGGCGTTCCCGGTGCGGGTCGAGGGCGTCGGCATCGTCGGTGTGGTCACCGTCTCCGGGCTGGCGCAGGGCGACGACCACGCCCTGGTGGTCGAGGCCCTGCGTGCCTTCAAGGGCTGAGAGCCGGCGCGCCGGCCGCCGCGCTTGCGGTTGACGCTGCGTCAACCTCTAGCGTCGTCGGCATGGACTGGTCCATCCAGGAGATCGCCCGCCTCGCCGGCGTCAGCAGCCGCACCCTGCGGCACTACGACGCCGTCGGCCTGCTCCACCCGTCCCGCGTCGCGGCCGGGGGAGTGCGCCGCTACGACCGGGCTGCCGTGGCACGCCTTCAGCGCATCCTGCTGCTGCGCGAGCTCGGGCTCGGCCTCGAGGCCGTCGGCCGCGTGCTCGCCGAGCAGACCGACGAGGCCCGCGCGCTGCGCGACCACCTGGACGCCCTGCGCACCGAACGCGCACGGCTGGACCGGCAGGTCGCGTCGGTGGAGCGCACGCTCGCCGCGCTGGAGGGAGGAGAACGGCTCATGGCTGCCGACATGCTCGACGGGTTCGACCACACCCAGCACCGCGAGGAGGTGGAGCGCCGCTGGGGACGGGACGCCTACGCCCGCTCCGACGCCTGGTGGCGGGGCCTCGGCGACGAGGACCGGGAACGGTGGAAGCAGGACGCCCAGCAGCTCGGCGAGGACTGGGCCGCCGCCGCCCGCGCCGGCGTCGACCCCGCCTCCGACGAGGCGCAGGCGCTCGCCGCCCGCCACGCCCGGTGGCTCGCCACCGTGCCCGGCACCCCCGGGCACGAGCAGGGGCGCGCTCCGGACGAGTACCTGCTCGGCCTCGGAGAGATGTACGTGGCCGACGAGCGGTTCGCCGCCGCCTACGGCGGCACTGACGGCGCACGCCTCGTGCGCGACGCCCTGCGCGTCCACGTCGAGCGCCGCGCCTGAGCCGCGCCGCACACCACCCGGCGCGGGACCTCGCCTCACGGCGGCCCGCGCCGGGCGGCCGGATCCGCCGTCCGCGCGGGGAGCCGAGCTCGCACCGCACCGGCCCCGCGCCCACCGGCCCTAGGGCATGTGGATCACGTGGTTCCCCGCTGGTGGGTGAGTCTTGAACGGTCGGGCTGAGCGCTCATCCCACCCATCCCGGCGCCGCCGTCAGCTCCCGGATGTCGTCGACGAGTCGCGCCGTATGGAACCCGTCGGCGGAGGCATGGTGCACCTGGACGGCCAGCGGCATGAACGTGCGCCCATCCCGTTCGACGTGCCGGCCGATCGTGAAGATGGGCAGCAGGTGCCGGGTGCCGTCGTCGATCTGGAGCGAGAACCCGGTGAAGTGCGTCCACGGCACGCTCGAGACGTCGAACACGTCGGGCGGTAGCTCGCCCTGCGGGAACATCGTGGTCGCGGACGCCGCATCCGCGAGCACCTCGGCAGTGCGCTCATGGAAGGTGGCGAAGTCCGTGTCGTACTGCGACCAGACTGCGGCGAACGTCTCGCGCGCCGCGTTGAACACGGTGAACGCTGGATGCACGACGGGCCACGTCGCGGGCGCGCCAGCTTCGGTGAGCGCCATCCGGAACTCACGGCGACGATTGACGGCGTTCGCGATCGCCCAGATCTGCGCGAGGTACGTCTTGCGCCCCGTGCGTCGCAGCGCTGCGAGGAGCGGGGTCACGTCGATCTCGACGGTGATGGCGTAGGTGCACGGCACCTGATCGCGGTAGTACTCGAACGTCTCGCGGCGCGTCCACGTCTCGAGGTCGATCGGTTCGGGCAGGATCATCCGCCCATACTCACAGCACCTCGCGACGTGTCACCGTTCAACGCCCGCCGAGAAGGCCTCGAACCCTCGTGATCGACACGGCCTAGGCTCCACGCATGGACGACTGGGCCGCACAGCGCACCGAGGCCGCCCGCGTGCAGGCGCGGCTCCTCCAGGCGCGGCAGGACGCCGAGCACGAGCGCGCCGAGGCGCTGCTGCGCGCCTTCGTCCCCGTGGCGCTGCGCCACGGCCCGGCTCCCGAGCCGCTGCAGGTGCGCGGCTACGGCGGCCGCGGCACCGCACGCACCGCGCTGCGCGGCTGGTACCTGCGCCACGACCGCACCGCCGGCCTGTGCGTCGACGGCCACTTCTACGTGCTCACCGCCCCGCTCGGCCTCCTCGACAGGCTCCGCGGCGTGCGACCCGCCCCGGCGCGCCCGCCCCTGACCCTCGGTGCGGGCGGCAAGGACGGCGACTCCATCGACCTGGCCGACGCCCTCGAGCGCCTGCTGCCCGGCTGGCGCGACCGGGCCTGACACCGACCGGGCCTGACACCGACCGGGCCCGACACCGTTCGGGCGGCCGACGCCCACCGCTCGCCCCTCGTTCGCCCGCCCGACACCTCACCCCGCTGGGATCAGGACGTCCGCAGTCCCCCCTTTGCGTGAGGAGTCAGGAATGCGCACCACCGGTACCACCAGGCTCGTCCGCGGCGTCGTCGCCGCGGCGCTCGCGGCCACGGCCGCGCTCGTCCCCGCCACCGCCGCGACGGCGTCGTCGGCCGATGTCGTGCTCGGCACGCCGCACGCTCGGGCGCACGCCCACAACGACTACGAGCACCAGCGCCCCCTGCTGGACGCGCTGCAGCACGGCTTCACCAGCGTCGAGGCCGACGTGTGGCTCATCGACGGCGAGCTGCGCGTGGCGCACGAGTCGCGCCAGACCCGCCCGGGCCGCACTCTCGAGAGCCTCTACCTGGCGCCGCTGCGCGACGTCGTGCGGGCGGGCGGCGGGCGGGTGTACCCCGGCTGGGACGGCACCTTCCAGCTCCTGGTGGACATCAAGTCCGACGGCGAGCGCACCTACGCCGCGGTGGAGCGCGCCCTGGCCGCCTACCCGGAGGTGTTCGTGCGGTACGCCGACGGGCAGGTGCACGGCGGGCCGGTCCAGGCGGTCATCAGCGGCAACCGGCCGCTGGCCACCATGACGGCGGCACGGGAGCGGTACGGGTTCTACGACGGCCGCTCGGGCGACGTCCGCTCGGGGCGCCCGACCACGCTGATGCCGCTGGTCAGCGAGAGCTGGACGACGATGTTCAGCTGGCGCGGGTCGGGCTCGATGCCGGCGGCGCAGCGCACCCGCCTGCGCGACTACGTGGCCCAGGCGCACGCGAGCGGCTACCGGGTGCGGTTCTGGAACACGCCGGACTCGGCGGGTGCCGCGCGCGAGGCCGTGTGGCGGGAGCTGCTCGCCGCGGGCGTCGACCACATCAACACCGACGACCTGGCCGGCCTGGACCGGTTCCTGGCGGCGAACGGCGGCTGACCGCCGCGGCACGGCGTGGCCCGGCCCCGACGTGAGGGCCGGGCCACGCTCCGCCCTGGGCTCTGGTGCCCGGCTCCCGGCGCGGCCTTTGCCCAGTTTGTCTTCCCGCCGGGCACACTGACCCTGCCCGGCCCGCACCCACTCATGCCTGAGGAGAACCTCCACCGTGCCGTCCCACCCCGCAGCACGCCGCCGCCCTGCCCGACCAGGGGGCATCGCCGCCCTCGTCCTGACCGCGGCCCTGACCCTGGGCGCCTGCGCGGCTCCCGCGACGACGCTGCCCGGGGGAGCGCCCGCGGGGGCCGCTGCCGCGCCGAGCCAGGCGTCGGCCCCCGCTCAGGGGGCGGAGGCCGCCCCCGGTTCGGCGGCTGCCCCCGCGGCCGGCACCACCTCCGCGCAGGGCACCGCCCTGGCTGCGGTCCCGCTCCTGGAGGTCAAGGGGCGGGCCCCCAAGACGGGTTACAGCCGCGACCACTTCGGGCCCGCCTGGGCCGACACCGACCGCAACGGCTGCGACCAGCGCAACGACGTGCTGCGCCGCGACCTGGCGGACTTCACCACCCGGCCCGGCTCCAAGGGCTGCGTGGTGCTCACCGGCACGTTCCACGACCCCTACTCGGGCGAGACGATCGCGTTCCAGCGCGGGCAGGACACGAGCGCGCTGGTGCAGATCGACCACGTGGTGGCGCTCTCGGACGCCTGGCAGAAGGGCGCCCAGCAGTGGGACGCCGGCAAGCGCCGCGAGTTCGCCAACGACCCGCTCAACCTGCTGGCGTCGAAGGGGTCGCTGAACCAGCAGAAGGGCGACGGCGACACGGCCACGTGGCTGCCGCCGAACCGCGCGTTCCGTTGCGCGTACGTGGCACGGCAGGTGTCGGTGAAGGTGTCCTACGCGCTGTGGGTCACGGCCGCGGAGCGCGACGCGATGACCGAGGTGCTCTCGGGCTGCCCGGACGAGCCACTGCTCACCGAGGACCCGGTGCCCGCACCGGACCCGGCCACCGAGAGCGCCGAGGGGGCCGTCGCAGCGGCGCCCGCAGCCCCGGCCGCCCCTGCCGAGGCGCCCGCCCCGGCACCGGCAGCGCCCGAGGCCGCCGCCGGGGCTCCGGCTCCGGCCGACGTGTACTACGCGAGCTGCACCGAGGCGCGTGCCGCAGGCGCGGCTCCCGTCCGCGTGGGCGACCCGGGCTACCGGGCCGGTCTGGACCGCGACGGCGACGGCGTCGGCTGCGAGTGACGTCCGCAGGCCGCGCACGTCACCGGGTGCGTGCGCCCCGGGGCCGTGTGTCGTCGCGGCCGCGTGTCCCTGTCCCGTGCGCGGCACTAGCGTGACCCCGTGACCGCTCCGCTCCTGCTCGCGAACGCCCTGCTGACCGGCCGCGAAGGCCTGTACGACGTGCTGCTCGACGCCGGCCGGGTGGCCGCCGTCGTCCCGGCGGGCAGCGACGTCGAGGTCGCCACGGGGGTGCGCACGCGCGTCGCCGAGCGGGTCGACGTCGCGGGCCGGCGCGTGATCCCGGGGCTGTGGGACATGCACACCCACATGACCCAGTGGGCGATGGTGCGGCGTCGTCTGGACGTGTCGGCGGCGACGTCGGCCGAGCACGCCGCCCGCCTGGTGCGGGCGGGCCTGGACGACCCGGCGTACGCGCCTGCGCCGGGCCTGCCGCTCGTGGGCTTCGGCTTCCGCTGGGCGGCCTGGCCGCAGGAGCCGACGGCGGCGGTGCTCGACGCCGTCGCGGGCGAGGTGCCGGTGGTGCTGCTCTCGGGCGACCTGCACACGGCGTGGGCGAGCACGGCCGGCATGCGGTACCTCGGCGTCGAGCACCCCACGGGGCTGCTGCGGGAGGAGGAGTGGATGCCGGCCAGCCCGCGGCTGGTCGCGCTGCCCGACGACGTCACCGACGCCCTGGTGGTCGACGCCGCGGCCGCAGCCGCTGCGCGCGGCGTGGTCGGCGTCGTCGACCTGGAGGTGGCCGACAACCTCGCCGTCTGGCGCCGCCGTGCGACCGCCGGCTGGGAAGGGCTGCGCGTGCGGGCCGGGGTGTGGGAACAGTACCTGGACGCCGTGCTGACCGAGGGGCTGCGCACCGGCGACCCCCTCGTGCCAGGAGCGGCGCACGGTGTGCCGCGCGCCGGTTCCGACGCCCTGCTCGCGCAGGGACCGCTCAAGGTCATCAGCGACGGATCCCTCAACACCCTGACGGCGTTCTGCTTCGACCCGTACCCGGGAGTCACGGGGCAGGACGCCCACGGGGTGCTCAACGTGGCGCCCGACCACCTGGTGCCCCTCATGACGCGCGCCCACCAGGGCGGTCTGCGCTGCGCCATCCACGCCATCGGCGACCACGCCAACGCCCTGGCCCTGGACGCGTTCGCCGCCTCCGGGGCCCGCGGGTCGGTCGAGCACGCCCAGCTCCTGCGGTGGGAGGACGTCGAACGGTTCGCCGCCCTCGGCGTCGTCGCCAGCGTGCAGCCCGAGCACGCCATGGACGACCGCGACCTGACCCCGCACCTGTGGCCGGGCCGCGACGAGCGCACCTTCCCTCTGGCCTCCCTGCTGCGCGCGGGCGTCACGCTGCAGCTCGGCTCGGACGCCCCCGTCGCCCCGCTCGACCCGTGGCAGGCGGTCGCGTCGGCCACCACCCGTTCGCGCGACGGCCGCGAGCCGTGGCACCCCGAGCAGCGCATCGACCTCGTGGCCGCGCTCGAGGCGTCCGTGGACGGGCTGCCGCTCGCCCTGGCCCCCGGCATGCCCGCCGACCTCGCCGTGCTCGACACCGACCCCCTCGCCGTCGGGCACGGCGAAGGTGGCCGGGACGGTGACGGCGGCCGGGGCGGCGCGGCGGACCCGCGCGAGGTCGCCACCGCGCTGCGCTCCACCGTCGTCGGCGCCACCCTCGTGGCAGGCAGGTTCACGCACCGCGCCCTCTGACCCCCCCCGACGTGCGCGGACGCGCCACGCCGGCGAGCGGAGACGGCCAGATCACACCGGGTGAACGAGCGGAGGGCGCCGTCCGGGCTCACGATGGTTGCAGCCCCGGATCGGGGCACCACGCATCTGACGGAGGACCAACCCCATGTCCCACGCGCCCGGAACACCTGTGGCGTCGGCATCCAGTGCCCACCGCAAGGCGGTCACTCTCGCCATCGCCGCCGCAGTCGGCGGTTTCCTTTTCGGCTTCGACTCGTCCGTGATCAACGGCGCCGTCGACGCGGTCCAGGGCCAGTTCGAGCTCAGCTCGACGGTCACGGGCTTCGTCGTCGCCATCGCGCTGCTGGGCTGTGCCCTCGGCGCATGGGCCGGCGGCCGGCTCGCAGACCGGTGGGGACGCACCAAGGTCATGGTGCTCGGCGCCGTCCTCTTCTTCGTCTCGTCCGTGCTCTCGGCGATCGCGTTCGCCGCCTGGGACCTGGCGCTGTGGCGCTTCATGGCCGGCCTCGGCATCGGTATCGCGTCCGTCATCGCGCCCGCGTACATCGCGGAGATCGCGCCCGCCGCCATGCGCGGGCGTCTCGGCTCGCTGCAGCAGCTCGCCATCACCGTGGGCATCTTCGCCGCCCTGCTCTCCGACCAGGTGCTGGCCACGAGCGCCGGGGGTGCCGCCGAGCAGCTCTGGTTCGGCTGGGAGGCGTGGCGGTGGATGTTCCTCGTGGCGGTGATCCCCGCGGCCGTCTACGGGTTCCTCGCCCTGCGCATGCCCGAGTCGCCGCGCTACCTCGCGTCGCTGGGCCGTGACGACGAGGCCCGCCGCGTGCTGGCGTCCGTGCTCGGCCCGGACGAGGACGTCGACGACCGCCTCGCCCAGATCCACCGCTCCATCCGCGAGGACGAGGAGAACGCGCAGCGCGCCAGCCTCCGTGGCCCCGTGCTGGGCCTGCGCCGCATCGTGTGGGTCGGCATCCTGCTGTCCGTCTTCCAGCAGTTCGTCGGCATCAACGTGATCTTCTACTACTCGACGACGCTGTGGCAGGCCGTCGGGTTCGAGGAGTCGCAGGCGTTCACCGTCTCGACCATCACCGCCGTCACCAACGTGGCCGTGACGTTCATCGCCATCGCGCTCGTCGACAAGGTGGGCCGCCGCCCGATGCTGCTCGCGGGCTCGGCCGGCATGGCGGTGACGCTGGGCCTCATGGCGCTGGCCTTCACGCAGTCCACCGGCACCGGCGAGAACGTCTCCCTGCCGGGTGCCTGGGGCGTCGTCGCCCTGGTGGCGGCCAACCTGTTCGTGGTGTTCTTCGGTGCCACGTGGGGCCCGCTGGTGTGGGTGCTGCTGGGCGAGATGTTCCCCAACCGCATCCGTGCCGCCGCGCTGGGTGTGGCCGCCGCGATGCAGTGGATCGCGAACTTCACGATCACCCTGACGTTCCCGCCGCTGCTCAACGCGTTCGGCGCGTCGGTGCCGTACCTGATGTACGCGATCTTCGCGGCGCTGTCGTTCTTCTTCGTGCTCACCAAGGTCGAGGAGACCAAGGGCAAGGAGCTGGAGGACATGGAGGACACGGTGCGCAGCCGCAAGCGCTGACCCGACGCGGCAGCGCGCTCACGACGACGCCGGGCGGTCCCTGCGGGGGCCGTCCGGCGTCGTCGTCCCCGCCGTCCGCGCGGCCCCTGCCGGCTCGGGCGGGCCGAGCGCCTCGGCCGCGCGGGCCGCGCGGCGCTCGGCCCGGCGCTCGTCGCGCTCGTCGGCCGCCGCCCAGCGGGAGGCGATCACGAGGGCCAGCGCCAGGGCCGGCACCTCGCCCAGCGCCCACACGAGCGCGCCGGCGGCCTGCTGGTCGGTGAGCCGGTCCGCCAGCCAGGCAGGTTCGACGGCGGCCAGCACCGACGGCGCGAGCAGCACGCGCGAGCTGGTGACGAGCGTGAGCCCCAGCGCGGTGTGGAACACCATCCCGGGCGCCAGCATGGCCAGCCGCAGCGGGTACGAGGGTCGGTGCGGCACGGGGTCGGTATCGACGAGGATCACCACGAACAGGTACCCGGCCACGGAGAAGTGCAGCGCGGCCGCCAGGTGCACCACCTCGCTGGTGAGGCTGAGCCTGAACAGGGGGGTGGCGTAGAAGAGGGCCATGCTCACCACCACGTTGGCGGTGGCCACCGCCGGGTGCAGCAGCACGCGCGCCCACCGGCTGCCCAGCAGCGCCTGCAGCCGTTCGCGCGGCCCCGCGGAGCTGTCGGCGCGGGCTGGCAGGGCACGCAGCGCGAGGGTCACGGGGGAGGCCAGCACGTACAGCACGGGCAGCACCGTCGCCAGCATCATGTGCTGCATCATGTGGACGCTCAGCAGCGTGTGCCCGTAGGCGGCCGGCCCGCCGTTGGTGACCCAGAGCAGCAGGGCCATCGCGGTCAGCCAGACGGCGGTGCGCGCCACCGGCCAGGAGTCTCCCCGGCGGCGCAGCCGCCACGCCCAGCGCACGTAGAGGACGGCGCCGCCCAGCGCGGCGAGCGCGGCCACCGGCTGCACCGACCAGGCGGTGAAGGCCGTCTCGGGCGTGAGCGGCGGCAGGGGCGTGCCCTGCGGTGCGGGGGGTGGGGGAGAGTCGGCCAGCGCGACGGCGACGCCCAGCGTCGCGGCCATGACGGCGGCCTCGCCGAGCGCCAGACGGAGGAAGACGGCGCGGCCCGCCCGGGCGGCCAGACGGCGGCGGTGCGCCCAGCCTGCCACGCCGAGCAGCAGGAACAGGGCCGTCTTGGCCAGCAGCAGGCGGCCCCAGCCGGTGCCGGGCAGGTCTGCCGGGTCGTCCACGGACGCCAGCGTGACCACCACGCCGGATCCGGCCACGACGACGAAGCACCACAGCGCGAGGGGGGAGAACCGCCGCACGGCGGTGTCGACGGCGTCGCGGGTCCACGCGGCGCCGGGACGTGCGGCCCCGCGGGCCGAGGCCGTGCTGTGCCCGGCGCGGGCCCGGGACGGGGCTCTCCCGGGCAGCGTGCCCCCGGACAGCCCGAGACCGGCGAGCACCAGCACGCCGCCGGCCCACACCGTGACGGCGCCCAGGTGCAGCCACAGCGCGGACGCTGCCGTGTGCCCGCCGGTGTGGGCGCCGGCGTGCCCGCCGGAGGCCAGCGGGACGAGCGCGAGGAGCGCGAGCACGAGCCCGGCCACCGCCCGGCCGCGCCACGGCCCGGTGACCACCGCCGCAGTGACGCAGGTGAGCACGACCGACCACACCAGGGCGCTGCCGGGTGCGGTGCCCGTGAAGGCGAGCACGCCGTCGAGCCGCCCGGCCCCGGCCGTCGCGCCCAGCACGTCGAGGGCTGTCAGGGGCAGGCAGGCCGTCTGGGCGGCGGCCCAGGCCCATGCCGACCAGGTGGCGGTGCGCCGCGCGGGGGCGACGAAGGCCGGGGGCAGCACCGCGACCGTGAGAGCGAGAGCGCCGATCGTGACGGTGGCGGCGAGGCGCGAGAGCAGCTCCGCCGCCGGCAGGCCGTGACGCACGAGCGGGCCCGCGTCGAGGGCGGTCGGGCCCGGGGCGCCGCCCGTGGCGGTGGCGACGGCCAGCGCCAGGGCGGCGACCGCGGCCAGCACCGCCGCGGCGAGGGCGACGGCGTGGCGGCGAGCCCTGCCGGGCGCGCTGTCCGCCGGGCCGGGCCGGCCCTCCTCCGCAGGGCCAGGCGCGGCGCTGCTCGCGCGGTCGGGCGCGTCTCCGTCTGCCCGGCCCGGTCCGACGCCGTCCGCGAGGGTGTGCCCGGTGCCGTCCGCCGGCCGTGGCTCGCCTCCGCCGGGAGGCGCAGCACCGGCCCCCTCCGGCGTCGGCCCTGTCCCCGGCGTGGAGCGGGTGGGCGCGTCGGCGGCGCTCACGAGGGCGCCACCCGGAGCTCGGCCGTCATGCCGGCGGCGTGGTGCCCGGTCACCGTGCAGACGAGCTCGAGCGTCTCGCCCGCCTCGGTCTGGATGCGCAGCTCGTGCTCCTCGCCGGGGGCGAGCACGGGGGTGCCCCAGTCGCCGAGCCGGCCGCGCACCACGACGTCGTGGCCGGTGGCGCCCGTGTTGGTGACGACGACGGTGACGTCGCCTGCTGCCGCGACGGCACCACCGGTCTCGATGCTCCACTCCGTGAGCCCGACGCGGAGGGCGCTGGCGGGCTCACCGGCAGGGGTGCCGGTCGACCCGCGGTGCGATCCGTGGGGGTGCGGCCCGTCGGCGTGCGCCGCGCCGGAGGCGGGGTGCGGCGTCGTCTGCGGTGACGGGGCGCAGCCGGCGCCGGCCGTGAGGGCGAGCACGAGCAGGGCGACGGCGGTGCGGCGGCGGTTCACGAGCCCTCCTCCCGCACCTGCGCGTACTGCCCCATGAGCTCGGCGGACCGCCCTGGGTCGGTGTCGCGCAGCAGGGTGCCGAGCAGGGCGAGGGTGGGGGCGTGCCGGGTGCGGACCTCGAGGGTCTGCTCGAGCACCTCGGTCGCCTGGTCCGCGGAGCCGTCGCGCACCAGGGCGGCGGCGTAGCGGTAGCGGGCGTCGGCGTCGAGGGGGCGCAGGCGGACGACGGCGGCGCGCTGCTCGGCCGCCTCGGCCGTGCGTCCGGCCTCCTCCAGGCGAGAGGCCAGCGCCTCGCGCAGCTCGGTGCGGCCCGGCTGCTCCTGGACGGCGGCCTGGAGCACGGTGAGTGCTCCGAGCTCGCCGGGCCCCGCACCGTCCGACGCGGCCGCGGCGCCGCTGCCCGCCTCGGCCGAGGCTGCCGCCGCGGTGCCGCCCGCAGGGCCGACGGAGCCGCGCACGTCCGTGACGAGCCACCAGCCGGCGAGCACGGCCACCCCTGCCAGCGCGGCGGCCGGTGCCGCCCGCCGCCCCGGCCGCCGCCAGAGCAGGGGGACCGCCAGGGCGACCACCGCCAGCGGCGCCGCCCACAGCAGCCAGCCGAGCCCCCGCCGTGGTGGGTCGAGCAGCACCTCGTCGCCGTACGCCCGGGCGAACCACTCGCGCACCTCCCCCGGGGTGCGGCCGGCGGCCAGCTGCTCGGCCACCACGAGCCGCATCGACTCCGCGAGCGGCGACGCCGAGTCGGCCACGTCCTCGCCCATGCAGGACGGGCAGCGCAGGCTCCCCGCCACGGCGCGCACCTGGTCGGCGTGCGCGTCACCGGGGCTGGGCAGCACCAGCGCGCCCACCACGCCGACCGCGGCCAGCATCGCCACCACGAGCGCTGCGAGCACGGTGCGCCGGCGGCCGACGAGCACGGTGCGCCGCCGTCCGGGGGTGCTGGTGGGCGCGGGACCTTCAGGCCCGGGAGGCGGCGTGGGGAGACGGGGTGCGCTCACCGGTGCACCTCCGGCTCGACGACGGCCTCGACCCACTCCTCGGTGACGGGCCCGGGGTGCTGGTCCACGACCCGGCCGTCGCGGTCGACGAGGTAGGTGACGGGCAGGCCGCGCATGCCCCAGCCCACCGCCTTCGTGCCTTCGAGGTCCACCACGCTGGGCCAGTCCATGCCGGTCTCGGCGGCGAAGTCGCGGGCGGAGCCGGGCAGGTCGCGCACGTTGATGCCGAGCACCTCCAGGCCGTGGGGGCCGAGGTCGTCGCGGGCCTGCGCGATGACGGGCATCTCGTCGCGGCAGGGTGCGCACCAGGAGGCCCAGGCGGAGACGAGCACGACGGAGCCGCGCAGGTCGGCGACGTCCCGGGGCGTGCCGTCGAGGTCGGTGCCGGCGAGGGGAGGGGCGGGGCGCGGTTCGTCCTGCGGGGCTGCGCACCCGGCGAGCGCCGTGCCGGCGAGGGTGGTGGCGAGCAGGGGGCCGAGGGCCCGGGGTGCGGGCGTCCGGGGGCGCCGTCCGGGGTGTGCGGGGGAGGGCGACGGGGCGTGCGACGCCGTCCGCCCGGCGCCCGCGGTGACGCTGGCGGGGTGGGCGGGGGTGCTCGGCCGCCCCTCCCGGCCGCGCTGCTCGGCAGGCCGTCGACGGCGTCGCCCCGGGGGGAGCCTGCGCAGCGGCACCACGGCGAGCAGGCCCCCGACGACGGCGAGCACCCCGCCCGTCCACAGCCACCCGGTGAGCGGGGTGACGGCGAGGCGCACGGTGGCGGTGCCGGCCTCGGGGTCGGCGTCGAGGAGGGTCACGTAGACGTCGTCCACAGGCCCGGTGCGGATCGCGGGGCCGGCGAGCATGGCGGCGTCGTCGGGGTACCAGCGCAGCTGGGGGCGCACGGTGCCCGCCAGCTCGCCGTCCCGCCCGAGCAGCAGCTCTGCCTCGGCCACCTCGTGACCGTGCGCCTGGCGCCGGGTGATCTCGACGAGGGTCACGGTGGTGCCCTGGGCGGCCACCGTGCCGCCGGGCGGGAGCACGGCCTCGCGCACGGCCCCGTGGCTGCCGGCGAGCACGGCCACCGCGGCGAGCGCGACGCCCACGTGGGCCAGCCACGACCCGCAGGTGCGCAGGTCGTTCCGGCCGCGGCCGGCGGGGAGCCCGCCCACGGCCACCGCGGCGGCGAGCCCGGCGACGACGGCCAGCCACGGGTCACGCACCAGCAGCCCGACGGCGCAGCACACGGCCGCCGCGGCGAGCGCGGCGGGGAGCACGGGGGGAGCGGTGCGCCGTCGGGCGAGCCAGGGTGCCGCCGTCATGAGCACCAGGAGCAGCAGCGCGAACGGT
The DNA here is from genome assembly GCF_003244315.1 of Xylanimonas oleitrophica. Taxonomy (GTDB): domain Bacteria; phylum Actinomycetota; class Actinomycetes; order Actinomycetales; family Cellulomonadaceae; genus Xylanimonas_A; species Xylanimonas_A oleitrophica. The sequence goes on from NZ_QKWH01000006.1 coordinate 96,024, forward strand.
GCCAGGGTGCGCTGGTACCAGGGCGGCCCCACCGAGACGCGCTCCCCGGTGAGCAGGAGCAGCGCGGTGGGCAGCAGCGTGCCGACGGCGACGATCGCGAGCACGACGACGAGCAGCGCACGCTGCGCTTCCAGGGCGCCGGCGCGCAGGCCGGCCCAGCGGGACGGGCCAGGGGACCGGGTCGCGCTCGCCGTCGGCCGCCGGCGCAGGAGCAGCACCAGCCAGGGCAGCAGCACGGCGGCGAGCACGCCGGCCAGCAGCGGGCCGAGCGTCGAGGCGGTGAACGCGTGGACGGACTCGACCGTGCCGGAGCGTGTGACGAGCTGTGCCAGCACCACCAGCACGAACCCGGTGCCCGCGAGCGCCACGGTCCACGCCTGCCACCGCCCGGCACGGGTGCGGGGCCCGACGGCGTGCAGCAGCGCCGTCGCCGCGAGCCAGGGGAGCAGGGAGGCGTTCTCCACGGGGTCCCACGCCCAGTAGCCGCCCCAGCCGAGCACGGCGTACGACCACCACGCGCCGAGCCCGATGCCGGCCGTGAGGGCGCACCATGCGCCGAGCGTCCAGGCGCGCACCTGTGCGTACAGCGCCGTGCCAGAACCCGCTCGTGGAGGACCGGGCGCCGGTGGTGACGCGGCGGGGGGCCGGTTCGTGCGCCGGCCCACGAGCGCCGCCACCGAGAGCGCGTACGGCACGGCGAGGGCCGCGAACCCCGCGTACAGGAGCGGCGGGTGCAGCCCCATGGCGACGTGGTCGCGCAGCAGGGGGCTGGGCCGCCCGCCACCGGAGCCGGCCGTGAACGGGGACCCCACCAGGGTCACGACGGCGAAGACCGCGACCAGGGCGCCGAGCACGCCGAGCGCCGCCGCGTCCGTGCCCCGTCCGGGCACCTGCGAGCGGGCGAGCACGAGCAGGGCCACCCCGGTGAGCGCGAGCAGCCACAGCAGCAGCGACCCTTCCAGCGCCGACCACATGGCGGTGACGCGGTAGTAGAGCGGCATGTCGGACCCGGCCACCCGCTCGACGTACGGCCACGCGACGTCCTGCCGCACGAGCGCGACCTGCAGGAGCGTCACGGCGGCGGCCACGAGCGCGCCGCAGGCCACCAGCGCCACGGTCCCGGCCCGCGCGGCGCCCGCACCTGCGCCGCGACGCCGGCCGGGAGGCGGGTGGGTCCCGGTCCCGGTCTCCTGCCCGGTGCCACCGCGGCCGGCGGCGCGTGCCGCCAGGGCCCAGGCCGCGGCGGCCACCAGCGCGGCGCCGAGGGCGAGGGCGAGCAGCACCGTGCCGGCCACCATGCCTGCGGTCACGGTGCGGCCTCCGGGGCCCGGTACTCGTTGGAGTGGCGCAGCAGCACGGTGCGGGCCTCGAGCTCACGGCCCGCGAGCGTCCCCTCGACCACGGCCCCCTCGCCCTCGCGCACGGTGCTCGGCAGGGAGCCGGTGTAGCGGACGGTGACGTCGGTGGCGCCGTCGGTGAGCACGAACGAGGCGGCACGGTCCGCCTGCTCGACGGTGCCGGGCACCACCATGCCGCCCAGCCGCACGTCGCGCTGCACCGCGCTGTGGTCGACGAGCTCGCTGGGCGTGCCGTAGTAGGTGAGGCCGTCGCGCGACGCGGACGCCACGATCGCGACGACGCCGGCCACGGCCGCCGCCAGCACGCCCCACGCGACGGTGCGGCGCCGCGCCGTGCTCACGGCCGCCCCAGGGCCGAACCGGCGTCCCTGCCGGTCGTGGCGGCAGCGGTGGCGGCCCGTGCCTCGGCGGGCGCACCGCCCGCGGCGCGGCCCGGCCCGCCGTCGGGCACCCCGCCCGCCCCCCGCAGGCGCCGCACCCGCACCGTCACGGCGAGCGTCGCCGCCAGGGTGGCGGCGGCCACGGACACCACGAGAGCGGCGGCCATGGCGGGGTCGAGGGGCGCCCCGGCGCCCGGCGCCAGCACGGTGGGCGGCTGGTGCAGGGTGCGCCACCACACCACGGACAGGTGCACCACGGGCACGACGGCGAACCCGCCGACGCCGACGGCGCTCGCGGTCCGCCGCCCACGGCGGCCGGTGGCGGCGGCGAGCGCGGCGAGGAAGGCGACGTACACGAGCCCCATGGCCACGGTGGAGGTGACGCGGGCGTCCCACACCCACCACGTGCCCCAGGTGAGAGCACCCCAGACGCTGCCGGTGAGCAGGGTGAGGGCGGTGAGGACGACGCCCGTCTCGGCTGCGGCGCGAGCCACCAGCAGGGGGCGGCGCACGTCGGCGAGGACCGTGGGGAGGCTGGTGGCGAGCACGACGGCGAAGCACAGGTAGGCCGTCCAGGCGGCGGGCACGTGCAGGTACATCCAGCGCTGTGCCTGGCCCTGGACGGCGTCGGGCGGTGCGGTCAGGGCGAGCGCCAGCGCGACGGCGGCGGTCGACCCGGCGAGGACGCCGAGGGCGCGCACCGCGCGCCGCCGGTGTGAGCGGGTGCTGGCGGCCGGCGGTCCGACCGGAGCGGAGCCTGAGGCCCCGGCGGGGCGGTGGGGGTCCGGGGTCACGGGCACACCTCCAGCACGAGCGGGTTCACGGCGATGAGCACGATGCCCGCGCCGAACGCGACGGCGAGCATGACGCCGAGCAGGCCGCAGAACGCCTGCAGCGGCCGGCCGCCGTCGGCGCGGGCGTGGCGCACGGTGCGCAGGGCGACCAGGCCGGCCGCCACGGTCAGGAGCAGCAGCACCGCGTCGGTGGCGAGGATGACGGCGCCCACCCCGGCGGAGGGGGCGGGGGCGCCGTTGCTGGCGTAGGCCGTGCAGGTGAAGTCCTGCACCACGTAGGAGAGGCCGAGCGCCGCGACCCAGGCGACGGGCGGCACGATCACGGCGGTGACGGCCGCGCGGGTGCCGCGCGGCGTGCTGCGGCCCGTGTGCTCGGCGGAGACCCGCCCGCCGGTCGCGAGCTCGGCGGGCGTGGTGCCGTGGGTCTCGTCCATCAGCTGATCACCGCCGGGAGCAGGTCGGTGGTGACCCAGGTGATGGCCCACACCAGCACCACGCAGCCCCACAGGAGCGCGGAGTTCTGCAGCATCAGGCGCACGCGCACGTCGCGCTCGTGGCGCAGCCGGGCCATGACGGCGGCCACCGTGAGCCCCAGCCCCATGAGCACCGCCAGGGCGAGGGAGGCGAGCATGGTGAGCACGCCGGAGCCGTACGCGTGGCCGGTGGGGTCGACGTCGCCCACCGCCCAGGTCACGCCGAGGAGCACCAGGGCCGCGACCCCGGCCAGCAGGGTGAGTCCCGCCGACGCCAGGTGAGCCGCCCGTGCCACGGGCGGGGCGTCGTGGGCGTGCCGGCCCTGGCGGGACCCCCACCAGGCGGCCGCGACGGCAGCGGCCAGCGCGACGCCGGTGGCTGCCGTGAGCCACGGCTGGTCGAGGGTGCGCCCCGGCGGCCACACGGGGGCGTGCACCTGCAGGTACAGCATGCAGAACGCCAGCGTGGTGGCCCCGACGAGCAGCACCGTGCCGGCGCCGACCGCACCCCACCAGCCCGGGGAACGGGGGCCGGGAGCCTCCACCAGGTAGGTGCCGCCGATGGGCTCGCGGGCCTCGGCCTGCCCCAGCTCGCGCTCGTTGACCACGCCCCACGCCACGAGGCCCCCGACCACCAGCACCGCCCCCACGACCACCACGGCCGTCACCTCGACGAGGATGCCGGCGGCGATGACCGCGAGCCCGAGCGCGGGGACCAGCGGCAGCACGGTGGGGCTGGCCTGCACGGCGGCGGTGTCCGGGCGGGCGCCCAGCACCGTGGTGAACGGTGTGGCCCGTACCCCGGTCGGGGCGTGGTCGAACGCGGCCGCCATGCGGTGCGCCTCGGGGTCGTCCGCCGGGACAGCCGGGTTCCACAGGGGCGTGCGGCTGGAGACCACGGGGATCCGCGGGAAGTTCGAGCTCCCCGGAGGGGAGGCGGTGGCCCACTCCAGGGTGTCGGCCTGCCACGGGTCGGCGGGTGCCCTCTCGCCCCGGCGGGCGGCCCGCACCAGGGTGGCGGCTGCCAGCACCATGCCGGCGGCGAACACGAACGCCCCCACGGTGGACAGCAGGTTCACGAACCCGATGCCCATCGACTCGTCGTAGGTGAACACGCGGCGCGGCATGCCCCACATGCCCGTCAGGTGCATGGGGAAGAACGTGAGGTGGAACCCGGCGAACGCGAGCCAGAAGCTGATGACGCCCAGGCGGTGGGAGGGCATGCGGCCCGTCATCTTGGGCCACCAGTGGAACAGCCCCGCCAGCACCGGGAAGAGCATCCCGCCGATGATCACGTAGTGGAAGTGGGCCACCACGAAGTAGGAGTCGTGCACCTGGGCGTCGAACGGGGCCGAGGCCACCATGACGCCCGTGATGCCGCCGGCCACGAACGTGAACAGGAAGCCCAGCGAGAACAGCATGGGCACCGTCAGGCGAGGGCGGCCCTCCCACATCGTCACCAGCCACGCCACCACCTGGACGCCGCTGGCCACCGCGATCGACATGCTCGCCGCCGTGAAGAACGACAGCGTCACCGGCGGCAGGCCCGTGGTGTACATGTGGTGCACCCACAGGCCCAGGCTCATGATCGCCGTCACCACGACGGCCGCGACCACGAACGGGTAGGCCACCAGGCGGCGGCGGGAGTGCACCGGCACGACCTGGCTGATGATCGCCGCCCCGGGCAGGAACATCACGTAGACCTCGGGGTGGCCGAAGATCCAGAACAGGTGCTGCCACAGCAGGGGGTCGCCGCCCCGGGCAGGCTCGAAGAAGGCCGTACCCACGTTCCGGTCCAGCTCCAGCAGCAGGGAACCCACCAGGAGCGGCACGAACGCCACGATGATGAGCAGGGCGACGCACAGCATCGTCCACGCGAAGATCGGCATCCGGTCGAGCGACATCCCCGGCGCCCGCATCTTCAGCACCGCGACGATGATCTCCAGGGCCGCGCCGATCGCTGCGAGCTCGGCCAGCGCCAGGCCGAACAGCCAGATGTCCATGCCCTTGTCGGAGAACTCGGCCCCCGAGAGCGGCACGTACGCGAACCACCCGGCATCGGGCACCAGGTCCACCAGGAAGCTGGAGTACAGGATGATCCCGGCCAGCAGGTAGCACCAGTAGTTGAAGACGTTGTACCGCGCGAACGGCATGTCCCGCGCCCCGATCTGCAGGGGCAGCAGGTAGGCGGCCAGGCCCTCCAGGAACGGCACCGCGAACAGGAACATCATCGTGGTGCCGTGCATGGTGAACAGCTCGTTGTACGCCTGGGGAGACAGCACCGACTGCTCCGGCTGGGCGAGCTGCACCCGCAGAAAAAGAGCCTCCAGGCCCCCGACGAAGAAGAACACGAACGCCGTGACCATGTAGCGCGCACCCACGGACTTGTGCTGCACCGAGGTGAAGAACCCCCGCAGCCCGCGCGGGTTGTGCCACGTCTCCTCGAACTGCGCCTCCGCGCGGGGCTGGGGCGGGTGCTGCTCCGTCGTCGTCATCAGGCCCAGCCGCCCCTCACTCCAGGCTCTCCAGGTAGTCGAGCATCGCCTCGAGCTCCTCGCCGGCGACGTCGGTGCCCGGCATCGCGTTGCCGGGCTTGACCGCTTGCGGGTCCACGATCCAGCGGGCGAGGCTCTCGCGGTCGTTGGGGAGGACGCCGGCCCCGATGGTCTGGCGGCTGGCGAAGTGGGTGAGGTCGGGGCCCATGGTTCCGGTCGCCTCCGTCCCGGCCACCGCGTGGCAGTACACGCAGGACGACGACATGAACACCTCGCGGCCCCGCACCACCTGCGGGTCCTGGTCGCCCGCGTCAGGGTCGGCCGGGTCGCCGGGCTCCCCGCCCGCGCCCGGGTCCTCCGCCGGCAGGGACTGTGCCTCGAGCCAGCCGTCGAACTCCTCCGGCTCGTGCGCGACGACGACGAACCGCATCCACGCGTGCTGGAGGCCGCAGTACTCGGCGCACTGCCCCCAGTAGGTGCCCGGCTCCTGGGCGTTGATCGTCATGACGGTGGTGCGGCCGGGGTTGAGGTCGACCTTGCCGCTGAGCTGCGGCACCCACAGGCTGTGGATGACGTCGGACGCCGTCATCTCCAGGCGCACCACCTCGCCCACGGGCACGTGGATCTCGTTGGCCGTGACCACCCCGTCCTCCGGGTAGCGCACCTCCCACCAGAACTGGTGGCCCGCCACCTCCACGACCGTGCCGGCGTCCTCGCCCTGCCCGCCCGTGTCGCGCATGACGAGCACCGAGTCGGCCATGACCCACGTGATGATCAGCGCCGGGACCAGCGCTCCGCCCACGGCGACCACCACGTGCCCGCGCCCCCGCGGCTCGTCCTCCCGGTGCGCCCGGCGGCGGCGGAGCACCGCGCCCAGCGTGAAGCCCATGACCACCAGCCACACCACAGAGCCGAGCAGCAGGAGCATCTGCCAGTGGCTGTCCACCCGGCTGGCGTCCGCGCCCGACGGCGAGAACATCGACATCGGCCGGTCCGCGCCGGAGCAGGCCGCCAGGGAGGTCACCGTCAGCGCCCCCACCGCCGCCCCCACCGCCGTCCTCGCCGCGGCGCGCGCCCCGCTCACGGCTCCTCCTCCCCGGGGGTGGCCCCGGGCGTCGCACCGCCCGGCGTCGTGCCACCGGGCGTCGAGTCGCCCGGGGCCGGGCCGCCCGGCGTCGGGCCGCCCGGCACCCCTGCCGGCGCGGTGCCTCCCGGGGCGGCGTCCTCGGACACGCGCAGGCTGCCGATCATCTGCGTGCCGTGCCCCTGCGTCAGCGACTCGTAGAGGTACTCGCCCGGCACCTCCAGGCGCACCGCGTACGTGACGCCCTCGGAGAGGCGGCCGGAGTCGAACGGCTCCGCCCCCGGCGGCAGCACCGGCTCGCCGTCGGCGTCCTGCGCCGTGGTGACCGTCTGCGGCAGAAGGTCCTTGTTGACGAACCGCACCTCCGTGCCCGGCGGCACGTCCAGGGCCACCGGGTCGAACCCGTTCGACGTGATCTCCACCTGGACCGGAGGCGGAGCGTCCGGGTCAGCGCAGGCGCCCGTCAGGGCCGAGGCGGCCAGCACGACGGCGGCCGCACCGGCCCGCCGGCTCACAGCAGCTCCCCGGGGGCGGCGAGGTAGCGGTCGCGGATCGCCTCGGCCGTGCGCATCGCCAGCGCCCCCACGGTGCCCGTCGGGTTCGCCCCGGGGTTCTGCGGGAACAGCGCGGCGCCCGTCACGAACACGTTCGGGGTGTCCCACACCTGGCCGTAGCTGTTCGTCACGCTGTCGCCCGGCGAGAAGCCCATGATCGCTCCGCCGTTGGGGTGGGTGCTCTGGTACTCGTCGATCCGGTACGGGGCCAGCTCCTCGGTCACGTCCGTCCGGTCCGCGCCCATCGCCTGGACGATCTCCCCGCACCGGGCCGCCACGTACCGGTAGAGGTTGCGCTCGTTCTCCCGCCAGTCGAACGTGATGCGCAGCATCGGCAGGCCCCACTCGTCCTTGTACGTGGGGTCCAGGTCCATGAAGTTGCCGTGGTACGCGGGGCTCTCGCCCTCGATCTCCAGGTGCCCCACGCTGTCCCACGACCTGCCGAGCTCGGCCTTCCACGCCGCGCCCCACTGGCGGGCACCGTCGTTCAGGAGGCCGTCGAGCAGCTGGTCCGAGGAGCTGATCGGCTCGCGCTGCCCGCCCTCGCACTGGATCCGCGCGCCGCCGACGAAGTCGACGTCGGAGTGGTCGAAGTTGTCGGCGTTGAAGTCCCACACCTGGGCGTTGGTGCACCCGTTGCCCATGTAGAAGTTGAACTTCCGCCCCTCCCACAGGCCCTTCGCCGGCGCCTGGTCGAGCTGGTAGGTGTAGTTGCGGCCCACCATGCCGCGGTCGTTGCCGATGCCGTCCGGGTGGGCGCCGCCGCGCGAGAGCAGCAGCATCCGCACGTTCTCCAGGGTGAACGCCGCGCACACCACGATCTCCGCCGGCTGGAAGTGCTCGGTGCCGCGGGCGTCCACGTACCGCACGCCGGTGGCCCGCCCGTCGTCGGCCGTCTCGATCTCCAGCGCCCGGCACCGTGTGCGCACCTCGTAGCGGCCGGTGGCCAGCGCCGGGGGCAGCCACGTGGTCAGCGGGCTCGCCTTGGCGCCCACCTCGCAGCCGTACCGGGTGCAGAACCCGCAGTACAGGCAGCCCGCACGGGTGTTGCCGTAGGGGTCGGTCCACCCGCGCGACAGGATGCCCGCCGGGGTGGGGAACGGGTGCAGTCCCAGGTCGCGGGACGCCTCGGTGAACAGCTCCCCGAACGCCATCGGGGCCAGCGGCGGGTTCGGGTACGGCCTCCGGCGCGGGCCCTCGAACGGGTTGCCGCCCTCGACGATCCGCCCGCCCAGGTTGCCCGCCAGGCCCGAGACGCCGATGTCGTACTCGACCTTGTCGTAGTACGGCTCCAGCTCCTCGTACGTCACCGGCCAGTCCCGGGCGTCCATCTCCTCCGGGATGCGGTCGGCGCCGTACCGCTCCACGTTGACGCTGCGGAACCGGAAGTGGTCCGGCAGGAATCGCCACGTCAGGGCCGTCCAGTGCACCATCGACCCGCCCAGCCCCTGCCCCGGGTGGAACGAGCCGTACTGCCGGAACGGCAGGGTGGGGGCGTCCGCGTTCGGGCGCCACGTCCACGACGTGCGCGAGAGGTCCTGCATCATCGCGAACCGGTTGTTGTACCGCAGCGAGTCGTGGTTGTGCGCGAAGTCGGGGTAGGTCCACTGCGCCGGCCCCTGCTCCAGCGAGACCATCCGCACCGAGGTGTCGGGCAGGATCTGCGAGGCCAGCACGGAGGCGGTCATGCCGCCCCCGATGGTGACGATCTCGACGGGCTCGTGCCGGCGCGCGCTCACGGTCTCGTCACCCCGTGCTGGTGCTGCTCGATCGCGGGGCGCCCGCCGCCCGGCCGGTCGGGGTTCATGGCCGGCAGGTCGTGCATCGGCTGCGGCGTCTTGCGGGTGCCGTGCAGCATCTCCGCCGGGGAGTACGAGCGCTGCGCCGCCGGCCAGCCCACCAGCGCCCACCCGGCCATGCCGACGTTCCCGCCGTACAGCGGGTCGGCGAACATGCCCTCGATGGTGTCGGTGCGCAGCGTCGCGAAGAAGTTGCCGGGGTGGACGTCGCCGAACACGTCCTCCGCCTGGTCCAGCACGTCCGGGGGAGTGACGATCTGCTGGCCGCCGGCCTCCTCGACCGCGCCGCCCGAGTCCCCGGACGCGCCGACGGAGGTCTCCTCCGCCTGCTCGCTGCGCGACAGGTGGTCGTCCAGCACCACGAGGATCTCGTCCTGCCGGTCGGTGGGAAGGTCGGCGAACAGGGTGCCGAAGCGGGTCTGGGCGTAGCGGTCCAGGGCGGCCAGGCCGCGGCGGTACGTCTCCTGCGGGGTCAGGCGGTCCTGGTGGCCGTACCGGTAGAGCTGGTCGGTGGCGACGGGCACGGCGTCCGCCGGCACCTCGCCGGGGTCGGTGTCGTAGCCCTCGGCGAACGGACCCCGGTGGTAGGTGGGCTCGGCGAACGCCTCGTGGTCCGCGAGCTTGCCGTCGATGTAGGTGGCCACGCCCATCTGCACGGCGCCCGGGTCGGCCTCGTCGCCCGGCGCGATACGGGCCACCGCCGCCTCCAGGGTGCGGGCCTCCTCCTCGGTGAGGAAGCGGTACCGGCCCGGGGCGGGGGTCTCGTGGGGCAGGCCGGGGGAGCGCTCGGGCGCCGAGACGTCCTGCGGGGCTCGCCTGCCCGTGTCCGTGGGGGTGCATGCCGCCAGCGCTGCCGCGCCGCCCACGATCGGCAACGTCTTGAGCAGGGAACGGCGGGAGAGCTCGTGCGGCTGTGCTGCTGTCGGGTCTGCAGTCATGTCAACCCCGGCCTCGGCGGTGAGCAACGGCTGGGCACCGACAGTAACCGGGGTCACACCGCCCGCAAGGTGAGACGTGTCGGCGGCGACGACGCGATGGGCCGGTCGAGCCGCTGGTGGGCCGCCTGCGCGGCCGGGCCGGCGCGGGGCGCCGCACGCGACAGCGGCGCCTCCGGATCAGTCCAGGGGGTTGAGCAGCCGGTGCAGGAACTGCCGGGTGCGCTCCTCGCGGGGGGCGGAGAAGATCTGCGCGGGCGCACCGCGCTCCAGCACCACCCCGCCGTCGAGGAACAGCACCTCGTCGGCCACCGCGCGGGCGAAGGACAGCTCGTGGGTGACCACCACCATGGTCCAGCCCTCCTCGGCCAGCTCCTTCATCACGGTGAGCACCTCGCCCACCAGCTCCGGGTCGAGGGCGGAGGTCGGCTCGTCGAACAGCAGCAGGTCAGGGCTCAGGGCCAGGGCCCGCACGATGCCGACGCGCTGCTGCTGGCCGCCGGAGAGCTGGCGCGGGTAGGCGTCGCGCTTGTCGGCCAGCCCGACGCGGTCGAGGAGCTCGAGCGCCCGTTGCTGGGCCTGCGCGCGCGGCACCCGCCGCACCTGCACGGGCCCCTCCATGACGTTCTGCAGCACCGTCATGTGCGGGAACAGGTTGTGCTGCTGGAACACCATCGCCGAGCGGTCGCGCAGCGCGTGGCGCTCGCGCTGCGTCACCGGGCGGGAGAAGTCGAGGGCGGGGCCGCCGGACACCTCCAGCGTGCCGGCCGACGGCGTCTCCAGGCCGTTGAGCGAGCGCAGCATCGTCGTCTTGCCCGAGCCGGACGGCCCGATGAGCGCGACCACCTGCCCGCGTCGCACGTCGAGGTCGACGCCGCGCAGCACCTCGTGGTCACCGAACGCCTTGCGGATGCCGCGGGCGGTGAGGAGCGTGTCAGACATACCGCTCCAGCCTCCTCTCGAGGCGGGTCTGGGCGAAGGACAGCACCGTGCAGAACAGCCAGTAGACGAGTGCGGCCTCGAGGTACAGCAGCATGTAGTCGAACGTGGCCGACGCGATGACCTGCGCCTGCCGGAACGCCTCTGCCACGAGGATGAGCGACGCGAGCGACGTGTCCTTGACCAGCGAGATGAACGTGTTCGACAACGGCGGCACGGAGACCCGCGCGGCCTGCGGCAGCACGATGCGGCGCAGCGCCCGGGTACGGGACATGCCCACGGTGTACGCGGCCTCCCACTGCCCCTGCGGCACCGACAGGATCGCCGCCCGGATCACCTCGGCCGCATAGCCGCCCACGTTGAGGGAGAACGCCACCACGGCGCTCGGCCACGGGTCGATGGTCACGCCCAGCGAGGGCAGGCCGTAGAAGATGACGAACAGCTGCACCAGCAGCGGGGTGCCGCGGATGACGGACACGTACGCGCGGCCCAGCCACGCCAGCAGCGGGTTCTTCGACAGGCGCAGCAGCGCGACGCCCAGCGCCAGCACCAGGCCGATCGCGAACGACACGAGCGCGAGCGGGATGGTGCCCTTGAGGCCGCCCAGCACGATCGGCCAGAACGACGAGGCGAACAGCTCCCAGTTCACGTCCGCCACCTCACCACGCCCCGACGTCGGTCGCGCGGCACGGCGTGGGGGAGGCGGGCGCGGCCTGGGCCGCGCCCGCCCCGCCCGGCGTCACTGCGAGACGTCCTGGCCGAAGTACTTCTCCGACAGCTCGGCCAGCGTGCCGTCGGCGGCCAGCTCGGCGAGAGCGCCGTCGATGGCCTCGGCCAGCGCCTCGCGCTGCTGCGTGAACACGAACGCCGAGCGCGAGGTGTCCTCGGTCTCCGCGGCCACCGCCAGACCCGACTCGCCGTTCTCCTTGACGTAGTCGAGGTACGTCAGCGAGTCGTTGATGGTGGCGTCCACGCGGCCCTGCTGCAGCAGCGACACGGCCTGCGCCCAGCCCTCGACGGGCTCCACGTTGGCGCCCGAGTCCGTGGCGAGCTGGTACCAGTTGCTGGTGAGGGACTGCGCGGTCGTCTTGCCGGCGAGGTCGTCGAAGCTGGAGATCGACGTGTCGCCCTCGTTCACCACGACGACGCCGCGCGAGACGGTGTACGGGGTGGAGAAGACGTACTTCTCCTCACGCTCGGGCGTGATCGACACCTGGTTGGCGATGGTGTCGAACCGACCGGCGTCGAGGCCCGCGAAGATGGCGTCCCACTGCGTCTCCTGGAAGCGGATCTCCAGGTCCAGCTTCTCGGCGACGGCGCGCGCCACGTCGACGTCGTAGCCGACGAGGTCGCCGGCGCCGCCCTCGTGGTAGCTGAAGGGGCGGTAGGTGCCCTCGGTGGCGACGGTGAGGGTGCCGGCGTTCACGAGCCCCAGGTCGTCGCCGTCGGCGGAGGCGTCGCTGCCGGAGCCGGAGCCGGAGCCGCACGCGGCCAGCGTCGCGGCGAGGGCGGTGGTGGCGAGGGCGGCGAGGGCGCGGCTGCGGCGCATGGTGGTTCTCCTGCGGGTCGTGACGGGGTCGGTGCGGGCACCGGGCCGGCGGTTGCCGGGGCGCCTCGCGGGTGCGACGAGCGCCAGGGGCAGAACTCTGACCTACGACTCATCGACTCCGCAATTGAATCTCATCGATCAGGCCGATGCCGCGGCGCACGTCACACCCGAGCACCAGGGGACGGGCACCATCCCGCGGCCAACCCCTGCGGTCGGCGGCCACAGGCCCTTCGAGGCAGGATGAGCGGATGCGCGACGTCGACCTGCACCGCGCCGAGGAACGCCTGCGTGCCCGCCTCACCGAGGTCGAGCAGCTCGTGGCCGCCCAGCGTGCGCTCGCCGCCGAGATCGCCGACTCCGGCAAGGACGCCAACACCGACGACGAGCACGACCCCGAGGGGTCCACCCTCGCCTGGGAGCGGCAGCAGGCCTCCGCGCTCGCCGCCGGGGCCGCCGCCGAGCGCGACGTGCTGCTCGCCGCGCTCGCCCGCGTCGCGGACGGCACCTACGGGCGGTGCGAGGTGTGCGGGCGGGCGATCCCCGAGGCGCGGCTCGAGGTGCGGCCCGGCGCCACGCGCTGCGTGGAGCACGCGGCGGCGCGCTGACGGCGTCAGGCCGTGGCTCGGCCCCGGCGCGTCAGCCGCATCACCGCGTACAGCACCGCCCCCAGGGCGAGCAGCGCCCCGGCGCGCAGCCACGTGGCGCCGTCCTGCTGGGTCAGGAGCAGCACGCAGCTGGCCACACCCAGCACGGGCACCACGGTCGCCACCCGGAAGTGGGGTCGCTCCACGGTCTCCCGGCGCAGCACCAGCACGGCCACGTTGGTGCTGAGGAACACCAGCAGCAGGAGCAGCACCACCGTCTCGGCCAGGGCGGCGAGATCGCCGGTGAAGACGAGCGCCATGGCGACGAGCGTGGTGGTCACGATCGCCACCCACGGGGTGCGGCGGCCCGGCAGCACCCGGCCCAGCACGCGGGGCAGGAGGTGCTGCTCGGCCATGCCGTAGGCGAGCCGGCTGGCCATGATCATCGTCAGGAGGGCGCCGTTGGCCACCGCGACGAGTGCCACGAGCGAGAAGAGCCGTTCGGGCACGATGCCTGCCGCGGCCACGACCTCCAGCAGCGGGCCGCTCGAGCCCGCCAGGGTCTGCGGGTCGACGACGGCGACGGCGGCCACGCTGACCAGCACGTAGACGACGCCGGCGGTGATCAGGGCCCCGAACAGCGCGCGCGGGTAGACGCGCCGCACGTCGCGGACCTCCTCGGCCACGTTGGCGGACGTCTCGAACCCGACGAACGAGTAGTACGCGAGCACGGCGGCACCCAGCACGGCGAGGGCCGGGGTGGTTCCTTCCGTGAACTGCGTGACCCGGCCGACGTCGCCCTGGCCGCGGCCGAGCACCACCGCCGCCAGCACGACGACGAGCACCAGGCCGCTTACCTCCACGATCGTCATGACGACGTTGGCCCCGAGCGACTCGCGGATGCCGCGCGCGTTGAGGGCGGCGACCGCCACCAGGAACAGCAGCGCCACGAGCCGCTGCGGGGCGTCGACGAACGCGCCGAAGTAGTCGCCCGCGAACGCCAGGGACAGGCCTGCCGCGCTGGTGACACCGGCCGCCAGCATCGAGAAGCCCACCAGGAACGAGAGCGCCGGCTGCCGGAAGGCTCGCTGGGCGAACACGGCGGCACCGCCGGCGCGGGGGTACTTGGTGACGAGCTCGGCGTACGACCCGGCGGTGAGCAGCGCCAGGCCGAGCGCCACCAGCAGGGGGAGCCAGACGGCGCCGCCCACCTCGCCCGCCATGGCGCCGACGAGGGCGTAGACGCCGGCGCCGAGCACGTCACCCAGGATGAACAGGTACAGGAGCCGGCCGCTGACGGACCGGGAGAGCCGGGTCTCGTCACCCGTGGGTGCCGCGCCGGGTTCGGTGGAGCTGCTGGTCATGGCCCCAGACGTTGGCACGGAGCGGCCGCGCTCGCTGCCTGGGGGCGCCGTCGGGGGCCGGAGCCTGGCGCGCGTGACAGCATGACCGGGTGCGCGTGCAGCCGGTGACGTTCGAGGCCGTGGTGGAGCACGTCGTCGGCCTGGTCGCGGCCCGCGAGCGCACGACGGCGGTGCGCGTCCTGGTGGACGGGCACCCCGCCGCGCAGCCCGAGGTGCTTGCCGACGCGCTGGTCGAGCCGCTGCGCGCCGCCGGCCGTCCCGTCGCACGGGTGCGGGTGCGCGACTTCCTGCGCCCGGCCTCGCTCCGGCTGGAGCACGGGCGCCGGGACGCGGACTCGCTCCTGGACGGGTGGATCGACGTCGGCGGGCTGAACCGCGAGGTGCTGACGTCCGTGGTGGAGCGGGGCCGCTACCTGCCGACGCTGCGCGACCCGGTGACGGACCGCTCCACGCGGGCGCCCTACGTCGAGGCCCCGCCCGGCACCGCCGTCGTGCTGGACGGCACGCTGGCGATGGGGCGGGGCCTGGACGTGGACCTCGCGGTGCACCTGGCGCTGCGGCCGCCCGCCGAGACGCGGGGAACCCCCTTGGACGACGCGTGGCAGCTCGCTGCCTACGACCGGTACCGGCGTGAGGTGGCGCCGGAGCGGCGGGCCGACGTCGTCGTCCGGATGGACGACCGGCGGCACCCCGCCCTGGTGCTGCGCTGAGCGCTACGGGCGCCGCGCGCCGGTCACCCGGCGCAGGTCATGGACTCCGAACGGCCGCCGCAGGTGGCGCCGAACTCCTGGTACTCCGTGCCGGGGAGCGACTTCGCGAAGAGGTCCTCGCAGCTGCCGTCGTCGCCGCCGGCGCAGCCGTCCCACAGGACGTCGAGCACGGCGTTGTCGCCGTACGCCTGCCCGTCCTGCACGTCCGACAGCGTGCGGACGGCGACGCCGATCAGCAGACCCCACACCAGGACGGCGACAGCCCCGAGCGCGATGCCGGCGATCGCCAGGCCCTTGCCCGCGCGGCCGGTCTTCCGTGTGCGGTTGAGGCCCACGACGCCCAGGACGATCGGCACCACGCCGAGCCCGACGACGCCGGTGACGAGCGCGGCGATCGAGAACCCGTCGGTGCCCTGCGCGGGCGGCAGGGCGGCGCCGGGGGTGTGGGGGCTCGCCGCGTGCGGGGCGGGCGCCTCCACCGTGGCCGGCTGCGGGCTGGGCGTGCGGGGGTCGGTCACGGTGCCTCCTCGGACGGTGCGTGCGCCCAGTGTGACGGACGCGGCAGGCCCTGACCAGCGCAGACGTCGGATCGTCGGCCTGATGCTGCTGCCCGGCGGATCCTGCCGCGCGCCCGGCCCGGCCGGCTGGCTCAGGGCGTCGTCAGCTGCAGCTCCACGCGGGCTCCTGCCGGCCGCCGCACGTCTCGCCGAACTGCTCGTACTCGCTGCCGATCTCGGACGACTCGTAGAGGTCGTCGCAGGCCGCCATGTCCCCGGCGGCGCAGCCGTCCCACAGGGCGTCGAGCGTCGCGTTGTCGCCGTACGTCTGGCCCTGCTCGAACCCGTCGTCCTCCAGCAGCGCCCACCCACCTGCGGCCCCCAGGCCCAGGAGCATGAGGACGACGAGGAACGCGCCCACCACGATGCTGATCCCGCCGAGCACGATGCCGGCGACCGCCAGGCCCTTGCCCTGGCGGCCGGTGTTCCTGACCCGGTTGAGGCCCACGATGCCGAGCACCACGGGGACCACGCCGAGGCCGAGGACGCCGGTGACGAGCGCGGCGATCGAGACGCCGTCGGTGCCCTGGCTCTGCAGGGTGCCGTAGAAGCCGCCGGGCGGGGAGTCGTAGGGGCTCGTCTGCGACGCGGCGTAGGGGGTCGCGGCGCCGGGGGAGGTGGCGTGCGGTGAGGCGCCGGGAGCCTGCTGGGTGCTGCCGGACGGGTCGGTGGCGCCCTGCGGCGGGGTCGCAGGGCTGTACGGCCCGGTGCTGTGCGGCCCGGTGCTGTACGGCTCGGGGCGGTCGGGCTGCGACGGGGTGGGGCGGTACGGGTCGGACACGGTCTCTCCTTCGGTCGGCACAGTGTGGCGCGCGGGGGGTGGCGGACGTGGTGTGCGCCCAGGTGGTGGGCGGGTGAAGAACCTTCGTCCACGATTCGGTCACATGGTGGGACCGCATCGTGAGACGCCGGTTGTGGGTCTCTGGCCGCGCTGCCTAGCGTGCAGTCCGAAGGTTGGGACGTTCTCAAATAATGAGATGCCCAGGTGTCGACGACCGAGGAGGAACGCCGTGCGCAGCACCCAGCCCGCCCCGCGCCCCGCCGTCGGCCGTGCCCTGCCCTGCTGTCGAATGCAGCCCCGCGCCGGCAGGTGACGCGACGGCCCCGCGTGGGCCGCGACCTCCGGCGCCGCCGCCCCCGCGGCCGCCCGGAACCCCCGGTGGTCGTGCACGACCGAGACCCCAGGACGTCACCATGACCAGCACGCTCAGCCCGCTCTCCACCGAGGCTCCTGGCACCGCCGCCCGGTCCGCCCCCGGCACCGCCCACGCCGTCACCGTCGAGGCCGTCGAGCGGACCTTCGCCACCCCCACCGGTCCGCGGCAGGTGCTGCGTGGCCTCGACATCACCCTGCGCGCCGGGGAGATCGTCGCGATCGTGGGCCCCTCCGGCTGCGGCAAGTCCACGCTCCTGCGCCAGGTCAGCGGCCTCGACACCCCGACGTCGGGCCGCATCCTGCTGGACGGGACGCCCGTCGTCGCCACCGACCCGCGCACCGCCGTCGCCTTCCAGGAGCCCCGGCTGCTGCCGTGGCGCACGCTCGCCCAGAACGTCGCCCTCGGGCTGCCCCGCGCAGGGGCAGGCGTGGGCACCCGCCGCCAGGCCCGCCAGGAGCGCGACGAGCGCGTGGCCGAGCTGCTGCGCCTGGTGGGCCTGGAGGCGTCCGCCGACCTGCGGCCCCGCCAGGTCTCCGGCGGCATGGCCCAGCGCGCGTCGCTCGCCCGAGCCCTGGCCCGCAACCCCGGCGTGCTGCTGCTCGACGAGCCGTTCGGTGCCCTCGACGCCCTGACCCGCCTGCGGATGCAGGACCTCCTGCTGGAGATCCACGCCGCGCAGCCCACCACCGTGCTGCTGGTGACGCACGACGTCGAGGAGGCGCTGTACCTCGCGGACCGCGTGCTGCTGCTGCGCTCGCTCGCCACCCCCTCCGCCGTACCAGGACCAGCGCCCGGCCCCGCAGGCTCTGACGCCGGGAGCCTCGCCCGCGTCGTCGACGTGCCCGGCGCCCGCCCCCGCGACCGCGCCGACCGCCAGCTCGCCGAGCTGCGGGCCGAGCTCCTCGAAGGGCTCGGCGTCGACACCCACCACGGCTGACCGGCCCCACCGGCCCACGGCCCCGTACCCCGCACGCACCCGTACCCCGCACGCACCCGTACCCCGCACGCACCGAAGGAACCCCCATGCGCAACCGCACCGCACGCCTCGCCACCGCCGTCGGCCTCGCCGCCGCGACCATGCTGGCGTCGGCCGGCTGCGTCGCGGGGGAGAGCGGGCCGGCAGCGGCCGGTGCCGCCGAGGGCTCCGAGTGGAGCACCACCGAGCTCACCATCGACTTCGCCACCTACAACCCGCTCAGCCTCGTGGTGCGGGACCAGGGGCTCATCGAGGAGCGGCTCGGCGACTCCGTCGAGGTCACCTGGCTGCAGTCCGCCGGCTCCAACAAGGCCAACGAGGCGCTGCGCTCCGGGGCGCTCGACGTCGGCTCCACCGCCGGGTCGGCCGCGCTGCTCGCCCGCGCCAACGGCTCGCCCATCAAGACGATCGACGTGTACAGCCAGCCCGAGTGGGCCGCCATCGCCGTGAGCCCCGACTCGGGCATCACGTCGGTCGCCGACCTGGCCGGCCGGTCCGTGGCCGCCACCAAGGGCACCGACCCGTACTTCTTCCTCCTCCAGGCGCTCGAGGAGGCCGGCGTGGACCCCGCCTCCGTCGAGGTGCAGAACCTCCAGCACGCCGACGGCCGGGCCGCGCTCGACAACGGCTCCGTGGATGCCTGGTCCGGGCTGGACCCGATCCTGGCCGCCGCTGAGCACGAGTCCGGCGCCGAGCTGCTCTACCGCAACGTCGACTTCAACACCTACGGCTTCCTCAACGCGACGGAGGACTTCGTGGAGAACCACCCCGACGTCGCGCAGGTCGTGGTCGACGCCTACGAGGAGGCGCGCGCCTGGGCGATCGAGAACCCGGAGCAGGTGTCCGCCCTGCTGGCCGAGGTCGCGGGCATCGCGCCGGAGGTCGCCACCACCGTGATCGAGGAGCGCACCCACCTGGACATCGACCCCGTGCCGGGCGACGCCCAGCGCCAGGTGCTCGAGGTGGTGGGCCCGATCTTCGTGGAGAACGGCGACGTCGCCTCGCAGGAGGCCGTGGACGCCGCCCTCGGGTCCCTGTTCGAGACCCGGTTCGCGCAGGAGGCGGTGTCCTGATGTCGGCGCCCGTCCCCGACGTCCGCAGCGACCTGGTCGACCCGCCGCGCGAGGTCACGCACGTCGGTCCCGGCCGTGGCGGCCAGGTGAGTGCCGCCGACGTCGCGGCCGGCCCGACGGCGGCCGGCGCCCGCCCCGGCCTGCTCTCCCGCCGCGGCGCGGTGGTCACCCTCGGGCTGGTGGTGCCGGTGGTGCTGCTCGCCGCCTGGCAGGCGGTCACGGCCTCCGGGCTGGTGCCGCCTTACCAGCTTCCCGGGCCGCTGGCGGTGTGGGACGCCGCCGTCGACCTCGTGCAGCGCGGCCAGCTCGGCACCCACGTGGCCATCTCGACCCAGCGCGTGCTGATCGGCTTCGCCATCGGTGCGCTCGCGGGCCTGGCGGTGGGTGCCGTCGTCGGGCTCTCCCGCCTGGGGGACGTGCTGCTGGGCCCCACCCTCGCGGCGATCCGCGCGGTGCCGTCCCTGGCGTGGGTGCCGCTGCTGATCCTGTGGCTCAGGATCGGCGAGGAGTCCAAGCTGACGCTCATCGCGATCGGTGCGTTCTTCCCCGTGTACACCACCGTCTCGGCGGCGCTGCGGCACGTGGACCCGCAGCTCGTGGAGGCCGGGCGGTCCTTCGGGTTCCACGGGTGGTCCCTGTTCCGCACCGTGCAGCTCCCGGCGGTGCTGCCGTCGCTCGTCTCCGGCCTGCGGCTGGCGCTGGCCCAGGCGTGGCTGTTCCTCGTCGCGGCCGAGCTCATCGCGTCGTCGATGGGCCTGGGCTACCTGCTGACGGACTCGCAGCAGAACGGTCGGGTGGATCGCATCCTCCTGGCGATCGTGCTGCTGGCGCTGCTCGGCACCGTGACGAACGCGGTGGTGGGCCTCGTGGAGAAGAGGCTGCTGCGGAGGTGGGCATGAGCGCCGCACCCCAGCTGGTCGCGGAGGCGCGCCTGGTCGAGTCGCGCGTCTACCCGCCGCCGGGCGCCTTCGCCGCGCAGGCCAACGTGGGCCCCGACGTCTACGCCTCTGCCGCCGCCGACCCTGTGGCGTTCTGGGAGGAGGCGGCGCGCCGCCTCGACTGGCACACCCCGTGGCACACCGCGCACACGTGGTCCCCTCCGGTGCACGACGACGCCACCGGGGACCTGACGGTCCCCCGCGCCACCTGGTTCGACGGTGGCCGGCTCAACGTGGCCGTCAACTGCGTGGACCGGCACGTCGCGGCCGGCCGTGGCGGCAAGGTGGCCCTCTACTTCGAGGGCGAGCCCGGTGATCGCCAGGCGGTCACGTACGCCGACCTCCAGCGCCGGGTGGCACAGGCCGCCCACGCCCTCACGGAGCTCGGCATCGGCCCCGGCGACCGCGTGGTGGTCTACCTGCCCGTGCTCGTGGAGACCGTCGTGGTCGCGCTCGCCTGCGCGCGCGTCGGCGCCGTCCACAGCCTCGTCTTCGGCGGGTTCTCCGCCGAGGCCGTGCGGTTCCGGCTCCAGGACACGGGCGCGAAGCTGCTCGTCACCAGCGACGGCCAGTTCCGGCGCGGCAAGGCCGTCGAGGTCAAGTCGGCCGCCGACGCCGCGGCAGCCGGCCTCGACCACGTGGAGCACGTGCTCGTGCTGCGCCGCACCGGCGACGCCCTGGGCACCGACGTGCCGTGGACCGAGGGGCGCGACGTGTGGTGGCACGACGTCGTCGACCCCCAGCCCGAGACGCACGAGCCGGAGTTCTTCGACGCCGAGCACCCGCTGTTCGTCATCTACACCTCCGGAACCACCGGCAGGCCCAAGGGGCTCGTCCACACCTCCGGCGGCTACCTCACGCACGCGAGCTGGTCCCACTGGGCGGTGTTCGACGCCAAGCCCGACGACGTCCACTGGTGCACCGCCGACCTCGCCTGGGTCACCGCCCACACCTACGAGATCTACGGGCCGCTCTCCAACGGGCTCACGCAGGTGATCTACGAGGGCACGCCCGACGCCCCGCACCGCGAGCGCCACCTGGAGATCATCGAGCGCTACGGCGTCACGGTGTACTACACGGCGCCCACCCTGATCCGCACGTTCATGACGTGGTTCGGGGACGCGCTGCCCGCCCGAGACGACGGCACGGCCTACGACCTGTCGTCGGTGCGCCTGCTCGGCACCGTGGGGGAGGCGATCAACCCCGAGGCGTGGGTGTGGTTCCGCCGCACGTTCGGCCGGGACGAGACGCCCGTGGTGGACACGTGGTGGCAGTCGGAGACGGGCGCCGCGATGGTGGTGCCGCTGCCGGGCGTCACGGTGCTCAAGCCGGGCTCGGCCACGGTGGCGCTGCCCGGCATCGACACCGCGGTGGTGGACGACGACGGCCGGCCCGTGGGCCCCGGCCGTGCGGGCACGCTCGTGGTGCGGCGGCCCTGGCCGGGCATGGCCCGCACGGTGTGGGGCGACCCGGAGCGCTACCGCGACTCCTACTGGCGGGCGTTCGCCGGCAAGGGCGAGCACGGCGGCTACTACGTGGCCGGCGACGGCGCCACGCTCGACGACGACGGGTACCTGTGGGTGCTCGGGCGGCTCGACGACGTCGTCAACGTGTCCGGCCACCGGCTGAGCACCATCGAGATCGAGTCGGCCCTCGTGGCGCACCCGGCCGTGGGCGAGGCCGGCGTGGCGGGCGTGCAGGACCCGGTGACGGGGCAGGCGGTGGCGGCGTTCGTGACGCCGTCGGGCGCCGGTGCTCCGGACGCCGACGCGCTGCGGGCCGCCGTCGCCACCGCCATCGGGCCCGTCGCCAAGCCGCGGCACGTCGTCGTCGTGCCCGAGCTGCCCAAGACCCGCAGCGGCAAGATCCTGCGCCGACTGCTCGCCCAGCTCTGGGACGGCCACGAGCTCGGCGACACCACCTCGCTGCAGAACCCGTGGGCCGTGGACGCCGTGCGCGACGCCGTCGCGCAGCACCGCGCCCAGACCCCGCAGCACCACCCCGAGAGAAGGACCGCATGAGCGACCACCGCTTCGGCTTCCGCACGCGTGCCCTGCACGCCGGCGGCATCCCCGACGCCACCACCGGCGCCCGCGCCGTGCCGATCTACCAGACGACGTCGTTCGTGTTCGACGGCACGGACGACGCCGCCAACCTGTTCGCGCTGCAGAAGTACGGCAACATCTACAGCCGCATCGGCAACCCCACCGTGGCGGCGCTGGAGGAGCGCCTCGCCTCCCTCGAGGGCGGCATCGGGGCGGTCGCGACGGCGTCGGGCATGAGCGCCGAGTTCGTCACCTTCGCCGCGCTGGTGGGCGCCGGGGACCACGTGGTGGCCTCCGCGCAGCTCTACGGCGGCACCGTCACCCAGCTCGACGTCACGCTCCGGCGCTTCGGCGTCGAGACCACGTTCGTGCCCGGCACCGACCCGGCCGACTTCGCCGCCGCGATCCGGCCCGAGACCAAGGTGCTGTACACCGAGGTCGTCGCCAACCCGTCGGGCGAGATCGCGGACCTCGAAGGGCTGGCCGCCGTCGCGCACGAGGCGGGCATCCCGCTCGTCGTCGACGCCACCCTCGCCACCCCCTACCTGGTGCGGCCCATCGAGCACGGCGCCGACATCGTCATCCACTCGGTCACCAAGTTCCTCGGCGGGCACGGCACCACCCTCGGCGGCGTCGTCGTCGAGGCCGGCCGGTTCGACTGGGGCAACGGGAAGTTCCCGCAGATGACCGAGCCCGTGGCGTCCTACGGCGGCGTGAGCTGGTGGGGCAACTTCGGCGAGTACGGGTTCCTCACCAAGCTGCGCTCCGAGCAGCTGCGGGACATCGGCCCGGCCCTGTCCCCGCAGTCGGCGTTCACGCTGCTCCAGGGTGTCGAGACGCTGCCGCAGCGCCTGGACGCGCACCTCGCCAACGCCCGTGCGGTCGCCGAGTGGCTCGAGGCGGACCCGCGCGTCGCCTACGTCTCCTGGGCCGGCCTGCCCTCGCACCCGCACCACGAGCGGGCACAGAAGTACCTGCCGCTGGGGCCGGGCTCGGTGTTCGCGTTCGGGGTGAGGCCGGGTGCCGGGGCGGAGGGGCCCGACGCCGCGCGCGACGCCGGCCGCGCCTTCATCGAGGCGCTCCAGCTCGCCTCCCACCTGGCCAACGTGGGTGACGCCCGCACCCTGGTGATCCACCCGGCGTCGACCACGCACCAGCAGCTCGCCCCCGAGCAGCTCGCCGCCGCGGGCGTGCCCGCCGACCTGGTGCGCATCTCCGTGGGCCTGGAGGACGTGGAGGACATCCTGTGGGACCTGGACCAGGCCCTGACCAAGGCGACGGGAGAGGTCCGATGAGCGGCACGACGACGGCCCGCACGTGGCAGGGGCCCAGCGCGCCCGAGCGCCTCGCGATCCTGCGGTCCACCAAGAGCATCGCCATCGTGGGCGCGAGCGACAACCCCTCGCGGGCCAGCTACTTCGTCGCCACCTACCTGCTGTCCAGCTCGCCGTACGACGTGTACTTCGTCAACCCGCGCGCCACCACCATCCTCGGGCGGCCGGTGTACAAGTCCCTCGCGGACCTGCCCGTGGTGCCCGACCTGGTCGACGTGTTCCGCCGGCACGACGACCTGCCGGGCGTGGCCCAGGAGGCCGTCGACGTCGGGGCCAAGACGCTGTGGCTGCAGCTCGGCTCGTGGAACGAGGAGGCTGCCGGGGTCGCGGAGGCCGCCGGGCTGAAGGTGGTCATGGACCGCTGCGTGAAGATCGAGCACGCCCGGTTCCACGGCGGGCTGCACCTGGCCGGGTTCGACACCGGGGTGATCAGCAGCCGCCGCGCCCCCGCCTGACCCCCCCTCGCCGTTGTGGGCGGGAGACTCGCCGCAATCCCGACCGGATTGCGGCGAGTCTCCCGCCCACAACGGGGACGGGGCGCGGTCTCGTGCTCGTCCACGGACGGCTCCGTGCGTAGGGCTGTCCACAGATCGCGTCTCGACGCCGGCCCGGCGACGGCAGGCTCCGGCACCGTCCCCGGCATGGGCAGACACCACCACCCCGTCCACCCGCACCTGCCGCGGGACCGTCCCTTCGCGGTCGCCGACGCCGTCCGTGCCGGCGTACCGCGCCGGGCGCTGCGGCACCCCGACCTCGGCGCCCCGTTCCACGGCGTCCGGACGACGGCGCCCCCGGCCTCCGTGCTCGACGCCTGCCGTGCGCTCGCCACCGTCCTGCCCGACGACGTCGTCTTCGCCCGCACCACCGCTCTCCGCCTCCTCGGCGTCGAGGTCCCCTGGCGGATCGCAGACGACGCCCGCATCCACGTGGTGGCACGACGGGCGCAGGCCAGGCCCGAGCGTCCCGGCGTCGTCTCCCACCGCACCCGCCAGCGCTCCCTCGAGACCGTCGAGGTCCACGGGCTGCTGGTCACCTCACCGGCCCAGACGTTCGTGGACGTGGCCTGCGGTCTGCGGGTGCCCGACGACGTCGTCGTGCTCGGTGACGGGTTTCTGCGGCGCGGACGGGCGCTGACAACGGTCGCGGAGATGACGGCGCTCGCGGAGCGCACCCGCAAGGTGAAGGGGATCGTGCAGGTGCGCGAGCAGCTCCCCCGGCTGCGTCCCGGCACGGACTCCTCGACCGAGACCCGCGCTCGCCTGGCGCTCGTGGCCGGCGGTCTGCCGTGCCCTGTGGTCAACGAGGTCGTCAGGGACGACGCCGGCCGCTACGTCAAGCGGGTGGACATGCTGTACCGGCGGGAGCGCGTGGCCGTGGAGTACGACGGCGACCAGCACCGCACCGACCGGGAGCAGTGGCGCGAGGACGTGCGCGCCAGGCGCCGTCTGGAGGAGCTGGGCTGGACGGTGGTGGTCGCGGTCGCGAACGACGTCGTGCGCGACCCTGGGCCGCTGGTGGCCCGTGTGCGTTCCGCGCTGCTCAGAGCCACCCCCTGAACGTTGTGGGCGGGAGACTCGCCGCAATCCGGTCAGGATTGCGGCGAGTCTCCCGCCCACAACGGGGAGGGGGCTGCCGGCGCCACCGGGGGATCGTCCCGCGCCGCCCTTCACCCTCCCGATTGTGAGCGGGCGAGGAGAGGGTGATGGTCGAACCAGGTCACGAAGCGGCCGACCGCAGGGGCGACGTCTGCTTCGTCGCACCCGCCGTCCCTGCGGCCCGTCGCCCGCATCACGCGGGCCTGGACACGGAGGCAGCAGATGAGCGAGTCCGATCTCCCACGCACGGCATCGTCGGGACCCGGCGCCCACACGGCGCCCGGCACCCCCACGACGCCGGAGACCACGCCGTCGGCGTCCGGCGGCTACGGCAGCACGCCCGGCAGCCAGGGCTACGGCTCGGGCTCGGGCTCGGGCGGTTCCGGCGGCTCGGGCACGGCGCACGAGGCCAAGGAGCAGGCGTCGCAGGTCGCCTCGCACGCCGGTGAGGCGGGCAAGGAGGTGGCGCAGGACGCGAAGGAGCAGGCGTCGCAGGTGGCGGCCCACGCAGGCGAGGCCGGCAAGGACCTCGCCCACGAGGCCCGGGAGCGTGCCGGCGAGGTGGCGCACGAGGCGAAGGACCGGGCGCGCGACCTGTTCGGGCAGGCGCGTGCGGAGGTGAGCGAGCAGGCGTCCACCCAGCAGCAGCGCCTCGCGGGCAGCCTGCGCAGCATCGGTGACGAGCTGGACCAGATGAGCGACGCCGCGCAGGACCCGGGGTACGCCACGGACCTGGTGCGGCAGGGGTCGCGCACGGTGGCGCAGCTCGCCGACTGGTTCGAGCAGCGCGAGCCGGGTGACGTCGTCCGCGAGGTCGAGGACTTCGCGCGGCGCCGGCCTGGAGCGTTCCTGGCGATCGCGGCGGGGGCGGGTCTGCTCGCCGGCCGCCTGCTGCGCGGGGCCAAGGACGGCTCGTCGTCGGGGTCCTCGGGCGCCTCGTCGTCCGGCGGGTCTTCCCGCCAGGGCCTGTCGGGCACCACGGACGTGGACAACAACGTCTCCGGCCGGCCCGCCCCGGCACCCGCCCAGACGCCGGCCACCGCCCCCGGGACCACGTCGGGCGCCTACGGCGCGGCGTCGGACAGCCCGCTGGGCTCGGCCGGGGCGGACGACCTCGGCTCGACGTCGACGGGATCGCCGACCGCGGGCGTGACGCGGCCGTCGTCGGGCAGCACGGGAGGGGGCAGCAGCTATGTCCCTGGGACCTGACGGACCCCGGCCGGCCACCGCACCCGGGATGCCGCCCGGGACGCCGGGCTCCCCGGGCATGACGGGCGCCGACCCGGCCGCACAGGCCGCCGCGGCGGCCTCCTGGAGCGGCCAGCCGGCCCGTGACCCGGACAGCGACCTGCCCGACGTCGCCGTCGCAGGCGGCGGCGGGGCTCGCGTGCCCCACGGAGGGACCGGTGCGCCGTCGGGCGGAGCGTCGTACGACGCCCCCGCGGCGGGCAAGCACGGCGACCCCGAAGGGCTGAGCCTCGGCGAGCTGTTCGCGGAGGTGAGCCGTGACCTCTCCACCCTGATCCGCCAGGAGATCGAGCTGGCCAAGGCCGAGGCCACGGTGTCGGCCAAGAAGGCCGGGAAGGGCGCCGGGATGCTCGGCGGCGCCGGGTACGCCGGCCACCTGACCGTGCTGTTCGGGTCGATCGCCCTGTGGTGGGCGCTCGGCACGCTCATCGGGCTCGGCTGGTCGGCCCTCGTGGTGGCAGTCCTGTGGGGCGTGGTGGCGGCGGTGCTCGCCTCACGCGGCCGCAAGGAGCTCAGGTCCACCCCGGGGATGCCGGAGACCACCGACTCCCTCAAGAAGATCCCGCAGGCACTGCAAGGAAACGAGGAGAAGAACCGATGAGCAGCGACCCGGACCAGATCCGCGCCGACATCGAGCGCACCCGGTACGAGCTCAGCCGCGACGTCGACACCCTCGGGGACCGCGTGCGTCCTGGCTCGGTGGCACGCCGGCAGACCGACAAGGTCAAGGGCGGCATGTCGCGGCTCCGCGACCGTGTCATGGGCAGCG
This sequence comes from Xylanimonas oleitrophica, assembly GCF_003244315.1. Lineage (GTDB taxonomy): Bacteria > Actinomycetota > Actinomycetes > Actinomycetales > Cellulomonadaceae > Xylanimonas_A > Xylanimonas_A oleitrophica. The sequence goes on from NZ_QKWH01000006.1 coordinate 122,734, forward strand.
CGCAGTCCACCGCCCACGGGGCGAGCGGCACCGCGCACGACGCCGCCGACCGTGCCCGGGGCATGGCGTCCGACGTCGGAGCACGAGCGCAGGACGCCGCCGAGAACGTCGGCGACCGCGCGCACGACGTGGCCGACCGCGCCCGTGACGCCGTCTCGCACGCCCCGGACACGGTGCGGGAGCAGACGCAGGGCAACCCGCTCGCGGCCGGGCTCGTCGCGTTCGGGATCGGCCTGATCGCCTCGTCGATGATCCCCGCCTCCCAGAAGGAGGCCGAGGCGGCCCAGCGGGTGAAGGACGCCGCGGCCCCGCTGGTCGACGAGGCCAAGGAGGCGGCCCGCGCGGTGGCGGACGACCTGCGCGGTCCCGCGCAGGAGAGCGTGCAGGAGCTGCGCGAGCACGCCACCGAGGCGGGGCGCGAGGTGGCCGAGCACGGCCGTGAGGCCGCGCAGGACGTCGTCGGTCACGGCCGTGAGGCGGCGCAGGACGTCGCGGGGCACGGGCAGGAGGCGGCGCAGGACGTCGCCGACCACGGCCAGCACGCCGCCCGCGACGTGCGGTCGAGCGGCGCCTGACGCCGACGGCGGTCGCGGAGGGCAGCGACCCTCCGCGACCGCCGCGCCGCGCCCGGACACGCCAGCACGAGCACATCGCACCGAGGAGACACGACCCGTGACCGACACCGGAAGCGCCGCGGAGCGCGCGCACGCCCCGGCCCCTGACGACGCCCGCAAGCCCGACTCGCCCGCCGAGCTGCGCAAGCCGTCCTGGAAGTACGTGCTGCGCACCACGGCTCGTGAGTTCTCGCGCGACCAGTGCACCGACCAGGCCGCCGCGCTGACGTACTACGCAGTGCTGGCGCTGGCCCCGGCGCTGCTGGCCCTGGTCTCGGTGCTGGGCCTGGTGGGCAACGCCCAGCAGATGGTCACCCAGGTCATGGACTCCCTGGGCGACGTGCTGCCCGACGACGCGCGCAGCATGATCGAGACCCTGGTGGACAACGCCGCCAGCGGTGGTGGCCGGGCCGGGCTCGCCCTCCTCTTCGGTGTGCTGCTGGCCGTGTGGTCCGCTTCCGGGTATGTGGGCGCGTTCGGGCGGGCCATGAACCGGGTGTACGAGATCGACGAGGGCCGCCCCGTCTGGAAGCTGCGGCCGGTGCTGCTGCTCATCACGGTGGCGACGCTGCTGATCGCGGCGGTCGTGGTGGTGGCGCTGGTGATGACGGGACCGCTCGCGCACGCCGTGGGCGACGTCGTCGGGCTGGGCTCGACCGCCGTGACCGTGTGGAACATCGCCAAGTGGCCCGTGGTGCTGCTGCTCGTGATCCTGCTGGTCGCGATGCTGTACCACCTGACCCCGAACGTGCGGCAGCCGAAGTTCCGGTGGCTCAGCCTCGGCGCCGTCGTCGCCATCCTGGTGTGGATCGTCGCGTCCGTCGGCTTCGGGATCTACGTGACCACGTTCTCCAACTACAGCGCCACCTACGGGTCGCTCGCCGGCATCATCGTGTTCCTGCTGTGGCTGTGGATCACCAACCTCGCCCTCCTGTTCGGGGCAGAGCTCGACGCCGAGATGGAGCGCGGCCGTCAGCTCCAGGGAGGCATCGCCGCCGAGGAGCAGATCCAGCTCCCGCCGCGCGACACCAAGGCCAGCGAGAAGCGCGAGGCGAAGCTGGAGGAGGACATCGAGCGTGGCCGCGAGCTGCGCGACGCCGCCCGCCGCGGCGGGGCCGGGGCTGGAGACGGGCCGGGGGACGGGGCCGACGACGGCGCTCGCGGCCGCTGAGCGGGCCTCGACGGCCGTCGGGACCGGTCAGAGCCTCGACATCCGCACGATGAAGAAGGCCAGCGCGCCCATCATCGCGGCCAGGGCGATCCAGACAGCCGGTGTCACCGGCCAGTCCCCGACGATCCCTCCGAGGGCGACGATGTGCATCGCCGCCGTGCCGAGCACCGTCCAGACCATCATCCGGACGCCGTTCTCGTAGTGCGCCTGGGTGTTGGCTTCGGTGAGCGTGGCGAAGCCGTAGTTGTAGATCCGGGGATAGCGGGTCAGGATCGCGCACCCGATGACGGTCGCCAGCATGACGGAAGCCGGGATCAGCATCTCCCACGGCGAGCCGTACCGGGTGACCGAGCCGTCGGCCGCGAAGTGCATCGGCAGCTGGTCGGGCATCGAGGGGATGCGGACCACCGTCCAGAGCGTGTAGCCGAGTGAGGCCACCACGCTCCCGGTCAGCAAGACCCGGTGAAACCGGTCGAGGGTGAAGGTAGGTCGTGGCCGGCTGCGGAACGTCGGGTACTGGATCACGCCGTTCGCGTCACGGAACGGCACCCCCTCGCGCAGTGCTTCCACATAGCTGCTGACGGGTTCCTGGCTGCGGGACTCTTCTGGCATGGGTGGGCTCGTCGTCGATCTGCCGAGAACGGCTGCTGGAGAGAGGCTGAGCGTCGCAGTCTAGGCGCCAGGACCCTGAGGGGGCCTGAGTCGAGGCCGTCGCCCGACCGTCAGGCAGATGGCCGGAGCCGGCAAGAGGGCCGGGTGAGAGTGCCCCCGACCGGCCCGGTGCGCTGGGGCGCTCGCCACGGGTGAGGGATGATCGGACGGGACCACGCTCTCCAGGAGGTGCCCACCGCATGATCGTCGCCCCGTTCGGCCGGTTCACCGAGGGCCGTGTGCCCGACCCCGGGATCGCACGCCTGTTCACGCGGGAGAACCGCTGGCAGGCCCGGCTCGACGTCGAGGCGGCGCTGGCGCTCGCGGAGGCTGACGCGGGGATGGTGCCCAAGGAGGCAGCGAAGGCGATCGCGCTGACGGCCCGGATCGAGAAGCTCGACATCAAGCGGGTGCTGGCTGCGACGAGCGAGGCGAGCCACCCGCTGGTGCCGCTGATCGAGGAGTTCGCGCGCGTGGTGGGCAGCCAGCACGGCGGCTGGGTGCACTGGGGCGCCACCACGCAGAACATCACGCAGACCGCGGACGTGCTGGTGCTGCGTGACGCCCACACCAAGATCAAGGAGCTGCTGGGCCGGGCGCTGCGTGCCGGTGCCCGCCAGGCCCGCCGCTCGGCGGAGCTGCCGCTGGCCGGGCGCACGCACTCCCAGCACGCCGTGCCGATCACGTTCGGGTTCAAGGTGGCGGTGTGGATCGACGAGCTGGTGGCCCACGCCGACCGCCTGGAACGGCTGGAGGACCGGCTGTTCTGCGTGCTCATGGGTGGCGCGGTGGGCACGTTCGCGTCGTTCGGGGCGGCGGGCCGCGACATCGAGGCGGGGGTGGCGCAGCGGCTGGGGCTCAAGCCCATGCGGGTGCCGTCGCGGGCCATCAACGACGGCATGGTCGAGTACGTGCTGGTGCTGGCGCAGGTGGCCGGCACCATCGGCAAGATCGGCAAGGACGTCTACGCCCTCATGCAGCCGGAGTTCGGTGAGGCGTTCGAGCCGATCCCGGAGGGCACGGTGGGCTCCTCGACCATGCCGCACAAGCGCAACCCGCAGCTCGCGCTCGACATGATGACGATGTCGGCCGAGCTGCGGGCGCTGGCCGCGCCGGCCCTGGAGTCGATGCTGCACGACCAGGAGGCCAACGGGGCGATGACGGCGCTGCTGGAGGACATCTCGGCGTCGGCCACGGTGCTCGCGGGGGACATGCTCGCCCGGCTCGACGTCGTGCTGGGGGGTCTGGAGCTCGACGGGGAGCGGATGCGCGCCAACCTGCGGCTCTCGGCCGGGATGATCGGCTCGGAGTCCCTGATGCTCTCCCTGGGGGAGAAGATCGGCCGCCAGCAGGCGCACGAGATCGTGTTCGAGGTGGCGCAGAAGGCCGCGGTGACGGACACGCCGTTCGTGGAGCTGCTGAGCCAGGACCCGGTGGTGATGAGCGCGTTCAGCGTGGCCGAGGTGCGCGAGCTGCTCGACCCGACCCGGTACCTGGGGCGCAGCGTGGAGATCGCGCGGGCCATGGCGCAGGTCGCCGACGACGTCGCCGATCGCCTGCTGAAGGGAGCCCCGGAGGGCGAGTGATCCCGCTCCCTCCGGCACAGGGTCGGCTCACGCGAGGGGCCGTGCGGGTGCCACCTGGCGGCGCGAGCGGTTGCCGGGGGCGCACAATGTCCCGTGCCCGATCCCGCTCAGCCCGTCCCGCTCCGGCCGACGCCGGCCCCCGGCGTCCCGGAGGCCGACCGCACCCACTCGGTGCGCGCCGTGCTGCGATCGCCCCGCCTGCTGCGCGTCGAGGTGCTCGCCGGCCTCGTGACGGCGTTCGCTCTCATCCCGGAGGCGACGGCGTTCTCCATCGTGGCGGGCGTGGACCCGCGCCTGGGCCTGTTCTCCTCGTTCGTGGGGGCGGTCGCGATCGCGTTCCTGGGCGGGCGGCCCGCGATGATCACCGCCGCGGCGGGCTCGGTGGCGCTCGTGGCGGTGCCGCTCGTGCGCGAGCACGGGGCGGACTACCTGATCGTCGCCGTCGTGCTCAGCGGTCTGCTCCAGGTGGCGATGGGCCTGCTGGGGGTCGCCCGGCTCATGCGGTTCGTCCCCCGTTCGGTGATGGTGGGGTTCGTCAACGGCCTGGCCGTCCTCATCTTCTGGTCCCAGACCAGGCACCTGGTGGACGTGCCCTGGCAGGTGTACCCGCTGGTGGCGGTGGGCATCGCCGTCGTGGTGCTGTTCCCGCGCCTGACGCGGGCGCTGCCGGCGCCGCTGGTGGCGATCGCGCTGCTGACCGCCGCCACGGTGGTGCTGCGCGTCGACGTACCCGCGGTGGGGGACGAGGGAGACCTGCCGCAGTCCCTGCCCGCCCTCCTGGTGCCGGACGTCCCCTGGACGTTCGAGACGCTGCGGATCGTGGCGCCCTACGTGGCCGGCATGGCGCTCGTGGGTCTGCTCGAGTCGCTGCTGACCGCCAAGCTGGTGGACGACGTCACCGACACCCGCTCGGACAAGACCCGCGAGGCGTGGGGCCTGGGCGGCGCGAACGTGCTCGCGGGCCTGTTCGGCGGCATGGGTGTGTGCGCCATGATCGGCCAGACGGTCATCAACGTGAAGACGGCCGGTGCCCGCTCGCGCGTCTCGACCTTCATGGCGGGCGTGTTCGTGCTGGTGCTGGTGGTGGGGCTGGGTGACGTCGTCGCGATCATCCCCATGGCGGCGCTCGTGGCCGTGATGATCATGGTGGCCGTCATGACGTTCGACTGGCGCTCCGTGCGCCCGTCCACGCTGCGACGCATGCCGCGGTCCGAGACGGCCGTCATGCTCACCACCGTCGTCGTCACCGTCGCCACGGACAACCTGGCCTACGGCGTGCTGGCCGGCGTCGTCGTCGCCGCGGTGATGTTCACCCGCCGGGTCGCGCACCTCACCACGGTGACCCGCCTGGACGCGGGCGACGCCGACGGCGAGCGGGTCTACGCCGTCGAGGGCGAGCTGTTCTTCGCCTCCTCGGACGACCTCGTCCACCAGTTCGACTACCGCGGCGACCCGCACGAGGTGGTCATCGACCTGAGCCGGGCCCACGTGTGGGACGCCTCCGCCGTGGCCGCCCTGGACGCGGTGCGCGCCAAGTACGAGTCGCGCGGCAAGGCGGTGCGGATCGTCGGCGCGAACGAGGACACCGCGCACCGGCTGGAGCGGCTCTCGGGCACCCTCGGCGGCTGAGGCGGCACCGCCCCGGTGGCCCGCCGGCAGGACGCCGGTGCGCGGTCCCTCGTCGCGGTCCCTCCTAGCGGCCCGTGCGGGCCGGCTCGCCGCGGCGCCCGATCCGGTCGAGCGCGGCGACGTCGTCGTCGGAGAGCGCGAGCCCCGCGCCGGTGACGTTCTCTCGCAGGTGCGCCACCGACGAGGTGCCGGGGATCAGCAGGATGTTGGGCGAGCGGCGCAGCAACCACGCGAGAGCCACCGCGACCGGTGTCGCGGAGCGCCGCGCGGCGACCTCGGAGAGCGCTGCGGACTGGAGCGGGGTGAAGCCCCCGAGCGGGAAGTAGGGCACGTAGGCGACGCCCTCCTCGGCGAGGGTGTCGATCAGGTCGTCGTCCTCGCGGTGGGCGAGGTTGTACATGTTCTGGACGGCGGCGACAGGAGCGATCCGGCGCGCCTGCGCCACCTGCTCCGCCGTCGCGTTGCTGATCCCCAGGTGGCGGACCAGTCCCTCCTCCTGGAGGCGGGCGAGCGTCTCGAACGCCTCGGTCACCGAGCCGGGCCGGGGCCCTGAGGCGTCCCCGAGCCGCAGGTACACCAGGTCGAGCACGTCGAGGCCGAGCGTCTCCAGGTTCTCGTCGACGGCACGGCGCAGGTCGTCCGGGCGTCGGGCGGGCGGCCAGCCGCCGTGCTCGTCCCGGACGGCGCCCACCTTGGTCGCGACGTGCAGGGTGTCGGGGTACGGGTGCAGCGCCTCCCGGACGAGCTGGTTGGTGACGCGGGGGCCGTAGGCCCCGCTGGTGTCGAGGTGGGTGATCCCGAGCTCGGCGACCTCGCGCAGGACGGCGAGGGCGCCGTCACGGTCGGCCGGCGGCCCCATGACGCCAGGCCCGGCCAGCTGCATGGCGCCGTAGCCGAAGCGGGTCACGGTCAGGCCGGCCAGGTCCCAGGTGCCGCCGGGAAGGGTGGGGCGTGCGCTCATCTTGATACCTCTCGTAGGGGTGCGGGGCGCCGCGGTCTCCCGCGGCTCTCGCACCAGTCTCTGGAGGCAGGTCCTTCCGAGGAAGGACGCACTTCCAGGTGCGTAGGTCACCCGGACGAAAGGTGATGGCGGTGATGGCGTGGTCACGATGACGGCGGCCCAGCGCAGGGCGCAGGCGAAGGTGGAGTACGACGCGTCCCTGGCGGCGTGCCCCAGCCGTGAGCTGTTCGACAGGATCTCCGACAAGTGGGTGTCGCTCGTCCTGGCGGCCCTGGGCAGCGACGAGGGGTGCGACGGCGAGCCGCGGCCGCTGCGCTACTCCGACCTCGCCCGGCGGCTGGCCGGGGTCAGCCCCAAGATGCTCACCCAGACGCTCCGCTCCCTGGAGCGCGACGGGCTCCTGACCCGCACGGTGACACCGACCGTGCCGGTCACGGTCTCCTACGAGCTGACCGCCCTGGGGCTCTCGCTGTACCAGGTGGTCCGGGCGGTCAAGGCGTGGGCCCGGGCGAACATGGACGAGGTGCTCGCCTCCCGGGCCGCCTACGACGCCCGCCGCGCCTGAGCGCGACGCCTGAGCGCGACGCCGAAGCGCGGCGCCTCCTGACCTGCCGGCCGGTCAGCCCAGCGCGCCCAGGAGGTCTCGGCACGCCTGCTCGCACGCCCGGCACGCCTCGGCGCAGACCCGGCAGTGCTCGTGCATGCTCGCGTGGCTCTCGCACTCGTCCCCGCAGGCGCGGCACGCGGTGATGCACGCCTCGAGCACGGCACGGCGCACCCCGCCGTCGTCGCCGGTCTGGCGGGACAGCACCCGGGCGGTGGTGTCGCACACGTCGGCGCAGTCCAGGTCGTTGCGGACGCAGCGGCGCAGGTCGGCCACCATGTCCTCCGCCAGGCAGGCGTCGGCGCAGGCGGTGCACGCCTGCGCGCACGCGACGGCGGCGTCGACGGCGGCGGCCAGCAGGTCCTGGTGGTCGACCGGCCCGGGGTGGGCCTGCATCATCTCGGTGGTCCTCACGGTTCCTCCCGTGGTCGAGGGTGCCGGGCAGGGTGCCCGGTCCTTCGACGTTAGGGACCGGCAGGGCCGTTCGCAGGGCCGCCTGGCGCCCTGCGACCGATGCGCACGAGCACGCCGACGGCGAGGACGGCGAGCCCGGCGAGCACCGACCCGGCCGGCAGCGTGGCGCACAGGACCACGCACCCTGCGGCGCCCAGCGCCTGGGCCCAGCGCGGGAACCGGCGGTCGCCGCCCGTCTGGGTCCACGCCGCGAGGTTGGCCACCAGGTAGTAGACGAGCACGCCGAACGAGCTGAACCCGATCGCCCCGCGCAGGTCCACGGTGAGCACCAGCAGCACGACGACGGCGGCGAGCGCCACCTCGGCGCGGTGCGGCACCCGGAACCGGGGGTGGACGGCGGCGAGCCACCGGGGCAGGTCGCCCTCGCGGGCCATGGCGAGCGAGGCGCGCCCGACGCCTGCGATCAGCGCCAGCAGCGCCCCGAACGAGGCGACGGCGGCCCCGGCCCGCACCAGCGGCCCGGCCCACCGGGAGGCTTCCGGGACCTGCTCGACGGCGGTGGCCAGCGGCGCCGTCGTGCCCGCGGTGCCCGCCAGGCCCAGCACGGCCAGCAGGGTGAGCGCCACGGCCACGTACAGGATCACGGTGCCGCCGAGCGCCCCCACGATGGCGCGGGGGATCGAGCGCGCGGGGTCACGGACCTCCTCGCCCAGGGTGGCGACGCGTGCGTACCCGGCGAAGGCGAAGAACAGCAGGCCCGCCGCCTGCAGGATCCCGAGCAGCGCGGGGCCCGCAGCGCCCGTGGGGACGCCGTCGGGTCCGATCCCGCCCACCGTGAGCCCCGCTGTGAGCTCTGCTGTGAGCCCGGCCGTCGGCACGCCGGTGCCGCGCACCGCCGTGCCCCACGACGCCGCTCCGCTCGTCCACAGCACGACCAGCGTGACCACCAGGGCCGCGAGCACGAACGCCACGATCCACCGGGTCAGCCGGGCGGTGCGGGTCACGCCCCGGTAGTTCACCGCGGCCAGCGCGACGACGGCGGCTGCCGCCACCCCCCGCTCCACCCAGGTCGGCGTGCCCGCGGGCACCGCGTAGGCGGCGAACGTCAGCGCCATCGCCGCGCAGCTCGCCGTCTTGCCCACCACGAACCCCCAGCCGGCCACGTACCCCCACCAGGGGCCGAGGCGCTCGCGGCCGTACACGTACGTGCCGCCCGAGGTGGGGTACTGGGCTGCGAGCTGGGCGGAGCTGGTGGCGTTGCACCAGGCGACGACGGCGGCGAGGGCGAGGGCGCCGAGCAGGGCCCAGGCGGTGCCGGCGGGCAGCACTGCGGCCGCGGCCGGGCCGAAGGCGGCGAAGACGCCGGCCCCGATCATGGAGCCGAGGCCGATGACGACGGCGTCGGCGGTGGTCAGGCGGCGGGCGAGGTGGTCCACGGGCCGAGCCTGCCCGACGAAGGTGAACGGCGGGGGCCGACCCGCTGCCGGGTCGTCCTGGGCGGTGCGTCAGGCCGGGAGCACGGCCGCGACGGAGGACTCGACGAGCTGCCGCGCCTGGGGGGCGACGGCGAAGTACGCCCAGCGGCCCCGCTGCTCGCGTGTCACGAGCCCGGCCTCGGCGAGCAGCCTCATGTGGTGCGACACGGTGGGCTGGGAGAGCCCGACGGGGTCGGTGAGGTCGCAGATGCAGGCTTCGCCACCTTCGGCGCGAGCGACGATCGACAGGAGCCGCACGCGGTTGGGGTCCGCGAGCGCCTTGAAGGTCCGGGCGACGCCGGTGGCGGTGTCGGCGTCCAGGCCGGGGCCGGCGGGGCTGCAGCAGCCTGCGGCGTCGGCCGGGGTGGGGGCGAGGGGCAGGGGCGTCGTCACGGCACGATCGTCGCACACGTATTGACAGATGTCGATATGTGCCGCAGGGTCTGACGCATCGACAAACTTCGATGCGAGGAGAGGGTCATGACTACGGACGAGGCGATCCAGGAGCAGGTGCGCGAGCGGTATGCGCAGGCGGCACGTGAGGTCCAGGCCGGCCGGAGCGCCGAGCCCGGGACGGAGGGCTGCTGCGGGGGCTCGTGCGCCGAGGGTGGCGCAGCACCGGCGGTCTTCGGCGCAGGGCTGTACGACCTCACGCAGACCGGTGACCTGCCCGAGGCGGCGGTGCTCGCCTCTCTCGGCTGCGGCAACCCCACCGCCGTCGCCGAGCTGCGCGAGGGCGAGCGGGTGCTCGACCTCGGGTCGGGAGGCGGCATCGACGTGCTGCTCTCGGCTCGGCGGGTGGGGCCCACGGGCTTCGCCTACGGCGTCGACATGACGGACGAGATGCTCGAGCTCGCCCGGGCCAACGCCGCGCGGGCCGGCGCCACCAACGTCGAGTTCCGCAAGGGCGTCATCGAGGACCTGCCGCTGCCGGACGCGAGCGTCGACGTCGTCATCTCCAACTGCGTCCTCAACCTGTCCACGGACAAGCGCGCCGTGCTGCGCGAGGCCTTCCGGGTGCTCGCCCCGGGCGGGCGGGTCGGGATCTCCGACGTCGTCGCCGCGGACGGCGTGACGCCTCGGCAGCGCGCGGAGCGGGGCGCGTCCGTGGGCTGCGTGGCCGGTGCGCTGTCCCGGCAGGAGTATCTCGACGGGCTGGCGGGGGCCGGGTTCGTCGATGCCGAGGTCACGTTCACGCACGAGGTGGCCGAGGGCGTGCACGGCGCGATCGTCCGCGCCACGAAGCCGTCGCGCTGACGCTGCCGCCCGGGCGTCGCGGGCGGGCTGCCGCCCGCGACGCCCGGGCCGTGACGATCAGGCGACGGGTTCGACCCCGAGCTCCGCCAGGAGCGTGCGCACGCGCCGCTCGATCTCGTCGCGGATCGGGCGCACGGCCTCGATGCCCTGCCCGGCCGGGTCCTCCAGGGCCCAGTCCTCGTACCGCTTCCCGGGAAAGATCGGGCAAGCGTCGCCGCAGCCCATGGTGATGACGACGTCGGACGCTTGGACGGCCTCGGTGGTCAGCACCTTCGGCTGCTCCGCCGCGATGTCGATGCCCCGCTCGGCCATCGCCTCCACGGCGACGGGGTTGATGCGGTCGGCGGGCACGGAGCCGGCGGAGCGCACCTCGACGGCGCCGCCGGAGAGGTGCCGGAGGAAGCCGGCCGCCATCTGAGACCGGCCGGCGTTGTGGACGCAGACGAACAGGGCGGAAGGCATGAGGGTCCTCTCGACGGTCGGGGCTACATATTGACATATCTCGATGAGAGGGCCGCCGTCTCGGTACAGGATTCCCTGAATACAGAGAACGATGTACTGTCGCGTCCATGACCGAGACCTCCACCGTGACGCTGACGCACACGGCAGCGCTCGCACGCCTCGGGTTCGCGCTCTCCGACGAGACGCGCACGCGGATCCTGCTCGCGCTCCGCGAGGCGCCCGCCTACCCGTCCGACCTCGCCGACGCGCTCGGCGTCTCCCGCCAGACCATGTCCAACCACCTGGCGTGCCTGCGCGGCTGTGGTCTCGTCGAGTCCGTCCCGGACGGCCGCCGCACCTGGTACCGCCTCGCCGACCCGCACCTCGCCCCGGCCCTCGGAGGCCTGCTGCGCCTCGTCGTGACCGTCGACCCCGGCTGCTGCGGGCCGGACTGCAGGTGCTCGTGAACGGGCCGGCGCCGTCGGGAGGGCTGGCCCCCGAGCGCCGCGCGGTGCTCCACCGCCGGGTCCGGCTGATCGTCGCAGCCACCATCGGCTACAACCTCGTCGAGGCCGGCGTCGCGCTCGCGGCCGGGGTCCAGGCGTCGTCGGCCGCTCTCGTCGGCCTCGGGCTCGACTCCCTGATCGAGGTGGCCTCGGCCGCTGCGGTGGCGTGGCAGTTCACCCGCCGGGACCCGGAGCGGTGGGAGCGGGCCACCGTGCGGGCCGTGGCGATCTCGTTCTTCGCCCTGGCCGCGTACGTCACCGTCGACGCCGTCCGTGCGCTCGCGGGCGTCGCCGAGCCGGAGCGCAGCATGCTCGGCATCGCCGTCGCGGCACTGAGCCTGCTGGTGATGCCGGTGCTCGCCTGGGTCGAGCTGCGCACCGGGCGCGAGCTGGGCTCGCGGAGCGTCCAGGCGGACGCCAAGCAGCTGCTGCTGTGCGTCTACCTCTCGGGCACCGTGCTGGTCGGCCTCGTGGCCAACGCTGCGTGGGGCTGGGTGTGGGCCGACTCGGTCGCCGCGCTCGTCGTCGCCGCGCTGGCCGTCCGTGAAGGTGTGGAGGCGTGGCGCGGCGAGGTCGAGTCGGCGCTCGGCGTGCTCGGGGACATGGAGGACGAGGGCGCCGGGCAGCCCGGCGAGCAGCAGTCAGCCGGGCACGCCGGTCTCGGGTGAGCCGCTCGTGGTGCCCTGCGCCTCCCCGGACGTGAAGCCCGGCTGCTGGGACCGTTCCTCGAGCGGCTCCAGCTCCTGGAAGAGCGTGACCTGCAGGCCCGCGGGGGCCTCCAGCCGGGAGTTGACCGAGCGCCACGGCGTCTCGCGCGGGGAGGCGGTGAGGGTGGCGCCGGCCTCCACCAGGCGGTCGGTCGTGGCCGCAGTGTCCTCGACCTCGAACGCGACGCGCAGGCGGGCGCTGGGGCGGCCCTCCGCCTCGACGCGGTCGATCATGCGCACCTGCGCCGGGTTGGCGAGCTCCAGGGTGGCCGAGCCCGCGTGGAGGATCACGACGCGCGCGTCGCCCTCTCCCTCGAAGGCGGCCTGCTCGGGGAGGCCGAGCACGTCGCGGTAGAACGCGACGGCGGCGTCGAAGTCCTCGGCCTCCACGACGAGGCGCAGCTGTCGGACGGGCGGGGTCGGGATCGGGTTCTCGCTCATGCCTCGCACCGTAGGTGGCCCGGCGTCGGAGCGGGAGGGGGGCGGCGACCTGCCTCTTGCCTCGGTGCTGAACATGCGTTTAGTGTGCTGAACGTGCGTTCAAGCAGTGCTCCCGACGACCTCACCACCCGCGCCCGCATCCGGGATGCCGCGGTGGCGCGGTTCGCTGCCGAGGGATTCGGTGCGCCCGTCCGCGCGGTCGCCGCGGACGCAGGCGTGAGCCCGGCCCTCGTGATCCACCACTTCGGCTCCAAGGAGCGGCTGCGGCACGAGTGCGACCAGCACGTCCTCGCCCTGATCCGGGCCGCCAAGAACGAGAACATCGGACGTGCCGCGGAGGGCAAGAGCTTCTTCGAGGCCTTCGCCACGGTCGAGCGGCACGCCCCGCTCGTCGGCTACCTGCTGCGCTCGCTCCAGGCGGGCGGCACGGTGGCCAGGTCGTTCGTGGACCAGATGCTGACCGACTCCGAGCAGTACACCGCCGCGGCGGTCGAGGCCGGTGTCGCCCGCCCCAGCCGGGACGAGCGCGCACGGGCGCGCTACCTGACCCTCTCGGCGCTCGGAGCGCTGCTGTTGTCGGTCACGCTGGACCCGCCTGCCGACCCGGCCGACCTCACCGCGTACGTGCGGCGGTTCTTCACCGAGAGCTATCTCCCGATGATCGAGCTGTACACCGAGGGCTTCCTCGCCGACCGGCGCATGCTCGACGACTACCTCCTGTACGTGTCCGACCCGCCTCGGGGCGAGGAGAGCTGACGCGGCCCACCGCCGCGCGCCCCTGCCTGACGCCCCCACGACAGAGGAAGAACCCATGACCACCAGCACCGAGCGGGCCCCCGGCGGCCCCGCGATCGAGATCCACGACCTGCGCAAGACCTTCGGCACCACCCACGCCCTCGACGGGCTCGACCTGACCGTCCGCCCCGGCGAGGTCGCCGGGTTCCTCGGGCCCAACGGCGCAGGCAAGTCCACCGCCATCCGCGTGCTCCTCGGCCTGCTGCGGCCCACCTCGGGCCACGTCCGCCTCCTCGGCGGAGACCCCTGGGCCGACGCCGTCGCGCTGCACCGCCGCCTGGCCTACGTGCCGGGTGACGTCTCGCTCTGGCCGAACCTGACGGGTGGCGAGGCCATCGACCTCCTGGGGCGGCTGCGCGGCGACCAGGGACGTGCGGCGGCGCGCCGCAGGCAGGAGCTGCTGGAGCGCTTCGAGCTCGACCCCACCAAGAAGGCGCGCACCTACTCCAAGGGCAACCGGCAGAAGGTCGCGCTCGTGGCGGCGTTCGCCGCCGACGTCGAGCTGCTCGTGCTGGACGAGCCGACGTCCGGCCTCGACCCCCTCATGGAGGCCGTGTTCACCGAGCTGCTGCGCGAGGCCAAGGCCCAGGGGCGCTCCGTGCTGCTCAGCAGCCACATCATGAGCGAGGTCGAGAAGGTCTGCGACACGGTCACGATCATCCGCCGGGGGCGGGCGGTGGAGTCGGGCACCCTGCAGGAGCTGCGGCACCTCACGCGCTCGGCCGTCACCGCCGTCGTCGGCGGTGACCCGGCCCCGCTGGCCGCCCTGCCCGGCGTGCACGACCTGGCGACCACGGCGGACGGCGACGGGACGCGGGTCACCTTCGACGTCGAGAACGACCAGATGGGTGACGTGCTGGCAGCCGTCGCGCCCCTGGGCGTGCGCTCCTTCACGGCCACACCGCCGTCCCTGGAAGAGCTGTTCCTGCGGCACTACGGCGACGAGCTCGCCGCTGGTGGCGGCAGCGCCACGGGGGCGGCGCGATGAGCGCGCCCGCGGTGGCGCGCGCCCGCGGCGGGTCGCGCCTGCGGGGCGCCGGACCGGGCGGCACCCTCGCCGGCACGGGTCTGCTGCTGCGGTTCATGCTGCGGCGCGACCGCGTGCGCCTCGCCGTCTGGTCGGCCTCGGTGGTGGCGCTGTGGCTCTACGTGGTCACCGCGTTCGGGGCCCTGTACTCCACGGCCGAGGAACGCCAGGCCCGTGCCGCGCTCATGACCACCCCCGCGAGCGTCATGATGACCGGCCCCGGCTACGGGCTGGAGGACTACACGCTGGGCGCCATGGTGGCCAACGAGCTGCTGCTGTGGGTCGCGCTGGCCCTGGCGATCATGAGCGTCCTGGAGATCGTGCGGCACACGAGGGCCGAGGAGGAGTCGGGCCGGGCAGAGCTGGTGCGTGCGGGCGCCGTCGGGCGGCACGCGCCCGCTGTGGCGGCGATGCTCCTGGTGCTGGTCGTGAACGTGGTGGTCGCCGTGCTCTCGGGGGCGGTGCTCGTGGCAGGCGGCCTCGACGCCGGCGACTCGGCGGTGCTCGTGGTCGCGGCCGCGCTCACCGCGCTCGTGTTCGCTGCGGTCGCCGTCGTCACCTGCCAGCTCACCGCGCACGGCCGCGGGGCCGCCGGCCTGGCGCTCGCCGTCTTCGGTGCCGCAGCCCTGGTGCGGGCGGCCGGCGACATCCAGGAGCGGCACGGCAGCGCGCTGTCCTGGTTCTCCCCGATCGCCTGGGCCCAGCAGACCCGCGTCTTCGTGGACACCCGCCTGTGGCCGCTCGTGCCGAGCGCGGTCCTCGTCGTGCTGCTGCTCGTGCTCGGGGCGGTGCTGGCCTCCCGACGCGACCACGGTGCCGGGATGCTCCCTGACCGGCGCGGGCGCGCGGACGCGAGGCCGTCGCTGCGCTCGCCCGTCGCGCTGGCGTGGCGCCAGCAGCGCACGGCGCTCGCGTGGTGGACGCTCGGCGCCGGGCTCATGTGGCTGGCGTCCGGGACGTACGTCGACGGTGTGGGGGACATGATCGGCGACCTGGCCGAGACCAACCCGGCGGTCGCGCAGATCTTCGGGGCGGACGGTGGGCAGGGGCTGGTCGACGCCTTCGTGGCGGTCATCCTGCTGTACGCCGTCCTGGCCGCGCTCGGCTACGGGATCGCCGCCGTGCTGCGGGCCGGTGCCGAGGAGGCGGAGGGGCGGGCCGAGGTGGCGCTCGCCCTGCCGGTCTCGCGCGGGCGCTGGCTCGGTGCACAGCTCGTGGTGGCGGAGGCGGGCGCCGCGGTGCTGGTGCTGGCAGGCGGCGCGGGGACGGCGCTCGGCGCGCTGTCCGTGGGGGTGGACGACCCGGCGGCCTGGACGTACCTGCTGGCCGCCGCGTCGTACCTGCCCGCGGTGGCGGTGGTGCTCGGGCTGGCGGCGGCGCTCTACGCCTGGTGGCCCCGGCTGGCCGGGCTCGCGTGGGCGGTGCTGGCGCTCGTGTTCGTGGTGGGCATGTTCGGCGACGCGCTCGACCTGCCGGACGCCGTCCAGGGTCTGTCGCCGTTGTGGTGGGTGCCGCGCGTGCCGGCCGAGGATCCGCGGCTGCTGCCGGTGGTGGTGCTGGCCGGGGTGGCGGTGACGCTGCACGTGCTGGCGTTCGCCGGCTTCCGGAGGCGTGACGTGCCTGCCCGCTGACACTCTCCGTGACGGGGGCGCCACTCATGCGTGGCGCCCCTGTCACTCACGTGGCGCTGCCCTACCCACCGTCTCGCGCCGCACCCGCTCACCCGCCCACGGGCCTTCCTACGTTGTGGACAGACCACAAGAGGAGCGGCCGCGAGGCCGGGACGGGAAGCATCGACATGGCGACGAGGCGCGCACGAGCGCGTGGGACGACGTGGCGGAGGGCGGTGGCCGGGTTCGCGGTCCCGGTCCTCGCGCTCCTGGGGAGCGGGGCGCTGGGCGCAGGCCCCGTGGCCGCCGACGAGCCGGACCCCACCCAGGTCACCGAGCAGGCACCGGAAGGGTCCGACGACCCTGCGCCGGCGCAGGGCGACCCTGCCACCGTGCCCGACGACGGCAGCGGGCAGGGCATCGAGGGTGCGGAGGGCAGCGCCCCGGCTCCCGGTGCGGAAGGGCCGGCAGGAACGAGCGAGGCGACCGCTGCCACCGACGAGCCGGTACCTGCGGCAGACGCCGCCGACGAGCCGGCACCGGCCGCCGACGCGGCCGTGACAGAGGCGACCCCGGTCCCCGCGGCCGGGCAGCCCGCCACCGTCGTCGTGCACGTGGGCGGCGATCGTGCCGGTGACGGCGGGGTCTCGGGCCTGGCCGGCGTGACGCTCGGCCTGTTCCCCAGCGAGGGCGCCACCGCCCCGGTGGCCGCGCCGTGGGCCACCGCGACGTCGGACGCCGCGGGCGTGGTCACGTTCACCGTGCCCGCCGAGGGCACCGGCACCGCCTACTGGGTCAAGGGGATCTCCGGTTCCGGGGCCTACACCCTCAACCCGAGCCTGGCGACCGCCCCCATCACGAACCCGACGTCCGACACCGCCCGCACCTATGCGTTCCAGACGCCGCAGCTCCAGCAGGGCGGCACGTACGAGTCCGGCAAGGACTTCATGCGCCAGGGCGGTACCAACGACTACGCCTCGTCCACGGGTACGTGGGCCCCCAGCCGCAGCAACCCTGACCTGCCGGAGCAGTGCGGCCTGGACGTCGCCCTCGTCGTCGACCTGTCCGCCTCGGTGCTCCAGGCGAACGCCACGCAGGACCTGCGCCGCGCCGCGACCAGCTACGCCAACGCGCTGCTCGGCACGCCCAGCCGCGTGCAGCTCATCTCGTTCGGCACCACGGCGACGACCGTCTCGGGCCTGACGTCGGTCTCCACGCAGGCGGGCGTCGACGGGCTCACGCGCAGCATCAACACCCTGCAGCCCCAGAGCAGCAGCTACACCAACTGGGACGGTGCGCTGCGCACGGTGCGCCAGCAGGACGGCGCGTTCGACCTCGCGGTCGTCATCACCGACGGCAACCCCACGGTGCTCGGCGACGGCAGCGCCGGCCGCAACACCCGCCTCGCCGAGGTGGAGGCGGGGATCTTCTCCGCCAACGCGCTCAAGTCGGAGGGCACCCACGTGCTCGCCATGGGCGTGGGAGACGCGGTGCGCAGCAAGAACGCCGCCCTCAACCTCCAGGCGATCTCCGGCCCGGACGACTTCGTCCAGGCCGCGGACTACGAGGCGCTCGCCCAGGAGCTGCGCGACCGCGTGTTCGAGCGCTGCGCCCCCTCGCTGACCGTGGTCAAGCAGGTGGCCCCCGCCGACGGCGGCCCCGCCGCCCCCGCGGCAGGCTGGACGTTCGACGCCTCCGGCGACGCCGTCTCCGCCACCGGCACCACGGACGGCACCGGCGCGGTCAACTTCCCCGTGACGTCCGACGCCGGCTCCGGCCGCACGCCCGTCACCGTCACCGAGCGCCAGCAGCCCGGGTACACCCTGCAGCAGCAGGACGGCAGCAACGCCGTGTGCACCGTCAAGAACAAGGACAACCCCCTGGGCACCACGCTGGGTGTCGAGAACACCGGCACCGACGGGTTCACCCTGTCCATGGGCAGCGGCGACATGGTGAGCTGCACCGTGGTCAACGCGGCCCCCGCGGAGCTGAGCACCACGGTGACCGCCGACCCCACGTTCGAGCGCGACTACGACTGGGGCGTCAGCAAGCAGGTCAAGGACGCGGACGGCACCTGGGTCGACGCGACCGAGCGCCGCTCGCGCCCGCACACGGCGCAGGCGTTCGACTACCGCGTCGTGGTGACGCCGCAGGGCCCGCAGGACTCGGGCTACCGGGTGCACGGCACCGTCACGGTGACCAACCCGAACGCGTCGGCCGTGCCGCTCACCGCGGTGGACGTCACCGTGGGCGGCGTGCCCGCCACGGTGGAGATCCCCGACGGCGCCACGGTGCCCGCGGGCGGCCAGGTCGAGGTGCCCTTCACGGCCACCATGCCGCAGGGCACGACGGCGGGGACCACCGCCGAGGTGGTGGCCACGGCGTCCTGGGGCGACGTGACGACGCCGCCGGCCACCACGGAGGTCGCGTTCGCCGGGGTGCGGCCCACGGAGACCGACCGCACCGTCGTCGTCGAGGACACCGCGCCCGAGCTGGCTCAGGCCTACTCCCTCGAGGAGCGCACCCTGGACGCCACGCAGGGAGAGCAGACGTTCACCTACTCGCGCGACCTGGGCGCCGAGCTCGGCGCCGGGGAGACGGGCGAGTACCCGAACACCGCCAGCATCCCGCCGACGTCCGACCAGCCGGAGCAGTCCGACGACGCCGACGTGACGGTACGCACCGGCCGCGACCTGCTCGTGGAGAAGGCCGTGGCGGCACAGCTGCACCGCACCTACGCCTGGTCGCTGGAGAAGGACGTCGTCGGTGACGACGTCAAGGAGGCGGGGGAGGACGGCACCGCGACGTTCTCCTACCGGGTCACGGCCACGCCGGGCGCGGCCACCGACTCCGGGTGGGCGATGGACGGCACCATCACGGTGTCCAACCCGAACCCGTGGCCGGTCGACGCGACCGCCGCGGACCTGCCCGAGCTCGGCGAGGGCGTCACCTGCACCGTCGACGGCGGCACCGCCCAGGTTCCCGCCGCCGGCCCGGACGGCCCCGGCACCACCACGTTCGGCTACACCTGCCTGTTCGACGGGAAGCCGGACCTGGACGGCGCCAACGTCGCCACCGTGACGTGGGACCCCGAGCAGGCGTCCTCCGCCCACGGCACCGCGTCGCACTCCGTGGACGTCACGGAGGCCACGTGGGACAAGACGGTCGAGAACGAGACCGTCACCGTGGTGGACGACAAGACGGTCGAGGGGCAGGAGATCGTGCTGGGCCAGGCCACCTGGAACCCGGACGGCACCCCCACCACGTTCACCTACGACCTCACCGTCGACGGACCGCAGGAGCCCGCCACCGAGCGTCAGCACACGAACACCACCTGGCTGCGCGAGGTTCCGCCGATCCGTGACGAGGAGACCGTCACCGTGCTCGAGCGGCCCGCGTACGACCTGGCGCTGCGCGAGTGGGTGGGTGAGCTCTACCGCGACGGGCAGCTCGTCTCGGCCCGCAACCCCGACGCCGACGACCCGGGCCCCGACTACGACGTCCCGTACGCCGCGTTCGACAAGGCCGGCGTGGACGTCCGGGTGGGAGACGTGCTGGTCCACGACCTGCACCTGTTCAACCAGGGCAACCGGCCCGCCCGGGTCGAGGAGCTGGTCGACTACCTGCCCGAGGGCCTCGCGCTCGCGACGCCCGAGCAGCTCGCCACCGTGCCGGGTGAGGACAACACCGGCTGGGAGCCGCGGGACGGCAAGCTGTTCTACACCCCCGCGGGTGACGGCATCGTGATCGAGCCCGGCCACGAGGCCGAGGTACGCCTGGTCCTCCAGGTCACCGAGGCGGCCCTCCCCACCCAGGGCGACGACCACCGTGACGTCACCAACTTCGCGGAGATCAGCCGGTTCTCCGGCCTGGTGGTGACGCCGCAGGCCGAGCCGCAGCCCGCGTCGCCGTTCGCAGCGTCCCTGCGCCGGCTGGTGCCGGACCACCTGTTCGCGGCGGTGAGCCCGCTCGCGGCCGCGACGCCGCTCGCGGCGCCCGCCGGCACCTGGGAGCAGGTGGCCGACGTCGACTCCCGCGCCGACGCCCAGAACTACACGCTGGTGGACGGGGTGGTGCGGTACGACAAGTACGAGAACAACGAGGTGGACGAGCACGACACCACCGACGAGTGGGACACCCCGGTGGCCGACGTCGACAACGACGAGGACGACCACGACGGCAACGTGGTGCGCGTGCTGAGCGCTGTCGTGCCTCCCACGCAGCCGGACGAGCCCGGCACGCCGCAGCAGCCGGCGACCCCGCAGGATCCCGCGAACCCTGCGGCTCCGGTGGACCCCACCGACCCGACCGCCCCGGCGGTGGGCGGGGCGACGGAGGGCTCGCGCGGGCCGGCGGCCCAGCCCGCCCAGCAGCCCGCCTGGTGGGTGGGCT
>NZ_QKWH01000007.1 GCF_003244315.1 Xylanimonas oleitrophica
TGCCGACATCGTGAACACGGCCTCGGTCACGGCCGAGACGGCCGACCCCGACCCCGCCAACAACCAGACCACCGCGGCGCTGCCCGTCGACCGGCTCGACTCGCCGGTCGCCGACGTCGCGCTCGAGAAGGAGTTCGTCGTCCCCGACGGAGAGACGGTGACGCCGGGCGAGACGGTCGAGATGCGGTTCACGCTGAGCAACACCGGGCCGTCCACCGCCTACGACATCCGGGTGGTCGACACGCTTCCCGCCCAGCTCGCGTTCGTCGGCTCGGCGCAGTGCACCGGCACCACCGGGCTGTACGGCAGTGCGCTGAGCTGCGCCCCGGTGCCGAGCCTCGAGATCGGGGCCACGGCCGTCCTGACCGTCGTCGTGCGGGTGCACCCGGCGTACACGGGCGACGGCTCGGACATCGTCAACCAGGCGCAGGCCGAGCCGGGCTCCGTCGACCCGAACCCGATCAACAACATGGCCACGGCCGACCTGGGCGGCCAGGTCGGCGCTCCGGTCGCCGACCTGTCCCTGGTGAAGTCCACCGAGGCGCAGCTCGTCAGCCCGGGCGACACGTTCGAGTACATCCTGACCGTGCGCAACGCCGGTCCCTCCACCGCCACGGATGTGCAGCTCGTCGACACGCTGCCCGCGGAGCTGGAGTACGTGACGAACGACCGCCGGTGCGTGTTCGAGGAACCGGCCCTCACCTGCGACCTCGGCTCCATCGACCCGGGCCGCCTCTCGATCGTCGCGCTGACGGTCCGGCTCGCGGCCGACTACGTCGGGGACGGCTCCGACGTGGTCAACACCGCCACGGTGACGTCGCCGGTGACCGACCCCGACCTGGGGAACAACACCGACGAGGCCACCGTGCCGGCCGGGCAGCCGCTCGCCGACCTGGCGATCACCAAGGCTCCGGCGAGCGAGGAGCCCGTCGTCCCGGGCGAGACGTTCGACTACCTGCTGACGGTCACCAACGCGGGACCCGCGGCAGCAGCAGGCGTCGTGGTGACCGACACGCTGCCCGCCGAGCTGGCGTTCGTCTCCTCCGAGCAGTGCACGGGGACCGCGGGCGAGGGTGGAGGCACCGTGACGTGCGGGCCGCTCGCCGGCCTGGCGGTCGGCGCCGGGGTGACGTACACCCTGACGGTCCGCCTCGACCCGGGCTACCTGGGCGACGGCTCTGACGTGGTGAACACCGCGACCGTCGACGCCGACACCGAGGACCTGGACCGCTCGGACAACACCGCGACCGCCGGGCTGCCCGGCGGCACGGTGGCCGCCGCCAGCGCCGACGTCTCCCTCACCAAGGAGTTCCCGCTCGACGGGCCGGTGGCCCCCGGGCAGGAGGTGCCGATGGTCCTGACGGTCTCGAACGCGGGCCCGTCCGACGCCCAGGGCGTCACCGTGACGGACCCGCTGCCGGCACAGCTCGCGTTCCTCGCCTCCGAGGACTGCGAGGCCCCTGCCGGCCAGTACGGCGCGACGCTCACCTGCACGGTGGGCACCGTCGGCGCGGCGGCGAGCGTCACGCTCTCGGTCACCGTGCTGCTCGACCCGGGCTACACCGGGACGGGCGAGGACGTGGTGAACGTGGCGACCGCCGCGGCCGCCACGCCCGACCCGGTGCCCGGCAACAACGAGGCGACCGCCACGCTCACCGGCGCGGTGGGCGAGCCGGTGGCCGACCTCGCGATCGTCAAGACCGGCAGCGACACCCTCGAGGCGGGGGCCGAGACGGCGTACACGCTCACGGTCACCAACGCGGGCCCGTCCGTGGCCGCGCGCGTGGTGGTCACCGACGAGCTGCCGCCGCTGCTCTCGTACGTGACCGCCGGCCCGGGCTGCGGAGCCGAGGGGCAGACGGTGACCTGCGACGTCGGCGCCGTGGCCCCGGGGCAGAGCGTCGAGCTGACCCTCACGGCGCTCGTCTCGCCGGACGCCGCTCCGGGGGAGCAGATCGAGAACGTGGCTCTCGTCGCAGCGGCCACGGCCGACCCGGAGCCGGGCGACAACACCGGCTCCGCCGTCGGCACGGTGGCCGAGCCCGGCACGCAACCGCCCGGCGAGACGCCTCCGGCCGAGACACCCGAGCCTCCGGGCGAGGGAGGCCCTGTGCCCCCGGGCGCGGGTCCGGTGCCGCCCGGCGCCGGCGCTCCGCCGGCGGGGTCCGGGTGGCCCGGCTGGCCGTGGCCCGGCTTGCCGGTGACAGGTGCGGCCGTCGGGTGGATCCTGCTGGCAGCCTTGGCCCTGACCCTCTCCGGTGTCGCGGTGCGACGTGCCGGAGCACGTAGGAAGGACTCCGCATGACCGTGACCCGACACGTCCGCCGCGCCCTGGCGGCAGGTGGCACCCTCGTCCTCGCGGCTCTCGTGGCTGCCACCCCGGCGGCGGCGGTCGCCGCCGGGGCCTCGGCGCCGGACGGCGACGTGACGGTGGCGGTGACGCCCGACCGGGACCAGGCGCTCTCGCCCGGCGACGAGGTGGTCTACACGATCGAGGTGACCAACCACGGCGAGGCGCTGGACGCGTCACGGGTGGTGCAGCTCCTCCCGGCGGGGTTCGAGCACGTCTCCGCCGACCCGGAGGGCACGGCTGGTCCGACCCAGACCACCTGGGAGGTGCCCCTGCAGGCCGACGAGACGGTGACGATCCACCACACCGTCCGTGCGGGCACCGCGGAGGCCGTGGACAGCGGGCGGCTGGTGCACGTGGAGCAGCCGGACGCGCCCGCGGGGTCGGCGGAGCAGTTCTCCTCGACCGTATGCGTCTACGGGCCGGCGGGCGGTGACGCCCTCGGCTGCTCGTCGGCGTGGCAGCGTCTCCAGCAGGACGGCGGAGTCTCGCCCTGGGTGTGGGCCGGTGCCGCGGCGGTACCGGTGGCCGCGCTCGGCGCCTACCTGTGGCACCGCCGCCGCTCGCAGCAGCGGGTCCTGACCCCGGCCTGACCCGGGGGGCGAGCCGCCGGGACCTAGACTCGGCAGCCGTGACCAGCCCTACCGTCGGTGTCCTCGCTCTCCAGGGCGACGTGCGCGAGCACGCTGCCGCTCTCGAGGCAGCCGGTGCCCGCGCGGTGCCCGTGCGGCGCCCTGCGGAGCTGGCCGCCGTGGACGGGCTGGTGCTGCCCGGCGGCGAGTCGACCACGATCGGCAAGCTGCTGGGCGTCTTCGGCCTGGAGGATCCCCTGCGCGAGGCGGTGGCCGCCGGACTGCCCGTGTACGGGTCGTGCGCCGGCATGATCCTGCTCGCCGACCGCGTCGAGGGCGCGGCCGACGGGCAGCGCACCGTGGGAGGCATGGACATGACGGTGCGCCGCAACGCGTTCGGGCGGCAGGTGGACTCCTTCGAGGCCGACCTCGAGGTCGCCGGCGTCAGCGACCAGGACGGCGGTGCCCCCGTGCGCACGGTGTTCATCCGTGCGCCCTGGGTCGAGGAGGCAGGTCCCCGGGTCGAGGTGCTGGCCCGGATCCCTCTGCGGGCGGTCGACGGGAGCCCGGTCGGCACGGGCGCCGGTAAGATCGTCGCGGCACGTCAAGGGCGGCTGCTCGCGACCGCGTTCCACCCGGAGATCACCGGGGACCCGCGTGTGCACGCGCTGTTCGTGCGGATGGTCGCCGCAGGCTAGAGATTCGCGAAGGAGACAACCAGTCCATGTCCGGTCACTCCAAGTGGGCCACGACCAAGCACAAGAAGGCCGCGATCGACGCCAAGCGCGGCAAGCTCTTCGCGAAGCTCATCAAGAACATCGAGGTCGCGGCGCGGGTGGGCGGCGGGGACCCCGCCGGCAACCCGACGCTGTTCGACGCGATCCAGAAGGCGAAGAAGTCGTCGGTCCCGAACGACAACATCGACCGCGCGGTCAAGCGCGGCTCCGGCGAGGGCGCCGACGCCGTCGACTACCAGACGATCATGTACGAGGGCTACGGCAACAACGGCATCGCCGTGCTGGTGGAGTGCCTCACCGACAACAAGAACCGTGCCGCCTCCGAGGTGCGCCTGGCGTTCTCGCGCAACGGCGGCACCCTGGCCGACCCGGGCTCCGTGTCCTACCTGTTCTCGCGCAAGGGCCTCGTCGTGGTGCCCAAGGCCGACGGCGTCACCGAGGACGACGTGATGCTGGCCGCGCTCGACGCCGGGGCCGAGGAGGTCACGGACGAGGGCGACACCATCGAGGTGCTGTGCGAGGCGACCGACCTGGTCAAGGTCCGCACGGCGATCCAGGACGCCGGCATCGAGTACGACTCGGCCGACGCGATCTTCCACCCGTCCATGCAGGTCGAGGTGGACGTCGAGGGTGCCCGCAAGATCATGCGTCTCATCGACGCCCTCGAGGACAGCGACGACGTGCAGAACGTCTACGCGAACTTCGACGCCTCCGACGAGGTCATGGCGGCTCTCGACGAGGAGTGAGCGGCCGCGCCCCGCGCGGGCGGCGGTACGGCGACGGCCGGCCAGGGCGACGTGCCCGGGCCGGCCGTCGCCGTACCGGCGGGTCGGCGCCGGTGAGCACCAGCCCGGCGAGCGCAGGGACCCGGCACGGAGCACGGTGCGTTCCGTGACCGATCCTTGCGCTCGGCCCGCGAGCACCGCCTGCGCGCCTGCCCGGTCGGCCGGCGCGCGCGTGAGAGGCTTCCGCCGTGCGCGTGCTGGGGGTCGATCCGGGGCTGACCCGTTGCGGCGTCGGCGTGGTCGACTCGCTGCGCGGTCGCCGTGCTGCGCTCGTCGCCGTCGGGGTGATCCGCACGGACCCTGCGACGAGCCCGGACCTGCGGCTGCTGCACGTGGCCGAGCGGCTCGACGCGTGGTTCGACGAGCACGTGCCCGACGTCGTCGCGGTCGAGCGGGTCTTCGCGCAGCACAACGTGGGCACCGTGATGGGCACCGCCCAGGTGGCGGGCCTGGCGATGGTGGCAGCGGCCAGGCGGGGCGTCCCCGTGGCGCTGCACACGCCCAGCGAGGTCAAGGCCGCCGTCACCGGCTCGGGCCGCGCGGGCAAGGAGCAGGTGCAGAAGATGGTGCAGCAGCTGCTGAACCTCGACGAGCCGCCGAAGCCGCCCGACGCCGCCGACGCGCTGGCACTGGCCATCACTCACCTGTGGCGGCCGGCGGGCGCCCTGCAGGGCGGTGACAGGCACGAGCTGACCCCGGCCCAGCGGGCCTGGGCGGCGGCCGAGCACGCCGCCCGCCGGGCGCCTCGCGCGCGTCGGTGACTGCCGCCGTCGGCGGGCCTGGGTAGGCTGGGCGCTGCTCGTACGGGTGTTCGACGCCCGCTGCGTGAGCCGCCGCCTGAACTGCCGCCCGAACTGCCAAGGAAGAGGAACCCCGCGTGATCGCCTCGCTCGCCGGTGTCGTGGAGCACGTCTCGCTCGACCGGGCCGTGATCGACGTCGGCGGCGTCGGCTACCTCGTGCACGCCACGCCCGCGACGCTCGCCGGCCTGCGCGTGGGGGAGCGGGCGCACCTGGCCACCACGCTCGTGGTCCGGGAGGACTCGATGACGGTCTACGGGTTCGCCGACGCCGAGGAACGCGAGGTGTTCGAGACGGTGCAGTCGGTCTCCGGCATCGGGCCCCGCATCGCGCTGGCCCTGCTGGCGGTGCACACGCCCGACGCGCTGCGGCGCGCGGTGCACACCCAGGACGTCAAGGCGCTGACGCGCGTGCCGGGCATCGGCGCCAAGGGCGCCCAGCGGATCGTGCTCGAGCTGTCCGGGAAGCTCGCGGCTCCCGACGACGGCGCTGCTGCGGGCGGCGCGGCGGCCCCGGTCCGCGCCGGGGACCGGCGCGACCAGGTGGTCGAGGCGCTCGTGGGCCTCGGCTACCCGGCCAAGGTGGCCGAGGAGGCCGTGGCCGCGGTGCTCTCCGACGCGGGCGCAGAGACGGTCGCCGAGGCCGACGTCGCCTCGACCCTGCGCGCTGCGCTCCGCTCCCTGGGCGGGCGCCGTGGCTGACGGGCGCTACGAGGAGCCCGAGTTCACCAGCGAGCGGCTGGTGACGTCGTCGGCCGACGACGTGGAGCGGGCCGCCGAGGCGGCGCTGCGGCCCAAGCGGCTCGAGGAGTTCGTCGGCCAGTCCGTGGTGCGTGACCAGCTCTCCCTGGTGCTGCAGGCCGCGCTGGCCCGGGGCGCCGCGCCCGACCACGTGCTGCTCTCCGGCCCACCAGGGCTGGGCAAGACGACGCTGGCGATGATCATCGCGTCGGAGCTCGGCACGTCGCTCCGGGTCACGAGCGGTCCTGCCATCCAGCACGCGGGCGACCTGGCCGCCGTCCTGTCCTCCCTGGAGGAGGGCGAGGTGCTCTTCATCGACGAGATCCACCGGCTGGCCCGCCCGGCCGAAGAGCTCCTGTACGTCGCGATGGAGGACTTCCGCGTCGACGTCGTGGTGGGCAAGGGGGCGGGGGCGAGCGCCATCCCGCTCGCCCTGCCGCCGTTCACCGTCGTGGGCGCGACGACGCGGGCCGGCCTGCTGCCCGCGCCGCTGCGCGACCGGTTCGGCTTCACCGGCCACCTCGACTTCTACGACGCGCCCGAGCTCGAGCGCGTGATCCTGCGGTCGGCGGGGCTGCTCGGCGTGGAGATCCACCACGCGGCGGCGCACGAGATCGCCGGGCGCTCGCGCGGCACGCCCCGCATCGCCAACCGGCTGCTGCGCCGGGTCCGCGACTGGGCGCAGGTGCGCGGCGACGGCCGGCTCGACCTCACCGCCGCTCGCGCGGCCCTCGAGGTGTACGAGGTGGACCCGGTGGGCCTCGACCGGCTCGACCGGTCGGTGCTGGACGCGCTGTGCCGGCGCTTCGCGGGCGGACCCGTGGGGCTGTCCACCCTGGCGATGACCGTGGGGGAGGAGCCGGACACCGTCGAGACCGTCGCCGAGCCGTTCCTGGTGCGCGAGGGATTCGTCGCCCGGACGCCGCGCGGGCGGGTGGCCACCGCCCAGGCGTGGTCCCACCTGGGCCTGACGCCGCCGGCCGGAGCCCCGGGGTCGCTCGCAGGCACCCTGTTCGACGACGCCGGGACCGACCCGGAGGGCGGGAGCGGGAACCTCCAGGGCCTGTGACCCGTTGGGCCACCGAATAGACTGGACCGGCCTCGCCGGCCCTGATCGAGGCTCCCTACCGCAAGGACGTAGTCACCGTGGAAATGATCATCCTCATCGTCGTGCTGCTCGGCCTGATGTTCTTCATGTCGTCGCGCACGCGCAAGCAGCAGCGCGAGGCGCAGCAGTTCCGCGCCGAGCTCGCGCCCGGCCAGGAGGTCATGACGGGCTCGGGCATGTTCGGCACCGTCGTCGAGGTCGACGAGGAGTCGGACGTCGTGACGATCGAGTCCGCCGGCTCGCGCACCCGCTGGCTGCGCGCGGCGATCG
Source organism: Xylanimonas oleitrophica (assembly GCF_003244315.1). Classification (GTDB taxonomy): domain Bacteria; phylum Actinomycetota; class Actinomycetes; order Actinomycetales; family Cellulomonadaceae; genus Xylanimonas_A; species Xylanimonas_A oleitrophica. The sequence goes on from NZ_QKWH01000007.1 coordinate 7,363, forward strand.
CCAAGCGCGTGGACACCCCTGCCGACGAGCCGGCTGAGGCCGACGTCACAGAGCAGTCGGGTTCGACCGGTACGATCTCGCCCGCAGGCTCTGCCCCTGCCGTCGACGTGCCGGACGACCTCTCGGGTCTCGACTCCGCCCAGCGCGAGTACCGCGAGCAGCAGCGCAAGGCCGAAGGCGACAGCGGCAAGTGATCATGCGCCGGCCGGGAACCCTCCCGGCTGGCGCCTCCCGCGTCGACCACCCCGGCGGCGCGCACACGAGAGAAGACAGAAGTTGGCCAACTCCAGCACGCGACGCTCGCGGCCGGTTCGCACGCTCGTCATCTTCGCGGTCCTGACGATGCTCCTGCCGTTCGCCGGCCTCGCCGCCGGCACGTACCTCGACGGTCGCAGCGACGACAACCCTGACGGCGCGAGCTACGCCCCCGGCCTCGCTCTCGACCTCCAGGGTGGAACCCAGATCATCCTGACGCCGACCACGACGGACGGCTCCCAGGTCACGAGCGAGAACCTCAACGAGGCGATCAACGTCATCCGGCAGCGCATCGACTCCTCGGGCGTCTCCGAGGCGGAGATCGCCAGCCAGGGTGGCGGGAACATCGTCGTCGGGATCCCCGGCCGGCCCAGCCAGGCGACGATCGACCTGGTGAGCACGGCGGCGCAGATGCGCTTCCGTCCCGTGCTGACGTACGCCCAGGGCATCCCGATGCCCGAGCCCTCCGCCGAGGACGGCACGGCGCCCGAGGACGGGACCGCCCCTGAGGGTGGTACCGCTCCTGAGGAGGAGGCCGGCCCCGCGGAGGAGGCCCCGGCCGAGGAGGCCCCCGCGGAGGAGGCCCCGGCAGACGGCGCCACCCAGGACGTCCCGGAGGGCACGAGCCCGGGCGGCCGGTCGGCCGCCGGCCCCGTCCCCGCTCCGGCCGTCGCCGCCGGGCTCCCGGCCGACACCGCGACGCCCAGCCCGACCGCTCCGGCGGAGGACGCCGCGCCCCCCGCGGACCCGAGCGACATGGCGCAGATCACCCCCGAGGTCCAGGCGCAGTTCGAGGCGCTCGACTGCACCGACCAGGAGAACCTGGTCGGTGGTGGCGGTGACGACCCGAACAGCGTGCTGGTGACCTGCTCGCAGGACGGCACCACCAAGTTCGTGCTCGGCCCGGTCGAGGTCGAGGGCACCCACATCCGCAACGCGACGTCCGGCCTCATGCCGGGCCCGAACGGTGTCACCACGAACGAGTGGGGCGTCTCTCTCGAGCTCGACTCGACCGGTGCGCGCCAGTTCGCCCAGACCTCGCAGCGTCTGTACAGCTACGGGCAGGGCGACCCCCGCAACCAGTTCGCGATCGTCCTGGACGGCCTGGTCGTCTCCGCCCCGGGCATCAACACGCCGATCAACGACGGCCGCGCGCAGATCACGGGTTCGTTCAACCGCGACTCGGCTGCCACGCTCGCCAACCAGCTCAGCTTCGGCGCCCTGCCGCTGCAGTTCGACGTGCAGAGCCAGCAGGAGATCTCGGCGACCCTCGGGTCCGAGCAGCTGCGCAACGGCATGCTCGCCGGTCTCATCGGCCTGGTGCTGGTGGTCGTGTACTCCCTGTTCCAGTACCGCGCGCTCGGCCTGCTGACGGTCGCGTCGCTCGTGGTCGCGGGGATCATCACGTACGTCGCGATCAGCCTGCTGAGCTGGGGGATGGGCTACCGGCTCTCGCTGCCCGGCGTCGCCGGCCTGATCGTGGCCATCGGTTTCACCGCCGACTCGTTCATCGTGTACTTCGAGCGCATCCGTGACGAGCTGCGCAACGGCCGCACCCTGCAGTTCGCGGTCCAGCGCGGGTGGCAGCGTGCCCGCCGCACGATCTACGCGGCCAAGGCCGTCAACCTGATCTCCGCGATCATCCTGTACTACCTCGCCGTGGGCGGCGTGCAGGGCTTCGCCTTCACCCTCGGTCTCACCACGGTGATCGACGTCGCGGTCGTCGTCTGGTTCACGCACCCCGTCATGGAGCTCATCGCCAAGATGCGGTTCTTCCGGGACGGCCACGTGGCCTCGGGTCTGTCGCGCGAGCGCCTCACGATGTCGGCGTTCAAGCCGCGCTACGTGGGTGCGGGCCGGGTGGCGATGCCGGAGCCGGCCGCCACCGCTGCCGACGTCAACGCGGAGGCGGAGGGCGAGGTGCCGGCAGGCGAGCCGGTCGACCGTTCCGTCCTGGTGGGTGCGCCGCCGTCGACCCCGGCAGTGCCGGTCACCGACGCCAGCGGGCGCCGCCTGACCATCGCCGAACGTCGCGCCGCCGAGCGCAGGGCCGCTGCCCAGTCCGCAGGCGCCGACGTGCCGTCCACCGACGGCGAGAACGAGGAGGGCCGCTGATGGCCAGGTTCAGCTTCGCCGCGTGGGGCAACGACCTGTACACGGGTCGTCGCTCCTACCCGATCGTCGCCCAGCGCAAGCGGTGGTTCGCCATCGTCGGCGTGCTGGGGATCGCGTCCATCGCCATCCTCGGGTTCAAGGGCCTCGAGCTGGGCATCGACTTCCGTGGTGGCACCGAGATCGCCGTGGAGAACGTGTCCAGCACCGAGCAGGGCCCGGCGGTCCAGGCGGTGCAGGACGCCGTTCCGGGCGAGGAGCCGCGCGTGGCCACGCTGGGCTCCAGCGCCCTGCGGATCCAGACCACCACGCTGACCCCCGAGCAGGTCTCCGAGGTGGGCCGGTCCTTGGCCGGCGCCTACGGGATCGACCCCGACGAGGACATCACCGTCTCCACGGTCGGCCCGACGTGGGGGTCCGGTGTCTCGATGCGCGCGCTGTGGGGCGTGATCGTGTTCGTCATCGCGGCGGCCGCGTTCATGGCGATCTACTTCCGTGCGTGGCGGATGTCGGTCGCGGGCATCGTCTCGATGCTCTCTGACCTGCTCATCTCCGCCGGTGTCTACGCGCTGGTGGGCTGGGAGGTCACGCCGTCCACGATCATCGGCTTCCTGACGATCCTGGGCTTCTCGCTCTACGACAAGATGGTCGTGTTCGACAAGGTCCGCGAGAATGCCGAGGGCGTGCTCTCGCAGACGCGCAACACGTACGCCGAGCGTGCGAACCTGGCCGTCAACCAGACGCTGGTGCGGTCGATCAACACCTCCGTGGTGGCGCTGCTGCCGGTGGCCGGCATCCTGTTCGTGGGTGCGCTGCTGCTGGGTGCGGGCACGCTCCGCGACCTGTCGCTGTCGCTCTTCGTGGGCATCGCGGTCGGTGCGGCGTCGTCCCTGTTCCTCGCCACCCCGCTGGACGTCGCCCTGCGCGAGCGCGAGCCCAAGATCGCCGAGCACACGGCGCGCGTGCTCGCCGCCCGCGCCGGCGCCGAGGAGGACCCGGAGGTGCTGGCTGCGGCCGGTGCCGGTTCGGTGCAGCTCACGCCCGGTCAGCACCTGGGTCACGCGGCGCAGCCCCGCCGCCGTCGCCGATGACCGACGACATCTCGCTGGTCGCTCTCTCCGGTCTCGGACCGGAGAGAGCGACCGAGATCCGTTCGCTCATCCGCGACGTCCCGGGCTACCCGCACGAGCCGATCGTCTTCCGGGACATCACGCCGCTGCTGGCCGACGGTGCGGCGCTGGCCGACGTCGTCGAGGCGTTCGCCCGCCTGTGCGAGGGTGATGGCGGGCACCAGGTCGACGTGGTGGCCGGGATGGAGGCTCGCGGCTTCCTGCTCGGGGCTCCGCTGGCCACGCGTCTCGGGGTCGGGTTCCTGCCGCTGCGCAAGGCCGGCAAGCTCCCGCCGCCCGTCGAGCGGGTGGACTACGAGCTCGAGTACGGCACCGCGGCGATCGAGCTGCGCACCGGGACTCTGCGACCCGGCGCGCGCGTCCTCCTGGTGGACGACGTGCTGGCGACCGGCGGCACCGCCGTGGCGGCGGCAGAGCTCGTCGAGCGGTGCGGGGGCGAGGTCGTCTCGCTCGCGTTCCTCATGGAGCTCGGCGGCCTCGGGGGCCGTGAGCGGCTCGCGGGCCGCACCGTGGAGACGCTGTTGCGCGTGGACGGGGCTGGCGAGTCGTAGACTGGCGGACCACGGCGCATCGTGTCGGTCGCCGGCGGTCGCGAGACCTGCCGGTCAGGGGGCCGGCAGCTGGCGGAAGGAGGCGCGCATGAGCGAGGAGACCAAGGTCGCGCGCGCTTCCGGCCCGGGCGCCGGGGGATCCGGGCCAGGGACGGGCGTGCGCGTGCGCAACCGGCTCGTGCGCCTGGGCGTACGGGGTGGGGGCAGCGGCGTCAGCCCGGCCCTCGAGCCGCTGCTGCAGGCGGTGCGCGCCGCGCACCCGAAGTCGGACCTGTCGGTGATCGAGCGGGCGTACGCCGTCGCCGAGCGCGCCCACCGTGGCCAGCTGCGCAAGAGCGGCGACCCGTACATCACGCACCCGGTCGCCGTCTCGACGATCCTGGCGGAGCTGGGCTTCGAGGGCACCACGATCGCCGCTGCGCTGCTCCACGACACCGTCGAGGACACCGACTACTCGCTGGAGCAGCTGCGGGCCGACTTCGGTGACGACGTCGCGCTCCTGGTCGACGGCGTCACCAAGCTCGACAAGGTCAAGTACGGCGACGCGGCGCAGGCCGAGACCGTGCGCAAGATGGTCGTGGCGATGGCCAAGGACATCCGCGTGCTGGTCATCAAGCTGGCCGACCGGTTGCACAACGCCCGCACCTGGAAGTACGTGCCGAGCGCCTCGGCGGAGCGCAAGGCGCGCGAGACGCTCGAGATCTACGCCCCGCTGGCTCACCGCCTCGGCATGAACACGATCAAGTGGGAGCTGGAGGACCTCTCCTTCCAGGCCCTCTACCCGAAGGTGTACGACGAGATCGTCCACCTGGTGGCCGAGCGTGCCCCGGCGCGCGAGGAGTACCTGGGGGTGGTGCGCGAGCAGATCACCGCGGACCTGCGCAGCGCCAAGATCAAGGCCACCGTCACGGGCCGGCCCAAGCACTACTACTCGATCTACCAGAAGATGATCGTCCGCGGGCACGACTTCGCGGAGATCTACGACCTGGTGGGCACGCGCGTCCTCGTGGACACGGTGCGCGACTGCTACGCGGCCCTCGGGGCCCTGCACGCGCGCTGGAACCCGGTCCCCGGCCGGTTCAAGGACTACATCGCGATGCCCAAGTTCAACATGTACCAGTCGTTGCACACGACGGTGGTGGGCCCGGGCGGCAAGCCGGTCGAGATCCAGATCCGCACGCACGACATGCACCGGCGTGCCGAGTACGGTGTCGCCGCGCACTGGAAGTACAAGGAGAGCGCGCGCAGCGGCCGTCCGGCCCCCGGCGCCGACCCCCGTGCGAACGACATGGCCTGGTTGCGCCAGCTCGTCGACTGGCAGCGAGAGACGGCGGACCCGAGCGAGTTCCTCGACTCCCTGCGCTACGAGATCGGCGGGGCGGAGGTCTACGTCTTCACGCCCAAGGGTGAGGTGCTGGGCCTGCCCGCGGGCGCCACGCCCGTCGACTTCGCCTACTCGGTGCACACCGAGGTGGGCCACCGCACGATGGGCGCGCGCGTCAACGGGCGTCTCGTGCCGCTCGACTCGGCGCTGCAGAACGGCGACGTCGTCGACATCCTCACGTCCAAGGCGGAGTCGGCGGGGCCGAGCCGCGACTGGCTCGCTTTCGTGAAGTCGGCGCGCGCCCGCAACAAGATCCGCCAGTGGTTCACCAAGGAGCGGCGCGAGGAGGCGATCGAGCAGGGCAAGGACGCCATCACCAAGGCGATGCGCAAGCAGAACCTGCCGATCCAGCGTCTCTTGTCGCACGAGGCCCTCGTGGGCCTGGCCACCGAGCTGCGCTACGCCGACGTGTCCGCGCTGTACGCGGCCGTGGGCGAGGGGCACGTGTCGGCGCAGCACGTGACCGACCTGCTCGTGAAGTCCCTCGGCGGTGCCGACGGCACCGAGGAGGACACGGCCGAGGTGGCCGTGCCGGGCGCGACGACGACGCCGCGGCGCGTGCGCAGCGGCGACCCGGGGGTCGTCGTCAAGGGTGTCGAGGACATCTGGGTCAAGCTCGCCAAGTGCTGCACGCCGGTGCCGGGCGACGAGATCATCGGGTTCGTGACGCGTGGCGCGGGCGTGAGCGTCCACCGTGCCGACTGCGCGAACGTCGAGGGGCTCCGTGCCCAGCCCGAGCGACTGGTCGACGTCGCGTGGACGACCGGTGCGAGCACCACGTTCCTCGTGCAGATCCAGGTCGAGGCGCTCGACCGCTCGCGGCTCCTCTCGGACATCACGCGCGTCCTGTCGGACAACCACGTGAACATCCTCTCGGCGACGGTGTCCACGACGTCGGACCGGATCGCGATGTCCCGGTACGTGTTCGAGATGGCCGAGCCGGCGCACCTGGCCCAGGTGCTCAGCGCGGTGCGCAAGGTCGACGGCGTGTTCGACGTCTACCGCATCACCGGTGCCAAGGCGGCGGAGCAGCCGAGCCTGCCCACCCACGGCGGGGCCTCCACGGCCTCCTGACGGACTTCCGGCGGCCTCCGCCAGCGGTCCTTGCCCCGCTCCCGCATGGCGAGACCTGGGCGCCGTGGCAGCATCGGAGGCGTGACGCTGCCTCAGACGCCGGTCCTGCCGATGCTCGCCAAGGCCGTGCCGGAGGTGCCGGCCCAGCCCGACGACGGGCCGGGGTGGGTGTACGAGCCCAAGTGGGACGGGTTCCGCGCGATCGTGCACCGGGACGGCGACGAGGTGCGCGTGGACTCGCGGCAGGGCCGGCCCATGCAGCGGTACTTCCCCGAGGTGGTGGAGGCGGTGCGGGCGGCGCTCCCGGAGCGTTGCGTCGTCGACGGGGAGATCGTCGTGGCGGTGCCTGGACCCGGTGGTGGGCCGTCCCGTCTCGACTTCGACGCGCTGTCCCAGCGGATCCACCCGGCCGAGTCCCGGGTGCGGACGCTGGCGGGAGCGACCCCGGCCAGCCTCGTGGTGTTCGACGTCCTCGCGCTCGGTGACGACGACCTCATGGAGCGGCCGCTGGCGGACCGGTTGACCGTCCTCGACGCGCTGCGTCTCGACGGTCCGCAGGTGTTCGCCACGCCTCGCTCGCAGGACGCCGCCGTGGCGCGCCGCTGGTTCGACGAGTTCGAGGGTGCCGGCCTGGACGGCGTCGTCGCCAAGCCGCTCGACGCGCCCTACCAGCCGAACAAGCGCGCGATGCTCAAGGTCAAGCACGCCCGGACCGCTGACGTGGTGCTCGCGGGCTACCGGTTGCACAAGACGTCGACGGCGGTGCGGCCGCTCGTGGGGTCGCTGCTGCTGGGTATCTACGACGGCGTCCCGGGCGCGCCGGGGCAGCTGCGGTTCGTCGGGGTGGCGTCGTCGTTCACGGCTGCCCGCCGGGCCGCTCTGTACGAGGAGCTGGCACCGTTGGTGGTCGAACCAGGGACCCCCGAGCACGAGACCCACCCGTGGGCCGGCCACGAGGACCCGGCGAGGGGCGCCCGGGGACCGGGCGACGGCGCGGGGGAGCGGCGCCCGGGGGCACAGTCGCGGTGGAGCGCGGGCAAGGACCTCTCGTACGTCCCGCTGCGTGCGGAGCGGGTGCTGGAGGTCGGGTACGACCACATGGAGGGGTCCCGGTTCCGGCACACGGCGCAGCTCAAGCGGTGGCGCCCGGACCGCGACCCGGCGTCGTGCACGTACGCACAGCTGGAGGAGCCGGTGGGGTACGACCTGGCGACGCTCCTGCCCGGTGCCCCCGGTACGTCCTGACGCGCCGGGCGCGGGCCGCGCGCCTCAGGTGGTCTTGCGGTCCTTGTCGCGGCTGGGCTGCACGCGCTTGGGCTCGCCGGCCATCTTGGGGTACTCGGGAGGGTAGGGCAGGTCCCCGAGGCCGTGGTCGTGCTCGTCGCGGGCGGCCAGCTCGAGCGCCGCGTCGAGGGAGCAGTCGTGGGCGGGGTCACGGTCGGCGCGCAGCGGAGCGAACAGGTCTCCCACCTCGGCCAGGCGCGCGGGCATCGTGGTCACGTCGAAGTCGTCCGGGTGGACGTCGCCGAGCTCGTCCCAGGAGAGGGGAGCGGAGACGGTGGCGCGGCGGTTGGCACGGACGGAGTAGGCGGACGCGATGGTGCGGTCGCGGGCCATCTGGTTGTAGTCGACGAAGATGGCCTCGCCGCGTTCCTCCTTCCACCAGCGTGTGGTGACGCGTCCCGGCAGGCGCCGCTCGAGCTCCCGGCCGACGGCGATCGTGGCGCGGCGCGCCTGCGTGAACGACCAGCGGGCCTCGAGGGGGACGAACACGTGCAGCCCGCGTCCCCCAGACGTCTTGGGGTAGCCCGTGAGCCCGAGCTCGCCGAGGACCTCGCGGAGCACGGGCGCCACACGGACGGCGTCGTCGAAGTCGGTGCCCGGCTGTGGGTCGAGGTCGATGCGGAGCTGGTCGACGGCCTCGACGTCGTCGCGTCGCACCGGCCACGGGTGGAACGTGAGGGTGCCGAGGTTCGCGGCCCAGGCCACGACGGCCAGCTCGGTGGGGCACACCTCGTCGGCGGTGCGCCCGCTGGGGAACGCGATCGTGGCGGTCTCGACGTAGTCGGGTGCGCCCTGGGGGAGGCGCTTCTGGTAGAAGGCGTCGCCGCGGCTGTCGGCGCGCGTGGCCATGACCGCTCCGTCGAAGAACCCCTTGGGCCAGCGCTCGAGCGTCGTGGGCCGGTCCAGCAGAGCGCCGAGGATCCCGTCTCCCACGGAGACGAAGTACTCCACGACCTGGAGCTTGGTGATGCCGCGCTCGGGGAACACGACACGGTCGGGGCTGGAGACCCGCACGGTGCGGCCCGCGACGTCGAGCTCGACGGCGGGCGCGGCTGACGCTGCCATGGCCTCACCGTAGGGGCGTCACGCGACCCCTGCGAGTCGTCCGCGTGCCTCGGCCAGGAGCCGGCGTGCCCGGGGCCGGCCCACGAGCCGGGTACGCACCTCGAGCGCCCGCAGGGCGCGGTCGAGGTCGGCCCCGGCCGCGGCGAGGGCGAGCACGAGGTGGAGGGCGGTGCCTTCGGGCTCGCGCAGCGCCACGTCGACGGCGGTGCGCTCCGGCGTCGTGACGAGCACGCCACCCACCGGGGCGGAGTCGGCGACGAGCCCGGGCTCGGAGCGGACGTCGGTCCAGGCCCACACCTCGGGCCGGTGCGTGCCCGGCTGGTGCCCGAGGTCGAGCCGGGCCGGGGCTTCGCCACCGACGTGGACCCAGGCCGCCGTGGGGCCGATCACCACGGTGCGCGGCGGGACGGCGCGGGCGAGGGAGGCCGCGCGCAGGGCCGCGGTGAGCGGCACGGCGGCCGGCACCGCGACGTCCTCGCGCACGCGGCGCAGCACCCCGTCGCGCACGAGCGCCGACCATGCGCCGGGCCCGCCGACGTCGTCGGGCCGCAGGAGGGCCGACCCCGCCTCGGGACCAGGGGTGCGGGGCGGTCGCAGCAGCGCGGAGAGCGGGGTGGGGTGCATGGCAGGGACGCTAACCGGCGCTCGGCGGCTGTTGTCGCGCCGCCGGGCAGCACGTGTGGACGACCACGCCCCGGCACCGTCTGTGGACGGTGTCGGGGCGTGGTGGTCGCTGCAGGTCAGCCCCGCGACTCCTCGGCCGCACGCACGACCTGCTCGAGCCAGGCCCGGCGGGCGGCCAGGGCCGTCTCCAGGTCCTCGGCCTTGCGGGTGTTCCCGGCGGCACGAGCCTGCTCGAGCTCGGCCTCGAGACCCTCGATCGCGGCCTCGAGCTGCGCGGCAGCGCCTTCCGCACGGGCTCGGGTCTCGGGGTTGGTGCGCACCCAGCGCGCCTGCTCGGCGTCGCGCACGGCCTGCTCGACGGCGCGCAAGCGCCCCTCGACGCGCTGGACGTCGCCGCGGGGCACCTTGCCCGCCTCCTCCCAGCGCTCCTGGATGCTGCGCAGGGCGGCCTTCGCAGCGGCGAGGTCCTTGACCGGCACCAGGGCCTCGGCCTCGGTCAGGAGCTGCTCCTTGACCACGAGGTTCTCCCGGTACTCGGCGTCCACGGCAGCGTTCTGCTCGTCGCGCGCGGCGAAGAACGCGTCCTGCGCGGCCCGGAACCGGGCCCACAGGGCGTCGTCGTCCCGGCGGGCGGCACGCCCGGCGGCCTTCCATCGCGCCATGAGGTCACGGAAGGCACCGGCGGTCGCACCCCAGTCGGTGCTGGTCGACAGCGCCTCCGCCTCGGCCACGAGCTGCTCCTTGGCAGCCTTGGCCGCAGCGTTGCGCTGCTCGAGGTCGGCGAAGTAGTGGCGTCGCTCGCGGTCGAACGCCGTGCGGGCGTGGCTGAACCGCTTCCAGAGGGACTCCTCCGTGGCGCGGTCGATGCGCGGGCCCGAGCGCTGCGCCTCCTTCCAGCGGTCGAGGAGCCGGCGCAGCTCCTCGCCGGCCGGGCGCCACTGCATGCGCTGCGGGTCGGTCGCGGCGATCTTCTCCGCGGCCTCGACGATCGCGGTGCGGGCGGCGACGGCCTCGGCCTTGGCGGCAGCACGGGCCTCCTCGAGCGCTGCGCGGCGCTCGGCCGCCCGGGTGCCGAGCGCGTCGACCCGAGAGCGCAGCGAGTCGAGGTCACCGACCGCGGCCGGCTCGGCCGTCTCCTCACGGAGGCGGGCGAGCGTCTGGTCGATCTCCTTGACCGAGAGGTCGGCGCTCTCCAGGCGCGTCTCGAACAGGGCCACCTTGGCGACCAGGTCGAGGTAGCGGCGCACGTACAGGCTCATGGCCTCCGACGGGGAGACGCCGGGGAACTGGCCCACGGCGCGCTCGCCGGCTGCCTCGCGCACGAACACGTTGCCCTCGTCGTCGACCCGCCCGAACTCCTCCGCGGCGGCGACGGCCGCGGCGTCCAGGGCCGGCGGCACGGGAGCGACGGGCGCCGCCGGCGCGGTCGGGGCCTGAGCGCCGCCGGCCGGGCGACGCAGAGCGGTGGGCGTGGGACGCGCGCCCGGCCGCGGCAGCGCCGTCGGCTTGGGCGCGGCGGGCCGCGGGGCTGCGGGCTGCGCCGAGGCTCCGGCGGTCTCGGCCCCAGCCTCCGGCCCTGCCCCGGTCGCGCTCTCGGAGGTCTCGGCCTCTGCGGGGGCCACGTGGTCCGCGGGGCCGGCGGTCGTTGCCTCGGCGGGGCTCTCCTCGTCGGCCGCCTCGGTCGTCTCGGTCGCCTCGGTCGGCGTCGTCTCGGCCGGCGCCTGCGCGTCCGGCTCGGAGGCGGTCTCGTCGCCGGTCTGCTCGGCGGCAGCCTCGTCGGTCGTCGGGACGGCGTCCTCGCCCGCGGGGGCCTCGGTTGCCTCAGCGGTGCCCTCAGCGACCGGGGCAGCCTCGGTGGCCTCGGTGGCCTCGGCAGGAGTCTCGGCCGTCTGAGCCTCCGCGACCTCTCCGGCGACGCCCTCGGCGTCCGTGGGGCCGTTCGAGCCGGCGGTGGGATCGCTCACTTGGTCTCAACTCCTTCGATGGTGACGGGGATGGCGGGGGAGCCGTCAGAGGCCCCGTCCGCAACGCCCGCGTCAGCGACTGCCTGGAGAACCTCCAGGCCGGACGTGACCCGTCCGAACACGGTGTACCCGCCCGCAGCGTCGGACGGGATGGTGGAATCCTGGTACACCAGGAAGAACTGGGAGCCCATCGACTCGCCGTTGCCGCCCTGACGCGCCATCGCGAGGGTGCCCGCGGGGTAGACGTCGTCGGCGGGGGCGTTCTCGATGGGGCCGTACGAGTACCCGGGCCCACCGGTCCCGGTCATCGTCGGGTCGCCGCACTGCAGCACGTAGATCCCGGCCGTGGTGAGGCGGTGGCAGCCCGTGCCGTCGAAGTAGCCGGCCTGCGCGAGGGCCACGAAGCTGGCCACGGCCTGCGGCGCGGCCGCCCCGTCGAGCTCGAGCGTGACCTGCTCCTCGTCGTCGCCGGCGCACAGGTCGAGCGTGGCCGTCCAGGTGCGGCCCTCGGCGGAGGCCGGGTCCGGCAGGCCGCCGCCGGTGCGGTCCGACGTCGACCCGGGCGGGCACTGCCAGGAGGTCTGCGCGGGCGTGGGAGCGGCCGTGGCCGCGTCGGCCCCCTGCGGCTGACCGCTGTTGACCAGGCCCACCACGAGGAAGGCACCCACGAGGGCGACCACGACGGCCCCGGCCACGATCGCCGCGGTGCGCTGGCGCCTGGCTCGCGCCCTCGCCCGTCGCTCCTCCCACTTGGCCTGTCGCTTGCGCGCGTACTCGCGCTCGCGCTTGCTGGGCGCCACCCTCGCTCCTCCCGCCTCGCGGTCGGTCGCGGACGCGACCGAGCTCCGCACGCGCACGCGTGCGGAGCACAGTGTAGGCACCGAGGTGCGCGTCACACCGCCCCGGCCCCTCTGGCCCCTCTGCCCGCCGGTGCCCGAGATCTGGGCTAGCGTGCCCGGGTGCAGATCCACGTCGTCGTCGCGCCCGTCTTCGCCACGAGCTGCTGCGTGGTGGTCGAGGGGGACGACTGCGTGGTGGTCGACGCCGGTGCGGGCGTCGCCGCCCAGGTGGCGCTGCTGGTCCAGGAGCACGGGTGGACCGTGCGCGCCGTCCTCGCCACCCACGGCCACGTCGACCACACGTGGGACGCCGCCGAGCTGTGCGAGCGCTACGACGTCCCCCTGCGGGTCCACGCCGCCGACGCCTACCGCGTCGCCGACCCGTTCGGCACGCTCGGCCTCGACCCCGCCCTGCCCGGCGTCGGCGGCGCGCTCCGCCAGGCCCTGGCCGGCATGGGGCTGCGCCCCGAGGACTACCGCGCGCCCGCCGTCGTCCCGTTCGACGCGGCCGGCGACGACGGCGCCGGCACCCTCGTGGCCGGTGACGTGCGCCTGCGCGTCCAGCACGCTCCCGGCCACACCGAGGGCTCCACCCTGTTCCTCACCGACGAGGTCGTGCTCGCCGGCGACGTCCTCTTCGCCGGCTCCGTCGGCCGCACCGACCTGCCCGGCGGAGACCCCGCCACCATGCGCGCCACGCTGCACGACGTCGTCGCCCGCCTGGACCCGGCGCTCGCCGTGGTCCCGGGGCACGGCCCGACGACGACGGTGGGCCAGGAGCTCGCCACCAACCCGTTCCTGGGATAGCCCGGCGGCGACCGGCTCCGGCGATCTGGGACAATCGCGCTCATGGCTCGTATCGCCCCGCTCTCCGGTTTCCCCGAATGGCTCCCTGACGGTCGCGTCGTGGAGCAGCACGTCCTGGACACGCTGCGCCGCACGTTCGAGCTGCACGGGTTCGCCGGGATCGAGACGCGTGCCGTGGAGCCGCTGGAGCAGCTCCTGCGCAAGGGAGAGACCTCCAAGGAGGTCTACGTGCTGCGCCGCCTGCAGGCGGAGCCGGAGGAGGCGGAGAGGGGTTCGGAGAAGCAGCTGGGCCTGCACTTCGACCTGACCGTGCCGTTCGCGCGCTACGTCCTGGAGAACGCCGGCCGGCTCGCCTTCCCCTTCAAGCGCTACCAGATCCAGAAGGTGTGGCGGGGCGAGCGGCCGCAGGACGGCCGCTTCCGCGAGTTCGTCCAGGCGGACGTCGACGTGGTCGGCGCGGGCGAGCTGCCGTACCACTACGAGGTCGAGCTGCCGCTGGTCATGGCGCAGGCGCTCGGCTCGCTCGCCGAGATCGGCCTGCCCCCCGTGCGCGTGCTGGTCAACAACCGCAAGGTGGCCGAGGGCTTCTACCGCGGCGTCGGCCTCGACGACGTCGAGGGCGTGCTGCGCCAGGTGGACAAGCTGGACAAGATCGGGCCCGACGCCGTCGCCCAGCTCCTGGTGGACGAGCAGGGCGCCACCCCGGAGCAGGCCGAGGCGTGCCTGGAGCTCGCGGCGATCTCCGGCTCCGACCTCGCGGTGATCGACAGGGTCCGGGAGCTGGCGACGTCCTACGGCGCGGTGACCGAGCTGCTCGAGACGGGCCTGGCCGAGCTCGCCGCTCTCGTGGAGGCTGCTGCGGAGCGTGCACCGGGCGTCGTCGTGGCGGACCTCAAGATCGCCCGCGGCCTGGACTACTACACCGGCTCCGTCTACGAGACCGTGCTCGTGGGGCACGAGCAGCTGGGGTCGATCTGCTCCGGCGGGCGCTACGACACCCTCGCCAGCGACGGCAAGAACACCTACCCGGGGGTGGGCCTGTCGATCGGTGTCTCACGCCTCGTCTCCCGGCTGCTGTCGGCAGGCCTGGTGCGCGCCACCCGCGGCGTGCCGACGGCGGTGCTGGTCGCCGTCGTCACCGAGGAGGATCGCGCGGCCTCCGACGCCGTCGCCACCGCCCTGCGGGCCCGCGGCATCCCCGCCGACGTCGCGCCCCGGGCGGCGAAGTTCGGCAAGCAGATCCAGTTCGCCGACCGCCGCGGCATCCCCTTCGTGTGGTTCCCCGGCGTCGTCGGCGACGACGGCGTGCGAGGCGCCGACCAGGTCAAGGACATCCGTTCGGGTGACCAGGTGGACGCCGACGCCACGACGTGGGCGCCGCCTGCGGAGGACCTGTGGCCGCGCGTGGTGCCGGCAGGGGAGTGACGCGGCGTCCCCGGCGTCCGGAGCGGGCGCTCGGGGTTCCCCCTGAGAGTCGCACGGCCTGACCCCGGACGTGCCCTGAAACCTGCTCCGAGCAGGCCGGACGCGCCCCGGGAACCCCTACGCTCGGACCCGTGCACGTCTACGTCGTCCTCTCCCGCAGCGACACCGTCCTCTCCCGCCTGATCGGCGCGGTGACCGGTGACGAGTACACCCACGCCGCGCTGGCGCTCGACCCCGGCCTCGGCCTGATGTTCAGCTTCGGCCGTCGGCGCGCGGGCAACCCCTTCGTGGGCTGCTTCAAGCGCGAGCGGCTCGACGACGACGTCTACGGGCGCGCGCGGGAGCTTCCCGGCGTCGTGCTGGCGGTGCCGGTCACCCCCGCCCAGCGCGAGGCGGTGTGCGGCCAGCTGGCGCAGTTCCTGCTCGACAGCCACGCCTACCGGTACAACACCGCCGGTCTCGTCAGCGCCCTGGTGGGCCGGGGGAGCGAGGACGACACGCGCTTCTTCTGCTCGGAGTTCGTCTACCACGTGCTGCACCGGGCGGGGGTGTGCGACCTGGGCGTCCCCCGGCGGCTCGTGCACCCGCAGACGCTGCTGGGCGTTCCGGGGGAGGTGCTCTTCGAGGGTGACCTCAAGGCCTACGCGGCAGCCGCAGCCCCCGCGGAGAGAGGCGCCTCGTTGACGTTCGATCGAACGCGTGTTCGAATGGCGGCGTGAGATGGGACGCGCAATCCGTCACGGCTGACGAGGGGACCCTGCCCGGCCTGGACCGGCCCGGGCTCGAACGCGCGGGCCTGCTCCGGTCCGTGCGCACCCCCGAGTTCGCCGGGATCACCTTCCACGAGGTCACCGCCAAGAGCGCGCTCAGCAAGGTCCCCGCGATGAGCAAGATGCCCTTCCGGTGGACGATCAACCCCTACCGCGGCTGCTCCCACGCCTGCACCTACTGCTTCGCCCGGCCCACCCACCAGTACCTCGACCTCGACGCCGGCAAGGACTTCGACTCCGAGGTCGTCGTCAAGGTCAACGTCGCCGACGTGCTGCGCACCGAGCTCGCCAAGCCGTCCTGGCAGCGCGAGCCCGTGGCCCTCGGCACCAACACCGACCCCTACCAGCGGGCCGAAGGGCGCTACCGCCTCATGCCCGGGATCGTCACGGCGCTCGCGGACTCCGGTACGCCGTTCTCGATCCTCACCAAGGGCACGCTGCTGCGACGCGACCTGCCGCTGATCGCCGAGGCGGCCGGCCGGGTCGAGGTCGGCCTCGGGGTGTCGATCGCGTTCGTGGACAAGGAGCTGCAGCAGGCGGTGGAGCCAGGGACCCCGGCGCCCCAGGCCCGCCTCGACCTCGTGCGTGCGATCCGGGAGGCCGGCCTTCCCTGCGGTGTCATGGTGGCCCCGGTGCTGCCGTGGCTCACCGACTCCCGGGACCACCTGCGGCGCCTGCTCGACGCCGTCGCCGACGCGGGCGCGACCGGGGTGACCGTGCTGCCCCTGCATCTCAAGCCCGGCACGCGCGAGTGGTACCTGCAGTGGCTCGGGCGCGAGCACCCGCACCTCCTCGCCGGGTACGAGCGTGTGTTCCCGCGCGGCACCTACGCGATCACGGCCTACCGGCAGTGGCTGTGGGAGCGGGTGCGCCCGCTCCTGGAGGAGCGCGGCTTCGCGTCGTCCGGCCACCGGGCCCGCTCCGGGGCGACAGGCCGTCACCACGACGACGTGCGGGCCTCGCACGACGAGGGTGACTACCCGTCCGGCTCGATGGTGCGGGGTGCGGTAGCGGGCATGCCCGCCGACGGGGGAGACCTGCGGCTGGCGGGCGGCGGGATCGAGCAGGTCCTGTTCTGACCCGGAAGGCGCTGCGCGGCCTCTGCGGCTCAGCCGTCGGCCAGGCGCGCCGGGAACCCGCCCGTGGCCACCGGGCCCCACCGCTCGATCGTCAGCCGCACCACGGACTTGCCCTGCTTCACCATCGCCTCGCGGTACTCGTCCCAGTCCGGGTGCTCCCCGGCCGCCGCTCGGTAGTACTCCACCAGCGGCTCCACCGACTCCGGGGAGTCGATCACCTCCGCCGTGCCGTCCACCTGCACCCACGACCCGTTGAACTCCCGGCCCAGCGCCAGCAGCGACGCCCGCGGGTCCCGGCGCAGGTTCACCACCTTGGCCCGCTCCGGGTACGTCGAGACCACCACCCTGCCCTCGCCGTCGACCGCGAACGTCACCGGGCTCGCCTGCGGCCCGCCGTCCGACCGTCGCGTGATGAGGATGCCGTCGCGTCGATCCCGCAGCGTCGCGAGCAGGCCCTCACGGTCCACGGTGGTGTTGGTGGCGATGGTGCGCGGCACGGGTATCTCCTGGCTGTCGACGACGGTCCAGCACGTAGAATCGCACGGGCACCTGGTCTCCCAGGTCCCGACACCGTCATCCTCAGGAAGGACCTCCTCCGTGCTGCGCACCCACACGGCCGGCTCACTGCGGGCCGAGCACATCGGTCAGACCGTCACCCTCACGGGCTGGGTCGACCGCCGGCGCGATCACGGAGGCGTCGCCTTCATCGACCTGCGGGACGCCTCCGGCATCGCCCAGGTCGTCGTCCGCGACGAGTCCGTCGCCCACCCGCTGCGCAGCGAGTTCGTCCTCCAGGTCACCGGCGAGGTCTCCCGCCGCCCCGAGGGCAACGCCAACCCCAACCTCGCCACCGGCGAGATCGAGGTCATCGCCACCGACGTCGTCACCCTCAACGAGTCGGCCCCCCTGCCCTTCCAGGTCTCCACGGCGCTCGCGGACACCGAGACGATCGGCGAGGAGGCGCGCCTCAAGCACCGCTACCTCGACATGCGCCGCCCGCAGACGGCGAACGCGCTGCGTCTGCGTGCCAAGGCGAACCAGGCGGCGCGCCGCGTGCTCGACGCCGAGGACTTCGTCGAGGTGGAGACGCCCACGCTGACGCGCTCGACGCCCGAGGGTGCGCGCGACTTCCTGGTGCCGGCGCGCCTGAGCCCGGGCTCGTGGTACGCGCTGCCGCAGTCCCCGCAGCTGTTCAAGCAGCTCATCATGGTGGGCGGCCTGGAGCGCTACTACCAGATCGCCCGGTGCTACCGCGACGAGGACTTCCGTGCGGACCGCCAGCCGGAGTTCACGCAGCTCGACGTCGAGATGAGCTTCGTGGACCAGGACGACGTGATCGCCCTGGCCGAGAAGATCCTGGTGTCGCTGTGGGAGCTGATCGGGGTCACGATCCCGACGCCGATCCCGCGCATGACGTACCACGAGGCGATGCGTCTGTACGGCTCGGACAAGCCGGACCTGCGCTTCGGCAACCCCCTGGTGGAGCTGACGGAGTACTTCAAGGACACGCCGTTCCGCGTGTTCCAGGCCGAGTACGTGGGGGCTGTGGTCATGGCGGGCGGGGCCTCGCAGCCGCGCCGCCAGTTCGACGCCTGGCAGGAGTGGGCCAAGCAGCGCGGCGCCAAGGGGCTGGCGTACGTGACGTTCGCCGAGGACGGCACGCTCGGCGGCCCGGTGGCCAAGAACCTCTCCGACGCCGAGCGTGAGGGCCTCGCCGCCGCCACGGGTGCACAGCCGGGCGACGCGGTGTTCTTCGCGGCCGGCAAGACGTCGGACTCGCGCGCGCTGCTGGGTGCGGCCCGCCAGGAGATCGCCAGGCGTACCGGCCAGATCGACGAGGACGCCTGGGCGTTCGTGTGGGTCGTGGACGCGCCGCTGTTCAAGCCGACCGGCGAGGACGACGACGTCGACCTCGGGCACTCCGCCTGGACGGCCGTGCACCACGCGTTCACCTCGCCCACCCCGGAGTGGGTGGACCGGTTCGAGGAGGACCCGGGCAACGCCCTGGCCTACGCCTACGACATCGTGTGCAACGGCAACGAGATCGGCGGCGGCTCGATCCGTATCCACCGCCGCGACGTGCAGGAGCGGGTCTTCGACGTCATGGGTATCGGCCCGGCCGAGGCGCAGGAGAAGTTCGGCTTCCTGCTCGACGCCTTCCAGTTCGGCGCCCCGCCGCACGGCGGCATCGCGTTCGGCTGGGACCGCATCGTGTCCCTGCTGACGAAGTCGCCGTCGATCCGTGACGTCATCGCGTTCCCGAAGTCGGGCGGCGGGTTCGACCCGCTGACCGAGGCGCCGGCGCCGATCACGCCCGAGCAGCGCAAGGAGGCCGGCGTCGACGCCGTTCCCGAGAAGGGCGACGACGCGGAGTGACCACCACCCTCGACGCCGGGCACGGCCCGGCGGGGGAGCGGGGGAGCGCCCGCCTGCTGGTCGCAGGCGTGGCGCTCCCTGAGCGCTGGGCCACGCACCCGGTGGTCGCGGCCGAGGCCAGCCACGACGGCTGGGACGCCACCGACGTGTGGTTCGACGACGCCGGACCGCACGAGGGCGGGGCGCTGCTCGCGCGGCTGCGCTGGCGCGAGCGGTCCGACGGGTACCGCCCGTACTCGGTGGAGACCGACCCGGCGGGCGTGAGCCTGTTCGCCGTCGGGTCGGCGGAGGGGGCCGCGCGCCTCGTCCTGCGCGCACGGGCGGAGCTCGAGGCGGCCGGGCGGACCCTGGGCGAGGTCGTGCGCTCGACGGCCCCGCGGGGCACCCGGGCCGTGCTGGCGCGCCTGGCTGCCCAGGAGGGCGTCGTCGTGCCGTCGCCGTTCGACGTCCCTGCCGGTGGGGAGTGGGACTGGATGTCCATCGACCACCACCCGGCGCCGCAGCCCGGTGAGGACCGCGTGGAGGAGCTGGTCGGGGAGACGGGCCGGGCCGAGGCCGCAGCGGTCCTGGCCGCCGCGAACCCTCACGGCGAGCTGGCGCTGGACGAGCCGCGCTCGCGCTGGTGGGGCTGGCGCGACGGTGACGGCGTGCTGCGCGGGGTCGTCGGGGCGAGCCGGCGGGTGCCGGGGCGAGCCTGGGTGCTCGGCTCGATCGGCACCGACCCTGCCCTGCGCGGGCGAGGCGTCGCTGCCGCGACGACGGCGGTGGCCGTCCGGGCCGGTCTCGCGGAGGCACCCGTGGTCACGCTGGGCATGTACGCCAGCAACGAGGCGGCGCGGCGAACCTACCGACGGGTCGGGTTCACGCTCGGTCAGGAGTTCGAGAGCACCCGCTGACCCTCACGCCGGGTCGCCGGTCCACTCCACGACCAGGTCTGCAGCCTCTCGGGTGGCGGCGACGAGCTCGGCGTTGGCCTGGTCGGTGCCGTGCGCCCACGCGTGCGCCTGCTCGGGTGTGCGACCGAACGCGGTGTGCCGGGCGGTGAGCCGTTCGAGGCGCAGGGCGTCGGCAGGAGCGAGGTACCAGACCTCGGTCATCCGGGTGCGCGCCCGCGGCCAGGCGCCGGTGGGGGCGAGGAGGTAGTTGCCCTCGGTGATGACGAGCGGCACCGAGCCCGGCACGGCCACCCCGGCCGCCACCGGTTCCTCGATCTCGCGGCGGAAGACGGGAGCGTAGACCGGGTCGTCGCCCGGGCGCTGCACGGCGATCCGCTCCACGAGGGCCGCGTACCCGCCGTCGTCGAACGTGTCGATCGCACCCTTGCGGTCGGCGCGGCGCAGATCGTCCAGCACGGCCTGCGCGAGGTGGAACCCGTCCATCCCGACGACGACGGCGCGGTCCGGCCCCAGCGCGGCCACCAGGGCCTCGGCCAGGGTGGACTTGCCGGCACCGGGCGGTCCCGCGATCCCGAGGATCGTGCGGGTGCCGCGTGCGGCGAGGGCGGTGGCACGCGCGACGAGGTCGGTGGTCGTGAGGCGCTGGACGGTCACGACGCCGACGGTACCCCCGTCCCCCGTGGTGCAAACGGTTGCAGAACCGGCCGCGGTGGACCAGGGTGTGTGCGGGCGACGACGGAGCCGCCCACGCGGCGCCGGCCGACGACGACGTCCCGGAGCCGCGCCAGCACGAGACCGGGAGACGCGACGATGCGACCACGGACAAGGACCACCACAGCGGCAGCGACCCTCGCAGGGGCGCTCGCGCTCACCCTGGCGGCCGGCCCGCCCGGCACCGCCCAGGAGCACCGGCCACCCAAGGTCGTGGTCGACTGGCAGGGCGAACGGCAGACCATCGACGGGTTCGGCGGCGCCTTCGCGTTCCACAAGGCCGGTGGCATCCAGCGCGTCGGAGAACCCCTCACGTCCGAGCTGCTCGACATGGTGCTCACCGAGGAGGCCGGCATCGACCTCGACATCGTCCGGGTCATGGTCGGCGACGGCGGCATCGGCACCTGGGGCGACACCGAGTACGACGGACCGTCCGAGACCATCGAGCCCGAGCCCGGCGTCTTCGTGTGGGACCAGCCCGACTGGCCCGAGCGCAAGGACGACTTCGACGCCCACCAGGTGTGGCTCATGCAGCAGGCACAGGCACGAGGCGTGGACACCATCCTCGCCAGCGTCTGGAGCCCGCCCGCCTGGATGAAGCAGAACGGCAGCGTGGCCGCCACCGGCACCGGCACGCCCCCCAACAAGATCCGCCCCGACATGCACCAGGCGTTCGCCGACTACCTCGCCGAGTACGTGCTCGGCTACGAGCGCGAGTTCGGCATCCGCATCACCCACGTCTCGCCCAGCAACGAGCCAGACCTCAGCACCAGCTACTCCAGCAGCGAGTGGAGCCCGCAGGAGCTGCGCGACTTCGTCCGCGACCACCTCGGCCCCACCTTCGAGCGCCGCGGGGTCGACGCCCAGATCGTGCTCGGCGAGGCCGTCGGGTTCGACGAGCGCTGGGTGCTGCCCACGCTCACCGACCCCGAGGCCGACCGGTACGTCGACGTCGTCGCCGCGCACGCCTACTCCGGGCTCCTCGACGGCGGCACCCGCGCCGCCCCCGGAGCCTTCGCCACGTCGCACGCGCTGGGCAAGAGCGTCTGGCAGACCGAGTACATGAACCAGGGCTCCCCCCGCGACCGCCTCTTCGTCAACAACACCATCACCGACGGTCTGCGATACGCCGAGCTGATCGCCAACCTCTTCGACGAGACCCGCCTGAGCGCCTACTTCTGGTGGTGGCCCGTCGCGAACAACGGCGCCGACGGCTCGGACCTGGTCCGCCTCGTCAACACGGGGACCCCGCAGAGCGGCAACCCCACCGAGAACGGCCAGTACCGCGTCTTCAAGCGGTACTACACGATCGGGCAGTACAGCCGCTTCGTGCAGCCCGGCTCCGTCATGATCGACGCCGACAAGCACCCCGCCGACGGCGTCACCGTCACCGCGTACAAGGACGAGGAGACGGGCGGGTTCGCCGTCGTCGCGATCAACCACGGCACCCAGGACACCGACGTCACCTTCGACCTCGACGGAGGGTTCCCCCTCCCTCCCGAGAGCAAGGACGACTGCAAGGCCGGAGGCTGGCGCCACTTCACCTTCCCCACCTTCCGCAACCAGGGCGAGTGCGTCTCTGCGGTCGCCTCCGGCAAGGGCCCCGCCTCCGCCGTCGTGCCCTTCCGCACCTCGGCCAGCGAGAACATGGCACGGCTCGACCCGCTGCCCACCCGCGACCGCGAGTTCACCACCACCCTGCGGGCCGGCAGCGTGACCACCTTCGTGCCCCAGCGGCTCGCCCCGCCGGCGCTCGCGGACCGCAAGGACGTCTTCTCGACGTACCCGGCCCCGCAGACCGATACCCGGTCCTCGGAGGTGGAGGTGGGGCCGGTCGACGGGCGTGCCGCGGCCCGCATGGGCGACGGCGCGTGGCTGGGGTGGCGGAACGTCAACTTCGCCGACGGCAGCGCGGCCGGCTTCGCGGAGCAGAAGGGCCAGCTCCGTGCGCACGTCGACGTGCGGGCGGGTGCGGCGGCCGTGCTCGAGCTGCGCGTGGCGGGGCCCGACGGCGCGGTCGTCGCCTCGCTCGACGTGCCGCCGGGCGGCGGGGAGACGTGGCGCACCGTGAGCGCCTGGGTCGACACCAGCCCCGGGGCGGCCAACGGGTTCCAGGACCTGTACCTGGTGGCGCGCGGCCCGGTGGACGTCGCCGAGCTGCGGTTCAGCGACTGACGCCGGTCGTGCTGACCGCGCCCGACCCTGCCTGACCCTGCCGGACCGTGCCCGGCCGTCGCTGCGGCGGCCGGGCACGGCGGTGCGCGCGTCCGGTGCCACGATGCCCACCCGCTGTGCCGCGGGGGTGTCGGCGCGGCTACGTAGGCTGGTGGCATGGACCTCTTCGACGCGATCACCACCGGCGAGCACGGCACGCCGGTGGTCGAGCGCCCCGGTCCTGGCGCGCCGCTCGCGGTGCGCATGCGCCCGGCCGCCCTCGACGAGGTGGCGGGCCAGGAGCACCTGCTGGCGCCCGGCTCGCCGCTGCGGCGGCTCGTGGAGCCGGTCGACGACGCCGCCAGGCGCGCGGCGCCGGGCTCGGTGATCCTCTGGGGCCCGCCCGGCACGGGCAAGACGACGCTCGCCTATCTCGTCGCCACGGTCTCGGGCCGGCGCTTCGTCGAGCTCTCCGCGGTCACCGCGGGGGTCAAGGACGTGCGGCAGGTGGTGGAGGACGCTCGCCGGCGCCTGGCCACGGGTGGCGAGGAGACGGTCCTCTTCATCGACGAGGTCCACCGGTTCTCCAAGTCGCAGCAGGACGCCCTGCTGCCTTCCGTCGAGAACCGCTGGGTCACGCTCGTCGCCGCCACCACCGAGAACCCGTCGTTCTCGGTGAACTCCCCGCTCCTGTCCCGGTCGCTCCTGCTCACGCTGCGCCCGCTCACCGGTGAGCACGTGCGTGCCCTGGTGCGCCGCGCCGTGACCGACGAGCGCGGCCTCGCCGGCGCGGTCAGCCTCGACGAGGACGCCGAGGAGCAGCTCGTCCGTATGGCCGGGGGCGACGCGCGCAAGGCTCTGACCGTGCTGGAGGCAGCGGCAGGCACGGCGCTCTCCGAGGCGAAGGAGGGCGGGCACGACGGCGCGGAGGCCGTCGTCGTGGACCTCGCCACCGTGGAGCGGGCGGTCGACGTCGCCGCGGTGCGCTACGACCGCGACGGCGACCAGCACTACGACGTCGTCAGCGCGTTCATCAAGTCGATCCGCGGGTCCGACGTGGACGCCGCGCTGCACTACCTGGCCCGCATGGTCGCGGCAGGGGAGGACCCCCGCTTCATCGCGCGGCGCCTGGTCATCTCGGCCGCCGAGGACGTCGGGATGGCGGACCCGTCCGCCCTGCAGACGGCGGTCGCGGCCGCGCAGGCGGTGCAGCTCATCGGCATGCCGGAGGGGCGCATCGTGCTGGCGGAGGCGGTCGTCCACCTGGCCACCGCCCCGAAGTCGAACGCCGCCTACCTCGGCATCGGCGCCGCGCTGGAGGACGTGCGGGCCGGGCGCATCGGCGTCGTGCCCCTGCACCTGCGCGACGCGCACTATGCGGGGGCCGAGAAGATCGGGCACGGCAAGGGCTACCAGTACTCGCACGACGCCCCGCACGCGATCGCGCCGCAGCAGTACCTGCCCGACGAGCTCGACGGGCGCCGCTACTACACGCCGAGCGACCGCGGGTACGAGCGGCAGGTGGCCGAGCGGCTCGCGCGTGTCCGGGAGATCCTCGACCGCCGCTGACGGCGCCCGAGGTGTGCGGCCGCCGGGTCTGCGCATGCGGGCTGGCCGGCCCAGATGGGGTACGATGTTGCGGTTGTCGTTTCGCGGATGCGCTCCGGCAGCTCCTGGGACCTCGGCCCGGAGACCTCACGGTCCATCGGCTGGTCCCGCACCCGGCACGGCCACTCCACGGAGGAACCGCGCCCCGGGTGTGACCTCATCCACCACCACAGGACAGGAAGCACAGTGACCTCTGTGACCCGTTCGCGCCGCCAGGTCCGCCTGAGCCGCGCCCTGGGCATCGCCCTCACCCCCAAGGCCGTCAAGCACTTCGAGAAGCGCCCCTACCCGCCCGGTGAGCACGGCCGCGCCCGCCGCCGCACCGAGTCGGACTACGCGGTCCGTCTGCGCGAGAAGCAGCGTCTGCGCGCCCAGTACGCGCTGCGCGAGAAGCAGCTCGTCAAGGTCTACGAGAACGCCCGCAAGCAGCCCGGCCTGACCGGTGAGGTCATGGTCGAGGATCTCGAGACCCGCCTCGACGCGCTCGTGCTGCGCGCCGGCTTCGCCCGCACCATCCTGCAGGCGCGCCAGGCCGTGACGCACCGCCACATCCTCGTCGACGGCAAGATCGTGGACCGCCCGTCGTTCCGCGTGAAGCCGGGCCAGACCCTCCAGGTCAAGCCCAAGTCGCAGACGACCACGCCGTTCCAGGTCGCCGCCGCCGGCGCGCACCGCGACGTGCTGCCGGCCGTCCCGGGCTACCTGGACGTCTCGCTGGAGAAGCTCACCGCCGTCCTCACGCGTCGCCCCGCGCGCGCCGAGGTCCCGGTGACCTGCGAGGTCCAGCTGGTCGTCGAGTTCTACGCGCGCTGACGACACGCGATCTCACGACGCCCCGCCGACCTGCACCGCAGGACGGCGGGGCGTCGTCGTATCTCGGGATAGGGTGACGTGCGTCGCTCGCTCGGTGGTGCCCGGCGTCCCGAGCGGTCCAGCGCGTACGTACGCCAGAGAGGGGAACTACCCATGAACGTGGGAGACGTGGCCGGCCTCATCGCCGCCATCGCCTTCGTGCTGCTGGTCGGCCTCCTGGCCGTGCCGCTGGTGAAGCTGGGCCGGGTGCTCGACGAGGCGACGCGCAGCATCCGGGAGGTCACCGAGCACTCGGTGCCGATCCTCGACGAGGCCGCCGGCACGGTGGCGGGGGCCAACGCCCAGCTGGGCAAGGTGGACACGATCACGACGTCGGCGGCCGAGGTGAGCGAGAACGTCTCCGCCCTGGCCGGGTTGTACGCCGCGACGCTGGGCCGCCCGCTCGTCAAGGTCGCCGCCTTCTCGTACGGCGTGCGCCAGGCGTTCGCGGGTGCGAGCCGCAAGGCCGGCTCGGCGGGCAAGGGCGGGCGCTGATGCGCCGCCTCTTCTGGGTCGGCGTGGGCGTGGCCGTGACCGTCGTGGTGTACCGCCGCGGCCGCAAGGTGGTGCAGCAGTACATGCCCGCCTCCGTCGCGGAGCGGGCCGAGCAGGCTGCCCAGGATCTCGGTGAGCGTGCCGACAGCTTCGTCCAGGAGTTCCGCGTCCAGTTCACGCAGGCGCGTGCGCGCCGCGAGGCGGAGCTGACGGCCGCGCTGCTGGCCGACGGCCAGCCCGACCCCGAGCAGACGCGTGCCGCGCGAGCTACCGGCGCCCGCGGCGGGCTCGGTCAGCCGAGCCGTGCCGCGGGCGGCCCCGTGGACGACGACGAGGCCGAGCTCGGCTACTCGTTCTGACCGGTTGCCGGCCCTGACAGTCCCCTCGTCCTGACCGGCGACGGACGGCTTGCGCGGGCGCCGCTCGTGCGGCCCCGTGCGTCGTCGTCCGCCCCACGCCCGACGACGTCGGGCGCCTGCGGCGAGCCCGCCGCTCTGCCCCTCTGCGTCCCGAGCACCGCGCTGCACGCGCGACAATGGCTCGAGCACCCCACTGACTCTCGAAGGACACCATGCGCACCGCCGACATCCGCCAGCGTTGGCTCGACTACTTCGGTTCCAAGGACCACGAGCTCGTCCCGAGCGTGCCCCTCGTCTCGCCGGACCCCTCGATCCTGTTCACCATCGCCGGCATGGTGCCGTTCATCCCCTACATCCTGGGCACCGAGCCCGCCCCGTGGCCGCGTGCCGCCTCTGTCCAGAAGTGCATCCGCACCAACGACATCGAGAATGTGGGCCGCACCACGCGCCACGGCACGTTCTTCCAGATGAACGGCAACTTCTCCTTCGGGGACTACTTCAAGCGCGAGGCCATCGACTTCGCCTGGGAGCTGCTGACCACCGAGCAGGGCAAGGGCGGCTACGGGTTCGACGGCGACCGTCTCTGGGTCACCATCTGGGACCAGGACGACGAGTCGTACGACGCGCTCACCAAGGGCATCGGGTTCGACCCGAAGCACATCGTGCGCCTGCCGCGCTCGGAGATCTTCTGGGACACCGGCCAGCCCGGCCCCGCCGGTCCGTGCGCCGAGTGGCACTACGACCGCGGCCCGCAGTACGGCCCTGACGCCCCCGGTGGCACCCTCGCCGAGTGGCCGGGTGACGAGCGCAGCGAGGACCGGTACATCGAGATCTGGAACCTCGTCTTCGACCAGTTCGTGCGGGGCGAGGGCTCCGGCAAGGACTACCCGCTGCTGGGCGAGCTGGACCACAAGAGCATCGACACGGGCGCCGGCCTCGAGCGGATCGCGTACCTGCTGCAGGGCAAGCAGAACATGTACGAGATCGACGAGGTCTTCCCCGTGATCTCCGCCGTCGAGGAGCTCACGGGCAAGCGCTACGGCGCCGACGCCGAGGACGACGTGCGGATGCGCGTGGTTGCCGACCACGTGCGTTCGTCCCTCATGGTCATCGGCGACGGCGTGCGCCCGTCCAACGAGGGCCGCGGCTATGTGCTGCGCCGGCTGCTGCGCCGTGCCGTGCGTGCCGTTCGCCTGCTCGGGTACGACGCGGAGGCGCTCCCGGTGCTGCTGCCCGTCTCGAAGGACGCGATGAAGGCGTCGTACCCGGAGCTCGAGACGGACTTCGGCCGGATCAGCGACGTCGCGTACGGCGAGGAGGACGCGTTCCGCCGCACGCTCGTGCAGGGCACCACGATCCTCGACACGGCCGTGTCGAAGGCGAAGGGGTCCGCGGGCTCCGGCACGCCGGTGCTGTCGGGCGCGGAGGCGTTCCAGCTGCACGACACCTACGGGTTCCCCATCGACCTCACCCTCGAGATGGCTGCCGAGCAGGGCGTCCAGGTGGACGAGAAGGCCTTCCGCACTCTCATGGCGGAGCAGAAGCAGCGTGCGCGCGCCGACGCGCTCGCCAAGAAGACGGGTCACGCCGACCTGCGCGCGTACGAGTCGATCGCCGCCGACCTGTCCGCCCCGGTCGAGTTCCTGGGCTACACGCACACCGACTCGGCCGTGAACGTGGTCGGCCTGCTGGTCGACGGCGTGCCCGCCCCCGCGGCGACCGCCCCCGCGGACGTCGAGGTGGTCCTGGACCGGACCCCGTTCTACGCCGAGTCCGGTGGCCAGCTGGCCGACCAGGGCACGATCGTGCTCGACGGCGGCGCCACGATCGAGATCGACGACGTGCAGCGCCCGATCAAGGGCCTCAACGTGCACCGCGGCCGCCTGGTCGAGGGCACGGTGGCGCTGGGAGACCCCGGTACCGCCACCATCGACGTCGACCGCCGCGTGGCGATCAGCCGCGCGCACTCGGCGACGCACATGATCCACAAGGCGCTGCACGAGCTCGTGGGCGAGGACAGGACGCAGGCCGGCTCGGAGAACGCGCCCAGCCGGGTGCGCTTCGACTTCCGCTCGCCGTCCGCCGTCCCCGGCTCGGCGCTGCAGGAGATCGAGGAGCGCGTCAACGTGCGTCTCGCGGAGAACCTCGACGTCACCGACCAGCTCATGCCGATCTCCGAGGCGCGCGAGCTCGGTGCGATGGCGTTGTTCGGCGAGAAGTACGGCGACATCGTCCGGGTGGTGTCCATCGGCGGCGACTGGTCGCGCGAGCTGTGCGGTGGCACGCACGTCAAGGCCTCCGGCGAGATCGGGCGCGTCGCGCTGCTGGGGGAGTCCTCGATCGGCTCCGGTGTGCGTCGTGTCGACGCTCTCGTGGGCGACGGGGCGTACGGCTTCCAGGCCAAGGAGCACGCCTTGGTGGGTCAGCTCACCGGCCTGCTCGGCGCACGTCCGGAGGAGCTCGCGGACCGTGTGGGCTCGCTCCTGAGCCGCCTCAAGGAGACGGAGAAGGAGCTGGCGGCGCTGCGCCAGGGCCAGCTGCTCGCGGCGGCCGGCCGGCTCGCTTCCGAGGCGCCGCGCGTGGGCGACGTCCGCGTGGTGACGCACGATGCCGGCGAGGTCGCCTCGGCGGACGACCTGCGAGCCCTCGCCCTCGACGTCCGCGGGCGTCTCGGCGACGGAGACGCGGCGCTCGTGGCCGTGGGCGGCGTGGCGAACGGCCGTCCCCTCGTCGTCGTGGCCACCAACGCCCCGGCGCGTGAGGCCGGCCTCCGGGCCGGAGACTTCGTCAAGGCCGCGGCCGGGGTGCTCGGCGGCGGTGGCGGAGGCAAGCCGGACCTCGCGCAGGGCGGCGGCACGGACACGACGGCGCTGCCCGCCGCGCTCGACGGCGTGGTCGACGGCGTGCGCGCCGGGATCGCCGGCTGAGGTCGTCGTGACGTTCGAGCAGGCACCCGAGGCGGGCGCTGCGGGAGTTCCCCGTGGCGCCCGCCTGGGCGTGGACGTCGGCAAGGCGCGCATCGGTCTGGCGGCGTCCGACCCGGACGGCCTGGTGGCCACCCCGGTGGAGACGGTGCCGCGCGTGCTGGACGCGACGAGCGTCCGCAGCGCCGACGTCGCCCGCATCGCGGCCGAGGTCGAGGAGCGGTTCGCGGCCGTCGTGTACGTGGGCCTGCCGAGGCACCTCTCGGGGGCCGAGGGAGCGGCCACGGCCGATGCGAGGGCGTTCGCCGGGAGGCTTGCTGCTGCGCTGGCCCCGGTACCGGTACGGTTGGTCGACGAGCGGATGACGACGGTCAGCGCCCACGGTCAGCTCCGCGCTGCGGGACGCCGGACGAAGAGCCACCGGTCGGTGATCGACCAGGCAGCAGCCGTTATCATTCTGCAATCTGCACTCGACGCCGAGCGAGCCGCGGGCACGCGTGCCGGCGAGGTCGTCGAACCGGCAGGCACCTAGCAGACCGTCGACACGGACAGGAAGCCCGCGCGTGACCGACCTCTTCGAGCACCCCGCCGTCCAGCCGCAACCGGTGCCTGGCGGGCGTCGCTCAGCTGCCCGGGCGCGGGCTGCGGCCAAGCGTCGTCGCCGTCGCCGCCGTCGTGCCGTCATCGTCGTCGTGGCCTGCCTCGCCCTCGTGAGCGCCGTCGCCTGGGCCTCGTGGGACCGGGTATCGGGCCTCGTGTCGAACCCGTTCTCGAACCAGGCGCAGGACTATCCCGGCCCGGGCGGCGACCCGGTCGAGGTGGTGATCCCGGCCGGTGCGACGGGTACCCGGATGGGGCACGTGCTCGTGGAGTCGGACGTGGTGGCCTCCGTGGGCGCTTTCACCTCGGCGTTCAGCCAGAACCCTCAGGCGTCGCAGATCCAGCCTGGTACCTATCAGCTCCTCACGCAGATGCGGGCGTCCGACGCCGTCGCGGCGCTGGTGAAGAACGAGCGGATCGAGACCAGGGTGACGATCCCGGAGGGATTCACCGCCGAGCAGGTGCTCGAGCGGGTCGCCTCGGTCACCACGATCACGCGCGACGAGCTCGACGCCGCGATCGCGGACCCGGCCTCGATCGGCCTGCCGGCGGAGGCCCAGGGCAACGTCGAGGGCTGGCTCTTCCCCGCGACGTACACGGTGCAGCCCGGCGACGATGCGACGTCGCTCCTGTCGGCGATGGTCGCGCGCACCGTCGCGGAGCTCGACGGCCTGGGCGTGGCGCCCGACCAGCGCGAGATCGTGCTCAACAAGGCGTCGCTGGTGGAGCGTGAGGCCAAGTACGCCCCGGACCGCCCGAAGATGGCGCGTGCCATCGAGAACCGGCTGGAGCGGGGGCAGCGGCTCGAGATCGACGCCGCCGTCGCATACGGCCTCGGCAAGTCGGGGACGGCACTGACCCGCGCGGACACGCAGGACCCGGACAACCCGTACAACACCTACCGGCACGGCGGGCTGCCGCCGACGCCGATCGCCAACCCGGGGGCCGCGTCCGTCGAGGCCGTGGTCAACCCCGCGGAGGGCGACTGGCTGTTCTGGGTGGCGGTCAACCTGGACACGGGTGAGACGAAGTTCGCCACGACGTACGAGGAGCATCTGCAGTACGTCGCCGAGCTTCGTCGGTGGCAGGCCGAGAACGGCGGCTGAGGGATGCCCACGGCCACCCGCCGAGCAGCGGTGCTCGGTCACCCCGTCGCGCACTCGTTGTCGCCGGTGCTGCACCGCGCCGCGTACGACGCCCTGGCCCTGGAGGGCTGGGAGTACACCGCGATCGACACTCCGGCGGAGGCGCTGCAGCCGTTCCTCGCGGACCTCGACCTGACCTGGGCCGGCCTGAGCCTGACGATGCCGCTCAAGCAGACGGTGATCCCGCTGCTGGGGGAGATCGACGCCGTGGCCTCGGCGACAGGTGCGGTGAACACGGTGGTGCTGCGACCCGCGGCGTGCGGTGTCTCTCTGGCCGGCTACAACACGGACGTGCACGGGCTGGTGGCGGCTCTCCGGGAGGGGCTGAGCGGTGCTCCCGCGGCCTCAGCGGTGGTGCTCGGCGCCGGCGCGACGGCGGCCTCCGCGGTCGCCGCGCTGGCCGAGCTCGGGTGCACCACGCCGCGGGTGCTGGTGCGTTCGCTCGCGCGGACGACCGCGCTCCAGGAGGCCGCGCAGCGCCTGGGCGTGACCCCGAGGTTCGAGGTGCTCGACGCGTTCGCGGCCGCAGGTGCGGTCTCACGGGCGGACGTGGTGGTGTCGACGATGCCGGCCCACGCGGCGGACCCGCTCGCCGCGGGCCTGGCCGACCGGGTCGGCGCCGTGGGTGGGGTGCTGCTCGACGTCGTGTACGACCCGCGCCCCACGGTGCTCTCGCGGGCCTGGGCCGAGCTGGGCGGCGCGGTCGTCGGGGGGGAGCGGATGCTCCTGCACCAGGCGGCGGAGCAGGTGCGACTCATGACGGGGCGTGTCGCCCCGCTGGACGCGATGGACGCAGCGTTGACAGGCGCCCTCGCCGCAGCGCGCTGACCTTGGTGCACGCGCCGGCAGCTGCGGCCGTGGGGCGAGACGGCGGGGCGGGCGGCCACGGGCGCGTGGGAGAATCGCGCACATGCTGCGCTGGTTGACCTCAGGGGAGTCGCACGGTCCGTCGCTCGTGGGGGTGATGGAGGGCCTGCCCGCCGGGGTGGAGCTCACGACCGCGGACATCCAGGCGGCCCTCGCCCGGCGGCGCCTGGGCTATGGCCGTGGCGCGCGGATGAAGTTCGAGCAGGACGAGGTGCGCGTGCTCGGCGGGTTGAGGCACGGCATCACCCAGGGCGGTCCGCTCGCGATCGAGATCGCCAACACGGAGTGGCCCAAGTGGGTCGACGTGATGTCGGCGGACCCGGTGCCGCCCGAGGCGCTACAGGTCGACGCGGGTACGGGCGACGCGCGCGAGGTGGCGCGCAACCGGCCGTTGACCCGCCCGCGCCCGGGGCACGCCGACCTGGTGGGGATGCGCAAGTACGGCTTCGCCGACGCTCGTCCGGTGCTGGAGCGTGCGAGCGCCCGCGAGACGGCGACGCGCGTCGCGCTGGGCGTGGCCGTCGCGAGGTTCCTGGAGCAGGCGGTCGGGGTCCGGCTGGTGTCGCACGTCGTCGCGATCGGTGCGGTCGAGGTGCCCGAGGGTGCGCAGCCGCCCGTCCCGGAGGACGTGGCCCGTCTGGACGCCGACCCGGTGCGGTGCGCCGACGAGGCGACGAGCGCGGCCATGGTCGCGGAGATCGACGACGCCCACAAGGAGGGCGACACCCTCGGTGGCGTGGTCGAGGTGCTGGCGTACGGGGTGCCGTCGGGGCTGGGCACCTACGTGCACGGCGACCGACGCCTGGACGCGCGTCTGGCCGCGGCGCTGATGGGGATCCAGGCGATCAAGGGTGTCGAGGTCGGTGACGGGTTCCGCACGGCGCGGCGCCGGGGGTCGGTGGCGCACGACGAGATCGTTCGGGGGGACGACGGTCGCATCGAGCGGGTCACCAACCGTGCCGGCGGCATCGAGGGCGGCATGTCCAACGGTGAGGTGGTGCGGGTGCGTGCGGCGATGAAGCCGATCTCGACGGTGCCGCGAGCGCTGCGCACGGTGGACACGGCCACGGGCGAGCCCGCCACGGCGCACCACCAGCGCTCGGACGTGTGCGCGGTGCCGCCGGCTGCGGTGGTGGCCGAGGCGATGGTGGCCCTCGTCCTGGCGGAGGCGGTGCTGGAGAAGTTCGGTGGCGACTCCGTGGCCGAGGTGCGGCGCAACGTCGAGGCGTACCTCGCGTCGGTGCCGGAGCTGCTGCAGTGACAGCGGCGGGGAGGGGGGCTGCCGAGGGTGACGGCGGCGTGGCGCCGCTGGCCGTGCTCGTGGGTCCTCCTGGGAGCGGGAAGTCCACCGTGGGCCGTCTGCTCGCCGAGCGGCGGGGCGTCCCGTTCCGGGACACGGACGCGGACGTCGAGGAGCGGGCCGGCAAGACGGTCGCGGAGATCTTCGTGGACGACGGTGAGCCCGCCTTCCGCGCTCTGGAGCGCGAGGCGGTGGCGACGGCGCTCGGGGACCACCCCGGCGTGCTCGCCCTGGGAGGCGGGGCGGTGCTGGACGAAGGCACCCAGAGCGCCCTCGCCGCGTACGCGGCGGGCGGCGGCGCCGTCGTCTTCCTCGACGTGTCCCTCGCCCATGCGGCACCGCGCGTGGGCTTCAACCGTTCGCGTCCCTTGCTGCTGGGCAACCCCCGGGCGCAGTGGCAGGCGCTCATGGAGGCACGCCGCCCGGTGTACGAGCGCGTGTCCACCACCCGGGTGGTGACCGACGGCCGGGACCCGGCCGACGTCGCCGCGACGATCGAGAAGGAGCTGTCCGCATGACCACCGCCGAGGAGCCCAACGCCCGGGTGACCGTCCAGGGGCCCGCCCCCTACGACGTCGTGATCGGGCGTCACCTGCTGGGCGAGCTGCCCACGATGCTCGGCCGGGACGTGCGCCGGGTGCTGGTGATGCACCCGGCATCCCTGGAGGCCACGGGCGAGGCCGTCCGGGAGGACCTGGCACGCAGCGGGTACGAGGCGTTCGCCGTCGAGCTGCCGGACGCCGAGGAGCAGAAGACGGCCCAGGTGGCGGCGTTCTGCTGGCAGGTGCTGGGCCAGGCGGACTTCACGCGGTCGGACGCGATCGTCTCGGTCGGGGGCGGCGCCACCACGGACCTGGCCGGGTTCGTCGCGGCCACGTGGCTGCGCGGCATCAAGGTGGTGCACGTACCCACCACGCTCCTGGCGATGGTGGACGCGGCCGTGGGCGGCAAGACCGGCATCAACACGGCGGAGGGCAAGAACCTCGTGGGGGCGTTCCACCCGCCGGCGGGCGTGCTGTGCGACCTCGCGGCGCTGGAGTCCCTGGACCGCTGGGACCTGGTGGCGGGTCTGGCCGAGGTGGTCAAGACGGGCTTCATCGCCGATCCGCGCATCCTGGACCTGGTCGAGGAGCATGCCGAGGACCTGCGGGGCTGGAAGGGTGCGCAGGCTGCGCCGGAGACGTGGGCGGTGCTCGCGGAGCTGGTGGAGCGCTCGGTGGCGGTCAAGGCCCGCGTCGTCGGGGAAGACCTGACGGAGCAGGGGCTGCGAGAGATCCTCAACTACGGCCACACCCTGGGGCACGCGGTCGAGCTCACCGAGCGCTACCAGTGGCGCCACGGTGCGGCGGTGGCGGTGGGCATGGTGTTCGCCGCCGAGCTGGCCCGCCTGGGAGGCAAGCTGGACGACGCGGTGGTGGACCGCCACCGCTCGATCCTGACGGCCCTCGGGCTGCCGGTGTCCTACCGGGGCGACCGGTGGGAGCAGCTCTTGACGGCCATGCGCCGGGACAAGAAGTCGCGCGGCGACCTGCTGCGCTTCGTGGTGCTCGACGACGTCGCGCGCCCCACGCGCCTGGAGGGACCGGACCCGACCCTGCTCGCGGCCGCGTACGCGGAGATCTCCAAGGAGCCGCCCACGGGTGGACCCGGTGTGCCCGTGCAGCTGTCCCTGTAGCTGTCCCCGTAGCGCGACCTCTCGCGGGACCCTTTGCGGAGTCACCCGGGTGAAACCCTGGCAGGTGCTCGTGCGAGAGCTGTGCGCGTGCTGAGGTGATGGGCGACATCACCCATCGTCGGCGGCCGCCGCCGGCAATACCTCGTAGGGACGTGCGATGACGCGTGTGCTCAATGTTCCGCCCGGGTGGCCGAAACCCCCGGAGGGCTGGGAGCCGGGGCCTGGCTGGGAGCCGGACCCGTCGTGGCCGGAGCCTCCGGAGGGCTGGGAGCTGTGGGTCGAGGCCGACGACGACGTGATCGTGGGCCCTGCCGCTGAGCCGGGGTCGGAGCCGCGGGCGCGTCGTCCTGGGCGTGCGCTGCGGTGGGCGGTGGCGGCCGTCGCGGCAGCTGCCGTCTTCGGAGCGGGTGCCGCCACGGGCGTCGCCGCGGCAGACGACGGCGTCCAGCAGCAGGCCGCCGCGGTGCAGGAGGACCGTTCGGCCCTGGAGGTCGAGCGGGCCGAGCTCGCCGAGGAGCGGGCGCGGCTGGAGGCAGCGAGCGCCGAGCTGACCGAGCGCGAGGCGGCCGTGGTGGCGGCCGAGGCCGATCTGAAGAGTCGTGACGAGCGGCTGCGGACGTCGGAGGCTGCCGCGGCGCAGCGCGAGAGCGACCTGGCGGGTGTGCAGGCGTCGCTCGATGCGCGGCAGTCGGAGCTCGACGGGCGTCAGGCGGAGCTGGACTCCCGGACCGCGGAGGTGGCGGCGCGCGAGGCCGCGGTGCGGCAGGCGTCCGCCTCGGGCGGCAGCCGTTCCTCGGGCTCGGGCGGTTCGTCCGACGCGGCCCCGGCGCCCGCACCTGCTCCGGCTCCTGCGCCGGCAGCGGAGCCGGCTCCGCCGTCGAGCGGGAACGTCTTCTACCAGAACTGCGCTGCGGCGCGGGCGGCGGGAGCCGCACCGGTGCTGCGCGGGGAGCCGGGGTACCGCCCGGCGCTGGACCGTGACGGGGACGGGATCGGCTGCGAGTAGGGGGGGAGCGTTCGGGGTCACCGGCAAGGGCTGGTGGCCCCGAGCGTCGTCAGGCCCACCGGCTGCGCTGCTGGAGCACCTGACGCAGGAGGTCGGCGCGGTCGGTGACGATGCCGTCGACCCCGAGGTCGACGAGCCGGACCATCTCGGCCTCGTCGTTGACCGTCCACACGTGGACGTGACGCCCGGCCCGGTGGGCGGCGGCGACGGTGCGGGCGTCGACGACGGTGAGCCGTAGGGGCCCCACCTGCTCGGCGACCGGTACCTGCAGCGCGTCGACGTGGCGCAGCGCTGCGCGGGCGAGCGGGTCGGTGCGCAGGCGCGCTCCGGCGAGGAACCCGACCACCTCGGTACGCCCGGCGCTGGTGGCCACGGGCACCGAGAGGCGGGCCAGGGTGGCGCGCCGTCGTGCGACGGAGAACGACGTCACGCAGACCCGGTCGTGCGCGCCGGTGCGTTCGATGGCGCGGGCGGTGGGCTCGATGCCCGAGTCGGCCTTGACGTCGATGTTGACCCGCAGGGCCGGCCAGGTGCCGAGCACGTCTTCGAGGGCGGGCACGGGCTCGACGCCGCCGATCCTGGCACGGCGCACCACGTCCCAGGGGAGCTCGGCGACGAGGCCGCGGGCGTCGGTGGTGCGGTCGAGGGCGGCGTCGTGCAGGGCGACGGCGACGCCGTCGGCGGTGCCGTGCGAGTCGGTCTCCACGTAGCGGAACCCGAGGTCGACCGCGGCCTGGAACGCCGCCAGGGAGTTCTCGAGGCCGGAGTCGACGCCGCCTGGGCGGGCGAACCCACGGTGTGCGAGGGCGGCGACGCCGCGCCGGCCGTCGGGCAGCGTGGTGTCGAAGTAGGGGTGCGTCACCGGGCCTCCTCGGTGTCGCCGTGCGGCGCGGGGGCGGGCAGCGTGGTGCCGAGCCACCGCTCGACGGTCTCCAGGTACTCGGCGCGGGGACCGTCGGCGGACAGCGCCAGGTCGTGCACCCCGCCGTCGATGCGCACCACGGTGACGTCCCGGCCCAGACGGGGGGCCACGGCGGCGATCTGCTCGACGTCGAGCACGGTGTCGGTCGAGTCCAGGAGCGGGTTGTCGGGTGCGTCGGGGCTGGAGGTGGCCGACAGCGCCACCAGCACAGGGCACGCGATCGCGAGGCCGCGGGCGACCCGGGCGTGGGCGCGCCGCACCGCTCGCATCCATCCGACCCGCACGGGCAGCCCCTCGGGCCGCTTGAGGGTGGTGTCGAACTCCCAGCGCCCGCCGTTGGCGGCGAGCTGCCCGGTGGCGTACCACGAGGGTCCCTCCGTCATGAGCGCCAGCGGCCGCAGGGGGCCCATCGTGTCGAGCAGGCGGGTGCCGATGCCCCGCTCGAACGAGGTGCCGGGCAGGTCGAGGAACGGCGAGTTCAGCACCAGTGCGTCCGGCCCGGCCACGGGTCCGGTGGCGTGCCGGTGCGCGTGCGCCCACAGCGCTGTGGTGAGCCCGCCGGTGGAGTGCGCGTGCACCACCAGCGGCAGGTCCGGGTGCAGGGTCCGCAGCGTGCGTGCGGCCCGTGCGACGTCGGTGGCCTGCTCACGCATGTCCGTGACGTAGTGCGGCACCTGGTCCGGCCGCAGCGACCGGCCGGCCCCGCGCAGGTCGACGGCGTAGAACAGGTAGCCCGCGTCGGCGAACGCGTGCGCCAGGTGGGCCTGGAAGAAATAATCATTGTAGCCGTGGACGTGCAGCACGGCCCCGCGCACCCGGACGTCCCGGCTGCCGGGCTCAGCACCGGTGCCCGTGCCGACGGCGGCAGCCTGGCCCCGGCCGGGAGCCAGGCGCACCAGCGTGGCGTCCCCCAGCCGCGCCTGCTCGAACCCTGCGCCCAGGAGGGTGTCCGGCTCCCACCGCAGGGTGCCTGCCCCGGACCCGGGCACCGTGGTGCGAGGTGATCCCAGCGCGGACGCGTCGGTGACGCTCAGCGTGTCGGCCATGCCCGGATCGTATGCCGCTGTGCCAGGGCTGGTGTGGCACGATCGGCGCGTGACGGACCTCACCTCCACCGTGACCAACGTCGGCCGCGCCGTGCAGAGCGCCGTCTACCGCGCCGGGGTGTACGGGCACCGGCCCGTCGTCCCCGTCACCCCGGCCCGCCTGGAAGAGGCGGCACGCCGCCGCATGAGCACCCAGGGGTGGGCGTACGTCGCCGGCGGGGCCGGCACAGAGCGCACCCTGGCAGCCAACGCCGAGGCCTTTGCCCGGCACCGCGTCGTGCCGCGGCAGATGGTCGACGTCGGCCGGCGCTCGCTGACGACGACCTTGCTGGGTCGCGAGCTGCCCGCACCGCTCCTGCTGGCTCCCGTGGGGGCGCTGGAGCTCGCCGTCCGGGGCGGCCCGGGCAGGGCCGAGCCGCCCGTCGCGGCGGCGGCCCGCGACCTCGGCGTGCCCATGATCATCTCGTCGCAGGCCTCGACCCCCATGGAGGAGACCGCCCGCGACCTCGGGCACAGCCCGCGCTGGTTCCAGCTCTACTGGTCCTCCGACGACTCCGTCGTCGCCTCGTTCGTCGAACGGGCCGAGGCCGCCGGCGCCGAGGCGATCGTCGTCACCCTGGACACCCACGTGCTCGGCTGGCGCACCCGCGACCTCGACCTGGGCTACCTGCCGTTCGCCCGCGGGGTCGGCATCGCCCAGTACACCTCCGACCCGGCGTTCCGCCGCCTGGTCGAGGCCAGGGCTGCCGGCCCGGCCAGCACCGTCGACGACGTGCCGGACCAGCGCCCCACGCTCGCGGCCGTCCGCTCCCTGCTGAGCATGCGCCGCCGCGGCGCCACCCGCGGTGACGTCGAGACCTTCCTCGACGTCTTCTCCCGCTCCACTCTCACCTGGGACGACCTCGCGTGGCTGCGAGGGCGCACGGACCTGCCGATCCTCGTCAAGGGTGTCCAGCACCCCGACGACGCCCGCCGCGCCCTGGACGCCGGCGCCGACGGCCTCGTCGTGTCCAACCACGGCGGACGCCAGATCGACAACGCCGTCGCGTCCCTCGACGTCCTGCCCGACGTCGTCGCCGCCGCGCGGGCCGCCGCCCCGCAGGCGCCCGTCCTGTTCGACTCGGGAGTCCGCACCGGCGCCGACGCCTTCGTCGCGCTCGCCCTCGGCGCGGACGCCGTCCTCCTCGGCCGCCCCTGGGTCTACGGCCTCGCGCTGGCGGGCGCCGACGGCGTGCGCGCCGTCGTGCAGCACGTGATGGCCGAGCTCGACATCACCATGGCGCTCGCGGGCGTGGCCACGGTGAGCGAGATCGGGCCCCAGCACCTGGCCTCGCACGGCCCCTGCGGGGACCGGTCGACGGCGCAGGGCGGGCGCTGACCGGAGCGCAGAAGGCGCAGGGGCCCCACGCCGTCACCGGCGTGAGGCCCCTGCGCGCATGGTGGCTCAGGCGGCCAGGTCGCGACGGCCGTCCACGCCGCTGCCGGCGGGGAACCGCACCAGCAGGAGCAGCACGAGCCCGACGGCGATGACGAGCAGGATGCCGAGGATCCCCCAGTACGCCGCGCCGAGGGCCACGACGAACACGGAGTAGGCGGCCTGGGCGAGGAAGCTCGCCGCGCGCCCCGTCGTGGCGTACAGGCCGAACGCCTCCGTCTCGTGCCCCGGCGCGGCCAGGCGGGCCAGCAGGCCGCGGGAGGCGGACTGCGCCGGGCCGACGAACGCCGACAGCGCGAGGCCGAAGATCCAGAACACCGTCTGCCCGCGGTCGTGCAGGAAGAACACCGCCAGCCCGGCCACGAGCAGGCCTACCAGGGCGGCGATGACGACGCGGCGCGGGCCGATGCGGTCGTCGAGCCAGCCGCCCGCGATGGTCGACAGGCCGGCGACCACGTTGGCGGCGATGGCGAACACGATCACCTCGGAGCTGGTGAACCCGAACACGGCCACGGCGAGGATGCCGCCGAACGTGAAGACCCCGGCGAGGCCGTCGCGGTAGACGGCGCTGGCCACCAGGTACCACAGGGTGGAGCGCTGGGTGCGCCACAGGTAGGCGACGTCGGCGAAGAGCTTGCGGTACGCCCCCAGGAAGCTCACGCCACCGCCGGTCTTGGCGGGGGCGTCCGGCACCATCAGCAGCACGGGCAGCGCGAACAGGCCGAACCACAGCGCCGAGACCAGCACCGAGACGCGGATGTTCATCCCGTCCTCGCCGGTCACGCCGAACCAGCCCACCTCCGGGTCGATGAACCCGACGAACAGCACGAGCAGCAGCACGATGCCGCCCACGTAGCCTGCGCCCCAGCCGATGCCCGAGACGCGGCCTATGGTGCGCGGGGTCGAGATCTGCAGCAGCAGCGCGTTGTAGGCCACCGACGCCAGCTCGAAGAACACGTTCCCCACGGCGAGCAGCACCGCCCCGAGGATCACGGCGTCCGCGAGGGACCCGGGGACGGGCTGCACCCAGAACATCGCGACCATGGCCGCGACCACGCCGGCGGTGTTCGCCGCGAGCCACGGCTTGCGCCGGCCCCGGGAGTCGGCGAGCGCCCCCAGCGCGGGCGCCAGCAGCGCGATCACCAGGCCCGCGGCCGCGAGCGCCCAGCCGATCCAGGCGGTGTTGCGTGCCACGACGTCGGCCTCGATCTCGCCCGCCTCGACGAACGCGGAGGAGGAGAGCCACGTGGTGAAGACGAACGTGGTGACGACGGCGTTGAAGGCGGCGGAGCCCCAGTCCCACGCCGACCACGCCAGGACGTGCCGGCCGGGGCCGCCCAGGCGTCCGGCCGCGGGGGCGGTGGCCGGGGGAGGCCCGGCGGCCGCCGCGCTGAGGGCGGCGTTGAGCGCCGGCTCGGGCGTGGGCGTCGCGGGCAGGGTCGGCTGGGGCGACGACTGGTCGTCCGGCGGCATCGTGGCAGGCACGTGGGCACTCTAGGCACGAACGTGCCGTACCAGAAGGACGAAGGCTGAACTCCCGGTGAACCCTCGGTTCCCGGCCGGGGCTCCCCGTGGCGGATAGGCTCCCCGCCATGACCGGCACCGCCCCACGCGTCCTCGTCCTCAACGGGCCCAACCTCGCCCGGCTCGGTGTGCGGGAGCCGGAGATCTACGGCCACGCGGACCTCGACGACCTGAACGCGGCGGTGAGCCGGTGGGGGAGCGAGCTGGGGCTGGCCGTGGAGGCTCGGCAGACCGACGACGAGTCGCAGCTCGTGGGCTGGTTGCACGAGGCCGTGGACACCCGCAGCCACGTGGTGCTCAACCCTGCGGCGTTCACCCACTACAGCTACGCCCTGCGGGACGCGGCCGCCCAGGTCCCCACCTCGGGGCTCCTTCTCGTCGAGGTGCACCTGTCCAACCCGCACACGCGAGAGTCCTTCCGCCACTACTCGGTGGTCTCGGGGATCGCCACGGGGACTGTCGCGGGGTTCGGGTTCGACTCCTACCGGCTCGCGCTGACCGCCGTGGCCGCAAGGCTCCACCCCTGACTGGCGTACATCAAGCCTCAAGACTTGATATCCCTCAAACAAGGCTCTAGCCTTGAATCCATGATCGTCCTCACCGTCGACCAGCGCGACAGCACAGGACGCGGCGACCACGTGCCCCACCTCCTGCCACGCCTCCACCGGCGCACCAGCGACCACCCCGGCCTCGCCACCCCCTTCGACCGCACCGTCGGCGACGAGGTCCAAGGCGTCCTCCACGCCACCCCTGACGGCGCGGCGCTCGCGGTCGGCCTCGTGCTCGAGCTGCTGCGCGACGGCGGCTGGTCGGTCGGCGTGGGAGCCGGCGCCGTGGTGGAGCCGCTCCCGCCCGTCTCTCGCGACGCCTCCGGCCCCGCGTTCGTGCACGCCCGCGAGGCCGTCGAGCGGGCCAAGGGGCGCGGCGGGGTGCCGGTCGCCGTCGAGGCCGACGACGCCGCCCGCGCGGACGAGGTCGAGGCCCTCCTGCGCCTGCTGGGTGCCGTGGTGGTGCGGCGGTCCGACGCCGGGTGGGAGGCGGTCGATACCCTCGCCGCGGCAGGCACGCGCAAGGCCGTGGCCAGCACGCTCGGCGTCAGCGAGCAGGCGGTCAGCCAGCGGCTGCGCACGGCGCTGTGGGCCGAGGAGGAGGCCGTGCGACCCGTGGTCGCCCGGCTGCTGCACGAGCTGGCGCAGCCCGGACCCGCCCGGGGTCCGGCCGCCGGGGACGAGGGAGCGGAGGACGCGTGAACGGTGGGGTGGTGGCCCTCGCGGTGCTCGTGTGGGTGGTGACGCTGACGGTCAGCGTCGGTGGCGGCACGCTCGTGGTGCCCTGGGTGCTGCGCCGCACCGAGAAGGAGCCCGAGGTGCGTGCGGAGGCGGCCCGGGTGCTGGCGGGCGGCACGTGGATCGGCCTGCTCGAGCGGGCCGGGGTGGCGATGGCCCTGCTGGCGGGCTACCCGGAGGGCATCGCGCTCGCGGTGGCGGTCAAGGGCCTCGGGCGCCTGCACGAGCTGCGCGACCACCCCCACGCGGGAGAGCGGTTCGTCGTGGGCACGCTGGCCTCCCTGATCTGGGCGGGCGCCGTCGGGCTGGCCGGACGCGCCGTGCTGCTCCTCGTGCTTCCCTGAGCCGCTAGACTTGCACGGGCTCTTTGCGGCCCCGCAGCTTTCTGTACTGCAGCTCTCTCGTCGCCGAACACAGGGAAGAACGTGGCTACCTCCAACGACATCAAGAACGGCACCGTGCTCCGCATCGACGGTCAGCTCTGGACGATCATCGAGTTCCAGCACGTCAAGCCGGGCAAGGGTGGCGCGTTCGTCCGCACCAAGATGAAGAACGTCCTGTCGGGCAAGGTCGTCGACAAGACCTTCAACGCGGGCATCAAGGTCGAGACGGCCAACGTCGACCGCCGTGACTTCCAGTACCTGTACATGGACGGCGCGGACTACGTGTTCATGGACAACGACACGTACGACCAGATCACCATCCCGGCTGCGACCGTGGGCGACGCCAAGGACTACCTGCTCGAGGGCATGAACGTCATGGTGGCCTCCAACGACGGCCAGCCGCTCTACATCGAGCTGCCCGCCTCCGTGGTGCTCGAGATCACCTACACGGAGCCGGGCCTGCAGGGCGACCGCTCCACGGGTGGCACCAAGCCCGCCACGCTCGAGACCGGCGCCCAGATCCAGGTGCCGCTGTTCCTCGAGCAGGGCACCAAGGTCAAGGTCGACACGCGCGACGGCTCCTACCTGGGCCGTGTGAACGACTGACGTGGGTGCACGCACCAAGGCGCGCAAGCGCGCCGTCGACATCCTCTTCGAGTCCGAGCAGCGCGGGATCGACCCGCTGACGCTGCTGCGGGAGCGGATCGAGAAGCCTCAGACGGAGGCTGCCGTGCCGCAGTACTCGGCCGACCTCGTGGAGGGCGTCACCGCGGAGCGCGAGCGCATCGACGAGCTGCTGGAGACCTACTCGCACGGGTGGACGCTCGAGCGCATGCCGGCCGTGGACCGTGCGCTGCTGCGCGTGGGCGCCTGGGAGATCCTCTTCAACGACGAGGTCCCGGACGCGGTGGCGATCGACGAGGCGGTGGACCTGGCCGCGGACCTGTCGACGGACGACTCGCCGTCGTTCGTCAACGGACTGCTGGGCCGGATCGTCGAGGTCAAGCCGACGCTGCTGGCGTGAGAGAGCGCTGACGGGGGCCTCCCAGGTGTCTGGGAGGCCCCCGTCGTGCTGTCCGCGGGTGCCGCACGCGGGGTGAGGGGCCCGGGCTGCACGGCCGCCGGTGTGACCCACGCCGCGCCCGCATGGTGGCCGCTCGTCCGGGGCACGCGCGGTGCCGGGTTACGCTGAGCGCCGTAAGACACCCTTTAACACCGTCCTGTGAGGCGGAGAAGGAGGTCCCGTGAGCTCTGGCGTGCCCAGCCTCACCACCGTCCTCGGTGCCGAGGAGATCCA
This sequence comes from Xylanimonas oleitrophica, assembly GCF_003244315.1. Taxonomy (GTDB): domain Bacteria; phylum Actinomycetota; class Actinomycetes; order Actinomycetales; family Cellulomonadaceae; genus Xylanimonas_A; species Xylanimonas_A oleitrophica. The sequence goes on from NZ_QKWH01000007.1 coordinate 50,587, forward strand.
GCGGGCTCTGACCCGCATCGCCCACGAGGTGGTCGAGCGCTCCAAGGGAGCCGCCGACGTCGTCCTCCTGGGCATCCCCACCCGCGGCGTCACGCTGGCCCACCGGCTCGCCGAGCGGCTGGCGGCCATCGACCCGGCGTTCGACCCTGCCGTCGCGCTGGGTGACCTCGACGTCACCATGTACCGCGACGACCTGCGCCGGAACCCGACGCGTGCCGTCGGCCCGACGACGCTGCCGCCGGCCGGTATCGACGACAAGATCGTCGTGCTGGTGGACGACGTCCTGTACTCCGGCCGCACCATCCGTGCCGCGCTCGACGCGATCAGCGACCTGGGCCGCCCCCGCGCGGTGCGCCTGGCCTGCCTGGTGGACCGCGGCCACCGCGAGCTGCCGATCCGCCCCGACTTCGTGGGCAAGAACCTGCCCACCTCCACCGAGGAGCGGGTGAGCGTGCGCCTGCACGAGGTGGACGGGCAGGACGCCGTCGTCATCGCGGGCCGCGGCGCGGACGAGGGGAGCGCCCGGTGAAGCACCTGCTGTCGACCCAGGACCTCAGCAAGGACGAGGCGGTGACGGTCCTCGACACCGCCGCCCAGATGGCTGCCACGCAGTCGCGGGAGATCAAGAAGCTGCCCACCCTGCGGGGCCGCACGGTCGTCAACCTGTTCTTCGAGGACTCGACGCGCACCAGGATCTCGTTCGAGACGGCGGCCAAGCGCCTGAGCGCAGACGTCATCAACTTCTCCGCCAAGGGCTCCAGCGTGTCCAAGGGCGAGTCCCTCAAGGACACGGCGCTCACCCTGCACGCCATGGGTGCGGACGCCGTCGTCGTGCGGCACTGGGCGTCCGGTGCGCCCCACCAGCTCGCGTACTCGGGCTGGCTGGGCGGCGGGGACGACCACGTGGCGGTGCTCAACGCGGGCGACGGCACGCACCAGCACCCCACGCAGGCGCTGCTCGACGCGTTCACGATGCGCCGCCACCTCGTGGGACGCGTCGGCGGCGCGCCCGACGACGGCGTCGGCTCCGATCTCGCGGGCGTCAAGGTCGCGATCGTGGGCGACGTGCTGCACTCGCGGGTCGCGCGCTCGAACGTGCACCTGCTGCGGACGCTGGGCGCCGACGTGGAGCTCGTGGCCCCGCCCACGCTCCTGCCGGTCGGCGTCGAGACGTGGCCGTGCACCACGTCCTACGACCTGGACGAGACGCTCGCGCGCCGCCAGCCGGACGCCGTCATGATGCTGCGGGTGCAGCGTGAGCGGATGTCCGGGGGGGCGGGGGCGTTCTTCCCGAGCCCGCTGGAGTACACGCGCCGCTACGGGCTCGACGCCCGCCGGCTGGCGATGCTCCCGTCCCACTCGATCGTCATGCACCCCGGGCCGATGAACCGCGGCCTGGAGATCTCTGCCGAGGCCGCCGACTCGCCCGGTTCCGTCATCGTGGAGCAGGTCGCGAACGGCGTCGCCGTGCGCATGGCCGCCCTGTACCTGCTGCTGGCCGGGACCTCGGCCGAGGGGAGCGTTCAGTGACACCCACCGCTACGACCGGGGCCTGGGTGCTGCGGTCCGTCCGTCCGCTGGGCGGCGAGCCCGCCGACGTCGTGCTCGCCGACGGCGTGGTCCGGCAGGTCGCCGCACCCGGGACGGCGAGCGTGCCGGACGGCGCCGCCGTCGTCGAGGGCGAGGGGCACGTGCTGCTGCCCGGCCTCGTGGACCTGCACACGCACCTGCGAGAGCCGGGGCGCGAGGACGCCGAGACGGTCCTGTCGGGCACGCGTGCCGCGGCAGCCGGCGGCTTCACCGCGGTGCACGCCATGGCCAACACGTCACCGGTGGCCGACACCGCCGGCGTCGTCGAGCAGGTCTGGCGCCTGGGGCAGGAGGCCGGCTGGGTCGACGTCCACCCCGTGGGCGCCGTCACCGTCGGTCTCGACGGCGAACGGCTGGCGGAGCTCGGCGCGATGGCCGACTCCAAGGCCCGCGTGCGCGTCTTCTCCGACGACGGCAGGTGCGTCCACGACCCGATCCTCATGCGCCGCGCGCTGGAGTACGTCAAGGCGTTCGACGGCGTGGTGGCCCAGCACGCGCAGGAGCCGCGGCTGACCGAGGGCGCCCAGATGAACGAGGGCGTGGTCTCCGCGGAGATCGGCCTGGCCGGGTGGCCTGCCGTCGCCGAGGAGGCGATCATCGCCCGCGACGTGCTGCTGGCCGAGCACGTGGGCTCGCGGCTGCACGTGTGCCACCTCTCGACGGCCGGGTCGGTGGAGATCGTGCGTTGGGCCAAGGCCCGGGGGATCGACGTCACGGCCGAGGTCACCCCGCACCACCTGGTGCTGACCGACGAGCTCGCCCGCGGCTACGACCCGGTGTTCAAGGTGAACCCGCCGCTGCGGACGGCCAAGGACGTCGAGGCCGTCCGCGAGGGCCTGGCCGACGGCACCATCGACATCGTGGCCACCGACCACGCCCCGCACACCCGCGAGGACAAGGACTGCGAGTGGGGCGCCGCGGCCTTCGGGATGACCGGTCTGGAGACCGCGCTGAGCGTCGTCCAGCAGACGATGGTCGACACCGGCCGCATGACGTGGGCCGACGTCGCGCGCGTGATGTCGACGAACCCCGCCCGCATCGGCCGGATCGACGGCGCCCACGGGCGTCCCGTCGAGGAGGGCGAGCCCGCCAACCTCGTGCTGGTCGACCCGACCGCGTCACGGACGGTCGACGGCGCCGCCCAGGTCACCGCCTCGTCCAACACCCCCTTCCAGGGCACGCAGCTGCCGGGCCGCGTCGTGGCCACGTTCCTGCGCGGGCGTGCCACCGTCCTCGACGGCGTGCCCGTCGACCCCACCTCGGAGGTGGTCGCATGAACCTCCCCATGCCTGTCGCCGTCGGGATCTGGGTGCTGCTCGGCATCCTGCTCCTGCTCGTCATCCTCACCGGTCGACGACGGCTCGCCCGGCGCACCGGACGCCTCGTGCCCGCGCCTCCCGCGGCGCCGTCCGACCTGGGCGCCCTGCGCCTCGGCCCGCTCGAGGCCACCTACGTCTCCACGACGCTGGCCGGCGACTGGCTGGCCCGCGTCGGGGCTCACGGCCTGGGCGACCGTGCCTCGGCCACGGTGAGCGTCCACGACGCGGGCGTGCTCGTCCAGCGCGCCGGCGCCGACAACCTCTTCCTGCCGGCCACCGCCCTGCGCGACGCCGGCCTGGCCCCCGGCATGGCGGGCAAGTACGTCGGGGCGGACGGCCTGGTCGTCCTCACCTGGCTCGCCCCCTCGGACGGCCACGTGCGCGCCGTGGACCTCGACACCGGCCTGCGCACCCGATACCCCGCCGACCGCTCGCGCCTCGTCGACGCGGTCCGCCACCTGATCGCCCCGACCTGGCCCGACGAGCTGGAGGCCGGCGAGCATCCCGCCGAGCCCGACGCCCCCGCCGACGTGCCCACCAAGGAGAACCCGTGACCGGAACCCAGCCAGCACCGGCGGTCCTCGTCCTCGAGGACGGCACCGCCGCCCGCGGCCGCGCCTACGGCGCCCGCGGGACCACCCTCGGCGAGATCGTCTTCTCGACCGGCATGACCGGGTACCAGGAGACGCTGACCGACCCCTCGTACCACCGCCAGATCGTCGTCATGACGGCCCCGCACATCGGCAACACGGGCGTCAACGACGAGGACCCGGAGTCGGGCAAGATCTGGGTCTCCGGCTGGGTGGTGCGCGACCCCGCACGCCGCGTGTCCTCCTGGCGGTCCTCGCGCACCCTCGACGAGGAGCTCGCGGCCCAGGGCGTCGTGGGTATCAGCGACGTCGACACCCGGTTCCTCACCCGGCACCTGCGCGAGCTCGGCGTGATGCGCGCCGGCATCTTCTCCGGCGACGACCTGCTGGACGCCTCGGGCCGCGAGCTGCCGGTGGCCGACCTGGTCGAGCGGGTGCGCCAGGCCCCGCTGATGGCCGGCGCCGACCTCGCCCGCGAGGTGTCGACGACCACGGCGTACACGGTGGAGCCGCAGGGCGAGTGGGCCGGCAAGGAGCCCGTGGCCACCGTCGTGGCCGTGGACCTCGGCATCAAGGCCATGACGCCCGCCCGTCTCGCCGAGCGCGGGGTGCGGGTGCACGTGCTGCCCCAGTCCTCGACGTTCGAGGACGTGGTGGCCGCGCTGCCGGCCGAGGGGGCGGTCGGCGTGTTCTTCTCGAACGGCCCGGGCGACCCCGCCGCGGCGACCCACGAGGTGGAGCTGCTGCGCCGCGTGCTGGACGCCGGCATCCCCTTCTTCGGCATCTGCTTCGGCAACCAGCTCCTGGGCCGGGCCCTGGGGTACGGCACCTACAAGCTGGGCTACGGCCACCGCGGCATCAACCAGCCCGTGCTCGACCGCACCACCGGCAAGGTGGAGGTCACGGCGCACAACCACGGGTTCGCCGTCGACGCCCCGGTGGATGCGGTCAGCACCGCGCCCTACGACGCCGAGCGCACCGACGACGTGCGCTACGGCCGCGTGGTCGTGGCGCACGTGGGCCTCAACGACCAGGTGGTCGAGGGCCTGACGTGCCTCGACATCCCGGCGTTCTCCGTCCAGTACCACCCGGAGGCCGCGGCCGGTCCGCACGACTCGGCCTACCTGTTCGACCGTTTCGTCGAGCTCATGAGCACGCGCACGCCCGTGAGGGTCCCGGCCGGTGCCTTCACCGAGCCGGCCGTCACGGCCTCGAAGGAGAACTGATGCCCCGCCGTACCGACATCCGCTCCGTCCTCGTCATCGGCTCGGGCCCCATCGTCATCGGGCAGGCCGCCGAGTTCGACTACTCGGGCACGCAGGCCTGCCGGGTGCTGAAGGAGGAGGGCCTGCGGGTCGTCCTCGTCAACTCCAACCCGGCGACGATCATGACGGACCCGGAGTTCGCCGACGCCACCTACGTCGAGCCGATCACCACCGAGGTGCTGACGAGCATCATCGCCAAGGAGCGCCCCGACGCGCTGCTGCCCACCCTGGGTGGTCAGACGGCGCTCAACGCGGCCATCGCGCTGGACGAGGCGGGCGTGCTGGAGAAGTACGACGTCGAGCTGATCGGCGCCAACATCCCTGCCATCCAGAAGGGTGAGGACCGCCAGCGCTTCAAGGACGTCGTCGAGAAGTGCGGCGGCGAGTCCGCCCGCTCCGTCATCGTGCACACGGTCGAGGAGGCCGTCGCCGCCGCCGAGGACCTGGGCTACCCGATGGTGGTGCGCCCGTCGTTCACGATGGGCGGCCTGGGCTCGGGCTTCGCCTACGACGAGACGGACCTGCGCCGCATCGTGGGCCAGGGCCTGCACTACTCCCCGACCACCGAGGTGCTCCTGGAGGAGTCGATCCTCGGCTGGAAGGAGTACGAGCTCGAGCTGATGCGCGACAAGAACGACAACGTCGTGGTCGTCTGCTCGATCGAGAACGTCGACCCGGTCGGCGTGCACACCGGCGACTCGGTCACCGTGGCGCCGGCCATGACGCTCACGGACCGCGAGTACCAGAAGCTGCGCGACATCGGCATCGCGGTGATCCGTGAGGTCGGCGTGGACACCGGCGGCTGCAACATCCAGTTCGCCGTCAACCCGGACACGGGGCGGATCATCGTGATCGAGATGAACCCGCGCGTCTCGCGCTCGTCGGCGCTGGCCTCCAAGGCCACGGGCTTCCCGATCGCGAAGATCGCGGCCAAGCTCGCCGTCGGCTACACGCTGGACGAGATCCCGAACGACATCACGCAGGTCACTCCGGCGAGCTTCGAGCCCACCCTCGACTACGTCGTGGTCAAGGTGCCGCGCTTCGCGTTCGAGAAGTTCCCGGCGGCGGACGACACGCTGACCACCACCATGAAGTCGGTGGGCGAGGCGATGGCGCTAGGCCGCAACTTCACCGAGGCGCTCGGCAAGGCCCTGCGGAGCATCGACAAGGCGGGCGTGCAGTTCCACTGGGACGGCCAGCCCGTCGCCGGGGCCGAGCTCGACGAGCTGCTCGAGACGATCCGGCGCCCCACCGAGAAGCGCATGGTGGGCGTCCAGCAGGCCCTGCGGGCCGGAGCCACGATCGAGCAGGTCTTCGAGGCGACCGGCATCGACCCGTGGTTCCTCGACCAGATCCAGCTCATGAACGAGGTGGCCGCCGAGGTCGCGGACGCCGGCACGCTGACCGAGGACGTGCTGCGCCGCGCGAAGCGCCACGGCCTGTCGGACGCGCAGGTCGCGCGGCTGCGCGGCATGGGTCCCACGGGTGAGCAGAGCGTGCGCGAGATCCGTCATGCGCTGGGCATCCGGCCGGTCTTCAAGACTGTCGACACGTGCGCGGCGGAGTTCGCGGCGAAGACCCCGTACCACTACTCGTCCTACGACAGCGAGACGGAGGTGGCCCCGCGCGAGCGCGAGGCGGTCATCATCCTGGGCTCGGGTCCCAACCGCATCGGCCAGGGCATCGAGTTCGACTACTCGTGCGTGCACGCCACGCTCACGCTGGCCGAGAAGTACGAGACCGTGATGGTCAACTGCAACCCGGAGACCGTCTCGACCGACTACGACACCTCCGACCGCCTCTACTTCGAGCCGCTGACGTTCGAGGACGTGCTCGAGGTCTACCAGGCCGAGCTGGCCGCGGGCCCGGTCAAGGGCATCATCGTCCAGCTCGGCGGGCAGACGCCGCTGTCGCTGGCCAAGCGCCTCCAGGAGGCGGGTCTGCCCGTGCTGGGCACCAGCCCGGACGCGATCGACGCTGCCGAGGACCGCGGCCTGTTCGGCGAGGTCCTCGTCGAGGCGGGCCTGCCCGCCCCGGCGTTCGGCACGGCCCGCAGCCTGGGGCAGGCCGTCGACGTCGCCGACCGCATCGGCTACCCGGTGCTCGTGCGCCCGTCGTACGTGCTCGGCGGCCGCGGGATGGAGATCGTCTACGACCGGGAGCAGCTGACCACGTACGTGGAGCGGGCGCTGGCGGACGCCGCCGCATCGAGCGGCAGCACCACGCTGGCCGCGCCGCTGCTCATCGACCGGTTCCTCGACGACGCGATCGAGATCGACGTCGACGCCCTGTACGACGGGCAGGACCTGTTCCTGGGCGGCGTCATGGAGCACATCGAGGAGGCCGGCATCCACTCCGGCGACTCGGCCTGCGTGCTGCCGCCCGTGTCGCTGAGCGAGGCGGAGATCGAGCGCATCCGCCGCTCGACCGAGGCCATCGCGCGGGGCGTGGGGGTCCGTGGCCTGCTCAACGTCCAGTACGCGCTGGTCTCCGATGTGCTGTACGTGCTGGAGGCCAACCCGCGCGCCTCGCGGACGGTGCCGTTCGTCTCCAAGGCGACGGGCGTGTCCCTGGCCAAGGCGGCCGCCCGCGTCATGGTGGGCGAGTCGATCGCGGACCTGCGGGCCGAGGGCGTGCTGCCCGAGCACGACGGCGGCACCATCGACCTGGGTGCGCCGCTCGCGGTCAAGGAGGCGGTGCTGCCGTTCAAGCGCTTCCGCACCGCCGACGGCCACGTGGTGGACACGGTGCTGGGTCCGGAGATGCGGTCCACGGGCGAGGTCATGGGCTTCGACGCCGACTTCCCGCGGGCCTTCGCCAAGTCGCAGGCGGCGGCGTTCGGCGGCCTGCCCACCTCGGGTCGCGTGTTCGTCTCGGTGGCGGACCGCGACAAGCGCTCGGTCGTCTTCCCGGTCAAGCGCCTGGCCGACCTCGGCTTCGAGATCCTGGCGACGGCGGGCACCGCTCAGGTGTTCGTGCGCAACGGCATCCCTGCGACGGTGGTGCGCAAGTTCTCCCAGGGTCGTGGCGCAGACGGCGAGCCCACGATCGTCGACCTGATCACCGACGGTGAGGTGGACCTCGTGGTCAACTCGCCGTCGGGGCAGGGCGCGCGTGCCGACGGCTACGAGATCCGGGCGGCGACGACCGCGGCCGACAAGCCGATCGTCACCACCGTGGACCAGCTCGCTGCGGCGGTGCAGGGCATCGAGGCGATCCTGGCGGGCCCGTTCACGGTGGCGAGCCTCCAGGAGCACACGGAGGCCACGCGTGCCCGGCTCGAGGCGGCGGCCCGTGCCTGAGGCGCAGGCGGCCGGCGTCGTCCCGTTCGGGGCGCGCCTGGCCGCCGCGACGGACGACCTCGGTCCGCTGTGCGTCGGCATCGACCCCCATGCGCAGCTCCTGGCGGCGTGGGGGCTGGCGGACGACGCCGCGGGCGTGCGCGAGTTCTCGCTGCGGGTCGTGGACGCGCTCGGGGGGCGAGTGGCGGCGCTCAAGCCCCAGGCCGCGTTCTACGAGCGTCACGGGGCGGCGGGCGTCGCCGCGCTGGAGGAGACGATCGCCGCCGCCAGGGCCGCGGGCACTCTCACCGTCGTGGACGCCAAGCGGGGCGACATCGGCTCCACCATGGGCGCCTACGCGGACGCGTTCCTCGGGGACGGCTCGCCGCTCGCCGGTGACGCCGTGACCGTCTCGCCCTACCTGGGCTTCGGCTCGCTGGCGCCGGCGGCCGAGCTGGCGGCGCGCACCGGGCGCGGCCTGTTCGTGCTGTGCCTGACCTCCAACCCGGAGGGTCCGCAGGTGCAGCACGCGACGACGGCAGGCGGCGTCAGCGTGGCGGCGTCGGTGGCCGCCCAGGCGGCCGCCCTCAACGCCGGCGCTGACCCGATGGGTTCGGTCGGTCTGGTGGTCGGGGCGACGATCGGGGACGCGGCGCGTGCGACGGGCACCGACCTCGCCGCCGTCAACGGGCCCCTCCTGGCGCCCGGGGTGGGCGCCCAGGGTGCCGGCGCGGCCGAGCTCGCCGCCGTGTTCGGCGTGGCTCGGCGGCAGGTGCTGGCGTCGTCCTCCCGCGGCGTCCTGCAGGCCGGTCCCGATGTCGACGGCCTGCGTGCGGCGGCGGCGAGCGCGGCCCGGGAGGCGTCGGCGGCTCTGCGGGACTGACGCCTCCGGCGCCGCAGGGTGGGCCTGCAGGGGATACGCCCGGGATGCCCGTTTGGTCGTGCCTGGCGCCGCTCGTGCCTCGGGGCGAGCGGCGCCACGCCGGTCACCACCGATTGCCGCTCGTGCAGGTCACGGTTAGTTTCGACGGAGCAGTTGACGTAGCAGTACCCACCCCATCGGCTCGACTGAGTAGGTGACTTGCGTGGCCCTTCCTCCCCTTACCCCTGAGCAGCGTGCGGCGGCCCTCGAGAAGGCTGCCGAGGCGCGCCGTGCGCGCGCGGAGATCAAGAACCGGCTGAAGTACTCCCAGGGCTCGCTCAAGGACGTGATCGAGCAGGGGCAGACCGACGACGTCGTCGGCAAGCTCAAGGTCGTCTCGCTCCTCGAGTCGCTCCCGGGTGTCGGTAAAGTGAAGGCCCGGGCGATCATGGAGGAGATCGGGATCGCCGAGACCCGTCGCGTCCGAGGTCTGGGACCTCACCAGACCGCGGCGCTCATCGAGAGGTTTGGCTGACATTTCTGCGACACCCGCCGGCGCGCCGGCACCCGAGGACCACCGTTCGCCGGCGCCCGACGTCGACGCGCCGCCTGCCCGCCTGACGGTCCTGGCCGGACCGACGGCGGTGGGCAAGGGGACGGTCTCGGCCGACGTGCGCCGACGCTACCCGCAGGTGTGGCTGTCCGTGTCGGCCACGACGCGGCCGCCGCGGCCCGGCGAGGTCCACGGGGTGCACTACCTGTTCGTCAGCCCGGAGGAGTTCGACCGGATGGTCGCCGAGGGGCAGATGCTCGAGTGGGCCGTGGTGCACGGGCGGCACCGGTACGGCACGCCGCGCGGGCCGGTGGAGGAGCGCCTGGCCGCAGGGGTGCCGACGCTGCTCGAGATCGACCTCCAGGGTGCCCGTCAGGTCCGCGACTCGATGCCCGAGGCGCGGTTCGTGTTCCTGGCGCCCCCGAGCTTCGACGAGCTGGTGCGCCGCCTGGTCGGGCGGGGCACCGAGGACGCCGAGGAGCGCGAGCGGCGGCTGGCCACGGCGCGGGTCGAGCTCGCTGCCGAGCAGGAGTTCGACGTGACGATCGTCAACGACGACGTGCACCGGGCGGCCGACGCGCTGGTGGGCGTCATGGGGATCCCGGTGACGGGTGCGGTAGCCGGCGGCGTGGCCGGACCGGTGGGAGGGACCGCACAGGTCGGCGGGTAGACTGTCCCCCAGTCCCTGTCCCGCTTCCTTCTGGAGTGTGAACCATGGCCGGAACCGTGGCCCAGCCCATCGGCATCACCGACCCGCCCATCGACGAGCTGCTCGAGAAGACGGACTCGAAGTACGGCCTGGTCCTGTACGCCGCCCAGCGCGCGCGCCAGATCAACGCCTACTACTCGCAGCTCAACGAGGGTCTGCTGGAGAACGTGGGTCCGCTCGTGGACGCCCGTTCGCAGGAGAAGCCGCTGTCGATCGCGATGCGCGAGATCAACGAGGGTCTGCTGACCTCCACCGCGGTGGAGCAGCCCGAGGGCAGCCGCCCGATCCCCGCCGGCTTCTGATCCCGGCAACGCCGGTCAGCGTCACGAGGAGCTCGGGGTCCGCATGAGGATCGTCCTGGGCGTCAGCGGGGGCATCGCCGCGTACAAGGCGGTGCTCCTGCTGCGTCTCTTCCGCGAGGCGGGCCACGCGGTCCGCGTGGTCCCCACGCACGCGGCGCTGCGCTTCGTCGGCGCCCCGACGTGGGAGGCGCTGTCCGGGGAGCCCGTGACGGCGGAGGTCTTCGAGGACGTCGAGCACGTCCCGCACGTCGCGCTGGGCCAGGGAGCCGACCTCGTGGTCGTCGCGCCGGCGACGGCCGACCTGCTGGCCCGCGCGGCGAGCGGGCGGGCGGACGACCTGCTGACGTCCACCTTGCTGACCGCTCGCTGCCCGGTGGTCATGGCGCCCGCGATGCACACGGAGATGTGGGAGCACGCGGCGACGCAGGCCAACGTGGCGACCCTGCGCGAGCGGGGCGTGCACGTGATCGAGCCGGCGTCAGGGCGTCTGACGGGCAAGGACACCGGTGCCGGGCGCCTGCCCGAGCCGGAGGAGATCGCGCGGCAGGCGCTGGCCGTGCTCGCGGAGCGCACCGCTCCTCGTGACCTGGCGGGGCGCCACGTGGTGGTGTCCGCCGGGGGCACGCGAGAGCCCATCGACCCGGTCCGGTGGATCGGGAACCGTTCCACGGGCCGCCAGGGGGTCGCCCTGGCGGAGGCCGCCCGGGTGCGGGGGGCGCGCGTGACGCTCGTGGGGGCCAACCTCGAGGTCCCGGGCGCGGAGCGTGCCGCGGACACGTTGGTGCGTGTGGAGACGACCGCGCAGCTGCGGGACGCCGTGCGTGCCGCGGCGGCGGACGCCGACGCCGTGGTGATGGCGGCGGCGGTGGCGGACTTCCGGCCCGCAGGGACCCACGAGTCCAAGATCAAGAAGGTTCCCGGGCAGGGTCCGGCGCCTCTGGAGCTGGTGGAGAACCCGGACGTGCTGGCCGGTCTGGTGCGTGATCGGGTGCGCGCCGACCAGGTGGTGGTCGGGTTCGCGGCCGAGACCGGCGACGCTGCGGGGAGCGTGCTGGAGCACGGGCGTCGCAAGGCGCGCCGCAAGGGGGCTGACCTGCTGGCCGTCAACGCGGTGGGTGCGGGCAAGGGGTTCGGCACCGAAGACAACGAGGTGTGGGTGCTGGACGCGGCGGGGGAGCAGACGGCTCACGCCGTCGGCTCGAAGCGCGAGGTGGCGGATGCGATCTGGGACGCCGTCGTCAAGATCCTGCGCTGAGCCCCGCGTCTCGTGTGGCGGGACGCGTCTCGGAGCGTGAGCGGCTCGCGCGTGGTGCGGTGTGACGGTGCCGCTGCGCGCGCCGTAGGGTGTGCCGCATGACCGATGCCCTGCGCCTGTTCACGTCCGAGTCGGTGACCGAGGGGCACCCTGACAAGGTGTGCGACCAGATCTCCGACGCCGTCCTGGACGCTCTCCTCGAGCAGGACCCGACCTCGCGCGTGGCGGTCGAGACGATGGTGACCACGGGTCTGGTGCACGTGGCCGGCGAGGTCACCACGAACGCCTACGTCGAGATCCCGCAGATCGTGCGCGACGTCGTGCGCCGCATCGGCTACACGTCGTCGGCGATGGGGTTCGACGGCGACTCGTGCGGGGTGTCGGTGTCGATCGGTCAGCAGTCTCCCGACATCGCCCAGGGGGTCGACAAGTCGCAGGAGCAGCGTGACGACGCCGCGGACTCCGACCCGCTCGACGCGCAGGGCGCCGGCGACCAGGGCCTGATGTTCGGTTACGCCTCCGACGAGACGCCGCAGCTGATGCCGCTGCCGATCTGGCTGGCGCACCGGTTGGCCGAGCGGCTGGCGCAGGTGCGGCGCTCGGGCGAGGTGCCGGGCCTGCGCCCGGACGGCAAGACGCAGGTGACGATCGGCTACGACGGTGACCGGGCGGTGCGCCTGGACGCCGTGGTGGTCTCCACCCAGCACGACCCGGACGTGACGCAGGACAAGCTCGCGCGCGCGGTGGCCGAGAGCGTCGTGGCGCCGGTGCTGGAGACCGTGGAGCTGGACACCGGCGGTCACAGCCTCTACGTGAACCCGACGGGCAAGTTCGTCGTGGGTGGCCCGCAGGGCGACGCGGGGCTGACGGGGCGCAAGATCATCGTGGACACCTACGGCGGCATGGCCCGCCACGGTGGTGGCGCGTTCTCGGGCAAGGACCCGTCGAAGGTGGACCGCTCGGCGGCGTACGCGATGCGGTGGGTGGCCAAGAACGTGGTCGCGGCGGGCCTGGCGCGCCGTTGCGAGGTGCAGGTGGCGTACGCGATCGGCCGGGCGCACCCGGTGGGCCTGTACGTGGAGACGTTCGGCACGGAGACCGTCCCGGTCGAGCGCATCACCGCGGCGATCCGCGAGGTGTTCGACCTTCGTCCCGCGGCGATCATCCGCGACCTGGACCTGCTGCGCCCCATCTACTCCCAGACCGCCGCCTACGGGCACTTCGGGCGTGAGCTGCCGGACCTGACCTGGGAGCGCACCGACCGCGTCGACGCCCTGCGTGCCGCGGTCTGACCTGGCCCCTGTGCCCGGCGTCCGGCGAGGCCGTGGGCGGGGCATGGTGGGATGGCGTCCGTGACCGACCCGACGAGCGACACCGGCACGCCGGTCGACGAGCCCCAGCAGGACGCCCTGCTGGGGCTCGAGGACGTCGCGGGGCCGGCCGCGAGCCGGTCGCGGGGGCGGCGCCGGGCGCCGCTGGGTGCCCAGGAGATCGCCGAGGAGCTGCCGGTGGCCCGCGTGCTGCTGGACCTGCAGCCGCCGCACCTGGACCGTGAGTACGACTACCTGGTGCCGGCCGCGTGGTCGCAGGGTGTGGTGCCCGGGGCGCGGGTGCGGGCCCGGTTCGGTCCGCAGGAGGTCGACGGGTTCGTGGTGGCGCGGGCGGCGACCTCCGAGCACGAGGGGCGCCTGGTGCCGCTGCGCCGCCTCGTCTCCCCGGAGCCCGTGCTGACACCGTCGGTGCTGCGCCTGGTGCGCGCGGTGGCCGAGCGCTGGGCGGGGACGGTGCCGGACGTGCTGCGCCTGGCGGTGCCGCCGCGTCATGCCCGCACGGAGAAGGAGGGCGGCGCGGCACCGGACCTGGACGCCGTGCTGCCGGCCCTGCCGGACCTGGCTTCCGCGCCGCCCTCGTGGGCGGGCCTGTGGGCCCCGTACAGGGGCGGAGAGGCGTTCCTGGCCCACACGGCCGGGGGAGGAGCCCCGAAGGCCGTGTGGACGCCTCTGCCCGGTCTTGCTCCCGCTGCCGAGGACGGCGGGGTCCCCACGGTGCCGCACTGGGCCGCGGCGGTCGCGACGGCGGCGCGCGCCGCTGTCGCCGCCGGCAGGGGCGTGCTGGCGGTGGTCCCCGACGCGCGGGACGTGGGAGTGCTCGCCGGTGCGCTGGAGGTGGCCGGGGTGCCGGGCGTGGTGCGGCTGCTGGCCGAGGACGGTGCCGCCCCCCGCTACCGCGCGTTCCTCGCCGCGGCCCGGGGCCAGGCCCGGGTGGTGGTGGGCACGCGCGCGGCGATGTTCGCCCCGGTCGCCGACCTGGGCCTGGTGGTGCTCTGGGGCGACGGGGAGGACACCCTCGCGGAGCCGCACGCCCCCTACCCGCACGCCCGCGACGTGCTGGCGCTGCGCAGCGACCTGGAGGGTGCCGCGTGCCTCGTCGGGTCACCGGGACGCACCGTCCAGGCCCAGGCGATGCTCGCGGGGTGGGCGCACGAGGTGGCGGCCCCCCGTGAGGTGGTCCGTGCACGGGCCCCGCGGGTGCGGGCCCTGACGTCGGTGGAGCTGGCTCACGAGGGTGCCGGTGCGGCCGCACGGATCCCGACGGCGGCGTGGCGGACCGCCCGGCAGGCGCTGGAGCAGGGGCCGGTGCTCGTGCAGGTCCCGCGCACCGGCTACCTGCCGGTGGTGGCGTGCGTGCGGTGCCGCACCCCCGCGCGGTGCGACGCCTGCCACGGACCGCTGGGCCTGGCCGGGACCTCCTCGACGCCGCAGTGCCGCTGGTGCGGTCGCCTGGCGGGCGGGTGGCGCTGCGGGGAGTGCGGCAGCACCGCCCTGCGCGCCGTGCGGGTGGGGTCGGAGCGCACCGCCGAGGAGCTGGGCCGAGCGTTCCCGGGCGTGCCCGTGCGGCTGTCCGCCTCGACCGCCCCCGGCGGCGTGCTCGACCGCGTGCCTGCCCGCCCCGCCGTCGTGGTCGCCACCCCCGGGGCCGAGCCGGTCGCCGACGGCGGGTACGTCGCGGCCCTGCTGCTCGACGCCGCCGTGGCCACCGCCTCCCTCGACCTGGCCACCGGCACCCGAGCCCTGCACCGGTGGCTCGCCGCCGCCCACCTGGTGCGGCCCGCGAGCGCGGGCGGCCAGGTGCTGCTCGTCGGCGACGCGGCCCCCGCACCGACCGGCGCGCTCGTGCGGTTCGACCCGGCAGGCTTCGCCGACCGTGAGCTGGCCGAGCGCGCCGAGCTGGCCCTGCCCCCGGCGGTGCGTGTCGCGGCCGTCACGGGAGACCGGGCCGCGGTGGCCGCGCTCGTGGCCCGCGTGCCGCTCGCCACCCCGGAGACGACGCTCGGGCCCGTGGAGACCGACGTGGACGGCCCCGGAACGAGCCCAGGTCCCGGCGACGGCAGCCTGTTCGACGCCGCCCCCGTGCGCCTGGTGGTGCGGGTGCCCGCCCACGACGGCCTCGAGCTGGCCCGCCAGCTGCGCGCCTCCCTGTCCGTGCGGTCGGCGCGGCGCGAGCCCGGCACCGTCCGCGTCCGGCTCGACCCCGAGGAGATGCTGTGAACCATCCCGCCGTCGACACCGTCGTGTACGACTTCGGCAACGTCCTGGTGCGCTGGGACCCCCGCGGCGCCTACAGCGGCCTCGACCCTGCCGAGGTCGACCGGTTCTTCGCCGAGTTCGACTTCATGGCGTTCAACCTCCGCCAGGACGCCGGGCGCCCCTTCGCCGAGGGCCGTGCGGAGGTCGCCCGGACCCACCCTCGCTGGGCGCCCCTGGTCGACACCTACCTCGAGAGGTACGCCGACACCCTCGGCGGCCCCGTCCCCGGCTCCGCCGACCTCGTCACCGAGCTCAAGCAGCACGGCCTGCGCCTGTACGGACTGACCAACTGGTGGGCCGAGACCTTCCACCATGCCGCGCACGCAGCCCCCGCCGTCGACCTCATGGACGGCGTCGTCGTCTCCGGGCGCGTCGGCCTGGCCAAGCCCGATCCCGCGATCTTCGAACACCTGTGCGAGAGGTTCGACGTCGACCCCGCCCGCGCCGTCTTCGTCGACGACAGCCCCGTCAACGTCCAGGCCGCCGCCGCCCTCGGCTTCCACGCCCTGCACTTCACCACCACCGACACCCTCCGCCAGGACCTGCGCGCCCTCGGCCTGCCCGTCACCACCCGCTGACCTGCCCGTCACCGGCCCCCCGGCAGGGGGAGCAGCCGCCCCGCCACGTAGGATCACCGGGTGCGTCTGCTCTTCGCCGGAACCCCCGAGCCCGCCGTCCCCTCCCTCCAGGCGTTGCTCGCCTCCCGACACGAGGTCGCCGCCGTCCTCACCCGCGCCGACGCCCCCGCGGGCCGCGGCCGCAAGCTCCACCCCAGCCCCGTGCGCGTCGCCGCCGAGGAAGCCGGCATCCCCGTCATCACCGACACCCCCCGCGGCGACGACTTCGTCACCCGCGTCCGCGAGCTCGACATCGACGCCGCCCCCGTCGTCGCCTACGGCCACCTCCTGCGCCCCGACGTCCTCGCCCTGCCCCGCCACGGCTGGGTCAACCTCCACTTCTCCGTCCTGCCCGCCTGGCGCGGCGCCGCCCCCGTCCAGCGCGCCGTCATCGCCGGCGACGAGGTCACCGGAGCCACCACCTTCCTCCTCGACGAAGGCATGGACACCGGCCCCGTCCTCGGCACCCTCACCGAGACCGTCCGTCCCCGCGACACCGCAGGCGACCTCCTCGACCGCCTCTCCCGCTCCGGCGCCACCCTCCTGGTCGCCACCCTCGACGCCCTCGAGGACGGCACCCTCCACCCCCAGCCCCAACCCACCGACGGCATCTCCCTCGCCCCCAAGCTCACCCCCCACGACGCCGCCGTCGACTTCCGCGACCCGGCGCTCGCGGTCGACCGCCACGTGCGCGGCTGCACCCCCGCCCCCGGGGCCTGGACCACCACCCCCGGCCCCGACGGCGCACCCGCCCGCCTCGGCCTGGGACCCGTCACCCCCCGCCCCGACGTCACCGACCTCGCCCCCGGAGAGGTACGCCCCGGCAAGAAGGACGTGCTCGTCGGCACCGCAACCCACGCCGTCCAGCTCGGCCTCGTCCAACCCGTCGGCAAGAAGCCCATGCCCGCCCCCGACTGGGCCCGCGGCGCCCGGCTCGACGAAGGCACCTTCCTGGGCGAGAGCCTGCGCACCGAGGACGGCACCCGATGAACGCCGACCACCGCCCCGGCGACGACCGCCGCGACGCCCGAGGACGCCAGCGCAGCGCCGCCCGCTCGCGCGGCGACCGCACCCGCACCGCCCAGGCCCCCTCCCAGCGCCGTCGTGGCACCGACCCCGCACGCACCGCCGCCTACGACGTCCTGCGCGAGGTCGACGGCTCGGACGCCTACGCCAACCTCGTCCTGCCCCCGCTCCTGCGCGAACGCCGCATCACCGGGCGCGACGCCGCCTTCGCCACCGAGCTCGCCTACGGCACCCTGCGCCTGCGCGGCCGCTACGACGCCGTCCTCGCCCGCTGCGTCGACCGCCCCCTCGAACGGCTCGACCCCCCGCTCCTGGACGTCCTGCGCCTCGGCACCCACCAGATCCTCGGCATGCGCGTCCCCCAGCACGCCGCCGTCTCCGAGACCGTCGGCCTCGCACGCCAGCACGTCGGAGCAGGGCCCGCCCAGATGGTCAACGCCGTCCTGCGCAAGGTCGCCCGCACCCCCCTCGACGACTGGCTCCAGCAGATCCGCGCCGACGCCCCCGACCCGCTCACCGCCTCCGCCCTCACCGGCTCCCACCCCCTGTGGGTCACCCGCGCCCTGCGCGAGGCGCTCGCGGGCGACGGACGCGACCCTGCCGAGATCGACGCCCTCCTCGAGGCGGACAACACCGCACCGCGCGTGACGCTCGTGGCCAGGCCCGGCCTGGTGTCCGCGCACGAGGTGCGTGCCGGGGCACCCGACAGCGTGGACCTCGCGCCCGGCCGCTGGCTGCCGACCGCGCTGGTGCTGGGCGGCCAGGACCCCCTGGCCGTGCCGGCGGTGGCCGACGGCCGTGCCGGCGTCCAGGACGAGGGCTCGCAGGCCGTGGCGCTCGCGCTCGCCGCAGCCCCCCTCGACGGCCCCGACGAGCGCTGGCTCGACCTGTGCGCCGGGCCGGGCGGCAAGGCGGCGCTGCTGGCGGGGCTGGCGGCGCAGCGCGGCGCCCGCCTGGTGGCCAACGAGGTGGCTCCGCACCGTGCCCGGCTGGTGGAGCGGGCGCTGCGCGCGGTGCCCGACGGCGTCGTGGAGCGCGTACGGACCGGCGACGGCCGCGAGGTGGGCGAGCAGGAGCCCGGCGCGTACGACCGGGTGCTCGTCGACGCTCCTTGCACCGGCCTGGGAGCCCTGCGCCGCCGCCCGGAGTCGCGCTGGCGGCGCACCCCGGCCGACCTCGCGGTGCTCACCGGTCTGCAGCGCGACCTGCTGGGCTCGGCGCTCGACGCGGTGCGGCCCGGCGGCGTCGTCGCGTACGTGACGTGCTCGCCGCACCTGGCCGAGACCCGGTTGGTCGTCGAGGACGTGCTGCGCCGCCGCGAGGGCGTGGAGCGGCTCGACGCCGGTGCAGCCCTGCGCTCGGTCGTGGTGCCGGGCACGGACCTCCCGCTCGGCGACCGGCAGGACGCCCAGCTGTGGCCGCACGTGCACGGCACGGACGCGATGCACCTGACGCTGCTGCGCAAGGCGCACTGATCCCGCCACGACGCTCGTGCGGCTCTAGGCTGGCGCCATGGCAGCCCTGATCAGCCCGAGCATCCTGTCCGCCGACTTCGCCAACCTCGAGCGGGACCTGCACAAGATCGCGGACGCCGACTACGCGCACGTGGACGTCATGGACTACCACTTCGTGCCGAACCTGACGCTGGGCCTGCCCGTCTTCGAGCGGCTCGCCCAGGTCTCCCCGGTACCGCTCGACGCGCACCTGATGATCGAGGACCCGGACCGGTGGGCACCTGCGTACGCGGAGGCCGGCGCGGCATCGGTGACGTTCCACGCCGAGGCGGCCGCCGCCCCCGTGCGCCTGGCGCGCGAGCTGCGCCGCCAAGGAGCACGGGCGGGGGTGGCGTTGCGCCCGGCCACCCCCGTGGAGCCGTTCCTCGACCTCCTGGCCGAGGTCGACATGATCCTGGTGATGACGGTCGAGCCCGGCTTCGGCGGCCAGTCGTTCATCGAGGGCACGCTGCCCAAGATCCGCCGCGCCCGCCAGGCTGTGTCCGAGAGCGGGCTCGACGTCTGGGTCCAGGTGGACGGCGGCATCTCCCGGAGCACCATCGAGCAGGCCGCCGACGCCGGCGCGAACGTCTTCGTGGCCGGCTCCGCCGTCTACGGGGCAGACGACGTCGCAGGAGAGATCGCCGCGCTGCGGGACCTCGCCACCGCGCACGTGCACTGACCGGCCCAGCACCGACCCGGACCCGGGCCCCGGCGCCCTGCCCCCTCGGCTCCGCCGCCCTCGCCCGGCACGACAGGCGCAGACCGGACCGCACCAGAGCCCGACTTGCGCCCAGACCCCGCCTCGGCGCAGGATCGGCCCTCAGACATGCTCCGGGGTCGGTGTAATTCCGAACCGGCGGTGACAGCCCGCGACCCACGAGCCTCCCGGCACCAGCCGGTGGTGAGTGGTTGACCTGGTGGAACTCCAGGGCCGACGGTGAAAGTCCGGATGGGAGGACGCATGGACGGCGCACGCCTTCGGCGTGCGCCGTGACGCCGTCGTGCGCCGGCCCGCAGCCGGGGCACGCCCTCTCGCCGTCGACCCCCGGAGCACCGACGCTCCGGAGGACCGATGGCCAGCGCCCCACCCGCCGGCACCGCGACACCCGCACGCCTCGACGTGCCCGCCGCGATGGACCGCGCCCTCCAGCTCGCCGCCCGCGGTCCCGCGCACGGCCCCAACCCCCGCGTCGGATGCGTGCTGCTGGGCCCGCCCGGCCACGGCACCGGTCCGCGCCCCGTGCTGGGCGAGGGATGGCACCGCGGAGCCGGTACCCCGCACGCCGAGACCGAGGCGCTCGCGGACGCTGCCTGGCGAGGCCACGACACCCGTGGGGCCACCGCCGTCGTGACGCTGGAGCCGTGCGCGCACACCGGCCGCACGCCGCCCTGCACCGAGGCCCTGCTGGCCGCGGGGATCGCGGAGGTGGTGCACGCGCTGCACGACCCCGGGCACCGCTCGGGCGGCGGCGCGGCACTGCTGCGAGCCCGCGGCGTGCGGGTCGTCGCCGGCGTCCGCGCCGACGCCGCGGCCCGGCTGGTGCGCCCGTGGCACCACGCCGTGCTCCACGGCCGCCCCTGGGTCACGCTGAAGCTCGCGACGGGTCTCGACGGACGCGTCGCCGCGCAGGACGGCTCGAGCCGCTGGATCACCGGGCCGCAGGCCCGCGCCCACGCGCACGCCGTGCGGGCCGCCGTGGACGCCGTCGCCGTCACCACCGGCACCGTGCTCGCCGACGATCCCGCGCTCACCGCACGCACCCGCACCGGCTCCCTCGCCGAGCACCAGCCGCTGCGCGTGGTCGTCGGTGAGCGCGACGTCCCCGCTGCCGCCCGCCTGCACGGCCCGGGCGGCGAGGTGCTGCACCTGCGCACGCACGACGTCGCCACCGTGCTGCACGTGCTCGCGGCCCGACAGGTGCGGCACCTGCTGGTCGAGGGCGGACCGGCGCTGGCCACCGCGCTCCTGGCCGCCGACGTCGTCGACGAGGTGCACGCCTACCTCGCGCCGGTCGCTCTCGGGGGAGGCCAGGCCGCCGTCGGTCCCTACGGCGCCACCACGCTCGCCGACGCCCGGCGCTGGAGCACCGCCGAGGTCCGCCGGCTCGGCCAGGACGCCCTGCTCGTCGCGCGCAGGCGTCCCGTCACCACGGCCCCTGGGGCCGACCGCACGCGCCCGCGGGCGCAGGAGGAGGAGATCTGATGTTCACCGGCATCGTGGAGGAGCAGGGCAAGGTCCGCTCGGTCGTCCCGGGCCCCGAGGGGCGAGACGCCGTCCTGACGGTAGAGGGGCCGCTGGTCACCTCGGACACCCGACCGGGGGCGTCGATCGCCGTCGACGGCGTCTGCCTCACCGTCACCGGCCTGACCGGGGACGGGGCGTTCACGGCCGACGTCATGCCTCAGACCCTCGACCTGACGGCACTGGGTGGGCTGGGGGCGGGCGACCGCGTCAACCTCGAGCGGGCCGTGCTCGCCGGCGGACGCCTCGACGGCCACGTGGTCCAGGGGCATGTGGACGGCGTCGCCACCCTCCGCTCACGCACCCCAGGCCCGCGGTGGGACCGCCTCCTCCTCACCGTCCCGCAGCACCTGGGGGTCTACCTCGCGCCCCAGGGCTCCGTCGCCCTCGCCGGGGTCTCCCTGACCGTGGCTGCGCTGCACGACGGCGAGCAGGACGACGGTGGGACGGCGCTCGAGGTCGCCCTGATCCCCGCGACCCTCGCGGCCACCACCCTCGGCAGCCTGCGGCCGGGCGACAGGGTCAACGTCGAGGTCGACATCCTCGCCAAGTACGTGGAGCGTCTCCTGGCCACCGGCGGCGCCCGATGAGCGAGCACGGGAACGCCGAGGACCTGACCGTCGAGCCGCCGACCTTCGAGCACGTCGTCCCCCGCGCGCTGGCCGCGCTGGCGGCCGGGCGACCTGTCCTCGTGGCCGACGACCACGAGCGGGAGGACGAGGTCGACGTCGTCCTCGCCGCCCGGGACGTCGACGAGCGCTGGGTCGCCTGGACGGTGCGTCACACGTCCGGGTACCTGTGCGCGCCGATGCCCGCGGCCCGGGCAGACGCCCTCGACCTGCCGCCGATGGTCGCCCGGAACGAGGACCCGCGGGGCACGGCGTACGCGGTGGCCGTCGACGCTGCCGGGGTCGCGACCGGCATCTCCGCGGCCGACAGGGCCCGGACCCTGCGCGCCCTCGCCGACCCGGGGACCGCTCCCGGCGACCTCCTGCGGCCCGGCCACGTGCTACCGCTGCGCGCGGCCCCCGGAGGGGTCCTCGAGCGGCCCGGGCACACCGAGGCCGCCGTGGACCTGGTGCGCCTGGCCGGGCGGGGCGAGGTGGGCCTCATCGCGGAGCTGGTGCACGACGACGGCGGGATGCTGCGCCGCCCCGACGCCGAGCGTCTCGCCGCGTCCGAGGGCCTGGTGCTGCTGACGGTCGCCGACGTCGCCGCCTGGCGGACCCGTCACGAGCCCCCCGCACGCGCCGCTGCCGCGGGCGACCACGCCCGCTCCCGCCCGACGCCGCGCGGCGCCGTCCGGGTCGAGCACGTCGCCCAGGCGGTGCTGCCCACCGCCCACGGCACGTTCGTCGTCCACGCCTACCGGGACCTGCTCACCGGGCACGAGCACCTCGCGCTGCGCCCGCGCGACACGCCCGCCGCCGCCGGCACGCCGCGCGTCCGCGTGCACTCCGAGTGCCTCACGGGTGACGCGATGGGCTCCCTGCGCTGCGACTGCGGGCCCCAGCTCCGGGCCGCCCTCGCGGACGTCGCCGCCCACGGTGGCGCCGTCGTCCACCTCACGGGGCACGAGGGCCGCGGCATCGGACTCGCCGCCAAGGTCGCGGCGTACGCGCTGCAGGACGCCGGCAGGGACACCGTCGAGGCCAACGTGGCGCTCGGACTGCCGGTGGACGCCCGCGAGTACGGGGCGGCCGCCGCCGTCCTGCGGGACCTCGGGCTGCGGCGGGTCGACCTGCTGACCAACAACCCCCGCAAAGTGGACGCCCTGCGGGCCGCGGGCATCGACGTCCGACGGCGCCTGCCGCTCGTCGTCGGGCACGGCCCCCACAACCACCACTACCTGAGCACCAAGCGGACGGCGATGGGTCACCTGCTCGACCCGGCCCCCGCCGGCCCCGCTGCTCCCGCCGTCGAAGGCACCGTCGACCCCCCGGAGGAACCCATGAGCGACCAGGCACCCGCACGTCACGCCGGGAGCACGCGATGAGCGGCGCGGGAGCACCCGCGCTCGCGGTGGACGGCCGGGGCCTGCGCGTCGTGGTCGTGGCGGCGAGCTGGCACGCACGGGTGATGGCAGGGCTGCTCGACGGCGCCCGCCGGGCCCTGCACGACGCGGGGGTCGCCGAGGTGCTGGAGGTGCGCGTCCCCGGGTCGTTCGAGCTGCCGGTCGCGGCGGCGCGGGCCGCCGGGGGAGGAGCGGACGCCGTCGTGGCCCTCGGCGTCGTCGTGCGGGGCGGGACGCCGCACTTCGACTACGTGTGCTCCGCGGCGACGACAGGGCTGACCGACGTGAGCGTGCGCACCGGCGTCCCCGTGGGATTCGGGGTGCTCACCTGCGACGACGAGGCGCAGGCGCTGGACCGGGCGGGCCTGGCAGGCTCCCGGGAGGACAAGGGCTACGAGGCGGCGCAGGCGGCGGTCGCGACGGCGGTGACGCTGCGCGCGCTCCCGGCCGCGAGCTGAGCGGTGCGGGCCGTGCCGGTCACCTGCCGGTCATCTGCCGGCCACAGGCCGGTCAGCGCCCGGTCACAGGCCGAGCACGGCCCGCGCCACCAGGAAGTACACGACCAGCCCGGTCGCGTCCACGAACGTGGTGATGAACGGGTTGGAGAACACGGCCGGGTCCACGCGCAGCGAGCGGGCGACCAGGGGCATGACGCCGCCCACGGAGGCGGCCAGGGTGCACACGATCAGCAGGGTCAGACCGATCACGAGACCGACCTGGGTGCCGTACAGGAGCGCCACGACGCACAGGCCGACGGCGCCGAGCATCGCACCGAGGGCGAGGCCCACGCGCGCCTCGCGGCCGAGCACCCGCAGCACGTCCCGCGGCCGGACGTCGTCGAGCGCCAGGGCGCGGGTGATCGTGGTGGCCGCCTGGTTGCCGGTGTTGCCACCGGTGCCGATCACGAGCGGCACGAACAGGCTCAGCACCACCATCTGCTCGAGCGTGGTCTCGAACGCGTCGAGCACCTGCACGGTCAGGGAGGCGCCCACGGCCAGCGCGAGGAGCCAGACGACGCGGGATCGGACGATCGTCGCGGCCGGGGTCGAGAGGTACGGGCGGCGCAGGGGCTCGGTGCCGCCGGCCCGGGCGGCGTCCTCGGACTCGGCTGCCTCGAGCACGGCGAGAGCGTCGTCGACAGTCAGGAGGCCGACGAGGCGTCGGTCGGCGTCGGTGACCGGCAGCGCCAGGAGCTTGCGGTCGGCGCACTCGCGGGCCGCGGTCTCGGCAGGGGTCGTGGCCTCGACCCAGTGGGCGGCGGTCATGACGGAGCCGACGGCCTCGTGCGGGCCGGCACGCAGCAGGTCGCGCAGGCTGACGACACCGACCAGGCGTCGTCCGGCGTCCACCACCGGCAGGGTGTAGACGGTCTCGGCGTCGTCGAGGTGTGCGTGCACGCGCGCGAGAGCGTCGGCCACCGACGTCTCGACGCGGACGGCCACGTGCTCAGGGCTCATGCGCCGGCCGATCGAGCCGTGCGGGTACCCCAGGACCTCGGCGGTCTTGGCGCGCTCGGGAGCCGACAGGCCGCGCAGGAGCCGCCCGGCCACCTTGGCGGGGAGCTCGTCGAGGAGGCTCACGCGGTCGTCAGGGTCCAGGCCCGCGAACAGCGACGTGACCTCGTCGTCGCGCAGCCCGCTGAGCAGGTCGCTCTGCAGGGGAGCGTCGAGCCCTTCGAAGACCTGGAGCGCCACGTCCTTGGACAGGAGGCGGTAGAGCACCGCCTGGTCCTTGCGGCCGAGGCGCTCGAGCACGGAGAGCACGTCGGCGGGGGAGAGGGGGCCGAGCACGGCCCTCAGGTCGGTGAGGCTCCCGCCAGAGAGCGCGTCCTCGACGGCGCTGAGGGTCTGGTCCTCGCGTGCGGTCATGCCTGCTCCCTCCGGCGTGGCGGCGGCCGTGGGCAGGCTACGGTGCGCGCCGTCCCGTCGCCCTCTGGTGATAAATAGTGTGCCAAGCGTGCAGAACCCGCTGTGACGTCCGTCCCGCACCACGGGACCGAGCCCGGACGGCACGGGTCCGGCCCGTAGGCTGTCCGCGTGAAGACCTTCGACTCCCTGTTCGCCGAGCTCACCGAGAAGTCCGTGACGCGCCCCGCCGGGTCCGGCACGGTCGCCGAGCTGGACGCGGGCGTGCATGCGATCGGCAAGAAGGTCGTGGAGGAGGCGGCCGAGGTCTGGATGGCGGCCGAGCACGAGGGCGACGAGCGCACGGCGGAGGAGATCTCCCAGCTGCTCTACCACCTGCAGGTGCTGATGGTGGCCAAGGGCCTCACCCTGGAGGACGTGTACACGCATCTGTGAGCGCCGCCTCGTGCCGCGGCCCCTGCCCGCACGAGCGCAACGCGCGCACCGTCGTCGTCCACCCCTCCTGACACCCGAACGAGGTCCTGATGCTCCGCATCGCCGTGCCCAACAAGGGCTCCCTGTCCGAACCCGCCGTCGCGATGCTCCGCGAGGCCGGCTACAAGCAGCGCCGTGACGGCCGCGAGCTCGTGCTCGCGGACCCCGAGAACGACGTCGAGTTCTTCTTCCTGCGCCCCCGTGACGTCGCCGTCTACGTCGGTTCCGGCACCGTCGACGCCGGGATCACCGGGCGCGACCTGCTGCTCGACTCCGGCGCCGACGCCGTCGAGCACCTGCCGCTGGGATTCGCACGCTCCACCTTCCGGTTCGCCGCGCCGGCCGGGACCCTGACCGACGTCGCGCAGATCGCGGGGCGCCGTGTCGCGTCGTCGTACACCACTCTGGTGGCTCGCCACCTGGCCGAGCAGGGCGTCGAGCCCGAGGCGATCGTGCACCTCGACGGTGCCGTCGAGAGCTCGGTCCAGCTCGGCGTCGCCGACGTGATCGCCGACGTCGTCGAGACGGGCACCACCCTGCGTGCCGCGGGACTCGAGGTGTTCGGAGAGCCGATCCTTCGCTCCGAGGCCGTGCTGATCCGCCGTGCCGGGGGAGCCGAGCCCGCCGGGCTGCACGTGCTCACCCGCCGCCTCCAGGGCGTGCTTACCGCGCGCGAGTACGTGCTCATGGACTTCGACGTGCGCAACGACCTGGTCGACGCAGCCGTGGCCGTGACGCCCGGGTTCGAGTCGCCCACCGTCTCGCCGCTGCACGACCGCGACTGGTCGGCGGTGCGCGTGCTGGTGCCGCGCAAGGAGATGAACCGCATCATGGACGCCCTGTACGACGTCGGCGCCCGCGGCATCCTCGTGACAGCGGTGCTCGCCAGCCGGCTCTGACTTCGGCCGGCAGGTGCCGGCGTGGCGCGGGGCGGTGAGCGTCCCCGCGCCGTGGCAGCGTGGTGCCCGTGGAGCAGACCGAGGACTACCGCACGTTCCGCCCCCGCTGGGGCCAGGTCGCTGCGTGGGTGGTGGCAGTCATCGCCGTCGGAGGGTCCGTCCTCGTGGCCTTCGTCTCGCGCGGGCCCATCGGGTCCAACCCCGGCAGCCGGCTCTCGTTCGCCCTCTTCGCCGTGGTGGCCGCGTGGCTGCTGTGGCGTCTCGGCGGGGTGCACGCCGTGCCGTCGCCCCAGGGGCTGCGGGTGCGGAACGTGATCTACACGCGACGGCTCGACTGGGCACAGATCGTGGCCGTGCGGTTCAGCGTGCACGACCCTTGGGTGCGGCTCGACCTGTCCGACGGCGCCACCCTGGCCGTGATGGGGATCCAGCGCGCGGACGGAGAACGCGGGATGGCCGAGGCGCGGCGCCTCGCCGAGCTCGTGGCCCGGCACGGGCAGGCGTCTGAGCGTCCCTGAGCCGGCGGTCGCAGACCGGCTGGACGACGAGGGCGCCGGGTGCGCCGGAGATCTCTCCGGCGCACCCGGCGCCCTCGTCGTGGGTCCTGCTCGGCGTCAGCGGTACTGGCGCGGGCCGCGCTCGGTCCGCGGCGCCCGGTGCTCACGCCCGGCGTGCTCGCGGACGCTGTCGCGACGCGGGCCGCGCGGCTCCGGCACACCACGGTCGACCATGATGCGCAGGGCCTTGCCGGCCACCCGGGCCCGCGCCAGGCGGTCCAGCTGCGAGTCGTCGAGCGGCGCGGTGATGTCCACCAGGGAGAACGACCCGAAGATGTCGATCTTGCCGACGTCCGACCCGGTCAGGCCGCCCTCGCCCGTCAGGGCGCCCACGATCCCGCCAGGGTTCACGCCGTGCGTGTGCCCCACGGCCACGCGGTAGCGGGTGCCCGCAGCGGGGCGTCGGATGCCGGTGCCGCGGCCGTCGTCACCACGTGCCGGGCGGCGCTCGAAGCGCTCACCGCGAGCGCCGCGGCTGTCGGTGGTCTCGTGCTTGCGGGTCTCGCGTGCCTGGCGGGCGGCGCGGCCCTCGGTCTGCTCCCGCTCGTACTGCTCCTGCTCGGCGCGCATGCGGGGGCCGTCGTCGCCGACGGCGAGGGCGAGGAGGGTGGCGGCGAGCTGGACGGCCTTGTCGGGGTCGACGACGCCGGGCTGCTCGCCGTCTCCGACCATGACCTGGTCGCGCACGAGCTGGGTGTAGAGGTCGAGGCGGCCGGCCTCGGTGCGGGCCGGGACGTTCTCGAGGAGGCGTGCGGCCTTGTGGGCGGAGACGTCGCGGGGGGAGGGGATCTCGATCTCTTCGAGGCGGGCCTTGATGGTGGCCTCGATGTGCTTGAGCTTGCCGCGCTCGTGGGGGGTGACGAAGGAGACGGCGCGGCCGGTGCGGCCGGCGCGGCCGGTGCGGCCGATGCGGTGGACGTAGGCCTCGGCCTCGCGGGGGATGTCGAAGTTGACGACGAGGCCGATGCGGTCGACGTCGAGGCCGCGGGCGGCGACGTCGGTGGCGACGAGGACGTCGACGGCGCCGGAGCGGAGGCGCTCGACGATCTTCTCGCGCTCCTTCTGTGCGACGTCGCCGGAGATGGTGGCGGCGGAGATGCCCTGCTCGATGAGGGCGGAGCCCACCTCTTCGGCTGCGGACCGGGTGCGGCAGAAGACGATGGAGGCGTCGGCGTCCGAGGTCGCGAGGATGCGGCCCAGGGCTCCGACCTTGTGGCGGAAGGGGACGATCGCGTAGGTCTGGTGCACGCTGGTGACGGTCGAGGACTGGCGGGAGACGGCGATGGCGACCGGGTCGGTCAGGTGGGTCTCGGCCACGGCTCGGATGGCGGGGGGCATCGTGGCGGAGAAGAGGGCGACCTGGCGGCGGGCGGGTGCCTTGCCGAAGATCTGCTCGACGTCCTCGGCGAAGCCCATGCGGAGCATCTCGTCGGCCTCGTCCAGGACGAGGTAGCGGATGTCGTCGAGCACGAGGGAGCCGCGCTCCATGTGGTCCATGACGCGGCCCGGGGTGCCGACGACGACCTGGACGCCGTCGCGCAGGGCGCGCTGCTGCGGCACGTAGGGGGCGCCGCCGTAGACCGGCAGCACGTGCACGCCGGGCAGGTGGCTGGCGAAGGACTCGACGGCCTCGGCGACCTGCATGGCCAGCTCGCGCGTCGGTGTCAGGACCAGGGCCTGGACCTTGCGCAGGGAGGGGTCGACCGCGGCGAGGAGGGGGAGGGCGAAGGCGGCCGTCTTGCCCGTGCCGGTCTGGGCGACACCGGTGATGTCTCGGCCGGAGAGCAGGGCGGGGATGGCCTGGGCCTGGATGGCCGACGGCGTGGTGAAGCCGAGGTCGGCCACGGCGGCCTCCAGGGCCGGCGGGAGGCCGAGGGAGTCGAAGCCGGGCTCGGCGGTGACGGCGGTGGGGGCGTCGATGGGCGCGGCGATGTCAGTGGTGGGCATAGGTGTGCACCGTCTCTGTTGTGGGAGCGGGAGTCCTGCGGGCCGGCCGATGGTGGCGGCACGCGGTCGCGGCTCCCGGAACACAGACACACACTGCCCGGCTCCGGCTGAGGCCGGGAGCGGGGCGCACGACAACGATGCGGGAAGAGCGACGAACTCCGATGGGGTTCGGTCCATCGTACGCGCTGCGAGCGCCGAGGCCCATGGTGGGGGTGGGTGAGGTGGCTCACCGGGGGTCTGGTGGTGTGCGCGAGGTGGGTGCGGTGGCTGGTGTGACCTGCGGTGGGGCGCGGCTGCGTAGGATGGCGGCGGCCGGGAGTGCGTCCCGGAGCCTGGCGGGTCGGCGCGGAGGTGGGCGTGCAGCAGGAGCGGGAGGTCGGGTCCGAGGTCTGGACGGTGCCGAACCTGATCAGCATGCTGCGTCTGGCGCTGGTGCCGGTGTTCGCGGTGCTGATCGTGTCGGGGCACGACGTGTGGGCTCTGGTGGTGCTCGCGGTGTCGGGGTTCACGGACTGGTTGGACGGTGTGCTGGCGCGTCGGCTGGACCAGGTGAGCCGTCTGGGGCAGCTGCTGGACCCTGCGGCGGACCGGTTGTTCATCTTCGTGACGCTGGTGGGTCTGGCGTGGCGGGGTGTGGTGCCGTTGTGGGTGCTGGCGGTGATCGTGGCGCGGGACGTGATGCTGGCGTGCCTGGTGCCGTTGCTGGCCCGGTACGGGTACGGGCCGCTGCAGGTGAACCTCGTGGGCAAGGCGGGCACGTTCTCGCTGCTGTACGCGTTCCCGCTGCTGCTGCTGGCCGAGGTGCCCGGTGCGGTGGGGGCGGTGGCGCACGTGGTGGGCTGGGCGTTCACCTGGTGGGGCGTGGGTCTGTACTGGCTGGCGGGTCTGCAGTACGTGGCTCAGACGCGCCGGCTGGTGCTGGCCGAGCGTGGCACGGCGGGGGCGGCGTGACGGCGCAGACGTCCGGGCCGGTGGGCGGGCAGGGTTCGCGGCCGTCGCGGCCCGACGCGTCGATGACGCTCCTGATCGAGGTGATGGAGCGCCCGCTCGACCCGGGGTACGCGGAGGCCGCGGCCAGGCGCCGGGAGGCGGAGGCCGCCGGTCAGGTGCGGCGTCGGACGCCGGCCGCGCGGGCGGGGATGGCGCTGCTGGCCCTGGTGCTCGGTCTGGCGACGGCGGCGGCGTCCCACCAGCTGCGGGTGCCGCAGCCGGGGGTCGCCGAGGCGCGTGAGGTGCTGGAGCGGCAGATCCTGGACCGCAACGCGCAGGTGGCGGAGCTCGACGGGGCGGCGCAGAGCCTGTCGGCCGAGATCTCTGCGCTGCAGCAGTCGGCGCTGTCCACGGAGGACCCTCAGCTGCTGGAGACGATCCGGGTCGACGGGCTGCGCAACGGGTCCCTGGCCGTGACGGGGCCGGGCCTGGTGGTCTCGCTGACCGACGGCGGTGGTGGCCTGGTCGGGGACGAGGACACCGACGTGCGCGTGCGCGACGCCGACCTGCAGATCGTGGTCAACGCGCTGTGGGCCGCGGGAGCCGAGGGGGTGAGCATCGACGACCAGCGCCTGACGGCGACGTCCGCGGTGCGCAACGCCGGTGACGCGGTGCTGGTGGACCTGATGCCGTTGAACGGGCCCACGTACGTGGTGCGTGCTGTCGGTGACGCGGAGGCGATGCAGACCGCCCTGGCCCGTTCCGACGTGCCCGCCTACCTGCAGCTGCTGGGGTCCCAGTACGGCATCCGCTCCAGCGTGGTGGCGCAGTCGTCGCTGCAGCTGCCGGGCGCCGGCGCCCAGACGTTGCGGCACGCGCAGCCGGTAGGCTCCGGCGCGGACGGCGACAGCAGCATCGAGGAGGACCAGCAGTGAGGACGGAGAACGCATGATCGCCGTGGTGGGCCTCGTCGTAGGTGTCGTGGCCGGGCTGGTGCTCCAGCCCACCGTCCCTGTGGGGCTGCAGCCGTACCTGCCCATCGCGGTGGTCGCCGCGCTCGACGCGCTCTTCGGCGGGTTCCGCGCCATGCTGGACGGCCTGTTCGACGACAAGGTCTTCCTCGTCTCGTTCCTGTCCAACGTGCTCGTCGCCGCGTTCATCGTGTTCCTCGGCGACCAGCTCGGTGTCGGGTCCCAGCTGTCCACCGCCGTGGTGGTCGTGCTCGGCATCCGCATCTTCTCCAACGCGGCGTCCATCCGCCGCCACCTGTTCAAGGCGTGAGGTCACGGTGAGCACCGCCGACGACGACCAGCACGAGGACGGCCCGGGCACCCCGCAGGCCGCACCGGTACCGCACCCCGAGGCCGCGGCACGGCAGACGCCCGGCCCCGGAACAGACGCCACGCCTGCGGTCCCCGAGGAGCAGCCCCTGCCCGCCGACGCCCCAGGCACCGGCGGCACAGGTGCGGACCCGGCCTTCGACGCCGCCGACGCCGCGAGCGCCGCAGACACCACCCTCGGGGAGGGCACGGACGAAGGCGCGCCGCGCGGCGGGGACGACGACGTTCCCGACCACACCTCGGACGACCCCGGCTGGGGCTGGGGCGGCGAGCCGGGTGGTGGGACCGGCCCTGCGACGGACGACGACGCTCACGACCTGGGGGAGAGCGAGCACGGCTCCGCTCTGCCGCCGGTGCCACCCCCGCCGCTGCCTGACGCGACCCGTCCCGGTCCGGTGCCGCCCCCGCCCCCCGCGCCGGCGCGTGCGTACGAGCCGGTGTTCGAGCCCGAGGAGCGAGCGGCGGTGCTGGCAGCCGCCGCTGCGTCGGCGGGCGCCAGCACGACAGGCGCCAGCGCGGCGGGGGCTGGTGGGTCGACGGAGCGCGACACGCTCGATCACGGCACAGACGATCATGGCCCGGACCCGGTCGCGGGCGGTGAGACTCCGTCGGGTGTGGCCGGCACGTGGCAGCGGCTCGCACGCGTGATGCGCCCGCGGGCCACGCGCTCCCAGGTGCTCGCGGGGGTGCTGTGCGGTCTGCTCGGGTTCGCGCTGGTGGTGCAGGTGCGGCAGTCCGGCCAGGACGAGCTGTCCTCGCTGCGGCAGGACGACCTCGTGCGGCTGCTGGACGAGGTGACGGTCCGTGCCGAGCAGCTGGAGGGTGAGGTCTCGCGGCTCCAGCGCAGCCGGGACGAGCTCGAGTCGGGCACGGGTCAGGCGCAGGCCGCGCTGGAGGTGGCGCAGCGTCGGGCGGAGTCGGAGGGCATCTTGTCCGGGCGGCTGCCTGCGCAAGGACCGGGCGTGCAGATCGAGGTGTCGGACCCGGGGGCGCGCCTGCGGGCGGCCAAGCTGTTCAACGTGCTGGAGGAGCTGCGCAACGCGGGCGCCGAGGCCGTGCAGGTCAACGGGGTGCGGCTGGTCACGTCGTCGGCGTTCGTAGACACCGACGCGGGGATCGCCGTCGACGGCCAGGTGCTGTCCTCGCCCTACCGCTGGACGGCCATCGGGGACCCGGCGACGCTCGACCGGGCGCTGGAGATCCCGGGCGGTGGGCTGGCCCAGATCCGTACGGACGGGGCGACGGCCGCCACCACGCGCGAGGACGTCGTGGTGGTCGACGCGGTGGTGGAGCTCAGCGAGCCGCGGTTCGCCCGCCCGGACGAGTCCGACGGCTGACACCGGCGAGCAGGTCCCGGGGCAGGCGCGGACGAGTTCAGACGTCCTACCAGGCAGGACGCCGCGACACCCCGGGTGGCGGGTTCCGTCGAGCGGGCCCGACGAGGTAGGTTGAACGGATGACGGCCCACACCGTGCGGTGACCCGCCCACGGCCGCGACGCCGTCGCACCGGCCCTTCCAGGAGGACTGATGACGGACCCTCGCCCCATCCCGCAGCCCGCACCCACGGACACCACCGCGACGCTCGGTCGCATCGGCGTGCCCCAGGAGGAGCAGGTCCAGCGGGTGGCCCTGACCGCGGAGGACGCCGCCGCGGTCGGTGCGCTGCCGCGGCACTCGGCGCTGCTGCTGGTGCAGCGTGGCGCCGGGGTGGGGGAGAGGTTCCTGCTCGACTCCGACCGCGCGGTCGCCGGTCGCAGCGAGCACGCCGACATCTTCCTCGACGACGTCACCGTGTCCCGCAAGCACGCGGAGTTCGTGCGTGAGGGCGACCGCTTCGTGGTGCGGGACATCGGCTCGCTGAACGGCACGTACGTCAACCGCAACCGCATCGACGTCGCGGTGCTCACCACGGGCGACGAGGTGCAGATCGGCAAGTTCCGCATGTCGTTCCAGGCGAGCCCGCAGGCGCCGCGGGAGACGACGGCGCCCGGATCGTGAGCCGGGTCCCGGCCTGGTCCGCCGATCGTGAGGCCGGGCACGAGGACGAGTCACCCGAACCCTGGCCGCGCGGGATCTCCCGCCACGCCACCATGCGTATCTCCGACGTGCTCGCCACGCTCGAGCCCGAGTTCGGGACCATCAGCCACTCCAAGCTGCGCTTCCTGGAGGAGCAGGGCCTGATCCACCCCGTGCGCACGCCCTCGGGCTACCGGCAGTACAGCCCGGCGGACGTCGAGCGGCTGCGGTTCGTGCTCACCGAGCAGCGGGACTCCTACCTGCCGCTGAAGGTCATCAAGGAACGCCTCGCGGAGATGGACGCGGGCGAGCCCGCCCCCGGCCCCGCCCCGAGGCTCGCCGGCGGGACCGGCGTCGGCTCCGACGGGTCGCGCCGCCGCTGGACGGTGACGTCCGTGGCCGAGGCGACCGGGGTCGAGGAGCCGTTCGTCGAGGCGCTCGTCCAGGCGGGCCTCCTGCACCCCGCGGTGGGCGGCGGTCTCGACGCCGGGGCGCCCGACGTCGTGCGCGCGGCCGCGCAGCTGGCCCAGTACGGCATCGAGCCGCGCCACCTGCGCACCCTGCGCACCTCCGCCGACCGGCACGTCGCGCTCGTCGACCAGCTGGTCGCCCCCTACCGCAGCCAGCAGACCCCCTCGGCCCGAGCCCACGCCGCCAGCCTCGCCAGCGAGGTGGGTGAGCTGCTCGTGCGCCTGCACACCGGGTGGGTGCGCCGAGGCATCAGCGACCTCACCTGATCCGACCTGCCCGATCCGACCTGCCCGATCCGACCTGCCCGATCCGACCTGCCCTGGCAGGCGTGTGCGGCGTAGCGTGGAGCACATGGGCGAAGGAACGCCGTTCGACGAGCCGGACGCACCCGGGGAGGTCCCGATGGTGCCGGTCGAGGTGCTCGGCGTGCGCCAGCAGCAGCGCGACCAGGAGATCGTCGTGCTCCTGCTCGACTCCGCCGCCGAGCTCGCCGTCCCCATCGTCATCGGGCCGCGCGAGGCCAGCGCGATCGCCATGGCCCAGGCCGGGCTCGTCACCCCCCGGCCCATGACGCACGACCTGATGCGCGACCTGCTGGGCGCCACCGGCGTCACCCTCGAGCGAGCGGAGATCGTCGCGCTCGACGGCGGCATCTTCTTCGCCGAGCTCGTCCTGTCCAACGGCACCCGGGTCGACTCCCGCGCCTCCGACGCGATCGCGCTCGCCGTGCGCACCGCCGCGCCCCTGCTCTGCTCCGCCGAGGTGGTGGCCGCCGCCGGGGTCGAGGTGGTCGACGTCGAGCAGCAGCGCGAGGTGGAGCGGTTCCGCGACTTCCTCGAGCACGTCGAGCCGGAGGACTTCTCCGGGCCCACCCCTGGCGCAGATTCACCCTGAACCTCCACCACAGGTCTAAGGTGGAGGTTTCCGGGTCCGACCTGGAGGAACGACCCTCGACCAGAGGTCGAAGGTTGCGACACGCGGCGCGCCGAGGAGCCGTTCTCGTTGAATTGGCCCCTCCGGCGACCTAGCGTGGACCCAGACACCCCACAGGAGGCACGAGTGAACAGCAGCGGTGAGGCGAGCGCCACGGCCGGGAACCCGGCCGGCGCTGTTGCGCACGGCGCTCAGGGGCTCCTCTTCGGGGAGAACCTGACCGAGCAGGACTCGGCCACCGGATACCGCGGCCCCACCGCGTGCCGCGTCGCCGGGATCACCTACCGGCAGCTCGACTACTGGGCCCGCACCGGCCTCGTGGAGCCGTCCATCCGGCCAGCCACGGGCTCCGGCACCCACCGGCTCTACAGCTTCCGCGACATCCTCGTGCTCAAGGTGGTCAAGCGCCTCCTCGACACCGGCGTCTCGCTCCAGCAGATCCGCGCCGCCGTCACGCACCTGCGCGAGCGCGGCGTCGACGACCTGGCCCAGATCACCCTGATGTCCGACGGCGCCTCGGTGTACGAGTGCACCTCGCCCGACGAGGTCGTCGACCTGGTCCAGGGTGGCCAGGGCGTCTTCGGCATCGCCGTCGGCCGTGTGTGGCGCGAGATCGAGGGCACGCTGTCCAAGATGCCCAGCGAGTCCCTCGCCGGCGAGGAAGACCCCGCACAGCACGAGGGCGACGAGCTCGCCGCCCGCCGCGCCAAGCGCCAGGCCGGCTGAGGCGGGCCATGCGGCTGACCTTCCACGGGCACGCCTGCGTGCGCCTCGACCACAACGGCACGAGCCTCGCGATCGACCCTGGGACGTTCGCCCCTGCCGCGCCCGCGCTCGACTCGGTGGGCGCCGTCCTGGTCACCCACGACCATCCCGACCACCTCGACGTCGCCGCGCTCACCGCAGCGCTGCACGCCGACGAGGAGCTCGAGGTGCTCGCCACCCCCGCCGGTGTGGACGCACTGATCGCCTCCGGCGCACCCGCGCCGCGGCTCCACCGGGCCAGCCCCGGGCAGGTGCTGCGCATCGGTGAGGCGCGCGTCATGGTCGGCGGAGGGCAGCACGCCGCCATCCACTCGCGTGTCCCGCGGATCGTCAACGTCACCTACCGCATCGAGCTGGGCGGTCGCACCGTCTACCACCCCGGCGACAGCTTCGACCAGCCTGGCGGCCCCGTCGACGTGCTGCTCACGCCCGTCGCCGGACCGTGGATGAAGCTCGGCGAGGCCATCGACTACACCCTCGCCGCGGGCGCCCCCTACGTCGTGCCCGTGCACGATGCGCTGCTGAGCGACGTCGGCCGTGCCGTCGTGGAGCGTCAGCTCGGCAACAAGGCCGTCGCCGGCGACCACGCCTACGCGCCCCTGGCCCCCGGCGAGTCCCTCACCCTCTGACTCCCGACCCGCTCGTGAGCCAGGCGCCGCACGCCTCTACAGCAGCGGCGCCAACGGCGACACCAGCCGCTCGCCCACCTTGTTGAGACGCGAGCGCGACTCCCACGCGTCGAGCGTCAGCTCGCGCGAGTTGCCGAGATCCATCTCGAACACCCGCTCCAGCGTCGCAGCGACGTCCGGGTCCACGATCTCCAGGTTGATCTCGTAGTTCCCCGTCAACGACAGCCGGTCGATGTTCGCCGTGCCCACCGTGGACCAGCGTCCGTCGATCGTCGCCGTCTTGGCGTGGATCATCGCCCCGGTGTACAGGAAGATCCGCACCCCGCCACGCAGCAGGGTCGCGTAGTGACCGCGCGCCAGCCAGTCCGCGACCACGTGGTTCGAGCGCTCGGGCACCAGCACCCGCACGTCCACCCCACGACGAGCCGCGCCCAGCAACGCCGCGAGGATCTCCCGGTCCGGGATGAAGTACGCCTGCGTGATCTGCACGTGGCTGGTGGCCCGGTCGATCGCGTCCAGGTAGATGTTGCGGATCGGGAAGACGAGGTCGCTCGGCGCGTTGCGCGCCGCACGCAGCTGCGGCAGCCACGCCGTCGAACCCACGTCCTGCAGCACCGGCAGCTGCGGGGTGCGCCACCGGTTCCAGAAGTCGACGAACGCGTTGCGCAGCTCCCACACGGCCGGCCCCTGCAGCCGCAGGTGCGTGTCACGCCAGTGCCTCGCGTACAACGAACCGATGTTGTAGCCGCCGACGAACCCCACCTCGTCGTCGACCACCAGGATCTTGCGGTGGTCACGACCCGACTCGCGTACCGGAGACAGCAGCACTCCCGGCCGCACCCACGGGAACCGCAGCACCCGGATGTCCGGCCCGAAGCGGAAGAACGACGACGGCACCACCAGGTTGGCGAACCCGTCGTAGACCACGTAGACGTCCACGCCGCGCGCCGCCGCCTCCGACAGAGCCTCTCGGAACCGGGCGCCGACCTCGTCCCCCTTCCAGATGTACGTCTCGAAGAACACGTACCGACGGGCACCGCGGATGGCCTCGAGCATCGCCTCGTACAGGTCGTCGCCGTAGGTGTAGACCGTCGTGGTCGTCGCACCCACCGTGTTGTCGACGGGGTCTGCCGTGGGGAACGGCTTGTCGAGCGGGTGACGCCGGGTGCGGAACATGTCCGCGACCATCAGAGCGGCCCCCGTGGCCACAGGCACCGCGGCGGCGACCAGCGCCGCACGGGCCGCGGCCCGACGCACCCCCTTCCACGTGACGTCCGCCGGCAGCGTGACGGACAGGCGGGGGAGACGGGACGACCGGGCCGGGGTGGGGAGGGGCACCTGGTCAAGGTAGCCCGCGCCCTGCACGACCGCAGGGTGGGCGCGCGGCGTCGTCCCAGGTGAGGACCGCCCCCACCCTGGCGGCGTCGCGCGTCTCACACCCGGTTTCACCCGTCCGCGAGCGCCGTGGAGAGGGGGTGGGAGCGGATGGCGGCGGCGAGCTCGCCCTCGATGCGGTCGAGGTAGACGCCGGTGGTCGCGATGGACGCGTGGCCGAGGAGCTCGGCGACGACCTTGACGTCCCAGCCCTCGGCGACCAGGAGGGTGGCGGTGGTGTGGCGCAGGGCGTGGGGGGTGGCCGGGCGTCGGTAGGGCTCGGGCATGCGGTCGACGGTGCGCCGCAGGAGGCTGCGGATGGTCTGGGTGTCGACGCGGCGGCCGCGCCATGACAGCAGGAGGGCGCGCTGGGTGTCGTCGTCGTCGGGGCGGCGGGCCGCGAGTCGGGGGCGCAGGGTGGTGAGGTAGGCCTCGAGGGCGGTGGCCAGGGGTGGGCTGAGGGTCACGGTGCGGACGGCGCCGCCCTTGCCGCGGATGCGCCAGCGTGTCTCGGCAGGTTCGCGGGTGAAGTCGGCGACGTCGGCGCCGGCGAGCTCCGAGACGCGGGGGCCGAGCACCAGGAGGAGGGCGACGACGAGGCGGTCGCGCTGGGCGAGGTCCTGGTCGCGGCGTCGGGGGGTGGTGTCGGGTGGTGTGGCGACCTCGAGGAGGGCCTGGGCGGCGGAGGCGGACAGGGCGGTGCGGGCGACGCGGAGGCCGCCGCGCACAGGGGCTGGTGGTGCTGCCCAGAGCATGGGGTCTGCCTGGACCCAGCACTCGCGTGCGGCGTGGGAGAAGAAGCGGGTGGCGGACTGACGGAATCGGTTGACGGTGGCGGTGGAGCGGCCGGGGCCGGACTTGCGGGAGGGGTCGTTGTAGCGGCCGTCGGGCCGCGACTGGTAGCGCACGAGGGCGTCGTCGACGTCGTCGCCGGTGACGTCGTCGAGCACGCGCTCGGGCCCGAGGAGGCGGGCGAGCTCGGTGACGTCGCGTTCGTAGCTGCGGGCGGTGGCGGGGGACAGCACCCCGCGGACGGTCTCCTTGCGGACATTGGCGAGGTAGCGGTCGACGGCCTCGGCGATGGTGAGCAGGGTGAGCCGGGGTGGGGCGACCAACGTTCCTCCTGACGTGCCTCGCGCCGCTGACCTGCGGCGTCGTCGGTCACGTTAGGGCAGGGGGGTGACACGGCCGGTCGGGCGCGGGTCTCTGGTGGGCACGGCCGGTGCGCGCCGGTGCGGGTCCGGCGCGCGCGGGGGCTGGTGGCCGCCTACATTGATCGCGTGACCGGGCCTTCGAGCTTTGCCGCGACCGAACCGCTGCCCCGGACCTGGGCGCAGACGCGTGCTGCCTGGGGGAGCGGGGACTGGCTCGCGGTGGTGAGCATCCCCGTCGTGTTCCTCGTGGCGTACCTGTCGACGCAGGTGTTCGGCGAGGGGCGTGCGGTGATCGTGATCGACGCGCTGGTGCGGGTGGTGCTGTGCGTGGCCGTGCTCGCGCTCTACCGGCACCTGCTGCGCGCGCACTGGCAGCGGTTCCGTCGCCGCTTCTGGTTGAACGCCGGCCTGGTGGTGCTGGGCGCGGTGCTCATGCAGGTGGTGGTCTCGCTGGTCCGTGCCGTGGTGCCGGCCGGTGGCGCGGGTGGCGCCGCGGGTGGGGCTGACGACGCCGCACTGATCGACCCGGTGACGGCGCAGGGCTGGGACCTGGTGGTGTTGCTGGTGGCCACGCTGGGGCCGCTGGCGATCGTGCTGGTCGAGGAGGCGGTGTTCCGGCACACCCTGCT
Source organism: Xylanimonas oleitrophica (assembly GCF_003244315.1). GTDB lineage: Bacteria > Actinomycetota > Actinomycetes > Actinomycetales > Cellulomonadaceae > Xylanimonas_A > Xylanimonas_A oleitrophica. The sequence goes on from NZ_QKWH01000007.1 coordinate 89,279, forward strand.
GGTGAAGCTGCCGCTGTGGGGCAACAGGCTGGTGGCGACTGCGGGCGTGCTCCTCAACGGTGCGCTCTTCGGTGCCGTGCACTACTACAACTTCGGGTCGTTGGTGGGCACCGTGCCGTACATGGTGGTGGGCGTGCTGTTCAACCTGGTGTACCTGTGGCGCCGGAACCTCTGGCACGTGCTCCTCATGCACTTCCTGAACAACTTCGTGCTGTCGTTCGGTGCGTTGAGCTTCGTCCTGCTGATGCGGGCGCTGGGTGCCGTCTGACGCCTGCGGGCGCAGCGCTGCCCCGCGGTCAGCCCGGGAACGCCGTGAGCGCCACGGCAGCCATGGGTGAGCCCAGGGCGAGGATCACGGCGGCGATGCCACGGCGGCGGCCCCGGTCCTCGGCGATGGCTCGGACGGCCACCAGGACCGCCACGATGCTGGTGCCCACCGCGAGCACGAAACCGCCCATCGCGATCATGCGGTGCCCGGTGTCGCCGTCGGCGATCGACGCGGCCAGGGGAGAGGTGCCCGCCAGGGTGCTGCGCAGCAGCACGAACAGCAGCGTGGCGAGACCGGCGAGGGCGAGGGCGACGGTGCCACGGCGTCCTGCGGCGCGGGCTGCGGGTGCGGGGTCGGGCTGCGGGGTCTCGGTGTTCGAGGAGGGCACAGGGGTCCTTCGTGGTCGGCGGCGTGGCCCGCACGGCGGGTGTCTCGGCGGGTGTCTCGGTGGGTGTCTCGGTGGGTGTCTCGGTGTGACGACGGTACCGAGGATCGCGGCGGGAGCGCACGGCGCAGGGCCGTGCGCTCCCGCCGGCACGGCCGGCGGCGCCACGGGGTCAGGCCGTCAGCAGCCCGACGCCGGTGGTCGTCAGCCCGGCGACCAGGAACCCTGCGCCCACCCACAGCAGCCCGATCAGCCGGTTGGGGCGTGTGCGTCCCGCTCCCAGGGCGGACAGGAAGAACCCTGCGGGCATCAGGATCGCCGAGGCGAGGACGCCGACCCGCGAGAGCCAGGACCACAAGCCCGTCAGCGTCGTGGCCTCGGTGAGCAGGAGGCAGATCAGGCCGAGGATGATGAGGACCCCGGCGTGAGCGTGGCCGGCGCGGAAGAACGACTTCTGGAACTCGGTGGCCGGTGCGAGGCCGCGCACGACTCGGGTGAGGAACCACCCGCCGCTGGCGACGGTGATGGCGGACAGAATGACGGCCCCGGCCGTCAGGCGCGCCGGGTCGGACAGCTCGAACATGGGGTCTCCTGCCGTGAGTAGTTCTGTAACGCTGTTATCTAACACTGTTACGAACCCTGCGACAAGGCCGTACGATGCCTGCATGGCTCGACCTCGCACCCACGACGCGGCACTGCGCGGCGCGCTGCTGGAGTCGGCGTCCCGCGCGGTGGCGGAGAGCGGCGTCGTCGGGATGTCCCTGCGAGCGGTCGCCGCCGCCGCCGGCACCACCACAGCGGCCGTCTACTCCCTGTTCGGGAGCCGTGAGGCGCTCGTGGACGCGGTGGTCGACGAGGGCTTCGAACGCTTCGCCGCGCGGCTGGCCACGGTCGCGGACACCGACGACCCCAGAGCCGACCTGATCAGCCTGGGGCAGGCGTACCGCACCAACGCGCTCGAGAACCCTCACTACTACCGAGTGATGTTCACCGAGGCGTCCGGTGTGGCGTCGCGCGGCCGATCGGATCCCACCTTCCAGGTGCTGGTCCGCGCCGTCGAGCGGGCCGCCGGCTGCGACCGTCCCGGCGCGGCGGACCGGGCGACCCGCCTGTGGGCGTACGTCCACGGCCTGGTGTCGCTCGAGCTCGCGGGTCTCATCACGGACGCCGGAGCCGATCGCACCGAGTCGTACCTCGCCGATCTGCGTGCGGCGCTCCCGCTCCTGCTGGCCAGCGCGGAGGGGGCTGGAGGAGAGGAGTAAGGCGCGCCCACGCGGGCGCCAGCAGGGGAGCGGTCCATGTCTCGCGTCCAGCGAGACGCCGACTCTGGGGCTGGGGGCGGCGCGCCACAGGCAGGGAGGGGGTCGGGGGCGCCGCACGGCGGCGCCCCCGACCTGTCTCATCGCTCAACGCTCCTGCGGGGAGCGCGTTCTGCCGGGGGTGCGGCGTGCGGGCCATGACCGCGGCCCGACGACGACGGTGGCTCGCGTTATGTCATTCAAGGCAGTGTGTTGTGCCATACACAATGGTTTGGGGTGTATGTCCGATTCAGTGTACGCCACGACCTCGAGCCTGCCGAGCGTCCGGGCTGGTGGCAGGCGGGCGTGCTGTGCGACCCTCGGGTCAGAGCCGCTCCTGAGGCTCCCGGACGAGGGGTGTCGTACCCGGCGCGCGACAAGACGACACCGGGGAGTGGGGTCATGTCGTGGTTCGTCCTGGTGCTGTCGGGTGTGCTGGAGGCCGTGTGGGCCACCGCGCTGGGTCGCTCTGAGGGGCTCACCAGACTCTGGCCGAGCGTCGTGTTCGGTGTCGGGCTGCTCGCCAGCATGGGCGGGCTGGCCTGGGCGATGCGGGAGCTGCCGGTCGGCACGGCGTACGCCGTGTGGGTCGGGATCGGCGCGGCGCTGACGGTTCTCTATGCGATGGCTACGGGTTCAGAGCCGGCGTCGGTGGTGAGGCTGCTGCTGATCGCCGGCATCGTCGGCTGCGTCGTCGGGCTCAAGGTCACGCACTGACGCTCGTGCCGGCGGGACCTGTGGCGTCCCTGCCGGGATCAGGCTGCGATCCGGGGAAGGGCTGTTTCCTCGCAGAATGACATAATGTGCATTATCGGTACACGAAGAGTGCGAGTTGCATCAGATGCAAGAGTTCGGACCTCACAGCAAAGTGCGCGTCTGTGCAGGTCAGGGCAGACACCGCCTTGGCGCGACCGCCACCAGGACCTCCTGGCTCTTGCCACGTCGCCGCACTTCACTGTCCAAGGCCGGGGCCAGCCAAGAGCGCTCACGAGCACTCCCAGCCCGGTGCACCGTACTGAATGCCGCATCTCTGACAGGCAGACCTAGCCGCACATCGCTCATGTGGCGCCACACCCACCCCCCGGCCACAACATCTTGTGCCTCGGTCGGCGTGTCCATGGGTTTTGTGCGTGCGTTCGGATACGCTGTGTGATGCGCCGCACAAGCGTCGAGCCCCATCTCGACGTTGCGAGATGGGGCTCGAGCCTGCTTGGTAGGCAGTTCGGACTCTACTGCGCCCGCGTCGGTCCAACGACCGGTGCGGGTGTGTGTCGCGCTCGCTACACGAGACAGGAGTTCTCATGCAAGTGACGACGCATTACGACATCCCGGGCCCGGTCCCGTTCCTCGACGTCGACGTCAGCGCCGACAAGCCGATGTTCGTCGACCCCCACGCGATCCGTCTCTCTGGCGCCCCGCAGCCGTTCGCCGCCGACGCGATCCAGTGCATGGAGACGTTCTTCCACGAAGTGACCGCCTGCGCCCTGAGCAACACACAGTCCGACCAGCGACGCGGACTCGCGCTGCTCCAGCGGTTCACGGAGCCCTGGGAGACGCGCCTCGGTCTCGCGGAGTCCGGGATCCAGGGGCACGGCGGCTCCGACGACGTCGGCGAGTGGATCTGGGAGGCGCTGCGCGGCGACGCGCGCATGCTGGTCGACGTGGGGATCCTCACCCAGATCGAGGACATCCCACTGTTCGTCGAGGGCGTCGCAGAGGACATCACCTCGGACCTGACCACTCGCATCATCTTCGGGCCGCTGGCCGAGTTCACCGCTCAGATGGTGGCGCAGTTCCCGCAGTTCACCGCTGCAGGCCACGGGACCAAGAAGGTGGAGCGACAGGTGTGGGACCCACAGCGCAGGCGGTGGACTACTGCTGTGCTCGACCTTCCCGTCGCGGACGGTAGAGCGCTCGTGCTCGTCCCCAGGGACTGGGCGCGGGCCACCCTCCTCATGAGCGCGGGTCGCTTCTACGAGACGAGCACGCTGAGCTACGTTCAGCTGGAGCAGGCCGCAGTCACCCAGGATGGCAAGGTCATCAAGCCGCGCAAGGAGGACCTGAAGAAGCAACAGGCTCTCGGACGTGGGCGCGCGACGATCCTCGAGGTCGTCCGCCGAGCCCACGCGAACGGCGAGAACCTCGTCGAGGTGTTCAAGTCGTTCGTGGACTCGAAGTACGAGCCGCTCGACGACGACCGCATCAACAGCAAGCTCGCGTAGTGAAGGGGACAAGGGTCGCGGCGAGAGCTGCGACCCTTGTCCCTGCACTTCCAGGGTCGACGCCAGCCCCGTCTGAACCTCGAGCACCCCGCCCTAGAACTCGCACCTGACGAGCACGCACCTCTACAGTTCGGATCGCGTGCGACCAGCCCCTCTCGACAGCTGTCTCGCGGCCCTCGCCGATGGCGGCGGAGCGTGTCGGACGATCGCGGCGGTGAGCGTGCGTGTGGTTCGTTTTCTCCCGCGCGCCCTGCGCCGGCCGCACGGAGGTGACGCACGGCGGCGCTGTGGACGCGCCCGGTGGGCATCGTCTGCATCGTCTGCGTGGCGCCGCGCTCGGCGCCGTCACCGGGTGTCGCGAGTCAGCACGACGGCGCCCCTGTGGCGGCCGGGACCCCGGTGGTGCCGCATCACCTGCCGACTGTCCCGCACCTCCACGACACGCGGCGGTGTACGCCCGTGCTGCCCGGGGACCGTCAGGATCCCCCGATCGACTGAACCCGCTCGGCAGTCGGCCGCGCGCTGCTCCCCCCCCGCTGTCCTGCCTGCCGCGCGGCAGGAGTCCCGCGGCTGTGCTCCCACGGGGCGTGTCAGGCCGTGGTGGGAGACGGCGCGCATGGTCGTCCTCCCCCGGGTGGACGCGCGGCGCGCGTGCGTCTGCGAGCGTCGGACCGTGGCTGAGACCTCTGTTCTGGTACCGCGTGCTCTCCGGCTCCAGGCCGTCGGGCCAGTGCTCGTCGTCCTGCTGGGGAGCTGTGCGCTGGGGATGCTGACGTTCCCCGCCCAGGGCTTCCTGCCCGAGGCGCTGGCCTCGTTCGCGAACTCGGCCAGCGGGTGGACGGTGCTGGCGGCGTCGTTGGTGCTGTGGTCCCGGGTCGGTACATGGCCGGCCGCGGTGCTCGGTGCGTCGAGCTTCGTGCTGCTCGTGCTGGGGTACGCGGTGGCTGCCGACCTGGCCGGGGCGTACTACGACCCGTCGTTCTTCGGGCTGGTGGGCGTGGTGGTCGGTCCGTTCGTGGGTGTGGCGGCCGCGTGGTTGCGCGACAGGGGCTACCGGGCCGCCGTTGGCGCTGGGCTCCTGGGCGGCATCTGTGCGGGTGAGGCGGTCTACGGCCTGACCGTCGTGGGGGCGACGACCTCGCCCGTGTACTGGACGGCGATCGGTGCGGTCGGCCTGGCGCTGGTCGGGATGGTGTGCGTACGCGCTCGCGCCGTCGGCCCGCGGGTCGTGGCGGCGGTGGGCGCGGCGGCGGTGGCGGTCGCTTTCGTCGAGGCCTACGCGCGGGCCGGCTCGATCGGCTGACCCGCAGCGCCCAGTGCTCGTGTGCCCAGTGCTCGTGTGCCCCCTGCCGGCCTACCGGCCCAGCCACCCGCCGGCGGTCAGCCGGGAGTCCCAGCGTGTGGAGCGGTCATAGCCGCGCAGCACCTGGAGGGACGACCAGCGGCCCACGCTGCTCACGGCCTGCTCGCTGTACCCGGCCTGCAGGGCGTTGGTGGCGAACGTGGCTCGCAGGGAGTGTGCGGTGTACCCGCCCCGGCCGGCGGGGAGCCCCACGCTGGCCGCCATCCTGGTCACGATGCGGCCGATGACCTCGGTCGAGACCGCTCCGGGCTCGACGGTGTATCCCCCGCGCCGGACCTGGCGGACGACGTGCCCGCGCCGCTCGTCCTCGATCTTCTCCAGCGTGGCGAGCCAGGTGCGCAGGGCGGACACCGCGCACAGCGGTCCACCGATCTCGGGCAGTGCGAGGGTGATCGGCTCGTCGGAGGTCTTGGAGTACGGGACCACCACCTCCATGCCACCGCGGACCTCCACCACTCCCCTGGTCTTGACCGACACGAGGTCTGAGGCGCGCAGCCCGAGGCTCACGCCGAGCAGCAGGATCGCCTTGTCCCGCTGACCGGCGGGGGTGGTGGCGGCGCGCTCGACCATCTCGCGGATGTCGGTGCGGGAGAACGCGCGAGCCTTCTGACGCTCCCACCCTCGGGACTCGCGGGTGAGCCCTCGCATCGTCGCCCTGAGGCCTGGGTTGTCTCGCAGGGCGTTGTACGTCTCGACGTCGACGCGGCGCGCGGCGTCGAGGATCGCCGCCCGGCTCACCTGCACGTTGCTGGGGCTCGTCGACAAGGTGGCCAGGTAGGCAGCGACCACCTCCGCCGACCAGCGGCGGTCCGCGTAGCCGTTGAGGCGCACCCATGCGTCGAAGCGACGGACCGCGCTCGCGTAGCGCTCCCTCGTGGCGTCGCTGACGGCGTGCTCGACCGCTTCGGCGACCCGGGCGGCGTGCGCAGCGTCCAGGACGGTGCTGACACCGCGCTCGCCCTGGTCGCCCTGCTCACGAGGCTCGGTGACGGTGAGTGCGCTCATGTCGACATGCTTACAGGACAACGGTGACATTCCGGGCTGCCCGTCGGCGGCCCGCCTCGACTGTTGCTCCGGGCGCATGTCGGTGGCGTCGGCAAGATGCTCCGACGTGGAACATGTCGCCGCGAAGGGGTGTGCGACGGGTCTTTTCCCTCGATACGCGCTAAGGGGCAGAATTCTCGGCCCTCGCGAGAGAGCGCCGTTTGGGTGCGACTTTCGTCAGCGCCGAAGAAGTCCCCTTCTACCTTGCTGAGGAAGTGCGCGTTAACCGGGCTGTTTCGAGGTGCTCCCTCACCCCCGGTCAGAGGCGCTCCGAGCGCGGACGCGCGCCGTGGGCCGCCCTCTCCACGTGACGGGCGGAGCGCCGCAGGTCGGACCGTACGGCTGCGGGTGCCAGGAGCCGTAGCACGGTGACCAGCGGGGACCAAGGCCGCGCGCCGTCGATCTCGAAGGCGGCGTGCACCACGGTGCGCGACGAGTCGGCTTCGGCCGGCTTGAGCACCATCGCGAGCGCCGCGCGCAGTCCGTGCCAGGTGCCGGCCTCGCTCCAGAGGCCGGTGGGGTCGCCGTCGGTGCCGGGGGCTCGGAGCTCGACGATCTGCAGGTGCGGGACGGCGCCGACGGCGGTGCGTTCGCTCCAGCGCGTCCCGGGGTGCGGGGGTCCGGGGTCGAGCAGGTGGACGGTCAGGAGGCTGGCCTGCCAGCGGGGCCGGTTCCTGGGGTCGGCGAGGTAGGTGAAGGTCTGCTGGGCTGTGGCGTGGACCTCGATGCGGGTGGTGGTCCTGGGTGTGGCGGCGATGGTGGCCTCCCCTCCCCTCTCCTGCCGTGCCGCCCGGGTGGCGGTGGCTCAGGCGCCGACGTACTGCGCCAGGTGCTGCCCGGTGAGGGTGGAGCGCTGTGCGACCAGGTCGGCGGGGGTTCCTTCGAACACGACGCGGCCGCCGTCGTGCCCTGCTCCGGGGCCGAGGTCGATGATCCAGTCGGCGTGGGCCATGACGGCCTGGTGGTGCTCGATGACCACCACGGTGCGTCCGGTGTCGACGAGGTGGTCCAGGAGCCGCAGGAGGTGGGCGACGTCGGCCAGGTGCAGGCCCGTGGTGGGTTCGTCCAGGACGAGCACGGGGCTCTTCTCCCCCATGTGCACGGCGAGCTTGAGGCGCTGGCGCTCGCCGCCGGACAGGGTGGTCAGTGGCTGACCCAGGGTGAGGTAGCCGAGGCCGACGTCGGCGAGGCGGCGCAGGATCGCGTGCGCGGCGGGGGTGCGGGCCTCACCGGAGGCGAAGAGCTCCTCGGCCTCGGCGACCGACATGGCCAGGACCTCGCTGATGTCCTTCCCGCCGAGCTTGTGCTCCAGCACCGCCGCCTGGAACCGCTTGCCCTCGCACTCCTCGCACGGGGTGGTGACGGTGTCCATGAAACCGAGCTCGGTGTAGATGACACCGGCACCGTTGCACACGGGGCAGGCCCCTTCGGAGTTGGCGCTGAACAGGGCGGGCTTGACGCCGTTGGCCTTGGCGAACGCCTTGCGGATCGGCTCGAGGAGACCGGTGTAGGTGGCGGGGTTGGAGCGGCGCGAGCCGCGGATGGGGCTCTGGTCCACGGTGACGACGTCGTCGCGACGGCCCAGGGCGCCGTGGACGAGGGAGCTCTTGCCGGACCCGGCGACGCCGGTCACCACGGTGAGGACGCCGAGCGGGACGTCGACGTCGACGTCCTGGAGGTTGTGGGTGCTGGCGCCGCGGATCTCCAGCGCCCCGGTCGGGGTGCGCACGGTGTCCTTGAGGGTGGCGCGGTCGCCGAGGTGGCGGCCGGTGAGGGTGTCGCTGGTGCGCAGGCCCTCCACGGTGCCCTGGTAGCAGATCGTGCCGCCGGCGGTGCCGGCGCGGGGCCCCAGGTCGACGACGTGGTCGGCGATCGCGATGGTCTCCGGCTTGTGCTCGACGACGAGCACCGTGTTGCCCTTGTCGCGCAGGCGCAGCAGCAGCTCGTTCATCCGCTGGATGTCGTGCGGGTGCAGGCCGATGGTGGGTTCGTCGAACACGTACGTGACGTCCGTGAGCGCCGAGCCCAGGTGGCGGATCAGCTTGGTGCGCTGCGCCTCTCCCCCGGACAGCGTGCCCGAGGGGCGGTCGAGGGAGAGGTACCCCAGGCCGATCTCCACGAAGGAGTCGAGCAGGTGCTGCAGCCCCGCCACCAGGGGCGCGACCGAGGGGTCGTCGATCGCGCGCACCCAGTCCGCCAGGTCGGTGATCTGCATCGCGCAGGCGTCGGCGATGCTCACGCCGCCGATGGTGGAGGTGCGGGCGTGCTCGGCCAGGCGGGTGCCGTCGCACTCGGGGCAGGTGGTGAAGGTGACCGCACGCTCGACGAACGCGCGCACGTGCGGCTGCATCGCGTCCTTGTCCTTCGAGAGCATCGACTTCTGGATCTTGGGGACCAGGCCCTCGTACGTCATGTTGGCGCCGCCCACCGGGACCTTGGTGGGCTCCCGGTACAGGAAGTCGTGCCGCTCGCGCTCGGTGTAGTCCTTGATCGGCTTGTGCGGGTCGAGGAACCCCGACTCGCTGAAGAGCTTCACGTACCAGCCGTCCGGGGTGTACCCGGGCACCGTGATGGCCCCCTCGGCGAGCGACCTCGTCTCGTCGAACAGCTCGCCCAGGTCGATGTCGTTGACCTGCCCACGCCCCTCGCAGCGGGGGCACATGCCGCCCAGCCGGTTGAACGTCGCCTTGACCGCCTTCTTGCCGCCCACCGAGATCGCGCCCGCCGACGTCACCGACGGCACGTTAAAGGAGTACGCGTTCGGCGAGCCCACGTGCGGCTCGGCCAGCCGGCTGAACAGGGTGCGCAGGAACGCGTTCGCGTCCGTCACGGTGCCCACGGTCGAGCGCGGGTTGGCACCCAGCCGCTCCTGGTCCACGACGATCGCCGTCGTCAGGCCCTCGAGCACGTCCACCTCGGGGCGCGCCAGGTTCGGCATGAAACCCTGCAGGAACGCTGAGTAGGTCTCGTTGATCATGCGCTGCGACTCGGCCGCGATCGTCCCGAACACCAGGGAGCTCTTGCCCGAGCCGGACACCCCCGTGAACACCGTCAGCCGCCGCTTGGGGATCTCGACGGTGACGTCCTTGAGGTTGTTCTCCCGTGCGCCCTGCACGCGGATCACGTCATGGCTGTCCGCACGCGCCGCCGCCGCGGCTGCCTGCGTGCTGTCGGTGCTGGTGACCGTGCTCATCGTCTCTCCCCCTGCTGGTACGCGGACCGTCCGTCCCGGTGCCGTCGCCTCAGCGCACCTCGTTGATGCGCAGCAGGTTGCCCGCAGGGTCACGGACCGCGCAGTCACGCACCCCGTAGTCCTGGTCCATCGGTTCCTGCACCACGTCCGCACCGCTGGCCTGCACCCGGGCGAACAGCGCGTCGAGGTCGTCGGTGGCCAACGTCAGCGCACCGTAGCTCCCCTTGGCGATCAGCTCCAGGATCGTACGCCGCTCGTCCTCGGTCAGCCCTGGGTCCACCGCCGGCGGGTGCAGCACGATCGACGTGCCCGCGCCGCCTGGCGGCCCCACGGTGACCCAGCGCATGCCCTGGTAGCCGACGTCGCGCCAGACCTCGAACCCCAGGACGTCGCGGTAGAACGACAGCGAAGCCTCGGGGTCGGTGTGCGGGAGGAAGGCGTGGTGGACGGTGACGCTCGTCGGGTTCATGGCACCGACGCTAGGCCGCCCCTGGCGGGCGCGCTTCTCGATTCCTGACCGGTCGCGTCGCCAGCAGGGCGTGGCACGCCGGCACTCCCGCCGTCGTGCCGGCCGCGGTACGCCGGTACACGCTCGGCGCGACCCCTACCAGCTCGGTGAACCGGGTGCTGAACGTGCCCAGCGAGGAGAACCCCACGGCGAAGCACACCTCGGTCACCGTCAGGTCGCCTCGGCGCAGCAGCGTCATCGCCCGCTCCACGCGCCGCGTCATCAGGTAGCTGTACGGCGACTCCCCGTACACGCGACGGAACTCCCGGCTCAGGTGCCCGGACGACATGTGCGCACCGCGCGCCAGTGCCTCCACGTCGAGCGGCTGCGCGTGGTCCCGGTCGATCCGGTCACGCACCCGCCGCAGGCGCACCAGGTCGCTCAGCCGCCGATCCTCAGGAGCCGTCACCTGCGTGATGCTGCCACGGATGCTGCCACGTCCGCGAGCGCCGTGCGCGCACTGGCTCCCGGTGCGTGCAGGAGCGTGGCCCGTGGGGTCAGTCGTTCTGGCGGAGGGTCTCGCGCAGCTCGTCGGGGTCGGCGCCGGAGGTGCCCGGGGTGCGGAACGGGGTGTCCTGGTCAGGGTCGGCGTCGGGTGCGGCCCGGTCGTCCGTGTCGTCAGTGTCGTGCGGGGCGTCGGGTTCCTCGCCGCCGATGCCGAACCCGGGGGCCGGCTCGGGGGCGCCGGTGCCGGCGTCTGCTGCGGCGATCTCCTCGCGGGGCTCGGAGGCGTGGGGCTGGAGTGGTTCGCTCATGGCCATCCCTCAGCAGTACGACGGGGTGGGCCCACCCGCCACCGGCGGGCCTGCGGTACCGGTGGAGGGCTCGTCTGCAGCGGGGTGCGGGGGTGTCTGCCACGATCGACAGCACGCAGGACGTGGACCGAGGACCGAGGACCGAGGAGGTCGGCATGGCGAAGATCGTGGTCGTGGGTGGGCACGGGAAGGTCGCGCTGCTGGCAGAGCCGCTGCTGGTGCGCGCGGGGCACGAGGTGGACGCGCTGATCAGGCGTGCGGACCAGGCCGGGGACGTGCGGGCGACGGGCGCGAACCCGGTGCTGCTGGACGTGGAGGACGCGAGCACGCAGGCGCTCACCGCGGCGTTCGCGGGAGCCGACGTGGTGGTCTGGTCGGCCGGCGCCGGGGGCGGCAACCCGGCCCGGACGTACGCGGTGGACCGCGACGCGGCGATCCGGTCGGTGGACGCGGCGCTCGCGGCCGGGGTGGGGCGGTACGTGATGGTGTCCTACTTCGGTGCGCGGCCGGATCACGGGGTGCCCGAGTCGGACGGGTTCTTCGCGTACGCCGAGTCGAAGGCGGCGGCGGACGAGCACGTGCGCGCTCATGCCCCCGGCTGGACGATCCTGGGTCCGAGCGGCCTGACGGACGACCCGGGCACGGGGGCGATCGCGGTCGACGAGCCGCAGGGCAGCCTGGAGCCGGGCACGGTGCCGCGTGCCGACGTGGCGGCGGTCGTCGCCGCCGTCGCCGGGCGTGAGGACCTGGTGGGGCGCACCGTGCGGTTCAACGCGGGGACGACGCCGATCGACGAGGCCCTGAGCAGGTGACGTGCCTGACGCCCGGGGCGAGCGCGGCCGCCGGGCGTCAGGGGCCTCAGCGCCAGCCGAGCTCTGGGGCGACGTGGGTGAGGATCGCCTCGATGACGTGGGCGTTGTAGTCGACGCCGAGCTGGTTGGGCACGGTGAGCAGGAGGGTGTCGGCGGCGGCCACGGCCTCGTCCTTGCGGAGCTCTTCCACGAGCGCGTCGGGCTCCGCGGCGTAGCTGCGGCCGAAGATGGCGCGGGTGGTCTCGTCGATCATGCCGATCTGGTCGTGCTCCTGCTCGCCGCGGCCGAAGTAGGCGCGGTCCTCGTCGTTCACGAGCGCGAAGATCGACCGGCTGACGGACACGCGTGGCTCGCGCTGGTGGCCGGCCTCGGCCCACGCCTGCCGGAACGCCTCGATCTGCTTGCGCTGCTGGACGTGGAAGGGCTCGCCGGTCTCGTCGTCCTTGAGGGTGGAGCTCATGAGGTTCATGCCCTTGACTGCCGCCCAGCGGGCCGTGGCGTCGGACCCGGCGCCCCACCAGATCCGCTCGGACAACCCCTCGGAGTGCGGCTCGACGCGCAGCAGGCCGGGCGGGTTGGGGAACATGGGGCGCGGGCTGGGCTCGGCGAACCCGGCACCGGTGAGCACCTGGAGGAACACCTCGGCGCGGGTGCGGGCCATGTCGGCGTCGGACTCCCCCTCGGCGGGCTCGTACCCGAAGTAGCGCCATCCGTCGACCACCTGCTCGGGTGACCCGCGGGAGATGCCGAGCTGCAGGCGGCCGTCGGAGATCAGGTCGGTCGCACCGGCCTCCTCCGCCATGTAGAGCGGGTTCTCGTAGCGCATGTCGATGACGCCGGTGCCGATCTCGATGCGGCTGGTGCGTGCGGCGATCGCGGCCAGCAGCGGGAACGGCGAGGAGTGCTGGCGCGCGAAGTGGTGCACCCGGAAGTAGGCGCCGTCGGCCCCCAGCTCCTCGGCCGCGACCGCCAGGTCGATCGCCTGGTGCAGGGCGTCGGCCCCGGTGCGGGTGCGTGAGTGCGGCGAGGGCGTCCAGTGGCCGAAGGAGAGGAAACCGATGTTCTTCACCGCTCCATGGAACCGCGAGCGCCGTGGTGGTGCATCCGGGTGGTGCGTGCCGGCCGGGGGATCTGAGGGTGCTCGCTCCTCCTGAGGACGGAGTCGAGGTCGTCGTCGCAGGCCCGGCCCGCGAGCCGCGGCGGCCCGGCGTACGGTGGCCAGATGGTGGAGCAGATCACAGCGCAGCAGTTCCTGGAGTCCCACGGCGTGGACGGGTGGGTGACGAACGACTCGGGGGTGGCCACGGCGATCTTCACCTCCGGGGACCGGGCCACGGGTGAGCGGTTGGCGGAGCGGATCGGTGAGCTGGGTGCGGCGGCGAACCATGACGCGGACGTCGAGGTGGCGCAGGACCGGGTCACGGTGCGGCTGAGCACGCACGAGGTGGGCGGGCTGTCGCAGCGGGACGTGGACCTGGCGCGGCAGATCACCGGTGCGGCGCGGGAGCTGGGTATCGAGGTCGACCGGTCGCTCTAGCCGGTGCTCGGCGGCCAGTGGGTGGCCGCCGTCGCGCCGTCGTCGTCCAGCAGCTCCGGGCAGGGCAGGATGCGGGGGTGATCGTCTCTCTCGACTCCCCCGACCGCGCCGACGTGACGGCGCTGCTGTCCGAGCACCTGCGGGACATGCGCGCAGGGTCCCCGGCGTGCAGCGTGCACGCCCTGGACGTGACGGCGCTGCTCGCGCCGTCCATCACGTTCGTCACTGCCCGCGAACCTGGACCCGACGGCGCCACCCTGCTGGGGTGCGGTGCCTTGAGCGAGCTCGACGCCCACCACGGTGAGCTGAAGTCGATGCGTACCGCGACGGGCGCTCGCGGGCGCGGTGTGGCCACGGCGGTGCTGGGCCACCTGCTGGGCGTGGCACGCGAGCGGGGGTACGAGCGGGTGAGTCTGGAGACGGGGTCGCAGGACTCGTTCGCTCCCGCCCGGCGCCTGTACGCCCGGCACGGGTTCGTCGAGTGCGGCCCCTTCGGCTCCTACGTCGAGGACCCGTACAGCGTGTTCATGACGCTGCCCCTGCCCGGTCCGCACGTGCGGGCCTGACGACGACGGCGCTCGCGGCCGCCCCCAGGGGTGCGGCTGCGAGCGCCGTCGTGGTGGTGGGCGTCGCGGGGTTACTCGACGGTGACGGACTTGGCGAGGTTGCGGGGCTTGTCGACGTCGAGGCCCAGGTGGACCGAGGCGTGGTAGGCCAGCAGCTGCAGGGGCACGGTGAGCAGGACGGGGTCGAGCTCGGTCTCGTTGCGGGGCACGTCGATGCGGCGGGCGTGCAGGTCGCCGAGGTCGACCTCGGGGTGGGTGACGATGACGAGGGGGCCGCCGCGGGCGTCGATCTCGTGCAGGGCGGCGACGTTGCGGTCGGTGAGCTCGTCGGCGGGCACGATGGCGACGGTGGGCACCTTCGGGGAGATGAGGGCCAGGGGGCCGTGCTTGAGCTCGGAGGTGGGGTAGGCCTCGGCGTGGCGGTAGGTGATCTCCTTGAGCTTCTGGGCGCCCTCGCGTGCCACGGGGTAGCCGCGGACGCGGCCGACGAAGAACATGCTCTCGGCGTCGGCGAGGTCGCGGGCGATGTCGGCGATGTGGTCCTCGGTCTTGAGGATCTCCTCGATCTGGGCGGGCAGGCGCTGCAGCCCGTTGACCAGGCGGCGCCCGTCGGCCACGGACAGGTCGCGCACGCGTCCCAGCTGCAGGGCCAGGAGGGAGAAGCCGACGAACATGGTGGTCAGGGCCTTGGTGGAGGCGACGGCGATCTCGGGGCCGGCGTGCAGGTAGATGCCGCCGTCGCAGGCGCGGGCGATGGCGGACCCGACCACGTTGACCAGGCCGATGACGCGCCCGCCCTTGCGGCGGATCTCCTCGACGGCCAGGAGCGTGTCGACGGTCTCGCCGGACTGGGAGACGGCCACGTAGAGGGTGTCGGGCTCGATGATGGGGTTGCGGTAGCGGAACTCGGAGGCGGGCTCGGCGTCGGCGGGGACGCGGGCGAGCTCTTCGATCATGGAGGCGCCCATCTGCCCCACGTAGTAGGCCGACCCGCAGCCGAGGATCTTGACGCGGCGGAAGGCGCGCAGGTCGCGGGCGTCCATGTCGAGGCCGCCGAGGTGGGCGGTGCCGAACCGCTCGTCGAGGCGTCCGCGCAGGGTGCGCTCCACGGAGGCGGGCTGCTCGAGGATCTCGGTGTACATGCGCGGCTCGCCGCTGACGTCGCCGTGCTCGAACGCGGACGGGTCGATGTCGACGGCGCTGGCCTGCGTGGTGGTGCGGGTCAGGTCGTGGCGGAAGGTGGTGAACCCGCCGGCGGTGACGGTGGCGAGCTCGCCGTCGTCGAGGTGGGCGACGGTGGTGGTGTGCCGCACGACCGCTGCGAGGTCGGAGGCGATGAACATCTCCTTCTCCCCCACACCGATGAGCAGGGGGCTGCCGTGGCGGGCCACGACGACACGGTCGGGGAAGTCGGCGTGGACCACGGCCAGCCCGTAGGTGCCCTCGACCTGGCCGAGCGCCTCGACGACCTTGCCCTCCAGGGTGTCGGCGCCGGAGCGGGCGACCAGGTGGGCGAACACCTCGGTGTCGGTGTCGCTGGCCAGCTCGACGCCGTCGGCCACGAGGCGGGCCCGCAGGGCGGCGGCGTTGTCGACGATGCCGTTGTGCACGACGGCGACGGTGCCGCTGGTGTCGGTGTGCGGGTGGGCGTTGGTGTCGGTGGCGGGGCCGTGGGTGGCCCACCGGGTGTGACCGATGCCGACCTTGCCGGCCAGGCGCTTGGGCAGCGCCTCGGACAGGTCGCGCACGCGCCCGGCCTTCTTGGTGACCTGCAGGCGCGAGCCGAGCACGGCCACCCCGGCCGAGTCGTAGCCGCGGTGCTCCAGGCGGGTCAGGCCCTCGACCAGCAGCGGGGCCGCCTGCTGGGCGCCGACGTAGCCGACGATGCCGCACATAGATGTTCTCCTTCGACGATGGGCGAGGTGGGTGATGGGGCTGATGGCGGGTCGGGCGCGCGGGCCGCGCCCCAGACCAGGGACCGGGGAAGAGCCAGCGGCCGGACCGGGCTGGCGCGGGCGGCCGCAGGGGTCGTGCGGGTCAGCCGTAGACGATGCGCCGCAGCTGCCGCTCGCTGAGGGGCGGCGCCGCCACGACCCGCCCGGCCAGCTCGGCCGCGATGCGCGCGAAGATCTCCGGGTTCTTGGCCCCGTAGGTCTGCATCTGCGCGTGCCGGCGGCGCACGTACTCCTCCAGCGGCTCGGCGTGGAAGGCCACGACGTCCTCGATGACACGGGTGGCCTCGGCCGGGCTGAGACCGGTCGTGGACACCACGTGGTCCACGAGCGCGCGATCCGGTGTCATGACCGGAAGCCTGCACCTCGTCCCCGCGTGCGGCAAGTTCCTGCCCGAATTCGGGCAGGAATCGCGTGTTCGGCTGTCGCGGCGCCTTGGGGAGGGCGGCTCACAGGGCCCGCAGCCGCGCTCTTTCCCCGGGGTCCAGGTGCTCGGTCGCATACCCCAGCGCGGTGCGCGGCATGGCGTGGGCGTGCCGCTCCAGGAAGTCCGCGAGCGCCGCGGCGTCGGCCCGCTTGCCGACCTCCCGCAGCATCCAGCCCACGGCCTTGTGCAGCAGCGGCTCCCTGTCGTCCAGGAGGCGGTGGGCGTAGGTGAGGGCGGGGCCAGGGTCACCCGCGCGGGTGAAGGCGAAGGTGGCGAGCATCGCGACGCGTCGCTGCCACAGGTTCGGCGAGGCGGTCAGCGGGTCGAGCACCGGGGCGAGGTCGTGGGCGGGAGGGCCCAGCAGCCACGCCCCCACCAGCGTGGGGGCCGAGGTGTCCACCAGGTCCCAGCCGTCGACGTGCCCGGCCCGCACCGCGTCCAGGTACCGGTCGTGCAGCTCGTCGCGGACCGCCTCGTCCCGGGTGCGAGCCCGGGAGGCACGGGAGAACCCGTCCACCATCACCAGCAGCGCCGCCAGGCGGTGCTCGTGCACCTCGCTGGTCAGCAGGCGTGACGCCTCCCCCAGGGGCATGGCGGCCGCCTCACGCGCCAGGGCCCGCAGCACGGGGACGCGCACCCCGGCGAACCGGTCCCCCTCGGCGTACTGCCCCGGCCCCGTCTGGAAGAACCGTCGCGAGGAGGCCGCCACCTCCGGGTCTGCCGCGGCGTCGACAGCCCTGGCCAGTTCCGCGGCGGTCAGCAAGGGGCCCGTGGCGCTCGCGGCGGGGTTCCTGCCAGGCCGGGGCGGCGGCGACGTCATCGGGGTCATCGGGGTCACGGGGTCACGGGGTGGTGGTGCGCCGACGGGGCAGGGGGACGCGGTCGAGGTCGGCGGCGACGGTGAGAGGGCCGTCGTACACCTCGCGCGCCTCGTCCTCGAGCTCGCGCGGGTCGCTGTAGCGCTGGGAGAAGTGCGTCAGGACCAGGTGGCGCACCCCGGCGTCCGCGGCGACCTGCGCGGCCTGCCGGCAGGTCAGGTGCCCCCAGCGGGTGGCCTGGTCGGCGTCGCGGTGCAGGAACGTGGACTCGATGACGAGCAGGTCCACGCCGTCGGCGAGCTCGCCGACGGCGTCGCACAGGCGGGTGTCCATGACGAACGCGACCGACTGCCCCGGGCGGGGCACGCCGACCTCGGTGACGGACAGGGGGCGCCCGCCGTCGGGCGTGAACGTGCCCTCGCGCACCAGCCGGCCGACGTCGGGCCCCGCGACGCCGTGCCGGGCCAGGGCGACCGGGTCCAGGGAGGTGCCGTCGGGCTCGTCCAGGCGGTACCCGAACGTGTCGATCGTGTGGTCCAGGCGGCGGGCCGTCAGCCTCACGCCGGCACCGCGCTCCCCCGCCAGGCGCGGCACGACCCCGTCGGCCTCCAGCGGCTGGAGCACCAGCCGCTCGTGGTGGGTGAACGCCGAGGCGTGCACGAGGTTCTCCACCCAGCCGAGCCCTGAGGCGGGAAAGGAGACGGGGACGGTGTGCGGCACCTGGTCCCCCGAGATCCGCTGCACCACCCCGGCCAGACCCAGGGAGTGGTCGCCGTGCAGGTGCGTCAGGGCGATGCGGGTCAGGTCTGTGGCCGAGACCCCGGCGTGCGTCATCTGCCGCTGCGTGCCCTCACCAGGGTCGAACAAGATCGCCTGGTCGTCGAAGAACAGCACGTACCCGTTGTGGTTGCGCCTGCGGGTGGGCACCATGCTGGCCGTGCCGAGCACGACCAGCTCACGCCGAGACACTCAGGCGGCCAGCACGTGCCCGACGGCGCGCACCAGGCCCGTCGTGTCCAGCACACCGAGGCGGTAGCGGTCCACCGCCTCGGCCAGGGCCGCCGACCGGGCGAGGCTGCGGGGCGGGGCCGGCTGCCACAGGTCGCGCTCGAACACCGCGCGACGACGGGCCGGGCCGCGGAACAGGCGGCCCGGGAGGTGGGCGGGCGCCGTGCGGGCATCCTGCCCGGCGCCGGCCGGCGACAGAGCGCCGGGCGCCGCGCCCGCCGGCAGCGTCTGCGCCCGGGTCTCCAGGCAGTGCGCGGGGGCGGTGAGCCGCGAGGGGCGGTAGCGGGCACCCGGGTCCCAGCGCACCGCAGGCGGGGTCGGCGGCCGCACCCCGCTGGGGGTGCGCTCGACCGCGGAGGTGGTGGCACCGTCGTCAGGCATGCTCGCTCCCCTCGCAGCGTCCCCGGATGGGACCCGAATGCCACGCATGGTCCCGCACCCGCACTGCCCCGGCAAGAGGTCTCGGCCCGGGGGCGGCGACCCGTCAGAAGACGGGCGCCCGCACGTGCTGGAAGATCAGGTTCGTCTCCGTCAACGCCACCCCCGGGTTCACCGACAGGTTCTCCACCACGAAGTCGTTGAGCCCGTCGGCGTCCGGCGCCGCCACGTGCACGAAGAAGTCGTGCGCCCCGCCCAGCAGGAACACGTTCAGCACCCCGGGGAGCGCACCCAGCTCCCGCAGGAACGACGTCAGGCGCGAACGGGCGCTGCCCTGCATCCGCACCGCGATGATCGCCTGCAGCGGCCTGCCCGACAACGCCGGGTCGATGTCCGCGTGGAACCCGCGGATCACCCCCTTGTCCCGCAGCGCCCGCACCCGCGCCAGGCACGTGGAGGGAGCGATGCCCGCCCGCTGCGCCAGCGCGTTGTTCGGGATCCGCGCGTCAGCGGCCAGCTCCGCCAGCAACCGGTGGTCCACGGCGTCGAGCACCACCGGTGCCGTGGTGCGCGGCTCCAGCCCCGTCGCCGCCGGCCGAACATCGTTCGGCGAGAGCGGCGCCGCGCCAGGTGCGGGCGAATCATCCGAGGGCATGGCCCGACCATACAGAATCTTCCACGGAATCTGACCGCCCGGCCGAAGAAATGCACGCGAGCACGGAAGAATGGGTGACGCGGGCCACCCCCGCCCCAGCCACCTGCTCCCCGTCAGCCACGACCGAGAAGGCGACACCCATGCACCTGGCAGTCCCCAAGGAGATCAAGAACCACGAGTACCGGGTCGCCCTCACCCCGGCCGGCGTCCACGAGCTCGTCCGCCACGGGCACACCGTCCACGTCGAGACCGGCGCCGGCACCGGCTCCGCCATCCCCGACGCCGAGTACGCCGCCGCAGGCGCCCTCATCGAGCCCGACGCCGACGCCACCTGGGCCGCCGGCGAGATCATCCTCAAGGTCAAGGAACCCATCGAGGCCGAGTACCACCGCATCCGCCCCGGCCAGGTCCTGTTCACCTACCTGCACCTCGCCGCCGACAAGGCCCTCACCGAAGAGCTCCTCGCCCGCGACGTCACCGCCATCGCCTACGAGACCGTCCAGACCCCCGCCGGCACCCTGCCCCTCCTGGCCCCCATGTCCGAGGTCGCCGGCCGCCTCGCCCCCCAGGTCGGCGCCGCCACCCTCCTCAAGGCAGCCGGCGGCCGCGGCACCCTCCTCGGCGGGGTCCCCGGCGTCGCCCCCGCCCACGTCGTCATCATCGGCGCCGGCGTCTCCGGCATGAACGCCGCCCGCATCGCCGTCGGCATGGGCGCACGCGTCACCCTCCTCGACAAGAACCCCGACGCCCTCAAGGCCGCCGACCGCGAGCTCTTCGGCCGCGTCCAGACCCTCGCCTCCAACGCCTGGACCCTCGAAGGGGCCGTCCTGGACGCCGACCTCGTCGTCGGAGCCGTCCTCGTCCCCGGAGCCAAGGCCCCCGTCCTGGTCAGCAACGACCTCGTCGCCCGCATGAAGCCCGGCTCGGTCCTCGTCGACATCGCCATCGACCAGGGCGGCTGCTTCGAGGACTCCCGCCCCACCACCCACGCCGAGCCCACCTACCCCGTGCACGGCTCCGTCTTCTACGCCGTCGCCAACATGCCCGGCGCCGTCCCCCACACCTCCACCTACGCCCTGACCAACGTCACCCTCCCCTACGCCGTGGCGCTCGCGGACCTGGGCTGGCAGGAGGCCCTGCGCGCCGACCCCGTGCTGGCGCGCGGGCTCAACGTGCACGCCGGGCAGGTCATGCACGTGGGCGTCGCCCAGGCCCACGGCCTGCAGCTGACGGAGCCGACCTCGGTGCTCTGAGGTCGGGCGGGTGGCCGGGCGGGTGGCCGGGCGGGGTGCTCAGGCGCCGCCGAGCATGTCCAGGAAGCTCGGCGTGGACGCGAACGGGTCTGCCGGGCCGACGTTCTGCCGCACGTGCACCCGCTCGGCCAGCTCCTTGCCGGCCCGCTCGATGCGCCGCGGCAGCGGGTTGACCTGGTCACCGGCGCCCGCCCAGTCGTCGGTCGCGGCGAACACCGCCGTCGACAGCACGTCCGCGTGCAGGTAGGTGAACAACGGGCGCATCGAGTAGTCCACGGCCAGGGAGTGACGGGCCGTGCCTCCCGTGGCTCCCAGCAGCACCGGCATGCCGCCCAGGGCGTCCTTGTCGAGGATGTCGACGAACGACTTGAACAGCCCCGAGTAGGTGGTGGTGAACAGCGGCGTGACGGCGATGACGCCGTCCGCCGCGACCAGGTGCTCGATCGCCGTGGCCAGGTCGCCCGTCGGGAACCCGGTGAGCATGGCGTCCATGACGGCGTGCGCGTGGTCGCGCAGCTCGATCGTCTCCACCGTGACGTCGTGACCGAGCGTCTCCAGCTCGCGCGCCGTGGCGCCCGTGAGCCGATCGGCCAGCAGACGGGTCGAGGACGGGTTGGACAGGCCCGCCGAGACGACGGCGAGGGTGCGGGGGGTGCTCACGGGAAGATCCTCTCGAGACGGGGTCGCCGGGCTCGCACGGCGCTGGCGCGGCAGGGTCACAGGCCGAAGGCGCGCCCGGCGCGCGGCTGCGCCTGGTCCGGGTCGGCCTCCTCGGCGCGCAGCCCCGTCCACCGGTCCTCCGTACCGCCCACGTGGCCGGCCCCGGCCTCCCCGGCGGCCTTCGCCGCAGCCACGCGCTCGGCGTGCGTGGGCGGGTTCAGCGGCACGTCCTCGGCAGGACGCTTGGCCTCCACGATGCGCCGCAGCTCAGGCACCACGTCCTCGGCCAGGATGTCGATCTGCTCCAGGACCGTCTTGAGCGGCAGCCCCGCGTGGTCGATCAGGAACATCTGACGCTGGTAGTACCCGACCTCCTCCACGAACGCCCCGTAGCGGTCGATCACCTGCTGCGGGGACCCCACCGTCAGCGGCGTCTCACGCGTGAAGTCCTCCATCGAGGGCCCGTGGCCGTAGACGGGCGCCACGTCGAAGTAGGGGCGGAACTCGTCCCACGCGTCCTGGCTGTTCTTGCGGACGAACACCTGCCCGCCCAGGCCCACGATCGCCTGGTCGGCCCGGCCGTGGCCGTAGTGCTCGAACCGCTGCCGGTAGAACGCGATCATCTGCTTGGTGTGGCTCATGGGCCAGAAGATGTTGTTGTGCAGGAACCCGTCACCGTAGTAGGCGGCCTGCTCCGCGATCTCCGGGCTGCGGATCGACCCGTGCCACACGAACGGCGGCACCCCGTCCAGCGGGCGCGGGGTGGAGGTGAAGCCCTGCAGCGGGGTGCGGAACTTGCCCTGCCAGTCGACGACGTCCTCGGTCCACAGGCGGCGCAGCAGCGCGTAGTTCTCGATCGCCAGGGGGATGCCCTGACGGATGTCCTGCCCGAACCACGGGTAGACCGGACCGGTGTTCCCGCGCCCCATCATCAGGTCCATGCGGCCGCCGGAGATCACCTGGAGCATCGCGTACTCCTCCGCCAGGCGGACCGGGTCGTTGGTCGTGATCAGGGTCGTGGCAGTCGACAGCACGATGTTCTCGGTGACCCCGGCCAGGTACCCGAGCATGGTGGTGGGCGAGGACGCGACGAACGGCGGGTTGTGGTGCTCCCCCGTCGCGAAGACGTCCAGGCCCGCCTCGTCGGCGTGCCGGGCGATCCTCAGCATGCTGCGCACACGCTCCGTGTCGTCCGGGGTGTGACCCGTGATCGGGTCGGTGGTCACGTCGCTGACGGAGAAGATCCCGAACTGCACGCTGCTCAGCTCCAAGGTCGAAAGAAGGTCCATGCATCTGCATGTACTGGCACGAAGAACCACGCCCCCGCCCGGTTCATTCCCGCACCAGTGTGTCGCGCCCGGCGCTCGCGGTCCCGTGCGGGAGGCTTGTGCGCGTGGGATGTGTCACCTGATGCGCGTGTCGGTTTGCGAGTCGGGGCAAGACCGAGGACCCTTGACACGCAGCATCGCTTGTGCTGTGTCGCGGGTCTCAGGGTGTCCTGGAACAAGCCGCTGTGGGCAAGCGTTGACATGCTCCGACCCCGGGTGCCGCAGCCGGCACGAGGGGTCATCCGAACCCGACTCCCCAGGAGGACGACATGCCTGACCGGTCCCTGCGCGGTATGAGCATCGGTGCGAAGAGCATGGAGTCGGACGAGGGCGTCGACTTCGCTCCCCGCTTCCAGGCTTACTACGACTGCCCCAACGGGCACACCATCATCCTGCCGTTCGCCACCGACGCCGAGGTCCCCCCGGTGTGGGAGTGCCGCTGCGGCGAGGAGGCGCTCCTGCGCGACGCCGAGAAGCCCGAGCCCAAGGCGACCAAGCCGCAGCGCACCCACTGGGACATGCTGCTGGAGCGTCGCACCGTGGCCGAGCTCGAGGAGCTGCTCGACGAGCGCCTGGAGCTGCTGCGCGCGGGCAAGCTGCGCCGCGGCGCCTGAGCGCCCACCCCGACCGACCCACGAGGGCCGGCACCCGTGACGGGTGCCGGCCCTCGTCGTCGTGGTCGCCGCGCCGAGGGCGTCGTGCTGCTGCCCACCCAGGGGTCGGTCAGCGCCGCCTGTCCGTGCCGCGGAGCAAGGAACGCAGCTGACGGCCCCGGTGCGCCAGCCCCCACGCCGTGGTGCGCGTCAGCGCCTCGACCACGATGGCGCGGCTCATCTTGGACACCCCGGCCACGCGCTCGACGAAGGTGATGGGCACCTCCGCGGCACGTCCGCCGTCGCGCACCACGCGCCACGTCATGTCCACCTGGAAGCAGTAGCCGTGCGAGGCGACCGAGCCGAGGTCGATGCGCCGCAGGGTACGGGCCGGGTAGGCGCGGAACCCCGCGGTGGCGTCGCGCACGGGCATGCCGAGGGCCAGGCGCACGTAGGTGTTGCCGCCGCGGGAGAGCGCGGAGCGGTACCACGGCCAGTTCACCACCGCCCCGCCCTGCACCCAGCGGGAGCCGACGACGAGGTCTGGGCCGTCCGGGGCGGCGGCGCGCGCGAGGAGGCGCGGCAGGTCGACGGCGCGGTGGGACCCGTCGGCGTCCATCTCGACCAGCAGCTCGTAGCCGCGCTCGAGCCCCCACCGGAACCCGGCGACGTAGGCGGCGCCGAGGCCGCCCTTGCCGGTGCGGTGCAGCACGTGCACGGCGGCGTCCTCGGCGGCCAGGGCGTCGGCGAGCTCGCCGGTGCCGTCGGGTGACGCGTCGTCGACCACCAGCACGTCGACGTCGGGCACGTGGTGGCGCACGTCGGCGAGCGTCGTGGGGAGAGACTCACGCTCGTCGTAGGTGGGGATGATGACGAGCGTCCTCACGCCGGCCCCTCCCCTGTCGTGGTGGCCGTGGTGGCCGTGGTGCCGGAGTCGAGCGTGGTGCCACGGCGTGCGGCCCGGCGGGACCGGGTGCTCAGGACGAGGCCGGCGGCGGTCAGCAGCGCCCCAGCGGCTGCGACGACCCAGCCGGGCCAGTAGCCGGCGACGACGGCGGGGGTCAGGTCGGTGCGCAGGGGCAGGTCGGCCACGAGGTGGTCGGGGGTGAACAGGCCGGTGCGTGCCACGAGGGTGCCGTCAGGGGTGATGACGCCGCTGACGCCGACGGTCGAGATCTGCACGGCCGCACGGCCGGTGCTGATCGCCTGCATGCGGGTCATCGCCAGCTGCTGGGTGGACTCGGCGGTCACGCCGAAGGACGCGTTGTTGGTGGGGACGACGAGCACCTCGGCGCCGCGGCGCACGGCGTCACGGGCGATCTCGTCGTAGGCGACCTCGAAGCAGATCGCGGTGCCGAGCGGCACGCTGCGCCCCAGCCGCTCGACGGGCACGTCCACCACGGGGGCGTTGCGTGCGGCGATCATGTCGGTCGTGACGCGGTCGACCTGGTCGCTGAACAGGCGCACGAACGAGCGCAGGGGGATGTACTCACCGAACGGGGCGGGGTGCTGCTTGGCGTAGCGGGCCAGGACATCGCCGTCCTGCCACAGCAGGAGCACGTTGTAGCGGCCACCGGTCTGCGGGAACTCCTGGGCGCCGACGAGGATCGGGGCGCCGACGCGCTCGGCTGCGCCGTCGAGGGCGCGGGCGACGTCGCGCGCTTCCTGCGGGTCGAGGTCGGACCCGTTCTCGGGCCACAGCACCACGTCGACGCGCTCGTCCGGGGCTGCCTGGGCGCCGTGGGTGGCTGCGACGCGGTCGGTGCCGGCGATGTGGTTGTCGAGCACCTCGGCACGGTTGGCGAACGAGCCGAGGCCGGGCTCGTTCACGTTGCCCTGCACGGCCCCGACGCGCAGCACGCCGGCCTGGGCGGTCGCGGTGGCGGCGTCGACCGGCCGGGAGCGGTCCGGGACGGGCACCGTCGCGGTCACGGGCGGGTCCGGCACGGCCCGGGTGGCGGGGTCGTGGGGCAGGGGCAGGGCCTGGGGGCCGGTCACGAGCACGGCGGCCACGGCGGCGGCGCCCGTCGCGGCCAGCAGGTGCGGTGCACGCCGCCCGGGGGCGCGGGCTGCTGCGAGGAGCCGGGAGGCCGTCAGGGCGAGCAGCACGCCGGCGGCCGCGAGGAGGAACGTGACGAGCACGGTGCCGCCGAGCCAGGCGGCGCGGCCGGTGGGTGCGGCCGCCACGGTCCAGGCCAGGCGCCCCCACGGGAACCCGCCGAAGGGGAACGCGGAGCGCCACTGCTCGACGGCGGTCCACACCGCGGCGAAGGCGAGCACGTGCGCCCAGGCGTGCCCGCGCACCCAGGGCAGTCGGCGCGCCCACGTCCAGGCCACGCCGAACGCCCCGAAGAACAGAGCCTCGAGCAGGCTCAGCGCGAGCCAGGGCACGGTGTCGGTGGCCTCGTTGGCCCACCACAGGTGCGGCAGGAAGAACACGGTGCCGGCGACGGACCCGACCAGCAGGTTCCACCAGGGGGTGTCGCGGCGCAGCGCGGCGTGCAGGAGGGCGACGGCGACCAGGACCAGGGGCCAGGCGGCGACGTCGGGGAACGCCGCCCACAGGGCAGTGCCGGCGGGCACGGCGAGCAGGAGCGTCACGGGTCGTGACGCCCACAGAGGGGTCTGCGGTGCCGGCACGGGCGAAGCGTACGCGAACCGGCTGGGCGCCCGGGTCACTCGAAGGTGTCGTAGACGGGGACGCCGGCGCGGACCGTCTGCAGGCACACCGGCTCCTCGGCCGCGGGGCCGAGGTCGGGCAGCAGGGGCTGGCCGGCGCGGGCCTCCTGGCTCCAGGAGGACAGGCCGCGGCCGGAGGACTGCACGACGTACTCCGGTGCGCGCCACACGGCCAGGTGGGCCGGAGACCCGACGCGCAGCTCCCCGGCCCCGGTGGAGTCGAGACCGGCCAGACGCCACCCGCCGCGGGTGTGGGCGCGGAACGCGGCACGGGCGGACAAGCGCTGGGACTCGTCCTCGTGGGTGATGGCCGCTCGCACGGCCTGCCACGGGTCGAGGGGCGTGACGGGGGCGTCGGACCCGAAGGCTAGGGGGATGCCGGCGCTCTGAAGGTCGGCGAACGGTGCCATGTTGCCGGCGCGGGCGGCACCGAGGCGGCTGGAGTACAGGCCGCCGCCGCGACCCCACGTGGAGTCGAACGCGGGCTGGATCGACAGGGAGATGCCGTGCAGCAGCAGGGAGGCCAGGGCCCCGGCGTCGACGAGCTGGGCGTGCTCGACACGGTGGCGGGCGGCACGCAGCGCTCCCCCGCCGAGGTACTCGGCGGCCACGTCCAGGCCCTTGACGAGCTCGTCCATCGCGCGATCGCCGACGACGTGGAACCCGCCCTGGACGCCGGCCTCGGAGCATGCGGCCAGGTGCGCGCCGATCTCCTGGGCGGTGAGGTAGAGCAGCCCGGTCGGGTCGCCGGAGCCGGGCAGGGCGACCTGGTCGGCGTAGGGCTGGCGCATCGCGGCGGTGCGTGAGCCGATCGAGCCGTCGACGTTGACGTCTCCGGCGACACCGCGCAGGAACGGCAGCTCGGCCATGAGCTCGCGCACCTCGTCCGCGCTCTCGACCAGCTCGCCGCGGTAGGCGAGGACCTGCGGCAGCGTGGGGACGGTGTCGCCGTCGGTGCTGGTCATGGCGACGAGCTCGCGCAGGCCGTCCCGGGTGTCGGTGTGGGGGGCGCTCATCTCGTGCACCGCGACGATGCCGAGGGACGCGGCGCGCGCCAGGGCGGCCTGGTAGGCGCGGGTGCGCCGGGCTGGTGGGAGGGTCTGGGCGTAGGTGCGTGCGGCGTTCAGCGCCTGGCCGGTGACCAGGCCGGACGGGTCCCATCCCGGCAGCCTCTCGAGGCCGGCGGCGGTGGCCAGCGAGGTCGAGACGACGGCGGAGGTGGCGTCGGCGTGCGTCGCGTAGACGGGGCGCCCGCCGGCGGCGGCGTCGAGCTCCGCCGCGGTCGGGGCGCCGTCCGGGCCCCAGGCGCGCTCGTCCCAGCCGAAGGCGAGCAGGACCTCGTCGCCGTCGGGGTCGACCCCGTCCATGCCGCGCGCCCCGGCGGCGACCGCGTCCAGCGCCTGCACCCGGGAGGCCCCGGTGGCCGACAGGTCCACCGACTCCAGCGACAGGCCCGTCTCGAGGGTGTGAACGTGCGCGTCGACGAACCCGGGGGCCACCAGGGCCCCGTCCAGGTCGATCACCCGGTCGGCGCGGGCCGCCAGCCCGGCGGCGGTGTCCTCGGCACCGACCCACACCACCACACCGTCGTCGACGAGGAGGGCCTCGGCGAACGGGTCGGCCGAGGAGTGGATCACACCGTTGCGGTACAGCGTCGAGGTCACGGCCCCGACTCTAGGGCACCGGCGTCGTCGGACCGCGGGCGAAGATCTCCCGGGCGACGGGCGACGGGCGTCACAGGCTCGAGTAGGCGACCACCCCGCGCAGCACCGCGTCCTGCGCCTTGCGGGCGGTGGTGCGCAGCGCGGGGCGGGGCGCGGCCTGCGCGAGCTGGTCGAGCACGTCGACGACCTGCTTGCACCAGCGCACGAAGTCCCCGGCCGCCAGGTCGGTGCCGCGCAGCACGGCGTCCAGGCCCTTGCCGGACGCCCACCGGTGCACCGGCGCCACGATGCCCAGGTCGAGGTCTCCGGTGGCCTCCAGGCCGTGCTCCTCCTCCAGGTCGGTGACCTGGGACCACACCCGGGTGGTGGCGTCGAGCGCCTGCGCGAGCCGCCCGTGCGGGCCGCCGGGCACGTACGGGTCGGCGTCCTCCTCCCGTCGGCCGGAGTAGACGACGGTGGAGACCGCGGCGGCCAGCCCTGCCGGGTCGAGCCCGTCCCAGGCGCCGCGCCGCAGGCACTCCGCCAGCAGGAGGTCGTTCTCCGCGTAGACCCGGCGCAGCCACCGCCCGTCGTCGGTCACGGCCAGGGTGGCGTCCTGCCGGGCGAGGTAGCCCAGCCGTGACAGCACCGTGCAGGTGCGGTCGAAGGTGCGTGCGACCGTGCCCGTGCGCCCCTCGATGCGCTGCACCAGCCGCCGGTGCTCGGCGGCGAGCTTGTCGTGCCGCTCCGCCCAGCGCGCGTGGTCCTCACGCTCGGGGCACCCGTGGCAGGGGTGGGCGCGCAGCCGTGAGCGCAGCGACTGCAGCTCCTTGTCCGACGCGGCGTCGGACCGCCTGCCCGGGCCCTGCCCGGGGCGCGGGGCCCGCGGACCCTTGCCGGTGCCGGCGTCACCGGAGAACGCGCCCAGCGCGTTGCGCATGGTGGAGGCCAGGTCGCGGCGGGCGTCCGGCTTGCGCGCGTTGAAGGCCTTGGGGATCTTCACGCGGGTCACGACCGTCAGGCCCCCGGGTGCGTCGGCCAGGGTGAGCTTCTTGACCTGCCGCTCCTGGGTCAGGACGGTCGGGCGCGGCCCGTCGAAGCCACGCTCGTCCTTGCCTGGGTCGAGCACCAGCACGTACCCGCGGCGTCGCCCGGTGGGCACCTCGACGACGTCTCCGCGCTGCAACCGCTCGAACGTGGCCACGGCCTCGGCGCGCCGCGCCCCCGACGCCGCACGGGACAGCTCCTTCTCCCGCTCGGTGATGCGC
The DNA here is from genome assembly GCF_003244315.1 of Xylanimonas oleitrophica. Classification (GTDB taxonomy): domain Bacteria; phylum Actinomycetota; class Actinomycetes; order Actinomycetales; family Cellulomonadaceae; genus Xylanimonas_A; species Xylanimonas_A oleitrophica. The sequence goes on from NZ_QKWH01000007.1 coordinate 117,892, forward strand.
CGGCGCAGGCTCATGTACTCGCCGAAGTCGCCCAGGTCGCACGCCATCGCCTGCTGGTAGCCCTCCAGGGCCTCGGCGTGCGACTGCGCCTGCTTGGCCAGCCCGACCACGCCCCGATCGGCCTGGAACTGCGCGAACGACGTCTCCAGCACCTCCCGGGCCCGCTCGTGCCCCACCTGGGACACCAGGTTGACGGCCATGTTGTAGGTGGGGCGGAAGCTCGAGCGCAGCGGGTACAGGCGCCGGGAGGCCAGGCCGGCCAGCGCCACCGGGTCCAGGCCGGTGTGGTCGACGACGACGGCGTGCCCCTCGACGTCGATGCCCCGCCGCCCCGCCCGCCCGGTCAGCTGGGTGTACTCCCCCGGGGTCACCGGCTGGTGGGAGGTGCCGTCCCACTTGACGAGCTTTTCCAGGACCACGGACCGGGCCGGCATGTTGATGCCCAGCGCGAGGGTCTCGGTGGCGAACACGACCTTGACCAGCCCGCGGGCGAACAGGTCCTCGACCGTCTCCTTGAACACCGGCAGCAGCCCCGCGTGGTGGGCCGCGACCCCGCGGGTCAGCGCCTGCTGCCACGCCCAGTACCCCAGCACGTCCAGGTCCTCGGGCGGGATGGTGGCGGTGCGCTCCTCCACGATGCGGCGGATCTCCGCCTCCTCCTGCGGGGACGTCAGCCGCAGGCCCGCGCTGAGGCACTGCTGCACCGCGCCCTCGCACCCTGCGCGGGAGAAGATGAAGTAGATCGCCGGCAGCAGCCCGTCCGCGTCCAGGGCGTCGACGACGGCGAACCGTGGCGGGGTGCGCCGCTGCGGCACCAGGGCCCCGGTACCGCCGGGCCGCCGACCACCGCGCCCGCGGTAGCCGCGGTCGCCCGGGCCGCGCCGCCCGCCGTGCTCGTCGCGGTCCCCCGCGCGCCGCCCCGAGACCCGGAACACGTCCTGCAGGTCCGGGTTGATGGGCGGGTTGACCCCCGGGTCGGTGGGGTCCACGTGCCCGGCGTACAGGTCCATCAGCCGTGGCACCCCCCGCGGCTCCGGCGCCGAGACCACCACGTGCTGCCACAGCGGGACCGGGCGGCGCTCGCTGACGACGACGGCGGTGTCGCCGCGGACCATCTCGAGCCAGTCGCCGAACTCCTCGGCGTTGGAGACGGTGGCGGACAGGGACACGAGCTGGACGTGGTCGGCGAGATGGATGATGACCTCTTCCCAGACGGGGCCGCGGAAGCGGTCGGCCAGGTAGTGGACCTCGTCCATGATCACGAACTGCAGGCCGTCCAGGGCGGTGGAGCCGGCGTAGAGCATGTTGCGCAGCACCTCGGTGGTCATGACGACCACGGGCGCGTCGGAGTTGACGGAGGTGTCACCGGTGAGCAGGCCGACCTTGTCGGCGCCGTGACGGCGGGCGAGGTCGGCGTACTTCTGGTTGGACAGCGCCTTGATGGGGGTGGTGTAGAACGCCTTGCCGCCCTGGGCCAGTGCGAGGTGGACGGCGAACTCGCCCACGACGGTCTTGCCGGCCCCGGTGGGGGCGGCGACCAGGACTCCGCGCCCGTCCTCCAGGGCCTGGCAGGCCTCGACCTGGAAGTCGTCGAGCTCGAACCCGAGCTCGGCGCGGAAGGTGGCGAGGCGGGTGGTGGAGCCGGCCTGCGAGCGGGCGCTGCGTGCGCGGGACGCGGCGTACCGCTCGGCGGGGCTCAGTGCGTCGGCCGTCATGCACGCCAGCCTACGGGCGCCTCGGGCGTCCGCAGCGCACGTCGGTGGCGCACGTCGGTGGCGGGCGGGCCGGTGCCGACGTGCGCTGCGGGGGGCGGACGTGGTGGGGGTGGGTGCGGCTCAGGCGGCCTGGGCGATGCGGCGCCGGTCGGTGCGCCGGTCGTGCAGGACGGTGATGCCCAGCGCCCCGAAGTACAGGGCGCAGATGGGCAGGGCGACGAAGATCATCGTCAGGGCGTCGGGCGTGGGGGTCATGACGGCGGCGAAGACGAACGCGATCAGCACCGCCCACCGCCACCCCTTGGCGAGCGACTCGTGGCGCACGAGGCCGGCCATGTTGAGCCCGACGATGAGCACCGGGGAGACGAAGGCGAGGCCGAACGCCAGGACCAGCCGCATGACGAAGCTGAGGTACCCCTGCGCGTCGGTGAAGTTGGTGGCGCCCTCGGGCACGAACCCGGCGAGGATGTCGACGGCGTGGGGCAGCACCCACCAGGCGAGGCCGACGCCGCCGAGGAACAGCGGCACGGCGCCGGCGAGGAACCCGTAGGCGTACCCCTTCTCCCGTCGGGTCAGGCCCGGGGTGACGAACGCCCACAGCTGGAACAGCCACCAGGGGCAGGAGACGATGACGCCGAGGAACAGGGCGACCTTGACCTTCATGTCGAGCGCGGAAGCCAGACCCGTGAAGTTCAGCGCGATCGTCTTGCCCTGCTCCTGCGCGGCGACGTGCAGGGGCGCCTGGAGGGCGTCCAGCAGGGGCTGGTAGAGGAGCCAGCCGGCGACGGCGCCGACCGCCAGGCCGCACGCGGCCAGGAACAGTCGCTTGCGCAGCTCGAGCAGGTGCTCGCGCAGGGGCATGCGCCCCTCGGGGTCCCGGGGGTTGCCGGGCACCGCCTACGCCTTCGGCTTGTCAGGGTCGACGAGCCCCGGCACGGCAGACCCACCCGGTGAGGTGCCCGTGGTGGTGCCGGGCGCTGTCGTCGTCGGGCCGCCCGGGGTGGACGTGGCGCCGGGCGTCTGGTCCTGCCCGTCGCGCTTGCCGTCGTCGGTGAGGTCCTTGACCTCGTTCTTGAAGATCTTCAGGGACTGGCCCACGCTGCGCGCCAGGTCCGGGAGCCGCTTCGCCCCGAACAGCAGCAGGATCACGATGACCAGCACCAGGATGTGCCAAGGCCGGAGCATGCCCATGGAAAGGCTCCTCGTTCGTCGTCGGTCCCGCGGCCGAAGGGTCCGCGGGAGGCGTCGGCACCAACCCTACGGGGTCCGGGTGAACGAGCGGTGAAGGGCCCCGTGCGGACCGGCCGACGGCGCCCCGCTCACGCCGCCCGCAACCGGCGGGGCGGCAGCGGTCCCGGGGGCATCGCGGACGGCCCGGGCGGCCCGGGCGCTGGCCTGCTGGGCCTGACGCCCGGCCAACCACGCCTCCAGCGACCACGTGCGCGCCGTGACCAGGTGCCGCTCGTGGCGCACAGCGGCCCGACGGGCCCGCGCCCGGCGGCGCACCGCCACCCGCTCGCGCAGGGTCGTGACGTCGTCGAACATCGTGGGCGCGATGTCGACCGCCTCGGCCTGCGCACGCTCCACCGCCACCGCGATGCCCTCCCCCGCGGCGCCCAGCGCCGCCGACGCCGCCGACAGCTCACGGCCCAGCGCCACCGCCTTGCGCCACAGCGACCGGGCCAGGAAGAACGCACCCACCAGGGTGCCCAGCACCAGCACCGTCCACACCAGCCACCACCACATGCCGCTCACCCTACGGCCGCACCGGCGCCCGCGTCCGGCCACGCCTCGCCCGCAACCCCGTAGGCCGCCAGCGCCGCACGGGCCGCCTGCGCCACGTCCGCAGCCACCTGCGGCGGAGACACCTCCAGCACGTCCGGGCCACCCGCCAGCAGCAGCCGCCGCAACCATGCCGGGTTCGTCACCCGCAGCCGCACCTCGAACGACCCGTCCGGCAGGTCACGCACCGCCTCGGTGGGAACCTCCTCGGCCACCCAGCGCGCCGCCGACGCGAACCGCACCGTCGCCACCGCCGCGTCCTGCCCCGCCTCCGCGACCGACTGCGCCACGTCCACGTCCACGTCGACCTGACGCCCCTCCACCGGCACGTCCAGCACCCGCGCCCACAGCACCCGGTCCAGCCGGAACGTGCGCCGCCCCTGCGCCCGGTGGCACCACGCCAGCAGGTACGCCGACTCGTCCTGCGTCAGCAGCCGCACCGGGTCCACGTCCCGCTCCCCCGCCACGTCCGCAGCGTTCACGTACCGGATCCGCAGCCGCCGCCCCCGCGCCAGCGCGTCCGTCACCGCCTGCACCACCCGCGGGTCACCGTCCGCAGCCAACCGCACGTCCACGGCGCTCGCGGCCTCGCCGGTGGCGGTGGTGAGCTTGTCGAGGGCGGAGGCGACGAGCTGGGCGCGAGCGGGGTCGGCCTGCACGGGACCGGAGGCGGCCATGGCGCGCAGCGCGGCGACGAGGGCCACGGCCTCGCGGGTGCCCAGGCGCAGGGGGCGTGTCAGGCCGCGGGCCTCGCGCAGGTGGACGACGCCGCGCTCGACGGCGTCGGCGTCGAAGTCGATGAGGTCGTCGGGCCAGTAGCCGGGGGTGCCGGTCACCCACAGCTGGTCGACGTCGTCGCGGATCTGCTGCTCGCTGACTCCGAAGCGGCCCGCGAGCTCGGCGACGGGCACGGGGCCCGCACCGTCAAGGTAGGCGACCAGGCCCAGCAGGCGCACGAGGCGGTCGTCGGCACGCTCAGCCACGAGTGGTCTCCTCGTCGGGCTCGGGTCGGTGGTGGGGGGTGCGCGGCGCGAGGCCGGCGGCAGCCTGCAGGCGCCGCACCACCTCGGTGCGCAGCTCGGGCGGGGCGAGCACGACGACGGCGTCGGCGTACCCCGCCAGCTCCTCCGCCAGGGTGGTCAGCGACGTGAACCGCACGGCCAGGACGTCACGCCCCGCTGGGGCCGCGGCGGCCGCCGGGGGGACGGCGAGGGGGGCGTCGGTGGCGTCGGTGGCGGCGGTGCCGGGAGAGGCGTCGCGGACGACGTCGGACGAGGTGCCGGACGAGGTGCCGGACGAGGTGTCGGAGGGCACGGGCACGGCGCGCGCCCGCACCGCAGAGGCACGCTCGGGCACCACCGCCAGCACAGCCGTGCGCTCGCGCCCCGTCCGCGCCCCCAGCAGCGCGTCCACGTCCAGGTCCGCCGGGATCTCGAACGCACCCGCCCGCGACCCCACACGCACCCGCCCCTCGATCCGCGACAACCGGAACACCCGCGGCGCCTGCCGGTCCTGGTCCCGGCCCACCAGGTACCAGCCACCACCGCGCGCCGCGATCCGCCACGGCTCCACGTGCCGTGCCGTCACCTGCCCCGTGCTGGCCGCCCGGTACCGGAACGTCACCACCCGCCGCTCCGTCACCGCCTCCAGCAACGGCCCGTACGCGTCCCCCACCGCCCGCACCCGCGGCGCCAGCCCCGCCAGCGCGTCCGACGCCGCCTCCCCCGCGCCCGCAGCACGCAGCTTCGTCATCGCCCGCGAGATGTCCGTCCGCAACGTCTTGTCGCTCCACAGCTGCGCCGCCAGCGCCAGCACACCCAGCTCCGCCGGCGTCAGGTCCACCGCCGGCAACGCATACGCGTCGTTGTCGATCCGGTAACCCACGTCGTCGCTGTGGCCACCCGAGTCCACCGTCACGATCGGCACACCCAGAGCACGCAACGTGTCCTTGTCCCGCTCGAACATCCGCTCGAACGCATCCACCGACGGCGCGTCCCCATAACCAGCCACGCCACGACGGATCTGCTGCTTGGTCATCGACACGCTCGTGTTCACCAGCGCGATGACCAGGTTCAGCAGACGCTCCGCGGGCGGCACCGACGGCAAGGACTCTTCAGGCATCAGCACGAGGCTAACGGCCGGTACCCTCCCAGGCGTGATCACATGGCGGATCGGCACCGTGGTGTCGCACGGCAGCACCTGGGGAACCAGCACCTCCGGAGCCCGCGAGCTCCACGTCCAGCTCGACACCCCCCTGCCCGGACGCGACGACACCCCCGACAGCCTCCGCGTCCGCGCCCTCGCCTACACCACCCTCGTCGGCCACCCCGCCCCCGGCGACCGCCTCCTGCTCAACTGCTCCGCCCTCGCCCGCGGACTCGGCACCGGCGGCTACGCCCTCGTCGTCGCCGACGACCTCGACGCCATGCCCGTCGTCGTCGCCGACCTCCACTCCGCCCTGCCCGCGATCGTCGCCGGCGCCCGGCACGCCGCCCACCTCGCCGGACGCCCCGCACCCCGCATCGCCTACGTCATGACCGACGGCGCCGCCCTGCCCGCCGCCTTCTCCCGCACCATCGCCACCCTCCGCGACACCGGCTGGCTCCACACCACCATCACCGTCGGCCAGGCCTTCGGCGGCGACCTCGAAGCCGTCACCGTCCACACCGGGCTCCTCGCCGCCCACCGCATCGCCCACGCCGACATCACCGTCATCACCCAAGGCCCCGGCAACCTCGGCACCGGCACCCGATGGGGATACTCCGGCGTCGCCGCCGGAGAAGCCGTCAACGCCACCGCCACCCTCGGCGGACGCCCCGTCGCCTCCCTCCGCGTCTCCGGAGCCGACCCCCGCGACCGCCACCTCGGCATCTCCCACCACTCCCTGACCGCCTACGGCCGCGTGGCCCTCGCCCCCGCCGACATCCCCGTCCCGCACCCCACCCCCGACCTCGAAGCGCTCCCCGCCTGGGGAACCCCCCTCACCCGCCG
>NZ_QKWH01000008.1 GCF_003244315.1 Xylanimonas oleitrophica
ACCAGCGGCTGACCGGCCACGGGCGTCCCCGTGCCGACGCGCTCCCGCCGCCCCCGCCCGCCGAGCGCGTCGGCACGGGGACGCCCGTGGCCGGTCAGCCGCTGGTGCCCGAGAACCCGTTCCCGACGCCGTCTCCCGGGCCGTCCCCGGCCGCCGACCCGTCGCCGTTCCCGCGCAGGCCGTCCGGCGCGCCGGGCGAGACGCCGCCGCGCAGCCGACGGGCACGGCGGGCAGCCGCCCGGGCGGGCGCGGAGGCCCCGGCCGCCGGGGACGCTCTGGAGCCCGGCCTCGAGAGCGAGCCCGGGCCGGAGGGCGCCCTCGAGGAGCGCGACCCCGGTCGGGGCGGGGAGGGTCGTGCTCGGGCGACCCGCACCGACCGTGCGGGCCTCCGTGACGACGACGAGCCGGGTGCGGTCGCGGAGCCCGACGACGAGGTCCGGTCCCCGGCCGCCGTGCCGTCCCGCTCCCGGGCCCGCTCGCGCACGCGGCAGGCGCGCCGGTTCGGTGTGCCGCGGCTCCTCGACAGGCGCACCGTCCTCGTGGCCGCCACCGTGGTGGCGCTGCTGGCGGGCGTGGGCACCGGTGCGGTCGTGAGCCTGCTCGGCCCCGACGATCCCGCGGTGGTGGCGGCGACGCCCGAGCACTGCGCGGCGGCGCAGACCGCCTGGACGCAGTCCGCGGCGCAGCAGGTGCGGATGGACGCCGCCGACCCGGCCACGCTCCGGTCCGGGTTCCTGGGCGCCCGCGACGCGCTCGCCGCCGCGACCCCTCCGCCGGCCGTCGCGGACGACTGGGGCACCGTGCAGCGCTACGTGGGCACGGTGGCGACCGCCGTCGAGGGGGTCGACGCCGCCGACCCCGCCGCCGTGGAGGCCGCGGTGGCCGAGGCGCTCGGCGGGCTCGACACCGCCGCGATGACGGCGGCCGCAGGTCATGTGACCGCCTACCTCAAGGCGGGCTGCACCGAGTGACGGGGCGTGAGACCCGCCACGCGGGGGCCCGTCCGATTTTTCCGGACGCCCCCTCTGGGTGACCATGGACGGGTGCTCCTCACCCGTCGTGCTCCCGGTCACCGCCCCGCCGTCGTGACGGCTCTGGTCCTCGGTGCCGCGCTGCTCGCCGGCTGCGGAGCCGACCAGGCCGAGCCGTCGGCCTCGCCCGCGCCCGCCGCGTCGGCGGTCACCGTGCCGTCCGACGCCGTGGTGAGCGACGCCGAGGGTGCCGTGGCGGGCGGGCAGGCCCCGGCCGACGACGCCCAGGCGGCCGAGGACGCGGTCGACGCGACGCAGGCCCAGGCCGAGGCGGCCCAGGAGGCCGAGACGTCCTCCGCCGAGGACCCGCAGCCCGCGGACGACGCCGGCCCGGCCACGTGCGCCGAGCTCCAGGCCGCCTGGAGCCAGACGAACAAGGCGCTGGTGAACCTCAGCCCCGACCACCCGCGCGCGCTGGTCACGAGCTTCCGCTCGGCAGGCCGCGCCATGGAGCCCGTCGAGGCGCCCGACGACGTCGCCGACGCGTGGCGCTCGATGTCCGCATACCTGGGGCGCGTCAACGACGCGCTGGCCGACGTCGACGCCGACGACACCGACGCGGTCTCCGCCGCCATGGCCCGGGAGATCTCTGCCCGCGACACCGCCCGTGCCACGCAGGCGGCCGAGGAGATCACCGCCTTCGTGGCCGACGGCTGCCGGTCCTGACCCGACCTCGCCCCAGGAGGGCCCCACCATGACCGCGTCCGCGCCGTCCTCCCTGCCCGCTCCCGCGGCTCCTGCCGCGGAGCTCGCCGCGCTGCGCGGCGACCTCGATGCCGCGTCCTGGACGGTGGACGGCGTCGCCGGGCTCGTCGGCGGGCTGGCCGCCGCGGCCCTCCACCGCGAGCAGGCCGTCCCCGCCCTGCGGGCGGTCGAGGACGCCGTCCGCGGCCGTTCCCCGGCGTCGTGGGACCCGCGCGCGACGCTGACGCGGCTGTTCCTGCTGGGTGGGCAGGTGCCCCGGGCGGCGCTCGACGCCGCGCTGCCCGCCACCGGCACCACGGGGGCGGTGCGGGCAGGGCTCGTGGTCGCGGCCGGCGAGGGGCCCGACGACGCGGTCCGCGCGGTCGTCGACCTGCGCCCCTATGCGGCGCAGGACGCCACGGGGGACGTCTCGTGGTGGCTCGCCTCCGACCTGGGCGAGCTGGCCCGGGGCGGTGCCATCGCCAACGACCACGTGCTCGGTGCAGGGGGCGCCTCCCTGACGCTCGCCCAGGTCACGGTGCGCGACCGGGTGGCGCGCGTGCTCGACCTGGGCACCGGCAGCGGGATCCAGGCGCTGCACGCGACCCGGCACGCGGGTGCCGTCGTGGCGACCGACGTGTCACCGCGAGCGCTCGAGTTCGCCCGGTTCAACGCCGGGCTGAACCTGGGGCACGACGACGCGCTGGACCTGCGCCTGGGGTCGATGCTCGAGCCCGTGGCGGGCGAGACGTTCGACCTGGTGGTCTCCAACCCCCCGTTCGTCATCACCCCGCACACGGGTGAGGCCGGCCGGGCGGTGCAGGAGGCCATCGGCGGCTACGAGTACCGCGACGGGGGCCGCTCGGGCGACGACCTGGTGCGCGACCTCGTCACCTCGGTGGGCGACGTGCTGGCCCCCGGTGGCACCGCCCAGCTGCTGGGCAACTGGGAGCACCGTCGCGGGCAGCGCTGGACCGAGCGCGTGGGGGAGTGGCTCGACGCCTCCGGGCTCGACGGCTGGGTGATCCAGCGCGAGGTGCTCGACCCCGCCGAGTACGCCGAGACGTGGATCCGCGACGGCGGGACCACGCCGGACCGCGACCCGCAGGCGTGGGCGGCCGCCTACGGCGCGTGGCTGGACGACTTCGCCTCGCGCGACGTCGAGGCGATCGGGTTCGGCATCGTCACCCTCCGCAAGCCGGTCGACGCCGCTCGCCCGGACGGCAGCCCGCGCGAGCGCCTGCGCCGGCTCGAGGAGCACACGGGCGCGGTGCGTCAGCCGCTGGGGCCGCACCTGGCGGCGTCCCTGGCCGCGCACGACTGGCTGGCGGTGCGCGACGACGACGCCCTGGCCGCGGCGCACCTCACGGTGGCGCCCGACGTCACCGAGGAGCGGTACCTCACGCCGGGGGCGGGCGACCCGAACGTCGTCGTGGTGCGTCAGGGCGACGGCCTCGGGCGAGGCGTCCATGCCTCGACGGCGTTAGCCGCGCTCGTGGGTGCCTGCGACGGCGAGCTGTCCGTGGGGCAGATCTCGGGGGCGATCGCGACCCTGTTCGACGTGGACGCGCAGGCCCTGGCGGCCGAGCTGCTGCCCGCGGTGCGAGGTCTCGTGCGAGACGGTTTCCTGCGCCCTGCCTGACCCGGTTTATTCCCGTCTGCCTGCGGTTTCACCCTCCGGCGCGCCCGTTTTCACCCGGACAATGTGGACACATGTCCATATTTCCGTCACGTAAAACTTTCCGGGCGAGCGCGCGAGTGACACGGATCACCTTCTACGTTGTGCTCCTGTCCGGGAACCGCCCGGGCAGAAGACGGAAGGACGCTGGAGATGAGATGGACTCAGATGCGAGGGATGGCCGTCACGGCCGCCTCGCTCACGCTCGTCGCAGGGACCCTGACCGCCCAGGCCGCGCCCGCGGCCGCCCCCCTGGACGAGATCCCGGGCGCAGAGGACTACGCGCCCGGGCTGCTCCGAGCGATGGAGCGTGACCTCGGCATGGCCGCCGAGCGAGCGATCGACCGCCTCGAGTTCCAGGACGAGGCCGCCGAGAGCCAGGAGCTCGCGGCCGAGACGCTCGAGTCGTACGCCGGCACGTGGCTCGACCCGGAGAAGGACGAGCTGTTCGTGGCCGTCGCCGACCCGGCCGAGGTCGCCGTCGCCGAGGCCCTCGGCGCCACCGTCGTCACGGTCGAGCGCACCGCCGAGGAGCTGGAGACGTTCCGCGCCGCCCTCGACGCACCGCTCTCCGCGGCCGGCACCGAGGCCGTGCCGTCCTGGTACGTCGACGCCACCAGCAACACCGTCGTCGTCTCGGTCACCGAGGAGGGCCGTGCGGCCGCCGAGGCCGCCGTCGCCGCCGCCGGCGTGCCCGCCGACGCCGTGACGCTCGAGACCACCACCGAGGCGCCGCGCACGCTCATCGACGTCGTGGGCGGCAACGCCTACTACATCGGCAGCGGCTCGCGCTGCTCGGTGGGCTTCGCCGTCAACGACGGCTTCATCACCGCCGGCCACTGCGGCCGCACCGGTGCGACCACCTCCAGCCCGAACGGCACCTTCGTCGGCTCGAGCTTCCCCGGCAACGACTACGCCTACGTGCGCGTCGGCTCGGGCAACACCCTCATCGGCGCCGTCAACAACTACTCGGGCGGCCGCGTCGCGGTCCGCGGCTCGCAGCAGGCGTCGGTCGGCGCCTCGGTGTGCCGGTCCGGTTCCACCACCGGGTGGCACTGCGGCACCATCCAGGCGTTCAACTCCACCGTCAACTACGCCGAGGGCTCCGTCCGCGGCCTCATCCGCACCAACGTGTGCGCCGAGCCGGGCGACTCCGGCGGCTCGCTGCTCGCCGGCAACCAGGCCCAGGGCCTGACCTCCGGCGGCTCGGGCAACTGCCGTACCGGCGGCACCACGTACTTCCAGCCGGTCAACCCGGTGCTGAGCGCCTACGGGCTCTCGCTGCGCACCTCCTGACCCACCGCACGGCACCGACGCCCCCGGCACACCCGTGCCGGGGGCGTCGGCACGCTCCCGCAGCTCTCTCCCAGGAGGCCGCCCCGTGCTGGCGCCAGACGATCACGGGCTTCTCACATCGGGCCGATAGCGTGTATCCATGCTGGACGTGACCCGACCGCTGCCACGGCACGAGCTGCCGGGAGCGCGCGACGAGGCTCGCACCGCCCCGCGCGTGCTGGCCGCCGTCGTCGCGCTGCTCGCCGTGCTCGGCGTGCACGCCACCTGGCGGTACTTCGTGGCCACCGCGCGCGGTCAGCGCTTCGACGAGCTCGCCTTCGAGGGCGCCGAGCACGGCCAGGGGCGCCTGTGGGTCCTCGCGGAGCCGGTCCTGGACGTCGTCTCGGTCGCGTTCGTGGTGGCCGGGGTGGGCACGGCCGTCGTCGTGGCCCTCGTGCGGCGCCGGTGGTTGCTGGCGGTGCAGGTGGCCGTGCTCGTCGCCGGGTCCAACGTCACCACGCAGGTCGCCAAGCACTGGTTCTACGAGCGTCCCGACCTGCTCCCCGGCTGGAACGGCCCGAACACCCTGCCCAGCGGGCACACCACCGTCGCCGCCTCCGTCTCCGCCGCGGTGCTCGTGGCCGTGCCGCGCGCGTGGCGCCCCGCCGTCGCCGTCGTCGGCGCCGCGTGGACGGGCGCCATGGGCGTCTCCACGCTGGTGGGGCAGTGGCACCGGCCGTCCGACGTCGTCGCGGCCCTCCTGGTCGTGCTCGCCTGGGGTGCGGCGCTGTGCGCCCTCACCGGCCGCTCGTCGCTCGACCTGCCCACGGCTCCGGGCGCGTCGATGGCCACACCGGGATCCTCGGTCGTGGCCGGCGTCATGCTCGTGGGCGGTGCCGTGGCGGCGGTCCTGGCCGCCGTCGCCCTCGCGGACGTGTCCACCGAGGCGGGGCGCGTGCCGTTCGAGGGCGACGTCACCGCCTACGGCGGCGGCGTCGGCGGGGTGCTCGCCGTCACCGCCCTGGTCTTCGCGCTGCTCCTGCTGCTGCGCCAGGCGACCGCACGGCCCCAGCGCTGAGCACCGCGGGGTGAATTCGGTCTCTCCGGGGCGCCGGCCCTGGGGAAGCCGCCAGGCATCGCACCTCCGGCCCGGGTAGGGTGCGCGGACGGCGGTGGCGTACCGTGAAGAACCCCGGGGCCGCCCTCCGAGCCTCACCTCTCCGTAGGACCGAAAGCAGGGATGGATGCCCCAGCCACGCAAGCTCGTGATCGTCGAGTCGCCCACCAAGGCTCGCAAGATCGCCGGCTATCTCGGCGACGGCTACGAGGTGGAGGCCAGCGTCGGCCACATCCGTGACCTGCCGCAGCCCTCCGAGCTGCCCGCGGAGATGAAGAAGGGCCCCTACGGCAAGTTCGCCGTCGACGTCGAGAACGGCTTCGAGCCGTACTACGAGGTCTACGCCGACAAGAAGGCCAAGGTCCGCGAGCTCAAGAAGGCTCTCAAGGAGGCCGACGAGCTGTACCTCGCCACGGACGAGGACCGCGAGGGCGAGGCCATCGCGTGGCACCTCATCCAGGAGCTCAAGCCCAAGGTCCCCGTCAAGCGGATGGTCTTCCACGAGATCACGCGCGAGGCCATCGTGCGGGCCCTGGAGAACACCCGGGACCTCGACGAGAACCTCGTCGACGCGCAGGAGACGCGGCGCATCCTCGACCGCCTCTACGGCTACGAGGTCTCGCCGGTGCTGTGGCGCAAGGTGCGCCAGGGCCTGTCGGCGGGCCGCGTGCAGTCGGTCGCCACCCGCCTGGTGGTCGAGCGCGAGCGCGAGCGCATGGCGTTCGTCGCCGCGGAGTACTGGGACGTCACCGGGCAGTTCGCGCCCACGACGGGCGACGACGCGGGGCAGGCGTTCAAGGCCCGCCTGACGGGGCTGGGCGGCGAGCGGGTGGCCTCCGGGCGCGACTTCGACGACAAGGGCCGCCTCAAGGTCCGTTCCGGCGTCGTGCAGCTGGACGAGGCACGGGCGCAGGCCGTCGTCGCGGGCCTCGGGTCCGCCGTCGACGGCGGGTTCACGGTGCGGTCCCTGGAGACCAAGCCGTACTCGCGCAAGCCCGCCGCTCCCTTCACCACCTCCACGCTGCAGCAGGAGGCGGGGCGCAAGCTGCGCATGAACGCGCGCGCCACGATGCGCACCGCCCAGGCGCTGTACGAGAACGGCTACATCACCTACATGCGTACCGACAGCCCCGCGCTGTCGGCCGAGGCGATCGACGCCGCCCGCCGCCAGGCCGCCGAGCTGTACGGGGCCGAGTACGTGCCGGGCTCGCCGCGTCTGTACCAGTCCAAGAACAAGGGGGCGCAGGAGGCGCACGAGGCCATCCGGCCCGCCGGTGACTCGTTCCGGACGCCGGCCCAGGTGGCCCGTGAGCTCAGCGGTGACCAGTTCCGCCTCTACGAGCTCATCTGGAAGCGCACCGTCGCCTCGCAGATGGCCGACGCCAAGGGCTCGACGGCGTCCGTGCGTCTTGCCGCCCCGCTCTCCGCCGCCGCGGGAGAGCTCGCCGGCACCGAGGCCGTGTTCTCCGCGTCGGGCACCGTCATCACCTTCCGCGGGTTCCTCGCCGCGTACGAGGAGAGCGTCGACGTCGAGGACGACGGCGCCGCCGCGTCGTCCGAGCGCGACGCCCGCCTGCCCCGCATGGCCGAGGGGGACGCCCTGGCCGGCCGCGACCTGGCTGCCGACGGGCACTCGACCACGCCGCCCGCCCGCTACACCGAGGCGTCGCTGGTCAAGGCGCTGGAGGAGCTGGGCATCGGCCGCCCCTCCACGTACGCGGCCACGATCTCGACGATCCAGGACCGCGGCTACGTGCGCACCCAGGGCCAGGCCCTGGTGCCCACCTGGCTCGCCTTCGCCGTGACCAAGCTGCTCGAGGAGCACTTCGACTGGCTCGTGGACTACCGGTTCACGGCCGAGATGGAGGCGGACCTCGACCAGATCGCCGCGGGCGACCGCGAGCGCGCCGCCTGGCTGAGCCGGTTCTACTTCGGGGACGGCAGCGGGTCCCAGGAGGGCTGGGGCCTGCACGACCTGGTGGAGAACCTCGGCGACATCGACGCCGTCGCGGTCAACTCCGTCGAGATCGGCGAGGGCATCCGCCTGCGCGTGGGCCGCTACGGCCCCTACGTGGAGGACCTCTCGGCCGAGGTGCCGGAGGGGCAGAACCCGCCGCGCGCCTCGGTGCCCGAGGACCTGGCGCCCGACGAGCTGACCGTGGAGAAGGCGCGCGAGCTGCTGGCCGCCGGTGGCGACGAGGGCCGCGTGCTGGGCACCGACCCGGAGTCCGGCCACACGATCGTGGCCAAGGCCGGCCGGTACGGGCCGTACGTGACCGAGCTGCTGCCCGAGCCGGAGCTCGACCCGGGCCTGAGCGCCGCCGCCCGCAAGAAGGCCCTCGCGGCGCTGCCCAAGCCCCGCACGGCCTCGCTGTTCAAGACGATGGCGCTCGACACCGTCACCCTCGAGGACGCCCTGCGCCTGCTGTCCCTGCCGCGCGTGGTGGGTACCGATCCCGAGTCGGGGGACGAGATCACCGCGCAGAACGGCCGGTACGGGCCCTATCTGAAGAAGGGCACGGACTCGCGGACGCTCGGCTCGGAGGAGCAGCTCTTCACCGTGACGCTGGAGGAGGCGCTGAAGATCTACGCCGAGCCCAAGCGGGGACGTGGGGCCCGCGGCGCTGCCGCACCGCCTCTGCGCGAGCTCGGTGACGACCCCACCAGCGGCAAGCCCATCACCGTCAAGGACGGCCGGTTCGGCCCGTACGTCACCGACGGCGAGACGAACCGCACCCTGCCGCGGGACCTGACACCCGAGACGATCACGCCCGAGCGTGCCGTCGAGCTGCTGGCGGAGAAGCGTGCGGCCGGGCCGGCCAAGAAGCGCACCACGCGCTCCACGGCCGCCCGCAAGACGACGACGCGCAAGACCGCGACCAAGAAGTAGCCCGTCGCGCGCCCCCGGGGGTCTGGGTGCCGACCTCTCGGCACCGCAGGCCCCGGGGCGCGCGTCTCACCCTTCGGGGGGCTGCCAGCCGAGGTCGGCGCACCGGGCGAGGAAGCCCTCGACGGCGGTGGCACGGTCCGGCACCGCGGCGCCGGCCAGCGCCTCCGCGGCGGCCGTGAGCGAGCCGCGACCCGGCTCCGAGAGGGCGTCCTGCGCCGAGGCCACCGCGTGGTCGTAGCGCTCGGGGTCGCGCCCACCCGTCTCCCACGCATGGATCGCGGTGCAGGCGTCCTGCTCCGCAGCAGGGGTCCCGCTCGTGCAGGCGGCGAGACCCAGCAGCACGGCGGGTGCCACCACGACCCTGAGCATCCTCATCGACGGAAGATAGCGCGGGCGAGGGTGCCGGCGGCTCAGTCGACCGTCACGGCCTCCAGCACCGGCAGGCGGGCCGCACGCACGGCCGGCCCGATGCTGGCCAGGAGCCCGATCACCACGGCCACACCGAGGACGGCCAGCACCTGCGTCCAGGGCACGGCCAGGGTGCTCAGACCCTCGTCGGCGAGCACGCCGGGCAGTGCGGCGGCCACGGCCACGCCGGTGGCCACACCCAGCACGGTGCCGTACAGCGAGATGAGCACGGACTCGATCGCGATGACCCCGGCGAGCTGGAGCCGCCCGAGCCCGACGGCGCGCAGCAGCCCGATCTCGCGGGTCCGTTCCACCACGCTCAGGGCCAGCGTGTTGATGATGCCCAGCAGCGCGATGACCACCGAGAGGGCGAGCAGGGCGTAGAGGATGGCCAGCACCTGGTCCACCTGGGCTGCGATGGCCGAGAGGGTCTCGGCGTGGTCGCGCACCGTGACCACCAGGAACGGTTCGACGGCGGTCCGCAGCGCGGAGCGCAGCTCGTCCACCGAGGTGCCGTCGGCGGGGGAGACGTAGGCGGTGCGCACCACCACCTCGGACGCCGGGACCACGGCGTCGAGCACGTCCTCCGGCACCACGAGCCCCTCGGGGACCACCTGGCTGTCCACGAGGGCACCGACGCGCACCTGCGCCGTGGGGCCGCCGAGGCCAACGCTCAGGGTGTCGCCCACCTGCCAGCCCTGGGCGAGGGCCGTGCGGCGCAGCACGACGGCCTCGCCGTCGCGCAGGGCTGCGCCAGGATCGCCGTCGAGCCGCGCCGGGTCGAGGGCCGTCTCGAAGAACGTGGGGGGCACGCCCCACAGGCGCACCGAGGAGCCGGGGGAGGTGCCGCCGTCAGCCCCGCCGTCAGCCCCGCCGTCAGCCCCGTCGTCGTCCTCGCCGTCAGTCCCGTCGCCGCCGAGCGTGGCCGCCGTGGCGCCGAAGCGGAGCACGTCCGCCCGGCCCAGCCCGGGGGTGGCGAGGACGGCGTCGACAGCCCCGGCAGGGAGCTGGAACGTGGCGGAGTCCACGAGCAGCGGGGCGCGGATCTCGTTCTCGACGACGGTCTGCACCGACGCGCGGGTGGAGGCGGCGATGACCCCGGTGCACGCCACCAGGGCCATGCCGATGAGCAGGGCGCCCGCGGTCGCGGCGGTGCGGCGGGGGCTGCGCATCACGTTGCCGCGCGCGATGCCGCCCAGCGGCCGCAGCAGCCGTGCTGCGGGGGCCCCGAGCACCCGCAGCACGCCCCGGGCGACGGCGGGCGAGCCGAGCAGCACCCCGGTGAGCAGGAGGCCCGCGCCGACGCCGAGCAGCACCCGGGGCGACCAGCCGCCGACCCGTGCGTCGAGCCACGTCCAGCCCGTCACGACGCCGTCCACGGAGCCGCCCAGGCGCGAGGCGGCCCACAGCACCACAGCCCCGGCGGTGGTCAGCAGCACGCCGGCCAGCGCCCGTGCCCGCACGCCGCGCTCGGGGGCGACGTCGTCGCGCATCGCCTGGACGGGCGGGACCAGGGCGGCCCTGCGGGCGGGCACGGCCGCGGCCGCGAGGCACACGAGCGCGCCCAGCCCCACGGCGGTGGCCACCTGGCCGCCCGAGAGCGGGATCCGCCCGGCGAGGTCGTAGCCGAACAGGGAGAGCCCGGCACGGATCGCGCGCACCAGGAGCGCCCCGGCCCCGGCGCCGAGCGCGGCCCCCAGGAGGCCGACGGCGAGCGCCTGCGCCAGCACGGAGGCGAACACCTGGCCGGGGGAGGCGCCGAGGGCGCGCAGCAGCGCGAGCTCCCGCTGCCGCTCGCGCACCGACATGGCGAACGCGTTGGTGATGATGAAGGCGCCGACGACGAGGGCGATGGCGGCGAACACGAGGAGGAACGTCTGGACGAACCCCAGCACCTGGCGCACGCCCTCGCGCGCCTCCTCCCGCACCTCGTCCCCGGTCACGGCCTCGGCGCCGGAGCCCGCCGGGAGCGCCTGGGCGACTCGGGCGGCGAGGGCTTCCTCGTCGACCTGCTCGCCGGGCCGGGCGCGTTCGGCGAACACCGCGACGGACTGCACCTGGCCGTCCGCGGCATAGACGGCGCGGGCCGTGGCCTCGTCGACGCCCACGACGACCGCCCCGGCGGCGGAGGCCGACAGGCGGAACGTCCCCGAGACGGTGACGGGTCGCGGCTGGTCGCCGAGCACCACCTGGGTGCGGTCGCCGACGCGCAGGCCGGACGCCTCGACGGCTCCGGCCTCCAGGGCGATCTCGCCCTCGCCGGGCCACCCGCCGTCCGTCAGCACCGTCTGGGGGTCGTCGGGGTCGACGGCCACGGCGATCGAGGGCGGCCCGGAGGTGACGACGGCGGTGCCGTCGGCGCCCACGAGGACGGCGGGGCCGGAGACGTCCGGCACCGCCCGGTCCACGCCGGGCAGCGCCGCGACGTCGTCGGCCAGCGCGGCGGGCACGGGGCTGCGGGTGACCTGGCCCGGGGCCGTGCCCGGCTGCGGCGGGCCGGGCTCGGCCTGGGCGGCGGCGTCCCCGCGCACGTAGACGTCGGCGGTGAGGCTCGTGGCGATGATGTCGTCGAACGTGGCGCCGAGCATGCCCCGGAACGCGAACGTGCCCACCACGAACGCGACGCCGAGCATGACGGCGAGCACGGAGAGGCTGAACCGCACCAGGTGCTCGCGCACCCCGCGCACCGCGACCCGGATCACGGGCCGGCACCGTCCGGGGGCGGCGGGTCGGCGCGGCCCGAGGAGGCAGGGCGGGCACCGCCCGGACCGGCGTCCGCCCCGTCGTCGTCGGCGCCGACGGCCGTCAGGATCTCGCGGTGGGTGGGGTGGTCGAGGTCGGCGGTGACGCGGCCGTCGGCGAGCATGAGCACACGGTGGGCGTACGCGGCGGCGCGCGGGTCGTGGGTCACCATGACGACCGTCTGGCCCAGGTCGTCGACGCTGCGGCGCAGGAACGTCAGCACCTCGCGGGAGGTGCGCGAGTCGAGGTTGCCGGTGGGCTCGTCGGCGAACACCACGGCCGGCCGGGACACGAGCGCCCGTGCGCACGCCACGCGCTGCTGCTCGCCGCCGGACATCGCGGCGGGGCGGTGGCCGAGCCGCCCGGCGAGCCCGACGGCGGCCACGACCTCGTCGAACCAGGCGCGGTCCACCGGCGTGCGGGCGATGTCGAGGGGCAGCGTGATGTTCTCGGCCGCCGTGAGCGTGGGCACCAGGTTGTAGGCCTGGAACACGAAGCCCACGCGGGTGCGGCGCAGCCGGGTGAGCTCGCGCTGGCTCATCGAGCTGATCTCGGTGCCGTCGACGACGACGGTGCCCGACGTCGGCCGGTCGAGCCCGGCCATGCAGTGCATGAGCGTGGACTTGCCGGAGCCGGACGGGCCCATGATCGCCGTCATGCGGCCGCGGGCGAACTCGACGCTCACACCGTCCAGGGCGCGCACCTGCGCGTCCCCGGTGCCGTAGGTGCGCACGAGGTCGCGGGCCCAGGCCTGTGCGGTGGCCTCCATGCGGCCATCCTGACCGCGAGCGCGCCTGGTCGCACGGGCCAGCGAGGGTGCCAGCGAGGGTGCCAGCGAGGGTGGTTGCAGGGGTGGCGGCACGGGTGGCCACCGGAGGCGGCGGGCGGGGGCCCGGCCTCCGGGGCCTCAGCGGACGGGTGAGACCCGCTCGAGCAGCCCGCGGACCACGAGGTCGCGCACCCCGACGCCCTCCTGGGCGAGCGTGCAGCGCAGCCCGCCACCGGGCTGCCCGGACCACGGCGCCGCGACCTGGACGTGGACGGCGAGCGGCACCACGGTGCGCAGCGGGTGGTACCCGGCCTGCGGGTTCATGGGCGGCAGGGCGCGCGCCTCGAGGGAGGTGCCGTACGGGAAGAGCATGGTGCCGTCCAGCGCGCCGACGCGGTCCAGCAGCACCCCCGCGGGCAGCTCGACCCGCAGGGGACCGTGCGCGGCGCGGTGGCGCAGCTCGAAGAGGGCGGGCGCGGCCCTGCCCTCGGCGTCGTCCACCTCGTGGGGCTGGAGCCGGACCCGCGGCGGGAGCGGACGGTCCAGGTACTGCAGCAGGCGCCGGGCGGCGACGGGCTCGGACGGGCAGCGGGCCAGCACGGTGGTGTGCCCGTAGTCGACCGTGCTCAGGGCGTACCCGGGGCCGTCCCACGTGACGTGCAGGGCCCCCTCGAGCGGCGCGTCGAGCGCGGACGCCGGGCGCGGGTCGCCCGGGAGCACCACGGCGGCCTGGGCGACGGCACGGCGGTCCAGCTCGGCGCGCAGGGTCGAGAACGTGGGGCGCCGCACCAGCGGCCGGGCGGACGGGTCGGACACCCGCGGGCGCGCCACGGATCGCGGGTCACCGATGGGTCCGGTCATGCGTCCTCCGTGCGACTGGTGGTGCCGGGCGCCGTCAGGCTCCGTCACCCGCTGCGGCGACGGACCCCACGAACGCGCGGAACCGGGCCGGTGGCGGGAACACGCCGCTGGCGCACGTGCGTCGTGCGGCCGCTGGCCGGTCGCTAGCCGGCGTGGGTGCCGGGCGTGGCCCGCCACCAGTCGTCCGTGTCGTCCGGCCATACCTCGAGCAGGTCGCCCGGCGCGAGCCCCAGGGCGTGCTCGACCTCGGCCGGCGTGCTCTCGGCGAGGTACAGCGACAGGGCCCGCGTGATGTCGGCCCAGTAGCCGCGCAGGGTGCTCTCGCCGGTGTGCAGCTCGCGCGCCAGCCGCCCGTAGCTCAGACCCCGGGCGCGGCCGTGCAGCACCTGGCGCTGGCGCTCGCTCAGCAGCGTGATCGCCCCACGGCGCACCAGCACGTCGAGCAGGCCGGCCACCGTGGGCGGCACCACGGTGCCACCCCGGGCTGCCTCGACGAAGTCCCGCTCGGCGCGCGCCGTCGGGGCCGACTTGGGCACCATGCCCACGGCACCCGCAGCGAGGCACGCTGCCAGCACGAAGGGCCGTTCCTCCTGCGAGTACACGCACACCCGGTACCCGGCCCGGCTCAGAGCGCGGACGGCCGCCACGCCCTGCCGCACCCCGGGCTGCGTGCCGTTGGCGAGGTGGAGGTCCAGCAGCACCAGGTCGACCTGGGGCCGGTGCCGCAGCAGCTCCTCGGCGGTCGCGGCCGAGCGCGTCACCCGCAGGCTCGGCATCAGCAGGCCGATCGCCTCGCGGAACACGGCCGCGTCGTCGACGACGGCGACCGCGGGACGGTCCGCGGCGTCGGGCGTCGTGGCGGGGGGCCCGCTCGTGCCGGGGCTCACCGCAGGCGCCTTCCGGCGTGGGGCTGCCGGGGCGTGCGCGCCCGCCCCGCCGGCGTCGGGGCCGGTGCCGGGGCCGGCGCCGTCGCCGTGCCGCGGACGGTGACGGTGGTGCCCTCGCCAGGGCGGGAGTCCACGGTGACGTCCATGCCGTGCCGGGTCAGCTCACCCACCACCACCTCGCGCAGCCCGACGCCGGCGGTCACGGCCGCGGGGTCGAACCCCGCGCCGTCGTCGTGCACGGTGAGCGTCCAGGTGCGGGCGGCGTCGGCCTCCAGGTGCACGACGACGTGGTCGGCCCCGGCGTGCTCGCGCACGTTGAGCAGGAGGCTGTCCAGGGCGCGCGCGACGGCGTGGGCCCGCACGGCGTCCACCTCGACGTCGGCGCCGGGCCCCGGCACGCGCTCCACACGCAGGTCCGGGAAGCGGGCGCAGGTCGCGGCGAGGCTGTCGGCCAGGCGCACGGTGCCCGCGACGTCGTCCCCCGGGACGGGTGCGGGGGCAGGGCGCAGGTAGGAGCGCATCTGCTCGAGCTCGACCATCGCCTGGTCCACCAGCGCCGAGCGGGCGGCGGGCGGCAGGTCGGGCTCGGTCAGCAGGCGCAGCACGGCGGCGCCGTTGTGCATGACCACCTGGGCACGGCGCTGCTCCTCGCGGCGGGCGAGCTCGGCGGCACGGGCGCGGGCCTGGTCGGCGTCCTCGCCCACGCGGCGCACGAACGTCAGGACCAGCCTGCACAGCACGGCGTAGACCACGAAGGTCAGCAGGTTGCCGGCCACCGTGGTGCCGAGCGCGGAGCCCGACACCTCCGAGACCTGGAACAGGTACGCCCCCAGCGCCGCCGGCAGGCCCCACGCGACCACGGTGAGGGAGCGCACGGTGGTGGCCGTGATGACCACCGAGAGTGCGTAGCCGGTCTGGAACGCCACCCACGTGCCGACGCGGTGGTCGGGGGCGACCACCCAGGCGCTCAGGGCCAGGACGCCGACGGCGATCAGCACGTCGACGGAGACCACCGGGGTCGACAGGGGGCGCCGGGTGACGAGCGCGACGCCGCTGACGACGAGCGCGGTGACGGCGGCGACGACCCAGCAGGCCAGGTACAGGGAGGAGCGCGGGGACATGTCGACCCCGAGCCGCAGGGCGGGCACCATCTGCGCGACGGTGCCGATCCGCACCCCGGCCACCAGATAGGTGATCGCGCGCTCGACGCCCGCGGTCGTGGTGGGCAGGTGGGCCAGGGACAGGAACCTGGTCCGGACGCCCATGCCCCTCCTCGTCGACCCTGGTGACCGGCCCGCGAGGGCCACGGTCGGGACGTCCCCGGCCGCGCGGACCAGGGTAAGCCCGAGCCCCGGGGAACGCCTGAAGGGGCAGGTCAGGCCGGCGTCGGGGGAGGCCGGTGGCCGAGGGCGCCGACGGCTCCTGCTGCGGCGGCGAGCGCGCCGGCAAGGCCCTCGGGGTCGGGGAGCGGTGCGTCGAACGTGAGGCGCACCGCCGTCTGTGCCACCTCGGGCAGCACGCCGAGAGCGGTGAGCACGTGGGACGGTTCGTCGCGCCCCGCGGCGCAGGCGGAGCCCGACGACGTGAGGACGCCGCCGCGCTCGAGCTCCAGCAGCACCGCCTCCCCGCTGGTGCCGGGGAAGCAGAAGCTGGCGTGGCCCGGCAGGCGCCCCGCCGCCGTGCCGGTGCCCGCGGCGGGGTGCGGCCCGGTCACCACGGCCCCCGGCACCCGGCGGAGCACTCCCGCCACCAGGGCGTCCCGGGTGGCCGCGACGTCGGCAGCCCGCGCGCGCCGTCCAGTCAGCCCGGCCAGCGCCGCACCGAGCCCGACGGCGAACGCCACGTTCTCCGTGCCCGAGCGCCGCCCCCGCTCCTGCCCACCGCCGTGAACCAGCGGTTCCAGCGGGACGCCGGCCCGCACCGCCAGCGCCCCCACGCCCTTCGGCGCCCCGAGCTTGTGCCCGGACACGCTCACGGCGTCCGCGCCGAGCGCGCGCAGCCCGACGTCGAGCCACGCCGCGGACTGCACGGCGTCGGTGTGCAGCAGCGCCCCTGCCTCGTGCGCCACGGCCGCCAGCGCCGCGACGTCCTGCACGGTGCCCACCTCGTTGTTCGCGTGGTGCACGCTCACCAGCGCGGTGCCGCCGGGCCCCGCCGGGCGCAGGGCGGCGCGCAGGGCCGCGGGCGTCACCCGGCCGTCGGGCTCGACGTCCACGAACGTCACCTCGAACCCGTGCCAGCGACGCAGGTGCTCGACCGACTCCAGCACGGCCTCGTGCTCGATCGCCGTCGTCACCACGTGCCGGGCCCGGGCCGCCCGTCCCCGCGCGGGGTCGACGGCACCCAGCGCCAGCCCCTTGACCGCCAGGTTGTCCGCCTCGGTGCCGCCCGACGTGAACGTGACCTCGCCCGGCCGGCAGCCCAGCGTGGCCGCCACCTGGGCGCGGGCCGCGACCAGGGCCTCGGCCGCACGGGAGCCGAGCTCGTGCCGGCTGGACGGGTTGCCGAACTCGCCCGTCAGGTAGGGCCACATGGCCTCGAGCACCTCCCGGCGCACCGGGGTGGTCGCGGCCGCGTCCAGGTACATCACCTGCCGGCCCCCGCGCCCGGGACACCGCGCGCACCCTCGGACACGTCCATGTCGAGACCCAGGTCGAGCGCCCGCACCCCGTGGGTCAGCGCCCCCACCGAGATGACGTCCACGCCCGTCGCCGCGACGTCGGCCACCGTGTCGAGCGTGATCCCGCCGCTGGCCTCCACCAGGGCCCGGCCCGCGACGAGCGCCACCCCTGCTCGCAGGTCCGCCAGGGAGAAGTTGTCCAGCATGATCGTGTCCACCCCCGCGGCCACGACCTCCTCCACCTGGTCCAGACGATCCACCTCCACCTCGATGCGCGTGGTGTGCGGCAGGCGCTCGCGGGCCGCACGGATCGCGTCCCCGACCCCGACGCCCCGGGCGGCGAGCACCGCCAGGTGGTTGTCCTTGGCGAGCACGGCGTCCGAGAGGGAGAAGCGGTGGTTGTGCCCGCCGCCGTCGCGCACCGCCTGCCGCTCCAGCACGCGCAGCCCCGGAGTCGTCTTGCGCGTGTCCACCACGCGCGCCCCCGTGCCGGCCACCGCCGCGACGTAGCGGGCCGTCAGCGTGGCGACGCCCGACAGGCGCTGGACCAGGTTCAGCGCGACCCGCTCGCCCCGCAGCACCGCCCGGGCGTCCCCGGCGACGGCGGCGAGCACGTCACCCGCCTCGAACCGGTCGCCGTCGGCCCGGTGGAGGGTGACGTCGACCGACGGGTCCAGCAGCGCGAACGTGCGCGCGAACGCCGCCGCACCGCTGAGGGTGCCCGCCTCCCGGGCCACCAGGAACGCCTCGGCCCTGGCGTCGGCCGGCAGGAGCACCTCGCTCGTGACGTCGCCCCACGGGGCGTCCTCCGCCAGGGCGCGGTGGAGCACGTCGTCGAGCGCGGCCAGCGGGGTCAGGGTCATGAGAGGGCTCCGGCGGTGAGAGAGGTGGGGGTCGTCGGCGATGTCATCGGGACGGCAGGGGTGGGCCAGGCCCAGGCCGTCGGCACGGCCTGGGCGGGGTCGAGGCGCGGCGCGTCACGGCGCGCGTGCGCCCCGCGCGACTCCGTGCGGGCACGAGCCGCGGCCACGACGGCGTGGGCGACGTCGAGCAGGTTGCGGTCCTCCAGGGCGGTGACCGGGCCGGGCGGCGCCGCGCTCACGCCCGGCAGCGCCTGCTCGGTGCCCGGCGTCGCCGTCGACCCGGGGCCCGCCACAGCGGCCCGCCACGCGTCGATGCGGCGGGCGGCCTCCGCGAGCCCGGTCTCGTCGCGCTCCAGGCCCACCAGCTCCCACAGCGTCGTCTGCAGCGCCGCGCGCGAGAACGGCTCCGCCGGACCGGTGCTCGCGCCTGTACCGGTGCCGGTGCCGGCGTCGGCGAGGCTGCCCGGGAGGTCACGGACCGCGCCTGCTGTGCCTGCCGCGTCAGTGCCGTCAGCGCCGCCAGTGCCGCCAGTGCCCGCCGCGTCGATCGCCTCGGCCGCCCGCCAGGCGAACACGAGCGACTCCAGCAGCGAGTTCGAGGCCAGCCGGTTCGCGCCGTGCACGCCGGTGCAGGCCACCTCGCCCACGGCCCACAGGCCGGGCAGCGACGTGCGGCCCCACGTGTCGGTGCGCACCCCGCCCATCCAGTAGTGGGCCGCCGGGGTCACGGGCACCGGTTCGGCGGCCCAGTCCAGGCCGTGCGCCGCCACGGTGGCGGTGATCGACGGGAACCGTGCGGCCAGGCGCTCGCGGCCCAGGGCGGTGGCGTCCAGCAGCACGGGGCGCCCGCCCTGGGCGGTCATGGCGGCGGCGATGCCGCGGGCCACGACGTCGCGGGGGGCCAGCTCGGCGTCGGGGTGGACGTCGAGCATGAAGCGCCGGCCGCTCTCGTCGCGCAGCACGGCGCCCTCGCCGCGCACGGCCTCCGAGACCAGGGGGGTGCCGGGCACGGCGAGCGCGGTGGGGTGGAACTGGTACATCTCGAGGTCCTGCACGACGGCGCCCGCGCGCAGGACGGCGGCCACGCCGTCGCCCGTGGCCACTGCCGGGTTGGTGGTGTGCGGGTACAGGCGCCCGGCGCCCCCGGTGGCCAGCACGACGGCGTCGGCGCGGATCTCGATCTCCTCGCCGGCGGGGCCCAGGGCGCGGACGCCCACGACGTGCGGGGCCCCGCCCGGCCCCGGGGCGAGCAGCAGGTCGCGCAGCGCGGTGTGCTCGTGCACCTCGACCGCCGTCGAGCGCACGGCGCGCAGCAGGCCCAGCTCGACGGCGAGCCCGGTGGCGTCGCCGCCGGCGTGCACGATGCGGCGGGCCGAGTGGGCCGCCTCCTGCCCGCGGGCCAGCTCGCTGCCCGGCCCCGCCACCCGGTCCAGCTCGACGCCGAGGTCCAGCAGGTCCCGCACCCGGCGGGGGCCGTCGCCGCACAGCACCCGGACGGCGGCCTCGTCGCAGGTGCCGGCGCCGGCGGCCAGGGTGTCGGCCACGTGCGCCTCGACCGAGTCCTCGGGGAACATCGCCACGGCGATGCCGCCCTGGGCGTACCGGGTGCTCGACTCGGCGAGGTCGGCCTTGGTCACCAGCACCACCTCGTGGTGGCGGCTCGCGCGGTGGGCGGCGACGAGACCGGCCACGCCCGATCCCACGACGACGACGCGCACGGTCAGCGGCCCTGGGCCTCGGCGGCCGGCGTCGTCGGGGCCTGCGGGGTCCCGGCGGCCGACTTCGGCTTCGCGGCGAGCATCCGCTCGAGGGCGACGCGGGCGTCGGCCGCGACGTCGTCGGGCACGGACACCTGGTTGACCGTGCGGCCGGCCACGAGCTCCTCCAGCACCCAGGCGAGGTAGCCGGGGTGGATGCGGTACATGGTGGAGCAGGGGCACACCACGGGGTCGAGGCAGAAGATCGTGTGCTGCGGGTGCTCGGCCGCGAGCCGGTTGACCATGTTGATCTCGGTGCCGATCGCGAACGTGGTGGGCTCGGTCGCGCCGGCCACGGCCTTGCGGATGTGGTCCGTGGACCCGGCCTCGTCCGCGGCGTCGACCACCGGCATCGGGCACTCCGGGTGCACGATCACGCGCACGCCCGGGTGCTCGGCGCGTGCCCGGGCGACCTGCTCGGTGGTGAACCGCTTGTGCACGCTGCAGAACCCGTGCCACAGGATCACGCGGGCGTCCAGCAGCTCGTCGCCGCTGCTGCCGCCCAGCGGCTTGCGGGGGTTCCACATCGGCATCTGCTCGAGCGGCACGCCCATCTTCTTGGCGGTGTTGCGGCCCAGGTGCTGGTCGGGGAAGAACAGCACCCGCTGCCCGCGCTCGAACGCCCACTCCAGCACCGTCTCGGCGTTGGAGGAGGTGCAGACGATGCCGCCGTGGCGGCCGCAGAACGCCTTGAGGTCGGCGGCGGAGTTCATGTACGTCACGGGGATCACGGGCACCCGGCCGTCGGCGTCGGGCTCGGTGCCGTACAGGGCCTCGAGCTGGGCCCACGCGTCCTCGACGGAGTCGATGTCGGCCATGTCGGCCATGGAGCAGCCGGCCGCCAGGTTGGGCAGGATCACGCGCTGGCCCTCCTTGGCGAGCACGTCGGCCGTCTCGGCCATGAAGTGCACGCCGCAGAACACGATGGTCTCGGCGTCGGGCACCGTCTGGGCGGCGTTGGCGAGCTGGAAGGAGTCACCGAGGAAGTCGGCGTGCTGCACGATCTCGTCGCGCTGGTAGAAGTGGCCGAGCACCACCACGCGGCGGCCGAGCGTCTCGCGGGCGGCCGTGATGCGGCGGTGCAGCTCGTCGTCCGACGCGTCGCGGTACTCCTGCGGCAGCGCGCCCTGGCGCGGCGCGGACGCGGGGATCGTGTCGTGCATGGAGGAGCCGGGGCCGTAGCCCGGCACGGTGTCGAAGTCCCACGGCCCCTGGGCCAGGTCGGGGGTGCAGACGGCGCCGGGGGCGCTGCTGGTGAGCTGCTGGATGGTGAGGTTCACCGAGGTCATGACTCTGCTCCGGAGGGTGCGATGGGTCCGTCGTCGACGAGGGGGCCGTTGTCCACCAGGTCGACGGAGGTGTCGTACCGGTACAGCCGTGGGGGGCGGTGCCGGCCGCCGGTGACGCGCTCCCCGGTGGGCACCACGGCCCCGGAGCTCTCCATCTGCCGGCGGAAGTTGGCGGGGTCGAGCTCGCGGTCCAGCACGGCCTCGTGGACGTGGCGCAGCTCGGCGAGGGTGAAGGTCTCGCCCAGGAATGCCTGGGCGATGCGGGAGTACTCGACCTTGGTGCGCAGGCGCCACAGGGCGTAGGCGACGACGCGGGCGTGGTCGAACGCCAGGGCCGGGGCCTCGTCGCCCTGCTCGCCGGTGAGGGAGTCGGCCACGAACCAGCGCACGTTCTGGGCGTCGAAGGCGGCGTCGGTGCGCTCGCCGATCTGCTCGGGCCGCACCAGGGCCCAGTAGACGACGGAGACGACGCGGCCGGTGGGGCTGCGGTCGGGGGCGCCGAACGTGTAGAGCTGCTCGAGGTAGGAGGGGCGCACCCCGGTGGTCTCGACGAGGGTGCGGCCGGCGGAGGTCTCGAGGCTCTCGTGGGTGCCGACCCAGCCGCCGGGCAGGGCCCAGTGCCCTTCGAACGGGTCGCGGGTGCGCCGCACGAGGGGCAGGGAGAGCACGGGGCGGCCGGAGTCGGGGTGCGGGCGCAGCGCGAAGATCACCGTCGAGACGGCGAGGTCGATGTCGCTCACAGGGGCTCCGGAGGCTCTTCGATGAGTAAAGGTCATCTTGACCTGAACTAAGTCTAGCACTTCGGGTCACCGCGACCCCAACTCCCTGCCGATGGCTACGCGTCGTCACGAAGCTCGCCGGCTCTCCGTGACTTTCCGCAGCCGCCGGCGGGTAGGTTGCGGGTATGTCCGACGACGCCGTCACCGCCGCAGACCTCCCCGCCGGCCTTCCCGCAGGGCTCGCGGCAGATCTCGCCGACCCCGCGGCCTACGCACCGCGCCTGACCGCCGCCGACCTGCTCGGCACCGTGCCCGACCTCATGGACGCGCCGCCCGTGCGCTGGGGCGTGCTCGGCGCCGGCAGCATCGCCGCCTCCTTCGCCGACGGCGTCCGCTCGCGCACCCGCGGCAGCATCACCGCCGTCGGCTCCCGGCAGGCCGCCAAGGCCGAGGCGTTCACCGCCGCGCACGCCCCCGGCGCCCGCGCCCACGGCTCCTACGAGGAGCTCGTCACCGACGACGACGTCGACGTCGTCTACGTGGCCACCCCGCACTCCCACCACCTCGAGCACGCCCTCCTGGCCGTCGGCGCCGGCAAGCACGTGCTCGTCGAGAAGCCCCTGACCCGCTCCGTCGCCGAGTCCGAGCTGCTGCTCGACGCCGCCCGCGAGGCCGGCGTGTTCTGCATGGAAGCCATGTGGACCCGGTTCCTGCCGCACGTCGCCGCCCTGCGCGCCGTGATCGCGCGCGGCGAGATCGGCCAGGTCAGGACCGTCCAGGCAGAGTTCGACGTCGCCTTCCCCTACGACCCCGAGCACCGCCTCTTCGCCCCCGGGCTCGCCGGCGGCGCCCTCCTCGACCTGGGCGTCTACCCCCTCGCGTTCGCCCACGACCTGCTCGGCATGCCCGAGTACGTCACCGTGCGCGGCTCGCTCGCCCCCACCGGTGTCGACGACCACGTGGGGATGCTCCTCGAGTGGGCCGAGGGGCAGCAGGCCGTGCTCCACACCTCCTCGCGCGCCGCCGGCCCCCAGGCCGCCACCATCATCGGCACCCAGGGGCGCATCGAGCTGGCGCAGGGCTTCTTCACGCCGACCGACTTCACCGTCACCCGCGCCGACGGCACCCGGTGGACGTACGAGAGCCCGCGCGGCGAGGGCAAGGCGTACGAGGCCGCCGAGGTCGCCCGCCTGATCGCCGCCGGGGCCGTCGAGAGCCCCCGCCACACCTGGCGCGACACCCTCGAGGTCATGTCCCTCCTCGACGAGGCCCGCTCGCAGGTCGGGGTCGTCTACCCGGGGGAGTGAGCGCACGACGGCGCCCGCCCGGCGCCCCACGTGCCGTGCCGGCGGCGTGCCCCGCCGGCGGGGACGTGCCTGGCGCCGGCCCGTGCCCGTGCCCGTGCGCAGGGTGCCGTCGCGCCCGGCGGTCGGGGCCACCGGCCTGCGCGGCGGCGGCGCGGCTCGTACGGTGAGGTCCGTGCACGAGCGGATCCCCCAGGTCGTCGACCGGGCGCGGCGCTCGCGGGCCGGGGTCCTCGCCCAGGGGGCGCACCGCCTGTGGGTGCTGCACCCCTCCTGGTCGACGGCGGTCAAGGGTGCCGTGGCCGCCGCGATCGCCTGGTTCGTGGGCCACCTGGTGCCCGCACCCTTCTCCGACTACCCCTACTACGCGCCCCTCGGTGCGGTCGTGGCCGCCACCGGGACGCTCGCCCGCTCGGCCCGGACGTCGCTGCAGGCCACCGCGGCCATCCTGCTCGGGGCCCTCATCGCCCGCGCCGTCGACGCGGTGCTCGACCCCGGGGCCGCCGCGATCGCCCTCGCCACCGGCATCGCCCTGGTGGTCAGCGGCTGGCGCCGCCTGGGGGAGATGGGCGGCTGGACCGCCACCTCCGCCCTCTTCGTGCTCATCCTCGGGTCCGCCGACCCGGAGGTGTTCGTGGGGGCGTACGCCGGCCTGGTCGTCGTGGGCGCCACCATCGGCGTCGCGGTCAACCTGCTGTTCCCCTCGCTGCCGCTCACGCCGTCGGAGGTGATGCTCGACCGGCTGCGCGACACCCTCGTCGACCAGCTGGAGGCGCTCGCCGACGGCCTCGACCGCCAGGAGCCGCCGGACGAGGACGGCTGGACGCAGCGCCGTCGGGCCATCGGGCCCACGCTCGCCGAGGCCGAGACCGCCGTCGAGCGCAGCCGCGAGGCCGTGCGCGCCAACCGGCGCGTGCGCCGCTACCGGGACTGGGCGCAGGCGCAGACCCGCAGGGCCGAGGCGCTGCGCACCGTGGCCGACGTCGTCGACGACACCACGCGCCTCATGGCCGACTGGGAGCGCAGCGACCTGCCGGACCTGGCTCTCGGGCGCCGCCTGCGGCCGCTGGCCGCGGAGGCGCTGCACACCCTCGCGGACGCCCTGCGGGCGCACCGGCTGCGGCTCGAGGCGCAGGACCCGGCGGAGCGCGAGGAGGCCAAGGAGGCCCTGGACCACCTGGCGGCGGCGATCACCGCGCTGCGCGACGGCGTGCGCCACGCCCGCGAGGAGGACGACCGCGACTACTTCGTGGCGGGGGCGCTCGTGCTGGAGCTGCGGCGGGCCCGGGTGGCGCTCGCCGCGTGAGCGGCGCGCGGCCGGTGCCGGCCCGGTCGCGCGCGGCCGCTCAGCGGGCGAATCGCCGCCCGGAGATCTCGCGCGGCGTGATGCGCAGCCACACGTTCTTGGGCAGGTCGTCGTAGGTGATCAGGCCGGTGGCCTCGGCCTCGGTCAGGTCCGCGTCCTTCTCCAGGATCTCCGCGGTGCCCTTGACGACCACGCTGTAGGCGAGGTCGGCGCTCATCTGGTCCACCTCGAAGGCGACGTTGCCGTTGATCGCGATCTCGGCGAGCTTGCTGCCGGGCGAGGTGCGCACGTAGACGCGCCGGCCGGCCACGGCGTGGTTGACGGGGAAGATCTCGGGCTCCCCGGCGACGGCCGTGGCCAGGCGGCCCATGGGCTGGAGGCCGAGCAGCTCCCAGGCCTCGTCCTCGCTGAGCGGGGTGACCACGCTGGTCGGGTCGGACATGTGTGCCTCCACGGTGGGTCGTCGAGCGGGCAAGACCCACCCAGTGTGGCCCGACCACACCTCGTTCGCCCAGCGGCGGGCGCCGCCCGCGCCGTCCCCGGGCGCGGTTAGGGTTTCCCCGTGACAGCACCCGGGTACTTCGTCTCCTTCGAGGGCGGCGACGGCGGCGGCAAGACGACGCAGGCGCGGCTGCTCGCCGAGTGGATCGGCGAGGTGACGGGCCGCGAGGTGGTGGTGACGCGCGAGCCGGGCGGCACGCCGCTGGGCGCCGAGCTGCGCCGCGCCGTCCTCCACGGCGACGACATGGACCCCCGCACGGAGGCGCTGCTGTACGCCGCCGACCGCGCCCACCACGTGGCGAGCCTGGTGCGCCCGGCGCTGGAGCGTGGCGCCGTCGTCATCACCGACCGCTACATCGACTCCTCCGTGGCCTACCAGGCGGGCGGCCGCGAGCTGGGCGAGGACGAGGTGGAGAGCATCTCCCGCTGGGCCGTCGAGGGGCTGATGCCCGACGTCACGGTGCTGCTCGACGTCGACTCCGCGACGTCGGCCGCCCGGCTCACGGGAGAGCCCGACCGCCTGGAGCGCGCCGGCGAGGACTTCCACCGCCGCACCCGCGAGGCGTACCTGCGCCGCGCCGCCGCGGAGCCGGGGCGCTGGGTGGTGATCGACGCCGCAGGGACGGTGGAAGACGTCCAGGCGCAGATCCGGGTCGACCTCGCCGCCCGCCTGGACCTGACGCCGGTGGTCGAGGAGGCCACGGACAGCGACGTCGCCGCCGGGGTGGCGGAGGACGTATGAGCGTCTGGGACGACGTCGTCGGGCAGGAGCACGCCGTCGAGCTGCTCCAGCGGGCCGCGACCGATCCCACCGCGATGACGCACGCCTGGCTGGTGACCGGCCCGCCCGGGTCCGGCCGGTCGGTCGCCGCCCGCGCCTTCGCCGCGGCGCTGCAGTGCACCGGTACGGACGGCGTCACGGGCGGGTGCGGGCGGTGCCACCAGTGCACCACCACGCTTGCCGGGACCCACCCGGACCTCACCGTGGTGGCCACCGACAAGGTGGTCATCACCATCGACGAGGTGCGTGACCTCATCGGCACCGCCGCCCGCACCCCCTCCCTGGGGCGCTACCGCGTCATCGTGGTGGAGGACGCGGACCGCATGGCCGAGCGCACCACGAACGTGCTGCTCAAGGCGATCGAGGAGCCGCCGCCGCACACCGTGTGGGTGCTGTGCGCGCCGAGCGTCCAGGACGTGCTGCCCACGATCCGCTCCCGCTGCCGCGCGGTGGTGCTGCGCGTGCCGCCGGCCGAGGCCGTGGCGGACCTGGTGGTGCGGCGCGACGGCGTGGACCCGCAGGTGGCGCTGACGGCGGCGCGCGCCGCGCAGTCCCACGTGGGCCTCGCCCGGCGCCTGGCCCGCGACCCCGAGGCGCGACGACGGCGCACCGCGGTGCTCGACGTCGCCCGGCGCATCCGGGGCGTGGGGGACGCCGTGCTGGCCGCCAACGAGCTCGTCGAGGTGTCCAAGGCCGAGGCCAAGGCGGCGACGGAGGAGCGTGACGCCGCCGAGAAGGCCGAGCTGCTCCGCGCCCTGGGAGCAGGGGACGGCGAGACGCTGCCGCCCCGGCTGCGCTCCCAGCTCAAGCAGCTCGAGGACGACCAGAAGCGCCGTGCCACCCGCCGTCAGCGTGACGTGCTCGACCGGGCCATGCTCGACCTGCTCTCGCTGTACCGGGACGTGCTCGTGGTGCAGCTCGGTGCCGACGTCGACCTGGTCAACGCGGGCGACGCGGCGATCGTGCGCGCCCTGGCCGCCGACTCCACGCCCGAGCAGACGGTGCGGCGCATGGACGCGATCGGGCTCGCGCGCGAGCGGCTGGCCGGCAACGTGGCCCCGCTCCTGGCGCTGGAGGCGATGGCGGTGGCGCTGCGGCCCCAGGGATGAGCCCCGCGTGGGCGCCCGCGGTGAAAGATCTGCGGCTCCCGCCACAGGAACCGTACGAGGGCCGTCACCGCTAGCGTGGACGGCACGTACCTCGTGGCGGCGCGCCCGCGCCGTCGGCGGCGGCTGACGCCGGCCGCCCGACGTCGACCCGAGGAGGCACCGATGCACCGCACAGCCCGCACGCACCCCCTGTCCCGCCCGTCCTTGCTGCCGCTGCTGCTCGGCGCCGCCGTCGCCGTGGTCGCCGTCCTGACGGCGTGCGCCACGCCGTCAGGAGCCGGCGGTGCCGCGGCCGACGACGGCGTCGAGGCCGCTCCCGACCCCGCGGCCCCCACCGGCGAGGCCACGCCCGCGCCGACCGGGCAGCTCCCGCTGGCCGAGGGCATGCCGCTCGAGGCGGGCGCCGCCGGGCGGGGCCTGCCCGCGGGCGTCGAAGGCTCCGCCGAGTCGCCTGCCGGCGCGGCGTGGACGGCTGAGGACGGCTTGCTGTACGTGGTCACCTACGGCTCCAGCTCGTGCCCCGCGCTGACCGAGCCGCGGGCCACGGGCGACGCCACCGCCCTGACGGTGCAGGTGCTGCCGCCCGACCCGGGCATGTGCACGATGGACTGGGCGCCCACCACGAGCGTCGTCGCGGTGCCCGAGGGCGCTGACGGCGGCGAACCCGTCACGGTGCACCTGGGGGACAAGGGCAGCGTCGAGGTGGCGCCGCGCCCGGCGCCCGGCGAGACCGGCCCCGTGGCGTGGGTCCAGGCCGAGTGAGCCCCACCGCTCCACCGACCGTTCACACCACGGTCAGGGGCGGTGCGGCCGGGGCAGGTAGGTTGGCCGCGTGAGCCTGCCGTCCGCCTCTCCGCGAACCCTCGTCTCCACCGTCAGCCTGCTGACCGTGCTCGCCGTGCTCCTCGCCGGCTGCTCGGTGCCCGGCAAGGACCGCACACCGCTCGACGACGCGACGGGCAGCGCCACCGCCGGCGGCGCACCCGAGGGGTTCGAGCGGTTCTACTCCCAGCAGATCGAGTGGTCGGACTGCGGCGGCGGGTTCGAGTGCGCCACCGTCGAGGCGCCGCTGTCGTGGCACGACGCCGACGCCGGCAGCATCGAGCTGGCGGTCAAGCGCCACCCCGCCACGGGCGAGAGCAAGGGCTCGCTGCTCATCAACCCGGGCGGCCCCGGCGGCTCGGGCATCGAGTTCGTCACCGGCGCGTGGGGCACCTTCGGCAGCAAGGTGCGCGCCGCCTACGACGTGGTCGGGTTCGACCCCCGCGGCGTCGGCGAGTCCACCCCGGTGCGGTGCTTCGACGACGCCCGCAAGGACGAGTCGCTCGCCAAGGACTTCGACGACGACGACGCGGGCCTGGCCGCCATGGCCCAGGAGTATGCCGCCTGGGGCCAGGCGTGCGCCGAGAACACCGGCGAGCTGCTCGGCAACGTGGACACCCAGTCCGCGGCCAAGGACATGGACATGCTGCGCGCCGCCCTCGGGGACGAGAAGCTCAGCTACCTCGGCTTCTC
The DNA here is from genome assembly GCF_003244315.1 of Xylanimonas oleitrophica. GTDB lineage: Bacteria > Actinomycetota > Actinomycetes > Actinomycetales > Cellulomonadaceae > Xylanimonas_A > Xylanimonas_A oleitrophica. The sequence continues at coordinate 28,107 of NZ_QKWH01000008.1, forward strand.
CTACGGCACCCAGCTCGGTGCCGCCTACGCGGGCCTCTTCCCCGAGCGGGTCGGCCCCATGGTGCTCGACGGCGCGGTCGACATCACGCTCGACGCCGACGGCGTCTCCGCCGGCCAGGCCGTCGGGTTCGAGCAGGCGCTGCGCAACTACGTGACCGACTGCCAGGGCTCCAGCACGTGCCCGCTGAGCGGCGACGTCGACTCCGGCATGAAGCAGGTGCGCGAGATCCTCGACCGCGCCCTGGACAACCCGTACCCGACGTCGAGCGGGCGCGTGGTGACCCAGACGCTCGCCTTCTACGGCATCGCCGTCACCCTCTACGACCAGGGCAGCTGGGGCCTGCTGACCCAGGCGCTCAACGGGGTGATCACCGACGGCAACGGTGACGTGCTGCTGTACCTCGCGGACTACTACAACGACCGCGAGGCCGACGGCTCGTTCTCGAGCAACTCGGCCGAGGCGTTCCGGGCGGTGGGCTGCCTCGACTCGCGCGGCACCACCGACGTGGCGCAGATGCGGGCCGACGCCGAGCGCATCGAGGAGGCCGCCCCCACGGTGGGCCGGTTCTTCGCCTTCTCCGGCATGTCCTGCGCCGACTGGCCGTACCCGGTGGTCGAGCAGGAGGGCGACCTGCACGCCGCGGGGGCTCCTCCCATCGTGGTCATCGGCACCACGCAGGACCCGGCCACGCCGTACGTGTGGTCGCAGGCGCTGGCCGACACCCTCGAGTCCGGCGTGCTGCTCACCTACGACGGCGAGGGGCACACCGCCTACGGGCGCTCCAACGCGTGCGTCATGGACGCCGTCGACGCCTACCTCGTGGACGGGCAGGTGCCGCGCGACGGCACCGAGTGCTGAGCCCGTCGGCTCAGTCGGCCGCCGGGGGAGCGGCCGGGCCCGGCGGCGTCGAGGGTACCGGGGCGCCACGCTCCGCGGCCTCACGCTCCAGCGCCTCGCGCAGCCGCACCACCTCGGCGCGCAGCGCGGCCACCTCGGCCGACGTCGCCGGGGTGGCCGCCTCGCGCGCCTCCTGCTCGGCCGCGACGCTCTCCACCAGCCAGGAGGCCAGCGTCGCGGTGACCACACCGAGCAGCGCGATCCCCGCGACCATGAGGGCGGTGGCCACCACGCGGCCCACGTCCGTGACCGGGTAGCGGTCCCCGTACCCCACCGTGGTCATGGTGGTCAGCGCCCACCACAGGCCGTCACCCAGGTGGGCGATGTTGGCGCCGGGCCGGCCTCGCTCGGCGTCCGTGATCGCCAGACCGCCGCACACGACCAGCAGGGCCGTGCCGCCGACCACGTAGGTGACCACGCGTCCGCGCAGCGAGCTGGCGCCCACCCGGTTGAGGATCGTCACCAGCGCCACGAGCCGCAGCAGCCGCAGGGGGCGCAGCACCGGCAGCACGATGGCCCCCAGCGTGAGCAGGTTGCGCCGCACGTACGCCCAGCGGGCCGGGGCGAGCGTGATGCACACCGCGTACTCGAGCGCGAACGTCACCCACGTGGCCGTCATGACCACCGTGCACAGCGCACGGACCGGCTGCGAGACGCCGGGCCACGCGATCGGTACCGCGTACGCCACCAGGAACAGCATCGCGAGCGCGGCCATGGGCCACTCGGTCAGCGACTCCCAGCGCTCCAGGCGGCTGCGGCGGGTCAGGGACGGCGACCTCTCGCCGGGGGCCTCCGCACGGGCCGTGGTGCGGGTCCCGGCGCGGGCCTCGGCATCGGCCGGGAGGGGCGTCTCAGGGAGCACGCCAGCATGGTGGCACACGGCACAGCAGCGGCCTGGCTGCCCGCTTTGGAGCGAGGGCGGCGCGTCGGGTACTGTAGGCGCGCTCGCCGATCCGCACGGAGACGGTGCAGCACGCCGCCTTAGCTCAGTCGGCAGAGCGATTCACTCGTAATGAATAGGTCGTGGGTTCGATTCCCACAGGCGGCTCCGACAGAAGAAGCCCGGGATCCTCGTGGATCCCGGGCTTCTTCGTGCGTGGCGCGGTCTCTCGCGCGCCGTGCGGTGTGCTCGGCTCAGCCGGCGGCGGGCGGCTGCACGTCGAGCACCCAGGTGACGCCGAACCGGTCGGTGAGCATGCCGAAGCCGGGGCTCCACGGCGACGCGGCGAGCGGCTCGATGACGGTGGCGCCCTCGGCGAGCTTGTCCCAGCAGGCGCTGACCTCGTCGAGGGACTGGCCGCGCACGGACTGGAAGAACGGGCGGTCCGTGATGGTCATGCCGTTCTCGCGGTGGGTCGAGCCGGCGCTCTGGGGGGTGTGGCCGCCGTCCTGGCCGGGGATGTCGTAGGCCATGAGGCGGAAGCCGTCCGGGCCGTCGAGCTGGCCGAAGACGACCTTGTCGGCCCCCGGGGCGTCCTGCGGCATGCCGAGGTCGCCGTAGGTGGTGAGGGCGAGGTGGCCGCCGAAGACGCTCTGGTAGAGCTCGAGCGCCTGGCGTGCAGTGCCGCGGAAGTTGAGGTGGGTGGTGGTCGTGATGCTCACGGTGCGTCCTTCTGTCGAGGGTCCTGTCGAGGGTGCGGCGGCGGGTGTGCCGTCTGAGACCACCGTGACAGGGGTAGAGGACGGAGAGTGTCCGCTACCTGCAGCACACTGGGGACATGTCCACAGGGTCGTCCCGGTTGCTCGCGCTGCTGTCCCTCCTGCAGGCGCGCCGTGACTGGCCGGGGGAGGTGCTCGCCGAGCGGCTCGGGGTGAGCTCGCGGACGGTGCGCCGCGACGTCGACCGGCTGCGCGAGCTCGGGTACCAGGTACGAGCCGCCAAGGGGCCCGACGGCGGCTACCGGCTCGCCCCGGGTGCCGAGCTGCCCCCGCTGCTGTTCGACGACGAGCAGGCCGTCGCGATCGCCGTCGCGCTCCAGAGCGTCCCGTCGAGCGGTGTCGACGTCGATGACGCGGCGGCCCGGGCGCTGGCCACCGTGCGCCAGGTGATGCCGTCACGGCTGCGGCACCGGGTCGATGCGATCCGGTTCGCCGGGGCCGAGCCCGTCGAGCGGGTCGACCCGGCGGTGCTCGAGGCGGTCAGCGTCGCCGTGCGGGACGGGCGCACCCTGCGGTTCGCCTACCGGGACCAGGACGCGACGCCGCGGCACGTCGAGCCGCACGCCGTCCTCACCCAGCACGGGCGCTGGTACCTCGTGGCCTGGGACCTCGAGCAGGCCGACTGGCGGATCTTCCGGCTGGACCGGATGTGGCCGCGGACGCCGGCGGGTGCCCGGTTCGCCCCCAGACCGCTGCCCGCGCCCGACGCCCGCACCTTCCTCGCGGCACGGTCGAAGGGGTCGGACGTCGAGGACCGTTGGCCGTGCGTGGGGGTGGTCGTCCTCGAGCTCCCCGCGAGCGAGGTGGCCCCCTGGGCCGGTGAGGGGGAGCTGGAGGTGCTGGGCGAACGATCCTGCCGCTTGACGGTCGGGTCCTGGTCCTGGACCGGGGTGCTCGCCCAGGTGCTGCGGTTCGACGCGCCGTTCGCCGTCGAGGGGCCCGCACCGCTCCGCGAGGCGTGTGCCGTGCTGGAGGGGCGCCTGGGGGCAGCAGCGCACCCTGCCGGCGTCTGAAGGGCGCTCCCGGCATGGGCGGAGAGCGACTCCGTGACGCGAATGCGTCAATTAGTTCAGCGGTGTTGCCTTTCGGTCCGAGGTAGCCGGACACTGACGCTGCGGAGCCGTCCCGCGCGCCGAGAGATCGGCGGGTACGGGCGCCGGGCTCGGGTGCACCGTCGCATCCCAGGGCAGCGTCCGACGAAGCAGTGGCAATGTTCGAGTGCATCGCACGAGGGAGTGCAGCAATGTCGAAATCGTTTACCACAGCAGAGCGCACGTGGCGCCGGACGGTCAGGGGAGCGCTCGTCGCCCTGGCCGCCGTCGTCGGGATGACCGTGGGCACCGCGGCGCCGGCCAGCGCCATCGACACCAACCAGACCGGAAACCACGGCGGGTACTTCTACTCGTTCTGGACGGACGCGCCGGGCACCGTGTCCATGGACCTCGGCTCGGGCGGCAACTACTCCACGCAGTGGAGGAACACCGGTAACTTCGTGGCCGGCAAGGGCTGGAGCACCGGCGCGCGGCGCAGCGTGCAGTACACCGCCTCGTTCAACCCGTCCGGCAACGCCTACCTCACCCTCTACGGCTGGACCCGCAACCCGCTGGTCGAGTACTACATCGTGGAGAGCTGGGGCACGTACCGCCCGACCGGTCAGTTCATGGGCACCGTCAACAGCGACGGCGGCACCTACGACATCTACAAGACGACCCGTACCAACGCACCGTCCATCGAGGGCACCCGCACGTTCGACCAGTACTGGAGCGTGCGGCAGCAGAAGCGCACCAGCGGCACCATCACCACCGGCAACCACTTCGACGCGTGGGCGTCCCACGGCATGCGCCTGGGCAGCCACGACTACCAGATCATGGCCACGGAGGGGTACCAGAGCAGCGGCAGCTCGAACGTCACTGTCGGCACGGCCTCCGGCGGAGGCGGTGGCGGTGGCGGCGGCGGTGGTGGCGCGGCCTGCACCGTGAACGTGACCCGTGGCGAGGAGTGGAGCGACCGCTTCAACGTCAGCTTCTCGGTGAGCGGCACCAACAGCTGGCGCACCACGATCCGGCTGCAGGGCGGCCAGAGCCTGCAGAACAGCTGGAACGCGAACGTGACGGGCAGCACCGGCACCCTGACCGCCACACCGAACGGGTCGGGCAACAGCTTCGGCATCACCGTCTACAAGAACGGGAACAGCACGTTGCCTACGGCGAGCTGCACGTCGGGCTGACGCGCAGCAGTCCGGCACAGGAGGCGGGGCGGGGCGCGGCGACGGCACGCGTCCCGCCCCGCGGCGTGCCCGCGCTCGTCCTGCTGGTGCCGCAGGGGGCGGCACCGACGGCACGCCAGCCCGCGCGCCCGCGCCGCTCGGCGGACGGGTGCCCACGGGCGAGTGCCCGGTGTCGTCCGTACGGTGCCCGCATGAGCCCAGCAGCCACGATGGTCGACCGAGCGATCGCGACGTACCAGCGGCGCATCTCGCCGCGGAAGGGGTGGCGCTGCGCGCACGGGGTGCTGCACGGCGGCGCCGGGTGCTCGGGTGCCGTGCGCGATCTCGTGGCCCGCCGGGGCCTGGTGCGCAGCGTGCTGCCCGCGGCGGTGCGGTTCTGGGCCTGCTACCAGGCGGCTCACGTGCTGGCCCTGGCGGAGGTGCGCGGCGTCTGCTGCTGCGGTGGCATCCCGATCCCGTTCGGGTTCGGCGGGTCGGGCGGCCGCTGAGCCGCTGGCCCGCCGCGGGGTCCTTCCCTGGACGGCCGTCGCTGTGCCCCGCCGACTCTCGGGGCCGTCAGACGTGCCGCGGCCGGCGCGAGAGGCGCGCCGCCTCCTCCCGCACGGCGTCCCGCAGCTCGGCGAGCCGGCGGTTGGCCCGAGCCTCGTCGCCCGGGGAGACGTCGTGCCCGCCGTCGGCGGAGATGACGAGGTCGTCGAACGACCCGGGGGCGGCGAACGCCCGCAGCACCTGCGCCCCCGCGCGGGCCTCGCCGTCGTCGAGGTGCTGGGTGGTGAGCCGCAGCCACTGGACCCAGTGGAACTCGCCGTGGCGTTCAAGGAACGTCATGGTGTCCTCGAGACGCTTGGTCAGCGTCTTGTGCTGCGCGGTGCGTGGGGGCATGCGCGGCAGGGTAGCGAGCGGGGGATGACCCGGGGAAGGGCGTCACTCGCCGGCGGCGGCCCGGGCCGTGCGCAGGTCGGCCACGAGGGCGTCGAACGCCTCGTCCCAGCCGTCACGGCCGCGCAGCCTCAGCAGGGCCGAGGGGTGGGTGGTCACGACGACGGCGGAGCCCTCGCTGTCGAGCACCTGCCCGCGCTCGGCGCCCACGCGCACGGGGCGGCCGAGCACGGCGCGCGCGGCCGTGGCGCCGAGGGCGACGACGACGTGGGGCCGCACCGCGGCCCGCTCTGCCCGCAGCCAGGGGCTGCACGCACGGACGTGCGCGACGTCGGGCGTCTTGTGCAGCCGACGCTTGCCGCGCTGCTCGAACCGGAAGTGCTTGACGGCGTTGGTGACGTAGACCGTCTCGGGGTCGACGCCGGCCGCGGCGAGGGCATCGGCGAGCACCCGTCCGGCGGGGCCGACGAAGGGTTCGCCCTCGCGGTCCTCGTGGTCGCCGGGCTGCTCGCCCACGAGCATGAGCCGGGCGTCGCCGGGCCCCTCGGAGAACACGACCTGCGTGGCGTCGGCCCACAGCTCGCAGCCACGGCACGCGTGCGCCGCCTGCCGCAGCGCGGCGACGTCGCCGCCGTCGGGCACCCACTGCTGCGCGCCGGGGCGCGCCGCTCTGCCGGCCGCCCCGCCGGCCGCCCTGCCTGCCGTCCTCCCGGCCGTCGTCGTGCCCGCCGCCCTCTTCGCCATGCGTCCACCGTGGCGCGGGCGGGTGGTGCTCGCGCGCTCGGGCCTGGCCGGGGCCGGGGGGCGGCCGGCCCTCACAGCCCCGGATACGCTCGGGGCATGGCTTGGACCTTCGGCCGACGCCGGCCCGTCACGTACCTGCTCGGTGAGCCCGTGGACGCCTACCCCGCGCTGGCGCCCGAGTCCGAGCGGGGCCGGGCGCTGCGCATCACGGAGATCGGCGAGCCGGTGCTGCACACGCCGGCGCGACCGGTGACCGAGTTCTCGACGCCGGAGCTGGCGCGGCTGATCGACGACATGTTCACCACGATGGACGTGGCCGAGGGCGTGGGGCTGGCTGCGCCGCAGGTGGGGGTGGACCTGAGGGTCTTCGTCTACGACCTGACGGACGAGGAGGGCGACCGGCACGTGGGCCACGTGGTCAACCCGGTGCTCGAGACCGACCCGGACGCCGAGCCGGAGACGGAGGACGAGGGCTGCCTGTCGGTGCCGGGAGCGTACGCGCCGCTGGAGCGCCCGGGCGCGGCGACGATCCGCGGGGTCGACCAGCACGGTGGCCCGGTACAGCTCGAGGCCACCGGCTACCTGGCGCGCTGCTTCATCCACGAGGCACAGCACCTGGACGGCACCCTGTACTGGGACCACCTGTCGCCCGAGCTGCAGGCCGACGCGCTGCGCCAGCGCGACGAGGAGCGGTCCGAGATCCTGGCGGGGCGCGAGGAGATCGCGCTCGAGATGGGCAAGACGCCGCCCGAGTACCCGGCGGAGCCCGCGGGCGGGCGCTGACCCCTCTCGTGCCAGGACGAGCGCGGGACGTCCGGCGCGCTCGTCATGACACCGCTCACGGCTGCCGCTCACACCGCTGGCTCACACCGCTCGCTCACAGCGTGGCGACCCAGCCGGCGACGGCGGCCGCGACCTCGGCGTCCTTCCCCTTGACGTCGTGCGCGCCCGGGAGGGTCACCAGCGTCACGGGCCCGCGGATCGCGGCGGCGTGCTCCGCCAGCTCGTCAGGGGTGCCGAACGGGTCGCGGTCGCCCGAGACGAGCAGCACCGGCACGTCGATCGCGGGCAGGTGCTCGACGCGCAGCCGGTCGGGCTTGCCGGGCGGGTGCAGCGGGTAGCTGAGCAGCACCAGCCCGGCGGCGGGCAGGCCCTCGGCCACCGCCATCGAGCACATCCGGCCGCCGTACGACCGCCCGCCCAGGAGCAGGCGGTCCGTGCTCGTGCCGAGGGCCGCGGCGAAGCGCGCGGCCTCCTCGCGCAGGTGCGCGACGGCGACCGGCGGGCGGTCCGGCATCCGCTTGCCGGCGATCCGGTAAGGGAAGTCGAGCCGCTCGGTGGGCAGCGGGGCGACGGCGCGCTCGACGGCGACCAGGGTGTGGTGGTCGCGGCTCGCGCCCGCCCCGGGCGTCAGGATCAGTCCGGCAGGCTGCGGCATGGGCACAGTCTGCCGTGCCGGGAGAGGCGATCGTGCGGACGACGGCGGGCCAGGCCCCGGGGGCGGCCCGATCGCGGGTGTCGGTGCCGGTGCCCACACTGGAGGCATGCCCGACGCCGTCCCGCCCGTCATCCTCCGCAGCCTGCTCCTCGGGCTGGCCGGGGGCTCGCGCTCCACGCTCGCGCTCCTGGGGCCGACGGCCGCCGGCGTCGTCCGCCCACCGGGCTCGCCGCGCGTGGCCGCGGCGGCGCGGACGGCTGCGGCGGCCGGGATCGCCGGCGAGCTGGTGGGCGACAAGCTGCCGGTGACGCCGTCGCGCGTGGCGAGAGGGGGCACCCTGGTGCGTGCGGTCGCGGGGGGTGTGGGCGCCGCCCAGCTCGAACGATCCGTGCCGGCGGTGCTGGCAGGCGTGCTGGGGGCCACGGCCATGACGTGGGCGGGGTACGGCTGGCGCCGTCTGTCCGCCTCGCGCGGCCTGCCCGACTGGCCGGCAGCGATCGTGGAGGACGCCGTGGCGCTGACGCTCGCGGGCGTCGCCACCGGCGTCGTCCCCTCGCGCCTGGCCGCCGCGTGACGCCCTCCGGGCCGCAGCTGGGCGGCGGGGCGACCCGCCGCACGGAACCGGGCGAGGCGGTGCACGGCGAGGACTGGTGGGGGCAGGACCTCTCCGGCGTCGAGCACACGGGGGTGCGGTTCACCGACGTCGACCTCACCGAGACCACCGCCACCGGCGCCGTCTTCACGGACTGCGTGTTCTCCGGTGTGCGGTTCAACGCCTCCCGCTGGACGGACAGCGCGTTCACCGGCTGCACGTTCCGGCGCTGCAGCTTCTTCGACGCCCGGTTCGAGCGTGCCAAGCTCGTCGGCTCCCGGTTCGACGACTGCACGTTCGGGCTGCTGCACGTCGAGGGCGGCAACTGGTCGTTCGTCAACCTGCACCGGGCGTCCCTCGAACGCGTACGGGTGGAGGGCGCCCGCCTCCGCGAGGCCGACCTCGCCGGAGTCAAGGCGGAGGGGGCGCTGCTGCGCGGGCTCGACCTGTCGGGCAGCGACCTCACCGACGCGGACCTGCGGGGTGCCGACCTGCGAGGCAGCGACCTGAGCTCGCTGGACCCGCTGCGGGCACGCTTGACGGGGGCGGTGGTGGACGCGGACCAGGCCGTGGTGCTGGCGGAGGCGCTGGGCGCCGTCGTCGTCGGTCGCTGAGGCCCGGCGTCGCGACGGGTCTGCGGCCCGGCGGTACCGGGCGTCGGGCGCGGCGCGCCGGGCTGTCGGCGCGCCGGGTCAGCGGACGACGGTCACGGGGGCGGAGGCGTACTCGAGCACCTGCCGGCTCACCGACCCGAGCAGCAGCCGGTCGAACCCGCCCAGCCCGCGGGCGCCCACGACGACGCGCTCGGCGCCCGCCGACGCCTCGATCAGCGCGGTGGCGGGGGAGCGGTGCACCACGTTGCGCACCAGGCGGTCCTCCGGCAGATCGACGCCGGCCTCGGCGATGACCTCGTCGAGCCGCTCGGCGGCGAACGCCTCGTACTCGTCGAGCGGCGGCGCGTAGCCCCACGAGCCGGGCAGCGGCGCGAGCGTGGTGATCTGCCAGGCGAAGACGGCGTCGAGCACCGCCCCGGTGCGGGCGGCGACCTCGGCCGCGTGCTGCAGCGCCAGCACGGAGGGGCCGGAGGTGTCGACGCCGACGACGACACGGGCCGGGCCCTCCTGGGGGGACCCAGGGTCGGTGCCACCCTGCCCGTCGTCGTCCCCGGCACCGGCGTCGACCCGCACCACGGTCACGGGCACCTCGGCGCGCTCCACCACCTCGGACGACACGGAGCCCAGCACGAGCCGGCCCAGACGGCCGCGCCGCCGGCGGCCGAGCACCAGCAGGTCGGCGTCCTCGCCCGCGTTCAGGAGAGCGTCCGTCGGGTCGCCCTCCACCACCTGGGCGCTGACGTCCAGACCCAGGGAGGTGCGGCGGCACGAGGCGTCGAGCAGCCCGAGCAGGTCTTCCCGCCGGCGCTCGAGCTCGTCCTGGTACTCGCTGGGCTGCACACCCCGGGGGCCGGTCCATGCGAGCACCGCGGTCAGGGGGACCTGCCGGGACGCCGCCTCCGTCAGGGCCCAGTCCAGGGCGGCCTCTGCCTCCGCCGACCCGCTCACACCCACCACGACGCCACGCATCGCCGAGTCCTCCCCGTCGTCGTCGACCGCCCGCCAGGGCGCTCTCTGCGCAGCATAGGTGCACGCGCGCACCCTGTGGGGCGAATGTCGCGGCCAGATCGCACGTCCGGTGCGGCTGCCCCGCGTGCCCGGCCCGAGGGCCCCGCGCGCAGCGCCGTCCGCACGGCCGTCCGCACGGCGCTGCCCCGGGGCGCGGGGCCTCAGTCGCGCGGGCCCTCGCCCTGCAGGATGCTGCGCACCGGCCGCATGACGACGCCGGCGCGGTCCACCAGGTCGGCGGGGCCGGTCACCACCAGCGCCCGGCCGCTGACCTCGGCGTAGAGCGCCACCACGCCGCGCGCCTGGACGCGCACGCACGGCACTGGCGCGGCGTCCACGACGAACGTTCCCTCGGTCAGCGGCACCTCGTCGACGGTCTCGACGATGGCGCGCATCGCGCTGCGGTAGTCCTGGTACGCCTCGGCGAAGTCGGGGGTGTCCGGCCCCTCGTCCGGGGCGTCCGACGGCGCCTCGACCGGGGCGCGCAGGTCGGCGTGCAGCGGCGCGGCCAGCGCTCCGGAGGCCGCCGCTCGCACGACGTCCTCGACCGTCTCGGGCGGGCAGGGCGCGTGCAGCGTCTCCACCTCGAGCGCCTCGCCGGCGAAGCTGCGGTAGGCGCGCAGGAACCGGCCCGAGGTCGGGTCGTCCTCCTGGCCGTCGCCCGTGACCGTCTCCTCCTCCAGGTCGAGGCCCCAGGTGAGCGGGTCCTCCACCTCGCCCACCACGCCCGGCGTGCGGGTGAAGCGGGCGACGAGCTCGTCCCACGGGCGGTGCCCGCTGGTGTGCCGTTCCTCCATGGGTCCCCCTGCGGTCGGTCCGGCGGGGCCTCGCGGCACCCGCTCCGAGCGTGCATCCGTGCGCGGACCGGGTCAACCGTCCGCGCCGCTCGGTCCCGCGACGTGCGCCGGCGCGCGCGGCGCCGTCCTGAGCGGGGGTGCGGATTCACGCCCCTGGCGAACACGGGCAGATCCCGGGGGTTGGCCTCGTTGGGACCGCATAGAGTCGTAGCGGTCAGGCTGTCGCCGTCGTTCTTGAGACGCAGGAATCCGACGCGTGCGCAGGTACGCCGCTCGTGAGGGAGCAGCACATGTTCGAACGTTTCACGGACCGAGCCCGTCGGGTCGTCGTCCTCGCCCAGGAAGAGGCGAGGATGCTCAACCACAACTACATCGGCACCGAGCACATCCTCCTCGGCCTCATCCACGAGGGTGAGGGCGTGGCCGCGAAGGCGCTGGAGTCGCTGGGCATCTCGCTCGACGGCGTGCGCACGCAGGTCACCGAGATCATCGGCGAGGGCCAGCAGGCCCCGAGCGGGCACATCCCGTTCACGCCGCGTGCCAAGAAGGTGCTGGAGCTGTCGCTGCGCGAGGCGCTGCAGCTCGGTCACAACTACATCGGCACGGAGCACATCCTCCTCGGCCTCATCCGCGAGGGTGAGGGCGTGGCCGCCCAGGTGCTCACCAAGATGGGCGCCGACCTCAACAAGGTGCGCCAGCAGGTCATCCAGCTGCTCAGCGGCTACCAGGGCAAGGAGCCCGTGGCCGCCGGCGGGCCGCAGGAGGGCCAGCCCTCGGGCTCGGCCGTGCTCGACCAGTTCGGCCGCAACCTGACGCAGGCCGCCCGCGAGGGCAAGCTGGACCCGGTCATCGGGCGTTCCACGGAGATCGAGCGGGTCATGCAGGTGCTGTCCCGCCGCACCAAGAACAACCCGGTGCTGATCGGCGAGCCCGGCGTCGGCAAGACGGCCGTCGTCGAGGGCCTGGCCCAGGACATCGTGCGCGGCGACGTGCCCGAGACGCTCAAGGACAAGCAGCTCTACACGCTGGACCTGGGTGCCCTGGTGGCGGGCTCGCGCTACCGCGGTGACTTCGAGGAGCGCCTGAAGAAGGTGCTCAAGGAGATCCGCACCCGTGGCGACATCATCCTGTTCATCGACGAGATCCACACCCTCGTCGGTGCGGGTGCCGCCGAGGGAGCGATCGACGCCGCCTCGATCCTCAAGCCGATGCTGGCCCGCGGCGAGCTGCAGACGATCGGTGCCACCACGCTCGACGAGTACCGCAAGTACGTCGAGAAGGACCCGGCCCTGGAGCGTCGCTTCCAGCCCATCCAGGTGGCCGAGCCGTCCCTGGTGCACGCCATCGAGATCCTCAAGGGCCTGCGCGACCGGTACGAGGCGCACCACCGCGTCTCCATCACGGACGGCGCGCTGGTCTCGGCCGCCACGCTGGCCGACCGGTACATCAACGACCGCTACCTGCCGGACAAGGCGATCGACCTGATCGACGAGGCGGGCGCGCGCCTGCGCATCCGCCGCATGACGGCTCCGCCCGAGCTCAAGGTCCTCGACGAGGAGATCGCCGAGGCCCGCCGGGAGAAGGAGTCCGCGATCGACGAGCAGGACTTCGAGAAGGCTGCCGGGCTGCGCGACAAGGAGAAGCAGCTCGCCGCCAAGCGCGCCGACATGGAGAAGGCGTGGCGCTCCGGGGACCTCGACACCGTCGCCACGGTGGACGAGGAGCTGGTCGCCGAGGTGCTGGCCATGTCCACGGGCATCCCGGTCGTGAAGCTGACCGAGGAGGAGTCCAGCCGCCTGCTGCACATGGAGGAGGAGCTGCACAAGCGCGTCGTCGGCCAGGAGGCCGCGATCAAGGCGCTGTCGCAGGCCATCCGCCGTACGCGTGCGGGCCTCAAGGACCCCAAGCGCCCCGGTGGGTCGTTCATCTTCGCCGGCCCCACGGGCGTCGGCAAGACCGAGCTGGCCAAGGCGCTGGCCGAGTTCCTCTTCGGGGACGAGGACGCGCTCATCCAGCTCGACATGTCGGAGTTCTCGGAGAAGCACACGGTCTCGCGCCTGTTCGGCTCCCCGCCCGGGTACGTCGGCTACGACGAGGGTGGGCAGCTCACCGAGAAGGTGCGGCGCCGTCCGTTCTCCGTGGTCCTGTTCGACGAGGTGGAGAAGGCCCACGCGGACATCTTCAACTCGCTGCTGCAGGTGCTCGAGGACGGCCGCCTCACCGACTCGCAGGGTCGCGTGGTGGACTTCAAGAACACCGTCATCATCATGACGACCAACCTCGGTACGCGGGACATCGCCAAGGGCGTCCAGACCGGCTTCAACGCCGGCGGTGACCTGGTGACCTCGTACGAGCGCATGAAGGCCAAGGTCAACGAGGAGCTGAAGACGCACTTCCGCCCCGAGTTCCTCAACCGCGTCGACGACGTGGTGGTCTTCCCGCAGCTCACGCAGGACGAGATCATCCAGATCGTCGACCTGGAGATCGCCAAGCTGGACCGCCGCCTGCGCGACAAGGACATGGCGATCGAGCTGACCCCGGCCGCCAAGACGCTGCTGGCCGAGAAGGGCTACGACCCGGTGCTCGGTGCGCGTCCGCTCAAGCGGGCGATCCAGCGGGAGATCGAGGACACGCTGTCCGAGAAGATCCTGTTCGGCGACCTCAAGCCGGGCGACCTCGTGGTGGTCGACGGCGAGGGCGAGGGCATCCTGGGCGAGTTCACGTTCCGTGGCGAGCCCAAGCCCGCGGACCGCGAGCCGGTCGCCGTGGGTGCGCCGTCGGGCACGGACGTGCCGCGCACGGGTGGCACCGACCTGCCGCCCACGGGCGAGCTGGCTGCCGGCGCCGAGTGACGCACCGGGTGTGCTGAGCCACCTGCCCTGCTGAGCCGCGCGGTCATCTGCCGGCTCGGCAGCGGTGACCTCGGCCGCCCGGACCACGCACGGCCCCGGTCCTCCTTCGGGAGGGCCGGGGCCGTCGTCGTGCCAGGGTCGAGCGCGGGCGCGCCTGGCGCGCCACGTGCGCCCGCTGTCGGGGCGGGTTCGCCGTCCAGCGGGTGCGGCTGTACCGCTACCGCTGGGCCGGGGAGGTCAGCCCAGGAGCCGCAGCACCTGCTCGGCGAGCTGATCGACGTCGTCGAGCACCGCGACGGCGCCGGCCTCTTCGAGCTCTCCCGGGGCGGCGTAGCCCCAGGTGACGCCGAGGCAGTCGATGCCGTGCTCGCGGGCGCCGACGACGTCGTGCTCGCGGTCGCCCACCATGAGCGCGGGCCCGTCGGCCGGTGTGCGCCCGAGGGTGGCGAGGGCCTTGGCGATGACGTCGGCCTTGGTGCCCTGCTCGTCGAGCGGGGCGCCGAAGACGGCGTCGACCAGGGGAGCGAGCCCGAACCGCTCGGTGATGGGCCGGGCGAACACCTCGGGCTTGGAAGTGGCGACGGCGAGGGTGCAGCCGGCGTCACGCAGCCGCTCGAGCTGGGCGGGGACGCCGTCGAACACGGAGTTGTCCCACATGCCCGTCTCGGCGAAGTCGGCGCGGTAGAGCTTGATGGCCTCCTCCACCTGCTCCGAGGGCACGCCGTGGGAGGGGAAGGACTCGGTGATGGGCGGGCCGACGAACGAGCGCAGGGTGGCGGCGTCGGGAACGGGCAGGCCGAGCGTGCGGTACGCGTGGGTGACGGACGCGAGGATCCCGGGCGCGGAGTCCATGAGCGTGCCGTCGAGGTCGAGCAGGACGAGAGGGTGCTGGGGTGAGGCGGTCACCCCAGCACCCTACGGGCGGCTCCCGCCGGGGCGGGCGGGTCAGAGCGAGCGGGCGTGCTCCACGAGCCGGTCGAACCCGGCGTCCAGCACCTCGTCCACCCGCTGCGCCTCCGGGTGCGCGTCGTACCACGCGACCTGCTCGACGGCGGCCTGGTCGTAGGTGACGGTGGTGCCGAACTCGGGCACCAGCGCCTGGAGCTTGGAGCAGTCGAACACCATGGAGTGCGCCTTGTCGCCGAGCAGGCCGGGTCCGACGTCGGGCAGCACGCGCGCGACGGTCTCGCTCGCCACGTGCACGAGCTCGGGCTCCTCGACACCGGCAGCGGCAGCGAGCCAGCGGTAGACCTGGTCCCAGGTGGGCGCGTGGGTGCCCATGATCTGGAAGGTGTCGCCGACGGCGAGGGGGTGGCCGAGCAGCCCGACGAACCCGACGGCGAAGTCGTCGGTGTGCGTGAGCGTCCACTGCGAGGTGCCGTCGCCGTGCACGACGACGGGCCTGCCCGCGCGCATGCGGGCGACGTCGGTCCAGCCGCCGGTGGTGGGGATGAGCGTGCGGTCGTAGGTGTGCGAGGGCCGCACCACCGTGACGGGGAAGCCGTGCTCGCGGTGCGCCCGCACCAGCACGTCCTCGCACGCGATCTTGTCGCGCGAGTACTGCCAGAACGGGTTGACCAGAGGCGTGGACTCGGTGACGGGCACCCGGGCCGGCGGCTTCTGGTAGGCCGACGCGGAGCTGATGAACACGTACTGGCCGGTGCGGCCGGCGAACCGCTCGGCGTCCCGGGCCACGTGGTCGGGCGTGAAGGCGCGGAACTGGGCGACGACGTCGAAGTCGCGGCCGGCGAGCGCGGCGTCCACGGCGTCGTGGTCGGTCGCGTCGGCGACGAGGGTCTCGACGTCGTCGGGCACGGGCCGCTGCGAGGAGCGGCCGCGGTTGAGCACGGTGACGCGGTGGCCGAGCGCGACGGCGCGCGCGACGCTGGCGTGGCTGATGATGCCGCTGCCGCCCACGAACAGGACGGAGAGGGGCTTGCGGGTGGTCATGGGCTCATCCTGGACCCGGCAGGGCGTCACGGCCAGGGGTGCCACCTCTCGGGTCGCAACGTTTCGACGCTCAGGGGGGCGGGGGAGCCGTCGACCCTCGCACCACCAGCTCCGTGCTGAGGTTGACCCGGCGCACCGGCTGAGCCTGCCCGTCCACCAGGTCGAGCAGCATCCGCGTGGCCATCACACCCATGTCGTGCAGCGGCTGGCGCACCGTGGTCAGCGCGGGAGCCGTCCACTCCGCGAGCGGCAGGTCGTCGTAGCCCACCACGGACAGGTCCCGCGGCACGTCCAGGCCGAGCTCGCGGGCGGCGCGCAGCACGCCCAGGGCCTGCATGTCCGACCCGGCGAAGATCGCGGTGGGCCGGTCGGGGCGTGAGAGCAGGTCGAGCCCGGCGTGGTAGCCGGCCTCGACGTAGAAGTTGCCGCCGCGCACCAGGGCCGGGTCGTGCGGCACCCGCGCCTCCTCGTGGGCGCTGCGGAACCCGTCGACCCGGGCCCGGGAGCACAGCATGTCGGCGGGTCCGGTGACGACGGCGATGCGGCGGTGGCCCAGCCCGAGCAGGTGGCGGGTCGCGGCCAGGCCGCCGTTCCAGTTGTCTGACCCCACGGTGGGCACGTCGGCCGGCGGCTCGCCGTCGGTGTCGATGACGACGACGGGGATGGAGCGGCTGCGCAGCACGCCCTGCTGGGCGTCGGTGAGCCGGGACGCCACGAGCAGGACGCCGAGCGGCGGCCGGGCCAGGGTGGCCTCGAGCCAGGTGGCCGGCGGGCGGTGCTCGCCGCCGAGCTGGGACAGGATCACGCTGGTGCGGCGCTCGGCGGCCGCGGCCTCGACGCCGCGGATGATCTCCATCGCCCAGGTGGACCCGAGCCGGTGGAAGACGAGGTCGACCAGCCCGGCTCCCACCGGTGGCCGGGCGGGGCGCCGACGGCGCCGGTAGGCGTGCCGCTCGAGAGCCGCCTCGACGCGCTCGCGGGTGGCCGCGGCGACGTCGGCGCGGCCGTTGAGCACCTTGGAGACGGTGGGGACGGAGACGCCGAGCTCGCGCGCGATCTCGGCGATCGTGGGGGTGCCGGTCGTGCTGGCGGGTGGGGAGGTCTGGGACGTCATCGTGCCTCGGGCTCCTGGGACAGGTGCGTCGGCGCTGACGTGTCGGCAGGCCGCCGCAACTTTCGATGCGGCGACCGTACACCAGCGCCGCCGCGTGGGGTGCGGGCAGCGCGCCGAGCCCCGGGAGGGTGTTTCTGCCGGTCCTGGAGAGCGTGACCATACCGTGACCGCAAACGTTCCCATCATGGGTTGACGCCCCCTGGGGCCGCCCGTAGTGTCCCCGGTGTCAAGCGATCGGCAGCCCGCCGATAGTTTCGAGACACCACGAGGACGTGGCTCTTCCGCACCGTTGCGGACGCGCGTCGCGGTGTCGCGACGGAAGGACACCGATGTCGTCGTCACTCAGCACGGCCGTCCCCCCGAACAGGGACGTGCTGACGGGGGATGCGCCCCTGGCACCCGCTCCGGTGCGCAACCGGGACACCTGGCGCCGTGCGCTGCGCCGGGACTGGCAGCTGTACACGCTGGCGATCCTGCCCGTCGTCTTCCTGCTGCTCTTCCGCTACGTGCCGATGCTCGGCAACGTCATCGCGTTCCGCCGGTTCCGCCCGGGCGGCTCGATCTTCGGCGAAGAGTGGGCCGGCTTCTACTACGTCCAGCGGTTCATCCAGGACGCGAAGTTCTGGGAGGTCTTCCAGAACACCGTCATCATCGGCGGCCTCTCGCTCCTGATCGTCTTCCCGCTGCCGATCATCCTCGCGCTCATGCTCAACGAGGTGCGCGTGCGGTGGTTCAAGAAGGCCATCCAGACGGTCAGCTACCTGCCGCACTTCATGTCGGTGGTCATCGTGGCGAGCTTCGTCTACGAGCTCACCTCGCTCGACGGCACGATCAACGCGATCATCCGCGCGGTGGGCGGCGACCCGATCTCGTTCATGCAGCGGGCCGACTGGTTCCGCACCATCTACATCTCGTCCGAGGTCTGGCAGACCGTCGGCTGGGGCACGATCCTCTACCTCGCCGCGCTGACCACCATCGACGAGCAGCTCTACGAGGCCGCACGCATCGACGGCGCCAACCGGTGGAAGCAGACCTGGCACGTCACGCTGCCCGGCATCCGGCCCACGATGATGGTGCTGCTCATCCTCAACATCGGCCAGTTCATGGCGGTCGGGTTCGAGAAGATCTTCCTCCTCTACAACCCGCTGACCTACCAGACCGCCGACGTCATCTCGACGTACATCTACCGCGTGGGCCTGCAGTCCGGGCAGCTGAGCTACGCCACCGCGATCGGCCTGTTCGAGGCGCTCATCGGTCTCGCGCTCGTCCTGTCCGCCAACACCATCTCGCGCCGACTGACCGGGAGCTCCCTGTGGTGACCACGACCGAGCTGGACCCGGTCCAGCAGACCCCTGACCTCGCGAAGGTGCGCAGCACCACGACCACCGTCAAGGCGACGGCCGGCTACCGCGTGTTCACGTGGTTCAACATCGTCGCCCTGACCGTCGTCGGCGCGCTCACGCTCTACCCGTTCCTCAACCTCGCGGCGCGCGCCTTCAGCTCAGAGGCCGCGATCCGTGGCGGTGAGGTGTTCGCCTGGCCCGTCGGGTTCAACACCACCACGCTCCAGAGCGTCGTCTCGCAGGAGATGTTCTGGATCAACTACCGCAACACGGTGGTGTACACGGTGCTGGCCACGGCGATCGCCATGGTGCTGACCACGACGTTCGCCTACGTGCTGTCGAAGAAGCACCTCAAGGGCCGCACCTTCCTGGTGGGCCTGGCGCTGTTCACCATGTTCTTCACCGGCGGCCTGATCCCCAACTACGTGCTCATCAGCGCTCTCGGGTTCAAGAACACCATCTGGGCGATCGTGCTGCCGCAGGCGATCAGCGTCTTCAACCTGCTGGTCATGAAGTCGTTCTTCGAGAACTTCCCGACCGAGCTGGAGGAGGCCGCGGCGATCGACGGGCTGTCCACGTACGGGATCTTCCTGCGCATCGTGCTGCCGCTGAGCAAGGCCGTGATCGCCACGATGATCCTGTTCTACGCCGTGGCGTTCTGGAACTCGTGGTTCCAGGCGTTCCTCTACATGGACAACCCGAGCATGTACCCGGTCACGGTGTTCCTGCGGAACATCATCGCCGGTGCCACGGGCACGGGAGAGGGCCTGTCGGACATCGCCGTCCAGGTCGGGGCCAACGTCAAGGCGGTCACCACGCTGCTGACGGTGCTGCCCATCGTGTGCCTGTACCCGTTCATCCAGAAGTACTTCGTCTCGGGCGTGATGCTCGGCTCCGTCAAGGGCTGAGGCACCCCGCACCACCGACCACCGACTGATCCGAACGACGACGTTCACACCGGAGGGAACAATGAAGATCCGCAACAAGGCCGTCGCGGCGAGCGCCGCGGCCGCCCTGGCCGTCACGCTGGCGGCGTGCTCGTCGGGGGCGGGCGCCGAGGGGGGCGACCCCGCCGACCTGTCGGGGAAGATGAAGGGCGCCATGGAGGACTACGGCGTCGGCACGAGCTTCAAGGCCACCGAGCCGGTGAAGTTCGGCCTCATGTACCGCGACCACCCGAACTACCCGTTCAAGGCGGACTGGTCGATCGTCAAGCACCTCGAGGAAGACCGGAACGTCACGTTCGACTACCAGTCGGTGCCGCTCGCGGACTGGCAGCAGAAGCGCTCGCTGCTCATCAGCTCGGGCGACGCTGCCGACATCATCCCGTCGACGTACATCGCGGACGTGGAGACGCTGACCGCGGGCGGCGCGCTGCTCCCGGTCTCGGACTACCTCGACTACCTGCCCAACTTCATGGACAAGATCGAGAAGTGGGGTCTGCAGGACGACCTGGACCGCACCCGCGGCGACGACGGCAAGTTCTACGTGCTGCCCGGCTTGCACGAGCAGCCCAGGCCGCAGTACTCGATCGCGATCCGCAAGGACTGGTGGGACGCCGCCGGGCTCGAGGACCCGAAGACGTGGGACGAGTTCAAGGAGCAGCTCCAGGTCATCAAGGAGCAGCACCCGGAGCTCCAGTACCCGTACACCGAGCGCTGGTCCATCAACGGCCCCATGGAGGCCACGTTGCAGGCCGCGGCGGGCAACTTCGGCACCGAGGCCGGCTGGGGCTACGGCGACGGCGTGACCTGGAACGGCTCGGAGTTCGAGTACACCGGTGCCTCCGAGGAGTACAAGGACCTCGTCACGTACTTCCACAGCCTGGTGGCCGACGGCCTGCTCGACCCGGAGGGTCTGACGCAGGAGGACGACCCGGCCAAGGCGAAGCTCACCACCGGCAGGGTGGCGGCCCTGGGCGCCAACGACCAGGAGATCAACGCCTACCGCACCGGTCTCCAGGAGGCGGGCAACACCGACGCCGTGCTCAAGCAGATCGTGGTCCCGGCCGGCCCGGCGGGCGACCGCATGGACGCCACCACGGGGGCGCAGTTCGAGTCCGGCGTGGCCATCGCGTCCAAGGCGCTGGACCGTGACGACTTCGTTGCGCTGCTGCAGTACGTCGACTGGCAGTACTTCAGCGACGAGGGCCTCGAGTTCGCCAAGTGGGGCGTGGAGGGCGAGACGTTCACCAAGGACGCCGACGGCACGCGGCAGCTCGCCGCGGACGTCGACTGGAACGGCCTGAACCCGGGCGAGGACCGCAAGCTCCTCAACACCGACTTCGGCTTCTACAACGGCGTCTGGGTCCTTGCCCACGGTTCCACCGCGGACCTCGTGCAGTCCACGCTGGCTCCTGAGGCCGTCGAGTTCCTCGAAGCGATGAACGAGAAGGAGGTCGCGGACCCGGGCCCCGGCATCCCGATGGACGAGCTGGAGCGTGAGGAGTCGGCGCTGCTGCGCACGAACCTCCAGGACGTCGTCATGACGAACACGGCGCGCTTCATCCTGGGCGAGCGCCCGCTCGACCAGTGGGACGCCTACGTGGCCGAGCTCCAGGCGGCCGGCATGGACCGGTACGTCGAGATCGTCAACGGCGCCGCCGAGCGCGCGCAGTGACGCTCGAGCACGTCTGAACGGACGGGGCGGGGACTCGGGTCCCCGCCCCGTCCCGCTCTCCCCACCGAAGGAGCCTCACCGTGAGCACGATCCTCGTCCCGTCGACGCCGGCGGGAGTCCTGTCGGACGCCTGGCGCGCCTGCGTCGGCACCGGCCGCTTCAACCTGGCCCTGCGGGCCGACTACCAGGAGTCGCTCGCGCTGGTGCAGGAGGAGATCGGCTTCCGGCACGTCCGGGGGCACGGCCTGCTGTCCGACGACGTCGGGGTGCACCGCCCGTACGACGTGGGGGGGTCGCTCGGGTACCCGGTACGCCTTCACGTACGTGGACCAGGTGGTGGACGCCTACCTGGAGGTGGGCATCAAGCCGTTCCTGGAGCTGGGCTTCATGCCCTCGGGCCTGGCGTCGGGCGACCAGACGGTGTTCTGGTGGAAGGGCAACGTGACGCCGCCGGCGGACCACCGGCAGTGGGCGGCCCTGGTGCAGGCGGTGCTGCGGCACCTGGTGGACCGGTACGGCATCGAGGAGGTGCGCACCTGGCCGGTGGAGGTGTGGAACGAGCCCAACCTGGTGAACTTCTGGCAGGGCGCGGACCAGGAGGCGTACTTCCGGCTGTACGAGACCACGGTGCTGGCGCTCAAGGAGGTGGACGCGGACCTGCAGGTGGGCGGCCCGGCGATCTCGCCCGGCGCGGACGACTGGTGGGCGCCGTTCGCGGACTTCGTGGCCCGCCGCGACCTGCCGACGGACTTCGTCTCGTTCCACGCGTACACGAGCGGCCCGGCTCAGCACGTGCCGTTCGGCGTGTACCAGACGCTGCGGCGCCCGGAGAGCCTGCTGGAGCAGTTCGCGACGCCGGGAAAGCTCCTGGCCGGCACGGTGCTGGCGGGCAAGCCGGTGCACGTCACGGAGTTCAACACCAGCTACCGGCCCGACAACCCGGTGCACGACACGGCGTACAACGCCGCCTACCTGGCTCCGGTGCTCGCGGCGGGCGGCGACGTCGTCGACTCGTTCTCCTACTGGACGTTCTGCGACGTCTTCGAGGAGGAGAACATCCCCACGTCGATCTTCCACGGCGGGTTCGGGATGCTCACCCACCGCCAGATCAAGAAGCCGACGTACCACCTGTACGCGTTCATGGCGCGCATGGGCGCCGACGTGCTGGCGCGCGGGGACGACCACCTGGTCACCCGGGACGCCGCGGGCCGGGTGACCGTGCTGGCGTGGCAGCCGGTGGGCGGCACCGACGACCCGGTCGAGCCGGAGCGCCACGAGCTGAGCCTGTCCGTACCGGTGGGGCCGGCTGCTGCCCGCCCCGGCCGACTGCCGGCCGCCGCGTACGTGCACCGGTCCGACACCGACGAGGAGCGCGGCAACGCGTTCACGGCGTGGCAGCGCATGGGCCGGCCCGCCTCGCCCACGCACCGGCAGGAGGACGCGCTGCGCGAGGCCGCCGAGCCGGTGCGCTCGCACACCACACTGCCCGTGGTGGACGGCCGGGTGCGCCTGGACGTCACGCTGGGCCGCCACGGGGTGACCCTGCTGGAGATCGACCCGGTGGTGGACGAGACGCCCGAGTGGCTCGACGACGGCCGCATCCTGGGGCGTGGCCCGTACGGTGGGTGACGTGAGCACCTCCCCGCGACCCGCCGTCCCGCAGCCCGACCCGGGGGACGAGCCCGCCACCACGCCGACCGAGCCGGGCTTCGGCTCCGGCACTCTGGGGCGTGCCACGGCGTTCGTGTACTGGTACATGGTCGTGGGCGCGCTGATGAACGTGGGGTCCCTGCCGGCGGTGCTGCTGCTCCTGCTCCTGGGCCGCTCGGCGGGCAACGTGCTGCTGGTGCCGCTGTGCCTGGTGCTGTACGGGCCGGTGCTCTCGGCCGGCCTGTACGCGCTGCGCGACCGCACCCGCAGCGAGGGCCTGACTCCCGCCCGCTCGTTCCTGCGCGGGCTGCGCCTCGGCTGGGCCGACTCCCTCAAGGCGTGGACCCCGCCCATGGTGGTGCTCGCCGTGCTCGCGGGCAGCCTGGCCAACCTCGGTGCCGCGGGCGTGCCCCTGACGTACGCGGGCGTGCTGGTCGTCATCGGCGTGCTCGTGGTGCTGTGGGCGCTCAACGCCCTGACGATCGCGACGTTCTTCAGCTTCCGTGGCCGGGACGTGCTGCGGCTGGCCGTGTTCTACATCGCCCGGCAGTGGCGGGTCACGGTGGGGCTGCTCGCCCTGGTGGTGGTGGCGATCGGTGTCGTGTGGACGACGACGGAGGCCGTGCTGTGGCTGTTCACCGTGGTGTGGCTGGGCTTCCTGCTGGGCAACGCCCGCCCGCTGGTGGCTGACGTGGCGCGCCGGTTCACGGTGCCGCAGGCCGTGCAGCAGGAGGACGGCGGGGGCACCGCCGCCTGACCGCACGCGCCCCCGCCCGACGTCCGAGGGCCCGCACCCGACAGGGGTGCGGGCCCTCGGAGGTCCCCGCCGGTCAGTAGATGGTGCGCCCGGCGGCGTCCGGGATCCCGGACTTGCGGAAGAAGTACGTGTTGACGACGTCCCGCCAGTCGGTGGCCGAGCGCACCTGCTCCGCGAACCGCTCGGTGACCCGCTCGGCGACGTCGGGCGGGAACGCGTCGGCTGCGGCCTGCCACGCCTCGACGGCGGCGTGCACCCGTTCGAGACCCTCGAAGTGGGTGTCGTACACGTGCTGGATCACCGTCTTGCCGCTGCGGAGCACGTGGCCGTAGGGGACGTGGTGGAAGAAGAGCAGCAGCTCGTCGGGCACCGTCTCCAGCGACTCGTAGACGTCCCGCCAGGGGGCCGGGTACTGGCCGGTGAACCCGGTGCCCGTCGCCCGGGTGCGGTCCACGCCCACGCCGTCGCGGTCGGCGAAGTGGTAGGTGCCCCACGGGCTGTACTCGTAGCCGTCCGGGTCGGGGCCGTAGTGGGTGTGCGGCTTGACCATGAAGCACACGCCCAGCGGCGCGGTGTACCGCTCGTACGTCTCCCACGACTCGTCGAGCACGGCGTGCACCGTCTCGCGGACGCGCGGGTCCGCGCCCGGGAACGTCAGGGAGACCCACTCGTCGAGGATCCCGATCGGGTCCAGGGTGGGGTCCCAGGTGAGGCGGCCCCACGCGTAGAGGTTCGCCTGGGCGAAGGGGTGGCCGGTCCAGAAGACGTCGTCGCCGACGTTGGACACGGCGGCGAACCCGCCCGCGCGCGTCCCGTCGCCGCCCGTGCCGTCCGACTCCGGGTGCCTGCCCGCCGCGACGTCGGCCATCGTGGCCGAGCCCTCGCCCCAGTACGGGAAGCGCAGCAGCTCGCTCCACATGCGCCCCAGGTACACGGCGTGCTTCTGGTGGCCCAGGTACTCGGTGGTCACCTGGAACTCGGCGGCCAGCCGGGTGCGGGGCAGCGCGGCGATGGCGGGGGAGACGGCCTCGCGCACCTGGAAGTCGAGCGGGCCGTGCTTGATCTGCACGATCACGTTGTCGGCGAACTCGCCGTCGTGCGGGGCGAAGTGGTCGTACGCGGCCCGGGCGCGGTCGGTCTTGCGGTCCCGCCAGTCCTGCGTGTGGTCGTAGACGAAGGCGCGCCAGTGGACCAGGCCGCCGTGCGGGGCGACGGCCGCGGCGAGCATGTTGGCGCCGTCGGCGTGCGAGCGGCCGTACGCGAACGGGCCGGGCTGGCCCTCGCTGTCGGCCTTGACCACGAACCCGCCGAAGTCGGGGATCGTGGCCCACACCCGGTCGGCGGCGGCCCGCCACCACGCGCGCACGTCCTCGTCCAGCGGGTCCGACGTCGTCAGGCCGCCGAGCCGCACGGGCGAGGCCCAGCTCACCGACAGGTGGGTGCGGATGCCGTAGGGCCGGAACGCCGCGGCGATGCGGGCCACCTCGTCCAGGTCGTCGGTGAGCAGGAGCGACTCGCGCGGGCCCACGTTGACGTTGTTGATCGCCACGCGGTTGATGCCCGACGCCGCGAGCAGGCGGGAGTACTGCGCCACCCGTGTGAGGTCGGCACGCACCTGGCCGTCGTCGTAGAAGATCGAGCCGCCGGAGTAGCCGCGCTCCACCTGCCCCATGACGGGGTGGACGGCCACGTTGTCCCAGTGGTCGAGCATCCGCAGCGCGGTGGTGGGGGCGTGGGTCCACGTGCCGTCCGGGTCGGTGAAGGCGTGCTCCCCGAGCCGCACCAGGTGGAAGAGGCCGTGGAGCAGGCCGTGCGACGTCGTCGCCGTGACCGTGACCATGCCCAGGGCCCGGGTGAGCGTGAACGCCTCCGGGTCCGCTGCGGCGGACCCGGCAGGGGCGCCGGCAGGGGCGCCGGTCGAGGCGCGCACGGCGAGCACGACGTCGGCCGTGCCCGCCTGCTGCGGGTCGACGACGGCGCCGCCGTGCGCGGCGGTCGCCGCAGCCACCTCGTCGCGCACGGTCTGGGCGACGACGTCGGGGGCGCCGCCGTCGGGCACGACGACGGCGACCCGGCGCGAACCGAGGGGGGCGAGGGCGGCGTCCGGCAGCCACGCGGCGTGCACGGACGGGTCCACCACCGGGAAGCCGGTGGCGGTTGCGGGGGAGCTCATGCGGATCAGGCCTTCGCGTAGGAGAGCAGGGGCAGGCGGTAGGCGAGGTCGGCGGCGGTGTCGACCGCCTCGTCGAGCTCGAGCCGGTGCTCGGCCACCAGGCGGGCCAGGTAGCCGGCGTCGACCCGGCGCGCCAGGTCGTGGCGTGCCGGGATGGAGCAGAACGCGCGCGTGTCGTCCACGAAGCCCGACATGTTGGAGAACCCGGCGGTCTCGGTGGCCGCCTCGCGGAACCGCCGCATGGCCTCCGGGGAGTCGAGGAACCACCACGGTGCGCCCAGCCGCATCGCCGGGTACACGCCCGCCATCGGGGCCAGCTCGCGGCTGTAGGTGTCCTCGTCGATCGTGAACACGATCGTGCGGAAGCCCGGGTGGTGGCCGAACGCGTCCAGCATCGGCCGCAACGACCGGGTGAAGTCGATCGCGAACGGGATGTCGTACCCCTTGTCGGCCCCGAAGACCCGGGTCTCCGCCGAGGCGTGCCCCCGCTCCACCCCGGGGTGGATCTGCATCACCAGGTGGTCCTCGGCGGCCATGGCCGCCGTCTGGAACAGCATGTGCGCGCTGAACGCCGCCGCCTCCGCGCCGGTCACCGGGTCGCCGCCGCGGGCGACGAGCATCGCCTTGTCGAACAGGCGCGCGGCGTCGTCGGCGGGCAGCGGCGTGGTGTCGGGCAGGTGGTGCCCGTGGTCGGTGGCCAGGCCGCCGGCCTCCTTGAACCGCTGGCGCTGGACGCGCAGCGCCTCCAGGTAGGAGGCGTAGGAGGTGACGTCGACGCCCGCGGCGGCGCCCGTGCGCTCGACGTCGGCCGCGAAGGTGGGCGAGTCGATCGTGTACACGGGGTCGGGGCGGAACGTGGGCAGCACGCGGCGCTCGCCGTCGGCCACCAGGCGGTCGTGGTGCTCGAGGGAGGACCAGGCGGGGTCGGTGGTGCCGATGACCTCGATGCCGAACCGGTCGAGCAGCGCGCGGGGGCGGAACGACGGGTCGGCGATGACCGAGGCGATCTGGTCGTAGATCGCGTCGGCCGTCTCGGCCGACGGGCGCTGGGTGACGCCGAAGATCTCGACGAGCTCCGTCTCCATCCAGAACCGGGTGGGGGTGCCGCGGAAGTGCTTCCACCCGGCGCAGAAGCGGCGCCAGATCTCCCGCGGGTCGCTCTCGGCGGCCTCGGCGTCCCCGGCGGCGCCGGGCACCGGGCCGACGCCCAGGCGCGGCAGGGTCTCGCCCTGGGACACGAGCATGCGCAGCAGGTAGTGGTCGGGCACCACGAGCAGCTGGGCCGGGTCGGGGAAGGGGGAGTCGTCGGCGAACCACTCCACGGGCACGTGGCCGTGCATCGAGACGATCGGCAGGTCCTTGACCGCCTGGTAGATCTCGTGGGCGATCGGCCTCGTGGTCGGGTCGGCCGGCAGGGCGCGGTCCTCGTGCAGCGTCCACGGACCGGCGTCGGTAGGGGTCACGTCGCTGTGCTCCTCGTACGTCGTTGATGAGAACGTTTGCAGCATAGCGCCGTCAGGCTGGTGCGCGCTCCATCTCACCCGGTGACAGCGCCGGTAGCATGGAGGTAGGCTCCGCTGGGAACGTTTTCATCCCGTCCGAGCCGACGCAGAGGGGCCGCCGTGGTCACCGTCCGTGACGTCGCCCGCGCCGCGGGCGTGTCCATCTCGACAGTCTCGCGCGCCCTGACCGCGCCGGACAAGGTCGCCGCCTCCACGCGCGAGCGCGTGGCCACCGTGGCCGCCGAGCTCGGCTACCTGCCCAACCGCGCCGCCAGCGGCCTGAGGGCCGGGCGCACCGGCACCTTCGGGCTCCTCGTCCCCGACCTGTCCAACCCGTACTTCGCCGCCGTCACCAAGGGCGTGGCCGAGCGGGCGCGCGAGCACGGCCTCGGCGTCTTCGTCGTGGACTCCGAGGAGGACCCCGAGATCGAGGCCGAGCTGCTGCGTGGGCTCGCCCACCAGACGGACGGCGTCGTCCTGTGCTCTCCCCGCGACGTCACCGGAGACCGCGAGGTCGTGGGCGCCAAGCCCGTCGTCGTCGTCAACCACCGCATCGACGGCACCGTCTCCGTCGGGTCGGACAACACCGCCGGCATCGAGCTCGCCGTCGAGCACCTGCACGCCCTCGGCCACCGGCGCATCGCCTACGTGGGCGGCCCCACGACGTCGTGGTCCGACGAGCAGCGGCGCGCGGCGCTGGCGGAGGCCGGCCGGCACCGCCCCGACCTGGAGATCCTCACGTTCGGCCCGCACCGGCCCGTCGTCGAGGGCGGCACCGCGGCCGCCGGCGTCGTCGTCGCGTCCGGCGCCACCGCCGCGATCACGTTCAACGACGTCGTCGCCGTGGGGCTCGTGCGGCGCGTCCAGGACCTCGGCGTCCGCGTGCCGCACGACCTGTCCGTCGTGAGCTTCGACGACACGTTCCTGGCCCACCTGGTCACGCCCAGCCTCACCAGCGTGCACACCGACCTGCGCGGCGTCGGGCGGCAGGCCACCGACCTCCTCGTGCGCCGCCTCGCCGGGGCGGGCGGCGCCGACGGCGAGCCCGCCACGGACACGCTCCTGCCGGCCCGGCTGGTGGTGCGCGAGTCCACCGCGCCCGCCGCGTCCCTGCTGCCGCCCGGCTGAGGCCGGCCGGCCCCGCACCGCGAGCCCGTCGACGACGACGGGCACCGATCTCACCGAGGAGAGAGAACCGCACATGAAGATGGGCTTCCGCTGGTACGGCGAGGGCAACGACACCGTCTCGCTGGACCAGGTCCGCCAGGTCCCGGGGGTCGAGACCATCGTCTGGTCGCTGCACCACAAGCAGGCCGGCGAGGTCTGGGAGGAGGCGGAGATCGCCGCCGAGATCGCCGCCATCACCGGCCTCACCGACGAGCACCGGGCGCGCGGCATCACCAAGACGTTCGACGCCGAGGTGGTCGAGTCCGTCAACGTGCACGAGTCGATCAAGCTCGGCAAGACGGTGCTGGGCATGAGCCGCGACGAGGCGATCGCCAACTACGTCACCACCATCGAGCGGCTCGGGCGGGCCGGCGTCAAGGTGGTCTGCTACAACTTCATGCCCGTCTTCGACTGGCTGCGCACCGACATGTTCCACCCGCTGCCCGACGGCTCCACGGCGCTGTTCTACGAGAAGGCCGTGGTGGACCTGATGACGCCCGAGTCGCTCATCGAGTCGATGCACCTGGGCGACGGCGGCCTCACGCTGCCGGGCTGGGAGCCCGAGCGGCTGGCGTCGTTCCAGGAGCTCAAGGAGGCGTACGTCGGCGTCACGCGCGAGGACATGTACGCCAGCTACGAGTACTTCCTCGACGCGATCATCCCCACCTGCGAGGAGTACGACGTCAAGATCGGCGTGCACCCGGACGACCCGGCGTTCGACATCTTCGGCTGGCCCCGCGTCGTCTCCCGCAAGGAGGACCTGGCCCGGGTGCTGTCCCTGAACGACTCGCCGTACCACGGGCTGACCCTGTGCCTGGGCTCCTTCGGCTCGAACCCGGACTCCGACCCGGTCGACGCCGTGAAGACGTTCATGGACCGCATCCACTTCACGCACGTGCGCAACATCAAGCACTTCCCCAACGGGGACTTCACCGAGGTGGCGCACCGGGCCTGCGAGGGCTCGATCGACACCGTCGGCATCATGAAGGCCTACGCCGACGCCGGGTACCAGGGCTACGTGCGCCCCGACCACGGCCGCCACCTGTGGGACGAGAACACCACCAACAGGCCGCGCCCGGGCTACGGGCTCTACGACCGGGCGCTGGGCATCCAGTACCTGCTGGGCGTGTGGGACGCCTGCCGCTACGAGGCGCCCTCGCCGCGCTGAGCCGGGCCGCCCACCGGCCCGCCGCTGGAGGTGCGCACCACCAGCTCCGGCTGGAACACCACCTGCTCGGGGGTGGCGTCCGGGCCGCGCAGCAGCAGCTCGGCGGCGCTCTCCCGGAGAGCGTGGGTGGGCTGGCGCACCGCCGGGCTGCACGTGCCGGTCGACGCCGGCGTGGCCGCGGCGTTCCTGCGGTGAGCGCGCAGACCGGCGGGCAGAGGCCGGCAGCGTTCGCCGCCGTCGACCTGGGGGCCACGAGCGGCAGGGTGATGCTCGGCCTGGTCACCCCGGGTTCCGGGGGTGCGCCGGGGAGCGTCGAGCTCGTCGAGACCGCCCGGTTCCCCCACGGGCCCGTCGAGGTGCCCGTGCACTGCCGTCGTCGCCACGTCCGGGGCGCTGGTGCGACACGAGCCGTGACACGACAGGAACCCGAAGATCCGGACAGGGTCGTCAGGTAATCTGACGCCTCCGGCAACACCTCGAGGAGGGCGCGTGACCCCGATCGTCCCGCCCGGCCCCGAGCGGGCGCCGCTGGCGATCGAAGCGATCCGAGACGTCGAGCGGCGTGCTCTCGCCGAGCTCGACGCGGCGGTGACCCCTGCCGAGGTCCACGACGTCGCGGTGCGGCACGTCAAGGAGTTCGTCGACGCCCTCACCCACCAGACGATCGCCGCGCGGCAGGTCGCCGCGAGCATCGCCGAGCGGGAGGACGACGCCCGTCGCCGCGAGCGCGTGCTCGCCCATCTCGCCGCCGACTCGCGCGACGAGTCCGTGCCCCTGGGCATCGCCCTGACCCGCTCCGGGTGGACGCGTCGCCTCGTCGGCGCCGACGGCGCGATCGTGCGGGCCGAGGGTCGCGTCACCACGGTCGGAGAGGTGCCCGGCGACGAGGGCGTGTCCGCCGTGCTCGAGTGGGTCGGCTCCCGCGACGAGGAGGTGGTGGTGGCCCACGACATGGCCGTCACCGCCCCCGGCATCGCCGCCTCGCTCCCGGGCGTGCTCGCCGTCCTGGGGATCGCGCTGCCCGACGGGCAGGCCCTGGTGTGGCTGCGCCACCAGCCGCCGGCCACGTGGTCCGAGCGGGACGTCGACGACGCCGTCGCGCTGCGCGGTCACCTCGTCGAGGCCCTGTACCTGCGCGGTCGCAAGGAGGTGCGGGCCACCGAGGCCCTGCAGCGCAGCCTGCTGCCGGGCGAGATGCCCGCCGTCGACGGCTGGCACCTCCAGGCTCGCTACGACGCCGCCGGGGCAGGGCTCGTGGGCGGGGACTGGTACGACGCCCTCCTGCTGCCCACCGGCAAGGTCGCGCTCGTGGTCGGCGACGTCACGGGGCACGGCCTCCAGGCGGCGGCCACGATGGGGCAGCTGCGCAACACGCTGCGGGCCGCGCTCATGACGACGCAGGACATCGCGGCGGCGGCCGAGCGGCTCTGCGAGATCGCGGCACTCACGCTGCCCGGCGAGGTCGCCACCGTGGTGGTGGCCCTGCTCGACCCCGCCACCGGGCAGGTCGAGCACGTCTCGCTCGGCCACCCGCCGCTGCTCGTCGTCGGGCCGCGAGGCGAGGCGACGTGGGGGCCGCGTGCCGACGCACCGCCGCTCGGCATCGCCGCCGAGCGGCCGCCGGCGGTCCGTCTGGACGTGCCCGACGGCGGGGCGCTGGTGCTCTACAGCGACGGCCTCGTGGAGCGGCGCGGCGAGTCGATCCGGGTGGGGCTGTCCCGGCTGGAGCGGGCGTTCCGGGCTGGCTCGGCCGCGGACGTCGACGACGTCGTGCGCTCGACGCGCGACCCGGGCTCGGCAGACGACGCCACGCTGCTTGTGCTGCGCCGGGGCTGACCTCGCGGACCTGGCTGCCGTCCGCGAGGGACGAGCACGCCGGCAGGTCAGGCGTACACGTCGACCTCACTGCCACGCCGAGGCTCCGGAGCGGGCACGCCCTGACCGACCTCTGCCTGCTGGGCTCGCTGCGCGTCCGCCTGCTCGTGGGCCACGGCGGCTGCGGCCGCCTGGAGGGCCGCGGCCGCTGCCTCGACCCGCGCCTCGCTGACCTTGACGACCTCCTCCGGGGCGCGCTCGAGCACGTCCTGAGCCAGCTTCTTCTGCGCCTCGTCCAGGCGCTTGAGCGCTCTGTCGTACGCTCGCTGCGCCGGAGATCCTCCCGACGCCTCGCTGACGGCCGCGACCTTCCCGAGGTTGGTCGAGCTCGCGCTGATGCTGATGCCAGACATGACCGCTCCCGTCCGAGTGGCGCTTCCTCCTCGACGCCTTCCCCCCGATCGGCGTCCGTCAGCGCGTCGTGAGACGAGTGCGGCCCCTCGGCGGGTCGAAGGGGCGTCAGAGGGTCCGGAAGCAGGCCCAGACGTGCTTCTCGTCGTCTCCCGAGCGGAACCAGCCCACCTCGCGCGAGACGCGGCGGGCGAGCTGCAGGCCGAAGCCGCCGGCACCGGGAGCGCGGCGTGCGGCGAGCACGGGCGGCACGTCGGGGCGGTGGTCCACGACGTCGACGGTGGCGCTGGACTCGTCGCGCAGCAGGCGCACCGAGAAGGGCGGGCTGCCGTGGCGCAGGGCGTTGGTGGCCAGCTCGCTGGCCACCAGCACGATGCGCTGGATCTCTGCCTGCGCGACCGTGCCGAGGACGACCGCGGTGGTCCCGCCGCTGCCGCCCGCAGGTGCCTCGACGGGGTCCTGCAGGGCCGCCTGCAGCGCGGCACGGACCATCGCCAGGTCGTCGACGGACCGGATGGTCCACCGCGCCACCTCGGTCAGCTCGGGCGGCGGGAGAGCCTCGGCCAGGGTCATCGGGCGCCCCCGGGCCCGGCAGGTGCGCTCTCGAAGAGCGGGGCCACGCCCGTCAGCTGCAGGAGGTCGTCGATGTGGTCGGGCACGCCGCGCAGCAGGGGCGGCTCGTCGCTGGCCGACGCCGCGCGGTAGAGCAGGCGCAGGCCGCCGGAGTCCATGAAGGTGACCTGCGAGAGGTCCACGACGATCCGGCGTCCCGCCGACGTCGCCGCGTCCTGCAGGGCGTCCTCGACCCGGGCCTGGACCGCGGCGTCGATCTCGCCGCTCATGACCCACAGGGCGCCGTCGTCCTCGATCCTGACGTCGCCGTGCTGCGTCACGCTCGTCCTCCTCGTACCCACCAAACCCCGGCGGCGAACGGTCCGCCGCCGGGTGACCGCCCTGACACTACTCGCGCCCGGCGGGGTCCGCGCGGGCTGCACGGGTGGTCGGTGGATGAAGGGAGGATCGTCACAGCGACGGCAGCACGTGCCTCGCGTAGCGCGCGGCGACCGTCCGGGCGGTCTCGTGCGGGTCTGTGGCCCAGACGCCCTCGTGGAAGATCTCCGTCTCGACGTCGCCGCTGTACCCGGCCTCGGCGACCCACCGGGTGATGGTGGGGAAGTCCACGTAGCCGTCGCCGACGTGACCCCGGGAGTGGAGCGGCTCGGGCTGCAGCGGCAGCACCCAGTCGCACACCTGGTAGACCACGTGCCAGCGCTGAGCACGGTGCGCATGCCGCTGGAGGAGATGGGGCGCCAGGCCGTCGCGGCGGCGGTGGCGCCCGCCGGGGACGCGGCGTGGGGTACGCCGCTCGGTACCCAGGTGGTGCTGCGCGAGTCGACGGGCTGACCGGCGCGGGTCCGCAGAGCCCCGTCGCAGAGCCTGGCCGCAGGGGCGTCGGGTGCGGGTTCAGCGCCCGCCGGCCACCCGGATCGTCTCCCCGGTGATGTAGGAGGCGTCGTCGCCGAGCGCGAAGGCGACCACGGCGGCCACCTCCTCGGGGGTGGCGACGCGTCGCATCGGGTGGACGGCGCCCACGCGAGCGGCGCGGCCGGAGTCGCCCGCGGGGTCGTCGTCCGCGGTGTACCCGAGCACGAGGTCGTGCCCCGCCTCCGCGAGCCGTAGCGCGACGGTGGCTCCGATGCCGCGGGTACCACCGGTGACGAGCGTGAGGGGGGCCACGGACCCCACGCTAGCCCCGAGGCGGGCCGCGGCGGGCGGCCTCGCGGAGTCCTGCGTGGTGGCCGGCGCTCAAGCCCGGACGAGCACCCCCGCGTCGCGGTGCGCCCGCTCGATGACGGAGGCGTAGCCCGCCAGCATGCGCACGTGGCTGAAACGCGGCCGCGCCTTGGTCAGGGCGGCGGTGAGCTCGTCGCGGCGGGCGGCGGCCTCGATCCACGTCTCGGCGATCTCCGCGGGGTCGAACCCGGTGACGAACCCGATGCCGTCCACGATGCGGGCGCTGTCGCCCACCGGCGTCGTCACGGGGATCGCACCGCACATCGCGCCCTCGATGAGGCACAGCGGGGCGGCCTCGCCGAACACGGAGGTCAGTGCGACGACGTCGGCCGCCGCGTAGACGAGCTCCATGTCGGTGCGCACGCCCAGCGGGTGCACGCGCTCGAGCAGCTCCGGCCTGTCGCCGAACGCGAGGTCGAGCTCGGCCATCAGGTCCTCGTTGGCCGGGCTCATGCCCGCCCCGCACATGACCACGTGGCCGCGCGGGTCGCGCTCCAGGTACTGGCGGGCGGCGGCCACGAACAGGCCCGGGTTCTTCATGGTGTCGAAGCGGGCGGCGTAGACCACCACGTTCGCGTCCGCGGGGATGCCGGTGGCCCCGCGCAGCGCCAGGCGGCGGGCCCCGGAGACGGGGCGGAACCGGGCGAGGTTGATGCCGTTGGGCACCACGCGCAGCAGGCTGGCCGGGACGCCGGCGTCGCGGTAGGCGTCGCGCGTGGACTCGGCGCAGCAGACCACGGCGGCCAGGCGCCCGGTGTCCGCGGCCACGATGAGGTCGTCCAGCGCGGCGCCCTGGTGCTCGGGGTCGGAGCGGTGCAGGCAGGCCACCACGGGGCGGTCGGGGAATCCGGGCTGGTTGACCAGCCGCAGGGGCTGCTCCTTGAGGGAGAGCACCACGTGCGTGCCCCGTACCTCGCGCACGGCCCGCTCCATCTCCTGCTCGGTGAAGGTGCGCGGGTCGGGGGCGTCGTCGGTGCGCCGCCCCAGGGAGGTCACGGGCACGCCGGCCGAGCGCAGCAGGCGGTAGCGCTGGTCGTCGACCATCCGCTGGAGGGTGGCCTCGCGCCGGACCTCCTCGTGGATGCTCAGCGCGCTGTGCCGCTGGCGGCCGCTGCTGTGCAGGCCGGCCACGACGGTCGAGTGCAGCTGCCGGGCTCCGCCGGAGAAGAACCCCTCGTAGAGGGAGAGCACACGCAGGCCGTGCTGGGACGAGCGCTGGATCACGGGACCACCTCCTCACCCCAGGGTGAGGTCCCCTGGTGAGGCGTGGATGTCCGCCCTGTTAACTTCCTATGACGTCTTGGGGGAATCTTGACCCGCGAGCGCGCGGATGTCTCGCTCGGCCTGAGCGGGGGTCGCGGTTCTGCAACCGAGAGCGCTCCATCGGTTCACGAGGTCGGGCTCGGCCCGCAGCAGCGCCCAGCCGCGGCGCAGCAGGGTCGGCACGGGCTTGCGGGCCTCCGCGACGTCGCGCAGGAACCGGAACCAGAACGTCACCAGCGGGGAGCGCCGCAGGCAGATCGCGTCCGCCAGGATGCCCTCCGCCCGGCACGCGGCCACGAGCTGGGCGGCGAAGATGCCCTCCGCCAGGACGACGGGAGAGCTGCCCGCGTCGACGACGGCGCTGCCGGTGCGGCGGTTGGTCGGGATGTCGTAGACGGGCACCTCGGCCCGCCCGTCGGACGCCAGCTCGCACAGGGCCGCGAGCGCGCCCTCGCCGTCCCAGCTGCGCGGGTCGTCCCAGTCGACGATGCCGAACCGGTGCGGCAGCCCGGGGTGGTCGCCGTCGAGGTAGAAGTCGTCCAGCATGACCACCGGCAGGCCCAGGCGGCGGGTCAGCGCCGTCTTGCCCGAGCCCGAGGCCCCGGTGAGGAGCACGATCCGCACGCGGGGGCGGCGGGCGCCGTCGGGCACGTCGAAGAGGGTGCCCGGCTCGACGGCGTCGGCGGTACCGGGGTCGGGTGCGGGGGTGGTCACGGACGTCCATTCTGCGGCACGGGCGGCGGTGGCCCCGGCCGCCGGGCGCCGGGTGTGCGCAGCGTTACGCACCCGGGGCGCCCGCCTCCTCGACCAGCAGCACGTGCAGGGTGCGCGGTCCGTGCACGCCCTCGACGCGGCTGAGCTCGATGTCGCTCGTCGCGCTCGGGCCCGAGACCCACGTCAGCGGCCTGGCCGGGGAGGTGGCCAGGGCGCGCACGGCCTCGGGGACGGTCTGCACGACCTGGCCGGCGCGCAGCACGCACAGGTGGACGTCGGGCACCAGGGAGATCGCGCGCCGCCCCTGGTCGGGCCCGCCGTCGAGCACGATCGTGCCCGTCTCGGCGATCGCGACCCGTGCCGCGGTGACGACGGCGGACGCGGCGTCGAGCATCTCGGCGGGCAGCGGTGCGGCGGGGTCGTCGACGACGACGCGGACCGCGTCGTGCGAGCGGCCGGAGGTGGGGTCGGTGACCAGGCCGGCCAGCCACTCGCGGTCCAGCCCGGGCGGCACCACCACGGTGGTGGCGTGGCCGACGATCTGCGCCACCGCGTCGGCCACGCCGCCGGGCGCCACCCGGTGCACGTGCGCCCGATAGTCCTCCAGCCGGTCCACGAGCTGGTCCAGCACCGCTGCGGAGCCGGGGGCGTGCTCGCCGGCGGACCGGTAGGCGCGCGGCACCTCGGGGGGAACCGGCTCCGACGGCGTGCCCCGCCCGAGCGCCTGCCGGACCCGGGCCAGCACCTGCGTGCGTGCGTCGCTCACCGCTGCTCCTCCCCGCTGTCCCCCGGCTCGTGCGCCGGGGGCGGGGTGCGCCCGGGCTCGTGCTCCTTGGTCCACCAGTCCCGGAACGTCTGGCCGGGCGGTGCCGGCAGGTCGCGCGAGGCCGTCCACCGCGAGCCCGGGAACGGCAGGTGCCGCACGACGCCGTCGCGCCCGCCGGCCACGCGCCCGAGCGACGCCGCACGGCCCGCGGCGGCGAACCGGCCGCCGTCGGACATCACCCACCCGGCCACCTTCATCGCCGCCGCCGTCGGGTCGGCCAGGCGGCCGCGGTCGGCGTCGACCTCGCGGGCCCGCAGGTCCACGAGGATCGAGGGGATGTCGATCTTGACCGGGCACACCTCGTAGCAGGCGCCGCACAGGGTGGACGCGTAGGGGAGGGCGGCGTTGGGGTCGCCGTGGCCGCCGCCGGTGCGCGCGCCCGGCCCGGTCAGCTGCGGGGTGAGGATCGCCCCGATGGGCCCGGGGTAGACCGAGCCGTACGCGTGGCCGCCCACCCGCTCGTACACGGGGCACACGTTGAGGCAGGCCGAGCAGCGGATGCAGTGCAGGGCGGCCCGGCCCGTCTCGTCCGCCAGCACCTGGGAGCGGCCGTTGTCGAGCAGCACCAGGTGGAACCTCTGCGGGCCGTCACCGGGTGTCACGCCCGTCCACAGGGAGGTGTAGGGGTTCATGCGCTCGCCGGTGGACGAGCGGGGCAGGAGCTGGAGGAACACCTCGAGGTCCTCGAACGAGGGCACCAGCTTCTCGATGCCCATCACCGTCACGAGCGTCTCGGGCATGGTCAGGCACATGCGCCCGTTGCCCTCGGACTCGACGACCGCCAGCGTGCCCGTGCTCGCCACGGCGAAGTTGGCGCCGCTCACCGCGACCTTGGCCGAGAGGAACTTGCGCCGCAGGTGGGCCCGGGCGGCCATCGCCAGCTCGCGCGGCACGTCGCTCAGGTCGGGCGGGGCGTCGCCCATGCGCGCCAGGAAGATGTCGCGGATCTCCGACCGGTTGCGGTGGATGGCGGGCACCAGGATGTGGGACGGCATGTCGTCCGCGAGCTGCACGATGAGCTCGGCCAGGTCCGTCTCCACGGCCGCGATCCCCTCGGCGGCCAGCGCCTCGTTGAGCCCGATCTCCTGGGTGGCCATCGACTTGACCTTGACCACCTCGTCGGCGCCCTCGGCCTTGACGATGCCGGCCACGATCCGGTTCGCCTCTGCCGCGTCCCGGGCCCAGTGGACGACGCCACCGCGGGCGGTGACGTTGCGCTCCAGCTCTTCCAGCAGCTCGGGCAGGCGTGCCAGCACCTGTTCCTTGAGGGCAGAGCCGGCGTCGCGCAGCGCCTCCCAGTCCGGCACCTCGCCCACGACGGCGGCTCGCCGGGCGCGGATGGTGCTCGTGGCGTGGGCCAGGTTGCGGCGCAGCTGGGCGTTGCCGAGCGCCTCCTTGGCGGCGCGGGGGAACGACTCGCCCCAGCGCAGGGGGGCGTCGGGGTGGCGGACGGGGCCGAACGGCTCGTCCGCCACGGGTGAGTCGCGGTGGGCGCCGGCCGGGTCGCCGGTGCCGCCGCCCGGGCCGCCGTGCCCGCCCCGGCGCAGCGCCGGGAGGCCGAGGAAGGTGCGGCTCATCGGACGGCCTCCGCCGTCGGGCCGGCGGCGGCGCCCGACGTCGAGAACACGCCGCGCGGCAGCGGCGTCGGGTCCTGCCGGGTCGAGGCGAGGACCTCCGCCAGGTGCAGGGCGCGCACCCCGGCCTGCTGCCGGGAGAGCCCGCCGCCGATGTGCATGAGGCACGACATGTCACCGGCCGTCACCACGGCGGCACCGGTGGAGCGCACGTGCGCCGTCTTGTCGGCGAGCATGGCGGCGGAGGTGTCGGCGTTCTTCAGGGCGAACGTGCCGCCGAACCCGCAGCAGCTCTCCGCCTCCGGCAGCTCGACCAGGTCGATGCCCTCGACGGCGCGCAGCAGGCGCACGGGCCGGTCGCCCACGTGCAGCATCCGCAGGGAGTGGCAGGTGGGGTGGTAGGTGACGCGGTGCGGGAACCACGCGCCCACGTCGGTGAGGCCGAGCACGTCCACGAGCAGCTCGGACAGCTCGTAGGTGCGGGCGGCCACGGCGTCGGCGGTGGTGGCGAGCGCGTCGAGGCCGGCGCGCCGGCACACGCCGGCGGACTGGTGGCGCACGGACCCGGCGCAGGACCCGGAGGGGATGACCACGGCGTCCCACTCGCCGTCGGCCACGGGGGCGAACGTGGTGACGTGGTTGCGCACCACGCCCACGGCCTCGGCCGTGTACCCGGTGTTGACGTGCATCTGGCCGCAGCACGCCTGGCCGGAGGGGAAGACGACCTCGTGGCCGAGCCGCTCGAGGAGGCGGACGACGGCGCGGGGGGCGTCGGGGAAGAGCGTGTCGGCGATGCACGTGGCTGCCAGGGCGATGCGCAAGGTGGGGCTCCTTCGTCCCGGTCCACGGCTTTGTGGACCGACCACACGACACCATAACCCCTGGACGGCGGTTTCCACCCCTGTGGTCCGTCCACAGGTCTATGCTGGGGCGGTGCGTACCCATGAACGAGTCCTCGCCCAGATCGAGGCCGACCTCGCCTCCGGCAAGTGGGGCCTGGGCGAGCGCCTCCCCGGAGAGCGCGCCCTGGCCGAGCAGATGGGCGTCTCCCGCCCCTCGGTGCGCGAGGCGATGCGCGTGCTGGAGGCGATGGGCATCGTGCGCACCGCCGTGGGCTCCGGCCCCGAGGCGGGCGCCACCGTGATCGACCGCCCCGCCGCGGGCCTGGGCGCAGCGGTGCGCCTGCACGTGGCGTCGGGCACGCTGCCGGTGGAGGACGTCGTCGCCACCCGGACGGCGCTCGAGACGTGGGCCGTGGCGCAGGCCGCCGAGCGCCTCGCCTCGGAGGAGGACCTGCAGGAGGTGCGGGAGCTCCTCGCCGCGCTCGACGAGCCCGGCATCTCGACGGCCGAGTTCGTGCGCCGCGACCAGGACTTCCACATCGCGCTGGTGCGCCTGGGCGGCAACCAGCTCGTGGAGGCCATCCTCTCCGGGCTGCGCACCGCCATCGGCTCCTACGTGACCGCCGGCGCCGAGCGCCTGCCGTCGTGGGAGACCACGAGCGCGCGCCTGTGCACCGAGCACAAGGCGATCGTCGCGGCCGTGGCCGAGCGTGACGGCGAGCGGGCCGAGAAGCTCGCTCACCAGCACATCTGGGGCTTCTACGAGGAGACGGGCCTGGCCTCGGCGTCGGCCGAGGGCTGAGCCCGGGCGCCTGCGCGAGCGCCCGTCCTGGCGTGGCCCCTAGGCGCCGGCGTCCGCCGCGTTCTGCGCCTGGGCCACGACGCCGCACCGGTCGTCGTCGTGCGCCGCTCCCGACGCCGCGCGCTCCAGCAGGGTGTAGAGCACGTCCCGCTCGGCGTCGTCGAGGTCGCCGAGCAGCTCGCGCTCGGCCTCCCGCACGCGGGCGTCGATCAGGGCGAGCACCCGCCGCCCGTGCTCGGTGGCGACGATGCGCCGCGCCCGGCGGTCGGCCGGGTCCTGCTGGCGCTCGACCAGCTCGCAGCCCACGAACGCGTCCACCAGGTAGGTCATCACGGTGCGGTCGATGCCGAGCCGGGCGGCGAGGGCTGCCTGCGTGGGCGGGGCGTCGTGGACGACGGCGGCGAGCACCTGGTAGCCGCGAGGGCCGTGCGGCAGCTCCTGGGACAGCTCGGCGACCCGCGCGCTCCACTCGCGCAGCAGGGCGGCGAGCGACCACCCCAGGAGGGAGGGCGTGGTGGCCGCGGTTGCGGGCGGGGCCGGCGTCGTCATGACTCGATGGTAGGCCGGGAAGCAACAGGTCCGCAGACGAGTTGTCGTTGATATCGTCTGTGCAGCAGACGATCTTGTCGCACCGACTACCCCGAGGACGCACGCATGACGGACTACGGCCACGACCTGGCGTTCGGCACCTTCATCACCCCCACCAACGCCGACCCGCAGGTCCCCGTGCGCCTGGCGCGGCTCACCGAGGAGGTCGGGCTCGACCTCGTCACCTTCCAGGACCACCCCTACCAGCCGTCCTTCCTCGACACCTGGACCCTGCTCTCCTGGGTGGCCGCCCAGACCTCCCGCGTCACCGTCGCGGGCAACGTGCTCAACCTCCCGCTGCGCCCACCCGCAGTCCTCGCCCGCGCAGCCGCGTCCCTCGACCTGCTCAGCGGGGGCCGCGTCGCCCTCGGGCTCGGCGCCGGCGGGTTCTGGGACGCCATCGAGTCCATGGGCGCCCCCCGCCTGACCCCCGGCGAGTCCGTCGACGCGCTCAGCGAGGCCATCGACGTCGTGCGCGGCATCTGGGACACCACCGAGCGCCGCGCCCTGCGGGTCGAGGGGCAGCACCACCGGGTGGCCGGTGCCAAGCGCGGCCCCGCCCCCGCCCACGACATCCCCGTCTGGATCGGCGCCTACAAGCCCCGCATGCTCCGCCTCGTCGCCGAGAAGGCCGACGGCTGGCTGCCCTCGGCGCCCTACCTCAAGGACGGCGACCTGGCCCGCGGCAACGCGATCATCGACGAGGCCGCCCACGCCGCCGGGCGCCACCCCGCCGAGATCCGCCGCCTGCTCAACGTCACCCCGCCGTCCGGCCCCACCGAGCAGTGGGTGGAGGAGCTGGTGCGGCTCGCTCTCGAGGACGGCGTCGGCACGTTCGTCGTCGCCGCCGACGACCCGGCCACCGTCCGCCTGCTCGGCGAGGAGGTGGCCCCCGCCGTCCGCGAGCGGGTCGCCGCCGAGCGCGCGTCCGCCGGTACGACGCCCGCCGCCTCCCGCCGCGGCCCGCGCGCCATCGCCCTGCGCCGCGACGGCATCGACTACGACGCCGTGCCCGCAGCCCTGGCCGAGCGCGCCGTCGAGCCCGGCGACCGCGCCTACCCCGGCGTGCGGCACAACTACCTGCGCAGCGGCGCCCCCGGCCTCGTGCTGCGCCCCCGCGGCACCAGCGAGGTGGTCGAGGCGCTCGCCTACGCCCGCACCCAGGACGTGCCGCTCGGCATCCGCTCCGGCGGCCACGGCATCAGCGGCCGCTCCACCAACGACGGTGGCATCGTCGTCGACCTCGGGGCGCTCGACCACGTCGAGGTGCTCGACCACGCCACCCGCCGCGTGCGCGTCGGCGCCGGCGCCACCTGGGGCAAGGTCGCCGCCGAGCTGGCCCCCCACGGGTGGGCGATCACCTCGGGCGACTCTGGCGGCGTGGGGGTCGGAGGCCTCGCCACCGCCGGGGGCGTCGGGCTCCTCGGGCGCTCGCAGGGCCTGACCATCGACCACGTGGTGGCGGCCGAGGTGGTCACCGCCGACGGGCGCGTGGTGCGCGCCTCCGCCGACGAGAACCCCGAGCTGTTCTGGGGGCTGCGCGGTGCGGGAGCCAACCTCGGAGTCGTCACCTCGTTCGAGCTCGAGGCCGGCGTGCTGGGCGACGTCGTCTTCTCGCAGATGGCGCTCGACGCCTCCGACACCGCCGGGCTGCTCGAGCGCTGGGCCGCAGCCGTGGAGGACGCTCCGCGGGAGCTGACCTCGTTC
Organism: Xylanimonas oleitrophica; assembly: GCF_003244315.1. GTDB lineage: Bacteria > Actinomycetota > Actinomycetes > Actinomycetales > Cellulomonadaceae > Xylanimonas_A > Xylanimonas_A oleitrophica. The sequence goes on from NZ_QKWH01000008.1 coordinate 69,594, forward strand.
CTGATCCTCTCGCCCGCCCGCCGCGGGCAGGGACCTGTCGCGCAGCTCATGACCGTGTGGGCCGGCGACGACACCGACGCGGCCGTCACCCACCTGGAGCTGCTGGCCGACTCCGGGCCGGTGCTGCAGCACCAGGCGTACCTGCTGCCCTACACCGGGGTGGTCCAGCAGACCGAGAAGCACCACGGCGGCGGGGGAGACCCGGTCGTGCGCTCCAGCCTGGTCACGCACGTGGACGACCAGGTGGCGCGAGCCTTCGAGAAGGTCGCCTGGTCGGGTGCCGCGTACTTCCTGCAGATCCGGGCCACGGGCGGTGCCGGCAACGACGTCGCCCCGGACGCCACCGCCTACGCCCACCGGCACCAGAACTTCCTGCTCTCCGCGATGGGCTCGGACCACGCCGAGATCGACCCCGTGTGGGACGCCGAGATGGGGCCGCACACCGAGGGGCTGTACCTGTCCTTCGACACCGACACCCGCCCGGAGCGGCTCGCCGAGGCGTTCCCCGGGCAGACCCTCACCCGGCTGCGGGCGCTCAAGCGGGACTGGGACCCGGACAACGTGTTCCGGGCCAACTTCCCCATCCCGCCGGCCGACTGACCCGGCGGGCCCTCTGGCACCGCGCCGGAGTGCGTACGGGTGCGACGGCGGGGCCCGACCCGCCGTCGCACCCGGGGGTCAGCGGCGCTCCCGGCGGTACAGGGACCTCGACCAGGCGTAGCCGGCGGCCCCGATCGCCACGGTCCAGGCGAGCGCCTGGACCGTGGTCGAGGTATCCAGGCCGGTGCCCGCCAGCAGGGAGCGCGTCGTCTCGATGACGGGCGTGAAGGGCTGGTGCTCGGCGAACCAGCGGACGCCCGCGGGCATCGTCTCCACGGGGACGAACCCGCTGCCGAGGAAGGGGAGCGCCGTGAGGAGCATCGGCGTGTTCGAGGCCGTCTCCACCGAGCGGGCCGCCAGGCCCATCGCCACGCACAGCCAGCTCAGCGCGAACGTCACCAGGGCCGCGAGCCCCGCGACGGCCAGCCAGCCACCTGCTCCGGCGGCGGGCCGCAGACCGAGGGCCACGGCGAGCCCCAGCACCGCCACGACGGCGACGAGCCCCTGGACCACGGTCCCGAGCACCGGGCCGCCCAGGACGGACCCGGGAGCGATCGCCATCGTCTTGAAGCGGGCCATGATGCCGCTGGTGGCGTCCATGGCGGCCGTGATGGCCACGCTCTGCGCCGCTCCGACGACGGCGAAGAGCACGATCGCCGGGGTGATGTAGTCCAGGTACGCGGCGCGGCCCTGAGCACCGGCCGTCACGCCCGGGGCCACGCCGGCTCCGAGGGCGCCGCCGAACACGTACACGAACAGGAGCATCAGGACGACGGGGATGCCCACGGTGAAGCCGGTGAGACCGGGGTAACGGACCGCGCGCAGGAGGTTGCGGCGCAGCATGGTCAGGGTGTCGGCCAGGGGCCTTCCCGCGGGGGCGACGGCGACGGCGGTCATCAGGCCACCTCCTCGGTGCTCTGCTCTGCGGTGGAAAGGGTGGAAGGATCGGTCAGCCGCAGGAAGACGTCGTCGAGCGATCCGGCCTGGTGCGCGGACTTGAGCTCGGCAGGGCTGCCCTGGGCGACGACGCGGCCGCCGTCGAGCACGGCGACGGCGTCGGCGAGCCGATCGGCCTCCTCGAGGTACTGCGTGGTGAGCAGGATGGTGGTGCCGCCCGCCACGAGAGCCCGCACCTCGCCCCACAGGGCGCGGCGGCTGCGCGGGTCGAGGCCGGTGGTGGGCTCGTCGAGGAAGACGACGGAAGGGGATCCCACGAGCGTCATCGCCAGGTCGAGCCGGCGGCGCATCCCGCCCGACCACGTCGACACGGGCTTGCCCGCGGCAGCGACGAGATCGAACCGCTCCAGCAGCGCGTCGGCGCGCTCGCGCGCCTCACGGCGGCCCAGGTGGTGCAGCGACGCCACGATCCGCAGGTTCTCGGTGCCGGTGAGCAGGTCGTCGACGGCGGACACCTGGCCAGTGACACCGATGGCGGCACGCACGGCCTCCGGCTGCGCGACGACGTCGTGGCCGGCGACGCGCACCGTGCCCCCGTCGGGTCGCAGGAGCGTGGACAGGATGCCCACGGTGGTGGTCTTGCCGGCCCCGTTGGGGCCGAGCAGCGCGGTGACGGTCCCGGCAGGGACGGCGAGGTCGACGCCGTCGAGCACGGAGTGGTCGCCGTAGGACTTGCGCAGGCCGCGGACGTCCACGGCGAGGTCGGTGGTCATGACGGTCTCCTCACGGGGTGCAGGGCGGGTGCAGCGGGTTCAGGGGCGGTTCAGGGGCGACGGACGATGACGTCGCCGTAGGAGGTGCTCGCGTGGATCTCGGCCGTGGCCTCGTGCTCCACGGGTCCGTCGGTGGGGGTGAGGTGGTTGCGGACGGTGCCGTGGGCGGACGCGACGTCGAGCCAGGCGGCCACCCCTTCGGGCACCCCGACCTCGATCGAGCCGTAGGAGGTGGTGAGCCGGACGGTGCCCGCGACGTCTGCGACACGGATCGTGGCGTGCGCGGCCGTGGCCGTCAGCGTCCCGCGCACGCGCCCCACGGCGATCTCGGAGTGCGCTCCCGTCACGGTGAGATCACCGGTGACGGAACCGACCGTGGTGGCGCCGTTGGCGGCACGGACGGTGCCCTGGCCGCCCAGCTCCCCGATCCGTACCGACCCTGCGCTGGCCTTGATGCTGGTGGGACCGGGGGCGCGGTCGACGACGACGGCGCCGGCAGCGACCGTGAGCGTCAGCCGGGACGCCTCCTCGATGCGGGCGTCGCCGCCGTTGAGAGCGAGGTCGACCTCGCCCAGGGGCCCCTCGGCGAGGACGGAGCCCGTCTTGCCGCTGAGGTGCGACCCGGCGGGCAGCTCGACGGTGATCGCCGCCGTGCCCGCGGAGAACGGCAGGAGGTACTGCTTCCAGCTCGCCGGGTAGGTGATGGTGACGGCGTCGCCGTCGTGCTCCACCCGCACCTCCTCGGCGGCGCGCACGCTGCCCGGCTTGGTGGGGTCCGCCGGCAGCACGGTGACGACGACGTCGTCCCGTTCGCCGGCGACGACGTGCAGGCTGCCGGCGGGCACGTCCACGCGGACGGGGACGGGGTGGGGCGCGGGGAAGGTGGGCATGACGAGGCTCCCGGGTGTCTGGGGTGGTGTCGAGGTGTCGGAGGCGGGCCGCGGGGTGTCCCGCGGTCGCGGTGGCAGGTCAGTGCACCCAGCCGGTGAGGCGGGTGCTGCTGCGCTGGTCGGGCCGGCCGGGGGCGGCGGGCCGTGCGGTCGGCTGCTCGAGCGCGGTGGCTACCGCGCGCACGAGCCAGGTGTTGACGGAGATGCCGTCGCGCGCGGCGGCGACCTCGACCTGCGTCTTGAGGTGGTCGGGCAGGCGCAGGGTGGTACGGGTGGTGGCTCCGGCGCCTTCCGGCTCGGCCGGGCCGGAAGGCGAGACCGGCTCGGTGGGCGACGGCGGCAGGGGTGCTGCACTCACCTGCTGCTCGGGCTGCACCGGCGCGGTGACGACGAACTCCGGTGCTCCGCCGCGGAGCCGCACGTCCACGGAGCCGGGGGCGAGCTCGGCCGAGATCTCGCCGGCGGCGTGGGAGAGCGCGTCGAGCAGGACGAGGCGCACGGCGGCGTCCAGCGGTGCGGTCAGTCGCTCGGCGAGCTGCCGGGCGTCGTCACCGGCTGTGCCCGCGGCGGTGGCGAGGCGGTGCTGGAGGTCGTCGACGTAGCGCGTGAGGTCCATGACGCCACTATGACACCATCGATGGTGTCATCGCAACACCATCGATGGTGTCGTGGTGTCCGCAGCCGGGTGTCGGTGCCGCGGGCAGCGGCTGACGCGGAGTGCCAGGTACGGTTCCGGGCGTGACGCAGGGGGACGCATGGAGCTGACGGCGGCCGCCGCGCTGGGCCGGCGGCTGATGGACGAGCACGGCCTGCGCGGCTGGGAGCTGGGATGGGACCACGCCCGCCGGCGAGCGGGGCAGTGCCGGCACGACCTGCGCCGCATCACCCTCTCGCGCCACCTCACCGCCCTCTACGACGAGACGCAGGTGCGCGACACCGTGCTGCACGAGATCGCGCACGCGCTCGTCGGGCCGCGGCACGGGCACGACGCCGTCTGGCGGGCGCAGGCGCTGCGGATCGGCGGTTCCGGCCGCCGCACCACCGACCCGGGGGCCCCGGCGGTCGAGGGTGACTGGGTGGGGGTGTGCCCGGCCGGTCACCGGGTGACGCGGTTCCGCCGACCGTCGCGGCCGTTGGCCTGCGGGCGCTGCGGCCCTCGCTTCGACCCGGCGAACCTGTTCTCGTGGTGGCACCGTGGCGTGCCGGTGCGCGCCGCCGGAGGCCGACGGGGCCGGTGAGGGCCCTCGGCGCCGTCACCTGACGCGACGGTCCCCGCCCGCAGCGGGCGCGTGGTGGGGGTCGCCGACGACGCCGTAGCGGCGCAGGTGGAGGCGCATGCGGTCCGCGACGAACAGCTCTGTGCCCGCCTCGATCGCCCGGCCGCGACCGTCGAGCGTGCGGCGCACCAGCCGCAGCAGCGGCGCCGCAGGAGGCACGCCCAGCAGTCGGGCCTGCTCGGCGTCCGCGTACGTCACCTCGACGCTCTCGTCGCTCACCTTCGGCTCGACGCCGTACACCTCACGGAGGCATCGGTAGAACGAGGTCAGGTCCTGCCGGTGCAGGTCCGGGAACAGCGCGGCCGGAGCGCGGGTGTCCTCCAGGCTCAGCCCCGTCCCGTCGGCCATCCGCAGCCGCTGGACGTGATAGACCATCTGCCCTTCGGCGAGCCCCAGGGCACGTCGGTCGGCGGGCGAGGGCACGGCGATCTCGGCACGCAGCACCGTGGTGGTCAGGTGCACCCCCTGGACCCGTGTGATGTCCGGCAGGCCCTCGATCGTGTTGAGGTTGCGCTCGATCCGCCCGTCCGACGCGAAGACGCCACCGCCCCGTCCGAGCCGCCTGCGGACCACGCCCTCCGCCTGCAGCACCGCGAGGGCCTCGCGCAGGCGTGCCCGAGGGATGCCGAGCTCGGCTGCGAGCGTGCGCTCGTCGCCCAGGCGGTCACCCGGGGCGAGCTCCGCCCGCCGCATCATGGCGCGCAGCCGTGCCGCGGCTTCCTCCACCGGCCGGTCCGGCGCCGGTGCGGCCGGCGGCGCCGCAGACCGCTCGGGCGCGGGAGGCGGGCTCGTCACGGGGCCACGGTGGTCAAGGCCCCCGCCAGCGCCGTCACGAGCCACTCCGCGTCCGAGGGCGAGAACACGAGCGGCGGGCGCAGCTTGAGCACGTTGCCCTGACCTCCGCACACCGAGGTCAGCACCCGGCGCCGGCGGAGCTCCTCGACGAGGTCCAGGGCACGGTCGCGGTCGGGCGCGCCGTCGTCGGGGGAGACGACCTCGAGACCCAGGTACAGGCCGGCCCCGCGCACCTGCCCGACCACCTCGTGCTCTGCGGCGAGGGAGCGCAGCTCGCTCAGCAGGACGGCGCCCACCAGGTCCGCGTTCTGCTGCAGCCCTTCCTCACGGATCACGTCGAGCACCGCCTGCGCGGCCGCGACCGAGACAGGGTTGCCCCCGAAGGTGTTGAAGTAGGGCAGCTCCCCGGCGAACGAGGCGAGCACCTCGGGCCGGGCCGCCATGCCGGAGACGGGGATGCCGTTGCCCATCGGCTTGCCCGTGGTGACGACGTCCGGCACGACGCCGTGGCGCTCGAACCCCCAGAAGGCGCTGCCGGTGCGGGCGAACCCGGGCTGCACCTCGTCGGCCACGAAGACCCCGCCGGCGGAGTGCACGGCGTCGACGGTCGGAGCGAGAAAGCCCGCAGGGTCGGGGAAGACGCCGTCGGACGAGAAGATCGAGTCCGCGAGGAAGGCCGCGAACCCGAACCCCGACCTCTCCAGGTCCGCGATCTGTGCGCTCACCTGTGCGGCGTACCAGCCGGCGAGGTCCTCGGAGCCCGCGAGGCGCGGGTCGGGCTCGGGCACCGTGCGCATCCACGGTGCCAGCGGTTGCGCGCTCCCCAGGGCGGGGGAGAGCTGGGAGACCACCGCGGTGTTCCCGTGGTAGGCCTCCGCCGTGACGATCACGCCTCGTCGGCCGGTGTGCGCCTGCGCCACGCGTACCGCCAGGTCGTTGGCCTCCGAGCCGGTGCACAGCAGCATCAGCCGGCCGATCTGTGCCGGCATCGTGCCCAGCAGGTCTTCGGCGTAGTCGAGCACCGCCTCGTGGAGATAGCGGGTGTGGGTGTTCAGCGTGGTCATCTGGCGGTGCACCGCCTCGACGACCCGCGGGTGGCCGTGGCCCACCGACGCCACGTTGTTGTAGACGTCGAGGTAGCGCTCGCCGTCCGCGTCGAAGAGGTGAGCACCCTCCCCACGCACCAGGTGCACCGGGTCGCGGTAGAACAACCGGTACGCCGGCCCCAGCAACCTCGCACGACGCCGCGTCATCGCGAGGATCTCGGGTGCGACGCCCTCGGCGGCCTCGGGGCGGAAGCTGTTCGTGTCCATGATCGTGGAACGGGTCGCCACAGGGGTCCTCTCGTCGTGCTGGTGGCCGTGGCGCCGCTCGCGCGCACCACCGCCGGCTCGGTGAGCCGCCCGGCCCCGCCTCGCCCGGCGGGCCCGGCCCGCCGCAGCACCCATCGTCGTCGGCCGACGGCCCGGAGCCGAGCCCGCCCGGTGAAGAACGCGTTACGGCACCGGGCACTCGTGTAAAAGGCCGATGACGCGCGGCGGCGCACGTGAAAAGTGCGTTTCCACCGGCTCGCGGCCGGCTGCCGCCCTTGCGTGCTGCTGCTCGCCGGGTGCACCGTTGCGCCGAGCCGCCCGCTCCCCTCGACGACCGCAACCACAGGACGTCATCGAGGGACTTCATGAGCACACACGCCGTCGTCGAGACCGCTGACGACACCCGGACCGCGCCGAGCGGCGACGTCTCGCTCGCCGTCTTCGACGCGCTGAGCAAGGGCGCCCCCGCCCCCTACTGGCTGCACCGCGGGGTGTGCGCCGCCTGGGGGCTGGACCCGGGCCGCGTCGAGATGCCCCTGATCACGGTGTCCGAGAACGCCACGTTCCGCCTGGACCTGGACGCGCGCCCCGTCGGCGTCGTCCGGGTGTCCCAGCCCGGATACGTCGGGGGCCCGGACGCCATCGCGTCCGAGATGGCGTGGCTGGGTGCCCTGCACGACCTGGAGGAGGTGCGGGTCATCGACCCGGTGCCCACCGTCCGCGGGCCGTTCACCGCCGTCGTCAAGGACACGCGCGGGAACGGGTGGGCGTGCGTCAGCACCCGGTTCGTCACCGGCCAGGCGCTCGAGGACCTCCCCGACCCCGCGGCCCACTACCAGACCATCGGCCGCTGGAGCGCCCTGTTTCACGCCCAGGCGCGCACGTGGGAGGCGCCGCACGGCTTCACCCGTTTCACGTGGGACCTGGCGGACATGGTCGGCCCGGGCTGCCGCTGGGGCCGCTGGGAGGACGCCGTCACGGACCCGGCTCACCGTCGCCTGCTGCAGAGTGCCCAGGACCGGGCGATGGAGGAGCTCGCCGACCTCCCCCGAGTCCCTGGACGGTGGGGCCTGATCCACGCCGACCTGCGCCCGTCGAACATCCTGGCGGACGGTGACCGGCTCACCGTCATCGACTTCGACGACTGTGGGTACGGCTACTACCTCTACGACTACGCGGCGGCGCTCTCCTTCGTGGAGCACGAGCCGTACGCCCCCGCCATGGCCGCTGCCTGGGTGGCGGGCTACCGCGAGGTGGCACCGCTCGGCGAGGACGACCTGCGTCATGCGAGCGCCCTGTCGATGCTGCGGCGCCTGCAGATGCTGGGCTGGACCACCAGCCACCGGGCCGACGCGCTGCCACCGGGGCTGTACGAGGCGCAGCTGCCCGGGACCGTCGAGGTGGCGAGCCGCTTCCTCGCCTCCCCCACGTGGCTCCTCGACCACGCGCCCTCCTCCTGAGCCTCCGACGCCGTCTCCGACCCGCCCTGACCCTGGAAGGACCCCGCACATGACCGTCATCGACAGGTCGCCGGCTCAGGCCGACGACTCCTACTTCGCGCAGCGCACGCTGCGGCGCGGCGCAGCCGGCTGGGTGCTGCTTGCCGGCCTGGGCGTCTCGTACGTGATCTCCGGGGACTTCTCGGGCTGGAACCTCGGGCTCGCCCAGGGAGGCTGGGGCGGGCTGCTCATCGCTTTCGTGCTCATGGGCCTCATGTATGCCTGCATGGTGCTCGGCCTGGCAGAGCTCTCGTCGGCCCTGCCGTCGGCCGGTGCCGGCTACGGGTTCGCGCGACGTGCGCTCGGGCGGCTGGCGGGCTTCGCCACCGGGATGGCGATCCTGATCGAGTACGCGATCGCACCTGCGGCGATCGCCGTGTTCATCGGGGGGTACGTCGAGTACCTGGGGCTGTTCGGGCTGACCAGCTCGTGGCCGGTGTTCCTCGCCTGCTACGTCGTGTTCGTGGGCATCCACCTGATCGGGGTGGGGGAGGCGCTCAAAGCGATGTTCGCGATCTCGGCCGTCGCCGTGGTGGCGCTCGTGGTGTTCGCCGCCGGTACCGTCGGCAGCTTCGACGCGCAGCGGCTCTTCGACATCGTGCCGGACGCGAGCGCGGCGGGGGCCAGCACGTTCCTGCCGTTCGGGATCTCCGGAGCCATGGCAGCGCTGGTGTTCGGCATCTGGTTCTTCCTGGCGATCGAGGGCGTTCCGCTCGCCGCCGAGGAGTGCCGGGACCCGCGCAGGGACCTGCCACGGGGCATCATCGCCGCCCTGGGCGTGCTCGTCGTCACCGGGCTGACGGTCCTGCTGCTGGCGCCGGGCGCTGCGGGCAGCGCGGCCATGGGCGCCTCGGGGAGCCCTCTCCCGGAGGCGCTGGACGCCGCCGGGCGCCCGGGGCTGGCCACGTTCGTCAACTATGCGGGCCTGGCCGGTCTCGTCGCGTCGTTCTTCTCGATCGTGTACGCGTACTCGCGCCAGCTCTTTGCCCTCTCGCGTGCCGGGTACCTGCCCCGGTGGCTCTCGCGCACGAGCGCGCGGCAGACTCCCACGTGGGCGCTCGTGGTGCCCGGGACGATCGGGTTCGTGCTGGCGGTGGTGATCGCGAACGGTGACCGGCTGATCAACATCGCCGTGTTCGGCGCGGCGGTGTCGTACGTGCTGCTGAACGCGTCGCACATCGTGCTGCGGCTGCGCGAGCCTGACATGCCGCGTGCCTACCGCACCCCGGGGGGCGTGGTGACGACCTCGGTGGCGCTCGTGCTGAGCGTGGTCGCGCTGGTCGCCACCTTCGTCGTCGATCCGCTGGCGGCCGGCATCACGGCAGCGATCTTCGCCGCGTTCCTCGCCTACTACGGCCTGTACAGCCGGCACCGGCTGGTGGCGAACGCGCCCGAGGAGGAGTTCGACAGGATCGCCGCGGCGGAGTCGGCGCTGCGCTGAGCCTCGCGCGCCACGAGTCCTGGGACCTGCGGGTCCGGTTCCCGGCCCAGAGGTCCCAGGACTCGTGGCGCGCGCGTCTCGTGCAGGATGGAAGACATGCCGACCGCACCCCGGTACCTCGCCGACGAGGCCCGCTACGAGTCCATGACGTACCGCCGGGCGGGCCGCTCCGGCCTCGACCTCCCGGCCCTCTCGCTGGGCCTGTGGCACAACTTCGGCGACACGACGCCGTTCGCCACCCAGCGCGAGGTGGTGCGCAGGGCGTTCGACCTGGGCGTCACGCACTTCGACCTGGCCAACAACTACGGCCCGCCGTACGGCTCCGCCGAGGAGAACTTCGGTCGCATCATCACCAAGGACCTGGCGCCCTACCGGGACGAGCTGGTGATCTCCACGAAGGCCGGTTACGACATGCTGCCCGGCCCGTACGGCGACCACGGCTCCCGCAAGTACCTGCTGTCCTCGCTCGACGCCTCGCTGGCCCGGACGGGTCTGGACCACGTCGACGTCTTCTACCACCACCGCCCCGACCCGGCGACGCCGCTCGAGGAGACGATGGGGGCGCTCGCCTCGGCGGTGCGGCAGGGCAAGGCCCGGTACGCGGCCGTGTCGAACTACTCGCCGGCCCGCACCCGCCGGGCGGCCGAGATCCTCGACGGCCTCGGCGTGCCCCTGCTGCTCCACCAGCCCAGCTACTCCATGTTCAACCGGCACGTGGAGGTCGCCGACCGCGAGGACCCCTACGACGGGCGGCAGACGGAGGCCCTGCTGGACGTCACCGACGAGCTCGGGGTGGGCGTGGTCGTGTTCTCCCCGCTGGCGCAGGGCCTGCTCACCGGCCGGTACCTGGACGGGGCGGTCCCCGAGGGGTCGCGGGCCGCACGGCCCGACTCCCCGTTCCTCTCGGAGTCCAACCTGTCCGCCGAGTACCTGGAGCGGGCCCGCGCCCTGCAGGAGGTCGCCGCCGGGCGCGGGCAGAGCCTGGCCCAGCTCGCCGTCTCCTGGGTGCTGCGGGACCGGCGGGTCACCTCGGCGATCGTGGGCGCCTCCAGCGTCGCCCAGCTCGAGGACACGGTGGGCGCGCTCGCGGCCGGCCCCCTGACCGACGACGAGCTGGCCGCGATCGAGCCGCACGCCGTCGACGGGACGGGGCGGTGAGCGGCATGGACCCCATCACCGGAGCGCCGCCCGTGGTGTGGTGCGCGGGCCTGACGACCCTCGACGTGGTGCACCGCGCCGACGCCCGGCCGGGACCCGACCAGAAGATCACGGCCTCCCGGCAGGACGTCGCCGCTGGTGGGCCCGCCGCGAACGCCGCCGTGACGGCCGTGGCCCTCGGTGCCCGCGCCGTGCTGGTCAGCGCCCTGGGCTCCGGTCCGGTGGCCGCGGCCGCCCGCGCCGACCTGGAGGCGCACGGCGTGCTGGTGCACGACGTCGTCGGCGACCGCGAGGCGGACATGTTCCCCATGGCGGTCTCCGCCGTGCTGGTCGACGACGCGACGGGGGAGCGGTCGGTGGTCTCGCCGGACGGCGCCCTCGCCACCGCGCCCGCAGCCACCCGCACCGAGCTGGAGACGCTCGCCCGCGAGCACGGCCTGCCCGACGCCGTGCTGCTGGACGGCCACCACCCGGCGGTCGCTCGCGCGGTGATGACGTTCCTCGCATCGCTCGAGCCCCGCCCCCGCGTGGTGCTCGACGCCGGCCGGTGGCGCCCGTTCTTCGAGGAGCTGCTGCCCGCGGCCGACGTCGCCGCCCTCTCCGCCGACTTCCAGGTGCCGGACCACGACGACGCCGTCGAGGGGGTGCTCACGCTCGGCGCGCGCGCCGTCGTCGTCACCCACGGCCCCGACCCGGTGGAGTGGCGCGACACCGACGGTGCCGTGGGCACCGTCGAGGTGCCGGGGGCGACCGCGCGAGACACCCTCGGCGCGGGCGACGCGTTCCACGGGGCGCTGGCCGCGGCTCTCGCCCGGGGCGGTGAGCTGGGCGACGCCGTGGCGCTCGCGGCACGGGTGGCCAGCACGCGCGTGGCCCACGTGGGGCCGCGCGGGTGGCTGGAGCACCTCGAGGACGGCTGGTGACGGGCGGCGACGGTGAGGGCGCTGCCGTGACGGCCCGCGTGCTGGTGCTGGCCGGGCGCGGACGGTACGAGGACCCGTGGCACGACCACGCCGCCACGTCGCACGCGGTGGCCGGGGTGCTGGGGGCGCTCGACGGCGTGGACGTGCAGGTGCGCTCGGTCTTCCGCGACGTGCTGGACGGCCTGGACGACGTCGATCTGCTGGTGCTGAACGCGGGCACCTGGCAGCCGGGCTACCGCGAGGCGGGCATCGGCGGCACGGACGCCGACTGGGCACCGTTCCACGCTCGTCTCGACACCTGGGCGCGGGCCGGCGGGCGGCTGCTGGCCCTGCACCAGGCGGCCAACGCGTTCGGGGACGCGCCGAGGTTCGAGGAGGTGCTGGGCGGCCGCTGGGTCGAGGGCGTCTCGGGCCACCCGCCGCTGGGGCGGGCGCGGCTGCGGCTGGCGTCCGGGGCGCACCCGCTGACCGAGCGGGTCGGCGCGGTCGAGGCGATCGACGAGCGCTACTGCGGGCTGCGGGTGGCGCCGTCGTCGCAGGTGCTGGGCTGGGTGGACGACGACGCGGGGGACCCGCACCCGGCGCTGTGGGTGACCGAGGCCCACGGGGGACGCACGGTGTACAGCGCGCTGGGGCACGACGTGCGGTCGTTCGCCTCGCCGTCGCACCAGGAGCTGCTGCGCCGCGCGGCCACCTGGCTGCTGGCCTGACCGCTGGCCTGCCCGGCGGGCTGGTCGCGGCGGGCGTCAGGCGCCGGGGAACCCCTGCTGCCGCCACGCCTCGTACGTGACGATCGAGGCCGCGTTGGTGAGGTTGAGCGACCGGCGCCCCGGCAGCATCGGGATGCGCACCCGGTCTGTCACCCGCGGGTGCGCCATGACCTCCTCGGGCAGCCCGGTGGGCTCGGGCCCGAACAGCAGCACGTCGCCCGGCTCGTAGGCGACGTCGGTGTACGACGTCGTCGCCTGCGCCGTGAAGGCGAAGACCCGCCCGGGCAGCGCGGTCAGGGCGGCGTCGAACGTGGGGTGCACGTCCATGACGGCGAGGTCGTGGTAGTCCAGCCCTGCCCGGCGCAGCTTGGACTCCTCGAGGTCGAACCCCAGCGGCTCCACCAGGTGCAGGCGCGCCCCGGTGACGGCGGCGAGCCGGATGGCCGAGCCGGTGTTCCCCGCGATGCGCGGCTCGAAGTAGACGATGTGGGCGAACGACGCCGCCGGGGCGGCAGGTGCGCTCGGGTGCGGGTTGGCGGGGTGGGTGGTGCGGGGGTCGGTCACTGCCGTCCTTCCTCCGGGGTGGCCGGGTGCTCGACGACGGCGGTGCCCGCCGCGGCGTCGGCCCCGCCGCTGTGGTGCTCGCGCCGGCCGAGAGGCAGCACGTGCACCACGGCCAGGACGACGGCCCCGACGAGCACGCCCACCACGAACGAGCAGAACGTGTTGAACAGCCATGCGAGCACGGCACCGACGGCGGGCACCGCGTGGTGGATGCCCTCCTCGACGTGGTGCACCCAGCCGTACGGGCCGTGCCAGCCGAGCTCGTCGGTGCCGGTGAGCAGGATGTGCCCGCCCACCCACAGCATGGCCACGGTGCCCACCACGGAGATCACTGCCAGCAGCCGCGGCATGCCGCGCACCAGACCGCGGCCCACCTTCTGACTGAGGGAGGAGCGGCGCTGGGCGAGCGCCAGCCCGATGTCGTCCATCTTCACGATGAGAGCGACGACGCCGTAGACCACGACCGTGATGACCAGCGCCACCACCACGAGGATGGCGAGCCGCGCCCAGAACCCCTCGTGGGCCACCTCGTTGAGCGAGATGACCATGATCTCGGCCGACAGGATGAGGTCGGTGCGGATGGCGCCCGAGACGAGGGTCTTCTCGGCGTCCTCCCCGACGTCGACGACCTTCGCGGCGTGGGCGTCGTGGCCGCGCAGCCGGCCCCAGATCTTCTCGGCGCCCTCGAAGGCGAGGTAGGTGCCGCCGAGCATGAGGATCGGCGTGAGCAGCCACTCGGCCCACTGGCTGAGCACCAGGGCGACGGGAAGGATGATGACGAGCTTGTTGCGGATCGAGCCGACGGCGATCTTGCGGATGATCGGCAGCTCCCGCTTGGCAGCCACCCCCTGCACGTACTGCGGGGTGACGGCGGTGTCGTCGATCACCACGCCCGCCGCCTTGGCCGTGGCGCGCCCGGCGGCCGCACCGACGTCGTCGATGGAGGCGGCGGCCATGCGCGCGATCGCGGCGACGTCGTCGAGCAGGCCCAGCAGACCGGCGCTCACCGGGCGCTCCGGGAGGCCGGCACGGGTTCAGCACTCATGTCGCGAAGCGTAGATCAGCACCCGGGTGCTGGCGGGCCCGGGGCGCGGGGCGACCGGCGTCAGGACGAGCGGCCGCGCCGCCAGCCCTCGATCAGCCGCGGCACCCGGATGTCGTGCACGGCGCGCGCCTGGCGGCGGGTCACCAGCACGCCCACGAGCGCGACCGCCATCATGGCGGGCAGCGCGCACAGCGCGACGCGGTAGTCGTCGAGGGTGGGGGCGCCGTCGGGCGCGAGCCGGTCCAGCACCACGCCCACGGCCAGCATCACCGCGAACGTGGAGACGAACCCGCCCATGTTGGCCACGCTCTGCGCGGCGCCCAGGCGCTGCGGCGGGTTGAGCGAGGCGGCGAAGTCGAGCCCGATGAGCGAGGCGGGGCCGCCCACGGACACGAGGGCGACGAAGATCGCGAGCTGCCACAGCGGGCGGGGCCCCGACGGGATCAGCACCAGCGCCCAGCCGGCGGCGACGCCGGTGGCCACCGCGAGCGCGATCCACGAGCGCCGCAGCGGGTGGCGGGCCGTGAGCTCACCGATCACGGGACCGGCCACGATCGCGACGAGCACGTTGAGGGTCAGCAGCCCCCCGGCCTGGGCGGTGGTGAGCCCCTGACCCTGCACGAGGAACGGCACGCCCCACAGCAGCACGAACACGTTGGCGCTGACACCGCCGATCATGTGCGTCCAGAAGCCGAGCCAGGTGCCGGGGTTGCGCAGGGTGTCGCCGAGGCCGGACAGGCGGCTGGGGGCGGCCAGCGGCGGCTCGCCCGCAGGGCGGTCCCGTACCACGAGGCCGGCGAGCACCGTGGCGAGCACGCCGAGCACCACGAGCCCGGCGAACGCCCACGTCCAGCCGAGGTCGTGCAGGGCGAGGGCGAACGGCAGCGCGGAGACGACCTGCCCGCACTGGCCCACGATGCCGGTCACCTGCGTCAGCAGCGGCACGCGGCGGCGGGGGAACCACGACCAGACGAGGCGCACCGCGGAGACGAAGATGGCGGCGTCACCGCTGCCGATGAGCACGCGGGCCACGATGGCGACCCCGACGCCGGGCGCGAACGTCATGACGAGCTGCCCCACCGTCATGGTGAGCGACCCCAGCACGAGCAGGCGCCGCGGCCCCCAGCGGTCCAGGGCCACGCCCATCGGCAGCTGCATGGCGGCGTAGACGGCCAGCTGCACCACCACGAAGAGGGACAGCACGGTGGCCTGGACGCCGAACCGGTCGGTGGCCTCGAGCCCGGCGACACCGAACGAGGAGCGGTGCGCCACGGCCACCACGTAGGTGAGGAGCCCTGCCGCCCAGACGATCCAGGCCCTGCGGCCCCCGCTGCTGCTCGTGCCGTCCACGCGTGCTCCCTCACCTGTCACACCGCATGGTAGGCGCCGCATGAGAGGTGTCTCATGTTGCTCTCACCCGTGCTTCATCCGGGTCTCCCAGGCTGGAGCCATGCCAGGAACCACGACCGCCCCCGCCCGCCGGGTGGCCCTGTACTCCCACGACACCCAGGGACTGGGCCACATCCGGCGCAACCTCGCGATCGCCGACGCGCTCGTCGCGGCGGACGCGGGCACCGACGTCGTCGTGCTCACGGGCAACCCGGAGGCCGCGACGCTGCCGCGCCCGCCGCGCACCGACCTGGTCACCCTGCCCACGGTCCGCAAGGACGCCGGAGGCGGGTACGACAGCCGCGCGCTGGGCATCGGGTTCGACGAGGTGCTGCGCCTGCGGTCCGCGGTGCTGGAGGCCACCCTGACGACGTTCGCCCCGGACCTGCTGGTGGTGGACAAGGTGGCGCTCGGGCTGGGCGGCGAGCTGGAGCCGGTGCTGCGACGGCTGCGCGAGACGGGCGGAACCCGGGTGGTGCTGGGCCTGCGCGAGGTGCTCGACGCCCCCGACGTCGCGGTGCGCGAGTGGGAGGTGAGCCGCACGTCCCAGGCGGTGCGCCGCTACTACGACGCCGTGTGGGTCTACGGCGACCAGGCCGTGTACGACACGGTGGCCGAGTACCGGCTGCCGGGCGACGTGGCCCGGATGGTGGACTTCACCGGCTACCTGGCCCGGGGCCGGGACGCCGGCGCGAGCGCCCGCGGTGTGGTCGAGGCGCCGCCGTCCGACCCGTACGTGCTGTGCCTGTGCGGTGGCGGGCAGGACGGCGTGGACCTGGCCCGTGCGTTCGCCGCGGCCCCGCTGCCCGACGGCGTGCGCGGCCTGGTGGTGACCGGTCCGTTCATGCCCACGGCGGTGCGCGAGGAGCTGCACGCCATCGCCGCGCGCAGCCCGCGGGTCGAGGTGCGCGAGCTGGTGGCGAACGTGCCCGCCCTGGTGGCCGGCGCCCGGGCCGTGGTGTCGATGGCCGGGTACAACAGCGTGTGCGAGCTGCTCGACGCCGGTGCCCGCACGCTGCTGGTGCCCCGCACCGCCCCGCGGCTGGAGCAGATGGTGCGGGCGCGGCGGCTGGCCGAGCTCGGCCACGCCGACGTGCTGCACCCCCGCGAGGCGACCCCGCAGCGGCTGGGGCGGTGGTTGGAGGCAGCCGTCACCGGTGCGCACCCCGGTGCCACGACCGCCACGCCCCACCCCGTGGACCTCGACGGCCTGGATCGGGTGCCGATCCTGGCCGACCGCCTCCTGGAAGGAGCCACCCGTGCTGCCTGAGACGACCCGCGTGGGCTACGTGCTCAAGATGTACCCGCGGTTCTCCGAGACGTTCGTGGTCACCGAGCTGCTGTCGATGCAGCGGCTCGGGGTGGACCTCGAGGTGTTCAGCCTGCGGTACCCGGTGGACGGGCGGTTCCACCCCTCGCTGGCCGAGATGCGCGCACCGGTGACCTACCTCAAGCACGGGGGCCTGCGGGCCGCGGACGTGTGGGCGGCGCTGGGCGCGGCCCGGGCCGCCGTGCCCGAGGTGGACGCGCACCTGGACGAGCTGCTCGCCGCCGAGGTGGGTGACGCCGTGCAGGCGCTGGAGCTGGCCGTGGCGGTGCGGGAGCGGGGCATCACGCACCTGCACGCCCACTTCGCCTCGGTGGCCACCACGGTGGCACGGCTGGCCGCGCTGCTGACGGGCATCACCTACTCGGTCACGGCGCACGCCAAGGACATCTTCCACGAGGAGGTCGACCCGGCCGACCTGCGCCGCAAGGTCGCCGACGCCCGCGCCGTGGTCACCGTGAGCGACTACAACCTCGCCCACCTGCGCGCCGAGCTGGGACCGGACGCCGGCCGCGTGCGCCGCGTCTACAACGGCCTGGACCTGCGCGGCTTCCCGTACGCCGACCCGGGCGACCGCCCGCCGGTGGTGGCCGCCGTGGGACGCCTGGTGGAGAAGAAGGGGTTCGCCGACCTGCTCGAGGCGGTGGCGGTCCTCGTGGGCTCCGGCCGCAAGGTCGAGGTGGAGCTCGTCGGAGCGGGCCCGCTGGCCGACGACCTGCGGGCCCGGCGCGACCGCCTGGGGCTGGCCGACGTGGTGCACCTGCGCGGCCCCCTGCCCCAGGACGAGGTGAGCCGGGTCGTGGCCGGTGCCGCCTGCTTCGCCGCACCGTGCGTGGTGGGCGCCGACGGCAACCGGGACGGCCTGCCCACCGTGCTGCTCGAGGCCATGGCCCTCGGGACCCCTGTCGTCTCCACCCCCGTGACCGGCATCCCCGAGGTGGTGCACGACGACGCCACCGGGCTGCTCGTGCCCGAGCGGGACCCGCAGGCGCTGGCCGTAGCCCTCGGCCGCCTGCTCGACGACGCGCTCCTGCGCCGCCGGCTCGCCGCCGCCGCCCGCGAGCTCGTCGAGACCGAGTTCGACACCACCCGCCAGGCCGCCCGCGTGGCCGAGACCTTCGCCTGACCGGCCCGAGGAAGGAGACACCCGTGCGCATCGCCTACGTCTGCACCGACCCCGGGATCCCCGTCGCGGGGACCAAGGGCGCCTCCGTGCACGTGCGCGCCGTCCTCGCCGAGCTCGTCGCCGGCGGGCACGAGGTGCACCTGGTCACCCCGCGCCCCGGCGGCACCCTCGGCAGCGACGACGGCGACCCGCTGCGCGCCGTCGTCGTGCACGAGCTGCCCGCCGTGCCGCGCGCCGACCGCACGAAGGGACCGGCCGAGCGCGAGCACGCCGCCCGCGCCGTCGACGCCCAGGTCGCCGGCGTGCTCGACGCCGTGGCCCCCGACCTCGTCTACGAGCGCTACGCCTTGTGGGGCCGCACCGCCACCGCGTGGGCCGCCGCCCGCGGCGTGCCCAGCGTGCTCGAGGTCAACGCCCCCCTGCCGCGCGAGCAGGCCGCCCACCGCACCCTCGTCGACGCCGCGGGGGCCGAAGCCGTCGCGCGCGGCGCCCTCACCGACGCCGGCGCCGTCGTGTGCGTCAGCGACGGCGTGGCCGCCTGGGCCCGCACCGTCTCCGCCCGCCCCGAGCGCGTCCACGTGATCCCCAACGGCGTCGACACCCGGCGCGTGCGCCCCGCCGACCGGCCCGTCACCCCCGCCGACGGCACCGAGTTCGTGGTCGGGTTCGTGGGCACCCTCAAGCCCTGGCACGGCGTCGACGTGCTGCTGCGCGCCTTCGCCCGCCTGGCCTCCGGCGACCCCACCTGGCGCCTGCTGCTCGTGGGCGACGGCCCGACGGCGGCCGACCTCGCCGCCCTCGCGGACCGCCTGGGCGTCGCCGACCGCGTCGAGACCACCGGTGCCGTCAGCCAGGACGAGGTGGCCCACCACCTGCGCCGCATGGACGCCGCCTGCGCCCCCTACCCGCAGACCGCCGACTCCTACTTCTCCCCGCTCAAGGTCTACGAGTACCTCGCCGCCGGGCTTCCCGTCGTCGCCAGCCGCACCGGGCAGGTGCCGCAGGCGCTCGCAGACGGCGGGCTGGGCACCCTCGTGACGCCCGGCGACGAGCACGAGCTCGCCCGCGCCCTGGCCGCCCTGCGCGCCGACGTCGCGCGGCGGGAGCACCTGCGCGGCGCCGCGCGAGCCCGGGCCGTCGAGCGGCACACGTGGACGCAGGTGGTGGAGCGCAGCCTCGGCCTGGTGCTGCCCGCCGCCGGGAGGAGCGCCGCCTGATGGCCGAGAAGAAGCGCCGCCAGCCCAGCCTGCGCGAGGCGGTCCCCGGCCTGGGCCGCATCCTGCGCCGGTTCTCCCACCACGTGCGCGACCAGCGCCGGCTGCTGGTGCTCGGCTCGCTCGCCCTGCTGGCCGAGGTGGCCATGCGGCTGCTGGAGCCGTGGCCGCTGGCGTACGTCATCGACCACCTCGTGGTGCAGGCCGGGGCCGAGCTCGGCTCGGCCACCGGTGCCGCGCAGGAGCAGCCGGGCCTGGGCACCGCAGCGCTGCTGACCCTGTGCGCCGTGGGCCTGCTCGCCGTCGTCGCCCTGCGGGCGCTGGCCTCCTACGCCATGACCGTCTGCTTCGCCCTGGCGGGCAACCGGGTGCTGACCCGCGTGCGGTCCGAGCTGTACGCGCACCTCAACCGGCTCTCGGTCGCGTTCCACGACAAGGCGCGCACCGGCGACCTGGTGACGCGCGTGACCGGGGACGTGGGGCGCCTCCAGGAGGCCACCGTCACGGCCCTGCTGCCCCTGGTCGGCAACGTGGTCACCCTGGTGGGGATGCTCGTGGTGATCGCGGTGCTCGACCCGGTGCTGGGCCTGGTGGTGCTCGTGGTGCTGCCCTTCTTCGCCGTCATCAACGTGCGGCTCACCCGGCGCATCGCGGGCGTCTCGCGCGAGCAGCGCAGCGCCGAGGGCGCCATCGCGTCGCTCGCCACCGAGTCGCTGGGCTCGATGCGCGTGGTGCACTCCTACTCCCTGGCCGGGCGGCTGCAGGAGCGGTTCGGCGGCAGCAACGAACGCTCCCTGCGCGACGGCGTGCGCGCCAAGAAGCTGTCGGCCGGGCTGGAGCGCAAGACGGACGTGCTGGTGGGCGTGGCCACCGCCCTGGTGCTGTGGGCCGGCGGCTGGCGGGTGCTCTCGGGCGACCTGACCCCCGGCGAGCTCACCGTGTTCCTCACCTACCTCAAGACGGCCATGAAGCCCATGCGCGACGTCGCCAAGTACACCGGCCGCATCGCCAAGGCCGCCGCCTCCGGCGAGCGCATCGTGGACGTGCTCGACCAGCGCCCCGACCTCGTGGACGCCAGCTGGGCCCGCCCCGCGCCCCGGTTCCGCGGCTGGGTCGAGCTGCGGGACGTGTGGCTCGCCTACTCCCCGGGGCACCCCACGCTGCGCGGCCTGGACCTGCGGGTGCGGGCCGGGGAGCGCGTGGCCGTCGTCGGCCCTTCCGGCTCCGGCAAGTCCACGCTCGTGGCGCTGCTGTCCCGGCTGCGCGACCCCGACCAGGGCCAGGTGATGATCGACGGGCACGACCTGCGCGACCTCACCCTGGAGTCGGTGCGCTCCCAGGTGTCCGTGGTGCTGCAGGAGAGCGTGCTGTTCGCGCTGTCGGTGCGGGAGAACATCGCCCTCGGCGTCTCGCGCGACGTCACGGACGAGGAGATCGAGGAGGCGGCCCGCACCGCCGGCGCCCACGACTTCATCATGGCGCTGCCCGACGGCTACGACACCGTGGTGGGTGAGCGTGGCGCCACCCTCTCGGGCGGGCAGCGGCAGCGGATCGCCATCGCCCGCGCCGCCGTGCGCCGTGCGCCCGTGGTGGTGCTCGACGAGGCCCTGACCGGCCTGGACCCGCAGACCGAGGGCGAGGTGGTCGGTGCCCTGCGACGCCTGACCGAGGGCCGCACCACGTTCGTGGTGACCCACGACCTGGAGGCCGCCCGCGACGCCGACCGCGTCGTCTGGATCGAGGAGGGCACCGTGCGCCTGCAGGGCGCGCCCGACGAGGTGCTGGGGGTGATGGCCCGTGCCGGGCACGCCTGACCCCACCCGCGAGGCCGTCGCACGGCTCGTCGCCGCCGACCCGCACCTGCCGGCCCTGCCGCTCGCGCTCGACGACGACCTGCTCGCCGACCTGCTCGCCGCCCACGGCCGCCGGCTCCTGCGCCGCCGCGCCGTGCGCTACAAGCCCGGCACCAGCGTGGTGGTCACCCTCGACCTCGACGACGGGCCCGCCTGGCTGCTGGGCACCACGCCCGACGCCGCCGCCAAGGTGGCCAAGACTGTGCGCCGCGCGCCCGCCGGCTCCGTGATCGCCGCCGACCCCGCCGGGATGCTCCTCGCCCGGCCCGCCGCCGACCGCGACCTGCCCGGAGCCCGCGACCCCGAGGGCACCGTGAGGCGCCTCCTGCCCGGCCTCGCGCAGCGCCCGCACACCGTGCGCACCCTCGTGCACAACGCCCAGCGGCGCTGGGTGGCGCTGGTCGAGGCCCCCGACGCCGCCGAGGAGCGGGTGCTCCTGCGGGCGCACCGGCCAGGACCCTCCCGTCAGCACCACGACGCCCTGCTGCGCGTGGCCACCACCGGGCTCGTGCCGCCGCCGCTGGCGTACTCGGAGCAGCACGCGACCCTCGCCGTGGGCTTCGTGCCGGGCGAGCCGCTCGACGAGGCGCTGGCCCGCGGGGCGGCGGGCGCTCACGAGCTGCGCGCCGCCGGGCGCGCCCTCGCCCGCGTGCACCAGCACCACGGCGACGGCCTGCCCGTGCGCACCCGCGGCGACCACGCCGCGTCAGCCCGCCAGGTGGCCGCGCTGCTGCCGCACCTGGCCGACCGGGTCGCCGCCGTGGTCGAGGCCGTCGACGCCGGGCTGGCCTCCGCCGAGGCGCACGACGCCGCCGCCGGGCACGCGGGCGTGCTGCGCCACGGCGACTTCTCCGCCGATCAGGTGGTGCTGCGCCCCGACGGCACCGTCGCGCTGGTCGACTGGGACGAGGCGTGCACCGGCCCGGCCGGGGACGACCTCGCCGGCGCGGCCGCCGCGGGCCTCGACGGCGGCGCGGTGGAGGCCCTGCACACCGGGTACGCCGAGGTGCGACCGCTGCCCGGAGGGCTCCCCGCACGCACCGCCGCCGCACTGCTGCGCCGCGCCCCCGAACCGTTCCGCCACGCCGAGACGGCGTGGGCCGAGCGCGTCGAGCAGGTGCTCGCCCGCGCCGAGGAGGTGCTCCGTCATGACCGCTGACCCAGCACGTTCGCGCTTCGACCAGGTCCGCGCTGCGGTCGGCGCGGCGGGCGGTCAGGTGGTGCGTGCCTGGCCGCGCGACGCCGAGCACCTGCTGCTCGACCTGACGGTGCCCGGCGGCCCGGAGGGCACCTCCGGCAGCGTGCCGGAAGCCGTCGCCGCGCAGTGGTTCGCCGACCCGGCCCGCGCCGCGCGCGTGGGAGCCGCCACCCCAGGGGCACGGGTGCACGGGTCCCTGGTGCTGCAGCCCCAGGGGGCCGACCGCCGTCTGCCCGCCCTGCAGGGCCTCCTGGCCGACCCCGGTGCCCGCCTCGTGGCCCACCGGCCCGAGCGCCGGGCCGTCGTGCGCCGCCGTACCGGTGGTGGCACCGCTGGCCGGACCGCCTACGCCAAGACGGTGCGAGCCTCCCGGTTCGGCGCCCTGGTCGACGCGGCCCGCGCCGCCGAGGCGCTGCCGCTGCGCACGCCCGCCGTGCTCGACGCCGACCCGGCCACCGCTGTCGTGACCCTGGGCGCGCTGCCCGGCCGGCCGCTGCACGACCTGCTCGACGACCCGCTCGCTCTCGTGGCCGCCCGCCACCTCGGCACCGCCCTCGCCCGGCTCCACGCGCTGCCCGTGCCGGCGGGCACAGCGGTGCACGACGCCGAGGCCGAGGCCGCGGTCACTCGCCGCTGGGCCGAGCACGCCCGGGCCTACGGGCTCGGCCCGGCCACCGGCGCGGCCCCCGTCCCCGACCTCCCGCTCGTGCCTGCCAAGGAGCGCACGCTCCTGCACCGCGACCTGCACGACAAGCAGGTGCTGGTGGACGACGACGGCTCGGTCGGCCTGCTCGACTTCGACCTGCTCGCCGCCGGGGACCCGGCCCTCGACCTGGCGAACCTGCGCGTGCACCTGGAGCTGCGGCAGCGGCAGGGCCTGTGCGCCGACCCCGAGCCGCTGTGGGACGCCGTCCTCGACGGCTACCGGCCCGCGCCGACCGTGCTGGCCCGGGTGCCCGCGTGGGCCGCCGCCGCCCGGGAGCGGCTGCGGGCCGTGTACGCCTTCCGCCCCGCCGACCGGGCCACCTGACACGAACGCCGGTCCGCACGCACATGCCTCGGGTGCGTGCGGACCGGCGCGCGCGGTCAGGGGGAGCGGGCTCAGCCGGCCTGGCGCTGGAGCCGGTCGCGCAGGCCGTCGAGCTGGTCGCGCAGGCGCTGCGGCACCCGGTCCCCGAACGTGTCGAAGA
Organism: Xylanimonas oleitrophica; assembly: GCF_003244315.1. Lineage (GTDB taxonomy): Bacteria > Actinomycetota > Actinomycetes > Actinomycetales > Cellulomonadaceae > Xylanimonas_A > Xylanimonas_A oleitrophica. Next base: position 92,776 of record NZ_QKWH01000008.1, read on the forward strand.
ACGACTCGGTGAGCGCCGTCTCCTCCAGCCACGGCTCCGTGGGCACGTCCAGCAGGGCGCGCAGGTGCTCCTCGGGCAGGTCGAGCCCGTCGGTGTCGAGGGCGTCCGGAGCGGGCAGCAGCCCCACGGGGGAGCAGACGGCGCCGGTGTCGGTGCGCAGGCCGCGGGCCCGGTCGATCTGGTTGACGATCCACTCGATGACGCGCGAGTTCTCGCCGAACCCGGGCCACAGGAACGAGCCGTCGGGGCCCTTGCGGAACCAGTTGACCTGGAAGACGCGCGGCTTGAGCTCCGGGTCGAGCGCGTCGCCCACCTCGAGCCAGTGGGCCCAGTGGTCGGCCATGTTGTAGCCGCAGAACGGCATCATCGCGAAGGGGTCGCGGCGCAGCTCACCCACGGTGCCCTCGGCGGCGGCGGTGCGCTCGGAGCTGATGGTGGCGCCGAGGAACACGCCGTGGTCCCAGCTGGACGCCTGCACCACGAGGGGCACGTTGGTGGCGCGGCGGCCGCCGAACACGATGGCGTCGACGGGCACGCCGGCCGGGTCCTCCCAGTCGTCGGCGATGGTGGGGCACTGGGCGGCGGCGACGGTGAACCGCGAGTTGGGGTGGGCGGCGGGGCGGCCGGCCTCGCCGTCGGCGGGGGTCCAGTCCTGTCCGGTCCAGTCGACGAGGTGCTCGGGCGGCTCGGGGGTGAGGCCCTCCCACCAGACGTCGCCGTCGTCGGTCATGGCCACGTTGGTGAAGATGACGTCGCGGTCGAGGGTGGCGATGGCGGTGGGGTTGGTGTCGACGCCGGTGCCGGGCGCGACGCCGAAGAACCCGGCCTCGGGGTTGATGGCGCGCAGGGTGCCGTCGGGTCCCGGGCGCATCCACACGATGTCGTCGCCGAGGGTCTCGACCTTCCAGCCGGGGACGGTGGGCTCGAGCATGGCCAGGTTGGTCTTGCCGCAGGCGCTGGGGAACGCGGCAGCCAGGTGGTAGACGCGCTGCTCGGGGGAGGTCACCTTGACGAGGAGCATGTGCTCGGCGAGCCAGCCCTCGTCGCGGGCCATGGCCGACGCGATGCGCAGGGCGAAGCACTTCTTGCCCAGGAGGGCGTTGCCGCCGTAGCCGGAGCCGTAGGACCAGATCTCGCGGCTCTCGGGGAAGTGGACGATGTACTTGGTGTCGTTGCAGGGCCAGGGCACGTCCTCCTGGCCCTCGGCGAGGGGGGCGCCGACGCTGTGCACGGCGGGCACCCACGCGTGGCCGGCGTCGATGAGGTCGAGCACCTGCGGGGACACCCGGGTCATGACGTGCATGGAGACGACGACGTAGGGCGAGTCGGTGATCTCGACGCCCACCTGGGAGATGGGGCCGCCCACGGGGCCCATGGAGAACGGCACCACGTACATGGTGCGGCCGCGCATGGAGCCGGCGAAGACGCTGCGCAGCTCGGAGCGCATCCCGGCGGGCTCGCGCCAGTTGTTCGTGGGGCCGGCGTCGTCCTGCTCCTCGGAGCAGATGAAGGTGCGCGACTCGACGCGGGCGACGTCGGAGGGGTGGGAGCGGGCCAGGTAGGAGCCTGGGCGCTTGGCCTCGTCCAGCCGGATCAGGGTGCCGGCCTCGACCATCTGGTCGAGCAGGCGCTGCTTCTCCTGCGCGGAGCCGTCGCACCACACGACCTCGTCGGGCTGGGTGAGGGCGGCGATCTCCTCGACCCAGGTGCGCAGGTCGGGCTGCGGGGGCGCGGGGCGGCGGGGCCGGGTGTCGGGGGCGGTGTCCGGCCCGGCGCCTGGTGCGGTCTCGGGCTCGTGGACGAGCTCGGCGACGCGGGCGGTGCGGCGCGGGGTGGTGGGGAACATGGCGGGCCTCCTGACGTGGACCTGTTGATTCCACGGTCGCGCAAGGTCCGCCCTCGTTTCCAGCGTTCCGGGCGTGAAGATCGACCGATCTTCACGTAGCGTGAAACGCATGGCCGACGAGAGGGACACCCCGGACCTGCTGACGCTGGGCCGGCGCATCCGCCACCTGCGCACCCAGCGGGGCCTGACGCTCGACGCGCTGGGGGAGAAGGTGGGCAGCGCCCCGTCGCTGCTGTCCCTGGTGGAGAACGGCCGCCGCGAGCCGCGCCTGACCTTGCTGCGCTCGATCGCTGAGGCCCTCGACGTCGGGTTGGGCGACCTGCTGGCCGACGAGGCGCCGGACCGGCGGGCCGCCCTGGAGATCGCGCTCGAACGGGCCCAGCGCGGGCCGCTCTTCGCCGAGCTGGGCCTGCCCGCCGTCAAGCCCAGCCAGAAGCTGCCGATGCCGGTGCTCGAACAGCTCGTGGGCCTGCACCGCGAGCTGGAGCGCAAGGCGGAGGAGGCCATCGCCACCCCCGAGGAGGCGCGGCGGGCCAACACCGACCTGCGCCTGGAGCGGCAGGCGCGCCGCAACCACTACCCGGAGATCGAGCGGGTCGCCCAGGAGCTGGTGCTGCGCGCCGGCTACGCGGGCACCGGCGCCGTCACGCACCGCACCGTGGCCCGCATGGCCGAGGACCTCGGGTTCCGGGTGCTGCACGTGACCGACCTGCCCCGCTCGGCCCGCACCGTCACCGACCTGCGTCACGGCCGCATCTACCTGCCCCAGGCGTCCATCCCCGGCGGGCACGGCCTGCGGTCGCTGGCGCTGCAGGCCATCGCGCACCGCGTGCTGGGCCACACCCGCCCGCGCTCGTACGCCGAGTTCCTGCGCCAGCGCGTCGAGATCACGTACTTCGCCGCCGCGTGCCTGGCGCCGGAACGCTCCGCCGTCGACTTCCTCCAGGCGCGCAAGCGCGAGAAGGACCTGGCCGTGGAGGACTTCCGCGACGCGTTCGGCATCACCCACGAGGCCGCCGCGATGCGGCTGACCAACCTCGCCACCGTGCACCTCGGCATCCCGCTGCACTTCCTGCGGGTGGGGGACGACGGCGCCCTGTTCCGCGGGTACGCCGACGACGGCATGCCGTTCCCGCAGGACGTCACCGGCGCCATCGAGGGCCAGCTCGTGTGCCGCAGGTGGGCGGCCCGGGCGGCCTTCGAGCGCCGCGACCGCGCCACCGAGTACTACCAGTACACCGACACGCCGGCGGGCACGTTCTGGGACTCGGTGCAGACGGGCACCCGTGGCACCGACAGCGCCGGCGCCGCCGTCGGGTTCGGGGCGGGCGCGTTCTCCATCACCGTGGGCGTGCCCTACGCGCACGCCAAGTGGTTCCGCGGGCGCGACACCACCGAGCGCCGCGTCTCCACCTGCCCCGACCCCGCGTGCTGCCAGCGCCCGCCCGCCGACCTCGCCCGCCGCTGGGCCGACGACGCCTGGCCCAGCGCCCGCATCCACCAGCAGGTGCTCGCCGCGCTGCCCAGCGGCGCGTTCCCGGGGGTGGACGACGCCGAGGTGTACGCGTTCCTGGAGCGGCACGCTCCGCAGGACGACGACGCGTGAGCCTGCTCGTGCTGCCCGCTCCTGCGGGCACGACGACACCGGCCGCCCTGCTCGCGGCGGTGCTGCGCGACGCCGGCGTCCCCGGCGTCGGCGCCGAGGCGCGCGTGGTGCGCCGGTGCGTCACCTGCGGGGAGCCGGGCCATGGCAAGCCCGAGGTCCCCGCCGCCCTCGCCGCGGGCTGGCACGTGAGCCTCGCGCACACCGCCACGTGGCTCGTGGTGGCGGCGTCCGACGGCGGCCCGGTCGGCGTCGACGTCGAGCAGGTCGCCGCCGTGGCCGCTCACCCGGTGGCAGACGTGCTGCTCTCACCGGACGAGCGGGCTGCGGGCCACCTCGAGGACGCCGCGGCACTGACCCGCACGTGGGTGCGCAAGGAGGCGCTGCTCAAGGCGACCGGGCACGGGCTGGCGGTGCCGCCGTCGTCGGTCACGCTGCGCGCACCCGGCGGCGACCCGGGGCTCCTCGTCTGGGACGTGCCGGACGCCGCGGTGCCGCGCCCGGTGGCGTGGTCCGAGACGACGCTCGGAGACGGCGACCGCCTCGCCCTGGTGACCGCCGTCGCGCTGGCACCTTCCTGACCGACCCCGCGGCGGGCGCGGCTAGCGCGGCAGCGCGGGCAGGGCCGCCGCGTCGAGCCACGGCCCCAGCCCGTCGGCGGCGTCCTGGCCGCAGCGCTCGGCCACGAGGTCGCGGAAGTGCGCCGTGGTGACGCTGCCGTGCCGGTGCCGCTGCGTCCACTCGCGCAGCAGCCCGAAGAACGCGTCGTCCCCGACGGCGGTGCGCAGCGCGTGCAGGGCCAGCGCCCCGCGCTTGTAGACGCGGTCGTCGAACATGAGGTCCGGGCCGGGGTCGGTGAGCACGAGGTCCTGGTCGAGCCGGGCGAGCCGGGCGTGGTGCTCGTGGGCCAGGGCGCCGGCGTCCGGACCGCCCGACCGCTCGGACCACAGCCACTCGGCGTAGCAGGCGAACCCCTCGTTGAGCCAGATGTCGCGCCAGTGCTGCACGGACACGCTGTTGCCGAACCACTGGTGGGCGAGCTCGTGGGCCACGAGCCGGTCGGCGGGCCGGGTGCCGTCGAGGTGGTTGGCGCCGAACACGGAGGCGGCGTGCGCCTCGAGCGGGATCTCCAGCTCGTCGGGCGTGACCACCACGGTGTACGTGGCGAAGGGGTAGGGGCCGAACAGCTCCGCGAAGACGCTGAGCAGCTCCTCGTGCCGGTCCAGGTCGTGGTCGACGGCCGTGCCCTGCCCGGCGGTGCGGGCCACCTGGGCGCGCCCGTCGCCGCCCAGCGGGACGACGTCGTACCGACCCACCTGCACCGTGGCCAGGTAGACGCACATCGGCTCGGTGCGCTCGAACACCCACGTGCGGGTCGTGGCGCGCCGCGTGACCTTGCGCACCGGGGCGTTGGCCACCACCGTGTAGGGCGCGTCGGTGGTGAAGGTGAGGTCGAGGGTGGCCTTGTAGCCGGGGTGGTCGTTGCAGGGGAACCAGGTGGGGGCGCCGTCGGGCTGCCCTGCCACCAGCACGCCCTCGCTCAGCTCCTCCCATCCGGTCTCGCCCCAGGGCCCCCGGGCCGGGGAGGGGTCGCCGGCGTAGGTGACCGCGAGGACGGCGGTGCCGCCCGCTGCCAGGGGCTGCGGCAGCCGCACCCGCAGCGACCGCGGCTTCTGCGCGAACTTCGTGGGCCGGCCGTCCACCTCGACGCGCGAGACGCGCAACCCCACGAGGTCGAGCCGCACGTGGTCGATCTCCTCCAGGGCCCGCACGTCCAGGCGTGCCACCCCCTCGAGGCGGTTGGGCTCCACCCGGTACCGCAGGTCCAGCGCGTAGTGGTCGACGACGTGCTCGGACGCCCCGTGGTGCGGCAGGTAGGGGTCCGGGTCGCTGGCGCGGGAGTGCGGCATGGGGCGTGAGCCTAGCGAGCGACGGGGTCGGTGGCCGCCGGAGCGTCTCTGCGGGCGTGGGGCCAGGGGCTCACGGGGTTGCCCTGCCACCGCGACCCTGCGGGCAGCACCTCGCCGCGCATCACCAGGGAGGCCGGGCCGGCCACCGCGCCGTCGCCCAGGCGGGAGGCGGGCAGCACCACGGCGTGCGGGCCCACGGTGCTGCCGGCGCCCACCTCCACCCCGTCGAGGCTCATGACCCGGTCGTGGAACAGGTGCGTCTGCAGCACGGTGCCGCGGCCCACGGCGGCGCCGTCACCGAGGGTGACCAGGTCGCCCTCGGGCAGCCAGTACGTCTCGCACCACACGCCGCGGCCGATGCGCGCCCCCATGGTGCGCAGCCAGGCGTTGAGCAGCGGGGTGCCCAGCACGTGGTCGGCGAACCACGGGGCGGCCACCACCTCGGTGAAGGTGTCGGCCAGCTCGTTGCGCCACACGAACCCGCTCCACAGGGGGTGCTCCGAGGCGCGGAACCGGCCCACCAGCAGCCGTTTGACGGCGGTGGTCACCGCGGCGGCCACCAGGCCCGCGGCCAGCAGGGCCAGCCCGGTGACCGCCCCGGCGGCGGCCCAGCCCCACGCGCGGGCCGCCTCGAGCAGCACCGTCACGACGCCGACGCCCAGCGCCGCGGACACCACCACGGCCGCCAGGCGCAGCACCTCGACGGTGCCGCGGGCCCACAGCAGCCGTGCGGGCGGGTCGAACGTCAGGGCCTCGTCGTCGGCGTCGGCCGCGGTGCGCGGCAGCAGCACGGGCGGGCTGCCGATCCACGAGGAGCCCTTCTTGGCCTTGTGCGGTGCCGCGGACAGCACGGCCACGAGCCCGTTCTTGGGCACCGAGCGGCCAGGCGCGGTGATGCCGGAGTTGCCGAGGAACGCCCGCCTGCCCACCTTGGCGCGGGCGACGCGCAGCCACCCGCCGCCCAGCTCGTAGGGCGCCACCATCGTGTCGTCGGCGAGGAACGCGCCGTCGGACGCCTCCATCATGCTGGGGATGCCCACCACGGTGGACGCCTCGACGCGGCGCCCCATGCGGGCGCCGAGCAGGCGCAACCAGCCGGGGGTGAACAGGCTGGAGTACAGCGGGAACAGGGCGGTGCGGGCCGCGTCCATGACGCGCTCGGTGCACCACGCCTGCCACCCGGTGCGGCTGCGCACGGGATGGAAGCCGGGCCGCATGCGCAGGGCCAGCAGCCGCACGAGCACGAGCGTCGTCAGGGCGTAGGCGGCGAACCCGGCCAGTGCCGCGAGCGGCAGGCGCCCGGCGACGACGGCGAGGGCGGACGCCGGGGTGCCCGGCGCGGTCTCGCCCGGGGCACCGCCCGGGAGCCCGGCCAGCAGCACGGCGACGCCCACGGCGACCGCGATCACCGGGTGCAGCGCGAGCATCACCCCGCTGACCTGGTACACCGCCGCCCAGGCGGGGGCGTGCGGCGGCCGCTCGTCCGGCCACGGGTGCTTCACCTCGCTGCGCCGTCGCGTGGCGGGCGAACCCTCCCAGTACTCGCGCTTGCCGGTGCGGCCGACGACGGCGGACCCGGCCGCGACGTCGGTGCCGCGGCCCACCCGGGCACCGGGAAGGAGCACGCTGCGGGCGCCCACGGTGGCGTCCGCCCCGACCACGACCCGGCCGACGTGCAGCACGTCGCCCTCCAGCCAGTGCCCGGACAGGTCCACCTCCGGCTCGATCGCCGCGCGGTCGCCCACCGTGAGCAGCCCGGTGACGGGCGGCAGGGTGTGCAGGTCGACGCCCCGCCCGATCTTCGCCCCCAGCGCCCGGGCGTAGAGGCCCACCAGCGGGGCGGCGGAGATGGTCACGCCACCCAGGGCCTCCACGAGCTGCTCGGCCAGCCACAGGCGCCGGTGCACGCTGCCGCCGCGCGGGTGGTCGCCCGGCCGCACGCCGCGCAGCAGCAGGCGTGCCCCGAGGGCCGCCAGGGCGAGCCGTCCCGGCGCGCTGACCAGCAGCAGCCACGCCACCAGCAGGGCGGGCCAGGAGACGGGCGGCAGCCCCGCGAGGAGGGCCTGCGCCCCGACCCCCAGGCGCAGCAGCCCGGCGTCGGACGCCGCCCGGACCAGCGCCACCACGAGGGCGGCCCACGCCGCCCAGCGCAGCCCCGCCACCACGCGCAGCCCCACGAGCGCCACCTGCTGGAAGGCCTGCATCGAGGCGGGCGTGGGGGACCCGCCGGTCGTCGCCCCGACCGGAGCGGCCTCGTCCGGCACGCCGTACGTGGCCTCCAGGTGCTCGGCCAGGTCCGCCACCGTCGGGTGCGCGTACAGGTCGGCCACGGTGGCCAGCGGGTAGCGCTCACGGACCGCCGAGATCACCTGCGCGGCGGTGAGGCTGCCGCCCCCGAGGTCGAAGAAGTCGTCGTCCGGGTCGCCGGGGGCGACGCCGAGCACGGCGGCCCAGCGCTCGCCGAGCCACGTGGCGGTGGCCCCGCCGAGGTCCGACGGCGCGGCGGACGAGGCGCCGCGCGCGTCGTCGTCCCCGGGGAGGGGCCACGGCAGCGCGTCGCGGTCCACCTTGCCGCTCACCCGCGTCGGGATCTCCTCCACCACGGCCAGCAGCGGCACCAGCGCCGCGGGCAGCATCTCGCGCAGGTGCGCCGTCAGCACGGCGGTGTCGAACGTCTCCGGGGCGGCCGGCACCACGTAGCCCACGATCACCTGGTTGCCCGCGGCGGCCCGGCGCACCGCCGCCGCCGCGGCGGCGACCTGCGCGTCCGCCAGCAGGGCGGCGTCCACCTCGCCCAGCTCGATGCGGCGCCCACCCACCTTCACCTGGTCGTCCGCGCGGCCCACGAACAGCAGCCCCTGCGGATCGTTGACCACCAGGTCACCCGACCGGTAGGCCCGCTCCCAGCCGAGCGACGGCAGCGGCGCGAACTTCTCGGCGTCCTTGGCCGGGTCCAGGTAGCGGCCCAGGCCCACCCCGCCGATGACCAGCTCGCCCGTGGCGCCCTCCGGCACCGGTTCGCCCGCCTCGTCGACCACCACCAGGTCCCACCCGTCCAGCGGCAGCCCGATGCGCACCGGGCCCACGCCGTCGAGCACGGCCCCGCACGCCACCACCGTGGCCTCGGTGGGGCCGTACGTGTTCCACACCTCGCGGCCCGTCGCCACCAGCCGCGCCGCCAGCTCGGGCGGCACCGCCTCCCCGCCGAAGATCAGCAGCCGCACCCGCTCCAGGTCGGCGGCGGGCAGCAGACCCGCCAGCGTCGGCACCGTCGAGATCACCGTGATCCCCTGCTGCGCCACCCACGGCCCCAGGTCCAGCCCCGTGCGCACCAGCGCGCGGTCGGCCGGCACCAGGCAGGCACCATGACGCCATGCCAGCCACATCTCCTCGCAGCTCGCGTCGAACGCCACCGAGAGCCCGGCCAGCACCCGGTCGCCCGGCCCCAGCGGGGCCTCCTGGAGGAACATGCGAGCCTCGGCGTCCACGAACGCCGCCGCGCTGCGATGCGTGACCGCCACGCCCTTCGGCACACCCGTGGAACCGGACGTGAAGATGATCCACGCGTCGTCCTGCGGCGTCGGCCGCTGGTCACCCTCGGCGGCCGCCCGCTCCACCACCACGTCGATCGCGCCGTCGTCGCCCACCACGGCCACCACGCCCGCCTCGCCGAACACCAGCTCCGCACGCTCGGCCGGGTCGTCCCTGTCCACCGGCACGTACGCGGCACCCGCCCGCAGCACCGCGAGGATCGACAGGTACAGGTCCGCACGGCCCGACGTCGCCCGCACCCCTACGCGGTCGCCGCGGCGCACACCCGCGGCGGCCAGCGCCCCGGCCCTCGCCAGCACCTCCGCCTGCACCTCGGCGTACGACCAGACGCGGACGCCGTCGTCGACCGCCGGAGCGTCCGGGTACGCCGCCGCCGTCGCGTCCAGCACGTCGACGAGGGTGCGCGCCTCGGGGGCGCGACCGCCGGCGAGAAGGGCGGGGGACGTGCTCATCGGGTCCTCTCGTCACAGGTGGGCGGACGGCGTGCCGCCCGGGGCAGGGTAAGGACGAGAGGTGAACAGGCGGTGGACGACACCCGGGCCGGGAGGTGACGCGCCCGCTGGCCACGTCCCCAGGTCGTCTCGGCGGACGTGGAGATACCGCACGCAGACGGACTGCGCGCCACGACCGAGGCGCCGCGCGGCTGCTACGTCGGTACAGGCAGGTGCCGGGCGGCGCCGGGAGCCGTGTCAGCCGCGCCGGGGTCCGCCGCGCTCGTCCATCCGGCGCAGCAGCCGGGCGAGCACGTCGCCCTGGCGCAGCCCGTCGTGCTCGTGCTCGTTGGTGACCCAGGCCTGGACGTTGCCCACGTGCGCGGCCGTCTCCAGCGACAGCCCGGCGTCCACGTACATGTCGTCGAAGTACACGGCCGCCTCGACCGGCACCTCGTTGGCGGCGAGCCGGTCGAGGTCGTACAGGTCGTCCCAGTCCTCCCACGCGGCCAGGGCCTCGGCTGCCGGGCGGTAGGGGCGCAGCTCCGCCTGGTCGAACATGTGGGGGTAGATCATCTCGCCCGTGAACAGCAGAGGGTCGGCGCCGGGGGAGAAGGCCGGGTCGGCGTCGAGCACCCGCTGAGCGGCCCACGCCGTCGGGCCCGTGCCGGACTGCGCGTAGATCGACTCGTGCACCACCGCGTAGAGCGGGTTCGTGCGGAAGGAGGTCTCCGCCTCGACCTCGGCCAGGAACGTCTCGGTGAGCTCGCCGTCGGGCGAGAACGCCTCGTCCAGGATCCAGTGCAGGCGCTCGAAACCGGGCTTCATGCCGAACCCCATGCCGAGCGCCTGGACGCGCGGCACCGTGAGCACGTCGCCGCCCGGCAGGACGACGTCGCCCGCCGCGACCCGCTCGACCAGGCGCCGCACCACCTCGGCGTCGTGCGGGTACCGCTCGCGGAACACGGCGTTCTTGGCGACGACGCGCGGCTGCGTGCGCTCGTAGACGTCCCGGGCGCTCGCGGTCAGGCCGGCGAGCCCGCCGGTGACGTAGGAGGCCTCCAGCCCCTCGGGGGCCAGGGACAGGTACGTGAGCGTGATGAACCCGCCGAACGACTGGCCGAGCGACGACCAGCGGCGCCCGCCGTAGACCGTCTTCCGCACGTGCTCGGCGTCGCGCACGATGCTGTCGGCGCGGTAGCGGGTCAGGTGCTCGGCCTGCGCCTGCGCGTCGCCCACGTCGGTGAGGGCGCGGGCGCTGACAGGGGTGGAGCGGCCGGTGCCGCGCTGGTCGAGCAGCACCACGCGGAAGCGTTCGAGGGCGGTGCCGAGCCAGCCGTCGGCTCCCGTGGGACGCAGGGCCTTGCCGCCCGGGCCGCCCTGGAGGAAGACCAGCAGCGGCAGGTCCTCGTGCTGGCGGTGCGCGGCCACGGCCTCGCGGGCGAACAGCGTCAGCGACCGGCCGTCGTCCGGCCGCGACCAGTCCAGCGGCACCTGCAGGGTGCGGTCGGTGAGGTGGACACCGGGGATCGTGTACTCGACGCTGCTGGTCACGGAGCTGCTCACCCCGCCACCCTAGTTCCCGCCGCACCCCGAGGTGGGGGCGGACGCCACCGCGGAGAGCCGGAGGACGAGCCGAGGGACCGACGTCGTGCACGCGGCCGCGTGCACGACGTCGGTCCCTCGGCGGGACCAGCGCAGAGCGTCACTCCGTGTCGGCGTCCACCCAGTCGAAGGTCTTCGTCACGGCCTTCTTCCAGTTCCGGTAGAGCCGCTCACGCTCCTCCTCGGGCATGGCGGGCGACCAGCGCTCGTCCTCGGCCCAGTTGGCGGTGACGTCCTCCTCGCCCTTCCAGAACCCGACGGCGATGCCGGCCGCGTAGGCGGCACCCAGCGCCGTCGTCTCGGCCACCTTGGGCCGCACGACGTCGACACCGAGCTGGTCGGCCTGGAACTGCATGAGCAGCTCGTTCGCCACCATGCCGCCGTCCACCTTGAGCTCGGTGAGCTCGACGCCGGAGTCGGCCCGCATGGCCTCGGCCACCTCACGGGTCTGGAACGCCGTGGCCTCCAGCGCGGCACGGGCCACGTGGTTGCGGTTGACGTACCGGGTCAGGCCCACCAGCGCACCGCGGGCGTCCGGCCGCCAGTAGGGGGCGAACAGGCCGGAGAACGCGGGCACGAAGTAGGCCCCGCCGTTGTCGTCCACCTTGCGGGCCATCCACTCGACGTCGGGGGCGTCGTGGAACAGCCCCAGGTTGTCGCGCAGCCACTGGATCAGGGACCCGGTGACGGCGATCGACCCCTCGAGGGCGTAGACGGGGTCCTTGTCGCCGATCTTGTAGCAGACGGTCGTCAGCAGGCCGTTCTTGCTGGGCACCTTCTCCGTGCCGGTGTTGAGCAGCATGAAGTTGCCGGTGCCGTACGTGTTCTTGGCGGTGCCCACCTCGAAGCACGCCTGCCCGAACGTGGCGGCCTGCTGGTCGCCGAGGATGCCCGCGATGGGCACGTCGGGCAGCCAGCCGCGCGAGCGTCCGTGCCCGTACACCTCGGACGAGGAGCGGATCTCGGGCAGCATCGACATCGGGATGCCCATGTCGGCGGCGATGTCCTCGCGCCAGGTGAGCGTGTCGAGGTCCATCAGCATGGTGCGCGAGGCGTTGGTGACGTCGGTGACGTGCACGCCGCCGTCCACCCCGCCCGTCATGTTCCACAGCACCCACGAGTCGGTGTTGCCGAACAGCAGGTCGCCCCGCTCCGCGGCCTCGCGGGCGCCCTCGACGTTGTCGAGGATCCACTTGACCTTCGGGCCCGAGAAGTAGGTGGCCAGCGGCAGGCCCACCACCGACTTGTACTTGTCCGGGCCGGTGTCCCCGCCCAGCTCGTCGACGATCTTCTGGGTGCGGGTGTCCTGCCAGACGATCGCGTTGTAGACCGGCTTGCCCGTCGTCTTGTCCCACACGACGGCGGTCTCGCGCTGATTGGTGATGCCGACGGCGGCGATGTCCGAGTGGTTGAGGTTCGCGCGGGTCAGCGCGATGCCCACCACCTCGCGGATGTTGTTCCAGATCTGCTCGGCGTTGTGCTCCACCCAGCCGGCCCGGGGGAAGATCTGGTCGTGCTCGAGCTGGCCGGTCGAGACGATGCGGCCCGAGTGGTCGAAGACGATGGCTCGCGAGCTCGTGGTGCCCTGGTCGATGGCGAGGACGTAGTCAGCCATGGTGCGGCTCCTTGGTCGTGTGCGTGGTGCGGTCGTGGCGGGGGCGGGTCGGTCGGTCAGGCCCAGGCGGCTCCCAGGAGGCCGGCGAGGACGGCACCCACGAGGGGCCCGACCACGGGCACCCAGGCGTAGGACCAGTCGCTCGAGCCCTTGCCCCGGATGGGCAGCAGGGCGTGGGCGATGCGGGGGCCGAGATCGCGGGCAGGGTTGATCGCGTAGCCCGTGGGCCCACCGAGCGAGGCACCGATGCCGACGACGACGAGGGCCACGCCGAGCGGGCCGATCTGCGTGGGCGTGGGGCCGTTGACCAGGACCCAGAACACGAGCACGAACGTCGCGATGATCTCGGTGACGAGGTTCCACCCGTAGGAGCGGATCTCCGGCCCGGTGGAGAACACACCCAGCTTGAGAGCAGGATCGGCGTCCTCGTCGAAGTGCTTCTTGTAGGCGAGGAACGCCAGGGCCGCACCGATCACCGCACCGATCATCTGGGCGGCGAAGTACACCATCGCGTTGCCGAAGGTGGCGTCGATCGTCCCGGCGTCACCCTCGAAGAACGGCTGGCCGGCCGTCCACAGGCCCACCGTGACGGCGGGGTTGATGTGGGCGCCCGACTTGAAGGCCACGTACACGGCGACGAACACCGCGAGGCCCCAGCCGAAGTTGATCAGGAGCCAGTCCGGCCCGAACCCCTTGTTCTTCGGCAGGATCACGTTCGCGACCACGCCGGCACCCAGCAGGATCAGCGTCGCGGTGCCGAGGAGCTCGGACCAGAACGCATCCAGCAGCAGTGAGTCCATCTGTTGTGCTCTCCTCCGTTCGGACCTCGTCGTCCGCCCCGGCGGGTGCCGGGGTCCGGGGCTCGTGGTGCCCCGACGGGCGTCGGCCCGCGGCGGGTGCCGCGGGCCGTGAGGTCACCCGTGCAGCGGGACCATCCCCGCCACGTCCTTCGCCGCGGCGCGGGCGCGCTCCGCGGACTCGTCGTCGGGCTGCTCCGTGGCAGCGGTGTACGCCTCGACGCGCTCGCGGTAGGCGGCGATCTCCGCCTCGCGCGTCGCGTCGTCCCAGCCGAGCAGCGGGGCGACGACGTCGGCGATCTCCGGCAGGGCGGCCAGCCCGCTGTCCGCCACCTCGTAGACGAGGCGGGTGCGGTGCAGCAGCAGGTCCTCCAGGTGCAGGGCGCCCTCGTGCGAGACGCCGTAGTGCACCTCCGCCCGCAGGTAGGCGGGGGCGTGCTCCAGCGGCTCGGCCAGCGACGGGTCGGCCTCGCACAGGTCGACGATCTCGGCGAGGTTCGACCCGTAGCGGTGGAGCAGGTGGTCCACCATCGGTGGCGTCCAGCCGTACCGCTTGGCCCAGGTGCGCGCCTGGCGCTGCACGGCGCGCAGGCCGACGGCGCCCTCGAGCGGGATCTGGTGCGTGATCGACGGCAGGGCCGCCGCACGCTGCCCGAGGGCGTGGTCCACCGCGTCCTTCGCCATGACGCGGTACGTGGTGAGCTTGCCGCCGGCGATGACGGACAGCCCCGGCGTGGGGCTGGCGACCGTGTGCTCGCGGCTGACCTTGGCGGAGCTGGTGCCCTCCTTGGTGCCGGGCTGCAGCAGGGGGCGCAGGCCCGCGTAGGTGCCGATGACGTCGTCGCGGGTCAGCGGGTGGGCGAGCACCTGGTTGGCGTGCTCGAGCACGTAGTCGACGTCGGCCGCCGTGGGCACCGGGTGCTGCAGGCCCTGCGTCCAGGGGGTGTCGGTGGTGCCGATGACCCAGTACCGGGACCACGGGATGACGAACAGCACCGACTTCTCGGTCTGCAGGATCAGGCCCACGTTCCCGCGGATGCGCTCGCGGGGCACCACGATGTGCACGCCCTTGGACGCGAGCACCCGCAGGCCGCCGTCGGTGCCGGCCAGCGCCTCGGTGTCCTCCGTCCACACGCCTGTGGCGTTGATGACGGCGCGGGCGCGCACGGTGATGCGCCGGCCCGTCTCCAGGTCGACGACGACGGCACCGTTGACGGTGCCGGTGGCCGACTGCGTCAGCTCCACCACCTGGGTGCGGCTGGCGGCGTGCGCCCCGTACTTGGCGGCAGTACGCACCAGGGTCGAGACGAGCCGGGCGTCGTCCACCGAGGCGTCCCAGTACTGCACGGCCCCGATCGCGGCGTCGTGCGCCAGGTCGGGGAACTTGCGCTCCATCTGCCGGCGGGTCAGGTGCCGGTGCAGCGGCATCGCACGCCTGCCGGGGGCGACGGCGGCCAGCGTGTCGTAGAGGGCGATGCCCGCGCCCACGTACGCCCGCTCCCACACGCGGTGCTCCAGCGGGTAGAGGAAGGGCACCGGCCGCACCAGGTGCGGCGCGATCTGCTTCAGGAGCAGGTCACGCTCCGTCAGCGCCTCGTGGACGAGGCTGAAGTCGAGCATCTGGAGGTAGCGCAGCCCGCCGTGCACCAGCTTGGAGCTGCGGCTGGACGTGCCCGAGCCCCAGTCCTGCGCCTCGACGATCGCCGTGGACAGGCCGCGGGTCGCGGCGTCGAGCGCGATGCCCGCGCCGGTGACACCGCCTCCCACGACCAGGACGTCCAGCTCGGCGCTCGGCGTGGTCGAGGCCTCGAGCGCCGACAGCGCCTGGGCGCGCGACTCGGCGGTGAGTCGGGTGGTGGCCATGGTCGTTCCTCCCCGTTCGTGACCCCGCCAACCTCACACCGCTCGAACGTCCTCGCAACCGGGTTGCACGAACGTGCAGCCGGGCGCAGGCTGCCCCGAGCGGCACACCGGACCCCGGTGGCCGCGCCGTACCCCCGTGCAGACCGGGGACAGGAGCGACGGACGGAGGCGAGCGCGTGCCCGAGAGGGAACGGGAGATGGTCATGGCCGCGACCATGTACTACCTCCAGGACCTGACGATGGAGACCATCGCCAAGCACCTGCGCACCTCCCGCTCCACCGTCTCGCGCCTCATCAAGCGGGCCCGCGAAGAAGGCATCGTCGAGATCACGCTGCGCCCCGACCGCTCGCGCGCGCCCGGCCTCGGCCAGGCGCTGTCGGCCGCGTACGGCATCGACGCGTACGTGGTCCCCGTCCCCGACGCGGCGCCGCTCGAGGAACGGCTCGACCAGGTCGCCGTGGCCACCGGCCGCCTCGTGGGCCGCTGGTTCGACTCCGACATGGTGCTCGGCCTCGCCTGGGGCACCACGCTGGCCGCCGTCGCCCGCCACCTGCCCCGCAAGCCCACCCGCGGCTCCGAGGTGGTCCAGCTCAACGGCGCCGCCAACACCCGCACCTCCGGCGTCAGCTACGCGGGCGACCTCATCGCCGCGTTCGGCACCGCCTTCGACGCCCACGTGCACCACTTCCCGGTGCCCGCCTTCTTCGACTTCGCCGAGACCAAGGCCGCCATGTGGCGCGAACGCTCCGTGCGCCGCGTGCTCGACGTCCAGGCCCGCGCCGACCTCGCCGTGTTCTCCGTCGGGGCGCTCACCGGGGGAGTGCCCTCCCACGTCTCCGCCGGCGGCTACCTCGACCCCGAGGACGTGGCCGTGCTGGAGCAGGAGGGCGTGGTGGGCGACGTCTGCACCGTGTTCCTGCGCGCCGACGGCACCTACCGCGACATCCCGCTCAACGACCGCACCAGCGGCCCCGCCCCCCACCAGCTGCGGCGCATCCCGCGCCGCCTGTGCGCCGTCGCGGGGGACAACAAGGTGGCCGGGTTGCGGGCGGCGCTCGCGGCGGGGCTCGTGACGGACCTGGTGGTGGACGAGCGGACCGCCGCGCGCCTGGTGACGGGCAGCGCCGGCAGTGCCGGCAGTGTCAGCAGGGCCAGCAGCGCCAGCAGCGGCCCGCGTGCGCCGGTGGAGCCTGCGGCCCGCGGGCGCAGGGCCGTCCTACAGTGACGGGCGTGCCCGACGCTGAAGGTCCAGGAACCGGCCCCGGAGCCACCTCGGTGGTGCGGGTCCGTGCCGCGCTGCCCGCCGACGTCCGCGCGATCCGCGCGCTGGTGCAGCCCTACGCCGAGCAGCGCATCCTGCTGGCCAAGGAGATGGTGGGCTACTTCGAGGCCGTCCAGGAGTTCCTCGTCGCGGACGTGGTGGAGCACGACGACGCGGGGCCCGGGCCCGTGGTGGGCTGCGGCGCTCTGCACGTCATGTGGGACGATCTGGCGGAGATCCGCACCCTCGCCGTCGACCCCGCCCACCTCGGCCAGGGCCTGGGGCACCGCCTGGTCGAGGCGCTGGTCGCCCGGGCTCGGACCCTGGGTCTGCGGCGCCTGTTCTGCCTGACGTTCGAGGTCGACTTCTTCCGTCGGCACGGCTTCGAGGAGATCGACGGTACGCCCGTCTCCGCCGACGTGTACGCGGAGCTGCTGCGCTCGCACGACGACGGCGTCGCCGAGTTCCTGGACCTGGCCCGCGTGAAGCCCAACACCCTGGGTAACACGCGGATGCTGCTGAACCTCTGAACCTCCCCCTGGTCCCCGCCGCTGCCGGGAGGCGGCACCGGCCTGCCGCCAGTGCATCCCGCCGGGCGGGTTCGGTACCCGCGCGCGGCCGCGAGGATAGCGGCCTCCGACCGCTCTGTCCGAATTTGTCAGAGGTGGTGACAAACGCCCGACTTCTTCCCTATGGTCGTGACCACGAGGGCCCGAGGGGCGCACGCCCGCAGGGCCCGACGACCCGGAGGAGGTTCGCTTGTCACCGGTCAGGAAACTCATCGGAACCCTCGCAGCGCTCGCCGTCGCCGCCGTCACGGCGGTGGGCGTCGCTGCCCCGGCCGCAGCCGTGCCGGACACGATCCCGCTGACGATCACGAACGACTCGGACCGTGGCGGTCCCGTCTACCTGTACGTGCTGGGCGAGCAGAACGGCCGCCTCGGCTACGCCGACGCCTCGGGCGCCTTCCACCCGTGGCCCTCGGCGGGCGAGGTCCCCGTCCCCGCTCCCGACGCCTCGATCCCCGGCCCCGCGCAGGGCGAATCGATCACCATCCAGATGCCCAAGCTCTCGGGCCGCGTCTACTTCTCCTACGGCGAGAAGCTCAACTTCCAGATCGTGCTGGACGGCCGCCTCGTGCAGCCCGCCGTGCAGAACCCCACGGACCCGAACCGCGACATCATGTTC
Source organism: Xylanimonas oleitrophica (assembly GCF_003244315.1). GTDB lineage: Bacteria > Actinomycetota > Actinomycetes > Actinomycetales > Cellulomonadaceae > Xylanimonas_A > Xylanimonas_A oleitrophica. The sequence continues at coordinate 110,448 of NZ_QKWH01000008.1, forward strand.
TCCTGGACGGAGTACACGCTCAACGACGCGGGCCTGTGGATCAACAGCACCCAGGTGGACTTCTTCTCGGCGCCGTACCAGACCGGCCTGCGCAAGGCCGACGGCACCGTCATCAGCACGGGCATGCTCAAGCCGGACGGCTTCCAGAACGTCATCTCGGCGCTCGACGGCACGCCCGGCTGGGACAACCTGGTCCAGCGTGCCCCGAACGGTGAGGTGCTGCGGGTGCTCTCCCCGGGCCACGCCATCGGCGTCGGCCAGATCGCTGCCGACGTGCTGGACGACTACGTGGACCGCGTCTGGGCCCACTACTCGAACGAGTCGATGACGGTCCGCCCGTACTCCTACGACCCCGGCACGGTGTTCACCGGCCGCGTCTCGGGCGACGTCATGACGTTCACCGACGGCTCCGGCGCGCAGGTCGCGACCTTCAACAAGCCGTCGAGCGACTCGATCTTCGGCTGCCACAACGACCTGGCCGCCCCGAACGACGACGTCGGCGCGATCTCGCGCACCCTCTGCGCGGGCTTCCACCGATCGACGCTGCTGCTCGGCTCGGAGCAGCCGACGCAGGACCCGGCCGCGTTCTACCAGGACCCGGTCACCAACTACTACGCCAAGTTCGTCCACGAGCAGATGGTCGACGGTCGTGCGTACGCCTTCGCTTTCGACGACGTGGTGGCCCAGGAGTCGCTGGTCCACGACGGCAACCCGACCGCCGCGTACATCAAGCTCGACCCGTTCGCGGGTGCCACCACGCCCATCGAGGGCAGCACCCCCGCCGCCGCCACGCAGGACGCCGGCACGCCGGCTCCGGCCGCCGCCTCTGAGACGGCCACGGCCGACGCCGCAGAGGCGCCGGCCGAGGAGGGGGCGACCGCTCCCGCCGGCACCGCCACGGCGGACGCTTCCGCGACCGAGAGCGAGACGGCGTCGTCCGGCGCCGGTTCGTCGGAGACCGCCCCGGCCAAGACGGAGAAGCCCAAGAAGACCTTCTTCGTGCAGGTCGGCGACTGGTTCGGCACCCTGAAGTTCTGGTGACGACCCGCTAGGACGTAGTGCTCACAGCACCGGGGGCGGGGGCCGCAACGGCCCCCGCCCCCGGTGTCGCGCTCGGACGGGTCAGTCTTCCGGCAGGCGGTACGCCCCGGCGTCGTCCTGCTCGACGAGGCCGTCCTCGACGAGCCCGCCCAGGCAGCGGGTCACCTGGGGGTCGTCCGGCTCGGTGGCGAGGGCGGCGTCCAGCGCCACCCGGCCCACCGGCCCGGGGGCGGTGCGCAGCACGGCCATGATGCGGCCGCGGCACTGCCGGTCCGTGCCGTGCCACGACTGCGCACGACGCCGGTGGGCGTGCTCGTCGGCGGGGTAGCCGGCAGCGCGCCAGGCGCACAGGTCCGCCACGGGGCAGGCACCCGGGTCCGTCAGGCAGTGCGGGGAGCGTGCCGTGCACACCAGCGCCCCGAGCTCCATCGAGGCCGCCGCCCACGCGGCGGCGTCGGCATCGCCGTCCGGCACGACGGCGGCCGCCACCGCCCGCTCCGCAGCCGTGGGGGAGGGGGCGGGCAGCGCCGCCCCGGTGATCGTCCGGGCCAGCACGCGGCGCACGTTGGTGTCCACGACCACGGAGCGGCGCCCGAAAGCGAACGCCCGCACCGCCGCGGCGGTGTACTCGCCGATCCCGGGCAGGGCACGCAGCGCTTCCTCGTCGTCGGGCACCGCGCCACCGTGGCGCTCGACGACGGCGCGGGCGCACTCCTGCAGGCGCAGCGCGCGGCGGGGGTAGCCGAGCCGGTCCCAGGCCCGCAGCACGTCTGCCGTGGACGCCGCCGCGAGGTGCGCGGGCGTGGGCCACCGCTCCATCCAGGCCCGCCAGGCCGGCTCGACCCGGACCACCGGCGTCTGCTGGAGCATCACTTCGCTGACGAGCACACCCCAGGGGGTGCGGTCGGCGGCACGCCAGGGCAGGTCGCGCCGGGCCGTGGCGAACCAGCCGACGGTGCGCTCCACGAGCTCGTCGAGGTCCGGCTCGTGCCCGGCGTGCCCGGACGTCGGTGTGCGAGAGCCTGGGGGGAGCGGCGAGCGGAGCACCCGCACACGGTAGTCGCCGGGCCGGGGCGCCCGGGGCCGGGGCACGAGCGGAGCGGCGAGCGAGAGCACGGCGACGCGCGCGGACAGGGAGGCGGCCCGGGCCTGCCCCTGCGGGCCACCGCGGCAGGGCGGGAGCCAGCGGGCGCGGCACCCGCGGAATCCCGCGGATATGTCGTACCTTTGCCCCGTCCTGCACGCCGTCATCGCCCTCGCCGGAGGTTCCCGTGGCACCTGTCGACCGCGACCGCGCGCAGCGCGGCTCGTCGTCGGGGCGGGGAGCGCGGGCCGTGCGTGCCGGTGGCGCGCCCCGCGCAGGGGCCGACCCCGCTCGGCGGGACCGTGGACGAGAAGACCGTGGCCGAGGGGCGGAGGTCCGCGAGCTGCGGCCCCGGCCGCGCGACGGACACCGGGCCACGCGGGCTTCCGACGGCCCCTTCTCGGGCCGGCGCGGGGACGACGCCGCGCGGGGGGCCAGGCCGTCCGCGAGCACGCGTCCTTCCACCACCCGTCCCTCCACCGACCGCCCGGGGCGAGGAGCGGGCCGCCCGGGGCGGGGAACCGGCCGCCCGAACGGCGGGGACGCGATCACCCCGCGTGCGTTCCTCGTCGGCCTGCTCGTGGTGCTGGCCGTCCTGGTCGGGGCCGGCACCGCCGTCGGTTACGGGGTGGGCAAGGGCACGTTGTGGGTCCGCGACGTGTGGCCCGACCCTGTTCCCGCGCTCGAGGCGTCCAAGGTCGCGCCCCCGCTGCCCATCGACGTGGGCGGCCCGAGCCGGCCCTGTGCGCCCACGAGCCTCACCATGCGCGCCGTGCCGGACAACGCCCAGGTCGCGCCCGGGCAGATGGTGGCCTTCGCGGTGAGCGTGGAGAACTCCGGGCGCAGGCCCTGCCTCGTCGACGGCTCGGAGACCAACCGGCAGGTGATCGTCACGGACGCCGCCGGCAACCAGGTGTGGTCCAGCGCGGACTGCAGCTCCGGCTCGCGCGAGCTGCTCCTCGGGCCCGGCGACGTGGACTCCCGCACCGTGCGGTGGTCCGGCAAGCCGTCGGTGCCCGGCGCCTGCACGCGCGACCAGCAGCCGGTGCCGCCCGGCGAGTACACCGCCAGCGTGGTGATGGTCGCGATCCCCGACGCCGTCAGCGAGGTCTCCACGGTCACCGTGGCGGAGGAGGGCGCGGAGGTGCCGGGCGAGGGCGAGGCGCCTGCCGAGGGTGCGCCGGAGGGGGAGGTGTCGGCTGACGCCGGAGCCGAGGGTGCGCCGGAGGGCGAGGCGCCTGCCGACGCGGGGGCCGGAGAGCAGCCCGAGGGCGAGGCGCCCGTGGAGCAGCCCGCCGGCGAGGCGCCGCCCGAGGTGCCCGCCGGCTGACACGGTGGTGCTGGCTGGAGGGCGCTGCTACACGTACCGCTCGAGGATGCTGGACTCGGCGAGGCGGGACAGGCCCTCGCGCACGGCCCGCGCGCGCTGCTCGCCCACGCCGTCGACCGTCATGAGGTCGTCCACGCTGGCGGCCAGCAGCTTCTGCAGGCCGCCGAAGTGGGCCACGAGCCGGTCGATGATCGCGCCCGGCAGGCGAGGCACCTTGGACAGCAGGCGGTAGCCGTGCGGCGCGACCGCGGCGTCGAGGGCGATGCCCGCGCCGGGCAGCTCGAGGACACGGCCGATCTGCCCCAGGTCGAGCAGCTGGCTGGAGTCGAGGGCGCCCAGGTCGGCCTGCACGTCGGCCAGGGTCTTGCCCGAGCGCTCCAGGTCGACGTAGTCACGGACGACGAACTCACGGTCCGAGCCGATGCCGCCGATGAGCTCGTCGAGCTGCAGGGCCAGCAGACGGCCGTCCACACCGAGCTCGATGACGTAACCGGCGATCTCCTCGGAGATGCGGCGCACCATCTCGAGGCGCTGCACCACCGCGCACACGTCGCGGACCGTCACCAGGTCCTCGATCTCGAGGGCGGACAACGTGCCGGACACCTCGTCGAGGCGCGAGCGGTACCGCTCCAGCGTGGCGAGCGCCTGGTTGGCGCGGCCCAGGATCGTGTCGGAGTCCTCCAGCACGTGGCGCACGTCGCCCACGTAGAGCGCGACGATGCGCATCGACTGGCTGACCGAGATCACGGGGAACCCGCTCTGCTTCGCCACCCGCTCGGCGGTGCGGTGCCGGGTGCCCGACTCGCTGGTCTCGATGGTCGGGTCCGGCAGCAGCTGCACGGCGGCGCGGCGGATCCGGTTGGCGTCACGGTCCAGCACCACGGCGCCGTCCATCTTGGACAGCTCGCGCAGGCGGGTGGCCGAGAAGGCGACGTCGAGCACGAACCCGCCCGAGCACATGTCCTCGACCGTCTTGTCGAGCCCCAGGACGATGAGCGCTCCCGTGCGGCCGCGCAGGATGCGCTCCAGCCCGTCACGCAGCTCGGTCCCGGGCGCGACCGCGGCCAGGGTCTCCCGGAGGAGCTCGTCGGGGTGCGCAGATGTGGGAGGCACGGTCCGATCTTACGGGTCAGCGCGAGCCGCGGCCGAGCGCCACCGCGTCGACCGCCTCGGCGACGTGCGCGGCCTCGACGAGCTGGAGGCCGGCGGAGCTCTTCGCCGTCGTCCCGGCGCGGGTGCCGAGGGGCACGACGGCGCGCTCGAAGCCGAGGCGAGCCGCCTCCGAGAGACGCCGTTCCAGGCCCGTCACCGGCCGGATGTCGCCCGCCAGGCCCACCTCGCCGAACGCGACAGTGCCGGGCGGGAGGGCGTCGCCGGTGCGGGCCGAGACGATGGCCAGGGCGGCCGCGAGGTCCGCGGCAGGTTCACCCGCCCGGGCCCCGCCCACCGTGGACAGGTAGACGTCCTGGTCGGCCAGGCGCAACGACGCGTGCCGGTGCAGCACCGCGAGGATCATCGCCAGGCGGGAGGAGTCCATGCCGCTCGTGGTGCGGCGAGGGTTCGGCAGGGCCGACGGCGCCACGAGCGACTGGATCTCCAGCGCCAGCGGCCGTCGGCCCTCCAGCGTGACCGTCACGCACGAGCCGGGCACCCCTGCGCCGAGGTGGGAGAGGAACAGGCCGCTCGGGTCCGTCAGCCCCGTGATCCCCGACTCCGACAGGTCGAAGCACCCGACCTCGTCCGTGGGGCCGAACCGGTTCTTGACCGCCCGGACCATGCGCAGGCGCGAGTGCCGGTCGCCCTCGAACTGGCACACCACGTCCACCAGGTGCTCCAGGGTGCGCGGGCCGGCCACCGTGCCGTCCTTCGTCACGTGCCCCACCAGGAGCACCGGGACCTGGCGTTCCTTCGCGACGGCGATCAGCGCCGCCGCCACCTCGCGCACCTGGCTGACACCGCCGGCGACACCGTCGACCTCGGCCGAGGCGATCGTCTGCACGGAGTCCACGATCAACAGCTCCGGCGTCGTCGCCTCGACGTGGCCGAGCACCGTGCCCAGGTCCGTCTCCGCGGCCAGCAGCAGGCTCGGCGCCAGCGCCCCCACGCGCTCCGCGCGCAGGCGAACCTGGCCGGCCGACTCCTCGCCGGTCACGTAGAGCACCGTGCGCGCACCACCGCCGTCGGCTCCGCGCGCGTACTGCGAGGCGACCTCCAGGAGCAGCGTCGACTTGCCGACGCCGGGCTCGCCCGCCAGCAGCACCACGGCGCCCGGCACCAGACCACCGCCCAGCACCCGGTCCAGCTCGCCCACACCCGTCGGAGCGGCGCGCGCCGCCTCGACGTCGATCTCCGCGATGGGGCGCGCGGCCGAGCGCACCGGGGTGACCGCCGCCGTCCTCGGCCCCGCGGGCGCCGGGCCGTCCTCCGCGACCGTCCCCCACGCCTGGCACTCCCCGCAGCGGCCCACCCACTTGGCCGTCGTCCAGCCGCACTCGGTGCAGCGATAGGCGGGGCGGGACGCCTTGGCGGCGCCGGCCCGGGCGCGAGAAGAGGTGGAGGTGCTCACGGCGGCGACCCTAGGCGGCACCGCCGACACAGGTCCCCGGACCGCGCGGCGCGACCCCGTAGGCTTCCGGCGTCCACGACCACGGGAGGCACCCAGCATGACCGACGAGCGGACGCCGACGTCCCGCAGGCGGCACGTCCACCGCAGGACCTCGCCCGAGGTGTTCCGGCGTCGCCGGATCGTGGTGGCGACGGTCATGGGGACCGTCGTGCTGCTCGTCGCGGCACTGACCGCGTTCGTGTGGCCCGGCTACGGGGTGCCCGAGCCGGAGCCCACCCCCACGGTCACGACCACCGCCCCGCCGCCCACGCCGACGATCGAGCCCGCACCCCGCGAGGGCGAGCAGACCGACCTCACAGGGGCCCTGCCCGACACCGTGCTCGCCTTCGTCCAGCGAGGCCTGGTCGACAACGCCCCGTGGCACGACGACCACGGCGCCGTCGAGTCCTGGCGGGTCACCTACACCGACGGCGAGGGCGGGGACGCCACCGAGGTCGTGCTCACCGTGGGCCAGTGGTCGGAGGAGAGCGACGCCACCTCCTTCTACGACGCGCAGGCCAAGGCTGCCGGCCGGCCCTTGAAGGGCGGCACCGTCCAGGTCGACGGCGAGGACGTGGGCTCGTACTCGGTCACCGCCGAGGACGACGGCGAAGGCGTCATCTGGTGGCGGAACGGCACCGTGGTGATCCAGGTGGTCGGTCCGGCCGAGGTGGTCGAGGACTTCTACTCGGCGTACCCGCTCTGACCCCTGCCGGCGGCGGCGCAGGCCGCTGACCTGCGGTGTCGCAGATCGTCTCACCCGTCGTGTTCCCGCCTGGACGTTGACCGGGAGTTTCCGCACTCCTCACTTCACGTCCGGTGACCGTCGTCGGCCCGCACCGCCGCGTCCTGCAGTCGACTCCGGGGCGATCAACCTTGTCAGGAGGCTGCCGTGATTGGCGAACCTGTTGCCGACGAGGAGGCGATTCTGGCGAGGCTTCGCGAGGTCGGCCATGACGTGGCCTCGCTGGCCGACCTCCGTGGTTCCGGGGTCGAGTATCCCAAGGCGGTCCCGGTCCTCGTTGACGCGCTGTCGGCTACCAGCGAGAAGAAGACGCTGATGGAGATCGTCCGGGCGCTGAGCGTTCCGTGGGCGAAGCCGGCTGCGACCGGTCCTCTGATCGACCTGTTCCGGCGAGTTGACGATCCGACAGGGCTCAGTCTGCGATGGGCCATCGGGAACGCACTGGACGTCGTGTGGGACGACAGTCTTTTCGATGAGTTGGTCGGCCTTGCGAGGGACCGCTCGTACGCGCGAGCCCGCGAGATGGTGGTACTCGGCCTAGCCAGGTCGAAGCGACCTGAAGCTGGCGACGTGCTCATTGAGCTTCTCGACGACCCCGAGGTGAATGGTCACGCCGTGAAGGCACTGGCGAAGCTCAAGTTGCCGCGCTCGAAGCCGGGGCTCCAGCGGATGACTACGGACTCGCGCGCCTGGGTACGCAAGGCCGCCGAGGGTGCTCTGAAGAAGCTCGCCTGACGGTCATCGTGGCACGGAGGTCCTGCAGTCAGCTCGCTGCTGGCTGCAGGACCTCCTTCGCTTCTCACGGCCTTGGTCGAGCGGTTCCGCTCTGATGGATGGAGCGAATCAGCGTCTTGACAGGTTCTCGCCGGGTTTAGCTGGCGGCGGTGTTGAGGGCGGCGCGGATGCGGGTGCTGGCGAGGAGTCCGTCGAGGATGTGCGCCGTTGGCGCACGCAACGCCCATTACCACCCGGACGGGTGACGGTGCTCAGATCGCAGGCGTGGGCTACCGGCGCGGTCGATGACTTCAGGTTCAATAGCCCGTTCAACCCGATCGTGCTCGTGCAGCCAGGAAGGTCGATCATCCAATGATGGTGGCGTGTGTTTCGAACGATCCGGGGGGCCTTGCGGATCACCAGCGGAGCCGTGCTGCGGCGTTCGAGAGCGCGTATCCGCTGACGCCGGGCAAGCGGTATGCCGTCGTCGGCATGGGCATCACGGAGACGGTCTTCCACTTCCTGGTCCGAGACGATCTCGGCGGGGCCCGGCTTGCGCCTGCTGGGATGTTCGACCTGGTCGAAGCGCCGATCCCTGCTGGTTGGCTGTTCGCTCTCGGTTCAGGGATCCGCGCCTCCGGCCGGGATCTGTGGACTGATCCTGTTGTTGCGACGTGGGGCTACCGGGAACTGGTCGAAGATCCTGAGCATTTCTCGGCACTTATGGACGAGGACCCATGCGCCGTGGCCGTGTTCGCTCGCGAGATCTCCGTGGCCGAGGCATCCGGCGCGTAGTCAAGCTTCAGCGAGGGTGCTCGTCCGTTAGCTGGTGCGTGCGAGTCGGCGTTCGTCGTCGTTGAAGACGAGTTGGTCGGTGGTGACGGCGAGGGCGACAGCGAGGGCTCGCAGGACGTCGAGGGTGGCTGGTTGGTGCCGGCCTCGTAGCGGCGCAGCTGGGTGACGTGGACGAGATGCCACTGGTTGTCGAACAGCTAGCTCTACTGCTAACCGACGAATACTACCGGGTGCCGGGAATCCTCTCTGGTATGGAGGATAGGGTCAGCGAGTACAACGGCGAGCGGGCGACGCGACTGCTGTCGTCGTTCGAGTCGTATGGGGGATCGGTTGATGAACTCGGTGCCTTGCAGGTGCACCTCCAGGCTGAGGCGGGAAGCAAAGGCGCGCGGCGGCGCTAGTCTCGCCGACCTTCAGGGTGCAATTTCGGGAGCGTCCGTGACGGCGGTTCGCTATGTAGTGCCGCAAGGAGGATCCTGGCCTGAGGGGCATAGGGCGGATCGTGCTCATGAAGTCGATATGGCGATCGAGATGGTCATGAGCACCGGGGCTGGACTGTCCCTGTCCTGGGCTATGGACGGCCTCAACGAGTGGATGGCGGTCGAAGTTGGAAGACCTGGAGAACCGGATCTCGACTTGCCAGGAGACGCTGTCGACGTGAGCGATCATGTCGACTGGGAGGGATACCTTGGGGTGGGGATCGTGGGCATCACCCCTGCTTGGCACGTTCCTAACGAGGGCTGCCCTGAAATGCCCTGGGCGTATCGCCTCGGATTCTCGAATGGATCGAGCCTCGTGATTGCGCTGGGTGCGGCCGAAGGGTCGGGGTTCAGGTATGCGCCCGATGAACTGGTCGTGTTCTTCGACGAGACTCTCGCGGCTTCCTATAAGATCCCTGCGAGTGACACTTCTGCACTCGGATAGATTGCATGGCGTGAGTGGTTGTCAAGCATGCGCCGGGCTGATGTGCTGCGCTATGGAATGCGGACAATTCCAGCCGAATGGTGTGGAGGTCGGTAGTCTGGTCTCGACGACCGGGTATCGCTCGACGAGGTCATCTGGGAATGCCTTGAGTGATCAGGCGTGCACACCTTGAGTGATGGTGAGCCCGGCCGGGCTGGTTCGGGTGGTGATCGGCTGAGAGGCGGTTGATGTTCGAACATTTCCGCGCGCAGTACGCGACGCTCCGGGAGGCGGCTTCCGCGACGGGAGCGTCCTAGCGCTCCGAGCCATGCTGGTCGAGGCGCAAACTTGGTTGCGATTCGTCTGCGACAGGGCACGAGTCTAGAGAAGATTCCGAACCAATTTGAACTGATCCACCGGGGGTCCATTCGATTTGATGCATCGGACGTTCTGTTCTCAGGCAAGACTCGTTCTGAGGGGTTGAGTGATGTGGTGAAACTGGATCTCGACAAGCGTGAACTAAAGAATTTGTTCGAAGCGGCTGTTCGTTTGAAATTCGACGACGACGACGATGTGCCCGGAGAATACTTCGGAAGCCCGTTCCTTGCTCAGGCGCTGTCGAAGATGTTCCGATCTTTGGTCGCTGAGGCTGAAGGTTCAGGGGACCAGCGAGCTCTAATTCACTGGCAGGAATGGGGTGATTGGGACTGTCATCCGAGGGAACAGGATCTGGTGGTACGACGTGCAGCTAGGTGGCCCCTTTGGGATGGATGGAGTTTCGAGCAGCGCGCCGACGCGTTGCGGCATTGTGCGGCTCCCTTCTGTCTGAGTGAGGAGCAGGTTCGTGGTCTTATTTCAGCGGTTGACGAATCGCGCGGCGTGACCCGGCAGGCTGCCCGGCAGGCGCACGCCCGACGGCACGTCACCGACACCTGAGCGCCGCCCGCTGGCACACTCACACCCATGACCACCACGCCCGGGCAGCCGCTGACCAGGCCGCGCTGGGTCCTGACCGTCATCACGGCCCTGATGGTGGTGGGGGCTCGTGTCCTAGCCGCTGGAACCGCATCGGCCGCAACGGCACCCGCAGCCGAAAACCGCATCCGGGCTTCCGCCTCCACGGCGTGATCGGGCAGTTCGCTGACCAGGGTACGGGCGAGTTGATCCCGACGTCAGTTGGCATCCTCCACTACGGATCGCGTGGTGTTCAGATTGTTCCGGCGCGACCGTTGGGGTGATGGCGATGGACTTCCGTGTGTCGGTTCTGTTGTCGGTGCAGCGTGCGCTGTGGGATCTCGTGACGCCGAACCTCAGAGGGGTGGCGGTCCTCGCGAGACATCCTGAGATCGCTGTCCGGTTCCTCTTCGACGCTGAACCCAACGAGGAGGACCGGGAGAACGTCTCGGAGGCGGAGACGCTCGTCATTGCAGATTTCCTGGACGATGTCGTTGTCTCCGCGCGCGCGGAGTGTGTTCCTACGTCGGTGACCGGCTGCTGCGCGAAAGTGGGCCGTTACCTGGGAGGGGACCGAAGAGGGCTTCGCAAGGATGCTAGGAGGAAACTCGTGACACTCGATGGTCTGTACGGAACCCGGCCCGATCTCCTCCCGCGATCAATGGTGCAGGTGGTTCGCGCAGGCGGGACGGGTGAGCGCCTGCTCGCCTGGACGGGGCGAAACGGGGTGAACCTGCTAGGTCTGGAGGAGCACCGCAGGTGGGAATCGGAGAGTCTTGATCGCTTTCCGCGTAACAGTACGGGTGTCATCAACTGGGAGGCTGCCCCCCCCCGGTGCGGTGCTGCATTCGACCGACCTAGATTCGGCCGACTTGGATACTCTGATCTCAGAGTACGCGCCGGTGGCTGGGCGTATGGTTATTTTCTGGGACAGCTTGGCCATCCCGAGTGTCGAAGTAGATATCGGCCTCCTTAGTCGGTTCTGGCCGGAAGTCGTTGGCCAGCATGCTGAGTTCTGTGTCTATTTTCCTGAAGAGGCAATCCTTGTCGAACTGTCATTCGCAGGCAGGGTGACAGTGGCGAAAGTACCGAAGGATGCGAGCGGCAGCTGAGTGACGAGGCTGATGATCTGATTTGAGGTATCAACGAGTTGCAATAAGCGCGGATTTCGTGATGGCGCGGGCGAGGCCTGTGGACGTTGAGATTGATTACGGATTCGAACATGGCTGGATCGGAGAATCCGAAGTCGTTGCGATCGTTGAGCGCGAGCTTTCCTTGGGGATCGAGATGGTCTCGACGCTGAGCATATGAAGGGAGCCCTGCGGGCAGTGGTCCGCAGGGCTCCCCTTATCGTCTTTGGCTCAGCTGGCTTGGCTGGTGAGGGCCTGGCGGGCGTGGTGGCGCAGGAGGGCGCCCTCGATGAGGGCGGTGACGTGTTCTCGTCGTCGGTGAGTTGGTCGAGGGCTTCGAGCTTGAGGCGCAGGCTGGTGTTGCGGGGGCCGCGTTCGTCGGGTTCGAACAGGAGCGAGTCTGCGCTGACGTTGAGGGCGAGGGCGAGGGCCCTCAGGACGTCGAGGGTGGGCTGGCTGGTGCCGGCTTCGTAGCGGCGGGTCTGGGTGACGTGGGCACCGGAACGGTAGC
>NZ_QKWH01000009.1 GCF_003244315.1 Xylanimonas oleitrophica
CGAGAAGGCCGCCGCGAACAGCGCCGCCCAGCTCGCCGAGGCGCGGGTGCCGGGGGCGGCGCCTGCCCGGCGCGCTGGAGCGCCTCGCGCAGCGCGGCCTCCCGTGCCCGCGCCTCGGCGAGCTGGGCGGCGCTGTTCGCGGCGGCCTTCTCGTTCTCGCCGGCGGTGGCCCAGCCCCGCTCGGCAGCCTGCCAGGCCCGGTCGGCCTCGGAACGGACCGTCGCCGCCTGCCACCAGGCCCGCTGGGCGGAGCCGATCAGGTCGCCGTCGGCACCGCCTGCGGACGGGCCTGAGCCCCCGGCACCGGGAGCGCCTGACGCCGTCGACCCGGACGAGCGCGACGACGCAGACCCCGACGACCCGGAACCCCGGGCGGAGGCCTCCGCCCGCCCGGCCCGCTGCTGCGCCGCGCGCAGCTTCTCCTGGGCCTCCTTGTCCGCCGCCTTGCGCTGGGCCAGCCGCTGCTCCTCGGCCGCCTCGCGCTCGGCACGCGCCTTCTCCTGCCCGGACAGCAGCCCCTGCTCACGCTCGGACGCGGCCTTGGCGTCGATCCGGCGCTTCTCGGCCAGGGCCTCGGCGTCCGCGAGCTCGGCCTGCACCCGTGCCAGCTCTGCGCGCAGGTCGGCCTCCGAGGCGTGGGCTGCCGGCCCGTCGAGCCGTGGCGAGGCCCAGACGTAGGCGCTGACCGCGACGAGCGCCAGGACCAGGCTGGCGGCCGCCAGGCGGGCCCGCCACCCGGTCGTGCGCCACAGGTCGGTGAGCTTGTTCTGGTCAGACATACAGGAGCGCCTCCAGGCCGAGGATCACCGTGGCGATCGCGTACGGGACGAGCACGAGGGGGTTGCGGCGGCGCACCCGCTTGCGGGGCCGCCGTGCGGCCGGTGCCGGCTGCGGCCGCACGTCGACCGCCACCGCCGGGGCAGCCACCGCCGGGGCAGCCACGGCCTGGCCGGCCTGGCCGGCCACCTCCTCCCCACCCAGGGGGGCCGCGCCGCCGACCCCCGGCGGTGCGAGGGGTGCGAGGGGCGACGACGGCGCGAACATCGACGGTGCGACTCCGCCCGCAGGCGGCGGGGCGGCCGGTGCGCCCGGACGGTCCACGACGTCGACCGGCGCCTGGGTGCCCTCCAGCTCACGCAGCTCCTCGAAGAGCTGGTCGGTGCTGCGGTCGTACGCACCGGCGCGCGTGCCCCAGCCCGCCACGTGCGCCATCCGCAGGAACCCCAGCAGCCGCACCGGCATCAGGAACAGCGAGGAGACGACGATGAACAGCGGCAGCCGCCAGAAGTCGGACGGCTTCTCCTGCAGGTGCCGCAGCTGGCGCACGGCCATCGACAGGACGGAGGAGACGAGCATCAGCCCGATCACCAGCAGCCACCCGCTGTTGCCGACGGACTCCTGGAGGATGGCCTGGTAGAGGTTGACTCCCGTGCCGGACACGGCGCGGTAGACCCACCCGGCGATGGTGCCCACCAGCATGAACGGCAGCAGGATGTCGGTCACGAAGAAGATCGCCAGCACGGGGGCGTGCGCCACCATCCAGGGGAGCATCCGCAGGGTGTTGTACTGGCTGCCGCGCGCCCAGCGCAGCTGCTGCTTGAAGAGCTTCTTGATCTGGAGCGGGGCGTCGGTGTAGACGAGCGACGTGTACTGGTAGACGGTCCTGTACCCCTCCTTGAGGGTGAGGTTCGTCAGGGTCCGGTCGTCCGAGACCTCGAGGAACACCCCCAGGAACTTCTCGGTCATGAACTTCTCCATGACGCGCACCAGGATGTTGCGCCGGAACGCGATGGTGCGGCCGGGCAGGCAGCCCACCTGCCCGAGCACCGACTGGGCCGGCATCGAGTACAGCGCCCGGTTGTTCTCCAGCCAGTCGGCCCACCGGGTGATCCAGCTGCGCTCGGGGTCCAGGATGCGCTGGCGCGTGGTGACCCCGCCGACCGACTCGTCGGCGAACGGCCTGAGCAGCTCGGGCAGCGTGCCCGGCGTCCACACGGTGTCGGAGTCGACGAGGACGGTGATCTCGCCGGTCGACGCCTCGGTGCCCACCTTGACGGCGTTGCGCTTGCCCGGGATCGGCGTGTGCGTCCAGCGCACGTGCGGCGCGAACTCGTCGCAGACCCGCTCGAGCGTCTCGTTGCGGGCCCCGTTGATCACCACGATGACCTCGTGCGGGCGCTGGGCCACGATCCGGCCCAGCACGTCCCGGAACAGGTCCTCCGGCTCGTCGACCACGGGGATCACGACGCTCGCCGTGCCCGTGAACGTGCCGGTGTACGGCTTGTAGCGGCGCGACAGGACGACCTTGATGAGCCACAGGGCCCACACCGTCGCGCTGAACGCGGCGAACAGGTAGAACTCGGAGTGGGAGTCCAGCATGTGCCGGACCTGGAGGATGAAGATGAACATCGGGCCACCTCGCGGAGGGCGGCGTCGCGCACGGCAGGCGGGACGACGCTTCGTCGGGTCTCTCGATGAGCGGCCGGTGCGCCGGCCGCCGGACGTCGCACCGGGCGGTGCGAGCGGAGTCCTTCGGTGCCTGTCGTCCGCCGCGCGCTGCGGACGGTGGAGAGCACCCCGTCTTTCCCCTGTGGTTCGACGCTAAGCACGCCTGGGGCCCGGTGCAGCGCGGTGCGGGAGATTTCACACGCCGTTCATCACCCGGGTGCCTTCACCCGCTCGTGTCACAGAACGGTAACGTCCTGGCGGTCGCCCGGACACGCGACGAGGCCCGCGGAGAGCATCAGCTCTCCGCGGGCCTCGTCCGCACACCCGCCCCGGCAGGGGCGGTTCACCTCACTGGCGGCCGGTGTCCGTGCTGCCGACCTTGTGCACCAGGATCGAGTTGGTCGTGCCCGGCACGCCCACCGGGGCGCCGGAGACGATCACCACGCGGTCACCCGGCTCCGCCAGGCCGTTGGCCTGGAGGGTCGAGTCGACCTGCGACACCATCGCGTCGACGGAGTCGACCTTGGGCACCTCGTACGCCTGGGTGCCCCAGCTCAGCGCGAGCTGGGCACGCACGGCAGGCTCCGGCGTGAAGGCGAGCAGCGGGATCTGCGAGCGCAGGCGCGACATGCGGCGAGCCGAGTCGCCCGACTGCGTGAAGGTCACGTAGTACTTGGCGTCGAGCGTCTCGCCGATGGAGCGGGCGGCGGCCGTGATCACACCGCTGCGGGTGTGCGGCTGCGAGCCCAGCGGCGCGATGCGGTCGGCACCGAGCTTCTCCGTGGCCTCGATGATCTGCGCCATCGTCTGCACCGTGAGGATCGGGTAGTCGCCGACCGACGTCTCGCCCGAGAGCATGACGGCGTCCGCACCGTCGAGCACCGCGTTGGCGCAGTCCGACGCCTCGGCACGCGTGGGGCGCGGGCTGTTCGTCATCGACTCGAGCACCTGGGTGGCCACGATGACGGGCTTGGCGTTGCGGCGCGCGAGCTCCACGATCCGCTTCTGGATCAGCGGCACCTGCTCCAGCGGCATCTCGACCGCCAGGTCACCGCGGGCGACCATGAAGCCGTCGAACGCCGCGATGACCTCCTCGAGGTTCTCGATCGCCTGCGGCTTCTCGAGCTTGGCCACGACGGGGACGACGCGGCCCTCCTCCTCCATGATCGCGCGGACGTCGTCGTAGTCCTTGGCGTTGCGCACGAAGGAGAGCGCGATGAGGTCGGCGCCGAGCTTGAGGGCCCAGCGCAGGTCCTCGACGTCCTTCTCCGACATGGCCGGCACCGACACGGCGGCACCGGGCAGGTTGATGCCCTTGTTGTTCGACACCGGGCCGGGGATCTCGACGGTGGTGACCACGCGGGGGCCCTCGACGGCAGTGACGCGCACGCGCACCTTGCCGTCGTCGATCAGGAGGGGGTCGCCCACCTTCGCGTCGTCGGCCAGACCCTTGTGCGTGGTCGACACCAGCTCCTTGGTGCCCACGACGTCCTCGGTCGTGATGGTGAAGGTGTCACCCTCGTTGAGCCAGTGCTTCTCGTCGCCCTCGAACTTGCCCAGACGGATCTTCGGGCCCTGGAGGTCCACCAGGACGGCCACGTTGCGGCCCGCCGCCTTGGCGGCCTCTCGCACGCCCTTGTAGACGGCCTCGTGCTCCTCGAAGGAACCGTGGCTGCGGTTGATACGGGCCACGTCCATACCGGCGTCGACGAGCTTGCGGAGGTTCTCCGGGCTCGACGTCGCGGGGCCGATGGTGCAAACGATCTTCGCTCTGCGCATGTCTCCAGCCTTGTCATCGGGTGCCCCGGCGGTGCCGGGGCCTGCAGGCGCGGCGACCGCGCCCAGGTTCGTGCCGCGTCACGCCCGTGGGCGAACGCACCACGAACCATCCAAGACGCTCTATCGGACATCTTCCTCGTCAGCGTCGCCAAACAGCCAATCGACGCGCTGTGGTCATCCTCTCAGTGCCACCGTCCGGGGGCCTACCGGAGCGGGCAGCTCGGTGCTGCCCTGCAGGTAGGCGTCGACGGCGGCAGCGCACGCGCGGCCCTCGGCGATCGCCCAGACGATCAACGACTGCCCGCGACCGGCGTCGCCGGCCACGAACACGCCGGGGATCGAGGACGCGTAGTCGTCGCCCCGGCGCACCAGGCCCTTGCCCGTGATCTCGATGCCCGTCTGGGCCGCCAGCGCGTCGGTCTCGGGCCCGGTGAAGCCCATCGCGACCAGCACCAGGTCCGCCCTGATCTCGTGCTCCGTGCCCGGCTTGGGCACGCGCCGGCCGTCCGGGAGGTACTCGGTCTCCGCCACGCGCAGCGCACGGACCCGCCCCTCGCCGTCGTCCACCAGCTCCACCGTGGAGGCCAGGTAGCGGCGCTCGCCGCCCTCCTCGTGCGAGGTCGAGACCTCGAACAGGATGGGGTCGGTCGGCCACGGCTGGGACGCGGGACGCTCGAGCGGCGGCTGCTTGCCGATCGCCAGCGTCGTCACGCTCGCCGCGCCCTGGCGCAGGGCCGTCCCGAGGCAGTCGGAGCCCGTGTCGCCCCCGCCGATGATCACCACGTGCTTGCCGGCAGCCGTCGGCGCACCGTCCACCGGGCGGCCCGCCGCTGCCTTGTTCGCCGGGGTCAGGAACTCCATCGCAGGGTGCACCCCGGCCAGCTCCCGGCCCGGCACCGCCAGCTCGCGCGGCAGCGTGGCACCGGTGGCCACCACCACCGCGTCGAAGCGGCGGCGCAGGGCGTCCCAGCTGATGTCCTTGCCGATCTCCACCCCGGGCCGGAACCGCGTGCCCTCCGCCTCCATCTGGGCCAGACGGCGGTCGATGTGGTGCTTCTCCATCTTGAAGTCGGGGATGCCGTAGCGCAGCAGGCCGCCGATGGCGTCGTCGCGCTCGTAGACGACGACGGTGTGCCCCGCCCGCGTGAGCTGCTGGGCGGCCGCGAGGCCAGCCGGCCCCGAGCCCACGACGGCGATCGTCGTGCCCGTCAGCCGCTGCGGCACCTGCGGCACCACCAGACCGCGCTCGAACGCCTCGTCGATGATCGAGACCTCGACGTTCTTGATGGTCACCGGCGGCTGGTTGATCCCGAGCACGCACGAGCTCTCGCACGGCGCCGGGCACACGCGCCCCGTGAACTCCGGGAAGTTGTTCGTCGCGTGCAGCCGCTCCGAGGCGTCGGCCCACTGACCGCGCCACACCAGGTCGTTCCACTCCGGGATCAGGTTGCCCAGCGGGCACCCCTGGTGGCAGAACGGGATGCCACAGTCCATGCAGCGCCCCGCCTGCTCCTTGAGGAACGGCTGGCCCTCCTCGCGGTGGGCGTGCACGTCCTTCCAGTCGCGCAGGCGCACCTCGACCGGACGGTTCGGCGGCAGCTCACGCTCCCGGACCTTCAGGAATCCGCGGGGATCAGCCACGGGCCACCTCCATGATCTGCTCCCAGACGGTCTCGTCCCACTCGCCGTCCGAGCCACCGGCCGTCACCGGCCGGCCCTCGGCCTCGGCCTGCGCGAGCGCGGCACGCACGCGGGCCCAGCCGCGCGGCAGCACCCGCGAGAACCGCTCGCGCGCCCCCGGGTCGTCCAGCAGGCCCTGGGCCACGTTCGAGCCGGTCTCCTCCACGTGCCGGCGCAGCAGCCCCTCGACGACCTCCCAGTCGGCGTCGTCCAGCGGGTCCACGCCCAGCTCGCCGGAGGCCACGGCCTCCTTGTTCATCGCAGCCGTGCGCAGGTCCAGCACGTAGGCGGTACCGCCCGACATGCCGGCGCCCAGGTTGCGGCCCGTGGGGCCGAGGACCAGCACGGTCCCGCCCGTCATGTACTCGCAGGCGTGGTCACCCACGCCCTCGACGACGAGCGTCGCGCCCGAGTTGCGCACCGCGAACCGCTCGCCCACGCGGCCGCGCAGGAAGATCTCCCCCGCCGTCGCGCCGTAACCGATCACGTTGCCGGCGATGACGTTCGCCGCGCCCTCGAGCACCGCGGCCTTGTCCGGCCGGACGACGATGCGCCCGCCCGACAGGCCCTTGCCGACGTAGTCGTTCGCGTCGCCCAGCAGGCGCAGCGTGACGCCCCGCGGCACGAACGCGCCGAACGACTGGCCCGCGGAACCCGTGAGGGTCACATCGATGGTGCCGTCCGGCAGCCCCGCCCCGCGGTACCGGCGCGTGACCTCGTGGCCCAGCATCGTGCCCACGGTCCGGTTGACGTTGCGCACCGGCAGCTCGATGCGCACCGGACGCGCGTCCTCCAGCGCCTCCCGCGCCAGCTCGACGAGCTGGTTGTCGAGCGCCTTGGCGAGCCCGTGGTCCTGCGTCCTGACCTGGCGCAGCGCCGAGCCCGGTGCCGGGACCGGCTGCTCGAGCACCGGGGACAGGTCGAGGCCCTGCGCCTTCCAGTGGTCCACGGCCTTGCGGGTGTCGAGCACCTGCACCTGGCCGACGGCCTCCTCGAGCGAGCGGAAGCCGAGCGACGCGAGGTGCTCGCGCACCTCCTGCGCCACGAACTCGAAGAAGTTCACGACGAACTCCGGCTTGCCCGTGAACCGCTTGCGCAGCTCCGGGTTCTGCGTGGCCACACCCACCGGGCAGGTGTCCAGGTGGCACACCCGCATCATGACGCAGCCCGAGACGACCATGGGGGCCGTCGCGAAGCCGAACTCCTCGGCACCCAGGAGCGCCGCCACGACCACGTCGCGGCCCGTCTTCATCTGCCCGTCGACCTGGACCACGATGCGGTCGCGCAGGTCGTTGAGCACGAGGGTCTGCTGGGTCTCGGCGAGACCGATCTCCCACGGGGTGCCCGCGTGCTTGAGGCTCGTCAGCGGGGAGGCCCCCGTGCCGCCGTCGTGCCCCGAGATCAGGACGACGTCGGCGTGCGCCTTGGAGACGCCGGCAGCGACCGTGCCGACGCCGAACTCCGACACGAGCTTGACGTGGATCCGCGCGCTCGGGTTGGCGTTCTTCAGGTCGTGGATCAGCTGCGCCAGGTCCTCGATCGAGTAGATGTCGTGGTGCGGCGGCGGCGAGATGAGCCCGACGCCCGGCGTCGAGTGCCGCACCTCCGCGACCCACGGGTACACCTTGGCCGGCGGCAGCTGGCCGCCCTCGCCCGGCTTGGCACCCTGGGCGAGCTTGATCTGGATGTCGTCGGCCTGGGTCAGGTACTCGCTCGTCACCCCGAACCGGCCGGACGCGACCTGCTTGACGCGCGAGCGGCGCTCCGGGTCGTAGAGGCGCTCCGGGTGCTCGCCGCCCTCACCGGTGTTCGAGCGGCCGCCCAGCCGGTTCATCGCGATCGCGAGCGTCTCGTGCGCCTCGGCCGAGATGGAGCCGTAGGACATCGCCCCGGTGTTGAACCGCTTGACGATCTCGCTGACCGGCTCGACCTCCTCGACCGGGATCGGCTCCCGCTCCGAATTGAAGCGCAGCAGCCCGCGCAGCGTCATGAGGCGGCGCGACTGCTCGTCGACCCGCCGCGTGTACTGGCGGAAGATGTCCATCCGTCCGCTGCGCGTGGCGTGCTGGAGGCGGAACACCGTCTCCGGGTCGAAGAGGTGCTCCTCGCCGTCCCTGCGCCACTGGTACTCGCCGCCCGTGGTCAGGCGCTGGTGCGGCTTGTGGTTCCCCGAGCGCGGGTACGCCTCGGCGTGCCGCGCCGCCACCTCGGCGGCCACGACGTCCAGGCCCACACCGCCGAGGCGGCTCGTGGTCCCCGTGAAGTAGTCGTCCACGAGCTCGTGGGACAGGCCGACGGCCTCGAAGATCTGAGCCCCGCGATAGGACATGATCGTCGAGATGCCCATCTTGCTCATGACCTTGAGCACGCCCTTGCCGAGCGCCTTGATGAGGTTCGCGACCGCCTTCTCCGGCTCGACGCCCAGGTAGCCGCGCAGCGCCATGTCCTCGACCGTCTCCATGGCGAGGTACGGGTTGACCGCCGCCGCGCCATAGCCGATCAAGAGGGCCACGTGGTGCACCTCGCGCACGTCGCCGGCCTCGACGACGAGCGAGATCTTGGTGCGAGTGCGCTCTCGCAGCAGGTGGTGGTGCACCGCCGAGGTGAGCAGCAACGACGGGATCGGCGCCAGCTCGGCGTTCGAGTCGCGGTCCGAGAGCACGATGTGCGTGGCCCCGCCGGCGATCTGCTCGTCGATCTCGGCGAAGATCTCCTCGAGCCGGCGCTGCAGCGCTGCGCCGCCGCCGTTCACCTCGTACAGCCCGCGCACGGTCACGGCCCGGAAGACGCCCTCGAGCCGCTCGTCACGGTCGACGCGCTGGATCTTGGCGAGCTGGTCGTTGTCCAGCACGGGGAACGGCAGCACGAGCTTGCGCGCGTGCTCGGGAGTGTCCGACAGCAGGTTCGGCTCCGGGCCGATCGCGCCGCCGAGGGAGGTCACCAGCTCCTCGCGGATGGCGTCCAGCGGCGGGTTGGTCACCTGGGCGAACATCTGCGTGAAGTAGTCGAACAGCAGCCGCGGCCGGCTCGAGAGCACAGCGACCGGGGTGTCCGACCCCATGGCGCCCAGGGGCTCGGCGGCCGTGTTCGCCATCGGGCCGAGGATGATCTTCAGCTCCTCGTCCGTGTAGCCGAACGTGCGCTGACGGCGCTGGACCGAGGCGGGGCTGTGCGCCACGTGCTCGCGCTCGGGCAGGGACTCCAGGCTGATCGAGTTCTCCTCGATCCACTGCTGGTAAGGGCGCTGGGCCGCGAGCTGCGCCTTGATCTCGTCGTCCTCCACGATGCGCCCGGCACCCGTGTCGACGAGGAACATCCGGCCCGGCTCCAGGCGGCCCTTGCGCACCACCGTCGCCGGGTCGAGGTCGAGGACGCCCGACTCGGAGGCGAGCACCACGAGCCCGTCCTCGGTGACCCAGTAGCGCCCCGGGCGCAGCCCGTTGCGGTCGAGGACCGCCCCGATGAGCGTGCCGTCGGTGAAGGTCAGGCACGCCGGCCCGTCCCACGGCTCGATGAGGTTCGCGTGGTACTCGTAGAAGGCCCGCCGGGCAGGGTCCATCTCCGCGTGGTTCTCCCACGCCTCCGGGACCATCATGAGCACCGCGTGCGGCAGGGACCGACCGCCCAGGTGCAGCAGCTCGAGCACCTCGTCGAAGCTGGCGGAGTCGCTGGCGCCGGCCGTGCAGACCGGCATGAGCGGCGCGAGCTCGCCCAGGGCCTCCGACTCCAGGGTGCCCTCTCGGGCAGCCATCCAGTTGCGGTTGCCACGGACCGTGTTGATCTCACCGTTGTGGGCGATCAGCCGGAACGGCTGTGCGAGCGGCCACGACGGGAACGTGTTGGTCGAGAAGCGCGAGTGGACCAGCGCGATCTCGGACGCGTACCGCGGGTCCGAGAGGTCCGGGAAGAAGGGCTCGAGCTGGGCGGTCGTCAGCATGCCCTTGTAGGTGATGGTGCGGGCCGACAACGACGCCAGGTAGAGGTCGAGCTCGTTCTGGGCGCGCTTGCGCAGCCGGTAGGCGCGGCGGTCGAGCTCGAGGCCCGACAGCTCGCGGGAGGGGTCCGCGACCACGACCTGCCGGAAGAGCGGCATGGACGCGCGCGCCGTCGGGCCCACCAGGTCGGCGGTGACGGGCACGTCGCGCCAGGCCAGCACGTCGAGCTTCTCCTCGGCCGCGATCGCGTCGAAGCGACGCGCGACGGCGTCGGCCTCCTGCGGGTCGGCGGGCAGGAACGCCATGCCGATGGCGTAGCGGCCCGCGGGCGGGAGCTCGGCCGCGACGACGTCGCGCACGAAGGCGTCCGGGATCTGGGTGAGGATCCCGGCACCGTCGCCGGAGCTCTCCTCGGCACCCACCGCGCCGCGGTGGTCGAGGTTGAGCAGGGCTGTGAGGCCCGCGTCGACGATGTCGCGGCCGGGGGTGCCGCGCAGCGTCGCCACGAAGGCGACACCGCACGCGTCGTGCTCGGCGGCAGGGTCGTACAGGCCCACCGCGGGCGCGCCGGCCCGGATCTGCGGCGTGGTCATCAACACCGTCCTTCGCCCGCGCCCGTCACCGGGCGCGGCTTGTCATGCTGGTCGGGACGTCGTCGGCCCGTCGGTCTCGGCACCGGCCGCCGGGTGGTTCCCGGAGACCGTCGCCTCAGGCGCGTGCTGCTGGTCCCGGGTAGGGGCCCGCAGCCTCTCCTGCGCTCGTCTCGTCGCGGCTCGCGCCGCCGTCCTCGTCCATGCCGTCCGGGTCCTCGACCGGCTCGTCGTCCTGTGCCGCCGGCTCACGCCTCGCATCGGGCTCGCGCCCGGGGCGCAGCCTGCCGACCACGACGAATGCTACGAGCGCACCGAGCCCCACCACGAGCGACGTCCACACGTTGAGCCGCAGGCCCAGCACGTGCTCCGCCGTGTCGATCCGGAGCAGCTCGATCCAGACGCGCCCCAAGGTGTACAGGACGACGTACGCCCAGAATACGCGACCATGACCGAGTCGGTACCGTCTGTCGATCCAGACCAGAACCGCGGCGGCCGCGAGGTTCCACAACAGCTCGTACAGGAACGTCGGGTGAAAGAGCGTCCCTTCCGCGTACCGGGCGCCCGTCGCCGGGTCGATCGGCAGGTACGGGGCGTCGATCCGCAGCCCCCACGGCGCGTCCGTAGGGGCGCCGAACAGCTCCTGGTTGAACCAGTTGCCGAGCCGGCCCACCGCCTGGGCGACGAGCAGCCCGGGCGCGAGCGCGTCGGCGAACACCGGGAGCCGGATCCCCTGCCTGCGGGCACCGATCCAGGCGCCCAGCGCGCCGAGGGCGACGGCACCCCAGATGCCCAGGCCGCCCTCCCAGATGTACAGCGCCCGGACGGGCTCCCCGTCCGGGCCCCAGTACGGGCCCGGGGTGCTGATCACGTGGTAGAGCCGGCCGCCCACGATGCCGAACGGCACCGCCCAGAACGCGATCTCCACCACGTCGTCGAACGTGCCGCCCGCCGTGCGGCGCACGAAGCGGCGCCCCGCGATCCAGACGGCCACGACGATGCCCGCCAGGATCGCGAGCGCGTAGGCGCGCAGCGGGAACGCCCCGAGGTACCACGTGTGCTCGGGCGGGCTCGGGATGACGGTCGGCAGCATCAGCTCTCCTCGTGGGCGCGGGCCACGCCGGCCGCCAGGTCGGCGGTCACGGTCTGCAGGGTGTCCAGACGGGCGACCCACGGCACGGCGTCGTCGAGCAGCGTCCGCACCAGGGCCGAACCCACGATGACACCGTCGGCGAAGGCCCCCACCTGGGCAGCCTGCTCGCCGTCGGACACGCCGAGGCCGACGCACACGTGCTCCGCGCCGGCCTCACGGGTGTCGGCGACCAGACGCTCGGCCGCGGCGCCCACCTGGGACCTGGCACCGGTGACCCCCATCGTGGACGCCGCGTAGACGAAGCCCCGCGAGGCGTTCGCCGTCAGGCGCAGGCGCTCGGTCGTGGAGCTGGGCGCCACGAGGAACACCCGGTCGAGCCCGTGCTCGTCCGAGGCCGCGACCCATGCAGCCGCCTCGTCCGGGATGAGGTCGGGCGTGATGAGCCCCGCGCCCCCGGCCGCGGCCAGGTCGCGCGCGAACATGCCGACGCCGTGGCGCAGCACGGGGTTCCAGTAGCTCATCACCAGCACGGGCACGTGCGGAGCGTGCGAGCGCAGCGCCTCCACCACACGGAAGACGTCGGCCACGCGGGCCCCCGCGGCCAGGGCGCGCTCGGCGGCCTGCTGGATCACGGGGCCGTCCATGACGGGGTCGGTGTAGGGCACGCCCAGCTCGACCACGTCGACGCCCGCGTCGACCATCGCGGTGACCGCCTCCACGGACGCCTCGACCGACGGGAAGCCCACCGGCAGGTATCCGACGAGGGCAGGCCGCCCCTCGTCCCGGAGCTGTGACAGCCGCGCTGCCGTGGACGACGTCGCGATCACCGGTCCCCCTCCGCGGTCTCGCCTGCCGTGTCGTCGGCCGGCGCGTCGAGCAGGTCGAACCAGCGGGCCGCCGTGGCCACGTCCTTGTCCCCGCGGCCCGAGAGGTTCACGACGATGACCTTCTGCGTCTCGCCCGCCTCGCGCAGCTCGCGCCCCACCTGGATCGCCCCGGCCAGGGCGTGCGCCGACTCGATCGCCGGGATGATGCCCTCCGTGCGGCACAGCAGACGGAATGCCTCCATCGCCTCGTCGTCCGTCACGGGCCGGTACGTGGCACGGCCCAGGTCGTGCAGCCACGAGTGCGCCGGCCCCACGCTCGGGTAGTCGAGGCCCGCCGACACGGAGTGGCTCGGCAGCGTCTGCCCGTCCTCGTCCTGCAGCAGGTACGAGCGCGCGCCGTGCAGCACGCCCGGGGCGCCCCCGCTGAACCGGGCGGCGTGCCGGCCGGAGTCCACGCCCTCGCCGCCGGCCTCGAAGCCGTACAGCGCGACGTCCGGGTCGTCGAGGAACGCGTTGAAGATGCCGAGCGCGTTCGAGCCGCCGCCCACGCAGGCCGCGACCACGTCGGGCAGCCGGCCCACCCGCTCGAGCACCTGCTCGCGGGCCTCCTCGCCGATGACCCGGTGGAACTCGCGCACCATCTCGGGGAACGGGTGGGGCCCGGTGACCGTGCCGAGGAGGTAGTGCGTGGTCTCGACGTTCGCCACCCAGTCGCGCAGCGCCTCGTTGATCGCGTCCTTGAGCGTGCGCGAACCGATCTGGACGGGCACGACCGTGGCGCCCAGCAGCCGCATGCGGGCCACGTTGAGCGCCTGGCGCCGCGTGTCCTCCTCGCCCATGTACACGACGCACTCGAGGTCCAGCAGGGCTGCGGCCGTGGCCGTGGCGACCCCGTGCTGCCCCGCACCGGTCTCCGCGATGACGCGCGTCTTGCCCATGCGCTTGACCAGCAGGGCCTGGCCCAGCACGTTGTTGATCTTGTGCGAGCCCGTGTGGTTGAGGTCCTCGCGCTTGAGGAACACCCGCTGGCCGCCCGCGTGCTGCGCGAACCGCGGCACCTCCGTCAGCGGCGAGGGACGGCCCGTGTACTCGCGCTGCAACCGCGCCAGCTCCTGCCGGAACTGCGGGTCCTCCAGCGCCTTGCGGTACTCCGTCTCGAGCTCGTCGAGCGCTGCGACCAGCGCCTCGGGGACGAACCGCCCGCCGAACTGCCCGAAGTACGGGCCCTGCTGGTCGGCCAGGCGGGTACCGGCGGCGTCGTCGAGACGGCCGAGCACCTGGTGGGCCAAGGTGGACGACAGCGCCTCGCTCACGGGCGCGTCAGGGTTCTGAGAGTTCACGGCAGCTTCCTGCGACGGTCGGTCAGGAGTGGGCGGCAGGACGCACCGACCACAGCGCGGGGTGCTGGCCCGCGGCGACCAGGTCGGCCACCGAGCGGCGCGGCGCGGCGTCCGTGACGAGCGCCTCGCCCACGAGCACCGCGTGGGCACCGGCCCGCGCGTAGTCCATGACGTCGTGGGGCCCGCGCACGCCCGACTCGGCGACCCGCACCACGTCGTCCGGGATGAGCGGGGCGAGCCGCGCGAACACCGTGCGGTCCACCTCGAGCGTCTTCAGGTCGCGGGCGTTGACGCCCACCACCCGGGCTCCGGCGTCCAGGGCTCGGTGGACCTCGTCGGCGGTGTGCGCCTCGACGAGCGCCGTCATGCCGAGCGAGTGCACGCGCTCCACGAGCGACGTCAGCACGGTCTGCTCGAGCGCCGCCACGATCAGGAGCACCACGTCGGCGCCGTGGGCTCGAGCCTCCCACACCTGGTAGGGCGTGACGACGAAGTCCTTGCGCAGCACGGGCACGTCCACCGCGGCCCGCACCGAGTCCAGGTCGGCGAGGCTGCCGCCGAACCGGCGCTCCTCGGTCAGCACGGAGATGACGCTCGCACCGCCCGAGGCGTACTCGGCGGCCAGCGCCGCCGGGTCCGTGATCGGGGCGAGCGCGCCCTTGCTGGGGCTGGAGCGCTTCACCTCCGCGATCACCGCCACGGCGTCCTGGGCACGCAGCCTGCTGACGACCTCGAGCGCGCCCGGGGCACGCGAGGCGCGCTCCTTGAGCTCGTCGAGCGACGTGGCCTCCTGGCGCGCGGCGAGGTCCTGGCGGACCCCCGCGACGATGTCCTGCAGGACCGTCATGCTCGACCCTCCCCGTCGTCCCTGCGTGCGGACCCGTGGAGGCCCGCCGTCCCGACCCATCGTAGGGCCGCCCCGGCGTGACGATGACCACGCCCCGACCCGTGAGACGCCGACGACGCCCGCCCCCAGCCCGGGGACGGACGCCGTCGGCGACGTGCGGCTGCGCTCAGCTGCGCGACTTCTTCGGCGTCTTGCCGGTACCGGGCGTCGGCTGGCCGTAGCCCATGTTGCGCAGCACCAGGCCCACGACCAGGGCCAGCGCGATCACGCCGAAGCCTGCGACGAAGAGCCACAGCGACGCGAGGGCCACCGCGACGGCCGCGACGACCGCGCCCAGCGTCACCCCCGCCATCGCGACCCACGAGGCCACGGTCTTGCCCTCGTTGTGGAACGGCGCGGCCTCGGGCAGGTAGGCGATCTCGGCGTTGGGGTTCTCGGCCATGGTGGTGGTGTGCCTCTCGTGGTTCAGGCGGATGACGGCAGGTCCAGCCTATCGGTCGTCGGCGCCCGGTCCGCTCCCGGTCGGGTCCGTGCCGCGTGTCAGGGCGTCCCAGGCGTCGTGAGAGTCGACCGGCGAGTCGTCGTCGAGGTCCGCCACCGGCCCCGCCGGGGCACCGGTCGCCACGCCGGCGGCCGGGGCGCCCGCGGGAGCGCCCGCCCGCTCGTGACGCCCGGAGGCCGCCGGCCACGCGCGCGAGGCGACGGCGACCAGCACAGCGAGCACGATCGCGAGCACGCCGAGCGCCGCGCACAGCCACGGCCACGCCGTCACCGTGACCGGCGCGGTGAGCTCGGTCACCCCGGCGGCGTCGGCCGCCCCGGTCGTGGCGACGTCGGAGGGCCCGGCCACCACGGTGTACGCCGAGCCCGCGACCAGCGCCCCGGACGCCGCCACCACGGCGAGCACGACCCACCGTGCGACCCGCCCGCCGAGCGCGAGCGCCAGTCCGGCCGCGACGAGCACGAGGCCCGCGGCGTTCACCGCGGGCGCGGCCGACCCGCCCGACACCTCGACCGGCACGGCCGCCTCGAGGGCGGTGTCCACCTGCGATCGCACCCACACGGGTGCGGCCGTAGCGAGCACGAGGGCTCCCACCAGGATCACCGACCAGGTGGCGCGGGCTCGGGTCAGCCCCGCACGGGCCCCGCCGCTCATGCGCCCTCCCCCAGCCGGCGGAAGCGTGCGGCGAGCTGGACGGCCCGCACGGCCGCAGCAGCCTTGTCCCGGGACTCGGCGTACTCCAGCGCCGGGACGGAGTCTGCGACGATCCCCGCGCCCGCCTGGACCGACGCCCGCCCCTCGCGCACGAAGGCCGTGCGGATCGCGATCGCCATGTCCATGTTGCCGCCGAAGTCGAGGTACCCGACCGTACCCCCGTAGATGCCGCGCGAGGCCGGCTCCAGCTCGTCGATCAGCGCGATCGCGCGGGGCTTGGGCGCCCCCGACAGGGTGCCCGCGGGGAACGTGGCCCGCAGGGCGTCCAGCGCGGTGCGTCCCGGTCGCAGCCTCCCCACGACGGTCGAGCACAGGTGCATGATGTGGCTGAAGCGCCGCAGCACCATGAACTCGACGACCTCGACCGACGTCGGCTCGCAGACCTTCACCAGGTCGTTGCGCGACAGGTCCACCAGCATCAGGTGCTCGGCACGCTCCTTGGGGTCGGCGGCCAGCTCCTCGCCGAGCGCGACGTCCTGCTCCACGCTCGCCCCCCGCGGCCGCGAGCCGGCGATCGGGTAGGTCGTCACGTGGCCCGCGTCGACCTTCACCAGCGTCTCGGGGCTCGACCCCACCACCTGGAAGTCGCGGCCGCGCGGGTCGTTGAGGTGGAAGTAGTACATGTACGGGCTCGGGTTGATGGTCCGCAGCGCCCGGTAGATGTCCAGCGGGTCGGCAGGGCTGTCCAGGTCCAGGCGCTGCGAGAGCACCACCTGGAACACCTCCCCGTCCCGGATGGCCTCCTTGCCGGCGTCCACCGCCGCCTCGAACTCCTCCCGCGAGGAGCGGAACTCCAGCTCCGGCTCCGGCGCCTGCGGGTCCACCACCGTCGCCACGCGCGACGCCGGGCCCGCCAGGCGCTCCTGGAGCGCGTCGAGCCGTGCCACCGCGTCCGCGTGCGCCTCGTCGACCCGCTCGTCGGTGTCGTCCATGTTGATCGCGTTGGCCACGAGCCACACGGCACCCGAGTGGTGGTCGACGGCCACCAGGTCGGTGGCCAGGCACAGCGCCACCTCGGGGGCCCCGAGCTCGTCCGGCGCCGTCGCGGGGAGCGTGGGCTCCCAGTGGCGCACCACGTCCCACCCCAGGGCACCTGCCATTCCACCCGTGAACGGAGGCAGACCCTCGATCGGCGGCGTGCGCAGCGCCTCGAGCGTCGCCCCGAGCACGTCGACCACGTCACCCGACGTCGGGATGCCCGCGGGCACGTCCCCCGTCCACACGGCCTGGCCGGCCTGGGCCGTCAGCTGCGCGCGCGACGCCACGCCCACGAACGACCAGCGCGCCCACGCACCGCTCGCGTCGGCCGACTCCAGGACGAAGCTGCCCGAGCGGCCGTGCGCCAGCGTCCGGTACAGGCCCACCGGGGTGGCGTCGTCGACCAGCACGCGCCGCACCACCGGGACGACACGACGTTCCTTCGCCAGCTCGCGGAACGTCTCCAGCGCAGGCCACGTGGCGCCCCAGACCAGGTCCTCCGGGCGGGGCGAGAGCGACGTCACGAGCCCGCCTCCGCGCGCGACCCGACCACGGCGGGCAGCGGACCGCCGGCCTCGAAGCACGTGCGCGCCCCGGTGTGGCAGGCCGCGCCCACCTGGTCGACCTCGACGAGCAGCGCGTCGCCGTCGCAGTCGATCGAGACGGCCTTGACGTGCTGGTGGTGCCCCGACGTGTCGCCCTTGCGCCAGTACTCGCCGCGGGACCGGGACCAGAAGGTCACGCGGCCGCTGGTGAGCGTGCGGCGCAGCGCCTCGTCGTCCATCCAGCCGAGCATCAGCACCTCGCGGGTGTCGTGCTGCTGCACGATCGCGGCGACCAGGCCGTGCTCGTCGCGCTTGAGCCGGGCGGCGACCTGCGGGTCGAGGGTCAGGGAGTCAGACACCCTCCCATCCTTCCACGCGCCGAGCGTGTCCCGCGGCCCTGCCCGCCCCCGCACGGACGGACGGCACCGACCGCACGGCCTCCGCCCCACGGTCGTGACAGGTCCGAGGCCTCGCCGTCAGCGGGTCTGCGCCACCCAGCTCGCGTGCATCCTCGCGTACACGCCCCCGGCGCGCGCCAGCTCCTCGTGGCTGCCGAGCTCCACGACGTGCCCCGCGTCGACCACGACCACCAGGTCGCTCGCCTCGGCGGTGGACAGGCGGTGGGCGATCGTGATCGTGGTGCGCCCCGTGGTCAGCGAGTCGAGGGCGCGGGCGATCCGCACCTCCGTCGCCGGGTCCACGGCCGACGTCGCCTCGTCGAGCACCAGCAGGTCGGGCTCGGCGAGGTAGGCGCGGGCGATGGCGACGAGCTGCCGCTCCCCCGCGCTGAGCGCCTCGCCGCGCTGGCCCACCGGCGTGTCGAGGCCCTGCCCGAGGTCGTCGACCCAGTCGGTCAGCCCCAGGACCTCGAACGCCCCCGCGACCCGCTCACGCACGCGCGGGTCCTGCGCGCCCCCGAGGCTCTCGAGGTCGCGGAGCCCGTACGCCGCGTTCTGCAGCACCGTGCCGTCGAACAGGAAACCCTCCTGCGGGACCAGCACCACGCGCTCGCGCAGCGAGGCGAGCGAGACGGCTCGCAGGTCGGTGCCGTCGAGCAGCACCTCGCCCGCCGTCGGGTCCATCAGGCGCGCCACCAGCTTGGCCACCGTCGTCTTGCCCGAGCCGGTCTGGCCCACCACGGCCACCTTGGACTGCGCCGGGAGGTCGAGGTCGACGCCGTGCAGCACCTCCGGGCCGCCCGGGTACGCGAACCGCACCCCGCGCAGGGACACCTGCGCCGGGCCGCGCGGGGAGGTCACGGCGTCCTCGGCGTCCGCCACCTCGACGGGGGTCTCGACCACGGCCAGCACGCGGCGCCAGCCGGCCACCGCGTTCTGCAGCTCGTTGAGGATCTCGGTGGCCATCTGCACCGGGCCGGTGAACAGCTGCACGAGGAAGAGGAACGCCACCACCTGGCCGGCGGTGAGCGCACCGCCCACCCCCAGGTGCGCGCCCACCACGACGACCGCGGCCAGCGCCAGGTTGGAGATGAGCGTGCCGCTGGAGAACGTCGTGGCCACCAGCCGCATGGCGCGGCCCTGGGAGCCGCGGGCGTCCTCGATCGCGGCGTCGATGCGGCGCCCGGTGCGGGCACCGACCCCGTACGCGCGCACCGTCTCGGCGCCGACGACGGCCTCGGAGATCGCCGCGAGCATCGAGCCCACGCGCTCGCGCACCCGCGTGAACGCGGCGTTGACGTGACGCTGCCCGAAGCGCAGCACCAGGTAGAGGGGCACGAAGCACGCCCACACCACCAGCGTGAGCTGCCAGGAGTAGACGGCCATGAGCGCGGTGGCCACCAGGATCTGCAGCGACGAGACGAGCAGCATGATGCCGCCCCACTGCACGAACAGCGAGATCGTGTCGACGTCGGTGGTCACGCGGGAGACGAGGGCGCCGCGCCGCTCGGTGCTCTGCGTCAGGGTCGCCAGGTCGTGGACGTGACGGAACGCGCGCACGCGCAGCGTGGCCAGGCCGGCCTCGGTGCGCTGCACGAGCCGCACGTTGACCAGCGCCGAGCACAGGCCCGCGAGCACCAGCGCGCCGGCGGCCAGGCCCACCATGGTGGCTACGCGCCCGGCGTCGGGACCACCCTCGGCGAGGATCCCGTCGTCGACCGTGCCCTGCACGGCCAGGGGCACGACGACGCGGCCGGCCGCCGCGAGCACCGCCAGCGCCAGCGTCCAGCCGATGCCCTGCACGATCTGCGGGCTGATCTGCACCCCGCGGCGCAGGGTGGCCATCACGCCCAGCGAGCTGGCGGAGGCGATGCGTGCGGACTCGCTCATGACACGGCCTCCTCGTCGGCCTCGGCGTCCTGCTCGGCCGCCTCGCGGGCCGCCTCGTCGTCCAGGGCGTCGGCGGCGGCGCGCTCGCGCCGCCGCGTCTCGACCTCGTAGGCGGTGGCGATGTCGCGGTAGCCCGGGTCGCGGGCCAGCAGCTCCTCGTGCGTGCCGACGTCGACCACCCGACCGCCGGCCAGGTGCACCACGGTGTCGGCCAGCGCGACCGAGGACATGCGGTAGGCGACCATCACCACCGTGGTCGACGCCGAGTGCTCGAACCCGCGCAGGATCTCCTGCTCGACCCGGGGGTCCACGGCGGAGGTCGCGTCGTCGAGCACCAGCAGGCGCGGACGGCGCACCAGCGCGCGGGCGACGGCGAGGCGCTGGCGCTGGCCGCCGGACAGGTTGGCGCCGCGCTCACCCAGCGGGGCGTCGAGCCCCTCGGGCAGCGCCCGGACGACCTCGTCCAGGCGGGCGACACGCAGCGCCTCCCAGACCTCCTCGTCGCTGAACGTGGTGTCCCCCGGCTCGGCCAGGGTGACGTTGCCGCGCACCGTGTCCTCGAACACGAAGGTGGCCTGGGTGACGAGCGCGACCTGGGCGGGCAGCTCGCCCGCCGCCAGGGAGCGGGCGTCCACGCCGTCGAGCAGCACGCGGCCGCGCGACGGGTCCGAGAGCCGCGACAGCAGCGAGACGAGCGTCGTCTTGCCGGCGCCCGTGGTGCCCACGACCGCCACGGTCGAACCGGGCGCGACGTCGAGGGTGACGTCGTCCAGGAGCGTGACCTGCCGGCCCGCGTCCTGCGAGGTCGCCCCGGGCACGTCCAGGCCCACGCCCTCCAGACGCACCGCCAGGCCGCCCTCTCCCTGCGGCAGCCGCTGCGTCCCAGGCTCGAGCGCCGCCCGCTGGTCGACGACGCGGGCGATGCGCTCATAGCCGACCAGGCCGCGGGGCAGCTCCCCGAGCACCCAGCCGAACGCACGCACGGGCACGGCCATCACGGTCAGGAGGTAGCCCGCCGTCACCACGTCGCCGGGTCCCACGGCTCCGGTCGAGGCGCGCCAGGCACCCACGGCCAGCACCAGCAGGGTGCCGAGGTTGGGCAGCAGGTCGATCACCGGGTCGAAGAGCGCGCGGACGGTGCCCACCCGCACGTTCGCCGCGCGCAGGGCGTCAGTGCTGCGCGCGAACCGCTCCTCCTCGCGTCCCGCGGTGCCCAGCGACT
Organism: Xylanimonas oleitrophica; assembly: GCF_003244315.1. Classification (GTDB taxonomy): domain Bacteria; phylum Actinomycetota; class Actinomycetes; order Actinomycetales; family Cellulomonadaceae; genus Xylanimonas_A; species Xylanimonas_A oleitrophica. Next base: position 20,789 of record NZ_QKWH01000009.1, read on the forward strand.
TCACGAGCAGAGCGGCCTCGAAGCTCTCGTGGGCGACGTCGGCGACCTCGCCGCGCAGCTGCTGCGCCCGGGTCACCGCGGGCGTCATGTACCGCTGGAAGACGATGTTGGCGACGATGGTCAGCGGGATGACCACGAGGGCCGCCAGGGCGAGCCACGGGTCGGTGAGCAGCAGCATGACCGTGGCCACGGCGATCATCACCAGCACGCCGAGGGCGAAAGGCAGCGGGTTGAACACGCCCGTGGCAGCCTCGACGTCGGACGACGCGTGCGCCAGGAGCTGGCCCGCCGGGTGCGCGCGGTGCCACGACATGGGCAGGCGCAGGTACGCCGAGGCCAGGCGGCGCCGGTGCCGCGCACCGACGTTCACGTACCCCCAGCCCGCCCACACGCGCCGGCCCCACACGGAGAAGGCGAGCGTCGCGGCCACGGCCGCGAGCACCAGGCCCGCCTCGCCGATCCGGCCGCGGGCCGCCGTGTCGCCCGCCACCGCGGGGACGACGACGGTGTCCGTCGCCCAGCCCACCGCGCGGCTCACGGCGACCGTGGCCGCTCCGAAGAGAGCGGAGGCGAGCACCGCCAGCACGTAGGTGCGCGGAGAGGCGGCCATGCCGCGCCCCATGAGCTGCAGCGAGCGGCGCAGGCGCGACCCGGTGAGGGCTGTCGGGCGATCAGGGGGTTCCGGGGTGGCGCCGGGCGGCATGCGGAAGGGTCTCCTCGGGAAGTCGTGAATCGATTCGATCGTACCCGCGCGCAGCGGGTGCGCCCGGCGCGCGCCGGACGGCGTGTCAGCGGACCTGCACGCCCGCCTCACGCATCGCGTCCTTGACCTGCCCCACCGTCAGCTGCCCGAAGTGGAACACGCTCGCGGCCAGCACGGCGTCCGCCCCCGCCCGTGCCGCCTCGACGAAGTGCTCCGGCTTGCCCGCGCCCCCCGACGCGATCAGCGGCACCCGGACCCGGCCACGGACCGCAGCCAGCATCTCCAGGTCGAAGCCCGACTCGGTGCCGTCGGCGTCCATCGAGTTCAGGAGGATCTCCCCCGCCCCCAGGGCGGCCGCACGCTCCGCCCACTCGACGGCGTCGATCCCGGTGCCCCGGCGCCCCCCGTGCGTCGTGACCTCGTACCCCGACTCCGTGCGCACGTCACCCGTCGTCCGCCGGGCGTCCACGGACAACACCAGCACCTGCGACCCGAAGCGGTCGGCGATCTCGCTGACCAGCTCCGGGCGGGCGATCGCCGCCGTGTTGACACCCACCTTGTCGGCCCCGGCCCGCAGCAGACGGTCCACGTCCTCGGCGGTCCGGACGCCGCCACCCACCGTCAGCGGCACGAAGACCTGGTCCGCCGTGCGGCGCACCACGTCGATCATCGTCTCGCGCTCCCCCGACGACGCCGAGACGTCCAGGAAGGTCACCTCGTCGGCGCCCTCCGCGTCGTAGCGGCCGGCGAGCTCGACAGGGTCGCCCGCGTCCCGCAGGTCCGCGAAGTTGACCCCCTTGACGACGCGGCCGGCATCGACGTCGAGGCACGGGATCACCCTGACGGCGACGCTCATCCCTCTTCCTCTCCCTGGTTCTCCTCGGTCACCTGGAAGTGCGCGTCGAGGATGTCGACGACGTAGACCAGGGTCTCCTCCTGCAGCGGGCTCGACGTCCCACCGTATCCGAGCGACGGGGGCACCACGAGCATCACCTGGGACCCCACCGTCTGCTCCAGCAGCCCCTGGTCCCAGCCCTCCACCACCTGGCCGATGCCGATCATGACCGCCTGGACCGCCTCGGGGGTGTCGTCCGAGTCCCAGGTGGTGTCGAACACCTCTCCGTCGCTCCACCGCACGCCGGTGAACCGTACGGTCACCACCTCGCCCACCTCGACCTGGGACCCCGTACCCCGCACGAGCGGCTGCACCACCAGGTCGTCCGGCGGAGGGGTGTCCCGCGGCACCCGGACGTGCGGGCGGCCCGCGGAGTCCCGCTCGACCTGCGGCAGGCCCTCGGCCGGCGTCACCTCGTCACCCGACGCACGCGTCGGCAGCACGTCCACGACCAGCACCAGCGGCACCCCCTGGTCCTCCTCGAGGAACAGCAGGCGTGCCCCCACGCGCTGCCCGGACAGCGCGTCGTACAGGTGCCGGCCCAGGGACGCGACGCTCATCGTGTACCAGGCCGGGGCGTCCAGGTACGTCGACTGCACCACCGACCCGTCGCGGCCGTCCTCCGCGTAGAGGTTCAGCAGGACGGGTCCGCCGTCCTCGAGCGCCAGCCCCGTCCCCGGCCACACCAGGCGCGAGCCGGGCTGCGTGATCGAGAACGGCCGCGGGTAGTCCAGGACGGGCGGCTGGCCCGCCTCGCCGGACACCTGGACCTCCGCCTGCTCCGGGCCCGGGGACGGCGCTCCACGCCCCCCGGGGGAGCACGCCGTCACGACCAGGAGCGGGACCAGCAGCAGGGCGAGCAGACGCAGGCGAAGCACGCGGACGAGTGAATCACATGCTCTCGACGAGCCTGTCCACCCTCTCGTCCACGCTGCGGAAGGGGTCCTTGCACAGCACCGTCCGCTGGGCCTGGTCGTTGAGCTTCAGATGCACCCAGTCCACCGTGTAGTCGCGCCGCGCCTCCTGGGCCGCCCGCACGAAGTCGCCGCGCAGCTTCGCCCGCGTCGTCTGCGGCGGCACCGCCGTCGACTCGAAGATCTCCAGGTCCGTCGTGACCCGCTCGACCATCCCGCGCGCGGCCAGCAGGTTGTACAGGCCCTCCGTGCGGGAGATGTCGTGGTAGGCGAGGTCGAGACGCGCGATGCGGGGGTCGTCCAGCGACAGCCCGTGCTTGGCCTGGTACCGCTCGATCAGCCGCAGCTTGATGACCCAGTCGAGCTCACGCTCCACGAGCGTCAGGTCGCCCGAGGACAGGGCGCGCAGCCCGCGCTCCCACAGGTCCAGGACCTGCTTCGTGGTGGGCGACGGGTCCAGGTGCGAGTCCACGTGGTCGCGCACCCGCTGGAAGTACTCCGCCTGGATGTCGACGGCGGACATCGTGCGCCCGTCGGCGAGCTGCACCGGGTGGGTGCCCGTGCGGTCGTGGCTGATCTCCCGGATGGCCCGGATCGGGTTCTCCAGCGTCAGGTCCCGCATGATCACGCCGGCCTCGACCAGCCGCAGCACCAGGTCCGTGGCCCCCACCTTGAGCATCGTGGTGGGCTCGGCCATCGAGGAGTCGCCCACGATGACGTGCAGGCGGCGGTACGCCTCGGCGTCGGCGTGCGGCTCGTCGCGGGTGTTGATGATGGGCCGGGAGCGCGTCGTGGCCGAGGAGACGGCCTCCCAGATGTGGTCGGCCCGCTGGGACAGGCAGTAGACCGCCCCCCGCGGCGTGGCGAGCACCTTGCCCGCCCCCACCAAGATCTGCCTGGTGATGAGGAACGGCACCAGGATCTCCGACAGCCGCGAGAAGTCACCCTGCCGGCGCACCAGGTAGTTCTCGTGGCAGCCGTAGGAGTTGCCCGCCGAGTCCGTGTTGTTCTTGAACAGGTGCACCGTGCCGGGCAGCCCCTCGTGGACCAGCCGCTGCTGCGCGTCGGCCACCAGGCCCTCGAGGATGCGCTCGCCGCCCTTGTCGTAGGTGACGAGCTGGCGCACGTCGTCGCACTCGGCGGTCGCGTACTCCGGGTGCGAGCCCACGTCCAGGTACAGCCGCGAGCCGTTGCGCAGGAACACGTTCGAGGACCGCCCCCACGCGACGACCTTGCGGAAGAGGTAGCGCGCCACCTCGTCCGCCGACAGCCCCCGCCCGTCCGGCGCGGCGCACGTGACGCCGTACTCGGTCTCGAGGCCGAAGATCCTGCGCTCCATGGCGGCTCCTCCCGTCAGACTTCCTCGGTCAGCCCTCGGACGCCCCGAGCAGCTCGCCCAGCGCAGCACCCTGCAGCCGACGGAACGCCCGTCGCGGCCGGGACCGGTCGAGCACCGCGACCTCCAGCTGTGCCGGCTCGAGAGCGCGCTCGGCCCCCTCGGCCAGCACCTGCCCGTCGCCGCCGACAGCACCGAGCGTCCGGGTCGCCAGGGTCAGCACCTCGCGCAGCGGCATGCCCTCACGCCACCCGCTCGCCAGGCGCGCGCCCAGCTGGTCCGCCTGGCCGCCCATGACGACGTACCCGCGCTCGTCGGCCACCGACCCGTCATAGCTGAGCCGGTACACCTGGTCGTCCGCGGGCGTCGCACCCACCTCCGCGACGACCAGCTCGACCTCGAGCGGCTTGGACTCCGTGGTGAACACCGTGCCCAGCGTCTGGGCGTAGGCGTTCGCCAGACCGCGCGCCGTCACGTCGGCGCGGTCGTAGCTGTAGCCGCGCAGGTCGGCGTACCGCACCCCGGCCACGCGCAGGTTCTCGAACTCGTTGTACTTGCCCACCGCCGCGAACGCGATGCGGTCGTAGATCTCCGAGATCTTGTGCAGCGCGCGCGACGGGTTCTCGGTCGCGAACAGGATGCCGCCCTCGTAGGCCAGCACGACGACGGACCGGCCGCGGGCGATGCCCTTGCGGGCGAAGTCGGCCCGGTCCTTCATCAGCTGCTCGGGCGAGACGTAGAACGGCATGCTCATCGGCGCGCCCCCTCCTCCCGGCGTGCGGCGACCAGCGCCTCGACCACCGGCTCCAGCTCCGCGTCCGGCACCCGGTGGTAGCCGTCGGCCGTCACGGTCGCCACGACCGGCCAGATCCGCCGCACCGTGTCCGGGCCGCCCGTCGCGCTGTCGTCGTCCGCCGCGTCGTACAGCGCCTCGACCGCCACGCGCACCGCGTCGTGGGCGACCAGACCCGGCTTCCACAGCTTCTTCAGCGAGCCACGGGCGAAGATCGAGCCCGACCCCGTGCCGTGGTGGTCGCGCTCCTCGTAGCGCCCGCCCGTCGGGTCGTAGGAGAAGATCCGGCCCACGCCACGGTCCAGGTCGTAGCCCGCGAACAGCGGAACCACCACCAGCCCCTGCATGGCGAGCGGGAGGTTGGCGCGCAGCAGCGTGCCCAGCCGGTTCGCCTTGCCGTCCAGCGACAGCAGCGAGCCCTCGATCTTCTCGTAGTGCTCCAGCTCCAGCTGGAACAGCCGCGCCAGGTCCACGCCGATGCCGGCAGAGCCCGAGATGCCGACCGCCGAGTACTCGTCGGCCGGGAACACCTTCTCGATCTCACGGCTGGCGATCATCGACCCCGCCGTGGCGCGCCGGTCCCCCGCCATGACCACGCCGCCCTCGAACACGAGCGCGACGATGGTGGTGGCGTGCGGGGCCAGGCCCGCCGCGCCCGTGCCCCCCGAGGCCGTCGTGCCGTGCGCCTGACGGCGGCCCGGCAGCAGCTCGGGCGCGTGCTCGCCGAGGAACTCCACGAACGACGAGGACCCGGGGCGCAGGAACGCGTCCGGCAGCCGTCCGGAGGCGCTCATGCCCGTACCCGCTTCGCTGCCCGCACGGCGGCGGCGCAGGTCCCTCGCCGCAGCCCGCGCCCAGCCCGCTCCCTCACTGGCCGCCCTTCTGGACGAAGCCGCGCACGAACTGCTCTGCGTTCGACTCCAGCACGTCGTCGATCTCCTCCAGCAGCGCGTCGACCTCGGCGTCGCGCTCGGAGGCGTCCGCCGCGGCGGGCGCAGGCGCCTGCTCGCCGTCGTCGTCCGGCGTGCGGTCCTCGTGCTGCGGGTTGATGCGTTCCTGACCGGCCATGATCGCCTCCCAGATCCGTCGTCGCGCCACCGTGGTGGCCCACTCGTCACCCTATGCTCACGGCGGCGTGCCGTGCGTCACGGGGTGGGCGTTTCACTCTCCGCGCAGCCCTCTCAGCAGCGCCGCCGCGTCCGGGCTCGCCTCGAGCAGCGCCCCGATGTGCCCCTCGGTGCCCCGCAGCGGGTCGAGCATCGGCACCCGCTGCAGCGCTGCCGCGCCCTCGACGTCGAAGATCACCGAGTCCCAGCTCGCCGCCGAGACCTCGGTGGCGTACCGCGCCATGACCTCCCCGCGGAAGTACGCCCGCGTGTCCGCCGGCGGGTGGTGGACGGCGTGCGCCACGGCGCGCTCGTCCACGAGCCGCTCGACGGCGTCACCCGCCAGGAGCCGGTGGTAGACGCCCCGCTCCGGCCGCACGTCAGACCACTGCAGGTCGAGGGCGTGCAGGCGCGGGTGGTCCCAGTCCAGCCCGTCGCGGCGACGCAACCCCTCGAGCAGGCGGCGCTTGGCCACCCACTCGACCTCACGGGCGCAGGACGCCGGGTCGTCCGCGAGCCGCGAGAGCACCGAGCGCCACCGGTCGAGCACCTGGTACGTCTCCGCGTCGTCCTCGGCCGCCGGGCCCGCGGCGCCGAGCGCCCGCCCGACCAGGTCGGCGTAGGCCTCCTGCACCTGCAGGGCCGTCATCGTGCGCCCGTCGGCCAGCTCCAGCTTGGCCACCAGGTCGAGGTCGCGCGAGACGCGCTGCGTGTCCCCGACCGGGTCGGCCAGCCGCAGCGCCGCCAGCTCGTCGCGGGCCGCGACACCAGCCTCCTCGAGCTCGTCGAGCCGCTCGAGCACCCACAGCACGAGAGAGGTGGTGCCCAGCTTGAGGAACGTGGCGACCTCGAACAGGTTCGCGTCCCCGATGATCAGGTGCAGGCGCCGCCACCGCGTGCGGTCAGCGTGCGGCTCGTCCCGGGTGTTGACGATCGGGCGGCGCAGCGTCGTCTCCAGGCCCACCTCGGCCTCGATGTAGTCGGCGCGCTGCGACATCTGGAACCCCGGCCGGTCCCCGGTCGGGCCCAGGCCCACCCGCCCCGACCCGGCGAACACCTGCCGGGTCACCAGGAACGGCGTGATCAGGTCGGCCAGCACCGTGAACGGCAGCGCCCGGTCCACGAGGTAGTTCTCGTGCGTGCCGTAGCTCGCCCCCTTGCCGTCCACGTTGTTCTTGTAGAGCACCACGCCCCCGCCGTCGGCCCCCGGCAGGGCGGCGAGCTCCCGGGAGGCAGCGAGCATGACGCGCTCGCCCGCCACGTCCCACAGCACCGCGTCGCGCGGCCCCGTCACCTCGGGTGAGGAGTACTCCGGGTGTGCGTGGTCCACGTACAGCCGCGCCCCGTTGGTCAGGATGCAGTTGGCGGCCGACGGGTCGTCGTACTCCTCGACCTCCGGGCGCGCCACCTCTTGCGGCTGCGTCTGGCGCGCACGGCGACCCGCGGGCGTGCCGCTGCCGCCCACCAGCGCCGACGGCGGCCCTGACGGTGCCGAGGGTCCGGCCGGGGCGGGCCGGGACGGGTCGTCGGTGAGCAGCGAGGGGTGGGCCGCCGCGCGCTGGAGGTGGAACCCGCGGGCGTCCGCGAGCGGGTCCTCGTCGTCGTAGTCCCAGCGCGCGGCAGGCCTGCCGCCCGAGCGCGCCACGAGCGCCCGGTAGGTGGTCACCACCTGGCTCGACATGAGCATGGGGTTCGCCGCGGGGCGTCCCGGCTGGAGCACCCCGTACTCGGTCTCGATGCCCATCACGCGTCGCACGGTCACGGCAACGACCCTAGAGGTACTGGCCGGTGCTGGTGACCTGCTCGATCGAGCGCGGCGCCCCGTTCTCGCCCTTCTTCTGGACGATCGAGCGGATGAAGACGATGCGCTCGCCCTTCTTGCCGCTGATGCGCGCCCAGTCGTCCGGGTTCGTCGTGTTCGGCAGGTCCTCGTTCTCCTTGAACTCGTCCACGCACGCCGTCAGCAGGTGGTCCACCCGGATGCCGCGCTGGCCGGTGGCCAGGAAGTCCTTGATGGCCATCTTCTTCGCGCGGTCCACGACGTTCTGGATCATCGCACCGGAGTTGAAGTCCTTGAAGTACAGGACCTCCTTGTCCCCCGAGGCATAGGTGACCTCGAGGAACTGGTTCTCCTCGTCCTCCGCGTACATGCGCTCCACGACCGAGCGGATCATGGCCGAGACCGCGGCCGCGTGGTCGCCGCCGTGCTCCGCGAGGTCGTCCGGGTGGATGGGGAGCTCGGGCGTGAGGTACTTGGCGAAGATCTCTTGCGCGCCCTCGGCGTCGGGTCGCTCGATCTTGATCTTCACGTCCAGGCGGCCCGGGCGCAGGATCGCCGGGTCGATCATGTCCTCACGGTTGGACGCGCCGATGACGATGACGTTGTCCAGCCGCTCGACGCCGTCGATCTCCGCGAGGAGCTGCGGCACGATCGTGGTCTCGACGTCGGACGACAGGCCGGTGCCGCGGGTGCGGAACAGCGACTCCATCTCGTCGAAGAACACCACGACGGGCATGCCCTGCGACGCCTTCTCCCGGGCGCGGGCGAAGATCAGGCGGATGTGGCGCTCCGTCTCGCCCACGTACTTGTTGAGCAGCTCGGGGCCCTTGACGTTGAGGAAGTAGCTGCGCACGCCGGCCTCGGTCCCGTCACCGGCCCCCTGCCCCACCATGCTCGCGAGCGACGCCGCGACGGCCTTGGCGATGAGGGTCTTGCCGCACCCGGGCGGGCCGTACAGCAGCACGCCCTTGGGCGGGCGCAGCCCGTGCTCCCGGAAGAGGCCGGGGTGCGCGAACGGCAGCTCGACGGCGTCCCTGATCGCCTCGATCTGCGGCCCCAGCCCGCCGATGTCCTCGTAGCGGATGTCCGGGACCTCCTCGAGGACGAGCTCCTCGACCTCGGACTTGGGCACGACCTCGAACACGAACCCGCTGCGCACGTCGACCGTCAGGGAGTCGCCGGCACGCAGGGCGTGGTCGCGCACCGAGCCGGCCAGGCGCACCACGCGCTCCTCGTCCGCGCGCCCGACGACGAGGACACGGTCCTCGCCGAGGATCTCCTTGACGGTGACCAGCTCGCCGACGCGCTCGAACCCGCCGGCCTCCACGACCGTCATGGCCTCGTTGAGCTTGACCTCCTGCCCGGGCTGGAGGCCCGAGACGTCGAGGCTCGGGCTCGCGCCGACGTGCATCTTGCGCCCGCCCGAGGAGATGTCCACCGAGCCGTCCTCGTGGGCGCCGAGGAACGTGGCGTAGGTGCCGGGCGGCTTGGCCAGGTCGTCGATCTGCTTCTTCAGCTCGACGATCTGGTCGCGGGCCGCGCGCAGCGCCTCCGCCAGCCGCTCGTTCTTCGCGGCCAGCAGGGCGACCTGGGCGTCGCGGCTCGGACCGGTCGGCTCGGGGTGTGCGGTGCGGTCAGGGTTCACAGGGTTCGCCGGGTTCTCAGCCATGTAGATCCCCTCTCGTGCGGGCCCCGGGAGACGAGCCTCCCGGAAACAGCACCCTATGCACGAACGCCGCGCTCGTGGGGCCCATTCCGCGCCTTCGCCGCCCGTGGCGCCGAGGGTTCACAGCCTCGACACACGCCCGACACGCGGGCGCGTGCGGCGGCGCGGACTCAGCCCTGCGCCCGGCTCGCCCCTGCGGAGCCCCCGTCCGCCTCCGCGCCGGAGCCCTCGGGGGCGTCCGCGTCGGGCGCCCCCGAACCGTCGCCCTGCCCCGTGGCCCGCGCCAGCGCGGCATCGGCCGCCAGCCCCCGCACCACCTTGCGGATCTTCTTGTCCGAGACGGGACGCTGGCCCAGCGCCTCCTCGGTCCACTCGGCGTCCCCGCTCCAGGCGTCGCCGACGTGGGCCTCGGCGGGCACCGCCTCGGCCGGCTCGGCCGTCTCCCGGCCGCCCTCCGCGGGGGCCTCGTTCACCGGGTAGTTGCCCTTGGCGGGGCGCCGCTTGCGCTCGGGCGGCACGACGCCGTCGGCCAGACGGCGCGCGGTGAGCAGGAACCCGGTGTGACCGATCATGCGGTGCTGCGGGCGCACGGCGAGGCCCTCGAGGTGCCAGCCGCGCACCATCGACTCCCAGGCCGACGGCTCGGCGTAGCGCCCGTCGGCGCGCAGGTCCTCGGCCAGGCGGGACAGCTGCGTGGCGGTCGCCACGTAGGCGATGAGGACACCGCCCGGCACGAGCGCGCGGGCGACGGCGTCGAGGTTCTCCCAGGGGGCGAGCATGTCGAGCACCACCCGGTCGACCGAGCCAGGCTCGGCGGCGGTGGGCAGGACGTCGGCCAGGTCACCGACGCTCAGCCGCCACGCGGGGTGCGGGCCGCCGAAGAACGTCTCGACGTTGCCACGGGCCACCTCGGCGAAGTCGGCGCGGCGCTCGATCGAGTGGAGCTCCCCGCCGTCGCCCACGGCACGCAGCAGCGACATGGTCAGCGCACCCGACCCGACGCCGGCTTCCACCACGCGGGCACCGGGGAAGATGTCGGCCATCTGCACGATCTGACCGGCGTCCTTGGGGTAGACGACGGCAGCGCCCCGCGGCATGGACAGGACGTAGTCGCTCAGCAGGGGGCGCAGCGCGAGGTACTCCACGCCGGCGGTGTTGGTCACGACCCAGCCCTCGGGGCGCCCGATGAGCTCGTCGTGCGTGAAGTAGCCCTTGTGGGTGTGGAAGGTCGCCCCGGGCTTGAGGACGATGGTGTGCATGCGGCCGCGCGGGTCGGTCAGCTGCACCTTGTCCCCGACGCGCAGGAGGCCCCGGCGCACGTCGGCGCCCGTGGGGCGGGGCTGGTCGGCACCGGCAGGGCTGGGAGAAGTCACGGCGGAAGAGCCTACCTGCCGCCTCTCAGGGCCTGGGCCACCAGCGCGACGTCGAGCACGCCGGTGGTGCGGCCCTCCTGCGTCACCGGCACCAGGCGTGCGCCGCCCGAGGTGGCGGCGAGGTGGTCGAGAAGTTCGGTGCCGGCGAGCGCGGCGTCCACGGCGGAGCCGGGCGGGAAGGGGACGACGACGGCGTCGACCGGCGTGGTCGCCGCGGCCGCCGGCGGCACGGCCGCCGCGGCCCCGGGGTCCACCCACCCGAGCGGGGCGCCCGCGGCGTCGGTCACGACGACGACGGCGTCCGGGACGCCTGCGACGGCCCGGCCGGCGTCGGACACCGGCGCGCCGGTGACGACCGGCACGGCGGGGCCGGCCAGGGACCCGGCGACGAGGGCGTCGACGACCTCGCGGCGCCTTCCCACCCGCATGGCGTCGCTGGCCCCGGACCACAGGAACGCGCCCACCAGCGCCGACCACATGACCGTGACCCAGCTCGGCGGCACGCCCTGGCTCAACGGCCACAGCAGCGCCCAGCCGAGCACCGCGACGGCCACGGCCCGGCCGAACCATCCGGCCGCCAGGGTGCCCCGCCGCCGCGACCCGGTGACGGCCCACACCACGGCCTCGAGGATCTGCCCGCCGTCGAGCGGCAGGCCCGGCAGCAGGTTGAACAGGCCCACGAACACGTTGGAGAAGAACGCCGCGTACAGCAGCAGCGCGGGCACGGTGGCGCCCGGCGTGAGCTGGAACGCGACCCAGAACGCCACCGCGAGCGCCAGGTTGGTGAGGGGGCCGACGACGGCGACCAGCGCGCCGTCGAGCGGCCGGCGCACCTGGCCGGTGTAGGCGGTGTGCCCGCCCCAGAGCGTGACGGCGAGCTCGGTGACGCGGTGCCCGCGGTTGCGGGCGACGAACGCGTGCGCCGCCTCGTGGCAGAACACGCTCGCGAAGAGCAGGAGCACGAAGGCGAAGGCGACCACCATCACCCCGCCGTCCCCCAGGCCGGGCGCGAAGCTGCGCACCGTCGGGGCGAAGACGACGGTGAGGACGACGGCGGCGAGGAACCACGAGGGCGTCACGATCACGGGGGCGCCGGCCAGCCTGCCGATCACCCAGCCTCGCGACCGCGGCGGGTGCTGAGTCACCGCGGCAGCCTATCGGCGTCCCCTGGGCGTGCGCCGGGCGTGTCGGCGGCGGCGCCTATGGTGGCCCGCATGACCACCACGCAGGAGACGGCGGCGCCGACCGACGAGGCGGGGTCCGTGACGGACCTCGGGGCGGTGCGCGCCCCTCGCCGGCCCGCGCTCTCGCCGTCGCGCGCGGGCGACTTCATGCAGTGCCCGCTGCTGTTCCGCTACCGGGTGGTGGACCGCCTGCCGGAACCGCCGTCCTCGGCCGCCGCCCGTGGAACGCTGGTGCACTCGGTGCTCGAGAGGCTCTACGACGCCCCGCTGGGGCAGCGGACGCGGGAGGCGGCGCTGGCGCTGCTGCCGGGCGAGTGGGACCGCCTGCTGGAGGCGGAGCCGCGCTACGGCGAGCTGTTCGCCCCGGGCGGGGACGCTGCCGGCAGCACGCCGGAGGGCTGGCTGGACGGGGCGGGGCGCCTGCTGGGCACGTACTTCACGCTCGAGGACCCGAACCGGTTGGAGCCCGAGGCGCGGGAGCTGCGGGTGGAGCACCAGCTGGCCGACGGGGGCCCGCTGCTGCGCGGCATCGTCGACCGGCTCGACGTCGCACCGGACGGCGCCCTGCGCGTCGTGGACTACAAGACGGGGAAGTCGCCACGACCGGGCTTCGAGAGCTCGGCGCTGTTCCAGATGCGGTTCTACGGGCTGGTGCTGTGGCGCGAGCGTGGGGTGCTGCCCAAGATGCTCCAGCTCGTCTACCTCGGGGACGGGCAGGTGCTGCGGGCCGAGCCGCACGAGAGGGAGCTCGAGGTCACGGAGCAGAAGGTCCGGTCGGTGTGGCAGGCGGTCGAGCGGGCGGCGCGCACGGGCGAGTTCACGCCGCGGCGCAGCAGGCTGTGCGGCTGGTGCGCGCACCAGGCGGTGTGCCCGGAGTTCGGTGGCACTCCCCCGGCGTTGGACCCGGCGCTGGTGGCGGAGCGCCTGGGCGTCGACGTGGGGACCTCCCCTGCGGGCCGGGAACCTGCCCGGCCGCTCCTGCCGGTGGCCGGCGCCTCCTCGGAGCCCGACGCGTAGCCGGCTGCCGCCTGACGGGCAGCTCCTCCTGCGGCGTCCGGCACCCCCGACGGGCATGGACGGCTCGCACGACCGACGTGCACGGATCTGCATGGACGGATCGAGCGGGCCGTGGTTGCCTGGCGGGGTGACGAAGACGACACCTGCCCGTATGGTCGCCGCCCTCGCCGCGACCGTCCTCCTGACCGGTGCGGTGCCCGTGCTGGCGCCGGCCGACGTCATCACCGGGGCCTCGGCCGCGGCGGCCACACCGCCACCGACCACCTCGACGAGAGCGCCGTCGATGGTGCCCGCACCGGACTGGTTCCCGTGCCCCGAGGCGCCCGCGTACGAGTGCGCCACCGTGCGCGTCCCCACCGACCACGACCGCCCCCACGGCCCGCACACCGCGGTGGCGGTCACCCGCCTGCCGGCCACCGACCCCGCGCAGCGCGAGGGCAGCCTGCTCGTGAACTTCGGCGGCCCGGGCGGAGAGGGCGTCTCGACGCTCCACGCGACGGGCGAGCACCTGTTCGAGCCGGAGGTGCGCGAGCGGTTCGACCTGGTCTCGTTCGACCCCCGCGGCGTCGGCCTGTCCGATCCGGCCACCTGCTTCCGCACCCCCGACGACGAGGCGGCCTTCCTCGCCCGCACCGTCGCGCTGCCCACCGACCAGCGGCAGGCCGGCCGCATGGTCGCCGAGGCCGCGGTGCTCGGGGCGTCCTGCACCCTGTACTCCCACGACCGCCTCGCCTCGGCCTCGTCGGCGAACGTGGCCCGTGACATGGACCTGCTGCGCCAGGCGCTCGGCGACGAGCAGCTCACGTACGTGGGCTACTCCTACGGCACCATCCTGGGCGCCACCTACGCGGCGCTGTACCCGGACCGGGTGCGGGCCATGGTGCTCGACGGCCCGCTCGACCCGCGGGCCTGGTCGGGCGTCGGCAGTCGCGAGGTGATCGGCGTCCGGCTGGGGCAGGCCGAGGGCTTCGAGCGCACGTCCGGCGAGTTCGCCCGGCTCTGTGCGGAGGCGGGGCCGCGGGGCTGCCCGCTCGCAGGGCTCGGCGACCCGGCCACCGTGCTGGAGGACCTCCTGGCGGCGCTCCGCGAGGGCCCGGTGGAGCTGCCGGCCGGCGACGGGTCGACGGTCGAGGTCGGGTACGCCGAGGTCCTGTCCGTGGTCTTCCAGTCGATGTACTCGAGCGCGGCCTGGACGGACCTGTCGGCGCTGCTCGCCGTGCTCGCCGTCGAGGCGGGTGTCGTGCCGCAGGCGCCGCGGACGCTGGCCGCCCCGCGGGGTGCGGGCGAGCTGCTGCGCCGCCTGCTGGGCGCCGAGGACTACGCCGGGTCGGTGGGCAGCAGCCTGGCCACCCTGTGCGCCGACGACGCCGCCGACGTAAGCGTGGCCGACTACCGGCGCCAGGCAGCCGCCCTGGAGGCGGCGCACCCCCACTGGGGGACGCTGCGCGGCTGGACCGGCGTGCACTGCGAGTTCGTGCACGCACGGGACGACGACGCCTACACCGGCCCGTGGGAGCAGCAGGTCGAGGCACCGGTGCTCGTCGTCGGGACCACGTACGACCCGGCCACCGTGTACGAGCACGCGGCCCCGTACGCGGGCCTGTGGCCCGACGCCCGCCTGCTGACGCTGGAGGGCTGGGGCCACACCGTGCCGAGCGTCGGCAGCTCGTGCGCCGACGCCGCCGTGGCCCGCTACCTGGTCGCTCTGGAGGCCGACGACGGCGCGGTGTGCGCGCAGGACACCGCGCCCTTCGGGGACGCGCCGGCGACGTCGCGCACCGCTCCTGCACCGCACCCCGGGGCGGTGCCGTGGACGCCGGGGCTGTGACGCTCTGGTCAGCGCCCGGGCAGCAGAGCGAGCGTGCTCGGCCGGTGGGGCTCAGCGCCGGAGCTCGAGCACCTCACCAGCGGCGATCCGCACGATCGTGCTCACGCCGACGTCGGTCAGCGACGACGCCCGGCTGAGGCCGGGCGCGGGTGCGACGGGCAGCACCGACTCGACGCCCAGCGTGCGGGCGCCGGAGGCCAGGGCCGCGGCGATGCCGGTGGGCGAGTCCTCGATGGCGACGCACCGCTCGACGGCCACCCCGAGACGCTCGGCCGCGGTGAGGTAGGCCTCCGGGTCAGGCTTGCCCCGAGCGACGTCGTCGCCGGCGACGACGGTGACGAACGCGCCGCCGGTCTGCTCGGCGACCACCCGGGCCAGGCGGCGGTAGGACATCGTCACCAGCGCGCACGGCACCCCGGCATCAGCGAGCGCGCTCAGCAGCTCGCGGGCTCCCGGCTGCCACGGCACGTGCTCCTGGGTGCGCGCGACCACCGTCGTCAGAAGGTTGTCGATGATCTCGTCGACGGGAAGGTCGACCCCGGCCTGCTGGAGGATCCGTGCGCTGGCCGGAAGGGCGCTGCCCACCAGCTGCATGGCCTGCTCGTGGGACCAGGTGCCGCCGTGGGCCTCGACCAGGGCGTGCTCGGCCTCGATCCAGTACGGCTCGGTGTCCACCAGGGTGCCGTCCATGTCCCACAGGACGGCGGCGGGCAGCACCTCCTCGGCCGTGGCCTCGGAGGTCGTGGCCTCGGAGGTCGCGGGACGTGCTTCGGGCAGATCGCTCGTCACGGTGTTCAGCAGTCTCTCCCAGGGGCGGGGGCACGGGCAGGGGTCCGCCAGGAGCGTACCGGGCGCCCTCGTCGGGTGAGTGACGCGGACCGTACCTAGGGTCGCCGCATGGCTGCCGACACGACCGCCTCCTTGTGCGTCCTCGCCCCTGAGCCCCTGCTGTCCGTCGAGGTCGAGATCGACCGCCTGCGCGACCCCCAGGGGGAGAGCGACGCGGCAGAGATCCACCTGCACCTGGGCGGCCAGGGGCTCTGGATGGCTCAGATGGCGCGCTCGCTGGGCACCCGCGTGGTGGTGTGCG
This sequence comes from Xylanimonas oleitrophica, assembly GCF_003244315.1. Taxonomy (GTDB): domain Bacteria; phylum Actinomycetota; class Actinomycetes; order Actinomycetales; family Cellulomonadaceae; genus Xylanimonas_A; species Xylanimonas_A oleitrophica. Next base: position 36,474 of record NZ_QKWH01000009.1, read on the forward strand.
GTCCGTTCGGCGGCGAGTCGGGCCTGGTGGCCGCGCACCTGGCTCGGGAGGAAGGGCTGGAGCTGCGACCGACGTCGAGCACCGGGGGCGGCGTGCGCGTGCAGGACCGCCGCCAGGGCGGCCCGGAGGAGATCGCGACCATGCCGCCGCGCGCCCTGGACCGCCACGCCGTGGACGACCTGTACGGGACGACGCTCGTCACGGCGCTGGACACGGGCGTGGCGGTGCTCACCGGTGCCCGGCACGAGCTGGCCCTGCCCGCGGACTTCTACGCGCGCCTCACGCACGACCTGGCCGCCGGCGGCGTGGACGTGGTGGCCGACCTGTCCGGGGAGGCCGCCGCCGCGTTCGCCGAGGAGCAGGGCGCCGTGCTCAAGATCAGCCACGAGGAGATGGTGGAGGGCCGGCTGGCGGACGACGACTCCGTGGAGGAGCTGCGCCGTGCCGCCGAGCGGATCGTCTCCTCGGGGCCGCGTGCCGTCGTCGTCTCACGGGCCGACCAGCCCACGCTCCTGGTCACCGCCGGGCGTGCCTACACGGTGACCACCCCGCCCATCACCACCGTGGAGCACCGCGGTGCGGGCGACTCGATGACGGCCGGGATCGCCGTCGGCGTGGCACGGGGGCTCGACCTTCCCGACGCCGTAGGGCTGGGGGCCGCGGCCGGTGCGCTCAACGTGACCCGGCACGGTCTGGGCACCGGCCGCCGGGAGCAGATCGAGGCGTTCGCCCGCCGCGTGACCGTCGCCGAGCTCGACTGAGCCCGGCACTCACCCCCGCACCGACACGACACACCGAGGAGGACCCCATGCTGGCGCTGGTGACCAACGACGACGGGATCGGATCGCCGGGTCTCGGCGTCCTGGCACGGGTCGCCCACGCGGCCGGGTACGACGTCGTCGTCGCAGCACCGGCCGAGGAGTCGTCCGGTGCCTCGGCGGCGCTCCACGGCGCCGAGGTGGACGGGCGCCTGGTGGTGGAGCCTCGCGACCTGCCCGGCGTGCCCGACGGCGTGCGCGTCCTGGCCGTGGCTGCCGACCCCGCGCTCATCGCGTTCTCGGCCGCCTACGGCGCCTTCGGCGACCGGCCCGACGTCGTGCTCTCGGGCGTCAACCGCGGCCCGAACGTGGGCAACGCCATCCTGCACTCGGGCACGGTCGGCGCCGCGCTGTCGGCGACGGCGCTGGGCATCCGGTCCGTCGCGGTGTCGCTCGACGCCGCGGAGCCGCGCCACTGGGAGACGGCGGAGCTCGTCGCCGCGCACGCGCTGGCGTGGTTCCAGGGGGTCGACGCCGGGCAGCGCACCCTGAACATCAACGTCCCGGACGTGCCGGCGGGTGAGCTGCGGGGCCTGCGCCAGGCCCCGCTGGCGAGCTTCGGTGCCGTCCACGCCCGCATCGCGCCCGCCGACGAGGGCAGCAGCACGGGCAGCGGGGACCACGACCGTGACGACCAGTCCGTGGTGCTGCGCTACGAGGGCACCGAGAGGCAGACGGAGCCCGAGTCCGACGCCGGGTTGCTGCAGGCGGGCTGGGCCACCGCGACCCTCCTCCTGGCGCCGTACGCCGACACGTCGCTCGAGGTCCCTCCCCTGTGACCCCGGCCGCACGCGCCCGGTGATCCGGCGGGCGCCCGCACCCAGGTCATAGGCTGGGGAGATGAGTACCCCGGACCCGGACGCCACCGTGCCCGAGCCGTCGCCCGTCGGCCGCCACACCGCGCAGAGCCCCGTGCGCCACACGGTCCTCGTGGCGGCGTTCGAGGGGTGGAACGACGCCGGCGGGGCGGCGACGGCCGCCCTGCAGCACCTCGCGGACGTGTGGGGCGCGCGCAAGATCCACGACCTGGACCCGGAGGAGTACCACGACTTCCAGGTCAACCGCCCGATCGTGAGCACCGACACCGACGGCGTGCGGCGGATCACCTGGCCCACCACCTCCGTGTGGGTGGCCGAGCTGCCGCACCGCACCGTGCTGCTGGTGCACGGCATCGAGCCGTCGATGCGCTGGCGCAGCTACTGCAACGAGCTGCTCGACATCGCGGAGGAGAGCGAGGTCCGCACCGTGGTGACGCTCGGCGCGCTGCTGGCCGACGTGCCGCACACGCGTCCCATCCCGATGACGGCCACGAGCGACAGCGACGGGCTTCGGGCCGTCCTCGACGTCGAGCCCAACACGTACGAGGGCCCCACCGGCATCGTCGGCGTGCTGCAGCACGCGGCGGCCGACCGTGGCCTGCAGTCGGTGTCGCTGTGGGCGGCGGTGCCACACTACGTGGCCAACCCGCCCTCGCCCAAGGCGACGCTCGCGATCCTCGCGCGGGTGGAGGAGCTGCTGGGCGAGCCGGTGCCGCTCGGTGACCTGCCGGAGGACGCCGAGGCGTGGCAGCACGGGGTGGACGAGCTGGCGAGCGAGGACGCCGAGATCCAGGAGTACGTGCAGCAGCTCGAGGAGGCGAAGGACACCGCCGACCTCCCCGAGGCGTCCGGCGAGGCCATCGCGCGGGAGTTCGAGCGCTGGCTGCGCCGGCGCGACACGGGCAAGCCGGACGGGAGCCCGCCCGACAAGCCGTGAGCGGGTCGGGGACGCGGGACGCCGCGGGCCGGAGGGCCCGCGGCGTCCTGCGTCTCAGGGGCCTGCCGGCGCTCCGGGCGCGGGCCGATCCCCGTCGGCGGCGCTAGAGGCGCACGCCGAGCAGCGCGTCGAGCGCGGCGGTGACGAGCGCGGTGTCGTCGCTCGCCGGGTCGGCGGCCCAGGCGTCCACGACGGCGAGCGCCGCAGGGGCGTCGAGGTCGTCGGCCAGGGCGGCACGGACCCCTGCCAGCACCGCTCCGGGCTCCGCGACGGGAGCGGCCCCGGCCAGCTGCCCGACGGCGGCACGCCACCGCGCCAGCCGCTCGGCGGCGCTCTCGAGGTCGGCGTCGGTCCACTCCCACTCGTCGCGGTAGTGGTGCGCGAGCAGCGCCAGGCGCAGGGCCATCGGGTCGACGCCGGACTCCCGGAGGCGCGAGACGAGCACCAGGTTGCCGCGCGACTTGCTCATCTTGGCCCCGTCGTAGGCCACCAGGCCCGCGTGGACGTGGACACGGGGTGCGCCGTGCGCGCCGTCGGGCGCGAGCAGCCGGTCGTGGGAGGTGGACATCTCGTGGTGCGGGAACAGCAGGTCCGCTCCCCCGCCCTGGACGTCGAACGGCAGTCCTAGCCCGTCCCGGGCGATGACGGCGCACTCGATGTGCCAGCCGGGCCGTCCGCTGCCGAGCGTGCCGCCGTCCCATGCGGGCTCGCCGACGCGCGCGCGGCGCCAGAGCAACGGGTCGAGCGGGTGCTTCTTGCCCGCCCGGCCGGGGTCGCCGCCCCGTTCGGCGAAGAGCTCGGCCATGGTGGCCTCGTCGAGGCGTGACACCTGCCCGAACGACGCGTCGGCGGACAGGTCGGCGTAGACGTCTCCGAGGTCCGCCGTGCCCTGCGCCTCCTCGGCCAGCTCGCCGGCCTCGACGGGCACGCGGTAGGCGGCGCCGGCGGCCAGGAGCCGCTCGACGGCCTCGACCACCGCGGGCACGGACTCCACGGCCCCGGTCCACGTGGCGGGCGGCAGCATGCGCAGCGCGGTCATGTCCGTGCGGAACAGCTCGGTCTGCTCGGCGGCCAGGTCGCGCCAGTCGACGCCGGTCGCGGCGGCCCGCTCCAGCAGCGGGTCGTCGACGTCGGTCACGTTCGAGGTGTGCACCACCTGCTTGCCGGCGTCGAGCCAGGCCCGCTGCAGCAGGTCGAACGCGAGGTAGGTGTTCGCGTGCCCCAGGTGGGTGGCGTCGTAGGGCGTGATGCCGCACACGTACAGCCGGGCCGTGGGGCCGGGAGCCGCCTCGACCAGCTCCCGCGTGGTGCTGTCGTGCACCCGGACGGGCACCGCGACGGCCGGTCGAGGGAGCTGCGGGACGTCGGGGGCCTGCCAGGTGCGCACGCGCCCACGATACCGGCCGGCCGGGGCCCCGACGTCAGACGACGATGCCGCCGGTGGCCGAGAGCACACCCGTCAGCAGCAGGATCACCACGACGGCGGCCAGGCCGAGCCGGTAGAGCACGAACGGCCGGTAGGAGTACGTCGAGACCACCTTGAGGAACCCGATGATCACCACGTAGCCCACCACGAAGGCCACGAGCGTGGCGATGAACGTGGCCATCGCGCCCGGGCCGCCCGGGACCGGCTGACCGATCGACTTGCCGAGCTGGTAGAAGCCCGAGCCCAGCACCGCGGGGATCGCCAGGAGGAACGAGTAGTCGGCGGCCGCCTTGCGCGTGAAGCCCATGAGCAGGCCGGCCGTGATCGTGCCGCCGGAGCGGGACACGCCCGGTACCAGCGCGAGGGACTGGGCCAGACCGAACAGCACCGCCCGCCGCGGCGTCAGCTCGCCCAGGGTGCGCCGGCGCGCACCGTGCTTGTCCGCCCAGCCCAGGATCAGGGCGAACACCACCAGCATCGTCACGGTGATCCAGAGGTTGCGCAGCGACGTCTCGATCCAGTCCTGGAACAGCAGGCCGAACACGACGATCGGGACCGAGCCCAGCGCGATGTACCAGGCCATGCGCGCGTTCTCGCGGTGCGCGCCGAGGCGGGCGGCACGGTCGGTGCCGTCGTCTCCCCGCAGCGCCTGCCACCAGTCCACGCAGATGTCCCTGATGGTGCGGCGGTAGTACAGGATCACGGCCGCCTCCGTGCCGATCTGCGTGATCGCCGTGAAGGCGGCACCAGGGTCGGAGGAGCCGAGCAGCTCACCCACGATGCGCAGGTGCGCGCTGGAGGAGATCGGCAGGAACTCGGTGAGTCCCTGCACCAGGCCGAGGAGGATCGCTTCCCACGCACTCACGAGCCGAGACCCTATAGCCTGCGGTCATGCAGGAGCGACGCGTCGGCACCTCAGGTCTGCGCGTCTCGGCGCTGGGCCTCGGCACGATGACCTGGGGCCGGGACACCGACGAGCTCGACGCGGGCGACCAGCTGCGCGAGTTCCTGGACGCCGGCGGCACGCTGCTCGACACCGCGGCGACGTACGGCGGCGGTGACGCCGAGCGGCTCGTGGGCTCCCTCCTGCGCGGCAAGGTCTCGCGCGACGAGGTGGTGCTGTGCACCAAGAGCGGGCGGTCCGCGGCGCGCGGCGACCTGCTCTCCGACCTCGACGGGTCTCTCGAGCGGCTCGGCACCGACCACGTCGACCTGTTCCTGGTCGCCTGCCCCGACCCGTCGGTGCCGCTGGCAGAGACCGCGTCGGCGCTGCGGCTCGCGGTGACGTCCGGGCGCGCCCGCTACGTGGGCCTGTCGAACCACCCGGCGTGGGCGAGCGCGCGGGCGGCGTCCCTCCTGGACGACGTGGGCCTCACCGCCCTGGAGGTGGAGTACTCGTTGCTGCAGCGCGGCGTCGAGCGCGAGGTGCAGCCCGCGGCGTCGGCGCTCGGCATGGGGCTGCTGGCGTGGTCCCCGCTGGGGCGTGGCGTGCTGACGGGCAAGTACCGGCGTACGGTGCCTGCCGACTCCCGCGCCGCATCCCCGCACCTGGCGGGGTTCGTGGAGCCGTACCTCGACGCCCGCTCGGCCGCCGTCGTCGAGGCGGTCGCCACGGCCGCCGACGGCCTGGGCCGCAGCCCCGCGGAGGTGGCGCTGGCATGGCTGCTGGCGCGCGACGAGGTCGCGGCCGCCGTCGTGGGCGCCCGCACCTCGGCACAGCTGCGCACGAGCGTGGCCGCGGCGGACCTCGAGCTGCCCGCCGAGGTGCACGCGGCCCTCGACGACGTCTCGGCGATCGAGGTCGGCTACCCCGAACGGTGGTAGCGGCCGGCGGGTCGTCACCGCACCGGAGCCCGCGTCGGCGCGGGCACCGCGTCCGGGGCGACGCCGCCTGAGGGGTCAGCCGCGCTGCGCGTCGAGCTCGTCCGCGTGGTCGGCGTCCTCGTCGTCGAGGTCCTCGTCCTCGTCGTCGTCATCATCGTCCTCGTCGTCCTCCTCCTCGAGGACGAACGGCGTGACCTCGCCGTAGACCCGCGCCAGGGCGTCGTCGTACACCTCGAAAGCGTCGGCGAGCACGTCGTACGCGTCGTCGACACGGGGGTCTTCGTCGGACCGGCGGGTCGAGACCGCGGTGTAGTGGGCCTCGAGAGCGGCGATCAGGCGGTCCAGCGCGGCACGCGGGTCTGCGGTCATGGTCCGACGCTACCGCCGACAGGGGCACAATGGGCAGGCGAAACACCCGACAGGAGCCCCCGAGAGGACGGTGACCATGGCGAGGAGCACGTCGGCCCCGGTGTCGGCCTGGCGCACCCACGGGCAGTACGAGTACCGGGTCGTGACGATCGACCGGGCCACGAGCGTCCCCGACGCCCGCCGCATGCTCACCGAGGAGGCCGAGTACGGCCGCTGGGAGCTCGCGCGCACCCGGCTCTACGTGGGCGGCGAGCGCAAGGTGTGGCTGCGGCGCAAGATCATCAAGGTCGCCTCGACCCTCTGAGGTCCCCGTGCCCGTCTTCCGCAAGTCCCGTGCCGGTGCGCCGCCCGGGTTCTTCGCCTGCGAGGCGGCGGGCCTGGCGTGGCTCGCCGCAGCACCGGGCGGCCCGCGGGTGGTGCGGGTCCTCGGCGTCGGCTCCGACCACCTCGACCTCGAGCGGCTCTCCCCCGCCCGGCCCACGCCGTCGGCGGCCCGCGCGCTCGGCCGGGCGCTGGCCGCGCTGCACGACGCCGGGGCGCCCACCTGGGGCGCGCTGCCACCGTCGTACGGTGACGGCAGCGGGTTCTTCGGGCCCCTGGACGACCCGCTGCCCATGCCGGGCGGCACCTGGCCGGACTGGCCCACGTTCTACGGCGAGGGGCGCCTGCGGCCCCTGCTGGAGCAGGGCCGGCAGCGCGGCGTCCTCGACGGTGCCGACGCCCGGCTCGTGGAGTCGGTCGCCGCACGGCTGCCCGACCTGATCGGACCGGCCGGCGACGACCGGCCCGCACGGCTGCACGGCGACCTGTGGTCCGGGAACGTCATGTGGACCACCGCCGAGGGTGCCGAGCGCTCTGCGAGCCCAGGGAGCTGCGACGGCGTCGAGGCCGTGCTCATCGACCCTGCGGCGCACGGCGGGCACCGCGAGGCCGACCTCGCCATGCTCGCCCTCTTCGGCGCTCCCCACCTGGACGAGGTGCTCTCCGGGTACGCCGAGACCCACCCGCTCACCCCGGGCTGGCAGCACCGGGTGCGCCTGCACCAGCTCTACCCGCTGGCGGTGCACGCCGTCCTCTTCGGCGGCGGCTACGTGGACCAGACCCGCACCCTGCTGCGCCGGCTCGCCGGCTCCTAGCCCGCCTCTTCCTCGCCCGCTTCCTCCAGGAGGCCGTGGTCGAGCACCGTGGCCAGCTCCAGGGTGCGGTACCCGTGGGCGTCGAACAGCACGGTGACCCGGTCGTCCGCCTCGTACCCCATCACCGTGCCGTGGCCGAACTCCGGGTGCTGCACGGCGGCCCCCACGTCGAACGGGCGGTCGGCCTCGGCGACGTCGTGCTCGGCGGCGCTGCCGGACCGGCAGGTGTCGCACCGCCCGCACGGGCCGTCCAGCTCCTCGCCCAGGTAGGCCAGCAGGTACTGGGTGCGGCACTGCTCCGTCTCGGCGTAGCCGCGCATCATCTCCAGCCGGGACTCGTCGACCCGCCGCCGTTCCTCGGCGAGCTCGACGGCGGCGTCGGCCACGGTGGTCGGCCGCGCTCCCTCCCGGGTGAGCGCACGAGCGTCCTCCACCAGCGAGCGCAGCCGCGCCAGCCGGCGCGGCAGGCCCGACGGCGCCCGCCGCCCCCGCGGCAGCGCGCGGGCCACCTCCAGCACGTCGTCGCGCGACGGCACCCCCGTCGCGAAGAACCGGCGCAGCCCCAGGTCCTCCGGCCGGTAGAACAGCACCGCCGTCGCGTCGTGACCGTCACGGCCCGCCCTGCCCACCTCCTGGTAGTAGCTGTCCGGCGAGTCCGGCACGTCGGCGTGCACCACGAAGCGCACGTCAGGCTTGTCGATCCCCATGCCGAAGGCGGAGGTGGCGACGACGACGTCGACCTCACCGTCGGTGAACCGGCGTTGCGCCTCGTCGCGCTCTGCCCGTCGCATGCCGCCGTGGTACGCCGCCGTGCTCAGGCCCTGGGCGGCGAGCGCCTCGGCCAGCTCGGTGGTGCGCCGGCGCGTGGCCACGTAGACGATGCCGTTGCCGCCGGGGCCGCTCCCGTCTGCGGCCCGCCGCGCCTCGGCCTCCACGTGCTCCACCACGGCGCGGTCCTTGTCCGCCCCGCCGACCGCGCGGCGCACCTGCAGTGCGAGGTTGGAGCGGCCGAAGCCCCGGACCAGCACGGTGGCGTCCCGCAGGTGCAGGCGCCGGACGACGTCGTCACGCACGGGCGGGGAGGCGGTCGCGGTCAGCGCGATCACCCGGGGCCGCGGGTCGAGGGAGTCGATGCGCTCCCCCAGCCGCAGGTACTCCGGGCGGAAGTCGTGGCCCCACACCGAGACGCAGTGCGCCTCGTCCACGGCCACCAGGCTGGGACGGGCGGCCCGCACGGCGTCGAGCACCTCGTCGTTCGCGAGCTGCTCGGGCGCCAGGAAGAGGAACTCCAGCTCGCCGCGGGCGGCGGCGTCCAGCGCCTCGCGCCGTTCCCGCTCGCCCGCCACCGAGCTGATGGCCCGCGCCGAGACGTCCTCGTCCCCCAGCTCGAGCAACGAGCGCACCTGGTCCTGCTGCAGGGCGATGAGCGGCGAAACCACCACGGTCGGCCCCTCGAGCTCGATGCCGGGCAGCTGGTACACCGCCGACTTGCCGGCACCGGTAGGCAGCACGAGCAGCACGTCGTGACCGTCGAGCACAGCCCTGATCGCCTCGGCCTGCCCGGGCCTCAGGTGATCCCAGCCGAAGACGTCTCGGGCCGTGCGGCGCACGTCTCGGAGGGTGGCGACGGGCTGGGACATACGACGGCTCCTGTGGGACGGGGACGAGGCCTGGCCATCATGGTCCAGGCCCCGTCCGTTCACCCGCGGGGCGGGTGCCTCCACGCGGCGGCGTGCCTCAGCAGCTCATCAGCAGGCGGTCCAGCACCCGTGTGCCGAACCGGAGGGCATCGACGGGCACGCGCTCGTCGACGCCGTGGAACATGCCCACGAAGTCGAGGTCGGCGGGCAGGCGCAGCGGCGCGAACCCGTACCCGGTGATGCCCAGGCGCGACAGCGACTTGTTGTCGGTGCCGCCGGAGAGCGTGTACGGCAGCACGGCCGCGCCCGGGTCCTCCGCGGTGACGGCGTCGACCATCGCGTCCACCAGGGAGCCGGAGAACGGCACCTCGAGCGAGACGTCCTGGTGGATCGTCTCGATGCGCACCTGCGGGCCGGCCAGCTCGCGCAGCGTGGCCATGCCCTCCTCCTCCAGCCCCGGCAGCAGGCGCACGTCGAGCGTCGCCTCGGCACGGCCCGGGATGACGTTCGCCTTGTACCCCGCGCTCAGCCCGGTGGGGTTGGAGGTGTGCCGCACGGTGGCGCCCACGAACGGTGCCGCCGGGCCCAGGGCACGCACCAGGGCGTCGACCGCGGCCGGGTCCTGCGCGTCGAACGGCAGGCCGGTGAGGTCGGCGACGCCGCGCAGCAGCTGCTCCACCGTGGGGGTCAGCGTGTACGGCCAGGCGTGACGGCCGATGCGGGCGACGGCCTCGGCCAGCGCCGTCACCGCGTTGTCCAGGTTCACCGCCGAGCCGTGGCCGGCGCGGCCGTCGGCGACCAGGCGGAGCCACGCCAGGCCCTTCTCCGCCGTCTGCAGCAGGTACGCGCGCCGACCGCCCACCTCGACGGAGAACCCGCCCACCTCGCTGATCGCCTCGGTGGCGCCCTCGAACAGGTCGGGGCGGTTCGCCACGGCCCACTGTGCGCCGTGCACACCGCCGGCCTCCTCGTCGGCGAACATCGCCACGACGACGTCGCGCGCGGGCTTGCGTCCCTCGCGGACGAGCTGTCGCACGACCGCGACGATCATCGCGTCCATGTCCTTCATGTCGACGGCGCCGCGGCCCCACAGCAGGCCGTCGATCTCCTCGCCGCCGAAGGGGTCGACGCTCCAGTCCTCGGCTCGCGCCGGGACCACGTCGGTGTGCCCGTGCAGCACCAGCGCCGGCCGCGACGGGTCCGCGCCCTCGATGCGGGTCACCACGGACGTGCGGCCGGGGCTCGCCTCGAACACCTCGACGTCGAGCCCCACCTCCGTCAGCAGGCCTGCGACGTGCTCGGCGGCGAGACGCTCGCCGGGCCCGGTCCCGTCGCCGTAGTTGGAGGTGTCGATCCGCAGCAGGTCCTGGCAGATGCGGGCGACCTCGTCCTGCGCGGTCACAGGGGCGGGCGCGGGGGCGGTGGTGTCCGTCATGCGTCCACCGTACCGATCGTGGTGTCCAGGCCCCGGCGGGCCAGGAGCGGCCCGATCTCGGGGTCGGCGCCACGCAGGTCGCGGAACGAGTCCATCGGGTCCTGGGAACCGCCCCGAGCCAGCAGACGGCGGCGGAACGTGTCGCCGTTCTCGCGCGTCAACCCGCCGTTCTCCACGTACCAGCCCACCGTGTCGGCGTCGAGCACCTCGGACCAGATGTAGGAGTAGTACCCGGCCGAGTACCCGGAGCCGAACACGTGGTTGAAGTACGTGGTGCGGTAGCGCGGCGGCACCGGGTCGAACGCCACGCCCGCCCGCTCGAGCGCGGCCCGCTCGAACGGGACCACATCCTCGACCGAGGCCGGCACGTCCTCGGGCGTCAGGCGGTGCCACGCCTGGTCGAGGAGAGCCGCGGCCAGGTACTCCGTCGTCGCGAAGCCCTCGCCGTAGCGGCGCGAGGCCAGCATCGTGGCCACCCACTCCTCGGGCATCGGCTCCCCGGTGACGTGGTGGACGGCGAACGAGCGCAGGATCTGCGGCTCCCACGCCCACATCTCGTTCACCTGGGACGGGTACTCCACGAAGTCGCGCGGCACCTCGGTGCCCGACTGCGACGGGTAACGTACGTCCGAGAGCAGCCCGTGCAGCGCGTGCCCGAACTCGTGGAAGAGGGTGATCACCTCGTCCCACGACAGGAGCGTGGGGCTGCCGGCCGGCGGCTTGACGATGTTGAGGTTGTTGACCACCACGGGCCGCTGGCCGAGCAGGTGGTTCTGGTCCACGAGGTTGTTCATCCACGCGCCGCCACGCTTGGACTCGCGCGTGTACCAGTCGGCCAGGAACAGGCCGAGACCCTCGTCCGGGCGGCCGGGCTCAGGAGAGTCGAACACCTCGAACACGCGCACGTCCGGGTGGTAGCCGGTCAGGTCCGGCCGCTCGGCGAACGACAGCCCGAAGAGCAGGTGGGCGGCCTTGAAGACGCCGTCGTGCACCACCCGCTCCAGCTCCAGGTACGGCCGCAGGGCGGCGTCGTCCAGGGCGTAGCGCTCCTGGCGCACCCGCTCGGCGTAGAACGCCCAGTCGCTGGCCCGCAGCACGGCGTCGGGGCCGTGCTCGGCCCGCAGCGCCACCTCCAGGTCGGCTGCCTCGGCGCGCGCGTTGGCGACCGCCGCGGGGGCCAGGCGGCCCAGCATGTCGGCCACCGCCTCGGGGGTGCGCGCCGTGGCGTCCTCCGCCACGTACGCGGCGTGGTGCGGGTAGCCGAGCAGACGGGCCCGCTCCGCGCGCAGGCGCACGATCTCCAGGAGCACCGACCGGGTGTCGTGCTCGGAACCGTCCGCGCCGCGCGACTCCGACGCCTGCTGGACCCGCTCGCGCAGGTCACGGTTCGTCAGGGAGGAGAGCAGGCCCTGGTGCGTGGGGAGCTGGAGCTCGATCAGCCAGCCTTCCTGCCCGCGGGCCTCGGCCGCCGCACGGGCACCGGCGCGTGCGTCGTCCGGCAGGCCGTCGAGCTCGGCCTCGTCGGTCACCAGCACTGCGGCGGCGTTGGCCCCGGCGAGCAGCCGGCGGCCGAACTGCGCCTCCAGGGTGGTCAGCCGCGCGTTGAGGTCACGCAGCGCAGCCTGGGCGCCGGAGTCCAGCTCGACGCCGGCCCGGCGGGCCTCGGCCAGCCGGCGGCGCAGCAGCCAAGCAGCGTCCGGGGCGAGCTCCACCTCCCCCGCCTCCGCACGCTGCTGCAGCGCCCGCAGCCGCTCGTACAACCGGCCGTCCATCGTCAGCGCGTCGTGGTGCGCCGCCAGCTGCGGCGCCAGCCGCTCGTGGACGTCCTCCAGGAACGGGGTGGCGTCAGCGCTGAGCTGGTTGAAGAACGCGGTCAGAGCACGGTGCAGCAGGCGACCCGAGCGTTCGAGGGCCTCGAGCGTGCTCTCCACCGTCGGCGCGGTGGTGTCGGCTGCGATCGCCTCTACCTCCTCGCGCTGGGCGGCCATGCCCGCCACGATCGCCGGTTCGTAGTGCTCGGGGCGGATCGCGGTGTAGTCGGGCAGCTCGTAGGGCAGGGTCGACGGCGCGTCGAACGGCGTGGTCATGCGTGACATCCAACACCCTCAGCGCACCCGTCCGAGGCTGCCGTGCCGGTCGAGAGCGAGCTCGGCGTCCAGGCCCAGCCGGGCGAGGAACACCTGGTCGTGGCTCACCACGAGCAGCGCTCCCCGGTAGGCGCCGAGCGCCTCGACCAGCCGGTCGACGCTCGCGATGTCGAGGTTGTTCGTCGGTTCGTCCAGCACCAGCAGCTGGGCCGGGGGGTCCGCCAGCAGGAGGCGGGCCAGGGTCACCCGGAACCGCTCGCCGCCCGAGAGCGTGGCCACCGGCCGGTCGACGGCGTCGCCCCGCACCAGGAACCGTGCGAGACGTCCGCGCAGCGCACCGGGCGGGACGTCGGGGGCACCGGCCCGCACCGCGTCGAGCACCGTCGCCGCGTCGTCGAGCAGGTCGAGCCGCTGCGGCAGGTATCCCACCCGGTCGGTCAGCAGCCCGTCACCCGCCACGAGCCGTTCCAGCAGCGTCGTCTTGCCGGCGCCGTTGGGCCCGGTCAGGGCGAGCCGCTCGGGGCCCTGCACCACGTGCTCTCCCCCGCCGCTGCCGCGCAGCACGGCCAGGCGGCGCCCGGCCGGCACGGCCGGGTCGGGCAGGTCCACCACGATGCGGTCGTCGTCGCGCACCGCCCGCTCCGCGGCCTCGACCGCGGCCCGTGCCGCGTCCTCCTTGCCTGCCGCCTGCCCTCGGCGCGCACCCTGCGCCTTCTCGGCGGCGTTGCGCCGCTCGTTGATCGCCCCCTTGACGTAGCGGGCCTCGGCGACGTCCTTGCGGCCGCGCCGCTCGGAGTGCGCGATGCGCTCCTCCGTCTTGATGCGCTCCGCCTTCTCGCGGCGCAGCACGGCCTCCGCGTCGCGCAGCGCCCGCTGCGCCGCCTCCTGCTGAGCGGCCAGGTGCTGCTCGTAGACGGAGTAGGTGCCGCCATACGTGGTCAGCGCGCCGGCCCGCAGCTCGGCCGTCTCGTCGACCAGCTCCAGCAGCGCACGGTCGTGGGAGACGACGACGAGCGCGCCCCGCCAGGTCCGCACGAGCTCGTGCAGGCGTTCACGGGCACCACCGTCGAGGTTGTTGGTGGGCTCGTCCAGCAGCGCGACGTCGGCGCCGCGCAGGCGGATGCCCGTGACCGCGGTGAGCACCGCTTCGCCGCCCGACAGCGTCCCCACCCGCCGGTCGAGATCGTGAGGCAGGTCGGTCGCGGCGAGCGCCGCGACCGCTCGCTCCTCGGCGTCCCAGGCGTCGCCGACGACGTCGAACAGCTCGGGCCGCACGTCCCCCGACTCGATGGCTCGCACCGCATCGACGACGGCACGCACGCCGAGCAGGTCGGCGACCGTCAGCTCGACGTCGAGAGTGAGGCGCTGGGGCAGGTGGTCGACGACGCCGTCGACGGTCACGCTGCCCGACGTCGGGTGCAGCAGGCCCGCGACCAGGCGCAGCAAGGTCGACTTGCCAGCGCCGTTGGCGCCGACCAGGCCGGTGCGGCCACGGCCGAACGCGCCCGACACGTGGTCGATCGGGGTGGCCCCGTCGGGCCAGGCGAAAGTGAGGTCGTTCAGGACGACGGAAGGCATGCGGGAGTCTCCGGGGTGTCGGCTGGTGCGCCGACGGCTCGACCCGTCACAGCGGGGAGCCCTCGCGGCGCGCGGTCAGGCGGCGGCCCGGAAACCCGTCATCCCTCAGTCCTTCGCAGCTCGGCGGCCGTCCCCTCTCACACGCGGCGGCAGCCACGGGGACGCCTGCGAGCGTCTCACGCGGCGCTGGCGGCGTGCAACGGTATTGGCACGCCACGCCCCCGGGCGCCCGTGCTAGACGCGCACCGGCCGGGGGCCCGGCACGGGCGCGACGTCGGCGGGCCACGGCTCGCCCGGCTCGCGCCGGTCCCCGGGCAGCAGGGTGCCGATCCAGCCGTCGACGCGCTCACCGCGCTGCAGCAGCAGGCCCCGCACCTGCGCCTCGAGGCGGAACCCCGTCTTCCAGGCCACACGCCGTGACGGCCAGTTGCCCACCTGAGCACGCCACTCGACCCGTGCGAGGCCCAGGCCCTCCGGGTCGAGCCCGTAGTCCACCACCAGGCGCACCGCCTCGGTGAGCAGCCCGCGCCCCCGCGCGTCCGGTGCCGCCCAGTAGCCGATCTCGCCGGAACGCTGCCCCTCGGGAGCACGGTCCAGGGTCAGGCCGACCATGCCCAGCACGGGCGGCTCCGGCTCGCCCGGCAGCACGTCCCCCGGTACCCGCACCGCCCAGGTGAGCGCGCTCTCGTCCGCCCAACCGCCGTCCGAGTACTCCCGGACGAACCCCTCCGCGTGCTCGCGCAGGTACGGGCTGGGAACGGTGGTCCAGCGCTGGATCTCCGCGTCCTGACAGATCTCGGTGATCGCGTCGACGTCCGCCTCGGTCGGCGCGGAGAGGCGGACGTGCTCGTTGGCCAGGACGAACGGCTTCATGACCGCAGCATGCCAGGGCCCGGGCCCGGGCCGCCGCACCTTTTCGCCGGACCGCGCACCGGCCCCGGGCCGGTCAGCGTCCTCGCTCAGCGGCCCTCGGTCACCGGGACCGGCGGGGCCTCGTCGCCCTCGCCGCCCTCGCCGTCGTCGGACGCCCCCTGCACCACCGGCGCCGCGTCGTCGGGCACCGGCGAGCCACGCCGCAGCGTGGCGTAGACGGTCCAGGCGACGGCGAGCACCGGCACAGCGACGACGGCGCCCAGGATGCCCGCCAGCACCGTGCCGCCCGTCACACCGAGAGCGATGACCACCGGGTGCAGGGACACCTGCTTGCCCATGATGAGCGGCTGCAGCAGGTGACCCTCGATCTGCCCGATGAGCGCGATGCCGATCATCACCACCAGCGCCTGGACCGGCCCCTCCGCGGCCAGGGCCACGACCGCGGCCACGATCATCGCGGCCGGCGCACCGACGAGCGGGATGAACGCCCCGATGAACACGAGCACCGCCAGCGGCGCCGCCAACGGGATCCCCAGCACGGTCAGGAACACCCCCGCGAGGATCCCGTCGATGATCGCGATGATCACCGTGCCCCGCGCATATCCCGAGAAGCTGTACCAGCCCGCCCCCGCCGCGGCGCTCCAGCGCTCCCGGTGACGCTCCGGCACCTGCAGCAGGAACCACTGCCACATCGAGCCGCCCGATACCAGGAAGAACACCGTGCAGAAGATCGCCAGCGCGATCACGGCGAAGCCCTCGGCCACCGTCCCTGCGCTCGCCACCGCCTGGCTCGCCAGGTCACCGCTGTTGTCGGTCACCCAGCGCCGCCCCGCGTCGATCGCCTCGTTGATCTGGTCCCACGACACGTCCACCGGCAGCGGCCCGTGCTGCAACCAGTCGACGATCTGGTCGATGCCACGCGTGAACTGGTCCGCCAGCCGCTCCCACTGCCCCGCCACCGATGCCACGACGTACGTCAGCAAGCCCCCGAACACCAGGAACGCGCTCAGGAACGCCAACGCCACCGCCAGCGGTCGAGGCATCACCCGGGCGTAGAAGTCCGTGACCGGCTTGAGCACCGACGTCAGCACCAGAGCCAGGAAGACCGCCACGAACACCAGCTGCACGTGCACCGTGGCATAGACGATCAGCGACACCGCCACCACGACGGCCACGAACCGCCACGACCACCCGGCTGCGGTGCGCAACCAGACCGGCACGTTCTCCGTGCTCGCCGCCACCTCGCCGCCCTCGCGGCGAGCCTGGACCACCCGGCGCGCCTCCGGGCTCAGCGTGGGCCGGTCCCCCTCGGTCAACGCTGTCACCTCCACCGATGCGGTCGCGCACGCCCGTCTGGCGCCTGGTGCGCCTCAGTCTGCACCCTGCGCCGCCGCCCGGCACCAGGCCGCAGCGGATTTCAGGCCGACCCCCGTGACGTGCTATGTTCTTCCCCGCACCGAGACGGCGGAAACGCCGGAACGGGTCACCTGTCCGGGTGGCGGAATGGCAGACGCGCTAGCTTGAGGTGCTAGTGCCCTTTATCGGGCGTGGGGGTTCAAGTCCCCCTCCGGACACTCGTTGAGACAGCGACGAACGAAGCCCCTGGGTCCACAACCAGGGGCTTTTTTCGTACCCTCACCCCGGCCCCGCGGCACCCAGCGAGCACCCATGCGCCCCTGCTCTCCGGCACGCGAGACTGTGCTCACACGTCGTAGTAGAGCTCGAACTCACGAGGGGCCCGTGCACTGCTGCCGCCCCCACGGTGCGCCCTGAGCCCTCGTTCGCGCGGACCTTTGCTCTGGGAGCAGATGTACGCCGCACCTTGCCGCGCGAAGGGGCGACCGCGAGGCGATTGAGCCTCGAAAGAAGGGCTCCGGCCTTCACCTGAGCCGACTTCGACCCGTTCGCATGGCCCCCGCTTACGCGGGGAGCACCCCGCTACGGCAGTACGCGCCGCCAAGCGGGCGGGATCACCCCCGCTTACGCGGGGAGCACGGCCTGAGCGTGGTCGAGAGGCCCATATGGGGAGGATCACCTCCGCTTACGCGGGGAGCACCACGACGTCGCGCCGCCTCAACTGCACGAGAGCGGGATCACCCTGCTTACGCGGGGAGCACGCGTCCTGAGCCGTTGACCTCGGGACAAGCCGGGGATCACCCCCGCTTACGCGGGGAGCACCGTGACGGTGTACGGCTGATGACCGCCGACCCGGGTGGGATCACCCCCGCTTACGCGGGGAGCACACCCCGGCCTGGTCCAGGGCGTGACGGACGAGGGGATCACCCCCGCTTACGCGGGGAGCACCCTGCCTCCATCAGGAGGCGGGGGCCGCTGTCGGGATCACCCCCGCTTACGCGGGGAGCACAAGAAGGTCACCGAGTTCAACCGCGACATCGTGGGATCACCCCCGCTTACGCGGGGAGCACAATCTGGGCGCCCTGGACCCCCGCGACTACGGGGGATCACCCCCGCTTACGCGGGGAGCACTGAGGCAGCAGCAGGGACAGGTACGGGTGCGACGGATCACCCCCGCCTACGCGGGGAGCACCCCGCGTACTCCGTGTTGTTCACCACCACACGGGGATCACCCCCGCTTACGCGGGGAGCACACCCCCGGCGTGCGCGTCGCCCGCACATGGCACGGATCACCCCCGCTTACGCGGGGAGCACACGTAGTCGAGAGCGATCTTCGACGCGGCGCCGGGATCACCCCCGCTTACGCGGGGAGCACCAGGACTTGAACCTGCGACCGTCCCGTTACACGGGATCACCCCCGCTTACGCGGGGAGCACCTCGTCCGCCGCAACAGCGGTGGGACCGCGCAGGGATCACCCCCGCTTACGCGGGGAGCACGCGCCGAGCCAGGCGAACAGGCCGCTGTCGAAGGGATCACCCCCGCTTACGCGGGGAGCACGCCTGGCGCGCCTTGGTCTCGAGGTCGTCGACGGGATCACCCCCGCTTACGCGGGGAGCACAAGAGCGTTTCCGCGACATCGGGGCGTGCGGGAGGATCACCCCCGCTTACGCGGGGAGCACAAGCGGGAGGCGACCGATGAGCGCCGCCGACACGGATCACCCCCGCTTACGCGGGGAGCACGGCGAAGTGGTGCGGTTGTTGGCCTTGTAGTCCGGATCACCCCCGCTTACGCGGGGAGCACAACTCCCGCCGCGGCATGACCGCGAACGGGAACGGATCACCCCCGCTTACGCGGGGAGCACGGCTGCGCTGAGGGCAGAGGCTGCCCTCGCTGCGGGATCACCCCCGCTTACGCGGGGAGCACTGGGCGATCTTGCCCGACAGGGCCTTGACCTTGGGATCACCCCCGCTTACGCGGGGAGCACCGCATCGCTCTGGTGCCGGTCGACATGATCGAGGGATCACCCCCGCTTACGCGGGGAGCACATCGACCTGCGTCTGCGCGGCTGGTACCGGCCGGGATCACCCCCGCTTACGCGGGGAGCACCGCGTGCTCGAGCACCCCGACTACGGCGGGGTGGGATCACCCCCGCTTACGCGGGGAGCACGTCGGCATCAAGGTCGCCCGCATCGTCGCCTCGGGATCACCCCCGCTTACGCGGGGAGCACGCGATCCCGCCCGAGAGCGTGGACTTGCCGTTCGGATCACCCCCGCTTACGCGGGGAGCACCCCCGGTGGTCAGCGTTGCCATGGTGGGTCTCCGGATCACCCCCGCTTACGCGGGGAGCACGTGGACTCCTGCACCTGACGGAAGTCCACGAGGGGATCACCCCCGCTTACGCGGGGAGCACGGTCATCGCGTTGGCCTCCCTGCCATGGCGAGCGGATCACCCCCGCTTACGCGGGGAGCACTCCGATCAACCAGACGTTCTACCCCGCCTCGAGGGATCACCCCCGCTTACGCGGGGAGCACCTTGAGGTGGTCGACCCGGCGACGGGCCGCTGGGGATCACCCCCGCTTACGCGGGGAGCACACGAGGTGGCCTGCGTGGGTACGGCCACGAGGGGGATCACCCCCGCTTACGCGGGGAGCACCGGGCCGCGCAGGCGCTCGCCCGCACCTGAGCGGGATCACCCCCGCTTACGCGGGGAGCACCACAGGTCGATCCAGTCGAGGACGGCGGTGTGGGGATCACCCCCGCTTACGCGGGGAGCACGTGCAGCTCACGCAGGCGCACACAGGCGGCGAGGGATCACCCCCGCTTACGCGGGGAGCACCACGAGGCGCAGGTGGCGTCACTGCTGGCGAAGGGATCACCCCCGCTTACGCGGGGAGCACCCGAGCCGGTTGCCGAGGCGGCCTGCCTGCGCCGGATCACCCCCGCTTACGCGGGGAGCACACTTCCTGACCAGCAACGATACCCAGCCGATCTCCCATTCGCGTTCAGTCCGAGCGTTCGGCCGACCTCGGTCACGTGTCCGTGCGGCGCGCATCCCGACGTCGTCTCCGCGCGGCCGCAGCACGCCCCTCGGCGGCGTCGAGCTCGGCGTCCACGGCGTCCAGCGCGGCACGGCTCTCCTCCTGCGCCGCCTGAGCCTCCCGCAGCGCGGCGCGCGCCTCGTCGCGTGCCGTCAGGAGACGCTGCATCTCTTCCTCCAGACGGCCCACCTCGGCCTCGCGCTGCCGCACCTGAGCCTGCGCCGCCTGGAACGCCTGGTCGAGGTCGTCGCGCCGGGCCTCCAGCCGGTCCACCCCGTCGGCCGTCTCCTGCACCGCCCGCTCGGCGTCCGCGAGCGCCTCGGCCGGCGGCTCGGGCACGGTGTCCGCCTCCCGCTCGGGACCTGCCTCGGGCTCGGGCCTGGTCGCCGGCTTGGCTCCGCCGCCCGGCTCGGTGGGCGGTGGGTCCCCCGCCTCGCGGCGCAGGGCGACGACGTCGGCCGTGTCGCCGCCCTCGTCCACGATGCCGAAGCCGACGTGCTGGAGCGCCTGGGCGAGCCGACCGCCGCGTACTGCGGCTGCGGCGTCGGGGTCCATGACCGCCGCCGTCAGGGTCTCGGCGAGTCGGTCCAGGGCGTCGGTGGACACGGGCCGCCCGTCGATATCCCCTGCTTCACGCACCTGCCCCACGAGCGCGTCGGTCCGTTCGCGTCGCAGACGGTCGAGGGCGGTGATCCGTCCGCGGTCGCGGTCGGCCGTCGCGGCGCGCAGCTCGTCTCCGAGCGAGGCGAGCGCCGCCACCTCGTCGGGGTGCCGGCGGGCCACCTGGTTGACCACCCAGGCGGCCACGGTGGGCCGCCGGAGCTTCTTGACGCGGGCGGCCCCGACGCGGTCGCCGCCGGCGGCCACCTGCTTGGCGGCGGCGTCGCGTGCGGCGACGAACTCCTCGAGCGGGCCCGCGTAGAGAGCATCCACCAGGGCGTCGGTGTCGGTCTCGCTCACGCTGCCCACCCTGGCACGACGGCGGCGGCCACGCCGCGGGCGGGCAACCGGCACCGCCGAGGCGGGAGCGGGCGGGCACCCGGGGGCACAGCACAGGCCCTGGGCCGGGGGTCCGGTCCAGGGCCTGCACGTCAGGGCTCAGGTGGGTCAGGTCCCGTCGATCAGGTCCCCGGAGGCGGCGTCGTGTTGTCGGTGCCGCCGAGCTGCTTGAGGAACTCGTGACAGCGCTGCGCCCGCTGGGAGTCCTCCGCCATGACCTGCTCGAAGAACTGGGCGATCTCTTCCTGGCCTGCGTTGCGGGCGTCACGCACGTACTGGCCGTAGTCGTGGCCAGCCTTGAGCGAGTGGTACTGCACGGAGATCAGGTCGAACGTCACGTCGTCGAATCCGGTCTCACCGGTGGCCATACCGGTCACCTCCGTCCTTGCTCGGTGCCCGCCGCCCGTGCGGCGCGGGCCGATGGACGCGCCCGCCGACGCTCGACGACGGGCGCGCCCCTTCACCGTCGGACGGTGTGCGGCCACTCACCACCCGTCAGGGCGCCCCTTCTCGGCGACGGTCCGGGCGGGGCTCGGCGGTCCTTCCCGGCCGTGTGCGAGCCACCGGGGCCGGTGCCACGCTGACCGGGATCGACGACACGAGCGAGGGAGCAGCGATGCGAGCCATGGTGTACCGCGGGCCCTACCGGGTCCGCGTGGAGGAGAAGGCCCCGCCGCGGATCGAGCACCCGAACGACGCGATCGTGCGTGTGCAGCTCGCCGCGATCTGCGGCTCGGACCTGCACCTCTACCACGGCCTGATGCCCGACACACGGGTGGGTCACACGTTCGGCCACGAGTTCATCGGCGTGGTCGAGGAGGTGGGGCCGTCGGTGCGCAACCTCTCGGTGGGCGACCGCGTGATGGTGCCGTTCAACATCTTCTGCGGGTCGTGCTGGTACTGCGCTCGCGGCCTGTACGCGAACTGTCACAACGTCAACGCGAACGCGACGGCGGTGGGCGGCATCTACGGGTACTCGCACACGACGGGCGGGTACGACGGCGGCCAGGCTGAGCTGGTGCGGGTGCCGTTCGCGGACGTGGGCCCGAGCCTGATCCCGGAGTGGATGAGCGACGAGGACGCGGTGCTGCTGACGGACGCCGTCGCCACCGGCTACTTCGGGGCGCAGCTCGGGGACATCAAGGAGGGCGACGTCGTCGTGGTGTTCGGTGCTGGCCCGGTGGGGTTGGTGGCGGCGCAGTCGTCGTGGCTCATGGGGGCCGGCCGCGTCATCGTGATCGACCACCTGGAGTACCGCCTGGCCAAGGCGCGCGAGATGGCGCACGCGGAGACGTACAACTTCGTGGAGCACGACGACGTCGTGGTGCTGCTCAAGCGGATCACCGACCACCTGGGGGCGGACGTCGCGATCGACGCCGTGGGTGCCGAGGCGGACGGCAACCTGCTGCAGCACGTGACGGCGGCGAAGCTCAAGCTCCAGGGCGGGTCGCCGGTGGCGCTCAACTGGGCCATCGACTCGGTGCGCAAGGGCGGCACCGTCTCGGTGATGGGTGCGTACGGTCCCATCTTCAGCGCGGTGAAGTTCGGCGACGCCATGAACAAGGGCCTGACCCTGAACATGAACCAGGCGCACGTCAAGCGTCAGTGGCCGCGCCTGTTCGAGCACGTGCGCAACGGGTACATCAAGCCGAGCGACATGGTGACCCACCGGGTGCCGCTGGAGCACATCGCGGAGGCGTACCACATGTTCTCGTCGAAGCTGGACGGCTGCATCAAGCCGCTGGTCACGTTCGACGCCTGACCCGACGCCCGAGAGGAGACCGACATGACCACCACGCCTCCGTCCCCCGGGGTCGAGCCGGCGTACATGCCCGCCCGGCGCCCGCTGCGCGAGACTCCCGAGGAGCTGCGCGCCCGCATCCCCGGCTGGGGCGTCGACCTGGACCCGGCCGACCGTCCGTCGGTGCCGCGCCTGCGGTTCGACCCGGACGCCACCGGCGCGCACTGGGACTTCCCCGCACGCCAGCCGGAGGAGCGCCCGCGGGAGCGGTCGATCGAACACGCCATGCTCACCCCCGCCTTCGGCACGGCGCAGCCGCTCCACGGCCTGTCGGGCGCGGTGCGGCGCCTGGCGTACCAGCGGTTCAGCGAGGGCCGTGCGGCGCACTGGCTCCTGCTCATGGCCGGTGACCGGGTCGACGTGGCCGAGAGCCGGGTCACGGCGCTGCTGCGGGGCCGGCCGGACAACCTGGTCGCCGAGACCGGGGTGCG
Organism: Xylanimonas oleitrophica; assembly: GCF_003244315.1. GTDB lineage: Bacteria > Actinomycetota > Actinomycetes > Actinomycetales > Cellulomonadaceae > Xylanimonas_A > Xylanimonas_A oleitrophica. The sequence continues at coordinate 59,044 of NZ_QKWH01000009.1, forward strand.
GGCGGAGGTCTCCCGCCACGGCTGGTCGTCGCGCGTCGGGGCGCGCCGGACCGACGTCAAGCACCAGGCCCTGGACCCGCTGATCGTCGCCGGGCCGTGGGTCCTGGGCGGTGCGGCGGTGTTCGCCGTCGTGCGCCGCATCGTGCGGGCCCGACGGCGCTGACCTGGTCCCCCGGACCTGGTCCGGAGGAGGTGCGGGTGCACGTCGTGACCACGGCGGCCGGTCGCCTCCTCCGGCCCAAGCCGCCTCTGGTCCGGCTCAGCCCTCGCGCGGGCGCGACGACGTGGCGATGACGGCGCGGTCCACGAGCCACGCGAGGGCGAGCGCGGCACCGAGCACCGGCTGCCCGAGCGTCCACAGCCATGCCCCCGCCCCGAAGAAGAGCACCAGCTCCACGAGCACCCGCACCGTCTCCGACGGTCGGCGGGGAGCACGCGGTGACAGGTAGGTGGCCCACAGCGCTGCGACGACGACCGGTGCGAGCGACGCTGCCGCCCACCGCCAGCCGTGTGGCACCACCGTGGCCCAGGCGCACCAGCCCACGGCGACCAGCATCGCGATCTCGAGGAGGAACCGCAGCACCATCGCGACGCCGCGCACGACCTGGTGCTCGACGTCGAGGGCGCACCCCAGGTCAGGGTCGGCCCCGTGGACCGACTCCCGTGGCTGCTCCGTCGCAGACATGTGGCGACGGTACTCCTCGCTCCCCCGGCGTGCCTGCCGAGCACGGCGCTGTCGGCCGCGACGTGTACGGTCTCCTCCGGCCGGACCAACCGGTCAGAGCGGACAGGCGGTGCGAAAGGGGCGCGGCAGGCATGATGGGTGGGCACCACGCGGCGAGCGGGGCCGCGGCCTGGGTCGCCGTCACCTCCACCACGCCGATCGCCTTCGGCTGGTACCCGGTCTCCGAGGTGGGGGTCATGACCGGGGCCCTGGTGTGCGCCGGTGCGGCCCTCCTGCCGGACTCCGACCACCACTCCGGCACGATCGCCCACTCGCTGCCCCCGGTCTCCGAAGGGGTCACGAAGTTCGTCGCCAGCATCTCCGGCGGGCACCGCGGCGCGACCCACTCGCTGCTCGGTGTGGCGGTGTTCACCGCGATCGCGTGGGTGGCCGGCATGGTCACGCTGCGCACGGAGACGTTCGGCGACGTGCTGGTGGGTCCCGGCATCATGGCGGTGCTGCTCATCGCGTTCGCGATGCGGGCCCTGCGCCTGACCCGCAAGGGCACGGTCTGGCCGTGGCTCTCCTCGCTCTCGCTGGCCGCGCTCGTCGCGGTCTTCGCGCCCGAGGAGTGGTACTGGATGCCGTTCTGCGTGGGGCTCGGCTGTCTGATGCACCTGCTCGGGGACCTGCTGACCACCCGGGGCATCCCGCTGCTGTGGCCGTTGCGCGTCCGTTCCCCGCGCTGGGTGCGCCGCTACCCCGTGCTGCCGTTCGACGACGTGTGGCGGGCCGGGGGCAACCTCGCCGTCCCGCTCCTGGGCGACGCCGGCTCGTGGCGCGAGTGGGTGGTCATGACACCGGTCAGCATCTACGCCGTGGTGGGCGTGGGCTGGGCCGCGCTGGACCAGATGGGGTTCGAGACCGCCCCCGTGTGGGACTCGCTCGTGCAGTGGAGCATCGTCACGTGGGGGCAGCTGCTGGGCGGCTGACACGGCCCGGCCGGCGGCGACCCGCTACCCTCCCACACGTGACGACGCCTCAGGCCCCAGCCGCTGCGCGACAGGACGTCGAGACCCGGCCCGCGCTGCGCGGCGGCGTCGTGGCGCTCGTGGCCGCGGCGGTGCTCGCCGTCCTGCCGTGGCGGCTGGCTGCTACGACCGAGCTCCCCGTCGTGACCGTCTTCGTGGTCGCTGCGGTTGGCCTGTGCTTCTGCCTGAGCGTCGTCTCGCGGCGGTGGTCACGAGCAGCGTGGGCGGTCTACGCGTTCGCCACCGTGTGGGGCGTCTGCGTCACCTTCTTCCTCACCGGCCTGCTCCCAGACCTCTGACCGCACCTCTCAGCGGAAGTCGCGGGAGCGCCCCTGCACGGGCAGGCTCAGGGGCGCCAGGTGCTCGGCGACGAGGTTGGCGGCGCCGTCGGCCTTCTCGACCCGGCCTCGCACCACCATGGCCTGCGCCCCTCGGGCCACGGTGCGGAACCGCCTCCATAGGCCGGGTGAGCAGACCACGTTGAGCAGTCCTGTCTCGTCCTCGAGGGACAGGAACGTGACGCCGCCCGCGGTGCCGGGCCGCTGCCGGTGGGTGACCACCCCGCCGACGGCGATGCGCCGGCCCGCCTCCGTGGCCGCCGCCTCGACCACGGTGACGGCACCTGCGCGGCGCAGCCCTTCGCGCACCAGCTCCACGGGTGAGGAGTCCGGGGTGATGCCGGTGGCCCATGCGTCGGCGACGACGGTCTCGACCTCCGTCATGCCCGGCAGGGCGGGAGCCGCCACGCCCACCGACACGCCCTCCAGGGTGCCCGGCCCCTCCTGGGACAGCGCGCCGGCCGCCCACAGGGCCTCCCGGCGGCTCGCTCCCAGCGACTCGGTGGCGCCCGCGGTGGCCAGCGCCTCGAGCTGCGCGGTGCTGAGGTCCACCCGGCGCACCAGGTCCCGCAGGTCCCGGAACGGACCAGCCTCCCGTGCGGCCACGATCTCCTCCGCCTTCTCCTGACCGATGCCGCGCACCTGGGCGAGCCCTTGGCGCACCGCGAGCCGCAGGTCGGGGTCGGGGCCGTGCTCGCGTGCGGGCGAGCGCGGCAGCGGTGTCGTCTCGGGCGGCAGGGCTGCGTCGCCGGGCAGCCGTTCGGTGGCCGCGAGCGCCCGGGAGGCGTTGAGGTCGGGGCGTAGCACGGTGACGCCGTGGCGGCGGGCGTCGGCGGCGAGGGACTGCGGGGAGTAGAAGCCCATGGGCTGGGCGGCGAGGAGCCCGGCGTAGAAGGCGGCCGGGTGGTGCACCTTGAGCCAGCTGGAGGCGTAGACGAGGAACGCGAAGGAGTAGGCGTGCGACTCGGGGAAGCCGAAGTCGGCGAACGCCTGGAGCTGGGTGTAGATCTCCTCGCGCAGCTCCTCCTCGATGCCGCGGTCGGCCATGCCCTGCATGAGCCGGGCGCGCAGCCCGCGCATCTTCTCCTTGGAGCGCTTGGCGCCCATGGCGCGGCGGAGCAGGTCGGCCTCGGCCGCGCTGAACCCGGCGAGGGTGGTGGCCATCTGCATGAGCTGTTCCTGGAACAGCGGCACCCCGAGGGTGCGGGCGAGCGGTGCGCGCAGCAGCTCGTGCGCGTACGGGACGTCCTGCGGGGCCATGCGCCGGCGTTGCAGGTAGGGGTGCACGGAGCCGCCCTGGATGGGGCCGGGGCGGATGAGGGCGACCTCGATGACGATGTCGTAGAAGTTCCGTGGCTGGAGGCGGGGCAGGGTGGCCATCTGGGCGCGGGACTCGACCTGGAACACCCCGACGGTGTCGGCGGCGCACAGCAGGTCGTAGACGGCCGGGTCTTCCGGGGGCAGGGCGTGCAGCTCGAGGTGCTCCCCCGTCTGCCGCTCGACCTCCTCGAAGGCGTAGCGGAGGGCGGTGAGCATGCCGAGGCCCAGGAGGTCGAACTTCACGAGGCCGGCGTCGGCGCAGTCGTCCTTGTCCCACTGCAGCACCGTGCGGCCTTCCGCGCGGGCCCACTCCACGGGGCACACCTCGATGACGGGGCGGTCGCACATGACCATGCCGCCGGAGTGGATGCCGAGGTGGCGGGGCAGGCGCAGCATGCGGTGGGCGAGGTCGATGACGTGAGCGGGGATCTCGCCGTCCTGCTCTGCTGACGGCGGGCGGCGGAAGGGGACGACGTCGTGGGCGTCGTCCGAGCGTGCACGGCCGGGGCCGAGGTCGCGCCGGTCCGCCTCGTCCTTGGCCAGGGGGTCGACCAGGGGGTCGGTGGCGCGCGGGCCCCACAGCGCTGACCGCTGGGCGTCCTTCTGCGCGGTGCGGGTCGCGACGGGCGGTGCGGCCGCAGCGGCGGCCGGAGCAGGGGCCACCGCACCGGGGTCGCCGGTGCCGTCCGGGGCGTCGTCCGGCTCCAGGTCGCGCAGCGGCCCCCACTGCTCGATCGACTTGGACCAGGCGTCCTGCTGCCCGACGTCGTACCCGAGCGCCCGTGCGGCGTCGCGCACCGCGGACCGGGGGCGGTAGGAGATGACGTTGGCGACCTGGGCGGCGTGCGTGCGCCCGTACCGCTCGTAGACGTGCTGGATGACCTCCTCGCGCCGCACGGACTCGATGTCGATGTCGATGTCGGGCGGGCCGTCGCGCTCGGGGGCGAGGAAGCGTTCGAACAGCAGGCCGTGCCGCACGGCGTCGACGGCGGTGATGCCGAGGGCGTAGCAGACGGCAGAGTTGGCGGCGCTGCCCCGCCCCTGGCAGAGGATGCCCTGGCGGCGGCAGAAGTCGACCAGGTCGTAGACCACGAGGAAGTAGCCGGGGAAGCCGAGCTGCTCGATGACCTTCAGCTCGTGGTCGATCTGCGCCCACGCGCCGGGCACGCGCTCGTGGTCGCGCTCGCCGTAGCGCTCGACGGCGCCACGACGCACCAGCTCGCGCAGCCAGGAGACCTCGTCGTGGCCGTCCGGCACGGGGTAGGGCGGCAGGTTCGGGGCCACGAGCCGCAGGTCGAACGCGCACTCGGCACCCAGGACGGCGGCGGTGGCCACGGCCTGCGGGTGACCGTGGTGGAGCCGCAGCATCTCCTCGGCGGAGCGCAGGTGCGCGGTGGGCGCGCCGGGCAGCCAGCCGTCCATGGCGTCCAGGGAGCTGGTGGCGCGGACGGCGGCGAGCGCGGCGGCGAGGTCGGCGTCCCGGGGGCGGGCGTAGTGCGCGCCGGTGGTGGCCACGAGCGGGAGCCGGGCGTCGTGGGCGAGACCGGCGAGAGCGGCGTGCAGGTCGGCGTCGCGCGGGTCACCCGTGGCGGTGATCTCGACGGCCACGTTGTCGCGGCCGAACAGGGCGGTCAGGCGGTCGAGCTCGCGGCGTGCCCCGGCCTCCCCCTCGGCTCGCAGGGCGCGTCGCACGGAGCCCTTGCGGCACCCGGTGAGCACCAGCCACTCGCCGGCAGACTGCTCCCCCAGCCGTTCCAGGTGGTAGGAGGCCTTGCCCTTGGTGCCGGCCTCGAGGTGCGCGGTGGCGATCGCACTCGACAGGTTCCGGTAGCCCTGGGCTCCCCGTGCCAGCACGAGCAGGTGGTCGGCCCGGGGGTCGGGCACCCCGGTGGGAGGGTCCAGCACGGGAAGGGTGCTACCGCCCGGCTCTGCGGGCACGGGCAGGTGCAGCTCCGAACCGAAGATCGTGGGCAGCTTCAGGCCCCGGGCGGCGATCGAGAAGCGCACGACGCCGTACAGCCCGTCGTGGTCGGTCAGGGCCAGCGCGCTCAGCCCGAGACGGGACGCCTCGGCGGCGAGCTCCTCGGGGTGGGAGGCGCCGTCGAGAAAGCTGAACGCCGAGTGCGCGTGCAGCTCGGCGTACCGGGGCCGGTCAGTCATAGAGGGCCTCGATCCGCCAGGCACCGGCGGTGGCGGCCAGCAGCATCCCGCGGCCGTCGTCGAGCAGCACCTGCAGCAGCACACGTCGGCTGCCGCCGTCGGGCGCCCACCACCGCTCGGCGAGCGGCCAGGGCCCGGCCCAGCCCACCACGGCCGACGCCGTCCCGAGCGGCACCGGCAGGCCCGCCCACCGCGGACTGACAGCGTCGGCGGGCAGCAGCGACCGGCCTCGCACCCGTGCCGCAGCCGCAGCGTCACCGGGCGGGGACGCGTGCTGCCGCCCCACCTCATCGACGAGCACCACCCGGGCGGGCGGTGCGCTCACAGCCAGGCGCGCGTCGATGACGACGTCACCCCCGGCGGCGTCGAGCACCCGCACCGGGACGGGCTCGGGCAGCAGCGTGGCCGGCGCCGGCGCCGGCAGAGCTCCCGGCCAGGGCAGCGTGGCGTCGCGCGCGGGCTCCACGTGCTCGCCGAACGGCACCAGGTGCACACGGTCGCGCGGGTCGCGCCCACCCTGCACCCTGACCGTGAGCACGGCGTCCCCGCCCAGCAGACCCTGTACCCGGCCCAGCGCACGGTGCGCCCGCACGTCCTGGCCGGCGTCCGCCCCCCAGAGGCTCGGCTGGTGCGTCCCCGCGGGCACCACCTCCTCGGCCGCGAGCGCCAGGTGCTCGATGGGGGCCACGTCAGCGTCACCGTCCAGGCCGCGGCGGGCCGCCGCTGACGTGAGCCACCCCTCCAGCTGCCAGCGCACGCGGTCGGTGATGCGTGCGGCGCTCATGCCGCCGGTGGCGGTGTCGTCGGTACGCCACACCCGTTCGAGCGTGGCCTCCTGCGTACGGGCCGTGATGCGCAGGCGTCCGCACGCCAGCCCACGGTGGGTGAGCAGGGCGTGCAGCTCCTCGGCCAGCCGGCGGGCGGCGAACGTGGCGACGTCGACGCGCAGGGCGGGCGGGTCGAGCTCGGCGCCGACGGCGAGGTCGGCCTCGACCCGGCGGCGGGCTGGCGGGCGCACGTCCTCGCCGCGGGCCAGCCGCTGCGCCCACGCACCCAGGTCGCCGAAGCGGCCGTGCACGCTCGTCGCCGGGAGCGCGGCGAGGTCGCCCAGGGTGCGCACGCCCAGCCGCCACCACAGGTCCACGACCTGCCGCACGGCGGCCACGCCGCCCGGGTCGGTGACGGCGTGCAGCAGGTCGGCAGCGGGGCGCGGGGCCAGGAAGGCGCGGGAGCCTCCCGGGGGCACGACGGCGTCGGCCCGGGCGGCGAGCACGGCGGCGAGGCCGCCGTCGGCCACGCCCACCTGGCACTCGAACCCGGCAGCAGCCACGGCATCGACCAGCGCGGCAGCCAGGGCGCGCTCCGAGCCGTGATACCGCACGGCGCCGTCCGCGGGCAGCAGCAGCAGACCGGGGCGCGCCACCTCGATGCCCGCCACGACCGTCTCGGCGGCCACCGCCACCGGTTCGAACTCGCGGGCGTCGCGGGCGTCGTCGGCGCCCAGCAGCACCAGCTCCGGGCAGCGTTCCTGGGCCTGGCGCCGGAGCATGCCCCGGCGCACCCCGTGAGCACGGGCGACGGCGGAGACCGCCACCACCCCCCGGTGGGTGAGCACCGCCGCCGGGACGTGGGCGTCGACGCCGGTCACGGCCATCGCTGCGACCACCGGCCAGTCGGGCACCCACAGCACGGCGGTGCGGGTGGAGCCTGCAGCCGTGACCCGGGCGTCCGAGGTGGCCGGTCCTGGCCGGGCCGCGACCGTCCGGGTCGTCGGGACGTTCACGCGACCACCTGCAGGTGGGGTGCCGCACCGGCCCGCGGCTCCTGCGTCTGCTCGGCGCCCGTCAGCGCCACCTCGGGCAGCACGGCGCCCGCCACCAGCGGCACCTCCACCTCCAGCTCCACAGGCCGGGCCGCCGCCCCCCGCCCGGTGCGCAGCACCTCCAGGGTGCGGCGCCGCAACCAGCCTGCGCCCTGGTCGACGCCCCACCAGCCCCCACCGCGCGCGTCGAGGCTGACGTGCGCTCCAGGCCACGACGTCGTCGGCACCAGCACGGCACCGCGCTCCCGCGCCCGAGCGGCCAGGCGGCGCCGGTCGCCGTCGAGCAGGACGGCGCGCGGACCGGCGACCACCACGTCCATGCCGTCCAGGAGGGCTGCCATCACCGCGGGAGCGTCCGGGCCCGGGTCAGGCACCAGCGCGACGCGCTCGAGCGCCATCCCCGCGTCGGCCGCCGCGAGCATGCCCACCGCAGGCGCGCCGACGAACGCCACCCAGGCGCCGTCGGCCGAGGCGGTGGCGAGCAGAGCCAGGAGCAGCGACGTCGACCCCTGGACCGCCACGGTGCCGCCCACGGGTAGAGCGCCGCCGGGCAGGAGACCGGCCAGGCGAGGGTGCACCGGCAGACGCCGTCCCTGTTGGGGCAGCGTCTGCCGGGCAGGCGCCGGCAGGGCGGGATCAGGCAGGGCGGGATGAGGCAGGGCGCGTCGAGCGCCGTCCGCCACGGCGTGCCCCGCAGAGTCCGCCCCAGGGGCTGCCCCAGCGCCCACCCCAGGGGGTGTCGGAGACGCCGGGCGCAGCGGCGCCGCCTGCTGCAGCGGGTGCCGCACGCCCGTGCGCTGCTCTGCCGCGCGGAGCGCTGCCAGAGCCTGGGCGTGCCGGTCGACCGCCACGATCCCGGTCATGGGGACCCCCTTCCCCGCGGTGCGGCGCTGTGGAGCTCGCGCCGAACACCTGTTCGAACACGTGTTCTAGTGAACGTCCCCGTAGGCTCCGCTGTCAACCGCGCGAGCACCTGCCGAGAAGGGGGTGGCGAGACCCTCGCCACCGGGGCACGATGGCGCCATGAGTCTCGAGCGCCCCTATCCCCCGGACCCGTACTCGCTGCTCCCCCAGGTCCCCTCCTTCACCCTGACCAGCCCTGACATCACCGAGGGGCAGCGCCTGGACACCGCCTTCACAGCCGACGGCGAGGGAGTCTCGCCCGCGCTGGAGTGGTCGGGATTCCCGGAGGGCACGCAGTCCTTCGTCGTGAGCGTCTACGACCCCGACGCGCCCACGCCGTCCGGGTTCTGGCACTGGAACGCCGTCGACGTGCCTGTCACGACGACGGCGCTGCCGCGCGGCGCCGGCGCCCCGGACGGCTCCGGCCTGCCCGCCGGCGCCTACCAGGTGCGCAACGACGGCGGCGAGCCCGGTTTCACCCCGGCCGCGCCGCCCCAGGGTGACCACGAGCACCGCTACTACTTCGCGGTGCACGCCCTGGACGTGCCGCAGCTCGGCGTCGGCCCGGACGCCTCCAACGCTGCCGTGGCGTTCAACGCCGTGTTCCACACCCTGGCGCGGGCCGTGCTCGTGGCCACCTACCAGCGGTGAGCACGTACCCCGACCTGCCCACCCTCGGCGGCCTCGCCTGGGCGCCGGCCCTCGACCACCCCGAGCTGCTCGCGACCCCGACGGCCGCGGTGCTGCGCGCGTGGGCGGAGGCCGAGCCCCGGGTGGCCGCCGAGGTGGCGGTGGCCGAGATCGACCCCGACCACGCGGACACCGCGACGCTCAACGAGGTGCACCAGCTGCCGCCGTCGGCCAGCGCGAACTGCGTGCTGGTGGGCGGGCGGCGCGGCGAGGCCGAGAAGATCGCGGCCTGCGTGGTCCGGGCGACCACGACCGCCGACGTCAACCGGCTCGTGCGCAAGCTCCTCGACGTGCGCAAGGCGTCGTTCCTGCCCATGGACCGCGCCACGGCCGAGTCCGGCATGGAGTACGGCGGCATCACCCCCGTGGGGCTGCCGCAGGGCTGGCGCGTGCTGCTCGACTCACGAGTCGTGGAGCCTGGCTCCCTGGCGCTCATGGGCTCGGGCGTGCGCCGCTCCAAGCTGCTGGTGCCGGGCGATCTGCTGGCGACCCTGCCGGGCGCCGAGGTGGTCGAGGGCCTCGGGATCGAGCGGTGATCCAGGCGATCCCGGGGTGCCACCTTCCGCGGCACCGCCGCCGGTGGGCACGGTCGAGCAGCCTCGCCGCAGCCGCCCCCGACTCAGCGGGCCAGGAGGCCCGCAGGGTCAGATCTCGGCCTTGCCCCGGCGCCAGTAGCCCATGAACGCGACGGACTTGCGGTCCACGCCGCACTCCCCCACGAGGTAGCGGCGCAGCGTCTTGATGACGCCGGCCTCGCCGGCCAGCCACGCGTACAGCACCGCGTCCTGGGCGAGCGGCTGCCCGTCGGTGCCGACCGGCACCTCCCAGAGGATGTCGTGGTCGATGTCGACGTCCTCGAGGTCCACGGGCTCAGCCGGCGTGGCGGTGGACGGGCGCACCCCCATCGCGAGCAGGCGGTCGGCGGCGTCCTGGACGGCGGGCACCAGCAGCTCGCCGTGCTCGCGGCCGTCACGGCCGAGCCAGTGCACTCGCACGCCCTCAGGAGCCACGAGCGTCCAGCGGTCCTCCGGGTGGGGCACCTCGAGGTAGACCTCGCCGAACGCGTCGTCGGGCAGGGACTCGCAGATCGCGGCGATGGCGGGGACGGCGGTCTCGTCGCCGGCGAGCAGCAGCGCGTGCGCCTGCTGCGGCGGGGCGAACTCGAGCCCGCCGTGCGCGCCGTCGTAGGCGGCGTTGGGACCCATGATGACCAGCGGGGATCCGGGCTTGGCACCGTTGGCCCAGCGTGAGGCGGGGCCGGTGTCACCGTGCAGCACGATGTCGACGTCGACCTCGTTCATGTCCTGACGCACGGCGCGCACGGTGTAGGTGCGCAGCGGGTTGCGGCGCTCGTCGGGCAGCGCGCGCCAGGAGCTGAACCAGTCGGGGTTCTGCCGGTCCAGGTACTCCCAGCCGCCGCACGGGGCCGGGAGGAGGAACTTGATGCGCTGGTCGCGGCCGTTGTCCGCGAACTCGTGCAGGTCCTCACCCGTGAAGGTGATGCGCACGAAGGACGGGCAGAGGCGGGTGACGCGCGAGACCTCGACGTCGAACATCCGCCAGGGCTGGACGGCCGGGGCGGCCTGCTGGGTCGTCTCGTCGGTCGTCGTCACGCAGGTAACCCTAACCTCACTGAGCCCACACTCAAAGAGTGGCCTGCGTCACATCGCACCCCGAGATGGCGTCTCGCCTCAGGCGCGCGTGGCCCAGAACGCCACGGCTGACGCCGCCGCGACGTTGAGCGAGTCCACTCCCCCGGCCATCGGGATCTTCACGACGACGTCGGCGGTCGCGATCGCAGCCTCGGTCATGCCGTGCCCCTCGGTGCCCAGCACGAGCGCGAGCCTCTCCGGCGGGTCGGCGGCGAGGTCGTCGAGCGAGACGGCGTCGTCGGTGAGGGCGAGCGCGGCGACGGTGAACCCGTCCTCCTGCAGCTCGCGCAGCCCGCCGGGCCACGACTCGAACCGGGTCCACGGCACCTGGAACACCGTGCCCATCGACACGCGCACCGAGCGCCGGTACAGCGGGTCGGCGCAGCGGGGCGAGACGAGCACCGCGTCGACCCCCAGGGCGGCGGCGCTGCGGAACGCCGCACCCACGTTGGTGTGGTCGACGACGTCCTCCAGCACCGCCACCCGCCGCGCCCCGGCGCCGCCGCGAGCCCCGGTCACGAGCTCGTGCACGGTGGGCAGCACGGGCCGGTGCATGGCCGCGAGCGCCCCGCGGTGCAGGTGGAACCCGGTGATCTGCTCCAGCACGGGTTCTTCGGCGACGAACACGGGGGTCCCGGCGGGGACGGCGTCGGACGCGAGCACGTCCTCCAGGGAGTCGAGCCACTTGTCGGCCATGAGGAACGAGCGCGGGGTGTGCCCGGCCGCCATCGCCCGCCGGATCACGGTGGACGACTCGGCCATGTAGAGGCCCTCGGCCGGTTCCCGGGCCGTGCGCAGGCGCACGTCGGTGAGGCCGGTGTAGTCGTTCAGGCGGGGGTCGGCGGGGTCGGTGACGCGGACGACGTCGGGGCTGGGCACGGGGTCATTCTCCCAGGCGGACGGACACCTCCTGTGCGCCGGGAGCGTCCAGCTCGAACGTGGCGGGGCCGGCGTCGGCGCCGGTCTCGGCGGAGATGCGGTACTCCCCGAGGAACCCGGAGAGGCGCACGCGGCCGGCGTCGTCGGTGCGCAGCGCCGTCGGGCCGGTCCACCACTCTCCCTTGACGAGGGACCGGAGGCGGTCGAACGCGGGCTTGCGCGTGCCGTCGGCGCGCAGCAGGCCCCCGGGCGCGTTGAGCCACATGCCGCGGTCCGAGAGCCCCCAGTAGGTGGTGGCCTGGACGGCGGGGTGGGCGAGGAGGGTGCGGTACCACTCCTCGATCTCGTCGGCCTGGCGCTCCTCGCCCTCGGGGGTGGAGGGCCACTCGTCGACCTGCCAGTCGTTGAGGTCGACGATGTGCTCGGGCATGACGTCGCCGCTGAGCAGGGTGGTCTCGGTCATGTGGATCGGGATGCCGTAGCGGGAGAACCGATCGAGGGTCCGCAGCGTCTTCTCCCGGCCCCAGTAGCCCTGGTGCTGGTGGGACTGCAGGCCGAGGTAGTCGATGCGGATGCCGGCCTCGAGCACGGCCTCGATGAGGCACTCGTAGGCGGTGGACATGTCGAAGTCGTTGAGCAGCAGCACGGCCGACGGGTTGGTGGCCCGTGCCTCCTCGAACGCCATGCGGATGGTCTCGACCCGGCCGCGGGCGCGGGCCAGGGGTGTGATGGCGTTCTCCTCGGCGTCGAAGACCGGCATGATGACGACCTCGTTGATGGCGTCCCACATGTCGATCACGCCGGCGAACGCGGCGACGTCGCGCCGGATGCGCTCGCGCTGGAGCCGCTCGACCTCCTCGAGCGGCCTGCCCAGCAGCCACTTCGGCTGCACGGTGTGCCACACCAGCGGGTGCCCCTTGACCGCGATGCCCTGCTCGCGGAACCAGCGGGCGGCCGTGAGCAGCTCCTCGGTGCGCGTGCGGCCTTCCTCGGGCTCGAACGTGCCCCAGTAGAACGGCAGGGTGGCGAAGTTGAAGACGTCGAACCACGCCTCGGCGAGCCGCTGGTCGTAGGCGGGGTCGGCGCTGGTCCCGTTGGCGTGGTCGACGAGGTCGAACCCGATGCAGCCGAACCCGAAGCGGTGCTGGGTCTGCTCGACCAGCACGTCGGTGTCGGCGAGCGGGGCTCCGTCGGCACCGGTGACCGTGACGACGGCGTCGGCGCGGCGGTGCGCGAGGTCCGGGTCGACGACGTGGTCGACCGGGGGCGTGAAGAGAGACGTCGGTGTGCTCACGAGTCCCAGCCTGCCATGCCGCCCGCCCAGCAGCGAATCGTTTCGAGACTCCGTCCTGGTCCACGGCTCGCCGTCCCGACGGCGGGGCCGGGCGCCACCGCCCGGCCCCGCCCGGAGGTCAGGCCCCGGGCAGCCCCACCGCCGCCGTCGGCTCGGCGTCGTCGTCCACCACCGGCGCCGCGAACTGCGACCGGTACAGGCGCGCGTACGCGCCGTCGGCGGCCAGCAGCGTCTCGTGGTCGCCCGTCTCGACGATGCGCCCGGCCTCCATCACCACGATGACGTCGGCGTCGCGGATGGTCGACAGACGGTGCGCGATGACGAAGGACGTGCGCCCGCTGCGCAGCGCGTTCATCGCCTGCTGCACCAGCACCTCGGTGCGGGTGTCCACCGAGCTCGTGGCCTCGTCGAGCACGAGGATCTCCGGGTCGGCCAGGAAGGCCCGCGCGATGGTCAGCAGCTGCTTCTCCCCTGCGGAGAGGCTGGTGGCCTCCTCGTCCAGCACGGTCGCGTAGCCGTCCGGCAGGGTGCGCACGAACGGGTCGACGTGCGTGGCCCGCGTGGCGGCGAGGAACTCCTCCTCGGTGATCTCCCGCCGCACGCCGTAGCGCAGGTTCTCCTCGATCGTGCCCTTGAACAGCCAGGCGTCCTGGAGCACCATGCCGACGCTGCCGCGCAGCGCGTCGCGGGTCAGGTCACGCGTGTCCACGCCGTCGAGCGTGATGCGCCCGCCGTCCACCTCGTAGAACCGCATGAGCAGGTTGACCAGCGTCGTCTTGCCGGCACCGGTGGGGCCCACGATCGCCACGGTCTGCCCGGGTTCGGCGACCAGGTCGAGGTGCTCGATGAGCGGCTCGTCCGGCACGTAGGAGAACGAGACGTCCTCGAACGCCACGCGCCCGCGCACCCGCTCCAGCCGCACGGGCTCCTGCGGGTCGGGCTCCTGCTCGGGGGCGTCGAGCAGGTCGTGCACCCGCTCGATCGAGGCGACGCCGGACTGCAGCAGGTTCATCATCGACGCGATCTGCGTCAGCGGCTGCGTGAACTGCCGCGAGTACTGGATGAACGCTTGGACGTCGCCCAGGCTCAGCTGCCCGGAGGCGACGCGCAGGCCGCCCACCACGGCGACGATCACGTAGTTGAGGTTGGCGAGGAAGCCCAGCGCCGGCTGGATGGTGCCGGAGATGAACTGCGCCTTGCGCGAGGCCGTGTACAGCGCCTCGTTCTCGTCGGCGAACCGCGCCGCCGCGGCGTCCTGCTGCCCGTAGACCTTGACGAGCGCGTGCCCGGTGAACATCTCCTCGATGTGGGCGTTGAGGCGCCCGGTCGAGGCCCACTGCGCCACGAACTGCGGCTGGCTGCGCTTGGCGATCTGCGCCGTGACCACCACGGACAGCGGCACGGTCACCAGCGCCACGAGAGCCAGCAGCGGCGAGATGGAGAACATCATCGCGAGCACGCCCACCACCGTCAGCACCGACGTGACGAGCTGGGCGAGGGTCTGGGTCGTGGTCTGGGCGACGTTGTCGATGTCGTTGGTGACGCGCGAGAGGATCTCGCCGCGCTGCTGCTTGTCCACGTGCGACAGCGGGATGCGGTGCAGCTTCGCCTCGACCTCGTCCCGCAGCCGGCGCACGGTGTTCTGCACCGCCACCGTCATGATGCGCGCCTGGAGCCAGCCGAAGAGGAACGCTCCCAGGTAGACGGCGAGCACGAGCATCAGGATCTGTGCGAGGTGACCGAAGTCGATGCCCTGCCCGACGACGACGTGGTCCATCGCCGCGATCATGTCCGCCATGCGGTCCTGACCCTGGGCTCGCAGGCCCGCGACAGCCTCGTCGACGGTGGTGCCGGGCGGCAGGCTGCGCCCGAGCTGGGCACCCACGAACCCCTCGAAGATGACGTTGGTGCCCTCACCGAGGATGCGCGGTCCCACGACGGTCAGCGCCACCGACACGATGCCGCACAGCGTCAGCCAGACGACGCGCGCCCGCTCCGGGCGCATCGACCGGGCGAAGCGGCGCAGCGACCCGGTGAAGTCCATCGGCTTGGCGACGGGTGCGCCCAGCCCTCCCATCGGGCCGCCGTGGCCGCCGGGACCGCGCCGCGGGGGCGCGGCCTCGGTGGCTGCCGGTGCGGCAGGCCGCTGCTCCGGCGCCGAGCCGTCCGCTCCCTGGGGAGCCTTGCCGTCGGTGCTCATGCCGCCTCCTCGAGGGACATCTGGGAGGAGACGATCTCCTGGTAGGTCTCGTTGCCGGCGAGCAGCTCGGCGTGGGTACCGCGCCCCACGACCCGGCCGTGGTCGAGCACGAGGATCTGGTCGGCGTCGCGGATGGAGGCGACCCGCTGGGCGACCACGATGACGGTGGCGTCCGCCGTCCGGGGCCGCAGCGCGGCCCGCAGCCGGGCGTCGGTGGCGTAGTCGAGGGCGGAGAACGAGTCGTCGAACAGGTACACCAACGGACGGCGGACGACGGCGCGAGCGATGGCCAGGCGCTGGCGCTGGCCTCCGGAGAACGTCGTGCCGCCCTGAGCGACAGGTGCCTCCAGGCCCCCGGGGAGCGCCTCGACGAAGTCGCGCGCCTGCGCCACCTCCAGCGCCTCCCACATCTCCTCCTCGGTGGCGTCGGGCTTGCCGTACCGCAGGTTGGAAGCCACCGTGCCGGAGAACAGGAACGCCTTCTGCGGCACCAGCCCGAGCAGGGAGCCGAGGTCGGCCGGGGCCAGGTCCCGCACGTCCACGCCG
Organism: Xylanimonas oleitrophica; assembly: GCF_003244315.1. Taxonomy (GTDB): domain Bacteria; phylum Actinomycetota; class Actinomycetes; order Actinomycetales; family Cellulomonadaceae; genus Xylanimonas_A; species Xylanimonas_A oleitrophica. The sequence goes on from NZ_QKWH01000009.1 coordinate 74,543, forward strand.
TCCAGCAGCACCCGCCCACCGGTGACGTCGAACAGGCGGGGCACCAGGTTCAGCAGCGTCGTCTTGCCCGCACCCGTAGAGCCGATGATCGCGGTCATGGTGCCGGGCTCGGCCGTGAAGGTCAGCCCGGACAGCACAGGGGCGTCGGCGCCGGGGTAGCGCAGCTCGACGTCCTCGAAGGTGACCTGGCCGCGCGGCCCCGCCCCGCCGGCCAGGTCGGCCAGCGGCACGGACGACGACGGCGCCACCACCGACGTCTGCGTGCCGAGCACCTCGCCGATCCGGTCCGCGGCGACGGCGGCGCGAGGCACCATCATCACCATCATCGTGGACATCATCACGGCCATGAGGATGTACATCAGGTAGGAGAGGAACGCCGTCAGGGAGCCGACCTGCATGCCGCCGGACTCGATGCGCTGGGCGCCGAACCACAGCACCGCCACGCTGGACGCGTTCATCACCAGCATGACGGCCGGGAACGCCAGCGCCATGAGCTTGCCGGCACCCAGCGACGTCTCGTAGAGGTCCTGGTTGGCCGCCCCGAACCGCTCGGCCTCGCGCCGCTCGCGCACGAACGCCCGCACCACGCGCAGCCCCGTGATCTGCTCGCGCAGCACCCCGTTGATGACGTCGATGCGCCCCTGCATGGCACGGAAGTAGGGCACCATCCGCCACAGCAGCAGCCCCATGGTGACGCCCAGCACCGGCACCACCAGCAGCAGGAGCGCGGACAGGCGAGGGTCCTCCTGGAGCGCCATGATGACGCCGCCCACCAGCATGATGGGCGCCATCACCATGATGGTGAAGGTCATGAGCACCACCATCTGCACCTGCTGGACGTCGTTCGTGGTCCGCGTGATGAGGCTGGGGGCGCCGAACCGGCCGACCTCGCGGGCGCTGAAGCCCTGCACGGCGTCGAACAGGTCGCGGCGCAGGTCGCGCCCGAACGCCGTCGCGGCGCGGGCGCCGAGGTAGACGGCGCCGACGGCGCAGACCACCTGGCCGAGGCTCACGGCGAGCATCCACCCGCCGGTGCGCCAGATGTAGTCGATGTCGCCCTGGGTGACGCCCTCGTCGATGATGTCGGCGTTGAGCGAGGGCAGGTAGAGCGAGGCGAGCGTCTGGACGAGCTGCAGCACGAGCAGCGCGAGCACGGCGAGGCCGTACGGCCGCAGGTATCTGCGGGCCAGGGTGAAGAGCATCAGCGGTCCTGTGCGGGTGCGGTGGGAACGGCGTCGGAGGTCCCGGCGTCGGAGTTCGGGGACGGGCTCAGCAGCCCGTGCACGAGCGCGTCGGCCACGACCGCGGCGGGCAGGGCCGGCAGCAGGTGGTCGACGCGCGCGTGGGTGCCGGCGATGGCCGACTCGAGCAGGGCGACCGCGACGTCGAGCGGTACGCGCAGGCGGGCCTCGTCAGGCCGGAGCACGGCGTGCAGACCCTTGAGGGTGGCCTGGCGCTGCAGCTCCCGCTGACCGAAGAGCTCCGCTCGGAGCTCCTCCATCCGCTCGTGCGGCACCTCGGCTGCGGCCGTGCGTGCGTGCAGCTGCCGCAGCACGCCCATCCAGCGCACGACGTCGCCCATCCGCGCGCGGCCGAGCTCGATCACCTGCTCCAGCCTCTGCTCCAGGGGTGCCGAACGGTCGACGGCAGCGAGCTCGGCGCGAGTCTCGGCCGGTCGCGACGCACGGCGCAGCCCTTCGATGGCGGCCTCCCCCACCAGGCTGTGCTTGTCGGGGAACACGCGGAACAGGGTGCCCTCGGCGACACCGGCTGCGGCGGCCAGCTCCTTGGTGGTGACGTCCGGGCCCCGCTCGGCCACGAGCGGCATGACGGCGTCGATGACGGCCGCGCGCCGGTCGTCGGGAGCGAGAGGCGCGGCGCGGCGCCGGGTGCTGTCAGTGGTGGCCACTCGCGCACGGTAGATGAGTGAGCACTCACTCCGCAACATCCTGGGCGCAGGGAGCACGACGGCCCCCGCTCGTCAGGACGAGCGGGGGCCGTCGTGGGCCGTCATCGGCCGTCATCGCGTCAGGCGCGTGGCTGGGGGTCCACCGGCGGAACCGGCGGCTCGCCACCGGCCGGGTGCTGGCCGGCCTCAGAGGCACGGTCGAACGGAGCGCCGGAACGGGTGCCCGAGCTCGTCGCGTCGGCCGCGGCCGCCTCAGACTGCCGCTTGGCCTCTCGCAGCGCCTCCGCCGGGTCCGTCAGGGCACCTGCCCCGATGGTCTCCATCCGCTCACGACGCAGGGCCTTGCTCGCCTCCGACTCCTCCCCCGAGGGCGCCGCGCCGTCCGGGTCCGCGGGCACGCCCGGGATGCCGGAACCGCCGAAGCCCTTCGAGATGGAGCCCAGCGCAGCGGTGAACTCGGTGGGCACCACCCAGAGCTTCGAGGCCGTGCCGTTGGCGATCTGCGGCAGCATCTGCAGGTACTGGTAGGCCAGCAGCTTGGGGTCCGCGTCACCGGTGTGGATGGCGTCGAAGACCTGGAGGATCGCACGCGCCTCACCCTCGGCGCGGAGCACCTGGGCCTGGGCGTCACCTTCGGCACGAAGGATCTGCGACTGCTTCTCACCCTCGGCCGTGAGGATCTGCGACTGCTTGACACCCTCGGCCGTGAGGATCGCGGCGCGGCGGTCACGCTCGGCGCGCATCTGCTGCTCCATCGCGCCCTGCACGCTCGCCGGCGGCTCGATCGACTTGAGCTCGACACGGTTCACACGCACGCCCCAGCGGCCGGTCGCCTCGTCCAGCACGCCACGGAGCTGGCCGTTGATCTGGTCACGGCTCGTGAGCGTCTGCTCCAGGTCCATCGACCCCACGACGTTGCGCAGGGTGGTGACGGTGAGCTGCTCGATACCGGTGATGTAGTTCGCGATCTCGTACACGGCCGACTTCGGCTCGGTCACCTGGAAGTAGATGACCGTGTCGATCGACACCACGAGGTTGTCGGAGGTGATGACCGGCTGCGGCGGGAAGGAGACCACCTGCTCGCGCAGGTCCACCCCGGCACGCACCTTGTCGATGAACGGGACCAGCAGGTGCAGGCCCGGCTCGAGCGTGCGGGAGTAGCGCCCCAGCCGCTCGACGATCAGCGCGGTGGCCTGCGGCACGATGCGCACCGCCTTGACCAGCGCCGTCACCACGACGATCAGCAGGACGATCAGGACGAGGTACAACAACCCCTGCCCCGCGTTCACACCTTCCACGAACTTGCTCCCCTCCGACTCGGCTGCTCACGCCGTCGCGACGCGAGGTCCTCCGCCGGCCCGCGCGCTGCGGGCCGGCCCTGGTGAACGGTCCGCAGGCCGGTCCCGGCCCCGGACGCGCCCCCGTTCAGGCGATGCTCGGCGCCCCGGACGGCGAGGCACCTGCGGGACCCTCGGCCCCGCCCGCCTCCGCGTGCAGCGGCGCCACCACGGCGGTGGCGCCCTCGATCCTCAGCACCACGACCTCCGTGCCCGCGGACAGGCTCGCGGAGCCGGGCTTGCCGTCCTCCGGCAGGCGCGCGCTCCACACCTCGCCCACGAGCTTGATCCGCCCGCCCTGCTCGGTGACCTCGCCGACGACGACGGCGGTGCGGCCCACGTGGGCGGCCGCGTTCGTCTCCGTGAGCGGCACACGGTGACGCAGGTGGCGCAGCAGCCAGGGGCGCAGCGTGACCAGCAGCACCGTGGCCACGACCACGGCGATCACGATCTGGAGCCAGAGCGGCGCGCCGGCAGCCTGCGCGGCCGCGCCCGCCAGGGCACCGCCCGCCAGCATCAGGAGCACCAGCTCGAGCGACACCATCTCGACGACCACCAGCACGAGCGCGACGCCGACCCACCACAGCCAACCCAGGTCCATCGTCGACCCCTTCACCTAAAGCCAGGCGTTCACAGACTTTTGCCCGAACTTTACCAAAGAGCCGGGCCGAGAGGAACTGCTGGCTCGAGTGAGCAGGCGGTCAGTGCCGGGCCTGGCGCGCCGCACCCCGCGCGGCCCGCGCCAGCCAGCGGCCACCGCCGTGCGCCACGAGGAGCTCGACACCGAAGGCCGCCGAGAGGTTCTCCGCCGTCAGCACCTCCTCCAGCGGGCCGGCCGCCTGGATGGTGCCGTGCCCCAGGAGCAGCAGGTGGGTGAACCCGGGCGGGATCTCCTCCACGTGGTGGGTCACCAGCACCAGCACCGGAGAGGCCGCGTCCTGCGCGATCTCCGACAACGCGCCGACCAGCTCTTCGCGACCGCCGAGGTCCAGGCCGGCGGCCGGCTCGTCGAGCAGCAGCAGCTCCGGGTCGGTCATCAGGGCGCGGGCGATCTGCACCCGCTTGCGCTCCCCCTCCGACAACGTTCCGTAGGTGCGGTCGGCCAGCGTGTCGACGTCGAACGCGGCCAGCAGGCTCTGCGCGCGGGAGGAGTCCATCTCCTCGTACTCCTCGCGCCAGCGGCCGGTCACCCCGTAGGCGGCCGTCAGGACGACGTCGCGCACCGTCTCCGAGGCCGGGATCCGCTCGGCGAGAGCCGCCGACGACAGCCCGATCCGGGGTCGCAGCTCGAACACGTCGACCTTGCCCAGCGTCTCGTCCAGGATGTGCGCCGTGCCCGACGTCGGGTGCATGCGCGCAGAGACGATCTGCATGAGCGTGGTCTTGCCGGCGCCGTTGGGTCCCAGCACCACCCAGCGCTCGCCCTCGTTCACCTGCCAGTCCACCGAGTCGAGGATCGTGGTGCTGCCGCGCCGGACGGTGACGCCCTTCAGGTCGAGAACCGTGCTCATGACGCCCGACCTTATCGGTAACCTGGGCGCGTGCCCGCCGACCCGACCGCGCTCCCGCGCGCCGCCGTGCTCGCGCTGTGGCTGGCGACCGACGGGGCGGCACCCGGCGTCGTCGTGCGCTGCGTGCAGGGCGACGACGAGCCCCACACCGTCACCGGCCTGCCTGGCTTCGCCGGCGACAGCGCCGGTCTGAAGGACCTCGTCGAGACGTGGACCAGCGGTCCCCGCGAGGTCTGCGCTCCCCTCCCCGCCCCCGGGGACCCCTCGGGCGTCCCCGCCGCCGCGAGCGCCGCGGCCACCGAGGCCGGCGAGTGCGTGCTGGTGTCCACCCGGGGCGGGTCGTGGGCGGTGGTGCCTCGGATCACCGAGTTTGGCTCGGTGCTCGAGCTCGGCCACCTGGTCGCCTGGGACGTGCGGCCCGTCCCCGCCTGGTCCACCGCGCTGGCCGGCGCCGTCGGATCGCTGGCCGACGCCGAGCGCGAGCTGCGCACCTCCCTGATCACGGCGACGGAGGCGCTCGACTCGCTGGACGTCGCGCGCTGGCGCGACGACGCCGCCGACGCCATCGAGGCGGTCCGCAGCTCCTCCACCGACGCGTGGCCGGTGCCCGCTCTCGACGGTCGCCGGGCGCGGGTGCTGCAGCTGGCCACCCGCCTGCTCGCCATCGTGGACCTCGCGACCGACGACGACGGCGGGGCCGTCAACCTGTGGCAGGCGGACCAGCGCTCGACGGCGCTGCGCGAGGTGGAGCGCACCGCCCGCCACGCGATCGCCGCGGCGACGTACGGACGCGTCCCGGCCTGAGTGGCGCGCCTGCGCGCAGCCCTCGCTCAGCCCCGCAGCACGGTGCGGTAGACGTCCATCGTGCGCTCCCCGATCGCCGCCCACGAGAAGTGCTCCTCGGCCCGACGCCGGCCCGCCTCTCCCATGTCCGCCGCGCGCTGCGGGTCGGAGAGCACGTCCAGCAGGGCGTCGCCGAGAGCGCGCACGAACGCCGGAGGGTCGAGCGGTGTCCCGGTGCCGTCGTCGGCCTGCTCGATCGGCACGAGCGCACCGGTGACGCCGTCCTCGACCACCTCGGGGATGCCACCGGTCGCGGTACCCACCACGGGCAGGCCCACGGCCATCGCCTCGAGGTTCACGATGCCGAGCGGTTCGTACACCGACGGGCACACGAACACGGTGCCGGCGGCGAGCACCGCCACCAGGTCGGGGCGGGGCAGCATCTCCTCGATCCACACCACGCCGGCGTCCCCGCCGCCGCGCTTCTCCCGCAGGCCCGCCACGAGAGACTTCACCTCGGTGAGGATCTCCGGGGTGTCGGGAGCGCCCGCGCACAGCACGAGCTGCACGTCGGCAGGCAGCGACTCGGCGGCACGCAGCAGGTACGGCAGGCCCTTCTGGCGGGTGATGCGACCCACGAACACGACCGAGGGCCGCTCCGGGTCGATGCCCAGGCGCCGCACGGCCTGCTCGGCGGCGTCCGCCTCGGGCCCCGTGGTGGCGGGCCGCGCCCAGCGCGACAGGTCGATGCCGTTGTGCACCACGTGGACCTTGGCCGGGTCCAGCTCGGGGTAGACGCGCAGGATGTCGGCGCGCATCCCGGCCGAGACGGCGATGATGCCGGCGGCGCCCAGGTAGGCGGTGCGCTCGGCCCAGGCCGAGAGGGCGTAGCCACCGCCGAGCTGCTCGGCCTTCCACGGGCGCAGCGGCTCGAGCGAGTGGGCGGAGACCACGTGCGGCACGCCGTGCAGCAGCCCGCCCAGGTGGCCGGCCATGTTGGCGTACCAGGTGTGGGAGTGCAGCAGGTCCGCCCCGGCGACGTCGGCCGCCATCGTGAGGTCGACGCCCAGGGTGGCGAGGGCGGGGTTGGCGTCGGCGAGCGAAGCGGGAACGGCGTACCCGAAGACGCCGTCGGCCTCGGCCTCGGGCCCGCGCGGGCCGTCGAACGCCCGCACCCGCACGTCGGCGTGCCGGCGCAGCACCGCCGACAGCTCGGCAACGTGCACCCCCGCACCCCCGTAGACGTGCGGGGGGAACTCGCGTGTCAGGAGGTCGACGCGGATCCTGCCCGCGGCGCGGTCGCCGGTCCGGGCCTCGGGGTGCTCGCGGGCGCTGTCCGGGACGCTGCCGGGCGCGCCGCCCGGGGTGCTGGCATCGGTCACGGACGACACGGTAGCGACCGGCCGGGCGCGCACGCACCGCGGACGCGCCGCCCCAGGCGCCCCTGCTGCGCCCCTCCGCTCGGCAGCGAGGCACGGCGGGCCCTAAGGTCGGTGGCATGGCGTCCACCCCACGCGTCCTCGCGATCGTCCTCGCTGGTGGCGAGGGCAAGAGGCTCATGCCGCTCACCGCCCACCGCGCCAAGCCCGCGGTGCCGTTCGGGGGCATCTACCGCCTCATCGACTTCGCGCTGTCGAACATCATCAACTCGCGCTACCTGCACGTCGTCGTGCTCACGCAGTACAAGTCCCACTCGCTGGACCGCCACATCTCCAAGACGTGGCGCATGTCGCCCCTGCTGGGCAACTACGTCTCCTCCGTGCCCGCCCAGCAGCGCGTCGGCAAGCACTGGTACCTCGGCAGCGCCGACGCGATCTACCAGTGCCTCAACATCATCGAGGACGAGCGGCCCGACATCGTCGTCGTGGTGGGTGCCGACCACGTCTACCGCATGGACTTCTCCCAGATGGTCGAGGCCCACGTCGAGTCCGGGGCACGGGCCACGGTCGCGGCGATCCGCCAGCCCATCTCGCTGGCCGACCAGTTCGGCGTCATCGACGTCGACCCGGCCGACCCGACCCGCATCCGCGACTTTCTCGAGAAGCCGGCGGACCCCACGGGCCTGCCCGACTCCCCCGACGAGGTCCTGGCGTCGATGGGCAACTACGTGTTCGACGTCGACGCGCTCGTCGAGGCGGTCACCAAGGACGCCGCCGACCCCGACTCGCGCCACGACATGGGGGGCGACATCATCCCGGCCTTCGTGGCCGAGGGGACCGCGGGGGTCTACGACTTCATCCGCAACGACGTGCCCGGCTCCACCGACCGCGACCGCGACTACTGGCGCGACGCCGGCACCATGGACGCCTACTTCGAGGCGAACAAGGACCTCATCGCCGTCCAGCCGGTCTTCAACCTCTACAACGACGAGTGGCCGCTCTACACGGGCTACATCGGCCTGCCGCCCGCCAAGTTCGTGCACGCCGGGCCCGGGCGCCTGGGCCACGCCGCCGACTCGATCGTCTCCCCGGGGGTGCTCGTCTCCGGTGCCACCGTCGCGGGGTCGATCCTCTCCCCCGGCGTGCACCTGCACTCCTGGGCCACCGTGACCGACGCCGTGCTCATGGACGGCGTGCAGGTGCACCGGCACGCGCAGGTGCACCGCGCCGTCGTCGACAAGAACGTGGTGGTGGGCGAGCGGGCCCGCATCGGCGTCGACCACGAGGAGGACCTCGCGCGGGGCTTCACCGTCACCGAGTCGGGCATCACCGTGGTCCCCAAGGGGACGATCGTCGCGTGAGCGCTCAGCGGACCGCTCCGGACCGCCGGTGGCTGGTGGTCACCGACGTCGACTCCACGTTCATCCAGCAAGAGGTCATCGAGCTCCTCGCGGAGCACGCCGGCACCCGCGACCAGGTGGCCGAGGTTACCGAGCGGGCGATGCGCGGTGAGCTCGACTTCGCCGCGTCGCTGCGCGAGCGCGTCGCCACGCTCGCCGGGGTGCCGCTCTCCGCGCTCGACGCCGTGCGCGAGGCCGTGGAGCTCTCCCCCGGCGCCGCCGACCTGGTCGCCGAGTGCCACCGGCGCGGCTGGGTCTTCGGCCTCGTCTCCGGCGGCTTCGAGGAGATCGTCGGCCCCCTGGCGGCCTCGCTCGGCATCAGGCGGGTTCGCGCCAACCGTCTCGAGGTCGCCGACGGCGTCCTGACCGGTCGCACCGTCGGCACCGTGGTCGACAAGGCGGTCAAGGCGCAGACGCTGCGCGCCTGGGCGGCCGAGGAGGGCGTCGACCTCGCCGACACGCTGGCCGTGGGTGACGGCGCCAACGACCTGGAGATGCTGGCGACCGCCGGGGTGGGTGTCGCCTACCGGGCCAAGCCCGTGGTGCGGGAGCAGGCCGCCCACGCGATCGACGGCGCTCTCGACGAGGTGCTGCAGATCGTGGACGGTCTCGCTCCCGTCCGCTGAACGCAGACGGCAGGCCCCGCCCGAGGCGGGGCCTGCCGTCGTGCTCGACGCCGTGACGGTCCTGCCCCGACGGCCGGAGCGCGGGGGCTCGCGGTGTCGTGCAGGCTGGGCGCCTCGTTCAGGCCGGGCGCGAGACCTCGACGAGACGCGCCGCGCCCCGCCCCCAGTCGGCCCAGGCGGCATCGGACTCCAGCACCGACCAGGTCGCCGTCGGCACCCCCACCCGCACCTGGACGAGCGCGGCGTCGTCGGAACCCGGGCCCGCCAGGTGGGCTGCGGTGGCGGCCATCGTGGGCTCGTGCCCGACGACGAGCACCGTGCGCACCTTCGGGTCGACACCGCGGACGAGGTCGAGGACGTCGGCCACCGACGCCTCGTACAGCTCAGGACGCATGGTGGCGCCGCCGCGCCCGGGGCCGCCGTCGAGCTGTGCCGAGAGCAGCTCCCACGTCTGGCGCGTCCGGAGCGCGGTCGACACCAGCGCGACGTCGGGCACGAAGCCCGCGGCCACGAGAGCCTTGCCGACCCTGCCCGCCTGCTCGCGGCCGTTGACCGCGAGCGGGCGCATCTCGTCGAGGCCCTCGCCTCGACCAGGCTCGGCCTTCGCGTGGCGGAGGAGCACCAGCCGTCGTCCGCTCATCGTCCCTCTCTGATCGCCCGGGAACCGCCGTGCGCGGGTCCCGGTGTCACAGAGTACGTGTCACTGCCCCATCGCGTGCACACCGCCGTCGACGTGAACGATCTCGCCGGTCGTGGCGGGGAACCAGTCCGAGAGCAGCGCGACCACGGCGCGGGCCGCGGGCTCGGCGGTCGTCTGGTCCCAGCCCAGCGGGGCGCGGCGGGGCCACGCGTCCTCCATGGTCTCGAAGCCGGGGATCGACTTGGCGGCCGTGGTGCGGATCGGGCCGGCCGAGACGAGGTTGGCGCGGATGCCGTCCGGGCCCAGGTCGCGGGCCAGGTAGCGGTTCGCGGACTCCAGGCCGGCCTTCGCCACGCCCATCCAGTCGTACACGGGCCAGGCGAACTGCGCGTCGAACGTGAGACCCACCACGGCGCCCCCCTCGGTCATGAGGGGCTTGGCGGCCACCGCGAGCGACTTGTAGGAGAAGGTCGAGACGTGGATCGCGGTGGCGACGTCCTCCCACGTCCCGGACAGGAAGTTGCCGCCCATCACGGACTGCGGCGCGAACCCGATCGAGTGCACGACGCCGTCGAGCCGCTCGACGCCGGCCTCGCGGACGGCGCCGGCCAGGTTGTCCAGGTCCTCCTGCGAGGTGACGTCGAGCTGCACCACGGGGGCCTCGACGGGCAGACGCTTGGCGAACGCCTGCGTGAGCTTCATCTGGCGGCCGAACGACGAGAGCACCACCTCGGCGCCCTCCTCCTGCGCGAGGCGCGCCGCGTGGAACGCGATCGAGCTGTCGGTCAGCACCCCGGTGACGAGGAGCTTCTTGCCGTCGAGCAGACCCATGATGACCTTTCGGAGGTTGTGCGGGGGGAAGGGACGCGTGACGCGTCGGTCAGTGGCCCATGCCCAGGCCGCCGTCCACGGGGACGACGGCGCCGGAGACGTAGGCCGCGGCGTCGGAGGCCAGGAAGCGGACGACGCCCGCGATCTCCGACGGCGCGGCGAAGCGGCCGGCCGGGATCGTGGACCTGTACTGCCTCTGCGTGTCCTCCGGCAGGGCCGCCGTCATGTCGGTCTCGACGTACCCGGGGGCCACCACGTTGGCCGTGATGCCGCGCCCGCCGAGCTCGCGCGTGATCGAGCGGGCCATGCCCACCAGCGCCGCCTTGGAGGAGGCGTAGTTGACCTGGCCGGGACCGCCGAGCAGCCCGACGACGGAGCCGACCAGGACGATGCGGCCGCGACGCAGGCGGATCATGCCCTTGGACGCGCGGCGCACGCACCGGAAGGTGCCCGTGAGGTTGACGTCGAGCACGCTGGTGAAGTCGTCGTCCGTCATGCGCATCAGCAGCCCGTCGCGGGTGACTCCCGCGTTGGCCACGAGCACCTCGACCGGGCCGAGGTCTGACTCGATGGCGGTGAACGCGGCGTCCACGGCGTCGGAGTCCGTGACGTCGGCGACGTAGCCGTGCACCCCCTCGGGCAGGTCGCCGCCGCGGTAGAGCGTGGCGACGGTGTCGCCGCCGGCCACGAAGGCCTCGGCGATGGCGCGGCCGATGCCGCGCGCGGCACCGGTCACGACGACGACGCGGGGGGCGACGTCGGGCGTGGTGTCGGCGGGGGACGTGCTCACGGCGGTTTCCTTCCTGCGGGCGGCTGGACCAGGGCGAACGTACCCCGCGCGAGCGTCCGCCGGTGCCCACGCCGCAGACCGCATCAGGGCGCGGACTTGTCGGTTTCCTACAAGCCTCGCCTGCCACCGGCGGCGCACCCCGGCCCCGGCCGCTCCTCGTAGACTGACCGGGTGAGCCCCTCCCCCGCATCCCCCGGGCGCCCCTCGCCCCGCGAGCGGCACACGGAGCAGGTGCCCTCGATCACCGGGGCGCAGGAACCGCTGACGCAGGAGCAGGCGCGCCGCGCGCGCCGGTACCTGTGGCAGATGGGGCTGCGCGTCGTCTGCTTCGTCGGTGCGTTCATGGCCACCGGGTGGCTCCGCTGGACCATGCTCGCGGCCGCCGTCGTCATCCCCTACGTGGCCGTGCTGCTGGTCAACGCTGGCCGCGACAAGGTGAGCTACGACACCTCCGCGATGCCCCCGGCGCAGCCGCAGGCCCTGCCCGCCCGTCCGACGGACAGCGACCGGCAGAGCCCAGGCTCCCCGGGCTCGCGCACCGGAGCCGGCGACGACGACGCCGGGCACCGAGCGGGTGAGCACGGGGCAGCCGGGCACCGGGTGATCGAGCACCGCGACGACCCCACCCCGGGCGCGGGGCGCACGAGCGACGACACCGGCGAGCACGAGGAGCACTGATGGACCTGCTGGGGACGGCCGACGCCGTGGCGGAGGGCGAGCTGCTCTGCTCCGCCAAGGGCTGCCGCGCCGAGGCAGCGTGGGGCCTGCTGTGGAACAACCCGAAGATCCACACCCCCGAGCGCCGCAAGGTGTGGCTGGCGTGCGACGAGCACCGTGAGCACCTCGAGCAGTTCCTCTCGCGCCGGGACTTCTGGAAGCAGACCGTCCCTGTGGACGCGCTCGACCGGTTCAGCCCGGAGGCTCGCCCATGACCGCCGAGCCCGGCACCTCCACCGCCCGCCCCGGCGCCGAGACCAGCAGGCCCGCCGGTGGCCCACCGGGGCCGCCGCCGGACCCGGACGCCGGGGTGCGCACGCCGCGCACGCGCCGCCAGTGGGTGACGCTCGGCGTCGCCGCCGTGCTGCTGGCCGCGCTGTGCGTGGCCGCCGCCGTCTGGCAGTGGCACCGGTACACCGAGCGCGAGGCGCAGATCGCGCTGGTCGAGCGCAACTACGGGGCCGAGCCGGTCCCCGTGGAGCAGGTGCTGCCCGGCCCCGGGGCCGTGCTGGAGGCCGAGGACGTGTGGCGGCCCGCCACGCTCACCGGCCGGTACGTGCCTGACGCGACGGTGCTGCTGCGCAACCGGCCGGTCAACGCCACGCCGGGGTTCCACGTGCTGGTGCCGTTCGAGACCGACAGCGGGCTGGTGGTGGTCGTGGACCGCGGGTTCGTGCCGCTCGGGGCCGACTCCAGCCAGCCCGACGAGGTGCCCGCTCCCCCGGCCGGCCAGGTCCGCGCCGTCGTGACGCTGCGCGCCGACGAGCCCCGTACCACCCGGGGGGCGCCGGCGGGGCAGGTGCAGGCGATCAGCACGGAGCAGGTGCTGGCCGCCGCACCGGCGGGCGCCGGCTGGGCCGAGGGCCGCACCGTGGAGGCGTACGGCCAGCTGCGCTCGGAGGACCCGGCCCCGACGCAGTCCCTGGTGGCGCTGACGCCGCCGGACCTCGACCCCGGTTCGCACCTGTCGTACACGTTCCAGTGGTGCGTCTTCGCCCTCGGTGCCGTAGGCGGCTACGTGCTGCTGTGGCGGCGCGAGACTCGGGGCAGCACCGTGACGGCCGGGGACCTGCTGCTCGCCACGGGTGAGCAGGGGACGCGGTCGCGCCGCCCCGAGCGCAGGCGCCGGCCCACGGACGAGGAGCTGGAGGACGCCCTGCTCGACGGTCCTTGACGACCGCGGGGGAACGACGCCGGCCCCACCGGACGCCTCTGCGCGCCGCCCCGGTAGACTCGGACGGCCGCCGACGACGCCGGCCCCACCGCCCGCGACCCCCGAGGACCACGAACCTTGATCACCGCTCACGGCGTCGAGATCTCCATCGGCGCCCGCGTCCTGCTGCACCCGGCGAGCTTCCGCATCGCCGAGGGCGACCGCATCGGCCTGGTCGGCCGCAACGGCGCCGGCAAGACGACCCTGACCAAGACCCTCGCGGGCGAGACACAGCCCACGGCCGGGCAGATCGTGCGCTCGAGCGACGTGGGATACCTCCCGCAGGACCCGCGCACGGGCGACCTGGACGTCCTGGCGATGGACCGGGTGCTGTCGGCACGCGGCCTGGACCACGTGGTGCGGCAGATGCGCGAGACCGAGGGCCAGATGGCCTCGGCCGACCCGGACACCATGACGGCCGCCCTCGAGCGCTACCCGAAGCTCGAGGCCCGGTTCCTGGCCGCGGGCGGGTACGCCGCGGAGTCCGAGGCACACCGCATCACGAGCAACCTGGGGCTGGACGACCGCATCCTGGCGCAGCCGCTGCACACGCTCTCGGGCGGCCAGCGCCGACGCGTGGAGCTGGCTCGCATCCTGTTCTCGGGCGTCGGGACGCTGCTGCTCGACGAGCCGACCAACCACCTCGACGCCGACTCGATCGTCTGGCTGCGCGAGTACCTCAAGACGTACCCGGGCGGCTTCGTGGTCATCTCCCACGACGTCGAGCTGCTGCGCGCCACCGTGAACAAGGTGTTCCACCTGGACGCCAACCGCGGCGAGCTCGACCAGTACAACCTCGGCTGGGACAAGTATCTCGAGCAGCGCGAACAGGACGAGCGCCGCCGCCGCCGCGAGCGGGCCAACGCGGAGAAGAAGGCCGGCGCGCTGATGGCGCAGGCTGAGAAGATGCGCGCCAAGGCCACCAAGGCCACCGCCGCGCAGAACATGATGCGCCGGGCCGAGACCATGCTGGGCGGGCTCGAGGGCGAGCGGCAGGCCGACCGCGTGGCCAAGCTGCGGTTCCCCAAGCCCGCACCGAGCGGCCGCACACCTCTGATGGCCAAGGACCTGTCGAAGTCGTACGGCTCGCTCGAGGTGTTCACGGGCGTGGACCTGGCGATCGACCGCGGCTCACGCGTGGTGATCCTGGGGTTCAACGGTGCCGGCAAGACGACGATGCTGCGCATCCTCGCCGGGGTCGAGGCGCCGGACACGGGCGAGGTGATCCCCGGGCACGGGCTCAAGCTGGGCTACTACGCCCAGGAGCACGACACGCTCGACATGGACGCCACCGTCGTGGAGAACCTGCGGCACGCGGCCCCCGACCTGACCGACACCGAGGTGCGGTCGGTGCTGGGCTCGTTCCTGTTCTCGGGCGACGACGCCGACAAGCCGACGCACGTGCTCTCGGGCGGAGAGAAGACGCGCCTGGCCCTGGCCACGCTGGTGGTCTCGAGCGCCAACGTGCTGCTGCTGGACGAGCCCACCAACAACCTGGACCCGGGGTCGCGCGCCGAGATCCTCGGAGCGCTCAAGACGTACGAGGGCGCCGTCGTCATGGTGACCCACGACGACGGCGCCGTCGAGGCGCTCGAGCCCGAGCGGGTGCTGCTGCTGCCCGACGGGGACGAGGACCTGTGGAACGACTCCTACGCGGAGCTGGTGTCCCTGGCGTGAGTCGGCCGGGCGCCGGCCCGCCCGGTCACGCGAAGCCGAACAGCGGCGGGAACAGGAGCACCACCACCGCGGCCCACGCGCCGTAGGCGGGCAGGTACGCCGTCTGCCAGCGCTCGACGGCGGCGAAGGGCTGGCGCCCGCGCACGAAGCCGAGGCCGAGCCGTGCCGCCCACACCAGGTGCGCGAGCAGCACGAGGTTGAGGCCGAGCGCGGCGGTCTTGTTGGCGGTGAGGCCGAACTCGGCGATGCGGGTGACCATCGCCGTCAGGGCGACGGCGTCGACCGCGAGCGCCGCACCGACCAGGACGAGCTGGACCCAGTCGAAGACGCCGGGCCGCGCGTGCGGGTCCCGTGCCGAGATCGAGTACAGGAGCAGGGCCAGGACGAGCACGAGCACGGCGTCCATGAGGATGAGCAGCTCGCGGTCGACGGCGGTGAGCGGCCCCCCGACCAGGAGCACGACGAACATCGCTGCGAGCATGACGATGGTCAGGGGCGTGAAGACCCGGGTGAGGACGGGGGCGATGTTCTCGACCACGCTCTTCTTCGCCTCGACGAGCCAGGCGGCCACGAGGAGCGCCCCGGGCATAGCGAAGGGCAGGACCCAGCCACTGAGGGCGGCCTCGAAGTCGACCTCCACGAGGGACAGGACGCCGAAGGTCAGCCCGATCAGCAGGCCCCCGCCCAGGGCGATGAGGGCGAGGTAGACGGCGAGCTCGCCGGTGAAGCGGACGAAGTCCATCCTGCGGGGGTGGGAGCGCCAGGCCCCGCCGGCGTAGAAGACGCCGACGAGCAGCCACAGCACCACGGGGGCGTGGGTGGCGGCGAGGACGGCGGTCATGCCCGGGTCGCCCTCCCCTGCGGGGACGAACGGGTAGAGGTTGACGGCCAGGGCGAGCACGGCGGCGACAGTGACGACCACGGCTGCGACGACGGGGGCCGGCCGACGCTTCCACGCGAACCAGCCGGCGAGGAACGGCAGCACGACGAACGCTGCGTTGCGGACCATGACCATCTCGTCGGCGGTGGCGGCCACCAGGATCTTGATCGCGAGGCCGGCCCCGAGGGCGAAGGCGAGCAGCACCGCGAGGTCGCGCCACCAGGTTCTGGCGCCGGGCTCCCCGGGCACGAGGACCAGCTGTTTCCAGAGCCGGTCGGAGTGCTCGCGGGCGAACTCGCGCGAGACGGCGTCGAGACCGCCCATGCGCTTGACGGCGACGAGGAACGCTTCGTCGTCGTCGAGCCCGCCGGCGGTGAGGTCGGCGATCTGCCCGCGCAGGTGGTCTTCGAGCTCGTCGACGTCGGCCGACACGACGGCCTGGCGTCGCTGGAGGTAGGCCCGCCACTGGTCGATCTGGGCCTCGAGGGTGGTGTGGTCGCTCATCAGGCCCATCCCTCCGCCGGGCGCAGGGCCTGCGGGCCGGTGCGGACGTCCTGCCAGACCTGGCGCAGGGCGTCGGACACGACGCCCCACTGGGCCTGGCGCTCGGCGAGCGCCTCGCGGCCGGCGGTGGTGAGGCTGTAGTGCTTGCGACGGCGGCCGGCCTCGGAGGTTCCCCAGGTGGCCTCGACGTAGCCGAGGCGCTCGAGCCGGTGGAGCAGGGGGTAGAGCATGCCGTCGGTCCACTGCATGCGGCCGTCGGAGAGCTCGGCGACGCGCTTGACGATGGCGTAGCCGTGCAGGTCGCCTCCGGCGAGGATGCCGAGGACGAGGGGGGTGGCTGAGGCGGCCACGAGGTCCTTGTCGATGCGCACGATGTCTCCATACCTAGGAGTGCTAGGGGTTTTACCCTAGCACTCCTAGGTATGCGCGACCGATCATCGCGCGCCCCACGCGTGCGAGCCGCGCCGCCGCGCGCCAGGATCCGGCAGGTGAGGCCCGTGCCGTCCCGTCCGCGCTCCGCGACCGCCCGTCGCGCGCTGACGGCCGCCACGGCGTGCGCCGCGCTCGCCGCCCTGACCGCCTGCGGCCCCGCAGCGGGGCGGGCCGAGAGCACCGACGCGCTCCTGTCCGTCACTGACCAGCTCGACGCCGCCGGCTCCGCCGTCGCCACCGCACGACTCGCCGTCGAAGCCCGCGCCGACGGGCACCTGCCCGCCGTCACCGCCGACGCCGCCATCAGCGACGCGGTCGAGACGGCGTCCGGAGCCGTCCACGCCATCGGCACCCTCGTGGTGCCCGACAGCGCCACCGACCAGGTGCGGCGGGCCGCGCTGGACGCCTCCGAGATCGCCGTCGGCCCGGTCGCCAGCGCCCGCACCTGGCTCGGCACGAGCGCCGCCGACGCCGCCGCGCCCCCGGACCTGCTCGACGCGCTCGACGACGCCTCGACCGCCGTCGAGAGAGCGCACGCGGCCGTCCAGCAGGCAGCGTCGGAGCGGGCGGCGAGATGAAGCGGCTGCTCGCCGTCGCCCTCGGCATCCTGACCGCCATCGGCGGCTTCCTCGACGCCGGAGACCTCGTGACCAACGCCGTCGTGGGGTCGCGGTTCGGCATGTCCCTGGCCTGGGTGGTGGGCGCGGGTGTGATCGGCATCTGCGTGTTCGCCCACATGTCCGGCAAGGTCGCGGCCGTCTCCGGTCGCGCCACGTTCGAGATCATCCGCGAGCGCCTCGGACCGCGCGCGGCCGGGCTGAACCTCGCGGCAAGCCTCGCCGTCACCGTGCTCACGCTGGTCGCCGAGGTGGGCGGCATCGCCCTCGCGCTCCAGCTCGCCAGCAGCGTGGACCACCGGCTGTGGGTGCCCGTCGCAGCCCTCGCGGTCTGGCTCGTGCTGTGGCGGGTCAAGTTCGAGATCATGGAGAACGTCACCGGCCTCCTCGGGCTCGCGCTCGTCGGCTTCGCCGTCGCCGTCTTCCTCCTGGGGCCCGACTGGGGCGAGCTCGCCGCGCAGCTCGCCCCGCAGGTTCCCGTCGAGGAGGACGCCGGCACGTACTGGTACTACGCGATAGCCCTGTTCGGTGCCGCCATGACCCCGTACGAGGTGTTCTTCTTCTCTTCCGGGGGCGTCGAGGAGGGTTGGACCGCCAAGGACCTGGCCACGTCGCGGCTCAACGTGCTCGTGGGGTTCCCCCTGGGCGGTCTCCTGTCCGTCTCGATCGCCGCGTGCGCGGCCCTCGTGCTGATGCCCGCCGGGATTCAGGTCGACGCGATGTCCCAGCTCACCCTGCCGGTCGCCCAGGCCGGCGGCACGCTGCTCGTGGCCGTGATCATCGTGGGCATCGTGGCCGCCACGTTCGGCGCCGCGCTCGAGACGGCGCTCTCGACCGGGTACAGCCTCTCGCAGTACCTCGGGTGGTCGTGGGGCAAGTTCCGCCGGCCCGCCCAGGCCGCGCGCTTCCACCTCGCCATGATCCTGGCCCTCGTGGTCGCCGTGGCGGTGCTGGCCACGAACGTGGACCCCATCGCGGTCACCGAGTACTCCGTCGTCTTCTCCGCGGTGGCGCTGCCCCTGACCTACCTCCCGATCCTCGTCGTCGCCAACGACCCCGAGTACATGGGCGACCAGGTCAACGGCCGCGCCATGAACGCCGTAGCGACCGTGTACCTGGTCATCATCGTCGTGGCAGCGGTGGCCGCCATCCCTCTCATGATCGCGACGGAGGCCGGCGGATGACCGGCGCCGCTCCCCTGCTCCCGGAACCGCGGCAGCCCGGCCGCGTGCTCGACGCCCGCCTGCACCTGCTCGACCGGCAGGTGCTCGACGTCGACAGCGTGCCCGTCGGCACGCTGGACGACCTGGAGCTGGGCCCCTCCGGCCCCGGAGCCGCGGCAGGCAGCCCGCGCGCCGACGACCCGCCCCTCGACGGCACCACCACCGTGGTGGTCACCGCGCTGCTCTCCGGGCCGGTGCTCGGCACGCGCGTCTTCGGCGGGCGCCCGCCCGCCTCCCGCTGGCACCGGGTGCTGTGGCGCCACGTCACCGACGTCGGCACCGCCGTCCGCCTCGCCAACCGCGGCGACGACCTCGACCTCACGTGGACCGAGCGCTGGGTGCGCGACCACGTCGTCGGACGCCTCCCCGGCGGCCGCCACGACCCCGACGCGGGACCATGAGGAGCTCCCGATGATCGCCTCAGACCTGCTGGACGCGCGGGTGCTCGAGGCCGACGGGCAGGCCGTCGGCTGGGTGGTGGACCTGCGCCTCGTGCTCGACGGCACCACCGACGGCATCCTCGCCCGGCCCCGCCTGCACGGGCTCGTGGTCTCGCCACGCACCCGCACCTCGTTCCTCGGGTTCGAGCGCTCCGACGTCCGCTCACCCTGGCCGATCGCACCGCTGCTGCGCCGCTGGCACCGCGGCACCTTCCTGGTGCACTGGCCCGACGTCGCCCGCGTGCCCGAGCCCGACGACGCCGACCACCCCGGGCCGGCCGTCGTCGTGCTGCGCCCCGGCTACCTCCGGTACGACGCCACCCTGCACCGCTGACGCCTCGGGCATGAGGTCGAGCGCACCCGCGTCACTCCTCCCGCAGGTGCCGGCCCCTAGGCTGGGCGTCCGCACCACCCTCCTCGGACGGCAGCGGCTCGGGCTCCACCCGCACCTCCTCGCGGGTCACCGGCACCGTCTGC
Source organism: Xylanimonas oleitrophica (assembly GCF_003244315.1). Classification (GTDB taxonomy): domain Bacteria; phylum Actinomycetota; class Actinomycetes; order Actinomycetales; family Cellulomonadaceae; genus Xylanimonas_A; species Xylanimonas_A oleitrophica. Next base: position 93,929 of record NZ_QKWH01000009.1, read on the forward strand.
GTCACGTTCTCCGTGACCGCGTACTTGCGCAGGCGCATCCTGCCCACCTCACGCTCACCGACGCCGGCCGTCTCGCCCTCCGCAGCGGTGCCGGCCGCCGTGCCCTCGCCAGCCGTCGCGTCACCCGGCGACCCCGAGGTGGAGGCCGCCTGGCCGCCACCAGCAGAGCCCTGCTCCTCGACAGGAGCCTGCCCCCCGCCCGCGACGGGCGTCGCCGCGGGGACGTCGTCCGCGCCGCCACCCTGCTGGCTCGCTGCCGTGTCCCGCTGCCACGAACCCCGGGCGTCGGACGGCGTGCCACCCGACGCCGGGCGCTCGCCCTGCGGCGGGCCACCCGCGGCACCGGCAGCCCCTGCTGCGCCGGTCCCTGGCCCCGCTGCGGCAGCGTCGTGACCGCCTTCGTCATCGAGACCGTAGTAGCGGTACAGCTCGTCCTCCTCCTCGGGAGCGAGCTCGCCGTCCGGGTCGATCTTGGGCGCACCCTTGACCGTGTCCTTGGTGTACGGCACCCGGATGTCACCGTCCTGAGCGGCAGTGTCCTCCGACACCGGCACGAACGACTCCGCGCTGCCGAAGAACCCCGTCTTGACGGTGAGCCAGCTCGGCCGGCCCGTCCTGTCGTCCAGGTAGACGTCCACGGCCTTGCCGATCTTGTCGCCGTCGGCGCCGACCACGGTCGCGCCCCCGTCGGCCAGCTCCTGCAGCTGTGCGGATGTCAGCATCTTCGTCCCCTCCCACGCCTTGGTGTCGGGGCCCGGCGACGGCCGCCCTCGTCACGGCGACGCCTGCGAAGCCCTCCGGACACTCTCACGGAAGCATCGCCCTCCCCCGGCCGCAACCTCTCAGCCTTCCCGCCACCTTGCGGGCTGCCCCGCCCAGGGTGACCGTGGAAGTGCGGTTCCAGCCGAGCACGATCTGAGGAGGCCACCATGAGTGAGACGAACCGGTCGGGCGCGAGCACACCGAAGCGCCGGCGCGACGAGACCGTCGCCGCCCAGCGAAGTCAGTTCGGAGGGATGAAGTTCGGAGCGGCGTTCTTCGGGTGGCTGACGGCCACCGGGCTGGCCGTGCTGCTCACCGCCCTCCTGTCCGCGATCGGAGCCGGCGTCGGCGTCGCCAACGAGGCGGACCCCGCCCAGCTCGCCGACCAGGCCGCCCAGGACCCGGGCACCGTCGGCATCGTGGGCGGCATCGTGCTGGCCGTGATCCTGTTCGTCGCCTACTACGCGGGCGGCTACGTGGCCGGGCGCATGGCGCGGTTCGACGGCGCCAAGCAGGGAATCGCCGTGTGGCTGTGGGCCATCATCATCGCCGTCGTCCTCGCCGTGGTCGCCGCGGTGGCCGGCAGCCAGTACAACATCCTCGGCCAGATCAACGGCTTCCCGCGCATCCCCGTCGACGAGGGCACCCTGACCACCGGTGGCATCATCGCCCTCGTGGTCGCTGCGCTCGTCTCGCTCGGCGGCGCGGTGCTGGGCGGGCTCGCCGGCATGCGGTACCACCGCAAGGTGGACAGCGCCGACGTCACGCACCGGACCCCGCTGACCGACTGAGAGCACGCCGGTGCGCGGCCACCGGGCGCGGGACCGCGACCATCAGGAGCACGGCGACGATCCTTCCGGCGGTGCGCTGGGAGGATCGTCGCCGACCTCAACCAGCCGTCGAACCCGGGGGCGCTGGCTCAGCCCCTGCGGCCGGAGACCTGGGTGCGGGAGTGCAAGCTGGTCGAGGTGACCTTCCTGGACTAGCCGCCCCGTCAGAGGTCCGTCCGTGCCCGCACGCGGACGCTGGCAGCCCGCACCCCGGCAACCGGCCGCGGGCAGCAGAGGGCCTTCCCGCACGAGCACGAGAGGCCCTCTGCACAGCCACCCGGGCCGTGCAGAGGGCCTCCCCCCTGTCGCGCTGACTGCTCAGACGTTGAAGCCGAGCATGCGCAGCTGCTCCTTGCCGTCGTCCGTGATCTTCTCCGGACCCCACGGCGGCATCCAGACCCAGTTGACCCGGAAGTCGTTGACCAGGCCGTCCAGGGCCTGGGCCGACTGGTCCTCGATGACGTCGGTCAGCGGGCAGGCCGCCGAGGTGAGTGTCATGTCGATGGTCGCGTGGTTGTTCTGGTCGACCTGGATGCCGTAGACGAGGCCGAGGTCGACCACGTTGATCCCCAGCTCCGGGTCGATGACGTCGCGCAGCGCCTCCTCGACGTCGGCGACGGTGGTCGGCGTGGGGCCGACGCCCTGCGTGCCGGCAGCCGCCTGGTCGACGGACTGGCTGGTGTCGCTCATCGCGGGTCCTCTCATCCGGCCAGCGCGCCGCTGCGCGCCAGCGAGTCCTTGAGCGCCGCCCAGCCGAGCAGCGCGCACTTGATGCGGGCGGGGTACTGCGAGACCCCGGTGAAGGCGGTGGCGTCGCCGAGGGAGTCCTCGGCGTCCTCGTCGTCCAGCCCCTTGCCCCGGGAGGCCATGAGGTCGTGGAACGTGGCGTCCAGGCGGGCCACCTCGTCGAGGGTGCGGCCGGTGACGAGCTCCGTCATCACCGACGTGGACGCCTGCGAGATGGAGCACCCCTGGCCTTCCCAGGAGACCCCGGAGACGGTGGGTGCGCCGCCGTCGGCTGCGGGGGCGACGGCGACGCGCAGCGTCACCTCGTCGCCACAGGTGGGGTTCACCTGGTGCGACTCCCCCGCCAGGCCGTCACCGGCCACGGCCACCAGCCCCCGACCGTGCGGGTGCTTCGCGTGGTCCAGGATGACCTGCTGGTACATCTGCTCGAGCGAGCTCACGGCTTCCCTTCCGAGACGATCATTCCGCACCGAAGAACGCGCGGACCCCTGCCAACGCTTCCCGGAAGGCCACGATCTCCTCGACCGTGGTGTACACCGACGCCGAGGCCCGGGCGGTGGCGGCCACGCCGAACCGCCGGTGGAGCGGCTGCGCGCAGTGGTGCCCCACCCGCACGGCGATGCCCTTGTCGTCGAGCACCTGCCCGACGTCGTGGGCGTGCACACCGTCGACCACGAACGAGACGACGGCCAGCCGGTCGGCGGTGTCGAGAGGGCCGATCACCCGCACGCCGGGGATGTCGGCGATCTTCAGCAGCTCGGCGGCGAGCTGGCGCTCGTGCTCGGCGACGGCGTCCATCCCGAGCTCGTCCAGCCACTGCGCGGCCACGCCCATGCCCACGGCCTGGGCCACCATCTGGGTGCCGGCCTCGAACCGCTGGGGCGGCGGGGCGTAGGTGGTCTCCTGCATGGTGACCACCTCGACCATGGAGCCGCCCGTGGTCACCGGCGGCATCGCCTCGAGCAGCTCGCGCCGACCGTACAGCGCACCGACGCCGGTGGGGCCGAGCATCTTGTGGGCGCTGAAGGCGGCGAAGTCGACGCCCAGGGCATGGAGGTCCACGGGCAGGTTCGGCACCGACTGGCAGGCGTCGAGCACGGTCACGGCCCCGACCCGCCGCGCGGCCTCGACGAGGGTGGCGACCGGCGCGACGGCTCCGGTCACGTTGGAGACGTGGCCGAACGCCACGACTCGCGTGCGCTCGGTGATCACCGCATCGAGGTCGGACAGGTCGAGCCGTCCGTCGTCGGTGACGCCGAACCAGCGCAGCACGGCGCCGGTGCGGGCGCACAGCTCCTGCCACGGCACGAGGTTGGCGTGGTGCTCGGCCTCGGTCACGACGATCTCGTCGCCCGGCCGCAGCACGAACCGCTCGGCACGCGCTCCCCCGCGTCCGGCCGTCGCGTTCGAGAAGGCGTAGGCCACGAGGTTCAGCGCGGCCGTGGCGCCCGGGGCCCAGACGATCTCGCCCGGGTCGGCGCCGACGAACGTCGCGACGGCCACGCGCGCGTCCTCGAACGCCTCGGTGGCCTCCTCCGCGAGCTGGTGCGCCCCGCGGTGCACCGCGGCGTTGCGCTGCTCGTAGAAGTCGACCTCGGCCTCGAGCACGACGTTCGGCTTCTGGGCCGTGGCCGCCGAGTCGAGGTAGACGAGCTGGCGACCCCCCCGCACCGTGCGCGCGAGCAGCGGGAAGTCGGCCCGCACGGCGGACCAGTCGACGGCCGGGGCCGTCGTCGTCTCCGGCGCGCCCGCGCGCACGGTGTCGGTGGTGGTCATCAGCTCTCCTCAGGGAAGGGTCACGCCATGGTCGCGCCGGTACCGACGTACCGGTCGTAGCCCTCGTTCTCCAGGCGCTCGGCCAGCTCCGGGCCACCCTCCTCGGCGACCTTGCCGTCGACGAAGACGTGGACGAAGTCCGGCTTGATGTAGCGCAGGATGCGCGTGTAGTGCGTGATCAGCAGCACGCCGACGTCGGTGGTCTCCTTGGCGCGGTTGACGCCCTCGGACACGATGCGCAGCGCGTCGACGTCGAGGCCCGAGTCGGTCTCGTCGAGGATCGCGAAGGTCGGCTTGAACAGCTCGAGCTGCAGGATCTCGTGGCGCTTCTTCTCGCCGCCCGAGAAGCCCTCGTTGACCGAGCGCTCGGCGAAGGCCGGGTCGATGCGGAGGTTCTCCATCGCGGACTTGACCTCCTTGCCCCACGTGCGCAGGGCGGGGGCCTCGCCGGCGATGGCCGTCTTGGCGGTCCGCAGGAAGTTGGCGACAGAGACACCCGGCACCTCGACCGGGTACTGCATCGCCAGGAAGATGCCGGCACGGGCACGCTCGTCGACGCTCATCTCGAGGACGTCCTCGCCGTCGAGCGTGACGGTGCCGGAGGTCACCTCGTACTTGGGGTGGCCGGCCAGGGCCGAGGCCAGGGTCGACTTGCCCGAGCCGTTCGGGCCCATGATGGCGTGGGTCTCGCCGCTGCTGATGGTCAGGTCGACGCCGCGAAGGATGGGCTTCGGGCCCTCCTTGGTCTCGACGCTGACGTGCAGGTCGCGGATCTCCAGGGTGGACATGCGGTGGTTCTCCAGGTTTCTTCGAAGCTGTGGGGGGTGGGCGCTCAGGCGGGCGCGAGGGTGGTGTCGATGTCGACCAGCACGTCCTCGCCGTCGACCGTCACCGGGTAGACCGGCACCGGCTTGACGGCGGGGAGCTGGACCGGCTTGCCGGTGCGCACGTCGAACTGCGAACCGTGCAGCCAGCACTCGACGAGGCATCCCTCGACCTCGCCGTCCGATAGCGAGACCGCGCCGTGCGAGCACAGGTCGCTCAGGGCGTGGAACTCGCCGTCGGCGTCGCGGATCACCGCGACCGGGACGGGGGCGCCGTCGGGCCCGGTGAGCTCGACGAGCCTCGCCTCCTCGGGGGCGAGGTCGCCGACGGCGCACGCGTACTGCATCGTCATCTCGTCGTCACTCCGCGGCGTCGGCGACGCCCGTGATGACGCTCATCGACTTCTCGAGCTCGGCCTCGATCGACGCGATCAGGCGCTCCTCGACCGCGGGCACGCCGATCTCGTCGATCAGCTCGGCGAAGAAGCCGCGCACCACCAGACGGCGGGCGTCGACCTCGGGGATGCCGCGCGCCATCAGGTAGAAGAGCTGCTCGTCGTCGAACCGGCCGGTGGCCGAGGCGTGGCCGGCACCGTCGATCTCGCCGGTCTCGATCTCGAGGTTCGGCACGGAGTCCGCGCGCGCGCCGTCGGTCAGGACCAGGTTGCGGTTGAGCTCGTAGGTGTCGGTGCCCTCGGCGTGCGCCTGGATGAGCACGTCGCCCACCCACACCGCGTGCGCGCCGACGCCCTGCAGGGCGCCCTTGTAGGTGACGCGCGACTTGCAGCGCGGCTGCGCGTGGTCGACGAACAGGCGGTGCTCCTGGTGCTGGTCGGCGTCCGCGAAGTACAGGCCGACCATCTCCACCTCGGCGCCCTCGCCCGCGAACGTGGCGTCCGGGGTGATGCGGACGACGTCGCCACCGAAGGTGACCACGACATGCTTGAGGCGCCCGTCACGGGCGATCGTCGCGCGGTGCGAGGACGCGTGCACGGCGCCGTCGGCCCAGTCCTGGACCGAGACGACCGTCAGGTGCGCCCCCTCCTCCACGACGATCTCGACCGTCTGGTCGAGCAGCGCGTCGCCCAGGTGGTCCACCACGACGACGGCCTGCGAGAAGCGCTCGGCGCGGATGAGCAGGTGGCTCGCGGTGGCATCCTTGGAGATGCCCTCGACGCGCACCGAGGTGACGTCGGAGGCCACGGCCTCGGCCGGGACCGTGACCACGGTGGCCTCCGTGAAGGCGTTCCAGGCGGTGACGGCGGTGCGGTCGCCCGGCTTGCCCGCCGTGCCGAGGCGCTCGTCGTCGCGGCCGACGATCTCCACGCGGACCTCGGGAGCGGGCACCACGGTGGTGCGCACGCCCGCGGCACCCAGCTCGGGGGCGAAGAGCGGCTGCAGGCGGTCCACCGGCGTGAAGCGCCACTCCTCCTCGCGGCCGGTGGGCACCGGGATGTCCGCGAGGTCGAAGGACGTCACGCGCTCGGCGCGCGAGCCCGCGGGGACGACCCCGTGGGAGTGGGCGCCGTCGGCCTTGGCCCGGCTGTGGTCGGTCGTCAAGGTGGGCACGGCGGCCCCTCCCTTGTTCTCGGTGGTGCTGGTCATGTCAGCCGACGGACCCTTCCATCTGCAGCTCGATGAGGCGGTTGAGCTCGAGCGCGTACTCCATGGGCAGCTCGCGCGCGATGGGCTCGACGAACCCGCGCACGATCATGGCCATGGCCTCGGTCTCCTCCATGCCTCGGGACATCAGGTAGAACAGCTGGTCCTCGCTCACGCGGGACACGGTCGCCTCGTGGCCCATCGACACGTCGTCCTCGCGGACGTCCACGTACGGGTAGGTGTCGGAGCGCGAGATCTGGTCGACGAGCAGCGCGTCGCACAGCACGGTCGAGGCCGAGTGCGAGGCGCCCTCGAGCACCTGCACGAGCCCGCGGTAGGAGGTGCGGCCGCCACCGCGGGCCACCGACTTGGAGACGATGGACGACGACGTGCGGGGCGCTGCGTGCACCATCTTGGCGCCGGCGTCCTGGTGCTGGCCCTCGCCGGCGAAGGCGATGGACAGCGTCTCGCCCTTCGCGTGCTCGCCGAGCAGGTAGATCGCCGGGTACTTCATCGTCACCTTGGAGCCGATGTTGCCGTCGACCCACTCCATGGTGGCGCCCTCGGCGGCCGTGGCGCGCTTGGTCACCAGGTTGTACACGTTGTTCGACCAGTTCTGGATGGTCGTGTAGCGCACGCGGGCGTTCTTCTTCACGATGATCTCGACGACCGCGGAGTGCAGCGAGTCGCTCGAGTAGATCGGGGCGGTGCAGCCCTCGACGTAGTGCACGTACGAGCCCTCGTCGGCGATGATCAGCGTCCGCTCGAACTGGCCCATGTTCTCCGTGTTGATACGGAAGTAGGCCTGCAGCGGGATCTCGACGTGCACGCCCGGCGGCACGTAGACGAACGAGCCGCCCGACCACACGGCCGAGTTCAGGGCAGCGAACTTGTTGTCGCCCGCAGGGATGACCGTGCCGAAGTACTCCTGGAAGAGCTCCGGGTACTCGCGCAGGCCGGTGTCGGTGTCGACGAAGATGACGCCCTGGGCCTCCAGGTCCTCGCGGATCTGGTGGTAGACGACCTCGGACTCGTACTGCGCGGCGACGCCGGCCACCAGGCGCTGCTTCTCCGCCTCGGGGATGCCGAGCTTGTCGTACGTCGCGCGGATGTCCTCGGGCAGGTCGTCCCAGCTCGTGGCCTGCTTCTCCGTGGAGCGCACGAAGTACTTGATGCGGTCGAAGTCGATGCCCGAGAGGTCCGCACCCCAGGAGGGCATGGGCTTCTTGTCGAACAGGCGCAGCGCCTTGAGGCGCTGGTTCAGCATCCACTCCGGCTCGTTCTTGAGCGCGGAGATGTTGCGGACGACGTCCTCGTTGAGGCCGCGCTGCGCGGTGGCGCCCGCGTCGTCCTTGTCGTGCCAGCCGTACTCGTACGCGCCGATCGAGGCGATGATCTCCTCGTCGGTGCGCTGCTCCGTGGGTGCAGTCATCGTGTTCCTTCCTCAGGGGCGCGCAGGGGCAGGTTCGTCACGCAGGCGTGCGCGCCGCCGGCGATCGTGGCCAGACGTTGGACGTGGGTGCCGAGCAGCTCGGAGAACGCGCGGGTCTCCGCCTCGCAGAGCTCCCCGAACTCCTCGGCGACGTGCTGCACCGGGCAGTGACCCTGGCACAGCTGGGCGGTGGGGACGAGCGTGGTGGCCGGGCCGGGCCGCACGGAGGCGGCGTACCCGTCGGCAGCCAGGAGGGCCGCCAGCTGCTCGGCCCGGTCGGCCGGGTCGACGGCGGTCAGGCGGGGCAGGTAGCGCTGCACGACGTCGTCGTACCGCTCGGCGGCGAAGGCCGCCACGGCCGCCGATCCGCCGGCGGCCCGCAGGTGGCGCAGCGCCTGGACGGCGATCTCCGAGTAGCCGCCGAGGAGCTCGGACTGCCCACCGGACGTGACCACGTAGCTGCGAGCGGGCCGGCCGCGCCTGGCGCGGCCGGGGGTGCGCGAGGCGTGGACGGCGATCTTGCCCTCCTCCTCGAGCAGAGCCAGGTGCCGGCGCACGCCCGCCGACGTCAGGCCGAGCTGGCTGGCCAGGTCGGCGGCCGTGACGGGGCCGCTCGAGGCGACCAGCTCGAGCACCCGGCGGCGGGTGGTCGACTCGCTCGCGTCCACGGGCACGGGGGTCGTGCCGGGCGTGGTGGTCGTCACGGTGTGCTCCTCCCGTCCTCGTGGTCCTGGTGGTCGTGCGGCTGCGTGCGGGCCGGACGCCGACGGCGCCGCGACCCTCGTGGTTGCCTCGTGCTGACGGTGCGGCGCGTGCGTCCGCGGGCAGCACGGACCCTCGCCGTCGTCGTCGATATACAGAACATCCTTGTTGCGTAATCCAGGATGTCAAGCAAGGTCTACCTCACTCGTAGACTCTTCCGGTGCCCTCCTCCCCCGCGCTGCCCGGCGCCGCCGTCGTCGTGCGCGGGCTCGTCAAGCGCTACGGCGACCGCGCCGTCGTCGACGGCCTGAGCCTCGAGGCCGCCCCCGGCCAGGTCACCGCGGTGCTCGGCCCCAACGGCGCCGGCAAGACCACCACCATCGAGTGCTGCGAGGGGCTCCGCGCCCCCGACGAGGGCACCGTGCACGTCCTTGGCCTCGACCCCCGCACCGACGCGGCCGCCCTGCGCCCCCGGGTGGGCGTCATGCTGCAGGACGGCGGCCTGCCCACCGGAGTGCGCGCCGTCGAGATGCTCCGTCACGTCGCCGCCATGTACGCCCGCCCGCGCGACGTCGCCGAGCTGGTCGAGCGCCTCGGGCTCGCCTCCTTCGCCCGCACCACGGTGCGGCGCCTCTCCGGCGGCCAGCGCCAGCGCCTCGCGCTCGCGGCCGCCGTCGTCGGGCGCCCCGAGGTCGTCTTCCTCGACGAGCCCAGCGCCGGCATGGACCCCCAGAGCCGCCTGGCGGTGTGGGAGCTCGTCCACGAGCTGCGGGCCGACGGCGTCGCCATCGTGCTCACCACCCACCTCATGGACGAGGCCGAGCAGCTCGCCGACGTCGTGCACGTCGTCGACCACGGCTCCGTGATCGCCTCCGGCACGGTGCCCGACCTGCTCGCGAGCAGCGGTACGCCCGACGGCGAGACCTCCGTCCGCTTCGAGGCCCCGGCCGGCCTCCCGCTGGACGGCCTCTCCTCCGCGCTCGGTGCCGCCGGAGCCGGCACCGGCCCCCGCTGGACCGTCGCGGAACCCCGTCCCGGCTCCTACGTCGTCACGGGCCCGGCCGACCCGGCCGCCGTCGCAGCCCTGACCGCGTGGCTCGCCGACCGCGACGCCCTCGTCTCCTCCCTCACCGTGGGGCGGCGCACGCTCGAGGACGTCTTCCTCGACCTGACCGGGAGGCACCTGCGGTGACGAGCACCCCAGCACCCACCACGCCCCACCCGAGCGGAGCCGCCCCCGCCTGGCGTCGTGTCGCCGCGCAGGCCGCCTTCGAGACTCGGATGATCCTGCGCAACGGCGAGCAGCTCCTGGTCACCGTGGCCCTGCCGGTGATCCTCCTGGTCGGGCTCGTCCAGACCCACGTCGTGTCCCTCGACACCGAGGGCGCCACCCGCGTCGACTTCGTCACCCCGGGCGTCCTGGCCCTCGCCGTCATGTCGACGGCGTTCACCTCCCAGGCCATCGCCACCGCGTTCGACCGGCGCAACGGCGTGCTGCGCCTGTTGGCCACCACGCCGCTCGGCCGAGGCGGGCTGCTCGCCGGCAAGGTGCTCGGGGTGCTCGCTGTCGAGGTCGTGCAGATCGTGGTCATCGCCGGCGTCGCCCTGGCGATGGGGTGGCGCCCCGACGTCGCCGGCGTGCCGGCCGCGCTCGGCGCCGCGCTGCTCGGCACCGCCGCCTTCACGTCGCTGGCCCTGCTGCTCGCCGGGGTGCTGCGCGCCGAGGGGGTGCTCGCCGTCGCCAACCTGGTGCTCGTGCTGCTCGTGGTCGGCGGCGGGATCCTCGTGCCCGCCGGCCGGCTCGCCGGCCCCCTGGCCCACCTGGCCGTGCTCCTGCCGTCCGGCGCGCTCGGCGAGGCCATGCGGGGGGCGCTCCTGGGCCACGGGGTCCCCGCCTTCTCCGTCGTCGTGCTGCTCGGCTGGACGGCCGCGTTCGGCTGGGGCGCCGCACGCCTCTTCCGCTGGCACTGAACCGACCAACGTCACACGCCTCACGGCCGGGCCTGGCGCCGTCGGGCACTACCGTGGGTGACGTGACCGCCACCACCGTCCCCGCGCGTGAGCGCGCCGACCGCCTGGCCCCCCTGCGCCGATTCACCCGGCCGGTGCTGATCGCCAACGTCATCGCCCAGATCGGCATCATCGTCACCGGCGGCGCCGTGCGTCTGACGGGCTCGGGGCTCGGCTGCTCCACCTGGCCCGCCTGCGAGCCGGGCCGGTTCACCCCGGCGTTCCACGAGGCGTCCTCGATCCACCCGTACATCGAGTTCGGCAACCGGACCCTCACCGGCGTGCTGACGGTCATCGGCGTCGCCGTGCTCCTGCTGGTCTGGACGGACCGCACCCGGTCGGTCGCCTACCGCCGTCTGGGGCTCGTGCCCCTGCTCGGCGTGCTCGCCCAAGCCGTCATCGGTGGTGTCGTGGTGCTGCTGCACCTGCACCCCGGCTGGGTGTCCCTGCACTTCGGGGTGTCCGCCGGCCTCGTGTGGATGTCGTCCTACCTCCTGCACCGCCACGGCGAGGGCGACGGCGGTCCCGCGCCCGTGGGCTCGCGCGCCGTCAGCCTCACCGGCACCGTGCTGGCGCTCCTCCTGGTCCCCGTCATCACGCTCGGCGTGCTCGTCACCGGGTCCGGGCCCCACTCAGGCGACACCGAGGTGGGCTACCGCTTCGCCCTCGACCCGCTGGCGATCACACGCGCGCACGCCGCCTCGGTGTGGCTCTTCACCATCGCGCTCGTCGTGCTGCTGGTGCTGCTGCACCGTGCCCGGGCCGGCACGACGACGGCCGCCGCCCGGCGCGGCGCCTGGCTGCTCCTGGTCACCACGCTGGCCCAGGGCGTGATCGGCTACACGCAGCACTTCCTCGGCCTCCCCGCGTTGCTGGTGGGCATCCACATGCTCGGTGCCGGCCTGCTCGTCTGGGCCACCGCCAACGCCGTCCTGCGGCTGCGCACCCGCACCTGACCGCGCCGCCCGGAGCCCGCCAGGGGATCGCCGGGACGCGCGGCGCGAGGAGGGAAGGTCAGGACGGCAGGGTGCCGCGACGGTACGGCCACGGGGCGTCCACGGGGCGCAACGAGGCCCAGCCGCCGGCGCGGCTCGCGTGCGCGGCGAGCACCCCCACCACCGTCGACGGGTTGTGCAACGAACCGTCCAGCACGGCGGCCACCGCGTCGTCCAGCGGCACCCAGCGCACCTGCATGGCAGCCTCCTCGTCCGTCCGCACGTGACGTTCCCCCACGGGCACCGGAGAGAGCTCCCGGGCGAGATAGACGCGCAGCGCCTCGTTGCTGCCGCCTGGAGAGGTCAGGAAGTCGGCCAGCACGTCCCACCGCTGCGCGACGAGGTCGGCCTCCTCGGCCAGCTCGCGCGCCGCGCCCACGTGGGCAGGCTCGCCCTCGACGTCGAGCAGGCCAGCGGGCACCTCCCACAGCACCGACCGCACCGGATGGCGGTACTGGTCCACCAGCGCGACACGGTCCTCGGCGTCGAGCGCCACGACCGCCACAGCGCCCGGGTGGTCGACGTACTCGCGCGTCACCGTCCCGGCCTGGTCGCCCTCGCCGGCCTCACCACCGCCGCCCAGGTCCACCGAGTCGCGCACCACGTCGAAGATGCGCCCGGAGAACACGTCGTCGCGCCGCACCACCGGGCGCGGCGCGACGACGTCCTCGAGGCGCTCGGTCACGCGCTCTGCCGCTCCAGCGCCGCCGCGACCAGACCGCTGAACAGCGGGTGCGAGCGCGTCGGGCGCGACTTGAACTCCGGGTGCGCCTGCGTCGAGACGTAGTACGGGTGCGTCTCGGCGGGCAGCTCCACGAACTCGACGAGCTTCGCGTCCGGCGACGTGCCCGAGATGCGCAGCCCCGCCTCCTCCAGCTCCTGGCGGTAGGTGTTGTTCACCTCGTAGCGGTGCCGGTGACGCTCCGTCACACGCTCGGTGCCGTACGTCTTGGCGACCACCGAGCCGGGCGCAAGCGCGGCCTCGTACGCCCCCAGGCGCATCGTGCCGCCCAGGTCGCCCTGGCCGTCGACGATGGCGAGCTGCTCGGCCATCGTGGCGATCACCGGGTGCTCGGAGGCCGGGTCGAACTCCGTGGACGACGCGTCGGTGTAGCCGAGCACGTTGCGGGCGTACTCGATCACCATCGACTGCAGGCCCAGGCAGATGCCGAGCGTCGGCACCAGGTTCTCGCGGGCCCAGCGCAGCGCACCGACCTTGCCGTCGATGCCGCGGACCCCGAAGCCGCCGGGCACGAGGATCGCGTCCGCACCCTCGAGCGAGGCCTGCGCACCCTCGGGCGTCTGGCAGTCGTCCGCCGCGACCCAGCGGATGGAGACCTTCGCGTCGTTCGCGAACCCGCCGGCACGCAGCGCCTCCGTGACCGACAGGTACGCGTCGGGCAGGTCGATGTACTTGCCCACCAGGGCGACCTCGACGTTGTGCTCCGGCTCGTGCACCCGCTGCAGCAGCGTGCTCCAGCCGTCCCAGTCGACGTCGTGGAACGGCAGGTCCAGACGGCGCACGACGTAGGCGTCCAGGCCCTCGGCGTGCAGCACGCGCGGGATGTCGTAGATGCTCGGCGCGTCGGCCGCGTTGACGACGGCCTCGTTGTCGACGTCGCACATCAGCGCGATCTTGCGCTTGATCGAGTCCGGGACCACGCGGTCCGAGCGGAGCACGATCGCGTCAGGCTGGATGCCGATGCTGCGCAGCGCGGCCACGGAGTGCTGCGTCGGCTTGGTCTTGAGCTCGCCCGACGGGCCGATGTAGGGCACCAGCGACACGTGCAGGAAGAAGCAGTCGTCACGGCCGAGCTCGTGGCGCACCTGCCGGGCGGCCTCGAGGAACGGCTGCGACTCGATGTCGCCCACCGTGCCGCCGATCTCGGTGATGATCACGTCGACGTCGGTGCCGGCCTGGGCGCGCATGCGCGCCTTGATCTCGTCGGTGATGTGCGGGATCACCTGCACCGTGTCTCCCAGGTACTCGCCGCGGCGCTCCTTGGCGATCACGCGGGAGTACACCTGGCCGGTGGTGACGTTCGACGACGCAGGCAGCTCGACGTCGAGGAAGCGCTCGTAGTGGCCGATGTCGAGGTCGGTCTCGGCGCCGTCCTCGGTCACGAAGACCTCACCGTGCTGGAACGGGTTCATGGTGCCCGGGTCCACGTTGAGGTACGGGTCGAGCTTCTGCATGGTGACGCGCAGGCCGCGAGAACGCAGCAGGCGACCGAGGGAGGAGGCAGTCAGACCCTTGCCGAGAGACGAGGCCACACCGCCCGTCACGAAGATGTGGCGCGTCGTGTGCGAGGCACCCGAGCGGCCGGAGGAGCGGGTCTGGAGTCGGTTCAGGTGATCTGCCACGGAACTCCATCCTATCCGACGGCTCCCGTCCCACGCCCCGCGACGCGTGTGCGACGCGGCACGTACCGCACGGTGGCCGCCCGGTGGCGGCGGACATGTTCGTGGCCAGTGTGGCCGCCAGGACGTCGCTCCGCGAACGGGCACGCCGGCGGGTGTCGCGCGTCGCCCGCTCAGCGCCGGGCGCGCGCCCTCAGCGCACGCACCGCCGCGGTCAGCCGGCCACGCAGGACGGGATCCACCAGCGCCACCAGGCACACCACGGCGGCCGCCAGCACCCCGGCCAGAGCACCGAGCGCCACGCTCCCGAAGAGCTCCCCGGGGTCGAAGTCGCGCGCGCCACCGGCCCCCGGGTGCGTGGCGACAGCCGGGGCCAGCAGCACGCGCGCGAGCACCGCACCGGCGGCGGCACCCGCCGCGACCACGGCCAGCGTCAGGGGCACGCCGCGCAGCGCTGCGGCCCCGACTCGGCGTCGGACGGCGACCAGGAGCCCCGCCCCGGCAACCGCCATGCCCACCGTGGTGGACGCGCCGAGCAGCGTCAGCACGAGCGCCCACGACGGGTCGTCGCCACCCGCGAGCACGGGCGCCACGGCCGGCACGCTCGCAGCGCCCGCGGCGACGACGAGCCAGCCTGCCGCCGTCGCGACGACGGCGGGCCGGCCGGCGTCGACCACGTACAGCGCCCGGGACAGGTGCAGGATCAGCGCATAGCCCACGAGCCCCGGCGCCATCCACGTCAGCCCTGCGGCCATGCCCGCAGCACCACCGCCGCGCGCGACCAGGTCGAAGACGAGCTGCACGAACGGCGCAGCCGCCAGGAGGGCCGCCACACCGGCGCCCACCGCCAGCAGGAGGGACCGCGAGGTGCGCGACACCAGGGCCCCGAGCTCCTCCCGGCGACCCGCCGCCGCATGCTCGGCGAAGTGTGGGAACGCGCTCGTCGCGATCGGGAAGGCGAGCACCGCGTACGGCAGCAGGTACACCTGCTGCACGTAGAGGTACACGGTGAAGGCACCTGGACCGCCTGCCGCGTTGGCCGCCTTCATGACGACGAGGGCCGACAGCTGCTGCGCGACCAGGGCGCCCACGCCGGCGAAGGCCAGGGCCGCCGCGCGCCTCCCCTCACCCGCCGGGAACCGCAGCGTGGGCCGCAGCCGGAGCCCCGTACGACGCACCGGCACCAGCAAGGGCAGCGCGAGGAAGCCGACCCCCAGGGTGGTACCCCAGGCGAGCCACTCGAGCGCCCGCGGGGGCAGCGCTGCCACCTGCTGCTGCTGGCCCTGCGCCAGCACCCCGAACACGGCGTAGACGCCGATGACCACCACGCTCGAGACGAGCGGCGCGAACGCCTGCCAGAAGAACCGCTTGTGCGCCTGGAGGATGCCCCCGAGCACCACGGCCACCCCGTACACCGGGATCTGCACCGCGAAGACCCGCAGGAAGAACGTGGCCGCGTCGTCCAGGACCGGGTCGCCCAGCCCCAGCGACGACACGATCGGTCGTGCCAGCGCCGCCGTCAGCACACCCAGCGGCAGGAGCACCACGAGCGCCCAGGACAGGAGGGCCGAGGCCGACCGAGAGGCCGCCGCGCGCGCCTCGTGCGCGTCGGCACCAGAACCTGCCGCTCGGCTCAACGGACCAGCCAGCAGCGGCACGACGGCCCCGGCGAGCGCTCCCCCGGCAGCGACCTCGAACAGCACGTTGGGCAGGAGGTTGGCGGAGTTGAACGGCGCGTCGACGCCCCCCGTGCCCAAGAACTGCGCCTGAGCGAGCCAACGTCCGAACCCGACGAGGCGGGAGGCGAGCGTGACCGCCGTGATGAGGAGGGCCGCGCCGGCCAGCGTCTGCCACCGGCTCGGGCGCGACCGCACCGGCTCCGACGTCACCTGCGGCCCAGGGCGTCGATCGTCCGCAGCCACGGCGTGCGGTCGATGACCGCCGAGAAGCTGACCTTCTCGCTCGCCAGCGTCAGCCCGACGACGCCAGCGAGCGCCGCCACGCGCAGCGGGCGCGGCAGCCCCAGCGCCAGCCGGGTGCCCACCAGGGCTCCGAGCGCGTTCGCGCCACCGTCACCGAGCATGTCGCGCTCACCGAGGTCGCCACTCCACGCCGCCGCTCCGGCACCGAGCACCGCACCGGTGCCCGCCGCCGCGCCCGGCCCGCCCGCAGGCAGCGACACGAGCAGGGCAGACGCCTTGAGCGCACGCCCCGGCCGCAGGTCGAGGAGGTTGACGAGGTTCGCCGTCCCCGCGATCAGCGCCCCGTTGACCGCGACGTCAGCCACCCACCGCCCAGCGCCCGCAGTGCGACGGGTCCCCACCGCGGCGGCCGCCAGCGACGTCGCGCCGATGCCCAGCACCTTGAGCCCACCGGTCGTCAGCCGCCCCTCGGCAAGAGCGCCGAGGTGCCCGCGCAGCCCCTTGGTCCGCGTCGAGGTGTCCTCCGCCAGGTCGTCGACCAGGCCCAGCGCACCCGCGCCGGCGGTGGCGACCACCGCGGCAGCACGACCTCGCCCCGAGCCCCCGGCGACGGCGCCAGCCACCAGCCCGGCGGCGACCGCAGGCCCCTCGAGGAGACTGACGGGTTCACCACGGTGGTTGGTCCGCGTCCAGGGTGCCGCCCCCTCGCGCACCCCACCGACCAGGGCACCGCTGCCGAGGCCCGCTCGGACGGCCGCGGTCACGCCCGCCCCCACCACGCCGGAGGCGAGCAGCCTGCCGAGGCTCATCAGCCCTCACCCTCCGTCGCACCCTCGCCGCCGTCGGTCGCGACGTCAGCCGAGACCTCCGTGGTCTCCCCGGGCTGCTCCGCACCCTCGGCAGCGGCACCGTCCGCTCCCGCCGGGGCGGGCAGCGGGCGCGGCAGCAGAGGCAGCGGCGTCGTGCCGTCCTCGAAGCCGTACTGCCCCACCTGCCCCCCGAGCTGCGCGGCCAGGGCCAGCGGCACCACGAAGCGGCCCACAGGGGTCTCGATCCCGCTGACGGTGCTCACCTCGCGAGCCGCGTCCGCCTCGGCGCGCAGCGCCGAGAGCACGTCGTCCGACGTCGGGGTCGGGCCGGCCAGCACCACTGCGGGGGCCACGAGACGAGCGCTCTGCGCCAGGGCCACCATCGAGGACACGGCGTCCGCCTCGGGGGTCGCCTCCGGCTCCGGCGTCTCGCCGGGCTCGGCCACCGCGGTGACGCCCGACATCAGCAGCACGGCGTCAGCAGGCTGACCCTGCTCCTCGCGCACGTCGACGAGGTTGGCCTGCACGAGCTGCTGCTCCAGAGCGATCGCGTCCTGGCTCCGGACGCCCGGCGCCTCCGCACCCGTCAGAGCGACCGCGAGCGCCGCCGCGAGGGTCTGCTCGGTGCTGGCGTCCTCCGGCAGGTCGGGCGCAGCCTCCGCGAGACGCTCGCGCAGACCACCAGCGATGGTGTCGCGGAACCCGGCGTGCTCGGTGTCCGTCCATGCCGGCAGGAGCACGGCGCCGAGCGTCACGGTGCCGCCCGCCGCCTCGACCTGGTCGCGCACACCCTGCTGGACGTCACCGGCCACGTCGTCGAGGTCGACCACGGCGACCCGGCTGCCCTCGAGCGTGCCGGCGACCAGCTGCGGGCCGGCGGCCTGCAAGAACTCGAGACGGCGCTCGGCCTCCACCTGCGTCGCCGAGAGCTCGTCCCGCAGGTCGTTGCGCTCGGTGCGCAGCGCGTCGACCTGGTCGGTGAGCTGGTCGCCGATCGCTCCCTGCAGCGGGCCCGCCCCCAGGATGATGCCGACGGCGAGCGCGAGGAACACCGAGATCAGCGAGACGAGGTGGTAGCGGAAGTCGATCACGGTGTGCAGGAGTTCCTTCGATCGGTGCCGTCCGGGGACGGGCGGTGCGGAGACGGTGGAGGTCGGCCGGCCGCAGCGGACGCGGCCCGGCGATCAGCCGCCGAAGAGGCTACCCATCCAGGACACCAGGTCGTCCAGCCGGGCACCGGTGATGCCGAACAGCGTGCGTCCCACGGAGGTCGACCACATGGCCGCCACCACCGCGGCGAGGCCGGCCAGCGACAGCAGCGTCAGCTGGAGGTTCGAGATGCGGGTGCGGTAGAGGCGCGAGACACCCTTGGCGTCCACCAGCTTGCCGCCCACGCGCAGCCGTGTCAGGAACGTGCTCGCCATGCCGGCGCGTCCCTTGTCGAGGAACTCGACCAGCGTGGCGTGCGTACCGACCGCGACGATGAGCTCGGCGCCCTTGTCGTCCGCGAGCAGCATGGCGATGTCCTCGCTGGTGCCGGTCGCTGGGAACACGACCGGGTCCACGCCGAGCGCCCGGACACGCTCCAGGCCCGGTGCGTTGCCGTCCCGGTAGGCGTGCACCACCACCTCCGCACCGGAGGCGAGCGCCTTGTCCGAGACGGAGTCCATGTCGCCCACGATCATGTCCAGCCGCAGGCCCGCGTCCAGGATGGCGTCGGCACCGCCGTCCACGCCCACCAGCACCGGCCGGTTCTCCTTGATGTACGGCCGCAGCATCGCGAGGTCCTCGCGATAGTGGTAGCCGCGCACCACGATCAGCACGTGACGCCCCTCGAACTCGGTGCGCACGTCCGGGACGCCGACGCCGTCGAGCAGCAGCTCACGCTCCCGGCGCAGGTAGGACATCGTGTTCTCGGCGAACCGCTCGATCTCCGTCGACAGGCCCTCCCGCGCCGCGGCGAGGTTCGCCTCGACGGTGGACTCGGTCTGCCGCGCACCCTCGGCGACGGTCTCGCCGTCGACGGTGACCCGCCCGCCGTCGATCGCGACCACCGCGCCGTCCGACACCGCCATGACCCCGGCACCGAGGTCGTCGACCAGCACGATGCCCGCGTCGAGCAGGATGCGCGGGCCCGCGTTCGGGTAGCGACCCGACGTCGAACGGGCAGCGTTGAGCACCGCAGCCGGCTGTGCCGCCACGAGCGCCTCGGCGGCGACCCGGTCGATGTCCACGTGGTCGATGACGGCGACGTCGCCCGGAGCGAGCCGCTTGGTCAGGTCCTTGGTGCGGCGCCCCACCCGGGCGGGGCCGCGCGTGAGCGAGGCCCCGGCGTCGTCGTGCGACTGGCCCGGCTGGCCCGCTGACCGGCGAAGGATCGATCTCATCGCGCTCATCGTCCCACGGTGGAAGACTCGAGCAGCTCCAGAGCATGGGTCCTGGCGGCCTCGCTGTCCTCCTGACCCGAGAGCATGCGCGCCAGCTCGCGGACACGCTCGTCGTCCGTGACCTCGCGCACACCCGTGACGGTGCCCTCGTCACCTGCGGACTTGGTCACCACCAGGTGCGCGTCGGCGAACGCCGCCACCTGCGCCAGGTGCGTGACCACGATCACCTGCGTGCTGCGTGCCAGGACGGCGAGCCGACGCCCCACCTCGACGGCAGCACGGCCGCCCACGCCCGCGTCGACCTCGTCGAACACGAACGTCGGCAGCCCAGCCCCCTTCCCGTCGTCGGCGCGCTCCGTCGCCGCGGTGGCCAGCGCCACCTCGAGCGCGAGCATCACGCGGCTCAGCTCACCGCCCGAGGCCCCCTTGCCCAACGGGCGGGCAGGCGCGCCCGGGTGCGGCACCAGCGCGAACGTCACCTGATCGGCGCCCCACGGACCCGGCTCGGAGTCCTCGACATCGACCTCGAGCCGCGCACCACCCATGGCGAGGCCGGCCAGCTCGCCCGTGACGGCCTCCGCCAGGCGCGCCCCGGCGGCCCTGCGGCCCGCCGTGACCTCACCACCGAGCCGCACGATCTCCTCGTCGAGCTGCTCCGTGCGCTCCGTCATGCCCCGCAGCCGCTCCCCGCCGTCGTCGAGGTCGAGGAGGCGCAGACCGGCGTCCGACGCCCACCGCAGGACGTCGTCGACCGTCTCGCCGTACGTACGCGTCAGCGTGGTCAGCTCCGCCAGACGCGCGTGGGCCACCTCCAGACCACCCGGGTCGGCCTGCAGGTCGTCCACGTACGCCGACAGCTCTGTCGCCACGTCCGCGAGGAGGTAGCCGGCCTCGGCCACGCGCGTCGCCAGACCGCCCAGCGCCGGGTCGTCCGCCGCTGCCGACTCCAGTGCCCTGCGCGCCCGGGTGACCTGCTCGACCGCGGACACCGTCTCGTCGCTGCCGAGCGGCTCGCCCGCCAGCGCCTCGTGCGCCTCGGTCGCCGCCACGCGCAGAGCCTCCACGTTGCCCAGCCGCGCCACCAGCGCCTGCAGCTCGGCGTCCTCCCCCGGCCGAGGGTCCACCCGCTCGACCTCCGCGAGCCCCAGCCGCAGCAGCTCCGCCTCCCGGGCGCGCTCGGCGGCTCGCGCGGTCAGGTCCGCGATCTCGGCCTCGAGAGCCGTCCGCTCGGACCACGCCGCGCGGTAGGCACCCAACAGCTCCAGGTGCGCCGGCCCCGCGAACGCGTCGAGCGCCTCGCGCTGCTTGGAGGCGGTGCGCAGCCGCAGCTGGTCCGCCTGCCCGTGCACGGTGGCGAGCTCGTCGGCGATCTCCGCCAGCACGCCCTGCGGCACGCTCCGCCCGCCGAGGTGGGCCCGTGAGCGCCCGGCAGCCACGGTGCGCAGCACGACGACGGTGCCGTCGTCGTCGACCGAGCCGCCCGCCTCCTCGACCCGCTCCGCCACGGCGGAGCGTCCCGCCACCTGCCACCGGCCCTCGACGGCAGCGCTCGACGCCCCCGGACGCACCACCCCGGGGTCGGCCTTGCCCCCCATGAGCAGGCCGAGGCCCGTCAGCACCATGGTCTTGCCCGCACCGGTCTCACCGGTGATGACGGTCAGCCCCCGGGACAGGGTGACTCGCGCCTCGCGGATCACCCCGAGGTTCTCGATCGCGATCTCCTCGAGCACGTCACACCCTCCTGACGTCGGCGTCGGGGTCGTCCGTCGTGGGCCCCCCGTACGGGTCGTCGGTCGTCGCGTCCGTCAGCGCCGCCTCACGGGCACGGGCAGCGGCCGCGTCGTCGGCGGCCTCGCGCCAGCCGACCACCGGTAACGAGAACTTGGACACGAGCCTGTCGGTGAACGGCGCCGTCGACATCCGCGCGAACCGCAGCGGGTGCTCGCCCCGGCGCACCTCCACCGTCGACCCCACCGGCAGGTCGATCGTGCGCCGACCGTCACAGGTGAGCACCGCCGGCACCGGAGAGCGGTCCAGCACCGTGATCCGGTACGACGACGTCGGGCCGATCACCAGCGGTCGCGCGAACAGCGCGTGGGCCGAGAGCGGCACCAGCAGCACGCCGTCGACGTCCGGCCACATCACCGGGCCACCGGCCGAGAACGCATGGGCCGTCGAGCCCGTCGCGGTCGAGAGGATCACGCCATCACAGCCGAAGCTCGACAACGCACGACCGTCCACCTCGATACCGATCTCCACCATCCGCTGGCGCTGCGCCTTCTCGATCGTGGCCTCGTTGAGCGCCCACCCCGTCAACGGGGTCGGCTCCCCCGGCCGCTGGACGCTCACCGCAGCCACGGTGCGCTCCTCGACGACGTAGTCCTGCTCCGCCAGCCGCTGGACCGCCGCACGCAGGTCCTCCCGCTCCGACTCCGCCAGGAAGCCGACGTGACCGAGGTTCACACCCAGCAGAGGCACCTGCGTCCCGTGCGTCAGCTCCGCCGCACGCAAGATCGTGCCGTCCCCGCCGAGCACCATCACCACCTCGGACTCGGCCACGCCCTCGCGCAGCCGCGCCGCGACCATCTGGTCACCGAACGACTCGGCGAGGTCGTCGTCGTGCAGGGCCACCTCGAAGCCGGCCGCGTGCAGCTCCCGCACGGCCTCGCGCAAGGCCACCACGGCCTCAGGGCGACCGCCGTGCGTGACGATCAGGACTCTGCGGGTCACTGTGCTCCTCCGGGGACGACGGTCGTGGCGGGGACTGCGAGCACTGGCGGGACCTGAGCACCAGCGGCGTCGGGAGCCCAGCCGACGGCAGCCCGCACCGCGGGCTCGGCCGCGTCTCTCGCACCGGTCACGCCACCGTCCCCACGCAGGTCTGGGCGCCGCTCGAACCACACGAAGTACTCGCGGTTGCCGCTCGGGCCGGGCAGCGGGCTGGGGACCACCGCCCGGGCGGCCAGACCGACACGGTCGGCAGCGTCCACGACGGCCCCCACCGCTCGCACGTGCAGCTCCGGGTCGCGGACCACCCCGCCGCTGCCGAGCCGCTCACGGCCCACCTCGAACTGGGGCTTGACCAGCAGCAGCGCGGGCGCCCCGGTCGGCAGCACACGAGCGGCGGGGCCCACGACGAGGGTGAGCGAGATGAAGGACAGGTCTCCCACGAGCAGGTCCGGTGCACGCTCGAGGTCGCCCGGCACGAGGTCGCGCACGTTGAACCCCTCCACGACCGTGACCCGCTCGTCCTCGCGCAACCACGGCACCAGCTGGTCGTGCCCGACGTCGAGCGCCACCACGTGCCGTGCACCACGGCGCAGCAGCACGTCGGTGAACCCACCCGTCGAAGCCCCCAGGTCCAGGCACCAGGCGCCAGGCACTGCCGCAGCCAGCGCGCGTCCCGCCCCGTCCGCCGCGAGCGCGTCGAGCGCACCAGCGAGCTTCACCGCAGCCCGCGAGGCGTACCCCGCGTCCCCGGGGTCGGCGGCGACCACGAGGTCGTCGGTCGCCGCCACCGTCACGGACGGCTTCGTCACCACGCGACCCCCCACACGCACCCGGCCCGCACCCACCAGCTCTGCCGCGTGGCGCCGCGAGCGTGCCTGGCCACGGCGCACGAGCTCCGCGTCCACCCGCACGCCGCTCACGCACCGCCCCCGGCGCCGGAGTCGCGCGGCTCCGCCTCGAGACGCGCACGCAGCCGGTCGTGGACCGCCTCGAATCGGGACACGTGCTCGTCGAGCGGCAAGCCGTCGAGGCCCTCCAGGGCGGCACCGACAGCCAGGTGCGACAGGGGCTCAGCCACCGGCTGCTCGCCGTGACCGTCTGTCATCGCATCCTCCGTCCCTGTTCGCTCCGGGCCCGTCGCCCGGGGCCGCGACCTGCCCGTGAGCACCCCTACGGGCCGTGGCAGCACGGCACCCACGCTACCGGCTGACGCCGACACCGCCCCGCAGCCACCCACAGGGGTCGGGCAGCGGGCAGACAGTGGACCGACAGGGCGCCCACCTGCGGCGGCACCGTGCGACACCGCTCGCGCTAGGCGGCGAGCTCCGGCACCGCCGAGGCGTCCAGCGCCTCACCGGCGTCCACCGCAGCCCAGGCAGCGGCACAGGCCGCACGGACCACATCGATGCCGATCGTCCCTCGACGGTCGACCTCCAGGCGGCCCTGCACGACGCGCGCCGCACGCTCGCCGCACTCCCACCAGCCGTCAGCCCCCCGCACCGGGGCGGGGTGCGGCTCCAGCAGAGAACGCAGGTCCGACCCGATGAAGTGCGGACGCTCCCCGGGCGCCGCCAGGACGTCGTCCCGGGCCGAGCTCACACCGGTCAGCACGTGCAGGCCCGCGTAGCCGCCCGAGCGGGCACCTGCCAGGTCAGTGTCGAGACGGTCACCGACCACGAGCGGCCGCACCGCGCCGGCCCGCTCCACGGCGAGCCGGTACATCGTCGGCGACGGCTTGCCCGCGCTGTCCGGCTCCACGCCCGTCGCCGCCACCACGGCTCCGACGAGCGCCCCGTTGCCAGGTGCGTAACCTCGCGCCGTCGGCAACGAACGGTCGAGGTTGCTCGCCACGTACCACGCACCACCGGCCACCGCGTAGGCAGCCTCCGCGAGGTCGGCCCAGCCAAGCTCCGGCGAGTAGCCCTGGGCCACGGCGTCAGGCCGGTCGTCCGCGGACGTCACGACGTCGAACCCGGCCGCGGCCACCGCCGTGACCAGCCCCTTGCCCCCGACGACCAGCACCTTCGCGCCCGGCTCGAGGCGCGTCCGCAACAACGCAGCGCACGCCTGCGCCGCCGTCATCACCTCGTCGGCGGACGTCGGGATGTCCAGGGCCGTGAGCTGACCGGCCACGTCCTCCGGCTCACGAGAGGCATTGTTCGTCACGAACACCAGTCGCAGGCCGCCCCCACGGGCCGCGACCAGGCTCGGGGCCGCGTGCTCGATCGGCAGCGGACCGCGATAGGCGACACCGTCCAGGTCCACCAGCGCGAGGTCGTACGCCTCGGCCAGAGGCTGCTCGCTGCCCAGCAGACCCGCTGTCACCGGACGCCGTCCTCGTCGCTCGCCGCCTGCACGTGGTCGTCGGAGGCCGGCTTCGGCAGCGAGCCGGTCTGCGCGTCGGTCTGGGCGAGGGCGTCGGGTCCGGGGCCCGTCTCATGGGCGGCGGCCAGCTCGTCGCGGGCCTCCGCGTCGTCGGCAGGAACGCCGGCCACGGCTCCAGACCCGCCATCGTCCAGCCCGGGGTCCTCCGCGCTGCTCTCCAGCGGCTCGCCGTCCTCCACGCCACGTGCCTCGAGGTCGTCCGTCCCTGGCTCGTCGAGCTCCTCGTAGACGTCGTAGACGACCACGTCCTCCTCGGGCTCAGCATTGCCCGCCGCGCGCTCGAGATCCTCGGGGTCCAGCCCCGCGAGGAGATCCTCAGCCTCTGCGGCGCGACCTGCGGCCTCGAGAGCCGCGGCCCTCGCCTGCACGACTCGCAGCGCCAGGTCACCCTGCTGCGGGGGGATCCGGTCGAGGACCGAGAGCGCAGCATCGTGCTCGCCCAGGTCGGAGCGGGCACCGCTGACCACGAGCGCCAGCTCCACCTGACCGAGCGCATCGAGGGTGTCGGCCTCGGGCGTGGCGGCCAGGGCGATCGCACGCTCCGGCCGTCCGAGCCCGCGCTCGGCATCAGCCATGATCGGCAGGTGCTCCGACGACCCGTTGAGGCGGCGCACCGTGCGCAGCTCACGCAGCGCCTCGGCGAACCGACCCGTGCGGTACGCGGCGATGCCAGCAGCCTCACGAACGACGTCGATGCGTCCGCCACGGCGCACCGCAGCCTGAGCATGCTCGTAAGCGCGCTCCGGGTCGACGTCGAGGAGGCGACCCGCCATGACGAGGTGCTCGCCGACCCGCTCCGCGTTGTCCTTCGTCAACCCCCGTAGACGCTCACGTGCCGCCTTGTCGAGCTGCCGGAACGAGACGTCCTCGGCGATCTCCGGCTCCGGCACCCGCGGACGGTCGACGCGCTCAGTCCGGACCGGACGCCGTGCGTCCTGGTCCGAGCCACGACGCGGTCCCCCCCGCTCGTCACGACGAAACCCACCCTCACGACGGGCACCCTGGTCGTCGCGGCGCTGGGCGGACCCTCGGCGCTCGCCTCCGCGGTCCGACCCGCGGAAGCCGCCACGGCGGTCACCGGCACCGCGCTCGTCACGGCGGAAACCACCACGCTCGGCACCCTCGCCGTCCCGCTGACGCGACGCCCGGTAACCACCGTCACCACGATCCTCGCGACGGAAACCACCCTCACGACCCCCGCCAGCACGATCCTCGCGACGGAAACCACCCTCACGACCGGAGCCCGTGCTCTCGTCACGGCGGAAACCACCACGCCCAGCGCCCTCGCCGTCACGCGGACGCGACGCCCGGTAACCACCGTCGCGAGCCGCGCCGGCACGATCGTCGCGCCGGAAACCGTCGCGACGCTCGCCACGGTCGCCGGCGGGAGCGCGGTCGCCAGGACGCTGACGCGAGTCGCGCCCCTGCGACGGGCGGCCTTCACCCCGGCCGCGACGCTCACCCTCGCCCGTCCACGACCCGCGCGCCGGCGATCGGTCACGGTCGCTGCGGGCCTGCCCGCGCGGCGCGCGGGAGCTGCGGCGGTCATCGTCGGAGCGGCGGCCACGGCGGTCGCCGTCGCGGTCCTTGCCCTGGTCAGGGGCCGAGTCGTTCACGGTGTTCCTCTCGGGTTCACGGGTCAGCAGATTCTCCCACGTCACACCGCCCCCCGGCTTGTTCAGCTCCGGCCGGCACCTGTGATGTTGCGCGTCAGCGCAACCTGCTCCCAGACGCACGAAAGGCCCACCAGGATCCTGGTGGGCCTTTCGTCAAAGGGTGTCCGGCGGCGTCCTACTCTCCCACCCCGTCTCCAGGGCAGTACCATCGGCGCTGTAGGGCTGAGCTTCC